>NZ_MPVZ02000029.1:0-1976189 GCF_001999485.2 Rhizobium sp. P44RR-XXIV | reverse complement strand
AGGCAGCTCACCGACCTGACCTCGCCGAACAGATTGTCGAGCACATAGCGCCAATGCGGCAGCATATCGAGGATCATGCCGCCACCGTCGGCCTTGCGGTAGTTCCACGACGGACGCTGCGCCTGCACGCCCCAATCACCCTCGAACACCCAGTAGCCGAACTCGCCGCGCACCGACAGGATTTTTCCGAAGAAGCCGCTGTCGCGCAGCATGGCGATCTTGCGCAGGCCCGGCAGGAACAGCTTGTCCTGCACGACGCCATTCTTGACGCCGCGTCGTTCGGCGGACGCTGCCACTGACAGCGCTTCTTCCAGCGTCTCTGAGATCGGCTTTTCACAATAGACATGCTTGCCGGCGGCAATCGCCTTCTCCAGCAACTCGACACGCATCTGCGTCGAGCCGGCATCGAAGAAGATCGCATTGGAGGGATCGGCCAGAGCGGCATCGAGATCGGTCGTCGTCTTCGCCAGGCCGTGCTTGCGGGCAATCGCCTCGATCTTCTCGGCATTGCGGCCGACAAGCACCGGCTCTGGCATCAGCCTGTCGCCATTCGACAAAAGCACCCCGCCCTGCTCGCGGATCGCCAGGATGGAGCGCAGCAGGTGCTGATTGTAGCCCATGCGTCCGGTGATGCCGTGCATGATGATCCCGATTGGCCTTGTCGCCATAAGCCATTCCTCCCGTAAATAACCATATAGTTACATAACTGACATGCCAATGCACGCCTGTCAACGCCCAGAAGCAAGAGCGCAAAGCAGGGATTACGGAGAGAGTGGCTGAAAGGCGCTTAGGGGCGCAGATAGGCGAAAATGACCTCGACGATATGCTCGCCCCAGGCCTCGATTTCACCCTTGTCCGAGAGATTGCGCCGGAAGATCGTCGACAGCGTCCAGCGGTTCGTCAGGAAGAACGAGCCAAGCGCGGCGATGCTCATGTATATCTTCACCGGATCGCAGCCGGGACGGAAATCACCGGAGGCCGCGCCTCGATCCAGCAGGCCGGAAATTTCCGCGACCAAGGGGGAATGCAGCTCGAAAATGCGGGCCGACCGCTTCAGGAAGCGGGCCTTGTGCATGTTTTCCGTGCTGAGAATGCCAAGGAATTCAGGGTGATCCAGGAAATATTGCCATGTGAAAACAACAAGCTCGCGCATGCCATCCCTGGGCGAGCGATGCGTGAGATCAAGCCTGGCCTCGGCCGAGCGGATGGCAATGTAGCTGCCTTCGAGAACGGCGACATAGAGCGCATCCTTGCCACCGAAATAATGGTAGAGCATCCGCTTGTTGATCTTGGCACGCTCGGCAATGGCATCAACGCGGGCGCCGCCATAGCCGCGCTCGGCAAACTCCTTCGTCGCTGCAGCCAGGATCGCCTTGCTCGTGCGCTCCGCGTCCCTCAGACGCGGCCGTTCCGCAGTCGCACGCGATGCCCCTTCGTCGGCATTCGCAGCGTCTGCGCTCTTGGCGCGGCGTTTCACGGTTCTGGCTTCCGACATCATGGCTCCCGGCGACATCTCACAAGGCTTAAAGGCCCTTCCTGTCGCCGATAAGTAACCGATCATCGCATCAGTTGACAGCCCCCGGCGATTCGCGGGCCGTAGTAACCAGACGGTTATATCGATTTAAATGTGGATATGTCATAATGAAAGCCGTTGCTTGAGGTACGAGTTTCCTTGGATATGGATGGAACGATCTTGCTTTCGTGGCCGGTCCGGCTCAAGAGAACGAATGGTAATTGGCACCGGATTGGCCCATGGCTGAAAAGCAGATCGCAATCATCGGCGGCGGCCCCGCCGGGCTCATGGCGGCAGAAGTTCTGTCTACTTCGGGCCATCGTGTCACGGTCTATGACAGCATGCCGACGGTTGCGCGCAAATTCCTGCTGGCCGGCAAATCCGGGCTGAACATCACCCATTCGGAAGAGTTCCGTCTCTTCGCCGACCGCTTCGGTACGGCCTCACCCCGGCTGCGCGCCGCGCTCGGCTGCTTTGGACCGGACGACGTCAGGGCCTGGGCCGAAGGATTGGGCACGGAGACATTTATCGGCTCCTCCGGCCGTGTGTTCCCGAAGACCATGAAGGCGTCGCCCCTGCTGCGCGCCTGGCTCGCGCGGCTGAAGGCCCAAGGTGTGAGGGTTATGACGCGGCACCGTTGGTCCGGTTTCGCCGATGGCGGCCTGGTTCTGGAGACACCACAGGGACGCGAGATCATCGACTATGACGCCGCTTTGCTCGCGCTTGGCGGTGCCAGCTATCCTCGATTGGGTTCGGATGCGGCATGGGTCGACTGGCTCGAAGACAAGGGGATCGATATCGCCGCCTTCCAGCCGGCCAATTGCGGCTTCGACGTCGCCTGGAGCGTGCCATTCAAGGAACGCTTCGCCGGCGCGCCGCTTAAAGCGGTCACAGCCACTTCCGAGGCAGGAACGTTTCCCGGTGAGTTCGTCATCTCGCAGACCGGCATCGAAGGCAGCCTCGTCTATGCCCATGCCGCCGCATTGCGCGACCGGCTGGCACGCGGAGACAAAGCTGCGCTCGTCGTCGATCTCGTGCCTGGACGTACAACCGAACGGCTCGCACGGGACCTCGCCCGGCAGGACGCTAAGATCAGCCTTTCCAACCGCCTGCGCAAGGGCGCGGGGATCGAAGCCGTGAAGGCCGGCCTGATCCGTGAACTGGCAGCGCCGCCTATCCTTTCAGATCCGGAAAGTCTCGCGCGGCTGATCAAGGCCTTGCCGATCCCGCTTTTGCGACCAAGGCCCATTGCCGAGGCCATCTCATCGGCCGGCGGCATCCGCTGGAGCGAGCTCGATGAGGGCTATATGCTGAAGAAGCTCCCCGGCCTGTTCGTCGCCGGGGAAATGATCGATTGGGAAGCGCCGACGGGCGGCTACCTGCTTACGGCCTGCTTTGCCGCCGGGCGAGCGGCGGCCGAGGGTATGGAGGCTTGGCTCAGGCGATGAAGGCCTGAAGTCTGGCGCGTCAACCGATCCGGCCGTTTGCCATCAGCCATGCGACAGATTCTTGAACCGCCTGCAGCGATGTATAGCGCGGCTGATAGCCGAGCAGTTTCTGCGCCTTGGCGATCGAGCAATTCGGGCTCCGGGCGATGTGCTCCCAGGTGGCCTGCGCATCCTCGGGCGTCTGGTCCTTTGCCCAAGCCTCATAGGGCAGAAACTCAAGCTTCGGTTCATGACCGAACCACCGTGACATCGCCTCGGCATAGCCCCTGAGCGTCAGCGCGCCGCTTGAAACCGCATGAAACGCCTCTCCGGTCGAGACGCGCCAATTGGCGATCGCGCCCAAGAACATCTGCGCGACATCATCGGCATGAACATGGTGAACCGTCTCGAGGCCGAAATTCGGTAAAGCAAGCGTTTCGCCGCGCGCCAATGTCGAAAACGCTGAGAGATTGAAATGGCCGGCCGGATTAAGCGGAGACCAGCCCGGTCCGACGATGTGGCCCGGGTGGATCAAGGTCGCGGGAAATCCCCGGCGGCGAGCCTCTTCCAGAAGATGCGTCTCGATTGCCGCCTTCTGCGTACCGTAGTCACCAAACGGCCGCTTTGGCGCCTCCTCCGGCGTCGGAACCACGGTCGAGAAGCCGTGCGTCCAGATCGTACCCGTATGCAGGAAGTGACTGACATGCCCGGCAAGCGCTGCGGTCAGGTGCCTGGCACTATCGAGCGTGAAACAGATCATGTCGATGACGATATCCGCCTTCAATGCGCGGATCGCGGGACCGAAACTGCCGTCTTTCTCCAAACCTGCGCGGTCCATGGTCAGCATTTCGACGTCTTCCCAGGCTCGGTTCGGCGAATAGGGCTTCGCCTGGCCTCGGCTGATTGCCACCACCTGGTGGCCCGCCTCGACCAGCCTTGGGACGAGATATGTCCCGACATGGCCGGTGGCGCCGATAACCACTACACGCGTCATGATGTCCTCCAAACGACCGAGATCATGATCGGCCAGTCTCGAAATTCGAAAAATCCCTGTTGAGAATAGGAGCGCGTGACGGTTTGTCATCCTTCGATCGAAGGACGCGGCGATTTTCTATGGTCGCGTGCCGATGAACTGCTTTTGCCCTTGCTGCTCTTGCTCATCCTCCGAGCGAATATAGACCTGCAGCGTGTAGCCGATGTGCTCGGTCATCAGCGCCTTGGCGCGATCGAGATCGCGGTCGAGGGCTGCTTCCATCAGTGCGGTATGGTGCTCGATCGCCATGGCATCCTGCAGGGCCGCTGCCGCCTTTTCATAGCCGATCGTCAGGCCGGCAGCAGCTCGCTGTGTCGGCGCCAAGCCGAGGAAGCGGTGATGGCGGCGAAGCTGGTCGCTGATAGTGGCCTGGAAACGCTGGAGCCAGTTCGATGTTGCCGCGCTGACGAGCGCGGCATGAAAGGCCGTATGCTTCTCGTCCCATTCGTCGGCCATCTCATCGGAGGCATCGTCCGGCACGATCTTGCAGCGCGACAGGCGGTAATGCGCTGTGACGACGGCGGACTCCCAGTCCGGGCCGCCCTTTTCGATCGACTCCAGAAGGAGCGGCATTTCGACGACCATGCGGGCCGCATCAGGTCTTCCAGTTCCGCACGCGATACGGGTGCTACTGCAAAGCCGCGATTGCTGACGGCCGTCACCAGCTTCTCGGCCTCCAGCCGCGACAGCGCCTCGCGAAGTGGTGTCCAGCCGACACCGTAAATATCCCGGAGAGCGCCGAGCCGCAAAGATGCGCCGGGTCTCAGCCTCGTATTGAGGATATCGCGCCGCAACAGCCAGTAGGCTGCCTCAGTCTTGCTCAACGCATCCTTGTCCTGCATGACCTCTATCCCAGCCCTCTTCCGGCCCGGATTATATATAAAATCGCCGTAACGGGAAATTATATATTAAAGGCGCGTGCGGTGCATATCATATATCACAAATTGACAGGCTAGCAGCAGTCGCTATGATCCGCGGTCAAGAGAGCCGAGGGAACATGGCTCCTTGACACATTCGGGAGGAAAATATGCGTAGCTTTACGTCCAAATGGCTGTCCAGCCTCGTGGTTGCCGGTGCCTTCATGGCAGGCGTCGCCTCGGCATCGGCCGAGCCCATCAAGATTGCAATCGCCAACTTCGGCGAGCATCCGCAGCTCAACGCCTCGATCGCCGGTTTCAAGAAGGCACTCGCCGATAATGGCTTCGTCGAAGGCAAGGATGTCGTCTATTCCGAAAGCAATACGAGCTTCGACGCTTCGCTCGTGCCGCAGATGATCGCCAAGCTGCAGTCCGAACATCCGAAGCTGATGTATACGGTCACGACACCGGTATCGCAGATCGCCAAGAAGGCGCTCGCCGGCTCCGGCATTCCGATCGTCTTCACCGCGGTCACCGATCCGGTCGCCGCCAAGCTCGTCCCGTCGTGGGATTCGGGTGACGTCGGCATTACCGGCTCAAGCGACCTGCAGGACATTTCCGCGATCCTGACCTTCACCAAAAAGCTGCTGCCGAATGCCAAGCGTCTCGGCGTGCCTTACAATCCGGGCGAAGCCAATGACGTTGCGCTGATCGACAAGGTAAAGGCTGCCGCTCCGGCTGCCGGCTTCGAGGTCGTGCCGGTCGGTGTCGACAACGTCAACGACATCCAGCAGCGCATTGCATCGCTCGCCGGCAAGGCCGACGTGATCTACACGCCGGCTTCCAACCTGCTGCAGCCGGCAATTCCTGCCGTTGCCGCCGCCGCCCGCCAGGCACAGATCCCGATCGTCAATTCCGACGATGCCGCCGTTCGCAGTGGCGTCGTCCCGGCCAGCTTCGCCGTCAACTACGAGCAGGTCGGCGAAAATGCCGGCAAGATCGCTGCCCAGATCCTCAAGGGTGCCGATCCGAAGACGATCAAGCCGTCCGTTCCGGCTTACAAGGACCATGCGCCGCTGATCAACAAGGCCGTGCTGAAGGCTTTCGGTGCCGAAGTCCCGGCTTCGCTTGCCGATTGCAATTGCTTCACGAAGTAATCGGCGGCATCTTCTAACGATCATTCGGATCCATGGCGGCGTCATGAACGCCGCCATTTTCTAAGCCTACATTGCAGGGAGGCACGGATGCTGGACATCAAATCCGCGCGCAAGGTTTTCTACAGAGGCCAGCCGGACGAGAAAGTCGCGCTCAACGGCCTGACACTTTCCCTCAAATCCGGTGAGTTCGGCGTCGTCATCGGCTCGAACGGCGCGGGCAAGAGCAGCATGCTCAACGCGATCTCAGGCGCACTCAGCCTCGATTCCGGAGAGATCCTCATCAACGGCAACGACGTGACCAACATGCCGGTGCACAAGCGCGCCGCCCGTCTGGCGCGCGTGTTTCAGGACCCGATGAAGGGAACTGCAGCGAGCATGACCGTCGGCGAGAACATGCTTCTGGCCGAATTGCGCGGCAAAACGCGAGGATTTCGTCCCGGGCTGAACGCTGCGCGCCTTGCCGCTTACAAGGAGCGTCTCGCCGTTCTCGGCCTCGGCCTGGAGAATCGGCTCGATACCAAGGTGGAGCTGCTTTCCGGTGGCCAGCGGCAATCGCTCTCGTTGATCATGGCGGTTGGCGGCTCGCCCGATGTTCTTCTGCTTGATGAACACACCGCCGCGCTTGATCCGCGCACCGCCGATATCGTCATGCAGGCAACGGTTCGCACGGTCGAGGCGCTGAAGCTGACGACGCTGATGGTGACGCACAACATGCAGCATGCCGTCGACTTCGGCGACAGCATCATCATGCTAGACGCCGGCCGCCTTCATCTGGAAATCACCGGGGAAGGAAAACGGCGCATCACCGTGCCCGAACTCATCGGTCATTTCTCCGTCAAGACCGACCGAATGTTGCTGGTGAGCTGATATCATGGATTTCATTCAGACAACCGTTTCGAGTTTCGTCTCGCTCATACCGGTCACGCTGGCACAGAGCTTCATCCTGAGCTTCGTCGTCCTCGGGATCATGATCCCCTTCCGCATGCTGAATTTTCCGGATCTGACCAGCGAAGGCGCATTTCCGCTCGGGGGCTGCGTCTGTGGCGTCCTGCTCGCCGCCGGCGTCGCTCCACCACTCGCCATTATCGTGGCCTTCGTCATCGGCCTTGCCGCCGGTTGCTGCACGGCATTCATTCACCTGCGTTTCCGCATCCACACGCTGCTCGCCGGCATCCTGATGTCGACGATGCTGTACAGCGTCAATCTCGCCATTATGGGCAAATCCAACCTGTCCGTCTTCGGCTCGCCGACCGTGTTCGACTGGGTGCCGTTTGCAGAACCCGGCTTCCCGGCAAGCAAGATCGTCGTTGCCGGCTTGATCGCCATTATCGTCCTCATCGGCCTCAATCTTTACTTCAAGACGGAAAAGGGCACGGCCATGCGCGCCGTCGGCTCCAATCCGGACATGGCAGAGGCACAGGGCATCAATGTCTGGGCCGCGACCATTGGCGGCGTCGGCATCGCCAGCGCGTTTTCGCCGCCGCGGCGCATTGATGGTGCAGTCTCAGGGCTTTGCCGACGTCAATATGGGCATCGGCATCCTGATCAACGGCCTCGCCGCGCTAATGATCGGCGAAGCCTTCACCGGCAAGCAGACCGTATTGCGACAGCTGCTTGCGCCTTTCGTTGGCTCAATCGTCTACTATCAGCTCGTATCGCTCAGCCTTGCCGCCGGCATGCCGCCGCCGAACCTGAAACTCGCCACGGGCCTCTTCGTGCTCATTATGCTGGCGCTACCGAGCATCCGCCGCAGCCGCGGCGGAGCAGCCACCCGGGAAACCATTCGCGAATAAATCAAGAGGCCATACAATCATGGACAGCCTTCCCGATCTCGCCGCCATTGAGGCTATGGACGAGAACGACCCACTGCGCGCCTTCCGCAGCCGTTTTGCCCTTCCAGCCGGCGTTATCTATCTCGATGGCAATTCGCTGGGCGCGGCCTCCCACGATGTCTTTGCCGAAGTGCGCCAGGCGGCCATGGAGGAATGGGGCAACGGCCTGATCCGCAGCTGGAACAGCGCCGGTTGGTTTCATCTTCCGCTCGAACTCGGTGATCGCATCGGCCGGTTGATCGGCGCGGCTGAGGGCCAGACTGTCGTCACCGACTCCACGTCGATCAATATCTACAAGACGCTGCATGCAGCCCTGACGATGCGGCCGGACCGCAACGTTATCGTCGCCGAAGGCGACAGCTTCCCCACCGATCTCTATATGGCCGAAGGCGTGGCTTCGACCCGTCCCGGCGTTACGCTTCGCCTCGAAGGCCGCGATGCCGATAGCATCGAGGAACTGATCGACGAGAGTGTGGCCGTCGTGCTCGTCAATCACGTCAACTACAAGAACGGCGAACTGCGCGACATGGCAGCACTGACCAAGCGCATTCAGGCGGCAGGCGCGCTTGTGATCTGGGATCTGTGCCATAGCGCCGGCGCGCTTCCTGTCGATCTCGATGGTTCAAACGCGGATTTCGCCGTCGGGTGCTCCTATAAATATCTGAACGGCGGCCCGGGTGCCCCGGCGTTCATCTATGCCGCGCGCCGCCACCATGCATCGATCGTCCAGCCGCTTAGCGGCTGGTGGAGCCATGCCCGGCCTTTTGCTTTCGAGCGAGTCTTTGATGGCGACGCCGGCATCAAGCGCTTCCTCTGCGGCACGCAGCCCATCCTTTCGCTGAGGGCGCTAAAGGGTGCGCTTTCGCTGTGGGATGAAGTGGACATGAATGCTCTGCGCCAAAAGAGCATCGCCCTCACCGATCTCTTCATCCGGCTCGTCGAAGCGAAATGCGGCCAATATGGCGTCATGTTGGACACCACGCGCGACAGCGAGCGGCGCGGCAGTCAGGTCTCTTTTACCCATAGCAACGGCTATGAGGTCATGCAGGCATTGATCGACAGCGGCGTGATCGGCGATTTCCGCGCGCCCTCGACACTGCGCTTCGGCTTCACTCCGCTTTACGTCAGTTTTCACGATGTCTGGCGCGCGGCGGCGGTTCTGGAAGAGATCTTGCGCAGCGGTTCATGGAAAGATGCACGCTTTGCCGTGCGCTCGGCTGTAACCTGACCGATCGTCGCCGAGCGCCGAAACGGAGGAGTTGGAAATGAGCTATTTCAAGCTGACCGACTGGGAGAGCGCCTATACCAACGGCGCGTACATCGTTGACGGCAATCGATGGCCGGATGCCTGGGTGGAGCCAGCCAGGTCTTTCCGCGAAAGCCTTTCCGCAGCGGGGCGCGCAAAGCTTGATCTCGTCTATGGTCCCGCTGAGCGCAACCGCTTCGATCTCTTCCTGCCCGAAGGCCACCCAAAGGGATTGGTGGTTTTCGTGCATGGCGGCTACTGGCTGCAGCTGGACAAGAGCTATTGGTCACATCTCGCGGCCGGCTCGATTGCGGCCGGCTATGCGGTGGCAATCCCCTCTTACACGCTTTGCCCGGCAAATCGCATCGGCGGCATCGGCAGGGAGATCGCGGCGGCGATCACCAAGGCAGCGGAGATGGTGGACGGCCCCATCATTCTGACGGGGCATTCGGCCGGCGGTCAGCTCGTCGCCCGAATGATGACGACGACGTCGCCGCTAGACGAGGCGATTCTCAGGCGCATCCGCCATGTTCTCGCGATCTCCGGCTTGCACGACCTGCGTCCGATCATGAAGCGCAAAATGAACAAGGAACTTCGTATCGATGCCGCCGAAGCAATGGCCGAAAGCCCGGCATTGCTGGAGCCAGTAGCCAATGTCCGCCTTACGTGCTGGGTGGGCGGCGCGGAGCGCGCGGAATTCATTCGCCAGAATGCTTTGCTGGCCAATATCTGGACCGGGCTTGGCGCCGCAACGGAAGCGGTAGTCGAGCCGGACAAGCACCATTACACGGTCTTGGATGGGCTTACCGATGCCTCTCATCCGCTGACGCGGAGCTTGCTCGCTGAATAGGCCAACGGCCTAGGAAGAAGCTCTCGGCGCGCGTATTCCGCGCCGAGAGCTTGCAGACGTTATGCGGTGACGGGCGCATTCATGGCCCAGGTGACGCCGAAGCGGTCGCGAAGCTGGCCCCAGCGATCACCCCAGAACATCACCTGCGGCTCGACGATGACCTCAAGCCCGGCATCGACGGCGCGCTTCCACCACGCATCGAAGTCCTCGACGACGAGCTGCATGACGAAAGACTGCGGCTTTTCCAGCGCATGGCCGTATTCCGGATAGGCATCCCCCAGCATGACGGAGCTGCCGTTGATGTAGAGATGGATGTGCATGGTCCGGCCCTTTTCGTCGACCGGGAACATGAAGGCCTCTTCGGCGCCGAAAGCACGCTTGTAAAACTCGGCCGCCTTCGTCGCGCCATCTACCGTCAGATAGGCCACGACACCGCCACGCACCGGCACGCGCGGTTGAGAAGCCTGGGTCTGTTCTGTTGTATCGGTCATGTTCGTCTCTCCTTGGGGACGGGTTTATGGGTCGTGCCCTTGCGTTGGGCTGCCCCAAGGACGTCAGCCGGAGAGACATTCCGACAGAGGAGATCGATTTTTTTCAAATATTTTTGGCAGCCCGGTGAGGCGTCATCGTTCAGGCTTTATCCATGCACCGGCTGCCGGGCGCGAATGACCTTTGGGGGATAGATCTCGCTGAAAATACGCGCCTCGGCCTCCGCACGTGGCATCGGCCGCCCAAGTAGAAAGCCCTGCACCTCGTTATAGCCTTCGGCGCGCAGCTTCGCCAATTGTGCTTCCGTTTCAATGCCCTCGGCGAGCGTCACCGCATTGAAACCAGAGGCAATACCGACCACGGCACGCACGATCGCCAGATTGCCCGGATCGGTCTCCATGCCGGCGACGAAGCTGCGATCCAGCTTGATCTTGTCGAAGGAAAACGAACGCAGGTAACTGAGCGACGAGTAGCCGGTGCCGAAATCGTCGATAGCGATGCGGATACCGAGCTCCTTCAGGGCGCGCAGCAGCGACAGGCTTTGCTCGACCTCGGAAAGCAGGACGGATTCGGTGACTTCTATCTCCAGCCGCCCGGGGCTGAGGCCGGTTTCATCGAGAACCGTGACGACGCTGGCAAGCAGGCTTGCATGGCGGAATTGATAGACCGACAGGTTGATGGCGATTTTCAGATTGTCCGGCCAATGTGCGGCAGTCCGGCACGCTTCCCGCAGCACCCAGTCGCCGATCGGCACGATCATGCCGGTCTCTTCGGCAACGGGGATGAACTCGGCCGGCGCGATGAGACCGCGCCTGGGATGGCGCCAGCGGATCAGAGCCTCGAAACCCGACAGGCCGTCATTGTCCAGCCGGATGATCGGCTGATAGTGGAGTTCGAATTCGCCGTTCTGCAGGGCTTCCCGAAGCTCGAGGGTAAGCTGATGGCGCCGCTCCGCCTCAAGTCGCATGTCGGCCTGGTAGAAGCGATAGGTCGACCGACCGCTGCCCTTGGCGGCATAGAGCGCCAGATCCGCATCCCGCATCAGTACGTCGGCATCGCTGCCGTGCTCCGGCGCCATCGCGATGCCGATACTGCAGGTCACATGTTCGCGCACGCCGTCGAGATCGAAGGGCACGGAAAGCGAGAGCAGCAGCAGATCCGCAAAACGCTGGGCCCGCCCCGCATCGGTCATTTTCAGCACCAGCGCGAACTCATCGCCGCCGAGGCGCGCGACCAGATCGCTCTTCTCGGCAAGCTGCAGGAGGCGTTCGGCGACCTGACGCAACAGCATGTCACCGGCAGCATGGCCCTTGCTGTCATTGATATGCTTGAAATGATCGACATCGATATAGAGCAGCGCAATCGGCTTTTCCGGCGTCGCGGAGGCTACCTGCCGCACGATGCTCTCAGAAAAGAAGGCCCGGTTCGGCAGGCCTGTTAGGGAATCGTGCATGGCGAGATGCGCAAGCTTCGCCTCGACGCTGCGCTCCTCCGTGACGTCCTGCGAGATGCCGAGAAGGTAGCGCGGCGCCTGCCCCTTCGGAGCCGGGAGCACGCGCTTTGCTGTCTTGATGATGCGCGGAACGCCATCCAGCGCATGGATAGTCTCTTCGAACCCGACGGTTGAGCCGGTGTCGAAGGCAAGCCTGTCCTGCTCCCGAAAAATCGCGGTCTGCTCGTCCGAAAATACGGCCTCATCCGGCTTGCCGACGACATCTTTCGCGCGTTGCCCAATGATGCCGCCACAGGCTTCGTTGAACAGGATGTAACGGCCTTCCCTCGCCATATCCTTGACGAAGACGCCGACCGGAAGATTGTCGACGATACTGTCGAGCAGCGACTGCGTGGCATCGACCTGACGACGGGCAGCGTTGACCTCGGAGCGATCCTGGACGATCGCCAGGATCGCGGCCTTGCCATCGAAGCAGATCTCACGGCCGTAGGTCAAAACCTCGAACGTCTGGCCATCGGCCTTCAGATGCGTCCAGCGCTGCGCCATCTCCATGTCGGTGCGCTGGTGCACGGCATCGAGCATGCGCTCGCGCTCTTCCTCAGGCCGGATATCAAGCACGGTCATGACGGCGAAAGCAGCATGCGTATAGCCATAGAGATCGCGCGCTGCGTCATTGACGATCAGGAATTTCAGCGTCTGCGGATCATAGACCCACATCGGCGAGGGATGCGTCTTGAAAAGCGATCGAAAATCATCGTTCGGGGCGTCCGGCCAGACGGAATTCATGGACAGGTCGACCTTGCCAATTCGAGTTGAAATATTAGCGAATTGCAGATTTATAATCGAAAAAGTTAAATAAAATCAAAATACTAGACTAGCTTAAACTTTAAGCAAAAGCCTATCGAATATGCAACCAGCCGCTTTATTTTCGCGATAACTCGGCAGCGAAACGAGTGTTCTTGCAAACATGCCGTTTGATTGATCAGAACGATGTCGACCTTGCCGATCTCTTGGACATTAGGTGATATGACCTCGATCCGGGCATAAGACAATCGGCGAGGTTTGCCGACAATCATGCGCTGTCACAAGTCTATGGCATTCCGTAGCCATTGTTACGGCCACTGATGGAGGCAGGGAAAGCTTCGCAAAAACCGTCGACACCGCCTATGGTGAACAGGGCGACATCATGGAAGCGTTGGAACAACGGGATCGAATCGCCTAAGCTCATCATATGAACCGCCACCTGCGGGCCGGGCCGCAACTCATCGCGCCGAAGGCCATTTGAGACATCCATTTCATCACGGATCCATGACATGAAAAGACAGACGCTCGACACCGGCTGGACCATCTCGCGCCTTCGCGCGCCCTCCAGCGCACCGTCGCTGCCGAACAGCATTGCGGCGGCCGTGCCCGGCAACGTGCATCTCGACCTGATGGCGGCGCAGCTGATCACCGACCCCTATCTCGACGTCAACGAAATCTCGCAGGACTGGATTGGTCGCTCCGCCTGGCGCTATCGGCTCGCCTTCGACTGGGACGGCGAAGACGCCGATCGCGTCGATCTATCCTGCCTCGGCCTCGACACTGCGGCGCGCCTGGAGCTGAACGGCAAAGTCCTCGGCGAAACCCGCAACATGCACCGCAGTTACCGCTTCGATATCGGCGACAGCCTCAAAAGCGGCCGTAACGAGCTGATCGTCGATTTCCAATCCGCCTATGAACATGGCGAAGAGGTCCGCAAGCAGCTCGGCAGCGCCGCCGATATTCCCCAGAACTATCCCGGCCCGAGCAATCTCATCCGCAAGATGGCCTGCAATTTCGGCTGGGACTGGGGTCCGACCGTCGTCACCTCGGGTATCTGGCAACCGATCGCCGTGGAAAGCTGGTCGAAGGCGCGCCTCGGCAGCATTCGACCGGAGATCACGCTGCAGGGCGGCCAGGGCGTCGCGCGCCTGCATGTCGAGATCGAATGGGCGACGAAGGGTACGGATAGCGTGGCCTTGGTGCTGTCGGTCGGCGGCAAGCGCTCGGAAGTCCGTGTTGCGCAGGGAGAAACCCACGCGCAGATCGAGTGCCGCATCGACAATCCGCAAGTCTGGTGGCCGCATGGGCTCGGCGACCAGCCGCTCTACGACCTCGAGCTGCAACTGCTCGGCTCCGATGGTGCATCTCTCGACGACTGGACTCGCCGCGTCGGCTTCCGCTCCGTGCGGCTAGACACGACGCCGGATGAGATCGGCTCTGCCTTCACCCTCGTCGTCAACGACGTGCCGGTCTTTGCCCGCGGCGCCAACTGGATTCCGGATGACTGCTTCCTGCCGCGCGTGACGCGAGAGCGCTATCGCGAGCGGATCGCCCAGGCGCGCGATGCCAACATGAATTTGCTGCGCGTCTGGGGCGGCGGTATTTACGAGACCGATACGTTCTATGAAGAATGCGACGCCGCCGGTATCATGGTCTGGCAGGATTTCCTGTTTGCCTGCGCCACCTATCCCGAAGAAGAGCCTGTCTACAGCGAGATCGAGGCGGAGGCGCGCGAAGCCATCACCCGGCTCATGCCCTACGCCTCGCTGGTGATCTGGAACGGCAACAACGAGAATATCTGGGGCTATTTCGACTGGGGCTGGCAGGACGTGCTCGGCAATCGCCCCTGGGGCGCCGGCTATTACCTCGATCTGCTGCCGAAGCTCGTGGCGGAAATCGATCCGACCCGGCCCTATTGGGCGGGAAGCCCCTATTCCGGCTCGATGGAGATCGCGCCGAATGCCGACGAGCATGGCTGCAAGCACATTTGGGACGTCTGGAACGAGGTGGGATACGAGACCTACCGCAACTATATCCCCCGCTTCTGCTCAGAATTCGGCTGGCAGGCGCCCTCGACCTTCGCGACACTGACGCAATCCGTGCGCGAGGCGGATCGCGCACCCGCCTCCCCCGGGGTCCTGCACCATCAAAAGGCAACGGGCGGCAACGACAAGCTGCTGCAGGGGTTGGAAGGCTGGTTCCCGCACCCGCAGAATTTCGATGACTGGCTATTCGTCACCCAACTCAATCAGGCGCGTGCCATCGGCTTCGGCATCGATCACATGCGCTCGCACCGGCCGACCTGCATGGGCACGATCGTCTGGCAGCTCAATGATTGCTGGCCGGTGACGTCATGGGCGGCGATCGACGGCGCCGGGCGCAAGAAACCGCTCTGGTACGCATTGAAGCACAGCTACGCCCCGCATCTCCTGACCATCCAGCCGCGCGGCGATGGGCTTGCCGCCGTTGCCGCCAACGATGCGACATTGTTCTGGCGCGTGCCTTTCACCATCGAGCGCTTCGATTTCAACGGCAAGCTGCTGGCTCATCATTCCGTCTGGCGCGTCCTCTGCGACCGCTTCGAGAATGCCGACATCGCGATCCCGGACGACGTGGCAACGCCGGGCGATCCCCGACGGGAATTTCTGCGCGCCCGCCTTGGTGATGCCGAAGCCTGGTGGTTCTTCGAGAAGGATATGGAGCTGCGCTATCCACATCCGCGCTTCGATATTCAGACCGTCGAGACCGGCGATGGAATTGCGGTGACCATCACGGCGCATACGCTGCTGCGGGACCTCTGCCTGTTCGTCGATCGCATCAGCCCGAATGCCGAGGTCGACGACATGCTCGTCAACCTGATGCCCGGTGAAGACAGGACCTTCCGCATCAGCGGCATCTCGAAAGAGGCCTTTGAGGAAGCCGATTTGTCCGCGGTCATCCGCACGGCCAATCAGGTCGCGGAGACCTCGACGCATCGATAGGCCGGCATTGTTTACGGCTAAAAGATCCGGCGCCCGGCGCCGGGTCGGATCTGATGTTTTCCGTCTTTCTCCGGCAAGCCGTCACAAAAGATTGCGCTCGCGAATGGCGAAATGCCTCCTATATTCAGGCTCTACCTTATGCTTTAGTGCGCCCATCCGATCCATGAATCAGCGAGACCTAGCTTATGTCCTCGGACTTCAATCGCAACTTTCAGACGCCCCGTCGCGAAGAACTCGGTCTTACCACGCTTACCAATAGTGCCGGCCTTTCGGCTTCGGCGCTGCCGAACGGCACGCTGTTTTCGATCGATTTCGCCGATCAGCAGGGCGGCGTCATGATCAACCAGGTGCTGGGATCGCCTATCTATGGCGGTATCGGAAGGCTTTATCTGCGCGTCGGCGGCGCCAAGCCTGAAACGGTCGAGATCGTTGGCCCGAAGGCTGCCGTGCGTTTCGGTCATGCCGAGGGCGGCTTCTCCTGGAGCGGCGAGACGGCTGAGATCAAGCACACGGTCAGCCTTCGGCTGCATCCGAGCGAAACCGCATGGTTCTGGCAAGTATCGCTCGAAAACACGACCGGCGCGACGCTCGCGGCAGATCTCATTCTCCTACAGGATGTCGGCCTTGGCGATCGCGGCTTCCTGATGAACAGCGAGGCCTATGCCTCGCAATATATCGACCATCACATTGCCAGCCATGCCGCCTTCGGACCCGTGGTCATGAACCGGCAGAACCTCCAGCAGGGCGGCAAACGCAACCCGTGGCTGGCACAGGGATGCCTTGAAGGTGCGGCAGCCTTTGCGACCGACGCTATCCAGCTTATCGTGCCGGCGAAAGACAATGATGGCGTCATGGTGCCGGATTTTGGCACCAACCTTCCGAGCCTGCGTCGACAGCACGAGGTTGCCTGCCCGGCGATCCAGTCGAAGCCGCTTTCGCTCGCACCGGGTGCGACGGCCGCAACGACCTTCTTTGGCCTCTTCGTTGCCGATCATCCGGCTGCTTCCAGCGACGCCGACCTTGCCCGCCTCGATGGCCTCTCCAAGCTGACGGGGGAACTTGGCGACGGCGCGATTGCCGCCGAGCCCGCAGCCCGCAGCCTTGTGCAGGATGCGCCTTTTGCCGTCAGCGAAAGCCTCGGTCAGGCGGATATCGATGCGCTTTATCCCAAGCGCATGCTTGAAGAACATGTGGACGGAAGGCTCATTTCCTTCTTCGTGCCGGATGGGCCGCATAACAGGCACATCGTGCTACGCGAAAAGGAACGTGTCGTGGCGCGCCGCCACGGCGCCATCATCCGCAGCGGACAGAACATGCTGCTCGACGACAAGACTCTGGCCGCAACTTGCTGGATGCAGGGCATCTTCGCCGCGCAGTTGACTATCGGCAACACCTCCTTCCACAAGCTCTTTTCCGTTTCCCGCGATCCTTACAATCTGACGCGGGCAAGCGGGTTGCGCATTCTCGTCGATCTCGGCGACGGCTGGCGCCTGCTGGGCGTGCCCGCCGCCTTCGAGATGGGCTTGAGCGACACCAGCTGGATCTACCGGCTGTCCGGCCGCACCATCACCGTCTCGGCAATCGCCGATGGCAACGATCCGGCCATGCAGTGGAGCGTATCGGTGGATGGGCATGCCTGCCGCTTCCTCGTCTTCGGCCACATCGTGCTCGGCGAGCGTGATTATGAAGCCGTCGCCAATATTGCGATCGATACAGCTGGCAAGCGGATCTCCTTTCGCCCGCAACCCTCGTGGCTCTGGGATCGCTACCCGAACGCGGCCTACCATCTCGTCACCTCGACGCCGGAAGCTTTCGAGGCCTTTGGCGGCGACGAACTGCTCTATGATGACGGCGCCTCCCGCAACGGCCCGTTCATCGCGCTGAAGTCGCATTCCACGAAAGGGTTGCGCTTTGCCGTCACCGGCTCGATGGCCGATGCGGCGGCAGGCGAGGCTTTTGCCAAGCGCTATGCCGCGGGTGTGACGAGCGAAGAAATGCTCGTGCCGGCACAACGCTTCTGGAGCCATGTGACGCGCAACGCCCGCATCGAGGGTGATGACCCGGATGTTTTGGCGCAGGCCGTCATGGTGCCCTGGATTGCCCATGATGCGATCGTGCATCTGAGCGTGCCGCATGGGCTCGAGCAATATACCGGTGCTGCCTGGGGAACGCGCGACGTCTGCCAGGGTCCGGTGGAATTCCTGCTGGCTTATGAGCATGACGAGGAAACCCGAGAAATCCTCAGCACGCTCTTTTCCGAGCAGTATCGCGATCGTGGCGACTGGCCGCAATGGTTCATGCTGGAGCCGTATGCCAATATCCGCGCCGGTGAGGCCCATGGCGATATCGTCGTCTGGCCGCTCAAGGCGCTGTGCGACTATATCGAGGCGACGGGCGATATCGCTTTCCTTGCCGAAACCGTGCCATGGCGTGCCGACGACACCATGCTGCTGACCTCGGAGCGCGCGACGATCTCCGATCACGTCGAAAAGCTGCTCGAAACCGTGCGCAGCCGCTTCGTGCCGGGCACCAGCCTCATCCGCTATGGCGAGGGCGACTGGAACGACAGTCTGCAGCCGGCCGATCCGCACCTGCGCGACTGGATGGTCAGCAGCTGGACCGTCTCTCTGCTGTACGAACAGTTGGTGCGCTATGCGAGCATCCTCACGCTTGCCAGCCGCAATGAAGAAGCGCAGTCGCTTCAGGCAACGGCTGTTGCCATGCGCGCCGACTTCAACCGGCTGCTGATGCGCGACGGCATCGTGGCAGGCTACGGCGTCTTCGATCCGAGCCATGATGGCGTCGAGCTGTTGCTGCACCCAGAGGATACCCGCACCGGCCTGCATTACTCGCTGATCGCGATGACCCAGCCGATGATCGGCGGGTTGTTTACGCCGGATCAGCGTCATGCCCACATGAAGATCATCCGCGACAATCTCCTCTTCCCGGATGGCGTGCGGCTGATGGAAAAGCCGGCGACCTATTCCGGTGGTCCGGAAAAGCTGTTCCGTCGCGCCGAATCCTCCTCCTTCTTCGGCCGCGAGATCGGGCTGATGTATGTGCATGCGCATCTGCGCTACTGCGAAGCCCTTGCGCTCGATGACGATGCAGAAGCGGTCTGGGCCGCCCTGGCGCTCGCCAATCCGATCGCAGTCAGCGGCCGGCTGGACCATGCCTCGCTGCGCCAGCGCAACACCTATTTCAGCAGCAGCGACGCCGCTTTCGACGATCGCTATAAGGCCTCGTCCGATTGGGGCCGCGTCAAGGCGGGCGATATTGCTGTCGACGGTGGCTGGCGCACCTATTCGAGCGGCCCGGGCCTCTATACCAAGAGCCTGATCGGCAATGTCTTCGGCTTCAAGCGGCAATTCGGCCAGCGCATCCGCAAGCCGCTCTTGCCGGCGTCCGTCGGCGCGTGCGAGGTCAAGCTCGACTTCAAGGCTTGACCCCAGGAACGCAGAAAGGGAGCCGTTGATCCGGCTCCCTCATTTTAGAATTAAGCTGCCTGGTCCCAGACCGGGGCAAGGCCATCAGGGCTGACGATGCGGCCATCCGGCCGGGCAAGTGCATGGATTGCCGCCATCTCATCCTGCGTCAGTACCAAATCGAAGACAGCGGCGTTTTCCATTGCGCGGCTTTCGGACACGGTCTTCGACAGGACAACCAGACCCTGCTGCACGATCCAGCGCAGGACGATCTGCGCAACCGATTTTCCGTGACGGCCTGCGATCTCCTTCAGCACCGCGTCAGACAGGACCTTCCCGTCAGCCATGGCATAATAGCCCGTCACCGACATGCCGAGATCCCTGGCCGTCCCGATGACAGCGGACTGATCGAGATAGGGGTGGAATTCGACCTGATTGGTGACGAGCGGCAGATCGCTCAACGTCACGGCCTCGCGCATCAGCGCCCGGTTAAAGTTGGAAACGCCGATATGGCGCACCTTCCCTGCCTTGGCCACCTGGTTCAAAGCGCCGATCTGTTCGGCAAGCGGCACGGCATCGTTCGGCCAGTGCAGAAGCAGGAGGTCGACATAGTCGGTCTTCAGCTTTGTCAGGCTTTCGTCGACTGAGGCGATGAAAGCGTCGTGGCGATAGTTCTCGACCCAGACTTTCGTGGTCAGGAAGAGATCGCCGCGGGCAATGCCGGAGTGCTTGATACCATTACCGACTTCGGCCTCGTTGCCGTAGATCTGGGCGGTGTCGATGTGGCGATAGCCGTTGCGAAGTACATGCGCCACCATGCGTTCGGTATCGGGGCCTGGCACGCGGAAAGTGCCGAAGCCGAGAGCGGGAATGGAAGCGCCGTTGGCGTTGACGATTTGCATGGATTGTCCTTTCAATTGCAAAGTCTGATCAGGCAGCGCAGGAAACGGCCTGCGTTGCAGAGGCCGAGCGGCGGTCGAGCGCGCCGCTCCACAGAGTGAACACCAGGGCAGCGACGACCAGGATCGCACCGACCCAAGGCGTGGCACCGAGGCCAAGCGAGGATTCCACCACCAGCCCGCCGACCCACGCACCGGCGGCAATGCCGAGATTGAAGGCGGCGATGTTAAGCGCCGAAGCGACATCAACTGCGGCCGGGCGAACTTCGCGGGCAAGCTGCACGACATAGAGCTGCAGTCCAGGCACGGTTGCGAACGACAGGAAGCCAAGGGCTGCGAGCGTCGGAATGGTGAGCCAGGGCGAGACGGCCGTGAAGGTAAAGAGCGCCAGCACAATCGCCTGAGCAACGAAAAGCCATGTCAGCGTGCGGACCGGATTGCCGTTGGCAAGGCGACCACCGACGACATTGCCGATAGCTATGGCGATACCGTAGAGCATCAGGATGAGGCTGACGGCAGAAGCTTCAAAGCCGGTCACTTCCTGCAGGATAGAAGCCAGGAACGTGAAGGTGACGAAAGTACCGCCGTAACCGAGCGCGGTCATGGCAAAGACGATCAGCAATCGGCCGCTTGCAAGCACGCGGACCTGTTCGCCGATAGTGGCCGGCGGGGCCTTCTTCAGGTTCGACGGCAGCAGAAGCGCAATACCGGCAAAGGCGATGACACCGAGAGCTGCGACGGCGGCAAAGGTAGCGCGCCAGCCGAAGGTCTGGCCAATGAAGGTGCCAAGGGGAACACCGGTGACGATGGCAACCGTCAGGCCCATGAACATCATGGCAATTGCCGAGGCACGGCGGTTTTCCGGCACGAGATCGGCAGCGATGGTCGAGCCGACGGAGAAGAAGACACCATGAGCAAAGGCCGAGAACACGCGGGCGACCAGAAGCGGCGCATAGGACGGGCTCAAGGCGGCCATGCTGTTGCCGATGATGAACAGCGCCATCAGGCCGAGCAGCAGCGGCTTGCGCTCGATGCGACCGGTGAGCGCGGTGAGGATCGGTGCGCCGAAGGTGACGCCGAGCGCATAGACGCTGACGATGAGGCCGGCGAGCGGCAAGTTGATGTGAAGGTCGTTCGCCACGGTGGGCAGCAGTCCGACGATAACGAATTCGGTTGTTCCGATCGCATAGGCCGCGATCGTCAACGCAAAGAGAGCGAGAGGCATGGGATCACCCAATCGAAAAGGCACCCGGTAAATTCCGGCTGCACTGGTTCTTGTTCGGATGGGAATATGGGGCCAAGACATTCAATCGATAATCGCCTATATAAACCGAACACTTGTGAATTGAATTCAAAGCCAGGAGGAAGACGTGGACAATCGTGCCGGCGAGATGGACGTCTTCGTTCAGGTGGCGACGCTTCGCAGCTTCTCGGCGGCCGGGCGGAAACTGCGCCTGTCCCCGTCCGCCGTCAGCAAGCTCGTGACCCGGCTGGAGGAGCGGCTGGACACCCGTCTTGTCGTGCGCACGACGCGCTCGCTGCAATTGACGCCGGAAGGAGAGATTTACCTCGAAAAGGCGCAGGCGATCCTCGCGGATATTCAGGAAGCAGAGCGGATCGTGGCAGCGGGCGGAGCGGCCGCCCCACGCGGGCTGTTGCGCGTCAGCTCCTCAGTCGCCTTTGGGGTGAGCTGCATCGTGCCGCTGATACCCGATTTTCTGGCGCGCTATCCGGAGATCGAGCTCGACCTCTCACTCACCGACAGCGTCATCGACATTGTCGGCGAGCGCGCCGACGTCGCCATTCGCTCAGGCGTATTGCGGGACAGCTCGCTGAAGGCCCGCAAGCTGCTGGAAAGCCGCCGCGTCGTCATCGCATCGCCCTCCTATATCGAAAGGCGCGGCCTTCCGAAGACACCCGAGGATCTGGCGCACCATAATTGCCTGACCTTCAATTTTCGTCCAACCGCCGAAGCCTGGCCTTTTCGCGATCCGGCGACAGGCGCGCATTTCGTCATAACCGTCGAGGGTAATCTCCAGGCCAACAACGGCCCGACGGTGCGCAGCCTCTGCCTGGAAGGCGTGGGGCTTGCCCGTATCGGGCAATTTCACGTGCAGCCGGATCTCGATGCAGGGCGGCTGGTGGCCGTGCTGGAGGACTTCAATCCGGAGGATATCGAAAACGTCCATGCCGTCTACGCCGGTCACGAACATCTGGCGGCCCGTATCCGGGCGTTTATCGACTTTCTGGTTAACCGAATCGGATAAACTCAACCCCGATATCCCCAGGCCGGACAGCATTATTTGGAAACCGAACTCTATCTCCCGATCAAGACATTTCTCGAAGCTGCCGGCTATGCCGTGAAGGGCGAGATCGGCGGCTGCGATCTTGTCGGGCTCAATGACGACGAGCCTCCCGTTGTCGTCATCTGCGAGCTGAAGCTCTCTTTCAATCTCGAGCTGGTCCTGCAGGCCGTCGATCGCGCCGCCGCCAGCGATGAAGTATGGATTGCCGCCCGGGTCTCGGCGAAGGGCAAGGGCCGGGAAAGCGACCGGCGCTTCCGCGACCTCTGCCGTCGGCTGGGTTTCGGCATGCTCGCCGTATCTGATAATGGCAGCGTCGACATCGTCGTCAGCCCGATCGGGCCGATGCCGCGCAAGAATGCACGTCGCAGATCACGCCTTGTTGAAGAACATCGCCGGCGAAAGGGTGATCCCGCTCTTGGCGGCAGCACGCGCAAACCGATCATGACCGCCTATCGCCAGCAGGCCCTCGTCTGTGCCGCTGCGCTCGAAAATGGCGTGCAGCGACCCAAGGACATGCGCGCGTCAGCGCCAAAGGCGCCGCAAATTCTGAGAGATAACGTTTATGGCTGGTTCGAGCGCGTCGATCGCGGCATTTATGCGCTGACGGAACTCGGAGCGGAGGCTCTCAAGCGCTGGCCGGTGCAGCAACCTTAAATAAGGAAAAATTCCGGCTGAAAAACATTAAATTCATGTAATATCTTAAAATTTTGCAATAAAAACATGATCAATATTTAATTTGTAAAAGTCAATTGGCGGCTCATATTAACTATCAGCGCCAGTTCATTTTTATACTTCGCTTCCCGTAGTAAAGGCGGGAGCAAAGCTCCCGGAACGAATTGACGCGGACCGTTCGACGCCTGTCCCTGAGATGGACAAGACGCCAATTTCCAACGATCTCGCAAGGGACTTTTGCCATGTCATCTCTTCTCCGCAAGCACCGCACTGCCGCCATTGTTGGCGCCGCCATTATCGCCGGCGCGGGCGCATTGCCTTTTGCCTTCACCTCCGCAACCGTCGCCTCGGCGGCTGAACCCGCCGGCATCATCGCACCCGGCGGCTCCTTCGCCCCGATCGTCGATGCGGACAAGCCCGCCGTCGTCACCGTTACCACCACGATGAAGGCGACCGATACGAGCGCCGACAGCAGCAACTCGCCGATGGACGAGCAATTCCGCCAGTTCTTCGAGAACCAGGGCATTCCCTTCCCGAAGCAGGCACCGCGCCAGCAGCAGAGCCAGCGCGCCATGGCGCTCGGCTCGGGTTTCATCATCAGCCCTGATGGCGTCATCGTCACCAACAACCATGTCATCCAGAATGCCGTCGACATCAAGGTGACGCTCGACGACGGCACCGAACTGCCCGCCAAGCTGCTGGGCGCCGACGCCAAGTCGGACCTTGCCGTCCTGAAGATCCAGGCGCCGAAGCCGTTGGCTACCATCGCCTGGGGCGATTCCGACAGGCTGAAGCTCGGCGACCAGATCCTGGCGATCGGCAACCCCTTCGGCATCGGCACGACGGTAACAGCTGGTATTGTCTCGGCCCGTGGCCGCGACCTGCATAGCGGCCCCTATGACGACTTCATCCAGATCGATGCTCCGATCAACCACGGCAATTCCGGCGGCCCGCTCGTTGACCGCGAAGGCAATGTCGTCGGCATCAACACCGCCATCTACTCGCCGAATGGCGGCAGCGTCGGCGTCGGCTTTGCCATCCCCTCTGACGAGGCCAAGACGATCGTCGCCAAGCTCGAAAAGAGCGGTTCGATCGACCACGGCTATCTCGGCGTGGCCATTCAGCCGGTAACCTCGGATGTCGCCAATGCCATGGGTCTGCCGCAGACGCAGGGTGCGCTCGTTGCCAGCGTCAATGACGACACACCGGCTGCCCGTGCAGGCATCAAGAGTGGCGATATCGTCACTGCTGTCGGCAACGAAACCGTCAAGACGCCGAAGGATCTCTCGCGGCTTGTCGCCGATCTATCCCCGGGCGACCATCGCTCGGTCACTCTGTGGCGCAACGGCAAGAGCTTGGACGTCAACGTCACCATCGGCGGCAATGACGACAGCAAGCAGGCTGCAAACGATAGTGGCGACGACAAGGTGCAGCCTTCCAACCAGCCGAGCATCGGTGTCGGCCTTGCCAACCTCACCCCAGATGTGCGTCAGCAGCTGAACCTGCCGCGCAGTGTCGAGGGCGCCGTCGTTGCCAACGTCAACCCGGACAAGCCGGCGGCTGCCGCCGGCATCCAGACCGGCGACATCATCGTCTCGGTCAACGACCAGCCGGTCCGCAATGCTCATGAGGTGCAGACCGCCGTCGCGCAGGCAAACAAGGATGGCCGCAAATCCGTCCTGCTCCTGATCGAACGCGATGGCGCCAAGACATTCGTAGCCGTACCCTTCTCGGCTGCCTAAGGCCTGAACAAGACCAAACAAGCCGGCCCGTCTCTCATTCCGGAGGCGGGCCGGCTGCTTTCATGTCACCAGCAGCCCCTGCCGTTCGGCAAGACCGATGGTTGCCAGCGTTCCGGCGTTGAAGGGGAGAAAATCGGCCTCGATGCCGTCGCTGAAGATGACACCATGCTCGGCCATTTCGGAGACGACCGCCATCGACGTCTCCGCCGCGATCTGCCCCGATACCAGGGAAACGCCGGTCGTCCGGCTCGGAAAAGGCTCCCGCACGAAATAGTGCAGGAACTCGGCATCCCAGGGAAATGTCGCATCGGCAAGCCCGGCCGGTACCTCCATGCCGAAACTGGCAGCCGCTCCCGTCCAGCCGGCATAGAGACTCTTCAGCCATCCCGTCGACCCCATGCCTGTGGAAACGATGATCCCACTCGACGATTGCTTTTCGTGCGCCTCGCCGATCCGGAGATCGTAGCGGGCGGAGACGTGGCTTCGCGGGCCGATGAAGAGGTCATTGACCGCATAAAGCACCTCACCGGTATTCAATGACGCCTTCGCCATGCTGACTCGCTTGAGTGTTCTGCGCTGCGCCAGAGCCTCCGGCATCACCTTGCGAACGTCGCCCACACGGAACGGCAGCAACACGCCATCCCAGCGCTTCGGATCGGGATTGACGCCGAGCACATGCTGCCCATCGAGATATTTGAGCGTGTTGGCGACAAGACCATCCTGCCCGAGCACGACGACGATATCATCGGCACCGAAGATGAAATTGCCGAGATAGCGCCGGTTGAGCGTCTGCACCCGCGCGACTGCGCGAAGGCTGACTTCGACCTCCTGCACGGCCGCCCGGTAATGCTGCTGTTCCGCCAGATAATCACCGAAGTCCGCGCCGAGATGCTCGACATAGAACTGCGCCTGCTGGACGGTGTTGAACCGTACGATCAACTCGTCCAGACGCGTGTCACGCACGATCAGGACGATCTTTCTGTCGTCAGCCCGTCTATCCTCTGCGGCCGGCATCACTTAACCCCTTGGCTGCGGCTGCATGATTTCACGCAGGAGATCAGGCGTGACGTTGAGCTGGCCGATCTTGGTGGCGTTGTCGGCAAGATCGCGGAAGGCGAGTGCCATCAACTGGCCGGGATCCATGCCGACCGATGCCAGCGCCTGCAGCACTTTCGGATCGGCATCGCCGAACGACTTCATCATCGCGGCCAGACCATAGGCCTTTGCATCGGCCTCTTCACGCGCATTGGCCGAGGCAAGCGCAACGAACGACTTGTTCTGCTCTTCCAGGGCGATCCTGCCGGTCATCTCCTCGGCCCGGATCTGCAACTGCCGCTCCTGTACCGAACGTTCCGCATCCATCTGCGCCTCACGCACCTGGCGCTTCTTGTTTTCAACGGCAATTTCAGTGGCGAGCTCGTTTTCCTTGATCGTGCGTTCATGCTCGACGGCCGCGTTGCGGCGCGCATAGATCGCCTCGTCGGCGCTGCGCAACAGCGCCTCGCGGGCACTTGCCTCCAAAGCCTTGGCGGTCTCCGGCTTCGGCTTCACAGCCAGGATCGACAGGCTCAGGAGTTCCAGACCCAGCGCCTGCAGCGCCGGGTGACCATGCAGCGTGTTGGCGACGCGACCGACCAGCAATTCGCCGGCGGCCAGCACCTCCTTCAGCGACAAGGCCTGCACCTCGGCCCGCATCGCCACCTGAACCTGGTCGATCAATCGCTGCGACAGCTTCTGCGGATCTTCCGAACCGTAGACACCCTTGGCGTTGAGCGAGAAATCAAGCAGTTCTCCGGTCCGCTTCGGATCGGCGATGCGGTAGGTGATCTGGCCCTGGACAGTCACTTCCTGAAAGTCCGACGTCACTTCCGGAAAAATGAACGGTTCGTTGACGCTCGCAGTCGGCACCACGACCAGCGAGGTCGACGGCGCGAAGTACCAGAAGGAGAGCCCGGCGCCCTCACGCTGGGGCCGACCATTGCGATACTGGATCACATACTGGGTCGGCTGCGCCTTGATGAAACGAAATCCGAACATGAGTGCCTCCTGAGCGAAGAAGACGGCCTTGCAAGCCGCCACGGCGCAAAGAAACACCACTTAGTGATTAATGTCAACTAAGTTAGTTGAAACTTTACACTAAGGGGATGGCGCGCTATGTTCCACAGCATGAGCAGCTTCGAAGACTCCTATCAAAGGCCGATCGTCTCGGTCGATCTTGCCATTTTTGCGCTGACGGCGGCCGGGCTTGAGGTTTTGCTGGCGCGCCGCGGCGGCGCACCATTCGCTGGCGCTTGGGCGCTGCCCGGCGGGTGGATCCATGTCGATGAAGACGAGGATCTGGAGGCGGCGGCCCGGCGCGTGCTTCGCGACAAGACCGGCGTCGCCACGCCCTATCTTGAACAGGTCGGTGTCTACGGAAGCGCCGCGCGCGATCCTCGCGGCTGGAGCCTCAGCGTGACCTATATGGCGTTGATTTCGCTGGACGCGGCCGCCCTGCAGCAGGGTGGCAATGTCATTGATGTCGCCTGGTCGCCGATCAATGGCGAGGCCGTCGCAGAGCCCCTCGCCTTCGATCATGCCGCCATCCTGAAGGCCGCGATTGCAAGGCTGCGAAACAAGGTCGAATATTCGACGCTGCCGGTCCATCTGTTGCCGGAAGCCTTCACGCTGGGAGAATTACAGGCCGTCTATGAGCGCCTTTTGGGCCGAAGCCTCGATAAATCCGCCTTCCGAAAGCGCATGGCGGAGGTGGATTTCATCGAGCCCATCGAGGGAGAAATGCGCCGCGCCAGCAACCGCCCGGCCCAGCTTTATCGGCTGAAACAGGCACGCACGACCGTCTTCTTCGACAGGACGATCTAGGGCGATCAATTTCCACAGAAGAGACACTTCACCTTTGACACATGATCGTTTTTGTCCAAACTCTGCCGTTGTGATGGTACAAAGACGTCGTGGACGGATAGGAAAGAGCCGACGGCGAGCCTCTTGCCTGCCGGTGAAATAAGCGGCAAGGGGCTTCGACCCCCAACAGGATTAAGCGGCGGCAGGAGTTGGAGTGACTGATCCATACGATATTCTCGGCGTTGAACGCGACGCGAGCGAAGAGCAGATTAAGGCTGCCTATCGCAAACGGGCCAAGGCCGCTCATCCCGACTCCGGCGGCGACACCGAGGCCTTCTCGCGTTTGCAGAAAGCCTACGAGCTGCTTCTGGACCCCGTGCGCCGCAAGGTCTTCGACGATACTGGCTATGATGTCGAATTGACCGACGCCGTCGACCTGCAGGCGCTGGTTGCCATCGAGAAGCTTATTACCGACATGGTTCTCGACGAACGCGAACCAGGTACATTCGATCCGGTTGCCAAGATGCGCGCGGCTCTGCTCGAGGAGATCCGCAAGGCGCATTTCAGCAAAAGCGAGCTGGAACGGCACTCCAGCCGCATCAGCCTTCATCTCGACCGCCTCGGCAAGCCCTCCGGCAAGGATGTCGTTGGCCATATGCTGCGCGCCCGCATCAAGGCGATTGCCACCGCGATCGGTGAAACTGAAGCGAAGATCGGCGCCAATGAACGCGCCTGCGACATGCTGGACGGCTATCTCTATGTCATGGACGAGCTCTCCAACGAGGTGGAATTGGCGTCCGATATCGAATGGGACGATGCGCCAAAGGTTCGCTCTGCCGCCCAATGACTTCGAAAGCGCCCGATCTTCCGCGCTTACTTCGATCGCAGCAGCTTTTCAGCAACGTAATGTTGCAATGCAATAATCATCCCTAGACAAATCGAAAGCCTGGCCTAGATCAAGCCTCCAGTGTGCCGCTCGGCTCTATCGAAAGATGACGGCGCGGCAACTGGCCGGCGTCGGGAGACGCCTGCGCCAGTTGAAAATCTAAAAGGCGAGGTATGCGGTTGCTGGCTTCCGAAGCGGATGAAATCGTCTTTGAACATCTGAGCGAAAACCGATCGCGGGCCGCATTGAGAGGTGCATTCTGGTCGGCGCTCGATACGTTGATCCCGACAGCGCTCAACAGTCTCGTCTTTGTCGTCACTTCGCGTTTTCTTCTGCCGCAGGATTTCGGCCTGGTGGCGCTCGCCTTCGCTATTGTCAGTTTTACGGCCGGCTTTGGCCCAACCGCTTTCGGCGAAGCGCTGATCCAGCAGAAATCCATCCGCCGCAGCCATCTCGATACCGTTTTCTGGCTGTCCTTCTTCTCGGCGGCGATCCTCTATGCCGCACTCTTCCTCCTTTCCCCGACGCTTGCCCATTGGGTCGGCCATGACGAGATCGTCAGCCTGCTGATGATCATCGGATTGAAGATCTTCTTCGACATGATGATCATCGTTCCCAACGCCTTGATCGGGCGGACGATGTCCTTCCATCTCGCCGCCGTGCGCACCGCGATTGCCACCTTCGTATCGGCCACCATCTGCCTGTCGCTGATATTTGCCGGCTTTGGCCTATGGGCCCTGGCGATCGCCCAGATTGCGGCACCGGCCGCAGCCTGCGTGGCCGCCTTCTGGGGCGCCAGGTGGCTCCCTGGCGTCAGGATCAAGCTCTCAAGCCTGCGCGAACTGCTCCGCTACGGCGTCTTCGCGTCCGGCAACCGCTTCCTGCAGACCATGAACCTCGATCAGCTGATCATTGGCACCCTGGTGAGCCCGGCCGCGCTCGGTATCTATAACTTCGCGCGCCGTCTCTACGAAATGCTCAACAACGTCGTCGCCGGCGGCTTGACGTCGGTGAGCCATGTCCTGCTCTCCTCGCTGCAGCACGACCAGAAAAAGGTCCGCGAAGCCTTCCTCATGGCGACCTTCGGCTGCTCGTTGATTTCGTTTCCGGCTTTCATGGGACTCGCGGCTGTTGCCGATGACGCCATACCGTTGATCTTCGGCCCACACTGGACGGCGGCGATCTGGCCGGTGCGTTTCTTCTGCGTGATCGGCCTGATGGCCGGCATCGGCGTCATCCAGGCCTCGCTGATAACGAGCCAGGGCAAGTCCGACTGGTGGTTCTACTATCAGCTGGTGCGCAATATCGTTGCCATCCTCACAGTATTTTTTCTTTACGAATACGGCGTGGCGACTGTTGTCTTCGGGCTCATGCTCGGCGTCATCATGCTATGGCCGCTGACGCTCTGGATGGTCTCAAAATTGATCGGGCTCAGCATCCCCGAATATTTCGGCCAGTTCCTGAGGCCGATAGCCGCTTATCTCGGAATGCTCGTGGTGGTGCTGGCAACATCGTCTGCCCTCAGCGACTCCTCCCTTGCCGTCCGGCTGATCTGCGAAATACTGGTCGGCGGCCTCACCTATTCAGCTCTCATCTTCCTTCTATGCAGAGAAAGGATCCTCTTCCTGGTGCGCACGACGCTGCAAGGTCGTCGCGCAAAGGCATAATCACTGCCATCGCAAACAATGGATAGAAAGGGCCCGTCCCCCACGGCGCCCCTTCGATCCCAGCGATGAAAATACCAACTGTCAGAAAGGGCGCGTTTATGACACTGGTTACGTTCATTATTCCTGTTCGTCATCAGGCCAATTCCAATGATTGGCCTTCGTTGAAAAGCAGGCTATCGCAAACGATAGCCTCTATCTCCGGGCAATCCAACGGCGACTGGCGCGCCGTGATCGTCGCCAATGAAGGCGCCGATCTGCCCGATCTGCCACCGAAATTCTCGGTCGCGCGGGTGACCTTTCCGCCGAACCTGCTGCACGATATCAATGCTGCCGATCGCGAAAAGGTCTATGACGCCTTCCGCCTGGACAAGGGCCGGCGGGTGCTGGCCGGCATGCTATCTGCCCGCGACACACGCTTCTTCATGATTGTCGACGACGACGATTTCGTCAGCGCCGGTATCGTCGAATTTGCTGGAAAGAACAGCGATGCCAATGGCTGGAAGATCGACCGCGGCTATCTCTGGAACGAAGGCGGCCGGCTACTGCTGCACCACAATGACTTCGCCAATTACTGCGGCACGTCGCTGATCATCCGATCGGACCTCTACCGGCTGCCGGCAAGTTTCGAGGAAGCCGATATCGACTACATCAAGTCGATGCTGGGCAGCCATGTGCGCATCGGCAAGATGCTCGCCGAGGCAGGTCATCCGCTAGCATCGCTTCCATTTCGCGGCGCAATCTATCGCGTCGGGCATAGCGGCGCCCATAGCAAGTCCTCCAATCTCCTCCGGACCCATTTCCTGAACCCGTCGGTGCTGCGCCATCCACGTCAGCTGCTGGGCAATCTGTCGCGTGTCCGCCCACTCGATCGCAACCTGCGAAACGAGTTCTTCGGTGCCCGCGCTGCCGGATAGGGCAGCGCGTCATCTTCGCTCAACGAGGTCTCGCCCAATGATGGCTGACGCACCGAAACATAGATATGCCGCACTCGATGCCATGCGTGGCCTCGCGGCACTGGCCGTCGTGGTATACCATCTCGACAGGCCCTATGCGCCGTCGGCCTATGTCGCCGTTGACTTCTTCTTCGTCCTCAGCGGTTTCGTCATCGCCCGGGCCTATGGCGAGAAGCTTGCCGGCGGCATGACCGTGCTGGCCTTCATGAAGGCCCGATACACGCGGCTCTATCCACTCTTCCTGATCGGCAGCGTCTATGGCCTTATCCAGTTGCTGCTGCATTGGCAGGGATCGGGCGTTGGGCGAGCCGATCTTGGCGCAAGCATTCTTTCGACCATATTCATGCTGCCTTCGCCGAGCTTCCTCACGCGATCGGCCGGCGACCTCTGGCCACTCTATCCCTTGAACGGGCCGGCCTGGTCGCTGTTCTGGGAGTTGCTGGCGAACCTGATATTCGCGCTTGTCCTTTTCAGACTGAAAACCCGGAGCCTCGTTGTCGTCGCCGTTATTTCGCTGCTGGCTTTGATCGCTTCGGTCTTCTTTCACAAGTCGCTCGACCTCGGCTGGGAATGGCACTCCGTCGACGGCGGGCTTTCCCGGGTGCTTTTCTCCTTCACCCTCGGCATGATCATCTACCGGCTGCGGAGCAATTCCACGCTTGGGCGGACCGCTAACACCTATGCGGCCATCCTGCCGATTGCGGCGATCTGCATTCTGCTGTTCCTGCCGACCTATTCGCTGAAATATGCGCTGATATTCTGCGTCCTGATCTCGCCGCTTATCGTCCTCGCGGGCACGATGCTTGAGCTCCCGGCAAGGCTGCAGCGGATCGGCATTTTCCTCGGCTATCTCTCCTACCCGATCTACATGTGCCATCGCGGTTTTACCGAGATCTATGGCCATGTCTTCCGCGAGATGCAGCAGTCACAGCCTCTCGTCTATGTTCCCCTCTATCTCGTCCTCATCTCGATCATCGCATTTGTCACGGCGCAGTTGGCGACCGTGCTCGTCCGATATGCGTCATCCTGGAAAAGCGAGAGCAAGACGGTAAGCGCGAACGCGCCCGGCGAATAGCCGCCGGCCGGTCAGGTATGGACGGCGGCCAGCGCGACGGCGTCCGCGACCTCATCGCGACGCTCCGAGAGATTGGCGGTTGCGACGCGCAAGTGGCTGCTGCTCAGAATGGAGAACTTGGCACCCGGATGCACGGCGATACCGCGCGCAGCAAGCGTGACTATCGCGAAAGGTTCTGAGGAAACCGGTATCCAGGCGCATAGGCCGCCTCCATGCTGTGCCATCACACCCCGTTCGCCGAGCGCCTCGATCAGGCCATCGCGACGCTCCCGATATATTTTGCGGGCATGGTCCAGACAAGCCGCCGTCGCGGGATCGCGCAGCAGCCAGGCGGCGGCGGCCTGCAGGATACGGCTGGTCCAGCCGGAACTGAAGCTGCGATAGGATTGGATCTGGTCGATGATCGCGCGCGAGCTCGACAGCACCGCAAGGCGCAGATCCGGGCCGTGCGTCTTCGAAAACGAGAGAATATGGATGACACGGTCGGGGAAGAGATGTCCCATCGAATGGCGCGGCGCCGTCGAGATATCGGCAACACCATCGTCTTCGACGATCAGCGTATCCTTGTCGCGAAGAATCTCGGCAAGCCTTGCCATACGTGCTGGGCTGACGCTCTGGCCGGTGACGGAATGGATGCGCGGCTGAAAGATGAAGGCGACCGGGCGGTATTTCAACGCCTCCTCCAGCGCCGATGGCAGCGGCCCCTCCTCGTCGCATTTTACCGGAATGATGCGGGCGCCGCGATCCTCCAGAATATCCAGTAGTCGCATGCCTGTTGGGTCTTCGATGGCGACGGAAGCGCCCGGCATGACGAGAGCATTGATCAGCGTATAGACGGCATTATAGCCACCATTGGTTGCAAGGAAGGCTTCAGGCCCATAGGGCCAGCTCTTCCTGACCTCTTCCTCCAGCTCCGGCAGGATACGGCTGCGCTCATAGCTGTTGAGGCTCTCGGCCGAAGCCCCATAGGTCATTGCCGCCTCCAGCTTCGGCAACAGCCGGACATCGGGAACGGCTGCCGTCAGGTTCAATGCACCGTCGCCATAGTCGCCGACGCTTGCGAGACGGGCCGGCTTGGCAACGAAACGATCACCACTAACCCATGTACCGTTTCTGCCGCGACCGCTGATGATCTTTTGTCGCCGGAGCTCGCTCCACGCCTCGGACAGCGTTGCCGGGCTGATGCCGAGCGCAAAGGCCAGATCGCGGATCGGCGGCAGCTTGGTGCCGACAGGAAGCGCGCCGGCGCGGATCAACGCACTGGTTTCGATCGCGATTCCGCGAATCGTCCGATCGTTCAATTTTTCGGCAAACCACTTCGCATCCCGATTTTCGCTCATTTCCGCGCCATCTTTTAATGTTCAATAACGTAATAACATTTGATCGACCCATATTGAACATTTAACCATTGTGAAAACAAGTTTTCTCGCGAGTGAATATTCATGCCCCTTACTCTTCGCCTTGCCCTTCGTGACTGGGACTACATGACGCCGCTGGTCCTGGGAGACGTCTCCTCCCCCAAGCTCGACCTGAAGGTGGATCGGGTCGGCACGCTCATCTCGCATGTCGGCAAGAGCGATGCCTATGACGCCGCCGAAACCTCGTTCAGCCGCTACACGCAATTGCGCATCGACGGCGACGAGAGCGTCGTTGGCATTCCGAATTTCATCATGCGCGGCTTCCGCCACCGCTGCGTCATCACGGCCAAGGACAGCCCGATCACGAGCTTTGCGCAGCTGGCCGGAAAGCGCATCGGCGTCACCGGCTGGCGCGACTCCGGCAATACCTGGACGCGCGCCGCACTCCGCCGCGAAGGTGTCGGCGTCGAGGATGCCATGTGGTATGCCGGTCGCCTCACTGAAGCCCATCCGATCACCGACCGTCTCGACGGCTTCGGCCGCCCTGGCCGCATCGAGGCAGCGCCCGGCGAAAGGCCGATGGTCGACCTCCTGAAGGAAGGCGGCCTCGACGCGATCTTCACACCCTTCATGCCGGACGGCTATTTCGCCGGCGGCTCTGCCTTCCGCCAGCTCCTTTCCGATTTCCGCAGCGCCGAACGTCGCTATTTCGAGGATGTGGGCTATGTACCGGGTATGCACCTGATCGGATTGAAGGCGGAAATCGTCGCCGAGCATCCCTGGGTCATTGCCGAGCTGAGCGCCCTGATCGATGAATCGCAGCGTGTCTGGCTCAGCAAACGGCGCAAATATGCCGATACCACGCCCTTCATGCTCGACGAATTGCTGAAATCGGCGGCCGAGCTGCCGGAGGGCTGGGATGCAAGCGGCTTTGCGGCCAATCGCAAGATGATCGCAGACTTCGCCGGCGAGCTGCACATCCAGGGCATCCTGCCGCGGTTGATGACGCCGGAAGAACTCTTTCCGTTCGACGTCGATGGCAGCCGGACGAGCGCCAGGTAACCATCGACTAAAACTCAGAAATGCAAAGCAAAAAAAGGGGAACGCATATGTCGCTAAAGAAAATGACCTACCTTGCCGTGGCAGGCCTGATGATCTCGGGTTCGGCCTTCGCGCAAGACGCCAGCCTGCCGAAACTCTCGGTCAACGCCGATCTGCACGCCAAGCTGCCGGAAGCCCTGCGCACATCGGGCAAGATGATCTCTGTCAACAATGGCTCATTTCCTCCATATGAGATCGTCACCGGCACCAAGCTCACCGGCGCCAGCGCCGATCTGACCGACGCCATCGGCGAGATCCTTGGCGTGAAGATCGAGCACGAAAGCGTCAGCGGCCTGCCGGCAATCCTCGCAGGCATCAATTCCGGCCGCTACCAGTTCGCCTTCGGCCCGATCGGCGATTTCAAGAGCCGCGAGGAGGCCAATGATTTCGTCGACTGGGTGCAGGAATTCGTCGTCTTCGCCGTCCAGAAGGGAAATCCGAAAGCCATTACCTCGCTCGATAGCGCCTGCGGCCAGCGCATCGCCGTTATGGCCGGCGGCTCGGCGGAAAAGGTGATCCAGGTCCAGGCGGAAAAGTGCAAGACCGACGGCAAGGGCGCGATCGAAGTCCAGTCCTTCACTGATCAGCCGAGCTCGATCCTCGCTGTTCGCTCCAAGCGTTCCGACGCCTTCTTCTCGTCGCAAGCACCGCTCACCTATTTCGTGTCGCAGGCAAACGGCCAGCTGGAACTGACCGGCGTCGGCCAGAAGAACGGCTTCGAGGATCTCTATCAAGGCGCCGTTGTGCCGAAGGGCTCGCCGCTCGGACCTATTCTCAAGGACGCCGTTAAGGTTTTGATTGATAATGGCACCTATGCCGCCATCATGAAGAAATGGGGCCTTGAGAACAACATGATCAAGGAACCCGGTATCAACCTTGGCGGGACGTTGCCGAAATGAGCACGAATACCGGAGATATCGCATCGCCCTCCGGCGATGCGGCCGAGCGGGATGTGGCGAATGCCCACAAACCGTTCCCGAAGGGCCGCGTGGCAGCCTGGGTCGTGACACTTGCGATTGCGGCCTATTTCGCCTGGTCGGTCGCCAACAACGAGAACTTCGGCTGGCATGTCGTCGGCCAGTATTTCTTCGATCCAGTCGTCATCAGCGGCCTGTATGTCTCGCTTGGCCTGACTGTCGTCGCCATGGCGTTCGGCATCGTGCTCGGCCTGCTCCTGGCGGTCGCCCGCATGTCGAAGGATACGCTGGCAAGCTCGCTTGCCTCGCTATTCATCTGGTTCTTCCGCGGCACGCCGCTGCTCGTGCAGCTGATCTTCTGGTACAATCTCTCGACGCTTTTCCCGACACTTTCGATCGGTATTCCCTTCGGCCCGACCTTCGTCAGCTGGGACACGAATTCCGTCATCAGCCCGATGACCGCAGCCATCGCCGGCCTTGCGCTGAATGAAGCCGCCTATATGGCGGAGATCATCCGAGGCGGCCTGCTTTCGGTCGAAAGAGGCCAGTTCGAAACGGCCGAGGCCTTCGGCATGACGCGAGCCCGCGCGCTCCGCCGCATCATCATCCCGCAGGCGATGCGCTCCATCGTGCCGCCCACGGGCAACCAGCTCATCAGCATGATCAAGGCGACCTCGCTCGTCAGCGTCATCGCCATGGCCGACCTGCTCTATTCCGTGCAGTCGATCTACAATCGCACCTTCGAAGTCGTGCCGATGCTGCTCGTCGCCGTCATCTGGTATCTGCTGATCACCTCGGTGCTGAACATCGGCCAGAGCTATATCGAGCGCCATTATAGCCGCAGCGACCGCCGCACCGGCACAGTAAAAGCCATGAAGGAAGATGCGCCCGCCCTGGTGCCCGCACAGGAGGCAGGCCAATGAACGCCCACGTCAACCTGCCGCCGCTCGTGCGCGCCCGCAATGTCCACAAGTCCTTCGAACATCTCGAAGTGCTGAAGGGCATCGATCTCGATGTCGCGCCGGGCGAAGTGGTCGTCATCCTCGGCCCCTCTGGCTCCGGCAAATCCACCTTTCTGCGCTGTATCAACCACCTCGAATCCATCAATCGCGGCTCGATCGAGGTGGATGGCGAGCAGATCGGCTATCGCATGAACAGGGGCCGCCTCGTGCAGCTTTCCGGTCACGCGATCGCCCTGCAGCGGCGCAAGATCGGCATGGTGTTCCAGCAGTTCAATCTCTATCCGCATATGACGGCGCTGCAGAACATCATCGAAGCGCCGGTCGGCATTCACGGCGAAAGCCGCAAACAGGCGACGGATAATGCGCGGGCGCTGCTCGACCGTGTCGGTCTTTCGGCCAAGGCAGACAATTACCCTCGGCAGCTATCCGGCGGCCAGCAGCAGCGCGTGGCAATTGCCCGGGCCTTGGCGATAAAGCCCAAGCTGATGCTGTTCGACGAGCCGACCTCGGCGCTCGATCCGGAACTCGTCGGCGAAGTGCTCGCCACCATGCGCGACCTCGCCAAGCAGGGCCTGACGATGATCGTCGTCACCCACGAGATCGGCTTTGCCCGCGAAGCGGCCGACCGGGTCGTCTTCATGGATGGCGGCAAGATCGTCGAAGAGGGCAAGCCGGAGAATGTGATCGGCAACCCGCAGCATCCCCGCACCAGAAGCTTCCTGTCGCGCTTCATCTAGCGCGACAGCATTCGACCTTTTTTGACGCGCCCCCACGCAAGCAAACCACTGGAATGGCCATGACCCTCGACAACGATTTCGCCCGCCTTTCGGATTTCGAACCGATGAAGGCCGAATTGACCGGCATCCGGCAGCATCTGCATGCCAATCCCGAGCTTTCCTATGAGGAGGCGGAGACAGCCCGCTTCGTCGCCGAGAAGCTGGAAGGCTGGGGTTACGAGGTGACGCGCAATGTCGGCGGCCATGGCGTCGTCGCGCGCCTTACCGTTGGGGCCGGCAAGAAGAGCATCGCCATCCGCGCCGATATGGACGCCCTGCCGATCGCCGAGCAGACGGGTCGCCCCTATGCTAGCAAAGCACCAGGAAAGATGCATGCCTGCGGCCATGACGGCCACACGACGATGCTGTTGGGGGCGGCCGAATATCTCGCTCGCACCCGCCGCTTCAATGGCACCGTCAACCTGATCTTCCAGCCGGCCGAGGAAGGCGGCGCCCCAAGTGGCGCCCAGGCCATGATCAATGACGGCTTGTTCGAGCGCTTTCCCTTCGACGTCATCTTCGGCCTGCACAATCATCCCGGCGCCGCGGAGGGCTCATGGCTGATGCGGTCCGGCCCGCTGATGGCAGCGGCCGATACCGCCGAGATCACGATTATTGGCAAGGGCGGCCATGCCTCCCGTCCGCACCTGACGGTCGATCCGATCGTTGTGGCCTGCAATCTCGTCATGAGCCTGCAGACGATCGTCTCCCGCAGCATCGACCCGACACAGACAGCCGTCGTCACCGTCGGCTCCATCCATGCCGGTGAGGCGTCAAACGTCATCCCCGAAAGCGCGAAGATGCTGCTCAGCATCCGCTCCTTCGATCCGACGATACGCGGATTGCTCGAAACTCGCATCCGCACACTGGTTCAATCCGTCACAGAAGGTTACGGCGCCAGCGCCGAGATAGATTACATCCGTGGCTATCCGGTCGTCGTCAATTCCGAGGCGGAAACCGCTTTCGCGCGCACGGTTGCGGAAGAGCTTGTCGGCGCAGACAAGGTCACCACATGCAATCTCATCCCCGGCAGCGAAGATTTTTCTTACTTCCTGGAGCACAAGCCCGGCAGCTTCCTGCGCCTCGGCAACGGCGTCAATTCGCCGATACTGCACAGCGCAAAATATGACTTCGCCGACGAGAGCCTCACCGTCGGCGCCGCCATGTGGGCACGTCTGACCGAACGCTACCTCGACGCCTAGGCAGAAGCACAGGCGCCTGCCCATACCCGAACAACGAGCCGGCAGCCCTGACCATGGTCAGGGCTGATCCGAATTTCGCTGTGAGATATTTGTAAGGCATGCTGGCGCCAAGCGCCGTCCGAAGATCTCGCCGTGTCAGGGCACGGCGGAGGCCGAGCCCTCAAGACCCGTCACTTATCCAGGGAACCGAGGCTGTCAGATGCGGCAGGCGCGGTGTTTTCGGGGCGCGCCGTTTGCAGGCCGGCCTTCAGCTGCGGGTCCTGAGGCTGTACCATCCGCCATTCGCTCTCGAGACGATCAATCACATACGTAGGAATTTCATTTCTTACGTTTTCGAACTCTTGCATCACGACCTCCATTGCCATGCGATATTGGCATGACATGGAAGAGATTCTTTGTAAATCAAGGTATTAAAAAATTTAAACGATTAAAATTACTTTAATCGTTTGAAATTCCTTCGTCTGTGGACAAGGTCTCGCTCCCACCCATGGGTCCTGCTATTTCGAAGCGGAATCACTCCCCTTACCCTCCGCGAAATTGCCGTCACGGTAACGAGAAGCGGGCGACCGCCTCCGATCGTCGAATTCGAAATCCTGCGCACGCCACATCGAATCGTGCTGTTCGCGCACGGCATCAGCCGATTGGCGAACGACCTCGGAGATCCGCATGAGCTGCTTGGCCAGGGGGCTCGTCTTGCGCCAGATCATGCCGATCGTGCGCGACGGCTGCGGGCTTTGGAAACGGACAGCAGATACCGAGGCGGAACGAGTCTCCACCGCCACTGCCATCTCCGGTATCAAAGTGACACCGATGCCGGCGCTAACCATTTGCACCAACGTCGATAGCGAGCTGCCGTCCATAAGCTCCCGCGGCAGCGCCGACTGAATGCTACAGAACGACAAAGCCTGGTCGCGGAAACAATGCCCCTCTTCCAGCAGCAGCAATCGCATCTCGCGCAGCGCCTCTCGATTGGGTACCGGCTTGCCTTCATCCTCGCTTGGCCGCACCAGCACGAAGTTTTCCGCAAACAGCGCCACCTCCGTCAGCGAGGGCTCGGATACGGGCAGGGCAACGATGGCCGTGTCAAGCCTTCCTTCCGCCAGCTCCTCCACAAGTTTTGAGGTCAGCGTCTCGCGCACATGAATATCAAGCCCATCATACATGCTGGTGAGGTTACCGATGATGGTGGGCAGCAGATAAGGCGCGACCGTCGGGATCACGCCGATCCGCAGCCGCCCGACGGGCTGGTTTCGTGAAGCGCGCGCCAGATCTCCCAGCTCATCCACCGAGCGCAGAATCTCACGGACACGCACGGCAAACGCCTCTCCGAAATTGGTGAGGCGAACCTGCCGCGCACCTCTTTCGAACAGATCGGTCCCGAGCTGCTCCTCCAGTTCCTTGATCTGCATCGACAGGGCTGGCTGGGAGATCGCGCAGACATCCGCCGCCCGCCCGAAGTGACCGTGCTTTGCCAAGGCCTCGAAATACCGAAGCTGTTTGAGGGTGAGATTTGTCATAAGCTCATCTTATAGCGTCGATCAGGAAATCCAACTTAAATTAATGGAACGGCTTGACTATAGTGCGCACGCCGGAAATGAAATGCCGCCGCGATGTCACACGACGCTCACATTGAGAGCATTGACTGCGGTGGTTGATTGATGCCCTGGACCGGTTGAAATGCCAGGCGCCAAATATGATTTGCCTCCGGACGGCCCGCTTCGCGGGAGGTCAGAATAGTTAGAGATTCCACGCGCGTGACATGTCGTCATTGCGCCAGACGCGAAACCGAACTGCTTCCCAAGGGGTGACGACACCTTCAGGGCAGTATGCTTCAAGCCATTACAAGGGAGAAAATTATGGACAATAAAGTCGAAGGCGCTGGCAAGTGTCCGTTTCCGCACGGCAACACGACCGTGTCGGCCAGATCGAACCGTGACTGGTGGCCGAACCAGCTGAACCTCAAGATTCTTCACCAGAATTCCGCACTGTCCAGCCCGATGGGCAAGACATTCAACTACGCCGAGGAATTCAAGAAGCTCGACCTCGAGGCCCTGAAGAAGGACCTCACCGCGCTGATGACGGATTCGCAGGAGTGGTGGCCGGCCGACTTCGGTCATTACGGCCCGCTCTTCATCCGTATGGCATGGCATAGCGCCGGCACCTACCGCACAGCCGATGGCCGCGGCGGCGCATCGTCGGGCACGCAGCGCTTTGCGCCGCTCAACAGCTGGCCGGACAACGTCAACCTCGACAAGGCACGCCGCCTGCTCTGGCCGATCAAGCAGAAATACGGCAACAGCATCTCCTGGGCCGACCTGTTGATCCTGACCGGTAACGTCGCGCTGGAATCCATGGGCTTCAAGACCTTTGGCTTCGGCGGCGGCCGTGAGGACGTCTGGGAACCGGAAGAAGACATCTACTGGGGCGCAGAAGACACCTGGCTTGCCGACAAGCGCTACACCGGCGACCGCGATCTGGAAAACCCGCTCGCAGCCGTGCAGATGGGCCTCATCTACGTCAATCCGGAAGGCCCTAACGGCAATCCGGACCCGATCGCTTCGGCCCGCGACATTCGCGAAACCTTCGCCCGCATGGCCATGAACGACGAAGAAACCGTCGCCCTCATCGCCGGTGGCCACACCTTCGGCAAGACGCATGGTGCCGGCGATGCCGCCCATGTCGGCCCGGAGCCGGAAGCAGCCGGCATTGAAGAACAGGGCCTCGGCTGGAAGAACAGCTTCCGCAGCGGCAAGGGCGGCGACACCATCGGCAGCGGTCTGGAAGTGACCTGGACCTCGACGCCGACCAAGTGGAGCAACAACTTCTTCTGGAACCTGTTCGGCTACGATTGGGAACTGACAAAGAGCCCGGCCGGTGCACACCAGTGGACCCCGAAGCATGGCGCAGGCGCCAACTCTGTGCCGGACGCACACGACAGCTCCAAGCGTCACGCGCCGGCCATGCTGACGTCCGACCTCGCTCTGCGCCTCGACCCGGCCTATGAGAAGATCTCGCGGCACTTCTTCGAGAACCCGGACGCCTTTGCTGACGCCTTTGCCCGCGCCTGGTTCAAGCTGACGCACCGCGACATGGGCCCGCACGCCCGCTATCTCGGCCCGGAAGTTCCGACGGAAGAGCTCATCTGGCAGGATCCGATCCCGGCAGCCAATCACGCTCTGATCGACGCCAACGATATCGACGCGCTGAAGGGCGAGATCGCAGCCTCGGGCCTCACCATCCCGCAGCTGGTTTCGACAGCCTGGGCTTCCGCATCGACCTTCCGCGGTTCCGACAAGCGTGGCGGTGCCAATGGCGCTCGCATTCGTCTTGCGCCGCAGAAGGATTGGGAGGCCAACCAGCCGGCCCAGCTCGCTTCCGTGCTCAGCACGCTCGAAGGCATCCAGAAGAAGTTCAACGATGCCCATACCGGCGGCAAGCAGGTTTCTCTGGCCGATCTGATCGTCCTCGGCGGCTCCGTTGCCGTCGAACAGGCTGCGAAGAAGGCCGGCCACGATGTGGTCGTTCCCTTCGCACCGGGCCGTACCGATGCATCGCAGGAACAGACCGACGTAGAAGCCTTTGCCGTTCTCGAGCCGATCGCCGATGGCTTCCGCAACTATCAGAAGCGTGCCTACACGGTCTCGTCGGAAGAGCTGCTGATCGACAAGGCCCAGCTGCTGACGCTGACTGCGCCTGAAATGACGGTCCTCCTCGGCGGCCTGCGTGCGCTGAACGCCAATGCCGGCCAGACCCAGCATGGCGTCTTCACCAAGCGTCCGGAAACGCTGACCAACGACTTCTTCGTCAACCTGCTCGACATGGGCACGGAGTGGAAGGCCGTTTCGGATGCAAAGGACGTGTTCGAAGGACGCGACCGCGCAACCGGCGAAGTCAAGTGGACCGCCACGCGCGCCGACCTCGTCTTCGGCTCCAACTCGCAGCTGCGCGCTATCGCCGAAGTCTACGGCCAGGGTGACGCCACCCAGAAGTTCGTACGCGACTTCGTGGCTGCCTGGACCAAGGTGATGAACGCCGACCGCTTCGACATCGCCTGATGTGAAGTAGAAAAACATTCGGACGCGGCCGGTTTCAGGCCGCGTCCGGATCGTCCTGTCACTTTACAGGATGCTGCTGCGTAATAGCTTTCTCGTGGCTAATATTGATTGCGGTTGGACGCCGCGGCCCAGGCCGCACCGATCCAGGAAGCGGCGATCGCAAGAACGAGAGAGATGCAGGCGACGAAGGCACCCGTCGAAACGATTTTTGCCGTGACGGAAGCTGCCTGAATAGCCTTTGCCTTGGCTGCATCGACGGCCTGGTGATATTGCTGCTCGTATTGAGCTACCTCATTCTTCGCTTGATCCGCCGGAATATTCTGGGCACGCGCCAAAGCGTCGGCGGCACGGGTGCGGGCTTCGTCGGCCTTCGCGGGGTCGCCGGTGAGTACGGCCTGGACGGACGAAATCGCTGCCTGACGCAGTGCCTGCGGATCATTGCCGGTGTCGCGGATCTGCTGCTCGATCGCATCCATCGGATTGGGCATATTGCCAATGGCGGGGGCCGCGCTGACTGCAGCAGTTTGAACGGTCTTGCCCGCGCCTGACAACAGTTCCGTGGCGCCGTTGAAGGCACCGCCTACCACTGCACCGACAGATGTGGTCAAGAGATAGACGACGATCAGGGTCGATACGGCCCAGGCGGCGATCCCATGCAGGACCCCGACGGCGGTCGATATAGTCCCGGAAAGACGGCTCGCGACATAGCCGCCGACGAAAGCCGCCAGCAGGCCCGACACGATGAACCAGGCTGCCCCGGAAATCGAGGCGGCGAGACCGGGCGCGCTCTGGCTGTTGCTTGGGTTGACGATTGCAGCGCCGATACCGACGCCGAGGAGGTTCAGCACGATCTGAACGGCAAGGGCGATGGCGCTGGCCGCAAGGATCGCGCCCCAAGATGTTCGCCGCATGAACGGCATATCTGCGGATGTTGGATAACTGGTGTTATAGCTCATGGATTCACTCACGGGACTAACCTCGCGACGCGTTTATGGGAGCGGGCCGCTTGCGCTGGTCCGCCGATTTTGAAGATCACAATGGACATGCGGGGAATGACAACGGCGCGCGACCGGATGGCGGGCGCCGGTGTCGATCGCTTGTCAGCGAGCCGGGCTCAACTGCAGACGCGAAACACCCGCCGCGACGTTAAGGCCGGTTCCGGCCTCGGCGCTCAGTGGCTGCAGGGCAAAGTTCTTCGAGTTGCCGCCGATCAGGACGTTCGCGCCAAGCCCGAGGCCGACGGAAGCGCCCGCGGAGGCGCCGACATAGGTACCGGCAAGAGCGCCGTCACCGATGCGAGCAGGCGCAGTGTTGACCACGACCCAGCTCAGATAGGACTTGCCGGTAATCCCGATATCGATGCCGAGCTTACCGATAGTTCCGGTGTAGCGCTCCAGTTTGCCAGAGCTCTGCTTGAAGGTGCAGCTGACCGTCTTGCTGGAACCGATGAGCATGCCGACGCCGCCGGCAACCTCGCAGGAGAGCGTTCCCAGGCGTTCCTTAGGCTCGGACGCGACCTGCGCCGGGTGCTTTTTGGGATGATGATGCGTGCTGGCAGCGGAAGCTGCAGAACCAAAGGCAACGGAAATGGCCGCAGCCGCGATAATGGTTTTGTTCATGATGTCTCCTTGCGGAAATTGAGCGCGGCCGTGAGGTCGGCCTGCGCCCTATGCCTAGACACTGATCTCGGACTGATCTGACGATCCTTCATCGGTGCTGAGGGCGATATTGTTGATGATGCGAATGCCGGCATATTCGCCGGCAATCCCGAGCGCCCGCTCACGCGCTTCGTCTGATGATGCGATGCCCGAAAGGACAATCGTGCCCTCGACGCTGGCAACCTCGATATGCGAGTCTTCGAGCCCATCGGCATAGGCAATCAGGCACCGGATAGCTGCGCAGGTCGCGCAGCTATCGGACGACGCCGTTAGCGATGAAAGCTTGGCCAGAAAGAGCATCGGGACGCCTCGGGGATCGCAAGAGCGGACGCGCGCTTCTTAGCGAAGCGCATCCTTGATGGCGTCCTTGGCCTTGCCGACCTTGGCCTGGATTTTTCCTTCGACCTTTTCGGCAGCGCCTTCGGCTCTGAGCTGGTCGTTGCCGGTCAGCTTGCCCGCGGCCTCCTTGATGGAGCCGCTTACTTCCTTGGCTGCACCCTTGATACGGTTCTTATCCATGGTCTTGTCTCCTAGCTTGTTCAAAAGCAGCGGCCTCGGTTTTGACCGAAGCCATGAACAAGGAAGTAGGGCGGGGCGGCATGGGCTTTCAGAGCGGAAAATACTATTGGCGCTAGTACAAATTAGCCTTTTTGAGGCCTGCAATGCCGATTCTTAAGCGGGGCGTTCCGATGGAGCCCGAACGAGGCTGCCTTTGGCCTATTTTCGAACCTTCGCCGATGCCGACATGCCGGTGAAACCGCGCTCCCTCGCCCATATGACAACGGCCGAGCGCCTGTTAACGCCGATCTTCGCGTAGAGCGATGCGACGTGGTTGCGGATCGTATTTCTGGAAAGATGCAGCGTCTCGCTCATCTCGGCATCGCTCTGGCCACGGCAGATCAAAGCAAGCACTTCCCTCTCCCGCTCGCTGAGATCGAGGAGCTGCGCCGTGGAGCCCTTGCCGTTCGAGACCTGCCGCAAGGTTGCAAGCCGGTCGACGATGGAACGGCTGAACCACGACGTGTCGGTCATCACGCTTTCGATGGCTTCGATCAGTTCCGCTTCGCTGCGCCTGCGCTCGGTGACGTCCTGCAACGACCAGATGACGCATTGCTGGTCGTTGATCTCCACACGCTCGGCAGACACCAGGCAATCAGCCAGCGAGCCATCCTTCTGCTTCATGCGCAAGGCTTCATCGCGGAGCGGCGCATTGTCGGTCAATTTCTTTTCCATCGCTCGCCGGGCGGCGATGTCATCCCACAGGCGCAGCTCGCTTGCCGTTTTCCCGATGACCTCTTCGGTCCCATAACCCGAGAGCTGAACGAAGGCGTCGTTGACTTCGGTGAAAACAAAATCGTCCAGCCGGGAAATAGCCGCTGGCGCCGGCGAGAGCCTGAAGGATTTCGAAAACCGCTCCTCGCTTTGGCGAAGCGCATTCTGAGCCTTTCGCCGTGCATCGAGATCCGCGAAAGTAAACAGCATGCATGGCTCTTCACCGACGGCGATCGGCTCTCCCGCAACAATGACGAGCCGGTCGCCACCGCCTTGCAGGGGGATCAGCGCCTCGCGCTGACGAATCAGCCGGCCTTCGACAAGTTTAGACAACGCGTCCTCGCCGGTATCGCAATTGGCAAAGAGGCCGATCTCATCGACGGTTTTTCCGATGACATCTTCCTTGGCGTAATCCGTCATTTCTACGAAGCCCTGGTTGACGCGGATGAAGCGCAGGTCATCGAGGCGACAAATCAGGCCGGGCGCAGGGTTGGCATTGAAGGCGCGCTCGAAACGCTCTTCCGCCTCGAACAGCGGCGTCTCGTCGCGAATGATGAGTGCCAGCACGTCCGGCCGCGCACCAGCATCGGCAATGATCAGGCTGCGAACGGTATGCACCCAGATGAGATCGAGATCCGCCGCAGGCGATATCTCGACCGTCACTTCGTCGACAGTCTCTCCGTTCAGCAGCCGCTCGATCGGATACTGCCCTTCCTCCAGCAGATGATTGTTGCGGTAGCGCAGCGTGAAGGCCTGCCGATAGCCGGCGGCATCACTGCCCAACTCCTCAAGCGCGGAGACCCGGTGCATCTGCAATGCAGCACTATTTGCCCAGGAAATCGCGCCCTCGGGATCGAGCAGGATGATGCCGTCACTCAACCCCGCAACGAGCTCGCGCAATACGTTCCGATTCACATTCGGCGGCTGCGGCGCATCGCTCATGCTGTTCCTCTTCCTGACACTTAGTGCTTACATAGGAAGATAAGGCGATAAGAGAAGCCAGAAGGGCGGGTCACCCGAAAATCAGGAGAGCCTCTGATTCATCGTGGAATAATCCACGCAGCTGGGCGGCGCCGCATTCTGCAATATGACCGGCAGGACGAGCGAGTGGACCGGAATGGTCAGCGCGTCGAGCGTTGTCGTTTGCTCGCGCGAGAGCTGAACATCGAGCGCACCAAGATCATCATCGAGCTGTGCCAAGGTGTGTACGCCGATAATGGTCGAGGAAACGGCCGGCCGCGCCAATACCCAGGCAAGGGCTACCCGCGCGGTAGTGGTGTCGAGTTCGGCGGCAATGCGGATGAGGGCGTCGACGATTTCGAGACGCTGTTCATCGGGGTGCTGCGCCAATGGCGACGCGCCGTCAGAGGTGAGGTTTCCGATGTTCTTTCGTGTATATTTGCCGCTGATAAGCCCGCCATTTAAGGGCGAATGCGAGACGACGCCAAGCCCCATCCCGCGCGCCATGGGAATGAGCTCGCTCTCGAACAGCCGGGCCGCCAGCGAATATTCGATCTGCAGGCCGATGAATGGCGCCCAGCCGTGAAACTGCGCGATCAGCTGCGCATGCGCGACCTTCCAGGCGGGGGCATCAGAGATGCCGAAATAGCGCAGCTTTCCCGATTGGATGAGATCGTTCAATCCCGCCAGTATCTCGTCGAGAGGGACCTGCATGTCCCAATTATCGAGCCAGAAGAGATCGAGATGGTCCGTGCGCAGCCGCCGCAGGGTTCGCTCGCATTCCGCTATGATGGCTTCGCGACCACGGCCAACATCTTCCTGGCTGACACCGAACTTTGCCGCCATCACGAGGCGGTCGCGCTGGCTCGAGTTCTGTGCGAGGTAATTGCCGACAACCGTCTGGGCACCCGGTTTTTCGTCTCCCCTACCCGTATCGAGATAATTGCCGCCGAGGCCGACATAGCGATCCAGGATCACCGCGGGCTTGTTTACGCGCGCCTGCCAGGCGACGCCCTCGCCAAAGGTCATGGTTCCCAAGCCAAGTGGGCTGACGCTCAGTCCCGATCGGCCGAGCGCAACAAATTCGTCAAGATGCATTCCCCTGTCCCCCGACCGGCCTGAAACTTATATATACATAAATCCTTATGTATATGTAATATCGGCAAAGAAAAGGAATAAGACGCGAATTTATGATTTTACTGTTCGGGAATCCGGATAATGGGTCGGACGTTCGGCCGTTTGCTTGAAAGCGGCAGATTGCCTGCCTTTCAGGCCTCTTCCGCAAGCATCGCGCCTTGAGGATATTAATGATCCGGCGCCGATTGCAACATCGGGCAGTCATTCATGAATCATCGACATGATTGCTATCAAAGCCAGCCCTATTAACGCCGTGCCTAGCCTCGGTTAATCTTCGTCGGATAATCGAGACCTGCAGCACAGCAGGTTTCAAGACAACCAAATGACGGGGATGAGGACATGAGGACCATTGGCTATGCATGCACTTCGGCGGAAACGCCGCTGGAGCCTTATACTTTCGAGCGCCGCGCACCACGAGCAAATGACGTCGTGATGGAAATCGTCTATGCCGGCATCTGCCACTCGGATGTCCATATGGCGCATAACGACTGGGGTTTTGCGCTCTATCCGCTGGTTCCGGGGCATGAAATCGTCGGCCGCGTCATCGAGATCGGCAGCGACGTCACCAAGTTCAAGGTGGGTGACCACGGCGCAGTCGGCTGCATGGTCGACAGCTGCCAGCATTGCGATCAGTGCCGCCGCGGCGAGGAGCAGTTCTGCCGCGAGGGCAATACCGGCACCTACAGCACCCCCGACCGCATCGACGGTTCGATCACCAAGGGCGGTTATTCCAAGCATATCGTCGTGCGTGAGGAGTTCGTCTGCACCGTGCCCGAGGGCATGGACATCTCCCGCACCGCTCCGATCCTTTGCGCCGGCATCACGACCTACTCGCCGCTGCGCACTTGGAATGTCGGCCCACATAGCCGTGTCGGCGTCATCGGCATGGGCGGCCTCGGCCACATGGCCGTCAAGCTCGCGGCAGCCATGGGTGCCAAGGTGACGATGATTTCGCGCTCGCCCGACAAGGAGAAGGCGGCCCGCGAAATTGGCGCGGACAATTTCCTTGTCTCGAGCAATACAACGGCAATGCAAGCCGCAGCCAACGCCTTCGACCTGATCATCGATACCGTCCCGGTCAAGCACGATCTCGATGCCTATATGCCGCTGCTCGACGTCGACGGAACGCTTGTCATTGTCGGCCAGGTCGGCCCCTGGGGCGAAGTCAACGGCCTGCCTTTCCTGGTCGGCCGCCGTCGCGTTGCCGGATCGCCGATCGGCGGCATGCGCGAGACTCAGGAAGTGATCGATTTCTGCGCACGAAAGGGCATCCTGCCCGAGTGCCGGATCATCCGCCCAGAACAGATCAACGAGGCATTTGCGGCCTTGCAGCGAGCCGATATTCCCTATCGCTTCGTCATCGACATGGCGTCGCTTTCCGTTCCGGAAGCAGCCTGAGACAATACGCCGATCCCGGTCGCCCAAGGCGGCCGGGATGGTGATATGCAGCGATCGGCACGATCAGCCTCGGTAGCGCAATGCCTCGACCAAAAGGGAGAAGGCAGCCGAAGGTTGCCGGCGGCTCGGATAGTAAAGGTGGTAGCCGGAAAACGGCGCGCACCAATCCTCGAGAACCCGGACGAGCTGGCCGCTCGCCAGTTCCTCCGCAATATGATCCTCCATCACGAAGCCGAGCCCCAAGCCGGCCTTGGCCGCACGCGTGATCATGCCGATATTGTTGAAGACGAGCTGGCCGTCAACCCGGACGCGGACCTCGCGCCCCTCCTTTTCCAACTCCCAGGCATAAAGGCCGCCGGCGCTGAGCAAACGCAGATTGATGCAGTTGTGATCCGATAGATCGTTCGGCGTCTTCGGTTCCGGATGCCTCGCGAAATAGTCCGGAGAGCCAACGATGACCATTCTTACATCGGGGCTGATCTTGACCGCGATCATATCCTTGGCGACCGCCTCGCCGAGCCGGACGCCGGCATCGAAGCGATCGGCGACGATATCGCGCAGGGCGGAATCCATGCTGAGTTCGACATGAATGTCTGGATATTGCCGCAACAGCCCTTCAAGCGCAGGCCAGAGGATGCTGGTGGCTGCATGTTCCGACGTGGTGATGCGGATGGTACCGGCCGGCTTCTCGCGCAATTCGCTCAAGGAAGCGAGTTCCGTGCCGATGCTTTCAAGCGCCGGCAGAAGCGTGGCCAACAGCCGCTCTCCCGCTTCCGTCGGCGCCACGTTGCGGGTCGTGCGCGTCAACAGCCGCACGCCGAGCCGCGCCTCCAGACGCCGGATCGTATGGCTGAGAGACGACTGGGAGGTGCCGAGCTTGGCAGCCGCACGGGTAAAGCTCTTCTCCTCAGCGATGACGGCAAAGGCATTCAGATCGACCAGTTCCTCCCGCTGCATTCATGAACCCCCGATATAATTGTGTGCCAGTTATATCGGGGGTTCTGGCAATGCGGCAAGATGTGCCGGCGGGAGGCCGCCGGCAATCAGCGTAGGGCTCAGCGACCCGTGGTCTTCAGCCATTGTTCCGGATAGCGCTCGCCTTCAATGGCGATCTCTGCGAGAGCACGCTGGATTTCGGCAAGCTCTGTCGCGCTCAGCTCGACATCGGCCGCCGCCAGATTTTCCTCCAGGCGATGCAGCTTGGTGGTGCCGGGGATCGGAACGATCCAGGGCTTTTGCACCAATAGCCAGGCAAGTGCGATCTGCGCGGGTGTGGCATTCTTACTGCCGGCGATCTGCTGCAGCAGGTCGACGAGTGCCTGGTTCTTCTCCATCGCTTCCGGCGTGAAGCGCGGCAGAAGCTTGCGGAAGTCATTCTCGCTGATCTTCGTGTCCTTGCCGATCGCGCCGGTCAGGAAGCCCTTGCCGAGAGGGCTGTAGGCAACGAGGCCGATGCCCAGTTCCTCGCAGGCCTCCAGGATGCCATTGGTTTCAGGCCCGCGCGTCCACAGCGAATATTCATTCTGCAGTGCCGCCACTGGCTGCACCGCATGGGCGCGGCGCACTGTCTGTGCACCGGGTTCGGAGAGGCCGAAATGTCTGACCTTGCCGGCGGCGATCAGATCCTTCACGGTGCCGGCAACATCTTCGATCGGCACTTCGGGATCGACGCGGTGCTGATAGAGGAGATCGATGACTTCAATGCCCAGTCGCTTCAGCGAAGCATCCGCCACCTCGCGGATATGTTCGGGGCGGCTATTGAGGCCGCTCATCTTGCCGTTCTCGATGTTGAAGCCGAATTTCGTGGCGATTACCACCTGATCGCGGACAGGCCGCAGGGCCTCTCCGACGATTTCCTCATTGGTGAAGGGGCCATAGACTTCGGCCGTGTCGAAAAAGGTAACACCACGCTCGACAGCATCACGCACCAGCTTGACGCCTTCATCCCTGCTCAACGCATGGCCATAGCTGAAATTCAGGCCCATGCAGCCAAATCCGAGGGCCGAGACCTCAAGGCCGCTATTTCCAAGCATACGATTCTTCATCGCATTTCTCCTGCTCTTGCGAGCGTTCCGGTTTAGATGGGGAGAAAATATGTGAGGTGACACCTAACGATTAGGCGGCATAATCGGCATGAAGTTATATCCCGATTTCATGAGTGAGAGTCCGGAAGAGATCAATGCTGGGGTTGGAAGACCCGCCCTTAGCTTTCTCATGCAACCACAGATGCCGGCCAGGGATTCCGCCCCTCCTGTAGCCATGACAGCGTATCGGTCCAGAAGCCGGCCGTGTGGCTATCGTGGAACAGGCCGAAATGGCCGATTGTATCGCGACCGAAGTCGGATGGGGCCAACAACACGGCCGTGCGTTGCGCGCCAGTATAATAGTCCAGTGTCCGGCGGACCGCCGGCACGGTGCCGAGTTCATCATCGGAAACCGCGACCGCCAGGATCGGCGCTTTGACCGCAGCCATTCGGCGCAACACCTCTTTCCTCTCGCCCTTCGGATGGCTGCGCTCGAACCGGCGACCGCGAAAGCTCCATTCGTTCGCGACGCCCCTCGGCAAATCCTCCAGCCAGCCAAGCCGGCGGCCCGGAAAATAACCGTAGAAGGCGGTCATCGCAGGCATGGCAATATGCCATTTCACGAACAGGCGGAGACGCCGGCGTGGAGCATAGTTTCCCCACCAGGCATATTGGGCGCCGACAGTCAGCATTCGGTCGATCATCTCGGCACTTGCAGCCAATCCCGGCAGAAAACCGCCGATGCTGTGGCCGACGACCATAAGCGGACCATCGCGCCGATGCTTGGCCATGAATTGGAGCACGGCCTCGAAATCCCGCTCGCCCCACTCTCGCCAGCGATAGTGGCAGCCGCGGAGCAGTTGCGGACGCGATTGGCCGATGCCGCGATAATCAAAGGTCAGGACATCGAAGCCGTGCCTCGCCAGAAATTGCGCATAGCGGTGATAGTAGCGTGCGAGGACGCCGGTTGCCGGATTGATAATCACGTTACCAACCGGGGCACTCCTCTCCGCGCGCCAGAGATGACCACCAAGGACAACGCCGTCTTCGCAGTGAATGGAAATCGGCAGACCGCTGATGGTCGATGAAAGGATCGCTTCGTCGCTCATGGCCGGCAGCATGGGATGATTGCCGCGTTGTGTATATTCACTACCCGGTATACTTTGAGGTCATGAAAGATAAAACCCTGCCGACACGCGACCGCATTCTGCAGGCCGCCGCGAAGCTTTTCCAGCAGGACGGCATCCGGGCCGTCAGCGTCGATGCGATCGCGGAAAAAGCCGGGGTGACCAAGCGCACCCTCTACTATCATTTCCGCAGCAAGGATGACCTGATCGCCGCTCATCTGGAGGCCCGCGATCAGCCGAACCTTGTCGTGTTCAAGCGCTGGTTCGACGAAGCGGAAGGCAGCGTAGCCGAGAAGATCGCCGGCATTTTTCGCCATCTCGCCCGCTCCGCACAGAGTGGAAAATGGAAAGGCTGCGGCTTCCTGCGCACCTCTGTCGAGCTGGTCAACCTTCCCGGCCACCCCGCCTTGGTTGTTGCGCGCGCTCACAAGAAACGTGTCGAAGACTGGCTTTCGGGAGTTTTTACAGAGGCCGGAGCTGGCGCTGAAGCCGCTTCCCTTGCCCGGCAGATCATGCTGCTTCTCGATGGCTCGTTTGCCGTCGTGCTGCTGCATCGCGACCCAAGCTATATGGAGACTGCGGCGGAGGCGGCGGCCCGGCTTATCGACGGTCGCTTAGACTTGAACTAGTAGAACGACAGGAGGCCATAGAGGCCGGTTTTATCCAAGCCGATTGCCGTCACCTGACCGGTCTGACCGTCATCCTTTTTGTCTCTGCCCTGGTTGAGTTGCCTTTCGAGGGCTCGTGTCACCTTGTCGTTGTTCTCGCCATCCTTGGCACTGTTGATAACGTCTTCAAGCGACAAACCAAGCTTATCGAGGCCGAGGTCCTTCTCAATCGCGTGAATGGCGCCGGGATCATTCTTGATCTTGTTGAAGGCCTCCTTCATGGCGGCGATGAAGTCATCCATCGAAACGAAGCTATCCTTTTCAACACCGAGCGCCTTACCGGTGCGCTCGATGAGATCCATCTTCAGCTTCGTGATGTTGACCTTACCGTCTGTTCCAAAGAACGCCTCGGAAACTTTCGACTGCGCCTGCGTCGGCTGTCTGGAGACCGCAACCTTGTCCGCCTGACCGTGGGCAACGGCAATGAGATTGTCCGTGCTCGATTGCGGCGGCTGCGGTGCGGACGTGGCAGCATTGATCTGTTGAAGAATGGCGAGCGCTGCCGAAGGTGCGTTGAAGATCGACGTCATTGCAAACTCCCGACGCGCAACAGCTTCTCCCTCATGGAAGCCTGGCGGAAAACACACTATGCGTCATGCGATAGTTGGCAGCTACATCACTACCATAGGTTAGTTAAGCATTGGATAACCTGGGATATATCACCAGATGGAAATGCCCCTTTATAGTTGCATTTCGCAGCAAAAAACCGACCAAACTCGTCATCCTGCCGACACTGAACGTTGTCCCCCAAAAATGGCGATTGCCGCTGATCTCATTGCATGTATCACTATCCGCCGGCTTCCCCACATAGACACGGATGGCGAAAATGGGCCTTTGGGACTTGTTCACCGGCAAAAAATATCCCGAGAAAGGTGTGGGGCGCCAACCGATCGCCATGCTCCGAACCGCCCTCATCTCGCTCAACCAGGATTCAGTACCCTTTGTTGTTCGGGACGGTAGCGCCGAAGGAGTGGACCTTGTTGCCGAATGGAAGATCGTTGACGCGCAATGGTACGAGTTTTTCGCGAAGGCCGGCATCAAGCGGCTCTTCAAGGTGCTGATGCGGTTTGACGAGCAAAAGGGCGAGGTTCGTTCGGTCGACCAGGAATGGTCCGTTGAATGGAGTGCGGGCGTTCCGACGATTGCTCTCGCAGCCTCGGCCTTTCGTGGCCAGACGGCAGAAAAGAGCTTCGGCAAGTCCTATGGTTTCCGCGAGGATGGATCGTTCGGCGCGATCTACGAGTATGCATTCGACACGACCGCCATCAAGGCGCCCTTGCAGAAGACGGCACTGGAGGCGGGATGGATCTGGAGAAGCGTGGCCTTCGCCAAACTTTAGGCCGCTGGGCAAGGAACCGTGCTCTCCGCCGCGTGGGGCACGGCGGAGAGCAAGCCGGATCAATGATATTTCAGGCGCTCCCGGTCGAGGATCGCCGGGGCATCGAGCCCGGCGATGGGTTCGGAGAGATCGCTTGAGATATCTCCGGCAAGCTGCAGGTCGAGATAGCGTGAGCAGCAGACCCTGAGAAACGATGTGAAATTGCCGAGATCATGTCCGGCATCGATCGACTCGTGATGCAGCTTCGTGATCAGCTGGACCACATTCATGCCGTCGCGCCGGGCAATTTCCTCAAGCTTCGACCAGAAGAAATTCTCCAGCCTCACGCTGGTCACCATGCCATCGATACGCAGGGATCGCGTCGTGCTTTCCCAGAGCCTGGCATCGGCCTTGATGAACAATTCGCACATGCATGCCTCCCGGCTTTCCCTCAGGCTGCGTTGGCTTCCGACAGGGCGCTCGCATCGAGAACTGCCATGAACTGACGCAGCCAGGATGGATGCGCGGGCCAGGCGGGCGCGGTCACGAGGTTGCCATCGGCTACGGCATCGTTGATGGCGATATCGGCATATATGCCGCCGGCAAGCTCGACTTCCGGGCGGCAGGCGGGATAGGCCGAGCAGGTCCGTCCCTTGAGAACACCGGCAGCCGCCAGCAATTGCGCGCCATGGCAAATGGCGGCGACAGGCTTGCCGGCTTCGAAGAAGTGCTGCACTGCCTTGATGACATCGGGGTTCAGGCGAAGATATTCCGGTGCGCGGCCGCCTGGGACCACCAGCGCATCATAGTCCTCGGCACGGATGCTGGCGAAGGTGGCGTTCAACGCGAAATTATGACCGCGCTTCTCTGAGTAGGTCTGATCGCCTTCGAAATCATGAATGGCAGTCGCCACCGTCTCGCCGGCATTCTTGCCGGGGCAGACGGCATGCACCGTGTAGCCGCAGGCAAGCAGCGTCTGAAACGGCACCATGGTTTCATAATCCTCGGTGAAATCACCGGTGATCATCAAGATCTTTGCTGCTGGCATCGTGTTCCTCCCTCAAAACCAACAGGCATAGTTTAGCAAAGGAATGTGCACTGCGGGTATTAGGCAAATACTACAAGCAAGATCCGCGCAGCTTATCGCGCAGGCGGGCGGCCGATATCCGGAATTGCACAGGCCTCGCCGCCGCCGAAAAGCCGCGAGCGGGTGAGGAACCGCTTCTCTCGACCATTGTCGAGGGAGAACATGCCACCGCGGCCGGGCACGACGTCGATGATCAGTTGCGTGTGCTTCCACGCCTCGAACTGGCTGCCGCTGATATAGACGGGCACGCCGCCGATCTCGCCGAGTTTCACATCGTTGTCGCCGATCATGAACTCGTTCACCGGATAGCACATGGGCGATGAGCCATCGCAACAGCCTCCGGATTGATGGAAGAGGATATCGGGATGATCCTGCTGTATCTCGCGGATGAGGTCGAGCGCCTTGTCTGTCGCCAGTACGCGCGGCTCCGTGCCTATGTCATCCATGATCATCCTCCTTGATTGACCGCAATGCACGAAGGCCCCCAACCACAGCTGGGAGCCTCATTGGCTTCGTTGGGAGGTCTCAGAAGAACCCGAGCGCCTTCGGGCTGTAGCTCACCAGCATGTTCTTGGTCTGCTGGTAGTGATCGAGCATCATCTTATGCGTCTCGCGCCCGATACCGGATTGCTTGTAGCCGCCGAAGGCCGCATGCGCCGGATAGGCGTGGTAGCAATTCGTCCAGACGCGGCCCGCCTGGATCTCGCGGCCGAAGCGATAAGCGCGATTGCCGTCACGCGTCCAGACACCGGCGCCGAGGCCGTAGAGCGTGTCATTGGCGATTTCGAGCGCTTCCTTCTCGTCCTTGAAGGTCGTCACCGAAACCACCGGGCCGAAGATCTCTTCCTGGAACACACGCATCTTGTTGTGGCCCCTGAAGATCGTCGGCTTGATGTAATAGCCACTCGCCAGTTCGCCGCCGAGGTCGCGCGCGCGCCGCCCGTCAGCACTTCCGCCCCTTCCTGCTTGCCGATATCGAGATAGGAGAGGATCTTCTCCATCTGCTCGCTCGAAGCCTGGGCACCGATCATCGTTGCGGAATCGAGCGGGTTGCCCTGCTTGATCGCTTCCACACGCTTGATCGCCTTTTCCATGAAGCGGTCGTAGACCGATTCCTGGATCAGCGCGCGGCTTGGGCATGTGCACACTTCGCCCTGGTTGAGGGCAAACATCGCAAAACCTTCGAGCGCCTTGTCGAAGAAATCATCGTCAGCAGCCGCAACATCGTCAAAGAAGATGTTCGGCGATTTGCCGCCGAGCTCCAGCGTGACGGGGATCAGGTTCTGGCTGGCATATTGCATGATCAGCCGGCCGGTCGTCGTTTCGCCGGTAAAAGCGATCTTGGCGACGCGCGGGCTGGTGGCAAGCGGCTTGCCGGCCTCGAGGCCAAAGCCGTTGACGATGTTGAGAACGCCCGGCGGCAGGAGATCGCCCACCAGTTCGGCCCAGACCAGCAGCGAAGCCGGTGTCTGTTCGGCAGGCTTGATGACAACGCAATTGCCGGCCGCAAGCGCCGGCGCAAGCTTCCAGGCTGCCATCAAGATCGGGAAGTTCCACGGAATGATCTGCCCGACGACGCCGAGCGGCTCATGGAAGTGATAGGCGACCGTGTCATGGTCGATCTCGCCGATCGAACCTTCCTGTGCGCGGATGCAGGAGGCGAAATAGCGGAAGTGATCGATGGCGAGCGGAATGTCGGCGGCCATGGTTTCGCGGATCGGCTTGCCGTTATCCCAGCTTTCCGCCTGCGCCAGCACCTCCAGCTTATCCTCCATGCGCTGGGCGATCTTCATCAGGATATTGGAGCGCTCGGCGACGGAGGTCCTGCCCCATTTGTCCTTAGCCGCATGGGCGGCATCGAGCGCGGCATTGATATCCTTTTCGTCGGAGCGCGGTATTTCGCAGATCTTGCCACCGGTGATCGGTGTGAGGTTGTCGAAATATTTGCCGCCGATCGGTTCGCGCCAGGCGCCACCGATGTAATTGCCGTATTTCAGCTTGAACGGAGATTCGACGATCTTCTGATGCAGCATGCCATCCTCCCTTGGTCGGCAGGTCCGGGATAGGGACCCAATGGGAGAAATCTGCGTCCATCCTCTTTTACTTGGTAGTGTTGGCGAACAATACCGCAGCGCACAGTGTCGCAACTCTGCGACAGCTGCGCCGGACAAATGCCGGTCATGGGTAAATCAATGCAAATTGAGCCGTTTCATCTTCCGGTGCAGCGTCGAGCGGCTCATGCCGAGTGCCGTGGCTGCCTGTGAGACATTGCCGTCTGCGCGCGAAAGCGCACGCAACAACGCGGCGCGCTCGGCCTCCTGCAGGTCTTCGCCCGCCCCTCCTTGCTGCTCGCGCAACACGTCCGAGGCCGGAAGCCCAGCGGCAATGCGATGATCGTCCAGCTTCAGCGCAAGACGGGCCGCCTTGGTCGCCCCGAGCACGAGATCATTACGATCGACGGCCAGAAGCGCCGATGTGGACGCCGTATCCGTGGGAACCATGACAAAGCGGGCACCGGCGAAGGCGCTCCTGAACAGGTTTAGCTCGATGCGCAGCGCCGCATCGCGAACGGTCTGCGAGAGGATCGCCAAAGTCACATCGTTAACGTCATCACGGCAGGTGGAAATGTCGAGCGCTCCGGCCAATTGCCCACGATGATCTCGGATCGGCGCGGTCGTGCAGCTCAGGTCGATATTGGCGCAAAGAAAATGCTGATCGCGGAAAATCGCCACGGCCCGATCATCCGCCAAGGCGGTGCCGATGCCGTTGGTGCCCATGCTTGCTTCGGTCCAAATCGTGCCTGTCCATAGGCCGAGGTCATGAAACTCCTTGTCGTCTCCAACAGCGCCACGGCGCTCGAGCGCTATGCCGTCCCGGTCGGTGAGCAGCAGGCAGCATCCAGCTTTGCCGACTGTGAGAAAGAGGCGATCCAACTCGTTGGAAGCTTCCGCAATCAGGCGCTCGGAGCGCTCCATGGCGGCCGCGAATTCCTGGCCCGTCAGCCGCATTGGCAAACGTTTCTCTTCCGGCGCGAGACGGTGCATCGTCATGCAGCGGCGCCAGGAGGCAACGACCGAAGAACTGGCCGCGGCCGACTGTGCTGACGCGTAGACCTGATCCGCATGCGCGGAATATTCGTGCATCTGGCTCCTCCCACCGAACGCAACATCGATTGTCGCTAAAAAAGCCATGTAACGCAATCCTTCGCTGGCTCTTTTGGCGTCTACCAGCTGTCTTGCTCGCCATCCCCTTGGCAATTCATCCCTTTTCAGCCTCGCCGCAGCCGAGCTCTCAAGCGGGATGACCTCGATATCGAGCATTGCTGCCCGATGGAGGGTGATGTGGCACGCCACTTGCCGGATTCCGGGCACTTCGATCGGCTGCGTCATGCATAGGCAATCTCAATGCCCGTAGAAACGCAAGTGCGGCGCGAACGCTCTTTCAGGCGGTTGTCAGCGTGTTCTTGTAGCAATGATGCGCGAAAAGACGGAGCTTGAGACCCAGTTTGATGAAGGCCAGATCTATCAACGAACATATTGCCCGCGACGGGCAATTGGCCTTCTGCGCGTACGCCTGCATGGTTCTCAGCCCATGAAGGAAACACCAGTAAATCTCGCCGGCAACTGCCGCGCACGCCTGGTCAATGGTGTCAAGCGCTTCTTCGAAGCGCCAACGCTCTCGCCCCCGGCAAACCGCGCCTTTCTTGAGCGTCCGATTGCAATCATCCTCATTTTCCTCACCCTGTCGCTGCTGGTGATGGTGACCGCCGACTATCCGCTGGGCGTCTGGATGAAATCGTTCCCGCATCAGCTGCGCGGGGCGGCAAAGTGGATCAGCAGCTTCGGCACCGGACTTCTGGTTTTGTCATTCAGCGGCGCCCTGCTGATATTCGCTGTCCTCGCCCCGGCGCATAAATTGCGTAAATCCGCACGGACGGGCACCGATCTCATCGCGACTGCCGCCGCCTTCATCTTCCTCTCCGTCGCCGGCGTGGCCTTGTCGCATCGCTGCTCAAGAACACCATCGGCCGCGCCCGGCCGGAACTCCTGCAGACGAATGGCGCGTTCTATTTCCAGCCTTTCGCGTTTCACGCGGACTTTGCATCCTTTCCATCCGGGCACTCAGCGACTGCAGGTGCCATGGCTATGTCGCTAGCACTGGTCTTTCCGCGTCTGCGTCCGGTTTTCATGCCGGCCGGTGTATTGATCTGCCTGTCGCGCCAATGGGTGGGTGCCCACTGGGCAAGCGACACCCTGATGGGCTGGGGCGTTGGAATAGCATTTGCCCTGTGGCTCGCCCATATATTCGCCCGCCGCCAGCTCTTGTTCGCATACGGCTCCGACGGGCATCTATGTCTTGGGGAGCGATACAAGACCGTGCCCATGACCTTGCGCGCATTGCTGCGAGGGAAACTTATCAGAGAGACAAAGCTGGAAGCAGCGGTAGAGAAAGCATGTCCCGCGAAGTCCAACCTTCCATCCCAGACAATGGAAACGCAATCCTGACACAGGCCGAGGCTTAACACCCCTCCCAGGCGTTTCGTTTGAAGCACCTCCGATGATCCGGCTATGGCATCCAGACGGCACCGACTTTCCGGTCGCGGCCGCGCTCCATCGACAATCGAATGAAAATATCGAAAGGCTGCGACGGATTTGCCGATCGCGGCCGTTCAAGTGCTGAAGGGATAATAATCAAGCTCTTTAGAGGACATCATGAGAAAGATTATCTTGCTGGCCCTTGCGGCCACAGCCTGCTTCGCAACGATCTCACAAGCCGAAGCCGCCGACGGATGCGGCTACGGTTTCCACCGCGGCCCCTATGGCCATTGCCGCCCCAACGGCCGACCTGTCGTCGTCGTGCCCGTTGGCCCGGCCTATGGCGCCTTCTATCCGGGACGCGGCTATTGGGATGGACATCGCTACTGGGTACACCGCGAGTGGTGGCACGGCGGATGGCGTTACCGCTAAGCCCAACATCCGACCCGATCGTCGCGATCGGGTCGGATCTACTCAGCAGATAGGTAGAGCATCTGTCTCTGCGCCCCGTCATGATCCGCATCACACGCTTTTGTGGGCTCGCGAGCGACCGCTTCCGATCCTGCAATTGACGCGTAGCTCGTAGCCGGGCAAAGCTGTCGGTAGAACCCGCCGCAGGAACTCCGACGCCCGCATGAGCGACAGCAATACCAGCCAATATCAAGGCCCTATCATCGTTTTCGATGCCATGTGCGTCCTGTGCTCGGCCAATGCCCAGTTCGTGCTGCGCCATGACCATGTCGGCCGCTTTCGCCTCGCCTCCATGCAAGATGAGACCGGGGCGGGGCTCTATCGGTGTTTCGGCATCGACCCCGCCGATCCGGACAGCATGATCGTCGTTGACGGTGCGCAGGTGCTGCGAGACAGCGATGCCGTGCTTGGCATCTATGCCGGCCTCGGCTGGCCCTGGAAAGCATTCTCCCTGCTGCGCCTCGTTCCAAAAGGGCTACGCGATCCCACCTATCGCTGGCTGGCCCGCAATCGCTACCGCATCTTCGGCAAGCGCGAGACCTGCTGGCTGCCGACAGCAGAGCAGGCGGACCGCATCCTTTGAAGAAAGTCCTCGTTCTTGGCGGCTATGGCGGCTTCGGTTCGCGCTTGTCACGACGGCTGGCCGGCGACGGTTTCGAGGTTCTGGTTGCCGGGCGAAACCGTGAGGCAGCAGAGGCCCTTGCCCGTCAATTGCAGAACGCAACTGCACTGCGCGCCGACCGCAATGGTAGCCTGACTGCTATCCTAAACGAGCACAGGCCATTTCTGCTCATCGATGCTGCAGGGCCATTCCAGCAGAGCGACTACCGGGTTGCCGAAGCCTGCATCAATGCAGGCGTCCACTATATCGACCTCGCCGATGCCCGCGAATTCGTCGGCGCGATTGGCAAGCTCGATGAACAAGCCCGAGCGGCCGCGATCTGCATCATGTCAGGTGCATCGAGCGTTCCTGCCTTGTCCAGCGTCGTCATCACCGAACTTACCCATGACATGGACGAGGTACGTTCGATCGAGATGTCTATCGGCGCTTCCAACCGCGCAACGGCGGGAGCCTCGGTCGCATCCGCGATCTTGAGCTATGTCGGCAAGCCGGTGCGTGTGTGGCGCGGCCGGCGCTGGCAGGAAAAGATCGGCTGGCACATGCTGAAGCGGGAAACCTACGCTATTTCCGGACAGCCGAGCTTGCAGCGACTGGTCGCGCTCGCCGACGTGCCGGATCACGATCTGCTGGTCAACCAGGTAAAAGGACGACCGAGCGTCATCTTCCGGGCCGGACCGGAATTTGCCTTCCAGACCTTGGCATTGTGGCTGCTATCCTGGCCGGTTGCTTGGGATTGGATCGCGTCGCTGCGCGGATTTGGGCGTCTCCTTCTGCCGCTTCAGGGTCTTACAGTGCGGTTAGGCACCGCACGTTCGGCTGTCACGATAGAGGCAAAAGGGATTGCGCACGGCGCGATGAAGGCCCGGCGCTGGACGCTGATTGCCGAGAATGGCGATGGCGTGGAAATCCCGACCCTTCCCGCGCAATTGCTGACGCGCGCCTTGCGAGACGGCCGGCTTTCGCCCGGCGCCCGGCATGCAGGCGGTCTCTCGCAGCTTGCCGAGTTCCGTGAACTGTTTCAGGCATTGGCCATCACCGACGAAACGAGGGAAATGTCCTATACCCCGCTTTATCGGCGCGTCATGGGTCAGACTTTCCCTCTCCTGTCCCAGCCGGTACGTGCCATGCATGAAGTCTTCGGCGACGGCGGGGCGGAGGGTGAAGCGGTCGTCAGCCGCGGAGCCTCCCTTGCCGCCCGCCTGGTCGCCAAACTGTTCGGATTTCCCCCAGAGGGAATTCATCCTCTGCATGTCTCCTTCGAGGAAGAGAGCGGCACCGAGTGCTGGACCCGCGACTTTTCGGGATTGCGTTTTTCCAGTTGCTTGAGCGAGGACAAAGGTCATCTCGTCGAGCGCTTCGGCCCGCTTCGCTTCGCATTCGATCTCCTCCCGCGCGGCAACGGGCTTAGCATGGAGATCCGCGGATGGTCATTTCTTGGCGTTCCTCTGCCGCTCTTGCTTGCGCCGCGCAGTACGGCCTATGAATGGTCGGAGAGCGATCGTTTCCACTTCGATGTCTCGATCGCCCTGCCTGTCATCGGCTTGATCGTCCACTATCGCGGCTGGCTACAGCAAGTCGATTGATCCAACACCGCCGCCGCTGCATGACGATTGCCGCTACCGGTCGGTTTCTCGACCGATAGCGAACGATGCCAATCGCCGTCACTCGGCCGCGCTTGCTGCGTTGAGGACCGCCTTGACCGTTGCCGTTGCAACGTCGTCGTCTATGCCGACGCCGAAGACCTGCCTGCCGTCCGGCCGGGCGCATTGCAGATAGGCGGCTGCCTTTGCGTCCGTTCCGCGACGCAGCGCGTGCTCCTGATAGTCGATGACGCTCAACTCGACGCCAAAGGCTTCAGCAAGCGCCGCCAGCACCGCCGAGACAAGACCATTGCCGCGACCCGAGACGGCAATCTCTCGATCCCGATTGTGGATGCGGCCGGTGAAGATGCGTTCCGACCCGGAGCCTCGGCGAAAACCGCCTTCATAGTCGACCAAAGTGAAGCTGCCGGTATCATCGAGGCGATAGGCGCGGACGAATTCCGCCCAGATATCCTCGGCGGTCAGCTCCCGCTTGGTCTCGTCGGCCAGAAGCTGCACGTGCCTGCTGAAATCGACCTGCATGGCACGCGGCAATTTCAGCCCCTTGTCTTGCTCGATCACCCAGGCGACGCCACCCTTGCCCGACTGGCTGTTGACGCGGATGACCGCCTCGTAGCTCTCGCCGATATCGGCGGGATCGACGGGCAGATAGGGCATTTCCCAAATGCCGTCGTTGCGGCGCTCGTGAGCGGCAAACCCTTTGCGGATGGCATCCTGATGCGAGCCCGAGAAAGCGGTGTGTACCAATTCGCCCGCATAGGGATGGCGCGGATGAACAGGCAGGCCGTTGCAATATTCCACCGTGCCAACCACCTCGCGAATAGAAGGAAAATAAAGCTCGGGGTCGATGCCCTGCGTGTAGAGGTTCATCGCCAGCGTCACCAGATCGACATTACCTGTGCGCTCGCCATTGCCGAAGAGGCAACCCTCCACGCGGTCGGCGCCGGCAAGCAGGGCCTGTTCGGCTGAGGCCACCGCCGTGCCTCGGTCATTATGCGGATGAACGCTGATCACGACGGCTTCTCGGCGAGAAATGTTGCGGCAAAACCATTCGATCTGGTCGGCATAGACGTTCGGCATTGCCACCTCGACCGTGGCGGGCAGGTTGAGGATGGCCGGGTGATCCACTGTCGGCTGCCAGACGTCGAGCACGCGCTCGCAGATCTCAAGCGCGAAATCCGGCTCGGTGAAGCAGAAGGTTTCAGGCGAATATTCGAAGGTCCAGTCGGTATCCGGCTGCTTGAGGCTCTCCTCCAGCATCGCCGTCACACCGTTGACGGCGAGATCGACGATCTCGTGCCGCTCCATGCCGAAAACCACGCGGCGGAAGAGCGGCGCGGTGGCGTTGTAGAGATGAACGATGGCTTTGCGGGCGCCAATCAAGGATTCGAAGGTGCGGGCGATGAGATCGCTGCGTGACTGAGTCAGCACCTGGATCGCGACATCCTCGGGAATCCGATCTTCCTCGATCAAGGCGCGGACGAAATCGAACTCGATCTGCGAGGCCGATGGAAAAGCGACTTCGATTTCCTTGAAGCCGGAGGCGAGCAGCATGTCGTAGAAGCGCAGCTTGCGCTCGACATCCATCGGATTGGCAAGTGCCTGATTGCCATCGCGCAGATCCGTGGACAGCCAGCGCGGCGCCTTGGCGAGCCGTCTGCTCGGCCATTGCCGATCAGGCAATTCGATGGGTGAGATAAAGGGACGATATTTGGTTTCGGGATTCTTCAACATGATCCGTTCCGTTGCGTGTCGGTATTTTGGGAAAAAGCGGACAGCAGCCTACGGTCGCCGGGATGCCGTCAGTCCCGACGACCGCCGCTAAGTCGCAGCGCAACGGAAACAAGCAGATCAGCAAGCGTGTCAGTGGAGCCTGCCTGCAGATGCAAGGATGCGATGGCTGCTGGATGCAGCCTGTCGAAACCATGCAAATTGCGGGAGGGGATAAACACCTGACGAGAAATTCCTGCTTGAACGAACCCTAGGTTATCGCTCCAAGCCATGTTATTCTCACGTGTATGGATCAATTATCGTCGCAAAAGGATCAAGCACATTTGCAGTTTGGTGTCAGCATCACTGACGACGTTTCCGTCATCGCACATGATGATCACCGTTTCTCCAGCCCCAGGCACAGCCACCATCAGGCGCAACTCCTCTACGCCGTTGGCGGCGTAATATCCTTGACGACGGACAGGGGCACCTGGGTCGTCCCGCCAAGCCGCGCGGTCTGGCTGCCGCCAAACCTCGAGCATGTCACCACAAGCCATACGAGCGTTCGATTTCGCTCGCTGCTGATCGAGGCCGAGAGCAATGCGGCCCTGCCGAAAGACTGCATGGTGGTCGAGGTTACGCCGCTGCTGCGCGAGCTTATCCTCCGGCTCGCCGAACTCGTAGACAAGTCCGACAAGCAGGAAATGGCGGACGCCGTTATCCGCTTGCTCCTTCTCGAACTGAGCTTCCTGCCGGCGCAGCCGCTCAACCTGCCGATGCCAACGCATGCGGTACTCGCCGAGTTCTGTCATCGGATGCGTAACGAGCTTGCTCTCGAACTCCCCACCGAACAGGCAGCCCAGCAGCTCCATATGAGCCGGGCAACCTTCATGCGGCTGTTTCAACGCGAGACGGGATTGAGTTTCGGCAAATGGCGCCAGCAGGCGCGAATGCTGAAGGCCCTGACTTTATTGGCGGAAGAAAAAAGCGTTCTCGATGTCGCCCTGGAATGCGGCTACGACAGCCCGAGTGCCTTCTCGGCGATGTTTCGGCGCTCCCTTGGGCGGTCGCCGCGAGACTATTTTCAATCCGCATTAACGGCCTGAACTCCCGGCACCATATCGCAGGAAGGCAATCCCTATCGTTCGTCGGCTAGGCAACCGAACATGCGAAAGTCATGGAACGCTCCTTTGAACCATGCCTTCTGGCGAAGCGTGCCTTCATATCGGAAACCGGCCTTTTCGAGAACCCGATCGGATCCGACATTTCCCGGCAGCGTCCAAGCCTCGATACGGTTCAGCGAAAAATCCTCGAAACCGCATCGCACGATGGCCCGCGCCGCTTCGCTCATCAGTCCTTTGCCCCAGGATGACGGGTGGAGTTCATACCCAATTTCCGCCACTCTCGCATGCCGGTTGATGCTGTTGAAGCGGATGGCGCCAATCAGCCGTCCTGATACGCTTTCTTCCATGATCCACGCGCAGCCCTTCCCCTTGGACAAAGCCGTGCACATCCATTTCAAAGATCGCTCCGCCTGAGGCTTCTTCGGTGCATCCGGCCAGTTCGAAAACCGTGTGACCTCCGGGATCGAAAGCAGTTCGTGCCAGCCTTGGCAATCATCAGCGGTCGGCTCGCGCAGCCGCAAGCGATCGGTCGAGAGTGTGGGAAAACTATCTTCAGACAAGGCCATGATACGCCTTCAAACCTCCCGAAAATTGGCGAGAATGATCTCGCGCCAGATCCGGTTGGGCGCAACCCAGGCGTCCCATTCATTGTATTTGCCGGAATAGATGACGACGGCGATGTCCGCATCGGGCATCAGCCAAAGCCTTTGTCCGCCGTTTCCAAAACCGGCATACCATGGCCGTGCGTCGGGAAATGCCGGGGCCGGCGCATCGCCGCAAAACCAGAGCCTGCCATAGCCCAGACCATCTCCAGTTGGAATCGCCGGTGTCAGCGACTGTGTGATCCAGTCTTCGGAAATGATCCTTTGGCCGCGCCATATGCCCTTCTGCAGAACGAGCATGCCGATCTTCAGCAGATCAGGGGCAGTCAAACGCAGCCCCGACGCTGCGGAAGCCACGCCGTCATGTCCGGTAGACCAATGAAATGTCGCGATATCAAGCGGCTCGAACAAGGCTTCCCGAGCGAAATCGGGTAGGGATTTGCCGCTGCCTCGCTCGATGATTGCCCCCACAAGCGCGACGCTGCCGCCGGAGTAGATCCAGCGCGTCCCAGGCTCGGCAATGATCGGACGTTCAAGGACGAAACGATAACGATCCTCCGCCATTTCCATGGCGATTTCGCTGTTCAGGGGATCGGCATAGGGACGGTCCTCGTCCCACTCCATTCCAAGCGTCATCGTGAGTGCATGTTCAATGGTGATCCTGGATCGATCGCCATCAGCACCGAGATCGGCATATTCGGGAAATTGCGCGAAAAGCGACGCCTCGGGCGGCGGCACCAACCCCTTGTCCAGTGCGATGCCATAGAGAAGACTGACGACACTCTTGGTGACCGAGCGAAGATCGTGAAGCGTCTCCGCGTCGAATGGGACATCGCCGAGCGCCGCACCCCAGTTTTCATCGCGACCAGTCGTATAATATTCCAGGAACACATGCTCCGAGCGAGCGGCAAGTACGACATGCAGGTCCCGCAGCAGGCCGGCTTCAATCCCGGCCAGAAGCTTGCGCCCAACTTCCGGATCAAGACCCAATGCCTGGGAAGCCGTACCGCCTAGGGATGTTGCTGTGTGAGATGTAGTCACGAAATCTCCACTCCCATTTCGCAATTACCAGCGCAACCGACCGATGCGCCTTTCGAGGCACATTTATGCGCCATCGAGAACAACGATATTTGACGCCTGCAGCGCTTCGGGCCGAAGCACGGCAACGCTGTTTCGCATGCTGAATGAAACCCAGGGTTTTGCCAATACCCTCGTGGCTTGAAATAGAGCAGCCCGTAGCGAATGCGATGGGCTAGCCTCTTTTCAGCGCCTCTTGTGCTCCCATCGCAAAGGCTGCGACAGTCTGGTTGCGCCCGCTCAGCTTCGCCTTCAGCAGAGCGCCGTCGGCACGGTTGATCAAGGTCGTCGTCGGCCCGGAAATCGGAGAGGAGGCTACGCCGACCGAGATGGAAAGCGGCCCGACGATACGGCCACGATAGGAGAAGGGCGTGGTGAACACGCCGGTGCGGAGTTTCTCCGCCAGCCGGAAGCCCTCCTCATCGGCAATATCGGTCGCAATCACCGTTAGTTCCTCCCCGCCGAACCTGTAGGCCGTGCCGGCACCGCCGACCGTATCGGAGACGATCTGCGCGACATGGCGCAGCACTTCGTCGCCGGCATCGTGACCGAACTCGTCGTTGAAGCGCTTGAAGTGGTCGATGTCGATCATCATGCAGACGACGGTACGGGCGGACTGGTCGCGGTGGAGCGTGTTCAGAGCCTCGTCGAGGGAACGACGGTTGAACAGACCGGTCAGTGCATCACGCACCGCGAGGCTGGTCAGTTTGTCCCGCAACTGCAGATTGGCGATGGCAAGGCCGATATTTTCGGCGATCAGCTCGAGGTAAAGCTGCGGCGCATCCACGGCGGTCGCATCTTTCGTGCGATCTTCGAAATAGAGCAGTCCGATCGCCTCGCCGAGCGCGGTCAAGGGAACGCAGAGCCCCGGAACGCCTGATTCATCCAGATGCTGGCACGAAATATCATTGTCTGCGACATGGCTGACATGCGGTCGTCCGCGACGCAGCCCCCAGCAGGCCGAGGCCGGGAAAGACGGCTCTGTGTGCGCCGGATCGAGCCATCGGCTGACCTCGGACAGCGCCGATCTGCTCTCGTTCATTGTATAGAGGCAGCCGGCAATGCCAGGAAAGATCTGCGGCACGAAGAGGGCTACAACCTCAGCCAGCTCATTCTGGGCGTAGCAGGCCTGGAGGCGATGCATCATCTGCAAGATGAGATCCTTGGTCTGCAGATCCCGCTTGCGCTCCGCATCCAGCCGGTTGCGCTCCAGACCGTTCTCGCGGAAGACCTGTATGGCATCGTTCATCTCGCCGATCTCGTCTCCCCGGCGATCGTTGGGAACTTCGACGGTGTAATCCTGGTTTGCCAGCCGATTGACGATCCCCGTCATGCGCACGAGCGGCAGAGCGACCCTCCGCCGCAGGATGAAGTAGAGGACCGCAAGAAATATCGCGGCGGTCAAAGCAAGCATCACCTTGGCGACATCAGCCCAGAGATCGCTGCGTGCCTGCGCGCTGCGCACAGCGGCCTCGGTGCGCGCGGAGGCTAGAGACCGAAACTGGGTGACGGCGTTGAGCAGCGCCGTTTGAGTACGCTCGTGCTCCGGACCGAACAGTGTCTCGCGGGCACCCGCCTGATTGCCGCCGGTATAGCTTGCAACGGCCGTCTCCTCGACCTTGTCGAGCGCCTCCGCATTGGTGGCCACCTGCTCGACGATCTGAAGTTCACCATCCGGGATGCCAAGGTTGCGCAGCGCATTGATCGCGGTATCGCGGCGACGCTCTTCACCCTCATCGACGGTGAAGGCATCGAGGTGCCTGGCATCGCCGCGCATGACATAGAGACGCGCTTCATCCGTCGTCTCCTCTGCCCCCAAGGCAAGCTCCTCGCCCATGCTGTTCAACAGCAGGTGCTGCTCCACCGCCTGCCTTTCCTGGGTGGCGCTTCGGGCCGACAGAATGAAAGCTGCGGCAGACAGCACGGTCAGAACCACGGTGATCCCGTAGGCCCAATTCGTAATTGTCGTAATTCTCATATGCCGGCTTCCTCTGCGTCTCGTTCATGCGTGTCTGAAGTGTCTGTCTCGCCGATCCCTCAGTTATGACATCTGTCTATCAGGATAAAGCGCTAGTGAACCACGGGGAATGATGTTTCCGGCGCCATGTCGCATGAATCTGCCTGCCCCCTGCAAGGTAAGGGAGGTTGGCGCTACCTCCACTGACGAGAATCCCGGTCCCGACTGAGGGGCCGACCCCGGGACTCCCGGCTGTCGTCAGGGGTGCGTACGACAGCACGGCCACCAAATCGATTTTCAGATCGGCAATCCATAGGCCGACTGGAAGCTGGAAAACATAAGCTTAAGTTCCACAAGTAACTGCCCCGTTTCGGGACACCTGCCCGGCAGCTGCAATTATTATAAAATTCTTCTGCAGCTAAATCTGCGTTGGTTTGCTTAGCATTACGACCAGACGACCAGCTTGAACCGGGACAATAATTGACGTCTCATGAGCGCGTGGGATCGCAACCAAAAACTTGCAATACGCTCCCACGATGTTGTGCTTTCCTTTAGCCATTTGTCGCGATACAAAACACCGCGTCCCACCGCGCGGATGGATATACATGAAATCGAATATGCATTTCTTGCGGTCGACGCTGTTGGCCTTGATCTTCGGGATCGCTGTCCTTGTCGTCATCGTCGGCTCATCCCTATGGCTGGTGCAGCTCAATAGCGATTACTCATCCCGCACCACCGAACTGCGCAGGTTACGCAGCTTCGGGGCGGATTTGCTGAGCACGATCCAGGATGCGGAGACCGGGCAACGCGGTTACCTGCTGACGACCGATGCCTCGTATCTTGCGCCCTACAACAAAGCCGTCGCCGAACTTCCCGCCCGCCGCACCAGATTGATGGAAGCTGCTTCCGCCGATCCTGACTATGCAGGCAAACTAAAGGGCCTCGATCAAGCCATCGATCTCAAGATGGCCGAGTTGAAGACCGCCATTGATTATGCCCAGCAAGGAGACATGCCTGACGCCGTCGCGTTGGTGAAAACCAACACGGGCGAACTCTACATGCATAATATCAGGAGCATACTCGGCGGCTTCCTGGCCACAATCGACGATCGCTTGCGCACGATCGTCTCCGACCAATTGTCCGCCGCCGGGAACCTTCGCTGGGTTACGATCTGCGGCGCCCTTGCGATCGTCATCGTGCTTGCCGGCGCGATTGCCATCATCTTCCAGCACATACGCGACCTTTCCCGGGCGCGGGAAGCGGTGCTGCGCCTCAACACGGGGCTGGAAGAACGCGTGAACGAGCGAACACAGGACCTGATACGCGCCAACCAGGAGATTCAACGCTTCGCCTATATCGTCACGCACGATCTGCGCGCGCCGCTGGTCAACATCATGGGCTTCCTGAGCGAGTTGGAAAACTCGATGAAATCGCTGCGCGCCTATGTGCTTACCGAAAAAAGCAAACCGGATGAAAACGATATTCGCGAGGCACGCCTGGCCGTCGAGGAGGATTTGCCCGAAGCCGTCAGCTTCATCCGTTCGTCGACACAGAAAATGGATTCGCTGATCAACGCGATATTGAAAATTTCCCGTGACGGGCGGCGCAAGTTGCAGCCGGAACAGATCGACTTGAAAAGCCTGCTCGATGCGACTGCAGCGAGTGTCCATCATCAGATCGTGGATGCCGGCGGCAAAGCCGAAATCTCGGTTGGCGTAGGCAATCTGATTACAGATCGCTTCTCGCTCGAGCAGATCGTCGGCAACCTCTTCGACAATGCCGTTAAATATCAGATGAAAGGCCGCCCCCTCGAGTTGCGGGTGAACGCCTATCGCGAGGGACGGGACAGGGTGAGGATCGACGTCCGCGACAATGGCCGCGGCATCGCCAAGCAGGATCAGGAGCGTGTGTTCGAGCTGTTTCGACGAGCGGGCGACCAGGATCAGTCCGGCGAAGGGATAGGTCTTGCCTATGTTCGTTCGCTTATCAGAAACCTTGGCGGTGATATCACCGTCGAATCGGATTTGGGAACAGGTAGCATTTTCAGGCTGGTGCTTCCGTCGGATCTCACAAAAATTACAAGGAGCATATCGGCATGAGAGCGACAGGTCAGGAAGTCACGATCGTCATGATCGAGGACGACGAAGGTCATGCAAGGCTGATTGAAAAGAACGTGCGTCGCGCCGGCGTCCACAACGAGATCATTCCGTTCACGCTCGGCAAGAAAGCGCTCGATTTTATCCTCGGCGAAGAGCGCGACGGTCTCGTCAATAAAGACCGACATCTCCTCATTCTTCTCGATCTCAATCTTCCCGACATGTCCGGCATCGATATCCTCGAACAGATCAAGGGGAACGAACACACCAAGTGTCTGCCGGTCGTGGTCCTGACGACCACCGATGATGAACGCGAGATCCAGAAATGCTATGATCTCGGCGCCAACGTCTACATCACCAAGCCTGTGGACTATGACGGCTTTGCGAACGCGATCCGAAATCTCGGAATGTTCTTCTCCGTCATCCAGGTACCTTCGGCTTCCTAATGGCAAACGCGAAAATCCTCTATGTAGATGATGACCCTGCTCTTGCCCGATTGGCGGAGCGCATTTTGTCGCGGCATGGGTATCAGGTGCATCATGCACCTTCGGTCGCCGCCGGCCTCGTGTCATTTGAACAGGAGGAGTTCGATGCCGTTGTGCTGGATCATTATCTGCAGGACAGCACCGGCCTTCATTTCCTCGAGACGATCGGTGAAAAGGCGCTGACGGTTCCCATCCTCTACGTGACGGGCTCCAGCGATGCGCAGATTGCGATCACGGCGCTGCGCAACGGCGCCACCGACTACGTCATGAAATCGTCGGCCGACGACTTCTTTCCGCTTCTTATCAGCACGCTGGATCAGGCGGTGGAGAATCATCGACTGCGCCGGGCAAAGGAAGCCGCAGACCGGCAACTGCTGCTCGCCAAGGAGCGCGCCGAGCTTCTGCTTGCCGAAATGAACCATCGCATAGCAAACAGCCTGGCGCTTGTCTCAGCGATGATCCGCATGCAGATGCAGACCGTCAGCACCGAAGACGCAAAAGCGGCGCTGCTGGAAACCCAGAGCCGTATCTCCGCCATCGCCGGCGTCCATCGCAGCCTCTATACATCGGAGAACGATGGCGAGGTCGAATTCGATGCCTATCTGCGCTCGCTGATCAATGAGCTTTTGAGCACGACGCGCAGCAAAGATCAGAACATCGATGTGATCATGGAACTCGATGCGATGTTCGTGACGCCCAACAACGCCGTGTCGCTCGGCGTCATCGCAACCGAACTCGTGACGAATGCGATCAAATATGCGTTTCCAGGCAGGTCGGGCCACATCTGGATTACACTCAAGGCCGAGGCGGCACGGGCTAGCCTGAGCATACGCGATGACGGCATCGGCTTTGACCTATCCGGCCGCGCCCAAGGAACCGGGCTCGGACGCAAGCTCATCAATGCGATGGCAACCCGACTGGAAGGACAGGTCGACTACGATGTCTCGAACGGGACGCATGTGACAACGAGCTGGAGCCGTCAAAGCGTCTGAGCTTGACATCAATCGAGGCCACGCCTGCACAATAGAATCGGGCGGCCCTGCGACCGCCCAATATATTCATTCAGCCTATTTGAGGATCATATGCGCCGCAAACTGCGGCGGCATCCCTGAGGCCTACTTCATGATTTTCGAGTAATCGAGTTTCGGAGCCTTCGAAAGATCGTCCTTGGTGGTGTCGACATAGGCCTTCCAGCTGCCGTTTTCATTCGACAAGGCAATGGACGCAGGGTCTATCACCACATAGCTCTCTCCAATGCCAAGAAAGCCGCCGACACTGGCGACGACGCCAATAACCGATTTGCCATCGCCGATCACGACATCGGAAACCGAGCCGATGGATTCATTCTGCTTGTTGTAGATCTTGGTGCCGATGAGTTTCGAGGCCACAAGATCGGTATTGCGAATCTCGACATACTTCAAAGGCATGGTTGCGGCCGTTCCCATGGTGATGCCCGGTCCCGTCAGGATGGCATCCGCGCCGGTGGCTGCACTCTGCTGCGCCTGGGCGGCACCTGCAATACCGGCGGCAACGATTAGCGCTGTGGTTGCGGAAATGAACGCAAACTTCATGAATATACTCCTGATTATAATTCTCGGCGACGCAATCAAAATCGACCGCGCACTTCAAAAACGGATTATACTTCAAAAGGTTCCAGCCTTATTTCCTTGAACAAGACATTCACACCGTTCGGAACACCCATCATTGGCGAAAGAAAGCCTCGCTTTGCGGCATGCAACCACAGGCTATAGGGTTTCGGCCATCGCCGGCGCGCAATTTTCCTGAATAGCTGCTCGGGCACTGCACAGATTCTGCAAAGGCGCGCGCCATTGTCGCGCTATGAACAAGACACCCAGCAAACCCAGAACCCCACCCGTTTGCCTGCCTTACAGCCTTCTCAAGGAAGGCTGGTGGCTGGTGGATCGTCATCGCACCCAAGCAGATCCGCCCGCTCGAGGCGCAACGATCATACCCTTCACAATCGACGAACGAGATGAGAGAGCCGATATCCATGAGCGCCTCTGACATGCCCGCCGTGCCGACCAGTCCCGCCAAATATTCCAACCGCAAACTCCTTGTCCTGATCGCCCTCGTCGCCCTTGCCGATGTCCTCATCTTCAATAGGGAGCCGGGCCTCAATCTTCTCCTCCTGATCAATGCCATCGCCATCGGCCTGTTGATATGCTCCAGGAGACCATTGTCTCCTTCAAGGATCATCGGGCTTCTGGCTCTTTGCATCGTCCTGTCGGCACCGCTTCTTGAGACCACGTCATGGATGGGCATCACCCTCAGCCTGCTCGGCATCACATGCGTCTCGCTTGCCACGACCGGACTCTTCCCACGGCATTGGAGCCGCCTTCCAGTCGTTCTGCTTCGCTTTTTGCTGGATCTGCCCGTGCGGCCATTTCGCAGAGCTGCCTACGGCCGGATCTGGCATGCTCGGGTGCAAACACCGGAGAAACTCTGGCATCATCTTCGCGGTTGGATCATGCCGCTTACCTTCGCAGCCGGTTTTATTACCCTCTTCGCGATGGCCAATCCACTGATCGACAAAGTGCTGCGCAGCGTCGATCTCACCTATCTGCTGCAATTCCTGGACCCCTGGCGCATTGCCTTCTGGCTCATCGTCGCCACCTTCATGTCCGTGATGCTTCGCCCGCGCCTCAGACGCCTCACCTGGCGCCGCCGCGAGCAGATCATCGATGCCACAAGATTTGAGAGTGAATTCTTCGGGCATGCGGCGCTGCTGCGCTCGCTGGTCGTCTTCAATGCACTGTTTGCCGTGCAGACGCTACTCGATCTCACCTATCTCTGGGGCGGCGTGAATCTGCCTGATGGCATGAGCCACGCCGAATACGCCCATCGTGGCGCCTATCCGCTGATGGTAACGGCGCTACTTGCCGCCGCCTTCGTGCTCGCCGCCATGCGCCGTGGCGGACCGGGTGACAAGAGCGCGCTTATTCGCGGCCTCGTGCATCTGTGGATCGGGCAAAACATCCTGCTCTGCCTCTCCTCCATCCTCAGGCTCGATCTCTATGTCGAATCCTATTCGCTGACGGAACTAAGGGTCGCGGCCGGTATCTGGATGGGTCTCGTCGCCATGGGTCTCTTTCTCATCCTGCTGCGCATCCTGTTGCGGCGCTCCAACGAATGGCTGGTGGCCCTCAGCATGACGACGCTGGTCATGACGCTTTACGCCACCGCCCTTATCGACATTCCCGCCTTCATCGCCCGCTTCAATGTTGCCCATAGCCGGGAAGTCTCTGGCCAAGGCATGCCACTCGACATCTACTATCTTCGGACACTGGGGCCACCCGCCATCCCGGCACTCGATGCCTTCATGGTCGCTCTGCCTGCAGAGGCAATGGAACGGATCGCTTTCGCCGGCAAGGTCCGCAGCGAGCTTGCCTTGGCCGAGTGGGAGGGACCGAGCGACTGGAGAAGCTGGACTTTCCGCGCCGCCCGCCTCGATCGTTACCTTTACGATCATCCCACCCTTGCAAGATGAGGCTGAAACGAAGAAAAACAGGCGGTACAACTCAAATGGGCACGGCATGATCAAGCGCATCCTCGTGGTCGACGACGAACCTAACATCCGCGACGTGATCTGCTTCGCGCTTGACCGCGCCGGCATGGCGACGACGACAGCCCGCAACGGCACAGAGGCCATGATGGCCTTTCACCGGGGCGGTCTCGACCTGATCGTGCTCGATGTCGGCATGCCCGAGATGGATGGGCTGGAAGTCTGCCGACGGATCCGCAAGACATCCAATCTGCCGATCCTGTTTCTCTCGGCACGCGATGAAGAAATAGACCGGATCCTCGGCCTCGAGATCGGCGGCGACGATTACGTCACCAAACCCTTCAGCCCGCGTGAACTGGTGGCCCGGGTCAAGACCATCCTGAAACGAGCCGGGCATGGCGCCGGACCGGACATCAAGGAAGATTCCATATCCGCCGGCCTGCTGCGCCTCAATCGCGGCGGCCGGACCGCCACCTTCGCCGATGCGCCGCTGATTTTGACTGCGCTCGAATTCGCCATCCTCGATACGCTGCTGTCGCGTCCGGAGATCGTTTTCAACCGCGATCAGCTCATGGAGGCAGCCTACGGGGCGGATATGCAGGTTGCCGACCGCACCATAGACAGCCATATTCGCAATATCCGCGCCAAGCTTTCTGCCGCCGGCGGCAAGGGCATTATCGCCACGGTCCATGGCATCGGCTTCAAGCTGACATCCGTCATGGAAGGAGACGCGTGATGCGTACTCCCCGGGTGAGGCCGAAGTGGCGACCGCCGCTCTACCTCATCGTCTATGCGGTGCTGCTGACCGTGATGACGCTACCCGTGCTGACCGTCATCTGGTTTCGCGCGGTGCGGGTCGCATCCGGCGCGATTGCGCCGGCAGAAATCGCTACCCTGGCCGTCGTCCTGATCCTCACGCTCGTGGTCGCCTACGTACTGACCCGTACCTTGACCGTTCCGATCAATGCCCTGATCGCCCGAACCGACGAAATCGCGCGTGGCGAAAGAGCTGCGATCCGGCCGCTCGACAGCTACGGCACGCGCGAGGTTGCAACCCTCTCGCAGAGCTTCCTCGATCTTGCCGGCAAGCTGGTCGATCATTCCGACTATGTCCGTTCCTTCGCAGCGTATGTCTCGCACGAGCTGAAATCGCCCCTCACCTCGATCAAGGGCGCGGCCGAGCTTCTGCGCGACGATGAAGACGACAATCCGATGAGTCTCGCGCAGCGCAATCACTTCCTCGCCAATATCATCGCGGATACCGAACGCCTGGATATGCTGCTGTCGCGCCTGCGGGATCTGGCGAAGGCCGAACTCCCGTCCGAGCAGGGCCTCAGCAACATGAATGATATCATCGGGCATTTGGCAGCAAGCCTCCGCCAGTTGACCATCATCGGGGACGACGGCACCGACGCGAACATCGCACTGCCCGGCGAAGTCGCCGGCATCGTCTTTGCCAACCTTGCGGAAAATGCCTTTCAAAACGGCGCGACCGCGCTCAGGATCAACATCACGACGGATGGGCGTAAGACCACCATTCAGATCCGCGACAACGGCTCCGGCATTGCCGAAAGCAATCGAGAGCGCATCTTCGAGCCCTTCTTTTCGACACGCCGCGAACAAGGTGGCACCGGCATGGGCCTCGGCATCGTCAGGGCGATGATCGCTTCACATGGCGGGACCATCGAGCTGTCCGACAGCAACACGGACGGCACGACGTTTCAGATCATTCTGCCGCATGTCTCGTAACGCACGAACGGCCTTTATAAAAAAGGGGCTGTGGGTTGATCCTCCCAACCCAAATCTGGAATAGTTCCTGCCGTAAATATCTGTCGCGAGAATCTGACTTTTGCACCTTGTTTTTGCGACCAAACTTCTCAGAAAATCAGTCTAAGCATAGGCTAGGCACCAGCCTAGACCGCGAAGCCAACATTGCTCAGTCGGCGGCTCATCACCGCGGTATAGCCGAGTCACCCTCTTGTGCTCGCCGCTCTCGAATGCTGCCGCAAGCGCCCTTTCCGATTCCGCGTCGCGCATTCCTTCGCAAGGGAAGATAGCCACTGGCGAAATCCATTGCGCGTGGAATTCGTCACCCTTGCGCGTCACCAGGAATACCGCTCCTCGAAGATGCATGTTGCTCCAATTACTGCTGGTGAATCCAAGATCGGTCGTAAGCGGAAGGACCAGCCTTCCGCCATCATTGAGCCGGTCCAGCCAGATATCTGCCGGTCGCGTTGCTCCAGCGTTCACATAGATCACATCGGCTACATCGAAAGCCACGGAGCTGCCATCCCCCTCAACCGCGGAAACGTTCCGATAGGGAGTAAGATTTGTTTTCGCCCGCGCAGCAAGCTCCGGCTCGAACTCGATCGCCGTCACCTTGCCAGAGGTGGCAACGAGGTTCGCCATGATCGCAGAATAATAGCCGGTACCAGCCCCAACATGCACGATATGCTCACCTACTCGAGGCGCAGCTTGCGAAAGCAGGAAGCCATGAAGTGACGGCTGCCCGTTGTTGATGTGGCGCTCCGGGACGATGCCAACGATGTCATCCGTGTAAAGGTAGACCGGATCGGCGGTCGGGGTTGGAACATAGGCTTTCCGCATTCGGAAGATCGGCCAGGGACCGGGACCAAGGAAATCTTCTCGCGGCACTTCGGCGAAAGCCGCTTCAATGCGCTCATCGACAATTCTAACAGCCGCCATGATCTGCTTCGCATAAGCTCGGCGCACGATCTTCAAGTCGTTTGGTGTCATCAGCAGAACCAGCTCTAATGAATAGTTTTCCCGTCGCGAAAACGAGCATTCTGCCACAGTATAGTGGGCAGAATGCTTCAGGAAGATATTGCTAGCAGGATAAACCGCCTAAAACTGGCGTGCCGCAGGTGGACTCGGCATTGATACATGCTTGGATTCCACATTTCAGTTAGGGGCGATGGTTCGACCCATCGCCCCCGATATATGCAGTCATGAAGCCCTAGGCCGCTTGCGACTCCGAGACACCTTCCAGCGCCATGGCTCGCGCCGTGACGAAATCGATCTTGCCGGAGCCGAGGACAGGCACCTTGCCGACTGTGACTTCGGCCGGGACCATCATCTCGGTTGCACCCTTCGCCTTGGCAAAGGCTAGGAAGTCGCTTCGGGTGGCATTCGGCTGATCGGTGAGCAGAACGATGCGTTCGCCCTTCTTGGCATCGGGCACGGAGGAAACCACGCTGAGCGCGCCGGGCCAGAGCTGGGCGGCGAGCGTCTCGATTGCCGCAAGCGAGATCATTTCACCGCCGATCTTGGCAAAGCGCTTGGCGCGGCCGCGGATCTTCACGAAACCATCCTCATCGATGGTGACGATATCGCCGGTATCGTGCCAGCCGTCCGGTAGCGGCTCGAGAACGCCCGGATTGTCGGCGCGCAGGTAGCCGGCCATCACATTGGCGCCACGGATCAGAAGACGTCCACCCTCATCGATGCCGGCAACCGGCTCGAGCTTCCATTCCATGCCCGGCATGATCTTGCCGACCGTTCCGGAGCGGTTGTACATCGGCGTATTCAAAGAGATCACAGGAGCGGCCTCGGTCACGCCATAGCCCTCAAGGATGCGCAGACCGAACTTCTCCATATAGACCTCGCGGGTCGAGGCCTTCACCGGTTCGCGCCGGCGAGAAGATGTAGCGGATCGATCTCAGATCGTAGGGGTGAGCGCTGCGGGCATAGCCGTTCAGGAACGTATCCGTGCCGAAAACGATGGTCGCGTTCGAGACGTAGATCAGCTCCGGCACGATGCGATAGTGCAGCGGCGACGGATAGAGGAAGATCGGCACGCCCGAGACCAGTGGCAGGATCGTGCCGGCGGTCAGGCCGAAGGAGTGGAACATCGGCAGGATGTTGAACACCTTGTCGCCCGGATGGAAATCGATGCGCGAGGCGGCCTGGGCGGCGTTCGACAGGATGTTGCGATGCGTAAGCACCACGCCCTTCGGCGCACCTTCCGAACCAGAGGTGAAGAGGATCACCGCCGTATCGTCGGCCTTGCGCTTGACCAGCGGTCGATATTTGCGGAGGAGGCCAAAGATCTTGTCAACCAGGGTGATCTGCGTGCGCAGCTCATCCAGCCAGACGAACTTGACCTGCTTTTCAAGCTCTTCGACAACGGGGCCAAGCTTGGCCTGCGTGACGAAGGCGCGCGAGCACAAGACATGTTTGACCTCGGCGGTCTTGCAGGCGGACAGGATATTCGCAGCACCGGCCGTGAAATTCAGCATGGCCGGCACCTTGCCCGCAGACATGACGCCGAGGACGGTCGCCGCCGTGCCGTTGGCGTTCGGCAGCATGACACCGAGGGTCTTGTCAGCCGGGAACATCTTCTTGAATTTCGCGCCCAGCACCGCCGCACCGGTGAGTAGCTTGGCATAGGAGAGCTTGCCGGAAAGCGGATCTTCCACGGCGAGCTTCTTGCCGCCGTATTCGTGGGCGCTTTCGATGACACGCCCAAGCACGGTGTTGTCGGTATCTGCCGTGCGGAACATCAGCGACGACATGATCTGATAGAGTGCTGCACCAGCTGCGATGCGCCGCTTGCGGCCCTTCAGCTCAGGAGAAACATCCAGCTTCACCGGCTCAAGGATTGTCACCTTGACCTTGGGGAAGAGACGGCGGCGGACATGGCTCGACGTCAGGTACGAGGCGTAGCTCTTTTCCAGGCCGTCGATACGAACAGGCACGATCATGGCGCCGGTCTTGTCGGCAACCATGGCAGCGCCGTCATAGACCTTCATCAGCGTGCCGGTGACCGTCAGGCGTCCCTCGGGGAAGATGCCGACCGGGCTGCCGTCCTGGATGACCTTGATCAGCGAACGCGTTGCCATCGGCTTCGTCGGATCGAGCGGCAGGAACTTGCAGCGCTTCAACAACGGACGCACCCACCACTTCTTGGCAAAGGCGTAGTCGATGGCGAAGACCGGCTCTTCCTCGGTGATGGCCAGCGCCAGAGCGCCGTCGAGCAGGCTGACGTGGTTGAGCGCAATGATCGGCGCCGGGCCGGCCTTTCGGATGTTTTCCAGGCCCTCTACTTCCAGCCGCATGAAGGCGCGGAAAATGATGGAGATGAGATCGCGAAAGGCGTTGGTCGGCAACGTCTCCAGCATCAACCAGGCAACTGCGACATTCAGCACGGAGATGCTCAGAATGATGACCGGGATCGACAAGCCGATGGCCTGCAGCACCGCCACCAGCGCCAGACCGACTGCGATGAAGAGAGCCGACAGCACGTTTGCCGCGCCGATGACGCGGGCACGCCGGTCTTCGTTTGCCCAGCTCTGCATGGCGGCAAAGGTCGGGACGGCGAGGAAGGCGCCGCCGATGGCCATGCCGGCGAGATCGATCGCGACGAGATGGTCTTCGGTCCCTCGAAGAAGGCGAGAATGGATTCGGCATGCGAGATCGACTGTAGGCCCCAGAGGTTCCAGGCCAGATCCAGACCAAATAGCGCGACGATCAGCATGCCGATCGGTGCCGGCAGAAGCACGATGCGGCCGGCGGCCATCCAGCCGGCGATGGCCGAGCCGATGGCGACGGAGATCGCGAAGATCGCCAGATAGGCGGGCACGACGATTTCCGAACCGCCGAGAATGTCGGTGACCATGATCGGCAGCATCGACATGATGAAGGCGCCGACGAACCAGAACCAGCAATTCATCAGCGACGCACGCCAGATGCGGCTGTCGGCGCGGAGTTCGTTGACCAGCCGATAGCTGGAACGAACGACATTCTTATCGACGACAAGATCGGGAGCCTTGGAGCCGGTCGAGGGTATCATGCGGGCGGAGAACCAGCAAAGGATGGAAAGCCCCATCATCATCGGTCCGAAGATCCAGACATTCTCGCCCTCGCGGAAAGCGACGGCGGCGATCATCGTGCCTGTCAGAATGGCGATGAAGGTGCCACCCTCGATCCAGGCATTCGCCTTGGGAAGATCCCTGCTTTCAAGATGGTCCGGCAGGATGCCGTATTTGATCGGCCCGAACAGCGAGGAGATGACGCCGAAGCCGAAAAGGGCGAGCATCAGGATCCAGATGGACGAGAAGCCGATACCGACGACCGAGATGCCTGCGACAATGAGCTCGCAGCGCTTCAGAAGCTCGGCCATCTTGGCCTTGTCGTATTTGTCGGCGAGTTCGCCGGCAACTGCCGAAAGCAGCAGGAACGGGACGATAAAAATGCCGCCGGCCAGCGTCACCAGCGCGGCGCCCTGAGCGGCCATCTGCGCGAGAATGACGAAAATCAAAGTCTGCTTGAGAAAATTATCGTTAAAAGCGGTGAGGAACTGCGTCCAGAACAGCGGCGCGAATTTCCTCGATCTCATCAAATGGGTTTGCATGACGTTCCCCTCGTTCAGTGAACAAGACGCCACAGAGTGGTTACGCAAAGGTTGAGCGCGAACACAACTCTGTAGCGTCGTTAATAAAAGTTAGTCCTGACCGTCACGATTGAACTTAACGAGCAGCTTCTCGGTGCGGGCGTCCTCGACCTTGCGGATCAGCTTGTCGGCCTCGGAGTTGTCGCGAACCGTCTTGGTCACGTTGACCGTGGTTTGTACCAGCATCAGGATGCCCATGGCGAGATAGCCTTTGCCCCAAAGATCGATCGGCATCATGTAGAGACCGACGAAGAGCATAAAGGCGGCTGCGGCGAAGGAGACATAGGAAAAGCTGACCCAAGCCTGGGAATGTTTCTGGAAGCTGTCGTTCATGATCGTACCCTCTCTCATATGTTCGGTGTGTTCGGTTTCAGGCTGCTGAATTCATGCGGCTGCGCAGGCGGGCAAGCACGTCGTCGGCCGATGGGCCAAGCGGTGCGCCGAAGCCGGCATTGGCAAGCTTTTCGATGATGACCGTCTGCCGGCTCGCCGCGTCCATTTCCTTCATGGCCGAAGCGGCAATCTGGCAACGATCCTGATAGGCACGAAGGCGCGCCAGCGTTTCCTCTGCATCGTCCAGGGTCGCCAGGCCTGAATTATCTTCACAGGCGGCGCTCAGCTTCTGCGTCTGTTCGGTGGCGCGCGCCAGCCGCTCGCCACGCTGCAATTCCTGCAGGCGTGCTTCGGATGCGCGAACGGTTGCCTTGAGCTTGTCGATCGTCTGGGTGAATTGCGCCTGCGCCTTCTCCGAGGCATCGCGCTCGGCTTCGAGCTGGGCGATCGTCTCGGCCGCCTGCCGGGCAAGCTCTTCACTGCCCTTCTGAAGCGCTGCAACGGCCCGGGTTTCCAGATCGGCGATGCGACCGGCAATCACCGCATGCTGGCTCTTTTCCTGCTCGTTCTGCGCGACTGCGATTGCCACCGCCCGCCGCGCCGACTGAATGGCGCTCGCCGCATCGCGGATCTGCTGCGCAAGCAGCGGCACGGCATTGCGATCGATGAACGCCTGCTCCGCATCATGAGCCCGGCCGCGGATGAGCGTCAGAATTACATTGAACATTTGTCGTCTCCCGTTTATGAACGTTGTTCACGAAGAGAGATATGCCAGAACCGTGAACGTTGTTCAAGATAAATTTTGAACAACGTTCAAAAAAATGAATTGGAATGATCGATGGCGAAAAACACGCAGGAAAAGCGCGAGGATCTAAAGCTGCGGCTGATCGAGGCGGCGCGCAATCGCATCGCCGCCGACGGCCTGGCAAACCTGCGTGCGCGGGATGTCACGCAGGATGTCGGCTGTGCGCTTGGCGGCCTCTATACCGTCTTTGCCGACCTCGACGAATTGATCATCCACGTCAATTCGGCGACTTTGAAAACACTGGAATCCTCCCTGGCGCTGGCCGAGGTCAAGAACCGCACGCCGACCGACCGGCTGCGTAACCTTGCACGCGGTTATCTGCTGTTTGCTGTCACCCATCGCAATCTATGGAAGGCGCTTTTCGATCATCGACCGCCGAATGACCGCCCGAGCCCCGAATGGCATCTGGAGGAGCATATGTTCCTGATGGGCGTCATTGCCGAGCCACTGGCCGAGCTGCAACCGAACATGTCGGAGACGGCACGCGCGATCCGCGCGAGAACGCTGTTCGGCGCCGTGCATGGCGTTGTCAGCATCAGCATCGAGGGGCGGTTTGTCGGCCTGCCAATCGAAAACCTGGAACAGGAGCTCGACGATTTCATCCTGACGGTCGCGGCAGGGGCTGCGGCGAGACAGGGCTAGTGCCTGTTGGAAAGGAAACGAGCCCAGTCATATGGTGCCGCTCAGGCTGCCGTTTCAACGAGCGGCTTGCTGACTGCCTCGACGTCGTCGTCGGCCCCTTGCATCAGCTTGGAACGTCAATAGGGAGCACTCAGGCCTCCGTCGCTCATAGCGACCCCACCCAGGACACGATCGCCGAGTTCACATCGTCCCTGCGGTCCTGCATGATCCAATGCCCGGCGTTCGTCCAGACGTCGACCTTGGACTTCCCGTTCGAGAACCATGTGCGCATCCGTGCGGCCTGGCTCTCGTCACGGCAGAGATGATAGAAGGGAACTGTGATCGTCTTGCAGAAGGTTTCGCTATTGCTGCCAAGACCGACCTGGTCAGATCCGAAGAATAGCGGTCCGAAGGATTCCCGAACAGGATGCTCCGGCATTCCCTGAAGTCGTCTTGCATGCCAGCGCTTGAGTGCCGGATCGGTTGAAGGATCGTAGACGCTTTCGAACAGGGCCGGACCAACCACGCCAGGATTCTGGGTCTTGAGACCATCGACGGTTTTCTTGAAGACCGGCCCAACGCTGTCCGCAAAGCCGAGAGAACCATCGACGGACACGACCGCGTCGACAAGATCCGGCCGCTTCGCCGCAAGGCGCGCAGCGACCTGCCCACCCATGGAATGCCCTATCAGTATAAATTTCTCACCCTGGAATTTCCTTTCAATCAGGGCTTCAATGTCCCGAACATAGTCGCCAGGCATGTAGCTACCGGATGGCATGACCTCGGACCGGCCATGGCCGCGCAGATCGACGGCAACCACCCGGTAGCGGCTTTCGAGGGCGGGCAATTGCCAACTCCAGTCGTGGGAATCACACGTCCAGCCATGCAGCAGCATTACGTTCCGGCCCTTTCCGGAAACCGTGTAGAAAAGCTTGGCGGCGCGCGCCGGCGCAGCGAGGACAGGATTGGGGCCTGCGGTGGCGGCCGCCACCGTCATTCCAAGGATGGTCATCAGACCGCGCCGCGATAGGTCGAAATTGCTCTCTGCCACTGATAGTCTCCTTTGAAATCTCTGGCATGTCCGCCAGCTTCCCGCTCGGCGGCCCGGCATTGATTGCTCGGTGACTTCTAGATATACGTTGTAAATCTACGATCAATTACGCACCTTAAAGTGCGTAGATATACCGGAGGATATCCAGATGCCCGGAAAGGTGGACAACGTCTTCTTCGCGGACTGTGCGGCGCGCTCGTTTTTCGATCAGGTCGCGAACAAATGGTCCGTCATGATACTGACCGTCCTTGAGGAAAAGCCGACCCGTTTCAATGAGTTCATGCGTAGGCTGGAAGGCATCACGCACAAGGCGCTGACCCAGGCATTGCGACGGCTTGAAAGAAATGGGCTGATCTCGCGCAGAGTGCTGGCGACCTCACCGGTCGCGGTGGAGTATTCGATCACCGATCTTGGCCGGACGCTTCAGGCCCCGTTCGGCGCCGTCTACGAGTGGGCGATCAACCACCTGCAGCACATCGAAAAGGCACAGGAAAGCTATGACGCTCGCGCGAATATGTAAGGCAAGCATATTCGAAAACGACGACCGCTTCTGTGCTGAGCCTTCGCCCTGCCACACAAAGACGTGCAGCGGTTTCGCGCTATGTGCCAGGGATCACAGACCCGAAACTGAAGATGCAAGAGTGTTCACGGGTTCGAGGGTGCATAGTTCTTGATATCGCCGAAGGCATAGCCGCGCTCCTTCAGCTTGCGAATGAGGGACTGCAAGTTGTCACGGCCGTTGAACTGATCCTGGAACATCTGATCATGCATGAGCAGGATCATCTTTCCGCGCTGGGTGAAACGGCCGTACTGGAAGAGGTGGTCGATTTCGTTGACCAAACGATCCACCGATTGGACCGGCTTGCCATCGTCGCTGTGCACCCATTCGAAGTCCCAGCCATAAAGATAGAAGCCGGCCTCGGCGACGAGCTCATAATCCAGCCACTCGCGCTCCCATTGGGCAACGTTGATCGACAGATCCTCCCTCGACACCGTCGGAAGGCGAAAGACGTCCCTGCCCGGCAGGCGCGCGTTCACCATCGGCGTGAGGCCAAGCACCTGGTTGGCGTGCAGCATATCGGCGACGACTGCCTGAGTGTTGGAATAAAACCGCCTGTAGCGATTGTTGGCATGGCTGTAGCTGTGATTGCCGACCGTCACCAGCGGCATCGACTTGGCTTGCGCCAGCAGATCGCGACCTGCGGGGATGGTTTCGACATGCAGGCCGACCATGAACATGGCCGCCGGAACATTCTCCTGGCCCAACACCGAAAGAACGTTTTGCGTTCCCGGCAGAGGACCGTCATCGAATGTCAGATAGATCGTCTTGTCCGCAGCCGATGCTTCGAAAGCGCTTGCCGCAATTACAACGCCCGCCAAGAGCCATCCAAACAACGCTCTCCTGAGACAATTCAACCCGCCCAAGCCTGCCGCCTCCCGCATGATCAAAGCAAACTGGCACATCGCTTCGGACAAGAAAAGCGCCTCGATGCCACCGACAAACGCAAAGGGCGCTCGACCCATTTCTGGGGAGCGCCCTTGCTTTAACCCGGACAGCGAACGCCAGCTCGACACGGAAATGTCAGCACGGCAGGCCATCGTTACAGGTGATGGCGTGCAGATAATAGCGAATCGCACTCTTTGCAAGAGCAAAGATCAAAGAAATGCAAAGGATCCCTCAGAAAAGAGAATCCTTTGCTCTTGTCTCGACGTAGCGGCGGTATCAGGCCCCTATCAAGCGGCCTGAAGTGCTGCGTCTCTGGGAATCTCGACGTCGATCTCCAGCATGGAGACATTCTCGTCGCGATCCATCTTCACCTGCACCTTGTCGCGATCGACCTGTACGTGCTTGGCGATGACGGCCAGGATTTCCTCACGCAGGATGGATACGAGATCCGAATCGACCGAGGCACGCTCATGGGCGAGGAGAATCTGCAGACGCTCACGTGCCATGGGTGCAGATTGCTGCTTGCGGAACAGTCCAAAGATATTCATGCGGCCCTCCTTGCGAAGATCTTGCCGAAGATGCCCCGCTTTTCGCCGGGGATGGTGATCGGCAGCTGCTCGCCGGCAAGGCGGCGTGCGGCTTCGAAATAGGCGAGAGCAGGTGCGCTGCGAACATCCGCGAGGGTGACCGGCGAACCGATATTGGAAGCGCGAAGCACGTCCATGCTTTCCGGAATGATCCCGAGCAGGGGAATGGAGAGGATCTCCAGCACGTCGTCGACCTTCAGCATGTCGCCGCGTTCGGCGCGAGCGGCATCGTAGCGGGTGAGCAGCAGGTGCTTTTCCATGCGCTCGCCGCGCTCGGCCTTCAGCGTCTTGGAATCCAGCAGGCCGATGATGCGATCGGAATCGCGCACCGAGGACACCTCCGGATTGGTGACGACGACGGCGACGTCGGCATGACGCATCGCAAGCGTAGCGCCGCGCTCGATGCCTGCCGGGCTGTCGCAGATGACCCAGTCGAAATAGTTCTTGAGCTCGTTGATGACGCGCTCGACACCTTCGGGCGTCAGATTGTCCTTGTCACGCGTCTGCGAAGCCGGCAGCAGGAAGAGCGTCTCCAGCCGCTTGTCGCGGATCAGCGCCTGCGGCAGCTTGGCATCGCCATGAATGACGTTGACCAGATCGTAGACCACCCGACGTTCCGCGCCCATGACCAGATCGAGATTGCGCAGCCCGACGTCGAAATCGACGACGACGACCTTCTCGTTTCTCTGTGCCAGAGCCGCCCCCAATGCGGCAGTCGACGTCGTCTTGCCAACTCCGCCCTTGCCTGATGTGACGACGATTACCTTGCCCATCTCGCTCTCCTGTTTTGGCCGGCTTCGGCTCAGATTAGTTTTTCTGCCATGATCGTCTCGCCATCCAGCCAGAGCTGGACGGATTGTCCGCGAAGGCCGGGACTGACGTCTTCCGCCATCTTGTAGATGCCATCGATCGCCAGCAGCTCGGCCTCGAGCTTGCGGCAAAAGATCCGCGCCGAGGCATTGCCGATGGATCCGGCCATGGCCCTGCCCCGCAGTGCGCCATAGATATGAATGGACCCTCCTGCGATGACTTCCGCACCGGACGCCACCGACCCGATGACGGTGACGTCACCCTCGGGAAAGATCACTGACTGGCCGGAGCGCACCGGCTCGCGGATGATCAGCGACTGGGTGACCGGGCGAACCTCGACCGGTGCCGGCTTGACTTCGCTGTTGCGCAGTTCGACCACCGGCTCGGCTTCGTTCACCTCGAAATCGGCAGCTGGGCGTCCACCCTTCAGAATTGGCGGCATTCCCGGCCCGGCAAGCGACGGACGACCGCCCTCGATACCCATGATGCTGACATTGCGAGCCGAAAGCTCCGATATCAGTTCCTTGAGCTGCGCCTTGTCGATCGGCAGATCGGTGATGTCCAGCACCACCGGCCGCCCGAGAAAGAAACCGGCCGAACGGGCCGCTAGGTCGTCGAGCCTGACCAGCCACTGTTCCAGCGGCAGGTCGGGCGAAAGCATGACCGCAAGAAAGGAGCGGCCCTTGATACGGATCGAGCGAGCGTCTGTTAGCACTTTGGTCATCTATGTGAATAAATCGTTGACCTTGTGTACCTTTGGCATGGTTAACAGATGGTTAACGCACCGCGTGATTTAGCCCCGATCCGCCCCACAAAACGGCAATGCTCGCAAGCGCCGAAGGCTCCTTGGAACCGGGGTCGTAAACGCATGGAGCAGCGAAAATCGCAGCTCCTGCAAGGAGAAGAATGATAGGTCTCATGGGATCCTCCAAGCATAAGGCACAGCCGGCCTTGCTCGATATTCGATGCAATAAAAATTAACGATTCCGCGCGCCGCGCCTTCCGGTACGGCGCGCAATATCGATGCTTGAGCGATTCTCAGGCGAGCTTCAGCTCGACATTGATGTTGCCGCGGGTCGCCTTCGAATAGGGGCAGGTCTGGTGCGCTTCTTCGATGAGCGTTCTTGCCAGATCCGATTCGATGCCCGGCATGCTGATCGTCAGGCGTGCCTGCAAGAAATAGGCGCCCTCGGTGGTTCCGAGATCCACCTCGGCGTCGACCGAAAGATCGGCCGGCAGCTTGATCTTGCGCTTGCCTGCGGCCAGGCCCATCGCACCGATGAAGCAGGCCGACCAGCCGGCTGCGAAAAGCTGTTCGGGGTTGGTGCCGGCATGGGCGCTGCCGGGAGGCGAAAGCTTGACATCCAGCTGGCTGTCATCGCTGCGGGCAGAGCCGTCGCGGCCGCCGATGGTGTGGGTTCTGGCGGTGTAGAGAACCTTGTCGATCTTGGTCATGGAACACTCCTTTGTTGGGTCGCCCGCTTTGCTGTGTCGTCTGGGGCGACGTCCGTTGACGGAGTGGTTTTGATGGATCGACGTATCCGGCATGTTTCGCAAAACGCGGGATTTGTTACGAAGCGTATGCGCTTACAGGCCGGATACAATTGCTTACAAAGACGCTGAAAATCTTCAGGCGGACGATGCGGCAATGACGACTTCGGCCGCCAGGCCGCCGCCATCGCGATTGTAGAGCCTGACGGAGCCGCCGAGTGTCTGCGCCAGTTGCTGAGCGATCGCAAGGCCAAGCCCCGTGCCGCCGGTATTGCGGTTGCGCGATTGCTCCAGCCGGAAGAAAGGCTGCATGACCGCCTCGATCTGGTCCTGCGGAATGCCCGGCCCTCGATCGAGAACCGTTATAACGACGTCGCCCGTATCCCTGCGTTCCACGGCAATTTCCGCCGCGCCTGCGAATTTCAGGGCATTGTCGATGAAGTTGGTGAGGATGCGGCGCAGCGCATGCGGCTTGGTCGCCACCGTCCCATGGATAAGGCCGAGAATCTCGACCGATTTGCCCGTGTCCTGATAGTCGTAGCTGATGCTCTCGATGAAGGAGGCAAGATCGATGCGGGAGCTCTTCTCGCCATTGCCGTGGGCACTACGTGCATAGGCGATCCCATCCTGCACCAGCCGCTCGATCTCGCCGAGATCCTGCAGCAGCTTGGTCTTTTCGGGCGATTCGTCGGCGATATCTGCGCGCAGGCGCATCCGCGTGATCGGCGTCTGCAGGTCATGGGAAATCGCCGCAAGAATCTGGACGCGCTCCTCGAGATAGTGCGCAATCCGATCCCGCATCGCATTGAAGGCCTTGGCGGCATGAGCGACCTCGCTCGGCCCCCCATCGTTCAAAGCCTGCCCCTTCTTGTTGGGATCGAGCGCGTCGGCAGCCGCGGCAAGCTCGGCAAGCGGGCGGATCACCAGACGAACGGCAAACCACGTACACAGCACGATGACCAGCATCTGCACCGCGAAGACATAAGGCAGCCAGGAGGCGATCGGCATGATGCCCTTCGGCGTGACGTCGATCGTCAACGGGCTTCCGTCACTCAAATTCAGATGCGCCTGCAGACGCGAGATTGGGCCAGGTATCGATTCCATTCGTATGGGAAAGCGATGTCCGACGGCCTCTTCTATCTTGGCGGCAATTTCTGCGCCATGGCCCGAAGTATCAGGCACACCCGGCAACCCCGGCCCCAACTCGAAGCTATAATTGCCGCGACCGAGCCAATCGACGAAGCCGGCCCTCTCGTCGGCCGGCAGACGGTCGAGCACCGCGATAGACGTCGCGACGTCGCTCTCCAGCGTGCCGAGCATCACGGCCTTTGCCGACATGTAGCGTTCGATGTAGAGCACGCTGAAGGAAAGCCCGTAGGCGATCGCAAGCCCGACCAGCAGGATGATGGATATGCGCGAGCGCAGGGTGCTGGGCCACGACAGCCCGCGATGCAGCAGGGTCGCCGTGCTCATGGACGCAGCTCCGCAATTTCTACCGGAACGGAGAAGACATAGCCTTCGCTGCGAACCGTCTTGATATAGGTCGGCTCTCGGGCGTCGTCGCCCAGACGCTGGCGGAGACGGCTAACGAGCAGGTCGATGGAGCGATCGAACAGATCGGCATCGCGGCCCTGAGTGAGGTTCAGCAGCTGATCGCGATTGAGCACCCGCTGCGGGTGATCGATGAAAACGCGCAGCAGGCGGTATTCGGCACCGCTCAAGGCAATTTCCGTTCCGTCGCGATCGAGAAGGTGACGTCCCACAGTATCGAGTCGCCAGTCGCCGAAGACGAGTAACTGCCCGGCCTCACTGATCTGCAGGTTGGGCGGCAGCATCCGCGTTCGTCTCAGCACCGCCTTGATGCGCGCCAGAAGCTCGCGGGCGGCGAATGGCTTGGGCAGATAATCGTCGGCACCCATTTCGAGGCCGAGAATCCGGTCCATCTCGTCGCTGCGTGCCGTCAGCATCAAAACGGGCGTCGCCTTGTGCTTTCCGGAGCGAAGCTCGCGACAAAGCACAAGGCCGTCGTCACCCGGCATCATGACGTCGAGCACGATCAGATCGACCGAATTGGCCTCGAGAAAACTGCGCATCTGGCGACCGTCTGCGGCCGTCGTCGTCCTCAGGCCGTTCTTCGTCAGATAGCTCGACACCAGCTCGCGGATTTCCCGATCGTCATCGACAATCAGGATGTGGTCGATATGCTCCATTTGACTTCCCATTCATCATCGTAAGCATCAGGCTACGAATATTCATCCAGTGTCGCGTCGGCAGCAGAGGGCGCCGGCATGAGCCGGCGCTTCCTCGCACACTACCGTCGAACTAGAAACGATCAACATCTATCACGGCCTGCGCAAACGCCTGCGGTGCTTCCTGAGGAAGGTTATGGCCGATCCCGCCGCTGATGGTGCGATGTTCGTACTTGCCGGAAAACTTGCCGCGGTAAGCTGATGGTTCCGGATGCGGAGCGCCATTCGCATCGCCTTCCATGGTGATGGTCGGGATCGAGATCACTGGCCCTGCTGCCAACGTCTTCTCGTAGGTATCGTACTTCGCCTCGCCTTCGACAATCCCAAGGCGCCAGCGGTAATTGTGGATAACGACGTCGACATGATCCGGATTGTCGAAAGCCGCAGCCGATCGATCGTAGGTCGCATCGTCAAAAGCCCATTGCGGCGACGCGGTGTGCCAGATCAGCTTTGCGAATTCATGCCGGTTTTCCTGATAGCCGAGGCGGCCGCGCTCGGTGGCGAAATAGAACTGGTACCACCAGGCAAGCTCGGCCTTCGGCGGCAGCGGCTTGCGGTTGACCTCCTGGCTGCCGATCAGATAGCCGCTGACCGACACCAGCGCCTTGCAACGTTCGGGCCAAAGGGCCGCCATGATGTCGGCGGTGCGAGCGCCCCAATCGTAACCGGCAATGACGGCCTTTTCGATCTTCAAGGCATCGAGAAGCGCGATCATGTCGACAGCAAGAGCAGCCTGCTGGCCGTTGCGCGGTGTATCGGCCGAAAGGAAGCGGGTGGTGCCATAGCCACGCAGATAGGGGACGATGACGCGATAGCCGGCGTCGGCGAGCAGCGGCGCCACGTCGACGAAGCTATAGATGTCGTAGGGCCAACCATGCAGCAGCAACACGGCCGGACCATTCGCCGGGCCGGCCTCGGCATAGCCGATATTGAGCACGCCCGCATCGATCTGCTTCAGAGCCGCGAAAGATGTATGTGTGCCGGCCTTGACCGCGGGAACGGCAACGGAAGGCTTCGACTGCTGTGCACCGGCGATGGCCGGCAAGCCGAATTCGGCGGCGGCAACTGCGATTGCGGCAATGCCGAAAAAGCGGCGGCGATTGTGGTTGATTTCCTCGGACATCTGTCTCTCCTGTGGAATGGATGTTGACGGCAAGAAAGCCAGCCGCATGTATCGCCGGTGTGTCGCAGGCGGCCGAGTTTTGAATGCCCATGTAGCTTCAGGCGGCGCAGATACAGTCTGATACAATCCGCTTCCTCCACCGGATAGTCGCGGCAAACTACTGCCCTCACTGCAGAATCACTCCGGCACCGCTGAGTTTGTATCGCACTGTATCGAAGCCGAAGACACAGACGTTTCGGTACATTCTCCCCTTCAACCGGACACACTCGAGATACGTCGCCAACGGCAGATAGCGTCACTGCTGAGCACGGCACGTCGCCGTCCGCAGCCGGTCAATCCGTTCCAAAGGAAAATGACGATGACGCTTCTCATCATTGCCTATCTTGGCGGCGCGCTGACGATCCTCAGTCCGTGCATCCTGCCCATTCTCCCCTTCGTCTTCGCCCGCGCCGGGCAGCCCTTCATCAGAAGCACGCTGCCCATGCTTGCCGGCATGGCGCTCACCTTTGCTTTGGTCGCAACGCTTGCTGCCATCGGCGGCGGCTGGGCCGTTCGCGCCAATGAATATGGCCGCCTCGTCGCGATCGTGCTTCTCGCGCTCTTCGGCCTCAGCCTGCTGTCGCCGCGCGTGTCGAGCCTGCTTTCCCGGCCGGTCGTCGACCTCGGCAACAATCTCCTGAACGCCGCTGGCAAGGGCCGCGCGACATCGAGTGTTCGGAGCTCCTTCGTGCTTGGCATTGCAACCGGGCTGCTCTGGGCACCTTGTGCCGGGCCGATCCTCGGGCTCGTGCTCACCGGTGCTGCCCTGAAGGGCGCCAACCTGCAGACCACATTCCTTCTGCTCGCCTATGGCGCCGGTGCCGCGACCTCGCTCGCCGTCGCCCTCCTCGCCGGCGGCAAGATCTTTGCCCGGATGAAGCAATCGCTCGGGATCAGCGAGCGCATCCGCCAATTCGCCGGCGTTGCCGTTCTGGCAGGGGTTGCAGCCATCGCCCTCGGTCTCGACACTGGCCTTCTCGCCCGGCTGTCCTATGCAAGCACCGGCTCGTTCGAGCAGGCCCTGCTGGAGAAGCTGCATACGAAGCCCTCCGATGCGGCCGCCACCGAAGTCGCCAGCAACAGTGCAATGGTCGCCGTCAGCGATGCGACCCGACCATTCCACAGCGACCTTCCGGTGGAAGGACAGGCCCCATCGCTTGACGGCGCCGTTACCTGGCTGAACTCGCCGCCGCTCACCACTGCGCAGCTTCGCGGCAAGGTCGTGCTCGTCGACTTCTGGACCTATTCCTGCATCAACTGCATCCGCACCATCCCCTATGTTCGCGCCTGGGCGGAAAAGTATAAGGATCAGGGCCTCGTCGTGATCGGCGTCCATGCCCCCGAATTCGCTTTCGAGAAGAATGTCGATAACGTCAAGAAGGCGATTGCCGACTTCAAGATCAGCTATCCGGTCGCTATCGACAACGATTATAGCATCTGGCGCGCCTTCGAGAACAACTACTGGCCTGCCCATTACCTGATCGATGCCAAGGGGCAGATCCGCTACGAACATTTCGGCGAAGGCAACTATCCCCAGACCGAGCGTGCGATCCAGGATCTTCTGCGCGAAACAGGCAGCGACATGGCGCAGAGCGCGCCTGTCGTGCCGGATGCAAAGGGCGCAGAGGCAAGTCCCGATCTTGGCCATATCCGCTCCGGCGAAACCTATGTCGGCTACAAGCAGGCGACAGGTTTTGTCTCTCCCGAAAGCCTGAAGGCCGATACCGCCGCCGACTATTCGATTGCCAATCCCAGCCTCAACCAATGGGGATTGGCAGGCACATGGACAGTCGGCGCCGAACAGGCATCGCTCGGCAAGGCAGGCGGCGGCATAAGCTACCGCTTCAGCGCCCGCGACCTGCATCTCGTCCTCGGGCCGGCAGCGGACGGCAAACCCATCCGCTTCCAGGTGACCATCGATGGAAAGGCGCCGGGTGCCGACCACGGCTCCGACACCGATGCCGCCGGAAACGGAACGGTGACTGCAACCAAGCTCTACCAGCTCGTTCGACAGTCCGGCGACGTGACGGCACGCAACTTCGAAATCCGTTTCCTCGATCCCGGGGTCCAGGCCTACGCCTTCACCTTCGGATGAACCCTCCCCAATCCCGACATCAACCTTTACCGACAGGAGTCCTACCCATGAACAAGCGCTTTCTTTCCGCCGTCGCACTTGGCCTTGCCGCAAGCACCTTGGCCTTTGCAGCCCAGGCTGCCGAGATCAAGAACATCGTCATCGTCCACGGCGCGCTGGCCGATGGATCCGGCTGGCGCAAGACCACCGAAATCCTCGAAAAGCACGGCTTCAAGGTCTCGATCGTACAGGAGCCCATCACCTCGCTTGCCGACGACGTTGCAGCAACGAACCGTGTGCTCGACCTGCAGAGCGGCCCCAGCCTGCTTGTGGGACACAGCTATGGCGGCATTGTCATCACCGAGGCGGGCAACCGGCCCGATGTCGCTGGTCTCGTCTATGTCGCCGCGTTTCAGCCCGACAAGGGCGAGAGCCTGATAAGCCTCGCCAGCTCCAAGCCGGCGGGCAGCATGAATATCCGCGAGACGAAGGATGGCCAGTATCTCTATCTCGACCCCGCAACCTTTGCCGCCGATTTCGCTGGTGATTTGCCGAAGGACGAGGCCGATTTCCTGGCGAAATCGCAGGTCTTCGCCTCCAAGGCAGCCTTCACGGCCAAGATCAGCGATCCCGCCTGGCGGGCAAAGAAGAGCTGGTCGATCGTGGCCACGCAGGATCGCTCCATCAATCCCGAACTCGAGCGGGATATGGCAAAGCGGGCGGGCAGCGACGTGACGGAGATCAAGTCGAGCCATGCCGTCTTCGCGTCACAGCCGGAAAAGGTCGCCGCCGTTATCGAAAAGGCGGCCAGAGACGCCGTTAAGTAAAACCAAATCGGCGGCGGCCTTCGTCTAAGGCCGCCGTCTGTTCCTATACAAAGTCGTATCGGCTGACTTCGATCCCGGAGCCGACAGGCAGGAGGACGGACGTTATGCCTAGCTTGGCGCGAACGGCCTCGCCATAACGTTTCACGTCCTCATTGCCGGGCATGAACATATTATCCGCGACGATGATCGCGCCAGGATTGAGCTTGGGATAGAAGGCTTCCAGGCACGGAATGTAGAGATCTTTCCACAGGTCGACGAGGATGAAGTCGACGCCCGAAGGCAATGCCTTGATCATCTCGACCGCATCGCCGATCTGGAAATCGATATGCTCCGAAAGCCCGGCCTTCCCGGCCATTTCCCTGGCAAACTCAGTCTTGTAAGCGTGCAGCTCCATGGAAATGAGCTTTCCGCCGCTTGCACGCGCGGCTTCGGCCAGCCAGATACCGGAATAGCCAAAGGATGTCCCAAGCTCGAGAATAGTGGGCGCCTTCAGGCTCTTTGCCAGAATATTGATGAAACGACCGGTATCAGGCCCAACAGCCCTCAATCGGCGATCTTGACCGCCATCACGCCCACCCGGCGGCATGTCCCTGGGCTTGCTGTGTTCCTCGCGAATAAGCTCGTGATAGGCTTCGAGAACGGCTTCGATCTTCTGGTCCATAACAGGCTCACCTTCACAATCATCATGATGATGTCAGATGCGATATGGCTACATCTCGATATGCCGCCGCTCAAGCTCTATCGGGGTTCATGTCGGAAACTTAATCTTTCGCCTGGGCTGCGCGAGCGGCATTCTGCTCGCGGATGAGATCGATCAAGGCGCGAAGCCTCGCCGGCATCTGGCGGCGCTGGGCGAAATAGAGGCTGAGTCCCGGATAGGGCGGGCTCCAATCCTCCAATACGGAGATCAGATTGCCTGCCGCGATATGATCGGCGATAGACGCTTCGCTGATATAGGCAAGACCCGCCCCTTCGAGCGCCGCAGTCAACAGCAGGTCGGATGCGTCGAGAGTAAGGCTCCCCGGCGCATCGATCAGCAGGGCCTCGCCACGCCGTTCGAACTCCCAGCGATAGAGCCGGCCGCTTGCCATTCGAGCGCGAATGCATCGATGCTGCAGAAGATCACCGGGAACAAGCGGACGCGGCCTATCGCTGAAGTAGCCTGTCGAGCCGACGACGAGCGAACGGACCGTCGGAACGATAGGAATGGCAACCATATCTGTGGGAACAGCATCAGCGAGGCGAATGCCCGCATCAAAACCCTTGCCGATGACATCGACCAGAGCATTGTCGGTGACAATCTCGACGTCCACATTCGGATAGCGCCGCCCATATTCGAGGATAAGAGGAACCAGCAGCATGCGCGCGGCGCCGGGCGCCATGTTGAGCCGGAGTGTGCCGGATACGGTTGCGGAAGAGATGCCGGCATTCTCGATGGCTGTGTCGATCGCCGCAAGCGCTGGCGCAATATCCGAAACGAAACGCTCGCCGGCATCCGACAACGTCACGCTCCGCGTCGTCCTGTTGAAGATCCGCACGGACAGGCGCTCCTCCAGCGTCGCGACAGCATGGCTGAGCGCCGATGAAGACATGCCGAGTTCGCGGGCGGCTGCGCGAAAGCCGCCATGCCGTGCAACGGCTGCAATCGCCTCAAGCTCAGCAAGGCTTGCCTTCATTGCGCGATTCTCCTTATCAGCCTGTTCGTCTTTGTCCTCCTAGACCGAACAAATAGCGCATCCTACCTCTATCGTGAAGATGAAGGAGACGCTCATGCGCACGATAGACACCATCTACATCAACGGCCGCTTCGTTCAGCCCCATGGCACGGAGATAGCCCCTCTTTTCAACCCGACCACCGAAGAGCAGATCGGTACCGTCCGCCTTGGAGACGCACGAGATATCGACGATGCCGTGAGCGCCGCCAAGGCGGCTTTCCCAGGCCAGTTACAAAGCTCCAAGGCCGAACGTATCGCGATGCTGCACAGCCTGCATGAGGCAGTCGCCGCACGCGCCCCGGACCTGACCGACGCCATGCGCGAGGAATATGGCGCGCCGGCCGGCTTCATCGGCTTCTCTGTGCCGCACGCCGCAACGGCTTTCCTCCACATGGCCGAGACACTCAAGGACTATGAGTTTCGCCGTCGCATCGGCCATGCCGACGTGGAGATGCGGCCCGCCGGCGTTGCAGCCGCTATTACGCCCTGGAACAGCAATTACGGCTTCATCTGCAGCAAGCTCGCCACGGCAATCGCCGCCGGCACCACCATGGTCATCAAGCCATCGGAGATGAGCGCGATCCAAACGCAGTTGATCACCGAATGCCTTCATGCTGCCGGGCTGCCGAAAGGCGTGTTCAACATCGTCAACGGTTATGGCCATGTGGCGGGCGCGGCCCTCAGCGCGCATCGCGATATCGCTAAGATCAGCTTCACCGGCTCAACGGTCACCGGGCGGGCGATCTTTCAGGCAGCATCGGTGACGTTGAAACGCGTGACACTCGAACTCGGCGGCAAGAGCCCAAACGTCATCCTGGATGATGCCGATCTTGATCTCGTCATTCCGCAGGTGCTGGCGGCCGGCTTCGCCAATAGCGGCCAGGCCTGCATCGCCGGCACACGCATTCTCGCTCCCCAAAGCCGGCTGGACGAAATCCATGATCGACTGGCCAAGGCTGTTTCCGCGCTAAGAGTAGGAGATGGCAACGACCCGACGGTCACGATCGGCCCGATGGTCAGCCAGAAGCAATGGGATCGCGTGCAATCCTATATCCGTCTCGGCCAAGAAGAAGGCGCCCGCGTGGTTGTCGGCGGCGAAGGTCGACCCAAGGGAATCGATCACGGCTGGTTCGTTCGCCCGACGGTCTTCTCCAACGTCAACAATGATATGCGGATCGCACGCGAAGAGATCTTCGGGCCTGTGCTCTGCGTCATCCCTTATCGCGACGAGGCGCATGCAGTCGAGATCGCTAATGACACGGATTACGGCCTCCAGGCCTATGTCTTCTCCTCGGATCTCAGCAGAGCGAAGAGAGTCGCAAACCAGATCGACGCTGGTCGCGTCGTTATCAACGGCGCACCGCACGAGCCGCTTGCGCCCTTTGGCGGGTTCAAACAGTCCGGCATGGGCCGCGAATTCGGCGCCTACGGCCTGGAATCGTTTCTCGAACCGCGTGCCGTTTTAAGCTGATCTGAAGGAGCCCCCGGAACGCCACAGTATTCCGGGGGGTTCTTTAAATGATCATGGGTCTGGGCCGCGCATTCAGGTTCTCGTTAGAATCATGTTCTATTTTTAGAACAGTTCCAATCAAGGAGATCCGATGCCGGCCAGATCCGCATACTCCATTCCCCAGCGCCTGCTCCATTGGCTCATGGCTCTGCTTATCTTTTTCAATCTCTTGTTTCCGGATGGCATGAATGCTTGGAAGCACCTGATCCGCAACGGCCAGACACCCTCGCCTGCCGATATCGCCAGTGCCAATATCCACGCCTATGTCGGCATTGCAGTCTTGCTGCTGGCCATCATACGATTGGCCGTCCGCTTCTCGTCCGATACTCCAGAAAGGCCAAACGGTCAGCCGGCATTCCTGCATCATATCGCGCGTGTGACACATGTCTTGCTCTATGCGCTGATCTTCGCGATGCCGCTGTCCGGAATAGCAACCTATTATCTCGGCATCGAGGCGGCAGGCTTCGCCCATGGCGGCCCGATCAAAATGCTGCTTTGGATCGTCGTCGTCCTGCACATATTCGGCGCGCTCGTTCAGCACTTCTATTTCAGGTCGGACGTCCTGCGGCGAATGACGATCGGCTAGAGCTTGCCAGTCAGTCAGCTATGCCGCTCGGCCACCAAAGTGCTTGTCAAAGGAAAACAGAGCTGTCGGTAACGCGCTTCCACCTTGAAGCGCCAGATCAGCAAGGATTTCGCCGACAACGCTGGTAAACTTGAACCCATGGCCGGAGCATGCCGAAGAAACCACGACATTCGGCTGCCCCGGCAGGGTATCAATGAGAAAATCCTCGCTCGGCAGCATGGTGTAACGGCAGGTCGTCGCCCTCACGCGGAATGATGCCGCATCGGGCAGACGCTTGGCAGCGAAGCTGTCGAGTAGCGCCGTATCGGTGTCGTTGACGGGCGGATTGGGAGCCTCGGGGTCGATAGGCTCCCTGAAATGTGCGTGCCGGCCGACCTTGACGCCATCGATACCAATTGCCGGGAAGCCGAAGAACGAACCGTTCTCTCCCTCGTCGCGCAGGAAGCACGGCATGCGCTTTGGCTCGGCGACGAAGCCGTCCTTCGGCTGATACCAGGCGACCACCTGACGGATCGGCTGCGCATGGGCTCTGAGCTGCGGCACGAGTTCGGCGATCCAGGTACCAGTCGCGACGATGACCTTGCGTGCGCGATAGCGCCCTGTCGTCGAAACAACAGTCACGCCTGCATCATCGGGCTCGATGGCGGTGACCCGCTCGCCGAAATGCAGCGCCGCTCCATCTTCCGCGGCAAGCTTCAGATAGCCCATGATCGCCGCTTCTGGCCTGATATAGCCGCCCTGCGGATCGAGCAGGCGACCTCTCCATCCTCAAGCTCGAATGCCGGAAAGCGGCGCTTCATCGCATCTCGGTCGAGCATCTCATGCGGCAGGCCGTGCATCTCGCAGGAAGCGCGCGTGCCGCTGACGATCTTACTGTCGGGTGCGCCGATCTGCAGGACGCCGGTCACGGTCAGGATCTCGGCGCGCAGCCGCGCCTCGAGCGAGCGCCAGTTCTGATAGGCGCGCTGCAGCAGTGGAACATAGGAGGGATCTTCGAAATAGCCGAGGCGGATCAGCCGGCTGTCACCATGCGACGAGCTGAGGGTATGCGCCGGAAAATGCGCTTCGATGCCGATTGCCTTTGCGCCGCGTGCGGCGGCGAAAGACAAGGCCGCGCTTCCCATCGCGCCGAGACCGATGACGGCAAGGTCGAATTCCACGGGCATTCTATGCTCCAGTTTCACTTTCGGCGGGCGGCACGGTCTGAGCGATCAGATCCTGCAGGCGCTCGATATCGGCATTCAGCGGGCGGTCGTCGCCGTAGAGAGGGACGTGCGAACGGACGGCGGCGTAGAGGCGGTCCGTTCCCGGTGCTCTGGCACCCTTCGAAACAAGGAAATCATGGGCCTGTGCCGCAGCCATGAGCTCGTTCGCCAGGATGTACTCGGCATTGTCAAGGATGGCGAGCAGCTTGCTGGCCGCAGCCGTCGGGTGCGCGAGGAAATCTTCCTGCAGGCCGGAGGTCAAACCGCCATCAAGCGATGCAGGCGCGGCCAGCCGCCTGTTGTCGTTGGCCAGGGCCGCAGCCGTATACTGAGCAATCATGAAGCCGGAATGGCTACCAGCATCACTCGCCAGGAACGGCGGCAGGCCGCTGACCAGCGGATTGACGAGGCGATCCATCCGCCGCTCGCTCATGGCGGCGATCTGCGCGATCGCGATCGCCAGGCTATCCGCCGCCTGACCGAGTGCGGGTGCGACGGCATGCGCTTCCGAGGAAACGACGGGTTGCTCGGGCGTGCCGGAGACGGCCGGATTGTCCGTGACCGAGGCCAGTTCCTGATCAACGATGCGGGCGGTTTGTTCGAAGACATCCCAGGCCGCACCATGCGCATGCGGAACGGCCCTCAAGCTCAATGCGTCCTGCGTTCGCTGACCAAGCGCTGCGGCGACAAGACCACTACCGTGCAGGCGGCTGCGCAGTCGGCGACCGACCTTGGCAATGCCGGCAGACGGGCGCAGGGCCAGCACGGCCTCATCGAAAGCGGCAATCTGGCAGCCGGCCGCTTCCAACGTCAATGCTGCAATGGCATCGGCCCAATCGAGCAAGCGCTCGGCACGATAGACCGCCAGAGCCGACAATCCCGTGGCGCAAGCCGAACCATTGACGAGGCTCAACCCTTCCTTGGCGCCTAGCACCAGCGGGCCCAGACCGATCGCGGCAAGCGCCTGCGCTCCGGTCATGGACATGCCCTTCACGACTGCCCGTCCCTCGCCGATCAACACGAGCGCGGTGTGGGCGTTGTGCGTGAGGTAGCCGGCAGAGCCCTTGGAGGGCACCTCGGGAATGCAGTCATGCTCGAGAAATGCCGCGAGATGACGGATGATTTCAGGCCGGACGCCGGAATGGCCGTGGGCGAAATTGGCGATCTGCGCCGCGATAATGCCGCGCACTTCACGCGCCGGCAAAAGGGGGCCGACGCCGCAGGCATGGCTGAGGATGATATTGCGCGAGAGGCGGCTTTGCGAGGGGCGGTCCACCACGGTATCGGACAGGGCACCGACGCCGGTATTCACACCATAGGCGCGTACGCCCGTCTCGACGATGCGCTCAACGATGCGGCTCGCCTGCTCGACACGCTTCCATGCCGCCTCGGACAGGGTCAGCGGTTCGCCGGTGCTGACGCGAGCAACCTCGCGCCAGGATAACGGCTTATCGATCGTGATGGTCATTGTCCGGTTCCGAAATGCCCGATGAACTGGCGGAAGGCCGGCGATGCGCCGCCACCGAACATATCGTCCGGTGTGCCGGTGCTTTCGACAAGCCCTTCCTTCATGAAGACGACGCGATTGGAGACGTTGCGGGCGAAGCTCATCTCGTGGGTGACGACCAGCATGGTCATGCCTTCTTCGGCAAGCGCGCGCATGACGCGCAGCACTTCGCCGACAAGCTCGGGATCGAGCGCCGAGGTCGGCTCGTCGAACAACATGACCTTGGGCTTCATGGCAAGAGCACGGGCAATGGCCGCGCGCTGCTGCTGACCACCGGACAGATGCGCGGGGTAGGCGTGCCGTTTGTCGGCGATGCCGACCTTTTCCAGAAGCGCTTCGGCCTCGGCGATGCATTCGGCGCGCGGGCGCTTCAAGACATGGATCGGCCCCTCGATCACATTCTGCAGGATTGTCATATGGGACCAGAGATTGAAGCTCTGGAAAACCATGCCAAGCTCGGAGCGGATGTGGTCCACCTGCTTGTGGCTTGCCGGACGACTTTTGCCATTCTTGTGGATCATGCGGATCTGCTCGCCATCCACCCAGATCTCGCCATCACTGGCGATCTCAAGAAGGTTGATGCAGCGAAGGAACGTCGACTTACCGGAGCCAGAGGCACCGAGCAGCGAAATGACGTCGCCATCCTGAGCATCAAGGGAAATGCCGCGCAAAACTTCATGGGTGCCGAAGCTCTTGCGGATGTTGCGAACTGAAAGTCGGGTTACATCTGGCATGATTTGCCTGCTCCAATGAAGTCTTTAGGCCTTCAACGCCGGCGGGATGGCGCGGCGATGGCGGGACAGCGAATATTCCAGCAGGGCCATGCCCTGCAGAATGATGAAATTCAGCACGAGGTAGATGATCGCCGCGCAGAGGAAGACTTCCATCGTGCGGTAGGTGTGCGAGATCAACCGTTGCGCAACGCCTGTCACTTCCCAAACGGTGACGAGGCTGGCGAGCGCCGTCGACTTCATCATCAGGACGATCTCGGTCGAATAGGCCGGCAGAGCGTGGCGAAAGGCGATGGGCGCGATGATACGGCGCACCAGCAGCAGGCGGGACATGCCGATAGAGCGGGCCGCCTCGATCTCCTTCGGCGAAACGGCGCGAATGCCGCCGCGGAAGATCTCGGCGGTATAGCCGGCCGTGCACAGCGCCAGCGACAGGATCGCGCAGACCACGGGCTCACGCAGGAAGGGCCAGAGGAACGAATAGCGGATGATGGAAAATTGCGCCAAGCCGTAGAAGACCAGGAACATTTGGATCAATAGCGGCGAGCCGCGGAACACGAAGATATAGCCCTTGGCAAAGCCCGACAGGATCGGATTGCCGCTGACGCGCAGGGCGACGACAACAAGCGCCAGGATGCCGCCTGTTACGATCGACAGCGAAAACAGCAGGAGTGTCATCGGCACTGCCTGCAGCAGTGTGATCATGGTGCTCGAGAGGAAGTTAAAATCCATTTGCCGCTCCTCAAGCCTGGCCGATTGTCGCAGCCGGCATGCTGCGATTGGCGCGTCGTTCCGCCCTGTTGAAAACGCGATCCGACAGGCTGGTCAGGATCAGGTACAGAATCCCGCCGACGATGAAGAAGAGGAAATACTGGCGCGTGGAGCCGGCAGCGACCTGGCTGGTGCGCATCAGCTCCGCAAGGCCGGTGACCGAGATCAAGGCTGAATCCTTGAGGCTCAGCTGCCAGACGTTGCCAAGACCCGGAATGGCGTAGCGTATCACCTGCGGGATGATGATGCGGCGCAGCCGAAGGCCACCATGCATGCCAATCGCCGAGGCTGCCTCGAGTTCACCCTTGGAAATGGCGAGATAGGCGCCGCGGAAAACCTCGGCCTGGTAGGCGCCGGATATGATGCCGACGGCAAGTGCGCCCGCGGCAAAGGATGGCAGGCCGAGAAAGCCCTCATAGCCAAACCATTTGCCCACCGAGGTGACCGCCGAGGAGCCGCCGAAATAGATGAGATAGATGATCAGAAGCTCCGGCACGCCACGAAACACCGTCGTGTAGACATTGCCGAGCATTTTCAGCGGCAGGCTGCCCGAGAGCTTTGCCGAGGCGACGATCGCGCCCAACACCGCCCCGATTGCCAATGCCGTCGCGGTGACGGCAAGCGTCATCAAAGCGGCAACGAGCAGCAGCGCGCCCCACCCGTTCGAGCCGAAGCCCAGCAGTTGCAAGCTTGCCATAGCGTCCATTCCCCGTCCGTGGCAGTTTCTGACGTCAGATAACTGACGGTCTCCGGCTTTGCAGCCGGAGACCCGTGGTAACGGCCCGAAGGCCGCCCCGATTATTCCGGGCTGACGTCGACCTTGAACCACTTCATCGACAGGGTCTTGATGGTGCCGTCGGCAAGCGCTGACTTGATCGCAGCGTTGAACTTGTCGGCAAGATCGGTATCAGCCTGACGGATGCCGAGACCTTCGCCCGCACCCCAGATGGAGCCGGCGATTTCGGGGCCGGTAAAGGCCAGCGAGTCGTTGGCGCTTGCAAAGGCGTTCGCGAAGTAGACGGCGTCGTCGAAGCCGAGATCGATACGGCCGTTCTGCAGATCGAGATCGCGGTCGGCACCGGTCTTGTATTCGCGGATCGTGGCGATCGAGCCGAAATTGTCATAGACGAACTTGGCGTAAACAGTTGCAGCCTGGATGCCGATGGTCTTGCCCTTGAAGGCTTCCTTCAGCACATCGATTTCCTTGACGCCGGTCTGGCCGGGGGTCATCTTGATGGTGGAGCCGGTGCCGGCAGCATTGGCAAGCGGGCTGTCCTTGGCGGTTGCGAAAGCAGCAGGCGTAGCGGCGTAGGGAATGGTGAAGCCGATGACCTGCTTGCGCTCGTCGGTGATCGACAGCGCGTCCATGATCACGTCAAACTTGCCGGCGTTGAGCGCCGGGATCATGCCATCCCAATCGGAGGCAACCAGCTTGCAGTCGATCTTGGCGCGTTCGCACAGGACCTTGGCAAGTTCCGGCTCGAAGCCGCCGAGCGAACCGTCGGCATTCGTCATATTCCATGGCGCGTAGGCACCTTCCAGGGTGATCGTCGCCGTCTTCCAGTCCTTGGCGAGAGCCGGTGCCGCGAAAGCGGCGGCGGCCATGACGCCTGACAAAAGAATTGCACTGAATTTCATCGTGTGGAGCTCCTCTGAGGTTGAAACAGGCCTTGCAGCACTTCCTACCGATCTACGCCGGCTTGCCCGCTTTCCCAATTTATTTTTAGGATTGTTTGCGAGGTTGTATAGGGTACCATATGAGATAATTTGTGATATGCAAGTGGGAAAGTTGTTTTCGAGGCAGATTCAGTTCGTGCAAAGGGAATAGGCAATGAAGCGCTCCGGCGAGATGAAACGCGAACTGGCGGAAAACGACGCATCGCCTCTCTACGCCGGTGTCAAGCAGGTGATCCTCGATCGCATCCACAGCGGCGAGTGGCCGCCCAAGCATCGCGTTCCCTCCGAAAATGAATTGGTCACCGAACTTGGCGTCAGCAAGATGACAGCCAATCGTGCGCTGCGTGAACTCGCCAATGAAGGCGAACTGGTGCGCATCCAGGGCGTCGGCTCCTTCGTCGCCGAACGCAAGGGAGCATCCGCCCTCTTCGAGGTGCGCAATATCGCCGAAGAAATCGCCGAACGCGGCCATTCTCACCAGGCCACCGTGATCGTTCTTGCCCAGGAAGCAGCCTCACCCGACGTTGCCGATGCGCTGGGGCTGGACATCGGATCGCCCGCCTTCCATTCGCTGATCGTGCATAGCGAAAACGGTGTGCCAGTGCAGATTGAGGACCGCCATGTCCACCCCGACGCTGCGCCTGACTACCTGCAGCAAGACTTTACGGGCATGACGCCAAATGCCTATCTTTCGGAAGTCGCGCCGCTCAGCGGGTCGGAACATGTGGTCGAGGCAGTCATGCCGCAGGCCTGGGAATGCAAGCTGTTGACGATCCTGAAGACCGAGCCTTGCCTGACAATCCGGCGGCGCACATGGTCGGCACGCGGCGTCGTTTCCACAGCGCGCCTCATTTATCCCGGGAACCGTTACCGGCTGGAGAGCCATAGCGGCAAGGCTTCGGATCGCTAGTTGTATATGGAAGTTAGCGCGCCAGCGGCCTGAATACCCCGAGGTAGCGCCAAATGGATGTTTGAGTGTTCATCTGTTGCCTATACGAGGCAAAGCTACGACGCCTGCAGCATGCATTCCATAAACAATGCGCCCAGAAGCAACCCCGAGACGGTGGCAAGCACTTTCAGGATCGCCCGCTCGATGCGCAGACACTTCTCAGGCAGGACCAACGCAATCGATTCGCTAGCTGCGGCGACGGTTATGCATAAAAGCGCAACAATGCGCCGATCGTCGGGGTAAGCTATAACGAACAGAAACCCCATGAGCCCGAATGGGACGACGCTCTCGATGGTTGCCATCGCCATGAATGGATATCTGGTCCCGACCGGGACGACCGTGGTCAATGCCACCAGACCGAGCACGGTCCAGGCGAGTGCGTGGGCGAGCAAAGTAAGTTCCATACGAAATCATAACAACAAGCCGCGAGTTTTCAAGCTACACTGCACAACGTCACCGCACAGTTCTCAAGTCCGTTCACGGGCGGCACGACGCCCACCAAAGAGCGCCCAAGAATGGCCAGCGCAGATCGATGCAGGCAACCACCTCTGCGATTGACAAAGCGCTGCCGCATTGGATGTATCTGTGATGTAATAAGCCGGCGAACGCTATCGCCACGATCTTTCACGGACATGATGGGATCCAGCAATGCCTGATACGAATGCCGCGGCGCAACCAGCCACCTGGCGCATCATTCTCGCCGCCATCCTCGACTTCCTGACCGCATTTTTTATTCTTGGCTATATCGTCGCGTCGATTTTCGGCGGCAGGACGGATGACGGCTTCAAGCTCAACGGACTGCCGGCGCTTCTGCTCTTTGTCCTCATCGTCGCCTATTTCCTCGTGTTCAACCGATACCTCGGCGGCACCATCTGGAAGCGCATATTGCGCGCAAGCCGCGGTTAAGCAGGGACGGATATCGAGCCGTCTTCAGCGATGCGAAAGGTCAGAGGCTGCTGAGCAGTAGACTGGTCTCGCTGTTTGCGACACCGTCGATCATGCGTACCTCGCGCAGGACCCGATCGAAGTCCGAGAGGCTGGTTGCCCGGATATTAGCGACGAGATCCCAATTGCCGTTCGTCGTGTGCAGCGAATAGATCTCCGGCAGGCCACGCAGCTTGCGGATGACCTGCGTGGTCGACTTTCCCACCACTTCGATCATCATGACCGCGTGGACGGTCTGCTCGTCATAATCTTCCCGCACCCGGACGGTGAAGCCGAGAAGGGTGCCGGTCTCCATGAGACGGTCCAATCGGTTCTGCACCGTACCCCGCGCAACGCCCAGCGCATCTGACAATTTCGACAGTGAAGCGCGCCCGTCGGCCCGCAAATGGGCGATGATGCGCCGGTCGAGATCATCGGGAATATATTTGGCAAGCGTCATCGCAAATCCTGTTTCTGTCTTTTCCGTCAAAAATACTGAGCAGTTTGTGTAAAATCATACCAGAACTGGCACAGTTTTGCGATTTCAGTCAATCGATCCGCTTGTTACCTTACTGGGAATTATCTTATTGAGGACATGACAATGCCCGCACCGCTTCCTTCGGAAAAAGCCTTCATTCCCTTCGTCAGCGTCGAGAACATGATGCGGCTTGTCCATCATGTCGGCATCGAGACCATGCTGGTCGAACTGACGGATGCCGTCGAAGCGGATTTCCGCCGGTGGGATCTTTTCGACAAGACGCCACGTGTCGCCTCCCACTCCCATGACGGCGTGATCGAGCTGATGCCGACCTCGGACGGCGCGGTCTACAGCTTCAAATATGTCAACGGGCATCCGAAGAACATGGCGCAGGGGCTGCAGACCGTGACCGCTTTCGGTCTGCTCGCCGAAGTATCGACCGGCTATCCCGTTTTGCTGACCGAAATGACGTTGCTCACAGCGCTGCGCACGGCCGCCACCTCGGCCATGGCCGCTCGACATCTGGCGCCGCCGAAGGCGCGCTGCGTCGCACTGATCGGCAACGGGGCGCAGGCGGAATTCCAGGCATTGGCGATGAAGGCCGTCCTCGGCATCGAAGAGGTCCGCCTCTACGACATCGATCCGAGGGCCACGGAAAAGACCGTGCGCAACCTCACCGGAAAGGGCCTGCGTTTGGTTCCCTGCACATCGGCGCAGGCGGCCATCGAGGGCGCCGATATCATCACGACGTGTACCGCCGACAAGCAGCTTGCCACGATCCTGACTGACAACATGGTCGGCGCCGGCGTTCATATCAACGCCATCGGCGGCGACTGCCCGGGCAAGACAGAGCTACATCGCGATATCCTGCTGCGCGCCGACACTTTCGTCGAATATCCGCCGCAGACCCGCATCGAAGGGGAGATCCAGCAGATGGATCCGGATTATCCGGTCACCGAGCTCTGGCAGGTGGTGAGCGGCCGCACGCAGGGTCGCCGCAGCGAGGGACAGATCACCCTGTTCGACAGCGTCGGCTTTGCCATCGAGGATTTCTCGGCGCTACGTTATGTTCGCGAAAAGCTTGTCGGCACCGATTACTTTCAGAAGCTGGATATCATCGCCGATCCGGACGATCCGCGCGATCTGTTCGGCATGCTGCTGCGGGCGGGCTGAGAAGGCAACGATACCGGCTGACTATGGCCGGCGGCTTTGGGCGAAGTTCGCGCGCGGGCCAGCCCTACTCCCGCCGGCATCGACCCCGTACTGCGGACCGAGCGTAGTCCCTAGAGGACAATGGCGGCCAATTTCGTGACCGCCATCGAACTCTCTCACTTGCTGCCGGAGGCCTTCTCAGCGCTTGCTGCTCGAAACTGTAAGTTCCGGCGCACCCACACGGCCGCTCAAAGAGAAGGCCAGCAGCGCCGATAGCAGCATCAGAGCCCCTACGATAAACATCGGCAATTCATAGACACCGGTCGCATCCTTGACGAGCCCGGTGATATAGGGTGCGGCAAACCCGGCTATGTTGCCGATCGTGTTGATCAGGGCGATGCCGGCCGCTGCGGCCGGTCCTGCCAGGAAGCGGGATGGGATTGCCCAGAAGTTCGGCAAGGCCGCGAAAATCGCGCATGCCGTCAGCGTGATCATGACAATCGTCGCTTCCGGCGAGCCCATGAACAGCGCGGCGGGAATGCTGAACGCTCCAACGAGGGCGGGTATGCCGATATGCCACGGCCTGACGCCGCGCTTCGATGCATCGCGGCTCCAGAAGAACAAGACGACGGCAGCAGGCAGATAAGGGATCGCCGTGATCAGGCCCTTGTCGAAGACGTCAAACTTAGTGCCGAATTTCGTCTCGAAGCCGGCAATGATCGTCGGCAGGAAGAAGGCGAGCGCATAAAGCCCGTAGATCAGGCCGAAATAGATCACCGAGAGCAGCCATACGCGGCTATCGGTCAGCGCAAGGCCGGTCATCTTGCCATGCTCTGCCACCTTCGCCTTTTCTTCGCTGGCAAGCTCGCGGTTCAACCAATCCTTTTCAGCCTGCGTCAGCCACTTGGCATCATCAGGGCGATCGGCGAGATAGAACCAGGTCACGATGCCGATGACGATGGCAGGGACCGCGACGCCGAAGAACATCACGCGCCAGCCCTCGAGGCCAAACAAGCCATGCATCTGGATCAGCATGGCCGCAAACGGAGCGCCGATAACCGTCGTCAACGGTTGGGCGAGGTAAAACAAGGCCAGAATCTTGTTACGATGCCGTGCCGGCACCCACAGGCTGAGGAACAGGATGGCACCGGGAAAAAAGCCGGCTTCGGCGACACCGAGCAGGAAGCGCAGAACGTAAAGCTCCGTCGCGCTCGATACCCAGGTGAACAGCAGCGCGACGATGCCCCAGCTGACCATGATGCGGGCGAGCCAGCGGCGGGCGCCATATTTATGGAGCGCCAGATTGCTCGGGATTTCGAGCACGATATAACCAACGAAGAAGATGCCCGCCGCAAAACCGAACTGCGCCGCCGTCAGAGCCAGATCGGTGGTCATGCCGTTCGGCCCGGCGAAGGAAATCGCGGTGCGGTCGAGGAAGTTGATGAAGAACATCAAGGCGATGAAGGGCACCAGCCGCTTCGACACCTTGGCAATGGCCGACCGTTCGACCTGTGACATTTCCTGAATACCGGGCTGCACTCTGAATCCTCCCCCGTTCTCGATCATTCTAGAGGCGGCGGTCCGTTTGCGCCGATGACGGAATGGAAACTCCCATTTCCCTTCCAAGAACTGCCTCCGGCCCCGCGCCTTTGACTTCGATCTCTAGCGGGATGGACAAGTAGCGGGCAAACGATTTAATCTCCCGATGATGTGAGGAAAAATCACATCATGAAATCGTTGGGATCAGAAAATGAGTGGCCCTCTTCCATCGCTGAATGCGCTCAAGGCATTTGAGGCAACCGCGCGGCACAGGTCGATGACGCTCGCCGCGGATGAGCTTTGCGTGACCCACGGCGCGATCAGCCGTCACATTCGTGGCCTTGAGGCTTCGCTGGGCGTCATTCTCGTCACCCGCAGGGCGCACTCGACGGAACCGACGCCAGAAGGATCGCGGCTTGCGGAGGGACTTCAGAGCGCCTTCGGCCTGATGCAGGCGAGCGTCGAGCGCGTTCGCCCCAGCCCGCTCACCCTGTCCTGCTCCTCCTCGATCATGATGGGATGGATCATTCCGCGCATCGGCCAATTCCACGAGCGCCACCCGCAGGTCGCATTGCAATTCAACATGAACTACGATCAGGTCGACTTTGTCCGCGACAAGATCGGCCTGGCGATCCGCTCAAGCGTCATCGAACCGCCGAAAGACGCAATCATCCGCGAACTTGGCGGCGAAGCGATCGGTCCGGTCTGTTCGCCGGAATATCTGAGCCGAGCCGGCATCCATAGCCCTGAATACCTCGAAGGCGGAACCATTCTGTCGACGCGGACCCGACCGGAGGCCTGGAGGGATTGGCAGTCAGCCGCGAAACAAGAGGAACTCAACCTTCCCAGCCATTCGACTTTCGACCATTTTTACCTGCTGATACAGGCCGCAGCCTGCGGGCTCGGTGTCGCGGTGGTTCCCCAAATGCTGGTGCTCGATCAACTGGCCTCAGGGCGTCTGGTGGCGCCGTTCGGCTTCCTGCCTGGGCCGCGCCGCATGGTGCTCTGGATCGCTCCGCACCTGGCAAACCGGCCGGACGCCTTGGCTCTCGAAAGATGGTTGATCGAGGAAATGCATGCGCGGCCAGATACCTGACAGCGAGGTCGGGCGGCCGGCATTCGTCACGCGCGGCGATGCACGCGACCTGTTCGGTCTGCCTTGCGAGCACAAGCGGGCCGTGCGCTCCGCAACCGAGGAAAAGCATACATAGTAAGATTTGCCTATGTTACTTAAAACACATGGAAATCACTGAAACTTCCCTCTGCACTTCCTCGCATGGATTATGCTATGAGTGCTCGCGAACTAGAGGGAGATGAGACAATTCTTGCAGGATTGTTCTCATTCAAGAGGGGGTGTCATCCTGAACGTCATGCCCGAATTGGCAGGCCACACCGGCGAGATGGCGGCGCTCATTTTTGGCTTCGACTGGGCAAAGACCAGTCTTGGCCCCAGATCGGCTTGGCCCGCTTGCCTGACCTCGGCCGTGGATATCATGCTCTCCGCTCAAGCCCAGATCATAATGTTCTGGGGTGAGGATTTTGTCGCGCTTTACAACGACGCCTACGCTCCCACCATAGGCGAGAAGCATCCGCAGGCTTTGGGTCGTCCGGCGAGAGAAAACTGGGCCGAACTGTGGGATGATCTGGAGCCGCTTCTGCGAACCGTGCTGAATGAAGGCAAGACCGTCGTCGCCAAGGATCGACCGTTCTACATCGAACGTCATGACTATCCGGAGACGGTTTATTTCGACATTTCCTACTCGCCTGTGCGTGACAGCGACGGCAAGGTGCTTGGGGTGTTCTGCATCGTCAACGAAACCACGGAGCGGGTTCGCTCGGAACAGGCGTTGCGCGAGAGCGAGGAGCGGGTTAGCGCCATCATTTCCCAATCCGCGACCGGGATTGCGCAATATGAACTCGACGGCCGCTTCTCGCTCGTCAACCGGCGTTTCTGCGAGATTGTCGGCTATTCGGAAAGCGAACTTCTAGACCTGCGAATGCAGGACATCACCTATCCGGACGATCAGCACGATACCGTGCAACTGTTCAAAGCGATGCTGGCGACCGGCGAAAGTTTCGAGATCGAGCAGCGTTATGTTCGCAAGGACGGCAACCTCGTCTGGGTGACGAATTCGGCGTCCGGCGTGCGCGACCGTTCCGCCGGAAGGATTCGACGAGCCGTCAGCGTCGTCACCGACATCAGCGAGCGCAAGCGGGCACAGGAAGTCGAGCGGCGCCTGGCCGCCATCATCGCCTCGTCTGACGATGCCATCCTCAGCACCGATCTCGACATGATGATCACAAGCTGGAATACCGGCGCGGAAAGGCTTTATGGCCATTCGGTCGAGCAAGCCATCGGCCATTCGGTCATGATGCTGGTTCCCGACGATCGGAGCGACGAGGAGCCGGCGATCCTTGCGCAAATCCGGGCGGGGCAGAAGGTAGAACCATATGAGACCAAGCGGCGGCGCAACGATGGTAAGCTCGTCGATGTCCTGCTGAGCGTCTCCCCGATCTACGACACCTATGGCCGGATCGTTGGCGCATCGAAGATTGCCCATGATATCAGCGCAAAAAAGGAAGCCGAGCACCTTCAAAGCGTTTTGGCCGGCGAACTCAATCACCGCGTCAAGAACGTGCTGGCAACTGTCATGGCCATATCGCGCCAGACATTGGGACGCGACGATGTCGACAAGGCATCCGTCGAGACATTCGATGCGCGACTGGCGTCGATGGCGCGCGCCCATGATCTGCTGATCCATGGCAAATGGGAAGAAGCGGATCTGATGGCCGTCATCAACCAGGCGCTGTCACCCTACCCGAGGGAGAGATTCGAGATTTCCGGCCCGGCGATCAAGCTTGCGCCGAGGACGGTCGTCTCCATATCGCTTGCGCTGCATGAACTCGCGACGAATGCCGCCAAATATGGGGCGCTTTCGGTGCCCGACGGCCATGTCGCGATCATATGGTCGTCAGAAGTTGGCGAGACCGACCGGCTCAAATTGCGTTGGCAGGAAACCGGGGGACCAACCGTCAAGCCGCCCACACGCAAGGGCTTCGGCTCCAGATTGATTGAAAACCTGCTGGCGGCGGAACTGAACGGCAAGGTGAAAATCAGCTATGAGCCGAGCGGGTTGATCTGCGAGGTGGATGCGGCCACAGGCATTGGCTGGGATCAGGCCTGAGACAGGATCGCGTGAAGCGACCCCATCCATCAGGTCCGCATGGAGTGTTCAACGCGAATTCTTCGGCCGCGTCGCAAGCACGTTCCTGATCGAAAAGCTCGAATGGATGCGCAGAACCCCCGGCAAGGTCGAGAGAATATCCTTGTGGATACGCTCGAAGTCGCCGGCCGTGGCGACCTCCACGCGCAGGAGATAATCCGAACCACCCGTCATCAGAAAGCACTCGCGGATCTCCGGATGCTTACGCACCGCCGCCTCGAAGCGGTCGAGATGATCCTCCGTCTGCCGCTCTAGGGTGATGTTGATGATAACGGCGATCGCCGTTTCAGCCTGAGACGTATCGACGAGCGCCGTATAGCCCCGAATAACCCCCGCTTGCTCCATCAGCTTGATGCGCCGGAGGCATGCGGACGGAGACAGGCCGACCTCGCTCGCAAGCCTTGCATTGCTGACACGGGCATCCAGGCGCAGCAGGCGAAGAATATTGCGATCTATCGCGTCGAGTGCCGTCATGTGGATTCTTTCAAAAATTCGCTGATCGTTTCAATATTTCCGCAATTACACAATAATCAATCACTATTCGCTGGGCAATTTCGCGATCATTTCAATAATCTGCCTTCGAAAGAACGAGGATGGACATGGACGGCGGCATAGTGGATTCCCGGGCGTCAAGACTGACGATCGACAGCGGCGCTTACGGCTATCTCACCATTGATCTTGTCGCCTTGTGCCGGAACTACGAGAAGCTTGCCACCATCGTCGCACCAGCGCGAACGGCCGCTGTCGTCAAGGCGGATGCATACGGGCTTGGCGCAAGTCAGGTCTCCAAGGCACTTTATGAACATGGATGTCGAGACTTCTTCGTCGCCCATTTCATCGAGGCGCTTCGGCTCCGCCCACAATTGCCGCGCGATGCAGCGATCTTCGTGTTGAACGGTCTGTTGCCGGATAATGAAATTGCCTGCGTCGAAGGCGGCATCATCCCTGTCATCAATTCGCTCGAACAGCTCCGGCAGTGGTCGCAGACTGCGCATTCCGTGGGGCGCAATCTTCCGGCAGTCCTGCAATTCGACACCGGCATGTCGCGGCTCGGCATACCGCCTGAAGAAAGAGCTGCCGCCGCAGCTCACCTCGAAACCTCAAGCCGTCTCGACATATTGTTCATCATGAGCCACCTCGCCTCTGCCGACGATGTCGGTAGCGCTCAGAACGGTGATCAGCTTGCGGAAATGCGTCGCGTCGCGAAAGAATTCCCGAACTACGACCTCTCCTTCGCAAATTCCGGCGGCATCTTCCTCGGCGGCGATTTTCACGGCGTTCTGGCGCGGCCCGGCATCGCTCTTTATGGTGGGGCTCCCACCAGCGGCGTCGCCAATCCAATGGAGCCCGTCGTCCGGTTCGATGCAGCCGTCGTGCAGACCCGAACCGTGCCGGCCGGTGCTCGCATCGGCTATGGCGGCGTGCATGTAACGAAGACCCAGACCCGGCTTGCGACAATTGCGGCCGGCTATGCCGATGGCCTTCCCCGCAGCCTCAGCGATCGCGGAGCGGTTTATTACAACGGCATTCGCCTGCCGATCGTCGGACGCGTATCGATGGACAGCGCGACAATCGATATCAGCGCCCTGCCCGAAGGCACGCTCCCGTTCGGCAGCCTGGTGGAAATCCTCGGAGATCATCAGACTTTGCAGGATCTCGCCGATGATGCCGGCTTGATTTCCTACGAGATCCTGACCAGTCTCGGACATCGCCACAACAGGCGATACGTCTGACCTTCCTATTGCTCAATTCACTGGGGACATCATGAAAGTCGTCGTTCTGGGTGCCGGCATCATCGGCGTGACATCTGCTTATCAGCTCGCCAAGGCGGGCCACGAGGTCACGGTCATCGACCGGCAGCAAGGCCCGGCGCTGGAAACGAGCTTTGCCAATGCCGGCGAGGTGTCCTTCGGCTATTGCTCGCCCTGGGCGGCGCCCGGCATTCCCATGAAGGCGATCAAATGGCTGTTCATGCATCACGCACCGCTGATCCTGCGCCCGAAGGTCGATGCCGCCATGCTGTCATGGCTGGTCAAGATGCTGTCGAACTGCACGTCCGAACGCTATGCGATCAACAAGAGCCGGATGCTGCGTCTCGCCGATTATAGCCGCATCTCGCTCGCTCAGGTGCGCGAGGAAACCGGCATTGCCTATGACGAGCGCATGCAGGGCACGCTGCAGCTTTTCCGCACTCATCACCAGCTCGATGCCTCCGCTAAAGACGTCAAGGCTCTGGCGGCCGACGGCATCCCCTATGAAGTGCTTGATCCCGACGGCTGCATCCGCGTCGAGCCGGCACTCCGGCATGTTCGCGAGAAGATCGTCGGCGGCCTGCTGACGCCGAAGGACGAGACGGGCGATTGCTTCAAGTTCACCAATGCGTTGGCCGCCAAGGCAATCGAATTGGGAGTCCAGTTCCAGTATGGAACGACGATCAAGGGCCTCGACGTACAAGGCGGCCAGGCGCGTGGCGTCCTGACGGATCGCGGGCGCGTCGACGCCGATGCGGTCGTCGTTGCACTCGGCAGCTATTCGCCGCTGCTGCTGAAGCCGCTTGGAATCCGGCTCTCCGTCTATCCGGTCAAGGGCTATTCGCTGACCATCCCGATCACCGATGCCTCGCGCGCTCCGGAATCCACAGTGATGGACGAGACCTACAAGATCGCCATCACCCGTCTCGGCGATCGCATCCGCGTTGGCGGCATGGCCGAGATTTCCGGCTACACCAATGATCTCGGCCTTCCCCGCCGGCAGACGCTCGAGCATTCGGTCACCGATCTCTTCCCCGGCGGCGATGTCGCCAAGGCGTCCTTCTGGTCGGGATTGCGGCCGATGACCCCGGACGGAACGCCGGTGATCGGACCGACGAAGGTCAAGGGACTGTTCCTCAACACCGGACACGGCACGCTCGGATGGACCATGAGTTCCGGCTCGGCGCGAGTCATCAGCGATCTCGTCAGCGGCCGCAAGCCGGATATCGACGCGACCGATCTTGCCATCAGCCGCTACGCCTGAGGCCTGCCTCGCGACGCAGCTATTATCGCCTGATCAGCCTCCAGCTCCTGACCTCGAAGGGCAAGATATCGGGGCCGGCATCGCGGGCCTGCGGCTCCTCCATCAGCGTGACGGCATCGCCGATCCGCCAGCCGTTCGCCGCTTGAACAGATAAACTGCCTCGACGGCCGGCCGGCTCATAGAGGCGGAGGACCAGCCCGTCGCCGTCTTCTGTCGGTTTGATGGCTGAAAGCGCAACCGACGTTCCCGTTACATCGAGTGCGGCAAATGATGTCTCTGCCAGGTTCGCAGCTGATGCGACGATCAGCGGCTGGTTCAGGTCTTCGGCTTCCTCACGCACGCCGCCGCTATGCCATTCGCCGGCATGCGGCATGAGCGCATGGGTGAAGCTCTGCTCACCTTCATCCGCCAGCGGATCAGGATAGATCGGCCCGCGCACCAGGCTGATACCAAGCACATTGTCGCGGGCACTGTGGCCGTATTTCGCATCGTTGAGCAGGGCAACGCCGAAATCCGGTTCGCTCAGATCGACAAAGCGGTGCGCGACCGCCTCGAACATCGCCGCATCCCAGCTGGTATTGGTGTGTGTCGGACGGCTGACGACACCATAGGCGCATTCGAAGGTCGCCGTTCGCGAGCGGATCGCCACCGGGCTCAGAGAGCGAAGCAGCGTGCGACGGTCGTGCCAGTCGATGCTGGTCTCGATGTCGAGCCTTCGTGAATTGGCGGTCAAGATATAGTGCTGCACGATGGTGGAATCGCGATAGCGATGAACCACCTTGATGGAAGCTCTGTGAGGGCCTTCTTCAATCAGCTCGATGCTTTCGGGCTTATCGAGACGAACGCCCGCTTCAGCATAGTCGACATCGATATCCCAGGCGTCCCAATTGCGCGGCTTGTCGACGGGATAGACCCAGAGCTGGTTGACCGGTTCTGCCAGCGCCTCACGCCCGCTCGCCTTGTGAATGAGGCTCTGGACGGCCCCATCGGCCCCGATGACAACGACAAGATGCTCGTTCTCCAGCTGATCCGCTGAAGCCCGCAATCCCACAGCCGGCTTCAAAGCTGCGCGGTCGAATACACGGATGGACAAGGGTTCAATGCTGTCGCCGGTCGACACGATCGAGCCATCGGCGAGCACGGCATTGAGCGGTCGGGCATCGAGCGAGGGATTGACGACAACGATCGCATCCGCGACGTCGCCCTTCGGCAAGACGGAAGCAATCGCTTCCATAGCCTGCCGCTGAACTTCCTTGGCATGGTCGATGACCTCGGAAAGCTCCCGCTCCGCATCCTGATAGACCTCGCGGATGCTCGATCCCGGTAGAATGTCGTGGAACTCATTCTTCAGCGTCACGCGCCAGTTGGCCTCGAGGCTGGTCGGTGACGCCGCTCCGGCCATATGCGCGATGGACGACACGGTCTCGGCCGTGATCAGGGCTCGCTCCGCCCTGCGATGCAGCCGTTTCACCCCGCTCTGGCTCGTCAGCGTGGCGCGATGCAGTTCCAGATAGATCTCGCCGGACCAGGTGGGCAGCCGCTTTTCGCCTGCAGTCACATGGGCGCTGGTGAAGAAATCCGCCACCTTGCCCCATCGCGCTTTGGGGATTGCCGGGAATGCGCGCAATTGCTCCTCTCGCTCCACCATTTCCGGCGTCACCCCGCCGCCGCCATCGCCATAACCGACCGCCAGAAGCGAAGTATCGTGCAGCGTCTTGCCGTGAAAATTCTTCCAGGTCGGCAGGAAGCAATCCGGCCGGACGAAGCCATTATAGCCTTCCATCGGATTGTCGAAGACATGCGCGAGGACACGGCTGCCATCCAGACCCTCCCACCAGAACAGGTCATAGGGAAACTTGTTGGTTTCGCTCCAATTGACCTTGATGGTGAAGAAGCTTTCGATCCCACCCTGGCGCAGCAATTGCGGCAGAGCTCCGGAAAAGCCGAAGCAATCCGGCAGCCAGCAGATGGTATGGCGCGCGCCGAAGGTCTTCTCGAAATAACGCTGGCCGTAGAGGATCTGCCGAACCAGGCTCTCGCCTGTCGGCATGTTCGTATCCGGCTCGACCCACATGCCGCCGATCACTTCCCAGGAGCCCGCCGCAACCTTCTCCTTGATCCGGGCAAACAGCTCGGGATCGTCGGCTTCGATCTGGGCATAGTAATGCGCCGTCGACTGGTTGAAGCGGAAATCCGGAGAACGCTCCATCAATGACAGAGCGGTATGAAACGTGCGGCGCATCTTCCGACGCGTCTCGTCGTAAGGCCAAAGCCAGGCAAGATCGATATGGGCATGGCCGGTCAGCAGCAACTCACCGTTTTGAGGGTAGCGCTCTTGGAGTGTGCTCAAGCGGGCCAGCAATTGCTGATAAGCCTCTGCCACGCTTCGGCGTTCACGGTCGGAGAGGGCTTGAGGGCTCTCAATGAGTTCCGGCAATTCCCAGATCTTTCTCTGGCCCTCGGCACCGGCCGTGCGCGAGATATAGGGTTCGGTTGCAGACGGCCAATCGAGGCTGCGCAGCGCAGCCTCTGCGGCATCCAGCATATGCGGCACCACCTCGTGCTCACCGAGCGCACCGATTGCCTCCGCAATCTGCCGCAGCAGGAGATGCAGCCGATGGACCGGCAGATCCAGCCAGGCGAGGCGGGCACGGTTCAGCTTCGGCTGTCGGTTCGGCTCACCGAAGGGAAAGCGGGCAACGCTGTCAGTGCTGATCGCCAGATTGCGACCCTTCAACGGGAATTCCTGATGATAGGGATCGAGACCAAAGCTCTCCTGCTGCCCCTCTCCAAAGTCGAGCGTTATCAGGCTCTCCCCGCCGAGATCGAGCTGCAGACGTGTCTCCTCAAGAGGCCAATCGGCCGGTACGCTGGCTTGCGCGGCAAAATGCACGACGCCATTGCGATGCGGCCAGACCTGGCCGATGGCAATCTCCTCGCCGCCGAACGTACAGCCTTCAATAGCTAACGTGCTGCGTTCCCGCCAATGGTCGAGCTCTGCGGTACGTACCTTCAGGCGATCCAAACGCTGGGCGAGGCTGAGAAACATGGCTGTCCTACCGGGTTCGATGTCAACGCAAATCGGGATGAGCTATCACGGGCATATGTGTCGCGGTCGGAAGGAAACCAGAGCGGCAGGCGCATCCTTGGCGCAGACTTTATGTCCACGTGCATTCAATGGCCTCCCACCCGCAGCGCATCAGCAACTTAGGATGAAGACATGTCAGATAGCCAGTGTCGATCGGAGAAATTACCGGCGGGCAGAGAATTTTATCCTGAATAAACAAGGAAGCAGGCAGAGCCACCAGCTCTGCCGGCCTGGGTCAATGCCGCGGTATGCGCGGCAGGAAAATCGTGAACAGGCCGAGCAGCGGCAGATAGGAGCAGATCGTATAGACGAAGGAAATGCCATGTGTGTCGGCAAAATCTCCGAGGGCCGCCGCGCCGAGGCCGCCAGCACCGAAGGCGAAGCCGAAGAAAATGCCGCCGATCAGCCCGACGCGGCCGGGGATCAGTTCCTGCGCGAAGACCACGATCGCCGGGAAAGCCGAAGCGAAGATGAGCCCGATCACGACGGTCAGGACGCAGGTCCAGAACAGATCCGCATAGGGCATCAACAGCGCAAAGGGGATGACGCCGAGGATCGAGAACCAGATGACGAAGCGTGCGCCGAGACGGTCACCCACCGGGCCGCCCATGATCGTTCCGACGGCCACGGAGCCGAGGAAGAGGAACAGCATCAGCTGGGCGTCGCGGACATCAAGGTGGAACTTCTCGATGACGTAGAAGGTGAAGTAGCTCGATATGCTCGCCATGTAGACGTTCTTCGTCGCCGTCAACAGGATGAGGATTGCAAGCGCCCACATCGCCTTGTTACGGGCGATCGGCAAGGTGCGGCTCGGCGCAGGGCGCGCCGATTGCTGGCGGCGATGGTTGACAAACCAGTTGCCGACCCAGCTCAGAACGATGAAGCCGATAACGGCGAGCACCGAAAGCCAGGCGACGCTCGTCTGGCCATGCTGAAGAACGAAGAAGGCTGCAATCAACGGCCCGATGGCCGAGCCGGCATTACCGCCGAGCTGGAACAGCGATTGAGCCAACCCATGACGGCCGCCGGAGGCGAGACGCGCCACACGCGAGGCTTCGGGATGAAAGACGGCCGAGCCGAAGCCGATCAGGCTGGCGGCGACCAGCAACATTCCGAAGCTCCCGGCATAGCCCAGCAACACGAGGCCAAAGAATGTGCTGACCATGCCCACTGGCAGCGAATAGGGCATCGGCCACTTGTCCGTCACGATGCCGACCACCGGCTGCAGCAGCGACGCGGTAATCTGGAACATCATCGTCAGCAGGCCGATCTGGACGAAATCGAGTGAGTAATTCTCTCTGAACATCGGATAGAGCGACGTCAGCAGCGATTGCATGATGTCGTTCAGCAAGTGGCAAGTGCTGACAGCCACCACGATCGAGATCGTCGTCTTCTCGAATCGGGTCTGCGCACCCGAAAACGCCGCAACCATTGGGATTTCCTTCCAGCGCCGACAACTCCGCCGACCATAGTGTTTGATCCGCCTTTTACACGGCTTGCCGTTGTCCTTCTTTCGTGTTTTGGTCCAATAGTTTCGCGATTGGGCCAATATGGAAAAGCTATCGAAGCAGTTGCTGGCGACCCTCGACAAAGACCATGTGCAGAACATGCGCTGGATGGAGGAATCACCTGCGGATGTGCTCGTTCACAGCGCCGAGCCACCACAGGGCTACACCGTTCCGTGGCACCATCATCGGCGCACGCAATTGCTCTGCATCTTCGCCGGCGTCGCCCTGATCATGACAGCGCGGGGCCGCTGGATGGTACCGCCTGGTCATGCCCTGTTCATTCCAGTCGGCCTCGAACATTCGATCGAGATCCTGAGCGATGTCAGCATGAAATCCGTCTATGTGATGCCGCGCGGCCAGCCCGCGAAGGAGGAGGCTCCGCGCGTCGTCGAAGTCACGGATCTCGCCCGCAGCCTGTTGCTGGAGGCCATTCGCTTGGGGGAAGCACCGGCCAGCCATCGAAAGGCCAAGCTGGTCCTGTCGCTGCTTGTCGAGGAAATCGCGACGCTGCCCGAACGCCCGCTCGGCCTCCCCTTCCCCTCTGACCGCCGGCTGACCGCGCTCTGCCGCGACTATCTCGCCAACCCATCGCCAAACGCCAGACTGGACGACTGGGCCGAGAAGCTTGCCATGAGCCGGCGGACGTTCACGCGGCAGTTCCGTAAGGAAACCGGCATCAGCTTCACGACATGGCGCCAGCAGGCAAGCGTCTTTGCCTGCCTGCCGCGGCTGGCCGAGGGCCAGCCCGTCACCAACGTCGCGCTTGAAGCTGGCTACGAAAGCGTGGCCGCCTTTACCACCATGTTCCGGCGCGTGCTCGGCACGCCCCCGAGAGCCTACATGGTCAACCGCTGGACCTTCGACCGGCAATCGACCTGAAAGCTCCTATTGAAATGACCAGGCGCTTCCGGCAAAGAGCGCTGAGAGCGAGGACAAGCACATGCGGCATATTCACATCGTCGGTATTGGCACGGGGAACCCCGAACATCTGACCGTGCAGGCGATCAATGCACTGAATGCTGCCGATGTCATTTTCATTCCCAGCAAGGGCGCGGCAAAGGCGGAACTTGCCGACGTTCGCCGGGAGATTTGCAATCGTTATGTCAGCAACAAGGCGACGCGCTTTGTTGACTACGATGTACCCTCGCGCCAGACGGCCGATCGCAGCTATGTTGAGAGTGTCGACGAGTGGCACGAAGCGATTTCGGCAACTTATGAACGGCTGTTTCTGCAGCATCTGACGGACAGCGAAAGTGCAGCCTTCCTCGTCTGGGGCGATCCGGGTCTCTACGACAGCACGCTGCGCATCATCGACCGCGTCAGCGGGCGTGGCAAGGTGGCACTCGATTACAGCGTCATTCCCGGCATCACCAGCATCCAGGCGCTGACCGCAAGCCACCGCATTCCCCTCAACCTCGTCGGCAAGCCGGTGCAGATCACCACGGGCAGGCGGCTGGCCAAGAGCTTTCCAGGCATTGCCGAAACGGCCGTCGTCATGCTCGACGGCGAGCAGGCATTCAGCAAGATCGACGACCCCGACGCCTATATCTATTGGGGAGCCTATCTCGGAACGAAAGACGAGATCATCATCGCCGGCAGGCTGGTGGATGTTTCCGAGCGCATCCTTTCGACACGCAAGCAGGCGCGCGCCAGACACGGATGGATCATGGACATCTATCTCATGCGCAAGGGGCACGATTTCGACGATCGGGAATGAGCGACAAGAGGCCAATTCATTTGCTCGCCGATCGCCTTTGTGCAAGGAAATGTCCTTTATGAAGGACAGTCTCATGGTTGCGACCAAAGGGCAGAGGATGGAAGGGCAAGCGTGCGTCTCGCAAGAGAACGCCGAACCGCGTGCCGCTGCATCGCCCCGGCCCTCCATGGTCCGTGGCGCCTGTCCATCTCTAAGCGCACCGATGCAAACGGGCGATGGCCTGCTCGTGCGGCTTCGCCCGGCGACGCCGGGATTGACCGTCGCCCAATTTCGAGCGCTGGCCGATGCTGCCGAAGCGCACGGCAACGGATTGATCGAGATCACCGCGCGCGGCAATCTCCAGCTACGCGGCATGACCCCGCAGAGCATGGAAGGGCTGGCTGCCGATATCGACCGCGCCGATATCGTTCCCGAGAGTGGTGTTGCCATAGAGGTGCCGCCACTCAGCGGATTGGACCCGCTCGAGATCGCTGACGCGCGTGATTTGGCTACCCGCCTCCGGCAGGCGATCGAGGCACTTCGTCCAAGGCCGCTCCTCGCGGCCAAACTGACTGTTATCATCGATGGCGGTGGGCGGCTGACACTGGACGGGCTCTCGGCCGATATCCGGCTGCGAGCGGAAATCTCCGCCGATGGCCCGCCTCTTTGGACCCTCGCAGTATCCGGCACGGCCGCAACGGCAAAGCCGATTGCGGCGGTCCTCCCGGACGGACAGGCGATCGCAGCCGTGATCTTGCTGTTGCAAACCCTTGGAAACATCGGCCCTGGCGCTCGTGGCCGCGACCTCGATACAGAGGCCCTGCGCGCCCTGTTTCAGTTCGACGGCTACCGTACACGCGATGTGCGAGACCCATCCGTCTCACCCGTCGGCGTCATCTCCCTCGATGAAGAGCGCAGCGTCCTCGGACTGCGCCCGTCCTTCGGCCAGATCCACGCCGTGCAGCTTCGCCGCTTTCTCGCCGTTGCGGAGATGGCTGGTGTCCATGAGATCCGCACGGCGCCCGAACATGCGATGCTGTTGCTGGGGCTGTCATCAAATGCAGCGGAACAATTGCGCAAGGCAGCAGCTGACTGTGGCTTTCGAACCCGCGCTGATGACCCGGCGAATTATGCCATTCCCTGCTCAGGCGCGGGCGCTTGTGCTTCCGCTCATTATGTCACAAGACATGCCGCGACCGATCTTGTTCGCATCGCCCCGGAATTGCTCGACGGTTCGCTCGACGTGCATCTGTCGGGCTGCGAAAAGGGCTGCGCCCATCCAGGTGAGGCGATGCTTACGATCGTCGGGGCTACAACGGGCTATGGTATTGTCGTAAATGGGTCAGCATCGAGCGAGCCGGTGACCTACATCGGCAGGGACAAGCTGAAATCAGCACTGGCCGAACTCGGTGATCTGGTGCGAAACAACAAAGCTGCTGGCGAATCGGCCGGGCAGTGTCTTAAACGGCTCGGCCGGGACGCAATCGCGACGGCTTTACGACAGGGATAGAAATGCCTGACTATGACTATATCCGCGAGGGGGATGCGATCTATGAACGCTCCTTCGCGATCATCCGCAGCGAAGCAGACTTGTCGCGTTTTCCCGAAGCCGAGGCCGATGTCGCTGTCCGCATGATCCATGCCTGCGGATTGGTGGAAGCGGCTGAACACTTTCTTTTCTCCCCCAATTTTGTCTCGTCAGCCCGCAAGGCGCTTTCTGCCGGCGCGCCGATCTTCTGCGATGCGGAAATGGTCGCCCGCGGCGTTACCCGTGCCCGTCTGCCGGCTGCCAACGAGGTGATCTGCACGCTGCAGGATCCGCGCACCACCGACATCGCAAAGTCCATCGGCAACACGCGCTCGGCTGCCGCCATGCATCTATGGGCCGAACGCCTTGCCGGTTCTGTGGTTGCCATCGGCAATGCGCCGACTGCTCTCTTCCACCTCCTGGAAATGCTGCGCGATGGCGCTCCGAAGCCTGCCGCCATCATCGGCATGCCCGTGGGCTTCGTCGGCGCGGCGGAATCCAAGGATGCCCTTGCGGAGAATTCCTACGGCGTTCCCTTTGCCATCGTCCGCGGCCGCCTCGGCGGCAGTGCCATGACGGCCGCTGCCCTCAATGCTTTGGCGAGGCCGGGCCTATGAGCATGTCATCCAGCGGACAGTTGATCGGCGTCGGCACCGGTCCGGGCGATCCGGAACTGTTGACGATCAAGGCTGTCAGAGCCTTGGAGCGCGCCGACGTGGTCGCCTACTTCGCCAAGCAGGGCAGAGGCGGCAACGGAAAGGCGATCGTCGGCGAATTTCTGAAGGCAGATGTGACGCTGCTGCCGCTCTACTATCCCGTCACGACGGAGATCGACAAGGACGCACCGGAATATGGAAGGCAGATCACCGCCTTCTACGATGCCTCCGCCGAGATGGTGGCGGCACATCTGCGCGAGGGCAAGACTGTTGCCGTGCTCAGCGAAGGCGATCCGCTCTTCTACGGCTCCTACATGCATCTGCATGTGCGCCTGGCCGATCGCTTCCCGACCGAGGTCATACCCGGCGTAACGGCCATGTCCGGCTGCTGGTCGCTCGCCGGCCTGCCGATGGTGCAGGGAGACGACGTTCTCTCGGTTTTGCCGGGAACGATGAAGGAGACAGAACTGGCCCGACGCCTCGGCGATACGCAGGCCGCCGTGATCATGAAGGTGGGCCGCAACCTGCCGAAGATCCGCCGCGCGCTGGAACTGGCCGGCCGGCTGAACGAGGCCATCTATGTCGAGCGCGGCACGATGACGAACGGGGCGATGACTCCGCTTGCAAGCCGCGACGATGCCGAGGCGCCGTACTTCTCGCTGGTGCTGGTCCCAGGATGGGAAGGCAGGCCATGAGCGGGCGCCTCTATGTTATCGGCACGGGACCCGGCAACCCAGAGCAGACCACGCCGGAAGCGTTAGCAGCTGTTGCGGACGCTACCGAGTTCTTCGGCTATGGCCCCTATCTGGATCGCCTGACGCTTCGCGCCGATCAGATCCGCCATGCCTCGGACAATCGCGAAGAGTTGGACCGCGCCAAGGCGGCACTGGATCGCGCTGGTGCGGGAGCCAATGTCTGCGTCGTCTCAGGTGGCGATCCCGGCGTCTTTGCCATGGCTGCGGCGGTCTGCGAAGCGATCGATCACGGACCGGAGGAATGGCATAAGGTAGACCTTGTCGTCGTGCCGGGAATTACCGCCATGCTCGCCGTTGCCGCCCGCATCGGCGCGCCGCTGGGTCATGATTTCTGCGCGATTTCGCTGTCGGACAATCTGAAGCCGTGGCCCATTATCGAAAGCCGGCTCCGCGCCGTCTCCCAGGCCGGTCTCGTCATTGCGCTCTATAATCCCATCAGCAAGGCGCGGCCCTGGCAGCTCGGCACAGCCTTCGAAATCCTGCGCACCACCTTGCCTGCAGACACGCCCGTCATCTTCGGTCGAGCAGCCGGCCGCCCGGATGAGCGGCTGACGATTGCGCGGCTGGCGGATGCTGAGGCGTCGCAGGCCGATATGGCGACCTGCGTCATCATCGGCTCGGCCGAGACGCGCGTCATTGCCCGCGAAGGACGCCCGGATCTGGTCTACACGCCACGCTTCATCAGGGAAGAGACGAGATGATCGATCCGATCGAGCGCAGCTTCGAGTGTTTCGACCGCCGGCAGGCCGGTCGCCTCGGCGCGTTCGATCATGATCACCCTGATGCCAAGCTGCCGCGCAGCCTCGATCTTCGCATAGGTGGCATCGCCGCCGCTGTTCTTGGCGATGATTACGTCGATGCCATGCCCGCGCAGCATCTCCAGCTCATCCTCCAGCCGGAACGGCCCCCTGCTATGGATATAGCAGACATCGGGAGCCGTCAGCGGCGGCTCTACCGGATCGACGCTGCGAACCCAATAGTGATGATGGGGAGCGGCATCGGCATAGTGAGCCTCCTGCCGCCCGGTCGCGAGGAACACTCGCCACGGCGCCGCACCGAGCGCGGCGATGGCCTGCGGGACGCTGTGAACGGAAAGCCAGACATCTCCTTCGACAGGCACCCAGGCCGAGCGGCGCAGCGCAAAGGCCGCAACATCGCTTTGAGCAGCCGCTTGTGCGGCATTAGCGGAGATGCGAGCCGCGAAAGGGTGGGTTGCATCGATCATCAGATCGATCCCTTCGTCCTGGAGATAGCTGGCAAGACCCTCCGCGCCGCCGAAGCCGCCGCTGCGCACCGGAACCGGCTGTGGAGCCGGATCGGCGGTTCGGCCGGCCAGCGACAGGACAACGTCAAGATCGGCGCGGGGGGCAAGTGCTGCCGCCAGCGCACGGGCTTCCGTCGTGCCGCCCAGGATCAGAATGCGAGCCTTGCCCATGGCTGAGACACCTTCAGTTCAACGCTGGCTCACTCTTATCGGCATCGGCGAAGACGGTCCAGCCGGCCTTGGTGATGAGGCCAAGCGGCTGATTGCTTCTGCACCTATGGTCTTCGGCGGGGCACGCCATATCGAATTGATGCAGCCGCTGATCACCGGCGAGGTGCAGACATGGCTGAGCCCGTTCGAGAAATCGGTGGATGCGGTCCTCGCCCTTCGTGGCAAACCGACCGTTGTGCTCGCCTCCGGCGACCCCTTCTTCTATGGCGTCGGTGCGACGCTCTCGCGGCACATCCCCGCTTCCGAAATGATGGTCATTCCCGCCCCCTCCTCCTTCAGCCTTGCGGCTTCACGGCTTGGATGGCCCTTGCAGGATGTGACTACCCTTTCGCTGCACGGCCGCCCGATCGATCTCATCCGTCCGCATCTGCATCCGGGCCGCAAGATTCTAGCGCTGACATCCGATGGCGAGGGCCCGGCCGCTCTAGCCGCTTTGCTGCTCGCCACCGGCTTTGGTCAGTCGACGCTAACGGTTCTCGAGGCGCTCGGTGGGCCGCAGGAGAAGGTTTCGCAGCAAAAAGCGGTCGACTTTGCGCTCGGCGATATCAACGACCTCAATATCTGCGGCATTGAGGTCAAGGCTGACGAAAGCGCCCGCATCCTGCCGGTCATCGCCGGCCTTGCCGATGAGCTTTTCGAGCATGACGGCCAGATCACCAAACGCGAGATACGCGCGATGACGCTGTCTGCTTTGGCGCCACGTCGTGGCGAGCTGCTGTGGGATATCGGCGCCGGTTCCGGCTCGATCGGCATCGAATGGATGCTCGCAGACCCATCGCTGCGCGCCATCGCCATCGAAGCTTCGAGCGAGCGAGCCGCCCGCATCCGGCGCAATGCCAGCAACTTCGGCGTGCCAGGCCTGACCATCGTCGAGGGAGAGGCGCCGGGTGCGCTTGCGGGACTGGCGACGCCCGATGCCATTTTCATCGGTGGCGGCGGCAGCGATGCGGGTGTGCTCGACGTCGCTATCAGTCAGTTGAAGAGCGGTGGCAGGCTGGTCGCCAATGCAGTCACGACCCAAATGGAAGCCATTCTGCTCATCGAGCACGCGCGGCGGGGCGGCTCCCTGGTCCGCATCGACATCGCCCGGGCCGCTCCCGTCGGCCGCATGACCGGCTGGCGGCCGGCCATGCCGGTGACGCAATGGTCCTGGATCAAGCCATGAATAGAGACGAGGTAAAGCAATGACGGTGCATTTCATCGGCGCAGGCCCAGGGGCTGCGGACCTGATCACGGTTCGCGGTCGCGACCTGATCGGCAAATGCCCGGTCTGCCTCTATGCCGGCTCGATCGTTTCGCCGGAATTGCTGCAATATTGCCCGCCCGGCGCCCGCATCGTCGACACCGCGCCAATGTCGCTGGACGAGATCGAGGCGGAGTATCTGAAAGCAGCAGCAGCGGGCGAGGATGTCGCGCGCCTGCATTCCGGCGACCTTTCCGTCTGGAGCGCTGTGGCCGAACAGATCCGCAGGCTTGAGCAGCATGGCATCGACTATACGCTGACACCAGGCGTTCCCGCTTTCGCCGCCGCCGCCTCCGCGCTTGGACGCGAACTGACCATCCCTGCCGTTGCGCAGAGCCTCGTTCTCACCCGCGTTTCCGGTCGCGCCTCGCCGATGCCGAACAATGAGACGCTGGAAAAATTCGGCGCTACCGGCGCGACACTCGCCATCCATCTGGCGATCCATGCGCTCGCAAAAGTCGTCGAGGATCTGACGCCGCTTTATGGTGCGGATTGCCCCGTTGCGATCGTCGTCAAGGCTTCCTGGCCGGACGAGCGGATCCTTCGCGGCACGCTTGGCACGATCGAGGCGCAGGTGGCGGCGGAACCGATCGAACGGACCGCCCTGATCTTCGTCGGCCCATCGCTCGGCGCCAGCGATTTCCGTGAGAGCTCACTCTACGATCCGACCTATCAGCGCCGTTTCCGTGGCCGGCAATAGCGATGCACCTGGTTGCAAAACATGCCGAAATTTCCTCTAGTCGATTCCAACAAAGCTTGGGGCAAAAGAGGATCACGATATGCAGCGCATTACCATCACCATCGATGATGATCTTCTGGAGACGATCGACAAGATCAGCGTGCAGCGCGGTTATGCAAGCCGCTCGGAAACGCTGCGCGATCTCGTTCGCGATGCCGTGACCCGCGCTCAACCGGCCATCGATGGCGAAGCCAATTGCTTTGCGGCGCTCACCTATGTCTATGAGCACGAGACCCGCGACCTGTCGCGCCGGCTGACGACGGCGCAGCATGACCACCATGACCTCTCGGTCTCAACCCTTCACGTCCACATCGACGGACATGATTGTCTTGAGGTCTCGGTGCTAAAGGGCAAGGCGGATGAGATACAAAGCTTTGCCGACAGCGTGATCACCCAACGCGGTGTGCGCTTCGGAAACCTGCATCTCATTCCATCGGAACATGGTCCGCATCACTCGGGCACACATTCGCACGACTGAGCACGGCTCAGTTGCCCGCGGACAACTGCGGCCTTCAGAGTTTGCCCGTCACATACGCCATGCTTTCCTTGATCGCCGCGACGGGCTCCGTCAAAGCATGAACTGTCGGGGCAAAGGGTTCGAAGGATGCAGGGCCGGCATAGCCGGCAGACAGCAGCGCTCGCAGCTGCCCGACGTTATCGAGGCGATCGCTGGCATCGACCAGAACGCGATGGGGATCGCGCATGTCGGCAACCGATACGTCGGGATCGCTGACGCCGGAAATATGGACCAGGCCCGTCAGCTCAGGGAAAATCGCGGTCTCACGGGCCAGATGATGGTGGAAGGTATCGTGCACCAGGCAGAAGGTCGACTTTGCCCCGAGTTCGTCGATCGCCTCGGCCGCTTCGCTCTTCAGTCGCAGAGAGCAGATTTCGAAGCCGAGCGGCTCGACGAGACCGATGATGCCGGCAGCCTCCAGCATCGGCTTCAGGGCCGACAGCGCCTTTCGGAGATTGGCACGACGCACGTCCGGCTCGCGGCCGCTGCCGTCGTTGACCGGAACAAGCACCAAGGCGCGGCACCGCAATCGCGCGCATAGGCGATCAGCTCGGCCGCCTCGTTCGCGCGCTCCTCAGTCCACTCGTTGAAGCGCTGCAGCGCGTTGATCGAGATGATGGCAAGCCCATGGCGCGCTGCAAGCTCCTTGACGGCTGATGCCGGCGTGCCGTCCAGGATGGCATTTCCGGCCAGATCATTGCGGATCTCGACGCTCTCGATGCCGAGCTGCTTTGCAGCGGCAAAGAATGTCTCCAGGGGAAGCGACGGCGCGCACATATGATTAAGCGCGAAACGAATGGAACTCATGATGGGCACTCCTCCTCAAGACCGATGGCCGGGAAAGATATCTCGACCCCTTGCGCCAGCCAGCGAAGGACTAGCGAGATTCATGATCGCAATCCATCGGCCATCACCATCATTTTTGATAGAATTATCCCAGAAATGATAGAATTACATCATTCGCGCTAGATGTTTTCCGAGACGAAGATTTCGAAGGGCAAGACGCTTTGTCCGGGGATGACCGTTGCATCGCTTTCGATCGACTTCATCATCAGGCTCATCAGTTCCTTGCACAGAGCCGGGAGCGGCGTGCCGATCGCCATGGTAACGACATCGTCGGCAAGCGCCGCCTTCGATTCTGGTGTCAGTTCGTTGACGACCGCGATCAGCTTGCCCGCCAGATGCTCTTCACGGATCGCTGAAATCGCGCCCTCCATGCCGCCGCCGCAGACATAGAAACCGATGAGATCAGGATGCTTTTGCAGGAGATCGAGCGTCGCTTCATGGGTGATCTCCGGTGTGTCGAGATTGATCAGCGTATCGAGCACCTCGAATTCCGGTGCGTTCTCACGAAAATAGCTTCGAAAGCCGATTTCGCGCAGCTCGTGGCCAAGAAAGCGATGACTGCCGACGAAGCAGGCGACTTTGCCGGGCCGACGCGCCGAACGCGCGATAACCCAGGCCGCGGTGCGTCCCACCTTGCGATTGTCGACGCCGATGTAGCCCTGCCGCGCGGTGGTGGAAAAATCGGACAGCAGGGAAAAGACCGCAATGCCCTTCTCCTTCAGCTCCTCGATTGCAGCCGTGACGGCTGGATAATCCGGCGCGACGAGCGCGATCGCCTGGCTGCGCGCAGCCATCGCCTTCATTCTCTCGACGATAGCCGTTGGCGTCGAAGCCGGCACGAAATCCACAAGAGCGTTGATCCGGGCTGTTGTGACCGCCTGCGCCGCCACGACGACCTCCTTGGCGAAAGCCTGGTAGAAGGCTTGAACCGGCTTCTGCAGGACGAAACCCAGTCGATATTGCGGCAGATCTTCGAAGACTCGCTGACGCAGGAGACCGACTGCATGATAGCCGATTTCCTGTGCCGCCTCATAAACCCGTCTTGCCGTCTCCTCCCGCACGCGATGACGTCCATTCAGGACGCGATCAATGGTGGCGACGCTAACGCCAGATGCCTTGGCGAGATCCGATATGGTGGGGCGACGCATGGTTGCTCCTGAGATATGCCTTCATCGACGACATCAGAGTTTGATATGTTTTGATAGATTCCATCATTCCCTCATTGAGGCAAGCGAAAACTCGATCTATCGTTTTCGACATGAGGGCGGCGTGCTGTTGCGTGCCGCGGGAGATGGCGATGACTGAGATAATCAAACGGGATTACAGCCTGCTTGGCACCAGCGGCAAAAGGGCGGTGGAAACCGGGCTTGCCGCCGCCGAATGGTATCACACGGATATCCCGCGCAAGGACATGAAGGCGCTGATGCAGCGTTCCGACGCGCCGGCGATCCGCGACACCATCATCTGGCTGGGCAGCATGCTGCTGTTTGCAGCTCTCGGGATCACCTTCTGGGGCTCATGGATCTGTATCCCGTTTTTCCTGGCCTATGGCGTGCTTTATGGGTCCGCCTCGGACAGCCGCTGGCACGAATGCGGCCACGGCACGGCGTTCAAGACCCGTTGGATGAACGATGTGGTCTATCAGATCGCTTGCTTCATGATCATGCGCAATCCGGTGACATGGCGCTGGAGCCATGCCCGCCACCACACCGATACGGTCATCGTCGGCTGCGATCCGGAGATTGCTGTCATGCGGCCGCCTGATCTCTTCCGCCTTGTCCTGAACTTCGTCGGCATCCTCGATGCCTGGTACGCCATGGTCGACATGCTGCGCAATTCAGCCGGCGTCGTCAGCGCCGCGGAAAAGACCTTCATTCCCGAGATGGAGCAGCCAAAGGCCATCCGCATCGCCCGCATCTGGCTCGCCATCTATGTCGTGACCGTTGCGACGGCGATTGCCATGGGCTCGATCCTGCCGCTGATGCTGATCGGCCTGCCCCGACTCTACGGTGCCTGGCATCATGTTCTGACGGGCCTGCTGCAGCATGGTGGCCTTGCCGACAATGTCATCGACCACAGGCTGAACAGCCGCAGCGTCATGATGAACCCGGTAAGCCGCTTCATCTATTGGAACATGAACTATCATGTCGAACATCACATGTTCCCGATGGTGCCGTATCACGCCCTGCCGAAGCTGCACGCGATGATCAAGCATGATCTGCCGGCGGCCAACCCATCCATATGGTCCGGCTACCGCGAGATGATCCCGGCCTTCCTGCGGCAGCTACGCAATGAGGACTACTTCCTGAAGCGTGAACTGCCGCCGACGGCACGGCCTTATCGCGAGGAATTCCACAGTGAACTACCGGCAGCAGCCCAATAATAACGGCACTCAAAGGGAGGAAAACATGAGCAACAACTGGATCGAAGTCTGCGCTGAAGGCGAGATCGACGAAGAGGATGTCATCCGCTTCGACCATGATGGGCGAACCTTTGCCGTCTATCGCAGCCCCGAGGACGACTACTTCGCCACCGACGGCCTGTGCACCCATGAAAAGATCCATCTTGCCGATGGTCTGGTCATGGACAACATCATCGAATGTCCCAAGCACAATGGCCGCTTCGACTACAGGACCGGCGAGGCCAAGGGCGCGCCGGTCTGCGTCAACCTGCAGACCTATCCGGTCAAGGTCGAAGACGGCACAGTTTTCATCGGACTCTGAGGAGGCAATCGTGGCTCATTTCGTCATCGTCGGGGCCGGAGAATGCGGTGCTCGCGCAGCCTTCGCGCTCAGAGAAAAAGGCTTTGACGGCGACGTCACCCTGATCGGTGCCGAGGCCATCGCCCCATACGAACGCCCGCCGCTTTCGAAAGACGGATCGGGTCAGGCACCTGACCCCAAATTCGTCGCGGCATCGGAACGTTACCAGGAGCAATCGATCCACCTCAGGCTCGATACGACGGTGACAACGATCGATCCTGTCGCAAAAGCAATCAGGCTCGCAGACGGAGACATGCTTGGCTACGACAAGCTTCTGCTCGCAACCGGAGCCACCGCGCGCGGTCTCCCGGGTGCCGATGGCACTTCCGACCGCATCCGCGTGCTGCGGACCCACGCGGATGCGGTGGCTTTGCATGCCGCTCTCCACCCGGGTCGGCACATCGCCATTATCGGCGGTGGCTTCATTGGGCTCGAGCTGGCGGCAACAGCGCGCATGCGGGGTGCCGACGTTACGGTCATCGAGGGTCTGCCCCGCGTGCTGAAGCGCGGCGTGCCGGAAGAAATCGCTGAGGCAATTACGGAACGCCACCGGCTGGAGGGCGTGAATGTTCGTTGCGGTCAAACCATCGATAAGGTGAGGGAAGAGACGGACAAGGTCATCATAAGGCTGGCCAATGGTGAAATGATCCCTGCCGACCTGCTGCTCGTCGGCATCGGCGCCTCGCCGAATATCGGGCTTGCCGAGGCAGCCGGGCTGACGATCGACAATGGTATCGCCATCAACGAACGGCTGGAGACTTCAGCCTCCGATATCTATGCCGCCGGCGATTGCTGCTCCTTCCCGCTGGCGCTCTATGGCGGACGACGCGTTCGGCTCGAATCCTGGCGTAATGCGCAGGAGCAGGCAAACCTGGCCGCCGCCAACATGCTGGGAGAAGGCGCGGAAATCTCAGCCGTGCCATGGTTCTGGTCCGACCAGTATGACCTGACATTGCAGATTGCCGGGCTCGCCGACGGAGCGGCCACGCATATCCGCCGCGATCTTGGCGACAGCGCATTCATTCTCTTTCATCTCGACGAAAGCGGCAGGCTTCTTGCCGCGAGCGGCATTGGCCGCGGCAATGCCGTCGCGCGCGATATCCGTCTCGCAGAAATGCTGATCGCCGCTCGCGCGCATCCTGATCCCGGTGCCTTGGAGGCAAGCAGCATCAAGCTGAAGTCCCTGCTTGCGGCATGACGCAAGGCGAGATCACCGCCACCCCTTGACGAACGGCCCCGAACCATAAATGTCTCGCTCAAACGGACACAGGGGGATGCGATGAAGATTCTCGGCATATCAGGCAGCCTGCGCAAAGGCTCCTTCAACACGGCCCTGCTTCATGCCGCCGTCGAACTGGCGCCGAGCGGTGTCGAGCTCGTCGCGCGCACCATTCATGGCGTGCCGCTTTATGATGCCGATCTTGAAGCCGCAGAAGGCATCCCCGAGAAGGTGCAGGAACTCAAGGACCTCGCCATATCGGCGAATGGTCTGATCCTGTTTACGCCGGAATATAACAACTCGCTCCCGGGCGTGTTCAAGAACGCCATCGACTGGATGAGCCGACCTTCCAACGATATTGCTCTTGTTTTTGGGGCGAAACCGATTGCTGTTCTCGGCGCCTCTCCCGGCAATTTCGGCACGATCCTCAGCCAGAACGCCTGGCTAACGGTGCTGCGCACGCTCGGCGCCGATCCATGGTTCGGCGGCCGGCTGATGGTATCGCGCGCCGGCAGCGTCTTCGACGCGGAAGGCGGGATCGCCGACGACAAGGTGAAGCAGAACCTCGCCAAATTCATCGAAGGGTTCACCGCTTTTGTCGCGGATCGCAAGAAGAGCTGATCCTGTCGGCAGTGCATGGGCAAAAGACGAAAGCAAAGCCTATGATTGCGAAAGCGAATGGCCTAGTGTGAGCGCTGCGTCGGGCGACCGGCGTCTCCGGGGTCCGCACATCTTCTTCGAAACGAAATGAAATCTAACACAGCCGGTTATGTCTTCACGCTGTTGGCGATCAGCATATTCGCCATACAGGACGGCATCTCGAAACATCTGGTCAGCGCCTATCCGCCGCTTCTCGTGGCGATGATCCGTTATTGGGCCTTCATGCTCTTTGCCATCGCATTGGCCTCGCGCTCGCCGGGTGGTCTTCGCACGGCCGTCAGGACCAGGCGGCCTGTGCTGCAAATCGCGCGCGGCCTGTTGCTTGCAGCGCAGATCGTCGTCGTCATTTCGTCCTTCGTCATGGTCGGCCTGGCCCGTTCGCAGGCGATCCTGTCGTCGGGGCCGTTGATGGTGGCCATGCTGTCCATACCCATCCTCGGCGAGAAGGTTGGCTGGCGGCGATGGCTGGCAATCTGCGGCGGCTTCGTTGGCGTTCTGCTGATCCTGAAACCTGAGAGCGGCCTCTTCGACACACGCTTCCTGATGCCGCTTGCCGGTGCGCTGCTCTTCTCGCTTTACGTGGTCCTCACCCGCTATGTCAGCCGCGAGGACAGCGCCAAGACCAGCTTCTTCTACACAGGCGTCGTCGGCGGCATCGTGATGAGCTGCATCGGCCCGTTTTTCTGGACGACGCTGGCGCCGCAGGACTGGGCTTTCATGGGCATACTTTGCCTGACAGGCATCTCGAGCCACTATTTCCTGATCCGCGCCTACGATCTGCTGGACGCGGTGGTGATCCAACCGCTCACTTATCTGCAACTCGTCTTTTCCGCCATCATCGGCGTTGCGATATTCGGCGAAAGCCTGAGCGCCACGATGATCGCGGGCGCGATCATCGTGGTGGCGGCGGGCATATTCACGATCTGGCGTGAACATGCCCTGGCCAGAACCCGCCTCAAGGCCGGTAGGGCGTAGGGTAACTACGCATCCACCTGCGCGCGCGGCTGCGCTTCGGTGTAGTAGCTCACATACTTCTGCCGGTAGCGTTCGGTTCCGCCGAAATCGCTATAGCGCGGCAGTTCAGACATGTCGGTCTTGTTGAGGATGACACCGAGAATACGCGAGTTGATCTGGGGCTCCTGCTCCAGAACATCACGCACGAGGTTCGTTGGCGTCGCACCCCATTCCGTCACCAGCAGGAAGGCATCAACCTGCGGCGCAAAAGCCTTGGCATCGATGACGGGTCCCAGCGGTGCCAGATCGACGACGATGTAGTCGAACATCTTGCGCGCATTTTCCATGAGATGATGCATGCCTTGCGACGACAGCAGCTCGCTGGTGTGCAGGAGATGATCGCGTACGACGACGGGCAGGATGGCAAGCTTGGTGCGCGGGTCGACCTTGACGACATTCGTCCAAGGTACCTCGCCGAGCACGGCCTCGATCAACCCGGCCTGCGGCGGTGACTTCAGCGTGCGGCTCAAGCCCGGATTGCGCAAGTCGGCGTCGATCAGCAGCGTACGCTTGCCACTGCTGGCCAGGAGAGCGGCAAAATTGGCAGCCGTCGTCGACTTGCCTTCGCCCGGCAGCGCCGAGACGACGCCGATCACGCGATCGGTGCGGCCCTGCAGCATGACGTCGCTGGCAAGCTTGGCATTTCTCAGCGTCTCGGCAAAGATCGAGCGCGGCGCCTCGACAGAGATGCGCATCATCCGTTCGAAGGTGACACCGTGCTCCGCCTCTTCGGCGGTTACCGGCTCCTGACCGATATTGGTCTTTCGGCGCTTCTTCTTGCCGTTGCTCTGCTGACCAAGCAATGGCAGATAGCCGAGGAACTTCAATCCAAGCGCAGAGCGTACATCCGCTTCGACGCGGAAGAAGCGGTCGCGGAACTCCTGGAATGCGGCGACGCCGCAACCGGCCATCAGACCGAGGATCACCGAGAGTGCCATAACAAGCGTCTTCTTCGGGCTTGACGGCGATGTCGGCACGCCTGCAACGGAGATGACGCGTGCCTTGGCGATCGGGAAGGATCGCTGCTGTGTCGCCTCTTCGAAGCGGCCGAGATAGGATTCATAGAGCGTCTTCAGCGCCGTCGCCTTCTGATTCAGCTCATTCAGATGCACCAGCGACTTGTTGGCTTCCGAATTCTTGCCGACGACGCCCTCGATGCTCTCGCGAAGTGAGGCGGAACGGGACTGCGCGACATCAAGCTCGTTCTTGTAGCTGGCGGTCAGCTGCTGAAGGACCTGATAGATCTGCCGGGTAATGTCCTGCCGCTCGGCCTTGAGCGCGATGGCTTGCGGATGGTTGGCGCCGAAATTCTGCGTAACATCCTGCTCGCGCTTCTCGACGGCGAGATAACGTGTCTTCAGGTCCTGCAGGACCGAGGTATCGGTCTGACTGGACGAGATGGTCGCATTCTTGACGGCGTTGTCCGGACCCTGGTCGATGATCGATTTATACTGATTGTAGCGTGCCGCCGCGCTGGCGGTATCGGCCTGGGCGATGATCAGCTGCTTGTTGAGATCGGAAATCTGCTGCTCCGACATCAGCTCGCCACCGGTCGAGGTCAGGCCATTGTCGGCCTTGTATTTCTCGACTTCGAGCGAGGCTTCCTGCGCACGCTGGCGCAGATCGTTCAAGCGTTCCTGCAGCCAGACGGAGGCGCGTTCCGTCGCGTCGAAATTGGCGTTCAGCTGATCCGTCAGGTAGGCCTCGGCATAGGCGCTCGTTACCTTGGCGGCCAATAGCCTGTCGGTCGAGCTGAAGGAGACGGCGACAACCGAGCTTCGTGTAACGCGTTCTACCTTGAGACCATCCTGCAGCACGGCAGCGACCTTCTGGCGCTGCGCTTCGCGCATCTCTTCCGGGGTCATGGGCGTACGCCCCACCTTGAAGATACTGGCAATCAGCCCCGCGCCCGACTTGAGCAGGGCCGCCGGCGACTGTGGTGGATTGAGCAGTGTATTGTTGTCGGCAAGCCCCGCGGTATCGACGACGCGCAAGGCCATCTCGTTCGATTTCAGGATTTCGACGGCGCTGGCGATCTCCATGTCCGCCTGCTGGCTGCTGGCGACGGGCGGCTGGCTCTCAGCATATTTCGTCATGCTCTCATCGAGCAGGATTTGCGTCATCGACGTGTAGCTCGGCGTGGCGGTCAGCAAATAAGCCACGGCCAGAATGACAAAGGCAGCCACTGCGAAGATGATGGTTCGGATGCGGCGCGTCACGATCGCCATCAGCCGATCGAGATCGATGAAGCCGTCATGCTGCTCAGCCTGGGAGTGAGCGCTGTGGAAAGTAAAGTTCTTCTGATGCATGGCGACCACCTTAGTCGGAGAAGCCTGAATGGATAATAAGCTGTGACCCGCGGCCTCGACGGCCGCGGGTCAGAACGTGAACAGGCTTAAGCAGCGGTCATCTGCGCTTCGTGCGAGACGACCAGGTTGCGGATCGAGTCATAAACCAGGCCGCCGATATCGGAGCGAGCGAGCGCAAAGGCGACGTTCGCTTCGATGAAGCCGTGTTTGGACCCGCAGTCGAATGTCCGTCCGTTATAGACCTGGGCATGGAAAGATTGCGTCTCGGAGAGGCGCAACATGCCATCGGTCAGCTGGATTTCATTGCCGGCTCCGCGCTCCTGGCGGGCCAGAATATCGAAGATCTCGGGCTGGAGGATATAACGACCATTAAGGTAAAAGTTTGAAGGCGCTTCCGACGGATGCGGCTTCTCGACCATCTTGGTCACGGCGAAGCCGTGACGGACGGCAGCTCCCTTGCCGATGATGCCGTATTTCGAGGTCTCTTCGGGGGCGCATTCCTCAACAGCTACGATATTGCCGCCGACTTCGCTGTAGAGGTCCATCAGGCCGGCCATACAGCCGCGCATGCCATAGCAGAGCATATCCGGCAGCAGCAGCGCGAAAGGTTCGTTGCCGATCAGGTCACGGGCACACCAGACGGCATGGCCGAGGCCAAGCGGCGCCTGCTGGCGGGTAAAGCTGACGGAGCCCGGCCGCGGCAGGAGACGCTCCAGCTCGCTGACCTGATGGCTCTTGCCGGCGAGCCGCAGCGAGGAAATCAATTCCGGCGTGTCGTCGAAGTGATCTTCGATCGCCGACTTGTTGCGGCTGGTGACGAAGACGATGTGCTCGATGCCGGCTTCGATAGCCTCGTCGACGGCATATTGAACGACTGGACGATCGACGATCGTCAGCATCTCCTTCGGCATTGCCTTGGTGGCAGGCAGGAACCGGGTTCCGTTGCCGGCAACCGGAATGACTGCTTTTCTCACACGGTGCTTGGGGTCCATGGCTCTATCATCCTTTGTTAGAGTGAGGGCCTGCGCCCATATTGGGCAGGGGCGAGGAGAGTTGAGAGGCGGGTGTCTGCTGACGGCCGCCGCGCAGGGACGCGGCAAGACGACGCAGGCGGGCGGCAACGGGCATGCTCAGATGACGCATCGCGCGCGGGTTGAGGAGTGCAATCTTGAGAGTGCTCGGCAATTCGCGCTCCTTGATGCTGGCGACCAGCATCAGGAAGGCTTTGACCTCTTTCAGATTGCGCGTTCGCCGCCTTTGTGCGGCAAGTGCCGCAGCGCCGAAGGGATGTTCGGCAAAGAACCTGGCGTCGGCGGAAAGCATGGCCTCGACATGTTCTCTTTTGAGAACACGCGATATCGATCCATCGCGAATGTAATAGAGATAACCGACCATCGGCTCGACGACGCAGACGCCGCCTCTGGCAAGTGCAGAGGCCAGGAAAATATAATCCTCGCCGATCCGTAACCGCTCATCGAAACGCAGGCGATGCTTTTCCAGGAATTCCCGCTCGAAGACCGGCTTCATGTAGCCGAAATTGTGCTCGGAACGGAAAATCATGTTCGAGGCGATGAATTTCGCCAGCGTCAGCACCGGCAGGCGGGTGAGCACCGCTTCGGGAAACATCGGAACGATCGTTCCGACATCTTCGCGAATGACGTCGAGATTATCGACCGCGATCTGGGCCTCGGCCTTTTCCGCCCGGGCAATCAGACGCGCCATTCGATCCGGGCGCAAAGCGTCGTCGGAATCGAGCACGGCTACCCAGCGGCCACGGGCCGCATCGAGACCGGCGTTGCGGGCAGCACCCGGACCACCGTTACGCGCCAGTGCGACAAGACGAACACGGGGATCGGGATGATTGCCGGCGATATCTCGCGTGCTGTCGGTCGAGCAATCGTCGACGACGATCACCTCCATGCTGACGGCGCCTTGGGCGAGCGCACTGTCGATGGCACGCGCGAGCGTCTCCTCGGCATTATAGGCAGCGATGACGAAGCTGACATCGGGGATGAAATCCGTCATTGCGGCGCCTTCTCCATAGTTCCGTACTGCTCGATCTCGCGAACGCCAAAGAGGCCGCTGACGACGCCGGCATGCATGATGCCGCGCAAGCCGTAACGATGCCGCTTGACGGGAGAGGCGACGAGGAGTGCCGCAACGACAAAGCAATAGGCTGACTTCGTGCCGGCAAGCACGATTGCGTGCAACGGCCACGCGCCCGACCCATCTTCCAGCAACATGCGACCATGGGTCTGGCCCATGCGGAACCGACGCTTTGCAAGCCACGAAACGGTAGCGCGTTTGCCGGGAACCGGCTCATGGATCAAGGCATCCGCCGCGAAAGCGATGCGGCCGCCGGCATTGTGCATATGGGTGAAGAACTCGGTATCCTCGCCGCCGGTGCGACCGAGCGCGATGTTGAAGCGGCGCCCGACGAGCGACGGTGCGCTGCGACGCAATAGAACATTGCAGGTGTAGCCGGTGCGGATCTCCCCCGCGACCCAGACAGGCAAGGTCGAATGGAAATCGCCATTCCGCATCCAGGCGGGCGCGGTGCTCGCATAGCTAGCCTGCACAGGCCCGAGAACGGCATCGGCACCGGTCGTGTCCGCCATGACGAGCAATTCCGCCAGCCAATCCTCCGAGGCCGTCTCATCGTCATCGATAAAGGCGACGAAATCGCCGGCCGCATTGTCCAGGCAGGCATTGCGGGCGATCGAGATATTCGAGGCCGGGCAATGCACATAGGCGATCTCGAACGGAACGGCAGAGCGCATGGCATCGACGCGATCGCGGGCGCTCGGAGTCACATCATTGTCGGCAACGATGATGCGCACGATGACGCCGGCGGGGATAGTCAGTACCGCGAGCGACAGCAGAGTCTGATCCAGCTCGACGCGACGGTAAGTGCAGACGGCGATATCAATCCTGATCGGACGGCGGAGGGTTTGCGTCATGAAGCCACCCTTCTGTTCCGAAAGCTCAGCACTTCCATCCAAAAACCCATTGACCAGGCAAAATGCATGACCATGGCGGAAATGGCGGCAAGCGGGCCATAGGGGTTCTTCTGGCCAACTGCGATCCAGAAGCCATAGGCGATGCAGGCAACAGCCCAGAGGCTCAGCGGAATGACTGCGATCCAGTTGAGGATCGCCAGGAAAGCACCGATAAAGATTGGCACGACGGCAAGCGGCAGCATCTGACGCACGCTCGGCATGCTGCGATGCTTGAGAATATTGCGGGCGCGGCCCCGGCCATAGCCGAGATATTGCCGGAACAGCGTCGGGACGCTGGAACGCGGGTAGTAGGTCATCGCGGTCTTGTCGGTCAGCCAGATGCGGAAGCCGGCCTTGTGCAGCCGGTAATCGAGCTCGGCATCCTCGTTGTGGCTGAAGAGTTCATCATAGCCGCCGACGGAACGGAAGGCTGCGACACGCATCAGCGCATGATGGCCATGCTCGGCCCAATGCCCCTTAGCGCCCTCGCGATGCTTGGAACCGCCATTGCCAAGCTTGGAATTCTGCGCAACTGCCGTTGCCTTCTGAAAGGCGCTGAAGCCCATAGTGCGCATGGCGACGACGACGGAATCCGCTCCGGTCACGTCGGCCTCCCGAACCAGCGTCTGGCAGTAATCGTCCGGATAATCACCATGAGCGTCAATGCGGATGAAATAATCATATCCGTCACCGAAGGTTTCAATCGCAAGGTTGATTGCGGCACTCTGCAAGCGCTTCGGATTGTCGATCAGAAGAACGCGCGGATCGTTGGCCGTGATCTCCCTGACAATCTCGCGCGTCCGGTCAGTGCTGCCGCCATCGGCAACCACGATCCGAGCATCGAGGTCATCCAGCGCCTGCCCGAGTTTGCCGATCAGCGGCTCGATGTGCTTTTCCTCGTTGAGGCAAGGAATAACGATTACGCAACGCATATCCCTTGAGCTTCCAGTCATCATTGCAATCCACCTCTATTGCGATGCAGTTGTGGGAGGGCCTGTATTTCGGCGATCTGCTCGTTGGCGCGCGTGAGGGCAGCCAGCCGCTGCACCAGCCCCTGGCAGTCGGCACGATCGATCATCCATTGCTTGCGATCCTGCGCCGCCACGGCGTCGAAGGCCGCGAGATAGCGCTGCTCGTCCATACCGTCGAAAAGGGCGACGAGATGCGAAGCGTCGGCGTTGTCGAGCGTGAGCCCGATTTTTCGGGAAGCAAGAAACCGTCCCGTCTCGGTGCCATCCATGGCAATCGGCACGGTGCCATAAAGCCCGCCCTCATAGAGGCGGTTCGGCAGCAGCCAGCTGGAATTCAGCCCCTCTTCGAAGAAGTCGATGGCCCAGGAGAACTGGACTTCACCATAGATCGCGGAGAGATCCTCCGGGTTCTTGTAGGCGCCGGCGAACTGCATGAAGGGCGCATCGCGCACGAAGCTGTCGAAATCGTCGAATTCCGAGCGAGCCGGCCGGCCACGCAGGACGATTTCGAAGCGGCCCTCCATCCGTCGTGAGAAGTCATCGAGCAAAGCCAGGGACTTGCGGCAGCGCAACGCGCCGAACCAGCCAATCTTCCATGGCTTGCCGGCAATCGGCGGCCGCGCCGCCGAGACGATGTTATTTGTTGTTGCGGCCTCGATCGCCAGAACCTTGTTCTCGAGCAGCATGATCGGCAGGTGCAGGCCGGAACGCGGCCGGAAATAACGTTCGACAAAGGCCGGCGAGCTGGTGATGAGCAATGCCGCCTGTGCACCAAAATGGCGCTCGGCGCTACGAAGTGCTCCCCCCAGCATCCCGTCGCCAAGCAGCAGCCGATGGATATCCAGGCATTCATAGACCACAGGCATGTCGCCGCCGAAAACGGACCTAGCGCGATTGGCGAGAGCCAGCATTTCGAGGTTGCGACCGATAATGACATCCGGCCGCGCCACTGAGCGCAGAGCATTGCGCAATTTCACCGCCGATTTGGCGACCGCGGTGAGCCGCTGCGCAAATTGAGCGTCTTTCGTCCTGCCGAGCTCGATCGGCTCGATGCCGTTGATGGCAGCAAGCACGTTGTCGTCACGCCGGAAGCCTGCCAGCGTCACCAGCGCCCCACCGGCCTGCAGCATCAACACCCGCCTGCGTACGGCGGGATCGGCGAGATCGTGGACAAAATAAAGAATATGCAGCATCAAGATTTCCGCTTTCGCGACCGGTCGAGACCAGACGCATGGTGTGGTTGGTGTTGCATCATGGCATTGGACCGGCCGCCCATCCCCTGGGCAGCCGGCATGGCTCAGTCGAGTTTGCAGGTGATCGATTCCGGAAAGAGGCACTTCTCTCCCGCTTTCGTGAAAGCAACGCGCTTGATCTGCATGGTCGCAGGCTCGCCGGTATAGGCAAACTTGCCCATCCAGCCACTCAGCGTGTCCGTGCCCCAAAGGCTGAAGAAGATCTTCTGAGCATTGCTCGGTATCTTGGAAGGATCGGTAACGTCCTGAACGAGCTTGCCGTTCACATAATAGCGCAGACGGTCCTTCTCCCAGACGAAGGCGTAGTCGTTAAAGCCCTGGTCCGCACCGCCGGCGACCGGCGCTAATTTCTCGTTGCCACCCTTGGCCGAAATATATTGGTTGACCTGCACCTGGCCGGCATTCTTGCCGAGCACTTCGAAATCGATCTCATCATGCGGCTTCTTGTCGGTCGGGCCGATATAGGTGAAGAAGGCCGAATTCAGGCCCGACCCGGTCGCGGTGCGATAACGCGCTTCATAGGTGCCGTAACCATAACGCTGGGTGGTCTGGATTTCGCCGCAGGCATAGTTGCGCTGACCGATCTTGCCTTCGGTAAGCTGCAGCTGCAGCGATCCATCCTTGATGCTCACCTGCTTTCGCGACCAGGTACAATTCTGATGCGGCCCATTGTTCCAGCCATCGGAAATATACCAGCGGCTGGTATCGAGACGCTGGAAGTTGTCAACGAAAGATCCACCAGTCGGTTGATCATCCTGTGCCGAAGCAACCTGCGGAATGAAGCAGGCGCCCAGAAGAGCGAGGGAAACGAGACCCAGTTTTCGCGCGTGGCTTGTCGATGTCATCATAGCATCACCTTTGCTCGGAGCGCACGCGCCGGTCGTCGGCGGTACGGTTCCCGGCAGCAAGAAGTTCGGCCTGTGGCCGAGCCCGGCTGCCGGTCAGCAGATTGTAGAAGGACGGCAGGGCGTGACGCGCCATGCCATTGCTCAAGGGCAGCAGCAGCAGGGTGCTTGTCGCCGCCAGGAGATAGAAAATTGGATAGTGATCGCTGCCGCTACGGTTCCAGAGAACCCAGAGACAGAACAGCAGCGGATAATGGGCGCAGAAGATCCAGAAGCTCAATCCGCCGGTTCCAGCCAATCCCCGCCCGACGCGGCTTCTGATCAGGATTGCCGACAGGGCCCAAAAACCGGGGATGCCAACAAGGATCATCAGATTGCGGCTGACTTCAAGCCACAACGGCAGGCCAGGCCCCGCCATATAGGCAACCGTCGCGAGAATGGCAGCAAGCGCAATGAAAGCAGGAGCAATCAAGGCAGCATAGCGGTCCATCATCGTGACATCGACACGGTAGATGCCAAGATAAATGCCGAAGCTGAAGCTGAACAGAATAGAGTTGCGCAGAACAATACCGATCGATATCGGCCATGCCGCGAGCAGAAGAAGAAACAATAGTGTCGGCAACGGAGCGCATCGAATGAGAAATGCGAGAATAGGTGACAGAAGGATACAGACGAACAGATCGCGCAGGAAATAAAGCGGAAGATTAATCGGCGCACCATCTATTGCGAAAAGAAGCGTCGATAATGTCCGTGGACTGGATTCGGACAGATCCGGCAAATAACCATCGCCAATACCGTAGTACTGAAGAGCAAAGACGAAGGCGAAGAAAGCACAGTTCCATAGAAAGAACGGAAGCATGACCGTCTTTGTCTTGCGAGCGATCGTCTTTCCATAATTCAGCGACGCTGGTCCATTGCGAAACAACAGATAGCCGGAAATTGCACTCAAGCAAGGCACACCGACCCGAAACAGGCTGTCACGCAAGAACACTCGCAGCCAGTCGAAAATACCATAAGCACCGTTGAACGGGCTCGTATGCGTATCGAACGGTATATGGACAAAGATGATGCCGGATATGAGCACGATACGCATGAGATTTATCCGCGAAGACACGTTGGCAGTCACATTCACGATGTCTGTCACCCCTTCTTCGGGCCGCATCCCCCACGCGGCCGTTTCAATGAGAGCAGATCAAAGCTCGCAGACGATAACCTAGGGCGCTCTTGGGAAAGGGAATATGGCAGCGCAGCAAAAATGAGCGGAAACCAATCTTTGACGACGGGCAAAAGACGTCGTTTGAGGTCGTCTCAAACATGAAACAACCGATTTAAATGCAAAAAAACATCTGTAGGCAGAAGCATTTAAGCATCTTCCGATATTTTGGCGACGGCTTCAGACGGCGTATTCGTGCCGCCTCGATTTTTTTGACAGAAGGTGAAGATTTTTTGCAGCGCAGCAGAATTTGAGAGGTGAACCATGACCAAAATGCGACAATCTTACAATCCTGATGGGAAAGCCTTGCGGGAGCGCTCCCCTTATGGCTGCAAATTCCGCATGTGCGTCGGCAATGAGGGCTTGCCGTATTCAGCTGCCGCCCGTGAAACCGAATTTCGATCCTGCTCGTATGTCCATCAGAGTGATCCCGAGACGTGAATTCGAGGCCTAATGTCCACCCTTCCCTTTCCAAAGACTGCTGCCGTGTTCTGGCTTTTCTTTTCGTTCGCAGCACTGGCCAATGCCGGTAACGCGGAGACTTTCGCAGGCCAGCAGCAACGCATCGATGTCGGTGGCTTCAAGCTGAACAGCATCCTGATCGAGGCCGGTGCGGCGCCGGACCTGCCGCCGATCGTCTTCATTCATGGTGCGAGCACCAGCCTTTACGACCCGCTTCTATCTTTCCACAGCAAGCTTGAGGGCAGAGCCAGATTGCTTTTCGTTGATCGTCCGGGTCATGGCGGCTCCGATGCGGGCGGTGCGGAGACTATCCTGCCCGATGCTCAGGCGGATGCGATCGCGCGCCTGATGGAGGCTCGCGGCATCGGCAAGGCCATTATTGTCGGGCATTCCTTCGGCGGCGCTGTCGTCGCCGCCTTTGCCCTTCGTCATCCGGATAAGGTTGCGGGCCTCGTTTTCCTGTCGCCGGTTGTCTATCCCTGGCCAGGCGGCATCGCCTGGTACTATGGCGCTGCCCGACCACCGCTGACCGGCCTGCTCTTCAGCGCGCTCATCGTGCCCCCTATCGGCGTCCTGACGATCGACGGCGCAACGAAAGCCGTTTTTGCCCCCAATCAACGCCCCGCCGGGTACATCAAGGCGACCAGGGCACTACAGGCTCTTCGGCCGGATGCCTTTCAACACAATGCCAGGGAAATTGCCGCCTTGAGCGATTGGGCGAAAGGTGCCTCGCCACGCTATCGCAAGATCAAGGCACCGACTGTTATCATCGCGGGTGATGCCGACAAGACCGTTTCTACAGACATCCACGCCAGACACCTCGCCCGCGATATCAGCGGCTCGACACTGATCGTCATCCATAATCTCGGGCATAAATCGGACTATGTGGCGGCCAACCTTGTCGTCGCCGCGATCGAGAAACTCTCGGGCAAAAGATCCGACCTGCGAGCGGCTTCGAAAGCGCTCGAACGGCGCATCGCGCATGACGGCAAGGACTGATCGATCTCGGCACACAAGCAGGCCCTTCATCGACAATCTTCGATAAAACGCTCCCTCCGACATTGCTCCGCATCAATTCGACGCTACCTGTTGGCGTCACGACAGCGTCCATCACCGGTCAAATTACCCTCAAACCATGGTGGATGTCGCAGAAAGCCGATGGTTACGTCCCCGGGGGATGAGGCCGCAAGCTCTTGGATTTGAAACCGTAAAGGCGGGAAGATGGCGTCAATCACGATTGTTATTCCGTTCTATCAGAAGCAGACAGGCGTTCTGCAGCGCGCTTTGAGGTCGATCTCTCAGCAGGCGTTTCAGGACTTCGATGTCCTCATCGTCGATGATGCATCGCCACTTCCGGCAGAAAATGAGCTACAGTCGCTGAGCAGCGAACAGCGGGCACGCATCAAGGTGATCCGTCAGGTGAATGGCGGTCCGGGCGGGGCGCGCAACACCGGCCTCGACAATGTGCCGGCCGAGAGCCGGTTCGTGGCATTTCTCGACTCAGACGATGAATGGGCGCCGGATCACCTCGGCAATGCGTTCGAAGCACTGACGCGCCACGACGCCGATTGTTACTGGGATTCCATCGAGGGAGGCGATGAATTTTCCTATCATTTCGGTATCGCGGAACTCGGCAAATCGGCTGGGAATGTGCAGCTTTCCGAGAAGCCTTCGGTCATCGAGATCCCCGATATCGCCAGCGTCATGCTGCAGGACTGGAGCTTTCTTCACATGTCCTGCATGGTGATCGGCCGGCCGCTCTTCGAGAAAATTCGCTTCGAACCGACATTGCGACTGGCAGCCGAAGACATCCTGTTTTTCTGCGACTGCATCCTCGCGGCCAAGCGGGTCATACTGTGTGAAAACACTGGTGCATTGCGCGGCGAAGGCGTCAATATCTTTCACAGTATCGACAATGACTCCCCGCAATTCCTGCGTCAGCAGTTCAACACGTGGACGGCGCTGAATACGCTGGAACAGAGATTTTCACGCCGGCCGCAGGATGTCGCCGCTATCAGGCAGTACAAGAATCGTGCCCGCCGCCAGGCGCTCTGGAGCCAGGCGCGACAGGTGAAACAGCGGCAAATGCCGCAATTCGGGTTGCTGGCCAAATGGGCCCTGCGCGATCCGGCAATTTTACAAAGTGCCATGCGCCTTGCCGTGGGCAAACTAGCGCCCTAGATTTTGCAGCGCAGCATTGGCTGCGCATGCCGCATCGAAGAGCCACGGCGTGCCCCGCTATCATCTGGATCAGCAAGGAGTACTGCATGAAGCCGTTCCACTGGGAATCCACCCATGGCAATTTCGGTGACGACCTCAATCTCTGGCTCTGGGATTTCCTGCTTCCCGGCCTTCGCAATGCTCATGAAGAGACGTTGCTGGTCGGTGTAGGCACTGTCCTCAACACCGAGATATTGCCGGCCGAGGGCCACAAGCTCGTCATCGGCAGCGGTTTCGGCTATGGCTCGCTCCCCGATACGAACGACAAATCGAAATGGGACGTGCGCTGTGTCCGCGGCCCGCTGACGGCGAAGAAAGTAGGACTGCCCGTCGAAATGGGCATCGTCGACCCAGCCGTGCTCGTCACCGAGATGCCGGAGTTTCAGAATCTGCCAAAATCAGGCAGGCGCACGTTCATTCCCCATTGGGAGTCGGCCGCCGCCGGTCTCTGGCCCGAAATCTGCAAGACGGTCGGTCTTTCCTATCTCGATCCTCGCGGCGAGGCCAAGGCCGTCATCCGTGAGCTCGCGACATCCGAGCTCATCGTTGCCGAATCCATGCATGGCGCGATCCTTGCCGATGCCTTCCGCGTGCCGTGGATTGCCGTCAGCTCGTCGCGCTCCATCAACAGCTTCAAATGGAACGACTGGGCGCAATCGCTCGGGGTCACCTATGCACCGAAGCACATTCCCGTCTCCACCCGCGCCGAGGCGATCGCCAAGGGCGCCCGCTTCTGGGGCCTTGGTTTTGAGCGCAATCAGCAGGCCGCGAAAGAATTGGAAAAGCAACGGCACGGCGAAACCGTGCTGCTTGCCGATCCCCAGCAGACCCCGCTTCGGGTGATGGCGAAGCAGGCGCTTGCCATGCCTTCGGCGCTCGCTCTCTGGCAGGCGAGCAAGGCAAAGCCGCAACTGAGCAAGGATGGCGCGCTTGCCGCTTGCAAGGAGCGGCTGCTGACCGTGATCGAAGGCGTGCGCCGCGATTACCTGTAGACCCGGCGAAACCTACTCCGGAGCGGCCTGCAGAAGATACCGCAGGCCGTTCGCCCCGGAATGGGCGATCGGTGCGCCTCCTCCGCGGAACCGTTCTGTTTTGTCGGCAAGGATCCCACCCGCTATGGCCGGAACGGCAAAGGGATGGCGAAGGGCATAGGTCGCAGCCGCAGCCATGCCCGATTGCGATTTGACGTCGAGGAAATGCCTTAACTCGTAGCGGTCGCGAATATGCCGCTCATGGCGGCGGATCACAGCGGCATCTGCCGGCGAAAGACCGCCTTTTGCCAGGATCGCCCGGTCGGCTTCGTAAAGGCGCCGCAGATCTTCAGTTTTGTGGCTGCCGCTCAGGGAATTGCCACGCACCACGGCACCGTAGCCGCAGCTATGGATGATCTTGTAACGCGCGGCCTTGGCCAGGGCCCGCACATAGAGATCGTAATCTTCACCCAGCCGCAGCGCCTCATTGTAGCGCAAGCCATGTGCATCCAGGAAGGAGCGGCGCATCAGAGGCTTCAGGAAACCAATCTCGCCGCGACGGACGCCGCGTTTGGAAATATTGCCCTCCACGAAGGCAACGAGATCGAGAAAGCGTGGCTTGGCGTCGAAATGATCGAGCCTGGCTTGGGCGTCGGGAACAGTATCGGCAGTAACGAAAGCAATATTGTCGGCGACGAAATCCCAATCATCGCGGGCAAGCAGCGAGCTGAAACGTCCGGGGAAAAAGAAATCGTCGGCGTCGAGAATGCCAATCAGCGGAGCCTTGGAGATCTCGATCGCATGATTGCGTGCTGCCGCAGGACCGCGATTTTTCTCGAATTCGTGAATCAGCAGCCGACCGCTGCCGTCATCCGCTTTCGCAGCAACCGCCGCCGTGCCATCATTCGACCCATCGTCGATGACGACCACTTCTGCAACCTCGGGCTCTCGAAGGGCTGAGGCTATGGCAAGCCCGATGGTATCGCTGGCATTCTTTGCCGCGATGATTACGCAGACACTCTTTTCCGCACTGTCAGCCACGTCGGTCTCCACTGGTTCTGCCGGAGACTTAGGACATGGCTTAAATCCGACAACCTGTCGGCGGTCAAAAGATGCGCCTGACTGCAGCGTCAGGGATTGAACGGCTCTGAGCGATTTAGGCTGGGGGCGGGCAACCCACCAACCTTCGTGTCTTCCCCGATCGGAATGGTCGCCTTGTCTTCACTTCGCGCCGCATCGAGCGCCTTGCGCTCTTTCCAGACGAGATAAAGCACACCGATGAAATATCCGATCTGCAGGAGGACGGCGCAAATGGCCGTTTCGATCAGGGTCGTCGAGAGGGAGTTCGTCAGGAAGTAAGTCGCGATGGCAAAGACGACCAGCGTGCCCAGCATGCTCACGAAAACGCGCGGCGCATACATAGTGCTACCTCGCCCGCTCATACGTTAGAAAAAAAGCGATCAAGGTCTTTCCTCCCTTATCAGACCTGAAGTCTAAATATATTTTATGATTCATTGAGATTCAACCAAGTCACGATGATCCGTTACGAATTGATACGATCCTAACGCCGGGCTCGTTAAAACTACGCCGCGATTATAATTACAATTGAATTTATTGGTTTTCTTGTCTGCACCCACAAGATGATCTGCCAAAATCATGCAATCCTTGGGACGCATCGCGGCCTTGCGGCTGCCCTAATTCCCCAGCAATCCAATCAACTTTTATTACAAAGTCCGGGTGTCGCAGCTGCGCAGTATGTGCAGCGCAATATATTGCTGCATCGCACTAGAGCGAACGCGAAATCAAGTTTTCGTACGCCGGATCAAAAGTGACCTGAGGCAAAGGAAGACGATGATAATGAATAGCTTGTCCTCTCTCACCTATAACATCGTCCAAAAGCATTATCGAAGATGCGGGAGAGCTATCAGCGCAGCCATTATACGCAGCCTGATACAGTAGAACTCATACATAGCAAATCACTGATTTGATTCAATCCACCACAAGTGCGGTAATTATATACCGCGATATCATATCGCTACAAAAGTTTGGCTTAAAAAGTCAAAATCACCACCTACACTCCTGCCATCACAGCTCTAACTACGCGTCCGAGAATTCCCGACCAATTTCGCCAACATGAATGGAGCTTTCTCTATGAAGTCTGCGACGAGATCGGCCACATCGGCTTTTTTCAGCGCCGTGGAAAGCGACGTCTTTCCGCCAACTGGTGGAGTATTGAAACGCGTTTTCGACGTCTCTGCCGCCCTGACCGCTCTGCTGCTCATCAGCCCTCTCTTCCTGATGCTGATGTTGCTGGTAAAGCTTTCTGATCGCGGTCCTGCCTTCTACGGCCATCGCCGTGTCGGCCACAGCGGCAAAAGCTTCCGCTGCCTTAAATTTCGCACCATGGTCGTCGATGGCGACAAGGTGCTGCAGGCCTATCTGCACGCCAATCCAAAAGCGTTGGAAGAGTGGCGCGCCACACGCAAACTGCAGAATGACCCTCGCGTCACCCTTGTCGGCGCCGTGCTTCGCAAGCTAAGCCTCGACGAACTGCCGCAGCTGATCAACATCATCCGCGGCGAGATGAGCGTTGTCGGCCCACGCCCGGTCGTGGAAGACGAGCTCGAGCTCTACGAGACTGCGGCGATCTATTATCTGCAGTCGCGCCCCGGTTTGACCGGCCTTTGGCAGGTCAGCGGCCGCAACGACGTCTCCTATGCCAGCCGTGTCGCTTTCGACACGCATTACGTCAAGAACTGGTCGCTCAGCAGCGACATGATGATCATCGCCAAGACCATTCCGGCAGTGTGCCTGTCGCGTGGCAGCTATTGACGAAGACCAGCAGCGACCGCGGGAGACATCCTGCGGTTTCCCGTGTCTGCGGGACTGCGATCTAGTAACAGGGAAGATCCTGCATGATTGAATTTCAGCCTTCCAAGAGGCTCGCTCGCGTCTACACATCAGTCCGATATTCGGCTCTCCTTGTCCTCGGCGTCTGTGCAATATCGGGCGCCGCACAGGCCGATAACCTTCCCGGATATCATCTGGGTGTGATGGACAAGCTGCATGTGCGCGTCGCCGAATGGCAGACTGCCGAGGGTACCATCCGCGACTGGTCGGTGGTCTCGGGCGATTATACGGTCGGCCCTTCCGGTTCCGTTTCCATCCCTTTCATCGGCGATCTGCCCGCCACGGGCAAGACGACGGATGAGATCGCCGAAGCTATCGGCATCGGCCTGCAGAAGCAGTTCGGTCTGCGCGATCGCCCCTCAGCCTCCGTCGAAATGTCCCAGTTCCGGCCGATCTATCTTTCCGGAGAGGTTCAGAACCCGGGCGAATTTCCTTTCGCGCCAAACCTGACCGTGCTCAAGGCTGTGAGCCTTGCCGGCGGCATGCGCCGCGCCGACGCCGGCCAGCGTTTTGCGCGCGATTTCATCAACGCCAAGGGCGATGCTGTCGTCTACATGGCCGAGCGCGGTCGCCTGCTGATGCGCAAGGCCCGTCTCCTGGCCGAATTGAGCGGCAAGGACGATATCGAAGTCCCCATGGAACTCAAGCAATTGCCGCAAACGACAGCCTTGCTCGCAAGCGAGAAGGCGCTGATGCAGACACGCAGCCAGCGTATGACGACCCAACTGAAATCCCTGGAAGATCTGAAGACGCTTCTGCAGAATGAAGTGGAAACTCTCGCGAAGAAGACCGATACGCAGAGCCGTCAGCTGGAACTGGCCAAGGCCGACCGCGACAAGGTCGAAAGCCTCACCGAACGGGGTCTGGAACTTGCCTCCCGCCGGATTTCGGCCGAGCAGCGTGCCTCCGATCTGGAAGCCACCCTTCTCGATACCGAGACGACATCCCTGAAAGCCAAGCAGGACATCAACAAGGCCAATCAGGACGAGATTACCTTGCACAACGACTGGCAGGGATCTCTGGCCCAGGACATGCAGGATACCGATACGCAACTGGAAACGCTCCAGCTGAAGCTTTCCACCAGCCAGTCTCTCATGCAGGAAGCGGTCGCTCAGTCGGCCGATGCCAGCAACCTCGATTCCAGCGGGCAAGGCGTGAACGTCGTCTACACCATCATCCGCGGCGATAGCGGCCAGACGAAGGAAATCCCGGCCCAGGAGAACACCCAGGTGCTGCCCGGTGACTTGATCAAGGTCAGCACCGGTCTTGCCATGCGATAAGGAAAATCGATGCGGATAGCCAAATCGGTTTTCGTTCGTCAAGGCAGCAATACCACCTATGGCACGGTGGCGATTGCTCTGTCGTTCTTCGTCTTCGCCTATTCGTCTCGTTTCGGGCAGGCCTCGATCCTGCTTTACTATGCCCTGTGGTTCCCGCTGGTCCTGATCGACTATCGCAGCTCGCTCGGCAGCTACCAGAAGCAGCTCTGGCTCTATGCTTTCGGCGTCTTCACGTGCCTGTCGATCTTCTGGTCGGCCGTGCCTTCGGTGACTGCCCGTGCGGCGATCCAATATACGACGCATATCTTCTGTGCCTTGGTCGCCATGCGCACGCTCGACATCCGCACTCTGACGCGCGGCGCGATTGCCGGCACGGCGATCGTACTCCTCTATTCGATCCTCTTCGGATACTACGCGTATGATCCGATCGACGGCACCTATAGCTTCGTCGGCGCGTTCGATTCGAAGAACCAGCTCGGTTTCTATGCCTCTCTCGGCATCTACTTTGCCTTTGCCGCCGTCTTCGTTCTCGGCGAGCGTCGGATCTGGCTGGTTGGCGGCGGCATTGCCGGCCTTTTGTCAGCCTATTGCCTGCTCGCCTCGGCATCGGCGACCTCGGTGCTGACCACCGCGCTGATCGTGATGCTCTGCGTCAGCCTGCGCGTCATTCTTTTTCTGTCGCCACGGCAACGCAAGAGGCTGTTTGCAGCAGTCGCCATTTCCGGCGTCATCCTTGCTGTTGCCGGCGTCTATCTCGGCGCGGTCGACCTGATACTCGGCCTGTTCGGCAAGGATTCGACACTAACCGGCCGCACCTATCTCTGGCAGCAGGGCATAGCGGCCGCGCAGCTCAATCCCTTCTTCGGGGTGGGATACCAGGCCTATTGGGTCCAGGGTTTTTCTGAACCGGAGCGCCTTTGGGAGGAATTCTACATCGCCTCGCGCGCGGGCTTCCATTTCCACAACACCTATATCGAGACGACAGTCGAAACCGGTCTTGTTGGCGTCTTCCTGCTGGCCTCGATACTGCTGACGGCCTTTGTCGGCCATATCACCCGCTTCCTGAGTGATGACAGGAACGACGAATCCTATGTGTTGTTGGGCGTGGCGACGCTGCTTCTGATCCGCTCCTTCGTCGAAATCGACATTCTGAACCCGTATCACGTCGGCTCTTTCCTGTTCTATTTCACCGCAGGGAAGCTGTCTATGCGAGCGCGTGTGCCCAAGGCCGATCCGCTCGTTTCCTACGACCGGATGGAATTTGCGCCGCCGGCGAATTGGGAGCCTCGGACCGGTCGATGAAAACGCTCTATGGTATACAATATCTTCGCGCTCTTGCAGCCCTTGCCGTCGTGCTGTTTCACGCAGCCGAGCGCAGCGGCGGCCATTTCCGTATCGGAGCAGCCGGCGTCGACGTCTTTTTCGTCATCAGCGGCTTCATCATGTGGACCATGAGCGAGCGCCGGCCAGTGACTCCGCTGCGCTTTCTCGTCGACCGCCTGCAGCGTATCGCGCCATCCTACTGGATCGTCACCGCCATCATGATCGGTGGCGCTGTTGCCGGCCTGTTTCCGAACATGCGCCTGACGGCCGGCCATATTCTCGGGTCTCTGCTGTTCATCCCGGTCCGCTCGCCGAGCAATGGCGAGATCTGGCCCGTGCTGGTGCAGGGATGGACATTGAATTTCGAGATGTTCTTCTACGTCCTGTTTGCCGCAAGCCTGTTTCTGCCGCAACGCTTCCGCCTTGCCGGCATGGTCGGCGTCTTTGCCGCCTTCGTTATTGCCGGCGCCATCTTCCATCCGCAATCGCCGATGCTCGCCACCTATACGAGGCCGATCATTCTGGAATTCGTGGCTGGCGCCATTCTCGGCCGGTTGTGGCTAAGCGGAAGCATTCCAGGCGCCGGTCTCGGCCTTGTCCTCGTCATCGCGTCGCTCTCGGGCTTCGCGGCCATCGAGATATTCGGCCTCGAATTCAACGAGATCACCTGCGGTCCGCTCGCAATCGCACTGGTGCTTGGCATGGTTTCGATCGAACGCGGCGGCAAGCTGCCGGAAATTCCGCCCCTCACCTATCTCGGCAACAGCTCCTATTCGATCTATCTCTGGCATACGCTCGCAATCTCGGTCATCGCGAAACTCGTGGCCTCCACGCCGATCCCATCCGATGTCGCTGCCTTCATCGGCGCGATAGCCGGAACGCTCCTCGGTATCATTGCCTATGAGCTGGTCGAAAAGCCGTTGCGCAATCTGCTCAGAAACGTCAGCTGGCGAAGAGTACGGCCCTCGCCAGCCTGAGTTTTTGGACCGGATGTTTCCGGCCAAGGCAAAGCGGATCACGGGCTGCGCCGGCGGCGCAGCTGGTCGAAATAGACGATGACGATGATCAGCACGCCGGTGATGATGCGCTGCCAGAAAGAGTTCAGGTTCAGGAGATTGGCGCCGTTGTTGATGGTCGCCAGGATGAAGGCGCCGATCAGCGGGCCATAGACGGAACCGATCGCGCCAAACAGACTGGTGCCGCCGATAACTGACGATGCGATCGCCTGCAGCTCCCAGCCATCGCCCTGGGTCGCGTTGCCGATGGCGATACGCGAGGCAAGCAGAACACCGACCAATGCGGCGCAGGTTCCAGACAATATATAGGCGAGATAGATCATGCGGTTGACGTTGACGCCGGACAGGCGCGCCGCCTCGCGGTTGGAGCCGACCGCGAAAAGGTAACGGCCCCAGCGGCTCAAATGCAGGAACACGACGGCGGGAACCGCCACCACGATCACCATCCAGAACAGGCTCGGAATACCGAGGAAGTCGGCGACCGAGAAATTTGTGAAGGCGTCATTGACGATGTTGATGCTCGAACCGTTGGTGATGAGCAGGCCGATGCCGCGCAGAGACGTCAGCGTCGCTAGCGTGATAATGAAGGGTGGCAGCCCCATGCGTACGATGCCGAAGCCATGGAAAGCGCCGATAAGCACACCGAACAACAGGGTAATGAGGATAGCGGCCCAGACCGGAACTCCGGCTTGCAGCAGCCAAGCGACAACGACCGTGCAGAAGCCGACAATGGCGCCGACGGAAAGATCGATGCCTCCGGTAATGATGACGAAGGTCTGCCCCAGCGCAAGGATCGCCGTCATCGACCCCTGACGTGCCAGGTTGGTGATGTTAAGCTGCGTCCAGAACACGTCCGTCGAGAAGCCGAGCACGATCCATAGCGCAATCAGGAGCAGGATCAGCGTCAGGCTGAAGAGGATGTTCATCTTACGCCGCGGTGCAACGGCGGGGCCTTCTGTCGTGTTCGCGGCCATTCTTGTTCTCCCTCTTTCGATCTTATCGTTCAGACGCCAATGGCCTCGCCGAGGACTTCCTCGTGCGTGGCAGCGTGAAAATCATGACTGGCGACCAGCTGGCCGTGGCGGAACACATGCAGGCGATCGGCAAGCTCGTAAACCTCGGGCAGGTAGGAGGATATGACGATGATCCCCGCCCCCTCGCGAAGCAGCTTGGCAAACAACCGATAGATTTCCGCCTTGGTGCCGACATCGACACCCACCGTCGGCTCGTCAAAGATGAAAAGCTTGGCGCCGTGGCTCAGCCATTTGCCGATGACGACCTTCTGCTGATTGCCGCCGGACATGGCCGAAACCAGGACCCGGCGGCTCGGCGTCTTGATGCTGAGATCTCGGATCTGCTTGTCGGCGTTCGCGGCTTCGCTCTTGTTGTTGATGATCGGACCACGGCTCAACCGCCCGAACACAGGCAAATTGATGTTGAGGCCGATCGGCAGGTTGAGGCAGAGCCCCTGATCGCGGCGGCTCTCCGGCGCAAGCGCTATGCCGAGGTCCATCGCGTCCCGTTCATTACGGATCTGGACCTTGCGCCCTTCCCAGTGGATTTCACCCGCAGTCACCGGCTGCCGACCATAGAGGCCGAGCGCGAATTCGCTACGGCCAGCGCCGATCAGCCCGTAAAGCCCGACGATTTCGCCAGCCCGTACGGTCAGCGAGACATCCTCGAAACCGGGACCGGAAAGTCCGCGCGTCTCCAGAATGGGCTTGCCGATCGGAATCTCTTCCTTGTGGTAGATCTGTTCGATCGAGCGATTGATCATCAGCTTGATCAGCTCGTCCTCGTTGGTCTCGCCGATCGCGCGCGTGCCCACATGGGTGCCGTCGCGAAGTACGGAAACCCGATCGGCCAGCTCGAAGACTTCCTCCATGCGATGGCTGATGTAGACGATCGTCACGCCTTCGCTCTGCAGGCGGCGGATCAGCTTGAACAGCTGCGCCGATTCCTTGCGCGTCAGATACGCGGTCGGCTCGTCGAAGATAAGGAACTGTGTGCCGCGCATGGCGGCTCTTGCCGTTGCGACCAGCTGCTGCTGGCCAATGGTCAGAGAGCTCAGCAGTTCGGCGGCCGGCAGTCCGAAGCCGAGATCATCCAGCACCGTCTGGGCCATCGCAACCATCTGCTTCTTACGCATCAGGCCAAAGCGATTGACTTCGTCGCCGAGAAAGAGATTGGCGGCGACCGTCAGATGCGGGCAGAGGACGACCTCCTGATGCACGGCATTGATGCCACGCGCGATGGCTTCATTGGGATTGGCAAGGGCGACCGGATGGCCACACCAGAATATGTCGCCAGCCGTCCTGGTGATGACGCCGGTCAGGAGCTTGATGAGCGTTGATTTGCCGGCACCGTTTTCGCCGACAATGGCGTGGATTTCACCCGCCAGGAATGTGATCGTTGCAGACTTCAGCGCCTCGACATAGCCATAGCGCTTCTGCAATCCCTTGAGTTCGAGAATAGGCGAGCCGGCCGGAACGCGACTTGCTTCCGTCTTGACCTTGTCATCGTGCCGATGGCTGATTTCTTCGAGGCTCGTCATGGGCTCTCCTCCCTCTCGCATTTCCGCGCGGCCGCCCGAAAGACGGACAGACAGAAAGGCTGCGGCCGACAAGTCGGCCGCAGCCTCTGAGCTTTACTTGACCTTCGGGTTGATCAAGGCTTCGATCTTCGGCTCGCTCATGTTGGCCTTGGTTACGAGGTTCGCGCCAGTGTCGACATTGGCTTCGACCTTTTCGCCCTTGGAGACGGCAAGAGCGGTCTTGATGCCGTCGTAACCCATGCGGTACGGGTCCTGAACGACGAGACCGGCAATCGCGCCGCTCTTGAGGAAGCCGAGCGTCTTGTCATCGCTGTCGAAGCCGATGACCTTGACCTTGTCGCTGAGCTTGTTTTCAGCAATCGCCTGGCCGACACCCTGCGCCATGATCAGATTGGAGGCGAAGACGCCAACGATCTTCGGATTTGCCGTGATCAGGTCGGTCATGATGTTGAGGCCGGTCGTTGCCTGACCGTCAGCATACTTGTCGGCGACGACCTTCAGGCCCGGATACTTGGTCTTGACCTGATCCAGGAAGCCTGTGCGGCGCTGTTCGAGAGAGCCGGCACCGGGCGTGTTGGTGATGATGACGACATCGCCTTCCTCCTTGCCGGTCATTTGCTTGATCGCAGCAGCAAGGCCATCAGCAGCAATACGGCCGCCCTGGACGTTGTCGGTGGTCAGGAACGACTTGAAAGCCTTGGAGTCGGCGCCGGAGTCGATACCGATGATCGGAACGGACTTTGCAGCTTCGTCCACCGGCTTGCCGAGCGCCTTGAATTCGGTCGGCGAGATGACGATGGCTGCCGGCTTGCCGGCGACAGCGTTTTCAAGAATGCTGATCTGGCCGTTGACGTCGGTTTCGGCCTGGGCACCCAGCTCCGGCACCTTGACGCCGAGATCCTTGCCGGCCTTGCGTGCACCGGCAAGAACGATCTGCCAGTAGAAGGACGTCGTGTCCTTGACGATGATCGGAATGGTCACGTCGGCCGCAAAGGACTGCACGGGCATGGCCGTTGCGATCAAGGCGGCGCCGGCGAGAGCGGTAAAACCGCGGCGGGATAGAAGTGACTTGGCAATATTCATCTGCTTCTCCTCTCAACGCGCTCTGTTCTCCTGCACACCGGCCGTTGAACGCTTACGGCTCGGCATCGTAATGCCCGAGGGCATCACACATCGCGCAGGGGCATTTGCCACCGACGCCAAAACAGGCTTTCTCCTCCTCGAAGCCGACTCTCCCGACGGCTCGATAGCTCCCATTTACTGCCTACACCCGGACAGCCTCGTCTCCCAACGGAGGCGCAACCAGGGTCAATCCTTCAAATTCCGCATAGATGCTGTCGGGAAGCCTGGGCTCCACGAGCTGCATGTTGCGGACAAGACTTCCAGCCTTTGCCGTACCAATCAGGACGGACGCCACGCACGGACTGCGCAGCGCGAACTGAATTGCCGGCTGGGCAAGCGGCAGGCCATGCTTGCGGGCGATTTCCTCCATCGCTCCAACCTTGGCCAAGACATCCGGCGTCGCCGGCAGATAGTCGAAATGCGCGCCGGGCACCGGACCCGTTGCCAGAATACCGGAATTGAATATGCCACCCACGACGAGGGAAGTGCCCTTCTTCTCGCAAAGCGGCAACAGCTCCGCGACCGCGGAACGGTCCAGCAGGGTATAACGGCCGGCAAGAAGAATACAGTCGATATCGGCTGCATGCATGACATCGAGGCAGACCGGTATCTCGTTGACGCCGAGACCATAGGCCTTGATCGTCCCGGATGATTTCAACTCCTCGAGCGCCTTCAATCCGGAGCCAAGGAGCTGGCCGAGATAATGCTCGTTCAGCGCCTTGCCGTGGGTATAGCCGCCGATATCGTGGACATAGAGAATATCGATGCGGTTTAGCCCCAGACGGGCATAACTGAACTCCACCGACCGCATGATGCCGTCATAGGAATAGTCATAGTCTGCATCGAACGGCAGCGGATCGACATAGCCGTAATTCGGCACCTTGTCGGTCGGCACCGGACGCATCAGCCGTCCGACCTTGGTCGAAAGCACGTAGCTGTTTTCCGGTTGAGCACGCAGGAAGTCGCCGACATACCGTTCGCCCAGGCCGAAACCATACCAGGGAGCGACATCGAAATAGCGAATGCCGCTAGCCCAGGCAGCCTGCAAGGTCTCCATCGCCTGGTCGCGCGGGCAGGCACGATAAAGCCCACCCAATGCGGCAGCACCGAAACTGATCTCGGTGACCTCAAGGCCTGTCCTGCCGATTGTCCTTGTCTGCATCACCTCTCCCTTGTGATGACTTCTATTCTATCTTGCCAGGTCGGCCGCCGGGCGATCCAACCGGTCGCCCGCATCCCTTTCCGGCTATTGACGTGATGGGCAACTCCCTTCCATCCGCCAATTGATTTTGTTTTTTATCTACAATAAACATTTTGGTGTCAACGAGGAAATCGCCTGACGTCTTGGAGGAAGGCGGTTGGGACGGCCTCGATAAACTCCTGCAATTGACTGCCATTCGAACATGGTCCAGACAGCGCCGCCAACGAAGAGCGGCGACGATACGCGAGGGGGAAATGGCAAGACAAAACACGCTCTTCAAGGAGGCGTATAATCGCTACACAGTGCGCCTGAAGCCCGATACCGAGCTTCCGAGCGAGCCCGATATCGCCGCCGAACTCGGCGTCAGCCGCAGTACCGCGCGGGCGATCCTCATGCGTCTAAGTGACGCCGGCATCATTCTCTGGAACAAACGCCAGAAGACGGTTCTCCGTCAGCCGACACAGGCCGATCTCTTCCCCAAGGAAGAAACGGATTCACTGCACGATATCATCGAGCGCAGCTTCATGATGCGCATCATGTCCGACGAGGCGCAGCCGGGCATGCAGATCAACGAGCTGGAGCTGGCGCGCGAGATCGGCACCGGCACCTCCGTCGTTCGCGAATTCCTCATTCGCTTCAGCCGCTTCGGCTTGATCGAGAAGCGACCCAACAGCCATTGGACCCTGAAGGGTTTCACCAGCGAATTCGCCCTGGAACTGGCCGACGTCCGCGAAATGTTCGAACTGCATTCCGCCGCCGAATTCGGCCGCCTGCCGCCCGGCCATCAGGCATGGGAAGACCTGAAAGCCATCGAACGAGAGCATCATAAGCTGTTGAAGGATTTTGACACACACTATCGCGATTTCTCACGCCTCGACGAGAAGTTTCACCTGCTCATCCATCGCGCCTCGAACAATCGCTTCATTGCCGATTTCTACGATGTCATCGCCATCGTGTTCCACTATCATTTCCAGTGGAACAAGGCGTTTGCCCGCGAACGCAACGCCCGCGCCATAGCCGAGCATCTCGATTATATCGAAGCGCTGCAATCGCGCGATCCGCAACGGATCGATGCTGCATGCCGCGTTCACCTTGCCTCGGCAAGACAGACGCTAATGCAATCGATCCCGCTGAGCGCAGGCGAAGTCCCAGGATAGGCCGCTCAGACGCGGCCGATCCCGGAGCCCGGCATTCATTCAGCCGTCAATTTGAGGCTTTGTCCGGCAAAGCGTGAGGAGGATGCCTCGATAGTGATCGGCCCGGCCTCACCCGTTGCCTGAAGCCAGAAACCGGTGGTGCCTCCCTGGAACGATAGCGTCTCAGGCCCGATGATCTTCGCCGGACCATCAATCCTGATCGTGACGACATCATTGAGGAAGGCCAGGCGCGAACCGGCCTGATCCAGCGCGCGCACGATGACGCGCACGGTATCACGCTCGGCAGCGCGCAAGGTATCGGCATCGGCTTCGACCTGCAGCGTCGTCGGAAGCGGATTTGCAACCATCGTCAAGGCGGCCACCTGCTTGCCGCCGATATAGCCGGTGAACTGCACATCCTCCCATTCCATCCCCCATACACCGAGTTCATCCTGCGTGAAGGAGCGGTGATCGAAGATGACAGGAGGATGCGGCAGATGCGGGAAGCTTTCGCGATCCGGCCCGAGGCGCTTGGTAAGCGAACCGTAACGAAGCTCGACCTCGTCGCAATTGGTCAGAACGATCAGCGGCAGGGCGCCGCCGATGTTGCGTTCACCGCGCGCCCAGATCGTCACCGGCTTCATGACGATCTCTTCGGAAGGTTCGCACTGGCTGGCATAGACGTAGGCGGCAAATTTCGGCTCGCGGAACATGTCCATGACGCCGTGATAGCAGATGCGGTCGCCCGAGCCGAAATCGCTATGGGTGTTATAGTCGAACATGCACCAGCCGATGGCGCCAGAGATCGACGGATCGCCATAGGCGGCGTTCAGCACCTCCAGATGCCGGCGCACATGCTCGGCCTGGCGCTGCTCCTGATCGTAGATCTTCGTCGGATACATATGACCGCCGAACTCGGTGATCAGGTAGGGTACATCCTTGGACAGGCCGGTGTTTTCCTGCTGTGGCCTCAACGGCGTGCGCGGCCGGTTGGCGCCCGGAAGCTCCTCGTTGCCGAGGATGAAGTCATTCATCGTGTAGACGTCCTCGAGCATCTCGCTCTCGGTAATGTAGCGGACGCCACCCGTCTGGCGCGTCGGATCGAGTTCACGCGCTAGCCGGTTCGTCTCTGCGTAGAAATCGTGGGAATCCTGGGATTCATTGATCCGCACGCCCCAGATGATGATCGAGGGGTGGTTCCAGTCGCGCTCGATCATGCGGCGCACGTTGCGGATCGATTCCTGCTGCCATTCCTCGCCGCCAATATGCTGCCAGCCCGGGATTTCCTCGAAGACCAGAAGACCGATGCGATCGCAATGATCGAGGAACCATTTCGACTGCGGATAATGCGAGGTGCGCACGATATTGCATTTCAGCACCCGCTTCATGATTTCGGCATCGCGCTCCTGCGCCGAACGGCCCATGGCATAGCCGACATAGGGGAAAGCCTGGTGGCGGTTCAGCCCACACAGCTTCAGCTTCCTGCCGTTCAGCAGAAAGCCTTCGGCGGTAAAGGTGGCAGTGCGGAAACCGAGGGTGGTGGTGAGATTGTCAGCGCCACGCTCGGTCGCAAGCTCGGCTTCAGCTGTGTAGACAACTGGATTGTCGAGATCCCAAAGCGAAATATCCGCCAGACGATCGAACGTAACAGTCACGCTTTCGCCGGAGGTCTCGCCCCGTGCAGAGGCGAGGACCGTGCCGGCGGGGCCGCGCAATGTAACAGTTGCCGTGCCCTTGAAAGCGAGATTTTGCGGGTTAGCGAAATCGCAGCGCACGGTCGCGGATTTGAGGTCGGCGAGCACATTGGCGGTTTCGACCTTGATGTTGGCAATCGATACGGGAGCGGCAACTTTCAGCCAGACGTCGCGATAGATGCCGGCATAGGTCAGATAGTCGATGCGGCCGCCGAAGGGCGGGATTTCCGGGTTTTCACTGCCATCGATCTTGACCGTGAGAAGGTTTTCACCCTGTCGCAGTCGGCCGGTCAAACGTGCTTCAAACGGTGTATAGCCATCCTTGTGAGTAACGATTTCCTCGCCGTTCAGATAGACGACGGCATCGGCCATGGCCGCATCGAAGACCAGCGATACCTCGCGCTCCGCGAACCGCTCCTCCCAAACCAATATCTTCTGATAGGTGAAGGCGCGCTGATAGGACTTTTCGTCGAAATAGTTGAAGGGCAACTCGACAGCCGTATGCGGCAACGTGACGGCTTCGCCTTCCTGCGGGTGACCGACATCGGCGGAAGAGAACCCCTGGCGAAACGTCCAGGATTCGTTGAAGGCAACAACTGAGCGCATATTCAGTCCTATGGATTAAGCCCGTCGCATCGGGGACGAACACATGTTGCTTGGAAAATCAGGCGTGCGGCGAGGCAGGCATGGTGCCGCGGGGCGATATCTATACAGGCTCGCCGCGGTCGCGCAATGCGACCGGTTGGCTGATTTGGAATTTGGGGGGGAGCGAGAACATCACGCCGACTAACGGCTTCGCCCGTTCTTTGATTCCTCATTGGGACTGCGCACCGCGGCATACATGCCTGTCGTTCGGAACTCCGTGGGGTTAATGCCGTAGATGCGGCGGAACACCTTGGAAAAATAATTGGCATCGTCAAAACCTGTCATGATCGCCACTTCCTTGACGGGGATGAAGGCGGCTTTGGTCAGGAGTTTCGCTGCGCGTTGCATACGCTGCTGCAGCACGAATTCGGCCGGCGGTACGCCTTCGCTCTCGGCAAAGACCCGAGAGAAATGGGCACGGCTGAGACCGCTTGCCTTGGCGAGTTCGCTGACGGGCAGCGGCTTGTCGAGATTGGCGTCGATATAGTCGATAACGATCTGCATGGCGGAGCGATCCGCAGTAAAGGCGTGCGAGCCGAAGACATCGTCATAGAGCGCCATGGCCGCTTCGTAGGCCAGCGCCGAGGCAGCGGCCGGCGTCTTCGCATCCCTGATGAGCCGCAGGCTGCAATCGGCAAGATGATCGATCGTTGCCGGCTGCAGGCGCAGAATGGGGCCGGCCGCCGCAAGGATCAGACGATGGATGCGCAGTGCCTCCTCGCCATTCATCGAGATCCAGAAATACTCCCAACGCTCACCCTTTTCGAGCCAATAGCGATGGTTATGCGGCACCAATACCAGCAGCGTATCACCGGCGCCTACGCGATAGTTGCGGTTTTCATACCTCAGTCTGCCGCTGCCGCTGATCGTGTATTGCAGCACCGTGAATGGCGTCTGACCACGCCGACGCCCATCCCAGTCATAGGGTACATTGTCCCTGATTTCATAGCCGGCGCTGGTCGGCATGGCATGCAGCCGGTGACGTCCGCGCGGCAGCGAAACCGTCCGCATGACCTGTCCATTGTCGATCAATTCTTGCAGCACAAAATTACCCTTGAAAGCATAATTGTTCTCTGGTCGGCCCGATGATTATAGGCATAATCCCGCCAGAAAACAGCACTTACCCGCCAAAGAGGATCGGCGGATGGAGGAAAATCGCAATTTCGTCCCTGTCTCGCAACTGCTGCGATCATAGGACGAAAATGCTGTCACAGTCCCTGTTGCTGCTTGTTCGATCGACTTGAAGGTGAGGATCATGAGTTTCAAAATCGCCATTATCGGTGCCGGCAGTGTCGGCTTCACGAAAAAGCTGTTTACCGACATTCTCTGCGTGCCGGAATTCCCCGACGTCGAGTTCGCGCTGACTGATATGAGTGAGCACAATCTGACGATGATCAAGGCGATCCTCGATCGCATCGTCGAAGCCAACAAGCTGCCAACGCGAGTTACCGCGACCACGGATCGCCGCGCCGCACTCTCAGGTGCGCGCTATGTCATTAGCTGCGTGCGCGTCGGTGGCCTCGAAGCCTATGCCGAGGATATCCGTATCCCGTTGAAATACGGCATCGACCAATGTGTCGGCGATACGATCTGCGCCGGTGGCATTCTCTACGGCCAGCGCAATATCCCGGTCATTCTCGATTTCTGCAAGGATATCCGCGAAGTCGCCGAGACGGGCGCCAAGTTCCTCAACTACGCCAACCCGATGGCGATGAACACCTGGGCGGCCATCGAATACGGCAAGGTCGATACGATCGGTCTTTGCCATGGCGTCCAGCATGGTGCCGAACAGATCGCCGAAGTGCTCGGCGCGAAAGACAAGAGCGAACTCGACTATATCTGCTCGGGCATCAACCACCAGACCTGGTTCACCGATCTCCGTCTCAACGGCCGCAAGATCGGCAAGGATGAATTGGTGACCGCCTTCGAGGCACACCCCGTCTTTTCGCAGCAGGAGAAATTGCGCATCGACGTGCTCAAGCGCTTCGGCGTCTACTCCACCGAAAGCAACGGGCATCTGTCCGAATACCTGCCCTGGTATCGCAAGCGGCCGGACGAGATCAACAAATGGATCGACATGTCCGACTGGATCCACGGTGAGACCGGCGGCTATCTGCGCCACTCCACCGAGACGCGCAACTGGTTCGAGACGGAATTCCAGCAGATCCTCGACAGCGCCTCCCAGCTGATCGACCCTGCCCGCCGTTCCAACGAACACGCCAGCCATATCCTCGAGGCGCTTGAAACCAACCGTGTCTATCGCGGCCATTTCAACGTCAAGAACAATGGCGTCATCACCAATCTGCCAAGCGACGCCATCATCGAATCCCCCGGCTTCGTCGACCGCTTCGGCATCAACATGGTGGCGGGCATCACACTACCAGAGGCATGCGCTGCGACTTGCATCTCGTCGATCAACGTCCAGCGCATGTCGGTTCATGCCGCCATCAGCGGCGACATCGACCTGTTGAAGCTCGCCGTCCTGCACGATCCACTGGTCGGTGCCATCGCCACTCCGGAGGAGGTCTGGCAGATGGTCGACGAAATGGTCGTCGCCCAAGCACGCTGGTTGCCGCAATACGCCCATGCCGTCGGAGACGCCAAGGATCGCCTGTCGCACAGCAAGGTCAAGACGCGCGACTGGAAGGGTGCCGCAAGCCGCAACGTCCGCTCTATCGAGGAATTGCGGGTCGAGAAAGCCGCGCTGAAACAGGCCGGCTGACGCAGGCAGAGTTCGGGAAATGAGCATGCGGCGGGGATCTCGGATGAGATCAACCGCCGCATCTCGATCATTTCCCCTCGTACTGGAGGAGTGCGGCGTCTCGAACAGAGCGCACGCAAAAGAGGGAGAGAGAACAAGATGAGACATTTTCGACCGATCGGCCTTCTAGCCGCGTTGACGATTGCCACATCGGCGATCGCCATCAGCGCCTACGCAGCCGAGCCGACAGTGCCACCCGTTCCGCCGGTCTTCCCGGCGGAAGGAAAGATCAAATATGTCGAGCGCAGCTCCATTCTGGAGTTCAAGGCGCTGCCGGAGTATCACGAGCCCGCCTGGGTTACCGACAATTTCGTCAAGACCGGCAAGCTGCCGCCCGTCAAGGATCGCCTGCCGAAAGAGCCATTGGTCTACAAGACCGGCAACATGCCTGACGGCATCGGCGTTTACGGCGACACGCTGCGCCACGTCATTGGCGGCCGGCCGGAAGGCTGGAACTATGGCGCCGGCCAGACGCAGGGCTGGGGCGGCATCGATATCGGTCTTTCCGAGTGCCTGACGCGCACCGCGCCGCTCTTCCAGGTCGAAGCCAAGGACACCGAACCGCTGCCGAACCTTGCCAAGGGCTGGGAATGGTCGCCGGATGGCCATAAGCTCACCATGCACCTGATCGAAGGCGCGAAATGGTCTGATGGCGTGCCCTTCAACGCCGACGACATCATGTTCTATTGGGAAGACGAGGTTGTCGATCCGAACGTCTCGCCTCTCGGCGGCGGCGCTTCGCCGGAAGCTTTCGGCGAGGGAACGACCCTCAGGAAGGTCGACGACTACACCGTCGAATGGACTTTCAAGGACGCCTTCCCGAAGCAATATCTCTACACGATGGCCTACCCGAACTTCTGCCCGGGCCCGTCGCATATCCTGAAACCACAGCATCCGAAATATTCCAAGAACACCTACGATCAGTTCAAGAATGCCTTCCCGCCTGAATATATGAACATTCCGGTGATGGGCGCCTGGGTGCCGGTGGAGTATCGCTCCGACGATATCATCGTCATGCGCCGCAATCCCTACTATTGGAAGGTCGACGAGAAGGGCAATCAGCTGCCCTACCTCAACGAGCTGCACTACAAGCTCTCGACCTGGGCTGACCGCGACGTACAGGCAGTGGCCGGTTCGGGTGACTTGTCGAACCTCGAGCAGCCGGAAAACTTCGTCGCATCGCTGAAGCGAGCCGCCCAGCCCGATGCGCCTGCACGTCTGGCCTTCGGTCCTCGCCTCATCGGCTATAACCTGCAGATGAATTTCTCCGCCAATGGCTGGGGCGCTCCGGATGCGCGCGGTCAGGCCGTCCGCGAACTGAACCGCAATGAGGATTTCCGCAAGGCCGTCACCATGGCGCTCGACCGCAAGGCGCTTGGCGAATCTCTGGTCAAGGGACCGTTCACGGCGATCTACCCAGGCGGCCTGTCTTCCGGCAGCGCCTTCTATGATCGCAATTCCACGGTCTACTATCCGTTCGATCTTGCTGCGGCAAAGGCCGAGCTGGCAAAGGCCGGTCTCAAGGACACCGACGGCGACGGCATCGTCAACTTCCCGGCCGGCGTCAACGGCGGCAAGGATGTCGAGGTTACCCTGCTGGTCAGCAACGACTACACCACCGACAAGAGCCTTGCCGAAGGTGTCGTTGCTCAGATGGAGAAGCTCGGGATCCGGGTGATCATCAATGCGCTCGACGGGCCGAAGCGTGACGACGCCAACTATGGCGGTCGTTTCGACTGGATGGTCCGGCGCAACAGCACGGAGCTGGCCTCGGTCGTGCAGAACACCGAACAGCTTGCTCCGGTTGGCCCGCGCACCAGTTGGAACCATCGCGCACCTGAAAGTGGCCCTGTTGACCTGATGCCTTTCGAGAAAGACATGGTTGATATCGTCAACAAGTTCACGACATCGAAGGACAATGACGAACGCGTTGCCTTGATGAAGCAGTTCCAGAAGATCTCGACAGGCCATCTCTACAATATCGGCCTGACCGAGTATCCGGGCGCGCTCATCATCAACAAGCGCTTCTCCAACGTTCCTCCGGGCACGCCGATCTTCCTGTTCAACTGGGCGGAGGATTCCATCATCCGCGAGCGCCTTTGGGTAGCGGCTGACAAGCAGGGCAAATACGAGCTGTTCCCGCAGCAGCTTCCGGGTGCCCCGGGCAGCGCCGGTCCGATCAAATAAGGTCGAGCAGGCAACCATCTGCGGCAGCCGGCCATCCGCCGGCTGCCGATCAGACATCCCGCATTCCGATGGCCCGACCATTGGCCGAATTGAACACAGCCGGCGCCGGTCGATCCCGACAGATCGAGGCTGCCGCCAGCATCAAGAGAAGCGAACCGTCCCATGTTACGATTCCTGCTCATGCGAATAGCGTCTGCCATACCTGTGCTCTTCATCCTGAGCGTGGTGACTTTCGCCATCATCAAGGCACCACCGGGCGACTATGCTGATTACATCCGCTCGCAATTGATGAACCAGGGCGGCGCATCCTTCGCACAAGCCGATGAGCAGGCGCAGATCTACCGCCGCGAGCATGGCCTCGACAAGCCGCTGGTCGTCCAATACGTCAACTGGGTCGGCGGCATCGTCACCAGAGGCGATTTCGGCTACAGCATGTTCTACAACAAGCCCGTCGCCGATGTCGTCGGCGAGCGGCTGCCGCGAACGCTGGCTTTGGCGCTCGTGTGCCACATATTGGCATCCATTCTCGGCATCGGCTTCGGCATATGGGCAGCGACGCGGCAATATAGCTGGATCGACACTCTACTGTCCGGCATCTCCTTTCTCGGCATGACAGTGCCGCGCTTCCTGATGGCGCTGATCATCGTCTACATCCTCGTCTTCCAACTCAATGTCTCGGAAATCGGCAGCTTCTTCTCGCCGCAATATGGCGGTGCGCCCTGGTCCTGGGCCAAGTTCGTCGACCTCGTCAAACATGTGTGGCCGGTCGTTGCCATCGCCACCTTCGGTGGCCTCGCCTATAATATGCGCGTCATGCGCGGCAATCTGCTCGACACGCTGAATGCCCAATATGTCGAGACCGCACGCGCCAAGGGCCTTTCCGGCGCCGCCGTCGTCATGCGCCATGCCGTGCCGAATGCGCTACACCCCCTGGTCATGTATCAGGGCGTCGTTCTGCCCTACATGCTCACAGGTGAGATCGAGACCGCGATCATCTTTACCTTGCCCACGGTTGGGCCGGCCATTGTCGGTTCGATGGCGGTCGGCGACGTCTACGTCACCGCCACTTTCATGATGGTGCTTTCGGCAACCCTGATCATCGGCAATATCATCGCCGACATGCTGCTTGCCCTGCTCGACCCGCGCGTGCGCCAACAGGGAGGGATCCACTAATGCTCGCCTTCAGCAACTCCCCGCCCCCACCCGATGAAACGATCAAGCACAAGGGCGGCAGCGAAAGCTACGTCGCGCTGGTCTGGCGGCGCCTGAAGCGCTCGTGGACCGGCATGAGCGGCCTCGTCCTCGTCATTCTGCTGCTTTTGATGGCAATCTTCGCCGAGTTTGTCGCGCCGATGGATCCGAAGGCGACCGACACCGGCTTCGCACCGCCGCAGGTTATCAGCTTTCACGACAAGGACGGCAATCTCGTCTTCCTCCCTAGAGTTTATGCGCTGGTCGAAACGAGCGACCTTGATCCCGTAACCTTCCAGCCGATCGTCGGACCGGACTATGATAACCCGCGCCTGCTCGGCATCTTCGTCAAGGGTGCCCCCTACTACCTGTTCGGCCTGATCCCCGGCGACCGACATCTGTTCGGCACGACCGACGGCGGGCCGGTGCACTTCCTCGGCACCGACAAATTCGGCCGGGACGTGCTGTCTCGTGCCATTTACGGCTCGCGGATCTCGCTTATGATCGCCTTGACCGTGGTTGCCATCATCACCATGGTCGGTACGACGGTCGGCATGATCTCGGGCTATTTCGGCGGCGCGACGGATGCCTGGATCCAGCGCTTCGTCGAAGTCGTGCTGGCCTTCCCGCAACTGCCCCTCTATCTGGCGCTGACCTCGCTGATCCCCGTGACGGCACCGACCAATGTCTTTCTCGGCTTCGTCATCATCGTCATGTCGGCGCTCGGATGGGCGCAGATGTCGCGCGAGGTTCGTGGCAAGACGCTGGCGCTGGCAAGGATCGAATATGTGCGGGCGGCGATGGCAATCGGCGCGACCGACCGGCGCATCATCCTGCAGCACATATTTCCCAACGTCATGAGCCATGTCATCGTCGCGGTGACACTGGCGATCCCAAGCGTGGTTCTGCTTGAATCCTTCCTCGGTTTCCTCGGCTTTGCCGTCAAGCCGCCGCTGATCTCGTGGGGCCTGATGCTGCAGGACACCTCGACCTATTCGGTCATCGGCTCCTACCCCTGGATCCTCTCGCCCGTCGCCTTCGTTCTCGTCACCGTCTTCGCCTTCAATGCGCTCGGCGACGGACTGCGCGACGCAATCGACCCTTATTGACAGGAGAACGAATATGGCTCTCGCACTCGTCAACTCCTTCGCTCCCGACCTCAGGCTCGACGCCGCCGAAAAGGCCGTCGCTCCGGTCATCGACGCACGCAACATCGCCGTCAAATTCAAGGTCGAGGACGGCATCGTCGATGCCGTCAAGGATATCTCCTTTCAGCTCTATCGCGGTGAAACCATCGCCATCGTCGGAGAATCCGGCTCCGGAAAATCGGTGACGGCCCGCACCGTGATGGGCCTGCTAACCAAGCGTGCCGTCGTCTCCGACAACTCCACCATCCATTACGACGGCAAGAATGTGCTGAAGTTCTCGGAACGTGCCCGCCGGCAGCTGCGTGGCGATCGCATCTCGATGATTTTCCAGGAGCCGATGAGCTCGCTCAATCCGATCTATACGATCGGCGGCCAGATCGTCGAAGCCATCCGCGTTCATCGCAAGGTCAGCCGCCGCGAAGCCGAGAAGAAGGCGCTGGACCTTTTGAAACAGGTGCAGATCCCCGATCCCGAGGCGCGGCTGAAGCAATATCCGCATCAACTTTCGGGCGGTCAGCGTCAGCGCGTCATGATCGCCATGGCGCTGGCCAACAATCCGGACGTGCTGATCGCCGACGAACCGACGACCGCACTCGATGTCACCGTGCAGGCGCAGATCCTGAACCTGATCCGCGATCTGCAAAAGCAGCTCGGCATGGCGGTGATCCTGATCACCCATGACCTGACGGTGGTGCGCCAGTTTTCGGACTATGTTTATGTGATGCAGCATGGCGAGATGCGCGAGCACAACACGACCGAAGCCCTATTCGCGAACCCGCAACATGCCTACACGCAGCATCTTCTCTCCTCGGAACCACGCGGACAGGCAAAGCCACTGCCGCCGGACTGTGGCACGGTGCTCGAAGGCAAAGCCGTCAAGGTCGCCTTCATGCTGCGGCATGGCAGCTTCTTCAAGCCCGACATGCGCGAGCTTGTCGCCGTTGGCGGCCTGAACTTGGAACTGCGCCGCCACGAAACGCTCGGACTGGTCGGTGAATCCGGCTCGGGCAAAACCACATTCGGCCAGGCGCTACTGCGCCTCATCGACGCCGATGGCGGCGAAATCTTCTTCGACGGGCAACCGATCCATGGCCGCTCGCGCGCTGAAATGCGGCCGCTGCGTTCGCGCATGCAGATCGTCTTTCAGGACCCGTTCTCGTCGCTCAATCCGCGCATGACCATTGGCCAGATCATTGGCGAAGGGCTGGTGGTCAACAATATCGGCGCGAACAGAGCCGAGCGGCTGGAGCGGGTGAAGGACGCGCTCGTCAGCGCCGGCATGCCGGCCAATATCCTGTCGCGCTTCCCGCACGAGTTTTCCGGCGGCCAGCGCCAGCGCATCGCCATTGCCCGCGCCATCGCGCTCGAGCCGGAATTCATCCTTCTCGACGAGCCCACTTCTGCGCTCGACCTTTCCGTCCAGGCACAGATCATCGACCTCCTGCGCAAGCTGCAGGATGAGCGGGGTCTGAGCTACTTGTTCATCTCACACGACCTCAAGGTCGTCCGCGCCCTTTGCCACCGCGTCATCGTCATGCAGCACGGCAAGATCATGGAGGAAGGGCCGGTCGAAGAGGTTCTGTCCCATCCCAAGACCGCTTACACCGAACGCCTCGTCAGAGCGGCGTTCGAGGTAGCTTCATAGCATCAGGAGATTTTGAAATGACCGCAACTCCCAAGATCACCTTCATCGGCGCCGGCTCGACCGTCTTCATGAAAAACATCATCGGCGACGTCCTGCAGCGTCCGGCCCTCGCGGGCGCAAGGATTGCGCTGATGGACATCAATCCGCAGCGACTGGACGAAAGCGCCATCGTTGCCCGCAAGCTCGCCTCGACGCTCGGCGCCCCGGCCACGGTCGAGACCTTCACGGATCAGCGCAAGGCGCTCGACGGCGCTCATTTCGTTGTCGTCGCCTTCCAGATCGGCGGTTATGAACCCTGTACCGTCACCGATTTCGAGGTGCCGAAGAAATATGGCCTGCGCCAGACGATCGCCGATACGCTCGGTGTCGGCGGCATCATGCGCGGCCTGCGCACGGTTCCGCATCTGTGGAAGATCTGCGAGGACATGCTCGCCGTCTGCCCGAATGCGGTCATGCTGCAATATGTGAACCCGATGGCGATCAATACCTGGGCGATCGGCGAGAAATACCCCACCATCAAGCAGGTCGGGCTCTGCCATTCCGTACAGGGCACGGCGATGGAGCTGGCTCACGATCTCGACATTCCCTATGACGAGATCCGCTATCGCTCGGCCGGCATCAACCACATGGCCTTCTACCTCGCATTCGAGCATCGCCAGCCGGATGGCTCCTACCGCAACCTCTATCCCGATCTTGTCCGCGCCTATCGCGAGGGCCGCGCTCCCAAGCCCGGCTGGAACCCGCGCTGCCCGAACAAGGTGCGCTACGAGATGTTGACGCGCCTCGGATATTTCGTCACCGAAAGCTCCGAGCACTTCGCCGAGTACACGCCCTACTTCATCAAGGAAGGCCGCGAGGATCTGATCGAGAAATTCGGCATTCCCCTTGACGAATATCCGAAGCGCTGCATCGAACAGGTGGCACGCTGGAAGAACCAGGCCGATGAATACCGCTCGGCCGAGAAGATTGAGGTCAAGCAATCGAAGGAATATGCCTCCTCTATCATCAATTCGGTCTGGACCGGCGAACCCTCCGTGATCTACGGCAACGTCCGCAACAATGGCTGCATCACTTCGCTGCCGAACAATTGCGCCGCCGAGGTTCCCTGCCTGGTCGATGCCTCCGGCATTCAGCCAACCTATATCGGCGACTTGCCGCCGCAGCTGACGGCGCTCATCCGCACCAATATCAACGTGCAGGAGCTGACGGTTAAAGCCCTGATGACCGAGAATCGCGAGCACATCTACCATGCTGCGATGATGGATCCGCACACGGCCGCCGAGCTCGATCTCGACCAGATCTGGTCGCTGGTCGACGAGCTGCTGGTTACACATGGCGATTGGCTGCCCGAATGGGCACGCGGCAATCGCAAGGTACAGGCCGCATAAAGCCACTCTCTCCCGGCTAGCGGCCCAAAGGGCCTCGCGGCGCTGCCGCGGGGCCTTACATTTTTGGCCTGCCGGGAAAATGTGAATGTCCAAAACGCGCTGAATTCAAGGCCTGTGCCGGATGGCAAAGCCGGAGCGACTGCGCTAGAAACGGATCGAGGTTTTAAGGGAGATCAAAGACATGGCCAGCTCAGACATTTTCAGCACCGGCACGTTCGTCGGACGCATCTGGCGCCCCGATGTCGAAGGTCCTGCCCTCGTCACTGTTCGCGATGGTGCCGTCTATGACATCACCTCGAAGGAAGTGCCGACCATGCGCGACCTTCTTGAGCGCGATGATGCGGTTGCTTTCGTCCGCGCACAGAAGGGCGAGGCCGTCGCCAAACTTGATGCTCTCCTGGCTGCCAAAGCCAATCTCTCGACCATCCATCTTCTCGCTCCCATCGATCTGCAAGCGATCAAGGCCTGCGGCGTCACCTTCGCCCGTTCGATGCTCGAACGCGTCATCGAGGAGCGCGCTGCCGGCAATCCGGATCTTGCAGAGGCGATCCGCGGCAAGGTCACGGCGCTGATCGGCGACAGCCTGCGCAACCTGAAGGCCGGATCCGCGGAGGCTGCCAAGGTCAAGGCAGCGCTGATCGAGGAAGGCGTCTGGTCGCAATATCTCGAAGTCGGCATCGGCCCGGATGCGGAAGTCTTCTCCAAGTCGCAGGTGATGTCGTCGGTCGGGCCGGGCGCTGATGTCGGCCTGCATCCGATCTCCAAGTGGAACAACCCCGAGCCGGAAATCGTGCTCGCCGTCGACAGCCAGGGCCGGGTCAGAGGCGCGACGCTCGGCAACGACGTCAACCTGCGCGACGTCGAGGGCCGGTCTGCCCTGCTGCTCGGCAAGGCCAAGGACAATAACGCTTCCTGCTCTATCGGGCCGTTCATTCGTCTGTTCGACGAGACTTACGCTCTGGATGATGTGCGCAACGCAGATCTCGATCTCAAGGTCGAAGGCGACGACGGCTATCTGCTGCATGGCCGCTCGTCGATGAAGGAAATCAGCCGAGATCCGCTCGACCTCGTTTCCCAGACCATCGGCCGCCATCATCAGTATCCGGATGGCTTCGTGCTGTTCATGGGCACGCTTTTCGCGCCGGTCGAAGACCGTGATACGCCCGGCCAGGGCTTCACCCACAAAGTCGGCGATATCGTCACCATCTCCAATGAAAAGCTGGGCGCCCTGCAGAACCGCGTGCTGCTGTCGACGGAATGCCGGCCCTGGACCTTCGGCGCATCGCATCTGATGCGCAATCTGGCCCGGCGTGGGCTGATCTAGGACCTAAAAGACATCGGGATTTGGAGCAGTTCAGCGCGCTGGACAAGCCATGACGGAGCCTCCTCAGTTTGAGTGATATTCCGCATTTGACGCCATGCGTGTGCCTCTGCCTCCGATTGCGTAATTGATCGTCTTCAGGCGGCAGAACATCGTATGTTCCTGAGAAATATCCAGGCGAGCACTGGGATGCTCCCATCACCCAAGGCCCCCTGATGAAAGCTGGTTGAAAGCTTCATCTGTTAGTTTGCTGCGTCCGGGGGGAACGGCAAACTTATCAGGAGGAATAGGATGATAAGGTCGAGCTTGGCAATTTCTACGACTGCGCTCGCGTTGATTATGACGACGCCAGCATTTGCATTCGATGGTTGGCACCAGCAACATGCCACGACAATCGAGGGCAAGGGCTCCGGTTACGACTATGTTTCGGTCGATTCAGCCACGCATCACGTCTTCCTGGGACATCGCAAGGAAGGTTTGCAGGTCTTCGATCCTGCTGCCGATAAAGTCATCAAGGTGATTGACAAGACAGCGACAGATAGCTCGGATGGTGCCGTGCTGATCCCCGAATTCGATCTCGGCATTTCCAACAATGAAGATGGCACCATCACGCCGTTCAAAATTTCGACGCTGGAGGCCCAGGCACCGATCAAGGTTGGTGAGGATCTCGACACCAGCCACTATGATCCCGTCAGCAAACGTCTGGTGCTCAATATGGGCGCCGGGCAAGACGGTACCGAGCTGATTATGCTGGATGTTCCTTCACTCAAGGAAGTCGGTCGCCTGAAAGTGCCGAGCAAAAAGGTCGAAGGTGCCGATAGTGACGGCAAAACCGCCTTTTTTCTCGCCGCGCAGGATCTCGATAAAGTCTACAAGATCGACACCAAAGCCGGAAAGATTGTTGCAACCTATGACACCGCTCCGGCTTGCGGTCATCCCACCGCAGTGACCGTCAATGCCGCGGACGAGCGCGTCTACATCAGCTGTCGCGGACACGACACCATCAAGCCCTCTCTCGTCGTGCTTGATGGGAATAGCGGCAAGATAGTTTACAGTGCCGAAATTGGCGGGGGAACCGACAGCATCGTCTACGATGGTGATCTAAAGCGCATCTTCACTGCAAATGGCGTGAGCGCCAATCTCAACGTTTTTGCGGTCGATGGCCCTGACAGCTATAAGCCGCTGGAAACGCTGGGCACTCGCTCGGGCGTTCGGACGATGGCGATGGATCGTCAAACCAAGGCGATCTATGCCATTACGGCCGAGGGTAGCGCCGATGCCTCCAAGAAGATCCTGACGGCAGTCTCTCCCTTCTATGCCAACACGTTCTTCCCGAATACGTTCACGGTCCTGACTTACGGAAAATAACGAAACGCACGATCAAGGCGTCGGCTTTGCCATTGAGGCAGGGCCGACGCCTTGATGTAAAAGCCAGGAAAATCAGTATTAATCGCCATCGACGACGCGGCGTCCGAAATACCGCCGTGCCCACATCCGAATACCAAGTGGTTTAACTGTTCACAGCCCCACTCGGTCTCTTTGCTTGTTTCTCAATGCGTCGACATGGGCTGTGGATGGGTCAACCGGCTGCGAACGGCTGTTAGTTCCGAGGTCGTATGGTTCAGACGATCTGCCAGAACGCGCATGATCTCGACCGCCATTTCCGGAAAATCGCTCAGCAGCTTCAGGAAGTGTTCCTTGCTGATCTTCAGCGCCTCCAAGCGGGAGGTGGCTTTTACGGTCGCGGTGCGCGAGACATCGCACAGGATGGCGATTTCACCGACGATGGAATTGAGGTCGACTTCAGCGACCTTGATCTCGCCGGTGGGGCTATCGACGAGAATATCAGCAGTTCCGGAAAGAACAACATAGGCCGCATCGCCCTGATCGCCCTGATGAAACAGAGTTTGGCCAGCATTGTAGCTGACGCGATCCGACGTGAACGCCAAAAGTTTCAACTTCGCCGGTGCGATGCGCGAAAAAATCGGCACCCGCTTCAGCATTTCAACTTCATCCTTCAGAAGCATGAACTTCAAAACCCCCAGTGTTCGGCCCCAGTCGCCACTGTCGAGATAGGATATTACGATAACAGTTCTTTGAACATACCATTTTTTTCTAAAAGATCGGTCGTCGAGCCACTTTCGACAAGGCTACCATGATCGAAGACCAGAACACGATCGAACAATTCGGCAAAGCCTGGGTTGGACAAGACCCAGATGATCGCCGGAGCATAACCGTCGCTGCCGAGCTCACCCAAGACAGCACGAGCAATCTGATCCTGGACCCGGTGATCGAGCGCCGGCAGCGGACGATTGCAGATAATGTAATCCGCACGTTTCAAAAGCGCGCGGCTGAGATTGAGCTTCTGGCGCTGCACATTCGTCAGGCGCTTGCCGCCGGAGCCGACATCGAAATCCAAGCCGATCGACAAGACGCTGTCATGCATGCCGAGACGCTCGAAGACCTCGTACATGATCTGATGAACGCGCTCCGGGGCATTGGCCTGTTGATGGGCAATGCGACCGAACAGAACATTGTCCATCAACGTTGCAGAAGCCGTGAAGCGCTCGGGATCGTAACGTTCGATCACGCCGGCAAGATCGGCGGGAATGTTCTCATAGAACTTCGCCCGCGCCTGGACGATCTTCTCCATGAGCATCTGCGTCAAGAGACCGAAACGATGGCGTGGCTCGATGTAGGAGAAGCTCAGGCGGATGATCGCAGAGCGTTCATCGGCTGTCGCCGCCTCATAACCCTTGCCATTCAGCTTCTGCAGTAGCGCCTCGTAGGTCGGAATGTCTTCCGCCGTCATGAAGGTGAGCTGCTGGAAGAAGGGATGGTCAGGCGGCAGGTCGGTGAAGAGTTCGACGGCGTTTTCAGCAATCTCCAGGCCCATGTCGTAAAGGTCGGAAATCAGGCCGGTCTCTTCGAACAATTGCCGGAAATACGGATGTGCGGCAAGCTTGCGGTTGGTCATCTGCGGCCGCTTCAACGTGCCGAACAACAGATTTTCACCGACAGTCGCCTGCAGGTTATAGGCATCGAACTGGAAAGGTACGACGAGCTCTTCGAGCTTCTCTTCCTGAAGCCTCAGCCGCAGGGCCTGCCGAAGTTCGACGATGCGCGAGGTCAGATCCAGATGCGTCGCGGTGTCGACGCTCGAACGGAGCGCCATGTCGAAGATGTCCTGTGACATGGCGACGGCATCGAGTACCGGGCGGATAACTGAATAGATATCGTCCGGCCCGGTCGCGCCGGCTGCGGCATAATCCACCCAATCACCATCGAGATCCAGTTCGGGATTGGCGGCGCGGCGCGCCTCATTCATCCGCCATTTGGCCTTGGTCGCTTCCTCGTCGGTATAGACCGGCGGGATGAGCGGCGCGTGCTTCAGGGCATAGAGAAGATTGCTGCGCAAAGTACCGTGAAAGAAGAAAGTCTCGGAGGACGCATAGGCAATGCGCCGCCCGGTCAATGACTCCGGCAATTCAAGCAGATCGCGGCCGTCAATGGAGACACGACCGCTGTCCGGCCAGACCAACCGGCCGAAGGCCTCGGCGAGATATTCGCCACCTGCGCCGCTGTCGCCGACGATCGCGACTCGCTCTCCGGGATGAATCTCGACTGAAACATGATCGAGCACACGGGCACCGCTGTCATCGAGAACCGTCAGGTTGGTCGCAACCAGAGCATGGGTGATGCGGCCCGCAGGCGCTGGCGACAGGACCTGGATTTTCGGATCGATCAGGTTCTCGACACTGAACTGCTCGACGACCTGATTGTACTTCACCTGAACATCCTGGCGCGACTGGTCCCAGTCGATCAATTCCTTGAGGGGGCCAGGCAGATCCTTGTAGGCATTGATGACGGCGACAAGCTGACCAATGTCCAACCGGCCCTGAAGGGCGAGAAAGCCGCCGACCAGATAGAACAGAAAGGGCGTGACCTGCGCCAGGAAGTTGTTGATGAACTTCACCATGAACTTCCACTGGTAAAGATCATAGCGGATCGAGAAGATCAGGCCGAGCCGATGCGCAATATCGGCGCGCTCCAGATTGGTCGTGTCGTTGGCATGGATGGTGCCGATACCGTCAACGATTTCGCCGACACGGCCGGAAAGTTCGCGCGCGGTCAGCTGCCGCTGGCGGCCGAGTTCCAGCAGCCGCTTCCGCATGCGTGGAATGACGATCGCCTGCACCGCAACGATACCCGCGGCGATCATGCCCAGCCAGAAATTCTGCATGATGATGAAGATGAGAGCGGTCACCGCCTGGCCACCCAACAGCGCCGGCTGCACGAACGCGTCGCCGGTGAAGCCGCCCATCGGCTCCACCTCATCCTTGATCATGGTCGCGATTTCGGCAGGCTTCACCCGCTTGAAATGGGCGGGCGGGAACCGCAGCACGCGATCGATCAGCTCGAAGCGGATTCGGCGCAGCATGCGGCTCGCCCAACCGGCCCTTGTAGGTGTTGATATAGAGCTTGAAGAGACCGTTGAGCACGACAAGCGCCAGGAAGACCAGGCTCAGCGCGATCAGCATCCATATACGGGTGAGCTGCACACCCTGAAACACCTCGATGTGGCCGATCAACGGCACGTCGACGGCGATGTGCATGAAAGTCTGCGTGTCGCCCGGATGCTCGAAACCCTTACCCTGGATCGGTCCGTTGACGATCTGCTTGGGCAGATCGAAGGACAGGAAGTAAGGGATCATCGAAGCCGCAACGACCAGCAGTATCCAAATCTGCTCCAGCCGGGTATTCGACCAAATATAACGCGCTAGGCTTTTTTCCATCGCTTATAGCAGGCTTTCAAATTCAAAGGCCCAGCGCCGGCCTGATGCCGGCACTGCTGTTGCAGAAATGCGGGATTGTTTGTTGCGGATGCGTGGCCCCATTGTGAAAAGAGACGCCGCCCGGTCTTTCGTCCACGCTCCCCCCGATTCATCATTTCTTCATTTATATCACAAGATTGCAGGAATCTAGGAGCATAAAACGACAGGATAACCCGACCGTCGCGTCACGTCATCTTTCGGCAGGCCTCGCCAATGACGGCCGAAGTTCTGGCTGCACCATCAAGGTCGATATCGGGGTTGTGTGGCTTGGCCCGTGACAATGCCGTCTCCACGGCGGCAACAAGCAAATCCGTCGTCAATCCCGCTTCGGGCAGGGTGAGTGCCAAACCCAGCTTTTCCAGCCGCTCGGCCCGAACCGACTGTTCCGTCTCGCCGCCGGCCGTGAAGGGCACCAGAATGGCGCGGCAGCCGGTGACGAGGAGATCGCCGACGGTGTTGTAGCCGGCTTGGGAAATCGACAGGTCCGCTCCCCTCAGCAAAGACGGAAAATCCTTGCGAAAACGGACGAGCTCGACATTCCCAGGCGCATCCTTGGCAAGATCGGCGAAATCCTGTTCCGGCAGGTTCGGCCCGGTCACCAATAGCCAGCGGCGGTCGATCGCCACGCGGCTTGCTGCCTCAAGCGAGGTGCGAATGAGGTCACGTCCGACAGCCCCGCCGCCAGCCGAAACGACAATGTCGAAGCTCTCATCAGGCTCCGGCGGCAGGCTCGGAGCAACGAGGCCGGTGTAGACGATCTTGTCGGCAATGGCTTCGGTCAAAGGAAAGGTCTCTTCCAGCCGAACGAAATGGGGGTCTCCATGAACGAGAACGCCATCAAAATGATCGCGAAGCAGTCCGACTGTCTCTTCATCGCGCCCCGGTTTCTTCTGCTGCTGCAGAATATCGCGCACCGAGCTGTAGAGCCTTGGCTTCGGATCAGCCTTGGCGATGGCATCGAGCAGTGGCAGCAGCTCGAAGCGCATCTGTCGCCGCCCGAAGGGAAACGCTTCGATGATAACGACATCAGGCGCCGCGTGCCGAAATGCCTCTAGTAAAAGGGCAGAACGATGCGCGAGAAATGCCTCATCGACCGGGTTTCCCGATTGATCGGCAAGCCCGGAGAAGCCGGCGCTGCTGGCAACGACCGGCGGCAGCGTGATCGAGGTCACGTCATTACCGGGAAAGCCATTCACCGGAAGGCCGCCGGTGACGACAGTCACCTGGCCGCCATCCCTGGCAATGGCACTGGCGATGCGGCTGGCTCGGGCCAGATGACCAATGCCGAGCAGATGCTGGACATAGAAGAAAACGCGCAAGGAAGGAGACTTTGCCTCTGTCATGCGGATTTCCGCCATTGATCTTCCTTCCGCCACTGCTCCTCGAACAGGCCCGTCAACTGCCGAATGCTGGCATGGTAGTCGAAATGCTCGCGCACCCGCCTTTCGGCTGCCTCTCCCAGCCTGTGGCGCAGCGCCGGATTGCGGATGGCGAGTTCCAGTGCAGCGGCGAGAGCCTGCGGATCTTCCGATGGAACGACGAACCCATTCTCACCGTCTTCCAGCAATTCGGGAACGCCGGAGATATTGGTGGAGACGCAGACGAGGCGCTGGCTCGATGCTTCCACCAGCACATTCGGCAGACCATCGCGATCGCCATCGGCGGCGACGCGGCATGCCAGTGCGAAGATATCCGACTGCCGATAGTGCGCAAGCACGTCTTCCTGTGCCAGCGCCCCCTTCCAGGTGATGCGATCGGTAATCCCTAGCGTTTCGGCAAGTGCCTTGAGCTTGGCCAGTCCATCGCCGCCGCCAATATGGGTAAAGCGCCAGTTGAGATCGCCGGGCAGTAGCGCCAACGCTCTCAACAGCACGTCATAGCCCTTCTTCTCCACGGCGCGGCCGACGCTGAGGATAAGTGCGGGATCGGAGATCTCCGAACCGTTTCGCGCGGAATGTTCGCCCGCAAAGGAGCCGAAACGATCGAGATCGAGGCCGTGATAACTTAGATGCACATTATCGCGCATCTCAGTCAGGCCACGCATATGATCGAAACCGGTGCGCGTGCAGGTCACTGTCCAGCGGGCCCGGCCAAGCTTTTCGGAAAGCTCCCAGTCCGGCGATGTCCAGATATCCTTGGCGTGGGCCGAACAGGTCCATGGAATACCCGTCATGATGCTGGCATAGGCGGTGACGGAAGCCGGCGTGTGGATGAAATGCGCATGCAGCCACTCGCCATTGTCTGGCCATTCATGTGCCAGCACCAATGCCTGACCGAAACGACGCACGCGGTTCGGCGTTAGGTCCCGTTTCAGATCGGCCCAGAATTGCTTGAACAGTGGCTTGAAGCCGGGCTTGCCGATGCCGGCAAGGAAAGCGCGCAGCACCCTCAACGGCTCATCGTGCAGATATTCCGGCAGGTAGACCACGCGCGCCTTGATCTCGTCGTGAACCGGATGGCGCTTCTTGTCCGTCGGCTTGCGCATCGAAATCAAGGTCAGGTCAAAGCCGGCTTTTTCCAGCCCGAGCAATTCCTGCGCGATGAAGGTTTCCGACAGGCGGGGATAGCCCTTGAGGACCACCAGTATTTTCTTTCGCATCAATACGTTCCGATAACCTATTCGGCAACGATCGATAGCGGCGGGTAGCGCTCACGATCATCAAACCACTCGCCGATCGTGTGCGAAATATGCACCAGCCCTTCGAGGCGCATGTTGCTGCTGCTTGCCGAGGGTGGCGCGCGGGTTGGCAGGCGCTTCAGGGCAGCGGCGAGCTGCCTTGGATCGGCAGACTCTTCCGGCAGCAGCATATCGACCAGGCCCAGTTCGCTTGCCCGCTGCGCACGGATTAGCTGCTCCTCGCGCGGCCGCGTGCGCGGGATGATCAATGCAGGCTTGTCGAAGGAAAGGATCTCGCAATAGGTGTTGTAGCCACCCATGGCGACGACGGCCTTGGCGCCGGCGATCAGCTCTTCCATCTTGTTGTCGAACTCGATCACCTGAAGACAGGCAATCTTGCCGGCACGTTCCAGCAACTGATTACGCTCCCTGGCCGGCATGTAAGGCCCGAGGACGATTAGCGTCCTGTGTGTGAGCGAGTTGTCCTGCTCGAAGGCGCTGATGACGTCATCGACCAGATCGGCACCATCGCCGCCACCGCCGGTCGTCACCAGAATGTAGTCCTCGTCGGGCACATGCTCCGACTTCGTCCCCAGCGAGGAAACGCTGCGCTGCAGAAAGCCGACGAACTCCATCTTCCGACGGACGCCGGGCGGCACGTCGAGACCGACCAGCGGATCGTGAAAATCCGGCGGCCCGTAAACCCATATGCGATCGTAGTACTGATCGATCTTCTGCAGGACGTTGTTCTTCTTCCACTCTGCCTCAAGCAGGTGCGGCGCGTCCATGACATCGCGCATGCCCAGGACCAGCGTCGTGCCGCGCGACTTCAAATAGGTCAGCGTTTCCTCGACCTCGCCCTTGAGCCCCAAGGGCTCCTTGTCGACGATGAATACGTCGGGCTGAAACGTTTCCGCCGTATGACGGATGATCGACTGCCGCATCTTCAGCGTTTCCTGAAGGGCGACATGGCTTGCCATCGACGTATATTCGCCGTCGCGCAGCTTGATGACGCTCGGCACTTTGACGAAATCAACGCGCGACCGGTAGTCGAAGGCACCGGCGATGGTTGCGCCGGAGATAATCAGCACGTTCAGCCCGCGATAATCCTCGACAAGCGCATGCGCGATCGTGCGGCATCGCCTGAGATGGCCGAGACCGAACGTATCGTGGCTGTACATGAGGATTCGAGCATCTTCTAAGCGCCGCTTCATGGGCAAAACCTCTGGGGGATGAAAGTCATGTACGTGGTATGTCGGCACACGACATCCACGTCCGCTCCTCGAATTGCAATCCTGTCTTTGCCGTTCACCCTGCTATTTGTAGGGATCGGCGGCATCGCGCAAGCCATCTCCTAAAAAGTTGAACGCCAGAATGACCAAAATCACTGGGATCATCGGAAAAAGCAGCCACGGATAAAAGGCGATTACGCTGACGTTCTTGGCCTCGGTCAACAGAATACCCCAGCTCGTGATCGGCGGACGCAGGCCTAATCCGAGGAAACTTAGAGCTGTTTCGCCGAGAATCATGCTTGGAACCGAGATCGTTGCCGTAGCGATCAGATGCGACATGAACCCCGGCACGAGATGACGGCCGATGATGCGCCGCGTCGGCGCACCCATCAGCTGCGCGGCAAGCACATAGTCTTCCTCACGCAAGGATAGAAGCTTGGAGCGCACCGCGCGCGCGAGCCCTGTCCAGTCGAGGATGCCGAGAATGATGGTGATGCCGAAATAGACGAGGATCGGGCTCCAACTCACCGGCATGATCGCCGCCAGCGCCATCCAAAGCGGCAGGCTAGGCAAGGACTGTAGCACCTCGATTACCCGCTGCACCAGAAGATCGAAGATCCCGCCGTGATAGCCGGCCAGCCCCCCGATGACGATACCGAGCACGAAGCTGATGGCGATGCCGATCAAACCGATCGTCAGGGAGATGCGCGCGCCATAGATGATGCGCGACAGCACGTCCCGACCCAGTCGGTCCGTTCCAAGCAGATACATCTGGCCGCCAACGGCGGGGCAGACGACATGAACGTTTGAATCCACCAGCCCCCAGAAACGATAGGCATCGCCGCGGCAGAAGAAGCGGATCGGCTGCACGTCGGAAGGGTTTTCCGTATAGACCCTGCGCAGCGTATCGATATCGAGCGTCATCTTGCGGCCATAGACGAACGGCCCGACGAACTCACCATTGTTGAAGAGGTGAATTGCCTGCGGTGGCGAGTGAATGTAATCGACATTGCGGGTGTGCAGCCCGTAAGGCGCCAGGAATTCCGCAATCAGGATCGTGCCGTAGCACAGCAGCAGGAAGATGCCGGATGCGAGCGCCAGCTTGTGCTTCTTGAACTTCCACCACATCAGCTTCTTTTGCGAGGCCATGTAGTAGCGCGTCTGGCCGGCAGACATGGTCTCGAACTGATCCGGATCGAAATCCGCGCTCGAGACATAGTGCTCCATGGGTGCGCCGGGGCTTGGCAGGGGTACGTTCACTTTGTGCTCCTGCCTTGCAAGCGGATACGGGGATCGAGAAAGCCGAGGGCAATATCGGAGATCAGCACTCCGATAACGTTGAGGAAGGCCAGGAACATCAGGAAGGAGCCGGCAAGGTACATGTCCTGGCTCTGCAAAGCCCTGATCAGCATCGGGCCTGTCGTTTCAAGCGACAGCACGATGGCGGTGATTTCGGCGCCCGATATGATCGAAGGAAGGATCGACCCGATATCGGCCACGAAAAAGTTCAGCGCCATGCGCAACGGATATTTCACCAGCGCTCTCAAGGGATGCAGCCCCTTGGCGCGCGCGGTGATGACATATTGCTTCTGCATCTCGTCGAGCAAATTGGCGCGAAGGCGGCGGATCATGCCAGCCGTACCCGCCGTTCCGACGATAATGACGGGGATCCAGAGATGCGAGAGGATCGAGCGCGCCTTTTCCCAACTCATCGGCTGCGACAGATATTGCTGATCCATCAGATGGCCGATGGACACGCCAAACCAGACCTGGGCGAAATACATCAGGATCAGCGCCAGCATGAAGTTCGGGATGGCGATGCCGAGCAGCCCGAGGAAGGTCAGGCTGTAATCGCTCCAGCTATATTGATGGGTGGCGGAATAGATGCCGATCGGGAACGCGATCAGCCACGTCAAAAGGATCGTCGTCATCGACACCAGGATGGTCAGCCACAAGCGGTCACCGACCACATCCGATACCGGCAACTGATATTCGAAGGAATAGCCGAAATCGCCATGCAGCATGCCGGCGACCCACCGCACATACTGCACCGCGACGGGCTGATCGAGCCCGTATTCGTGACGAAGGTCCTGTATCTCCTGAAGGTTTGCCGTCTCACCCTGGGCGCGCAGCTCGGCAATCTGACTTTCGAAGAAATCGCCCGGCGGCAACTGGATGATGGTGAAGACCAGCATCGAGATGATGAGCAATGTCGGGATCATCACCGCAATGCGCCAGAGAATATATTTAAGCATTGGGTCGATCCTCCTTCATCCAGAAGGTGTCCGGCATATAGACGCCGAGAAAACAGGTGGGATCGAAACCGTAGAGCGCCTTTTCAGGTACATTCTGCATGCGCGCCGAATGCACGATCGGCTGGAACGTGGCATTGATCAGGCCGATGGAGAAAACCTGATCGGTATAGGTCGCCAGCATCTCATGCCAGATCTCCGCGCGCTCGAAGGAAGATGCCGCCGTTTCCCATTCGCGAAGCAATTTGACCAGTTTCGCAGCTTCCGGAACATCCGGCGCAACCCCCTGGGTCTCGCGCGAAAGATAATACATGCCCCAGAGCGGCCACTGCATCTGGTCGTCCATTGTCGGTGCGAGTTCACCGGGGTTCATATCCGCTGTCGCTACGCCGTTGTCGAGGCCATACCACAGCGACATCAAAATCCGGCCGCCCATGGCGCGGCTGCGGAAGATGTCACGCTGCGAAACACGTACGAAAAGCGCGATGCCGACCTTGCGCCAATGATCGGTGACAAGCTCCAGCACATCCGAATCCAGCGTGCTTTCACCCGGCGTCTCCACGGTAATCTCCATGCGGCGACCATCAGGCAGAAAGCGCGTGCCATCTTCGTCGCGCTTGTCGAGGCCAGCCGCATCCAGCAGCGCATTGGCCTGATCGGGGTCATGGGAGATCCAGGCCGCGGCATATTCCGGCTTGTAAAGCGGGCTGTCCGGCAAAACAGTATCCGCACTTTCCGTTCCAAGACCATAAAAGACGGCCATGTTGATCTCGTGCCGATCGATCGCCAGAGACAATGCGCGCCGCACCCGTACGTCACGCAGTACGTCCCGCCATACCGCATCGGCGCTGTTCAGGTTCGGGAAGAGCGCAACGCGCGAACCGCGCGCCGCCTTCCAGAGATTGACCTTGATGGGATAAAGCTTCTCCCGTTCCTTCAGGAAGGTGTAATCGTTGAAATCGATCCCGGTCGCCTGCAGATCGCTTTCCCCGGCGCCGGTCTTGGCTGCAATGATCGCCGACGAGCTGATGTTCAGGATGAACCGATCGATATAAGGCAGCTGCCGCCCGTTCTCGTCGACGCGATGGAAATACGGGTTGCGCTCGAAGACGAACTGTTCGGCGGGCGGCGCGGTCGTGTTCTTCCAGGGGTCGAGCACCGGCAGGTTGGGATTTTCCGGTCGATAGGATCGCGCCATCTTGATGTGGAGATCCTGCCATTTCTTCACCCGCTTTTCCTGCATCAGCGCGGAAAGACGAATGCTATCCTGATATTTGTCGTGGAACTGCTTCAGATAATGGCTGGGCCCGAGAATGACGAGCGGTTGTGGTGCGGCGAGGCTCGGCAGGAAATCCGGGTTGGGATCATCCCAGGAATAGCGCACCGTCAGCTCATCAAGCACCTCGAAACGCGGCAAGCTGCCGTGCGGGCGCAATTCGAGCGCGCCGCCGCCAGGCGTCAGCTTCTTGTTGAGGATGACGTCTTCCCACCAATACCGGAAATCGTTCGCCGTCAGGGAATGTCCGTCGGACCACTTATGTCCGTCACGCAGCTTGAAGGTGAAGACCGTATCATTAACCGCGGAATAGGATTCCAGGATATCCGGCTGCAACGTCAGCGTACGATCATATCCGACGAGACGGGCATAGCCATAGACCGTCATGAAACGGAGATCGTTCTGGCTGCCGATGATGGTGCGCACCGAGCCGCCATAATGGCCCGGGGTTCGCCCCATCGCAGCGACGTTGACGATGCGTGGAAATTTCGGCAGGCGCTTGGCAAGATGCGGCATCTGGCCTGCCCTGAGCCAATCGGCCAGATAATCGGGCTCGTTATCGACATCCGCCGCGATAACAGGCGCCGGAAGCACGGTCGAGGCCAGCAGACCGAGAAAGGTTCGGCGGGTTACCATGTGCGCAGCTCCTCGATATCGGCGCCTCGGCGGGCACGAACGAAATGCCCTCCGCCCAGATCCGCATAGGCCAGGTCCGCATCCCCTCCTTCGGAAAATTGCGGTCCCCATTTTTGTCGGGCTGCCGGCCCTTCGCTGTTCACCGCAGAGAAATCCAACGGACGATCGAGATCGGGGAACGGGACGGCTGCAAGCAGCGAGCGCGTATAGGGATGGACCGGGTCGCGCAGGATGATCTCGCGCGGCGCGATTTCGACGATACGGCCACGCGCCATCACAGCAATCCGGTCGGCCATGTAATCGACAACCGCCAGATTGTGGGAAATGAACAGATAGGTCAGGCCGAGCTCCTTCTGCAAATCCTTGAGAAGATTGAGGATCTGCGCCTGTACCGAAACATCGAGCGCGGAGACCGGCTCATCCAGGATCAGAAGCTTCGGCCCGAGTGCCAGGGCACGCGCGATGCCGATGCGCTGGCGCTGGCCACCGGAAAAGCTGTGAGGATAGCGGCTCAGATAATGCTTATCGAGCCCGATCGCCTGCATCAGCGCCTTGACCTTTTCCTTGCGCTCGGCGCTATCGCCATGCCCATGGATCTCCAGGGGCTCGCTCAGGATATTGCGAATCGTCATGCGAGGAGAGAGGGACGAGACGGGATCCTGGAAAACCATCTGTATCTTGGTGCGCAGATCCATCAGTTCCCCGCGCTTGACGGAGAGGACATCGATCTTGCCGCTGCCATCGTCAAAGCTCACCGAGCCGGTGTCGGCGGTGATCGCCCGCATCAGGATCTTGCTGACCGTCGTCTTGCCGCAGCCGCTTTCGCCGACCAACCCAAGACATTCGCCGCGGCGGATGTCGAAGCTGACATCGTCAACGGCGCGAAACTTCGTGCCATCCCGCCGCCCGAACAGACCGCCGGCCTTGGAGCTGAAGGTTTTCGTCAGGTTGCGCACGCTGAGCAGCACTTCGGGCGCCGTGCCGATGGTACTCGTATCGCCAACGATAAGCTTCTTCTTGCCGGAAAATGTTCCGAGATTGACCGGAACATCGCGCAGGGATTTCAACCGCTCTCCCGGCTTCATGTCGAAATGCGGCACCGCGGTCATCAGCGCCTTGAGGTAGCGATGCTGAGGTCGACGGAAAATCTCCTCGACGGGGCCCGCTTCCATGATCTCGCCGTGATAGATAACGACGACCTCATCGGCCATGTTGGCGACAACGCCGAGATCATGGGTGATCAAGAGCATCGCCATGTTGAGCGTCTTCTGGAGATTGCGCAGCAGACCCAGAATCTGCGCCTGGATGGTAACATCCAACGCCGTGGTCGGCTCGTCGGCGATCAACAGCGCCGGGTTGCAGATCAGCGCCATCGCGATCATCGCGCGCTGGCGCATCCCGCCCGAGAGCTGAAAGGGATACATGTCGAAGGTGTGGTAGGGATCCTGAAAGCCGACGAGGCTCAGCATCTCTTCGGTCTTCTCACGCTGCTCCGCCCTGCTGATGCCTGGGCTATGGATGCGGAGCGCCTCGCTGATCTGATTGCCGACGGTGTGCAACGGCGACAGCGAGGTCATCGGCTCCTGAAAGATCTTGGCCATGCGAGCGCCACGCAGCTTGCGCATTTCCGCGCCATCACGCGGCAGTTGGAGAAGATCGGTCGTCTTGCCGTTAAGCGGATCGGTGAACAGAATGCGGCCCGACGCCTTCGCGGGAGTCGGGAGGATTCCCATGATCGACTGGCTGATGATCGACTTTCCGGAACCGGATTCGCCGACCAATGCCGTGACCTTGCCTGGAAGTACTCTCAAGCTGGCGCTCTTCACGACGTCCAGCTTGTCCCCATACAGCGAGAACGAAACGTCGAGGTTCTCAATACGCAGTAGATCAGTCCCTGACGCCATACATATTACTTCCCGCTCACATGACCTTTGTGGCCTTATACGGCACACTAACGTAGGCCATAACGGGTGTCTAGCTGGTCAAAGTGGTGGGGAGACTGTTAAAAAACTGTCGTCTTTCCAGTGATATATCGGCTTATGCTGAACCGGCGGGCAGCGAAGGTTACGAAGCGAAGTTTTCGACTTGAAGACGGCTCTCGAACTTCTTGGCATCCCTGTGCAACAGAATGACCTGTTCGGCCTCTGACAGACCATCCGGCGCCGCTTCGTCGAAAATCGCTGCCGGGCCGGCGCCAACGGAGGCGGCCTTCGGATAGACGACGGTAAAGCGCTGGCGCACACCTCTCAGCTTCTCTTCGCCGAGTGTTCCCCATTCGCAGTCGGTGTAGCCGGAAAATGCCTGACTCGCGACGACTTCCGTCGCGTATTTCTTCGTCAATGTTTGCAGCCGCTCCACCTCGTTGACGGCAGCGCCAAAAGCCGAGAACGTTAGGCGATCCTTCAATCCCACATTGCCGAACATGACGTTGCCGACATGCAGGCCGATGCCGTAGCGCACTTCGCTCAGGCTGCGGGCCTGGCGATCCTTGTTCAACGCGATGACGCGGCGCTGAGCCTCGAAAACGGCCGAGAGGGCGGCCTCGCACGCAACCCTGGATGGGTCCTTGTGTCGGCCGCAGGGATAGACGGCGAGAAATCCGTCGCCGAGAAAGCTCATGATCTCGCCGCCATTGCGGTTGAATGGCGCGGCGATCGCGTCGAAGAATTCGTTCAGCGTATCGATATAGGCCTGTCGCCCCTCTTTTTCGGCATAGACAGTGGATTGCCGCATGTCGCCCATGACCAACGCGGCACGGATCGTCTCGCCGTCACCACGGCGGATCTGGCCGTTCAAGACGCGCTTGCCGGCATCGCCGCCCAGATAAGTCGTCAGCATGTTGTTGGCGAGCCTGCCGAGAACCGCCATCTTGGCGGCCATGGCAAGATGATTTTGCATGCGCATCAGCGCGCCGATCATCTCTTCGCTGAAGCCGCCGATGCTGTCGGTGGACCAGGAGCCCATCATGCCCTGCACCGAGCCGGCGCCGAAGGTTTGCACGAAAGCCAGGTAATCGGTGACCTTTTCCTTGCGCAGATCGTCGAAAATCGGAAACTCCACAGCGCCATCTACGTCTATCCGACGACGTAGATGCTGAAGATTGTTGGACAGAAGGTAGAAATAGGGGCTCTGCACGAAGCGCTCCGGCTTCTCGTTGACATGCCGGTAGCCCTCGATCGTCAACCCGCCGGCCCGCCGCCAGGTGAAACCGAGCGCGTCATAGAGCGGATGCAGCATCGAAAAGGTCAGGTGCACGCGCGCAACCGGAAGTCCAGACGCCGCCATGCGCTCGCAGAAGCCGCGAACGATGTTTTCGAGGTTTTCACCCGTCAACGCCGCCTGCGTGAGCCACTCTGCAACCTTATCGAGAAGAATGTCGGAAACAGTCGAATGAATAGTCATTATTCCCCGCGGCCTATCTTGCTACAATCAATGCTCCGCCCCAGCAACGCAGCCGGCGCCAATCCCCGGAATAACCGCTTGGACGCCTTCCGGCCTATCGGCTCAGGTCGGATGAAACAATGATATGAGGCGGCGGCACTCTTGTTCGGGCAACCCGATTTGTGCCGACACCAAAAAGGATTTTGCCATACTTCCCCGCGCCCGGCGCCCAGGAAGTCCAGCAGAACACAGCCGCGAAAATCGCCGACTCTCGTTTTGTTCTCTTTCAGATAAGGCGAACATACCGCTGAAACAATGGGAAAAAAGCGAGTTCAGACGATAAAATTGCCTCAAGGATGAAATAGCCGGCAAAATGCCGCACCGCTCCAGCAATGAAAACATCATTCGCTGGCGGCCAGCTCGGATACGCCCTTGCCGCGCAACGCCATGGCGGCCATGGCATAACCGCCGCTTGCCCCGTCGATGAAATGCATGTGGTCGCGCATCAGCGGCGTCGGCACGAAACAGGTCATCAAAGCGCTGTCCTGCCGATGCAACCCATAGCGACATACACCCTCCGCCTCGGCCTGACGCAGCAGCGCTTCGATATGCGAGAGCTGCACCGCATCGACATCGATGGTCATCTTCAGACCATCGTCGAATTTACGAAAATCGGAGTTCATGGCGATATCGCTCCTGTAGACCTTGGGGTCGAACGCCGCCATACGGAGCCTGAACTTATCGAGGATGCAGACGAGAGCGATCTGGGCGGCAATGGCGAGCTTGCGCCGCCAGCGATTGGCGACAGATGCCAGCGCGCGCGCCTCCATGTCGATACCGCCGAAAATCAGCGCCGTCGTCGGACCTTCAGCCGGTACAGGATGGCCATCACGGCTCTGTTCTCTGGAAATAGCGATGATATCGGCGACGAGCTGCTGGAACTTCGCGCTGTTGCCGCTCTCGCCGGGAACCGCAATGATCGAGACGATCTCACCATTGTGTGCCTTGATCGGATTCCAGCGGCAAGATAGGCCCGTCAGATCCGGCCGTACCTCCGGCGCTGCCGCCTCGACGATGAAATTGCCGGCCTTCATCTGCTGTTCAGCCCAGCTCGTGCCGCCGCCCAGAAACATGGCATAGGAGACATATTCGCTGGGGCCGAAGCGAGCGACCATCACATCCAGACCTTCGCCGCGAACCGCCGACATGGGCACGAGCGCGGTGCGCAGATCCAGCTGCAATTCTTCCTTGACCCAGCTCCGCACCGCCGCCAGAGCCTGCCGAACCCGCGCCTCTCCTGACGGAGGAATGGCGACCAGGGCACCGTCGCCGCCGAAGACGAAGGGATAATCGCCCTTGTCCAATGCGTTGAGCACGGCGGAAATCACGCTGGCGCCGGCCATGTTCACGGATTTATAGTGACCGGAGGCAATGGCCTTTGTCGAGCTGACGATGTCGGCGACAGCCAGAAGCCAGCCGTCCGGCAGAGGCCTGTAATTGTTGCTGTCGGTAACGCCCTCGAAACGCGTGAAAACCGCCAATTTATGGAAGAAATCATCGTTGGATGGCTCGACCATGACAGTTCCTCCTTTCACGAGCGCCGCGACAATCTATCCCTACAGCAAATGTGCCGAAAAACCAGCCGACGGTCGACGCGACGATGTGGCCCGTGCTAGGTCGACTGGGCAAGAGGCATCAGAACGCCAAGGATAAGACAGATACGATGAGCCGCCTGGATAGTTTCATTCGCCGCCTGAGCGCACAGCGCGACATCCTCAATGCCGTAGCCGACGATGTCCGGACGCTTGATGGCCCCGTGCTGGAACTCGGCCTCGGCAATGGCCGCACCTTCGACCATCTGCGCGAACTTTTCACCGATCGCCGCATCATAGCCTTCGATCGTGCCGTCAACGCCTATGGCCCCTCGATGCCTGCGGCGGACGACCTCGTTCTCGGTGAAATCAAGGATACGGCGAGCGAATTCATCGGTTCAGGTGCCTCGCTTGCCCATGCCGATATCGGCACCGGCTACGAAGACAAGGATGCCGTGACACTGACGTGGCTTCCACAGACCATGGCCGGCGTGCTGGCATCAGGTGGCTTTGCGGTTAGCGGCCTGCCTCTCGAACACCCCGATCTCCAGGCGTTGCCCCTACCCGATAGCGTCAAGGAAGGGCGCTATTTCATCTATCGACGCAAATAGGTTCAGCGCAGAAACAGCACATCGAACTGCTCGCCTTCGGTCGGAAGATCCACGACCTTCATGGCCTGTTCCCGGTCTTCGAAGAAGGCAAGGCATTCGCTGTAGTGGCTGGCAAGATCGCTGACGAATGCTTCGGCTTGATCCTTGCCGTAGAAGGCCGGCGTGAATTCCATGTAGAGCGGCACCCTGCGGGCCATCAGCGCCTGCATCGACCGGCATGCGACCGGCTCATAGCCCTCGATATCCATCCAGATCAGCCCGACATTGGCCGGATCTGCGCCAGCCTCGAGGAGAATGTCGGTAACGGGCCTGACCGGAACCGAGATCCTTTCGTCGCTCGCGCTTTGGCGCAAGGCGCTGCTCTTGCCGTGATTCTTGTGGTTGAGGTAGAAATCGAGCTGCCCGCCACGATCGCCGGCGGCGCAGTTGACCGCCGTGACCATCTCCTGTAGCCGATTATCGGCTATGTTCACCGACAGCAGCCGAAAATTACGAGGGTCCGGTTCCACGCTGACAATGCGGCCATAGACCCCACTGAGCGCAAAATAGCAGGTCTGCGTGCCGATATTGCCGCCGAGCTCCAGCAGTGTCGTGCCCTTGCGCAACAGGCCACGTTCGCGCAGCACACTCAGCAGCCGGTCGACATGATCGCGCTCGAAATGCCCTTTGCGAAAGACCTTGCGGCCAATGTAGTCGGCCGGCGAAAAGCTCAGGATATGGTCGCCGCAATCGACCGTCATGCTCTTGACCCGTGGTCCAAGAGCGCTGACGAGAATATCGCGGCCGAGGCGTGTGTCGAACAGACGGGTGGCAATCGCATCCCGCTTGTTGCGGAAGGCGCGCCGCCAATATTTTCTGGTGAGGATCTTGCGGTCGAACATGCGCCTTCCCTACACCAGCGCTCTTGCGTTGCAAACGGGTGATATCATGCGGTGCGGCCAAGCCAGCAACCTCAGGCGAAGCGGGTGCTTGCCTCTTTCGAGACGATGTAGACCCGCAGGGGCTCGCCACGACCTCGAACGGCAATCTCGCGGCTCTCGACACCGTCGACGTCGATTTCCGAAAGCCGTGCCACCGGCTCCGAAAAGACAAGGGCGGTGTTATACTCCTTGGCGACGCTTTCCAGACGGCTGGCAACATTGACGGTATCGCCTATCGCCGTCACGTTCTTGACGCTGCCATATCCCATCGAACCGACCACGGCCAAACCGGTGTGAAGACCGATGGCGATTTCGAGAGGTGCCGCCAGTTCGTCCGCCAATTCGGCACTGAGCTTGTCGATTTCCCGCAGAATCGCCGCCGCCGCCTTCAGCGCCTGACGGTTTGCCTCTTTGGGAGTGGTGCGAAGACCGAAGAGCGCCATGGCACCGTCGCCGATGAACTTGTCCATCCGGCCGCCATTCTCCTCGATGATGCGACCGACGATCGCAAAATAGCGATTGAGCAGGAAGACGATGTCGAAGGGCAGACGCTCTTCCGTCAACGCGGTGAAATGTCGAAGATCGCAGAAAAACACGACGATATCACGTTCGCGACCGGGGCTTGCGGCCTGCGTGTAGACCGGGATCGTCGCCTCGGCCATGGGCGTCAACAGCGGCACGACGCTGATATTTCCCGTCGGTCGCAGCTGGCAGGCAAGCCTGACATCCGGCGTGGCGCCAATGCGGTTCAGCGTCTTTTGCTCAAGCGGCTCGGGAGGAGGCAGGTTTTCGGCGCCCTCGATGACCTGAACGCGACAGGTGGAGCATTGGCCCTTGCCGCCGCAGACCGAATAATGCGGGATCCCGCCAAGACGGCTCGCCTCCAGCACGCTGAAGCCGCGGGGCGCTTGCACGACCTCGCCACCCGCATAGCGAATGGCGACCTGAAACTGGCGCTCGCGCACCCTGCGATGTGCGCGAAAGGCGAAGAGACCGACGATCGACAGGCTGAATGCCCCGTAAAATCCGGCACGATAAGGCCAGAGGGCATCGGCAATCTGACCACCGGGAACGGAGCCCCTCTCGCCAAGGCTGCGCACGTCGCTGTAATAGCCGCCAGGATAGCCGCGCTCGTCCTCCTGCGCCGCCTCATGAGTGACGACCTTGCCCATAGCGGCAAAGCCGAGCAACGCTAGAATCGGCAGAACGATGGCGAAGGACAGCAATATGGGGGAGATCGTCATGTACCAGGGGCGAAAACGCAGCCAGAAATGAACGCCGATGCAGCCGTGAACCCAGATGATAACAAGCAGAAACGCCTGGCGTACGCCGCTCGCCGGCGATGTGAGCCACAGCGTGCGGACGATCGCCTTGTAGGTATCGTGATAGCCGTAAACATCATGCACGATACGCGTGGCCACGATGTGATCGATGAGGAGAAGAGGTACGAGCAGGCCGGTGACGATCTGAAAAGCTTCGCCTGGGGGCATGACCAGTGTGCGGCGCCTGTAGAGAAGCCGCAGGACCAGCATGATATGGACGATCAGCGCACCGTAAAGGAGAACCGTGCCGACGGGATTGCGCCACACGGCCATGAACCAATGCTGTGCACGCTCGGCCATGCTGAGGGAAATGAGGCCCAGAGAGTGATTGGCCAGATGCATGATCACAAAGCTGAAAACGATCAAGCCGGAGCCAAGGCGGAACTTGCGCACGAGACGATCGGAAATGATTGGCTTTCTTGCCTCGATGGTCATCAAACCCAATGTATATTGTCCGTTCACAACAGAAGCGAAAACGGTTATCGCCTACTCATCTAGCCGCAACGCCGCACGCTGTCGAGAATGCGGCTTTTTGAAGCAGGGACCTTATTGTCACGCAACCGGTCGAAATTCGGGCAATCCTCTCACAATCCGGGCTCCTGCCATCACTTAATTGTCAACCATGTGACAACAGCATGAAGATCGCCTTCTACGCTCCGCTCAAACCTCCCACTCATCCAGTGCCTTCCGGCGACCGGCTGATGGCGCGGCAGATCATAGCGGCGCTTGGAATGGCCGGGCACGAGGTCGAAGTCGCATCGGAGCTGCGCAGCTTTACGGCAACCCCGGACGCAGGACCTCGTGGCGAGGTCGCCCGGCAGGCAGAGGGTGAGGTGAGCCGGCTGCTCCACGGCTGGCAAAGCCAGTCATCGCCCGACCTTTGGTTCACCTACCACCCCTACTACAAGACACCGGATCTCATCGGCCCACCCATCGCCAAGAAGCTCGGCATACCCTATGTCACCGCCGAAGCCTCCTACTCCAGGCGCCATGACGACAATGGCTGGGGCGAAAACCAGCGGCTGATCGCCGATGCGGTGCGTCTGGCCGCCGTCAATCTGTGCTTCACCGAGCGGGACCGGATCGGCCTTGTGGACGCGATCCCCGATGGTCGCTACGAGCGATTCCTGCCTTTCATAGAGACATCACTATTTGCGCAGCCACCCTCATCCCCAGACCCGCGACGACTGATCAGTGTCGCTATGCTGCGCAAGGGCGACAAATTCGACAGCTACGTCATGCTGGCCAAGGCGCTCGACCTCATCCGCAATGAGGACTGGACCCTGACCGTCATCGGCGACGGACCGATGCGCGCCGAGGTAAGAGTCCTGTTTTCAACTTTCGATGACGACCGGATCATCTGGCGCGGAGAGTGCACGGCTTCGGAGATTGCAACGGAGCTTGCGGCCGCAGGGATCTATGTCTGGCCAGGCAATAACGAGGCCTATGGCCTCGCCTATCTCGAGGCGCAGGCAGCCGGTCTGCCTGTGGTGGCGCAGGCGACGGCAGGCGTGCCGGAAGTAGTCATGGCCAGTGCGACGGGCCTGCTGACGCCGGCGGGCGATATTGGAGCCTATGCGGACGCCATTGCCCAACTTCTGAACGACGATACGCAACGGCGAACCATGGCCGAAGCAGCGCACCGATTCGTGCATGAGAAGCGCTCCCTGGGCGCGGCATCGCAGCAGCTTGAAACCATTCTTCGGAAACATCTGGGAGACACCTATTATGAGCGATAGAGCCGACTGGCAGCCCTTGCGCGATGAGTTGCGCCGTTGGACCGAGGCGGGACGCAAGGCGAAGTTCTGGTTCCGGGACGACGACGCCATCGAACCCACCCCTGCCCTCGACCAGCTATTGTCATTATCCGATCGCTTCGATGTGCCGATGGCATTGGCCGTCATTCCCGGACCGACCGGGGAGCCGCTGGCGGAACGCCTGGCAGGCCAAAGCCGCGTCACCGTCACCGTTCATGGCTGGATGCATCAGAACTATGCGCCGGATGAGACGAAGAAGCAGGAACTCGGCCTGCATCGGCCACAGGCTGCTGTGCTCGATGAGCTGCATCGCGGCTTCGACAAGTTGAAGGCGCTTTATCCCGCGCAGTTTCTGGCCATGCTGGTGCCGCCGTGGAACCGCATCGACGATGCATTGCTGCCTCACCTGGCGCCCTTCGGATACCGCGCCGTCTCCGTCTTCGGCCTGGCGAAGGAGGCACCGATCACGCTGGTCAATACCCATATCGACATCATGAGGTGGCACGGCGTGCGCGGCGGCCTTCCACACGAAGGATTGATCGCACGGCTGGTGGAAGAACTCCAGAACCGCTTCGACGGCAATGACGAGCCGATCGGCGTGATGACGCACCATCTGGTGCATGACACCCTCGCATGGTCTTTCGTCGAGGCGTTGTTTGAGGAAACGGCCGGCCATGCCGCCATAGAATGGCGGCCGGTCGGCAATTTCGTGCGTTAGCCGCCATTTACGGATCAGGGCGTCGCACGGAAGCATTCAGAGCTGCAGCGATTGCCCGTCAAAGGCCATGAACGCGCCGGGGAAACTCTTCTGCGCGTCTCGCTGCAGCTCGTCCAGTTCGGCGTCGGTGCGCGCCGGCGCATGGTGAAAGAGGGCAAGGCGCTTGACGCCGGCCTTCTTGGCAAGCTTGACGCCTTCCTGCCAGGTGGAATGTCCGAAGCCCAGATGCTTCGGCATTTCCCCTTCGGTATAGGTCGCATCATAGATGGCGAGATCGGCATCGGCCATCAGCGCAAGCGCGGTCTCATCGAGTTTGCCGGCCACATGCTCGGTATCGTAGATCATGGCGATCACCCGGCCAGACCATTCGATGCGATAGCCGATGCAACCACCGGGATGGTTCAGCCGGGCCGTATGCATGACGATGCCTGGATGCGGCTTTAGTGTGTCCTCGGCGGTGAAATCGCGAAAGTTCATCGTCGCGCGACAGATATCGGGTTCGACAGGAAACCATGGCGGCCGCATGAACTGGCCGATCATCTGCCGTGTCGTCGTCTTGCCGGCCAGATGGCCCGACCAGAGATCGACGCTGACCCTAGGATCATAGATGGCACTGAAGAACGGCAAACCGATGATATGGTCGTAGTGCGAGTGCGTGAAGAAGAGATCGATGTTGCGAACCCCTTCCTTTGCAAGCGATACGGCCGCCTCGCGCAGCCCTGTTCCGGCGTCGAATAGAATGTGCCTGCCGTCATGTCTTAACTCTATGCACGACGTATTGCCGCCGTACCGCTCAAATTCCGGTCCCGATACAGGTATGCTTCCCCGCACGCCCCAAAATTTCAGCTCGAAACTATCGTTGTTCATGGAAGTTTTTACACCATTCCCCTTTCGGTCAAAAAAAGCACACTTTTGCCACCGTGCGAAGCCAGCATTTTCCAAAAGTTGTACCGTGGTAAAAACAGGATCATATCGTTTGCTCGATGCAGATCCCTGGTCGGACGCCCGACAGTGGATCGCATAGACCTAATATAGGTACGAGATGGCGAAATAGATAAGCCCCCGTGACTTGTGTCCGGGTCAGGTCTCGCTTCAGGCCTCAGCTCATCGGGTAAAAATAAACTTTAGCAATACGTCATGAAGGTCTTCGAGGGACTTTCGTCCTTGCCATCAGCCTACAGCGTCGCCGCTGATCGCGCGGCCTGCTCGTAGTACCCCGAGAGCGCCCTCAGATGCGAGGCAATATCGGAAAGACCGTCCTGCGAAAGCCCGGAAACCTTGGTCGCCTCCACCAGCAAACGCTCGCGAATTTCGGTGTAGCGCTTCAGCGCTTCCAAGCCCTTGTCGGTGACGCGGATCGTCTTTTCCTTGCCGGCCTTGCCGCTTTTGACGAGACCGGCCGCTTCCAGCTTCTTGATGGCATAGTTGGCGACATGGGTGTCTTCGATATCGAGCACGAGGCACAGATCGGCAAGCGTCTTCGGCCTGTCACGATGGCGGACGGAGTGGATGATCAGAATCTCGGTCGGCGAAAGACCGGGCACGCCGGCGGCAGCCATGCAACGCACCAACCACCGATTGAAAGCATGGGAAAACAGGATCGACCCATATTCAAGCTCGGACAAGGCCGGCGAACTGCCGTCCGCAAGATGTGCGGACGAGACGATCAGTTCGCGCGGCCTACTCTTTTCCTCAGAAGTCACCCGAAAACTCCTTAGATCCGGATCAATGCATCTGCAAACGCAGCAACGCCTCTATTCGTCCCGTTTGCCATAGCCGCCACCCGTGGGAGTAACCACGGTGAAGGCTTCACCGGCATCGAGCACCGTATGGGCAGAGCCTATCAGCTCATCGATCGTGCCGTCATTGCGCCGGACATAGTTGCGCCCGGTCTGGCCCGGCTCGCCGCCCTTGACGCCGAAGGGCGCGACGCGGCGATGTCCCGAAAGCACGGCGAATTCCAGCTTCTCGCGGGTGCGAATGGTGCGCTGCGTGCCGTTGCCGGCATTCCATTTGCCCTGGCCGCCCGAGTTGGGACGAATGTGGAAATCCTCGAGCACCACCGGAAAGCGGGTTTCCAGGATTTCCGGGTCGGTCAGACGCGAGTTGGTCATATGCGTATGCACGGCATCCGCACCATGGAAACCAGGGCCGGCCGGCGCGCCCGAGCAGATTGTCTCGTAGTACTGATAGGCATCATTGCCGAAGGTGAGGTTGTTCATCGTGCCCTGTGCTGCCGCAAGCGTTTCGACCGCTCCGAACAGGCAGTTTGTCACGGCCTGGCTCACCTCGACATTGCCGGCAACGACGGCGGCCGGATATTTCGGCGTCAGCATGGTGCCTTCGGGGATGACGATGCGGATCGGCCTGAGGCAACCGGCATTCATCGGAATATCGGCCTCGACCAGAACACGGAAGACATAGAGCACGGCAGCGCGCGTCACCGGCTGCGGCGCATTGAAATTGTCGGCGCGCTGCGGCGAAGTACCGGTGAAATCGACCGTTGCCTCGCGCTTGTCCTTGTCGATCGAGATCTTGACGACGATCTTGCAGCCCTGATCCATCTCATAGCTGAATTCGCCATCCGGCAGGCGGTCGAGAACGCGGCGCACGCTTTCGGCGGCATTGTCCTGAACGTGACCCATATAGGCGTCGACGACCTCCTCGCCGAAATGGACGATCATCTTCTTGAGCTCAGCGACGCCCTTTTCGTTGGCGGCGACCTGGGCTTTCAGATCGTTGACATTCTGCGCGAGCGTGCGCACCGGATAGCGTGCACCCGTCAGCAGCTTCGCCAGTTCCGCCTCGCAGAACCGTCCGCGATCGAGCAGCTTGAAATTGTCGATATAGACACCTTCTTCCTCGATATGGGTCGCAAGCGGCGACATCGAACCCGGCGAGATGCCGCCGATATCGGCATGATGGCCGCGGCTGGCGACCCAGAAGCGGATGCGCTTGCCGGCATCATCGAAGACCGGCGTGCAGACCGTAAGGTCGGGCAGATGCGTGCCGCCATTATAGGGCGCATTGATCAGGAAGACGTCACCCGGATGGATGACGGGGTTTTCGCGGATCGCCGTTGCAACGGACGCATCCATGGAGCCCAGATGCACGGGCATATGCGGCGCGTTGGCGACGAGATTGCCTTCCGCGTCAAAAACGGCGCAGGAGAAATCCAGCCGCTCCTTGATGTTGACCGAATAGGCCGTGTTCTGCAACGTCATGCCCATCTGCTCGGCGATCGACATGAAGAGATTGTTGAAGATCTCCAGCATGACGGGGTCGGCCTTGGTACCGATGGCGCTGCGCTCCGGCAGGGCTTTGATGCGCTTGAGAACGATATGGTCCCTGGCGGTCAACTGCGCCTGCCAACCATCCTCAATGACGATGGTCTGGTTCGGCTCGATGATGATGGCAGGGCCCGTGACAGTCTGGCCGGGTACGATCGCCTGGCGCAAAACGACCGCGGCGTCATGGCTTGCGCCACCGGAATAGAAAGAGGCACGCAGTGCTGCGTCCGCCTCGCCCTCGCCCGCTTCATCGCGCTGAACGGCGATTTCGGCGGCGGCACCACCGATGGTCTCGATCTCGACCGCCTCTACGACCAGCGGCTTGTCCTCGGCGACGAAACCGAAGCGCCGCTTGTGCAGCGTCTCGAATTCGCCGCGCAGGCGCGCGGGGTCATCGATCTCAGGGAATGTCGTCTCGACAGCCAGGACGGTGTCGGTACCGGCATAACGGATATGGGCGCGCTGAACTGTCTTGATTTCGTTTGCGGGAACACCCTGCGCTTCAAGCTCGGGCAGGCATTCCCCGCGCAGTTCGCCACCCAGCGCAGCAACGGCAGACGGTGCCGCTTCATCAAGGGCAACGCCGAGCGCCTTCTGGCGCGTCGCCCTGATGTCGGCAAGCCCCATGCCGTAAGCCGAAAGAAGGCCGGACATCGGATGCAGGAGGATGCTCTTCATGCCGAGCGCATCGGCGACCAGGCACGCATGCTGCCCGCCGGCGCCACCGAAGCAGTTAAGGGCATAGCGCGTCACGTCATAGCCGCGCTGGACCGAGATCTTCTTGATCGCTTCAACCATATTGGCAACGGCGATGCGGATGAAACCGTCGGCGACATCTTCCGGGCTGCGGCCATCGCCGATCCGGGCGGCGAGTTCGGCGAACTTGCCGCGCACCGTCTCGACATCGAGCGGCTGGTCCTGATTGAGGCCAAAGATCGACGGGAAGAATTCAGGCAAGAGCTTGCCGGCCATGACATTGGCGTCGGTCACCGCCAGCGGGCCGCCGTTGCGATAGCAGGCAGGCCCCGGAAAGGCGCCTGCCGAATCCGGGCCGACACGGAAACGGTCGCCATCGAAATGCAGGATGGAGCCGCCACCGGCGGCAACCGTATGGATCAGCATCATCGGCGCTCGTACGCGCACGCCGGCCACTTCCGTTTCGAAGGCGCGCTCATATTCGCCGTCGAAATGGGCCACATCCGTGGACGTGCCGCCCATGTCGAAACCGATGACATTGGTGAAGCCGGCCTGTTCGCCCGTTTTCGCAAGGCCGACGACACCGCCGGCCGGGCCGGACAGGATGGCATCCTTGCCCTGGAACATGTCGGCTGCCGTCAGTCCACCTGACGACATCATGAACATGACGCGCGCGCCGGTGCGCTCGACATCGAGTTCGTCGCAGACCTGGCCGATATAGCGTCCGAGCACGGGCGACAGATAGGCGTCAATGACAGCCGTATCGCCACGGCCGACAAGCTTGATCAGCGGCGACACTTCATGGCTGACGGAAACCTGCTCGAAACCGAGGGACCGGGCGATGCGGGCGACTGCCGCTTCATGGGCCGGGAATTTGTAGGCGTGCATGAAGACGATGGCGACAGTGCGGTAGCCTTTGGCGAGAAGCTCGCGCAATGCGGCCTCTGCTGCCTTCTCGTCCAGAGCGAGTTCGACCGTAGCGTCTGCCAGCACGCGCTCCTCGACCTCGACGACCTCCTCGTAAAGCGCCTCCGGCTTGACGATCTCCGTCGCGAAAATCTTCTTGCGCTCCTGATAGCCGATGCGCAGCGCGTCGCGGAAACCCTTGGTGGTCACCAGAGCCAGACGCTCGCCCTTGCGCTCCAGAAGCGCATTGGTGGCGACCGTCGTGCCCATGCGCACCTCACCGATCGTATCGGCGGGGATCGGATCGCCCTTGCCGAGGCCGAGATGCAGGCGAATGCCGTGAACGGCGGCGTCGCGATAGGCATCGGGATTTTCCGACAGGACCTTGCGGGCATGGAGGACACCAGACGGGTCCCGCCCGACGACATCGGTAAAGGTGCCGCCGCGATCGATCCAGAAATCCCAACGACCCGAAATCTTCTCCGACAAATCCGCCTCCAGCAGCACTACGCTCATAACGATGATAATATATCGATAAATCGTCAACGTTTTGTCGTCAACATGAATTGCCGAATGCGGCTGCCATCGACGACGGTTTGTCAGGGCAACGCCTGCCGCGAGCCCGATCTATTCCTCCGAGCGGCCTGCTCCCTCACGTTCGCAATCGTATCGTCTGGCAAGCGAAAACGACGGTAGCCAGGATTCGCGGCGGATGGTCCAAAGCTCGTAGGTCGGCGTCAGCTGATTGGGAGCATCCAGAGACCCCAGATTGACTTCGATCTCGTCTGCGCTTCGCGAGAAGACGGACGAGCCACAATGAGGACAGAAAAACCGGCCGGCGTAATCGCGTGTTTCGCCATCGATCACCACCGCATCCTGAGGGAAGATCGCAGAAGCGTGAAAAAGCGCGCCATGATGCTTGCGGCAGTCAAGGCAGTGACAAATTCCAACCCGATATGGGTGCCCTGACGCCACTATTCGAACCTTGCCGCACAGGCAACCGCCGGTGAATCGGTCCATGTCGCACCTCTCTAAAAGCAGGCAGGCGATAAGTTTACGACAAATGGAGCAATCATCGCAATTGCGCGATCCGGAAGGGCGCGTGCTAGTGCAAGCCACCCACGCCGAGCAGGCGCTCGACCACATCATGATCCTGCGCGAGCGCCGCGGGTGTCCCCTTCCAGGCAACCCGCCCGCGCTCCAGAATGATGACGTCGCTCGCAAAGTCGAGCGCACTCTGAATGCGCTGCTCCACCAGCAGGATGGTCATATCGCCTGTTTTGGCGAGTTCGGCGAAGGCCGCCATCAGTTCCTCGCAGATGACGGGCGCGAGCCCTTCCAACGGCTCATCCAGAAGCAGCACAGAGGGGCGGCCGAGGATCGTGCGGGCGGTCGACAGCATCTGCTGCTCGCCGCCGGACAGCTGGCCACCGAGATTCTTTCGCCGCTCCTTCAGGCGCGGAAACATGTCGTAGGCTTCCTGTATCGCGCTTTTCGGCCGTCCCTTCAGCCCGACGGAGAGATTTTCCTCCACCGTCAGCGTCGGGAAGACGTCGCGCGTCTGCGGCACATAACCCAGGCCCTGATGGGCGCGCCTGGCGCTTGGCAGCCCGGCAATTTCGGACGAACCCAGCCGGATGCGACCGTCGTAACGGCGCGTCTGGCCGGCAAGTGTCGCCAGCAGCGTGCTCTTACCCATGCCGTTGCGGCCGAGCACGGCAAGCCGACCACCGGCAGGCACGGAAAAGGAAACGCCTTCCAGCACCCGCGTCGGGCCATAGCCGGCCGATAGATTTTCCACTTCAAGCGGCGTGGCCGGCATTGGCGTAGCTCCCGAGATAGGCTTCGCGCACACGCGCATCCTGCGTCACGTCTTGCGGCGAACCGTCGAAGATGATGGTGCCGGCGGCCAGCACGACGACGCGCTTGGCAAACCGGAAGACCAGATCCATGTCATGCTCGATCATCAGCACCGCGAGATCCGCGGGCAAATCGGCAAGCGCCTGCTCAATACGGCCGGTATCGCTTTGCGGCACGCCGGCGGCGGGCTCATCCAGCAGCAGTACCTTCGGCTTCAGGGCCATGGCGACGGCGATTTCGAGAAGCCGCTGCTGGCCATAGGCAATTTCGCTGACCTTGCGGTGGGCCAGCGCGGCCAGACCAAGCGTGCCGAGCAGCTCCTCCGCCTCAGCCATGACGTCGGGCATTGAGAGGAAATTGCCGAACATGCGGCCGGAGCGGCCCGTTCGCTGCAGGACCGCCATGCCGATATGTTCGGCCGGGGTCATATCCTGAAACAGCCGCGTCACCTGGAACGAGCGCACCAGCCCGCGCCGGACCCGGCCGATGGCATCAACGCGGTTCACATTGTGACCGGCGATATGGACCTCACCGGCGTCGGGCCGCAGATTGCCGGTGACAAGATTGACGAAGCTGGTCTTGCCGGCGCCGTTCGGGCCGATCAGCGCCACACGATCCCCCGGTGCCATGGACAGGCTGACGTCATTGGTCACTGTCAAGCCGCCGAACGCCTTCCTCAGATTCTTGACCTCGAAGATCACGCTCATGGTTGCACCTCCCTGCGGCGGGCGAGATAGGCGGCAGCAGTGCCGTAAATGCCCTTCGGCGCGAAGAGGACGACGAGGATCAGCAGTGCGCCGACGATCGTCAGCCAATGGAATGGATTGGCAGCGGAGACATAGTCCTCGAACAGCATGAAGATCAACGTGCCGACGAGTGCGCCGAACAGCGATCCCGCCCCGCCGAGCACCAGCATGACAAGCGCCTCGGCCGACTGGGTGAACGACAGGCTGTCCAGCCCGACAACCTGGGTCGAGATCGCGGTCAATGCACCGCCGACGCCGGCAACGGCACCGGAAATCACATACATCTTGATCAGCGCCACCTTCGGCGAAGCGCCCATGGCGCGGATACGCAAGGGATCCTGCCGGATGCCGCGGCAGAGCATGCCGAACGGCGAGCGCACGAGGACGCGCAGCAACACGAGCACGATGAGCAGGAGCGCGACGCCGTAGAGATAGGCCGTATGGCCGTAGAGATCGAATTCGAAACTTCCGAACAGCGGGTCCGGGGAAATGCCTGACAGCCCGTCGCTACCGCCGGTCCAGCTCGAGGCCTTGTTGGCGAATTCATGGAAGAGATAGATCAGCGCAATCGACAGCACGAGCTGCGGCAGGCCATGAGCCCGCAGAATGACGACCGAACAGATGAGCCCGGCGACCGCGCCGCCGACGATGCCGGCAAGCGTCATCAGCAGGGGATCGTTGATGCCGTAATGCGCCGAGGCAATGCCGGCTGCGTAGGCGCCGGCGCCAAAGAGGGCGGCATGGCCGAGTGTCGCCACGCCGCAATAGCCGGTGACAAGATCGAGCGACAGAACCAGCAGGGCAATGGCGATCAAACGCGTCAGAAGCGCCAGATTGTCCGGAAACAGGATATAGCCAGCGGCGGCCAAGACCACGATAACGGCGACCGCAATCCCATCCTGTCCAAGAGTACGGTGTCTCGTCACGGCCGGGATTGCCTCTCTTTGCAGGGTCGTCAGCGCCATATTACTTCAACCTCCCGGCAAAGCCGCGCGGGAAAACGCAGATGATGGCAATGACGGCGAGATAGAAGAAGAACTCGCCATATTCGGGCATGAGGTAACGGCCTGTTGTATCAATGCAGCCGAGGATAAGGCAGGCTAAGAGCGCGTCGGAAATGGAGCCTGCGCCACCGACCGAGACGACGACGAGGAAAGTCACCATGTAACGCAGGGCATAATAGGGCTCGACCGGCAGCAACTCGGCACCCACGACGCCGCCGAAGGCGGCAAGCCCGACGGCAACCGCGAAGCTGACGGCGTAGACGATCTCTGTGCGCACGCCGAGGGCGGCCGCCATCGAGGCATTGTCGACAGAGGCGCGCAGCTTGACGCCGAACGAGGTCTTCTCGATCGTGTACCAAAGCGCCAGTGCGACGATGAGACCACAGACGATCGCGAAGATGCGATGTGTGCCGATGGTGCGGAAGCCGAGGTCGACGGACCCTTGCAGGTTGCCCGGCAGGGGTATGGTCTTCAAGGTCGGGCCGAAGACATAGTTTGCAATGCCGATGATGCAGAAGGTGATGCCGATGGTCATCAGCACCTGCGTCAGTTCCGGGGCGCCGTAAATGCGCCGGTAAAGCAGCCGCTCGATCGGGATCGAAATGATGACGGTGCCGACTACGGCCAGCAACACCGCCACACCATAGCCAAGCCCCAGATCCCGCGTCGCATAGGAGGCGATATAGCCGCCGATCATGGCGAAGGCGCCGTGGGCGAGATTGACGACGCGCATCAACCCCATCGTCACTGAAAGGCCGATGGAAATCACGAACAGCACCATGCCGTAAGCGAGGGCATCGACTGCTATGCTGAGCACGGTTTGCATTGATATGACTGGTCCGGTTGTTGTGGCGCCGACCTTCGGGCTCCATCTGAGCAGAAGCAAATTCCGCTCAGATGGGAGCTAGCGGTGAGAGCGTCCTACTTCGCTGCCGCAAGGCCGGGATCGCCCTGCTTTTCGAAGGTCTGGATCTCCTTGTTGTAGTATTTGCCGTCATCGCCCTTGGCGACTTCGCGCAGATATATGTTCTGCGTGATATGGCGGCTGTCGGCGTCGATGGTGACCGGACCGCGCGGGCTGACCCAGGAGAGGCCCTTCACGGCATCGACGGCCTTCTGCGCATCCTGCTTGCCACCGGTCGCCTCGATCATCTTGTAGATGACGTGCATGCCATCAAAAGCACCGACCGCCGGGAATGTCAGCTCGGCCGGATTTCCGATCGCCTTGTCGGCGGCAGCAACGAAAGCCTTGTTTTCAGGCGAGTCGTGCGAAATCGCATAGTGGAACGTGGTCTGCATGCCGAGGGCCGCGTCACCTAGCGCCGGCAGGTCGGATTCCTGCGTCAGATCGCCGGGCGCAAACAGCTTGATGCCGCCAGCTTTCAGGCCGTTTTCATTATAGGCCTTGACGAAACCAAGCGTCGTCGGGCCGGACGGCAGGAAGGCGAAGACGCCCTGCGCGCCGGAATCCTTGATGCGCTGCATGATCGGGCTGAAATCGTTAGTCGACAGCGGCATACGGATCGCCTGCACCACTTCGCCGCCCTGCTTCTCGAAACCGGCCTTGAAGGCATTTTCGGCGTCGACACCGGGGCCGTAGTCGCTGACAACAGAGATGACCTTCTTTACACCGCCGTCATAGGCGACCTTGGCGATCGGGGTCGAGGTCTGCCAGGTCGTGAAGGAGGTGCGCACCACAAGCGGGCTCTTGGTGACGATTGCCGATGTCGCGGCATTGAAGATCACCATCGGCACATTGGCCTGCTTGAGGATCGGCGTCACCGCCATCGCATCCGGCGTGAAATAGAAGCCGGCGAGATACTGAACCTTCTCTTTGACGACCAGCTCCTGCGCTAGCGCCTTCGATTGGGCGGGGTCAGCCTGCGGCACGTCGCGGTAGATCACCTCCACCTCGTCATTGCCGACCTTCTTGCCGTTCATGGCCATATAGGCATCGATGCCGGCCTTGAAATTCTTGCCCTGCAACGCAAACGGCCCCGAGAAAGGTCCGATGACACCGACCTTGATGGTATCGGCATAGGCAGCGCCGCCAAGGGCAACGGCCGCGATGGCGGCCAAGACAAACCGTTTCATTCTTTTTCTCCTCCCGGCAGCTCGGATTCTGAGCCGCATCCAATCTTCAAACCTCGTCCATCGCCAATTTCTCATACGAAATGGTGATGTAAAATGAAATAAATGCTTCAATCCATAATTTATGGGTTATGATTTTAGTCCAACACGTCACTCAGGATGCCGCTCCCAGGCGTTTGATCGTCCCGAGCAATTGCAGCGCCTGACGCAACGATGTAGCCGTCGCCACGACCATCTGCGGCAATAGAAGCCATTCCAGCGTCCAGGCAGCACCCGAACGCTCCTGTTCGTGAACGAGCGACTGATGGATGCCGGAGAGCTGGACGGCGTTGAAGCGCGCCAGCGTCACCAATATCTCCGCCGCAACCGGATTCTGCTTGTGCGGCATGGCGGAAGAGCCGCCACCGCCGGCAAGCTCGATTTCATCCCCGGCCTGTGCCAGAAGCGCTACGTCCTGACCGATTTTGCCGAGACTGCCAGAGATCATCGACAGCAGTCCCGCAAATTCGGCGATCCGCCCGCGCTGGCTCTGCCATTGCGGCTCATCGGTCAAGCCGAGCGCCTGCGCCAGCGCGGCCCGTATTTCATCCGCCTTCGGCCCAAACTTTTCGAGCGTACCAGCGGCACCGCCGAACTGCAGGGGAAAACTCTCCTGCGTCAGCCGATCCCGATATTGCTCGAGCGGATGCCGCCAGGCGCGCAGCCGGTCGGACACGGTAATCGGGATTGCGGCCTGCATGCGGGTTCGACCCATGAGCCTGTTCGGGCCAAACTGATCGTCGAGCTTTTGAAGTCCCGCCGAGACGGCAAAAAGACGACCGCTCAACAGGAAAGCCACCGCCTTCAGGCGGATCATGAGACTTGTGTCGATGACATCCTGACTGGTAGCGCCGAAATGGACATGGCTGCCGGCATCCTCGCCGACGGCCTTGCGCAGTTGCCTGACGAGGTCCGGAATGACGACCCCGTCCGTTGCCGTTGCCGCCTTCAGGCTCGAGAGATCGGGTTCGAAACTGGCGCAGACCTCGCCAATGCGCTGCGCGGCGGCCTGTGGGATCACCCCATGCTGCGCCTCGACCTTGGCGAGAGCCGCCTCGAAGTCGAGCATGGCGCGGATCTCGGCTTTCACCGAAAAATAGCCCGAGACCTCCGCGTCACCGAGGAGGCCGGACAGAAAAGGGTGATCGAAAGGGGAAATGCTCATGGCCTATATATCGAGGAAAACAGTTTCCCTGTCTCCCTGCAAATGCACATCGAAGGTATAGACGGAGCCTTCCTTCGTGGCGATCAGCGTTGCCAGACGGTCCTTATGCTCGATGCGGGCAAGCAATGGATCTTCGGCATTGGCGCTCGTCTCCTCGGGAAAGTACATGCGCGTATGCAGCCCAATATTGATGCCGCGCGCCACGATCCAAAGAGTGATATGCGGCGCCATCTTGCGGCCGTCCTTGAAGGGAACGCGGCCGGGCTTGATCGTTTCGAAGCGAAAGGTCCCGTCTTCCGAACTTGTCGGGCAACGACCCCAGCCGGTGAAATTGGGATCGGCCGTGCCGCGCAGCTCCGAGGGACTGTTGTAAAGCCCGGCGCTGTCGGCCTGCCATATCTCGATGACCGCATCCTTGACCAGCCCGCCGGCACCATCGAGGATGCGTCCAACAACCGTGATACGCTCGCCATGCGTCTTGTCGTTGACCATAGAGGTGCCGAGATCCGCGTCATAGACGCCGCCGATTTCGCTGTAGTTCGGAGTAAGGCCGATATGAACGTAAGGGCCTGCCGTTTGCGACGGCGTTTCCTTCAGATAGCCGAGTTCCTGTACCATCAGTTGCCCTCCAGCCGGTTTTCGAACAGGGTCGAACGACGACCGCGCAGCACGATATCGAATTTATAGGCGCGCGCGTCCATCGGGATCGTATTGCCCCAGTCAAGCGGCGCGATCAGCTGCTCGATGGCCTGCTTGTCGGGAATGGTCCCGACGATCGGACATTTCCAGATCATCGGATCGCCCTCGAAATACATCTGCGTGATCAGCCGCTGCGCAAAGCCATGGCCGAAGACGGAGAAATGGATGTGTGCCGGGCGCCAGTCATTGACGCCATTCGGCCAGGGATAGGCCCCGGGACGGACCGTGCGAAAGGCGTAGTGGCCTTGCTCATCGGTAATCGCGCGGCCGCAGCCGCCGAAATTCGGGTCGATCGCCGCGAGGTAAGTTTCCTTCTTGTGGCGATAACGACCGCCGGCATTGGCCTGCCAGAATTCGAGCAGCACACCCGGCACCGGCCGGCCACGTTCGTCGAGCACGCGGCCATGCACGATGATGCGTTCGCCGATGGCGCTTTCGCCCGGCTTGGCGAAATTATGGATCAGGTCATAGTCCAGCTCGCCCAGGATGGAATGGCCGAAGACAGGTCCGGTGATTTCGGAGATCGTGCCGTCGAGCGAAAGCAATGCGCGCTGCGGCGAACGCAAGACTGAGGTCTTGTAGCCAGGCGCAAAGGCCGGCGGATGCCAGGCACGGTCGCGGGCAAAGAAGGCGCCCGTTTCGGGCTTGCTGTTGGTTCTGTCGGACATGTCTGCCTCGCTTCAAGCCGCCCTTTCGGCGTCCATCTGTTCAAAAACTTGCTTAGCGATCTTGATCGCATGGTTCGCCGCCGGCACGCCGGCATAGATCGCCACGTGCAGGAGCGCCTCGCAAATGTCATCGCGTGTCGCACCGGTGTTGCGCGTGGCGCGCACATGCATGGCCACCTCATCGTCCTGACCAAGCGCAGCCAAAAGCGCTATTGTCACGATGGAACGCTCACGCCGGCTGAGCGTCGGGCGCGACCAGACATGCCCCCAGGCTGCTTCGGTGATCAGCTCCTGAAAGGGCTGGTCGAACTCCGTTACTCCCTGCTGGGCACGGTCGACATGGTCGTCGCCGAGCACGGCCCGTCTGGTCGCCATGCCTTGCTGATAGCGCTGGGATGGCGTGGTGGGGTCATTCATGGGGCTTGTTCTCCACGCAGGACGACGTCGATGAAGGCACGGATGACTTCGGTCAACGCCTCGGGTTGCTCGACGCAGGGAATGTGACCGGCGTCCTTGATCACTTCATAGCGCGCATTCGGAATAAGCTTGGCCATCGACAGCACGAGGTCGGGCGGCGTCGAGCCATCCTGATCGCCGACGATGCAGATCGTCGGTACGGCAATCTTGCTGGCCGCCTCTGTCAGATCGGCGTCACGGAGCGCAGCGCATGTCGCGGCGTAGCCCGCCGCAGGCTGGCGGATCAGCATGTTGCAATAGCCAGCAAAGGCGATGTTTTCCGGACGACGGAACGCCGGCGTGAACCAGCGCTCCATGACGGCATCGACAATCGACTCGATGCCTGCGGCCTCGACCTGCGCGATGCGGGCGTTCCAGCTGTCGGCCGTGCCGATCTTGTGGGCTGTGTCGCAGAGCACGAGCGCCCGCACCAGATCCGTGCGCCGCTGATAGAGCGACTGGGCGATCAGCCCGCCGACGGAGAGGCCGCAAATCACGGCATCCTTGACCGAGAGGAAATCGAGCAGACCGGCAAGATCGGTGGCATGGTCCTCGATCGAATAGGGCATCTGGCCGAGATCGGAGAGACCATGGCCGCGCTTGTCGTAGAGCACGATGGCGAAATCACCAGCCAGGCGCACGATCACATCACGCCAGATTCGGAAATCGGTGCCGAGCGAATTGGCAAAGACAAGAACCGGCTTGTCGGCGGGGCCACCGATGATCTGATAGTGGATCGTGACGTCGTTGATGCGGGCAAACTGCACTGGAAATCTCCTCGCGGGCGAGATTGGATGTATAATCTGGTTAGGTAAAATGATATTTCTTCGCTCTACGATAACTCCAAGGTTATGAATGAGCATGCTCGACGCGCGCATCAAATTCCGCCATCTGCAGACCTTTGTCGAGGTTGCGCGCCAGAAAAGCGTGATCAAGGCGGCCGGTCTGCTCAATATCAGCCAGCCAGCGGTAACAAAAACGATCCGCGAGTTGGAGGAAGCGCTTGGTGTCGCCGTTTTCGAACGCGACGGGCGCGGCATCCGCATCACTCGGTACGGCGAAGTGTTTCTCCGCCACGCCGGCGCGGCACTCTCGGCCCTTAGACAGGGGCTGGATTCGGTATCGCAGGAGCGGTCCGGCGAGGCGCCGCCAATCCGCATCGGCGCGCTGCCGACGGTTTCGACGCGCATCATGCCGCGAGCGATGGAATTGTTTCTCCGCGAGGAAACCTGGAGCCGCATCAAGATCGTCACCGGCGAAAACGCCGTGCTTCTGGAGCAGCTGCGTGTCGGCGATCTCGACCTTGTCGTCGGCCGGCTGGCGAGCCCGGACAACATGACCGGTTTCTCCTTCGAACATCTCTACTCGGAGCAGGTAGTCTTTGCCGTTCGGGCCGGTCATCCCCTGCTTTCGGCAAAGCAATCGCTGTTTTCCGATCTCAGCCGCTACACGCTGCTGATGCCGACACGGGGCTCGATCATCCGTCCTTTCGTAGAGAGCTTTCTGATCGCCAATGGCGCCGGCGGACTGCCCAATCAGATCGAAACCGTGTCCGACTCCTTCGGCCGCGCCTTCGTTCGCGCGAGCGACGCCATCTGGATCATCTCAGCCGGCGTCGTGGCCGGTGATGTCGATGACGGCCTGCTAGCCCTGCTGCCGATCGACACCAGCGAGACGAAAGGCCCGGTCGGATTGACTGTTCGCACCGACGCAGTGCCTACGCTGCCATTGTCGATCCTGATGCAGACGATCCGCGAGGCGGCGGCCGAGGTCGCCAGGAAGCTCTAAGTCAGTTCAGAACGGTAGGCCGACATAGTTTTCGGCAAGCGCCGTCGATGCGGCGCGGGAATGGGTGAGGTAATCGAGCTCCGCTTCCTGGATCTTCTGATCGAAGTCGCTTGTATCGGGAAAGCGATGCAGCATCGTCGTCATCCACCAGGAAAAGCGTACCGCTTTCCAGACCCGGGCGAGCGCTCGGGTCGAATAGGCCTCAAGCCCGGCATTCGAGCGATCCTGATAGTGCTCGGCAAGCCCCGAAAACAGATAGTGCACGTCGCTTGCCGCCAAATTGAGCCCCTTGGCGCCGGTCGGCGGGACAATATGGGCGGCATCGCCGACGAGGAAAAGCCGACCGAAACGCATGGGTTCGGCCACGAATGAGCGCAGTGGCGCGATCGATTTCTCGAAGGATGGCGCGGTGATCAACGTTTCGGCGTGATGGGCCGGCAGGCGTCGGCGTAATTCGTCCCAGAAGCGGTCATCGGTCCAATCCTCGATCTTCTCGTCGAGCGGACACTGAATGTAATAGCGGCTGCGGGTCATCGAGCGCATCGAGCACAAAGCAAAGCCACTGGGATGATTGGCATAGATCAATTCGTGATTGACAGGCGCCACTTCGGCCAACACGCCGAGCCAGCCGAAGGGATAGACCTTTTCGAAATTGCGGATCGATTTTTCCGGAACGGCCTTGCGGCTGACACCGTGAAAGCCGTCGCAGCCGGCGATGAAATCGCAATCGATGCGATGGGAAATGCCATCCTTGTCATAGGTCAGATAGGGCGTATCGCCATCAAAACCGTGTGGCTGAACATTCGCCGCATTGTAGATGGTCTGCGCGCCGCTTTCCTCGCGATGGGCCATCAGATCGCGGGTCATCTCTGTCTGGCCGTAGATGAGAACCCGCTTGCCGCCTGTGAGACCATGAAGATCGATGCGATGATCGCGCCCGTCGAAGGCGAGCGAGAAGCCGTCATGCGGCAGGCCTTCGGCATGCAGGCGCGCGCTGGATTTCGCCTTGTCCATCAGCGAAACGGTGCCTTCCTCCAGCACGCCGGCGCGGACGCGACCGAGGATATAATCCTTACCAACGCGATCGAGAACGACGTTATCGATGCCGGCTTCCGTCAATAGCTGGCCGAGCAGCAGCCCGGACGGACCTGAACCGATAATGGCGACTTTGGTGCGCATCGTTTCCTCCCATGCGTGTCTTTCACCTAAGTCTGTCCGGCGCGCGACACGCCCGCAATGGACAATTCGTTCAGGAAATTGCACAAACCAAACATGGCGGAGGAGAAGAGCCATGACGAGGAACGTGCCGACCTATGAGCTCTATGGTGAAAATACCGGCCGAAAGCCGGATTTCTGGCTGCATTGCGAGACTATACCGTCGCGCAGCAGTCTCCATCACTGGGAGATCCGCCCGCACCGGCACGAGAGCTTCTTTCAGATCTTGTACATAGATGCCGGATCGGGCGACGCGGTCTTCGATGGCGTCAGCCACATGATTTCGCCGCCCGCCGTCATCACCGTGCCGCCTCATCTCAATCACGGCTTCCGATTTTCCAGGGACATCGACGGCTTCGTCATCACGGTGCTGATCTCGCATTTGAAGACTTCTCCGGGCGACCGGAGCCGACTGGGCACATGGCTCGCCGATCCGCATCTGACCTTGCTCGATACCGCCGGTGCCGATGCCGCCTACGTCGCAAGCACCCTGCGGCGGCTGGGCGAAGAATTTGCCAGCCATCGCAACGGCCGCAACGATCTGCTCGAAGCCTATCTGACGTCTGCACTGCTGCTGACGGCGCGCATTGCCCAAAGGGCCGACGAGGGATCAAATGCCGGCGACGAGAGCGAGCGGCGGATGGAGATGCTGCAAGGCCTCATCCAGCATCATTTCCGCTCGCACAAACCAGCTGCCTTCTATGCGGAGGCGCTCGGCATTTCGCCCGCCCATCTCAGCCGTATAGTCCGCAGCAAGACCGGGCATGGCGCCCACGAGCTAATCACCCGCAAGCTGCTGGATGAGGCCAAACGCGAACTGGTCTTCACCTTCGCGACCGTCCAGGAAATCAGCTTTCGCCTCGGCTTCGCCGACCCAGCCTATTTTTCCCGGTTCTTCGTCAAGCAGACCGGGGAAACGCCGCGCGCCTGGCGTATCGAGGAGCGGGAAAAGCTGGGGATGTGAGCTGGGTGATCGCCTATAGCAATGGGCGGAAAATAGAGGCCAACATCCGCCCTCGCCCTTCGAGACGGCCCTTTGGGCCTCCTCAGGGTGAGGGCTAATCCTCCGGCGTGGCTGCCAGCTAACCACAAGCCGTCATCAAAGGCGCCGCTCGCTCCATCCTCATCCTGAGCCTGTCGAAGGACGAGGATGGCCTCGTCGGCCCTAAAGATTACGGCAGCACCAGCCGCAGCGCCTTCTGCGTTTCCTTCAGCAGCGGCAGAAAGCGCTCCACCATCTCGGCCGCCGCCACATAGGCAGCCGGCGCGCCGATATTGATCGCCGCGACGATCTTGCCGTGGTCGTTTTCGATCGGAACGGCGATAGAGCAAAGGCCGATTTCCAGCTCCTGGTCGATGAGAGCATAGCCCTGCGCCCTCACCCGCTGGAATTCCGCCATCAGTTGATCCGGATCCGTCTTGGTATTCGGCGTATTCGCCTTGAGATCGGTGCGTGAGAGAACGGCGCGCGCCTCGCTTTCCGGCAGGGACGCAAGCAGGACGCGCCCCATCGAGGCGCAGAAGGCCGGAAGGCGACTGCCGGGCGTCAGATTGATCGACATCACACGGCGCTGCGAGGCGCGGGCGATGTAGACGACCTCAGTTCCGTCGAGCACGGAGGCGGAAGCATTCTGACTTGCCCGCTCGGAAAGCAGGTCGAGATGGGGTTGGATGATGATCGGCAGCGGTGTCGCCGCCAGATAGGCATGACCGAGCCGCAGGACTTTCGGCGTCAGGGTGAAGAATTTTCCATCATAGACCGCATAGCCAAGCTCGGAGAGCGTCAGCAAAGAGCGGCGCACAGTGGCGCGGTCAAGCCCCGTCAGCTTCGACGCCTCAGCGATCGTCAGGCGCTGCCGCGTCTCGCCGAAGGCTTCGATGACTTTCAGACCCTTGGCAAAGCCGCTGACGAAATCCGTTTCGCGCATCCCGCATCTCCCATTCGCAGGTCAGCTTGTGCGATATATGAACAAATGTCAAATATCGCACAAATTTATTGACGACCTCAGGCTGAAGGCGCTTATTGGCGACAACAGGACAGCATTTGTTGAGGAGGCCCTATGGCGAAGATCCTATCGCTTTCGCAGGCGGTGGCGGAGAATGTGCATGATGGCGACACGGTCGCCATGGAGGGGTTCACCCATCTCATTCCCTATGCCGCCGGCCACGAAGTCATCCGCCAGGGTAAGAAGGACCTCTACCTGATCCGCATGACGCCGGACATTCTCTACGATCAGCTCATCGGCGTCGGCGCGGCTCGGGGCATGAAATTCTCCTGGGGCGGCAATCCCGGCGTCGGTTCGCTCCATCGCTTCCGCGATGCCGTCGAAAACCAGTGGCCGCGACCGCTCGAGATCGAGGAGCATTCGCATGCCGCCATGGCCAACGCCTATGAGGCCGGTGCGGCGAACCTGCCTTTTGCCATGCTGCGCGGCTATATCGGCGCCGACCTTCCCAAGGTCAATCCGAACATCAAGAGCGTCACCTGCCCCTTCACCGGGGAGGTGCTGGCCGCCGTCCCGGCGATCCGGCCCGATGTTTCCATCATTCACGCGCTGCGGGCTGACCGGAAGGGCAATGTGCTGCTCGAAGGCATCGTCGGCGTGCAGAAGGAAGCGGTGCTTGCCGCCAAGCGTTCGATCGTTACGGTCGAGGAAATCGTCGACGAGCTGAACCCGCCCTCGCCCAACTCCGTCGTACTGCCGACCTGGGCGGTCACGGCAGTCGCCCAGGTACCGGGCGGCGCATTCCCGTCCTATGCGCAGGGCTACTACAAGCGCTCCAACGCCTTCTACATCGCCTGGGACGAGATCGCCCGCGACCGCGACAGTTTTCTTGCCTGGATCGACGAGCATGTAATGAAGGCCAGCCCCGAAGACTTTGCTAGATATGCCGGCAACGCGCCGGCCAAGTCGGCGTAAGGAGGTCAAGATGAGTGAATTTACGCCAACCGAAATGATGACCATCGCCGCCGCCCGCGCGCTGACCAACGACGATGTCTGCTTCGTCGGCATCGGCGCGCCATCGGCCGCCTGCAACGTCGCGCGGCTGACGCATGCGCCCGATATCACGCTTATCTATGAAAGCGGCACCGTCGGCACCAAGCCGGATGTGCTGCCACTGTCGATCGGCGACGGCGAGCTTTGCGACACCGCACTTTTCACCGTCGCGGTGCCCGAAATGTTTCGCTACTGGCTGCAGGGTGGCCACATCACGACAGGCTTTCTCGGCGGGGCACAGATCGACAAGTTCGCCAATCTGAACACCACGGTCGTCGGCGCTTATGACCATCCGAAGGTCCGCCTGCCGGGCGGCGGCGGCGCACCGGAAATCGCCAGCAATTGCGGCCAGATCTTCATAACCATGGCGCTATCCAATCGCGGCTTCGTTGAAAAGCTGCCCTTCATCACCTCGATGGGTCATGGCGAAGGCGGCAATCACCGTGAGCGCCTGGGCATGAAGACGAAAGGCCCGACGCGCGTTATCACCGATCTCTGCATTCTCGAGCCTGATCCGGTGACCAAGGAATTGACCGTGGTGTCGATCCACAAGGGTGTTACCCGAGAGAAGATATCCGAGAATTGCGGCTGGGCGATCAAGTTTGCTAATGAGGTGATCGAGACACCGCCGCCAACCGAGACCGAACTTTCCGTCCTGCGCGACATCAACGCGCGAACCAAGAAAGCCCATGAGGCCGCCTGATGACCGAAGCTTTTATTTGCGACTATATCCGTACCCCGATCGGCCGCTTTGGCGGATCACTTTCCTCCGTTCGCGCCGATGACCTCGGCGCCGTGCCGCTGAAGGCATTGGCCGAGCGCAACAGCTCTGTCGATTGGGAGGCCGTCGACGACGTGATCTTCGGCTGCGCCAATCAGGCCGGCGAAGACAATCGCAACGTCGCGCGTATGGTGACGCTGCTTGCCGGCCTGCCGATTGCGGCTCCCGGCACGACGATCAACCGCCTTTGCGGATCGGGCATGGATGCCGTCATTGCAGCCGCCCGCGCCATCCGCGCCGGCGAGGCGGAACTGATGATCGCCGGCGGCGTCGAGAGCATGTCGCGCGCGCCCTTCGTCATTCCGAAGGCCGAAAGCGCATTTTCGCGCAATGCCGAGATCTATGACACCACCATCGGCTGGCGCTTCATCAACCCGCTGATGAAGAAGCAATATGGTGTCGATTCCATGCCGGAAACCGGCGAGAACGTCGCCGAGGATTATAAGGTCAGCCGCGAAGATCAGGACGCCTTTGCCGTTCGCTCGCAGGCAAAGGCCGCCGCAGCTCAGGAAAACGGCCGTCTCGCCAAGGAGATCACGCCAGTCACGATCCCGCAGCGCAAGGGCGATCCGATCGTCGTCGGCAAGGACGAGCATCCGCGTGCCACGACCGTTGAAACGCTCGCCAAGCTCGGCACGCCTTTCAAGAAGGAAGGCGGCACGGTAACCGCCGGCAACGCGTCCGGCGTCAATGATGGCGCAGCAGCCCTCATCATCGCTTCGGAAGCAGCCGCTCGGAAATATGGCTTGACCCCGATTGCCCGTATCCTCGGCGGAGCGGCTGCCGGTGTTCCCCCGCGCATCATGGGCATCGGCCCCGTTCCGGCCTCGCGCAAGCTGATGGCGCGGCTCGGCATGCGGCAGGAACAGTTCGACGTCATCGAACTCAACGAGGCCTTCGCCTCGCAGGGACTTGCCGTGCTGCGCGAACTCGGCATCGCCGATGACGACGCCCGCGTCAATCGCAATGGTGGCGCCATCGCCCTTGGCCATCCCCTCGGCATGTCCGGCGCACGTATCACCGGCACGGCTGCTCTCGAGCTCAAGGAAACCGGCGGTCGCTATTCGCTGTCGACCATGTGCATCGGCGTCGGTCAGGGCATTGCCATCGCGCTGGAACGCGTCTGATTGTCCCGGTGAGCTTTGGTCCGTCGCAGCAGATGCGGCGGATCTTGCTTGCCCTTAGGCCCCAAACCCTGGGCGAATGAGCGCAACGATTACCGACCTCATCGGGAACGGCAACAGCTTTGGCGCGTTTTCCTACTACTCAGTGGGACCAGTCCATGCCGGCACGCCAGAATTTTCTGAAATCATTTCCGTCAAACGCCCTTATCATTCTCATAGCCACCATCCTGTCGCTGTCGATCGCGCAGTCGGCCTTTGCGGCCGAGGGCCAAAAGGCCAGCCACCCCTCTGAAGGGTTGTTTCTGGTTCAGATCGTCATCCTGGTGGTCTTCGGCCGATTGCTCGGCGAATTGATGGTGCGCATCGGCCAGCCGTCGATCATGGGCCAGATCATCGCGGGCATTATTCTTGGCCCTTCCCTCCTCGGCTCGGCCTTCCCGCATTTGCAGGTGAGCCTCTTTCCCACCGATGGCGCCCAGAAGAGCATGGCCGATGCCGTCGGGCAGCTCGGCATCCTGTTTCTGCTGTTGCTCGCCGGCATGGAGACCGACCTTGGCCTGGCAAAGCGCCTGCGCAGATCCGCAGCCGGCGTCTCGCTGACCGGGATCGTCATCCCCTTTGCAGCCGGTTTCGCACTCGGCGAATTCATTCCGGACGCCCTACTTCCCGATCCTGAGAAACGGCTCGTCACGTCGCTCTTCCTTGGAACCGCGCTTTCCATCTCCTCGGTGAAAATCGTCGCCACCGTCGTTCGCGAGATGGATTTCATGCGCCGTAACATCGGCCAGCTCATCGTCGCCTCCGCCATCATCGATGACACTATCGGCTGGGTGATCATCGCGGTGACCTTCGGCATAGCGGAAAAGGGCACGGTTGATCTCACGACGCTGGCAACCAGCATTATCGGCACGCTGGCATTCATGGCCGTCAGCTTTACCATCGGCAGGCGGATCGTTTTCGAAATCATCCGCTGGACCAACGACAATTTTCGCAGCGACCTGCCCGTGCTCAGCGCCATCATCGCCATCATGGGCGGGATGGCCATCATTACCAATCTCATCGGCGTTCATACGGTGCTCGGCGCTTTCGTCGCCGGCATTCTCGTCGGCGAATCCCCGATCCTTACACGCCAGATCGACGTGCAGCTTCGTGGGTTGACGACGGCGCTCTTCATGCCTGTCTTCTTCGGGTTGACGGGCCTGCAGACCGATCTCACCGTGCTCGCCGACCCTTCCATCCTGCTGCTGACCGCTGCCGTGGTGGTGATTGCCAGCATCGGCAAATTCGGCGGGGCGTTCGCCGCCGCCAAAATCGGCGGCTATTCGGCGTCCGAAGCCCTGGCGCTCGGCTGCGGCATGAATGCCCGCGGATCGACAGAAGTGATCGTCGCGACCATCGGCCTCTCTGTCGGCGTGCTGGATGAAAAGCTCTTCTCCGTCATCGTCGCCATGGCCGTCATCACCACCATGGCCATGCCGCCGACGCTGCGCTGGGCGCTCGCGCGTTTGCCCTTGCGTGAGGAGGAGCGCGACCGGCTCGAACGCGAGCGATTCGAAAGCGAAAGCTTCCTCGGCAATTTCGAACGTATCCTGCTTGCTGTCGATGGCTCACAAAGTGGTCGTCTGGCAACATGGCTCGCTGCCTTCTTCGCGGTGACACGCAAGATGCCGGTCACCGTTCTCGATGTGCGCGCAGCGGATGAAACCCGGGACGGCAATGAGACTACGGCCGACGCCGCAAAAACCTCGCAGGCTAAGTCCTTTGCCGAGGATCTGCGCCAATGCGCCACCGATCTCATTTCTTCGGGGCCTGCAGACAAGGATGCAGCATCCGCCGGCGATATTCACATCACCGTCCGGGAGAAGGATGGCGAACTGGAGACCGTGCTCGGTGACACCTCGGATACAGGCCACGATCTTCTCTTCACCGGCATTGAGCCATCCACGGGCGAGGACGGCCGCTTCAATGATGCGCTGCAAGTCATGGCTTCGGCCTTCAGGGGAACACCCGCCATCGTCACGGCGCGCGGGACGCTTCCCGAACGGCCCCAAGACCTGCGAATCCTGCTGCCGGTCAGCGGGACGGAGCGCTCCATCAGGGCGGCCGAATTCGGACTTGCAATCGCCAAGGCGGCAAACGCCCATTGTGCCATTCTGCTGATCGTGGAGCCACGGCAAGCCCGCGCGATTCCACGCATCAGCGATCGTGGCGATGACCAGCGAGACGTCCTGAAGAAGGTCGGCGCGATTGCCGATTATTATGGCATTGATGTCGAGAAGGTCGTTCAGGAGGGACCTTCGCCCGAATTGTCGATCCTGCGCCATGCGCGCAGCGGCAAATATAATCTCATCGTGCTCGGCGTCAGCAAGCGGGCAAGCGGCGGCCTCTCCTACGGAAGCGTCGCCGACACGCTGCTGCAGACGGCGGACCGCTCATGCATCTTCATCGAAACGGATATGGCTTCCTCACAGACAATTCGCGAATAGGCAGGTCTCATGACACGCGGATAGATCAACGAAATCAATGAACAGCATCAACGCTATTCATTTTTCCGGCACAGTGTCGTGCGCCATACTGAGCCGCAGCCAATTTTACCGAGCTCGATGATGTCCGAACTTGCCGTCTTGCGTGACCATGATGAGGCCGATACTCGGGACGGATGGAAGGTCGTTGCCGCCACGCATGTCTTGACCGCCGTGACGTTCGGGGCAGCCTACTCCTTCTCCGCCGTCTTCCCGGGGCTCGCGGCTGAGTTTAATGCGTCTCGCGGCGAGACCGCCCTTGTCTTTTCGATATCGGCTTTCCTGTTCTATTCCTTGGGAGCGATAGCCGGGCCGCTTGCCGACAGGTGGTCACCGCGCGGGCTTGTCCTGCTGGGGTTGGTGGCAATGATCTTTGGCTACATCGGTGCCAGCCGTGCCGGATCTCTTTTGTCGCTCTATATTTGGTATGGCTTTGGCGTCGGGTTTGGGATCGGGCTATCCTACGTCCCAGCCCTTGGCGCTGTGCAATCCTGGTTCGTCCGCAAGCGAAGCCAGGCCTCGGGCATCGCAACGGCCGGGATCGGCCTCGGCACTCTGATCCTGCCCTTTGCCATTGCTCTGGCTCTTCCATCGATCGGCTGGCGGGGATGCTTCATCGCGCTTGCCTGCCTCTTTGCCGCTTGTGGACTGCCGGCCGCAATGGTCATCCGCAGGAGACGGGACAATGCAAACCCATCCCCGCCCCTCGGCAGTACCTACGCGAATGCTCCGGTAATATGGCGAGACAGCCGGTTCTACCTATTCTATCTCGTGCTTGTTCTGTCGTCGTTTTGCACCTTCATCCCCTATGTCCATATCGTCGCAGCGGCCCAGGACATGGGTCTTTCCATTCAAGACGGCACCACTCTTGTTGGTCTTATCGGCGTCGGCAACGTGGTCGGGCGCTTTTTCCTGGCCGGTCTGGGCGATCGCCTCGGCCGCCGCCAGCTTCTCGCAGCCCTGACATTCGCAGTCGCCGCCTCCTTTGCCCTGTGGGCAACAGCATCGGGCATGATCCAGCTGGCATTGTTCGCGCTAACCTTCGGCATGAGCTATGGCGGCTGCGTCGGCCTTTATCCCGCTGTCGCGGCCGATCTGTTCGGCACCCGCAATATCGGCGCCGTCATCGGATATCTCTATACGGCGGTGGGGATCGCGGCCTCGATCGGCCCCACTGCTGCAGGCTTCATTTTCGATCACACCGGCAGCTATTTCGGCCCCATCGTCGCAAGCGGCGTCGCCGCCTTCCTCGCGGGTTTCATGGCTCTTCGCCTTGAGCGGAGGTAATTCGTTGCCGCTGGCCTATGTCGAAACCAGCCTTTGGCCTAAAGCTGGGCAGCGATAGCGGCCCTGTCGATGATCGACCAGACATTCCGAACGCGCCCGTCGAGAAACTCGTAGAAGACGTTTTCCGAAAACTGAACTCTGCGGCCGTTGACCGGCAAGCCGAACAGCATCCCTTTCGGCGTGCAATCAAAATGCAGTCGGCTGGCGACGCATGGCGGCTCGCAAACCAGCTGGAGGATTTCGAAACGAAGGTCGGGAATGGCACTGAAATCGCCCACGAGCATTTCGCGATAGCCCGACAGCCCGATGCGCGTGCCGTTATAGTGCACTTCGTCATGGACGAAGCTCCCCAAATTCGGCCAATCCTGCTGGTTCAGGCAAGCGATATAACCTCGATATATCTCGGAGAGGTCGATGCTCATCGTGCGCGTTACCCTTTCGGTCGTCCCGGCACGAACCAGACGTTCAAGCCGATGCCTGCAAGCGCCGGCGCTCAGTCTGCCTTACGGCCATCGGATGCTTGAGCGGCGGCGCCGGTCGGCCGATATGGTAACCTTGAACGGCATCGATCCCAAAGGATTTAACGAGATCGAGCTGTTCTTCGTTCTCGACCCCTTCGACGAGGATACGATGGCCGCGATTGCGCACGAGGCCGATAATGTCTTCGAGAAGAATTTTGGCGCCCGGGCTGTTGGCAGCATCGTGCAGGAATGATTTGTCGATCTTGACCGTTTCGAATTCCATCAGGCGAAGCCAGGACAGCCCTGCAAACCCTGTCCCGAAATCATCCAGCCAGAATTTGATGCCGAGCTTCTTGAGATCCTGAATGCTGTCGAGAACGTCGGAGCGTATTTCCAGGTCGACACCTTCGGTAATCTCGAATGCAACCCTGTGCCCGGAAACACCGGTCTCCGCGAGAATGCCGGCCACTTGCGCGGCAAAGCCTGGAGCCCGCAGCTGGATCGGAGAGACATTGATGCTCACCGTATCGACGATGTCGCGGGTCAACAGCTCGCAGCACGCCCTTCTGATCGCCCAGTAGCCAAGGTCTATGATGGCGCCGGTACGCTCGGCTATCGGAATGAAGATCGCGGGAGACGAGCTCGACCCATCAAGCAGTTGCAGACGCATCAATGATTCATAGGCGCCGATCTCTCCGGTCTCCAGAGAAAGGATCGGCTGGTATACCAGCGAGACGAGGTTCTGCTGGATGGCGATCTTCAATATCGCCGCAATATTTTCGCTCGCATCGCCGCCCGGCAGTTCGTTCGGGTCGAAGACCCTCGCGCAGTTTCTGCCGCTCGCCTTTGCCGAATAAAGCGCCCGGTCGGCTTCGTTGATGACATTCTCGAGCTTTGCGCCGGCCAGATCTCGCGTAACGGTCGCCCCGACGCTGACGGTCACATGCCTGAAGCCGTCGAGCCGCTGAGCATGAACTATATCAAGCGCCTCAATCCCCCGGCATATCGCTTCCGCGAGGCCCAGCGCCTCGGCGCTGCGTTCCACATCGAGAATGACGATGAATTCCTCACCGCCGTATCGCCCGACCGTTGCTCCCAGTGGTGCGACGATATCCGCCAAGGCATTGGCAACCGTGACAAGGCAATGGTCACCTTCCTGGTGACCGTAATAATCATTGTATTTTTTGAAGAAATCGACGTCGACGAGGAGAACGGCAAAAGCGGCGCCATCCTGGCGCCAACGCTCCCAAAACTGCTTCAGACGGATATCGGCAGCCCTTCGATTTTCCATGCCCGTCAGCGAATCCGTGATCGACAGACGCAAAAGAGCTTCGCCGCGCTCAGTCGCCTGGCGCTGCTGCAGTTCCGCCTCCCTGGCATTCAGGAAGACGTTGAAGCGCTCTTTGTTCAGCTTCCAGTTCACATAGGACGTGAAAACAAAGCAGCAGAGATAGAAGGTCGTGAAGGCCAGACTGTAGGCCGGGCTATAATGAAATTCGACAAGCGACAGCAAAAAAGTGACGCAGATCAGCCCCGATGACGCGATCGCCAGCCCGAATTCGAGACTGAAGAACAGATTGACGCCCATCATGAAGATGGCGCCGAAGGCGGCATAATAGGAAAAGGCCTCGGCATTGGCGGTCTGCAATGTCGGAACGAGCCACACCACATATCCAAGCACCACGGCGGCCGCACATGTGGCCTCAAGCTCTCCGGCGCGACGCTGCCGCGCGAACTGAATTTCCAGAATGAGAAGCGCAGTCCCGCCAATGAAAAAACGCGCCGGGATCGTCACATGTGCGACGTCGGGAGTGAAGATCAGGTCGGTTATCAGAAAAAGAACATAAACGGGCACTGCGAGCCACAGGCCGCTGCGAGCCAGGCTGCGGCGCGCCTCGTTGCTATAGTCTTTGTAAAGGGTGCGAAGTCCGGCCGGACCGCTCGTCGGGCGTGTCTTTCCCCGGCCAAGATCGCTTCCTCCCGACAATAGACGCATGTTCCCCATAATCCGAGTTAGCTGAGACTTCATGTCCACCGCGGCAAGCCCTGCGTCGTTCCACCGAACAAATCGCGCGCTTTACCGGGCAGCTAATTTGGTCCGTTTGATAGCGACAGCGTTGCAGCAGTCCCATTAACAAAACCATAGCGCTCACATTTTTAGTGCGATATGGTTTGTATAGTATTCACGGGATTATTTAAAATTGACACAATTTCAAACAGCTCTCGATGGTTATAGCCTTGTGACGGCGCAATCGATCTCCGAACACACGAGATCGAAGGTTAATAATTTTACAACCGAACAGATGAAGGAGGGCGAGGCCGAACTTGCCCTTATTCTTTCTTTGGCACAGCAGGCATTCGAGGCGAATGCGCCCGTTCAGGGTATCATGAAGGCCCTGGTCGAACGTCTGCAGACGTTGAAGACCAGATCGACCCCCCTGATCTGGGATCACCTTGCATCCCTGGCACAGGCGCATCCCGTCTCGTCGTTTCTGCTTCAGGATCCCTTAACCAGATGGTCCTTCGAGAAGCCCCGCGGCTATAGCGGTGACGCGCAGTTGCTGGACTTCATTTACGAGCATCCGGCCGTCGCCGCCCAGGTGACAGAGGCTTCGCCTCTCGGTACGGAAGTTTACAATTTCACCCGAATGGCACCATCCGCAGTCGCGGTGCGCGAGCGGCGTGAGCTTCTTGCTGCGCATGTCGATGCCGTGGCCGGCGAAAAGGAGAATGCGGAAATCCTGGCGATTGCCGCCGGACATCTTCGCGAGGCGGAACTTTCCAATGCCCTGAAGGGTGACAGGCTCAAGCGCTGGGTTGCGCTCGACCAGGATCCCATCAGCGTCGGAACCGTGACCTCGACCTACCATGGAAGCTGCATCGAAGCGGTCAACGGGTCTGTTCGCACCATTCTCGGTCGCGCGCAAAAGCTCGGGACATTCGATTTCATCTATGCAGCCGGCCTCTATGACTATCTCGCCGAAAACGTCGCCGTGAAGCTGACGGAACGCTGCCTGCAGATGCTGAAGCCCGGCGGCAAGTTCCTTCTCGCGAACTTCGCACAGGACATCGGCGTCGAGGGCTATATGGAAACCTTCATGAACTGGCCGCTGATCTGGCGGACAGACAGAGAAGTCCAATCGATCATCGACAAAGTCCGGCACCCGATTGCCGACAGCGTCATCATGCGCGGCGAAAACAGAGGCGTTATTTACGCGATCCTGACCGTATAGTGGTTGGATCTTCGCTATAGGCTGAGCCGCTTTGCGGCTTGGCCAGCAACAATTGCTATAATAGACCGTATATGCTGTGCGCCTAGAGGGCGAGGCGCGTGTTCGCGCGCAGAAACCAATATCTCTTCGGCCCACATCACAGCCACGAAGACGGCAATCCGATTGTGATCAGGCCTGCCGATGTCAGCAAAGTTCATTGCAGCAAAAGGTAGGGGAGAGCATCGATTGCCCTCCCCTGCCTTTTGCGACAGCAATGGTTCATTGGTAACCTACGGCGCACGGGATCTATCAATCCGACGACGCAAATCATGAAGTTCCACGCCTTCGAACCTTCGAGCCCGAGACCATTTCCAGCTCTCCGGTCAGACGTTGAATGCAGAGAAACAAGCCACGCCATCCGCCCGAACTCAAGCAAAATGGCGTAGATGCAGCGGCAGGAACTTGGGCTGGCCCAGAGTATCCTCCCGCTCGGGAAGACCGATATCACGAAGCTGGTAGTTCGATAGCTCGGATACGCATTTGCGCGTCTGGTGCTGCCTCCAGATGACAAGCAGCAGGGCGCGCGCTGTCTTCCACGCACCGAATTCCTGGCATAGTTCATCGACCGTTGCCGTTAAGTTGTCAGCAACTAAAAATTGTGAATGAGTCATCGTCTTTTCCTGGCGCAATCACGCAGCCAAGTCCTCTTGAAGCGCGACCGGCTTCAGGAGCTGATACGTCGAGGACGCACCAAATCATTCCCTGAGCAAGTCATATAGGTTTAACGGGAAAACGCCTAAGCGGCGGCAGATAAAGCTTTTTAAGCTTTAGATGAAAGCTCGTCGTGCAGCTGGCATGACACATACCAGAGCAGTCGAGATCATTCCGCCAGAGACGTATGTAAACATTTGGGTATAATGCATGTCACGCCTCCTTGTTTGATTTGCGGATGAGCGTATCATACGCAAGATCTTAAAATCGGCAACCCCCACAATTTCGAATTGCAGATATATCGGCCAATGTGTTGCACTGGCGCAACAATAAATGCGCAATCGCCGTCCGGCAAACAGCAGCTCATGTCACCGCCTCAAGGCAAGTCACCTCTGCCGATAAGACCCGCTCAATCGCAAAGCATCGCTAGAACGAATTGACGATGCCACCGCCCGAGCGCATCTGCTGGACCATGATATGAGCGTGATAATGCATGGCGCATTTGATCGCGTAGATCTGCATGACCACGGGCGAGCGGCGGCGAAGCAGTAGCTTGAGAAAGCGTCGACGGTAGACGGCTCGCAGTTCGGCCTCCTTCACCCGGCGCATCAATCGAACAAAGATGCCGAGCGCTTCCAGCGCCCATGTCGCGTTAAGAGCGATCAGCCGCAGCGGATGGCGGCGCAGGTATCGTAAGCGCGTACTTTCGGGTTCGATGCGGGCGTCGATATAAAGCGCGTCCAGACGGTCGAAATAGGCCGAGGGCTGATGCAGGTCGCTGAGGACCGAGAGATACCCATCCCGCAACGTTTCGCGGGAAAGATTAAGGGGAATGACGTTCGTGCCGAAGGCTGGCGGATCATCGTGGTCGAGCCGGCCTTCCTTCGCAAGGCGGGTATAGAGCGGCGTCTTTGGAATGGCGGCGAGCATGCCAATCATGGCGTTGACAATGCGTGCATCCTTGATGAAGACGCGCTGTGCATCGAAAATCGTCGCATCGTCACTATCGAAGCCAAGGATCATGCCGCACCAGACCTCCATGCCGGTCTGCTGGATCGTGTGGATCTTCTCCAGCATCGTTCCACCCTTGCGTAGGTTTTGAAGCTTCTTGGTTTCGCGCAGCGCTTCCTCGTTCGGGGTCTCGATGCCGACGAAGACGACGCGGATATTGGCATCGACCATCAGCTGCATCAGCTCGGCGTCGTCGGCCAGGTCGATCGACGCTTCGGTCAGAAACGTCATCGGGTAATGATGCTTTTCCTGCCAGGCAACAACCTCTCGCAACACCTCCTTGATTGCCTTCTTGTTGCCGATCAAATTGTCGTCGACGATAAAGGCCGTGTCCATGCCAGAGGCCAGCAAGGCCTCCATCTCGGCGATGACCTGCGCGCTTTCCTTGATGCGGGGCTTGCGTCCGAAAACGACGATGATATCGCAGAAATCGCAGGTGAAGGGACAGCCCCGCGAGAACTGGACGCTGCCGACTGCATATTCATCCATCTTCAACAGGTCGAAGCGCGGCACAGGCACCTTGCTCATATCCGTCTTGTCGGATTGCTCGTAGCGCCGTGCGTGCTGACCTTGCTCCCATTCATCCAGGAATCTCGGCCAGGTCTCCTCCGCCTCACCGATGAAGCAGACATCGACGAGATTGCCGAAATAATCTTCCTTGACGGTCACCCAAGGTCCGCCGACGACTGTGAAGCAATTGCGTCGTTTGAGTTCGGTCAGGATTTCAGTCATCCGGAAACGCTGGACGATCATCCCCGTCAGCGCGACGATGTCGGCCTTCTCACATAGGCCGAAGTCGATCGCCTCGACATTCTCGTCAACCAGGGTGACGGTATGATCCGCAGGTGTCAGAGCCGCCAACAGCGGCAGACAGGCCACGGGAAGGTTTGCCTTCGCATCGAAGAGCGGCAGAGCGTGTTCCATGCCCCAATAGGAGGTTTCGAAACGCGGATTGATGATGACGATATGAGCCATTGAATATTCCGCTCCACGACTTTGAAGATCTGGTTCGGTATTGCAGTAGGGCTGTGTCATTCGCATCTGCCACTGGCCGCTTTGGCACAGGGACAGTTTCTTTCGGCATTGCTGCGGCACTCTTAGCAGCCCTATATGAGCTCAAGATTAAATTCTTCGCTCGGTACATCGTCTGCCTGGACCGGAGGTCCCGCCGCGACTGCACAAATATTGCTCTGCAGATCGACCCGAAAATTTCCGAAGCAGCAATGTCGAAATCGACCGATCTCAATCGTCTTTATTCCAGAGATGAGGCAAGGCATGATCGCGAGATCCTTCAGGTCGCAGGTCAAGCCGGTTGAAAGGGAGTGCGAGAGATGAGTTCCTCCTATCGTTGGGTGATCGTCGGCGCCGGAGCATTGATGACCTGCGTTGCGCTCGGCGCGATGTTTTCCTTGGCGATCTTCCAGGTACCGATCGCCGCCGATACCGGTTGGTCGCGTGCCGGCATTGCCGCGGCAATGACGCTGAACTTTCTCGTCATGGGCTTGGGCGCCTTCGCCTGGGGTGCAGCAAGCGATCGTTTTGGTGTGCGTATCGTCGTAATCGCCGGTGCGCTGCTGCTTGGGCTTGCGCTCGTATTAGCGAGCAGAGCCGGCTCCCTTCTTCAATTCCAACTGACCTACGGCATTCTGGTCGGTCTTGCTGCCAGCGCCTTTTTCGCGCCGATGATCGCGGCAACGACTGCTTGGTTCGACAAGGGCAGAAGCCTTGCCGTGTCTCTGGTCTCGGCCGGCATGGGGGTCGCGCCCATGACGATATCGCCCTTCGCCCGTTATCTTATTTCCGCCTATGACTGGCGCTTCGCCATGCTGGTGATCGGCATCATGGCCTGGCTTCTGCTCATACCGGCGGCGCTGCTGGTACGGCGGGCACCGGTTGCCGACGAAGCCTCGAAAGTCGACGGGCAGATGGAAGAAAAGAGCGCGCCTCTCGGCCAGATCTTCCGCTCGCCGCAATTCCTTGTTCTTGGCGCCACCTTCTTTGCCTGCTGCGCGGCCCACTCCGGTCCGATCTTTCACATGGTGAGCTATGCCACCATCTGCGGCGTGGGCCCGATGGCCGCCGTCAGCATCTATAGTGTCGAAGGCCTGGCGGGTCTCGGCGGCCGTCTTCTTTACGGCACGCTTGCCGATCGGCTCGGCGTCAAACCGGTGCTGATAGCCGGTCTTCTAGTGCAGGCGGCGGCACTCGCCACCTATCTTCTGGTGAGCGAACTCGACCAGTTCTATGCACTGGCCGTGGTCTTCGGCAGCGCCTATGGCGGCGTCATGCCGCTTTATGCCGTGCTGGCGCGGGAATATTTCGGGCCGCGTGTCATCGGCACGGTTTTCGGCGCCGTTTCGATGCTGTCGAGCATCGGCATGGCAGCCGGCCCTCTCATCGGCGGCTGGATATTCGATACCTTTGCCAACTATTCTTGGCTCTTCATCGGATCGTCGATGGTGGGTCTGGGCGCAGCGGCGATCGCCGTGGCCTTTCCGCCCATGCGCCGCCTGCAACTGCAGCCGGCGTGAGGCGGAATATATTCGTATTTCTTGATAGTTTACGCACAGTTTTCCATAAGCGACGGAAGTTGCAGGCATTGCAATTTTCAATTTTTAGCCAACACTCACAAATGCATCAGGTGCGTGATCTCCTGGGGGAGGAAATCCGGAGAGCACCCACTGGCGCGACCTTCCGCGGCAAGTCCGCGGACAGGTCCTGCGTAATGTCATCATGGGGGACATGAGACGGGTCTTTTGACGATGTCCCTGGTGCAATTGGGAGGATCTAGTAATGGCAACCACGTCCGTGGCCGAGACGACGAGTCGAGGCATGACCAGGGAAGAGAAGAAGGTCATCTTCGCCTCTTCGCTCGGTACAGTGTTCGAATGGTACGACTTCTATCTCTACGGGTCCCTGGCCGCATTCATCGGCGCAGCCTTCTTCAGTGACTACCCGGAGGCAACCCGCAACATCTTTGCCTTGCTTGCGTTTGCCGCAGGCTTCCTCGTCCGGCCCTTCGGCGCGCTGGTCTTCGGACGGATCGGCGATCTCGTCGGCCGCAAATACACCTTCCTGGTCACGATCCTGATCATGGGTCTGTCGACCTTTCTCGTGGGTATTTTGCCCGGCTCGGCCAGCTGGGGTTTCGCGGCCCCGGTCATCCTGATTGTGCTGCGCATGTTGCAGGGCCTGGCGCTCGGCGGTGAATATGGCGGCGCGGCCACCTATGTCGCCGAACATGCGCCGAATGACCGGCGCGGTTTCTACACATCCTGGATCCAGACCACGGCAACGCTCGGTCTGTTCCTGTCGCTCATCGTGATCCTGGTGGTGCAGAATTGGCTCGGCAAGGATGCCTTTGCCGCCTGGGGATGGCGTATTCCCTTCATTCTGTCCTTCGTTCTTCTCGGCATTTCCGTCTGGATCCGGCTATCTCTGAGTGAATCGCCGGCTTTCAAGAAGATGAAGGAAGAGGGCAAGGGCTCGAAGGCGCCGCTGTCTGAAGCCTTCGGACAATGGAAGAACGCCCGGATCGCACTGCTCGCCCTTCTCGGCCTCACCGCCGGCCAGGCCGTCGTCTGGTATGCGGGCCAGTTCTATTCGTTGTTCTTCCTGCAGAACGTCCTGAAGGTCGATGGCCAGTCGGTCAACATCATGATCGCGATCGCGCTCCTGATCGGCAGCGGCTTCTTCGTGTTCTTCGGCTGGCTGTCCGACAAGATCGGCCGCAAGCCAATCATCATGGCAGGCCTTGCCCTGGCGATCCTTACCTATTTCCCGCTGTTCAAGGCATTGACCGGCGCGGCAAATCCGGCCCTTGCCCAGGCAGAACAAACCGTCCGCGCCACGGTAACGGCGGCACCGGGCGATTGCACCTTCCAGTTCAATCCCGTGGGAACGGCGAAATTCAACAATTCCTGCGATATTGCGACATCATTCCTCTCCAAGAGTTCGGTTCCATACACGGTGGTTGACGGCCCGGCTGGGCAGCCAGCAACCGTCAAGGTGGGCGACGCAACCATAGCTTCCTACGACGCCGTCGCTGCAGGAGCGACGGCTGCGGCCAAGAGCGCAGCCTTCACGCATGACATGAACCTCGCCCTGCAGAAGGCCGGCTTCCCGCTGGCGCGCGATCCCGCCAAGGTGCCGGATGCCAAGCTTGATGGCTTCATTGCCGCAAACCCGGAACTCGGGCTCAACGCGGCGACGGTTCGGGCCGGGGACAAGACCGTCACGCCGGTCGCCGACCTCGTCAAGGCGAAGCTCTTGACGGCGGACCAGGCCGGCGGCGCAACCGACATGCCGGTCTATACGATCGCCAATGGTGGGGCGTTCAAGATGGTCGCCGATCCCTCGGCGATCAATTGGCCGCTGACGATCGCCATCCTCACCATCCTCGTCATCTACGTGACCATGGTCTATGGCCCGATCGCGGCAATCCTGGTGGAGATGTTCCCGACCCGCATCCGCTATACCGGCATGTCCTTGCCCTATCATATCGGCAATGGCTGGTTCGGCGGCCTGCTTCCGGCAACCGTGTTTGCGATGAGCGCGGCCAAGGGCGATATCTATTACGGGCTATGGTATCCGATTGCAGTCGCGGCGATGACGCTGGTCATCGGCCTCATCTTCATTCGCGAGACCAAGGGCATCGATCTCAACACCATCAAGTAACGCAACGAGGAAGCCCGGCGCGCATACCGCGCCGGGCTTCCCTTCATGCCTCTCTCCCTGCGCCGGCAGGCTAGGTCCGCGCAAAAAGAAATTTTTTCTATAGAATGAGTGATGAAAGCAAGGTCGCTTCTTGTGATCGAGGAGCAGAAGCCTACTGCTGTCGCGGATCATCAACGACACCGCCTTCATGACCTTGCTGACTATCCAAAACCTGTCCCTTGCCTTCGGCTCGACCCAAGCCCTTGCGGACGCATCCCTGACCCTTGACCGTGGCGAAGTCGTTGCCCTGATGGGAGCCAATGGCGCCGGCAAGTCGACGCTGGTGAAGATCCTATCCGGCATTCACCGGGCGGATTCAGGCAATATTCTTTGGAACGGCGAACCCTATCGTGCCGATAATCCCGCCGATGCGGCGGCTCAAGGCATCATCACCGTGCACCAGTCGACCGATGTTGTGGGTGTCGCAGGCCTATCGGTTGCCGATGCCCTTCTGCTCAGTCAGTTCGTTGACGGACGCCAACCTTTCTTTCTGTCGAAGCGCTCCGTGCTGCGAAAGGCAGCGGCCATTCTCGAAGAAGCCGGTTTCGACCTGCCGCTCGATCGGGATTTCGGCGACCTTGGCACTGCCGACCGGCAAATGGTGGCGATTGCCCGCGCTCTGTCGAACAAAGCCCAACTGCTGATCCTGGACGAGCCGACAGCCAGCCTTTCGGCGCGAGAAACGGCGCGGCTCTATGACATCGTCCGCCAATTGAAAGCCCGCGGATTAGGCATTCTTTATATTTCCCATCGCACCGCCGATCTCGATGCCCTTGCCGACTGGGTCGTAGTGTTGCGCGGCGGCCGCAATGTCGGCGCCTTTGCAAGGCCGATCGATTTCGACGTTGCCATCGAAACCATGATCGGCCGATCCATGAAAGCGGCCCGCCCGCATCGGCGCGAGCAATTCGACCGCGTAGCGCTAGAACTTCGGGGCATACGGCTTCTTGCCGACAGCGCGCCCTTCGATCTCAAGCTGCATGCAGGCGAAGTCGTCGCCATCACCGGCGTTCTGGGGGCTGGCAAAAGCCGGCTTCTATCGACGCTTTTCGGCATTGAGCGCTTCGCAGTCGGTACCGCGTTCCTCGACGGCGCGCCGTATAGGCCGGCCTCGCCCACGGAGGCGATTGCGCGTGGCGTCGTCATGGCGGCGGAAGACCGTCATCGCTCCTCGCTGATGCCCGTCGATTGGCCGGGAGAAAGCATCGCCGCCACGATCAGCCTGCCGCATCTCAGCCGATGGTATCCATCCGGTTTCCTTTTTTCCGGGCGAGAAACCCGAGAAGCGGAGAAAGCAATCCGGCGGCTTGGCATAAAGGCGTCAGGCTCGGACGCGTCGGTCTGGTCGCTTTCGGGCGGCAACCAGCAGAAGGTCGTGCTGGCACGCTGGGAGGCCGAGCCAAGCCGGCTATTGCTCCTCGACGAACCCTTTCAAGGCGTCGATGTCGGCGCGCGCCAGGACATTATCGCGGCCATACGCGCCCATAGCGACCGCGCCACATTGATCGCTACTTCCGATCCGGAGGAAGCACTTGAGGTCGCCGACCGCGTGCTGGTGATGGAACATCATAGCCTGAAGGACGTCGCTTCCGCGATCACCGACGGCCGGCAGAATGAGGAATACGTCTGATGAGTGAAGGTACCGCCCAAATCGAGGAAAAAGGCAAACCCGCAAGCGTCCCGATCTCACTGAGAGAGCTTGTGCGCAAAGGCGCGGTATTTTTCCTGCTCCTTGCCCTTTTCCTGATCTTCAGCTTTGCCCAACCGGCCTTCATCAACATCAACAATCTGATGAGCGTCCTGCAGGCAGTTTCCGTCGTCGCCATTATCGGCGCGGGCGTCACCGTGACACTCGCTATCGGCGGTTTCGATCTATCCGTCGGAGCGGTAGCCGCCTCCAGCGTCATGGCCGCCAGCTATGCGATGATCGTGCTTGATCTCAACGCCTATCAGACCGTACCGCTGGTGCTTGCCTTCGGCGCATTGGTCGGGCTTACGAACGCCCTGCTGATCGTCGCGCTGAAAGTGCCGGATCTGCTTGCCACACTTGCAACCATGTTCCTTTTGACCGGCCTCCAGCTCATTCCGACGGCCGGACGCTCGATTTCAGTGGGGCTGATCCTGCCCAATGGCACGGTGGCGACCGGCAAGGTCGACCCGGCCTTCCTGACCATCGGCCGATCGAGCCTATTCAGCACGATTCCCCTGCCTGTGATCCTGATGCTCGTGGTCGCGCTCGTGCTACATGTTCTGACCGAGCGCACGCGACTTGGGCGGCTGCTCTACGCAACCGGCGGCAATGAAGCCGCGACACGGCTGGCAGGAGCCAACATCGCTCGCCTGAAGACCTTCGCATATGTGCTGTCAGGCGTTCTTGCCTCGCTCGGCGGCATTGTCATCGCCGCCCGCGTCGGCCGTGGCGATGTGTCGTCCGGTGGCTCGCTGCTGATGGATTCCGTGGCAGCCTCTCTCATCGGCTTTGCGGTCCTCGGCCTGCGCCGGCCAAACGTTCTTGGAACGACAATCGGCGCCGTCTTCGTCGGCGTGCTCCTCAATGGCCTGACGATGCTGAACGCGCCCTACTACACGCAGGACTTCATCAAGGGTGCCGTTCTCGTTGGTGCGCTGGCGCTTACCTATGGCATCAGCCGCGCCAGGAACTGATACCAGTCCGATCGTCTATTCCAAGTCTAACGACTTACCCGCAACATGATGCGAGCAACTGACCGCGATTGATGATCCATCGCCACCACTGCCCGAGACATCCGCCTCGGGCAGGCTTTTGCGGATCAGATCACACAATCTCGTCGTGCGATGGTTTTTCCCAGAGGTTGATACCGCCTTCCACGGCATAGCGATCGATCTCGGCCAGCTCTTCCGGGCTGAATGTCAGATCGTTGAGTGCAGCCACATTCTCTTCGACCTGACGCGCCGAGCTTGCGCCGATGAGCGCCGAGGTGACGCGCGGATCCCTCAGGACCCAGGCAATGGCAAGCTGGGCAAGCGATTGGCCGCGGCGCTTGGCGATCTCATTGAGCGCCCGGGCGCGGTCGATATTTTCTTCCTTCAAATGCTCCGGCCGCAGGAAATCGCCGCCGGGACGATTGACGCGCGCATCCTCTGGAATACCGTTCAGATACTTGTTCGTCAGCAATCCCTGGGCAAGCGGCGTAAAGGCAATGATACCTGCGCCCACTTCGTCGGAAGCCGCAATCAGGTCCTTCTCGATCCAGCGATTGAACAGATTATAGGCCGGCTGGTTGATCAGCAGCGGCACCTGCCGCTCCTTGAGAAGGGCCGCAATTTCGCGCGTCTTGTTGCCGGAATAGGAGGAGACGCCGACATAGAGCGCCTTGCCCTGCCGGACAGCCTGCGCCAAGGCGTCTGCAGTTTCTTCCAGCGGCGTCTCGGCATCGAAGCGATGGGAATAGAAAATATCGACATAGTCGAGGCCAAGGCGGCTGAGGCTCTGGTCGAGACTGGAGAGCAGTGCCTTCTTCGAGCCGCCGCCGCGGCCATAGGGACCCGGCCACATATCCCAACCTGCCTTGGTCGAGATGATCAGCTCATCGCGATAAGCGGCGAGGTCCTGTTTCAGGATATGGCCGAAGTTGATCTCGGCGCTTCCAGCGGGCGGACCATAATTGTTGGCGAGATCGAAATGCGTGATGCCGAGATCGAACGCCTTGAAGAGGATCGACCTTTGCGCATCGAGCGGTGTCGTATCACCAAAATTGTGCCAAAGGCCAAAGGAAATTGCCGGCAGCTTCAGGCCGCTCCGGCCAACCCGGCGAAAATGGGCGGAGTCATAGCGTTCCGGATCGGGATGATATGTCATGAATTGTCTTCCTGTTGGTCACACCGTGCGGACGCCGGTTCGTTTGGACAAGGTCTGCGCTTGGGAACACCTGACCCCAGTTTTTGATCGTTATCGCGATCTCGCGACGCAGGGAGAATGGCAGAGTCCAAATCGATAAGAAGCCATCCCATATTTTTTATCCGCTAAATCAGAGAAGTTTTTTCCAGTGTGGCCTGCATGGGCTCTGACAATCGTGCAGCGCAGGCACCGCGCTTCCATCGCAGCGATCACCTGTCTCTCTTTCGGATCTCGATAACCGTTGCCTTTTTGGCAATCGATAGTGCGCATAATTGTTCTTTATTAGAACGCTGAATTCCCCCATCATCACGGCATCGGTGGATAACGAGACGAAAAGTCCGATCGCCCGATCAACAGGGGAACTATCAGAATGTCTCAATTCATGATGAATCGCCGTCGTTTCCTGTCCAATGCTGCCCTGGTCGGAGGGCTCGCCGCGACGCAGACTTTCGTCGGCGTCCGCGCCGGCAAGGCCGCCGATGTCGCCGAAGTCCGCATGCAGCTCGGCTGGCTCGCTTCGAACGGTCTGATTGGCGAGGTTGCGGCGCAGAAGAAGGGCTTCTTCACCGAACAGGGCATCAACCTCACCATCGTGCCGGGAGGGCCGAATGTCGATGGTGTTGCGGGCGTCGCCGCCGGACAATCCACCATCGGACAGATTTCCTCCAGCCCGTCCGTGATGCTTGCACGCTCGGCCGGCATGCCTGTAAAGGCTTTCCTGGCTGGATACCGTAAGCATCCATTTACATATTTCTCGCTGAAGAAAGCGCCGATCCGCGAGCCGAAGGACATGATCGGCAAGACGATCGCCACCCAGCCCACAGCCTTCATCCTGCTACGCGCCCTCCTCGCCCAGAACGGTATCCCCGAGGACAAGGTGAAGATGGTCAACATGGGTTCCGACATGAACCAGCTGCTCACAGGACAGGCCGATGCCGTGACCGGCTGGGTCACCAATACAAATGCGCTGAAAGTGCTGGGCGACGAGCGCGTCGACATGATGCTGTGGGATGCCGGCCTGCAGCTCTACGCCAACGTCTACTACACGACCGACGAACAGCTCGACAAGCATTCCGACGTGTTGGTGCGTTTCACCACGGCCGCCGCCAAAGGCTGGGGCTATGTCCGCGACCATCCGGAGGAAGCCGTGGACATGCTGGTCGACGCCTATCCCAACCTCGACAAGGCGAGCGAGCTCGAAGCAGTCCGCCCCGTCATCGACTTCTCCTTTGGCGACAGTACCAAGCAGACCGGCTGGGGCGCCATGAACAAGGACAATTGGGCAGCTCAGATCAAGGCCTATGCCGACCTGAAGCAATTTGCCGGCGCTACTCCGACCGTCGACGACGTCGCCACCATGGCGATCCTCGATGCGACCACCGACATCCGCAAACAGATCGGGTGAACGCCATGATGAGCGCCGCCACCATCAAACAGCCTTTGCCTGTTGCCGAAACAGCAAGGCTTGCCGTCTCCATTCGCGATCTCGACATCCGCTTCGGCGACAAGGGCAACGAGTTCACCGCCCTGTCGAATGTCTCCGTCGATATTGCCGAGGGATCGTTCGTCACCATGCTCGGGCCATCGGGCTGCGGCAAGTCGACCCTGCTGCGCTGTATTGCCGACCTTGTCGACATCAGCGACGGCTCGGTTTCCGTGTTCGGACGGCCGCCGCGCCAGGCGCGCGAAGGCCGCGATTTCGCCTTTGTCTTCCAGGAGGCGACGCTGCTGCCCTGGCGCAGCGTCATCGACAATGTCCGCCTGCCGCTCGAAGTCGGCCGGCATGACAAGAGCTCCTATGCCGATCCCATGGAACTGCTCGCTCTCGTCGGCCTGAAGGGGCGTGAAAATGCCCTGCCGCATGAGCTATCCGGCGGTATGCGCCAGCGTGTGGCGATTGCTCGCGCGCTGGTGACCAAGCCACGCATCCTGTTGATGGACGAGCCCTTCGGCGCGCTGGACGAAATCACCCGCGACAAGCTCAACGAGGAACTGCTGCGCATCTGGCGGGAAACGGGCACGACCATCGTCTTCGTGACCCATTCCATTCCCGAAGCGGTGTTCCTCGGCCAGCATGTGCTGATGCTGCAGGCCCATCCCGGCCGGTGAAGGAATTCATGAAGGTCGACCTACCCTATCCCCGCGCGCTTTCCATGCGCGACACGGTCGATTTCATCAAGGTGACAGCGCATCTGCGCAAGCTGCTGGAGGAATGCATATGAGCAATGCCGTGCACTCCGAAATCCAAGGGATCGCCAAGGCCCCACGCAAGGTGGCGATCCTCGATGCGACCGTTGGCGTTCTCTCCTCGAACATGCCGGCAATCCTGGCAGCCCTCGGCTGTATCGTGCTGTGGCAGGCGGTCATCTGGATCTTCAAGATCCCGACCTTTATGGCACCCGCCCCGGTCGACGTCCTCTACGCCTTTCGCGACAATGCCGCGACACTCATGCGCAATCTCCTGCCGACACTGCTCGAAGCCGTTCTCGGTTTCATCTTCGGCAATCTCGTCGCGATCCTGCTGGCGATCTGGTTTGTTCACAGCGCCACTGCGGAAAGGGCCTTCTATCCGATCGCCGTCTTCGTCAAGGCAATCCCGATCATCGCGCTCGCACCGATCCTCGTCCTGATCTTCGGCAACGGCGTCGCCCCGAAAATCATCATTGCCGGCCTCATCTGTTTCTTCCCGACACTGGTCAACATGGTTCAGGGACTTCGCGCGGCGAGCCCCGCAATGCTCGATCTCATGCGGGTGCTTTCGGCCAGCAACTCCGAAATCCTCTGGAAGGTCCGCCTTCCAAGCTCCCTGCCCTTCCTCTTCGCGGCCTTGAAGATCGCGGCGACCAGCAGCGTCATGGGGGCGATCGTCGCCGAATGGATCGGCTCCAGCTTCGGGCTCGGCGCGCTGATCATCGAGGCGACCTACAATTTCCGCTCGCCGCTCCTCTACGCGACGGTAGTGATTGCCGCTCTGCTCGCCGTAATCCTCTTCTTCATCGTGTCGATTGCCGAGGCGAAGATGGTCCGCTGGAAGCCGCCGGCCAGCACTAAGCGCTCAAGAACAACATCAAGGAAACACCAATGACACAGGTTATTCATCAGCCTGCACGGGATATCTCTGTCGTCGATCGCTCCGATGTGGTGGTGGTCGGCGGCGGCCCGGCCGGGATCGCAGCAGCCGTATCAGCCGCAAGGAACGGCGCCAGCGTCACGCTTCTCGAACGCTATCCCTATGTCGGGGGACTTGCCGCCGGTGGGATGGTGCTGGTGCTCGACGACATGATCAACGAACTCGAAATCACCGTGCGTGGCATCTGCATGGAAATGATCGAGCGGATGAAGGTCTGGGGCCTTTGCGTGACGCCCACCGACCGTGATCGCCTGATCGAATTCAGAGAAACGCCGGAGGCCTGGCAGCGCTGGGCGCGCTGGGGTCTTTTCGATTTCCACACCCAGGCGATGCCGCACCCGATCTGCTTTTCGGCGGCGTTCGATCCCGACGCCTTCAAGCGCGCCGCCTACGACATGATTGGCGAGGCCAAGATCAAGCTCAGGACCCATAGCTGGTTCTCCTCGGCAATCGTCGAGGATGGGACGATCAAGGGCGTGATCTGCCAGACGAAAGAAGGCATGCAGGCCATTCTCGGCGATGTTGTCATCGACACGACAGGCGATCTGGACGTAGCAGCCAGCGCCGGAGCCGCACACATCGAATCCAATTTCATCCTGACCACGGTTTCGCGCTGGGGCGGCGTCGATACGGAGGCGGCCGAGCGCTTCGAACGGGAAGAGCCCGAGGCCTTCAAGCTGCTCGATCACGAGGCCAAGCGGCTGATCGGCGGTTGCTGGTCCTTCTGGTGGCTGAAGACGCCGCTGCCGGGCGTTGTCTGGCTGAATTGCCCGCATATGCCGACGCTGAGCGGCCTGAAAGTTGCCGACCTGACCAAGGCCGAAATCGAGGGTCGCTCACGCATTGCGAAATTGCTCGAATTTGCCCGTCAGAAGATGCCCGGTTTCGAGAATGCCTATGTCGTCGATTTCGCACCGCAGACCGGCGTGCGGCAGACACGGCAGCTGGAAGGCGCCTATGTCGTGACCAAGGATGACGTCATGTCACGCCGTCACTTCGCCGATACGGTCTGCCGCGGCCGCGATTATTACACGCCCTATCGGTCAATGCTGCCGAAGGAAATCGATCAGCTGATCGTCGCCGCCGTGGCACTATTCGGCAACTCCGCAGGCACAGAAATCCAGCCGCGAAATCCCGCCCTGCATGGCGATGGGCGAGGCGGCCGGCGTTGCGGCAACCGTTGCTCTCAATGCCGGCACCACCGTCCGCAAGGCCGATATCGGCGCAATACAGAAGCAGATGCGAGCCCAAGGCGCCGACCCCGGCGATATTCCCTCGGAGAACGCAACATATTTGGAGGCTGCAGAATGACCACTTTGCCACTCGACGGAATTCGCGTGATCGACTTCACGCAGGTCATGCTAGGCCCATCCTGCACGCAGGTTCTGGCGGATTACGGTGCCGAGGTCATCAAGATCGAGAAGGTCAAGATCGGCGATCTCTCGCGCTGGTCGCTTGGCTCCGATCCCGACGGCCTTAACAATCCCGTCTTCTGCTCGCTGAACCGCAACAAGAAGAGCCTGGCGCTGGATCTTAAAGAGCCTGGCGCCCGCAAAACGGTCCATACGCTGCTTGAGGCGGCCGATGTCGTCGTCAACAATTTCCGGCCCGGCGTCATGGAGCGCATGGGCTTCGGCTACGAGGACCTGAAGAAGATCAATCCGCGCCTGATCTACGCCGTCGGCACCGGCTTCGGACTGACCGGCCCCTATCAGCACAAGGGCGGGCAGGACGTGCTGGCCCAGGCCGTCTCCGGCGTCATGCGCCGCAAGTCCGACAACAATCATCCGACATCGATCTACGCCACGCCGCTCGCCGATTATTCCGCCGGCATGCATCTCGTCCAGGGCATCCTGCTCGCCCTCCTGCAGCGCGACAAGACAGGCGAAGGCCAGCAGGTGGCCGTCAGCCTCTACAATTCCATGATCGCCATGCAGATGCAGGAAGGCACGACGCATCTGATGCGGCAGAGGGATCTGAACTGGGGCGCATTCCCCCTGACCGGCGTTTTCGAAACCACGGATGGCGCCATCGTCATGGTCGGCGCCTTTAAGCCAAATCCGCTGCGCGACATCTGCGAGGCACTGGAGATTGAGGACCTTTCCCAATATCCGCACTATAAGGATTTCGACGCCCAGATGGCGCGGCGGCCGGAATTGCAGGCGATCTTCCGCGACAATTTCGCCAAAAACAGCACGGCGTACTGGATCGAGCGACTGGAAGGCGTCGATATTCTCTGCGCACCCGTGCGCTCGCTGCCGGAGGCACTGAAGGACGAACAGACCATCATCAACAAGATGATCCTCGAGGCGGGCGAGACAGCAGCTGGCCCGATCCGGCTGATCGGCTCGCCGATCGACATGTCCGCCGCCCAAGTCACCGTGCGCATTTCGCCGCCACAGCTTGGCCAGCACAATGACGAAATTCTGGCTTCGCTGTCCGGGCTCCAGGGGGATGCGGCATGAGCGTTTCCTTTTCCGTAGAGGATCGCGTTGCCCGCGTCACGCTCGACCGCCCGACCGGATGAACGCTGTCGATGCCGGAACCGAGAGAGAACTTGAGGCGATCTGGTCGGAGATCGAACGGCGCGACGACATCAGCTGTGTCGTCCTGACAGGCGCGGGCGAAAAGGCCTTCTGCGCCGGTGCCGACCTCAAGGGCGGCAGCGGCAGTTCCGGGGTCGACTATTGGGCCGTCGGCCGCGAAAACGGCTTTGGCGGCCTCGCCTTCCGCCGTTCGCTCGACGTGCCGATCATTGCCCGCGTCAATGGCTATGCGCTCGGCGGCGGCTTCGAGATGGTGCTCGGTTGCGATATCGTCGTGGCTGTGGAAACGGCCCGCTTCGGCCTACCTGAGGCGAGGGTCGGCCGCATGCCGCTTGATGGCGGCATGATCTTGCTGCAGCGCAAGATCGCCTTCAACCGCGCCATGGCCGTCATGCTGACCGGACGTCAATTCAGCGCACGCGAAATGGCGGACTATGGCATTGTCAATGAGGTGGTGCCAGCTGCGGAGCTTGATGCTGCTGTCGATCGCTGGGTCGCGGATATCGTTGCCTGTGCACCCTTGTCGCTGCGCGCCATCAAGCAGACGGTGAACCGCACTGCGCATCTGGGCCCGGCCGAAGCGCAGGCGCTGCGGACGCCAGCCCTGATCAAGGCGCTGAAAAGCGAGGATGCCATGGAGGGGGTCGCAGCCTTCCAGGAGAAGCGTGCTCCCGTTTGGCGCGGCAGATAGGCATGTTATAGCTTCGAGATTGCCGAGGGCCATCCATGCATGCCAGCATTCTGAAGTATTTCGCCGAGGTCGCGCGTTCCGGATCAATCCGCAAGGCATCCGAGGAGCTGCATGTGGCGACCTCCGCCGTCAGCCGCCAGATCAAGAAACTGGAGGACGAACTAGGCACGCCGCTGTTCGAGCGCTTCTCCGATGGCTTGCGTTTAACATCAGCCGGCGAGATCGTGCTGCGGCATGCCAAGGACACCCTGCACGAATACGAGATCATGAAATCCAATCTCGGCGATCTTCATGGCAAGAGCACGGGCCGTGTGCACATCGCCGCGCTGGACAGCCTCGCCATTCAGTTCTTGCCGGAATTCGTGTCAGGCTTCCACAAGAAGCACCCGGCCGTGGACTTTCGCATTCGCACCGACAATTACAACAATATCTTCCGCTTCCTCGCGGAGGGCGACGTCGATATCGGCGTGACCTTCGACCTTGCCCGGCCGCACGACATGAAGCTGATCCATGGCGTACGCATGCCGCTGATGGCGATCGTCGCCAAGACCCATCCGCTTGCACGGCAGAAATCCGTGACGCTGCAGGAATGCGCGCAGTTCAACATGCTGCTGCAGCTCGACAACGAAGTCATGAGCTCGATGATCGCAGTCGAGCTCGGTGCGCTCAACCGCGTCGGCCGCACCCTTGTCGCGACGAACAATCAGATGATGTTGAAGCCGATGATCCTTTCAGGCGAAGGTGTGGCCTTCTTCACGCCGCTCGGCCTGCTGCGCGAGCTGGAAGCGGGCGATGCCGTGGCGCTCCCGATCGCCGGATCGAAGCTCCAGAATCTCGAAGTCGGCATCGTCGTCTCGCGCCGCCGCCAGCTCACCCACGCGACCGAGGTCGTCGCCCAGTCGATGGGCGAGGAACTGGCGAAATTCGGCGAGAAGATCAACGCGGTGGTCTCAAGGTAGGGGAAGCGGATTTGCCACATCCGGCCGGCATATCTCTCACCGCACGAAGGCCTATTCGAAATCGATTAATTGCCGGACCGCATGAGTAACCGTCTCGGTGGGAAAGCCGTTGCCGCAGCAAAGTCGATCCTAAAGCAGGACAACAGTGTCATCAACGGTGCGACTATGCAGCGGCAAGCCTGCCGTTCCGCTTGTCCGCATACATAGCCTCGTCGGCAGCTCCAAGAAGAGCTTGGGCTGTCGGCCCATCGTCAGGAAATTTAGCGATCCCTACACTGGCCGAAATGGAGATAGTCAGATCTTCAAAATGATACGGAGCAGAGACAAGATGAATGATCTTGTCGGCCACCTCCCGCGCCTCGGCGGCGTTACTTTCGGTCAGCAGTATCACGAATTCGTCGCCTCCCATTCTGGCGGCAAGATCGGAGGATGCAACAATAGCACCAAGGCGCGACGCTACGGAACATAACAACCTGTCCCCGACCTCATGGCCATGACTGTCATTGACGGCCTTAAATCCATCCAGGTCGATGTACAGAACCGCCATGCTGAGTTGCTTTTGCTTGCACCAGACCAATTGCTGCTGAAGTCTTTCGTCGAGCAGCGTTCGGTTCGCCAAGCCGGTCAGCTTATCGTGCTGCGCCTCATGCCGTGCCGCGCGCAAAATTGAGGACGCCTCCACAAGCGCCTTGCCAACTTCGTCCGCCTCCCGCAGGTAGAGGGGCTGAAGCTCGATCTTTTGACCGTAGCCAAGGGCCAAGGCCGGGGTTATCAAATCGGTAATCGACTTCGCGATCGCGCCACCGACAATCCAGACGTAGATCAGCGCTATTACAGCAAAAAGCAACGGGATGAGGATCACCCATTTTAATGAGTCCCAAAGCTTTTGTGTAAAGAACGGCTGAGGAATAGTTAGATATGTAATCCAATGTGTGGCGGGTGATCGGCTGAACAACAAGATCGCCGGCGTTCCGTCGGCCATTATCGTTGGGAAATACCCCTCGTCTCGATGCGAAACCTGATCGAGAATCTCCGAAGGAACTGTTTTTCCGACGTATTGATCCTGGCCTTTCGAGCGTGCGACGATGACGCCGCTGCTGTCGAGGATGCCGGAAACTTGACCGGGGTACGTGTTCTGCCTCGGCAGGATTTCGGCGATACGCTTTGGGAATATCCCGATTGTCAGCGTATAGACAACCCGACCGCTACGGCGAACGGGCATCTGTATGGAGAAGTGAGGCTCCTTGCTGACCGCTCCGATAAATAGATCCGTGATTATGGGGCGGTCGGCCTCAAGCAATTTATCGAATCGCGGCGAGCGGCTCATAGGCAGTGCTGTTCCGTAGGAAACAAGCGTATTAATAATCTGCTGCCCAGACGGTTCGCTCAAAACCACATTGTCAGCCTGTTGCTGATCCTGCACCTCTTTGGCTTGATCGTAAAAGGTGCGATGATCGCCGGAGGTCAGAGCCGGCGAAGTTGCGAGTGCTACAAGAGCGCCCTGGGCAGCGAGCATTTGGCGATCGAGGGCTCCAGTCAGCGCACGCGCCGTAGCCAGAGTATCGTCAAGCAGTTGTTGTTGCTCCACTCTGAAAGAATGATAAGCAAGCCCTGCTTCAGCCAATCCCGCGGGAATGATGCACGCCATTACCAAGCTGATTAAGCTGGAGCGAATGGTAGGCTTCTTGCTAAAGAACATCATCAGCTTGGATTTCATACCGTTTGTCGATAGGCAGCTACTGGATATATGCCTTTTGCACCTGGCGAGGTTGGATGGTTGCGAGCAGATCTGCAATGGTCAACATCGATCACACAGATCAGAGCGTTAAGCTATCTCACAAGTGTAAATGAAATTGTGCGCTCCCAGAGACCATCAAGCACCTCGACACCTTGGATGCCAATGGAGATGCCTCTAAGACGCCGTCATCCGCGTCGGCACTCATGTCATCAACAGTAGGAGGCGGAAGTGCTGTTGACGCGCATGAGCGCCAGATATTTCAAGGGGCTGATCGTTTCGGATCGTGAGGTGATGCGCGACGGCAAACTGATCCGTATCGATTTCGACGTTGCCTTGCGCGAATTGCGGGTACAGGCAAAAGCCGACCTGCCGCGACTGGAGAAGCAATGGCCTCTTGCCCGCGTTTTGTCGGAAGCGACGCGCACCTATTATGCCACGTTGCCCGGCATCTACTGATACCGGGCCAAGGCCACATCACGCTTCAGTCAGCACGCCGATCCGCAAGTCATCGAGGCTCTCCAGCCTCGCCTCGTCGGTAATCTCCAATTGCGGCGGCAGCACTCTCCTCCATCCGGCATTTCCGGTGCGCTTGCCGACAAGATATTTGACCGCAGGAATAAGGGGATTAGCGGCAATGGCCTGCCGCAGGCCGCGAACCTGCTCCAGCAGCGCAACATTCTCCTGATCACGCCATAGCTGCTGCGACGAGCGGGGATCGATGTTGACGGTAGCGGAGATGCATCCGGCATAACCATCGCGGCTGGCATCGGCGAGCGCGGCCTCGGTGCTTGGGAAGACCGCGAAGCCGGTAATCTTGGCAAGTTCGCGCGCATAGGCGAGATTGCCGGAACTGTCCTTCATCCCGTGGATCCTCTCGGGAAAGGTCTCCGCAAGCCGGGCAGACAGCGCTGGCGAAAACTCGATTCCAGTCAATTGCGGGAAATTATAGAGATAGATCGCAATCGGCGTCTCGGCCGTCAGGCGGATAAGCTCTGCAAACCAGACGAATAGCCCATGCTGATCAACCGGCTTATAGTAGTAGGGCGGCAGGACGAGCGCGGCTGAGAAACCGAGATCGAAGGCCCTGCGCGTCAGCGCGACCGTGGTTTCCATATCCGGCGTCCCCGTGCCGACCATCATTCTGGCGCCATCCAGTCCGCGAGCTGCTGTCGTCATCAGTGCGCTGCGTTGCGAGGCCGAGAGCGAATTGGCCTCGCCGGTCGTTCCCAGCACATTCAGGAAATCGCAGCCGTTTTCGAGGCACCAGCGGGCATGTTCGATGAAGGCCTCGCTGTCGATATCACCACGATGATCAAAGGGCGTCGGCACGGCGGCAATCACGCCGGCAATCCGGGTTTTCGTCACGAGAAGACTCCTCACATGGTCTCACAAGCGGTTTTCAGAAGGTACGCGATAGGCGGCGACAAAGGGGTGATCCTGGCTGGTTGTTCGGCTCTTGTCCCAGCCGCCGGGAGCGCCCCAGCCTGTGACCTCATCGGCAAAGAAATCGCGGTTGACGTCGCGGAGGATCAGCCGCTCCGCCGGCATCTCCTGATCCCACAGGATCGCATCGACCGGACAGACGGAAAGGCAGAGCCCACAATTGATGCACTCTTCCGGGTGAATGTAGAACATCCGGCCGCCCTCGTAGATGCAGTCTACAGGGCAGGCGACCGTGCAATCGCCATCCTTGATATCGATGCAGGGCTCGGTAATGACGTAAGCCATGGAGTTCGCCTCACAGCGCTCTCAAGGGCGCTTTCAACAAACTATGACAAACAATAGCGTTCTGAAGAAGCACCGATTTTCGGCTCGGTCGTTGCCGAAACGGCAACGCTATCGGTGCGATATGATTTCCGTATTGGTCGCTTGGGCCGCATATTTGCATCATGCGGCCCAATTCAATTCACCTCTAAAGCAGCTTTTCCAGCGTGATCGGCAAGTCGCGAATGCGCTTGCCTGTCGCATGGAATACGGCGTTGGCAATCGCCGGTGCAACGCCGACAATGCCCACCTCGCCGACGCCCTTGCCGCCCAATGCCGAGGCGTTATGGTCCGGCACTCCGACAGAGATCACCTGCAAATCCGGTATGTCCGAATTCGTCGGTACGAGGTAATCGCCGACATTATTGTTGACGGTCCGCCCGTTGCGCACGTCAACCAGCCCTTCCTCCAGAAGCGCCTGGCCGATGCCCATGATGATGCCGCCCCGCCACTGGCTCTCGACCAGCCGCGGATTGTAGAGGCGGCCGCAATCGAAGGCGGACACCATGCGGGAGACGCGCACCGTGCCGAAATCTTCATCGATCCGCACCTCGGCGAAATGGGCGCACCAGCTGTGCATGGAATAATCGCCCATCGTCGGCCCCTGCACCTTGGCCATGGTCGTCCATGCCTGCACCTGTTCCTGGGCGCTCGCACCTTCCGGCAAGGTATTGCGCCGAACTTCGATCTCCTCTCGCTTGAGCGCAGACATCAGCGACGCCAAGGTCAACGAAGGCGTTTCGCCACGAGGTGAGGCAATGCGCCCGTCCGCGAAGTTCAGCGTGTTCGCCCCGCTATCGCGGAACGGCGAATTGGCATCGCTGAGGGCAAGGCCGATGAGTTCGTCACGCGCGGCAATTGCCGCCTTGTGTACCGCGCCCATGATAGACCCGGCCAGCATCGAGCCACCGGCAATCGCCGAACCCGGCAGCCGTGAATCGCCGAGATAGACCTCGACCTGATCGACCGGAATGCCGAAGACATCTGCGGCACTCTGGGCAAGGATCGTATAGGTCCCCTGCCCCATGTCGATGGCGCCGCTGACGACCTCGACCCTGCCGCTCGAAAGAATGCGGATCATCGCCTCGCTCGGCGCCCGGATGACCGGGAAGGTGCCGCAGCCGATGCCCCAGCCGATCAGGGTCTTGCCATCGCGCATGGAGCGCGGCGCATGGCTTCGCCGCGACCAGCCGAAGGCTTCCGCCCCTTCGGTCAATGCTTCACGTAACCGGCGCGTCGACCAGGGTTTGCCGGATTGATAGTCGTGATCGGCGTAGTTCTTTAGTCGGAGTTCGAGCGGGTCCATGCCGAGCTTGTAGGCAAGCTCTTCCATGGCGCATTCGATGCCATAGGCGCTCGGATTCTTGCCCGGCCCGCGCAGGGCTCCCGGCGTCACGCTGTTGACCGGCACGACGCGATGCTGCGAGGAGAAATTCTCCACCTTGTAGAGAACGGCCGTTGCCGCCCCCGTCTGCTCCGGCCAGTCCGCGGACATGGACGTCTCGCTGGCGCCGCGATGAACGATCGCCTGCAGGATGCCATCTTCGGTCGCGCCGAGCGCGATCTTCTGCCTGGTTCCGGCGCGGCCGCCATAGCTGGTGAAATTCTGCGGGCGCGTGACCGCAAGCTTCACCGGCCGAGCGAGCTTCCTCGCGGCTGCGATTGCGACCGCACCATAGGCCAGCGGCTGCCCCTTCGATCCGAAACCGCCACCAATGAAGGGCGAGATGATCCGGACATTTTCGTAGGGCATGTCGAACCATTCGGAATACATGCGTGCCATGCCGTGCGACCATTGGCTTGGCTCCCAGATCGTCAGCTGGTCGCCGTCCCATTTCGCCGTCAGCCCATGCGGTTCCATCGCAACGTGATATTCGCGCGGCGTGGAGTATTCAGCTTCGATCTTGATCGGTGAGGCCGCAAGCGCAGCCTCGGCATCTCCCCAGGCCGAAGAAAGGGCGTCCACAAGCTTGCCCTCGCCGGCATTTGGGTCGTTAAGATCGGCGACGTGCTGGCTCTGTTCGTAGGTGATACGCACCAGCCTGGCCGCTTCCGTGGCCTGTTCGCGGCTTTCGGCGACGACAGCGGCAATCGACTGGCCGTTGAACTGGACTTCGCGTGGCAACGGATAATAAGGCCCCTCTGCAGGCTTGTTACCGCCCCAGTCTGCGCCGAGTTTGAGACCCAGATCATCCTCCGGTGTCAGCACCAGGAGGACGCCCGGCATTGCCAGCGCTGCCGATGTATCGACCTTCACGACACGACCGGCCGGAATCGTGCTTTGGACAAGGACGGCATAGGCAAGGTCTTCGACCGGATATTCCAGCGCGTAGGTCGCAGTTCCCGTCACCTTCATGCGGCCTTCGAAGCGGGATTGACGGCCGCCGACGGTACCGTCGGATGCATCGCCGTGTTTGCGCGGTTCCATCGTGGTCATGCGAGACCTCCCATTTTCAGAATGGCGCGCGCGACAACGCGTGGCGCAAGCTCGATCTTGTAGTGGTTACCGCCATGGGCAACCGCTCCTTCCACGGCGAAGCGGCTGGCTTTCTCCACGCTTTCGAGATTAAGAGCCTTACCGATCAGCGCCTGCTCCACGGCGCGAGCGCGCCATGGCTTGGTGGCGACACCCCCAATTGCCACGCGGATGTCGCGGACCGTCTTGCCATCGGCTTCGAGCTCGAGGCCAACGGCAGCACTTGCCGCGGCGAATTCATAGGACTGCCGGTCGCGGACCTTGATATAGGTCGAGTTGCGAGCAGCGGCGGAAGCAGGAATGGTGATGCCGGTGATCATTTCGCCCCGCTGTAACAGCGTCTCCCGATCCGGCGTCTCGCCGGGCACCAGGAAGAGCTCGTCGACAGTCATCCTGCGATCCGCAAGCTCCACGACCGCATCGAAGGCGACCAGCGCAACCGCAAGATCGCCGGGATAGGAGGCGATGCAGGCGTCGCTTGTGCCAAGCACGGCGTGATTGCGCGTGACGCCGCCGATCGCCGCACAGCCGGAGCCCGGATTGCGCTTGTTGCAGGCCGGAAAGGTCCCTGGATCGCGGAAATAGGAACAACGGGTCCGCTGCAGGAGATTGCCGCCGATCGTCGCCATGTTGCGAAGCTGGGCGGAAGCGGCAAGAGACAGCGATTCCGACACGGCAGGAAACGCCGCCTGGATATCCCTGTGGTCGGCCACCTCGCTCATCCTGGCGAGCGCACCGATCCTGGCGCCCGCGGCATCGACGGCAATGCCACTCATACCGGAGAGATGGGTGATATCGATGACGGTGTCAGGCTCGCTCACCCCGCATTTGGCAAGATCAAGCAAGGTGGTGCCGCCGGCAAGCAGCATGGCGCCAGCCTGCTGCGCGGCCTTGCCGGCTTCGGCGGCCGATGTGGCGCGGAAATAGGAAAAATCTCGCATCACGCTGCCTCCGCGGCTTCGCGCACCGCCGCAACGATGCTGTTATAGGCCCCGCACCGACAGAGATTGCCGGACATATATTCGCGGATCTCCGTGTCGGAGCCGGCATGACCCTCGCGAATGCAGGCAACTGCAGACATGATCTGGCCCGGCGTGCAGTAGCCGCACTGGAAGGCATCGTGTTCGATGAAAGCGGCCTGGACAGGATGCAGATCGTCGCCTTCGCCGATGAGACCCTCGATCGTCGTTATCTCGCGTCCTTCAGCCTGTGCGGCCAGCGTCAGACAGGAAAGCACGCGCTTGCCGTCGATATGACAGGTGCAAGCGCCGCACTGTCCCTGGTCGCAGCCCTTCTTGGTGCCAGTGAGCGAGAGATGCTCGCGTAGCGCATCAAGCAGCGTGACGCGCGGTTCGAGATCGAGCTCGAACCGCTGCCCGTTGATATCGAGTGCGATGTGGATGGTTCGTGTCATGATAAGCTCCTGCTATCGTCACGAAGGTAAGACCTCCGAAATCTGGAAGAATCTGTTCGACGGCCTACCGGTTGCTATATGATTTTTCAGGAAGACGAGGCCGAAGGCTTTTCGATATAATAGCGGGCGCTCATCTGAATTAAGGCGTGGACAGCGCCTCATATAAACGGAGGAGCCTCCGTTTAAACTAATGCCTGGTTTATTTTCGTCAAGCCCGGATGCTTGAGCAAAACCGCTCTTGGCAGCGGCAACCTCATGAAAAAAGCCGGGACGAGCCCGGCTTTCAAATTCGTTACGGATATGAGGACAGCAGCCCAGCAGTTAGCCGTTCTGGTCGCCGCTATTTTCGGCGCTCGGCTCCTGTTCTTTTTCTTTCAGCACGTCGGTCAGTTTATTGACGCCCTCAAAGCCCGCGACCGCAGCCGCTGCTTTCGTGAGGAAACCCGCATTCGGGTCGACAGCATCAACGGCATCTTCCGCTGCGACGGCACCCGCTACTTCTTCAATCAGTTTTCCGATACCCATTTTAAGCTCCTGATGATTTTGCTCCGCGGCAGGATTGCGGCGATAGAGCATTGCGAACACCTCGTCGCAGGCATCTGAAGGATCACGGGACTGGATACGGTCGCGACCTTTCAATCCCGGAGCGAGGCATGGTTTCCCCGGCTCCTGCCATTTAGGCAACCAAACTGAAGGCGGCATTAGGCGACGATGAAGCGAAACTGATATCCGCATCTTTGCGGCGCCGATCCCGGCATTGGCTTGGGCTTTCGCCATCATGCCGTCATAACGACCTCACAGGCTGACGCTATGTTTCAGCTAATTTCGAGGAATGCCCAAGCTGTTCGAACAAGGGAACTTCGTGCATGACATTGCCCCGCCGCGTCACGGCTCTTGCCGTATCCTTTCTTCCCCTTCTCTTTGCCCCTGCCTTTGCCGATTCCGATGTCCTGTGGAAAATCGTGCATGACAAGTGCGTCGTGCAAACCGCTCCATGCCTCTCGGTCAACACCACAGAACATTATGCCATATTGAAGGACCTGAGAGGCGTCGCCCAAACTCTCCTGATCCCCACAGACAAGATCACCGGCATGGAAAGCCCGGCCCTCCTCGACCCCGCGACACACAACTTTTTCGCCGATGCCTGGGCTGAGCATGGCGATGTCGACGCCCGATTGCCGCATGCCGTCCCGCGCGACGGGATGAGCCTTGCCGTCAATGCAGAACAAGCCCGCTCACAGAACCAGCTACACATCCACATGGACTGCCTGAGCGCCGATGCTCGCGCGGCCTTGAAGGCAGATGCCGATCATATCGGAACCGAATGGGCGCCCCTTCCCGATACCGTCGCCGGCCATCAGTTTGCAGCTCTGCGCGTCAAGGGCGAGACATTGGGCGATTTCAATCCCTTCACGGCACTTGCCAAGACGCTGAAGGACCCGGCAAAGGAAATGGGCGACCATAATCTCGTCGTTGTCGGCGCCGACTTCACCGATGGCCCCGGCTTCATCGTGCTGACAGACGTCGCCCGGCCCGGCATGGGTGGAGAGGATGTGCAGGATCACAGCTGCACGATCATGCGTTAAACCGGTCAAATATTGACCTTGTCACAGCGGCTAGTCGCCGTTCTCGGTCATTGCGGGTTCGGCCAGGCCGGACCCGCAATGACCGATGAAACGGAGCCGAGCCCCCGACTTATGAATCAGACAGCTAAATCCTATCGAGATTCACACTCTAGTGTTTCTGACGAAGCCGCTTCAGTGTTATAGTCCCGGCTTGTGAGCCTGAGCCTAGCGTCATCCGCTTGTTGAGCATTCAGATCATCGAACAGCGCCTGACATTGAGGGTTCGCAATCAAAAAGCCTCAGGAGACGCTTGATGAATCTTCAGATCAACAGCCATTCCTACCAAGTCACGTCCGACGGCGACACGCCGCTTCTCTGGATCATTCGCGACGAACTCGGCCTGACCGGAACCAAATATGGTTGCGGGCTGGCGCAATGCGGCGCCTGTTCGGTCCTGGTCGACGGAGAAGTGGTGCGCTCATGCGTGACGCCACTCGATAGCGTCGTCGGGCGCCAGATCACCACGATCGAGGCGCTTGAGAACGACCCGATCGGCAAGCGGGTGGTCACTGCCTGGGTGAAGCACCAGGTTCCCCAATGCGGGTACTGTCAATCGGGGCAGGTCGTCGCCGCGACCGCGCTCCTGAAGCAAAGCCCCAATCCATCCGACGAAGAGATCGCCGCGGCGATGATCAACCTCTGTCGATGCGGGACTTACAATGCGATCAAGGCGGCCGTCAAAGACCTTTCCTCCAAAGAAGGAGAGACGCTATGACCGAGCCCAGCCCGAATTTTGTTCCTGAGGATGAATTCCCGACCGGGTCTCCGATCAACATCTCACGCCGTGGCTTTCTTCTCGCTTCCGCTGGAGCTGCCGTAGGTGCCTTCGTGCTCGGCTTCGGCGTCCCGGTCGGTACCGCGAGAGCACAGCAGGCCGCGGCCACGATGCCGCCGGGCACGCGCGTCCCCGCATTTCTGGAAATCCGCCCCGACAATACGGTGCGTTTCATGAGCCCCTTCGTCGAAGGCGGCCAGGGCGTTTTCACGGCGATGGCCCAGATCGTCGGCGAAGAGCTCGATGTCGATCCAAAAATGTTCGTCGTCGAAAACGCGCCGACGGGCAACGATTATCTGGTGGTTTATGGCAAGATGCGCATCACCGGCGGCAGCATGTCGGTGCGCACGAGCTACCAGACCATGCGCAAGCTCGGCGCGCTGGCGCGCAACATGATCCTGCAGGCAGCCGCCAAGCGCCTGGATGCGCCGATCGGCGAACTGACGACGGAGCCGGGCCGCGTAATCCATGCTGCTTCCGGACGCTCCCTTGCCTATGGCGATGTTGCAGCGGAGGCGTTGGATCTTCCCGTGCCGGACCCCGCCAGCGTTACCCTCAGGGATCCGAGCCAGTTCCGCTGGATCGGCAAGCCGGTCGAACGCCTGGATGTCTACGACAAGTCAACCGGCAAGGCGATCTACGCGATTGATTGCAAGGTCGACGGCATGCTGCATGCCGCGGTCCAGCATGCTCCGCGCCTCGGCCTGATCGTGGGACGGATCCGCAATGAGGACCAGCTCCGCGCAATGCCTGGCGTTCATTCCGTCCATAATCTGCAAGGCGCTGTTGGCGTGGTTGCCGAGCGGTGGTGGAATGCGAAGCGCGCGGCCGAAGCGGCCCAGGTCGATTGGAAAGAGCCTGGCCCGGATGCCAATCCGGCGTTTCGCCAGATGCCGGCGGACTTCTCGACTACGGCCTTCAGCGATCGGCTGGCAAACGAGCCGGGTCCCGGCAAGGATGCGGAGAATGTCGGCGATACCGCCGGGGTTCTCTCGGGCGCAAAGACCGTCGTCTCGGCCACCTACAAGAGCCAGTATGTGCATCACGCACAATTGGAGCCACCCTCCACCTTGGCGCGCTTCAACCCGGACGGCTCTCTGGAAGTCTGGATGCCCAATCAGGCGCCGGAGCAATTCCAGGCTGATATTGCCAAGCTGACCGGCCTCGACGGATCGAAAGTCACGGTCCACAGCCCGCTTCTCGGCGGCTTTTTCGGGCGACACTTTCTCTACCCCTCCGCCAATCCCTATCCGCAGGCCATCCAGCTTGCCAAGGCGGTCGGGCGCCCGGTCAAGCTCATCTGGAGCCGCGAGGAGGAGTTCCTGCGCGATCCGCTGCGCCCGATGGCCGCTGTCCGCTTCCGGGGCGTGCTCGATGCCGCCGGCATGCCGATTGCTCTTGAAGCCATCAGCGCCTGCGAAGGTCCGACCGAGGGCGTTTTCGGCCATAAAGAAGATTCGCTGGATCCGACGGCGCTGGAAGGATTGACCGGCAAGTCATACGCCATCCCGAACTACCGCATCGCGCAGATCTATGTGAAAAACCCGACGATGCTTGCCTATTGGCGTTCGGTCGGCAATTCCATGAATGACTTCTTTTACGAGACATTCCTGGATGAACTGGCTGACAAGGGCGGGCAGGACCCTTACGAGCTGCGCACCAAGCTGCTGGCGAAAAATGAGCGGCTGAGCAAGCTGCTGAAAGCGGTCGGCGATCTCTCCGGCGGCTGGAAGCGAGGGCCGTTCACCGCGCAAGACGGCACGCGCCGTGCGCGCGGCGTCGCCATGGCATCTCCCTTCGGCAGCCACACGGCGGCGATTACCGAAGTCTCCATCCACAACGGACAGGTCGTCGTGCACGATGTCTGGGAGGCCATCGACCCCGGCAGCATCGTCAATCCGGCGATCATCGAAGCGCAGATCAATTCGGCCTCGGCCCTTGGATTGTCGCAGGTGCTGATGGAGGAAGCCGTCTACAAGAACGGCGAGCCCGTGGCGCGCAATTACGATCTCTATCCGATCCTGCCGCCCGACCGCATGGCGCGCGTGCATGTTCGCATCGTCGAAAGCGGAGCAGAGATGGGTGGCATCGGCGAACCGGGGCTTCCCGCCATTCCCCCGGCGGTGGCAAACGCGGTTTCCACGCTGACCGGCAAGCGAATACGCAGCATGCCGCTCTCCAACTACACCTTTGAAAGCTAAGGCGCGGCTAACGCTGCGCCTGGCACAGTTTCGGCTCCCGGTCCTCTCTTGGCCCGAGAGCCGGCGTGCTTGGCTCCCTTTATGGCCGAATACGAAATCCTGAAGCAAAGACATGAGGGCACACCCTTGAGGAAATTTCTTCTGGTCCTTCTCTTGATCGTCGTACTTGTCGCTGGCGGCCTTACCTGGTTCGTCACCCGCAAGCCGGCATCTCCCTTCGACAACGTCGCCGCAGCGCAAGCGCCATCGGAGCAGTTGCTTCAACAAGGCGAGTATGTCGCTCGCCTGGGTGACTGCGTTGCCTGCCACAGCACGCCGAAAAGCGCTCCCTTTTCCGGAGGCCTGGAGATGGGGACGCCGCTCGGCTCCATCTTCACCACGAACATAACGCCGGACAAGGAAACCGGCATCGGCAACTATACGCTCGCCGATTTCGACCGAGCCGTTCGCCACGGCGTGGCGCGTGATGGGCAGCGCCTTTATCCGGCGATGCCCTATCCCTCCTACGTGAAGATGAACGACGACGACATTCGCGCGCTCTATGCCTATTTCATGAACCGGGTCGAGCCGGTGCATCAGGCGAGCAAGCCCTCGGACATCAAATGGCCGCTCAACATGCGCTGGCCGCTCGCACTCTGGAACGCTGTTTTCACCGAGCCAGGAACCTATCAGCCCAAGACTGCCGGCGATGAGCGCTGGAATCGCGGCGCCTATCTCGTCCAGGGACCGGGACACTGCGGCAGCTGTCATACGCCCCGAGCGATCACCATGGCGGAAAAGGCGCTTGATGAGAGCAGCCCGCTCTATCTCTCCGGCGCTCTTCTCGACGGCTGGTACGCTCCGAGCCTACGCGCCGATCCGAATACCGGCCTCGGACGGTGGAGCGAAGAGGATATCTACGCTTTCCTTAAGAACGGCAGGAACGAGCATGGTGTCGTCTTCGGCTCCATGGCGGATGCCTTCAACAATTCGACGCAGTTCATGAGCGATGACGACTTGAGGGCCATCAGCCACTATCTGAAATCATTGCCCGGCGACCCCGCCCGCGACGGGACGCCCTGGCAATATGTCGAGGCCGCCGCAAACAGTGCCGCCGTGCCTGCCGGTCAACAGAACCCCGGCGCGCAGACATTCATAGCCAAATGCAGCTTCTGTCATGGCATTGACGGTCGCGGGAAAGCGCCGTGGATTCCGCCGCTTGCCGGTTCGACCTCGTCACTTGCGAAGGAAAATGCGTCACAGATTAACGTGACCCTGAACGGCTCCGGCCGCGTCGTGGCGAGCGGCATTCCGGACGCCTACCGCATGCCTCCGTTCAGGCAGCAGCTTTCCGATCAGCAGGTCGCCGATGTCCTGACATTCGTCCGGTCGTCCTGGGGAAATCACGGCGGACCAGTCGTCGCCGACGATGTGAAAGCCTTGCGAGCACACACCGATCCGGCAAGCAGCAGCCCCATCGTACTGCAGATGCGATAGACAATGTTCGGCCGAAATGATCGTGCGGACGTTCGGCCTGGCGCATTTCCAGGAAAAGTGCGCAGCGGTTTTCCGTCTGGAAGTGCGTAACAACAAAGAGCTGGAGCGCTTTCGCGATTCGAAGAAAAGCGAAAATGCTCTAGCTTTCCTGTTCCGCCAGCTTGGGCGATCGTCTTTTTCTTCGGCTCGCCCGCGAGGAGGCCTGCACATGGCCTTCCTGTGGCAGCGAGATGATGGCCTTGAGGCCTGGATTGTTCGGCTGCAGGAGAATATCGCCGCCATGCTGGCGCGCAACTGCCCGGGCGATCGAAAGACCAAGGCCGACACCACCCGTGTCCCGGTTCCTCGATGTTTCAAGCCGAAAGAACGGCACGAAGACCTTTTCCTTCATATCCTCGGGGATCCCAGGCCCATTGTCTTCGATAATGATGTCGATGGCAGCGCTCGAATGGCAGATATAGATCTTCGCATGACCGCCGTAGCGCACGGCATTTTCTGCAAGATTGCGAACGGCGCGGCGCAGCCCGTCGGGCCGGCACCGATAGGTCGTCTTTGGCCCTTCGATGTATTCCACGGGCAGGCCAAGATCGGCAAGATCGTCACAGATACTGCCGACAAGGGCCTCCAGCTCTATCGCACGCGTCTCCTCGGTGGTGGATTCGCCGCGCGCAAAGGAGATGGCCGCCTCGGTCATGCCTTGAAGCTCGTCGATGGTCGCCAGCATCTTCTGCTGCACATCGGCGTCCTTGACGAATTCGGCCCGCAATCTTAGCGAGGTGAGTGGCGTCCTCAGATCATGGCCGATCGCGGCCAGCATTCTGGTGCGATCATCAACGAAGCGATGGAGACGCTGCTGCATCTTGTTGAATGCTTCAGCCGTGCGCTTGATATCGTCTGGCCCCTCTTCGGGCAAAGGCGGAAGGTTTTCACCTCGCCCCAAGGCTTCCGCGGAGACCGCGAGCCGCCTCAACGGACGTGCTATGCGACTGGCAATGAAGATACCGATAAGCGACAGGATCAGTGCGGTGATAGCCAGGGACGTCAGCGACTTCGAATCCCACCAGCCATCACTGATATTCTTATAGAAAGCCGTGTTCAGCCACACACCGTCGTTGAGCTTAATGGTCAAGCCGTAGCCATTGTGATCGTCGAAGTAAACGAACTTGGCAGGCCGCGGCAGGCTCCATAGAACCAGCGGCGGAGTGACCCAGTTCTCGGATGCGTTTGCCGTCGTCACCTCTGAGAAGCTCAGACGCTCCGTAACGGAATTCGAGCGCAGACCGTATTTCCTGCCGAGATCGATAAAATTCTCGATCGGACGCGTAAGCTCCGTTGCCGCGCGCCCACGCCATGCATTCGCATCGATCGGCTCTTCCTTGGAGAGCCAGAACCGGGAATAACTGGTTTCACTCGCCAGAAGAGCCTGCTCGCGCAGTGGTACCGGCATGGATTCCATCAGCCGTGTCATCGAGGCACACCTGCTGAAGAACTCCCCCTTCATGGCAGCATGCAGCGCCTTGGTGCGTTCATCCCAGGAAATCATGAATGTCAGAGCCTGCGAGACCACAAGGGCAAGCAGGGTAAATCCGATCAGCTGAGCCGCAAGGCTCCTCCTCCACCAATAGATCATTCGAACCCCACATCCACCGACAGGCTGTAGCCGCCGCCCCAATGCGTTTTGATGACCGAGGGGTTCTTCGGATCGGGTTCGATTTTCTTACGCAACCGGCTCACTTGATTGTCGATGCTTCTATCGAAAATATCAGCCGTCCTCCCGACCGTCAGATCGAGAAGCTGCTCGCGGCTGAGGACCATGCCGGGACGTTCGAGGAAGACCTTCAGAAGCCGGAATTCCGCTGTGCTCAACGGTACGCCGACGCCATCGTCCCCGGAAAGCTCCTGCCGCCCCATATTGATGCGCCAATGACCGACGCGCACGACCTTCGCCTTCTTCAATGTTTCCCGCTGCTGCTGCGGCAGGCTGTTTGCCCGGCGCAGGACGGCCCTGATCCTGGCCAGAAGCTCACGCGGATTGAACGGCTTCACCAGATAATCGTCGGCGCCGAGTTCAAGACCGATGATGCGGTCGGTATCCTCGGTCATTGCAGTCAGAAAGATGATCGGAATATCCGTCGTCGCGCGCAGATGGCGACAGACGGAAAGCCCATCCTCGCCAGGCATCATGACATCCAGAACAACAAGGTCCACGCCGTTGCGCTCGAGGATCCGCCGCAGAGCGACGCCGCTGTCTGCCACGCTTATCCTGTAACCGTGCTGCTCAAGATATTGGCCGACAAGATCTCGTATATCCGCATGGTCATCGACGACGGCGATATGTGCTGCTTTTTGCATGGGCCATTTCCAGAGTATTGATTCACCTTACAGAAGCCCAATCCGGCTCGCATCGAAAAAAGTGTATCAAAGTTTCACAACGACCGAGCAGTTGTAACCGGTGGATACCGAGCTCCGTCGGACCACCAGATTGCGCCTCAGTTGTCGTAAAAATATGCCGCGCACCACCAAATACATATCATGCTGTCGCAGCTTTGTCGCAGCCGGCAAACCTTCGCATGAGGCGGCGTAGCAGGGGCGATCCACCGATATGAGGATGACGGAAGTCTGCGCGGTCCCTTGCAGAGCAGGTTGCCCCATCTCCGCGAAAGTCTGGCGCTGCTATCACAGGCCTGGCTGCATGCTGATGGCGCATACAACCGCCGCGCGGCGACACGCGCTTACATCTTCGGCACAAAGCTGAGACATGCTCCGCCTATCCTGCTTCTCGAGATTCGCTCGCTTGGTCGACAATGTCGAACCCAACTGGAGGATATGGAATTGGCTATGGAGCTATCGCAAATCGCAACGTTACGTCGGGTGCTGGAAGCCTTCTGCTCTCACCATGAGCTGACATTTTCCGATCCACCAGCGATCTCCGCCGCACGGGAGCTGATGAGATTTGCTGACGAGGGTGAAAACGACCCCGTTGTTCTGGCACGGCGTCTCGAAGAGGTCATGCGCGCTGCGCATCACCGCCGGCCACCGGCGCAAAGGACGATGCCATTCAGCAGCGCCTCGGCCCCAAGGCAATAGATTGCGCGTGACGGATACGGATCAAACGCACTTGTCTCATCGAAGCCACTTGAGAAAAGAGAGCAAGCCGATGCAACTTTCTCGCCGCACCATGCTCACCTCGATGGTGGCAGTCGCCACTGCCCCCAAATGGAGCTTTGCCGCCGAGGCGCCAAGGACACTGGTCGTCTATTACTCCTATATGGGCCACACGAAATCCGTTGCCGAAAAAATCCGGACGCTCGTCGGCGGCGGGCTTTTCGAGATCCCGATGGCAAATCCTTACCCTCTCGACCTGCAGCGCATGGCGGCGCAGTCGAAATACGAACTCGAAACCGGCGAGCTTCCGCCATTGCTGGGTGATCTCCCCAGCGCATCGGACTATGATCTGATCCTGGTCGGGGGGCCGGTCTGGTGGAACACCGTCGCTCCACCGGTGATGAGCTTTCTTGAGAAAACGGACTTTATGGGACGGAAGGTCGGCCTCTTCGGCACATATGCACTCGCTCCCGCCCGCTACGAGAGAAGTTTCGCGGCGCAAACGCGCAATGCGGTCATCCTGTCGAGCCTGATGATCAGCGAATTCGATGTCGAGGAGCGGCGCGCCGACAGCGCCATATCCTCCTGGGCCTCCCAGGGCATGTCGAAAGAAGGCCCACAGGCTCTGTAAGTCCTTGGAGGCACCCCAGCACTTGGGCTGGTAAGAGCGATTTCCCATCTCACCTCCCGCGCGTCCACCGATAAAACGCACTCTCCCGCCGTTGGGTCGCTACCAGCGGGACGCCGATCGCTAGAATATCGGCCAGAGGCCGCTTGCCTCTATCGCGTCCCCAGCCATCCGATTTTCCCACCACTTTGCCGAAAGCCGGCGGATTAGAAATGGTTTTCAGACACGTAGCGCGTGGTTGATTTCGAATCCGTGCGACATAAGGATCGCGTGTGGAGCGATGCTCCGCGGCCGCGGCGGCGCCCAGCAGATCTGCAGCCTATGCCCCTAATTTGCGGGCACTCCGATCCATGAAAATCCGTGTGTAAAACTGATGATTTACGAAAATAATTTACATAGAAATGGGCGTGAGAATGAAAACCCGTTGACAAGACCGGTTGTCATGTCGTTATTAAGAAAAAAAATTACATTACTAAATATGAACGGGTGAACACGCAGTAGCGGGCCTTCCGAAAATCAACCGGGTCTGAATGCTGCCCATATTCGATCACCATGAGCCGACGGAACATCGCGGCGACATGCGAGCAGCGGCCAACGCCTTAGCGAACCGCCATGCCTTGAACCTGACATCCGACCGGATGAAAGCCGGCTGGATGCATGCTGATTGACAAGAGCGACGGCCCTGAAGGGGCGGCTGACAATAAAAGGGGATGATGATGAAAAGCGCATTGGTTCTGATCACATTGGCGATGCTCGCCGGTACCAGTAATCTGGCGATCGCCCAGACCTCGGACGGCGTTCTGACCGTCGCCACCATCGGCGAATTGCCCACCCTCGACGCCATGCAGACCCCGACCGATATCGTGCTGACGGTCGACCAGCATATTTTCGAAACGCTCTATACCTACGACGCCCAATGGAAGTCCGTTCCGCTACTTGCAGCCGCTCAGCCGACGATTTCCGAAGACGGCCTCACCTACCGCATTCCGCTGCGCGAAGGCGTGAAATTCCATGACGGCAGCGATTTCGGCTCAAAGGATGTCGTGGCCTCGCTGAAGCGCTGGATGAACGTCAACTCCAAGGGCAAGCAGGTCGCCACCATCGTTGACAGTCTGACGGCCGATGGTGATCACGCCGTGGTCTTCAAGCTGAAGTCGCGCTATGCGCCGCTGCTCGCTACCCTTTCGCAGTCCTCGATCATCATGCCCGCCGCCAAGGTTGCCGATACACTTACCGATTTCATCGGCACCGGCCCCTACATGCTCAAGGAACGCAAGCCGGACCAATATACGCAGCTGGTACGCTTCGATGGTTACAAGTCGCCCGAGGGTGAGCCGAACAACTATGCCGGCAAGCGCGAAGCTGTCGCCAAGGAAATCCGCTTCGTGCCGGTGCCGGACGCCAATACCCGCGTCGAAGGCCTGATTTCCGGGCAGTTCGATTTTGCCGACTCCCTGCCAGTCAGCGCCTATGACCGCATCGAAAAGAGCGGCAATGCCAAGCCCGTCATCTTCGAGAATACCGGCTGGGTGTCGCTCAACATGAACATGAAGCAGGGCCTGCTGACCAAGAAGCCGCTGCGCCAGGCCGTGCAGGCAGCGCTGAACTCTTCCGACATGATGCTCGCCGCCTTCAACGACCAGCGCTTCTTCAGCGTCGATGGCGCCTTCTTCCCGAAGGGATCCTTCTGGCACACCGATGCCGGCATCGTCCGTTACGGCGATGGCGATCCCGACACGGCGGCGAAGCTGCTGAAGGATGCCGGATATGACGGCACGCCGATCCGGCTTCTAACCAGCCGCCAGTATGAATTCCACTACAAGATCGGCGAGGTCGCCAAGGCCTATCTGGAGGCTGCCGGCTTCAAGGTCGACATGCAGGTCGTCGATTGGGCAACGCTGACGACCCGCCGCGCAGATCCGAAGGAATGGGATATCTTCATCACCCACTCCAACTTCCCCGGCGATCCGACAACGATCAACACGATCACGGACAGCTATCCCGGCTGGTATGTCTCTGACCAGAAGGCCAAGGCTGTCTCGACCTACATGGACGCGACGAGCGACGACGCGAAGCAGAAGGCGTGGGCAGGCATCCAGACCGTCATTTACGACGATGCGCCTCTCTACAAGGTCGGCAACTTCAACGCTCTTTCGGGTATTTCCGCATCGGTCACCGGCTATACGCCGACCTATTGGCCGCATTTCTGGAACGTCACCCCGAAGAAGTAAGGCTAAGGCACATGGCAAAGATCGCCCAGGCGCTTTTGCGACGTCTTGGAGGCATGGTGATCGTGCTCGCGCTTGTCGTGACGGTCGTCTTCATCATCGTCCGGGTCACCCCGGGCGATCCGGCTGCCGTCATGCTGGGCGCTGACGCCACGCCGCAGGACATCGCACAATTGCGGGCCAAGATGGGGCTCGATGCACCGCTGCTCGTTCAATACGGTCAGTTCGTGCTTGGCCTGTTCAAGGGCGACCTCGGGCAATCGATCTTTCTCAACCAGCCCGTCACGCAGGCGCTGGCGGCCCGCGCCGAGCCGACCTTCTTCCTGACGCTGTTTTCCATTCTGATCGCCACGGCGATTGCGCTTCCCGTCGGGATCATCTCGGCGGTGAAGCGGGGAACGATCTTCGATCAGATCGTCGTCGTCCTCACCATGGTCGCGGCGAGCGTTCCGAGCTTCTGGCTCGGCCTGATGCTGATACAGATCCTGGCCGTCGGCCAGGGCTGGTTCCCGGCCTCGGGCTATGGCGGACCGGATACCGACTTCCTCGAGCGTCTGCACCACCTCGTCCTGCCGGCGATCACGCTAGGCGTCGTCAATTCGGCAATGATCACCCGCTTCACCCGCGCCGCCATGCTCGACGTGCTCGGCGACGACTATGTGCGCACAGCCCGCGCCAAGGGAGCGAGCGAAGGCCGCGTCATCCTGAAGCATGCGCTCAAAAATGCGATGATCCCGATCATCACCGTCATCGGCCTCTCCGTCGCCATGCTCGTTGCCGGAGCAGTCGTGACTGAGACCGTCTTCGGTCTGCCCGGCGTCGGCAATCTTGTCGTCTCCGCCGTTCTGCGGCGCGACTATCCGGTGATCCAGGGCGCGCTTCTGGTGGTCGCGGCCATCTATGTGCTCATCAATTTCATTGTCGACATGCTCTATATTCTCGTCGATCCGAGGGTGCGCCTATGATGCTCGGCTCCTTCACACTTCCCTTCGCTTCGAGCCTGCGGCGCCTGTTCGGCAACCGCGCCATGCTGTTCGGTGCGCTCATTCTGCTCATCGTCATCGTAGCGGCCATCCTGGCGCCCTGGATCGCCCCTTACGCGCCGAACAAGCTTTCGATCATCAACAAGCTGAAGGCCCCGTCGACAGCCCATATCTTCGGCACCGACGAATTTGGGCGTGATATCTTCTCCCGCGCGATCTTCGCGGGCCGTATCTCGCTGCTGGTCAGCCTCGGTGTCGTCTGCATCTCCACCCTGCTCGGCGTATTCCTCGGCGTCATCGCTGGATATTTCCGCAGGCTGGACGCGCCGATCTCGCGGCTGCTCGATGCAATGATGTCCTTTCCCGACATTCTTCTCGCCATCGCGCTCGTCGCGGCTCTCGGGCCATCGCTTGTCACCGTGATCCTGGCGCTCGGCATCACCTATGCGCCGCGTCTTGCCCGCATCGTCCGCGGCTCGACACTGGTTCTGCGGGAACTGCCCTACATCGAAGCCGCCATCTCGATGGGCCTGCCGACCTGGCAGATCCTCGGCCGCCATGTCCTGCTCAATCTCGCATCACCCATTCTGGTGCAGGCAACCTTCGTCTTCGCCTCGGCAATGCTCGCGGAAGCGAGTCTTTCTTTCCTCGGCGTCGGTGTCTCCTCCGACATGCCGACCTGGGGAACCATGCTCGCCTCCGGCCGCGAATTCATGAACAACGCACCCTGGCTCATGGTCTTCCCTGGCCTTGCCATCGTCTTCTCGGTGCTGTCGCTGCAATTGCTCGGCGACGGCCTGCGCGATCTGGTCGATCCGCGCCTGGCAAAGGAGAGCTGATCATGGCTGACACGATCCAACCGGTTCTCTCGATCGAAAATCTGACGACCTCGTTCAAGACGGCCGAAGGCTGGCGCGCGGTCATCCGCAACATCAATCTGCAGGTCTCCGCCGGCGAAACCGTCGCCATCGTCGGTGAGTCGGGCTCGGGCAAGAGCGTGACGGCGCTGTCGACCATGCGCCTGCTGCCTCCGGGCAAGGCGCGCTGCGACGGCAAGATCTTGCTTTCGGGCAGGGATCTCCTCACCGTTTCGGAAGCGGAAATGCGTTCGGTTCGCGGCGGCTCCATCGGCATGATCTTCCAGGAGCCGATGACTTCGCTCAATCCGGTCTTCACGATAGGCAACCAGATCGCCGAAGCGCTGGTGCTGCACCAGAACCTCTCCTGGAAAGCTGCCGAGGCTGAGGCCTTGCGGCTGATGGAGCGCGTGCGCATTCCGGCGGCAAAGTCGCGGCTCCACGAATATCCGCATAAATTCTCCGGCGGCATGCGCCAGCGCGTGATGATCGCCATGGCGCTTGCCTGCCGACCAAAACTCCTGATCGCCGACGAGCCGACGACGGCGCTCGACGTCACCATCCAGGCCGAAATCCTACACCTCATCCGCGAGCTGCAGCGCGAAGAGAATATGGCCGTCCTCTTCATCACCCATGACATGGGCGTGGTAGCGGAGGTGGCCGACCGCACCGTCGTCATGTTCCGCGGCGACATGGTCGAGACCGGCGTCACGACGGATATTTTTGCGGCACCGAAGGAAATCTACACGAAGTCGCTTCTGGCCTCGATCCCGCGCCTCGGCACCATGGGCGAGACTGAATCTCCAAGGCGCTTTCCGGAGGTCGACGCCAAGACCGGCGAGGCCACGGAAGGCCGCGAGATGAAGCCGGTGGCGCAGAGCATCGCGCCGATCCTAAAAGTGGACAATCTCGCCGTCCGCTTCGATCTGCCGAACGGCCGCGTTCACGCCGTCGAAGACGTTTCCTTCGATCTTCGCCCTGGCGAAACACTCTCGCTCGTCGGCGAATCCGGCTGCGGCAAATCCACGACCGGGCGCACGATCATGCGCCTCATCGAGGCGACGGCCGGCTCCGTCGCCATCGACGGCAAGGACGTGACCAAGGCGGGAGCCAAGGAACTGCGGACCATGCGCCGCATGGCGCAGATCATTTTCCAGGATCCTTTCGCCTCGCTCAATCCACGCATGACGGTCGGCGCGGCGATCATCGAACCCATGTTGTCGCATAAGCTCATGGGCCGGCGAGAAGCCAAGGATCGCGTCGCCGAACTGCTCGATCAGGTAGGCCTGTCGGCCGCCGTTGCCAGTCGCTATCCGCATGAATTTTCCGGCGGCCAACGGCAGCGCATCTCCATCGCCCGGGCGCTGGCACTTAATCCGAGATTCATCATCGCCGACGAGGCCGTCTCGGCCCTCGACGTTTCCGTCAAGGCGCAGGTCTCCAATCTGCTGCTCGACCTACAGGACAAGCACGGCCTTGCCTATCTCTTCATCTCGCACGACATGGCCGTTGTCGAACGCATGAGCCATCGCGTCGCCGTGATGTATCTGGGCGAGATCGTCGAGATCGGCCCGCGTGCCGCCATTTTCGACAATCCGCAGCATCCCTATACCCGCCGCCTGATTTCGGCCGTGCCGATCCCCGACCCCACGCGGCGCGGCATGCAACCGCAAGCCCAGCGCGAAGAAATCAAAAGCGCGATCCGGCCCCACGACTATGTGCCGCCGAAGCGAAGCTATCAGGAAGTATCATCAGGCCATTTTGTACAGGATACGGCTGCGACCTGGACTGGCTGAGCCTCGACAAAGGACTGCCCTGCAGACATCTCTACCCGCATCTCATTGCTGATCAGCCCTCCGGATACAACGCAGGGTCTGCAAATCTAGCCTCGTGCAAGCCTGAGAAGATATGGCTTGCAACGGGATGGCGCATGCGTCCTCTCGGGATTTGGGGGCCTACGCCAAACGAGCACTGATGTGCCATTGGTGCAGATCAGGAGATATCGGCATGGTGAACAACATCAATTCGCTGCGGCTTTACAACACGCAGCTCGCTTTGCGGACGTTGCGCGTTGGGAACGCCGTTGACGACGACACATCGCAAATAACGAGATCGACGAGCCTGCTCTCAGGCGGCTCTTCCAGTTCGGTCCATTCCAACAGCAAACTCAACACCCTCCTGGAGGGTCTGCAGCGACACAATGGCACGACGAAAACCACGCCGCCGCCGACCGCTCCGAAGGTAACCAACGACATCACATCGAGCGATTTCATGAAGGCCCTCACTGCGAAGCTGAAAGCCTCTGTCAACGATCCCGTCAACGGCAAACAGGCACAGGCGATGCTGACCGCCCTCAAGAACGGTACCCTATCCGTGTCCGACCCGACCAAGGGCGTCGAGATCGATGCCTGGAACCCGGATGACAAGACCAGCAAGGCCGCCAAACCTGAAAAGATCGCAACCGATAACTGGAACGAGTTTCTGAAGGACCATCTGAAGCGAAGCGACAAGGGCAGCTTCACACGGACGGGCGACGGAAGCTACGTCGACAAGCCGACCGGGCAAAATGCCTTCTTCGGCAATCTCAACGGCAAATATTATTACGTAACCTGGCCAGCCGAGGTCACTATCAGCGTAAAGCCAGTATCAGCATGAGGTGAACCGGATGGTCCCCGGCCAGGCGGCGGGGACCATGCTTTCGCTCAACTGAACGCCGTTGCCCGCGCTCGCAGCAGGGAGAGGGCGATCAGCAGGCCGACCGATGCGGCAACCGTGCCGATCAGGAAGACGCTGTCATATCCGGCCCGGTCGGCCAGCAATCCCACCAAGGGGCCAGTCAGTCCGTAGGCAAGATCCTGGAAAGCCGAGAAGCCGCCCAGAGCCGTGCCGCGCAGATTTGGCTCGACAAGACGCACGACCTCGCGCCCCATCGACGGATAGACCAGCGAGCATCCGAGACCCGTCAAAAACGCACCGGCCAACGCAAGCATCGGATCTGTCGCGTTCCAGATCAGGAATTGCCCGACGATCTCGACAGCAAGCGATCCGGCTGCGACTGGAAGCCCGCCAATGCGATCCGGCAAATGTCCAAAGAGCAACCGCACCAGAACGAAACCGCAGCCGAAGGCCGTTAGCCCCAGCCCGGCATAGTTCCAGCCACGGTCGATAAAGTAGAGCGTGAAGAAGGCCCCGATCGCGGCAAAGCCTATGCCCTGAAGGCATACGATCGACCCGTGCAGCCAGATCTTGCCGACCACGCTCCAGAATGGCGGGCGCTCGGCGCCTGGATGGGCAGCAACGCCTGGAAGCCGCCAGATCGCCAATAGCCCGAGGCAGGGCAGGACTGCACCGATTGCCATGGAGCCAGCAAATCCGAACCGGTCGAGCAATACCAGCCCGACCGGAGCGCCAACGGCAAGGGCGCCGTAGATGGCCGCGCCGACCAAGGCCAGCACCTTACCCGAGCGCGCAGGCCCGACGAAACCTATCCCGCAGGCAATAACCCCGACGGCAACCAGGCTTTCGCCCAACCCCAGAAGCAGCCGGCCGGCAATGAGAAGCAGATAGGATGTCCACGGCGTTGGGATCAGCAGGCCGGCGCCCAGTGAGGTCAGCCCTCCTGCGGCATAAAAGGCCAGCCCGCGCGCCACCGCGACCTTGGCGCCACGCTGGTCCGACAGACTGCCGGCATAGCCTCGCGTCACGATGGTCGCAAGAAAGGCGATGCCGACCCCGAGACCGGCCCAGCCATTGCCGAGCCCAAGTTTCCCGGTGACATAGATCGGCACGATCGGAAGCGACATGCCGACACAAAGATAGGAAATGAAGAGAATGGCGCTCAGCAGCAGCAGGCGGCCGTGCGCCGGATCACGTATCGATTGGAAAGCCATGATAATCTCCAGGCTTTACTCGATCGGCGGAGGCACAAAAAAACGCACTCCGACCGACGAGGGTCGTTGAGTGCGTTGCTTGACGTCAAACGCTTACGGCCAGAATGTCTGGCTGGCCTTTCCCATAGGCGCTTGCCGAGCGGGTGTCAACATGATCGCTGTCGCCGCAACGAAGGGCCATGCCTGGAACATAGCCCTATTCGCGTTTGAGGCTTTCGAGATAGGCGCAAAACATATTCGCCATCGCATCCGCATAGGCGTCGATCTCGGCTTGAGTTCGCGGCGTCTCCGAAAATTGCTTTCCGACGGTAGCAAGCGTCGTCGTGATCAAATCCGCCGCCAGAGCACGGGTTTCCCCGGACACGTCAGGCAATGCCTCCTGCATGAAGCGCCGGACGGTAACGTCACCCGATGCTCTTGCCTCACGGGCCTCCGGCGCATCGCGATAGAGTGGAGCAGCGTCACTCAGCGCCACGCGCATCGCAGCCTCGTCGCATTCGGAACGGATGAAGGAATGAACGAGCGCACGCAGCCGGTCGAGCGGCGGCCTCCCCTTATCCTCAAGGATATCGCGCAGCAAATCGGTCGTCTGTCGCCATTCATCGCTCTGGAGCCGGAAGAGGATTGCTGCCTTGTTGGGGAAATATTGATAGACCGAGCCGACGCTGACGCCAGCCTTCTCCGCGACACGCGCGGTGGTGAAACGTTGAGCCCCCTCTTTCGCCAAAACCTGAGCCGCCGCCTGCAAGATCGCGGCAACGAGTTCCGTCGAGCGTGCCTGCTTCGGCAGCTTTCGCGAAGAAATCTGGGCTCTTGGGCGATCGGTCATGTCGGCAACTGGCAATGCAAGTGGTGAAATTGACGAATTAGTCGCATTTTACACGCTCCGCAAGCATGCAGCTAGGCACGAAGCAACCCGGAGGTCTATCGTTACGACCGAGGTGGAGTACCCTGCATGCCAATCATCCAGGAAGGCTCCGGGCCGTCGGGATCGAGACCGTGAATACCGAAGAATGTAACAACCAGGAAGTGCGATCGGCCATCGAATCCGGCTCCCTGGTCAGCACGCTGCCATGGGTGACGACGATCTTGCCTTTCTTAAACGACAATTTGAAGGGCTTCGAAACCTTGGGAGAACGGAAAGCAGTGGCGGCAACCCCGATCACAGGCCATGCCGAGACGGACGTCAGCTGTAGATTGGTTCGACGGGCTATGCGGCCACGGTCGCTTCGACTATGGCCGCTTTAACCTTGGCGTAGCTCTTCTGAAACGGGGGGGCCGCAACAATGGAGCCTGGAGGGTGCTCAGCATAAGCCGCGAAACTCAATTCTATGAATTTCTCCAGCGATATCAGGCGATATTCTCCTGCAACCTTGAAAAGGTAGGAACCATTGACGCCCAGAGCTTCGCCGATTTCCGGATAAATTGGATAACAGGGGCCGTTCACCAGGTTATCGAGCGGCAACACTCTACCCTCCCGAGTGTCGACGCCGAGATGCTGCATAAACATACGGGCTAAATCGTAGAGGCATTGGATTTTTGGATGGTTCAGCGAGTACATGAACGATTCAGTGCGCGACCATCGCCGAAAGGCCGAGGAGATATCCAGACCAAACTCAGAAAAGTCCTTCAATAGACGCGTGCGGCTCGCTTCCCATCTGTCGAAGAATCCGCATTTCTCGAAAACGTCTCTTCGAAATAGCTTGCGCGTTGCTTCGATGGACAGCCCGATATGATAAGCGGCCAATACGATCGTAGAGTGGTACACGCTCATTGGGCCGTCTACTTCAGCGCCTGAATGAGCGTAGCAGAGATCGGGGTGATAAGCGTCAAAACTGATAGACGGAAGAAGACTGAGATTTTGCGCGAGCGAGAAGTCGAAGTCCAAGCCTTTGAAGTATGGATGTATGATCATCCTGGAGTATGTCGGCAACGATTCCGCGAACTTGTCGACGTTGTGCATGAATATGTAATTGTCGACGGCGTCGATCGTAATGTCCGGATTAAGCAGCTGCATCGAATTGCCGACACCATATGTTTGGCAATTATAGACGAGGAGCCATTTCTCCATTTTTTCATTCCCGCCGGTTTGATCACGCGCGTTGGATGCCTTGATAAAGAGGGCTGCCTTGTAGTGGCAATCCATTTGGCGACAACGCTACCCAATTAGCGACGGTTGACGGAGTCGCTCCAAATTGCTGTGAAACAGCCGAAACACGCCTTGGCGTTCAGTCGCAAGGCATTCCCTCTCTACCAATTCTCGATGCTGTACATGAAAATGGCCCGGCCGCGCTCATCCAGTATGGAATCGACATCATAGTTTTTCTAGTTGTCGCACTTCGGGCAGTGAAAGCACGTTATCTCTTCTTTGTGGGAGCAGAGCCGCTCGATACCGTGCGGCCATTTGGACCATACTTCCATACGAACACACTCGGCAAAAGGTTCTCGTGTTTCGCATGCCTCACCTGCCACCCGTCCAGCTATGAGAAGGTGACACTTCTATCCTCACCTTGACCACCTACATCGCCTTCAACCAAACCTGTTTCCGTTGCCATCTGATCTTGCGCGCTACAGATGGACCCTCTCCGAAATGCGAACGCTTTCCTCAAAATCCAGAGGAACGAGCTTCGTACCGCAATTCATAACCCGAAATTTTCCCATATATTTCAATCTCATGCCCGACCGCTCGCGGCGCTCTCCGGCAACGCGAATAGAAAACGCGACGGTTTATTCGTATTTTTGCTCCGAACCAAACGCCTTTGGAAAACGGAGACATTCATGACCACCCTGACGACTGCGCCGCTTGCATCATTGCTCGATCGCCTATTCGAGGAAGCCGACGCAGCATCACCCGCAACAATGCCTTCGGTTGCCGACTACTGGACCGGGCTTTCCTCAGAGGAGCGCGCGCGTCTTGTGCGGAGCAAGACCGACTACCTCGATTTCTACGCCCACATGAAGGACATCCCGCTCGCCATTTCGCGGGAGACCGGCATGTTGCTCTATATGCTGGCGCGAAGCACCCGAGCTCGGACGATCGTTGAATTCGGAACCTCTTTCGGCATCTCGACCCTCTACCTCGCGGCCGCGCTGCGGGATAATGGCGGCGGCCACTTGATCACCACGGAGTTCGAGCCCTCCAAGGTAGTGCGGGCACGCAACAATCTGACGGCCGGCGGCCTCATCGATCTGGTGGAAATCCGCGAAGGGGACGCACTGCAAACGCTGAGCACCAACCTTCCCGAGGCTATCGACCTGCTGCTGCTCGATGGCGCCAAGGCGCTCTATCCAGACATCTTAAGCCTGGTCGAAAGCCGCCTCAGGCCAGGTGCGCTGATCGTCGCTGATAATGCAGACTTCTGCCCTGAATATCTCGCACGGGTGCGCTCGCCAGAGAACGGCTACACATCGACGCCTTTCGCCGAGGACATCGAACTGTCCATGTGGCTCGGCTAAGACTGCTTGCGGCCCGAGCATCCGCCTGTCGCGATTTATAAGATCGCCAAATTGCCTCCGCGTTTGGGCGAGAACGCGGGGCAGACAAGATTATTCGGGAACCGTACCGCACCAGCCGGGCAGGTAATCGGCATCCCTGCTTTTGGCAAGCTTGAGCGCTTTTGCCAGCGATGCATCGAAATCCCGTTCAAGATCTTTCGGCTTCACACGGCGGCGCAGGAAATCCGCCCAGAGAAATTCGCTGAACGGCGTCGTATCTTTGGCGTAGCCGCCGACGTGCCGCAATTCGCCGGCCAAAGAACGGTAGGGATCGTCGACCAAACCCTTGATGCTTTTCGGAATATCCTCATAGCCACGCCGCTTTCCTTCCGCATCGAAGGGATGCATCCAGTCATGGCAATCCATGACGAACCAGAAGGAATCGCGATCAAGCCGGGAGAGATCGGCAACAGTCGTCACCAGCACGTCCTTCACGCCCTCCTCGTGGAGCGCGAGCGAAAGGTGATGGTGATCGATGACATAGTACCGGCCGCGTGGACCGCGTACGGCGGGTATCATGTGATTCCCGAGGAATTCACCCGCCTTGTCGCCGTCAGCCTCGGCCTTGGTGCGCCAAGCCTTTCGCTTGGCCCTGACCTCGCGCATGCCGACGGTGATCTGGGTGGGTCTTAGTTCTTCGATCGGAACGGGATGCAGGATCGGTTCGCGCACCGCAATCATCTGGAAATTCTCCACGCAGGAAATATCCCGGCAGACTAGCACAGCGGCCGAACGCGGCAAGGCCGCCAAGGGACATTATTTAGCGATAACAGATATATGCCTGATCTGCGCACTCAGGCGGCGGTCTTGTGAACAATCTTGAACTGCGAGCGCCGGTAAAAAGCCAGCATCTCCCGCTCGAAGCCTTCCATGGCAAGCACGATCCATGGTTCGTAATGGCTTTTGCGTGTGCGCCCTCGACTTTCAATGTCGGCGAAGCCGCCCAGCGCCCAATCTACCAACCCCATCCCGTCACTCTCACCCGAAAGACCCTACCCAAGCCCATGTATCGTCAGCCCACACCGAGCCTCGGTCCTACTTGGCGGGTGGGCCAGCGATAAATAGGTAACTCCTAAACGAAGAAAAGGTGAACAAACGTTGTATTAAGGCCTGTAATATGCGTTCGGTTGGCGGCGTCCTGTGTCCTGCCGGACACAATCTGCAAGCTCGATCGCCGACTACGGAGGGGGCTATGCTGGGGCGAACCTCTGCCCCGCATATGTCTATCAAGCTCGCCCGAACACTAGCCGAGCAAAGAAGCGGTCGATCGCCCTCGCATTGCCATCCACCCACCGCCAGATCCAGATCATGGCAAACATCGTCAGCAGCCAGCCAAGCATCACATCCGACAAGAAGTGGGCGCCGAAGATGACGCGGTTGAACGCAATGAACAGAAGGCAGGGTGTCAATATCGCCGCCGCAATCCATCTATGTTTTGCGGGCACGAAAACGAGCAGCGAAAGAGCGGCCGCAGCGGCGGCGGCTTCACCCGAAGGGAAGGAGCAATTACGCGCACATGCGGCGGAAAACTGCCATACCGGCGTGAAGTCCGCCGTGCCGCCAAACTCCACAAGCTCGCGAGGACGCACGCGTCCGATAACCACTTTCAATATTTGCACGATGACCAGCGGCCCCGCAGCAAAACTCAGGAGCACGAACAGGGGCTTGTGCGGAGGGCAAATGCGAAATCGCCCCGGCAGGAAGGCACGCAGCGCGATGAGCAGCGCCATGCCGGGAAGGAGATAGGTCTGGCTCTGGCGGCTGATGTCCCTCACCCCTTTCAGAAAGGGGTTCTCCATCAGCCAGAATACCCGTCCGTGGGCGAACAGGCGTGTCACCGCGAGATCAAGCATGGGGAAGACCACGAAGATGAAACTGGTCCACACGATCAACATACCGATGACGGCGAGACCTCCATCGGCATTTGCAGATGACTCAGACTGACGCAGGCGCGCTCCATTGGAGGTGGAACTCCAAGGGTGCAATGCAAATTTCCACATGCCGTATCTCCCGAGGCTGGAATGGCGGCAAGGTGAGGCTCGATTGTCAAGAATTGGCGGAGATCGGATCAAGGCCGTGTTCAGATCCGGTCTCTAGACGGTCGGGAGGCTGTTTGGAAATTGCGGAAGTCGGTTTTGTTCGCGATAGTGCGATTCCAGCGGCAAGGCCGAAAACAGAAGAAACACAGGGCACTAAGGTGGACAACAGTCTCGTTCTCATTGTGGAGGATGAACCGGCAATCGCACAGATACTGGAGGGCTATCTGAAGCGGGATGGCTTTCGAACCGTGCGTGCCGCCGATGGCGAAACCGCGCTTCAGCATCATGCTCTTCTGAAACCGGACATCGTGCTCCTCGATGTGCGCCTGCCGAAGCTGGATGGCTTCGGGGTGCTCGGCCGATTGCGCCAGGCCGGCTCGACACCGGTCATCATGGTCACCGCCATTGCCGACGACATCGACCGCCTGAGCGGCCTGAGGCTCGGTGCCGATGACTATGTCGTCAAACCCTTCAATCCGCAGGAAGTCGTCGCCCGTGTCAGGGCGGTTCTGCGTCGGACGCAAGGAAACCGCGCCGAGACGGTTCGCCGTTTCGGCGACATGGAAGTCGATTTCAGCAGCTACACCGTTTTCGTCAACAAGGACGGGTCCCGCATCCCGCTATCCCTGACACTCAGCGAATTCCGGATCCTTGCCTATATGATCCGGCATCCGACCCAGGCCTTCGCCCGCGCAGACATCCTCGATGCCTGTCTGCCGGAAAGCGATGCCCTGGTGCGCACCGTCGACACGCATATCTCCAATCTCAGGCGCAAGTTCGAGGATATGGGGCAGCAGGGCTTTTTCCCTGCCGTGCGCGGCATTGGCTATCGTTTTTCGGATCCGAGATGAAGAAACTGAGATTTCCCTGCCTGCCGCTTGCCACCCTCACCGCCATCGTCACAGCCATCATGCTGCTTCTGAGCGTCGGCCTGACATACTTGGGGGTCAACTGGTATGCGAACTATCTGGAGAAGACCATCACCGACGGCCTGCCGCCCAGGGCCGCAGCCGCTTACAAGATGCTGGGCGAGAACAAGGTTCCTGACGGCGATTCTCTCAAGATCCTCTTCGATCATCTCAATACACTGGCCGAACCGACGGATTTCAAGGTTCTGATGTCCGTTCTGATCTGCGGTTTGCTTTCGGCATTGATCTGCGCGCTCATCGGCGTCTATCTGGCGCGCCGGCTCGCAAGCCCGCTTGCCGAGCTCACTTCCGCCGCCGAGGGCCTCAAATCCGGTGATTTCTCTGTCCGCGTGGCCGCATCTCATCACAGCACGCGCGAGGTCTCGAGCCTTGTCGAGACCTTCAACGCACTCGCGACAAGCCTCGACACCATGGAAAAGCGGTTGCGCTTCAACAACATGGCGGTTGCGCACGAGTTGCGGACACCGCTGACGATCCTTCAGGGGTCGTTGCAGAGCATGATTGACGGCATCTTTCCGATGGACCGCAAGATCATATCCGATCTCCTTCTTCAGGTCGAAGGCCTGGGTCGGATCGTCGAGGATCTGCGCACCCTGTCCCTGGCCATTGGCCAGAAGCTAGTCATGGAGCGTCAGCGGATCGATATATCTCAACTCGTCGAAGGTGTCCTTGCTTCCGCCAAGCCGATGCTGGATGCGAGCAAGATTCAGGTAGAGACCGACCTGCAACCTGCCTGGACATCGGCAGATTCACCGCGGATCCGCCAAGCCGTTCTGGCGCTGCTAGAGAATGCCTGCCGTTATGCCGCAGACGGCGGCTGGCTGCGATGTGAGACAAGGCAATTGCTAGACGAAAGCGTCGTCATCCGCATTCTCGATCGTGGCCCCGGATTTCCGGAGGGTATGGATGCCGTCGCCGTCAACACGTTCTGGCGCGGCGATCCCTCCCGCTCCCGCGCGACAGGCGGTACGGGACTAGGCCTCTCGGTGGTGCAGGCGATCGTCGTTGCCCATGGCGGGCGCCTCGAATTCGCCAACCGACCGGAAGGCGGAGCGATGGTCACGATCCATCTGACGAAGAAGAGCGCCTAGCGCTCGCCCAGCCTTTGATGTCGAGGCCCGCTCATCCCCTAATGGAAGAGTTCGCCGATATTGTAGAACCACAGCTTGCTACGGCTGCGCTTGTCCGCTCCGTAGATTTTGGAATGCGGAACGGTGAAGCCGTAAGTGCCTTCCGGTTGACCGCAGCGCTCCGCCCAGAAGGCATCGACATTCGAGACCATCATCGACCGACGGCTTCCGCGGCGATAGTGGATCGGATGCCTGTCCTGCGAGACCGCGAGGAAGTGCGGTGCACCGCCCTCGATCGTCAGCCCCTGCAGCACGATCAGCATCGCTTCTTTCGGACGCAGGCCTGACAGATCGCGTGTCACATCGACGATCTGCTGCTTCGCATTGCGCGGACCCTGCATGCTGCCGACGACGAATGTGTAGCGACCTTCCGTGCCCTCCCGGAGAAACATGAACCGCGCCGTGCAAAGAACGGCCTGGTCCCGCAGGCGCAGGAGCTTGATGGCAAATGCACCCTCATGGCGACCGCCGCTGCGATCGGCGAGCGCAATGAAACATGCATATGTTTCGCAGCGACCCGGGACCGTACCCATCTCCAGCCATTCGCCACGCCAAAGACTTATCATGCTCTCGCGTGATAGTATCCGTTCGGCAATCGAGAAATGGTCCATCAGAAGCGTAAGCCGTTTCGAACTGCTCATGCCGAAGACAAGAAACTTCGACAACGGCTTCTGCAGCAATTCATCATGCGGAGGAGGAAATCCCCGCGCGGCTGTAAACGCCGCGATGAAGCGCCACCATCGAATGGTCAAAAGCGGATTGGCCGCAAAGCGAAGCCAAAGCAGAAGCGCACGCTTCCAACGCACCCGCAGACCGAACGTCAATAGTCTCCACAACAGGAAATATCGGGATTGCTGCGGTTCGCCGATAATTGGCGGCGCCGTGCCGCGAAGCGGAATGCTGGATATTGCGCCTTCTGGCGCGACTGCGATCGACGTGTTCTGATTCATGCAAATGCCCGGCAACTATGGTTGTGCCGAACCGTCTGCACGGGAATTGTCAAGGGAGTGTCAGGACAAGGTCAGCCTATCATGGGCAGTGCCGGAAATGGGAAGTAACAGCTTACGAAGCTGGCGCACAGATGAGATTTCACCCACGAGATCCGTCGATGACAGGAGTGAGCTGGGCCGCGACTAGAAGAGAGCGTCTGCGAACAACTCGTCGTCATTTGCCAAAGCCGGCGCGCTTTCGGCGATCGGCGTTACCGCCCCGAAAACACCCGCATGTATCTCGCGTTCGGCAGCCATGGTGTAGATCTTGAAAATGCTCTCGGAAAGGGCCGCCAAAGGCGCTTCCAGCCCCTTCAGATCCTTGACCGCGCGGCGCGCCTGACCGGCTTCCTGCGCGCACGAAGCCAGTGTTTCGCCAATTCCCGCCCGGAAATCCAGGCTGTTAACGATCTCGGCGACCTGCGCTGTCATGTCCTCGCCGCAGCGACGAAGCTCCCTGACATTCGTGTCCATGGAGGCCCCAGCCTCAGTGATATGCAGCAGTGCCGCGTCGATATGTGCGCCAGGGCCGGATGTCTCTTCCCGCTCTGTGGCCTGCCGCCAGTCTTTCAAACCGCTCGCCTGGGTCTCGAGCGTGCCCAGCCCGGTCAGGATTTTCTCCGCATCCTCGTCAAGCAGCGATGCAAAGGAACGCAACTCGCCGGCGACAACGTTGATGGCGCGCCCTTCCTCGCCAAGCTTGCCGCAGCGCAGATTTGTGTTGAGAGCCATATATTGAATATCGCGGCGCACGAGCTGGATGGTGAGGATGCTGGTGGTCAATTCCTTGACCATCTCCGACGTCTTTTCGCTCAAGCGGTTTGCGCCGGTCGCCGCGGCATCGATGCGATCGACCACGCCCCGGGCTGCGGAAAGATCGCCACGCAGCGCGTTGATCGGGCTTCTGCCGTCATCTCCACTCTGCGCCATCATGGTCTGGTAGAGATCGAGCAGGGTTCGAATGTCGCCGCTGAAGCTGCGGATATTCTCGACGATCTTGACCGTCTCCCGATCGAAGCCCTTGGTCGTCTCATTGAGCAATTCGAAATTGAGCGTCATGGCCAGTTCAAAAAGGCGTTGCCGATCTGCAGCAACAAGGCCCGATGCTTCCGAGGCGAGATAGGCCTCCGTGATCGAGTGAACGGCCTGGCAATGCTCAACCCTTTGCCGCGTGATGTCGCCGATCTGCATGGCGGAGAGCGTGTGGGCGACCTTGTTCTGAATTTTCCGCGCAAGGCTGGAAACGCTATCGGCCAGTTCGGACAGATTGCGGCGCTGGACCTGAATTTCATCGGCGTTCGACATGAGGCGCTTGGCAATGGATGGAATGCCATCCAGATATTGTCCCAGCGAGCTGTCTTCGCTGGCGGCGGCGGATTCGATCTGCGCCTCCAGCGAGCGGATCTGCAGCGATAGAGCCCGAACCTCCTTGGAGGCGAATTCGATACGCTCGACGATTTCGCTCGCGAAGCTGGAGAAATCCGGAATTCTCGCGCCGGCGATTTTTGCGGTCGCGGCAAAGGTCCTCAGGTAACGCAGGGTTTCCTCCATCGAGAGGACATGCTCTGCGAGGAGCCGGCCGGTTCGACCGATGGATGCGACGCAATCCTGACGGCGCACTTCCGCGGGCGGCAATTCATGCAGCAGCTCAACCGTCTGAAGCAGACGACCGGTGGCTTCCGCGGCATTCTCTTCCTTTAGCGAATTGCCGATGTGCTCAAGCAGGCCGACCAATTTGGCCAGGGCTTCCGTCACCGTGATCAGAACCGCGCCGCCATCCAGGAAACGCTGTTCGATCTGCAATCGGGCGCCTTCCAGGCGGTCGACAAAGCTATCCGCAGAAGTTGCAAATTTTCGGCTCGTCGCTGCATACGCCATACTATTTTGGACCCCACTAAGACCTTATTGGGGAAACTAAGGCGAACTAAGAAACATGGAGTTAATATCGAAGCCGAAAGAAAACCTATTCGGAAAAGACTGCTTCCGGTGCATTGCCGGCTAAAGCTCTGGGCAAGACCGGCATTCTATAGCTGACACCGGGCGCATTAACGCTGCCTGCCGAACGGCGCTCTACCTGTAATTTTATTCCCGCAATAACGCGCAAAAGTTGATTTAACAAAGATGAACATTGCCGTCGACAAATTTGGGTGGTCGTCTCGCGATCCAGTCGAGCTGCAGGAAAGGCTGACTGCTGCCGATCTCTCCGTCGAACTGGATCGCGCACCGGAGAGCTCGCATTTCCACATCGAGGTCACACTGTCGACAATCCGCGACATGGTTGCCTGGAAGACGTTTTCGGAAACGGGTTATGAAATCAATTACCTGTTTCAGCCTTCCGACCGCATCGAATTGCACTTCGTCGAGAGTGGTGTCTTTCACATCGAAACGGAGGAAGAGGAGGTCAAGGCGGCGGCAGGAACAACCTTCATGCTGCAATCTTCCAGCCGTACAAGGCTCAAGGCCTCCAGAGGCGCCCGCAAGATTGCGGTCGCCATACCCCGCATTCTTTGCCTGCCGCTGATCGACGTCGGAAACGATGATCCCGAGTCATTTTTCAAGCGCCTCGACGCAGCCGCCGATATCTCCGCAAAAGGTGTGCGAACGATCCACCGCATGACAGCCTTGCTACTGGAGCCGGGAGACCATCCCTTTGCCGCTTCCCCTCTGGGGGCATCTCTCTTTCAGGAAGCCCTGATCGCGGCCTTTATGCAATTGTGGCCACGCGCGACGCAGAAGACTGTGATCCGGACAGCTCGCCCGCGCAGCTTGAAACGGGCGCTGGACTGGATCCAAAACCATCTGGGCGACGAGTTTACGGTGCTGGATATAGCGCGGAATGCCGGACAGAGCGTGCGTAGCCTGCAGCTGTCCTTCCAGCAGAACGTTGGCATGAAGCCTCTGAATTACGTTCAGCGGCTGCGGCTTCAGCAGATCCATCACGAACTGCTTCATGGCGATCTTGACGAGAATATATCCGACATAGCCGCACGCTGGGGTTTCAGCCATATGGGATATTTCGCGGCCCGCTATCGCGCCCTTTATGGCGTCCCACCATCATCGACGCGCATCGGCCGCCGCCACCTCTCCCCCGAGAATATTTAATATCAGAAAAACGCAGTCTTATCATTTTAGCGCAATTAATTATAGAAATAACCCTCGGTTGAGGGTGGGTTTAACGCACCGTTAGCCATTTAACGATTTCGTTACTTCAGCCAAGATTCACAATCATTGTGACGCGGCCCTTTCCTTCGAAAGGTCTCCAAAACATCCAAGCCGATAAATCGTGAGTAGATCCGCGCCTGTGTCGCGGACGCTCCGCGGGGTAGCTATGCGCGTCTTCGTACTAGATGACAGTCCTTCCGTTGTGGCCACGCTTTGCCGGGCGGTCGAAGCCATCAAAGGCAGCGAGGTATTGTCGTTCCTCCGTCCCGCCGATGCCCTCGAACAATTCGCGGACAGGACGCCGGATCTCATTCTTGTCGACTACATGATGCCCGGCATGAACGGCATCGAAGTCATTGCGCATCTGCGTAAGAATCCACTTACCACACATGTCCCCGCCATCATGATCACCTCGCGCAAGGAGGCTGATATCAAGCTCGCTGCGATGAAGGCGGGTGCTACCGAATTCCTGAACAAGCCGATCGACGAGACGGAGCTGACGATCCGCGTCCGCAACATTCTCAGCATCGGCGAGGAACGGTTGGCACTTGCAGCCAAGGCGACCGCATTGCAGCATGATTTCGACACCGCAATGAAGCGGGTCGAACGGCGCGAGGAAGAGATCATCTGGCGCCTTTCAAAGGCGATCGCCTGCCGGCACGGCGAGACGGCAGATCACCTGGACCGTGTTGCGATCATCGCTCGCATGATCGCAGAGGAAGTCGGCCTGGACGAGCGCCAATGCCGCACGATCTTTCTCGCCAGCGCCCTGCACGATGTCGGCAAGATCGGCCTCCCGGACGCCATTCTCTCGAAGCCCGGCCCCTTGAGCGCCGAAGAGCGCCGGGAGATGCAGAAACACACGGGCTTCGGCGGCGAAATCCTCGGCGACAGTTCGAGCAAACTCATTCAAACAGCCCAGAGGATCGCTGAAAGCCACCACGAGAAATGGGATGGCAGCGGCTATCCGAAAGGTCTTTCGGCCGCTTCCATCCCGATCGAGGCGCGCATCGTCGCGATAGCCGACGTCTTCGACGCACTTTGCTCGAAGCGATCCTACAAGGCTGCATGGCCGATGGCCGACGCATTCCGCGAGATCGTCAACAGCAGCGGGACGCATTTCGACCCCGCCTGCGTCGCGGCCTTCTGCCGTCGCTGGACGGATATCAAGAACCTCTTCGAACCGCAGCACGACGACAATGTATCCGTGACGGCGGTTGCCACACTTCAGCCATCGCGAGGAACAGCATGAGCGGACAGGCAGAAATTCTGCATCTTCATGGCCCCCTGACCATCAAGACCATCGCGAATGTGAGAGACATCATCCAGGTCTACCTCCAGGAGGCCGCCTCACTCAGCCGTTCGCTCACCATCGACGTCGACGGCAATGAGGACATCGATCTTACCCTACCGCAATTGCTTCTGTCCGCACGGCAAACGGCCGACCACGCGGGCGTGGCACTTGCATTGAGCAAACCCGCAGACGGCAATTTTCTCACCGTCCTGCAACGCGCGGGCCTCCTCTGCGGAGACCGGCAAAAAGACAGTTTCTGGCTAGAAGGAAAAGCAGCATGAGCGCAAATATTCTCACCGTCGATGACTCCGCCAGCATTCGGCTGACCACGCGCATTGCCCTTACCAACGCCGGATATGCCGTGACCGAAGCAGTCGACGGCGCCGATGGCCTCGGCAAGATGAAGACCGGCAATTTCGACCTGATCGTCACCGATCTCAACATGCCGAACATGGATGGCCTGACGATGATCCGCGGTCTGCGGCAGCTGCCGGCCTATATGGGAACGCCCGTGATCTTCCTGACCACGGAATCGGACGGCGATCTCAAGCAGCAGGCAAAGGCCGCCGGTGCCACCGGTTGGCTGACGAAGCCTTTCGATCCTGAAACGCTGATCAAGATCGTACGCAAGGTTCTGGGCAGATGAACGATCTCGATCCGATCGCCGTTTTCAGGACGGAGGCCGCCGAGCAGCTCGAACTGATCGAGGCCGGCCTCCTCGATCTGATGCGCGATCTGGGCGACAGGGCTCAGATCGATACCGTCTTCAGGGGTCTTCACACCCTCAAGGGGTCGGGCTCCATGTTCGGATTCGACCAGTTGGCTGCCTTCACCCATCATTGCGAGACGGCTTTCGACCGCGTCCGCAAGGGCGAGGCGCCCGCCACGAAAGAGCTGGTTGGCGCGGTTCTCGATGCACAGGGCCACATGCAGGCGCTGCTGGAAAACCCGAATGGCGATCACGAGGCCATGAGCTCCGTTCTCCTGGAAAAGCTGCGTCTTGCCGTTGGCGCCAATGGCGCCTCCACAGCATCCGCGCCAGCTCCCACGGTGGTAGGCTCTGCCAACTCCGGCGCTGCCGTCAGCGGTGCCAAGACATGGCTTCTGAAGTTCAGCTTGCCCGCCAATTCCATGGCCAACGGCACCAATCCGCTCGGTCTTCTCGATGAACTGCGAGAACTCGGCGAATGCCGTGTTGACGCCAATATCGATGCCATTCCGGCGCTTCAGGATCTCGATCCGCGTGACCTCCATATGGGCTGGACGGTTCAGCTGACGACCGACAAGCCGCGCTCCGATATCGAGGATGTCTTCATCTTCGTCATGGACGACATGACGATGGAGCTTAGCGAACTCCAGCCTCCGCAGCAGCAAAGCCCTGCGCTTGCGACCTCAAGCCCGCAGAAGGCTGTTATCGAGGTGTCGCCGAAGATAGCCAGCCAGCCGGGCGATACAAGCAAGCCTCAGCCTGCGGATGCAAAGGGGCAAAAGCAGGCCGACAATGTCCGCATTCCGGCCTTGCGTCTCGACGAGATGATGGATCGGGTCGGAGAGCTGGTGATTGCCCAGTCACGGCTCAGCCAGATGGCGAATTCGGCTGCCGATCTTGGCCTGCGCTCGGTCTCGGAAGAGATCGAACGACTGGCCGGAGAGCTGCGCGACACAATGATGGTCCTGCGCATGATGCCGGTCACGAGCCTCTTCAGCCGCTTCCGGCGGCTGGTCCATGATCTGGCCAGGGAAACCGGCAAGGATATCGAGCTGATCACCGAGGGCGAAAGCACCGAGGTCGATAAGACCGTCATCGATCGCCTCGCCGACCCCCTCGTTCACCTCGTGCGCAATTCCATCGATCACGGCCTGGAAAGCCCGGAGGACCGCATCGCGGCCGGCAAACCCGTCAGCGGCCGCGTCATCCTCTCTGCGCACCAGACTGGCAGCGAAGTGATCATCTCCATCAAGGACGACGGACGCGGCATCGACCGACAGAAGGTCCGCGCCAAGGCGGAAGCCAACGGCCTCATTCAGCCCGGCGCCCAGCTTACAGACAAGGAGCTGTTGCAGCTGATCTTTCAGCCCGGTTTCTCCACGGCCGAAAAGGTCACCAACCTGTCGGGCCGTGGCGTCGGCATGGATGTTGTGAAGAAGACGATCGAGACCTTGCGCGGGTCGATCGATATCGCAAGCGAGTTCGGCAAGGGCTCCGATATTGCTCTGAGAATCCCGCTCACGCTTGCCATCATCGATGGTCTCCTCGTTCGCGTCGGCAACGGCCGTTACGTGATCCCGCTGACCGCCGTCGAGGAATGCCTCGAGCTTTCGGTCGAGCAGGACCTGCGTTCGCGCGGCCGCAGTTTCATCTCGCTGCGCGACGACCTTGTGCCCTTCGTTCGGCTCCGCGAATTGTTCCGGACCGGCACCGAGCCAGATCCCTATCAGAAGGTTGTGGTCATCTCGACCGGCAGCCAGCGCGTCGGCCTCGTTGTCGATCAGATCATCGGCGACCATCAGACCGTCATCAAATCAATGTCGAAACTCCACGACCACGTCTCAACCTTTTCAGGCGCGACCATTCTCGGCGACGGCAACGTGGCCCTGATCCTTGATGTCGTCCACCTGATCGCCGCCGGACAACATCAGGAGGCGCAATTGCGGGCAGCAGGATGATTGAAGCAGATGTAAAATCGGACTATCGCGCCTTTTGGAATGACGCCGAGGAACTCTCGGTTCTGACATTCAGCCTCAATGGCGAAACCTTTGCCATCGACGCGGTCGTCGTTCAGGAAATCCTCGACCTGCTGCCTGAAACCAACGTTCCCGGCAGCCTGCCCTTTGTCGGCAGCGTCATCAATTTCCGCGGCAAGGTCATCCCGCTTGCCGACATCCGCGTCGCCTTCGGCATGGAGCCTGGTAACGTGACGATCGACAGCCGCATCGTCGTGACCGGATTGGAGATCGACGGAGAAAGAAGCTTGATCGGCATTCGAACCGACAAGGTTCACGAGGTCACCCAGCTCGCCCGAGCTGCGAGCGAACCGCCCCCCATCGTCGGCATGCGCTGGCGTCCTGACTATGTGCACGCCCTCGTCAAGCGCGGCGGCGAATTCATCATCATCCCAAACCTGCAGGCGATCTTCTCTTCGCAACGGGCAGGCGCGGTTAGAGCAACCGCATAATTTTCAGAGCAAGGAGAGGCTACCGGATGCGTTTTACGATCAAGCTCAAGCTGCTTTTAACGTTTGCTGTCGTGATCGCCATGCTTCTTGGCACGGCCGTCTACAGCATCACCACACTCGGCCAGGTCAACGACAATTGGTCCAATACATTGACCGGCCCCGCCGAACGTCTGCGGCTGGCGCAGAACCTCGACATAGCAGTCCTGCAACAGCTGCGGCAGCAGAAGAATATGCTGTCATCGGCATCGGCCGACGAGACCAAAGGCTATATCGCAAAGAGCGATGCGGCACGCGCGGAATTCGATACCGATCTCGCGAAGATCCTCGCCAACAGCACGGCACAGGACATGGGCTTCTGGTCTCAGATCAAGGATCTCTCGGCCAATTGGCGCAATGCCGATGACCGCATCCGCGCCATGATGCTGGCCGGCGACAGTGCCGGCGCGCTCCACATTTCCACGACCGACGCCCGCGACACCAGCAGCAAGATCGATAATGTGCTGGCGCAGGTCTTTGATTCCGAACGGGCCAGATTGAAGCAGGCCGATCAGGATGCCGCGAGCGCCTATGCGAATGCACGCTCGATCCTGATCATCATTGCCGCGACGGCATCGATCCTCGCATTCGTTTCGGCGATGTGGATCATCGTCTCGATCAACAGGGGCATCAACCGTGCCGTCAGGACGGTCCAGACCGTCGCCGAAGGCGATCTGACGGAATTCGCCGTCATCAGCACGAAGGACGAAATCGGCGACCTGCTCGGCCACGTCAACTCGATGATCGAGCGTCTGCGTGGGGTCGTTGCGGATGCGCTGTCTGCGTCCGACAACGTCTCGTCTGGCAGCCAGCAGCTGTCGGCAGGCTCCGAGCAGCTGTCGCAGGGCGCGACCGAACAGGCATCCTCCGCTGAAGAAGCCTCGGCCTCGATGGAGGAGATGGCCGCCAACATCAAGCAGAATGCTGATAACGCCGCCCAGACCGAGAAGATCGCACGTCAGTCCGCCAAGGACGCCGAGATCAGCGGCCAGGCCGTCGATCGCGCCGTCAACGCCATGCGCACCATTGCCGAGAAGATCTCCATCGTTCAGGAAATCGCGCGTCAGACCGACCTGCTCGCTCTCAACGCCGCTGTGGAAGCAGCCCGTGCCGGCGAACATGGCCGCGGCTTTGCCGTCGTCGCCTCGGAAGTCCGCAAGCTTGCCGAGCGCAGCCAGGCGGCGGCAGCCGAAATCTCCAGCCTCTCGGGCGAAACCGTCACGGTCGCAACCGAGGCCGGCGACATGCTCTCGCGGCTTGTGCCTGATATCCGCAAGACCGCCGAACTGGTCGCGGAAATCTCGGCTGCCTGCCGTGAACAGGATATTGGCGCATCGCAGATCAACGAAGCGATCCAGCAGCTCGACAAGGTGACGCAGCAGAATGCCGGCGCATCCGAAGAGATGTCGGCAACATCAGAGGAACTCGCCGCTCAGGCGGAGGAACTGCAGGCGTCCATCGCCTTCTTCAAGGTCGAGCAGGCCAATGCCCGCAGGGTCCAGCCTGTACATGCACCCGTCCATCATGCGATCAGCCCGGCCAAGGCAAAGCCTGCTGCCAAGGCAGCACCTGCCCGCGCACCGGCCGCCCGTCCCGACAACAGTGTCGCTGCACAGCAGGCCCGCCTCAAGGGCTTCAGCCTCGACATGTCCATGGGCGGACCAGACGCCGATGACAGCGACTTTCGTCAGAGCGCCTGAACGGCTGCCTGATACCAACAGGATCTGGCGCTGAAGAGCGCCAGATCAAAGGCCGGCGAATGCTAGCGCAGGCCTCAAGAACCGGTTCCGGTTCGCGGAAGGGTGAATGTATCGGTCTTCGCGCATCAAGACGGCTCCCCGTCTGACTTTTCGACCTTCAAATCTCTCCACTTTCAGGAGCACTTCAGAGATGCGCTTTACTATCAAACTTAAACTGGCCCTCGCCTTCGGCTTCCTTATCCTGCTGTCGACCGGCATGTCCGTCCTCGCAATCGTGAGCCTGTCTTCGCTCAATTCGGCCATTACCGATATCGTTCAGGGACCGGCTACCAACCTTCGCAATTCCGGCGATCTTTCCAGCGCCGTGCTGGATGCGATCCGCAATGAAAAGAACGCCATCCTCAATACCGATCCGCAGGCGATCGGGGGCTACATCGATGCCGTTCACGAGAGGGAAGCGGCCATCGAGCAGCTCGTGAGCACGCTGTCCCAGGACCCGGCAATCTCGGACAAGGTTGCGCAATTTTCCAAGCAATATCCGGCCTGGAAGCAGATCGACGATCAGATCCTGAAGCTGGCGATGGAAAATACGGATGAAAGCAATCGCAAGGCTGCGGCGCTCTCCATGGGCGATGGGCGCAAGGCAAGCGACCTGCTCCAGGATGCGCTCGAGACCGTCAACAAGGCGATCCTTCAAGACCTGCACCAAACCGATCTGTCGACCAACGACCAATATGCCTTCGCCCGAAATCTTCTGCTGACCTCGCTGGCCATCATGTTCCTGCTTTCGACAGCCATCGCCACCTGGATCGCGCTTGGCATCAACCGCGGCCTCAAGAAGATCCAAGCGGTTGCCGAAGGCGTTGCGATCGGTGATCTCAATCAGAATATCGAGATCAAGACCAACGACGAGATCAAGGACCTCGTCAACACCATAAATGTCATGACCGGAAACCTGCGCAACACCGCAACGATTGCCGATCAGATTGCCAATGGCGACCTGACGGTCAAGCCGAAGCCGATGTCGGACAAGGATACGCTCGGCCTTTCGCTGCAGTCGATGGTCGAACGGTTGCGCGGTGTTGTAACGGATGCGCTGTCTGCGTCCGACAACGTCTCGTCTGGCAGCCAGCAGCTGTCGGCGGGCTCCGAGCAGCTCTCGCAGGGCGCGACCGAACAGGCCTCCTCCGCTGAAGAAGCCTCGGCCTCGATGGAGGAGATGGCCGCGAACATCAAGCAGAATGCTGATAACGCCGCCCAGACCGAGAAGATCGCCCGTCAGTCCGCCAAGGACGCCGAGATCAGCGGCCAGGCCGTCGATCGCGCCGTCAACGCCATGCGCACCATTGCCGAGAAGATCTCCATCGTTCAGGAAATCGCGCGTCAGACCGACCTGCTCGCTCTCAACGCCGCTGTGGAAGCAGCCCGTGCCGGCGAACATGGCCGCGGCTTTGCCGTCGTCGCCTCGGAAGTCCGCAAGCTTGCCGAGCGCAGCCAGGCGGCGGCAGCCGAAATCTCCAGCCTCTCGGGCGAAACCGTCACGGTCGCAACCGAGGCCGGCGACATGCTCTCGCGGCTTGTGCCTGATATCCGCAAGACCGCCGAACTGGTCGCGGAAATCTCGGCTGCCTGCCGTGAACAGGATATTGGCGCATCGCAGATCAACGAAGCGATCCAGCAGCTCGACAAGGTGACGCAGCAGAATGCCGGCGCATCCGAAGAGATGTCGGCAACATCAGAGGAACTCGCCGCTCAGGCGGAGGAACTGCAGGCGTCCATCGCCTTCTTCAAGGTCGAGCAGGCCAATGCCCGCAGGGTCCAGCCTGTACATGCACCCGTCCATCATGCGATCAGCCCGGCCAAGGCAAAGCCTGCTGCCAAGGCAGCACCTGCCCGCGCACCGGCCGCCCGTCCCGACAACAGTGTCGCTGCACAGCAGGCCCGCCTCAAGGGCTTCAGCCTCGACATGTCCATGGGCGGACCAGACGCCGATGACAATGATTTCAAGGAGAGCGCGTAAATGGCTGCAACCAGCACCGAAGCTCAATATGTGACGTTCGGCCTCGGCGATGAATGCTTTGCCGTGCCGGTCGAGGTGGTCCGGGAAATCCTGGATCACCAGGATGCCTTCCGTATCCCGCATGGGCCGGACTATCTGCTCGGGCTGCGCGACGTGCGCGGCCAGGGCGTGCCGGTTATCGACCTGCGCCTGCGCCTCGGCATGTCCGGAACGACAAAGACCCCGCATACCCGCATCCTTGTCATCGATGTGCCAATTGCCGACAAGATGCTCACCCTCGGGCTGGTTGCCGATCGTGTCTTCGAGGTCACATCATTCCAGCATCAATCGGTCGAAAGCGCCCCCGATATCGGGGTGCGCTGGCCGTCCGAATACATTGCCGGCGTGGTACGCCGGGAAAGCGGATTCGTCGTCATCATCGACCTCGCCAAGCTCTTCTCGTCGTCCGACAAGGTATCGTTGATGGGTGTTGGCGTCGGTCGAAGTGTTTCAGAGTTCGCGGCTGTTTGAGTGAGACATAACGTGCCAGCACAAGATGCGAGAGACTACGGGGACAACGGGCTAAGCCGGCGGAACTTCGACCAGCTTGCCCGCTATATCTACGACTATAGCGGCATCAAGATGCCGCCGGGCAAACGCACCATGCTCGAGGGACGATTGAGGCGACGCCTGAGAGCGACCGGGATCGTCGATCTCGATGATTATTGCGACTTTCTTTTCAAGCGCGGCGGCATCGACCGGGAAGCAATCCACCTCATCGATGCCGTCACGACCAACAAGACGGACTTCTTCCGCGAGCCGAAGCATTTCGAGCACATGGAACAATCCGCTCTGCCGGAACTGATCGCAGCCGGTCATAGCCGCCTGCGCGTCTGGAGTGCCGCCTGCTCGGTGGGTGCCGAGCCCTATACGATCGCCATGGTCCTTGAGGACTATCGCGAAGCTCGTGGCGCGCCGGACTACAGCATTCTTGCCACCGATCTTTCCACCGATGTCCTCAAAGCCGCGCGCCGGGGCGTCTATCCGAGCGGCATGATCGACCCGGTCGACCGGCAGAAACGCTCGCGCTACGTCATGGAGGCCCGTGATCCCGAACGCGGCGAGGTTCGCATCCATCCGAGGCTGCGCGCCAAGATCGGTTTCGGCCGCCTCAACCTGATGGACCGAGCCTATGATATCGGCGACAAGGTCCATATCGTCTTCTGCCGCAACGTGCTGATCTATTTCGACAAGCCGACCCAGGAAAAGGTGCTGTCGAGGCTTTGCGAGAAACTGGTCACGGGCGGCTTCCTCTATGTCGGTCATTCCGAGACGATCAGCGGGCTCAATCTGCCGGTAAAGCAGGTGGCCAACACCGTTTTCAGAAAGGTCTGAAGCGTATGGCCAGGAAGATCCGCGTGCTCATTGTCGATGATTCCGCCAGTGTCCGCCAGGTCATGACGCAGGTGCTGTCGGCGGATCCGGATATCGAGATCATGGGGGTCGCCTCCGATCCCTTTATGGCGGCAAAGAAGATCCAGGAGGAAATTCCTGACGTCATCACGCTCGATGTCGAGATGCCGCGCATGGATGGCATCACCTTCCTGCGCAAGCTGATGGCGCAGCGACCGATCCCTGTGGTCATGTGCTCTTCCCTGACCGAGGCCGGTTCGGAGACATTGATGCAGGCGCTGGAAGCCGGCGCCGTCGATATCATCCTGAAACCCAAGATCGCCGCTGCCGACCATTTAGCTGAGGCCGCCGCGGCGATCCGGGAAACGGTGAAGGGTGCGGCGGCAGCCCGGCTTGGCTCATCCCGCCGAAGGGCAATCGTCCCGAGTGAGCCGACAGCCAAGCTGACAGCCGATGTCGTACTTCCCCCGCCCACCGGCCGCGCCATGGCCAAGACCACCGAGATGGTCGTTTGCGTGGGCGCATCCACGGGCGGGACGGAGGCGCTACGCGAATTGCTCGTGGCGCTGCCGGCGAACACGCCCGGCATGGTTATCGTCCAGCACATGCCGGAAAAATTTACAGCCGCCTTCGCCAAGCGCCTGAACAGCCTCTGCGAAGTCGAGGTCAAGGAAGCCGAACACGGCGATCCCGTATTGCGCGGCCATGTCCTCATCGCCCCTGGCGGTAAGCATATGTTGCTGGAGCGGCAGGGCGCGCGCTATGTCGTCGCTATCAAGGAAGGTCCGCTCGTTTCGCGGCACCGGCCTTCGGTCGATGTCCTCTTCCGCTCCGCCGCACGCTCAGCCGCCGGCAATGCCATGGGCGTCATCATGACCGGCATGGGAGACGACGGCGCCCGCGGCATGAAGGAAATGCACGAGGTGGGAGCCTTCACGGTTGCCCAGGACGAGGAAACGTCCGTCGTCTTCGGCATGCCCAAGGAAGCCATCGCCCATGGCGGCGTCGACCGCACCGTGGCGCTGGATCAGATCGCCCGCGAAATCTTGGCCGCCGACAAGCGGCACTGATGAGTGCCCAAAGCAGCGTCGGCCTGGTTGCGGCCGCATTCAAAATGGTTTGTTAACCATAAATGCGTAACGATCTCGGCAAGCCATGACAGCCCCTCGCCCACCTCATTGAGTTGCCAAACCGATCAGCCCAGGGAGCCCTCATGGCCGTTCTGACCTTCGCCAATACCAAAGGCGGCGCCGGCAAGACCACCGCCGTCGTCATCGTTGCCTGCGAGCTTGCCAGAATGGGCTTTTCCGTCGCCGTTCTGGACGCCGATCCACAGCTCTGGATTTCCAAATGGTATGAACGGCTGGGCGACAGGGCGCCATCCGCTCTGTCGGTCATTCCCTATGTGACGGCCGGCAATCTCGGCCAGCATGCACGCAAGCTGCGCGACGAGGTCGATTTCCTGCTGATCGATCTGCCCGGTGCGCGCAGCCCGCTTCTCGCGCAGGCGCTCGGCTATTCGAACTATGTGCTCATCCCCGTACAGGGCTCCGCCATGGATGCGGAGGGCGCCACCAACGTCATCGAGCTTCTGCAATATCTGGACGATCGCGCCGAGATCCGCATTCCTCACTCGGTGGTGCTGACCCGCGTCAATCCGATGGTGACGACGCGCGCGCTGCAATCCGTGAAGGAGCTGCTATCCAGCCGGCGCGTGCATGTGCTGTCCACGCCCATCATCGAACGCGCGGCCTATCGCGAAGTCTTCGGCTACGGCCAAACCCTCTATTCGATCGACCCGGAAAGCGTCAGCAATCTCGACAAGGCGCAGCAGAATGCCCAGGCTCTCGCCCAGGAGGTCCTGCGCCGCATCCTGCCGTATAGCGGAGGTGCCGATCAAGCAAAGCCCGAGGGTCGGAAGCTGTCTGCCTAATGCTCACTTCCCGACCTCGCACAGCATAAAAATTTACGCGAGCAAACATTTTTATTGACGGGCAGAAGAGGCCTTCCTAGGCTGCCCTTCATCGGGGATTTTCCAAGATCCCGCGATGGAGGAGGACATCTTGGGGCAGAAACTTGAGGGCAAGGTGGCGCTGGTCACAGGCGCGAGCTCGGGTATTGGGCGTGCTACCGCGCTGGCGCTTGGCGAGCAGGGCGTAAAACTCGCACTCATCGGACGCTCCTCTGAAAAACTGGCTGAAGTAGCAAACAAAGTGGGCAGCGATGCGCTTGTCCTGCCGGCAGACCTCAGCGAACCAGAAGCCATCAAGCAGATCGTGGATGCAACGATCGCGCGCTTCGGCCGGATCGACATCGTGCTGCCCAATGCTGGCCTCTACATTCCCGGCGACGTCGCCGAAGGCGACCCGGATGCCTGGGACCAACTGATCGCCATCAATGTGAATTCGGTCTTCCGGCTGGCCCGCGCCGTGCTGCCCGGCATGATCGCCCAAGGTGGCGGCCAGATTGTCGTTACCTCCTCGGTGGCCGGACATCAGGCGATCCATTGGGAGCCGGTCTATTCGGCCTCGAAACATGCAATTCAGGCCTTCGTGCATGGCCTGCGGCGGCAGACGATGAAGCACAATATCCGCGTCGGTTCCGTAGCGCCCGGCATCGTACTGAACGAACTCTGGGGCTATACGGACCCGGCCGCCATAGACGCAAAGGTCGCGGCGCGCGAAGGCTTGCGCTCAGAAGACGTCGCCGATGCTGTGCTCTACATGCTGACGCGGCCGGCCAACGTCAGCATTCGCGATCTCGTCATACTCCCGCAGACACAGGACATCTGAGCCTTGGCCGCATTCGACTACATCATTGTCGGCGGCGGAGCCGCAGGCTGCGTGCTCGCCAACCGGCTGAGCGAGGATGCGGCCACGCGCGTCTGCCTTGTCGAGGCTGGATCGGACCGCAATGCGCGCAAGGCCATCGTGCGCATTCCGCTCGCCATGGTCACCTTCATGGCCCCGGCGCTCGCCTTTCTCGGCCGCCCGAAACTCATGTCCTGGTTCGAGACCGAACCCGAGCCCGGTCTGCAGGGCCGCTCCATGGCCCTGCCACGCGGCAAGGGCACGGGCGGTTCCACGAACGTCAATGGACAGATATTCATCCGCGGCCAGCGCGAGGATTTCGACCATTGGCGCGATCTCGGCAATCCCGGCTGGGGATACGACGATCTGCTGCCCTATTTCCGCAAGCTGGAGCGTTTAGAGATCCTGGCCGAGCCGGGTTCAGCCAAGCACATCCGCTTCGGTGACAGGCCGCTCGAAAGCCAGATCGATCCCGCCTATCACGGCACAAGCGGCCCGCTGAACATCGCACCGCTGCGCAGCGTCAATCCGATGGCAGAGGTGTTCCTGGAAGCTGCTCAGCAGGCAGGCCATCCCCTGAACGCCGATTTCAATGGCGCGCGCCAAAACGGCGCCGGGCTTTATACTTTCACGCAGAAAGGCGGCGAGCGGGTCACCGCCGAAGGCGCCTATCTCGACCCCGTGCGCCACCGTCCAAATCTCACCGTCATGAGCGAGGCCGAGGTTACGCGCGTGATGTTCGACGGCCGGAAGGCCACCGGCATCGCCTTCCGAAGCGGCTGCCAGCAAGGTACGCTCGACGCTCGCGAAGTCATCCTCTCGGCCGGCTCCTTCGTCTCGCCGCATCTGCTGATGCTGTCGGGGATCGGCAATGCCAAAGACCTCACGCGTCATGGCATCCCGGTGATTGCGGATCTGCCAGGCGTGGGGGAGAACCTGCAGGACCATCTCGACGTCACGATCGAATATCGCGCCAAATCCATCGCGCCCTATGGCATTTCCTGGCGGGCACTGCCGCGCAACATTGGTCATGTGCTGAACTGGATCTTCAAAAAGCGAGGCCTGTTTTCCTCGACGACGGGCGAAGGCGGCGGCTTCATCTGTACCGATCCGGCAAGCGACCGGCCCGATATCCAGCTTTTCTTCTGCACCGGCCGGGCCAATACGCAGGCAGCATCCGGCTTCACCGGCCACGGCTTTCTCCTGCATGTCTGCCAACTTCGTCCGGGCAGCATCGGCCGCCTGGCGCTGAGAAGCGGCGACCCCGCCGGGAAGCCGTCGATCCTCTACAACTTCTTTCGCGGCGACAACACGATGGAGGTGCTTCGCAAGGGCATCAGGCTCGCTCGAAAGATCACTGGACAAGCACCCTTTGCGCCCCACCTCGATGCCGAGATCGACCCGGGCCCAGACATTGAAAGCGACGGCGCGTTGGACGCGTTCATCCGCGAGCGGGTCGGCACACTGTTCCACCCCGTTGGCACCTGCGCCATGGGGCGCGGCGAGCGGGCAGTGATCGATCCGGCCACCATGCGGGTGCATGGCGTAGAGGGCCTGCGCGTCGTCGATGCCTCGATCATGCCGAGCATTGTCTCGGGCAACACGGTTGCGGCGACCTATTGTCTCGCGGAAAAGGCGGCGGATCTCATCCGCACGACGGACAAGGGGGAGACGACGGCCTAGGCGAAGGGGTGCCAATCCGCTGGCAAGGCCAATTATTGGGGCATCGTGACTTGACATGCACGGCCCAGCCGCAAACATGGCGGGGCTTCGTATTTGCCCATCTTCTAAAACGGATAGACGAGAAAATGCGCCCTTTCCTCCTGTTTCCTCTCCTTCTTTCGCTCGCCCCTCTTTCCGCGATGGCGGCCGAGACGCCATGTGCCGACCTTGTCGAGAGCAGCGGCGTCATCCAGCACGGGGATGGCTTTGCCGTCTCCGAGTTACGCGATGGTTGTGCGGTGACGAACGGGGTCTTCAAAACCGGCAGCAGGATCGGTTGGTCTTTCGACCGGGCGGAATTCAAGGGCGACGGCCTTGTCGATTTCGCGAAAAGCATGGGAGCCAAGCCAGCGCATGTGCCAGGCTGGGGCCGGTTTTCCATCGAGGGCGCACGTTTTACCCCGCTGACGGACAACGCCTTTGCCAACTACATCAGTTCGGTCCAGCAATGGCCGATGGATGCATCAGGCTCCTTCCGCTTCGACCTGAAGGATGGTTACCTCGACATTCAGAATCTGGAGCTCGTCAATCTGCGCACCGGAAAGGCGGCGCTGTCCGCCGAACTTACACTCCCGAAGGACACCGATGCGCAAGCCTTGATCCAGAATGGCTCGGCGGGGCTGACGCATCTGCGTTTCCGGCTCGACAATCAGGGCCTGTTCGAGGGCATGGCCATCCCGTCACTTGCCGCCTTCCTGCAGCAGATGGCGGGATCGGACGATCCTAAACAGGGTATCGAGCAATTGCGTGGCACTGCCACGATTGCATTGCAGGCGCTGCCGGACAGCAAGATCGATGCGGAATCGAAGAAGGCCCTGCTTCGTTTCGTGCAGGACCTGCCGCATCCGACGGGCTTCTTCACCCTCGATCTCGCTTTCGACAAGCCCTTGCAAATCGGCTCGCTCGGTCTCGACGCCAAGCAGTTGGCGCAAACCGCTTTGGCGAATGCCAAGATTTCGGTCAGCTACAAGGCGCGCTGAGACCAGTTCAACCGCTCCTCAGACCGACTTCACCTCGCCGCCATCCATGCGCAGGGCCGAGCCGGTCATCCAGCGGGCAGCCGGAGAGACGAGGAAGGCCATCAGTTCGGCAATCTCTTCCGGTTCGCCATAGCGGGCAATGCCTGCTTCCTGCGGAAAGCGAGCCGTCGCCTCCTCGACGGTCATATCATGCAGAGGCGCCCAATGGTCGAGATAGGATCGGCGGCGACCGGTCATGACGGGACCAGGCAGGACGCTGTTGACCTGAACACCATCGGTGATGCCGCGATCGGAAAAGGCCTTTGCCAAGGCAACGATGGCAGCGTTGATCGTGCCGACTGCCGCATAGGGTGTCTTCGGAAAGATCGCCGAATTTCCGGACATCAACACGACTGAACCCTTGGCCTCCTTCAAGGCGGGCCAGGCGGCGATAGTGAGCCTGCGCGCTCCATGCAGCTTCAGCGCCATACCGTTATCCCATTGCTCATCCGTCATGTCGAAGAGGTCGATCTGCGGCACGGCGCCGGCAATATTGAGCAGCGCATCGATCCGGCCGAAGGCGGCAAGCGTCTGATCAACCACAGCCTGCGCGGCCGCCGGCTCTGCCAGATCGGCATCGATGACAAGCGTCTTCGCGCCGGCAGCCTCGGCTGCCTTGGCCGTGTCAAACAGATTGGCCTTGTTGCGCGCAACGAGCACCAGTGCCGAAAAATCTTTGGCAAGACGGATGGCGGTGGCCTGCCCGATACCTTGGCTGGCGCCGGTGACGATAGCGACTGAACTGGACATGGGGTGCCTCCTGCATCTGAAAGAGCAACGGTCTGCCCATACCCCGCCGACGGAAGCGCCGGCGGGGTAGGAGGCCGACATCAGCCAAGGAAATCGCGGATTTCAGCGGCAATTTCTGCCGCATGCGTCTCTAGCGCGAAGTGGCCGGTATCAAAAAATTTTACGACGGCATCCGGGATATCCCGCCGAAAAGCCTCTGCGCCCGGCGGCAGGAAGAACGGATCATGCTTGCCCCAGACTGCCAGGAAGCGCGGCTTGTGGGTACGGAAGTAGCTCTGGAACGTCGGATAGAGCGCTACGTTGCTCTTGTAGTCCCCAAAGAGATCGAGCTGCACCGCCTCCGAGCCCGGCCGTGCCAGATAGAAACTATCGAGCGAATAGCCGTCCGGTGAAACCTTGGATGTGTCAGAAACGCCATGCGTATATTGCCACGCCGTTGCTTCCGGCGTGAAAGCCGCCTTCAGTGCATTGCGGTTTTCTTCCGAAGCTTCGCGCCAGTAAGCCTGGATCGGATTCCATTCCTCGCTGAGGCCTTCTTCATAGGCATTGCCGTTTTGCGAGATGATCGCCGTAATCCGTTCGGGATGCTTGACCGCGAGACGGAAGCCGGTCGGCGCGCCGTAGTCGAAGACGTAGACGGCATAGCGATCGAAACCGACGATCTCGGTGAAGCGATCGATCGTTGCCGCGATGCTGTCGAATGTATTGCTGCCCTTCGGCGCATCGGATTGTCCGAAGCCCGGCAGGTCCGGCGCGATGATATGATAGCGATCGGCCAACAGGGGGATGAGATCGCGGAACATGTGGCCGGAACTCGGGAAGCCGTGCAGCAGCAGAAGTTTCGGCGCGCCCGGCGAGCTTGCCTCACGATAGAAGACTTTGACGCCATCGACATTGATGGAGCGGTAGCTGACATTGGTCATGATAAGGTCCTTTCATTAACCTTTTAATTCGACCTTCAGTGGTTACTTTTCTTCAGTCACACGCTGATCGCAGCAGCCACTGCTTCGCGAATGAGCTCGACAACGGATTGTGGCGCTGTCGTCATCGGCGTGTGATCGACTAGCAGCGAGCGCTGCTTTGCCCCCATGCGCTCGGCCATGAAATGCTGGTTGGCAGCGCTGATCATCCGGTCCTCTTCCGCAATCAGGAACCAGGAGGGGCGATCCTTCCAGAGCGGACGCGCCAGGGGAACGGTGATGCAGGCCGGTGATATCGGACGCTGGGCAGCGGCAAGAACGGCCAGATCTTCTTCCCCGGCGTTCTGCGCATAGGCGTCGGCAAAGGCGTCATGAGGCAGATAAATCAACCCGTGGCTGTCGGGCGCCAACTTCGGCGCCTGTGGGTGTGGTTCGCCGCGATAGAATACGTCTGCGACGGTTTCACCCTCATCCGGCGCAAGCGCAGCGATGTAGACCAATGCCTTGACCTTCTCGCTTGCCACGCTGGCGATAACTGCCCCGGCATAGGCATGGCCGACCAGAATCACCGCGCCTGTCACCCGCTCCAAGGCGCGCTCCAGGGCAGCAACATCATCGGCCAGGGAAGTTAACGGCAGCGGAGCGGCCGTCACCGAGAACCCATCAGCCACTAGCGGTGCGATGACCTTCGCCCAGCCCGAGCCGTCTCCCCATGCACCGTGGACGAGGACAATATCGACATTCTCGGAAGACGCCTTCTGTTGTGACATCTGCCTTCTCCCTTTCGTTTGAACGCTAGTAACCCCTCTAAGTATGTTTATAGGGTTACGTCCAGCGCACATAACTTGTCAAGAGCCTTTTGATAGGTTATGTATCGTTCATGATTTTGAGAGACAGCGCGGCGCCCGCATTCGCCCGCCGGAACAGGAGCCAGGATGGACAACCACTCTCCCGCCATTTTCGTCGGTGACACGATGGGGCTGGATTTCCTGAATTCGGTGGCGACACCCATCGATGCTCCGATCGACTGGATCGACGACGGCGAAGGATTGCTTCGCTGGCTGGAGCAGGCGGGACTGGTGCCGCCGGAAACGCTGAAGGTCATGCGCGAGCAAGCGCTACCGGGAGAACTCGACAAGGTCGCCGATCAGGCCCGCAGCCTGCGTGAATGGTTCAGGAATTTCGTGCGTGAGCGTAAAGGCCGGCCGCTGACGCCGGAGGCTCTGGATGAACTGGAGCCCCTGAACCGCCTGCTGGAACGGGATGAAGGCTTCAACCGCGTTCTGGCCAGAGAGGACGGCGGCGGCCTCGACTTTCAGTCCAGGCGCAAATGGCGCTCGCCCGAGGCCCTGCTGCTGCCGATCGGTGAAGCGCTGGGACGTTTCGTCTGTACCGAAGATTTCTCGGACGTGAAAGCCTGCGAAGGCCATGCCTGCACGCTGCTGTTTGTCGACCATACGCGCGGCCATCGCAGGCGTTGGTGCAGCATGGCCATGTGCGGCAACCGCGCCAAGCAGGCAGCCCATCGGCACCGGCTCAAGCAGGGATAGCTTAACGGGGCAAGTGAGCTGGCGTCTTGGAAACGCTGTTAACAATCGTGCCGGCGGAGCAGATGCGCAGCTGGCACGATTGTTATTCTAGTCGATCGCTTCAGACTGGATCTTCGCGATGCAGGTCGTGGATGGCGACGGCGTCGTCGCTGAACGGCGGCAGCAGCCATTCGGTGTGACGCAGCGTGCGCTTGGTGTCTTCCAGGCCCATGTCCCAATGCTCGCGCATCGAGGTGCCGGAAAACTCATAATCCTTGGCATGACCCTCATAATTCTTGTGCTGATAGATCAGGTGGACGATATTGACGACGCCGGCATTGGAATAATCGGCAATCATCTCTTCCTCTTCCGGCGACAGCTGGTCTTTCGGGACACGCTTCAGCGCGCCGAGCAGCTTCATCTTCAGCCCGTGGATGCGCTTGAAATTGTCGGTATTCTGCCGGGTGCGGCTCGAATACATGATGTCCTTATGGCGCGACAGCACGTCCGGCATGCTGCGCGGCAGGACGCCGCGGGCGCTGAACAGATCGACCTGGAACACCAGAGAGCTGCGATCCTCCTCCTGATCGAGCAAATATTGCAGCGGGGTATTGGAGACGATGCCGCCATCCCAATAATATTCGCCTTCGATGCGGATGGCCGGCAAGGCGGGCGGCAGCGCGCCGCTTGCCATGATGTGCTCCGGTTCGATACGGATATTGTCGGTATCGAAATAGACGAAATTGCCGGTCCTGACATTGACCGCGCCGACGCTGAAGCGCTTCTTGCCGTCGTTCAGAACGTCGAAATCGATCACCATCTCCAGCGTCTTCTTCAGCTCGGCGGAATCGTAGAAGCTGGTAGCGCCCTCCGCGCCAGCCAGTTCCAGCCAGGGATTGGGGAAGCGCGGCTTGAAGAAGCCGGGCTGACCCATCGTCATGGTCATCCATGAGCTGGTGCGATTGCGGATGTCACGGAAGACGTCGCCTTCCGGCGTGTAGGCCCAGATCTTGCGACCGGAAATGATCTGCCAGAACTGTTCGAGACGCTGCAGGCGGCGGCTCGGCTCATTGCCGGCGATGATGGCTGCATTGATGGCACCGATGGAAACGCCTGAGAGCCATGTGGGCTCGCATCCCGCATCGGCCAGCGCCTGGTAGACACCAGCCTGATAGGCACCAAGCGCGCCACCGCCCTGAAATACCAGGGCGACACGGTCGTATTGCGTAGCAATTTCCTGGATTGTCGGCACTGCGGCTTTGGCTTTTCGTTCGAGCACGGGTTCGTCTCCAGCAAAAGGAAAATAGGGCGCGGTTACCTGCGCTCGGCGAGGTAGTCGTGAACGACTTCGCCAAGCCCAAGCGTCAGATTGGCGGTGAAATGAACGGCCGAAACCACGTCCAGAACCGGCAGCCGCGCGACGTCAGCCATCACATGCGGTCTGAGGTCGAGGGCGGCGGGCGAGGTCCAGGCTTCCTTGATGGTGATATCAGTCAGATAGTAGCGCACCAGCTCGCAGATGCGCGGTGTGGCGTCGACATGCGGTACGATCTTGATCAGGAAATTCGGTTCGGAGAGGGCAGCCATCAGCGGTGCCTGGTCGATCTGCCTGTGCTTGTAGCCCATCGTTGCCGTCGCGCAGAGAACGCTGCCATAATGCAGCGTGCCGACGATGACCTCGCCTTCGTTGACGATCTTCGGATTGGCGAGCTTCTTCGGGAAACCCCAGATTTCACGGCCGCCGGTGATCGGCGCATCGTCGTCGAGATACATGGAGTGGACATAGCCGCCGGCCTCGCCGCGATACTTCACCGGGATGACCTGCCCCGTCTCGGTGTAATCGCCGAAGCCGGTGGAATCGGGCATGCGGATGAATTCGTATTTCACCAGCGGCTCGTCGATTTCGAGCGGCTCGGGCACGACTGCCTCCAGGGCTTCGCGCGTCGTGCGGTAGGTGATGATGATATATTCGCGATCGAAGAACCGATAGGGTCCCGGAGGATAGGAAGGATTGGTCAGCGGCATTGCATAGGCATGCTTGAGAATGTCTTCGACCTTCATCGTATTTTCCGTCTTTGGAGGAAATAGTCCGGCGCCCGCGGCGAAACTTGCACGGTTGCGTGACAGTGAAGTGTCAACCCGCCAGCCGGCGGCACCTGAGACTGGCCAACCGCTGTTATCAAAGCGACATATGACGCTGGCAGTGTGCGCCCATCTCGGCATTTTTCCATTTACTCAACCATGTCATAGAGATTGCGGGAGTAGCATTATGGGTTCGTTGACTTCGAAGAATGCGCTGGTCACCGGTTCGACGAGCGGTATCGGGCTTGCGATCGCGCGCGCTTTTGCCGCCGAAGGCGCGAATGTGACGATCAACGGCCTCGGCGATGCCGATGCGATCGAAAAAGAGCGCGCAGCAATCGAGGCCGATTTCGGTGTGAAATGCCGTTATTCCGGTGCCAATATGATGAATGGCGAGGAAGTAACGTCGATGGTGCGCGAGGCCGAGGAAGCCTTCGGCAGCCTCGACGTCCTCGTCAACAATGCCGGCATCCAGTTCGTCGCTCCGATCGAGGAGTTCCCCGACGACAAATGGGAAGCGATCATCCGCATCAACCTGCTTGCAGCTTTCTACGCGATCAAGGCCGCCATCCCCGGCATGAAGGCCCGCAAATGGGGCCGCATCATCAACACGTCCTCGGCACATGCGCTGGTGGCTTCGCCGTTCAAGTCGGCCTATGTCTCGGCCAAGCACGGCATCACCGGCCTCACCAAGACGATCGCGCTTGAAGCGGCGCGGGATGGCGTCACCGTCAATTCCATCGCACCGGGCTATGTCTGGACCCCGCTCGTCGAAAAGCAGATCCCGGAGACGATGAAGGCACGCAACATGACGGAAGAGCAGGTCAAGCACGACGTACTGCTCGCCGCCCAGCCGACGAAGGAATTCGTGACCGTAGACGAAGTGGCGGCCATCGCCGTGTTTCTATGCGGCGATGCCGCCAAGCAGATCACCGGCACGACGCTTTCCGTCGACGGCGGCTGGACTGCCGAGTAGGATCGCCACTTGAGCCGGCCCACGCCCACATGGCTGTGCCGGCTCCTTGCGGTCGAAATATCTCAGCACCAACATGAAAACAGAGCAGGAGCGCGCAATGACCGACGACACCCAGGACCGGCTGAGCCGCATCAAGGACGAGATTGTCGACAGCTTCGACGAAGAACTCGAGATGCAGCTCGAGGAAGATCGGTTGGATGAACTGGTCGCCGAGGGATTGGGCGACGAAACCGACGCATCGCTCGACCGCAGGGTCTATTTCCGCGAGCTCTTTCGTCTCCAGCATGAACTCGTGCGTCTTCAGGACTGGGTGCAGTACAAGAAGCTCAAGGTCGTCGTGCTGTTTGAGGGCCGCGATTCCGCCGGCAAGGGCGGCGCCATCAAGCGCGTCACCCAGCGCCTCAATCCGCGTGTTTGCCGCGTCGTCGCACTGCCGGCGCCGACGGAGCGCGAGCGTCATCAGTGGTATTTCCAGCGTTATACGGCTCACCTGCCGACCGCAGGTGAAATGGTGCTGTTCGACCGCAGCTGGTACAACCGCGCCGGCGTCGAGCGGGTGATGGGTTTCTGCAGCTCGGAAGAGCTGGAAGAATTCTTCCGCTCCGTACCCGACTTCGAACGCATGCTGGTGCGCTCGGGCATCATTCTCATCAAATACTGGTTCTCGATCACCGACGAAGAGCAGGAGTTCCGCTTCAGCATGCGCATTCAGGATCCGCTGAAGCAGTGGAAACTCTCGCCGATGGACCTTCAGAGCCGCGTTCACTGGGAAGAGTACACCAAGGCGAAGGAAGAGATGCTGGAACGCACTCATATTCCGGAAGCGCCGTGGTGGGTCGTGCATGCCGTCGACAAGAAGAGGGCGCGCCTGAACTGCATCGCGCATCTCCTGACCCAGATCCCCTATGAGAACGTGCCGAAGCCGGAAATCATCCTGCCGGAGCGCATGCGTAACGCCGACTACCACCGCACGCCGGTGCCGCCGGAAATGTACGTGCCGGAAATCTACTGACGAGGAACGATGACGGGTCCGTCTCCGGCGGACCCGTCAGAGCCCGAGGGTCGGCTCACAGTCAGCCCGGGCGGTAGGCCCATTCGGACAGGGCGCCCATGCCTAGCCGCTGCATGACCTCATAGGCGACCCTTCGGTTGAGCGGATTGTGCAGCCTGATCACCTTTGAGCCGAGAAAATCCAACTCGGCATGCTCGAACGGCTTGAGATGCAGCGCATCGCTGACCGCCGCCCGATAGACCTCATGAAAATCTCGCCGGCAGACATAGGTCTTGTACTTCGTCATGCAGAAGGCGGCGAAGGTGTCATTGTTCCTGCGCAGGAAATCCGCGACGCCGATCGTCACCTCCGGCCACGCGGGATTGAACGTATCGTCGAAAGCGATGATGCCGTGGTCGGCCAGCACGCTCTTGGCCAGGCGGCTATCGGCAACGATATGACGAAGCAGATGCCCTCCATCAATGCTGAAAAAGCGAACCTGCCCAACCTTGTCGATGATCGCCTGCGGGTCGAGCATGGTACTGTCGCCGGCTATGACAAGCTCCTCGTCGACGGGAATGCCAAGCGACCGGCCATTATCGAGGAAGCGTTGATATTGCGCGCCGTCCGCTTCGATGTCGAAGAGGTCGATCGCAAGCACATTGTCGTCGGGAGCACTGATCTTGCGCAGCAGAAAATAAGATCGCCCATAATAGACCCCGATCTCGACGAGACCGCCATATAGTTTCTCTTGCCTCTGCTTCTCGATTAACGACAGGAAGACAAGCGCATCCGGCGGATCGATGTAACCATCGATTTTCTGGAGATCGCTAAACATGAATTTTCGAACGCTTGATTTCAAAATGCAAACCTCACTGGTTTTCATTGCGCATTTCGCCGCCGGACGTCCTCGTCGATAGACCTCCGCCGGGTGAGAAATGCACCGCTCTGCTGCCCAGACTGCGCGCGCCGAAAGGTGGCGAGCTCTCGGAACCTGGGGTGAGACTGTGCCAAGACGAGCAGTGGCAGCTAATATTGCGACCTTTCTGTCGTGTTTCGGATAGCCATGCGCAGAGTGGATAATTTCAGCATCCTTCGCCCTTCATATCGACGCCGCTTCATAGACAGTGGCAGGTAGCAAGCCTGTACCCTAAGTGATGTATAATGCGATTCTAAAATTCAATATCATCGGCTGAGGAGACCGTCATGACTGCGCCGCACCCGTCGAAAACCCATATCGGCAATCACGCGCTGCATCCCGAAACGCAAATGCTGAATTACGGCTATGATCCCGAACTCTCGGAGGGTGCGGTCAAGCCTCCTGTTTTCCTGACTTCCACCTTCGTTTTCAAATCGGCCGAGGACGGGCGCGATTTCTTCAACTACATCTCCGGCCGCAACGAGCCGCCGAAGGGCACGGGCGTCGGCCTCGTCTATTCGCGCTTCAACCACCCGAACAGCGAAATCGTCGAGGACCGCCTGGCGGTCTATGAGCGGACGGAAAGCTGCGCGCTGTTTTCCTCCGGCATGTCGGCCATTGCGACGACGCTGCTCGCCTTCGTCCGCCCCGGTGACGCGATATTGCATTCGCAACCGCTCTATGGCGGCACGGAAACGCTGATCGCCAAAACATTCCTCAATCTCGGCGTTTCAGCGGTAAGTTTCGCCGATGGCGTCAGCGAAGCATCTGTCATGGCCGGTGCCGAGGAAGCCATGGCAAAGGGCCGGGTCTCGGTCATTCTCGTGGAAACGCCTGCCAACCCGACGAACAGCCTGGTCGATATCGCCGTCATCCGCCGCGTGGCCGATGCCATCGGCAAGAAGCAGGGCCATACGCCGATCATCGCCTGCGACAACACCTTGCTGGGTCCGGTCTTCCAGCGCCCGATTGAACATGGCGCCGATATCTCGCTCTATTCGCTGACCAAATATGTCGGCGGCCATTCTGATCTGATCGCCGGCGCGGCGCTCGGCTCGAAAGCCGTGATGAAACAGGTGAAGGCACTGCGCGGCGCGATCGGCACGCAGCTCGATCCGCACTCCTGCTGGATGCTCGGCCGTTCGCTGGAAACGCTGCAGATCCGCATGGAGCGGGCAAACAGCAACGCCCGCGCAGTGGCCGATTTCCTGCGCGACCATCCAAAGGTCGAGCAGATCCACTATCTTTCCTATGCGGATCCGGCATCGCCCACAGGCCGGACATTCGCCGCCCAGTGCAGCGGCGCCGGCTCCACCTTCTCCTTCGATATCAAGGGCGGCCAGCCGGCATCCTTCAAATTCCTGAATGCGCTGCAGATCTTCAAGCTGGCAGTCAGCCTGGGCGGCACGGAATCGCTTGCCTCCCATCCCGCGACGACAACGCATTCCGGCGTCCCCGTGGACGTACGCCACCGCATCGGCGTGTTGGACTCGACGATCCGGCTGTCGATCGGCATCGAGCATCCCGATGATCTCATCGCCGATCTGGCTTCGGCGCTCGACGCTGCATGATGGTCTAGTACGACTTGGCACCCATGGTAGTTCGCTCCGGCGAGCTACCAGCTGCCGCTAGTCATCCGGCCACACTTCGATATCGGAATCGACGACGTAGCGCGTGCCGTCGTGCCAGACATAGGCGATGACGAGGTCCTTTTTGCCGGAGCCCGCGGCGACCTCGTAGCGACACATCAAGCGATACGGCCCCTTTTTGTTGCGAAGCATGCCGCGTTCCGCGGTGAAAATGCCCGCGCCATCATCGACCTCACCGGTAACCCGCAGCTTCGCATCCCCACGCAATTTGCGAAGTGCGTCCTGGGCGATGTCCAGAGGTGCGCAGGCGCCGTCGATTTCCGGAGGTGCCCCCGTTTGATCCAACACGACCTCCCATCGCCCGCCAACAAATCGAAATGGCAAGTCTTGAACGAAACCCCGTCCTTCTGCGGTCAGCATGCAGAGACGCACGGTTGCCGGCTGCCCCATTGCTGGAACGCAGCCGAGGAATTCATGGATACGAGGAGAGCCCGGTTTCACCCTGTCGAGCGCTTGCTGCAACTGCTCTTTGGTCGGCGCTGGAGCCGTTCCGGATGAGGCTCGCGCTTGAGCCGAACTCATCCCCAGGGTGACCGCCATGATCAGCGGAAAAGCACGGCACAGAAAGACATGTATGTTCATGGAGCCGATCAAAGCATGTTTCGGCTCTCAAAACCATGCCGCGATCGGTGCCAGGAACAGGACGTTCACAGCCTGTTGTCAGCTCTCGAAATCGCCGAAAACGTCCTGCAGGCGGGTCAGAAGCTCGACGCGCTCATCCACCTTGCCACGCAGGACGACGAGGATGTTGCTCAAGAGAAGATCCATCACGGCGGTCATGGTCGCGGCTCCATCCCAGAGCGGGCCGTGCGAGCCGGGTATGACGAGCGAGATATCCGACACCTCTTCGGCCCAGGGGCAGAATTCATCGGTCAGCAGGATCACCTTGACGCCGGCGCGGCGCGCCTCCTCCGCCAAGGGCCTTGCCTTCGACGCAAAACGACGGACGTCGTGAAGGAAGAGCACGCGGCCATCCACAGAACCATCAAGCAGTTCGGAATAGGTGCCGTTGAGGCCATCCATGAAGGCGACGCGTGGCCTGGTGTAGGAAAGCTGGGCGGCGAAATACTGTGCGATGCCCCGGACGTTTTGATAGGCCGCAACATAAACTTCGCTCGCCGAAATCAACGCATCGACTGTCTGCTGCCATTGCGGCGCAGTCGTCAGCTCATAGATCATGCCGAGATTGTCGACCTGCTGTTGCAGCAGTCCGGCGAGAAACTTGCCATCTCGGAGGTCTTCCTGGAAACGGTCCAAAGAGCCCTTGATCTGCCAGGCCGGATTGGAACGGCCGCCGCGGCGCAGGGCCGTCTTCAGCTCGTCGAGACCATCGAAGCCGAGTCGCCGCAGATAACGACCGACGGTCATCTGCGAGATATCGAGCCTTGCTGCAATGGACTTTGCTGTCTCGAAGGGAAGTTCGGCGATGTTACGCTCGATATAGCTGGAGATCAGCTTGTCGGATTTCGACCTGCGCATGTCAGCGCTCTGCACGAGCTTCAGAATATCCTTCGACAATCTTCCCTCCGGTGAAGCTCCGCCCGAAACCGGACGGAGTATCCTTTCGCGATATTATTGGGCCGTCTTGACCTTCGTCCATGCGCGATCGAACTGGCGCAGACCGCTACCAAGATCGTCAAAGATCTGCAGGCGCTTCATGGTCTCATCAGTCGGATTGATCTCTTTGCTATTCTTGATGTTTTCCGGCGTCAATTGCCTCGCCGGCACGTTCGGCGTGCCGTTGGTCTGCTGTGAGACGTTGAGCGCGGCGATTTCCGGACGCGTGTAGAATTGCTGGAACTTGATCGCGTTGGCCTTGTTCGGCGCGGTCTTCAGCACGCACATGTCTTCCTGATACATGGTGGCGCCCTCCTCCGGGATGACGTAGCCCAGATCCTTCGGATTGCCGAAGACGTTGATCATCGAACCCACGAAGAAATGAGCGGCAGCAATATCGCCGGACTCGACCATCGGGCGGGAATCGTAGGTAAAGGCCGCGACATAGGGCTTCATCTCGATCACGGTATCGGCCGCCTGCTGCAGCTCCTCCGGCTTGGTGGAATTGACCGAATGACCATTGAGCATCAGACCCACGCCCAGCACCTCGCGCATGTCATCCAGCAGCGTGAATTTCAGGTGCTTGGCCTTGACCGTCGCGACCAGATCCTTCCAGCCGGTGATATCCTTGCCGAGCACCCTGCGGTTATAGAGAATGCCGACGGTGCCGAAGGCATAAGGCAGGCAATATTCGCCCTTCGGATCGCTCTTGGCGCGCAGGAAGCGGGGATCAATATTCTTGAAACCCTCATAGGTATCGATATCGGTCTTCTCCAGGAGATTGAGCTTGGCCATGATTTCCTGCATGTGCACCGACGGAAAGACGATGTCGTAGCCCGTCGCGCCGCCCTGGATCTTGGCAAGCATTTCCTCGTTGGAGGAATAAGTCGACAGATTGACCTTGATCTTGGTTTCCTCCTCAAACTTCTGGAGGACGGCCGGATTGATGTATTCGCCCCAGTTATAGATGTTGAGCTCTTCGGCAAGGACCGCAGTCGGCAGCAATGCCGTAAGCGCAACAAGACCCAGGCGTCTGAAGACGCCTTTCAAAATCATCATTTTTGTTCCCCTTGATAGGATTTTTGTCCCTTCGACGCGCTCGGCTCGGGCTTTGGTGGAAGCTTTAACCGATCGCGTTGAGGGCGTTGACTTCGACGAAAAAATGATATCAATATATCTAAATCACGCAAGAGTTAATTTAATAACATTTCGGGGAACGACGAATGCGAGATGCAATAGTGCGGCTGGTATCAGCCGCAAAGGCCTTTCCGACTCCCGAGGGTCGGCAGGTGAAAGCACTTGACGGCATCGATCTGGAGATCGGCCGCAATGAATTCATCACACTTCTCGGACCATCCGGGTGCGGCAAGACCACGCTGCTACAAGCGATCAGCGGCTTCGTCGAACTGGATGCCGGGCGCATCATGATCGACGGCGACGACATGACGGATCGTCCGCCCTATCGCCGGCCGGTCAACACGGTCTTCCAGAACTACGCGCTCTTCCCGCATATGAGTGTCGGCGAGAATACCGGCTATGCCCTCGAAGCCGCCGGCGTCGGCAAGTCCGAACGCATGGAACGGGTGCGGGCGATATTGAAGATGGTCGGGCTGGAGGGCTTGGAAGGCCGTCTGCCGCGGCAATTGTCTGGCGGCCAGCAGCAGCGCGTGGCGCTTGCCCGCGCCATCGTCGCCCGGCCGAAGGTGCTTCTGCTCGATGAACCGCTCTCGGCGCTGGATCGCCATTTGCGGGAGACGATGCAGCTCGAGCTGAAAAACCTGCAGCACGAACTCGGCATCACCTTCATCTTCGTGACCCATGACCAGCAGGAAGCGCTGACCATGTCCGATCGCGTTGCCGTGCTTGCCGAGGGACGGATCCAGCAGCTCGACACGCCGCTGGAGATCTACGACCACCCGACCAATACGTTCGTGGCGAGCTTCATCGGCGCGAGCAACCTCTTCGAAGGTATGAGTGACGGCCAGAACTTCATGACCAGCGAAGGCACCGCGATCAGGCACACCTCCGCGACAAAGTCCGAGGACATGGGACCTGCCGTCGCTCTGATCCGCCCGGAGAACTTCTTCCTCTCGACCTCCGCCGACACCTGCCCGGCAATCGACGTCACCGTGGAGCAGATCGTCTATGTCGGCTCATCCTTCGAAGTCTTCGGCAGGACGGCGGGTGGGCGCAGGCTCGTGGCGCAGATTCCAGCCGCCCAACGGGGCGCTGTCGGATCGCTTGCCACCGGCCAACCGGCGCGCTGGCATTATGATCCCGCCAGCGTCCACCTGATCACCGCGAGGGAGGCAGCCTGATGACGATTGCCGCGCGCCGGCGCTTCCAACTCGGGCTGTTGCTCGGACCTGTGACGCTCTTCCTGCTGATCTTCTTCGTCGTGCCCCTCGGCATCATGATGGTGACGAGCCTCCTGACGCCGGGCCTTTATGGCGGCGTCGAATGGAGCTTCTACCCTGACAATTTCGGCCGGATCCTCGGCTTCGCCAATCCGCAATTCGAGGAATACGATCCGGTCTATATCGCCATCTTCCTTCGCTCGATCCGGATTGCGGCGCTGACGGTGGCGGCGACGCTTCTCGTCTGCTACCCCGCCGCCTTCTACATCAGCCGGCTACCGGACAAATGGAAGAACTTCTGCCTTTTCCTCATCACCCTGCCGTTCTTTTCCAGCCTTATCGTGCGGCTCTTCGTCTGGGTGATGATCCTGCGCCCGACCGGGCTGATCAACAACACACTGATGGCGACGGGCGTGATCTCCGCACCGCTGGAGATGATCTATACGGATGGCGCGATCATCCTCGGCATGGTCTACGTCTTCATTCCGTTCATGTTCATGCCGGTCTATGCCAGCATCGAGAAGCTCGACTGGCGGCTCATTCAGGCATCGCTCGATCTCGGTGCAGGCCCGATCCGGACCTTCTTCCGCATCATCCTGCCGCTCACCACGCCGGGCATCATCGGCGGCTCGATCATCGTCTTCATTCCCGCGCTCGGCAATTTCGTCGTGCCGGCGGTTCTGGGCGGCGCCAAGGTGATGATGCTCGGCAGCCTCATCGAGGCGCAGTTCCTCTCCGCCCGCAACTGGCCGTTCGGCGCGGCGCTCGCCATGATGGTCATGGCCGTGATGCTGATTCTGCTTGTCGCCTATGTCATCGTCTCCGGCCGCCGCAACGCGACCGCAGCATTGTCAGTATGAGGAGGGCTCAATGAAGATCGCACGCACCCTCTTCAACGGCGGCCTCGCATTTTATACGATGCTATTCTTCGCCTTCATCTATATCCCCCTCGTCCTGATCGCCGTCTATTCGTTCAATGCGAACCCGGTCAACATGATGAGCTGGAGCGGCTTCACCACCGATTGGTACGCGCAGGTCTTCGGCTTCAAGACCGCAATTTCGGAGAGCGCGCTCTATATCGAATCGACCGATCAGCTGCTCGCGGCCGTCTTTAACAGCCTGAAGATTGCCGTCTCGACGACGGTCATCTCGACTGTACTCGGCACGGCCATGGCAATCGCGCTTCACCGCTTCAATTTTCTCGGCAAACGCTTCTATCAGGCCGCCATGTTCATGCCGATGTTGATGCCGGATATCGTGCTCGGCATAGCGCTTCTGATCTTCTTTGTCAGTGCCGGTATCCAGCTCGGCCTGATGACTATCATCATCGGCCAATGCACCTTCCTGACCTCCTATGTGTTCATCGTCGTTGCGGCGCGTCTGTCCGGCATGGACCGGACGCTGGAGAATGCGTCTGCCGATCTCGGTGCCAATGAGTGGATGACCTTCCGCCGCGTGGTGCTGCCGCAGCTGATGCCGGGCATACTCGGCGGGGCGCTGCTTGCCTTCATCATCTCGATGGATGACCTGGTGATCACCTATTTCATAGCCGGCGTCGATGTAACGACGTTGCCGATGTTCATCTTCGCCATGCTCCGTCGCGGCATCAAGCCCGAAATCAACGCCATTGCCGTGATGATGCTGACCTTCTCCTTCCTCGTGGCCTCGCTTGGCCTCTATCTTCGCTCCCGGCAGAAATGACATGACAACAAAAACAACCATCCGCAAACCGCGCGGGCGCGAGCTCGGCCTGCCCTTTTCTGGCCGCACCGGCTTGAACAATGCCATTACAGATGTCGCCGGTATCGGCGTCGGCTTTCGTACGATCATCGAAAACGAGCCGCGTCCCGGCCGCAAACGGCCGACGCGCACTGGGGTGACGGCCATCCTGCCGCATATGGATTCGGAAACCCCCGTTCCTGTCTACGCCGGGGTGCATCGCTTCAACGGCAATGGCGAGATGACCGGCACGCACTGGATCGAGGATGGCGGCTACTTTCTCGGGCCCATCGTCATTACCAACACCCATGGCGTCGGCATGGCGCATCACGCCACCATCAAGTGGATGATCGAGCGCTATGCCTCCACCTATCAGACCGACGATTTCCTCTGGATCATGCCCGTTATCGCGGAGACCTATGACGGTGCACTGAACGACATTAATGGACTGCATGTCAGCGAGGCCGATGTACGGGCGGCCCTCGACAGCATTGCGGCTGGTCCGGTGCAGGAAGGTAATTGCGGCGGCGGCACCGGCATGATCACCTATGGCTTCAAGGGCGGCACGGGTACATCTTCCCGCATCGTCGAGTTCGACGGTCGCAGCTATACGATCGGCACGCTGGTTCAGGCCAATCACGGCCAGCGTGACTGGCTGACGATATCGGGCGTGCCGGTCGGCCGGCATATGCGAGATGGCACGCCGCAGAGCCAGCTTCAGGAGCGCGGCTCGATCATCGTCGTCATCGCCACCGACCTGCCGCTGGCGCCGCACCAGCTCAAGCGCCTCGCCCGCCGCGCATCCATCGGCATCGGCCGCAACGGCACACCAGGCGGCAATAATTCGGGAGACATCTTTCTCGCCTTCTCGACCGCGAATGCCCACCCGATGGCGCATAGGGCCAATGGCCATCTTTCCCTGGAGATCGTCAACGACGAACCTCTCGACCCTGTCTACATGGCCACGGTCGACAGCGTCGAGGAAGCCGTCGTCAATGCGATGTTGGCGGCCGAGGACATGGCTGGCACGCCCTATGATCGCTTCCGCATCCAGGCCATCCAGCACGAGCCACTAGTGGAACTCATCCGGCAATATGGACGAATGGGATCGGAAGCGCCGCGTTCGTAATTCGGCGGCCCAAGTGACAGAGTTAGCGCCGCGGCTTGCTCGCGGCGTGTATGGTTTTACGGGTGCATTCGAGGTGCGCTAAGCTTTGCCGCCGCATCACCGCCGAACCTCAGCGACCGTGTTATCGCGACCTGAGTTGTGCGATCGACAGCATCAGATCCCCACTCATGCCGATCCCTGAACCGCGATTCAGGATCGCAGAAGCGGGCGACGCCGTGTTGGCGCTGTTAGCCGCATCATAAACGGCAGAAAAGCGCTTCAGGAGCGTGTTGACCTTGGCGGCGTCGTGCATATCCTTGATCGGGACAAGCTTTTCCAGATATTTCGCCTGGCGGGTCACATCCATATTGGATATGGAGGCGGGCAAGGAGAATGTGGTCTTGATCACGTTATAGAGCGCCGGGTCCGACATGATGTCGTAGACGGAATTGATCTGCGGCGCCTTTCGCTGGAAGTAAAGCGCGAGCCGGACACCGTCGTTGGAAGCGCCCTGCTGCGTTTCCAACGTCTGGTGCAGATAGAGACTGTCGGTCGCAAGGCGCGCGCCCTTGTTCTGACTGGCCTCTATCTTGGCATTGGTCAGATTTCCCTTGACGTCAAAGTTGAAGACGCTGACCATCGCCTTGAATTGCTGACCGGCTTGCGTGTTCAAAAATCCCTTCGCATCCTCCGGATCGGCGGCAAAAGCCTTCTTCAACGTGGCTTTGTCGACTGTCTTGGGATCGATATTATTGGCAACGAGGATGAAGTCCGTCAGCTTCTTGTCCGCCAGGAGTTCGTCCACGGTTTTCACGCCGGCAATCGACTTGCTGAAATCGGTTGCTGCGTCTTTCGCGTCCTTGACGGCCTTCTCGCGCATCTGCCCTGTCAAACCAAACGTCTTTGCCTTCGAATAGGCCGAGATAAAGCTGTTGATCGACGCTTGCGGCAGAGCCTCGACTGAAGACCGGAGATTGCCTTTGCTGTCGAAATTATATGCCTTCGCCAGTTCGGTAAATCGATCGTCTTTGAGGGAGTTGACGTAGCTCTTGCTGTCGTATGGATCGCTCTCCAATATCTTGCGCAGCTGGTCTCTTGTAACCTCGCCTTTTTCGATCCCGTAGGCGCGGAGCGCCATGTCCTGGATCGTTGGAAGATCCTGGTTCTTGGTATCATTGGGAGCGAAGAAATCGGAAATCGTCTTGATCTTGCCGACTACCGTCTTGTAGTGGGACTCGGCATCCTTCAACAAGACCGCACGGGCATCCGCATAGTGCGCCATGTACTTCTTCGAGGCAGCCGTGATGCCATCGGCCGACTGCGCAAGTTGGCCAGCCGGAAGCGACCCATCGGCGGCAAAGTTGAACGAGGAAACCATTTCCGTCATATCCATAACGGCCGCATAGTCTTTGTTGGTAAAGGCTAGCTTGAATTGTGTTGGCGTGAGTGTCGCGCTAAGCCCATAGGCAGTCTTGAGATAGGAAAACAGCCTGTTATCGCCGCTGATATCGCTGACCGATCCAACCTTGCCAATTTGCTGGCGATAATACTGATCATTGCTGTCAGCTGAAGCCGATGTCAGCAAGGTCGGCACCATATTGTTGTAACGGGATATCAACGCCTCTTTCTGCTGCTCAGTTTGCGCAGTTGCACCGGAAAGCGTTCCATCCGGATTGAAGCCGAATTGCGATGCGATGAGCTTGTATGTTGCCTGGGTCGAAGCAGACGAGAAATTGCTTGCGGTATTGACGAAGCTATTCGGATCACTGGGGTCGCTCGTCAGAACCGACTTCAGAAAGCTCTTTGAGACATTGTCCGGATTAACGCCGTGAGCCGTCAGGACATAGTCCCGCATCCTGGTATTGCCGACGATGTCATCGACGTTCGTCGCCTTGTCGATCCATTTGCTGTAAAAATTGCTCTCATTCTTAGCCAACGTCGTTTCGTTGGCGAAGGATCGCTCATAAAGCCCGATCGTGTCGGTTTTCTGCGTGTCGCTTTGAGCCGTTTGCTTGCTTGAATTCGCGCCGAAATTGAAGGCCGCCGCGAATTGCCGATAGCGAGGGTCCGTGAGCTTATTGGCAAAGCTGCTGCTGTTGCTGAGATCGCTCGTCAGAACCTTCTTCAGAAAGGCTTTGGCATAGGCCATGTCCTCGAGACCGTAGGCCTTCACCGCATAGCTGTATAGCTTGTGATCCTTGAGGAAGTCATCGACGTTTTTGATGTTGCCGATGTGGGTGTCGTAGTACTGCTGATCGCTCTTGACAGTGGCTTGCTTAGCGATGCGCGCAAGCGTTGATGCCATGTCCTTGGTCGCAGTTACATAGCCCAGATAGGTTGAAATCATGGTTCGTCCCCCACAGACGCGCAGTTCACCAACATTAGCCCCGGCGCGTATAATCGCAACCAGACCTTGCGCGAGGCTAGATCGGCAATCTGTGGAGCCGCGCTGGTCATAGTTCCATGACGCGTCAAAATTCAATCGAAGCGCGTCCCCTTTGAAGAGCGACCGATTATGACGAGGAAGCGCTAGGCGATAAAGGCGAGGACAGCAGCTCCAATCAATCCGGAATTTTGCCCCAACGCCGCACGAACGACTTCAACGTCGCGAAAGGCCGGCATTGCCCATTGCGAGACATGCGACCGAATGCCCGGCCGTAAACGATCAAACTGATCCGACAGCCCTCCGCCCATGATGACGATTTCCGGGCTGAAGATATGAATGAGATTGGTAAAGCCTCGACCGAGAATTTCCGCCTCCTCGTCGACGAGGCTGTTGGCGAGCGGATCGCCGACGGCAGCGGCGCTAAAGACACTGCGGCTGTCAACGATTCCTCCATCTCTGGCGAGCGATGTCTCGCTGCATTCCATTGTCCTTGCTCGCGCCCGTTTGGTAAAGGCCGTGCCCGAGGCATAGGCCTCGAAGCAGCCCTTGTTGCCACAGGGACAGACGATGCCGTCGGGCGCGATGGACATATGGCCGACATGGCCGGCCATTCCCTTGCGGCCACGCACGACGCGGCCGTCCGCGATTGCACCACCGCCAATACCCGTGCTGACCGTGACATAGACGAGGTTTGCGATGCCGCGGCCGGCGCCGAATTGCCACTCGCCGATTGCCGCCGCAATACCATCATTCTCAAGGCTGACCGGAAATCGCAGGCGCTTCTGCAACTCCTGCCGCAAAGGATAATTAGAGAAGCCGCGCAGCGTCGGAATCTCCAGCGCCGTTCCCGTCTCCGTATCGAGCGGCCCCGGCGCCGATACGCCGATCCCGACTATGGCGCCGGGATCGCAGGTCAAAAGCAACCGGTCTGTCAGGCTACCAATCTGGCCGAGAACGGGATCCGGGCCGGCGTCCGCATCCGTCCGATCCTCGACGCGCTGCAGGACATTGCCGAGCTCATCCACCAGGGCAGCGCGGACCTGCGTCCCGCCCAAATCAATTCCGATCGCAAACCGGCTCATGGGCCGCTCCGTGTCAAAGTGCGTGCAGCCACGCCATTCTGTCCTGCAGCGACGGGGCGTTGAAGGCGAGAGAACCGAGAACGACCGTCTCCGCTCCGGACTGACGCAGCAACGGAACCGTGTGCTCACGAATACCGCCATCGGCGGCGAGAACGATCCTGTGCGTCGCACCGCATCCATCAATAAGCTGCTTGGCGTGCTGCAGCCGTTCGCCGGCCCGCTCGTCCAGCCCCTGTCCCTTGACGCCGATCGCCGTGCCGAGAAGTGTCAGGAAGTCGAGGCGCGCAACGTACTTCTCCACCAGCGAGACTGGCGTCTCGACCTTGACCACCATGCCGGCGGCTATGCCGCGACGATCCAGCAGATCCAGCGCCGCATCGGCGACAGCCTCGTTTTCGAGATGAATACTGATCAGATCGCTGCCGGCGTCGGCAAACTGCTCGATCTGCGGCAGAAGGATATCGTCTGCCACCATGAGGTGAACATGGATCGGGCGCGAGGAAACCTTTCTCACGCCGGCGACCAGATCGGGAAAAAACAACATGGCCGGAGCGAAGTGACCATCGGCAACGTCGATATGGAGGACATCGACATAGGGATCGACGCGTGTGAGATCATCGGCCAAGTGGACCAGATCGGCGGACCAGACGGAGAATTCACCGATCAGTCGATCGCGAGGAAGATCGGCAATCCAGCTCTTGGAGGGATTAGTCATTGTCTGTCAGTTCCTTGAAAAAATTGCGCATCGCCATCTGGAAATCGGCCAGATATTGCGAGCGGTTTTCAGCCTTGGGTGTAATTTTGACGAAGCGGGCAGTCGGGATCAGCTTCGCGAGAGCCTGCGCATGGGCGAGTGGATGAATGACGTCGCGCTCATGGCCGATGACGAGAGTCGGCACGGTGATCGCACGCACCTGAGCATCCGGGATGCCAGGCCCATCGCCGGAAATGGCCGTCAGCAAAGCTGCGGTGACGTCATGTGGCAGGCGCGAAAAGAAGCCCAGCAACGATGCGAGATTGTCCGGGGCCTCACCGGCCAGCCGCTGCCCGATCTTGCCGGCGAGAAACTCGGCTCTGGCATCCTCGGGCGACATTGTCTGCAAGAGGCGCCCAACCTCCGCATTCGGAGCCATATTCTCTGGCGCCGATTGGGTTACCCATGCGGGTCGGGCAATGACGAGGGCACGCACCAGATCGGGCCGCGTGACCGCCAGACGCAGCGAAATCGCAGCCCCCATGGAGATGCCGCCAAGCACGACCGGCGCGGCGATCTGCGCCTCGATGTAGGAGGCCACATCTTCGGCAAAGGTGGCGATGGATAGCCGATCAAGATTGCCGGGCTGGGAACGGCCGTGACCTCTCGCCTCGATGGTGATCCGGCGAAAGCCGAGATCGAGCGGAAAGGCTTCCTCGGTCTGTTTGCTATCCCCACATAATCCATGCTGAAAGATGACGGGAGCGCCAGCGCCTGCCATATCGACATTGAGTAACGTGCCGTGCCTTGTTTCAAACGGGGCCGTACTGTTCATCGTCCGTCTCCAGTCGATCCGCCCGAAAGGATGTTTTGGAGGAAGGTTGCCACGCCGGCAGCTTCAGTGGCCGAGAGACCATGGGTGACCAGACTGCCATCGAAACCAACAGCCTTCAGCCTGCCCAGATAATACGGGTAATCAAGTACGCCTTTGCCGGCAGTCGCAAAGCTGCCGTCCGGATTGCGATCCTTAGCATGGGCCATGACGATGCGGTCGGCGAGAAGATCGATGGCGGCGGATACTGTTGACCGCTGCTCCTCCAGCGTTGCGACCTCGAAGAGATTGGCTGGGTCCATGACGATCTTCAGTCGCGGACTACCGAGTTCGGTAATCAGGCGATGTGCCTTTTCCGCCGAGTTGATGACATTGGCCAGTTCCGGCTCGATACCGAGGTTAATGTCATAGCGTTCGGCAATCTCGAGCGCCGTTTCCATTGCTTCCAACAGGTCCCGCCAGGCATCCGGCAGATCATTGTCGGGATGCGCTCTCCATTGGTCGACGGGATCGCGCGTGCCGGTGCAGAGCGTTATCAGACCGGTCGACATCCCCGCGCAATGCCTGGCAAGTTCCTCCAGCCTCCGGTGCCCCACTTGGCGCACGGAGACATCGGGGTGGGTCATGTTGTAGGTGCCGGAAACCGCGACGATCTCCACGCCGGTCTTTGCGGCCGCTTCGCCAATCGACCTGGCCTGTTCATCGCTGATTTCGTCAGGCATTGAGGCAAGGCCTGAGCACGCCATGTTATATTGGCTAGCCGAAAAGCCGGTATCGGCCACGGCCCCGAGAACGGTTGCAGGATCCGTGCCATCAAAGGTCTTGGCGAAAATACCGAGCCTCATCATACACCGCCCGTCACGTCGGCAAGCGCCACCGCCTTGCCGCTCTCGACCGAGCGGGCAATGGCGACCATCGCCTGCACCGAGGCAAGCCCGTCATTGATATCGGCTCCCTCCATTGCCGCGCCATCCAGAATGGTGCGGGCAAAGCCCTCCACCTGCCGGCGATAGAAATGGCCATCGGCGCCAAGCACGCGATGGGTCGCGCCATCGGCTTCCCGGAAAATATCGACTTCACTCGATTTGTAGTACCAGGGGTTATAGGTCTTGCCGAGGACGCTGCCGTTCTTGCCGTAGATCTGGAAACCTTCGTGCCAGTCCATGCGCACCTGAACGGTGAGATCGAGATGGCCGAGTGTGCCGGAGGCAAACTCCACATCAACGAACCAGCACCAGATGCCGCCGCGCTCGGATAGCCTGGCATGGACGGAAACGATATCGCCGGCGAAATAACGCGCGGTATCGATCAGATGGCATCCATGAGCCAGCATGTAATAACGCCTGAGATCCGCCTTCGGGTTGACCGAAGGCTTCCTGGCATTGGCGCTGGTCACGATCAGCGGCTGAACCGCGTCGGTCATCGGGTAGCGATGCGTGCTGTCGCAATACCATGCCTTGAGAGCAACCATCTCGCCCATTTCGTCGCGAATGAAGCTCTTGGCCGCCTGCAATCCCGCGTCGAAGCGCTTCATGTGGCCGACCTGCAGGATCTTGCCCGAGGTCTCGACGGCGGCCTTGAGCTCCAGGCACTCTTCGACGGTGACACCGACAGGCTTCTCGCACAGCACATGCTTGCCCGCTTGCAGAGCCTTGATGGAGGCGGGCACATGAAAGGCGTCGGCCGTTGCAATGATGACGGCGTCGAGATCGGGATCTTCCAGCATCCTGTCGTAGTCGGCGTAGGCCTTCTCGACCCCATGGGTGATCGCCATCCGCTCGCGCAGATCGTCGGCGACATCGCAAATGGCGTAAAGGTCTGCATTGACCGCCTTGGTGCAGCTTTCAAAATGCGCCGCCTGGGCAATCTGGCCCGCACCGAGCACGCCTATGCGAAGACGTCGTTCATTCTTAGCCGGCATCGATAACTCCTCGCTTCGATAGATCGAACAGGTCGGCCTCCCCCGCCAGCTCGACCTTTCTTATTTCGCTTCTATCATTTTTTTACAAAAGAAATAAAATATTTTTGAAAAAGCGCGCGGAATTTCCGGATGCTGCTATAGGCTGGAATCAACAGGAAAAATGGACGGTGGGGCGTTGGCAGATCAGACGATAGCGAAATATCTGAACGAGTTGACCATCCTGACCATGCTTCGGGTCCAGGGACAGGCCAGCCGGATCGAGATCGCGCGGCACCTCTCCGTCACCCCCGCCACGGTTACCCGCTTGGTCAACAACCTCATCGAGCAGCGGCTCGTCCAAGACATCGAATTGCCCAATGCCGGCCGACAAGCCAATCGTGAGCCCGGCAGGCCGGCAACCAGTGTCGCCCTGAATGCTTCCGGCGCATTCTTTTTCGGTGTCGAAGTTGGCGTCGACATATTGCGTTTCGCCCTGCTGGATCTGGCGGCTACGGTTGTGGAGGCTAGCGAAATACCATTCCACAACCAGATGTCTCCCGAGCAAGTCGCCGGAGAGATTGCAGAACAAGTCAACCGGCTCAAAGCCAATCCGACCTACAACGAGCGCCTCAAAGGAATAGGCATTGCCTTCCCCGGCATCGTCCGCTCCGACGGCTTTGTCGTGAACCTGCCAATCGTCGGATGGCGCAATATCGATTTCCCCGGCCTCCTTTCCGAATTGATCGACCTGCCGTTTTTCATCGAGAACGACGCCAATGCCGGAGCCTTCGGTTGCGTCTACAACGATCCTTCCCTGCCCAATAGCTGCAGCCTCTTTCTGAAGCTCGATGCGGGTTGCGGCGGTGCGGTCGTCGTCGACGGCAGGCTGCTAAGGGGAGCAAACGGTACCGCAGGCGAGTTTGGTCATCTCAGGCTTTCGAATGGCGGTCCGCAATGCGGTTGCGGAAACAGGGGTTGCCTGGAAAGCAGGATCGGCCTTGGCGCCATCGCGCAGCAGTTCTTGGGAGCGCATACTCTCTCCGACATCGAGCTTGCGCATCTTCCGAAAAGAATCGTCGAAGCTGCGCGCAGCAATGATGCCCGCGCCATCGAGACAATGGATTCCTTCGTGCACTGGCTCGTTCTCGGCCTCGTCTCGCTCGTCAATCTCTACAATCCGAGCATTGTGCTCCTCGGCGGCCCGGTGGCCACGCTCGCAGAAGCAAACATCGACAAGATTTCACAGGGCGTGCGCGACGGTATCGTCACGGGCATCCCCGCCCCGACGGTGATGCTTTCCACGCTGGGTTCCTACGAAGGGGCGATAGGCGCAGCTTCGATTGCGCATCATCACGTGTTCGATATCTCGCGCGTCGGGATAATAGCGGCGCGCTAGACGGAGCCCGGTGCGAGTGCACCGGTACTCGGCCCGTTTCAATCACGCCTGCCTTTATTGGACGAGAACGGGCTGCAGGCAGCGTGCGTCTGTGACTTGTATGTCCGCTTGCCCGACACCGATGCCGAGAAGTCCCAGCAGGTTATAGAGCAGCTGATCGACTGGAGCCGTGATAACGGAAAGCGTATCGGCAAGAGCGGACAATATCCCGCTCGGCGTACCGATGGTGATGATGAGAATTTGGATGGTGACGTTGGTATTCTTGAGCAGCGACGAGATCAGCGACGTCACGACATCTCGGGTCGAGACCGTCTTGATGGTGCCATTGGAGATTTCCGAAGGCTGAAACGTCACCCGCGTCGGGGTCATGTTGGCGATGTCGATCTGTGCGCTGGCAAGGACCCGAAGAAGCAGGGAATCGATGATGGCTGCCTGCGTGACCCTGGGCTTGGTGCCGAAATTCACGAAGGCCGTGGGGTCCACATCTCCGAGAGCTATTTCCGCGACCCCAGGCACGGCGTCTATGCCGACGACGGCGTTGGGCATATTGCCGCCGACACAGGTGATCGAGGCGAGCTTGGCCTCGGCGGGTGCCAGTTCGATATAGAGCGGTATTCTGAGCTTCAGTCCAGCAATGATCGACAATCCCGTGACGGCAACGTCGACCATGACACGCACTTGCGGCGTGCGAACGGTAGCGCCTGGCGCGCCCACTGCGAGGGATGGCGTCTGCTGCGCGATCTCGCCGACCGCCAACGTCATTGTGGCCGTCAAGAGACCGGGAAGTGCGGCGCCAAGGTCAATAGAGATCTGTCTTTGTTGATTGGCGGCCATCGCCGTCAACGACAGGAAATTCATCACGCTCATGTTGACGGACAGATTGGGGCCTGTCCCGACGATATTTTTACCGTCAGGTCCAAGCTTCAGGAGATCCTGGAGCTTGAGGGTGACCTTCGTTTTGCCGAGCGACTTACCCAAATTGTTAATGATGGTAACGACCGCAGGGGAGAGGTTCGTGGATTTGCCGAGTGCGCCCAGAATTTTGTCGTAGGTGACATCGGTGGCCAACAAATCATTATAGCTGAGTGCCGTGAGATTGAGGTCCGTCGCCAGAAGATTGAGGAAGCTCAGGAGATTGATCTTCGCGCCGATGAGCGATTGATAGTCGACGAGCTTGAGCGATATTTTCGTTCCGAGAAGGGTCCCCAGAAGCTGGTTGAGAATACCGCCATCGAGGCTCGCCAGTCGCGACCCGACGGAAAAGGCGGCCAGGCGTTCGCTTGTGGCGGTACCGGTTGCACTGAGCGTCGGCGCATCTGCAAACGCCGATGAGAAAGGCATCAGGGCCTTCTGAGTGAGTGTCACTTTCACGGAGTCGGCTGGAGTGCTACCCGAAGAAAAGCGATTCGCGGGCGCGATCGATGTATCTGCCTTGTAGGTTCCGAGAACCATGTTGGCCAATGTTTCATATTGCCCTGAATTGGCGGCGGCAGACGTGATGGGACCGTTGGATGTCAGATAGTTGCTGCCCGTGGCAAGAGCGGCGGTGGTGCCGTTCGACTGAAGATTGGCAAGAAGCGTGCTGTTGGCACTGGTAATATTCGAAGCGGCCGTGATGGCGCCGATATCGCTCAGCTGCTGCAGGCGCTGCTGCTGCAGCGTCATCATGCCGTAGTCGATGCCAAGGCCGAGGCAATAAAGGATCAGAGGCGAAACGAGCGCCGTGGTGATCGCGACGTTTCCGCGTCTGTCGCGCCAGAGGGCGACCCATTCGAAAAGCTTCTTCATCACAGCCCTCCGATCCGGATCGTGGAGTAGCGGCGGATCGTCTGATCCGGCATGACGAAGGTATAAAGGTTCCAGATCGGAAGAGCGGATGCGTCGTAGCTGGCGCTGACAGTGAACTGATTGGCGTTCGCCGGATCAGTCGCGACGGTAACGGTCAGCTTGTCTTTCGTCAGGAAGGCATCGTTGATGGTCGAGCGCGTAACGAAATCCTGAACGAGCTGCGTTCGCTCAGTCGCAGAAATGCCCGCGACCGCCGTGCGTGCGGCGTCGGCCGTCAGCTGCTGGAGCGAATGGGCGGCGGTGAGATAGATTGCAAAAGCAATCAGCGTCAGAAGCATAAGCAGGAAAAGCGGCGCGATCAGAGCGAACTCGACAGCGGCTGTGCCTTCTTTGGCCCTGTTGAAATCAGAAACACGAATCATGGTCCTGGCTCCTTCGATCGGCTGGTCATCTATGATGATGACGATCCAGGAAACCTTAGATTGCGCGCGTTAATTTTATATTTCTAAATATACTATTTTCTAATGTTTTTACATCTAAAAGATATTGGTTTAATTGGTATAAATTGTTGTCATTGCAGTATCTTGGCCACCCTTATCGAAAGAACCGGCCTGTAAAAGCCGGGCGGCGGCGCTCGGGTGGGTTGTTCTTTTCAACGGCTTTGGCACGGTACCGGTCGACTTCGGCAGGTCGCGGCCTGCGGCACGACATCGCGAGACAATGGGATGGGCACGCTGAATGGCATATGCCGTCATGACGGCAGCCTACTTCTTCTTTGGCGCCAGCTCCCACCAGCCCTGCGTATTCCTCACAAAACGGCGATTTCCCTTGTAATAGCTGACGCAACCGGTCCGATCGACCTTGATCGAGGTCGGTATAGATTGTGCACCAATCTTGAGCCGCTCGACCATATCGAGCGCCTCTTGCCTTTTTCCGGCGCGGATCAGCGCCATCAGCTTGGACTCTTGTGTCATCCTCTATACTCCCGTTCATGGAGGATTAGGGGCAGGCGGATTTTGTGGTCCGTCAGTCGCATGTTCATATCGATCAACCCGGTCTGCGTTGCATGAGCAGCGCGCGCAGTGCCACCACCACCACGCAAACGCTGGAAATAAGAAAGATGGCCCCCGACATCGCATAAATGGTCGGTGACGCCCCGGCATTCATCTTGCCGAACAACACCACCGGCAACGTGTTTTGCCGCCCCGCCAGATAGAAGGCGCGCGTGAACTCGTTGAGGGACAGCAAAAACGAAAAGATGAAGGCGCTGACGAGACCCGGCCGGATAAGCGGCAAGGTGATGTCGCGGAATTGCCGGAAACGGCTGGCGCCGAGATCGTCGGCCGCCATCAGATAGGTCCGCTTGACGGCGGCAAAGCTCGTCAGAATGACGATGAAGGCAAAGGGCATCGCCCACAAAAGATGGCCGGCAATGACAGTCAGGGCCGAAGCCTTTAGGCCAACCCGGCTGATGACCGTCGAGAGCGCCAGCCCCTGTATGACGCCCGGCACGAACATCGGCAAAAGCACGGTCAGGAACCAGATGCCGCGGCCGCGATGAAGCTCGCGATATGCCAGGGCCGCACCGAGCGACAACACCGTCGCAATGACCGCCGTAGCAAGCGCAATGATAAGCGACTGGCCAAGCGCGGCAATGAGTGCGCTTTCTCCACCAAGCGCAACATACCATTGCAGGGTGAGGTCCGAGAAATGCGGCAGTCCGGGCTGCAGGGACGGATTGAACGAAACGCCCAGCAGATAGAGCGGCGGCGCATAGATCACCGCCAGGCCGGCAATGGTCAGCGTCCAGATGATGATACGCGGGTTCGTTCCCTCTCTGACGATCATTGGCTGCGATCCTCGAACAGGGAGGAAAGGCCGAATACGGCGTCTCCGATCAGCACCAATCCGAAGACGATGACGAGCATGAGGGTAGAGATCGCAAAGGCGAGCGGGAAGTTCGCGACACGCATGACATCATTGATCATGATCGAGACGATCGATGCGCCGGCACCGCCGAGCATCTGCACCTCGGTCGAGGACCCCGCGACCATGACAAAGACGAACAGGAAGCCAGCGAAGACACCGGAATAGGTGAGTGGCAGCAATACCGTGCGCGCCATGGTCCAGAAGCCGGCGCCGAGGTCACGGGCAGCCGCCATCGCCACCGTATCGACGCGACGCATGGAGAGCAGAACAGGGAAGGTTGCGAACGGCAGATAGGATGCAACAAGTCCGACAATGACGGCGAAATCGCTGAACAACAGCCAATCGAGCGGCGCGTCCGTGATCCCCGCCTGCATAAGCAGCGTATTGATGACGCCGGTGCGCCCAAGCAGCAACCGCCAGGAAAAGGAACGAATGAGATAGGAGGTGAAAAAAGGAATCGTCAGAAGTGCCGCAAGCACGACGGATAGTTTACGCCCGGCCAGAAAATACATCGCATAGGCCGTAGGATAGGCGATAACGAGGCAGATGCTGGCCGTCAGAAACGCCTTGCCAAGCGTGGAAAGAAACACGCTCCAGCGCCCGGCTTCAAGGATAGCGCCATAGGCAGCGAGGCTGAATTCCGGCTTGATCCAGTAGGTTGCGGAATCCCAGGCGCAGAAGCTCCAGATGACGACGAGAACCAGCGGCGCGAGGCCAAGCACAAGAATGACCGCAAGCGGGGCAGCCAGCAATAGAACTGATGTCTTCATAATCTGCCTCCACTTCTATCCAGGTTCATCGGGTCGTCTCCATCGGCTCGGGGCCGGCCTGCCCTCTCGGGAAAACTGGCCAGCCCCGGTCCATCGCATCACATCAAGCGTTGCGCAGCTTCTGCCACCATTCTTCGTAGAGTTGGAAATTGTCCGGGCGGCAATTCTGCCAATAGACCTTGCCGGAGAACTTGGCCTTCACATGGTCGGCAAGCTTGGCAACGTCGTCGGCCTTGTATTCGTCCGGATGCGCCTTGGCATAAGCGAGGTTGTTGTCCGTCGGCACGAGATAGCCGCGCGCCTTGCCCAGTTCGCAACCGTAGAGGCCAGCAAGCAGCGCATCGACGAACTTGTGGGCGACGTCGGCCTTACCGCGTTCTGCGGCGCCCTTGAGCAGGACCGTGTTGTTGCCCCAGCCTTCGTAACCTTCGACCGGCGCGGCATACTCCACCTGAAGCCCGCGCTTGCGGCCTTCATAGACGATCGGCTCCCAGCCGGTCATCGCATCGACTTCCTCGTTGGCGACCAGCTGCACGCCCTGCTCCCAGCCATTCCAGAAGGTGCGGAACTGGCCATCCTTCTTGTGCTTGATCAGGAATTCCATGACGAGGCCGAGTTCAGACTCGGAGAGATTGCCAGGATCCTTGATCGGCTGGTTCTCCGCGCCCTTAAGGTAGATGGCGGTGAAGATGGCGCTGTTGATCCAGGCATCTTCCATCGCGACCCGGCCTTTCAGCTTCGGATCGAAGATGACGCCATAGCTGTCGACCTTGCCGAGCTTGTCGGGACGATAGATGATCGAGTCGGCGTTGACGACCGTGGGGATGCCGTACTGCTTGCCCTCATAGGTCAAGGTCGGGATATCCTTGGCCCATTGCCAGATACCGGCAAAGTTGGGGATCTTTGAGACGTCCCAAGGAGCGATCAGCCCCTGCTTGGCGAGTTCGCGCTCGGCACCACCCTGAAAACCACCAACATCGAAAAGATCATTGGCATTGCCAGCGGCAAGACGCGCAACCACCGGGCCCACATCGTTGCCATTGTCGGTAAACTCGGGCGAAACACCACTCTGGCGCGTAAATTCCTGCCACTTATCGCCGATGTCAAGCGTAGCCGTGCCCCAGAACGCAACCGTCGCATCGTCAGCCATGGCGCGCGTGGCGCCAAGCCCACCGACGGATAGCGCAGCCGCACCAGCACCCATCAGCTTCAGCATATCTCGACGCTGCAGATTGCTCCTCAAAGCGGAGGAGACGGGATCATTTCCTTTATTCATCATGTCATTCCCTTCCCTTATTTTCGCGTGTTTCAGCTATTCGGGTTCTACTCATCGCCTTCACTCAGGGCAGGTATTCCGGAACGATCAATCAAGAGCGCGCCACCCGGCTTCAGACGTACGCGCACGCTTCTGCCCGGCAAGGGCGGTACTGCATCCGCGCCGGTCGTCACCACCAAACGCTGGCTATCGGCGAAAGCGAGGGTAACGTCATGGCTGAGTCCGCGATAGATACTTTCGACAACCTTAAGTTCAATTGTTTCACTCGCATCTTCCCCTGCCGGGACGAGTCCAATCCGGTCGGGACGAATGGCAACGAGAGCATTGGCGGGCGCTGTGCCGGAAAATGTTGCATTCAGGTTCTGGCCGGCAATCACCGCCACGGCCCTATCGCCCGAAATAGAGATGCTCTCAGGCTTCAACAGCGTATCGATGCCGACGAAACGAGCGACGAAGGCATTGGCAGGAGCCTCGAAGAACCGCGCCGGCGCGTCTGTCTGCTCAATGCGGCCCTTGTGCATCACCGCCATGCGGTCGGAGAGGCTAAGGGCTTCGTCCTGATTGTGGGTCACCAGAATGAAGGTCGCACCTGTTCGCTTGTGGAGCCTGCCAAACTCGTCGCGCATCTGCTGGCGCAGCCGTTCGTCCAGCCCGGTCAAGGGCTCGTCCAGCAGCAGAATACCGGGCTCCATGACAAGTGCCCGGGCAAGAGCCACGCGCTGGCGCTGGCCGCCCGAGAGAAGATTGACGTCCCGATCCGCGAAGCCGGAAAGCTCGACCAGCTCCAGGGCGTCTTCGACCTTGGTCTTCAGCGCACCGCCGGATAGCCCACGCAATTTCAGCCCGTAACCAACATTCTGGGCCACGTTCATATGCGGAAAGAGCCCAAGCGACTGGAACACGGTGTTGACGGGCCGACGATTGGCAGGAACGCTCGCCATATCCTTTCCGTCAAAAAGAACGCGTCCGTCGGTCGGCTTGTCAAAGCCGCCGATCAGCTTCAGGAGCGAGCTCTTGCCACAACCCGACGAGCCGAGCAGGGTGAAAAACTCCCCTGCCCTGATATCGAGTGTGACGTCATCGACAGCGCGCACCGGCCCGTAGCTCCTGACGATATGGTCGAGACCGATCGCTATCGCCATATCAGGCATGTCCCCCATCAGATTCACGGATGAGCAGCAGTCCTTCGTCGGTCACTTCCAGTTCCTGTCCGGCAACGACAAGCGACGTCGCCGTTGCCTCTTCGACGATAAGCGGACCAAAGACGCCCTTCAGCGGCGACAGCTTCGTGCGCTCGTAAACCGGGCAGGATACCCAGCCTGTCTCTCCACCAAAATAGACTTGGCGCTCACCCTTGAAGGCAGCGTCGAGCGAGCGATCCGCCAATGTCAGCTTCGGAATGGCAATGACCGGACCATGCAACACCGCCTCAAGATGGATCATGGTGATCTCTATCGGCGAAGCCGGAAGGCGGAAGGCGTATGCACGCTCGTGAGCCGCGTGGAAGCGCTCTGCGAAGCTTCCGACATCGTCGTCAAGCTCAAAGCGAGCGAAGACGCCGTGCTCCTGGCCACGATACCGGGCTTCCACCCGGCAGGCATAGCGTATGTCGGCGCCATTACCTTTGGCGAAATAGGCAACGGCATCACGCTTCAGCTCGTCGAAGCGCCGCTTCAAATCGCTGACCGCCTGCGGCACGAGAGGCGAGAACCAGGTGCTGCGAAAATCTGCCCGCGGTTCAGCCGCAAGCATACCCCAAGCCGAGAAAATACCGGGATGTGGTGGCACCACCGTCATCTGCACGCCGAGGTCGCGCCCGAGGCGGGCAGCCAGCGCCGGCCCGGCGCCGCCGGAGATGACAAAGGCGGCATCGCGCGGATCGTGTCGCGCTGAACGGTGACGAGCTTCAAAGCATTGATCATCGAGGCATGAGCGATCTCGACGATGGCCAGCGCTGCATCCTCGACCGAAAGCCCGAGCGGTTTGGCGACGGTCGCAATTGCGGCAGCCGCCTTGCCCTTGTCGAGCTGCATCTGGCCATCGGCAAAACTTGCCGGATCGAAGATGCCGAGCGTCAGCAGTGCGTCGGAAAGCGTCGGCTTGTCACCACCCCGACCGTAGCAGGCAGGACCTGGCGTCGAGCCGGCACTTTCTGGGCCGACACGCAGCGCACCGCGCTCGTCGACACGGGCGATGGAGCCGCCGCCGGCGCCGATTTCGACAATATCGACGACCGGCACCTGCACGGGATAGCCCGGAACGATGCGGGTGTGTTCGAGCTTGTACTCGCTGTCTAGCGTCGGTCGGCTGTCGTGAATCAACGAGCATTTCGCCGTCGTGCCGCCGACATCGAGCGAAAGCACTTCCGACTGGCCGAGCAGCGTGCCGATGCGCGCAGCACCCGCGACGCCACCGGCAGGGCCTGACTCGACCAGTGTCAGCGGGCTCATCTGCGCCTGATCGAAGGTCGAGATACCGCCGTTGGACTGCATGGCGTAGTAGGGGCAGGACAGATCGCGCTCAGTCAACGCGCTCTCGAGCCTTGCGAAGTAACGCTTGATGATCGGCTGCACATAGGCATTGAGCACGGCGGTATTGGAGCGCTCATATTCCCGCCACTGGCGGGAGACCTCGTGGCTGGCGCAGATCGTCACGTCTGGGAGGGCCTCTGCCAGCGCCTTCGCGCAGGCAATCTCATGGCTGGGATTGACATAGCTGTGGAGGAAGATGACAGCGATGGCCTCGACATTGCGCGCCCGGCATTCGCGAATGATCGGCTCGAGATCGCCAAGCTCGATCGCGGTCAGCACCCGTCCCTTGGCGTCCAGGCGCTCGCGCACTTCGAAGCGCAGGCTACGGGGCACGAAGGGTTCCGGGCTTTTGAATTGGAGATTGTAGAGATCGGGGCGGTTGCCGCGACCTATTTCCAGAACATCGCGAAAGCCTGCCGTGGTGACAAGGGCGGTCTTGACGCCCTTGCGCTCGGTGATCGCGTTGATGACGGTCGTGCCGCCATGGGCAAAGAAGATGACGTCGCGGGTGGAAAGCCCATCCTTCCGTTCGGCAAGATCGATGGCCGAAAGCACGCCTTCGGATTGGTCATGCACGGTCGTCAGGCTTTTGGCCGTGAAAATCTCACCGGTGCGCTCGTCATAGCCGACGAGGTCGGTAAAGGTACCGCCTACATCCGTCGCCAGCCTGATCATCCCGCCATCCTCTCATCAAACCCATACAGGTTCCGCGCCGTCTCCTTGGAGATGTAACCGTCTTCGACGTCACGGCGGACATGCTCGGCCTCGCGAGAACGTGCCTCGCCCCAGCCGCCACCGCCACCGGTAATGATGCGCACGAGGTCACCGCTTTTGAGCGCAATATGCGGTTCTCGGCCGAAATTGCTAACCTGGCCGGCAGAATCTTCCACCTGCAACAGATTGGGAGTGCCCGGAGCCCCGCCTTCGATCCCCCAGGGTGGTGTTTCCGTCCGCCCGAAGCTGCAATAGGCCGATGCGCCGGCCGCCAGAACTTCATAGTCGCGAATAACGCCGAAACCGCCACGGCGGCGACCAGCACCCGATCCACCTTCGAGATTGAGCGCATAGCGACGCACCATCAGCGGGAACCGTGCCTCGATGACCTCGACGGAATAGTTGTAGGTGTCGCCATCGGTCAGCGCGATCAACGCATTTGCGCCGTCCGCGTCCTTGCTAGCCCCCCAGCCGCCATGTTGCGGTTCGATATGGATGAACGGCTGACCTGCCGCATCCTTACCGGAGATGTAGACGACGCAGAGGCTCGTGTAGGAGCCGGCCGAGAACCGCTCCGGCATCAGCCCGGCAAGCGCCTTCCAGACCAGCTCAGAGGCATGGACGGAGCCCTCATAGTACCAACCCGTAGGAGAAGGCTTCTCTGCGGTGAAAACCGATCCCTGCGGCGCAATGACATCGAGTGGCCGAAACCAGCCTTCGTTCGAAGGTGCCTGCGGCGCCACCAATGCCTTGAATATGGTGCGTACGGCCGATTGCAGCGCCCCTGCCGCACAGTTGATCGGCCCCGCCACTGCCGGCGGGCAGCCTGTAAAGTCGGCAGTCAAACGATCGCCTGCAATGGTCACGGCCACTCTGACCTCGATGGGGTCCGTGGTAACGCCATCGCCGTCGATGATGTCTCGGGACTCATAGACCCCGTCCGGCAAAGCGGCGATGGCAGCACGCGCCTGCTTTTCGCTCATCGCAAGAAGGTGATCGAATGCAGCCTCGACGACTGCCGTACCGTATTTCCGCGCGAGTTCGCCCATCCGGCGGGCTGCGACGCGAACCGTGGCCACCTGCGCGGTCAGGTCGCCGATGGCGATATCGGGCAGACGAACATTTTCACGGATGATGCGCAGGACCTCGCCGGAGAAACGGTCGTTGCGTACGACCTTGACGCCAGGCAGCCTCAGCCCTTCCTGAAAGACCGAGGTGGCGTTGGGCGCAAGCGAGCCGGGAACCGAGCCGCCGACATCGAGATAATGGGCAACATTGATGGCATAGGCCAGGATCCGCCCATCGAAAAAGATCGGCTTGACGATGGCAAAATCGCAGGCATGCGTGCCGCCCGAATAGGGATCGTTGGTGAGCAGAATATCGCCGTCTTCGAGATCGTCGCCATAAAGCGCAATCAGCGATTTGACCTGTGTGCCGAAGGTGCCGGTGAACAGCGTGATGCCGTTCATCTGTGCCACCAGCTCTCCCTCACGGGTGAGCAGACCGCAGGCGAAATCCAGCACCTCATAGATCACAGGGCTCATCGAGGTCCGGGCCATCACAACGCCCATCTCGTCGACGGTTGCGGCCAGCTTACCCTCGATAATCTCCTGGGTCACTGGATCGACGATGACCACGAATCTACCCCCGTTATTATATTCGCACGAGCGCAGATTAGGTGTTTTTTTCTTCCCCGATAGCCTTCCCGATGGGTGGGTGAGCGAATCATACCCTACCCGTTCGGGTAGGTATCAGTTCAACATGCCCTTTTGTCGTGCTGCCGTCACCGCGGCCGTACGCGTCGAGACGTTGAGCTTGGCAAAAATATTGCGCAGGTGGAACTTGATCGTATTGTCGGAAAGCGACAGCGTGCGGCCGATTTCCTTGTTGGAAAGCCCCGCGGTGAGCAATTCCATCACCATGCGCTCGCGCCCGGTAAACGACGACAGATCCTCGTCCGGGGCAGGCTGCTGGTTTGCATCGGCGCTATTCAATAGGGCCTGGAGGCGTTTGCGGGTGACCGTGGCAACGCTTGGATGGTTGGCAAGCGCACGGAGCTCTTCCAGCCCGGCTGCACGATCGAGATGGAGAAGCGCGCGGTAGTCGCCGAGCGGTGTGGTCACCACAAGATCGGAAAGGCGCGCGGCTGCAATCTCACTGCGGCCCTCGGCAATCAGGATCCCGATTTCGAGGAGCGCAAGCTCGATCGTACGCGGGACATGCGGGCGCTGGGCCTGACGCGTCGTGAGCTGGTCAAACACCTCGCGCGCCTTGGCAACCTCGCCAAGCGCCAAATAGGCACGCGTCCAGAAGATAGCCGGCGTCGCCCCGCGCAGGTGGATGGACAACATGTTGGCGCGATCCGAAGTGATCGCCTGTATGCCGAATCCGCTGGCCTCGGCATGACGGATTGCCTGGTCGAGATCACCCGACTCCATCAGAAGCATTGCCCGCTCGCGATCTATCAGACGGGTAAGCCGGTCGAAACCGCGGCGGCGCGCCACCGCGCGAATGCGATCCATGGCCGCGTGGGCGGCCAGGACATCGTCGCGCATTCGCAGCGTGCGCTGTTCGGCCATGAACCCGGCGGCGAGAAGATCGAACCATGTATCATGGCGCTCAAGATGCGGCAGCGCCCATCCCAACATGTCGGCAGCGGCTGCGGTTTCGCCGCGCATCGAAAGAATTTCGGCCTTCAACACCTGGCCGACGGCGTCCAGATCGCTGCCCGCAGCGATGTTGGTTTGCGCCTCGGCGATCAGGTCGTCATAGGCGGAGAGTGCGCTTGCACTATCCCCCGAAAGAAAGAAGGCCTGACCGATATGCGTGTAGAGATGCATGGCACCGAAATCGGCGCCACCGTCGCGAAAGGCGCGAATGGCCAGATGGCCATAGTGCAATGCCCGATCAAGCTCGCTGCGGATCAGGAAATTGTAGGAAAGCATGTTGAGCGCCAGCGCCCGATGGATGAGTTCCATTCCGTCGGGTTGCTGCAGATCATTTTCCAGCGCGGAAAGATCGGCAGCGCTCGCCCAGTGATCGGTATAAAGCGCAAGCAGGATACGCACCACACGCAGATCCTTTGCCAGGATCTCATCGCCCGCGGCGGCGCGCTCTACGATGACCAGATAATGATTGGCGGCGGCAAGCTGGGCGGCCTTGGCGTTGAAAATCGAAAGCCCCAGGGTAGCGAGCGGAAACCGGCTGAGATCAATCTCCGATGCTCGCCCGCTCAACGCCTGGAAGAGCGTCGCGCCGCCACGCGTCGTGGCATAGACCCGCCGCCAACCGCCGGCTCGCTCCACGATGCTTGCCGCAAGATTGGCGTCACCGGCTGACAACGCGTGCTGTACTGCCCGGTCGATATCACCCTGAACCTCGAACCAGCGCGCTGCCCGGTTCAGCACGCGTTTGGCGTCAACGCCCCTGCGGCTGGCGGTTTGCTTGAGGAACTCGTTGAAGACCGGGTGGAAACGCATCCAGTTGCCCGGCCCGGCAAGCAGCGTGACAGGAAGAGCATATTCGTTCAGGCGCTCGATCCAACCTACCCTCTCCCCGCTTTCCAATACCGCCTCCAGCAGCGAATGATTGAAAGCAGGCAGCGCGGCGATCTCGGTCAGAAACTGGCGGATCTCCTCGGGCAGATGCTCGAATACCTGCTCGGAAAGATAGGATCCCATATCCGCGCCGCCGCCATCGAAAGACGCGAGGATCGTGTCGCTTTCCTCCGATTCCGAGACAAGCAGACTCACCATCTGCAGCGCGACGGCCCAGCCTTCGGTCCGGCGGTTAAAGGAACCGACCTGCTCTTCGGTCAGGCGGGTCCCCTTGCCGGCAAACAATTCCCGCGCTTCGGCATCGGAAAAACCGAGTTCGGCGACGCCGAACTGTTTGAATTCGCCACGAAGGCGCAATGCCGACAATGGAAAACGCGGCGGACTACGGCTTACCAGCACCAATTTCACATGTTCGAGCGAAAGATCGGCGAGGATCTTCGCCATCAGTGCCTCGGTGGCATCCGTCTGGGCGAAGTGATAATCGTCGAGGAAGATCACGAGCGGCCCCGGGATCTTGCGCAGCCTCGTCGTGAGTACGGAGAGGAGCGCCGCTGCCGGCAGATTGCCCGCATCCGCTCCGTCCTCGTCCAGAAGCGTCTGCAATGCATCGATCAGAGCCAGCAGAAAGGCTTCCTGGCTCGTGTGCTCGGCATCGAGCGACACCCAGCACAGATTGACTCCATCTTCCCTGAGTAATTCGTACCACTGGACGGCGAGCGAGGTCTTGCCGTAACCCGCTGGCGCCACGATGGTCGTCAAACGGCGCAGCCCGACACGCCGGAGCTGCCGCAACAGGTCGCTTCGTTTAATGGTTTGCTGTCCGCTGGACGGAGGAGCAAATCGATTCTGTCCGTTCATGCGCGGGATGATGCTGTCTCGGCAGGCAGTTTGCAACCCACGCGAAAACGTTTGCATAGCTATGGATTTTTCTATTTCAGCCGCCATCGTAACGCCACAAGCTGCATGTTTGTCCACGGCTGCAGTTATGATCGAAGCCACTTCCCAGTACCCTCCCCAAAAGCCGGCACCAGCAGATGCGAATGCCGCTCAGGCGGGCGATATCTCGGGGCAATCGGCCGTAAACGGTCCGTTAGGGATTTATTGACCATAATTGGAGGTACAACGATGCCGCAGGCGCGGCGCCTCTGATTTCTGTGTCTATTAGCAAGGGCGAAAGTCGTATCCGTGCATCAAGCGATCTTCTCCATTCCGGCCGCAACTTTCACCATGGCTTTCTCCTTCGCCGCCTGCCGGGTGGCATTGGTTGTGATGCTGGTGCTTGGTGCGCTGGCGGGATCCGCCCAGGCCGCGTCTGACGACCGCGCCCTCAAGCTGTTTTTCACGCACACGGGAGAGAGGGCGACCATCGTCTTCAAGCGCGGCGGCAAATACGATCCGCGAGGCCTCGCCCAGATCAACCGCTTCCTGCGTGACTGGCGCAAGAACGAGCCGACCAAAATGGATCCGGAACTGCTTGATCTTGTCTGGGAAGTCTATAACCGCAGCGGAGCGAAAGACACCATTCACGTCGTGTCGGCCTACCGCTCCCCATCTACCAATGGCATGCTGCGCAATCGCTCGCGCAGCTCCGGCGTCGCAAAGCACAGCCAGCACACGCTCGGCAAGGCGATGGACTTCTATATCCCCGGCGTAAAGCTTGCCACCTTGCGCGCCATTGCCATGCAGATGCAAATCGGCGGCGTTGGCTTTTATCCCAACTCCGGATCCCCTTTCGTGCATCTGGATGTCGGCAGGGTCCGCGCCTGGCCGAGAATGTCGCGCCCGGAACTGGCGCAGCTTTTTCCGAATGGCCGGACACTCCATGTGCCCGCCGATGGCAGGCCATTGCCGGGTTATGAAGTCGCTATTGCACAATCGAGAAAACGCCCGAGCCTGACCACGAGCAAGATTGCACCCGCTGTCGATGATGATGATGACGACGCCGGATCGCCGGTGGCATCCGCTGCGGCCGCCACCAATACGAGCCTCCTGACCAGCATGTTGCCGACACCTCGAAGCCGGGCCGTCAACGGGCTGGAGCTTCAGCTCGGCAAACGCGTGGCCGAAGAAAACAAGATTGCACCTTTCACTGATCTGGCAACCTATACCGTGCCCCTGCCGGCCTCACGACCGATCAGCATCGCCGTGATCCCGACAGCCGCTCCCGAAAGGCCGCCGGCGATGGTTCTGGCGAGCCTTGTGGTGGGGCGGAACGATGCAGGCAACCTGCTCCTTGCCGATCAGTCGAAGAATTCGAACAGCAGCGCCATGGCAAAGCTGCAGCCGATGGCGGACCTGCCCACCTCCGCCGCACAGGACGTATCGGGTGGCGTCGGCGCCATGTCTACCGGCGCTATCGTGGCCTGGGCGCTCCAGCCTCCGGGCACGGCTGTCGACATGAAGCTTCCGACCTTCGTCAGCACGCCAATCCTCTTTGAGGAAGATATGGCCGATATCCGGAATAGTGCGGCCGGCTTTGACGACGATGATTTCGACGTCGAACGGTTCGGCTTCGAAGGTTGAGTAGAGAAATCATCTGACAGTGCTTCAAAGCGCCAAGCCCAGCAAGCCGGCGCAAGTCAGCAGAACTGCCTCGGTACAGTCAAATCACGGGTAAGCCCCGACCGGCCACAATGGCCAACCGGGGCGTAAATTTCAGTCCGCAACCTCGAGAACAAGCTCGATCTCGACCGGCATGCCAAGCGGCAGGCTTGCAACCCCAAGAACCACTCGGCCCGACAGCATCTCTGCGCCGAAGACCTTGAGTAGGAGCTCAGACGCCCCATCCGCGACTTTCGGATGATCCCGAAAATCGCCTTCCGTTGCGATATAGACTCCGAGCTTGGCGACACCGGTCACCTTGTCGAGCGAGCCGAGATATTCCCTGATTGCAGCCAGCGCGCTCAAAGTGGCGATTTCAGCTGCTTTTCGTCCATCGTCACTCGACAGCACACCGCCGACGCGGCCGATATATTGCGGCTTGCGATCGACGACAGGCAGCATGCCGCTCAGGAATATCAGCTTTCCCATCTTCACAGCCTCCACATAGGCGCCAAACGGTGTGGGAGGCGGAGGAAGCGTAATGCCGAGATCATTCAGCCGCTGCTCTGCGCCAGCGGCCGGCGCTATGCCCGCGCTCACCATTTGCCCAGATGTGCGCCGCCATCAACGTGCAGCACCTCCCCGGTTATGCGCGGAGCCTCGGTCAGGAACAGAACGGCATCTGCGATTTCCTGGACATTGGAGATCCCGTGCATCGGCGACATCGTGTTGAGGAAATCCCGCGGATTGTCCTTGTGAAGCGGCGTATCGACAACGCCGGGCGCCACGGTGTTCACGCGAATTCCCTCCTTTGCGTATTCAAGCGCAATATTCTTGGAGAGAGCTTCGATGCCACCCTTTGTGGCCATCGCTACGGAGGCGTTGATGCCGAGTATCGGATGGTCGACCAGAGGCGTGGTGATGCTGACGATGCTGCCGCCGGTCTTTTGTGCCAGCATCTGGCGCACGACCAGTTGCGTCAGGTGGATGAAACCCTCCAGGTTCGTCGAGGCGAGCTTGCGGTAATCGTCGAAGGTATAATCGACGAACGGTTTGGTGAAGAAGACCCCGGCATTGTTGACCAGAGCGTCAATCGTCCCGAACCGCCCGAGCGCGGCCTCGACGACGCGTTGCGCCGTGACAGGATCGGCAATGTCACCATCCACACGCGCCAGCCTGTCGGAGGCCTTGATCTCGTTGGTCTCGCTAACCCGCCGCGATGTCGCGACAACATTATAGCCGCGATCGAGGAAGGCGTTGGCAAGACCTGCACCAATGCCCTGCGAGGCACCGGTAATGAGTACCGTTTTTGCTATTTCCATTGTCGTTCTCCGTTTCACAAAGCAACCTCACCGCCATGCGTCGGCCCTAAGGGCCGGATCGATCGAGAGGGGATGAGGTGGTTGGCTTGCTCTCGTGAGAGGGAATATGCCCATTTCGGCTTTACGCGATTAGATGGAAATATCTGGAATCAATTTTCCATTCATGCAAAAATAATGGCATGACCGATTTGAATGACATCGCGATCTTTGTGAAGGTAGCGCAGTTAGAAAGCTTCAGCCGGGCGGCACATGCCCTGGGAATGCCGGTCTCCACAGTCAGCCGCCGGCTGACAGCGCTCGAGGAGCAGCTGGGCGTGACGCTTCTGCAGCGGACGACGCGCAAACTGAACCTCACGGCGCAGGGGCGTGCCTATTTCAACCAATGCAGTGAGCCGCTTGGCAATCTCTACGATGCCGAACGGGTGCTTGTTCAATCCCAGAGGAATCCCGAGGGCCTGCTGCGGATTTCGGTGCCGGTGGTTCTAAGCCAGGAACCGTTCTATGAGTTCGTTTCATTGTTCCTGAAAAGCTATCCGCGCATCCAGATAGACCTGTTCATCACCAATACCTTCATCGACCTGATTGCCGAAAATGTCGACTTAGCTATCCGTTTTGGCGAACTGCAGGATTCGACGATGATCGCGCAACGCCTCGGCAAAAGCGTCCGCTATGTGGTCGCAACGCCTGACTATCTCGAGGGTCGCGCCCGGCCCATCGAACCTGAGGATCTGCGTCAGCACCAGTGCGTCTTGATGAACAGCCGCAACAACGAAGCCGAATGGCATCTCGTCAGCGGCCGCAAATCGGCGAAAGTCCAGGTTTCGGGACCGATCTCCAGCCGCGATTTCCAGTCCGTAAGTGCATTCACCTACAAGGGGCACGGCATAGGCCTGTTATCGTCGAACTATTGCGACGACCGCATCGAGCGCGGCGAACTCGTTCGCCTCCTGCCAGAATGGACATCACCCGAAATCTTCGTGCACGCGGTCTATCAGACGCGGCGCTTCATCCCTTCGAAGCTGCAGGTCTTCCTCGATGCATTGAAGGCATGGAATTCTCCGCTCTGGATCCCGCTTCGGTGGATACCGTTCAGCGAAACCGACCCTCGGTAGAGCGTGGCTGATGCCTCGTCTCACCACGCCCGCCTTGTCTCAACGCCAGAGATTGGTGCGAGCAAGCTCGACGAGTTCGTCGCCGCGACCGCTGAACACCGCCTTGACCATATAGAGGCTGAACCCCTTCGCCATCTCCGCGCTGATCGAAGGCGGGATCGGCAGTTCGGTGCGCGCAACGACCGCATCGACCAGAACCGGCCCATTATGAGCAAGCGCCTTGGCAATGCTGCTGTCGACATCGGCGGGATCTTCGATGCGGATGCCCTTGATGCCGATCGCCTCGGCCATCGCCGCGAAGTTCGGGTTTTTCAGCTCCGTGCCCGTCGGCAGGAAGCCCACCGACTTCTGTTCGACCTCGATAAAGCCCAATGCGCTGTTGTTGAAGACCACTATCTTTGCGGGCAGGCCGAGCTGCGCGAAGGTGAGAAAATCGCCCATCAGCATGGCAAAGCCGCCATCTCCCGAGAGCGAAATCACCTGACGTTCGGGAAAGGCGGCCTGCGCGCCGATCGCCTGCGTCATCGCATTGGCCATGGAGCCATGGCGGAACGATCCGATCAGCCGCCGCTTGCCGTTCATGGCCAGATATCGCGCCGCCCAGACCGTCGGAAGGCCGACATCGCAAGTGAACACTGCATCCTCGGATGCGTGATCGCTGATAGCCTTGGCGATCTGCTGGGGATGGATGGGGTTCTTGCCGGGCCTGCCTGTCGCTAGCGCGTCGAGTTCCTTGCGGCTCTTCTTGTAGTGCGCGATCGACTGATCCAGATGGGCACTGTCCGTCTTCTGCTGCAGGTGCGGCAGCAGCGCCTCGATCGTCGCCCTGACATCGCCGACCAGCCCGAGATCGACGGGCGCCCTGCGGCCGATATTCTCAGGCCGGATATCGACCTGAGCGATCCGCGTGGATGATCCCGCGGGATAGAATTGGCGATATGGAAAGTCCGTGCCGAGCATCAACAGCACATCGCAATCCATCATGGCGTAATAGCCCGACGCAAAGCCGATCAGCCCGGTCATGCCGACATCGAAGGGATTGCCCCATTCGATGTGCTCCTTGCCACCAAGCGCATGAACGATTGGCGCCTTCAGCCGCCCGGCAATCGCCAGCAGCGCATCGTGCGCCCCCTCGCAGCCCGCGCCGCCGAGGATGGTGATGCGCGCGTCGCTATTCAGAAGCTCGGCCAGTTTGCTCAACTCTTCTGCCGCCGGCACGACGATGGGCTTGCGCGGAAGCAGGCCGCCGACCCGCGGCCGCTCAGGCCCCTCGGCCTTTTGCAGCGCGACGTCGCCCGGCATGACGATAACGGAGACGCCAGATTTCCCGATTGCCTGTCGAATGGCGATTTCCAGCACCCGCGGCATCTGCTGAACACCGGAGACAAGCTCGCAATAATGGCTGCATTCGCGGAAGAGTTCCTGCGGATGCGTCTCCTGAAAATAGCCGGAGCCGATCTCAGCAGAAGGGATCTGGGCTGCGATCGCCAGGACTGGAACCCGCGAGCGATGCGCATCGAACAGACCATTGATGAGATGCAGATTACCCGGCCCGCAGCTTCCCGCGCAAACGGCGAGATTGCCGGTCAGGTGGGCTTCCGCTGCTGCGGCGAAGGCGGCGGCCTCTTCGTGCCGCACATGGACCCACTCGATGCCGCCATGTCGCCGAACCGCATCCGTCAGACCGTTGAGGCTATCGCCGACGACGCCGTAGATACGTTTTACCCCGGCTGCGGCCAATGTTGTAACGAACTGGTCAGCGACAGTCTGTGCCATTATCGAAACTCCCTTCGGGTGTGCCCGTTCTTCATCTCCGGCATTCGGCCGGAACTTCACGGTTCGATATTCAGATAGAGCTATGAGAGGCCGTGCCAATGGGACCACGACGAATGCGTAGGAGTTCGGCCGATGTCGTCTCGGTCAACGGCAATCATTGACCAGGCAAAGCACGGTTAGCCCGACATTAAGGGTCAGACTATAGTGCCGCCAAGCGAGGTCAAGCGCCCTGCCCAGTGTCCTTGCAAGACATCGCTTAGCGCGCGCTAGCTGAGTTTTGAGAGATCGTCGCGATCCATGATCCGCGTTATGGCGCCGGCGTCCATGACCGCGGCGCGATCGCACATATGGGCGACGACACCGGGGTCGTGGCTGACGAGCACGAAGGTCATGCCGTGCGAGGCCTTGAGATCATTGAGAAGATTGAGGATCCCCGCCTGGACCGACACATCGAGCGCCGAGGTCGGCTCGTCGAGCAACAACAGTTTCGGCCGTAATAGCAAGGCGCGGGCGATGGCAATGCGCTGCCGCTGGCCGCCGGAAAGCTGATGCGGAAAGCGCCGGCTCGCCGTTGCCGGAAGGCCGACCTGATCGAGCGCCGTTCGCACCTGCGCCTCAACGTCCTTTACGCCCCGCAAGGATAGCGGCTCACCGAGAATTCGCTCGATAGTATGGCGCGGGTGCAGGGAGGAATAGGGGTCCTGAAACACCATCTGAATGTTGTCGCGCAGGGTGCCGGCAATCTTTTTCCCGGATTGAAGCGGCTCCCCGAAGACGGAAATCGCGCCCTGCCAGTTGACGTTCAGCCCGGCGATGGCGCGCAGCACCGTCGTCTTGCCGCAGCCGGACGGGCCGATGAGGCCAAAGGTCTCGCCGCTCGCAATATCGAAACTGACGCCGTGCACGGCCGTGAACGCCTTGCGTGCGCCTGAAAAGGTGATGGAAAGATCGGAAACCGAAAGCGCGTTCATGCGTCGGCTCCGTATACCGGCAGGCGTGTGCCGTAGGTATCAGCCGATGGCCGTGCCGCCCAAAGGGCACGCGTATACGGGGATTCGGCACTGGCCAGCTCCGTGGCGGCCAATTCCTCCTCGATATGCCCGCCCCGCATCACCATCACCCGATCGGCAAATTGCGACACTTGCTGCAGATCATGGCTGATCAGCAGCAATCCCATGCCGAACTCCTCGGTCAACGAGCGCAGCAGCGCCAATATCTGGTTCTGAAGCTCGCGGTCGAGCGCGGATGTCGGTTCGTCGGCGATCAGCAGGCGCGGCCGGTTGATCAGCATTGCGGCAATCATGACGCGCTGCCCCATTCCGCCGGACAGGGCGGCCGGATAGCTCGCATAGATCCGTGCCGGATCGGGAAGTCCCACCTTGTGCAACATGTCCAGCGCCTGCTCGCGGCGTTCTGCAGCCGAGAGCCGCGTATGCAACAGCAAGGCCTCCTCGACCTGTCGACCGACCTTGTGTGCCGGGTTCAGCGAATATTTCGGATCCTGAAGGACAAGGCCGATACCGTTGCCGCGCACCTTGTTCCAGCCGGAAGGCGGCAGGGTCAGGAGATCCCGCCGCTCGAAGGAAAGCCGTTTTGCCTGCACTTTAGCCTGGCGCGGCAGCAGCCCCATGATCGCCCGCCCCGTCATCGACTTGCCGGAGCCGGATTCGCCGACGAGCGCGACGATCTCACGTTCCACAGAGAAGCTGATGCCATCAACGACACGGACCATGCCCGCCTCGGACGGAAAAGAAACCGTGAGATCCTGAACGGAGAGCAGCGGATCAGACATGACGGGGATCCAGTATATCGCGCAGACCATCGGCCAACAGGTTGAAGGCAAGCGAGGTGATGAGGATCGCAAAGCCGGGCACGGCGGCCACCCACCATTGATCGAAGATGACCTGGGTGCCCTCCGACACCATTGCGCCCCACTCGGCGGTCGGCGGGCGAACGCCGAGACCGAGGAAGCCGAGGCCTGCCGCGGCAAGGATGATGCCTGAGAGATCAAGGGCGAGACGGATGATGGCGGACGGCAGCACCAAGGGCAGCACATGCCCGTAAAGCAGCCGTATGCCCTTGATCCCAACCATTTCGGCAGCGGCGAGATAATCGCTCCGACGCAACCGCTCGGTTTCGACGCGGGCCTGGCGCGCATAGGCCGGCCAGCTTGTCAGCGACAGCGCCAGAGCGCCGTTGACGAGGCCCGGCCCCATGATGGCGACGAAGGCAAAGGCGAGCAGCAGCCGCGGAAACGACATGACGACATCGGTGATGCGCATCAGAATGCGCTCGACGATCCCGCCGAAGAAGCCAGCGACGAGGCCGACCGCTATGCCAAGGGGAGCCATGATCAGAACCACGAAAAGCAGCAGCAGCAAGGTCGATCGCGCACCATAAATTATCCGCGATAGCAGATCCCGCCCGAAACCATCCGTGCCGAACCAATGCGCAGCACTCGGCGGCATCAGCCGATTGGCCGTCTCCTGCAGATTGGGATCGTAGGGTGCGATCACCGGTGCCAGCAAGGCGAGGCACAGAATAAGAAGCACGATCGCGCTTCCCATCGCCGCCGAAGGCGAACGCAGGATACGCCGAACAAAAGAGGGGCCGTCAAGCGGGTGCTGAACGATGTCACTCACCGCTTCTTCCCCACATCGAGCCGCGCGACACCGAGATCGGTCAGCGCATTCAGGACGACGAAGGAGGCACCGACCACGAGCGTCGCCCCGAGGATCGCCGGCATGTCGCCGGCAAACATCGCCGTCGTCAGGTAGCGGCCGATGCCGGGCCAGGCGAAGACGGTCTCGGTCAGCACGGCGCCTTCCAGAAGGCTCGCATAGGAAAGGGCAATCACGATGAGAAGCGTCCCGGATATGTTCGGCATGATATGGGTAAAGACAATGCGGCCAAGGCTCGCCCCCTTGGCCCGCGCGGTCGTCACATATTCCTGCCCAAGCTCGGTCAGGATCGACGCCCGTGTCAGCCGCGAGATCGCGGCAAGCGCATGAAAGGCCAGAACGGTCGCCGGCAGTGCCAGATGCGCCAGCGCGTCTCGGAAAGCTCCTTGCTTGCCTGAAATCCACGCATCGATCAGCGCAAAGCCGGTGACGGATTTGACCGTATATTGGAAGACGACATCCGCACGACCCGGCCCGGGCGCCCAATGCAGGCGTGCATAGAAGAACAGCAGCATCAGCAGGCCGAGCCAGAAAATCGGCACGGAATAGCCAAGAAGCGAGACGAGGCGCGCCAAGCTATCCAGCCATGTCCCCTGCCACATGGCCGCGGCGATGCCGAGCGCCAATCCGATGAGCACGCCCAGAATGATGGCCGCCGTCGCAAGCTCGATCGTCGCCGGAAAAGTCCGCGCGATATCCTTGGCAACCGGCTGGCCGGTCGAAGTCGATTGCCCGAAATTCCCCGACAGCGCTGCCTCGACGTAACGAATGAACTGCACCGGCAGCGGCTGATCGAGCCCGAGTTCGACGCGCGCCTGCTGATAGGTCGATTGGCTGGCGTGATCGCCGACCATCTGCAGCGCCGGATCGATCGGCGACAGCCGCGTCAGCGCAAAGGTCACGAGCGCAAGCCCGAACAGCGTCAGCGCAAACGACCAACCCCAGGTGAAAAGCGATCTCACGAACGACAACTCCCGCCAGGTTTTCTTCTGGCGGGAGTTGCTCATGTCGGCATCGCATGGTGTGGCCGCTTGCGGCACTTACTTCTCCACCTTGTCGTAGTAGACCTGGTCTGCGTTGAGACCCTGGGCATAGTTCTTCACCTTGTCGCTTAGCACGACCTGATCGTTGCCTTGAAGCATAAAGATGAACGGCGAGCTTGCCTGGATCTTCTTCTGCAGATCCTGATAGAGCGCCACGCGTTTCGCCGCATCCTGCTCCTTGACGGCGGCAAGCGTCTGATCTGTCAGCTCGGGGATGACCCAACCGGCATATTTGGCGGCCGTGTTGGCGGAGTTGTCCTTGTTGATGGCAAAGGCGCTGGCGTTGGAGTGGGGATCGAAATAGTCGGGAATCCAGTAGCGCAGCGTCATCTCGAATTTGCCGGAACGACCCCGGGCATAGATGTCGCTTGCGACGCCCGGCTGGATGTCCAGCGTGATGCCGGCCTGCGCAAAGGTCGATTGCAGCGATTGCGCGATCGACAGGAAAGGCTGGTCGTTGAAGACGATGAACTCGACCTTGAACGGCGTCTTGATGCCAGCATCGGCCAGGATTTTCTTGGCCTTCTCGACATCGAGCTTGAACGGCGTATCCGTCAGCGCGCCGGGGAAGCCGACGGGCAGGAAGGCCTGATGCACGGTGCTCTGGCCACGAAGCAGGTTCTTGGCGATACCATCATAATCCACGAGGTAGCGCGCCGCTTCCCAGAAGGCCGGATTGCCGAGCGTCGGATTGGCCTTGGTGTTCAGCAGGATATAATCGGTGCGCGCCGACGGCACGGAGAGAACCTTGACGCCGCTCTTGGTCTTCAGCGCTTCGATCTGGTCGGCCGAAAGGCCGCGCGCAATATCCGCATCGCCCTGCTCGACCAGCAGGCGGCGAGCGCCGACATCGGGAACGTTGCGGATGATGACACTGTCGAGCTTCGGCTTGTCAGATGAGTTGGCATTTGCCTGCAGCACCAGCGCCTCGTGCGGCGTGTAGGTGGCGATCGTATAGGCGCCGCTTCCGGCCGAATTCGTCTTCAGCCAGGCATTGCCGAAATCGCCTTCCTTCGCCTGCGGCTCGACGGTTTTCTCATCGACGATCGAGGCGATCGGCGCCGTCAGCAGCGACAGAGCAAAACCGGAGCCGACATTGGCAGACCAGGTGAGCTTCACATGCTTATCATCAACCTTGGTGATGGCGGCATCGACATTGTCGGGCTTCCAGCCCAGCTCATTCAGAATGAAGGCCGGCGATTTATTGAGCTTCACCGCCCGGGTCAGCGAGAAGATCACGTCTTCGGCGCGGACCGGATTGCCGGAGGAGAACTTGGCATCAGCCAGCTCAAATGTCAGGCTGCGGCCATCGCTACCCGCTGCCCAAGAAGCGGCAAGCGCCGGCTCGATCTTCGTGCCATCTTCGCGGTTCGACTGTACGAGACGCTGGTAGAGATTGTTGAAAGACTGCACGGTCGTCAATTCGAAGCCTTCGGCAGGATCGAAGCTGACGGCATCGTCGATCGACTGGGCAACCACAAGCACGTTCGGTGGCGTTTCAGCCCGAACGGCTGATGCGCCGAGCAGAAGCGCCAGGCTGATGGCTGTCCCCAATAGTCGGGAACGAGAGGCAATGATCGACATGGATGAACTCCCTTAAATGTCTTTTTGCGCAGCAGTCGCGCTAGTTTTTCATTGTGCCCGATGCGGCTCAACTAGATGGAAGCATGTAGCAATCTCTTTGTCTGTAGGCAGGCTAAATCGATCCTGCTTTTCACGATTCTTTCGAAAATAATTCCGGGGTTTGCAGGTCTTCACATGGCGGCGATATGCCGGGGTCCTTCGCCTGACAGCATATGCGGCGCGATTTCAGGAAATAATTTCTATAAAATTAGTAGACTAAAGAAAGACAGGTCTTTCTCTTTCATGGTGCCGGCCCCTAAGGTTTGGACATTAGCGCCGGATAGCGCACGAGAGGAAAAACGATGCCGACCGAATTCATCAGCGTGACGTTCCCCAATGCCTCGACCGAGCTCAATCCCTTGCCAAGCCCGGCAATCGATCCGCGGTTTCTGGTTCGCTATGCCCGATCGCTCGATGACTACGGCTTCAACTACACCTTGGTCCCATACGATTCCTCATCCTTCGACCCCTTCACCATCGGTGCGACGATCGCGGCCAATACGAAGAACATAAAGATCATCATCGCGCTGCGTCCCAACACGCTCTACCCGACCGTGGCGGCAAAGGCGCTCTCCACGCTCGACCAGCTGAGCGAGGGGCGTGCCGTCGTCCATTTCATCGCCGGCGGCAGTGACGAGGAGCAGGCGCGGGAAGGCGATTTCCTGACGAAGGAACAACGTTACGAGCGGCTGGAGGAATATATCCACATCCTGCGCCGCGCCTGGCAATCGCCCGAGCCCTTCGATTTCGACGGGAAATATTACCAGTTCAAGCAGTTCCGCAACGCGGTGCGTCCGGTCAACGGCACCATTCCCGTGTCGGTCGGCGGATCGTCCGATGACGCCTATCGCATCGGTGGCGCACTTGCCGACATCTTCGGCCTGTGGGGCGAGCCGCTGGCGGAAACGAAAGAGCAGATCGACCGCATCCATGCCGAAGCCAAGCGGGCCGGGCGCAGCGATAGGCCGCGCATCTGGGTAACCTTCCGCCCGATCGTCGCGGAAACGGATGAACTGGCCTGGACGAAAGCCAAGCAGGTGCTGGTCGCATTGCAGGACAACCGCGCCAAGGGTCTCGGCAAAGTGCCGGCCTCGGCGCCAGCGCCGCAAAATGTCGGCTCGCAGCGACTGCTGGAAATTGCGGCGCGCGGTGACGTGCATGACCGGGCGCTGTGGTATCCGACCGTCAGCGCCACCAACGCCCGCGGCGCTTCGACCGCGCTTGTCGGATCGCCACAGACCATCGCCGACTCCATCCTGGACTATGTCGATCTCGGCGCAGAACTGATCTCGATCCGCGGTTATGACAATCTCAACGATGCCATCGACTATGGTCGCTATGTGCTGCCGTTAGTCAGGGCCGGCCTGCTGGAGCGGGCGGAAGGCCAACGGAACGTCGCCTGACGAGGCCGCAATCCCTTCGGTAAGCCCGTCATCCCTATGGTGGCGGGCTCACTCTCTTTAAGACAATAAACCCGACGCCAAAACATGGTGAAACCCACGCCGAGGTTGCCGGGCGGCTCTCATTGAAAAGGCCAAACCAAGTGTCCCAGAACAGGTCCGATCTGACCGATATCATCCGGAAACTGGCCGATGCAGCACCGGCCGCCGATGCTACCTGCGAGTTTCCATGGGTCGGGATCAGGGCCGTCCATGAAAGCGGCCTCCTCGAAAGCACCGTCGGCAAGCGCTTTGGCGGCGCGGGAGCTTCGCTGCCGGAGGTGGCGCGCATCCTCGCCGACCTCGGACGCGGCGACCCATCCGTAGCGCTGATCAGCGCCATGACGATTTTCACGCATTTGGGCGAGGCTGGCCGTAACCGATGGCCGGAAGGTCTCTATCGAGGATTGCTGGCGGAGGCCAAGCACCGCCCCATCCTGCTCAACGCGGCCCGCGTCGAGCCCGACCTTGGCTCGCCGGCGCGCGGCGGCCTGCCTGAAACCGTGGCGCGCCGCACGGGAAACGGCTGGTCGATCACCGGTCGCAAGCGCTTCGTCACCGGCGCGCTCGGGCTCACGCATTTTCTCGTCTGGGCATGCACGGATGAGAAGCCGCAACGTGTCGGCACCTTCGTCGTGCCGGCTGGCCTGCCGGGCATCGACGTCATCCACACATGGAAGAGCCTCGGCATGCGCGCCAGCGGTTCTCATGACGTGCATTTCACCGATGTGGAAGTGCCCCGCGAAGATGTGCTCGATCTCGTCGATGCCGGCAGCGGTGCGCAGGACAATCGCGCCCATGCCAGCATGACGCTGGCGCTGAGCGCAATCTATCTCGGTGCCGCCGAGGCGGCTCAGGCAGCTTTCGTGCGCTTCGCTCATGAACGCGTCCCTTCCAATCTGGGCTATCCCATCGCCCGCACCGAACGCTTCATTTCGCTTGCAGGCGAAATCGATCTTCTCGTTGGCGGAGCGCGGGCGCTCATCTTCAATGCGCTGGACTACAGCCTCGACGATCCCGAGGCTCTCATCCGCGCCCGCCTCCTGGCCGGACGCCAGCTTCTGAAGGCGGCGCGCCTCGCCGTCGGTGCGCTCGGCAATCCCGGCCTCAGCGCCGATCTCGGCATCGAACGGCATTTTCGCGATATCCAGTCCGTTCTCGTTCACGCGCCGCAGGAAGACACGGCAATCGCCATTCTCGGCCGCACCGCGCTGGGTCGCGGACATCCAGCATCGCAATCGCCTGCAAGCGTGCCGACATCCGCCACCAATTCCATTCTCAAAGCCGGTTGACCGACCAGGACCAAAAGACTGAGATGCACTGACACTGCCCGACGGGGTCGCGAGACCTCATCAAATTCAAAACGGAAATGGAAAATGACAAAGACGATCGACTACTTCTTCGGCATCGGTTCTCCCTGGGCCTTCATCGGGCTTGAACCCTTCGGTGCACTGGCAGCACAATACTCAGCGGAAATCCGGCCCTTCATCATCCCCCTTGTCGAGGAAAACGGCGCCATCTCGTCCAAGAACCGGCCGGAAGCGCGGCGGGCCTATTGGTACAAGGATCTGAAACGCTGGGCAGCCTTACGCGGGAAAACACTGAATTTCGATGACCGCGCCGGCCTATCCGACCCGACGCCTGCCGCACTGCTCGTCCTTGTCGCACAGCTGGAAGGACAGGATTGGTTCGCACTGACGAAGGCCCTGCAGGAGGCATTCTGGGTTCGCGCAGAAAATATTGGCGATGCCGCAGTCCGCAAGGCGATCGCGGACGCTGCCGGCCTCGATGGAGCTGCGCTCGAAAAGAGGGTACAACAGGATGATGTGCAAGCCATCTGGAAATCGAACTACGAAGTCGCCAAGACGGCCGGCGTCTTTGGATTTCCGACGTTTCGCTACGAGGGCGAGCTCTATTGGGGGCAGGATAGCCTGCCATTCCTGGAGCGTCATCTGAAGGGCGAGAAGCTCGTCGCTTGAGACGAACAATCTCGATCGGAACGGCCAGGGTACAGACCGCTCCCTGGCCGTGTCGATATGTAAAATGCGACGTCAGCTCAGCGAACGAAGTCCCGCCGCATGCGCGGCCCTGTCCAGCTCCTCGCGAAAATCCGGGTGAGCCAGCCCGATCAGTGCCTTTGCCCGATCAGCCACGGATTTGCCCTTGAGGTTCGCCCAGCCATACTCCGTCACGATAATATGTGTGTCGTTGCGCGAGGTGGTCACCGGTCCCGTCAGCGCTGGAACAATGCGTGAGATCGTCCCTTTTGCCGCCGTCGAATGGCAGGCGATGATCGATCGCCCGCCGCGCGAGGCATAAGCGCCGCGTACGAAATCCACCTGCCCGCCGGAGGCACTGAACTGTCTTCCGTTGACGAATTCCGAGTTGCAGGCGCCGTTCAGGTCGACCTGCATGGTGGCGTTGACCGACACCGCACGGTCATTGCGGGCGATGACGAAGGGATTGTTCACATAGTCGACCGGATGGGCTTCGACATCCGGGTTGTCGTGCAGGAAGTCGTAGAGCGGCTGATCCCCCAGCGCAAAAGTGAAGATCGAGCGGCCGACATGCGTCTGCTTGCGGCTGTTGTCGACCACGCCCGCCTTGACCAGATTGGCAAGACCCGCCGTCATCATTTCCGTATGGATGCCGAGATGGCGATGTTTCGAGAGCCGCGCGCACACAGCATCCGGCAAGGCGCCGATGCCCATTTGCAGGCAATCACCATTTTCCACCAGACCCGCGATGATCGCACCGATCGCATCGTCCACCTGGTTCGGCGGCGCCGGAGGCAAGATTGGCAGGCCGACATCGTTTTCGACCAACGCCGCCACGCTCGAGACAGGGATCATGCAATCGCCGCGCACATAGGGCATCCGGGCGTTGACTTCGAGGATCAACCGAATTCCCGGCTTGCGCGATACCGTCAACGCATAGTCGGTGCTGGCGCCAAGGCTGAAATTGCCATCCGCATCCATCGGCGCGACCGTTGCAATCAACGTGTCGACGCCGACATGCTCGACCAGCGAGCGCGGCACCTGGCTGAAGTGGCAGGGGACCAAATCGACAGGAGGCAGAGCCTCGGCCGATCGCCTCTTGTCAAGCGCACGCTCCACGCCTCCGTGGAAGTAGCTGACGGGGATGATCTGGTGGCGCAGGTCGAAATCAAAAACGCTGGTGCCCGCCACGCCGGTGCAAAGAAGGTAGTGAAGCCGTACATTGTCGACGGCCCCGGCCCTTGCCCGTTCGGCAAGCGCCGCAAGGATGGCCGGCGGTTGACCCGCCGCTATGGGCATGGCGACTTTCGCGCCCGACGGGATAAGAGCGACGGCCTCCGCGGCGGATCGCAGGCGTTCGCGATAGAGTATCTGATGGCTGTTGGTCATTGGGCCCTCCTCCCAACGCTATTTCAGATCAAATCGACATCCATTGCAATGGGCACATCCCATGCGGTTCATGCTCACAACCATCGGCACAACCAAGAATTAACGCGTTGATGCTTCTGTATATCGGGGTTGGTATGGGCGGGAAGCATTATGAAGATTGCCGTGGGTGTGGCGACGTCCGGTCGCAAAGCGATATTGGCCTGTATGATCGACAGGCTGGCTGCGCAGACGCGCAAGCCAGACCATCTGTTCCTCAGCCCCGCGACCGATGACGATATCGATATGGAACGCCTGCGCTCAGCGCCGTTTCCGGTGAGCATCATATCATCCCCCAAGGGGAGCTGCCCGCAGCGTAACGCGATCATTCATGCCGCCGCCGGCATGGATATGCTTACTTTTTTCGATGATGACTTCTTTCCCGCCACCAATTATCTCGCGGAAACCGAAGCGTTGCTGGAAGCCGACGAAAACATCGTCGTCGCGACCGGACACGTCATTTACGACGGCATCGGCGGGCCGGGCCTGACGGTTGAGGAGGCTGACCGGATCCTCAAGGGAGATGCGGACCCTGATCCCGCCCCCGTCATCGAGGCCACGCACAATGCCTACGGCTGCAACATGACTTTCCGTCTGCAGCCTATCCTCACCCATCATGTCTATTTCGATGAGGAGCTGCCGCTCTATGCCTGGCAGGAGGATGTCGATCTTTGCCGGCGGCTGCGTGCATATGGTACGATCGTCAGGTTCAATCGGCTGCGCGGCGTCCATCTCGGCGCCAAAGTCGGCCGCACCTCAGGCTTGCGCTTCGGTTACTCTCAGATCGCCAACCCGCTCTATCTTGTCAGAAAGCGTACCGTATCGTTGAAATGGGCGCTGAGGCTTATGGGCGGCAACGTCGCCTCGAACATCGTCGGCTCGATCAAACCACCGCCCTACATCGACCGTCGCGGCCGTCTTCGCGGGAATCTGGTGGCGCTTCGTCATCTGTTGAGCGGATCGCTCGATCCGAAATATATCACCAATATGTAGGCCTGGAGCGATATATGGGCATGCGGCAATCATGACCGCATCCGCTTGCTGCGGATAAAAGCCAGCCGCTAGGCTCGCCGTCCGGGAAGGTGATGCTGCAAGGACTGGCACGCACCCATGATGTGATCCGTCAAGAAGGCGGCGGCTTTTTCCACATTGCCTGTCCTGCAGATCGCCAGCAATTCGCGATGCTCGCGATCAGCCGTTTCCTTGCCGTGCGACAGCGTGAGCTGTACCCGCAGGTAGCGCTCAAGCCGATCATTAACGGACCGTATGGTGCTGACGAGATAAGGTCTCTCGGCATCCTCATAGAGGCAACTGTGGAATTGCCAGTTCAATTCCGACCAGCGTGCCACGTCGGTCTCCCCGGCAAATGCGTCACAGTAGGCCTGTGCCTTCTCGAAGGTCTTTTCCGTCATGAAGGGAACTGAAAGCCTCAGCGCATTCGATTCCAGAATGGCCCGCACCTCGAAAATCTGGACGATTTCCGGTTCGGATACGCTGGTGACGACAGCACCTCTGTTGCGGTGAAACTCCACCAGTCCCTCCGCCTCGAGCCTTTTAAGGGCCTCGCGAACCGGGATCTTGCTGACATTGAAGAGACGGGCAACGTCGTCTTGCCGAATGGGCTCTCCCTCATCAAGGGAACCGTCTGCAATCGAATCCCGGATGAATTTCAGGATCAGGTCGGAAGTGCTCGGCGCCTTTCCCAGATTGGGTATGTCATCGACATTAAGGGGCATTCAGGCATTATTCCTTGGATCGCACGCAAGGTGAGCGGAGTTTTTGAAGTCGCAACCATCCCTCAATATCGTGATCTGGTTCTGCGACGCAAGGGCGCATTCCGGTCGCTTCGGCTCGCGGATTCAATGCGCTCTCGGCTCTAGGGCAAGGCTTGACGCACCTGGAATATCGTATACGCTATCCGAAATTATCGAATAACGTATACGATATTGGCGATAAGAGGGATATTTCAATGCGCACATCGAAAGTCATCCATGTCGTGAGCTGCCATGCGGAGGGAGAGGTCGGCGATGTCATCGTCGGCGGGGTGGCTCCTCCCCCTGGCGCCACCGTCTGGGAACAGTCACGCTGGATCGCGCAAGACGAGACTTTGCGGAATTTCGTTCTTAACGAGCCACGCGGCGGCGTCTTCCGCCATGTAAACCTGCTGGTTCCCCCGAAAGATCCCAGGGCGCAGATGGCCTGGATCATCATGGAGCCTGCCGACACCCCGCCCATGTCCGGATCGAATTCGATCTGCGTTTCCACCGTTCTGCTCGACACCGGCATCATCCCGATGCAGGAGCCGATTACCCGCATGGTGCTGGAGGCGCCAGGCGGCCTCATTGAGGTGAAGGCCGAATGCCGCAACGGCAAGGCCGAGCGCATTCACGTCCGCAATGTCCCGTCCTTTGCCGATAAGCTCGATGCGAAGCTGGAAATCGAGGGCATCGGCACAATCACGGTGGATACCGCCTATGGCGGCGATAGTTTCGTGCTGGTGGATGCGGCGTCACTGGGCCTCAGCCTGCAGCCCGATCAGGCGCGCGACATAGCCCGCCTCGGCGTGAAAATCACCGAAGCGGCCAATGAGCAACTCGGCTTCCGCCATCCCGTCAACGACTGGAACCACATCTCCTTCTGCCAGATCACCGACCCCGTCCAAATGAAGGATGGCGTCCTCTGGGGAAAGAATGCCGTCGCCATTCGCCCCGGCAAGATCGACCGCTCGCCGACGGGCACCGGATGCTCGGCGCGCATGGCCGTTCTCCACGCCCGAGGTCAGATGAAAGTCGGCGACCGGTTCGTCGGAACCTCGCTCATCGACACGGAATTCCATTGCAGCATCGACAGCGCCGTCGATCTCAACGGCAAATCGGCGATCAGCCCGATCATCTCAGGCCGCGCCTGGATCATCGGCACGCATCAGCTGATGGTGGACCCCGACGACCCGTTTCCCGCCGGCTATCGCCTCTCCGATACCTGGCCGATGGATCTCTAGCTGAACGGCCGCCCGTCATTGTTGAAGGCATTCATCAAAGTGCCTTCCGCCTAATCTGCCTAGTGTCAAATCCAGTCAGGCGCCCCTACTGGAACACGCCCGGTCAAGGCTGCCTCCACGCAATCGGCAAGGCTGCCGAAGCGCACGACCCGGCCACTGAGGCCCGGCCCGTAGTGAGCGTATTTGCCCGAATTCGTCATGACTGCCCGCGTGCCGGGCGGAAAGACAGGCTCTGAAATCGAGCACCAGCAAAGATCGGGCAGAACCTGCACACCGCTGTCTCGCAGCCGCGCCAGTGTCCCCTCTTCCTGTGCCTTGGCGATGACATCACGTCCCGCGGTAACGATGACCATCACCCCAGACAGACGGCGGCGGCCGGCAAAGGCATTGGCGAGCGCACGACATTCGGCGAGCGAAGCATGCGGGCTGCCGATGGCGACGAGCTCGACCTGCTCCGGTCCCTCGTTCAACATCTTCCAAGCAGCGGCCATGTCGGCGCGCGTAATGGCGTGGCGGTCGGCAGCCGGATGCTCGGCATCGCCAGCCTCCGGGGTGACGCCTTCGACATGCAGCATGGGTGCGGCAGACGTCGTGCCGAAGGCGGCGCACAGCGCCTTCAGATCATCCCGCGACGGATTTCCGGCGGCAAGACCGCGCAGCATAGGAATGCGATCCGGAGAAGCCTTGCCGGCGAGATAACCGATCAGCGGCCAGAAGGCATCGTCGCGATGCTCCGGCAATTCCACATCGAGGATGCGCGTGGCCTTGCGGTTTTCATCCAGATAGACACCCGAGAGCGGCGCGCGACCGGTCAGCGCAATGCAGAGGTCGAGGAAATCCGGGTGCTTGGCCGTACGCGCACCAAGCACGGTGTTGGCGAAAATGACCGCGTTGGATTCGGCCCAGCCAATCGCCTCGCCGGCACCCGGCGCGCTTTCAAGCAGATAGGGCGAACAGGTGAAAGTCGGGCGGCAACCCATGCGGACATAAGCATCCGCCAATCGCACGGCCGGATCGCCGAAATCCTCCGGCACGCCCTGCGACCGCCAGTTGGCGCGATCGACGGAGATGGCGTTCATTGTTGTGGGAACGCGCACGCGACCGCCGAGATCGGCCATCTTCTCGGCGAAGGTGAGGTTGGCCGGGCTTGCATAGATGCAGCCGTCGATATGGCCCTGCGTCACATCAATCAGGGATGTCGCGCCCTGTTGCGCCGCCATGGAAATCAAGATCCGCATGGCCTGGGCAACGGCAACGCCTTCGCCACCCTCGAGCATGGAGCGGTCAGCTTCCGTCAAGTAGAGTGCCGAGGTGACGGGCGGCAGAAGAGGAATGGTCTCGCCGTCGGCCACGATGGCAGCGGCTTCGATCCGGATGATCTTTGCCTGCGACAGACCGGCGAAGATATCCGGCCGCAAACGCACCACCGGCAACTGCCGATCAAACATTTCCGCGGCGACGAGTGCTCCGAGGGTCAGTACATCCTCGTCTTCGCAGAAGATCAGAGCGGCGGGTGCGCGGCCCGTCAGCGCCAGATCGAGCAGCACGCCGGAGCCGGTGCAGGACCCACGGCTCGAAGGCATCATCAGCACCGCGCCGGTGAGACATTCGCCGTGCAGGGGATGGTGGACATCAATGACGCGGCCGCTGGCGGGATCGACCCCACCCCAGAAGCTGAGCGCCTCCTGCGTGGCGACGACGTGGCCCTCCGCCGTGCCGTCCATGATGCTGCGAGCGAGTGCCGTGTCGGTCATTTCACCGTAAATCCATGCGCAAGAGGACGATCATTGTTGATGCGCAAGGCGACATGCATCGCCTTGCAGATCTCTATCAGAAGCGTTGCGGCGAGAAGGACGCCAGGTCGATGGGCGGCGTCTGTCCGGTCAGGAGGTCGGCAACAAGGCGCGCTGTTCCCGCCGACTGGGTCAAACCGAGATGGCCATGGCCGAAGGCATAAAGCACATCCGGCGTTGCCCTGGCGCGGCCGATGGCGGGCAGGCTGTCGGGCAGTGACGGCCGGAAACCCATCCATTGCACGCCGCCCTCCGGCTTGAGGCCGGTCAGGAAGCTGCGGGCCTTCTGCAGCATCGCCTCGGACCGACGAAAATTGGCCGGCAGCGTGAGGCCGCCCAGCTCCACGGCGCCGCCGACACGGATACCCGTCGACAGCTTACTGACGACGAAGCCATGACCACCGAAGGTTACCTGCGTACGCAGGTCGAAGGCACCGGCCGGAAGCGTGGTGTTATAGCCGCGTTCCGTTTCGAGCGGGATATGTTCGCCGAGCGTTTTAGCTATCCGGTGCGAGAAGGCGCCGGCGGCCAGAACCACCTTGCCGGCCTCGCGCAACTTTCCATCCGTCGCCACCACCTCGACGCCGCCAGGGACGGGGTGAAGCGCCGAAATCTCCGCGGTTTCGATGAGGCCACCCCGGCTGCAAAAATGCTGCGCCAGCGCCAGCGTATAGAGCTTGGGGTCCGCGATGGAATACCAGCCGGGCGTGAAGGTGCCGAGGATGAAACGGGATGCGAGCCCAGGCTGGATCGCTGCCATCTCGTCGGATTTCAGATGCTGGAACTCGATGCCGTGATTGCGGCGCACCTCCCAACCGGGAAGCGAAGCCCGAAACTCTGCCTCACTCTCATAAACCTGAAGGTTACCCTCCTTGCGCAGCATGGAAAGCGTGTCGGTCGCCGCGAGAAACGGTTCCAGCTCCGCTTTCGACAGATCCATCAGCTTCGTCTGCGCTGCGGTCGCCGCGGCCACGCGTGATGGTTGGCAAGCCCGCCAGAACCGAAACATCCAGGGCGCGATCTGAAGCGCATAGGCTGGCGGCACCGACAGCGGACCCAGGGGGTCGAGAAGCCATTTTGGCGCCTTCTTCAGGATGCCGGGGGAAGCAAGCGGCAGAATATCCGTGAAGGCGAAGGCGCCGGCATTGCCGGCGGAGGCGCCGGCCGCTGGTCCTTCGCGATCTACGACCACAACAGTCAAGCCACGAGACTGGGCGGCAATCGCGGTGGAAAGGCCGATCACGCCCGCCCCAATGACGATAACATCAGGTCTCGCCATCAACGTACGCTCGCGAGGAATTTCTGCGTTTCCGGATGCTGCGGCGCGCCGAAAATCTGCTCCGGCTTGCCGATTTCTGCCATCACGCCCTGATGGAAATAGGCGACACGATCCGAGACATCGCGGGCAAACGCCATTTCATGCGTCACGCAGATCATCGTCATCCCTTCTTCCGCGAGCATCTTCAGCGTATCCAGCACCTCGCCGACCAGCATGGGGTCAAGCGCTGAGGTCACCTCGTCAAACAGCATATATTCCGGTGACATGGCAAGCGCCCGAGCGATCGCCATGCGCTGCTGCTGACCGCCCGACAGGCGCGACGGGTAGATCGAAAGCTTCTCGGCAAGACCGACATGGGTGAGCTGCTTTACCGCGATCTCCTCGGCTTCCCGCCGAGAGATGCCAAGCACCTTGCGCGGCGCCAGCATGACGTTTTCCAGCACGGTCAGATGCGGGAACGCGTTCCATTGCTGGAAGACGATGCCGACCTTGCGGCGCAGTCTGTTGAGGTCCGTCGACTTTGCATGCACCTCTAAGCCGTTGATGCGGATGCGGCCGGAATCGATGGGCTCCAGACCGTTGATACAGGTCAGAAGCGTCGATTTTCCCGAACCGGAACCGCCGATAATGGTGACCACCTCGCCCTTTTCCACGGTGAGGTCGATCCCCTTCAGAACTTCGAGCGGGCCGAAGGATTTGCGGACATTTTCAATCTCAATCATTGGGGGACCACCGTTTTTCGAGATAACCGCCAAGGCGGGCGACCGGGAAGCTGATGATGAAGTAGATCGCGCCGCAGATCGTCAGGATCAGCAGCGGCTCATGCAGCCGGGTGACGAGAACCTGCGAGGCGCGCAGCAGCTCGATCAATCCCAACCACAGGACAAGCGCCGAATCCTTCATGACGCCGAGCGAAAGGCCGATCCACGAGGGAAGTGAAACGCGCGTGGCAAGCGGCGCCACGATGTAGCGCATATCCTGGCCCCAACTCATGCCGAGCGAACGCGCGGCGCGACGGGTATTGGGCGGGACGGCGGCGATGCCACCGCGCACGATTTCGGTGCAATAGGCCGCCATATAGAGCGACAGCACCACGCAGGAGGTAGTGAAGGGCGCCCAGCCGAGCTTCAGGATGGATTGCAGCGCATTGCCGAGAACCAGCTGGATCAGCAGCGGCACCGAGCGGAATATATCGAGCAGGAAGGTCAGCGGCGCCGACCAGAGGGAACCGGCCTGAACGCGGATCACCCCGAAGATGATCCCGAGGATCGTGCCCGCCGCGACGGACACGCCAGTCACCAAAAGTGTCATCCCCGCGCCTTTCGCGAGGAAAAGGAGATCGTTCCAGGTGAGGGCTGTATCGAACATTTCTCGTCTCCCTCAATAGCGGAACATACGCCAGGCAGCGAGCCGGGCGGCAAGGGTCACGACCTTGGCGATCAGGTAGTAGATCACCGCGGCGAGCGCGAAGAATTCGAAAGTTCGGAACGAGCGCGCATTCAGCTCCTGGGTGACGCCGGCGAGGTCAGTGTTCATGCCGACGGTAACGCCGAGCGACGTCATCAGGATCGCCCAGACCATCTGGTTGGTGACCGGCAGGAAGGCGACACGGAACATCTGCGGGAAGACGATCAGCCGGTAGGCCTGAAGCGCGGTCATCCCCAGCGACCGTCCGGCGCGGGCCTGCGTGTCGGGGATTGCCTTGAGCGCGCCGCGGAAATTTTCCGCCAGATATCCGGCATTGTTGAAGGCGATGCCGAGCAGCAGAGCGGTATAGGGGCTGAGATGAATGCCGAAATTGCCGAGCCCGAAATGAGCCATGTAGATCTGGAAGAGCGCCGGCGTATTGCGCGCAACCTCCACCCAGGTCGAGGCGATGCCGGCAAGCACGCGACTGCCGGAAAGCCTGAAAAGCGTAAGTGCCAGGGCGCAGGCAAGACCGATCGCCATCGACAGGATTGCGATCTGCAGGGTGACGACGGCGCCATCGAGCAGCTGCGGCAATACCTTGAAGGCCTGGTTCCAGTGGAAGGTGTAGCTGAACATGAACGTCCACCTTTCGGAAGGTCGAACGGCGCGGCCATCATGGCCACGCCGTCGTTGAGAGCGATCCGATTAGCGATAGACGCCGTTCACGGTCAGAGCCGGCAGGGAGCCGCCAACCCATTTTCCATAGAGCTCGGCATAGCGGCCCGTGCGGACCTGCTGGTTGATGAACAGATTGAGATAATTGATAAGGCCGTATTCTTCGCGATTGGTGAAGAGCGCGACATAGTCGGTCTGGAACGGCGCCTTGCCGACGACGGAGATGCCGGGGAATTTGCCGGATTTCACGGTGGCCTGGGCAACGGTCGAGGTGGAAACCGTCGCGTCGAGCTGGCCCTGGCTCAATGCCAGGAAGACGTCGGCCTGTGTCTGATATGGGCGGAATTCGCCGGTGCCCCATTCCTTGACCTGCTTTTCGAGCGCGATCGCCTCAAAGGTGCCGGCGGTTGCGCCAACTGTCTTGCCCTTCATGTCCTCGAAGGACTTGATGCCCGACTTGTCGTTGGACGTGACGGCCATTTCGAAGGCGAAATAGGGAATGGTCATGCCGACGGTCTTGGCGCGTTCCAGCGTATCCGAGGTCGAGGCTACGCCGATATCGACGCGGCCGGACATCAGCGCCGGGATGCGTTCCGGAAATGGCGTTTCGACGATCTCGGCGGTAACGCCGAGCGCCTTGGCGAGATCGTTGCAGTAGTCGACGTCGAAACCGATCGGATTGTTGTTCTCGTCGCGCGAGCCCATGGGCGGGAAGTCGAGCACCACTGCGCAGCGCAGCGTACCGGAAGAAATGATGTCGTCCAGCTTGTCGGCCTTGGCCGGCGTGATGGCGGAGGCGGCGGCCAGAAGGCCGAATGCGATGACCGTTTTTTTCATTATTACCTGTTCTCCCAAACGTGGTCGGCCATTTTTGCGACCGCGGCCACTAAACGCTTTTTGCAGCAGCAAATCAAACGTAAAATACATGTAGTATACAAAAAGAATTTTATGTCGCGAAAAGCGATATCTCCCAATGGTTTGCGGTTTCAAGGTCACGGGAAAAGCTTGAGGGTTTGCTGCGACGCAGCTCTGGTACTCGCCATTTCCCAGCTGCAAGACCGGCTTGCCGTGGGGTATGAGATCACCCATTGAACTGGTAGGAAGGCAAACTCTCCGGCACTCTCTGGTGAGATGTCAGAGCCGGGAATCGGCGGCGCGATAGTGCTCACGCGGTCGCAGCCAGCGGTTCTTCCACCGGATGAGCGGCGACCATGCAGATCGCTTGTTGGCATGTCGATTTTTTGTATACTTTATGTATTTTAGAACTCAGATGTATGAAGCAGGCAAACAAGACAGAGGAGAATTCAAATGAGCGATGTCACCACCCTGACGCCCGAGGCACTGCAAGGCCGCGTTGTGGCAATCCTTTCGAAGGCTGGGCTCAATGCCATTCAGGCAGCTGCGATCGCGCGGGTCATCGTCGCCGGCGAACGGGACGCCTGCAAATCCCACGGCATCTACCGCATTGAAGGCGTATTGCGGGCGGTGAAGGCAGGCAAAGCGCGGCCGGATGTCGTGCCGGAACTGGCACAAACCGATGACTCCGCCATCATTCGGGTTGACGCCAAGAGCGGCTTTTCCAATGCCGCTTTCGAGCTCGGCGTGCCGGTGCTTGCCGAGCGAGCCCGCCGCTTCGGCATCGCCGCTCTCGCCATCAACGACTGCACCCATTTCGCCGCCCTCTGGCCTGAAGTCGAGGCGCTGACGGACAAGGCCTTGCCGCTTTCGCCATGTGCCCGAGCTATTCGACGGTCGCACCCGCCGGGGGTACTGCGCCGCTGCTTGGCACCAACCCCTTTGCTTTCGGCTGGCCGCGCCGTGACAACCCGCCCTACGTCTTCGATTTTGCAACCTCCGTGGCTGCGCGCGGCGAAATTGAGCTGCATCGCCGGGCCGGCAAAACTCTGCCCGAGGGCTGGGCCATCGATGCCGATGGGCAGCCGACCACGGATCCGGAAGCGGCTCTTGCGGGCGCCATGCTGCCTTTCGGCGGCCACAAGGGCTCGGCCATTGGCACAATGATCGAGCTTCTGGCCGGGATCATGATCGGCGACTTCACCAGCCGCGAGGCACTCGACTATCTCGGCTCGACGGCATTTGCCCCGCGCCACGGCGAACTCATCGTCGCCTTCTCGCCGGAGGCTTTCTCCGCCGGGCGGCCGGGTGATCCGCTGGCCCGCGCAGAGGTGCTTTTCGAAGCGATCGTCGGCCAGGGTGCCCGCCTCCCCTCGCAGCGCCGCTTTGCCGCTCGCGCCAAGGCGGAAGAACACGGTATTCCGCTGACCGTAGAAGAAATCCATCAGCTCGACCGTTTGCTTGAACTGGGCCTCGACGCCGTGGCTTGAGGATTGCCGCAGGCTGCCGCACCTCCGGTTAGAAACAGAAAAAGGGTCCCGAATGGGACCCTTCATATTTTATCGGCAGATAGTGACCGACAGACCGCCGTTTCAGGCTTTGTATTTTTCCACCGCACCCGGCAGCGTGCTCCATTGAGCGTACCAACTGTTGAACAGCTTGAACTGCGCTTCGACATAGCCGCGCTGGCTATCAGAGAGCACATCGCTCTCGTTGAAATGCAGCGTATATTCGGCGTCGCCCTTCAGCACCATCATGTGCTTGAAGAAGAGCACCAGATCCGGCCCCTCGTCGAAGGATGACAGCACGGCGAGTGCGGCTTCGAGCTCAAGCGCCCGCTGGCGCGCATCGGCATCACCCTTTGCGGCGGCCTGCGCCAGACGGCAGAGATGAATGACTTCCTTGGGAAGCACATTACCGATGCCGGTGATGGCGCCCGTCGCTCCGCAATTGACAAAACCATGGAACACGGCCGTGTCGACGCCGATCATCAGCGATACGTCGTCATCGCGGCTGGTGATGTTTTCCGCCGCATAGCGCATATCCGCCGGTCCGCCGAACTCCTTGAAGCCGACGAGATTGGCATGCTCGGCGCGAAGCGCGAAGAACAGGTCGGCGCGCGTGGCAAAACCGTAATAGGGGCTGTTGTAGATGACGGCCGGAAGATCCGGTGCCGCCGACAGGATCGCCTTGAAATGCGCCTTCTGAGCTGCAATGACCGAGCCACGCGACAGAACGCGGGGGATGACCATAAGCCCCTTGGCGCCGACCTTCTGGGCATGGGCTGCGTGAGCAACCGCCGATGCCGTGTTGACCGCGCCGGTGCCGACGATGACCGGGATGCCGGCCTTGACCAGGCGCTCAACGCCTTCCATGCGCTGCGCATCGGTCAAGAGCGGCCAATCTCCCATCGAGCCGCAATAGACCACCGCCGACATGCCCGTGGCGATCAACTCCCTGGCCTTCTTCACCAGCGCCTCGAAATCGGGGCTGCGATCGGCTTTGCATGGGGTCATCAGCGCTGGGATCACGCCTGAGAAAATGCTGGATGTCATCTGTCTATCCTCTTGGGGCCTGGGCTGGGTCGGCAACGCGCCAACCGCCTCCGCAGCCGGGATCACCTTGCTGCAGCATAGATACATCCTTGCATCCAACTTGTCGACAAGAAATATGCAAGATTAGAGACCGACGTCCAGACGGTCCCCGCGAACCAGCAGTTTCTGGATCTGGCTGACGATCTGCTCGGCATGTTCGCGCGCCAGACGCTCGGCAAGCTCGGTGTCGCGGGCGGCGATCGCGGCAATCATTTCGTCGTGCTCATCGACGAAGCGGCGCGGCAGACGATCATCATAGGATTGATAGTAGAGACGAAGAAGGCGACGGCCCTCATTCAGCAGGCGACCGAAAAGACCGGTGAAATAGGGGTTGCGACCCGCCTCGGCGATGGCGAGATGCAGGGCGGCATTGGTGGAAATCATCGCGAGGGCATCCTGTGCATCGACGGCCTCGGCAAATTCCGCCTGACGCGCCCGCACGATCTCGAGATCCTCCGGCCGATGATACTTCGCCGCGAGCTGCGTCGTTACGCGGTACATCAGCACCAGCGCATCGAAATAGCTATGCATGTTCAGGAAGTCGATCTGTGACACCATTGTGGAGCGATTGGGCAGCGTATCGATCAGCCCCTCGCCGGCGAGCCGCACCAGCGCTTCGCGGATCGGCGTGCGCGACATGCCGAAACGCTCGGAAAGCTGCACCTCGTCGATGGGGCTGCCTGGCGGCAGTTCCAGGTGCAATATCTCGTCGCGCAAGATATCATAGACCACCTTGACGCCGGAGCCGCGCTTGCGCTCGTTCCGCAGGCTTGTTTCATTATCCATAGTTGGCAGACCTCTCTTTCAGCCTGAGAAATAAAGGGGCATGCGCGCTAAATCAACGCCGACCTTGCCTGGCGTGAAGGGAGCACTCGCGCCTGAGAGCTGACCAACGATTTCTTCAGCTGCTGGGAGGAGCCATGCTCTCCCGCAGAATGAACCTGCTGCGCACGACGATGGGTGTCTCCCACTCCTTTTCCGACTGCCCGATAATGTCGAGCAGGCGTGCTACGGCAACCTGTCCCATCTCTTCAAAGGGCTGCGAGATCGTGGAGAGTGGCGGAGAGCAAAATTCACAGACCGGCGAACCGTCGAAGGACACCACCGACAAATCCTCGGGAATCCGCAGGCCCGAGCGCTGTATGCGGCTGCTGAATGAAATGGCCATGTCGTCGCTGGTTGCGATCACCGCCGTCGGCCGGTCCGTCAGCCGGGCGAAATCGGCTGCGGCCTGGGTACCGATCGCGAAACCCTCCTGGTAATCGAGATTGCCGCCTGACCGGGAGATGACCTCTTCCGAAAGCCCTGCCTCACGCACCGCCTGAAGTGCGCCGGCATAACGCTCGACATCATGGTAGTTATCTTCCGGACCGGCAATATAAAGAAAGCGCCTGTGGCCGAGCCGGATCATCTCGGCCGTCGCTTCCCGCACGGCCTCGCGATCGTTGGTCACCACGCTTGGCAGCCCGGCGGCGCTCATATCGAGCAGCATGGAGACGATCGGCAAACCCGTATTGGCGAGGGATCGCCCATCGACTTCAGGCAGTTTCGACGAGAGAATGATGGCGCCGCGAACGGTGCCGCCGAAGGCAAGATCGAGGATATGCCTTTCCGAGTCGGCATCTCGGCCGAGATTGGCGATCATCAGATTATAGCCGTTCTCGAGCAGGGCCCTGTTGATGCTCTGCAAGACCTGAGGAATGACCTGGGAGACGCCATAATAGAGCGAGCCGGGCAGGATGATCATGACGGTGTTTGACTTGCCGACCCTCAGGCCCCGGGCCATGGCATTCGGCGTGTAACCCAATTGCTTGGCGGCGGCGTCAATCTTCGCGCGCGTCTTCTCATTCACCCGCCCGGGATTGGCAAGTGCACGACTGACCGTTGAGATCGCCACCCCCGCCAGCCGGGCAACATCCGCCATCAAGGGCCCGCCATGCTCCTCCGGGGGCATATCCTTGTTATTTTTCACTTTTTCGCGTCCTTCCCGATGCCTGCTGCGCCGGATGCTACGGTAATCCCGCTCACATAGCAAACGTTTGCCAAAAATCACTTGCATCTGAAAATGACTTGTCTACTATCTAGGAATGGCAAACGATTGCCAAAAGACAGTGCATTGAAATCGCTATGGATTATCTGCTGCGAAACCCTTTCCGCAGACGGTTTTCCTTACTCTCGGAACGGATAGTCTCATGAACTCAACGGAACGACTTCGCTTTGGCGTCGACCTCGTCACCTTCTTCCACCCCGGCTTCTGGGGCGTTGAGGATTATGACGGCATTATCGCGCTCTCCCGCAGCGAACCGCGCGCCTTCTGGGACAAGATTCTTGATGCCGTGCAGGCGTCTGGCGTCACCGGCGTCGAACTGACCTTCTCGCCGTTCAATTGGCAGGATGCGACGAAGACCTATGGTTCGGTTGAGAATTTCGCCGCTGAGCTTTCCAGGCGCGGGTTGACGCTGGCGAGTGGCTTTTTCGCGGAACTCGAAGCTGCGGGCGATTTCACCGAAGCATCCGCGCAGGCCGCCATCATCGACAAGGCGGAAAAATACGCCGAATTCCTTAGGGCATGCGGCAGCGACATCATGGTCATCGGCGCGCCGCTTCGCCAGACGCTCGGCGAACAGCCGACCCGCTTTTTCGATTTCGAGCAGGCGCGCAAGATTGCCGATTTCCTCAACCGTCTCGGCGCCACCCTTTACGCCAAGGGTGTGCGGCTGGCCCTCCACACCGAGGCGCATTCCATCTTTGCCGCCGCACGCGATGTCGATCTGCTGATGCTGCTGACCGATCCCGCCTATGTGCATATGTGCCCGGACACGGCACACATCATCGTTGCCGGCTCCGATCCGCTGCAGGTGGTCGACCGCCACCATGAGCGCGTCATCATCGCCCACTGGAAGGATGCGCTCGGGCCGATGCCGGCCGACACGGTGATCGACGAGCATATCCACGATCGCCATCGCCCCTATTTCTGCGGCTTCGGCCTTGGCCGCGTCGATTGGCCAGGCTGGGCCAGGCTGCTGCGTGACCGCGGCTATGAAGGCTGGGCCATTCTCGAGCTCGATGCCGCCGCCGATCCGGTCGCCGACATCGCCAACGGGCTGACACTGGTGCGGCAGGCGCTGCTGCCGATCTATCGCTGATACAATGATCTGAAAACGAATAGCCCCGCCAAGAGGGCTTTCTTGAAGAGGTGGAACGATGAAAGACCAAATGAAACTTCTATTGATGGGAGCCGCGCTCTTTGCGGCGTCTCTTCCTGCCCAAGCCGAAGACAAGCCGCAGGCCGAGGTGATGACCTCCTGGACCTCCGGCAGCGAAGCCGCCGCCCTTGATGTCATCAAGCAGGCGTTCGAAAAACGCGGCGGCGTCTGGAAGGATTCCTCCATCGCCGGTTTCGGCGCGGCCGATGCCGCCTTCCAGAACCGTCTTGTCGCGGGCGATCCGCCGGCTGCCAAACAGGCGGTGATCGGCCTTGCCAATACCGATTTCGTCAATCAGGGACTTTTGACCCCGATAGACGATGTGGCGAAAGCGGGCAAATGGGCAGACGTTCTGCCGAAATCGATCCTCGATCTCATCTCCTATAACGGCAAGGTTTACCTCTCACCGAGCGACGCCCATGGCGAGAGCTGGGTGTTCTATTCCAAGGATGCCTTCGCCAAGGCCGGCATCGCTGAAGAGCCCAAGAGCTGGGACGAGTTCTTCACCGCTCTCGACAAGCTCAAGGCCGCCGGCCTCCAGCCGGTTGCCTGGGGCGGTCAGTCCTGGCAGGAATCCAAGGTCTTCAACATGATCCTGCTGACCCAGGTCGGCATCGACGGCTTTCTGAAAATCTATGTCGACAAGGACAAGAGCGACGCATCCGTCGACGGCGTGAAGAAGACGCTCGATATTCTCGGCAAGCTGCGCGCCTATGTCGATGAAGGGGCCGCCGACCGCAACTGGAACGACGCCACAGCCATGGTCATCACCGGCAAAGCCGGCGTCCAGTTCATGGGCGATTGGGCCAAGGGCGAATTCGTTGCCGCCGGCAAGTCGCTGGGCAAGGACTATGGCTGCATGCTCGCACCGCAATCGCCGGGCATGGTCTACGTCGCCGATTCCTTCTCCTTCCCGAAGATCGCCGGTGCGGCCTCCCAGAAGGGCCAGGCCCTGCTCGCCGAAGTCGCCATGGATCCGGCCGTGCAGGTCGAGTTTTCGCTGCGGAAAGGCTCGGTGCCGATGCGTACCGATGTCGACAAGTCGAAGCTCGACATATGCGCGCAAAAGGGGCTGGAGCTGATGAGCGCAGGTAAGATCGTGCCGGACCAGGCTCTGATCCTCTCGCCGCAGCAGGCCGGCGCCCTCAACGATTTCGTCGACGAGTTCTGGACCAATCCGTCCGAGGACAGCGCCTCGGGCGCCGAGAAATTCTTCGCGATCTTCGAATAGGCCTCATAACGAGCCGATCGTCGGGACGTCCCGCCGATCGGCTCTGCTCTCTACCTTTGAAAGGGTTTGCTGATGCAAGCCAAGCGCAGACGTCCCCTTGCCGCGACCTGTGCCCTCCTGCCTACCTGGACTGCCGCGATCTTCATCTATATCGGCACCATGGTCTGGTCGGTGCGCCTGTCCTTTACTGACTCGACCATCTTTCCGTCGTCCAACTATGTCGGCTTTGCCCAATATATAAAGCTGTTCCGGACATCGAGATGGCTCGCATCGCTCGAAAACGTGCTGATCTTCGGTGTTCTCTACGTTGGAGGTTGTCTGGCGCTGGGCTTCGTGCTGGCGGCAGCGCTTGACCGCAAGGTCAGGTTCGAAGCCGTGTTCCGCACTATCTTCCTTTATCCCTATGCCATGTCCTTCGTGGTCACCGGCCTCATCTGGCAATGGATGCTGAACCCGACCTTCGGCATTCAGGCTACGGTCAGAGCGCTCGGTTGGCAGAGCTTCGTCTTCGACTGGATCGTCAATCGCGATATGGCGATCTACACGGTCGTCTTCGCCGGCATCTGGCAGGGAGCCGGCCTCGTCATGGTCATCGCACTTTCCGGCATGCGCGGCATCGGTGAAGAGCAATGGAAAGCGGCCCAGATCGACGGCATTCCGATCTGGCGCATCTATCTGTCGATCATCCTGCCACAACTCGGGCCGGCGCTTGCCGCCTCCGGCATGCTTCTCTCCATGGGCGTGATCAAGACCTATGATCTCATCGTCGCCCAGACCGGCGGCGGCCCCGGCTATTCGACCGAGGTGCCGGCGAAATTCATCATGGACAATCTGTTCGAGCGCCAGAACCTCGGCCTCGCCAGCGCCGGCGCCACCGTGCTTGTGCTGTCGGTCGTCATGGCCGTCGCGCCGTTTCGCTATGCGCTTTACATGCGCGCCAGAAGAAGGGGAGCACACTGATGGCAGCTCTTCACCCTCGCGGCCCCAAGCCTTCGCGGTTGTCGGCCGGCCAGATCGGGCTCTATGCCTTCCTCATCCTGGCCGCACTGTTCTTCCTGTTGCCGCTCTACACGATGCTCGTCACCTCGTTGAAGTCGATGGAGGAAATCCGCCAGGGCCGCATCTTCGCCTTGCCGGATACCGTCGATTTCGACGCGTGGAAAACGGCATGGTCGGGAGCCTGTATGGGCACCCAATGCCTGGGCGTGCGCATCGGCTTCTGGAATTCGGTGAAGATCACCGTGCCGGCTGTCGTCATTTCCGTCTTCATCGGCGCGATCAACGGCTATGCCCTTTCCTTCTGGCGGCCCAGAGGTTCAAACTTTCTGTTCGGTCTGCTGATGGCCGGCGGCCTCATCCCTTACCAGATCTTCCTCTATCCGCTGGTGCGCCTGCTCGCCAATCTGAGCCTTTATAATTCGGTAGCCGGCGTCGTTCTGGTCCACGTCATCTTCGGTCTGCCGCTGGTGACGCTGCTGTTCCGCAACTATTTCGTCGCCATCCCCGAGGAGCTTTGCAAGGCTGCCCGCGTCGATGGCGCCGGCTTCTGGCGAATCTTCTTTGAGATCATGCTGCCCATGTCCGTGCCGATGGTTGTCGTCGCTTCCATCTTCCAGTTCACCGGCATCTGGAACGATTTCCTGATCGGCCTGGTCTTCGCCGGGCGAGACAATCTGCCAATGACGGTGCAGCTCAACAACATCGTCAACACCACCATGGGCGAGCGCGCCTACAATGTGAACATGGCTGCCACCATCCTGACCGCCGTCGTTCCGCTCGCCATCTATTTCTTCTCCGGCCGCTGGTTCCTGCGTGGTGTCGCTGCCGGCGCCGTCAAGGGGTAACGCCATGCAGCCTGCCGTCTCCGTCAAGGATCTCAAGATCGCCTATGGCGATCATACCGTCATCGACAAGCTGTCGATCGACATCGCCCCACGTGAATTTCTCGTGCTGCTGGGGCCGTCCGGCTGCGGAAAGTCGACCCTGCTCAACTCCATAGCCGGTCTGCAGGACATCACGGATGGCGAGGTCTGGATATCGGACAAGAACGTCACCTGGGCCGAGCCGAAGGATCGCGGCATCGGCATGGTGTTCCAATCCTATGCGCTCTATCCCCGCATGTCGGTGCGCAAGAACCTGTCCTTCGGCCTGCGTGTGGCGGGTCTTCCCAAGGCCGAGATTGAGGCGCGCATTGCCCGCACCGCAGTGCTCCTGCATCTCGACCAATTGCTTGACCGCCGGCCCTCCGAACTCTCCGGCGGCCAGCGCCAGCGTGTCGCGATCGGCCGGGCCTTGGTGCGCGAAGTCAACGTCTTCCTGTTCGACGAGCCGCTCTCCAATCTCGACGCCAAGCTGCGCAACGAGCTGCGGGTCGAGATCAAGAAGCTGCACCAGAGCCTTGGCAATACGATGATCTATGTGACGCATGATCAGGTGGAAGCGCTGACGCTCGCCGATCGCATCGCCATCATGAAGGACGGCGTGATCCAGCAACTGGCCAGCCCATCCGAGATCTACCATCGCCCGACAAATCTTTTCGTCGCCGGCTTCATCGGCGCGCCGGCGATGAATTTCATCAAGGGCGAGATTTCGTTCAAGGCCGGCACGCCGGTCTTCGAAAGCGGTGGCTTGGCGATCGATCTGACCGGATATCCCTTTCTGACCGCCGCCAAAGCGGGTCCCGCCACGCTCGGTATCCGGCCCGAACATATAGCGCCGGATGGCGCAGCCACGGGCTGGCCTACCATCCCCGGCATCGTCTCGGTCGTCGAACCGATGGGAGCCGACACGGTGCTGTGGTTCGATTGGGCAGGACAAAGCCTCTCCTATCGCATCATGGGTGATGCCGCACTCCAGCCGGGCACGAGGATCACACCGGGGCTCGATATCGCCAAGGCCTCCCTCTTCGACGCCGATGGCGCCCGCCTCTGAACCCGCTTTCACAGCATACGGAAATTATCCATGTCTCAGACTATCTATGACGCGCTGGTGATCGGCTCCGGCGCCGCCGGCTCCTTTGCCGCCAAGGAATTGACCGCCCAGGGGCTTTCGGTCCTGCTGCTCGAAGCCGGTCCCGCAGTGACACAGAGGGATTTCGACCCGAACCGCAAGAAGGCACCCGCCAGCAGCATCAATATCTGGGAGCGAGCCCGCGCGACGCTGAAGGGCCAGCCCATTCAGGCACGCGCGGCCTTCTTTACCGAGCGCTTCAGCCATTTCTTCGTCAACGATCGCAAGAACCCCTACACCACCCCGAAGGATGCACCCTTCCTTTGGATCCGTGGTCGTCAGGGCGGCGGCCGTCTGCACAGCTTCGGCCGCGTGCTGCTGCGCTGGACGGACGACGACTTCAAGATCAAGTCGAAGACCGGCAAAGGCGAGGACTGGCCGGTGTCCTACGACGAGCTTGCGCCCTATTATTCCGAGGTCGAATCGAGCCTCGGGCTCTACGGCAACGAGGATGGCGTCGAGACCCTGCCCGACGGCGTCTATGCGCATCCGGCAAAGCTGACGCCGGCCGAGGAGACCTTCAAGACGGAGGTCGAGGGGCGCTGGCCGCAGCGGCACGTCGTTTCCTGGCGCTATATCGCGCCCGATGCCGAGCGCACGCCGAAGCCGTTGCGCGAGGCACTGGCAACCGGTCGGCTCACTATCCGCCACGACGCCATCGTCCGCCGCATCACGACCGATCAATCCGGCGGCCAAGCCACAGGTGCGGAATTCATCGATCGCGTTACCGGCGAGGTTGAGACAGTGCATGCAGCCCTTGTCGTGCTTTCGGCATCGCCGATCGAAAGCGTGCGGCTGCTTCTCAATTCAGCGAGCGCCCGTCATCCCCAGGGGCTGGGCAACAGCTCCGGCGCGCTCGGCCGCTATTTCATGGACCAGCTGCCGTGCCTCGCCTTCGGCTCCTTCTCCAAGGCAAAGGGCTGGGCAGTCGACGACTCCGCTCCGACCGATCCCTTCTACAATCCCTCTGGTGGCATCTTCGTCCCGCGTTTCGGGGAAGGCGATGCCGGCCGCGATGATTTCGACTATCAGGGTAGCATCGGTCGGGCGCCGACGCCCGACGACCAGCCCGCAAGACTGGCCTTTTTCGGCTTCGGCCGCATGCTGCCCTATGCCGACAATCGCATCACGCTCGATGCGCGCCGCAAGGATGCCTGGGGTATTTCGGTGCCTCACATCCGCTGCGTCATGGGCGAGGAAGAACATGCGCTGCTGCGCCGGCAGGAAGAGGTGCTGATCGACATGGTGCGCGGCGTCGGCGGTGATCTGGAATTCATCGGCTCACCCACCGGCCTCAGGGAAATGGGTCGAGGCGCCTTCCCCGATGCCGATCCATTCAGCCGCTTCATGTTCCGCACCTGGTTCCGCAAGACCATGTGCATGGGAGCGGCCATCCACGAGACAGGCGGCGCGCGCATGGGAAGGGACCCGCGAAATTCAGTGCTCAACGCCCATAATCAGCTTTGGGATGTACCCAACGTCATCGTCACCGACGCCAGTGCCTTTCCCGGCAGCGGTATCGCCGGCACGACACTTACCGTCATGGCACTGACGATCCGCGCCTGCCGCAATCTCGTCGACCAGCACCGAACGGGCCGCGTCTGAAAGGCACTGGCGGCAGCAAGCAACAGGAGCGAAGGCAACACGCCAGCTCCAAACCGATACCCTCTCCGGGAACCATAAGAGCCGCAGGCCGTTCCTTACCCGGTTCGGTAGCGAACCGAGTGAAGCGCTGAGGCGCATGGCTCTGCAATCACCGGCAGTGCCGCGTCAGCGACAGGCATTTGAAAGGAACATGAAATGCCGGCGATCAGTATCGAGACTTCGTCATTTCGGAACCGTCGTAGAGAGCGCCCTATCGGAACCACATCCGCCATCCTATCGACAGCAGCAATGATGGGCCTCGCACTGACAGGCGCCGCCCTGTTCGCACCGGCAGCAGCAGAGGCTCAGTCACCCCAGCTCGAGAACACATGCCAGATTGCCGCCAGGAATTTTCTGCTGACCGATCATCTCAATGTCGGCATCGTCCAATCCTTTCCTGAATTGAAGCCACCCGGTGTCCGGCTGACCTATTCGATCCGGCCGGGAACCGCGAAATCCGATATGAGCGACAGCTTCGAATGCGAGTTCGACAAGACCGATCCGCCTTACCATCTAACGCGGTTCTGTGTGTCCGATGTCTGCTACTCGGCGAACGATACGAATGCCGACCGCAAGCGCCGCTTTGACGAGATGAGCATTCTGCTCGACCGCACCAACAAGTGAGCGCCTTGAGCTAGTGGTTGGAAAGCGCTGCCTTTGGCGGCCTTCCGCCGGATGCAAGGCTTGGGGCTGAAGCTCGGGCGAAATGACCCGTCCTTGCAATGCCACTTCTGAATACCCATTTTACGAGCTGAAACAGCGTCCCTGGCTACACCGGGTAGCCGCGAAGCCTAAGGCTTTGCACTCCGTCTTGTGACGTGACGGGCGCCCCCACAACACACTGTCATTAACGCTGGCCGATGGCCGGCGAAGGAAATTCTATTGAACACACCAAACATTACGCCTGCGATTGCGGCGGCAAAGCCGTGCGAACGGGAACAGGCCGGCAACCGGCCCAACGACAAGAACTGGAAGCCCTATCCCTGCCTGCTGACGCGCAGGGAGCTTCAGCAGCTGGTCGCCGAGCAACTCGGCTGACGGCGACCATTGTTTTATCAACGCCAACAACAAGGAGAACAAAATGCAGGTTCTGGTAAAAGACAACAATGTCGAACAGGCGCTGAGAGCGCTGAAACGAAAGATGCAGCGCGAGGGGCTGTTCCGGGAGCTGAAGGAACGACGGGCCTATGAAAAGCCGTCCGAGCGTCGCATCCGCGAAAAGGCGCAGGCCGTCAGTAGGCACCGCAAAGCCATGCGGAAGAAACTGCAGCGCGAGGGCCTGCTTGCGAGCCCCAAGCGAAGGTCGCCATCCTCAGCAAGATGACACGCGACCAAGCCAGCTCTCACCATATCTGACCAAAGTAAAACCCCGCTCCGGCTCATCACCGTGCGGGGTTGTGCAGATGCAATGGGGCATCCGCACGATCACCATCGTTGCGCCTTGACCATGACAGGTCGGACGTAACGGGCAGATCCTGATGACTTACGTCAGTCCGCAAGCTTGCCGACGACCAGGCCAGCGAAGAAACCGACCAGCGCGGTCGCAAAGAGCACCGAGCTTGTTGCCGTCGGGTTTTCCCTTGCGGCCTGGACCACATTCCGGCCCTCCCTGCGCGCCATGTCCGCAACGTCGGAAACCTTGGCCTTGGCGGAAGACAGCGCTTCATCGGCACGTTCCGATGCAAGGTCTATCCTGCCGGCCAGGTCTGTCGAAAGCTTGTCCAGCTGGTTGCGCAGCTCCTCGATCTGAACGTTGACGTCCTTGTCCAGCTTGATATCGGCCATTGCATTCTCCTGGTGGTTTACGACAATTCGTCTTTCAGAAACGATGCAGACCTGTTCGGGTTCCCATTGATACGGGATTTAGATGCGCCGGTTCTCCTCGACCAACCGTCAGACGGAAGGTTCGACAAGAGGCCTCAGGCGCCCGGACTTTGATCTTCCAAGGGCCTGGATGCCGCTCATCGCGGTCGTCGAGATCAAGCCCCAATACAGCAATCAAAAACATCTCTGGCGGTTTGCACAAAGCGGCAGTGCAATTTGCTAGATTTACTGCAAGAATTTCTACAGTTCTCGAATTTCAACTGACGCTATGCCTACCTACGCTGCCTCATCAAATTTCCTGAGGAGGCTGGAAACGTGGTTCAATCTGTAGGCGTCGGCGATGTTGTCGAGCTGGCTCGACCGGCGAAGATTCTCGTCGCCGCGAGCGCTTCGAAACAGAGCCTCGGCTTGCCAGGCAAGTCGAAGACGAAGCTGCAGTGCGATGCCAAGCCAGAGAATGCCCGTAATCATCGCGGCTTTTTCGCCAGTCAGCCTCCACTTTGCCGCGGAGTGTCGCCTGAAGCATGAGTAAACTATCCGTACAGGCCCCGAAGTCAGTTGTGATGATCCGGCCGCATCATTTCACCCCGAATCCGATGACCGCCAACGACAACTCGTTCCAGTCGAACGACGAAAGGCGTGCGGCAACGGCAATCGCAAGTGCGGCCTTCGACGAAGTGACGCGCATGGCCGAAGGCCTCGCATCGGCTGGCATTACCGTACATGTCTTCGAAGACAAGACCGCCACGACGCCGGACTCGGTCTTTCCCAACAACTGGTTCTCCACGCATTCGGGCGGCCATGTCGCCATCTATCCGATGTATTCCGCCAGCCGTCAGAGCGAGCGGCGCACGGATGTGATCGAGATGCTGAAGACCGATTATCGCGTCCAGGACGTCATCGACTATTCGGGCCTCGAAAAGGACCATGTCTATCTGGAAGGCACCGGCGCCATGGTGCTCGATCATATCGGCCGCGTCGCCTATGCCGTCCGCTCCAACCGCACCAATGAAGTCGCGCTGGAGCGCTTCTGCACCCATTTCAACTTCGAGCCGATGGTTTTCGATGCCGTCGATCGGAACGGCAAATCGATCTACCACACGAACGTGCTGATGTGCATCGGAACGGATTTTGCGCTTCTTGGATCTCAGATGATCCCGGATGTTGCCCGCCGCCAGGAGATCATCGCAAGGCTCGAGGAGACCGGCCGCAAGGTGATCGATCTCTCGATCGAGCAGATCGAGAACTTCGCCGGCAATGCCATCGAGCTGGAAGGCCGAGGCGGCAGGGTGGTCGTATTGTCTGCCAGGGCTCACGCAGCCCTCGACGCAGGCCAGGCCGAGGCCATCGAGCAGTCGGCAAAACTGCTGCCCTTCGATGTCGCGACCATAGAACTGGCCGGTGGGTCGGTGCGCTGCATGCTCGCCGGAATCCACCTGTCGCGCCGCGATCCGGCAGCCACACAATTGCTTTACGCCGCCGGGTGAGCCGGATAGAGAAGCCGTCAAGAACATAAAGGTACTTGGAAATGTCGCAAGCAAGATCAGTCTATCACTTCAATTCGGTCATCGTGCGCGAGCCCTCGCGCTCGGTCGTCAACGGCCTTCGCGCCGACGATCGGGGCAACCCGACCTATGATGGCGTCAAGGCCGAACACGACGCCTATATCGCCGCCATGCGCGATGCCGGTGTCGAAGTGACCATTCTTCCCGCCCTCGAAGCCTTCCCCGACTCGGTCTTTGTCGAAGACCCGGCGCTCGTCTTCCCGGAAGGCGCGATCCTGCTTCGTCCTGGTGCTGCAACCCGCGTCGGCGAAACGGCTGAAATCACCCCGACGCTTCGCGGCATGTTCGAAACCGTCCTCGACCTTCCGAGCCCCGGCTTTGCCGATGGCGGCGACGTGCTGACGACGCCGAAGAGCGTCATGATCGGCCTTTCCGCGCGGACCGACAAGGTCGGTGCCGAAGCCCTCGTCGCCTGCATCGCCAAGCTCGGCCGCAAGGCTGAGATCGTCGCGACGCCAGAAGGCGTACTGCATTTCAAGACGGATTGCTCGCTGCTCGACGACGAAAGCGTGCTCTCGACGGCCCGCCTCGCCCGCTCCGGCGTCTTCAAGGATTTCAAGCAGATCATCATTCCGGAAGGCGAAGAGCCTGCCGCCAACGCATTGCGCGTCAACGATGTCGTTATGGTCGGTTCGGACTTCCCGCGCACGATCGAGATGCTCGACAAGCTCGGCTACAAGGTCGTGCCTTTGCAGACGACCCAAATCGGAAAGATTGATGCGGGCCTGTCCTGCATGTCGCTGCGCTGGTTCCGCAACGGCCGATAAAACAAACTTAAAAACAAACTGGGAGAACAGCATGCATAGCTTCAAATCGACAATCGCGGCCGGCGTCGCACTTATCTTGTCTGCCGGCCTTGCTCACGCCGAGGACACGATCCGCCTCGGCATGACACCCGAGCCCTATATGCCGTTCACGCAGGTGAATGCGGCCGGCGAATGGGAGGGCCTCGAAGCCGATCTGTCCCGCGCGGTCTGTGCAAAACTGACGGCAAAGTGTGACATCAAGCAGATGGCCTGGGACGGCCTCATCCCGTCGCTGAACGAAAAGAAGGTCGATTTCATCATCGGCGCCTTCTCGATCACCGACGATCGTCGCAAGGTCGTGGATTTCAGCACGCCGTACTACACCGAAGGCACGTCCTTTGTCGGCGCCAAGTCCGACAGCGCGAAGATCACCACTGTCGACGCGCCCGATGGTTCAGGCAAAATCATCGATCCCTCAATCGTTTCCGGCAAGATCATCGGCGTCCAGACCTCCAGCGTTCAGGCGGCCTATGTCGCGAAATACCTGAAGGGTGCTGAAGCCAAGAGCTACGACACGGCCGACAACTCCGTTGCCGATCTCATCGCCGGTCGCGTCGACTATGTTCTGATCCCGGATCTCTACATCCAGACCTTCCTGAAGTCGGATGCCGGTGCCGATTATGAAGTGAAGCTCACTGTTCCGAAGAACACCACGCTTGGCGAAGGCGTTGCCTATGCCATCCGCAAGGGTGATGCCGACACGCTGACCAAGATCGACACGGCGCTTGCCGAGCTCGACAAGGACGGCACGACGCAGAAGCTGGTCGACAAGTGGATCTTCAACAAAAAGTAATGGCGTGATATCGGGCGCGGCTTCGGCCGCGCCCGCAACGCCGCGGCCACCCGCCCTCCTTCTGCCTTTGTCGCGAAATCGCTCTTAGCGCCTCATCGCAGCCTTGCAGACCAGACGGCGCCTGATCCCGCACTATCGGCAACAACAAGGGCCGACCGGCTCACTTCAAAAGCAAAGCCGGATCGAGCAGGTAGAATGCATGGACTCATATTGGCACTTGCTCGGCTGGGGCCCGGAAGGCTGGGGCGGCAATTTCGCCTGGGGTCTGCTGATGACCCTTCAGGTCTCGATCATCTCTTACATAGTGGCCGTAGGCTTCGGCTTTCTCGGCGCCGCGGGCAAGCTTTCGCACCATCGATCCCTACGCTTTGCGGCCGGACTTTATACGACCGTCGTGCGCTCGCTGCCGGAACTCCTGGTCATCCTTCTGCTCTATTTCTCCGTCGCAAGCGGCGCTGAACGGTTCCTGAAATATGCCGGCCTCGTCGATGACGGCTTTCAGTTCAGCCCCTTCTGGGCAGCCATCATCGCGCTCGCCTTCGTCTCCGGCGCCTTCATGACCGAGGTTCTCAGATCAGCCTATCTCGCGGTGCCGCCGGGACAAATCGAGGCCGCCGTGTCGATCGGCATGCGGCGACGCAAGATCCTGATCCGCGTCATACTTCCGCAGATGATGCGCCACGCGGTGCCGGGAATGGGCAATCTCTGGCTCTCCATTACCAAGGAGAGCGCCATCATTTCGGTGCTCGGCTCCTTCAGCGAGTTGCTCTACACCGGCTACCGAGCGGCCGCGAGCACAAAGCAATACATTCTCTTCTACGGTCTTACCGCCCTGCTCTTCCTGCTCATTACCTTGGTGTCGGTGTTCCTGATCAGCCGCATCGAGCACTACCTGAACCGGGGGCATCGCTGATGGAAACGATCACCAACGTCATTTCCTTTCTACCCGCCCTCATCAAGGCAACGCCGCTCACGCTGCTGCTGACGGCAACGGCCGGCATCTTCGGCCTGATCATCGGCACGCTTGCAGCCCTTGCCCGCCTGTCGAAATACCGGCTGCTCGCTTGGCCCGCCTTCGCCTTCACTTTCGCCTTTCGCGGGACACCGCTGCTGGTGCAGATTTACCTGGTCTATTACGGCCTCGGTCAGATCCTGCCCGGCACCTGGGTCCGCCACAGCTTCCTCTGGCCCTATCTGCGCGATGGCCTCTGGTATGCGATCGCGGCCCTCAGTCTGAACCAGGCATCCTACAATGCCGAAGTCATTCGCGGCGCCATCCAGGCGATCCCCCGCGGCCAGATCGAAGCCGCGCTTTCGATCGGCATGACGCGATGGACGATCCTTCGGCGCGTGACGCTGCCGCAGGCGTTCCGCCATTGCCTGCCGGTTCTCACAAGCGATCTGATCATCCTGTTGAAGACGACATCGCTCGCCTCGACCATCACAATTCTGGAAGTGATGGGGACAGCGCGCATGCTGCAGCGTCAATCTCTGCTGATCTTCGAGCCGCTGATTGCCGCCGGCATCATCTATTTCGCCGTGGTCTTCATCCTGACCCGGATCATGAACGTCGTCGAATTCCGCATGACGCGCTATCGCGCCGTTCGTGCGTGAGTTCGAAAGCCTCGGGAGGAATTGAAATGGTCGAGACTGCACTTTCGGTACGAGACATCCATAAGAGCTTCGGCAGCGTCGAGGTCTTGAAGGGCATCTCGTTTGAGGCCCGCAAGGGCGACGTGATCTCGCTGATCGGCAGCAGCGGCTCGGGCAAAAGCACCCTACTGCGCTGCATCAACTATCTCGAAACGCCGGACAAGGGCGAAATCTCGGTCGCAGGCGAGGCGATCCGCACGGCACCGTCGCGCGGCGGCAAGCTGCATGCGGCCGATCCGCGGCAGCTCGAACATATCCGTACCCGCCTCGGCATGGTCTTCCAGAGCTTCAATCTCTGGTCTCACCGTACAATCCTCGAAAACATCATCGAAGGTCCGATCCATGTTCTCGGCACGTCCCGCAAGGATGCGATTGCCGAAGCCGAGGTATTGATGGAGAAAGTCGGCATCACGCCGAAGCGCGATCAATATCCGGCGCAGCTATCCGGCGGGCAGCAACAACGCGCGGCGATTGCCCGCGCGCTCGCCATGAGCCCGGAAGTGATGCTTTTCGACGAGCCGACATCCGCCCTTGACCCGGAACTCGTCAACGAGGTGCTTCAGGTGATCAAGAAGCTGGCCGAAGAGGGCCGCACCATGGTGATGGTCACCCACGAAATGGCGCTCGCCCGCGATATCTCCAGCGAGGTGATCTTCCTTCACAAAGGCCTGGTCGAGGAGCGCGGCGCGCCGGAGACCATGATGCGCAATCCGGAATCCCCGCGACTTCGTCAATTCCTTCAGATGGCATGAGGACCGCAATGAGCGATATCGACTTCCAAGGCTTTCTCCCCGATCTCATCGAGATCCGCCATAGCCTGCATCAGATGCCCGAGATCGGATTGTCTGAATTCAAGACCTCGGATTTCATTGCGGAGCAGCTTCAGAAATGGGGCTTTGAGGTAACGCGTGGCCTCGCCACCACAGGCATCGTCGCTACCCTTCGCGCCGGCAGCAGCAATCGTGCCATCGGTTTCCGCGCAGACTTCGATGCCTTGCCCATGCATGAGGAAACCAATCTTCCCTATGCCAGCCAGCATCCCGGCGCCATGCATGCCTGCGGCCATGATGGCCATACCAGCATGCTTCTCGGTGCCGCCTGGGCGCTGTCGCAAGACAAGAATTTCTCGGGAACCGTGCATTTCATTTTCCAGCCGGCGGAAGAAAACTTCGGCGGCGGCAAGCTGATGATCGAGGACGGCCTGTTCGAGCGCTTTCCCTGCGAGCGGGTTTTCGCGCTGCATAACTGGCCCGGCATCGCGGCCGGCGCCTTCGCAACCCGCGCCGGACCGGTTGCCGCCTCGATCGACGTCCTGACGCTGACGGTGAAGGGCAAGGGCGGTCATGGTGCACAACCGGAATTGACCGTCGATCCCGTGGTCGTCGGCTCCAGCATCGTGATGGCACTGCAGACGCTGGTGTCACGCAACATCTCGCCCCACCAGCCATCCGTTGTCACCGTTGGCGCTTTCCTGTCGGGCTCGGCATCCAACATCATTCCCGACACCGCTGTGCTGGAGATCAGCATGCGAGCCATGAACCCGAAGGTGCGTGAAGAGATACGCGAACGCGTAGAGCAGATCGCAACGTTTCAGGCGAAGAGCTATGGTGCCGATATCTCACTCGACTGGCAGGTCGGCTATCCCGCGACCATCAATGACAAGGATGCCGCGGAGGCGGCGAAGTCGACGATCAAACGGCACTTCGGCGAGGATTCGTTTACCGAACTCGACCTTCCCCTGATGGGGAGCGAGGACTTCTCGTTCCTGCTCGAAAGAGTTCCAGGCGCCTATGTCCTCATCGGCAATGGCGACAGCTCCGGCCTCCACACCACGACCTACGACTTTAACGATGACATCCTAGAGCGTGGAGCCATGTACTTTTACCACCTGGCCAAAGATCAGCTGGCCTAGGCAAGAGTTATCTAGACGAAGAACCAGGGCATCGGCACAGGTGCCCTGGCGCGGGCATGACGGCGGCAAAAATTTCACGTTGCGTCGCGGAAAAATTCTGGCCATAAGCAGCGTACTCACCACGGACCCGGTGAAACTCCGGGTGGCTCTTCTGGCCGCCGATCCGCCAGACCACGCAAAACCAGCATGTCACCCAAAACCGCTGCACCCAGCGTGTTCGCTATGCTTTGCGAGACCGTCATCACATGAAACTCTCATCCATCCGCCGGGATTGGTCCGCCAATCCCACGCGCGAAATGCTCGCCGGAGCCGTCGCGACGTTCGCGCTGATCCCCGAGGTCATTGCCTTTTCCTTCGTTGCGGGCGTCGACCCTCAGGTCGGCCTCTTCGCCTCCTTCATTATCGGCATCGTCATCGCCTTTACCGGCGGTCGTCCCGCCATGATCTCGGCCGCGGCGGGCTCAGTCGCCCTTGTCGCGGCGCCGTTGGTCCATGCCCATGGCGTGCCTTACCTTTTTGCCGCCGGCTTGCTCGCCGGCCTTTTCCAGATCGCGTTCGGGCTTTTGCGCCTCGGAGTCCTCATGCGCTTTGTCTCGAAGTCCGTCCGCACCGGCTTCGTCAATGCGCTGGCGATCCTGATCTTCGGGGCCCAGCTTCCCCACATCATCGGCGGAGGCTGGCTTGGCTATGCCATGCTTGCCGCAGGGCTTGCGATCATCTACCTCGTACCAAGGATCACGACGGCGATCCCCTCGCCGTTGATCTGCATCCTCATCCTGACCGTCGCCTCGATCTCCCTGCGGCTGCCCGTCATGACAATTGCCGATCTCGGCAAGTTGCCGGACTCGCTTCCAATCCTGAGCTGGCCCACCGTTCCCCTGACTTTGGAAACCCTCAGGATAATCGCCGGGCCGGCGCTCGCCATCGCCATGGTGGGCCTGCTGGAATCGATGATGACGGCCAGTGTCGTCGACGACCTCACCGGCACGCCCAGCTCGAAGAACAGGGAATGCGCCGGCCTTGGCGTCGCCAATGCCGCAGCGAGCCTGTTCGGCGGCATCGCCGGCTGCGGCATGATCGGCCAGACGGTCAGCAACGTGAAATACGGCGGACGCGGGCGTCTCTCGACCTTGTTTGCAGGCGCGCTCCTGCTGATCCTGATGGTTCTCCTCAAGCCATGGGTGTCGCAGGTTCCCGTCGCCGCACTGGTGGCCATCATGGTGATGGTGTCGATCGACACATTCGACTGGTCGTCTCTGAAGGCAATGGTCGTTCACCCGAAGACGTCGAGCGCCGTGATGGTCTTGACCGTCCTCGTTACGGTGTTCAGCTCGAACCTGGCGTTGGGTGTAACGGTCGGCGTGCTTTTGAGCGGTGTGTTCTTCACGTTCAAGGTCGCTCGCCTTCTGCAAGTCGATACCGAGACGGACGCTACGGCGAAGCGGCTGACCTACCGCGTGACAGGCCAGGTGTTTTTCGCATCGGCGGATGTGTTCGTAGAGGCTTTCGATATCGAAGAAGCCAATGGCATGACAGTTCTTATCGACGTGTCGCGCGCCCATTTCTGGGACATCACCGCCGTTGCCGCCCTCGACAAGGTGGTCGAGCGTTTCAAGGCGCATCATATCCCCGCCGATGTGCTGGGCTTGAACGAGGCGAGTGCTACGTTGATCGGAAGCCTGAAGGGCTCGATCCGGCTCAAGGAAGTCTGAGCCAGATCAGATGGTCGATGCTGTGGCACGTGCTGCGGTAGCTATCCGAATCTTATCGCTTCGAAGGGCATGGGAAACATCAGAAGTCTTCCCATGCAGGGTCTGCCGCTGCCGGCGCAGCCCCTTTGAAGGCGGAGCGGAGTCTCTCGCCCAGTGCCCTCTGGCCGGAAAGCCCGGCGCTGGGGGTGGCCGCGGCGGTTCTCGAGGGGCCTGCACTTCTTCCCGGTGCCGAGTTGCCCAGCGAAACCACCTTTCCTGCGGCACCGTCCAGCTTGAACTGCCCGAGGCGGGCCGAGAGTGACGAGACCTCGCTTGCCAGCGTATGGGACGCGGCATTGGATTCCTCTACCATCGCCGCATTCTTCTGGGTTGCCTGGTCCATCTGGTTGACGGCGGTATTGATTTCCTGCAGGCCGGTCGACTGTTCTCGGGCTGACTGCACGATCGCCTGTACATTGCTGTCGATCTGCTGGACCTCCTGAACGATTGCGCGCAGGGCCTCCCCGGTTTGCCCAACGAGACTGACACCTTTCTTGACCTGATCTCCGGATGAATGAATCAGCGCCTTGATTTCCTTGGCCGCCGTGGCGGAGCGCTGAGCCAGCTCACGAACCTCCTGGGCGACAACGGCAAACCCTCTGCCGGCTTCGCCGGCGCGGGCAGCCTCGACCCCCGCATTGAGGGCAAGCAGGTTTGTCTGGAAGGCAATCTCGTCGATCACACCGATAATGTTGGAGATCGATTGCGAGGAGCGTTCGATGCCGTTCATCGCCTCGACCGCGCTGTGGACGATTTCGCCGGAACGTTCGGCATTGTCCTTCGTGCGGCCGACCAAAGCTGCGGCTTCTTCGGCGCGCGTGGTCGAATCCTTGATGGAGGTGGTGATCTGCTCGAGCGCTGCGGCCGTCTCTTCAACCGAAGCCGCCTGCTGTTCCGTACGTCGGGCGAGATCGTCCGCACCCACGCGGATTTCCTCCGATCCGCTCTGGATCACGGATGCATTCTCGGAGAAGGAAATCATCGCGGCCTGCAGCTTTTCGACCGAGGCATTGAAGTTGCCGCGAATCTCGTCAAGCGCCGATGTAAACGGCCGGTCGAGCCTGGCCGTCATGTTGCCGTCCGAAAGCTGCGCCAGTCCGGCGGCGAGTTCGCCAACGGCGAATTTCACTTCCGCTTCCTGGGCGTCGTTGACGCGGGCGCGCTCGGCGCGCTCCGTCTCCTGTGTCGCACGGCTGGCTTCTGCCTCGGCTTCGAGCCGCAGCTTTTCACGATTGCTTTCCAGCAGGATATTCAGCGAGCGGGAAAGATCCCCGATTTCGTCGCGGGCTTCGCGATCTTTAAGCGTCACATTCAGATCGCCATTGGCGATCCGGTCGGTTTCGCCGATCACATTCTCGATACGGCGAACGAACCGCCGGGCGATCAGCCAGCCGGCAAGGCCAAGGAGGACGGCGGCGATCGAGGTGACCGCAATCGCGTTCTTCACGACATTGTCGACCTGCGCGAATACGGTGGCCTTCGGCACAGCCACGATCGCGTACCAGGATATGCCGTCGGTCAGTTTCACCGGCTCGGCGACGGCAAAATAGACGCTGCCGTCGGGACCGGTAATCTCGCGTTCGGCGCCGGGGCTGGCGATCAGCTGGTCCCAACCAGCCGTCTGGGCGCCGCCATCCTTGATATTCTTTCCGATGAGCGTGCCGTCAGGATGGCTGATCATCCCCCCTCCTCCGGTGACCAGGCTCATGAAGCCGGTGCCCATGGGATGGATCGTGGAAATGGCTTTCTGGGCGTCATCGAGGGCGATGTCGAGACCGGTAACGCCGACAGGTTTGCCATCGATCATGATTGGCTTGGCGATGGAGGTCATCAGAACCTGCTTGCCATCGATCGCATAGGAATAGGGCTCGATGACCACGGTCCTCTGCTGGTTGAAGGGGAGCTGGTAATAGTCCCCTGCGCCGGAAACGGTATAGTCCGCGAGCGGAACATGCGTAATCTTGCCGCCGCTGCGAACCCAGTATGGGATATAGCGGCCGGTCGCATCATTGCCGTCCTTGCCGGCGAAATCCTTATCCTTGCCATCGAAGGCGTTCGGCTCCCAGCCGGTCCAGACGCCAAGCGCCGCCGGATTGTCTTCGAGCATGTTCTTCAGGAGATCGTCGGCGGCCGTCCGGTTTGCATTGCCCGTTTCCTTCATGGTTGAAAGGACGGTCTCGAGCGAATTGACGATGGTGATCGATGATCCCAGGGCTTTTTCGGATCCGGCCGCCGTGGTGTCGGCGATCTCCCGCATCTGATCGAGGCTGGACCGGCGGATCGTCGTGTAGGCGGAATCGAACAGGATGGCCGAAGCGGCCACCGTGGCGATCACGCCGCATGCGGCGACAGCGAAAATATTGCGGCTAGTTGCGGATTTCAAAATCATATCACCACCTTCTTGGGTGGCGCTGCAATCGCGCGGCCCGCCCCCCGCGTGCCTTGACAGAAACAATATTCCGCAAGCGGCAAACCACGACCGAACCGCTTGTATTTTAACGAAGCTAGATGCGCTGAATTAATAAACAGTATATCTTCATCCCAATATTCCCTGCGACATCAGTATGACTTTTAATCATCAAGAAAGAATTGGAATTATTTCTGAGAAATTAATGTTTTAACGAGATTGAAAGCGGCGAATAAATACTGCGATGCAAAATTAGTACTCTCTATTGAACTTCATCTACCCCCACCGAAAAGACGCCCGGGGAAGGAGAGCTCGGAAGCCGGGATCATTGTGCGCGATCAAATATATGCGGCGCCCCAGGACCTGTCGGGGAAGGCATCAAAATGCCGCAGGTCGGTTGAGTTTATCGATCGTAATCGCTCCGACTTTCGGCTAGGGATTTCCTTGGCTGCTTCAAATTGCAGGGCTGAGCGATGATCTTCAAAAGTTGTGCCGCAAGCCGCACTGACGGCACCATGGGCTAAGCCGTCACCTGCATTTTCCAGGCGCCAATTCGTTCTCAGCCTAAAAACGGGGTAACAAAAGCATGCATATTCGAAAGGCCGTCACTGTCGACGCCAAGGAACTATCCGGTCTCCTGAATGAAATCATCCGGGCCGGCGGAACCACCGCGCTCGAGACGCCGCTTTCGGCTGAGGAATTTGCGGAGTGGTTCATCGATGGCGAGTTCGCCCTCGTTTGCCACGTTGCCGAACACGACGGATTGCTCGTCGGTTTTCAGTCCCTGAGCTTATATGGAGATCCACCGAAAGGATTCGCCGACATCGCGACATTTGCCCGTATGAACTCAAGCGCACGCGGCGTGGGAAGCGCTCTCTTCCCCGCAACCCGAGCTGCCGCAGAAGAGCTCGGGTTCGAATTCATCAATGCGACTATTCGCGCCGACAACGTCAGTGGTCTTGCCTATTACGAGAAGATGGGCTTCGAGACCTATGACAGGCTCGCTCAAGTCCCCCTATCGGATGGAACACCGGTCGACAGGATCAAGAAGCGTTTTGCGATAGGCGCGAAGTGCCGCAACTCATCCGGAGACAATGCCTCGTCCTGATGGTCTGCGGGAAGCCTCGGGAACGCTGTCGCATTAGTCGGTCACGATTGCAGACTATTGCGACAGCTGTTTTCATAGAATGGATGGACGCCTCACCCGCGATACCTAGGAGTTCTGCGACTTCTCATACGCCTCGACCATCTCTTCGAAAGGTATGCCGTCGAGTGTCGCACCCATAAGCCGGCAGTTGGCGAACTCAACCCCAGAAAAGTTGATGTTTTGAAAGCGCGAGCCCGAAAGATTGACGTCATTGACGTACCATCCGCTCATATTGCTATCGTTGAACCTAGCTCCAGAAAAATTAATTTGATTGAACGTCGTGCCTGAGAGATTTGCATCGTTGAAGGTCGATCCCGACAGATCAGTGTCGTTCACATTGAGCTTCTCTGTTGTCCTGTGAAGCTTCATTTCTTCGCCAATCACGGAGAAGAAAAGTGGTTTTTCTACCCCCTTTGGCCCGAGCACAGCGGCAAGCGCATTCCAATCTTTCATACCGAATTGCTTCGCAATCAACTCAAGGCATTCGCTATGAGAAAGATCGATTTTCCGACTGCTGAGAGCGTCACGCATGGCCTTTGCCATGCCTTTGATAGCGACGGTGTTGAACATTCCAGTTCCTCCATGGCAATCTATTTGTCAGTGCTCGCATTGCTGACCGACTGCCGAAAGGGCTGGAAGTCGAACCCGGTATCCAAGTGCATTCACCAAACCAAACTTGGCGCGAGCGGCAGGCTGCACAGGCCTAATATAAAGATCATTGATCCCATCAGACTTGTCAATCTGCAATAACGCCCACGGCGTACCGATCAACACAGCTGCCACCCCTTCTGCCCCGCGTACGTGCTTCTGCCCAACGCCGTCCGAAATTTAGGCAATATTAACCATATGAATTAGCTATGGCCTTTTCCATATGGGAAACAAAATAACGCATAACTTCCGTTGGCGATGCTGCCTTCAAGTAGGGCCGCCGCTGCTGATCAAGAGCGGTCATTGACCTCAAGCCCCTGCTCTCGCTAACAGAATGCTCACTGAATTGAGCAGGTGCCCCGATGGGATACCCCGCGCGTACCTTCTGCGCGCGGTCGCCGGAACTGAATGCACTATGCGATAGTTTCATTTTCCCTGAAGCTGCTTCATGGCCTCGCGATCCTCATTCGTCACGAATTCGCAGGCGAGTAGTGTTTTGCCCGGGAAGGCGGCGGATTCACGGGCAATGATCGATACGATCCCCATATCGGCAGTCGGCTGAGCAGACTTCGGCAGGGCGCGTGCGTACGCCTTCGTCGCCGTCCCTAGAAGGCTGCCAAGATCGTCCGACTTCAACTGATAGGCCTTGGCGAGGTCGTCGGCCCGCAAACCTTCAACCAGAACGCCAAAGCTCAAACCGGCAAAGACGAGTTCGCTTGTCTTGAAACCCTGCCGGCCGAAGTCCCCGGGCAACTTGTAGATAGCCGCCGTCATCAGCGACATGTCGGCCTTCGCAAGCTTCTCCGCTTCGTCGTACATTTTCGTGGCCGAGGCCGTCGTATAGGCCGGCTTGCAGAGCGCCGCATCGAAAAAAGTCGCTTTATCGAAGGCCAGGGCACTCGAGCCAAATGAAAGCGATAGAACAGCGCTCAGAGACAGAAATGCTTTGATGCTCAAGATATCTCTCCAGAAGGCGGCTCATCGACTCAGACTCAGGCTTGGCCGATCACGATGCCGTATGTACCGCCACAGCGAGCATTCGCCAACCGGCACTCGCAAAACCTGAGCGGGTTATCACCGACATATTTAAACCTCTCGCCATTCTGGTGCCCAAACTGTTTCCGTCTGGAGTGGCGAGACGTGAACCGAATGGACGGAGATAGAACTCAAGGCCGATATCTCATGCTGAAATTGACCTGGCCTACCCTCCCCCCCCAATACACTTGGTCCCGCAGCGTCAGGCATCCCGATGCTCGGTGGGGACTTCGGCGATCTCGCAGGACTCCTATGAAATGGGAAGGACATATCGCGCGCCCGCAGATAGCCGATACCAAAACATCTCCGAAAAAGGTGGGCCTGCGACGCTATGGATCTTTAGCTCACGGCGCGAGTTGGGTACTCTCCCCAAAGATCTCCTGCGTCAGGGGACGACAGGTCAATCACTGTATCAATCAATGAGGGGAAAAAATCTCTGCACCTGATGGCATTGGCAAATGAGATCTTTATGGCTGGCCGTTTTTCGGCCGAGTGGGCGCCGCGTACTCAATACCTTTCGCGGCCAGATGCAAGTTATCCGCCCAACTATAAAAATCCCGTTAACCAAAACTTGCTGCAGCTGTCACCCGCTCATATATGCGGCGTAGCCATCATAGATCGGCGGTGGATTCTTTTACTCCCCGTCAAAATCACTTCACAATCAGTTCGTAATGGATTTCGAGGCAGAGGAACGATTTCATGGAAGAACCTTGGATGACAAACAATGGTCCGATCGTGGCAACCGCGCTCGATGTCAAGAAGGCGGACGCGATCAATACGCTTCTGCTTCAGCGCATTGACATTCTGCCTTCCAGGCCAGGCGATCCCGTTCGCCCTTTCGCGCTTGGGCTCTGGAGTGAAATTCGCCCGCTCTTGAAACCCGATGTGCCCGTCATGTCGCTTCGCCGCGCAACCAGTGCATTCCTCCATTCCAAGCAATATTATTTTGCCTGCGCGCAGCCTGACTCGATGCGGCATGATATTTCGGGGAATCCGACCGAACCGCTCTCGAGCGAGGACCGGCTGGCGGCGCAACACCGCCTAACAACATTGCGGCAGACACAGACCAAGGCACCCGTGCATCAACCTGAGCCCAAGCCGGCGCCACCGGCAGTCAGCAAAGCAGACCTGATCCGCGCCTCGCTTCTTGGCCGCCGCAAGCTTTCCGATGGCGTGGCTCGATAAAGCGATCGCCGAGGCCGTGGCGGCTGTTGAGCGAACGAGTGCTATGAATGGCTTTGCAAACTTACCTTTCCCACTTCTATAAGGAAGCTCGCTCAGCGGGAACGACCACATCGGCCTAAGGTGTGGTCCGCGGACTACCAGTTCAACGAGAACATATGCCGCACTAAACGACTCGCCTCAGCTTCTTACACGAAGGCACCCACCAGCGCTCAGCAAGGCCAGTAGTCCGCGGACTACCTTCGGACGGGAAACCGCTCCCCGGAACAGAGCAAGTTCCGCCTCTCGCGCCGATCTCGCAGTCTCAATATTCATTGGAATGCGATCGGCTGAAGGCGGGTTTCCTGCACAGCTATTGAGCGAAAACCCAAGAAAAAATGCCAATTGTTTAAGCATTTGTAAAACGGACACGAATCGGAGCATATTGTAACTGCGTAGTTCCGTGGCTTTCCGCAACAATTGCGCAGTTAATTGGGAAAAAGACAATGCAACCGAGTCCCCTGCTCCAGGACGAACAAGAGCACCTTCCGACGCTTCTGGCAACAGATGCGCAAGAGCTGTCCTATCAGCTCCAGCAACACCAGGCAAAGCTCTTCCCGCCTCAGTCGCAGAAGACGATGCGGATGTTTTCGCCGGCGGAAGCCGCCGCCTTTATCGGCATCGGCGAAGGCTATCTCCGCCAGATCGCCGCCGAAGGCCATGGACCGGACCCGCTGGCAAACGGCCGCAGGCTTTACACCGCCGACGATATGGACCGCATCCGCAAGGTTCTGGATGAGCGGAACGGAACGCCTAAATACGTGCCTCAGCGCAAGGGGTCCGAGAAGCTCCAGATTATCTCGGTGATGAACTTCAAGGGCGGCTCGGGCAAGACCACGACGGCGGCCCATCTCGCGCAATATTTGGCGCTCAGAGGATACCGGGTGCTGGCCATAGATCTAGACCCGCAGGCTTCCTTGTCCGCGTTGTTCGGGCACCAACCCGAGCTTGATGTGGGCGAGGGCGAAACGCTCTACGGTGCCATCCGCTATGAGGCGCCACGGCCGATCTCCGACATCGTTCGATCGACTTATACGCCGAACATGCATCTCATACCCGGGAATCTCGAACTCATGGAGTTCGAGCACGAGACGCCGCGGGCGATGGCCGCAGGCAGGGCAGAGACGATGTTCTTTGCACGTATTGGCGAGGCTTTGACGGAAATCGAGAGTTTCTACGATGTCGTCGTCATCGACTGCCCACCGCAGCTTGGCTTCTTGACGATGTCGGCACTCTGCGCGGCAACCTCCATTCTGATCACCGTGCACCCGCAGATGCTCGACGTCATGTCGATGTCCCAGTTCCTGACCATGACCAGCGAACTCATGTCCGTGGTCGAGAGTGCAGGGGGTCGCACCAGCTACGACTGGATGCGCTATCTCGTCACCCGCTTCGAGCCGAACGATGGGCCTCAGAGCCAGATGACAGGCTTCATGAAAGCCATCTTCGGCAATCGCATGCTCCACAATGCCATGGTCAAGTCGACGGCCGTTGCCGATGCCGGTGTCACCAAGCAAACCCTTTACGAAGTCGAACGAGCTCAGTTCACCCGCGGCACTTACGATCGCGCGCTGGAATCGCTCAATCTGGTGAACAGCGAGATCGAGACGCATCTCCGTTCCACTTGGGGAAGGAAATAGATAGATGGCGCGCAAGAACCTGATTGAAATTTCGGCTCCGAATACGGGGCGCGCCGATACCGCGCCGGCAAAAGACACCCGGCCTATTGCCGGCTTTCTGCCGCAGGCAAGAAGCGGCGGCCCCGTTGGCGGCATCACCAGAACGCTCGGCAACATCACCGAAAAGATGGAGCGAGCCAGCGATCTCGAACGACAGCTGGCGGAAGGTCAGACCATCGTCGAGGTCGATCCCGATCTCGTTGATGGTTCCTTCGTCACCGACCGCCTTGAGATCGATCCGGTTGAGCTTGGTCAGCTCGTCGAGCAGATACGCGAACACGGCCAGCAGGTACCCATCCTGGTGCGCCCGCATCCCGAGGCCAGAGGGCGCTATCAGGTTGCCTACGGGCACAGGCGCCTGGCTGCGGCAAAGGAACTTCGCATCAAGGTGCGTGCCGTTGTCCGTCAACTTACCGACGATCAGCTCGTTGTAAGCCAAGGTCAGGAAAACAGTGCGCGCACGAACCTGTCCTATATCGAACGGGCTCTCTTTGCCCTCCGGCTTGAGCAACGTGATTTTGGCAGAGATATCATCATGGCCGCGCTTGGCGTGGATAAGGCTGCCTTGTCAAAGATGCTGATCGTCATGAGGCAGGTGCCTCTGGCCCTTATCAGCGCGATTGGCCCGGCGCCGGAGATCGGTCGCAGACGGTGGTTGGAGCTGGGAGAGCGCCTTGAGGGCGTTGCTCCTGAACCGATTGTCGCCGAGTTGTCCGCGGACAACAGTCGCAAGCTATCCAGTGATGAACGTTTTCAGCAGGCCATGGCTCTGGCGATTGGCAAGCCTGCATCCACAAAGCCGATCGTGGAACCATCCGCCATATCCGGTGTACCCGTGACATTTAAGAGAACGCCAGCGCGTGCCACCTTTGTTTTCGACAGCAAGGCGGCACCTGGATTCGACCAGTTTGTGCAGGAGAGACTGAAGGGTCTCTTCACTGAGTTCCAGCAGGGAAAGGAAACGTAAGCCGCAAAAGAAAAAGGCCCCCAAACGATACCATCGTGGAAGCCCTTCTCCGATCTTAAGCACATCGAGAATCGCATTTCCCCGAATCACAGTCAAGAGTCTTTGGCATCGTTTTGGTGAGCAAATTTCTTTTGCCTCAACGTAGGTGAAGAAAAATGGACACTGAATACGTGACGACGCCCTTTGGGCGGCGGCCGATGACGCTTGGCATGTTGATAGCTCAGAAAAGGGCTGAACATGCCAGGCCAGCCAAGTCGGTCGATAAGTGGAAGATCCATCGTGCGCTCTGCGAAGCCAAGCCTATTCTTGGTGTGACGGACCGAGCGCTTGCCGTTCTCAGCGCGCTTCTGAGCTTCTATCCGAAGAATGAACTCTCGGATGGAGCTAACCTGGTCGTGTTCCCTTCGAACGCACAATTGTCTCTGCGCGCCCATGGCATGGCCGAGCAAACCATCCGCCGTCACCTTGCGGCGCTGATCGAAGCTGGTCTTATCGTCCGGCGCGATAGTCCGAACGGCAAACGCTATGCTCGCAGAAGCAGGGCTGGGGAGGTCAACGAGGCCTATGGTTTTTCGCTGGCTCCTCTGGTTTCTCGCGCGGAAGAGATCGAATATCTCGCTGCCGAGGTCGTCGCCGAGCGTCTTCATCTGCAGAGCCTGAGAGAGCGCGTCAGCCTTCACAGGCGTGATATCCTCAAGCTTATCGAAACAGCGCTCTCAGACGGCGTCGAGGGTCAGTGGGAGGCCGTTCATTCCGGCTTCCGTAGCCTCATCGACAGTCTTCCACGCTCGCCGAATATCCAAGAGCTCGAAGCTTTGCTGTCGAAACTCGGTCGACTGCAGGACGAAATCGTCAACCGATTGGAAAAACACGCAAAAACAACAAAACCAAGCGGCAATCCCTATCAAAATGAGCGGCACATACAGAATTCAGACTCAGAATCCCTATCTGAATCTGAAGCGCAACGGCAAAAACAGCGCGCTGTGTTGTCCGTGGCTTCGGTAGAGATGCAGCCAAACCCTCACGTGGCGCCCTTAAATCGCTCGCTTGAAGAAAACGGGCTTTCACCTGCCGCAACCGAGCCGCGCCCAGAGAGGCTCAAGAACGAACCTATCGCAGTCAAAGCATTTCCCCTCGACATCGTTATGAGAGCTTGCCCGGAAATTGCTGCCTACGGTCCCAACGGCAGGATCGGAAATTGGCGCGATCTGATGACAGCCTCGGTCGTCGTCAAATCAATGCTTGATATCAGCCCTGAGGCCCACCATCAGGCCTGCGCGATCCTGGGGCCGGAGAACACCGCGACGGTGATAGCCTGCATTCTGGAGAGAACCTCGCATATCAAATCCGCTGGCGCTTATCTCCGCGATCTCACACGCCGAAGCCAGAAGGGAGAGTTTGCGATCGGTCCAATGCTGATGTCCCTGCTGAGGGCCAATACCGCCGGAGGTACACAGAAATTGGCCTAGATCGTTAGGATTCCCCTCAACAGAAGCTTCACTTCGAGAGCAATTCCCGGCTTGAAACACAATGGCGGCGCCGATGGAAACATCGGTTTTGCGGACGGTGCCCCATGGCATTCGCATGTCTGGGAGAAGCAAAGCTGCCGATAACTTCAACTTCTAGACTTTAAGTGAATGAAATCAATCAGGTAGATCGTCGGAAAAATTCGACGTCAGTGGCGAGAAAATATGGAAAAGAAACCCATAGATCGCCGAAACCCTGTGTTTTTATCGCTTAATTACGCAGAAAAGTCCATGCCCTTCCGCTTATAACCTCCGTTTTAAAGAAACGGCTGCCAGAGCCTCATGAAGACAGGGAGGAGGAGGGTGACCCTTCGACGGATCGTCTCTTGCCTCCCCGTTTGTCGAGAACGGCTGCTTACTGGCAAAGCGGTATGGGCTTTGCTGGCGGCGCCGGATGATCCTTCTTGTATTGGACGATGACCGGCTCAAGAGATTCCTTCGGCCAGAACTTCGGAGCGCCGATTTGTTTCAGGCAGGAGTCGTTCCAGTACAATCCCGCCTGCGATGGTGAGCGACCCCCAGCGACCGTCTTTGCGATCGCGTTGATATCGGATGACTCCGGATAGATGTAGAGTGTCGTCGGATTGTCCTTCACCATCGAAATGATCTGGTTGGCATCCGATGCTGCCCAGCTGGTGCAGCCGTCGCTACGGCCACCGGCATATTCCACCAGCTTACCGAGCGGCACGTAGCCGTCACGGTTGGCATATGGGCTTTGCGGATCCTTCTTCATGCAGACGCCGGCGACCTTTGCTGCGGCATGCCCGCCGATTGCCCGCTGCCGGGCATTTGCGGTCTCACCCTCGCCGTCGAACTGAAGGAAGGTACGGAGATAGGCAACGTCCTTGGTCTGCGAGGCAGGGTAATAGCCCTTGAACGTCGTCTTCGTCTCCTCGGTCATATAGGAGCCGCCGGTCGTCAGGTTTGAATCCATGGCGTTGCCGAAGTTCCTGGCACACATGCGTCCGTTGCCGAAATCAACGACACCCTTGAGATCGCGACCGCTGCCGTGTCCGGATGAAACGACCCGGAATGTCTGGCTGGCCTCGCAGACGATGTAAAACCGGCCGCCGTCGCTCGGGTCGTTGGGACGTGTTGCGTCCATTGCGAAGTAGCAGGGGTTCCTGACCTTGCCTTCACTCACCTTGCGCATGTAGAGCGCGCGGGCTCTCTGCAGGACCGGGCGGGCGATCTGACCGTCACCTTGGCCCATATGGGCCGTAAGCCAAGCTGGAACATCGGACTGCTGTCCCGCAGCAAATGATTGCGGCGCGCTGGCAATGAGGATGGCGACGGTACAAAGGCTAAGCATCCTGGCGATGCTTCTGGGGGCACGTCTCGACCGCACTGATTTGGATCTCCTGTTAAATACCGTGGACCTCGGTACATCGTCGCCGATGAGAGCGGCATGACAGCCTGCCCGCCCCACAAGCCTGACCGACACGTACTCAGATCCAGAAATCGTAGTTGTGCGCTGCTTTGCTGAACGAGACCCTAACGATGCCGGAAAATGGCGACAGTCACGATAGAGATCACAAGCTTTTTATCAGACTTGCTTAAACCGCATCGCCCAGCATTCCGAGGGCATAACGGCGCAAATGTGGCTGAATTTCGGCTTCGGGGAGCGGACGACTATCTCGGCGCCAGGCAATTGAATTTGGAGGCATCGCAGTAAGGAAGAGCTCGCGACGCAGATTTGCGCCGAACCAGCCGAACGCAGCGAGAAATAAAAAGGGCCCCGAAGGGCCCTTTGACTGCGCGGAGGAAAAATCAGCGCTGGAGATTGACCAGGACGTCCAACAGGTCGGAGCCGGTCTGGAACACCTTGGAATTGGCGGTGTAGCTCTTCTGCGCCTGGATCATGTCGGTGAGCTGGCCAGCGAGGTCGACGTTCGAAGCTTCCAGTGAGTTGGACTGAATGTAGCCAAGGCCATTGCTGTTGGCGAAGCTCGTGACGGTTACGCCAGAGTCGGCATTGGCCTGATAGACGTTGCCGCTCAGGAGCGACAGCTTGTCCGGGCTTGCGACGGTTGCCAGAGGGATCTGATAGATAGCCTTCGGGTCGCCCTTCGCATAATTGGCATAGACGATACCGTTCTTGTCGATGGTGACGCCAGTGACTGCTGCCGCCGCCTGTCCATTGGTCGAACCGGTGGAGGCGAAAGCCGAGGCTTTCTGGGTCATCTTGGTCAGATCCATCGTGATCGACCCGGCGGTCTTTGGATCGGTGATCGTAAAGCTGCCACCGCTTGTCATATTTCCGCTTGTATCGAACGCCAGCGTACTGGTGGCAACAGGGCCAGACGAGTAGGGGAAAGACGAACCGGTACCCGTCGCCGCATCGGCATTGCGGTAGACGGCGACTTCCCACTGATCCGCCTTCGCTGGGACCGCTACGATCGGCGGAGTGGCGGTCGGGTCAGCGGCGACAGCAGGCGATGCAGCCTGGGTCTTCGTGTAATAGATGTCGTACATAACGGTGTTGCCGAGCTTGTCATAGGCAACGACCGAGCTTTTCTGGGTATTGGCTGTGGTCGTCGCCTTGTTGGCGCTCGGCAGTGTCTCGGTCGTGCTCGGCACGACGACCGTTGCACCCGAATTGAGGTTGCCGGTAAAGCTGCCCGAGGTAGAAGGTGAGTTGGCAAGGCCGCTCTGATTGACGTTGATCGGCACCAGGCCATCAAAGCCGTTGACGACGACAGCCGGTGCTCCCGATGCGTAGGAATAACCCATCAGGGTGTAGCCGGCGGAATTCACGAGATTTCCGTTGGCATCCGGGGTGAAGTCGCCGGCGCGCGTCAGAACCGTCGAGCCGTCTGCTGCCTGCACGACGAAGAAGCCGGCGCCGCGGATCGACAGGTCGGTACCCGACGAAGTGGAGATGGCGTCGCCCTGCTGCGTTACCGAATAGCTGATATTCGTCTCGACGCTACCGGAATTGTAGTTGCCGCCGCCCGAGGGCAGGATCAACGACGAAAAGCTGGCGGTTGCCGACTTATAGGCCGTTGTATTGACGTTCGCGATGTTGTCCGACACGGTGCTAAGCTTGTTTGCTTGAGCGTTCATGCCTGAAACTGCCGTTTTCATGCTACCAAAGATGCTCATTGGTTCCTCGCACGTTGCTGATGCCGCCACGATAACGAGAATGACTTGTGTGAAGCTGGCTTTTTCCCTGTATGGCACAAGGCTGGAGCAAGACCTTTGAGCCATGCAGCTCGCGGAATCGCGGGACTCAGCAATCCCCAATACGGCAACATGACGCCAGATTATGTGGTAGCGCTGTGTACTTTGTTTCTGATGTGCGCTTCTAAACCAAATGTACGGTGGCAAGACTCATCGTGCGGGCGGAGTCGGAAAATCCAATACGCTGCGCGTATAGCTCTCGACCAGCGCGCTGAACGGTGTGCCGTCGGGCAGTTTCAGCACGGCATGGTGTTCGAGAACGAAGGGCGGCGGGGCGAGCGAAGCTGTGCCGGATGCGGGAAGGCCAGCCCCCATCTCCCAACCCTGCGGAAGCGGCGACCAGAGTAATTGCGCCGACAGGTTCGTGCGGGTGAATTTGAGAGCCTGTACCGCCCGGCCGAAAGCGACATCGCTTGTGTTCAGGGCCTCGTTCATTTCGGAAGTCAGCTTTGCCGGTACATACCAATTGTCGGCCTCCGACAGAATGCGATCGCCGCACGCCAGGCGGACCCGGCGATAGGCGACCGGTTCGCTCGGCCCGACCGCGAGCAACTCGCGAATATGGGCATCGGCCGGTTTGTCCTGACCACGGACTCGTTGTGCCACGATCTTGGAGCCTGCCGGCGCCAGCTTGTGCGCCGCGCACCAGCGATCGAGCGTCAGCGTGGCACTGGCATTGCTGAGAAGATCGGCATTCAGCGTTTGCAGGATTGCAAGGGCTTCCACCCGCGATGTCGGCGTGTCGGGCCATTGAGATTGGACAGGCAAATCCTGCGCCGTTGAAATCTGCGCGCTGAGCAGCAGGGCTCCAGCGCTGGCAAGTGTGGCGACCCGAGTTAATGTTGAAGTGCGGAAAGCCATGGAGGATCCAGTCCTTGGTGGACGCAACGCCTACGAGGTCAGCCTTGCGATGTAAGCGCTATAATTGGAGAGGACGTCGTGGGTGGCAAGACCCGGATTGCCACACTACAGCACGGTGCGGCAATTCGACCTCACCCTCTTCATCGCTTTCCGGCGCTGCTTCCAGCCCGCATTTCAGGATGCGATTGCGCTCAAGCCGGTCAGGGCCATTTGCATCAGCCAGGCCGTTGCAACAAATGCAATCGCGGATAGCAGCAGAGCTGCCAGCACCAGCAATCCGTCTCTGGCGATCAGGGCGACGGAAATGACGATAAGCGCCAGCACCGGCAGAAAGTTACCGAGCGGGATCGGCAGGGCGATGGCGACCGCCAACACGAAGATCGGAAATGACATCAGCCATTGCATTGTCCGGCCTGTAAAGACGGCCAGACGGCCGGGGCGAACCATGGACTCGACCCTGGCAAGGATCGGCGCGCTGTAGCGGACCATGAGTTCCACGGCGGCCGGCGACAACCTGCGCCGGCTGAGGAAGGATGGAAGCCAAATGGACTGGCGGCCGATCGCGATCTGGACTGCGACGATGGCAAGTGCGGTTCCGAACACCACGCCGAACGGTCCCGGTATGGGGATCATGGGCGGCAATGCGAGAACGAGAATGGTGAAAGCCATGCTCGTACGGCCAAGAGCGTAGAGAATTTCGCCCAAGGAGATGCCGCCTTGCGATTGGGCAAGTCTCGCCAATTGGTAAAGGCGAGCGGATGCTACGTCTTCTGTCTGTTCCGTCATCCTCTTTCCCCGGATGGAATTGTCGGAGGAGGCTGCGCTGGCAGCCTATCAGGCCTCGTCGGCGCCTTTATTCTTGAGAAGGCCGATGACGGCTGCGCAATCCGGGTTGTTCTTGTTGAGCAGATCCACAGGATCGCTCCAGCCCGTGGCGACGCCGACAACGGTGGAGATGGTCCAGACCATATCTTCCGATGCTCGCTTTACCAGCAGCGGCCCTTCGGTCGTCAGGCATGCCTGTGACTGCCTGACGATCTCGACCGGCTGGCCTGCAGCGGTGGCGTACCGCTCGATCTCGGCCTGCAGAGGGGCAAGCGCGAAGGTTGCAAAGAGGGATGCGATGAGATTGGAGAGCATGTCCAGTCCTTTTCAGATGTTGGTTTGTGTGCGGGGGTGATAGTGCCCACCGACTTGGTGGGCACTCTGCTGGCTCAGGCCTCGCCGGCTTGGCCGCGTGTCTTCACGAGGCTCCAGACGACACCGCTGGCGATGATCGCAAAGGTGATGCCGAGCGAGAGGGCGGCCGGGAATTTTTCCAGACCCAGCAGGTCTGCTGCGAAGATCTTCGAACCGATGAAGACAAGCACGATGGCAAGGGCCGGCTTCAGATATTTGAAGCGGTGGATCATCGCCGCCAGTGCGAAATAGAGGGCGCGCAGGCCGAGGATCGCGAAGATGTTCGACGTGTAGACGATGAACGGGTCAGTCGTGATGGCGAAGATTGCAGGCACCGAATCCACGGCGAAGATGACATCGGCGACTTCGATCACCACCAGGGCCATGAACAGCGGTGTGATGAACCAGACCAGCTTGCCCGTCTGCGGATGGGCCTGCTTCACGAAGAACCGTTCGCCGTGATGGTTGTCGGTGACGTTGAAGCGGTTGCGCATGAAGCGGACCAGCGGGTTCTTCGAAACATCCGGCTCGGCATCCTTCATGACCAGCATCTTGATGCCGGTGACGATCAGGAAGGCGGCGAAGACATAGAGGAGCCACGAGAACTCGGCGACCAGCGTCGCGCCGACGCCGATCATGATGGCGCGCAGCACGATGACGCCGAGAATGCCCCAGAAGAGCACGCGGTGCTGATAGAGGCGCGGGACGGCGAAGAACGAGAAAATCAGGGCGATGACGAAGACGTTGTCGAGTGCGAGCGTCTTTTCGACGACGAAGCCGGTCATGTAGGCAAGGCCGGATTCCGCGCCGAGATACCACCATACCCAAGCGCCGAAGGCGAGGCCGAGCGAGATGTAGAGGGCGGAGAGCTTGATGCTCTCGCCGACGCCGATCTCCTTGTTCTTCTTATGCAGAATGCCGAGATCGAAGGAGAGGATGGCGATGACGAGGGCAATAAAGCCAGCCCACATCCAGAGCGGCTTTCCCAGCCACTCGACGAAAAACAGTGATGCTTCCACGAAGGAGAACCTCAGTCGGCGCACGGTGTCGGAAAAGGTCCGACATCGCAAGAGCGCCGACGGCTCTCACCAGAGGGGCCCGGACCAGCGGGTTGCCAGATAGCTGGTGAGCGGATCCTCGCGATTCAAGGGGTGACAGTGCTCTTTGCAAATCGCACGGCAATTTCGCTGGAGCGCCTAGTCCTGCACGCGGCCGATATGGATGCTGTGGACGCTTGCCTTTTCCTGGGCGACGAATTCGGTCAGGGCGGTGGGCACTTCGATATTCGCACTGTATCGCCCTAGAATGCGGAAGCCTCTCGGAAGGAACGCCGTGATGTGGTCGATAATCTTTTCATAGTCGACAACAAGCAACTCCCTCCCGACCGTGAGATCGAACAGTGCGGGATCGAAGATGACGTGTTCGTTCTCGCAGAACCAGTAGGAGGAGAGCGTCAGATCGGGGAGGTATCCGATCTGCGTCGGCAGGCTGCGCCGCTCGAATTCAAACTTTCCGGGAAGCCGGGCGACCGACATCAGTTCTTCACTGAGCGAAAGCTGGGTTTCCGACGCGTCCAATCCGTGAAGCTCAAGGAGAGGATTTCGGGCAAGATAGGCGAAGGCGAGGCTGAATGCGCCTGAGCCGCAACCGAGATCGCACACTTTTCGATAGCCGTGGATCGCGGTGCCGAGGCTGGTGAGCGCCTGCAGGCATTTCAGCGAGTTGCGCATCCCGAAGGCACGGGTGAAGGCATCGGCTGAGTTGGTGTAATCGAAGATCTCGATCTGGCGCCTGCTTTCGACGGCGTTGAGCAGCGCAATGGAATCGATGCTGGGGCGATAGAGGTGATTGCACCTGAGCAGGATGTCGGCAAATTCGTCGAAATGTCGTGTCTGTTCGTCCGCGCGCAGCATGCAAACCTATCCTCGCCCGTCCTTGCCAAAGGGTGTTCTCTTCAAGCATGAATGGATGGGGATTGGTAGATATGCGCAGCTATCGCCGCCGCTGACAGATTTAAAATTTGCCTGCGTCGGCGAAGCGCTGACGCGCTTGGCAAAGCTGTGCCGCAATTATTATCTCACGCCCTCGTCACGTCAGCATGTGTCATCGGCACCGGGAAGCCTTCGAATGTCTTCAACGTATCGAGAACGATCGATGTCTTCACGTGCTGCACGGACTCATGCGGCAACAGCACGTCGTTGACGAACCGCGACAGGCCGACGAGCCCGCGGGTCGCAATCTTCAGGTGATAATCCATCTCGCCCGTCAGCGCATAAGCTTCCAGCACTTCCGGCAGCCCGTTGATCAATTGCGAAAATCGGCGGGCATTGTCACGGTTGTGGGTGGCGAGCGTCACCGAAATGACTACCAGCATATCGAGACCCAGCTTCTGCCGGTCGAGATTGGCCTGATAGCCGCGAATATAGCCCTCTGCCTCCAGCCGAGTGCGCCGGCGTGAGCACTGTGACGGCGAGAGCGCGATGCGTTCGCCGAGTTCGTTGTTCGTCAACCTACCATCCTTCTGCAACTCCTCAAGAAGACGCAGATCCAGTTTGTCGAGTGGCTCATCCATTGCGCGAAACTCTCAAAATGCTCACAGACCGTGTATAATATTTTCCTTTATCACGCAGAATGCAAGCACTTTGCGTGAGTTTGGGTCCATACTTTGCACAGTCAAAGTACCGTCTCTGAGGAGGAGAAAATGGGTCCTTTTCCACATGATGCGCCGCCGTCCGAAATCACCGCCGACAACCCGGCAGGCACCGACGGTTTCGAGTTCGTCGAGTTCGCTCATCCCGAGCCCGAGAAGCTGCGCGAGCTCTTTACCCGCATGGGCTATGTTCCGGTCGCCAAGCACAAGACGAAAGACATTACCGTCTGGCGCCAGGGCGACATCAACTACATTCTGAACGCCGAGCCGGGCAGCCATGCCGCGCGCTTCATCGAAGATCACGGCCCGGCGGCGCCGTCGATGGCATGGCGCGTTGTCGATGCCCAGCACGCCTTCGACCATGCGGTTTCAAAGGGTGCCGTTCCCTATGACGGCAATGACAAGGCGCTCGATGTACCGGCAATCGTCGGCATCGGCGGTTCGCTGCTTTATTTCGTCGAGACCTATGGCAAGAAGGGGTCGGCCTACGACACCGAGTTCGATTGGCTCGGCGAGCGCGACCCGCGTCCCGAGGGCGTCAGCTTCTATTATCTCGACCATCTCACGCACAATGTCTTCCGCGGCAATATGGACAAGTGGTGGGATTTCTATCGCGATCTGTTCAATTTCAAGCAGATCCACTTCTTCGATATCGACGGGCGCATCACCGGCCTGGTCAGCCGGGCGATCACCTCGCCCTGCGGCAAGATCCGCATTCCGCTGAATGAATCGAAGGACGATACCAGCCAGATCGAGGAATTCCTGAAGAAATACAAGGGCGAGGGAATCCAGCATATCGCCGTTGGAACGGACGATATCTATAAGGCGACCGATACGCTCGCCGACAATGGCCTGCGCTTCATGCCCGGTCCTCCGGAAACCTATTACACGATGTCCTATGCGCGCGTGAACGGGCACGAAGAACCCATCGAACGCATGAAGAAACATGGTATCCTCATCGACGGCGAAGGCGTGGTGAATGGCGGCCTGACGAAGATCCTGCTGCAGATCTTCTCCAAGACCGTCATCGGCCCGATCTTCTTCGAGTTCATCCAGCGCAAGGGTGACGAAGGCTTCGGCGAAGGCAATTTCCGCGCGCTCTTCGAGTCGATCGAAGCAGACCAGATCAAGCGCGGCGTCATCGGCACGGCGGCCGAATGATCTTCAGGCGACCCGGTGCCCGGCGCTGGGTCATCCTCAGTTTTCGGGAGGAATTGAGCGATGGACCAGACGATATCTAAGGCCTCCGACCGTCAGGCCGCGGCGGCGGAGACGCTGCAATATATGCCCGGCTTCGGCAACGATTTTGAAACGGAGTCGCTGCCGGGTGCCCTGCCGCAAGGCCAGAACAGCCCGCAGAAATGCAATTACGGTCTCTATGCCGAGCAGCTTTCCGGCTCGCCTTTCACTGCGCCACGCGGAACGAATGAACGGTCCTGGCTCTATCGCATTCGCCCGAGCGTGCGCCATACGCGCCGCTTTTCGAACGCCTCCTATCCGTTCTGGAAATCGGCTCCCTGCCTGGATGATCATTCGCTGCCCCTCGGCCAGCTTCGCTGGGATCCGGTGCCGGCGCCGACGGAGAAGATGACATTTCTCAAGGGGATGCGGACGATCACGACGGCCGGCGATGTCCTGACCCAGGCTGGAATGGCCGCACACCTCTATCTCTTCAATGAAGACATGGTTGACGATTATTTCTTCGATGCCGATGGTGAGCTGCTTGTCGTTCCCCAGGTCGGCGCCATCAGGGTCTTCACCGAAATGGGCATCATGGATGTCGAGCCCTTGGAAATCTGCGTCATTCCTCGAGGCATGATGTTCAAGGTGATGGGCAAGGGCGAGGAGAAGGTCTGGCGCGGCTATATTTGCGAGAACTACGGCGCGAAATTCACGCTGCCGGAACGCGGCCCGATCGGCGCGAATTGCCTCGCCAATCCCCGCGATTTCAAGACGCCCGTTGCCGCCTACGAGGACAAGGAAGTGCCTTGCCGCGTGCACGTCAAATGGTGCGGCAAGTTCTATGTCACCGACATCGGCCACTCACCACTCGACGTTGTCGCCTGGCACGGCAACTACATCCCCTACAAATATGACCTGCGGACGTTCTCGCCGGTCGGCGCGATCCTCTTCGACCATCCCGATCCGTCGATCTTTACCGTGCTGACGGCGCCGACCGAAGCAGCAGGCACCGCGAATGTCGACTTCGTCATCTTTCCGCCGCGCTGGCTGGTGGCCGAACATACCTTCCGGCCGCCCTGGTACCATCGCAACATCATGAGCGAGTTCATGGGGCTGATCCACGGCCAGTACGATGCCAAGGAAAAGGGCTTCGTGCCGGGTGGCATGAGCCTGCACAATATGATGCTCCCGCATGGGCCTGATGCTTCCGGCTTCCAAAAGGCATCCAATAGCGAACTCAAGCCTGTGAAGCTGGATCACACCATGGCCTTCATGTTCGAGACCCGTTTTCCGCAGCAGCTGACGAAATACGCGGCCGAACTCGAAACCCTGCAGGATGACTATCTGGAATGCTGGGACGGTCTGGAGCGCAGGTTCGACGGCACTCCGGGCATCAAGTGAAGATCGATCCTGCATTCTCTGACATCGGAACCGGACCATGAAGCTTGCGACTTTGAAGGACTCCACAAGGGACGGCCGGCTTGTCGTCGTCTCGCGCGATCTCACCCGTTGCTCCGAGGTCGGCCATATCGCCCGCACCTTGCAGGCCGCTCTCGACGACTGGGACCATGTTGGCCCGAGACTTCAGCTGATAGCCGAAGGTGTCGAGACGGGAGCCCAGCCGACGATCAGGTTCCACGAACATGACGCCGCGTCACCTTTGCCGCGGGCCTATCAGTGGGCGGACGGTTCGGCCTACGTCAACCATGTCGAACTGGTGCGCAAGGCGCGCAATGCCGAGATGCCGGCGAGTTTCTGGGTCGATCCGCTGATGTATCAAGGCGGCTCGGATGGCTTTCTTGCGCCGCGCGATCCGATCGTGGCCGCCGACGAGGCCTATGGGATCGACATGGAAGGTGAGGTCGCCGTCGTGGTCGGCGACGTGCCCATGGGGGTCGGTCCGGACATCGCCCGCCAGGCCATCCGGCTGGTGATGCTCGTCAACGACGTGTCTTTGCGCGGCCTCATCCCACAGGAGCTGGCAAAGGGGTTCGGCTTCTTCCAGTCCAAGCCTGCTTCGGCATTTTCCCCGGTTGCCGTCATGCCGGACGAGCTGGGCGAGGCATGGGATGGTGGCAAGCTGCATCTGCCGCTGCTGGTGACGCTGAATAACAGGCTGTTCGGCAAGGCGAATGCCGGTGTCGACATGACCTTCGATTTCGGCGAGTTGATCGCCCACGCCGCGAAAACCCGCGGCCTCGTGGCCGGCACGATCGTCGGCTCGGGCACGGTGTCCAACAAGCTTGACGGCGGACCGGGCAAGCCGGTCGAAAGCGACGGCGTTGGTTATTCCTGCATTGCCGAGATCCGGACGATCGAGACCATCGAAACCGGCGCGCCAAAGACGCCGTTCCTGCGGTTCGGCGATCAGGTTCGCATCGAGATGCAGGATCATGCAGGCCATTCGATCTTCGGAGCGATCGAGCAGACCGTCGAAAAGTACCAGGGACCGCAGCCGCGATGAGTGAGGTCATCCTTTACGATTACTGGAGATCGTCGGCGAGCTACCGTGTCCGCATCGCGCTCAACATGCTCGGGATGGCTTACAAGAGCGTGTCGGTCAACCTGCTGGACGGCGAGCAAAACAGCCCGGACTATCTGGCACTCAATCCCCAGGGGTTCGTTCCGACGCTGGTGATCGATGGCAATACGCTGACGCAGTCGTTGTCCATCATCGAATATCTCGCCGAGCTTCGGCCGGAGAGCGGGTTGATGCCCGTCGACATTGCGGGCCGGCAGCATGTGCGAGCGCTTGCCTACGCGATCGCCATGGATATCCATCCGATATGCAACACGCATGTCGCAGCCTATGTCACGACCATAACGGACAAGGCCGACGCCCGCGAGGAGTGGATGCGGTATTTTATTGCCACCGGGCTTCGCAAGCTCGAAGCGATGCTGGGCGGCTTCGATGGCGCGTTCAGCTTCGGGGATAGGCCGACGATGGCAGACATCTGTCTTGTCCCGCAGGTCTATAATGGCCGCCGCTGGGGTGTCGACATGACCGATCTGAAGCGCGTCGTCCAGATCAATGACAGATGCACCAAACTGCCCGCCTTTCAGGCGGCGCATCCGGACCGTGCGAAGCCCTGACGAAAAGCTCGCGCCAAAATGCGTCGGCGGCCTCCTTTTTTAGATGCTGTACATACAATCAGCAATCCTTAGTGAATGGATTTGTTCATTCACGGTTGCAGAAAGTTGGCTGTTTTTTATGTGATTGTCATCTGGCCTTTATAAGGGAGAGGAGGAAGTAACCAAGACGCGGGGGTATGAAATGCGTAAACTTCTTCTTTCCATGGTGTCGGCAACCGTATTGGCTGGGGCTGCCAATGCTGCGACCGTCTACCCTTTGGACCGGGCAACGGTTCTTGTGGGATCACCGTTCGACTTCAAGGTCGAGTTCAGCAAGGTGGTGAAGCCGGAAGACGTGAAGGTCACCGTCAACGGCGAAAGCTATGACGCTGTCTTCGGCAAGGCGGCTGATTTCGTTGCCGAGGAAAAGGGTGCCGAAGACAAGGTTCTCGGTTCGGCTCTGATCCTGCGCGGCGTGAAGCTCGCAAAGCCCGGCCAGTACAAGGTCGAGGTTTCGGCCGGCGAAGAGAAAAAGTCGGTCAACTGGGATGTCTACGCCACCTCGGCAGCACCCAAGGCCAAGAACATCATCTTCCTGCTCGGCGACGGTCTTTCCGTTGCACATCGCACCGGCGCCCGCATCATGTCCAAGGGCATGACGGAAGGCAAAGCCAATGGCCGCCTGGCCATGGACGATATTCCGCCGGTCGCCTTTATCGGCACGTCCTCAACGTCGGCTATCGCGACCGATAGCGCCAACACCATGTCGGCCTATATGACCGGCCACAAGTCCGCCGTGAACGCACTCGGCGTCTATGCCGACCGTACGCCGGCAAGCCTGGATGATCCCAAGGTCGAAACCATCGGTGAAGCGCTCCGCCGCACCGGCAAGAAGTCGCTCGGCATCGTGACGACGGCTGAAGTCGAAGACGCGACGCCGGCAGCGCTCGTCTCCCACACCCGCAAGCGCGGCGACAAGGCCGAGATCGTCGGCATGATGTACGACGTCAAGCCGGATGTCCTGCTCGGCGGCGGCTCGGCCTATTTCCTGGCGAAAAGCGTGCCCGGTTCGAAGCGCAAGGATGACAAGGATTACATCTCGCTCTTCAAGGATGCCGGCTACGCCGTTGCCACCGACAAGAACGAACTGGCTGCTGCAGCCGGCTCGAACCAGGACAAGCTGCTCGGTCTCTTCCACACCGGCAACCTCGACGTCACGCTCGACCGCGAATTCCTCAAGAAGGGCACCGTCGACAAGTTCCCGAACCAGCCGGGCCTCGTCGACATGACCAAGGTTGCGCTCGACAAGCTCGCCAAGAACCCGGAAGGCTTCTTCCTGGTGGTCGAGGGAGCATCCATCGACAAGATGAGCCATCCGCTCGATTGGGACCGCGCCTTGGTCGACACCATCGAGTTCGACAAGGCCGTTGCCGTTGCCCGCGAGTTCCAGGCGAAGAACCCGGACACGCTGATCGTCGTTACCGGCGACCACACCCATGGCGTCTCGATCATCGGCACTGTCGACGATAATAAGCCGGGTACGGAAATGCGCGAGAAGGTAGGCACCTATGCGGCTGCCGGCTTCCCGAACTACGAGGACAAGGATGGCGACGGCTATCCGGACCGCGTCGACGTTTCTCGTCGTCTGTTCATCGCCGCCAACAATGGTCCCGACCACTACGAGACCTTCCGTCCGAAGCTCGACGGTCCTTTCGTTCCGGCGATCCAGAACGAGAAGAAGGAATATGTTGCCAACGAAGCCTACAAGGACGTGCCCGGCGCCGTCTTCGTACAGGGCAACATTCCGAAGGACGAAGACAGCGGCGTTCATGCCGTAGACGATATCGTTCTGCAGGCCGCAGGCCCGGGCGCGGAAGGCTTCCGCGGCTACATGGAACAGAGCGACGTCTACAAGGTACTGGCCGACACCTTCGCGCTCGGCACCGAGAAGATGTAATTCGCCCGATCGGCGAGTACGGACAGGCGGTTTCCGACCGCCTGTCCTTCCATATTTCATCGGGGTTTCCATGTCTCAGAACAAGCCTGTTTCCATCAGCCGCCGAGCGCTGATGACCGCCTTTGCCGTGCTGCCCATGGCTGGCATTGCCATGCGGGCAAAGGCTGCCGAAAAGCTCGGCTTCGGCGAGCTCTACAAGAGTTTCGGCCCGCTCGGCCTCGAATTCTCCGACAAGGTAAAGCAGTTGAGCGGTAAGCATGTTGCCATCAACGGCTTCATGGCGCCGCCGCTGAAGGCGGAGGCAGCCTTCTTCGTCCTGACCGAGATCCCGATGTCGCTCTGCCCCTTCTGCTCCTCCGATGCCGACTGGCCCGACAATATCATGGTCGTCTATCTCTCTGCCAAGCAGACCTTCGTGCAGTTCAATGCGCCGATCGTGGCGCGAGGCGTGCTGGAGTTCGGCTCGTGGACGGATCCGGAAACCGGCTTCATCAGCCAATTACGTCTGCGAGACGCCTCCTTCAGGACGGCTTGATCTCATGCTGGCGCTCGATATTTCCGGTCTTGAAATGCAGTTTCCCGGTCTGGCCGCGCCGGTGCTGGCCATTGAGAAATTTCATCTGCCGGCTGGCGGTCGGCTTGCGATCACCGGTGCCTCTGGCTCCGGCAAGAGCACATTCGTGAACGCGATTACAGGCCTTGAGACAGTCACGCGCGGCAGTGTTTCCTGGAGCGGCACGGAGATCACGCGTCTTTCAAATGGAAAGCGCGACGCGTTCCGGGCCGGGAATATCGGCCTCGTCATGCAGGATTTTCACCTGTTTCCCGGATTGTCTGCTGTCGAGAATGTGGTGCTGCCGGTCCGCCTTGCGCGTCGACTGACGCCCGCCGAGCGTGACCGCGCGTTCTACCTTCTCACTGCCACTGGCATTGCCCGCCCGCAGCAGAAGATCGAGACGCTATCGCGCGGCGAGATGCAGCGCGTTGCCGTCGCACGAGCGCTTCTGCAGCGTCCGGGCGTCATTGTTGCGGACGAACCGACCGCGAGCCTCGACCGCCAGGCGGGCAATGAGGTTGCCGAACTTTTGCTGCAGCTTTCGGCCGAAGAGGGGACCACGCTTATCGTCGTGACGCACGATATCTCGCTTGCCGAGCGTATTGGCCGTCGCATCTGCCTGGCGAGTGGCCGCATCGAGGAAGATAGCAGAGAGGTTGCCGCGCAATGATGATGTTCATTCTCGCCGATCTCCGGCGCTTTTGGAGCGGGGCGCTCGCTGTCGTTGTCCTCATTGCCTTGTCCGTTGCCTTGAGCGTGACCGTCACGCTTCAGGAACGAGCCGTCCGGCTCGGCAGCGCACGCGCCGCCGAGAAATTCGATCTTCTGGTGGGAGCCGCCGGCAGCGAGACGCAGCTGGCGCTATCAGCTGTATTCCTGCAGCCGGCACCGCTGCCGCTGATGGATGGCGCAGTCCTCGGACGGCTCGCCAACGATCCGCGCGTCGAATTGGCGGCACCCGTCGGCTTTGGCGATTCCGCTTATGGTTTCCCGATCGTCGGTACGACGACGAGCCTGATCTCGTCTCTATCGCCGGTTCTGTCGCAGGGCGTGCTGTTCGCGCGTCTCGGCGAGGCGGTGGTTGGCTCCGATGTCACGTTGTCGCCCGGTGCGGACATTAAGCCGATGCATGGCACAGCCGAAACCGGCGGCGAAACCCATACGGCCATTGCCTACAAAGTCACTGGCCGCATGGCGCCGACGGGTACGGCCTGGGATCGGGCGATCCTCGTGCCGATCCGCGCCGTCTGGCAATTGCACGGTATGCACGGCGAAGAACACCACGATGGCGACGAAGCGGAAGACCACGGTGCCGAGCCGCACGATCAGGGCGATGAACATGAGCACGAGCATGGCCACGTCGATGCCGACGCGCCTCTCGACGAGCATTTCGATGCGCAGACGCCGGATGTTCCCGCCGTACTCGTCAAGCCGAAGACGATTGCCGATGCTTACCGCCTTCGGCAGGAATATCGCACCGGGGCAACGCTTGGTGTCTTTCCCGCCGAGGTGCTGACCAGGCTCTATGCGACGCTCGGCGATGCCCGCAGCCTGTTGCTGGCAATCGCGCTCGGCACGCAGGCGATCGTCATCGCCGCCATCGTGCTGGTGACGGTCATGCATGTTGGTTCGAGACGCCGGCAGATCGGGGCATTGAGAGCGCTCGGCACGCCGATCCGTTCGATCATCGCAATTGTATGGGGCGAGCTCTTCATTCTGTTTGCGGCCGGGATCGCACTTGGCATCGCGCTTGGATATCTCACCGCGCTGGTGATCTCCGCGCGGCTTGCCGCATCGACGGCTGTGCGCCTGCCGGTTGGTTTCGCCTTCGACGATCTATGGCTTGTGGGCGGCTTCCTGTTCGTTGCGGCATTGATCTCGATTGTTCCGGCGTTCAGCGCCTTGCGTTCGAGCCCGGCTGCGGCGCTGCGCGCGTGACAATCAGGAAAGACGCTGGCCGCTCGACGGATCGAACAGATGCGCTTTTATCGGGTCGATCCTGAGCGGAATGGATTGGCCCGGTGATACCGAAAGGCGGTCTCTGACGGCGGCGACGATCGTTTGAGAGCCTGCCTGCAATTGCAGATGCGTGTCGGAGCCCGTCGGTTCGATGACGATGATCTTGGCGGGCACGCCATCCGTGTCGATCGAGACATGTTCGGGCCGAATGCCGAGCTGGACGGACTTGCCCACATAGGCCCGGGCGCTATCCGGCAGCGGCCACTGCAGATCTTCCGCCGCTTGGAGCTCTACCGTTCCATTCCGCTCCACGACCTGACCATCGATGAAGTTCATCGATGGTGAACCGATAAATCCGGCGACGAAACTGTTGGCGGGCTGATCGTAGATTTCGAGCGGCGAGCCGATCTGCTCGATATCGCCGCCGCGCATGACCACGATACGATCGGCCATGGTCATGGCTTCCATCTGGTCATGGGTAACATAGACCATGGTGGTGCCCAGCCGCTGGTGCAACGTCTTGATCTCGGTGCGCATCTGCACGCGCAGTTTTGCATCGAGATTGGAGAGCGGTTCGTCGAAGAGGAAGACGGCCGGATTGCGGACGATAGCGCGGCCCATCGCGACGCGCTGGCGCTGGCCTCCTGACAACTGTCGGGGATAGCGATCGAGAAGGGCGGAGAGATCGAGAATGCCGGCGGCGTCGTTGACCTTCTGCTCGATCTCCTGCCGGCTGCGGCGCGCGAGCTTCAGCGAAAACGCCATGTTGTCGCGAACGGTCATATGCGGATAGAGCGCGTAGGATTGGAACACCATGGCGATATCGCGCTCATTGGGTTCGAGGTCGTTGACGATGCGCTCGCCAATTTCGATCTCGCCGTCGCTGATGCTTTCAAGCCCGGCGATCATGCGCAGCAAGGTGGATTTGCCGCAGCCCGAGGGGCCGACGAGCACGACAAACTCTCCATCTTGCGCGGCAACGGATACGCCATGCAGCACCTCGAGTGCGCCATATCGCTTGACCGCATTGCGGATCGTCAGTTTCGCCATTGTTCTAGCTCCTGGGAGTCTGCAGGCGCTTCAGCGCCCGCCCATGCCCGCATTGAGGGCGATGCTGTTGTAGATGAGCTTCTGCAGGATGATCGCAAGGAAGATCCCGGGAAGCATGGAAAGGGTGGCGCCCGCCATCAGATAGTTCCACTGCGTGCCCTGTTGCGTCTGAAACAGGGTGAGGCCGACAGGCAGGGTGGCGTTATCGGCACCGGTCATCACGATCAGCGGCCAGAGGAAATTGTTCCACTGTCCGATGAAGGTGAACAACGATAGAAGCCCGATAGCCGGCATCGAGAGCGGCACGATGATACTGACGAGGATGCGCAGCCGGGAGGCGCCATCGATCCTTGCTGCCTCTTCAAGCTCCATGGGGATGGAGAGAAAGAACTGCCGCATCAGGAATGCGCCAAAGGTGCCGAAGGAGATCGGCAGGATCACGCCCGGAAAGGTGTTGACCAGGCCGAGCTTGTTGACGATCAGAAACAGGGGAATGATCAGCATCAGCGGCGGCACCATCAGCGTGCCGATATAGCCCAGCAGCAAGGTATCGCGTCCCTTGAATTTCAGCCGCGCAAAAGCGTAGCCCGAAAGGCAGGAGACAACGACGGTGATCGCAGTCACGCAAATGGCGATGACGGCGCTGTTGAGGAAGAACCGCCCAAAGGGCAGGCGGGTCCAGGCGGCGGCAAAATTGCCCCATTCGAAAACCTGAGGCAGGATATGCACCGGTATGGCCGTTACCTCGGCATTCGAGCGTATGGCGTTCGAGACCATCCAGAAGAATGGAAAGAGGAAGGCGATTGCCACGAGTGCAAGTGCGGTGTGGTTGACGATGTCGAACGCCAGCTTCCGGCGCGCCCTGGCTTTGGAGTTAAGCGTCATAGTGCACCCATTTGCGCTGGAACCAGAATTGCAGGGCGGTCAGCAGCATGATCAGCGCGAACATCACCCAGGCGATGGCCGAGGCATAGCCCATCTGAAAGTTCTGGAAGCCGCGCTGGAAGATGGCGTAGCCGAGCGTAGCCGTCGATGATCCCGGACCGCCCTTGGTCATGACGTAGATCTGGTCGAAGACCTGCAGCGAGGTAATGGCCGTCATGACGGTGCCGAAGAACAGCGTCGGCGAGATCAGCGGCAGGCGGATCTTCCAGAACCGGTCCCAGGCAGTCGCCCCGTCGATCCGCGCCGCCTCCAGATAGGTTGCCGGCACCATGTCGAGCGCGGCGTTGAAGAGAACCGTATTGTAGCCGACGCCTGCCCAGATCGAGGTGAGGACGACCGCCTGCATGGCGAGCGTGCGGTCATTGAGCACGCCGGAGAACGGAAGCGACAGCGCGGCCATGATGTTGTCGAAGAGGCCACCGCTGCTGAAGATCAGCATCCAGACCATGGCAACCGCGATGAGCGGGGTGAAGGTGGGAAGAAAGAAGATCACCCGGAACCAGCGTTGCCCGATCCTGAGGCTCGAAATCCAGGTCGCCAGCCCGAGCGAGATGATGATGTTCAACACCAGATATTCGACGGTGAAGAAGATCGTGTTGCGCATGACCGTCCAGAATTGCGGATCGGTCGTGAACAGCCGCACATAGTTGGCAAGGCCAACGAAGCGTGGCGTTCCCAGCAATTGCCAGTTGGTGAAGCTGAGCGCGATCGAAGCCAGGATCGGCAGCACGAGGAACAGGACGATGCCGATCAGGCTCGGCAGCAGGAAGAACAAGGCCGTCCATCCCTCGCCTCTGAACCATTTGCGCGAGCGTGGCCTTGGCCTTGCGATTATGTCAGTATGTTTGGCCAGCATCGTGGGCCTTCCTTTCCGGCAATGGCGCTGCGGTCGAGCCGATGGACCCGGCCGCAGGCCGGCCAGGTGCCTAAGCTTATGGAAGCTGGCTCTGGATGTCGCTGAGGACTCCCTCGGGCTTCGAGTCTCCGGTCAGCGCCAGCGGCACATATTGCATCACGAGATTCTCGAACTGGTTCCATTTTTCATTGATACGGAACGGCGTCGTGTGGGCAAACATGTATTCCAGCGTCTCCCGGGTGCCGCTGACATTCTTGGCCGCCCCGTCATACCAGGAGGTCTGCTGGGCAAGCCGCGCCGGCAGCGCCCGTCCGGCTGACCCCAGAATTTCCGCAGCCTTCGGACCGGTCAGCACCTGCAATGCCTTGAATGCCGCATCCTTGTGCTGGCTGGTTGCGGAAACGCCCCAGCCGGAGCCGGCCGTGATGAAGCGCGAGGGGCCGGTGCCGCGCGGCAGCGGCGCAATGCCGATCTTGAACTTCACGTTGGCCTGGGCGGTGATCAACGTCCATGGACCGTCGATATACATGGCGACGTTGCCCGAGGCGAAACGGCCGCTTGCGGCGGAGGCATCGGCCGCGGAAGCAAACACCGGCGAGAGCTTGTCCTTGGCGGTAAGGTCGGCATACTTGCTGAAGGCGTCGACAAAGCCGGCATTGGTCAGGTCGAATTCGTTGTCGGCGTTGAAATAGTCTGCGCCGAGCGCGACCGGGCCGGCGATGAAGTCGAAGGCCTGCGTTCCGTAGCCGTAAGTGCCGTCCTTGGTCAGCGTCTTGGCGTCGGCCTTGAAGTCGTCGAACGTCCAGTCGTTTGCTGGCTCTTTCAACCCGGCTGCGGCGAACTTGTCGCGATTGTAGAACACCATCCATGGGCCGACGTCATAGGGCAACGCATAGAGTTTGCCGTCTTGCGACAGGCCGGACATGATCGAGGTCTCGAAATCAGCAACCTTCACGTCGCCTTTCTTCACATAGTCGTCGAGTGGAGTGAGGATCGAATAGAAATTCGGCAGGCGCATCGACTGCATCGAGACGATATCGGCGACCTGTCCCGATGCCGCCAGAACCGGCAGGCGCGTCCAGTAATCCGTCCAGCCCGAAAGCTGCAGCTTGACCTTGATATCCGGATATTGCTGGGAGACGAGATCGGCCAGCTGCTGCCAGAGCTGCGCGTCGTTCGGTTCGCCCCACATCTGCCAGGTGATGGTAACAGGGGCATCCTGCGCCTGCGCGCCTGCTCCCAACAGCGAACTCGCTGCCAGGGCAGCCGCAAAGATCATTGAATGTTTCATTATGGTTCCTCCTCTTTTTATGATCATGGTTGCAATGACGGTCTTCAATGCCCGGACGCTCCCTTCCGGCTTGGTCTTGCGGCCTCCTCAGGCCGCGATCATAACCTCCAGATCGCCGATCAGTCCGATCAGCGCCGTTCGCTGTCGCCGCCAGGTATCGGGATCATGCCCCGGCTCCAGAATGGCGGTCATCCGCTGGAGGAAGTCGGGCGGCAGCCGCTCCAATTCGGCCGCCATGGGCAGGTTCCAGCCGTCACCCGGAAAATATGCCCGGTTGAACGCGAAGACCGTCTGCAGAATGGCGTTGGCAAGCTTGCCGGTCAGCCCCACGAGAAAGACGAGATCGCGACGGGCGACCTTGCTTTCGTAGTGATAATCCTTGGCCCAGTAGCGCAGGATTTCCATGTGCTGGCGCAGGACCGTGGCTCTTAACGCCTCGGGATACTGCGCAAGCTGTTGTTTCCATCCGGCGAGCAGGCCGCGTGGATCAGCAATGATCTGCTGGCTGGCAAGGTCCGTGGGCAGATGGTAGCCCCAGATCGTCCACTCGAAATTCTTCGGGACGGCACTGCCGGCAAGCCAGCTATCGAGGTCGTTTTGTACGCCGGCATAGCGGCGCATCCAGACCCCATCCATCCGCACCCCTTCGAGCTTCCAGGCGCGCATGGCTCCCTCGAAGCGCTTCCATGCTTTGGTCTGCCGAAGTTCCGGCCCGCGATAGGTATCGGCATAGACCCGGAAGTCAAAATCCGATTGCTCGTCCGACCGCCCCTTGCCGCGCGAGCCGGCGAGTGCGACGGCGCCATTGCCGTCGTCTGCCAGGTCGGCGATCAAGGGCGTCATCGCTGCAATGAGTTCGGTTTCGCGGCTCATGGCGATATCCGTGACCGGGCCAGGAATTGGCTCAATCCTTGAGGATCAGCTCGATGACGGGCGTCACGACATCGGGCTTGAGGACGGGCAATTCGAGGCTCAATATGCCCTCGCCGACGGCGACGCCGATATTGGAATCGACCTCGGCATCCGGATCGAGCCAGTGCAATTCGCTGGCGTCGTGCAGGAACTGTGCATATTTCACCTTGCGTCCGAGCCCTTCGATGTGGATGTGGCGGAAGGGCCAGGTCTGGACATGCAGATAGAGGCGGTTGCCCTTCTGGGTGAAACGGCAACCGTTCGGCGCCTTGTATTGAGAAGGCCCGGCGCCATAGATCGCACGCCCGTTTACCCGCATCCATTCGCCATAGGTATCAAGCGCGGTGATGGCGCGGGCGTCGAAGGTGCCGCGCCCGGTCGGACCGACATTCATCAGAAGATTGCCGCCGAGCGAAACCGTGTCGATCAGCATGTTGATGAGCTGGCCGGCATCTTTCCATGTGGTTTCGTCGCGATAATAGCCCCAGGAGCCGCTGAAGGTGTGGCAGGCCTCCCAGCGCACCGGCAACCCTGCGACGGTCGGTGCGACGCGCGGCGTATATTGCTCCGGCGTCACCAGGTCGGGCATGTGATCCGCATCGCGCGGCAGGTCGAGACGGTCGCCGACGATGATATCGGGCTGAAGCTGGCGCACCAGCTTCATCAGGTCTTCGCTCTCCCAATCGGCGCGCCCTTTGCCGGGCAGGCCCTTGTAGACGCGGCGAGGATAGCTGAAATCGAACCAGATAACGTCGATCTTGCCGAAATTGGTGAGAAGTTCGGTCACCTGGTCGCGCATGTATTTGGCATAGCGCTTGACGTCGCGGCCTTCGTTGAGCTTGGCGGCGTCGGGATGATTGCGCTGCGGATGGTGCGCGTCGATCGGGAAATCCGGGTGATGCCAGTCGAGCAGCGAATAGTAGAAGCCGACCTTGAGCCCTTCGGCGCGAAGCGCTTCGACATAGGGTCCTATCAGATCCTTGCCGTAGGGTGTGTTGGTGACCTTATAGTCGGTGACCTTGCTGTCCCAGAGGCAGAAGCCTTCATGGTGCTTGGCGGTGAGCACGACATATTTCATGCCGGCCTCGCGGGCACGGCGCGCCCATTCGCGGGCGTCATAAAGGTCAGGGTCGAAGTTGTCGAAATACTTCTGATAGGCTTCGGTGGTGAATTCCTCGCGGTTCTTCAACCATTCGTGGCGTGCGCCGAGCGCATAGAGTCCGAAGTGGATGAACATGCCAAAGCGGTCATGTCCGAACCATGTCTTGCCGCCGGCCGCATCAAGGCCGCCGCTGATCGTTGCGTCGCTCACATTATCCTCCCAAGATTTTCAGTTTCATCGAACCGGTTCGATTTAATCATTGATCCTCTCCTCATCGATGTCAAGCGTACTGTTGAAATCTTCTTTCCCCATATTGCTTCAGGGCCTACAAATGTTAGATTTGTGACAAGAGCTCGCAAAGGAACTCGCCTTCATCGGGAAGGCTGAAGGCGATAGAAACGGTTCGAAAATTTAATGGCCACAATTCGTGACGTCGCCAAACTCGCCGACGTATCCGTGTCGACGGTTTCGCTGGCCTTGAGCAATCCGGCGCGTGTCAGCCCGAAAACCCTCGAGAAAATCCGCCATGCGGTCGCCGCGGTCGGCTTCGTTGCCGACCCGCTAGCCCAGAGCCTGGCGCGCGGACGCAGCCGCATGATCGGCTTCGTTGTCGGCAATGTCGGCAATCCCTTCTTCGGGGATATCCGGCGCGAACTGGAAAATTATGCGCTCGACCACAATCATTTCGTGCTCGTCACCGACTCCTCGGGCAAGACGGGGCGCGAAAAGGCGATGGTCGAACACCTGATCGGCCTCAAGACGGCAGGCTTGGCGCTCGCTCCCTCCGGACATGATCAGGACTATCTCGATTTCGTCGCTGGATTGAATGTTCCGATCGTCTGCTTCGACCAGAAGGTGGCGGGGATCGAGCGGGATTTCGTCGGCTCCGACAACCATCTCGCCGGGGCGATGCTGACCGAACATCTGCTGCAGCTGGGCCATAGGCGCATCGCCTTCATCACCGGCCCGAGCCATATGCATACGGCAACCGAGCGCTATCGCGGCTTCACCGACACGATGGCGAACGCCGGGGTGGAGGTTAACCCGAATTTTGTCGTCGACGGCCAGTTTACCCGCACCGCCGGCTATGAGGCGGCCATGCGCCTGCTCATCCAGCCCGAGCGCCCCACAGCGATCCTCGGCGCCAACAACACGGTTGCGCTCTCGGCGCTGCAGGCCATGCAGGAGCTGGGCTTTCGCTGTCCAGAAGATATCTCGCTCGCCATGATCGACAATGTGCAATGGAGCTCGGTCATCACCCCGCGCATCACCATGGTCGTCCAGGATACTCTCGCTCTCGGCGGTATCATTGCCCGGCGCCTCATGCATCGCATCACCAACCCTCAAGGCGCAGTCGAACCGCCGCAGGATTTCGTTCTGACCCCAAAATTCGTGTCCGGCAATTCCTGCCGAAGGGTCTAGGGTGTTTCCGAGGTAGTGCTTTCTGCGCCGATCCGTCTTGCCATTTTTACGAAATGTGGCAGTCGTGCCGATGGACGACGAGAGATTCCCGCATACCAGAGACTCTCCTAGATTGTATTTTCTTAAAAGATCGTCATAGTATTAATAGGGAAAATCCAAATATAGGTTGCAGTCTTGAGTGAACCTCCGCAGGTTGTGATTAGGATTGCCGATGTGGTCACAGGCCTTGTTCTGGGAGCCTTGACAGGGATTATTGTCGGCCTGACGACCGCAAGTGTGGTCGTGACAGTCCTTTCATCGGTTCTGGCAATCGCAACCGCTTTCGTGGGACTGGCGGGAGATACGAAGCTAACCGCTGTTACAGTAAATCACGCAAGAGTGGCGAGCTTTGCAGTGGCAATGATCTTTACGTTACTCGGTGGAATGTGGATCAGAACGCATGATCTGCTCTCGCCAAACCCAAAAGAGATTTATGATCAGCTTGTTACAGCAAACGTCAAGCCGGATGACGCTGCTGATCTGGTCGTGTTTGCCAAATTCGGTCTGCTGCCCAAAGACAAGAGTGCTGCCAATTCCGATCCGGCAAATGTCACCAAGCGCATCCAGAGCAGTCTTTTCGCGGATACTCCGCGCTGGTGCGATGATTTTCGGCGGCGGCAGGGCCAACCCGTAGACGACCAAATCGAGTGGCTGGCAGGGCAGGGCGGGACTTATGCAGAACTTGCGGCTCGGATCAAAAAGCTTCCCGATGATCGCCGAACCGAGGTCGTCCATTCGTCGCTGTTCTACATTTGCGGGTTTGACTCATGAGATCAGGCTGGTTGAACGTCTGCTGGTGGACTACCGTTCTGTCAGTGATCCTGCCTTCGGGCAGCTCAGCCGAAATACCAACCTCAGTGGTGGAAACTGCGGCCAAGGCAGTTGTCCTTGTGGAAGCCAGAGATTGTCAGGGTGACACGCCGTCACGCAATGGCACCGGTTTCGCCTACGGAGATACTCACGATGTGGTCACCGCTTACCACGTGGTTGCCGGATGCGCGAAGATCGAGCTTTGGTATGAGTATGCGAGCGGTCAACCCTTTCGGGAAACGAAAATCGCTCGCATCCTGACCCGCAACGACCTAGCGTTGTTGCATGTCGATAAGCCTGCCAATGATGCATTCCTGACCGCGGCCGCGGCGATGGACCACGACAAGGACTTCAAGGCGCTGGGATATGGCGAGGGATCGCCCTCCATGGGTGATCTGGATCTTCGGGTCTCTTTCGGCAGCGCTCGTCTCGGCGATATGCTTCCATCGGAGAACATGCAGGATATCGCCAATACGTCCATCGATGCCGGCCAACAGGTCATCCGCTTCTCGCGGCCATTGCTGCCCGGTATGTCCGGCGGCCCGATATTTGACGAGAACGGAAAAATCATCGCCGTGGTTGCCGGGGGGCTTAAAAGTGGTGCGGTCCCATCAAGTTGGGGCTGGCCTGCAGCCCACATTTCCGACCTTCTGCGGTCGACCGAAGTCTCCAGCGGCAATGTCCGGATTTCCAGAACCACCTTCGCTTTCGCCGTCAATCGGCAGCCGGCTCAGACGATCAGATGCGGGGGCCTCGAATTTCAGAAGCGAGATAGCCTCTCATTCGCCGAAGCTGCTGCGAGTTCCGATGATATTGCGCGCCTTTACGGCACAGCCAGTGTTTCTGGCGTCCCGCAGCAGGATGTCCAGGCATTTCGCTTTCAGACATGGGTCCATCGTGAAAGTGGCGCGACGGTTGTCGTGCCGGAAGACGTTCAGCTGGTTGCGGATGGTGACACCTGCGTAGCGGAATCCGATGACGGAACATTCCAGCAAGTGATCAAGGCCGAGCCAGCCACGACGCCGGCCGAAGTCCAGCGAGTTTCAGTGGATTTTGAAAACACTGTCATGCAGCCGAGCGCGCTGCCGAACATCGGCTGGTATGTAGATAATGTCCTGATGCAGGGTGTGTCCCGCATGCGGCCAGACGGCCTTGTCATCAATCGCAAGGCGTTTTTCATCGGGAAGCAGCAGCTTGGCCCCGGTCATGTCCGCGCAATCCATCAGTTCGAAACCATCATGGCTCGCGGCGGATCTTTTGTCGGCATCGCAATGATAAACAACAATGTCGACCAGTGTTTCAACGCCTTCAATGTGCCGAGCCTGTGCACAATCAATCCCGCTTATATTCGCGAATGGGCAAAGTTTGTTCTCGCCACGCAGTTGTCCACATACCCAATCTACTGAAGCGTGCCTGCCTGCCGTCAAGCGCTGTCTGAAGCTTCTATTGGGTTGCGATTGCAGCCGGGCGATATATTCCGCGGGCTATTCCTGGCTTTCGGCGGCGGATTGAACAAAAATCAGCCATCTGGTCAGGCACACGACGATATCGGGCGCGGCCCGCTACCAGCAGGTGAAGCCTGCATCGACGTTGACGATAGCGCCCGTCATCAGGCTTGCAGCGCTCGATGCCAAAAACAGCACGGCGCTGGCGACTTCCTCGGGCGTTCCCATGCGACCCATCGGCGTATCGCCAAGCCAGACCGGGATCCGGTCGCGATTGGCCTCGACGGCCAAAACCATCGGCGTCTCGATATAGGTGGGGGCCACGGCGTTCACCCTGATGCCGCGCGGAGCCCATTCGGCGGCCATGGAACGGGTGAGGTGATGAACCGCCGCCTTGGAGACGTTGTATGGTGTCTGCGGTTGCGGCCGATTGCAGATGATCCCGGACATCGAACCGAGGTTGACGATGGCGCCCCGCTTCATCGCGATCATGTGACGCCCGAAGGATCGCGAGCACCAGAATACGCCGTTGACGTTGACGTTCATCATGCGAAGCCAATCAGCGTCTGTGACATCTTGCGAAGCGATGCCGCTCTGACCTATGCCGGCATTGTTGACCAGAATGGTGGCGGGACGACCGCTATCCGCAAGCTCCGTCGCGATCGCTTCAATGCGGTCTGAATCCGTAACATCGCCGACGCGCAACTCGATGTCATAACCCTTGTCGCGCAAGGCGAGGGCCTCCTCCGCATCGGCTTCGTTTCGCTCGATGACGACAATAGTCGCACCAGCCTCGGCCAGAGCCTGCACGCAGCAAAGACCGATTGCCCGGCCGCCGCCGGTGACGACAGCGCGTTCGCCGTCGAGGCGAAATTTTTCCAGATAACTCATGGCTCGGTTCCTCAGATGTCGGATGCGTTTGGCCAAAAGACGCTGCTTTTGCGAAGTTCCGATCGCCGGTTACACCTCGGCGACCACATTTCGACTGCGTCTGCTTTCCAGCACAATAGCGATGACGATATAGACGGCCGCCAATATCCATAGCGTCAGGAAAGGTTGGCGAAGGTAAGAGAGCGGAGCGCCAAGCTGCGCGACCGCGACGATGCCGTTGATCGCCGAGGTGCTGGGCAAGAGCACAGCAATGGCGTGAAGAAAGGGCGGCATCGCCTCCGTCGGCCAGGAAAAACCGGCGAGGAAGAGAAAGGGTATGCCGAGCGCTGCAGACACGAGCTGAACTGTCAGAGGGCTGCGGAAAATGCCGGCGATCACCAGACCCAGGGCACTGACTGCCAGAACGAAAGGCAAGGTGAAGATGAATATCGAAAGCGGCGTTCCCAAGCGGGGAATATTGTAGAGATAGGGAATGACGATCAGGTAGAAGGGCGCGATAACGGCTTCGAGGATCAGATAGGCAAGCAGCTTACCGGCCACGACCGCTATCGGTCCGATCGAAGAGGCAGGACCGGTCTTGAGCGCATCATTTCGATAGGTGCCGAGCAGCCCGACGCCGATCAGAAGCGTCTGCTGCATGATGAGTATGAAGGCCGCCGGCAGGATATAGGTGGCGTAACCGCCCTGCGGATTGAAAAGCGGCACTGCCGTCAGCGGCATCGGATCGGCCGCAGCGGTGGCGATGCGCGGATCGACGTTGATGGCAATCAGCCGCGCCGTTTCGACCTCCGCTCCCATGGTCTTAGCGACAGCAGTAACGCCGCCGGATATGCGCTGATAGATCAGGAAGTAGCTCGCATCGGCATAGAGCGCGATCGGTGACTGGCGATTGTGCAGGAGATCGCGCTCGAAATACTGCGGTATGACGAGAATGCCATAGAGGTCGCGGGCATAGACCTCCCGCTCGGCGCTTGCCTGATCTGGAAAGACGCCGCCGACCGCGACATCCGCCGAGGCATCAACGCGTCGGATGAGCTGTCGACTGCTATCTGTGCCGTCGAGGTCGACGACCGCGATCGGCACATGGCGCAAGGCTTCCGTGCGGTAGGGCTGCGGATAGAATGCGGCATAGATAATCGTGGCAACGATTAGCACCGAAAAGGCCGGTTTCAAGGAAAGGACTCGACCCAGTTCGATACGGCAGATTGTGAGGAAGCCCTTCATCCTGCCGCCTCGCTGGTTGCGAGCGCTTGTTGCCTGTGGCGCTCCCGGCGTGCGCGGATGACTTCCAGCCGCAGCGCCGTAAGGCTTCCAAGCAGCAACACCATGAAAAGAAGAACGGCGATCGGCTTCCAGGACAGATAGGGCGGCGTTCCGCGGATGGTTTGATCGATGCGCGCCATCAGATACCAGGTGCCGGGAATGATCTGCCCCCAGTAATAGGCAAAGGTGTTCATGCCGATCCGCGGAAAGCCGATGCCCATGAAGCCGAAAGCCGGGGCCATTAACAGCGTTCCGATGCTGATGGCGCTGGCCATGGGTCGAAGCAGCAAGGCAAGCAGCACGCCGATGAACTGATCGGCCAGGACAAACAGGATGCCCGACAAAAGGAGCATGTAGCGATCGCCACGCAAAGGCATTCCTAAAAATCCGAAGAGCACCCAATCGGCAATGCCGAGCACCACGAGGAACAGCAGCGTATAGGGCAATATCTTGCCGGCCATGGCAGGCCACAATCCGCCGCCGAGCCGCCTCAGGATGCGCAGGCGGTGCGTCGTCTCGACATCAAGCCCGACCGCATAGGCCATCGTCGTCACTATGATCACCTGCAACACGCTCGGCAGCAAAGCCGCGAGTAGAAAATGCGCGTAGTTGAGCGTTGGATTGAACAGCGGATTAACCTGAACCGGTATCGGCGCCAGCGCTTCCTGGGCGGCATCGACGGGTTGGCCCTGCGACGTTCGCAGCGACAGGCGGATGCCGGCGGCAACGGCCGGGACCGCGGCGCTGACACCGCGCAGTGTCAGATTGCCCGTCGTCATGGTCTGGGTGTTGTAGAAGAACACGACTTCCGGGCGGCGGCCGGAGAGGACATCCCGCTCAAGGTTCCGCGGCAGCATTAGAAGGCCGTGCACCGCACCTGACAGGATCAATTGCCGCCCTTCTGTGAGATCGCTGACATTGCGCACGACGGCGGTATCCGGTGTGGCATCGACTGTGCGGATAATGGTACGCGAGAGATCGGTATTGTCGAGATCAAGCACGGCGATCGGCAACCGCGTTGCGAGACCGGCGCTGAAGACGGCGGCCAGCACACCCATCAGAAGTAGCGGCAGAATGGTCGTCAGGAACAGCAGGAAGGGGCGGCGCGAAAACCGGTCGAATTCCCGTCTGAACACCGTGATGAAACCGGGGCGCAAGCGCCCTTTCGCCATCATCTCAATGCCCCGCCGGAGGCCAGGACGCTATGACGCTCATGCCGGGCCGCAGGCCTTGGACCGGCTGCGCAGGATTTGCCCTGACTTCAAAAGTGCGAAGATCGAAATCGCCGGTCGCTCGCGTGGCGCGCCAGGTCGCATATTGCCCCTGAGCATTGATCGTCGTCACCTTCACCGTGATCTTGCCGTCGCCGAGTGCCGGCACGGTGACGTCAAAGCTATCGCCGATCTTGAGGCCCTTGAGGAGGTCTTCCCGAAGGTTGAAGGTGAACCAGGGATTCTGGATGTCGATAAGCGAAAAGATTGGGGCGCCGGCCGAAAAATTCTCTCCGAGCTCGGCGACACGCGTCGTCACCTGACCGGAAATCGGCGCGACGATCGTCAGTTCGCGAACGTCTGTCTGCTGCTGATTGAGCGAGGCCTTCGACTGTTCGACCTGCGTCGCTGCCAGGGCTTTTTCTTCCTTGCTGGCACCGGCGACGGCAAGCTGCAGATCGGCCTCGGCAGACTCGCGTTTGCGAATGGCGGCTTCGAGGTTGCGGGTGGTTTCATCGACGCGTGACTGTGTCGAGGCACCTGTCGTGATCAGCTTCGCCTGACGGTCGGATTCTTCTTGGTAGAGCGTGACGTCCGCAGACGCGGCCGCGAGCTCGGCCTTGCGCGCTGCGATCGTTTCCGGTCGGGTGCTGTTGACCCTGACAAGATCCGCCTCGGCGACAGAAAGGGCTGCCTCGGACATGTGAAGAGCCGCGGTGAGCTGCGGGCTTTCCAGCTCAGCGATGACGGTGCCGCGTTCGACATTGTCGCCGACATCGGCATTCAGCTTGGCCACCCTGCCTGATACGCGTGGGCTGATGTCGACGCGATTGGCTGAAACTTCACCCTGAACAATAAGCGGCGGGGGCCTTGTGGCAAACCATAGGAGGGCAGCAAGCCCGGCCAGGATCACGATGCCAATCAGAACACGAGCCGCTCGCAGCATTCAGTCGTCCCCGCTCAATCTCTTCAGGATGTCTGTTACATTAAAATCCGTGCAGTACCTTCACCAGGAGAAGCGATCGGCAGGGTCTGTCTCCCGCCGGTCGATTGTGCTTCCGATGCTAATCGTCTTGCGGACTGTAGCAAAGGAAAATGACAAAAGCACTTGCAGTTAAATGGGTTGCTGAGATGGGATAGAGGCCAGGTCGTTCCACAAAAGATCGGCTGCTACTGACGCTGCCCCGCAAAGCGCGGATTGTCGATGATCTCTTCTCGTCCGTTTCTGCAGATCACGAGCTTCCGCATTCCGCGCTCTAGGATATCGCCATAGTCGTTGCCTGCTTCGACATTGCAGACCCAGACAAAGACGAGCTTTTCACCGCCGGTGTTGATGGAACGATGCGCCCAATCGGGTGGAATGAAGGCGCATACGCCTGGATCCATGCGCACGATCTCGCTTTGTCCGTCCCTCGATTCCAGCAGCAGAACGCCATGGCCACTCTGGGTGTAATAGATCTCGCCCATGTCACGCCGCTTGTGGAAGTGGCCACGGGTCATGAAAAATTCCTCGCCGACTGTTCCCGGTTCCATGGTGGTGGTGCCGAAGAAGAGGTCGCTGCCTTCCTTCTTGTACTCGACAACTTCGTAGACGACCGGATCGTTGTGCTCGGATACGATCGTCTCCAATGCCGGACGATCCTGAAAGATCTGCCGCAGCTCGCTTAAACGCTTCGTGTAGCGGCCGGTCTCGGGCGAGACGCTTCCGGTTTGGCCATCGATGAGCACCGCTTCAGGCAAGAGCATCAACAATTCCTTAAAAGCTTGATCTTCACCTCGCGCCCCGTGTTGTCGTTGCGCGGCAACCGTGAAGAACGTTCTTCTGTCGAAAGGATAATTGGAAGCTGCATCACTTCCATCCAGAACGGCTTTGACGAAGGCGATGTTAAACGTCCGGAACTCGCACGCAAGCGCAGCTTTTCAGTTGCCACAGCTCCGTTCGAGGGCTGTTACCGGATGAAAGTTTTGTTAAGTCCAAAAAATGCCATTGCTCTTGGTTGCAGAGCGCATATCGTGAATCCAGTTTCAGGTAGTGATGGATCGGGATGGCAGCCAGGGGAGGAATAGATGGCGCCTGTCAAGATAATGATCATGCGTCATGCCGAAAAGCCTGATGATCCAGGCGATCCAAATTTGTCGCCTGCGGGCGACAGCCGCGCCAAGGCGCTCGTCGCCTGGTATCCCGAGACATTCGGTGCGCCCGATTTCATATTTGCCGCTGCCATATCGAAGCATAGCGCGAGACCGGTTGAGACGGTCCAGCCTCTCGCCGATGCCCTGGGTCTCGAGCTGCACACGCCTTATGCCGATGAGGACTTTACGGCTCTGGCGGAAGATCTGCTTAACAAGCCGAAATTCGAAGGCAAGACGATCCTGGTCTGCTGGCATCACGGCCATATACCAGGATTGATGCAGGCGCTCGGCGCGCCGGTCGGAAGCTATCCCGATCCATGGGTGCCGACCGTCTTCAACCTGGTTCTCGTCGCTGAATTCCATCATGACACGCCCACGGTCTCCGAGGTGTCGGAGCCGTTTTAAGTCTGGTCCAAAAGGCCTCGCAGCCTTCAGCATTCACGCATGAAAACAGGCATCACCTTCATCGAAACGCATCGGGGGATTGAGATGGCTTTTGCGAACACGGGTACCAAAGGAAGTCTTACGGTCAAGCTTTGGCGCGGCGAGCGCATGTGCCTCATCGGCATGGACGTCGCCAACCCCGAGGACGATTTCGTCGGCTTTGCGATCGAGGTGAAAAGCCCCGGTTCGGCTGACTATGTGCCTTTGAGAAACCGGCTGAATTTCGACTATACCAGTGCCGGCGGAAAGGGCGTTGACGGCTTCCGGAATTTTCTGTCGACTGCCGCACCCTTCCAGAAATTTCGCTGGCTGCATTTCCCCTATGACCCGACGGACGGCGACTATCTTTACCGGGTCACCAAGATACATATGAATGCAGCGGGCGCTTTGCGCAGCGGCGATCAGGTTGCTGATCTTCCGATCTCGCTCGATCGCATGACCTATAGCGATTATCTAGATATCGGCTTCACCCGCAATTTTGCCTCGTCGCAGGCCTATGCCGACAAGTTCGGTAACAACCCGAACGTCATTCCCAGCGATCCGGATCAGGGGCTGACATTTACCAAGCTGCAGGGCGATGTCTATCAGTGGCTCGGCTTCGGAGCCTATGACCTCATATTCGGGCTGCTGGACGAGGTGGTGAACGACCCCGGCCTCAGCATCGACGTCTTTGCCTATGACTTCAACGAGCGAGATATCGTTGCCAAGTTGGAAAGCTGCGGCAAGCGTGTTCGCGCCGTCATCGACAATTCGGGATCGCACAAGCCAGCCGGCAGCGCGGAATCTCAGGCGGCAGCGCGCCTTGCCGTCTCGGCCGGGTCCGATGCCGTAAAGCGGATGCATTTCAAGACTCTGCAGCACAACAAGGTCTTCATAGTCAAGCGCGGCGACCAGCCGATCAAGGTGCTGTTCGGTTCCACCAATTTCAGTTATCGCGGCCTCTACATTCAGGCAAACAATGCGCTGGTGTTTCACTCCAGCGATGCGGCCGGATTGTTCGGCCGTGCTTTCGAACTGGCCTTTCGGGGGCTGGATGCGTTCCAGCAGGATAGTCTCAGCAGCAAGTGGAACCTGGTTCAGGCAGCCGGCATGCCGGCCGCGCATTTCTGCTTCTCGCCGCACAAATCAAGCGATCTGTCGCTCAGTCCCGTCGGGGCAGCCATCGATCAGGCTTCCTCCTCGGTCTTCTATGCCATCGCCTTCCTCAATCAGATCCGCTCAGGCCCGGTGCGTCAGGCGGTTGATCGGCTGATGGGCAAGGATGTGTTCAGCTACGGCATTTCCGACAAGGAGGGTGGGCTTGAAATCCGCAAGCCCGACGGCTCCGTCGGCCTGGTGGATTTTAACTATTTGGCAAGCCATGCGCCGGAACCCTTCAAGACCGAATGGAGTGGCGGCAGCGGCATCCATCAGCACGACAAGTTCGTCGTCACTGACTTCAACCTGCCGACGGCCAAGGTCTTTACCGGATCGTCCAACCTGTCCCCCAGCGGCGAAACAAATAATGGCGACAATCTCGTGATGATCGAGGACCAGCGGGTAGCGACATCCTATGCCATCGAAGCACTGCGAATCTTTGATCACCTTCATTTCCGTGCGGCGATGCAGAGTGCTGGTGCGCCCAACAGTTTGACGTTGGCACGGCCGCCGGGCGCCGGCCAGGATGCCTGGTTTCGGCGTTTTTATGCAGCTGGCTCCCAGGATGCGAAGGATCGCCTCCTCTTCTCGCATTGAAGGCGAAGCGATGCCATCAACAACGATTGCCGCTGCCGACTAAGGGTGTGATCCATGAACGATATCGATGCGATACCCCTTTCCACTGAAGGGGAAGCCGTTGACGCAGCCGATTTCCGGTGGGACGGCAACAGCTTCGAGGCTGGGGTCGGCATTGCGGCTTCGGGCGGCGGCTTTCGCGCGATGCTGTTTCACGTCGGCGCCTTCATTCGGCTGGCAGAGCTTGGGCTGTTGCAACAGGCAAAACGCATCTCCAGCGTTTCGGGCGGCTCTATCGCCACAGGCTGGCTTGCCTGCGTGTGGTCGGACTTGGTCAAGGCCGACTTTGGCAATTTGAATGATGTCTTTGTCGGTCCCATGCTGGATTTTGCCCGCTCGCGGATCGATGTCATCGATGCGATTATCGGGCTTTTGCCTGGCACGTCCGCGGCAAAACAGGTCGAGAAATCCTACGACAAGCACCTGTTTCGCGGTCGCAGCCTTCAGGATCTCCCCGATCAGCCGCAATTCGTATTCTGCGCGACGAACCTGCAGACCGGGGTGCTTTGGCGTTTCTGCAAGGCCTATGCCGGCGACTATATTGTTGGACGGCTCGACCGGCCGGATTTTCCGCTGGCCAGAGCGGTCGCCTCCTCCTCGGCGTTTCCACCCTTTCTGTCGCCCATGGTTCTCAACTTCGCGGATGGCAGTTTCCAGGATTGGCCGACTGCGCCGCGCCGACCGGTGCCGTCGATTGGGGATTTTCGCAGGACCGTCATGTTGACGGACGGCGGCGTCTACGACAATCACGGCGTTGAGCCGCTGGTGAAGCGCTTCGCCACCCTCTTCGTCAGCGATGGTGGCGCGCCCTTCAGCCGAAATCCCAGGCTTTGCCGCAACTGGGTCAGTCAGCTTCGCCGGATTCTGGATGTAACCGACAACCAGGTAAGGGCGCTTCGCCGACGCGATCTGATCGGCCGTTTCAAGGCCAGTGATGCGTTTGCCGATGAGACGGCCTTGGTGACGGCGCAAGCCTATGCCCGCTTCGGTGCCTATTGGGGTATCGATACTGATCCCGCGAAACTTGTGCCTGAAGGGGCGTTACCTTGTTCATCGGCCGCCGCGTCTTCCCTTGCCGCCACGCCCACCCGGCTCAGCAATCTTGGTGATGAGATCTCCGAGAGGCTGGTCAACTGGGGATATGCAATCTGCGATCGCAGTGTGCGCGCAAACTATGCCGGACTGATGCGGCCGGTCGCCGCGGTCTGGCCTTTTCCTAAAAGAGCGCTGGGATAGCCGTGCTTGACCATTCAGCGGGAAGCTCCAGATAGGTTCTCACTGAAGCTATCCGTTCAACTTCGTCTTCCGCACAATTTGTGACCTCGAGGGCCGCAGATCGCAAGCCCGACTGTCGCAATGCGGACGCGCATCACGTCAAAAGATCGGCTATCGCGATGCTAGTTATTTCCGGCTCACATTCGAACGATAGAGCGGCTTCTTCGAAGGATATGAGATTTCATAAACCATCTCGAAGCGATTGCGTGATATTCCGGTCTGACTTCGACTATGACCAGTGCGTGCCATTCGCTGCGGCTCCGCGCGAGGATTTGGGATGGTGATGGAAATTCAAACGCATTTGCCTTCCCTGGTACGCGTCCTGGGTCAGGTGGCCATTATTGTCTACGCCTATTCCTGGGTCATCCGGACGATCGAGCGCGGCGTTTTGAAATCCGTTGCCGTCGGCTTGCTCTTTGGCCTGGGTGGTATCCTGTCGATGAGCGACCCAATCCAATGGATGCCCGGCATCTTCCAGGATGGCCGTTCGATCCTGCTCGTTCTGACGCCGATCTATGGTGGTGTGGTTGGGACGGTGGTTGCGGCTGTCATGATGGGTGTGTTTCGCTTCCTGGTCGGCGGCATGGGAGCCGCTGGCGGTGTCGCGGGCATTCTGATCGTTGCAATCGTCGGGTATCTTCTAACGCTCGTGCCGCGGCAGTGGATCGGCACTGGGTGGAAGCGCTCAGCCCTGTTCGGTCTAGCGACGATGACTTCGCTTGTCGTTCTCGTCTTGCTGCCATGGCCGGTCGCGCGTGAGCTTCTCCTTTCGGCGACACTTCCGGTCACGATCGTCAATATCCTCGGCGTCGTGCTGCTGTCGGATTTACTCGAGCGCGAACGCTACCGCATCGGCATCCAGCGCGCGCTTGAGAACGAGGCCAGCCTCGATCCACTGACCAAGCTGCCAAATCGCCGCGTTTTGCAGCGGGAAGGCGATCGTTGCAGCAAGGAAGCCGGAACGAGGCGGATTCCCTTTTCGATCATCATGCTCGATATCGATCACTTCAAGAAGATCAACGACAACTGGGGTCATTCCTTCGGTGATACGGTCCTTGCACGGCTGGCTGATGTGATCCGGCAGACTGTACGCAAGACCGACATCGCCGCCCGCTACGGCGGCGAGGAGATCGTCGTGCTGTTGCCGAACACCGACATGAGGGCCGCCGGAAACCTTGCCGAGAAAATCCGCAACGACATCGAGACGACGGTCCTGATGTTCGAGCAGGAGACGATCCACGTCACGGTCAGCATCGGCATTGCCTGTTCCCATGAACCATCGGCCGACTTCAAGCATGTGCTTGAAGCAGCCGACAAGGCGCTCTATCGCGCAAAGGCAAGCGGGCGAAATCGCGTCGAGCTGGCCGAAACGGCATAGGGCTGCCTTTGATAGTCCCCGCCGGTTTCGGCAATCGCCGGGCTGCTTTTGCGATTTTTCTAACATCCATTGGTTCTCGAGTGTCCTGCTTGACGGCGGACGGCAGTCCGGCGTAACTGGAGGCGACGGTTCCCCGAGGAAGGCTTCGAGGGGATTAATAGGGAACACGGTGAGGACGACCCAAAAGGGACCTAGACCGTGGCTGCCCCCGCAACTGTAAGCGGATTGCCGATCATCCCGGGTGCGACCAGCCTGCTGGCCGCCTCAGGTGGCTTCAGGGCCATGCCACTGCGAACACAAATCGCGGGAAGGCAGATGATCGTCAGACATTCGCGAGCCAGGAGACCTGCCGTCGATCACGATCCAATCAACCGGGCGGGGATGCCTGGAAAGGACAGAGAATGATTGACCTGAGCCTTCGATACTACCAGGCGTTTTTCGGCCTTGATTGCGGTCTTTGCAACCGGCGGCGGTCTGTCTGAGCGCTATTGCGCCGAGGCTGCCAGATTTCCATTCTCATCGAAACCTTTCATGCGCCATTTTTTGACGACCATTACATTTGCACTTGGGCTAACCGGGTTTGCTGCGTCTGGCTTTGCGGCGACGCAGTATCCGCTGACCATCAACAATTGCGGTCAGCAGGTCACTTTTGAGAAGGCTCCGACCAAGATCGTCTCCATCGGCCAGGGCATGACCGAGATCCTGCTGTCACTCGGCCTTGCCGACAGGATTGCGGGAACGGCCGTATGGGTCGGCCCGGTCTTGCCGCAATATGCCGAAGCCAATGCCAAGATCCCGCGTCTGGCCGACAATGATCCGAGCTTCGAGTCCGTGGTCGGCAAGGAGCCGGATTTCGTAGGCGCGGAATTCGAGTGGCATATCGGCGCGCAAGGCGCGGTCGGCAAGCGCGAGCAGTTCTCCGAACTTGGCATCAACACCTATATCGCGCCGACCGATTGCGTCGCCAAGATCAATGCAGAAGGTGGGGACGGCGTGCGCAAGGAGCTGTTCACGATGGGCCTGATCTATCAGGAGATCGATGAACTCGCTGAGATCTTCGACGTTAAAGATCGCGGCGATGCGCTGGTCGCGCAGCTGAAGAAGCGCGAGGCCGATGCCGTCGCTTCGATCTCCGGTGCGCAGGCGAAGAACCTGCCGATCGTGTTCTGGTTTTCCAGCAAGGAAGTGAACGGTGACGCCTATATCGCGGGCAAGAACAGCGCGCCGGCCTATATTCTGAAGACGATCGGCGCGAAGAATGTCGTGACGACCGAGGAGGAATGGCCGCTTGTGGGATGGGAAACGATCGCGCAGGCAAATCCCGCCGTCATCGTCATCGCGACCATGGATCGCCGCCGCTACGCCGCCGACGACCCGAAGGTCAAGCTCGACTTCCTCCAGAAGGATCCGGTCACCAGCCAGCTCGACGCGGTCAAGAACAAGCATTTCGTCATGATGGATGCGCAGTCGATGAACCCGACCATCCGCACCATCGATGGCATCGAGACGCTGGCCAAGGGCATCAAGTCCTTCGGCCTGGCAGAGTAGAATGCGCCTGATTGCAGAACGGCGGCAGAGGTGGGCGCTTTTGGCGCTCACCATGGCCGCGCTGGTGTTTCTGGCATTCATGATCAGCCTTGCGGTCTCGATCGGCGAGATTTCGATCCCGTTGTCGACGACCGCCAAGGCAGTTGCGAACCGGCTGCTCGGAACGGATTTCGAGCTTAGCCGGATTCATCAGGGCATTGTCTGGGACTATCGCCTGAGCCGGGCGCTCGTTGCCGCAAGCACCGGTGCATCGCTGGCCTTAAGTGGCGTGATCCTGCAGGCGTTGTTGCGCAATCCGCTCGCAGAACCCTATGTGCTCGGCATTTCGGCCGGCGCCTCCACGGGTGCCGTCTGCATCATGATCCTCGGGCTCGGCTACGGAATCCTCACTCTTTCCAGCGGTGCCTTCATCGGCGCGGTTGTAGCATTTCTGTTTGTCGGCCTGCTGGCGGCAGGTGTCGGCGGCACCAGCGAGCGCATCATTCTCTGCGGCGTCGCCGGCTCGCAGCTCTTCAATGCGCTGACCTCCTATATCGTCACCACATCGGCCAATGCCGAGCAGGCGAGGGGCGTCATGTTCTGGCTGCTGGGTTCGATGAGCGGCGTGCGGTGGCCGGATGTCTATTTGCCCGGGCCGATCGCCGTTATCGGCTTTGCCATCTGCATGGCGCATGTCCGGGTACTGGATGCATTCGTCTTCGGAACCGATGCCGCGGCTTCGCTCGGCATAGCGGTGCGCCGCGCGCAGATCGTCCTGCTCGGAACGACGGCATTCATGACGGCGGCGGTGGTCAGCATTGTCGGCTCGATCGGCTTCGTCGGGCTCGTCATTCCGCATGCGGCCCGTTTCATGGTCGGTCCCAATCACGATCGCTTATTGCCGGCGTCGGCACTCGGCGGCGCAATCTTCATGGTCGGCGCCGATATCGTCTCGAGGATCATCATTCCCCAGCAGATCCTGCCGATCGGTGTAGTGACCGCGCTGTTCGGCGCTCCGGCCTTCGCCATCATTCTTTATCGCGCCCGGAGGACGGCATGAGCATCGCGGTCGACAAGGTGACTTTTGCCGCCGGCAACACGCTGATCGTCAACGGCATCAGCCTGACGGTGGAAAAGGGAAAGGTGCTGGGTCTCCTCGGGCCGAACGGCTCCGGCAAATCTAGCCTTCTGCGGCTGATCTGCCGGCTCCGCAAGGTGAAGAGCGGCGTCATCCGTCTCGGTGGCGACGACATAGCCTCCATTTCGCGTGGCGATATCGCCCGCCGTGTCGCGCTGGTGGAGCAGCAGGCAACGACGGACATGCAGGTGACGGTCATCGATGTCGTGCGTCTTGGGCGGACACCGCATCGCGGCCCGCTTTCCTCCTGGAGCGCTGGCGACGATATTGCGGTCTTCGATGCGCTTGCCCGCGTCGGCATGAGGGATCGAGCCGGGCAGCTTTGGCAAACCTTGTCGGGCGGCGAGCGGCAGCGTGTTCATATTGCCCGGGCGCTGGCACAGACCCCGAGCGAATTGCTGCTCGATGAGCCGACGAACCATCTCGATATCCAGCATCAGCTCGACATTCTGGGCCTGGTTTCCAAGCTCGACGTGACCTCCATCGTCGCGTTGCACGATCTCAATCTGGCGGCGATGTTCTGCGACAGTCTCGCCGTGCTGCAGAAGGGTGAGGTGGTGGCTGCCGGACCGCCGGAGGAAGTCTTGACGCAGGAGCTGATCGAGCGGGTCTTCGGCGTACGCGCCCATGTCCAGAAGTCCGCCGTCCACGGTCGCTGCAACATTCAATATATGGCGGGCTGATCTGATGGACGGTGCCAATTTCCACCTCAAGGAAGAAATCAGGGACTATTGGTCGAAGCGATCGGAGACCTTCGATCTTGCTTTCGGCCACAGGATAGCACCCGGCCCCGAGGCAGACGCCTGGCAGAAGCCGATCCGCGCAGCGCTTGGCTCCCAGCCAAAGCGTGTTCTGGAGCTTGCCTGCGGCACCGGTGAGGTGACGCGGCTGATCCATGATCTCGGTCACGAGGTGACGGCGCTGGATTTTTCCGAAGCGATGCTGGCCGTCGCGCGCAAGAAACATGCGGGCAAGCCGCGTCTTCGGTTCCTGCTGGCCGATGCCGAACAGACTATGGAGCCGGATGCGGCCTATGATGCAATCGTCTGCCGGCATCTTGTCTGGACGCTGACGCAGCCGGAAGAAACCCTCAAGGAATGGTTTCGGCTGCTCAAGCCCGGCGGGCGTCTTGTAATCTTCGATGGCGATTGGGCCAAGCCGAAGCCGAGCGGCTACATTGCAAGGCTGCTGATTTCGCTGATCGACCGCTTTATCGGCGCTGACCAGAACTATGACGGGGCTCTCAGCAGCCGCCATTCTCGCATCATGGAGGCCTTGCCTTTTGGCAGCGGCCTGCGTTCGGAAGAATTGACCCCGCTACTGTCGGCAGCGGGCTTTGCCGCCATTCAGCTCCAGTCGCACGGGCCTATTGCCAGGGCGCAGCGGAAGAATGCCAATCTGCGGAACAAGCTTCGAACCCTCGTTTATCGGCGCTTTATTCTGACCTGCATGCGGCCATGGACCCCCACCCATTTTCCGCAACGAAATCCAGTGGATGCGGTCAGGCCGGTCCTTGAACCAACCTCGCAGCCGCGATGATCCGGGTTAGCTTCCGGTTGGATTAGAGAGAGCAGCCGGAGCAAATAAACATATAAAGATTTGTTTATATCTATTGACAATTTTGTGCGCTTGGTGCGAAATCCCTAGCGTTATGGTTCTCTGGGGCAATCTATTCGCTCCAGAGCTAAGAGGGAATCCGGTGCGCCGAGAGATCGGCTATTCCGGGGCTGCCCCCGCAACTGTGAGCGGCGAGCCAATGTCCATTCATGTCACTGAGGCGATGAGCCTTGGGAAGACGGACAAAGGCGACGACCCGCAAGCCAGGAGACCTGCCACAACAAAATAACGTCCACGGGCGGGGTGTCCCGGTGGTTGCTGCGGCTGGCCGATATTGGCCGCGTCCGCACGCGTCCGCTTGACCCATGCCCCCACAACCAATGGGGTATGACTATGCCAACCAAAACTGTCCCAGTCGCTTCTCTTGGCTTTCCGCGTATCGGTCGCCATCGCGAGCTGAAATTCGCGCTCGAAGCCTACTGGTCCGGAAAAATTCCCGAGAGCGAACTCATCGAAACCGCAAGCAAGCTCCGGGCTGAAAACTGGTCGCTTCAGCGCGATAGCGGTATCACCCGCATCCCTTCCAACGATTTCTCCTTCTACGATCACGTCCTCGACACCGCCGTCATGGTCGGCGCCATTCCCTCCGTGTACGGCTGGAAGGGCGGCGACGCGCCGCTTTCGCTTTACTTTGCCATGGCGCGCGGCAGCCAGGGCGACGGCCATGCCGATTGCGGCCATACGCATCACGGCCAGGGCGTCCCGGCGCTTGAGATGACCAAGTGGTTCGACACCAATTATCACTACATGGTGCCCGAGGTTGCCGAAGACCAGGACTTCACGCTGACCTCGCAGAAGCCTGTCGATCACTTCCTCGAGGCAAAGGCGCTCGGTATTCACACCCGCCCGGTCATTCTCGGACCGGTCACCTTCCTGAAACTCGCCAAGGCTCGCTCGGCAACCTTCAAGCCGCTGGGCCTGCTGCCGAAACTGCTTCCGGTCTACGAGGAACTGCTGCGCCGGCTGAGCGCTGCCGGTGCCGACTGGGTGCAGATCGACGAGCCGATCGCCGTTCTCGATCTGACCGAGGGCGAGCGCCATGCCTTCTCGGTCGCCTACAAGGCGTTGACCGAGGCGGCGCCGGATCTGAAGATCATGCTGACGACCTATTTCGGCGGCCTTGCCGACAATCTGGCTGCCATCGCCGAGTTGCCGATTGCCGGTGTCCATGTCGACCTGACGCGTGCACCGGGCCAAATCGATGACGTCGCGAAGGCCGTTCGCAAGGATCAGGTTCTGTCGCTCGGTATCATCGATGGCCGCAACATCTGGAGGGCGGATCTGGCCTCGATCATTAACCGCCTTCAGCCTGTCGCGGCGGCTCGCGGTGTCGAAGGCGTTGAGGTGGCGGCATCTTGCTCGCTGCTGCATGTTCCGATCGATCTGGAGCTTGAGACGGCGCTCGATGCCGACCTCAAGAGCTGGCTGGCATTCGCCACCCAGAAGCTCGGTGAGCTTGCGACGCTCGGCCGTGGCCTTGCCGAAGGAAAGGCTGCCGTCTCAGTGGAAGTCGAAGCCGCATCCAGGGCCATCACCGCACGCGCCTCCTCGCCGAAAGTGACCGACCCGTTGGTGCGCGGCCGTCTTGCCGGGGTCGATGTCGCGATGAAACAGCGCAAGAGCGCCTTCGCCAAACGCCGGTCGGTGCAGGCGGAAACGATCAAGCTGCCGCTCTTCCCGACCACGACGATCGGCTCCTTCCCGCAGACGCCGGAAGTTCGCAGGGCTCGCTCGGCGCATGCCAAGGGCACGCTGAGCTATGTCGATTATGAAGCCTTCCTGCGCAAGGAGACCGAAGCCACCATTCGCTGGCAGGAAGAAATCGGCCTCGACGTGCTGGTCCATGGCGAGTTCGAGCGCAACGACATGGTGCAGTATTTCGGCGAGCAGCTATCGGGCTTTGCCTTCACCCAGCACGCATGGGTGCAGAGCTATGGTTCGCGCTATGTCCGCCCGCCGATCATTTTCGGCGACGTTTCCCGGCCGAACCCGATGACCGTTCGCTGGTGGGAATACTCCCAGTCGCTGACGCAGAAGCCGGTGAAGGGCATGTTGACCGGACCGGTCACGATCCTCAATTGGTCCTTCGTGCGCGACGACATCGCTCGCAGCGAAACGTGCCGGCAGATTGCTCTGGCGATCCGTGACGAGGTCGTCGATCTGGAAGCAGCTGGCGCTAAGATGATCCAGATCGATGAGGCAGCCCTTCGCGAAGGACTTCCGCTCCGGCACAAGGACAAGCAGGCCTATCTCGATTGGGCAGTCGAAAGCTTCCGCTTGTGCTCAAGCGGTGTTGCGGACGGGACCCAGGTCCATACGCATATGTGTTACTCGGAGTTCAATGACATCATCATCGCCATTGCCGCGATGGATGCCGACGTCATCTCCATCGAGACGTCTCGCTCGAAGATGGAGCTTCTCGATGCGTTCAGGAACTTCAAATATCCGAACGAGATCGGCCCCGGCGTCTACGACATCCACTCGCCGCGCATTCCAGACGTCAGCGAGATGACCGATCTTTTGTCACTGGCGCGCAGGCGTCTTCAGGATGGCCAGCTATGGGTCAATCCGGATTGCGGATTGAAGACCCGCAAATGGGAAGAGGTGAAGCCGGCGCTCGTCAATATGGTCGAAGCCGCCCGCAGCCTGCGGCTGGAGCACGCCAGGAGTGAAGAGCGCGCCGTCATCGCCTAAGGCATTCCGCTAGACATTGAGAGCCGGCTCGCGTGAGCCGGCTCTCAACTTATCCGCATTCGATGCCGTTTCGATCAGGTCTTTGCGCCTTGGCAAAGGTCGGATCGAATGTCTTCTCGAAAGGCACATCGATATTGGCGAGTTCCGGATCGAGCGTCTTCAGGACGCCCATCATCGAATCATAGCCTTCCTTCGTGACCATGCCGTCAGGCGAATACATTTCCTTCGAATTCTTGAAGGCCTGCATATAGAGATCGCGATTGCCGAGCAGGTATTCCTCGGGCACGACGCCGGCGACATCCTCGGGGCTCGCCGTCCCGAGCCATTTCAGCGCCTTCATGAAGGCATTGACCGTCCGTTGCGTCGTTATCGGATTGGCCACGGCAAATTCGCGTTTGATATAAACGGTGGCGGCTGGATTGGGACCTCCGAAGAGCGCGCGCGTGCCGGCTTCGGTGCGGGTATCAAGCAGCACGGTGATATCGCCGTCATACTGCAATTGCGCGATGACCGGATCGAGATGCGAAAGCCCGTCGATCTGTCCGCTCTTGACCGCCGCGACCGCTCCGGCGCCGCCCCCGACGCCGATCAGCGACGCGTCGTCGACTTTCAGCCCGTTCTTCAGCATGGCATATTGGAACATCAGCGCCGTCGATGAGCCGGGTGCGGTCACGCCGATCTTGCGGCCCTTCATATCGGCCATGGACTTGATCTCGCCAGCAAGCTCCTTGCGCACGGCGATGACGATCCCGGGGAAACGGCCGAGATTGCAGATCGCGACGATGTCCTGTCCCTTGTTCTGCATGCGGATCGTATGCTCATAGGCGCCGGCCACGACATCGAGCGAACCGCCGATCAGGCCTTCCAGCGACTTCGAGCCGCCGGCGAAATCATTGATGGTGACGTTCAGGCCCTCTTCCTTGAAGAAGCCCTTTCGCTCGGCGATCGTCAGCGGCAGATAGTAGAGCAACGGCTTGCCGCCGACGCCGATCAGAAGATCGGGCTTCTCCGGTTTGGCATCCTGTGCCGCCGCCGGCAGAATGCCGCCGAGCGAAGCCCCGATGCCGAGGCTTGCCGTTGCGATCAGAAATGTCCTGCGTTCCATGTCGTCCTCCTCCATTTCCTCATTCTATGTGTTCTACTGGCCGCGCCAGGCGAGTAGCCGGCGTTCGGCCACGGTCACCAGCCAATCGACGATCAGGACGAAGGCCGTCAGCACGACCATGCCGGCAAAGACGCCCGTCACGTCGAAAACGCCTTCCGCCTGCTGGATCAGGTAGCCGAGGCCGGCAGCCGAGCCCAGATATTCGCCGACAACAGCGCCGACGACCGCAAAGCCCACGGAAGTATGCAGGCTGGAAAATACCCAGGACAATGCCGAGGGCAGGTAGACATGGCGCAGCAACTGGCGCTCGTTCATGCCAAGCATCCGCGCATTCGACAGGACAGGCTGGCTGACTTCCTTGACGCCCTGGTAGACGTTGAAAAAGACGATGAAGAAGACAAGCGTGATGCCGAGGGCGACCTTGGACCAGATGCCAAGACCAAACCAAAGGGCGAAAATCGGGGCCAGCACGACACGAGGTAGTGCATTCGCCGCCTTCACATAGGGGTCGAAGACGGCAGCGACCAAAGGCTTGCGCGCGAACCAGAAGCCGAAAACGATGCCGCCGAAAGAGCCCAGCAGGAAGGCGAGGAGGGATTCCGACAGCGTGATCCAGAGATGGTACCAGATCGATCCGCTTGCGAACCATTGCACGACACGCAGCGCCACCTTCAGGGGATCGGCGAAGAAGAAGGATATGGTCTTCGGATTGCCGAAAAGCGTCGTGGTGGTCGCCAGATGCCAGACCAGCAAGATGATGACGGCCACAAGGATCTGCAACAACAGGAGGAAGGAGCGGTTCATGCGGTCTCTCCGCTGGTCTGAAGATAGGCCGTCATGACTTCATCGCGCAGTGCCTGCCAGATGTCCCGGTGCAGCTGAATGAACACGGGATCATGCCGGATCTCGGCGATATCGCGCGGCCGTTCGAGCGTGACTTTGAAGTCGCCGATGATGCGGGATTTCGGACCGGCGGACATGATGACGACGCGGTCGGCAAGAGCGATCGCCTCGTCCAGGTCATGGGTGACGAACATGACGGCCTTGCGATCCTCCGACCAGAGTTTCAAGAGAAGATCGCCCATGATCAGGCGGGTCTGGGCATCGAGCGGACCGAACGGTTCGTCCATCAAGAGGAGCTTGGGATCGCGGATCAGTACCTGCGCGAGACCGACACGCTTGCGCTGGCCGCCTGACAGCATGCGCGGAAAGCGATCGGCAAAAGCGGCAAGGCCGACGCGGCTCAGCCACTCAAGGGCATTCTTCTTTGCTTCGGTCGGAGCAATGCCGGCAATCTCGAGTCCGATCGCAACATTCTGCAGCACCGTCTTCCACGGCATCAGCGAATCCTGCTGGAAGAGATAGCCCGCCTGTCGATTGATCGCCTTCAGTGGCTGGCCGAATATTTCAACCGTGCCGGATGCCGGTGTCAAAAGCCCTGCCGCGGCATTGAGAAGGGTGGATTTGCCGCAACCCGTCGGACCGACGATGGCCACGAATTCGTGCGCGCCGACATCCAGATCGGTTGCGGAAACGGCATCAAACCGGGTCTTGTTGGCCATTTCAAACGAAATCGCCACCTTCTTCAGGCTGACCGCCCGCACAGCCTCCATCATCATGCCCTGCTGTTCCTTCCGGACGCCCCAACTTGTTGGAACGTCAGGCATTGTGCTTTCCCGTCAAAAGATCAAAGCAGGCCCTGGCAGTCAATATGCGATTAGCATGCTATCGGTTATGTCACAGGGGAGGCAGCGCCGAAGGTGGTAGCCAAGATTTGCTCTGCCCCTCACCAGAGCCCTGGCACCAACCGGAACCGCACGCGTCTGGCGTAATCGGCATAGCCATCGAGTTCGGCGCGCAGCAATGCATCCTCCCAGCTTGTCCGCAAGACCAGAAGCCCGCTTGCCCAGGCAGCCGGTACCAGCGCCCACCACGAAGCCAATGCCAAGGCCAGGCCGGCAAACACCAAGATCGCGCTGACATAGCCGGGATGGCGCACATATGCATAGGGGCCGGTGCTGATGACATGCTGGCCGCGCTCGCGCTGCAGGCGCACTCCGGGCTCGAAGAAGCGATTGACCGCCTGGGCCCAGGCGCCCAGCGCGATGCCGGCAGCAAGCAGGGCATAGCCAAGGATGACGACGGAAAGCGGCACGACCGACCACAACATTCTGCCGGCATCAAGCGTCCCGAGTGGAATTTCCGCGACCATGCCCAAGCAGACCAGGGAGACGAGGATTACATCCCAGCGCTTGGTGCCGGCCTGAAAGCGATTGCGCGCCCTGAAGATCGCCGGGTTCACCCGCTTCAGGACCGAGATCGACACACCGTAGATGACGACCAGGAAGGCGATGAAGATCCATCCGGGCAGCCAGTCGAGGCGTCCGACCGGTACGAAGACAAGCGCAAGCAACATCAGCGGCAGACCGATCGCATAGGCCATCGCCGCGGCACGGGATATTGGTTTGGGTTCGGTGACGGCCATGTGCTCTGCTCCTCCCCGGATAGACTGTGCTCGCCAAGGTCATCGGATAGTATGACATTAGGGCAGCTTCGACCACGCAAAAGGGCGCTCGCCCTCTTCTGTGGCACCCATGCCAATGTCACGCCTTCGCTATCCTTGGGCGCATGGCAGTCGCGGGAGCTTCGATAAATCCGCTACGGCTTGGCTTGCCCCGCGCAACCATAAAGGATTGCTTGGCTCATTTCCCGGTAGCGCGCGGCAATTTCCTCTGGCAATGGCGCAAAGAAGCTTTGGTTGGTTCCGCGAGCACCGTCGCAGAGCAGCTGCACCAGGGTTCCAACCGAGATCGTGGGCCGGAGCGCCAGGAGACCTGTCGCTATGCTCTGTTCGAGCAATGCGGCGAAATCGGCCTGGAAAAGTGCTGCAGCTTCAATCATCACCGGACGGCAGAGACGAAACGCGTAGTCGTTGACTTCAAGCGCGAAGGGCGACCGCGCCAGTTTTCTTCTCGTATCGCCATATCGGACATCCAGAACAGCCGTGACGATATCAAGCACATTCGAGCCGGCCAGGAAGAGCCGTGCGCCCTCCCGCATACTGTCTTGCCGTGTGCGTGCGTTGTTCTGGTAGACCATCGCCTGGAAGGCTTCTTCCTTGTTGCTGAAGTGATGGTAGAGGCCTCGGCGCGTGATATTGCAACATTTTGCCAGTTTGCTCATCGTCATGGCTTCATAGCCATGATCGAGAAAACTCTGGGTAATGTTGGAAACCAGGACTTCGTAGGCCGACATTCAATGCGCTTTCAAAAATTCTCTTGGGGCGTTCTATAAGAGCGGTGTGAACGTCTCACAAGAATAGGGAGCATTGGATATGCGACCAGCCGCGCCGATCAGGATTGTTGATCTTCTGACAAAAGTTCTCGTTGGTGAGAGCAGGAAGCATAACAATCTCAATCCTTAAAAGGTGGCATTGCCTCTGGAACGCCTGCCCCTACGCCGCGGGCGATGCGCTGTTGTCCGGCTCCACCCTGTAGTTGACGCTCGCCACCAGTGCCAAAGTCGAGGAGATGACAAGAGCGACGGTCGAAACGATGCTGAGTGCGATACCGATCTTGTTTGGATCGCCGATAATGTTCTGACCGATAAATCCGACCAGTGTCGGGCCAAGGCCCATGCCGATGAGCGTGACGATCATGATGCCGACCGCGCTGGATACGCCGCGCATGCGCGCCGGCGTGATGTCCTGAAGCGCGGGAGGACCGTTTGCGACGATGATGGTGGTAAAAAATGACGCGATAGCTATCAGGACGAGCGCGGCGTTCAGGGTCGATGCAAAGGGGAGCGCTGCTGTGAACAATGACGCAGCAAGCGCTCCGCCAAGCATGAGCATGGGGCGAGCGGCGGTAATCCCACGCCTCACTAGGATATCGCCCAATACTGCGCCAAAGATCAGCCCTGAAACGCTGCAAGCGATAAAAATCGGCCCCAGACTAAAGCCAATGGCGATGGGCGGCATTTGAAAGGTGCGGATCAACACGCTGGGAACCCAGGCGCTATAGCTGTAGGATTGGATCGCCGCGAATGCCAGGCAGAGATAAAGGCTCGTGAGCTCTACCCGATTGTCGGTAAAATAAGACCGCACCTCCGCTGCCCCCGGTACCGCACCCGGATTCGTTGCTGAACGCCTCTCGGGCTCTCTGAGGCTTGCCACCCAGACGGCGATGGCGATACCCGGCAGCCCGATCACGACGAATACGATCTGCCATATATGCTGCGTGCCGGGCAGAAGGAACCCATTGCCGGTCTGCAGCAACTGATGAAGAACCGTTGCTCCCAAAACCAGTGATAGGCCGGCTCCCATGAACGCGCCTGAGCTGTAAATGCCTATTGCGAATCCACGTCGCCGGTTTGGAAACAAATCGCTGATGAGGGAATAGGCGGCAGGCGTAAGGGCCGCTTCTCCCAGTGCGACACCTGCCCGGCACAGCAAAAGAGCCTCAAAACTGCCGGCAAAGCCGCAGGCGGCTGTCATGATGCTCCAGAGCGCGATTCCGACGGCGGCGATCCGTACCCGGCTTCCGGTATCAACCCAGCGACCCAGAGGCAATCCGGCCGTTGCCAGGACAATGGCGAAGGTGAAGCCTTGCAGAAGGCCGATCTGCACATCCGTCAGATTGAGGTCCTGCTTCAGAGGCTCCACCAGAAGGCCAAGAATCTGCCGGTCGAGATAGGACAGGGTGCAGGCAATCGTCAGGACGCCCAGGGTGTAGGGCGGGCTAATGGGTCTGGCTACGGGCATCCGCTTAGTTCCTTTTGGGAGAACCAGTGGTTTTGGTGGGGTTTGTTACTCACGTTTTAGAATACCCACCTTTTTGGCGAATACGCCATTCGATCCCCTTCGCTTCTCAGATTTGAATAATATGAGAAACATTGTCGTTGACAAGTCATAAATGATAAGGCATTTACTTCTCATATTTTGAGAATGTGAGAAGTTTTTAGCCTCGACGGTACTGCCCCAGCGCGGTTCCGGGCAATGCGCGGATCGGCATGCTCAAGCGAGGACCTGGAATTATTGCGCTGGCTGATGCGCCAGCCGGAGGGCGCATGGAGCAGATTATAGAACGTCCGGCATCAGCGCCGCCTTTCGCAAGGCAGGTTGCGAACGTTCCGCCCCCTCGCGACGTCGGCAACCTGATTGCGCAGCAATCGTTCCCGCGCGCCGTTTTTTTCCTGGCTTCCGGAATGTTCGAGGCTCACAAGACATCGCCGCGGACCGCAGCGCTGTTTGCGACACAGCAGCGCTGGCTTCTAAGTCATGCCGCAGTGGCGCATTTTTTCCGGCCCATCGGCGGCATAGAGCCAGGCCTCAGTCGCCGGAGTCTTGGCCTTCTTGGAACCTTTCTTGGTCTCTCGAGCCGCAATACAGCCTATACGTTCTTCGAAGAATCCATGAAGTACGGCGTGATTCAACTGATAGACGATGGGGCGGTTGGCCACGGTCGACTGGCCAGACCATCTCCGCAATCCCTGTCTCTCCTGGCGCTCTGGTACAACCTGCACTTCCAGGCGCTCGACCTGCTCGATGACGGGCAAAGATACGCTCGCTTTTCCACGCAATGGGAAAGCTTGCTGCCATTGATCCAGCCGATCGTGGCGGATGCCTTGTTCTTCAGTTCGCAGGTCCGCGCGCCGGGACCCCATTACAGGATCTTCACTTCGATCGATTCAGGTGGCTGGCTGATGGACCGGCTGATCGCGGGTGTCGATCAGGAGAGCTTCCCGGGGCAGGACCGGTATCTCACGGACGTCCGCTCGATTACTTATCTCGCCCGATCCACCGGTCTTTCGAATACGCATGCAAGCCGGAAGATGTCGGAAGCTCAATCGACCGGAGCACTGGGTTGGATTGGGCGGCCGGGATATTCGCCGATCTGGATTTCTCGCGGCTTCTACGAGGAATATGCGCAGTTCCAGGCGCAGAAGCTGGTCATTCTCGATAGCGCACTCGCGAAAGCCTCGGCCGGTGGGTCCTCTGTTTTTCAGGGAGGCCGTCATTGCGAATGAGGCAATCTGTCTCCCCTGGCCAAACTTGCAGAGGTTCATCTGCGCAAAGTGCCCAGGTCATCTCACGTCAAAAATGGATGCTGACGCCCGCGGCCATTTTGATTAGCTCTGGTCCGGGAAGAGGGTGTTGCGGCCATTTCGGGCGGCATTTTTTCGTGCATTGCGGCGCGCATTAAGAGAACAGCGAGCGGCCTGAAACCGCTCCAGAGGGAATTCCATGGCGACTGGAAACGGTTCTCGTGGACAAGGGATGAATAGAGGTTCGTTTTGATTTTCGGATACCGTTTCGCGCGATCTTGGGGGCTGGCCGTAGGCGTTGCGGTGACGGCACCGGCATGCATTGCCTTCGCCCAAACAGCATCGCAGGTCACGCCGCAGACGTTTGAACCGCAACTGCAGAAGCAGAGCAGCGGCATCGTCATTCCTGAGGCCTCTGGCCCCGTTGCGCCGAAGGGCGCCGAGAAGCTGACCGTACGGCTGAAGAGCGTCAAGATCGACGGCGGGCTCCCCGGCTTCGCCGATGACGAGGCACAGGTGACCAACAGCCTGACGGGCAAGCAGGTGACGGCCGCTGCCCTGTTCGAGGCAGCCGGTCAGCTCGAGCGTGCCTACGCGGCAAAGGGATACGGCCTGGTCCGCGTGGTGCTGCCGGCCCAGCGCCTGACCGATGGAGCGGCGTTGCGCATCGTCGTTATCAATGGCTTCCTCGAAACCATCGACACCGCGCACCTTCCCGGCAATATCCGCGAGCGCGTTGCGAGAATGCTGGCACCGCTGGTGGGCAAAAAGGGGATTTCCAATGACGAGATCGAGCGCCAGCTGCTATTGGCCGGCGATCTTCCCGGCACGGTGCTGCGCTCGACGCTGTCGCGCGGCACGCAGCGGCGGCAGCGTGCTGACGATCGAGGCGCGCTACAAGCCGGTGACCGGCTTCGTTTCGGCCGACAACAATTCCACCGAGGCCCTGGGCCGTTACAACACCGGCGTCGGTCTCGACTTCAATTCCGTGTTCGGCTTCGGTGAGCTTTTCTATCTCAGAGCCTCCGGCGCGCCGCGTTTCGGCGGCGACGAGGGCTATTTCACCGGCTCGCCGCGCAACCGGTCGCTGGCCGGCGGCGTGACGCTGCCGATCGGCATCGACGGCTTGACGCTGAATCTGGAGGCGACCGCCTCGCGGACGACGCCGCAAGCAGGCCTGTTCGGGCTGCAGTTCATGTCCGACTTCACCCGCTATTCGGCGCGGCTTGCCTATCCGTTGATCCGTTCGCGGGAGTTCACCCTCAACCTCAATGGCGGCCTGGACGTACAGGACGAAGAGCTGGAGCTGCTCAATGGCGGCGGCATAAGCCTGTCGAAGGACCGGCTGCGCATACTGCGCACCGGCACTGATCTTTCCTGGTATGTGTCGGGCGATGCGCTGGTCAGCGCAAGCCTGACCGGCTCCTTCGGCATCGATGGACTTGGTGCGCGTAGTGCGGCGGAGGCGAGCGCCAGCGGTACGCCGCTGTCGCGCCAGGGAGCGGATGACAATTTCCAGAAGCTCGAAGTGACGCTCGGCTATCGTCAGCCGGTTGCCGAGCATCTGACCTTCGATCTGCGGGCAAGGGCACAGACCTCCTTCGGCCAGCCACTGCTTAATTCCGAGCAGATCGGTATCGTTTCGTCCGCGGGCCTGTCGAGTTTTCCGATCGGCGCCATGCAGGGCGATTCCGGTTTCGTGCTGCGCGCCGAGGCGCAATTCCCGTTCACGAGCAGCTTCACCCTGCCGTTCGGCTGGCCCGATTTGCCGGCCCAGCAGGGCACCAACCTTCCGGATGGCAACAGCACGGCCGGCGCGGTGGTGATCTCGCCTTACGTGTTCGGCGCCTATGGCGGCGTCAAGCTCTTCAATCCGACGGTCCTGGAAAGCGGCTTTTCGCGTGGGGCAGCCTACGGCATCGGCCTGCGACTGGCGGCGGCCGAACAGGCGAGCTTCAACAGCACCAACGTCAATCTCGAATATGGCCGCATCGAGCGCTTCGGCGATGGCGATGACGATAGCCGCTTCACCGTCTCGGCGGCATTTCAGTTTTAGGGCAATGGCAATGACCAAACAAATGACCCGCATGACGCTTTCGCATAAGACCCGCCTTGTGGCGCTGCTCGCCTCGACGGCCCTGGTGCATTCGACGGTGGCGCTGGCGCAGTCCTTGCCGACCGGTGGACAGGTGGCGGCGGGTAGTGCCTCGATCGGTACGCCATCGGCAGGTGCGCTGACGGTCACCCAGACCAGCGGCAGCGCCGTCGTCAACTGGCAGAGCTTCAACGTCGGCAAGGGTAACCGCGTCACTTTCGTCCAGCCGGATGCGAATGCCGCTATCCTCAACCGCGTCACCGGCCAGACAAGCTCGACCATTGCCGGGCAGATCAATGCCAATGGCCAGGTCTACCTGATCAATCCGAACGGCATCGCCATTACCAATTCAGGCACGGTGAAGACGGGCGCGTTCGTCGCCTCGACGCTCGGCATTTCCGACGACGACTTCATGTCTGGAAAAAGAACCTTTACCGGCAATGGCGCGTCGGCGCCGGTAACGAATGCCGGCACGATCACCATCAACCGTGGCGGCTACATGGCACTGATCGGCGGCTCGGTCGCCAACTCCGGTGTGATCACCGTGCCGATGGGCAAGGCGGCACTTGGCTCGGGCGAACAGGCGACGCTGGATCTGTCCGGCGACGGCTTCCTGCAGGTGGCGGTGCCGACCAAGGCCGGCGGTAGTCAGGCACTGGTCAGCAATAGCGGCAGGATTTCCGCCAGGGGCGGCACGGTGCAGCTGACGGCGGCGGCGGCCAAGGACATGGCGCGGCAAGCGGTCAACATGTCCGGCACGATCGAAGCAAAGGGCGTGTCGGGCCGCAGCGGTGATATCGTGCTGTCTGGCGACGATGGCGAGGTTGCTGTTTCCGGCCGGATCGATGCCGGCAACGCCAAGGGCGCGGGCGGCAAGGTGCAGGTGACCGGCCGCAAGATCGCGCTTGCCGGCGCAAAGATCAATGCCTCTGGCAAGACGGGCGGCGGCACGGTCAATATCGGCGGCGAGCGTCAGGGCAAGGGCACACTGCAGCGGGCAGAGACGCTTGATGTTGATGCCAACACGGTTATCAATGCCGACGCGATCACCGCGGGCAATGGCGGCAATGTCGTTCTGTGGTCGAACGATCTCACCCGCTTTGCCGGCACGATCACGGCGAAGGGCGGGGCGCTGTCCGGAAATGGCGGCGAGGTCGAAGTCTCCGGCAAGGCAAAACTCTCCTATGCCGGCCTCACCGATCTGACAGCGGCCCAGGGCGCCTTCGGCAATCTGCTGCTAGACCCCTATAATGTGACGATCTCGACAGGGACGGGCAGCAACACCGATGGCGGTTTCAATGCCACCGGCAATGACAGCATCATCAACGTCAACACGCTGACCAATGCGCTGGCAACCGCCAATGTCAGAGTCACGACCGGATCGTCGTCGGATGCGAACAATCCGCAGGCCGGTACCATCACCATAGCCGCGCCGATCGCCTGGAATGCACCGACGACGCTGACACTTGCGGCGGCCTCCGATATCAACATCAATGCTGCGATCTCGGCACATAATAGCGGGCTGATCGTGTCGTCCGGCGGCACGATCACGACGACGGCTGCGGTGGATATCGGCGCCTTCATCCTCGCATCGGGAAGCTGGGTGCAGAACGGCGCCGTCTTGCCTGCCTTCTCCGCGCAGGACTTCCGCATCACCGACGGCACGTCGTTCCTGCGCGTCACCGGCGGCGATGGGACCAGCGCCACACCCTATACGGTTACGGATGTCTATGGCCTGCAGGGCATTGGCTCATCCAGTGACTATCTCTCGGCCAAATGGAAGCTTGCGGGTGACATCGACGCCTCGGGCACCGCGATCTGGAATAATGGTGCGGGGTTCGATCCCATCGGCGATGGTAACATCACCTTTACAGGTAGTCTCGACGGCGCGAGCCATACGATTACCGGGCTGACCATAAATAGGCCGAACACCAACATCGTTGGTCTGTTCGGCATCATCGGCCCGGGCGGTGGGGTCTCTGGTCTTGGCCTGGTTAACGCCAGTGTTTCGGGCCGATCGATGACCGGCGGGCTCGCGGGCTCGAACGCCGGCGGGATCGTCCAGTCCTATATCAGCGGCAGCGTTTCAGGGGTGACTCATACCGGCGGCCTCGTTGGTTACAATGCAGGTGCGATCAACCTATCCTACTCGACTGCCTCGGTCTCGGGAGTCTCGAATGTTGGCGGCCTGCTCGGCATGAACTTCGGTACGATGAACCAGGTTTATGCATCCGGCGCGGTCTCAGGGATGGGCAATGTCGGTGGCCTTGTCGGTGGGAACAGCGGCACGGTCGTGGCGTCTTACTTCGATATGAGCACGACCCTGCAGTCGTCAGGTGTTGGTAATGGTTTCACCTCCGGCATCAGCGGCCTGAACTCGACGCAGGCGCGTAGCGCGTCGAACTATTCGGACTGGGATTTCAACGCCTACTGGTACCAGTCCGGAGACCTGCGCCCGATCCTGCGTTCGGAAGCGGCGGCAGCCGACGCAAACGGCGTCGTCACCATCTCCAACCTACACCAGCTTGCGCTGATGGGCGCGAACCTGGCGGGCAACTACAAACTCGCGGTCGATATCGACGCGGGCGCCGCGGTTGGCACCAATGCTGCCGACATCTGGTCGACCGGCGGCTGGGTGCCCGTCGGCACCTACGGCGCCGCCTTTACCGGCGTCTTTGACGGTGCGGGCCACACCATTACCGGCCTGGTGGTCAGTCGAGCGGCCAGTTTTCTCGGGCTGTTCGGGAACTCGGCGGGAACCATCCAAAACATCGGGCTGATCAGCGAATCTGTCTACGGCTACTCCTATACGGGAGGATTGGTCGGTAACAATACCGGCACCATCAGTAATGCTTATGCGACCGGCACGGTCAACGGCATGCAATATGTCGGAGGGCTGACAGGATGGAATTCCGGTTCGGTCAGCAACAGCTACGCCACTACTTCCACCTTCGGCAGCTATGATGTCGGTGGATTGGTCGGTCACAATCATGGATCGATCAGCAATAGTTACGCCACCGGCGCAATCTACGGTTCGAATACCTATGCTGGTGGTCTGGCCGGCTTCAATGATAGCACAATCAAATTTGCCTATGCCACTGGCGCCGTAAGCGGCAATACATATGTCGGCGGATTGGTGGGCTATAATGATTCCGGAAGCACCATAGACAATGCCTACGCCTCCGGCGCGGTTAACGGGAGTGTCGCTGTTGGGGGCCTGGTGGGCCGAAATTTCTACAGCACCATCACCAACAGCTTCTGGGATGTCTCCACAACCGGCCGATCCAGTGGTTACGGCCAGTCCTTTTCGGGCACGTTTTCGGCGATAGGCCTCACCACCGGGCAGGCGCGTAGCGCGTCGAGCTATTCCGGTTGGGATTTCGGGGGCGTCTGGTATCAGGCCGGGGACATGCGCCCCATCCTGCGCTCGGAGGCTGCGACCATGGATTCGAACGGTGTGGCCAGCATCTGGAATCTCCATCAGCTGGCGCTGATCGCTGCGAACCTTAACGGTAACTACACGCTCGCCAACAGTATCGATGCCAGCGAGACGTCGGGCGCCAACGCCTCCGGCATCTGGTCGACAGGCGGCTGGGTGCCGCTCGGGAACATCAACACGATGTTCAGAGGCAGCTTCGACGGCAGCAACCACACCATCAACGCCCTCACCGTGACCGGCTCCGACCAGGTGGGTTTGTTCTCGGTCTCGGCAGGCTCGATCAGCAATCTTGGGCTCGTTGGCGGATCGGTCGCTAGTGTCCGCAGCGACATCGGCGCGCTGGCCGGCTGGAACTACGGCACGATCAGCAATTCCTACAGCACCGCTACGGTCTCCGGCATGCTTCAAGTCGGCGGACTTGTTGGCATGAACTACGGTACGATCAGTAGTTCCTATGCCACCGGCTCCGTCAGCGGCAGCAGCGCCTTTGTGGGTGGGCTTGTAGGCTACAACTTCGGCTTGATCACCAATGCCTATGCCAGTGGTGCCGTCAGCGGCAACGCTACCGGCGCCGGCGGGCTGGTAGGCCTCAACGCCACGACGGGCGTGATCAGCGGCGCCTATGCGACCGGCTCCGTCAGCAGCAGTAGCCATACAGTGGGTGGATTGGCGGGCTCCAACATCGGCACGATCACCAACGCCTATGCCAGCGGTGCTGTCAGCGGCTCTGACATGGTGGGTGGGCTCGCAGGCGGGAACTATGGCAATGCTACGATCAACAACAGCTACGCCACTGGTGCGGTCAGCAGCGGCGGCGGGCTGATCGGCGAGAACGACGCGACGGTCACGGCCTCGTTCTGGAACACGGAAACGACCGGGCAGACCTCTGGCATCAGCGGCGGCTCTTCGACCGGAATGACCGGCTTGACGAGTGCCCAGATGGCCGATCCCTTCAGCTTTATCAATGCTGGCTGGGATTTTGCCGGTGTCTGGGGCAAATCGACGAGCGGCGCGAATGATGGCTACATGATGCTGCGCGCGCTCAGCACAGGGCTTTACGATGACTATGTCTCGATCGGCAACGGCACGCGTACCTATGGTGACTCGAATACCACAATCACTGGCGCGACGCTGACGGGAGTCGGCACAGGCAATGTTTCACTCACCTGGGGCAACGCCATCGCGTCTACGACGAACGCCGGAACCTATAATTATTCGGACCCCAACATCGTCTCGGTGACGGAGACCGGTCCCCGCACGGCCTATGTCGATTATAGCGGCACATTGACGATTTCGCAGCGCGTGCTGAGCTTCACGGGCGGTCGCACCTATGACGGCAGCACCGATGTTACGGCTGGTAATCTGACGCTCGGCAATCTCGCCAACGGCGAGACCCTGACATTGGCTGGCGCGGGCTCCATGGCCGACAAGAATGTCGGCACCGGCAAGGCACTGTCGCTCGGCACGCTGCTGCTCGGCGATGATACCGGCCTGGCCTCGAACTATGTTCTGGGTACGGGTACGGTCGATATCGCCAAGGCCAGCATCACCTCGATCACCGGTATCACCGCCGATAACAAGACCTATGACGGTACTGCCGACGCGACGCTGGTGACTTCCGGTGCAGGCTTCACCGGCATGGTTGCGGGTGATGCGCTGACGGTTGCGACGTCCATTGGCGCCTTCTCCGACAAGAATGCCGGAACCGGCAAGATGGTTGGGATCACCGGGCTTTCGCTTGGCGGTGCGGATGCGGGCAATTACACGCTCGCCTCCGACACTGCGACGACGACTGCGGATATCGCCAGGGCCAGCATTACCTCGATCACCGGCATCACCGCTGATAACAAGACCTATGACGGCACTACCGCTGCGACGCTGGTGACCTCCGGCGCAGGCTTCACCGGCATGGTTGGCGGGGACCGCTGACGGTTGCGACGTCCATTCGGCACGTTCTCGGACAAGAATGCCGGAACCGGCAAGACGGTTGGCATCACCGGGCTTTCGCTCGGTGGCACGGATGCGGGCAACTATACGCTCGCCTCCGACACTGCGACGACGACGGCGGATATCGCCAAGGCCAGCATCTCCTCGATCACCGGCATCACCGCCGCCAACAAGACCTATAACGGCGTTGTCAACGCGACGCTGAACACCTCAGGCGCCGGCTTCACCGGCATGATCGCGAACGATGTCCTGACGGTCGGCAGCGCCACCGGCGCCTTCTCGGACAAGAATGTCGGGATCGGCAAGACAGTTGGTATTACCGGGCTTTCGCTTGGCGGCGTGGATGCGGGCAACTATACGCTTGCTTCGAACACCGCGACGACGACGGCGGATATCGCCAAGGCCTATGTATTCTTCACCGGCATCAGCACCAACTACAAAGTCTATGACGGCACGACCACGGCCACCGTCAACATCTCCACGGTCCCGGTCGTCAGTACCGATGACATGCATGTGGCCTATACGAGCGCAAACTTCTCAGACAAGAATGCCGGCATTTCCAAGAGGGTCGCCGTCGATGAACTTTACATAACCGGCGCGGATGCCAACAATTATCAGCTTGGCATCACCAGCACTACCAGCTTCGCCACCATAACGCCTGCCATCATCACCTCGATCGGCGGCATCACTGCCAATGGCAAGACCTATGACGGCTCGACCAATGCGTCGCTGAACACGTCGGCTGCCGTCTTCAATGGCATGATCGCAAACGATAATCTGACGGTCGCCACTGCGCTCGGTGCCTTCTCCGACCAGAATGTCGGGACCGGCAAGACGGTGACAATCTCCGGCCTGACATTGGGCGGCGTCGACGCCCTGAACTACAGGCTGGATACGACGACGGCCGCAACGCTGGCCGATATCGGCCAGCGAGTAATCTCGCTTTCGGGCAGCCGGACCTATAACGGCTCCAGCGATCTCGATGCCTCGATCTTCACGCTGTCGAACCTCGTCGACGGCGAGACACTGACGCTGTCCGGCACCGGCTCGATGGCCGACAAGAATGCCGGTTTGGGTAAGGGCGTGACGCTCGGTTCGCTGGCACTAGGCGACGATACCGGCCTTGCTTCGAACTATACGCTGAGCGGCGGCACCGACATCGCCGACATCGCCAGGGCGGTTATCGCCGTCGGCGGAATCACCGCCGGCAACAAGACCTATGACGGCACGACCGGCGCAACGCTAGACACCAGCGGCGTGATCCTCAACGGCAAGGTCACGGGCGACAATCTGAGCCTCGGTAGCGGTTTTGCCGGCGCCTTTGCCGATGCCAATGCAGGGACCGGCAAGACGGTGATGGTCTCCGGCCTCAGCCTCGATGGTTCCGATGCGGCCAACTATACACTGTCGTCGAACCCGGTGACGACCACAGCCGATATCGGCCAGCGCGTGATCAATCTTACGGGCAGCCGAACCTATGACGGCTCCGCAGATCTGGCCGCCTCGATCTTTACGCTGTCGAACCTCGTGAGTGGCGAGACGCTGACACTGTCGGGCACGGGCTCGATGGCCGACAAGAATGCCGGCCTGGGCAAGGGCGTGGCGCTCGGTTCGCTCTCGCTTGGTAATGGCACGGGCGGTGGACTTGCCGCGAACTATACGTTCACCGGCGGCACCGACACGGTCGACATCGCCAAGGCGGTGATCTCCTCCATCGGTGGCATTACCGCCGGCAACAAGACCTATGACGGCGCGACGACCGTGGCGCTCGACGCGTCGGGTGTGGTCTTCAACGGCATGGTGGCTGGCGACACGCTTACGCTCAACACCGGTTTCAGCGGCGCCTTCTCCGACCAGAATGCCGGATCGGGCAAGACGGTGAACATCTCCGGGCTCAGCCTTCTGGGGGCAGATGCCGGCAACTACACGCTGGCCTCGAACGTGGCGACGGCCACAGCCGATATCGGCCAGCGGGTGATTTCGCTGTCGGGCAGCCGCACTTATAATGGTTCTTCCAATCTTGCCGCCTCGATCTTCCAGCTCTCCAATCTGGTGGCCGGAGAGACGCTGTCGCTGTCAGGCATCGGCACGATGGCCGACAAGAATGTCGGTACGGCTAAGAACGTCAATCTCGGCACGCTCGCGCTCGGCAATGGTACGGGCGGCGGCCTCGCTTCGAACTATACGCTGTCGGGTGGAGCCTATGCGGCTGACATCACCAGGGCGGTGATCTCGTCGATCACCGGCATCACCGCGAATGGCAAGACCTATGACGGTTCGACCACTGCGACGCTGAATACATCGGGCGCCATATTCAACGGCATGGTCGCCGGTGACAGCCTGTCGGCTGGCGGCAGCGCGGGCGCCTTTGCCGATGCCAATGCAGGGAGCGGAAAGACCGTCAACATAACAGGCCTGGGCCTCGGTGGCGCAGATGCCGGCAACTATACGTTGGCCTCGAACGTGGCGACGACCGCAGCCGATATCGGCCAGCGGGTGATCTCGCTTTCGGGCAGCCGTACGTATGACGGTTCCAGCGATGTCGATGCCTCGATCTTCACGCTGTCGAACCTCGTCGGCAACGAGACCTTGACGCTTGCGGGCACCGGCGTGATGGCGGACAAGAATGCTGGTTCCAACAAGGGCGTGGCACTCGCCTCGCTTCTGCTCGGCGACAGCATCCATGGCGATGGTGGCCTTGCCTCGAACTACACGCTGGCTGGCGGCCTTGATACCGTCAACATTGCCAGGGCGACGATCTCTTCGATCGGCGGCATTACCGCAGGCAACAAGACCTATGATGGCTCCGCCAATGCGACGCTGAACACCAACAGTGCGATCTTCAACGGCAAGGTCACCGGCGACACGCTGACGCTCGGTAGCGGTGCGATCGGCATCTTCGCCGATGCCAATGCCGGCACCGGCAAGGTGGTGTCTATCTCGGGGCTTGACCTTTCCGGCGCGGATGCCGGCAACTATACGCTGGCCGATACAACAGCCACGACACTGGCCGATATCGGCCAGCGGATCATCTCGCTGTCGGGCAGCCGTACCTACGACGGCTCGGTGGATCTCGATGCGTCGATCTTCACGCTGTCCAATCTGGTGGCTGGCCAGACGCTGACGCTGTCGGGCACCGGTGCGATGGCCGACAAGAATGCCGGGTCCGGCAAAGCCGTAGCTCTCGGTTCGCTGGGGCTCGGCAATGGCAGCGGCGGTGGACTGGCGTCGAACTATACACTGATCGGCGGCACCGATACGGCCAGCATCGCCAAGGCGGTGATCTCCTCGGTCGGTGGTATTACGGCCGGCAACAAGACCTATGACGGCACGTCCGGTGCTACACTCAATGCCTCGAATGCAGCCTTCAACGGCAAGGTTCTGGGCGACAACCTGACGCTTGGCAGCGGTGCCATGGGCGCCTTCGCCGATGCCAATGCCGGCAACGGCAAGGTAGTCAGCATCTCCGGTCTCAGCCTTGATGGCACGGATGCGGCCAACTACACGCTGGCTGATGCGACTGCCACGACATTCGCCGATATCGCCCGCCGCGCGATCACGGTCGCCGCCAATGGCGATAGCCGTGCCTATGGCGATGCCAACCCGGCACTTTCCTATGTGATCGGTGGGGCGGGGCTGGTGAGCGGCGACAGCCTGTCGGGTTCGCTGGCGACGAGTGCAACCACGGCCTCGAATGTAGGCACCTATGCGATCACCCAGGGCACTCTCGACAACTCAAATTATGCCATCAGCTATACCGGCGCCGGTCTGACGGTGGTCCCACGGGCCATCGCCGTTAGAGCCAATGCGGCAAGCCGCGCCTATGGCGATGCCAACCCGCTCCTCAGCTACACGATCGGCGGCGCAGGCCTCGTCAACAACGATACGCTGTCGGGAGATCTTGTGACTTCGGCCACTGGCACCTCGAATGTCGGTGCCTATGCCATCACGCAGGGGACGCTTGCCGCCTCCGGCAATTATGCGCTCACCTTCACCGGTGCCGACCTTACCGTCAGCAGGCGGGCGATCACGGTTGCGGCCGGCAATGCCACCCGCGTCTACGGCAATGCCAATCCTACGTTTTCCTACACGATCGGCGGCGCCGGGCTGGTCAACAATGACAGCCTCTCCGGCACACTGGCAACGTCGGCCACGGCGAATTCAGGCGTTGGCAGCTACGGTATCGGCCAGGGCTCTCTTGCCGCCTCTGGTAATTACGACCTGACCTTCCTTGGCGGCACACTTGCGGTCACGCCGCGCGCCATCACCGTCGCGGCCAATGGCGCAATCCGCACCTATGGCGATGCCAACCCGGTCTTCACTTATGTCGCAGGCGGTCTCATCAATGGCGACAGTCTCTCGGGCAGCCTTGCGAGCCCGGCAACGGCTACCTCCGGTGTCGGCACCTATGCCATCGAACTTGGTTCGCTCGGCAACGCCAATTATACGATCAGCTACACCGGTGCCGGCTTGACCATAACTCCGCGCCTGATCAGCGTCATCGCCTCGAATGCCGGCCGGGTAACCGGTGCCGCCAATCCGACCTTCGCCTATACGATCGGCGGGGCCGGTCTCGTCAATGGCGATCGGTTGACCGGGGCGCTCTTTTCGGCGGCCGACCGGCGCTCCGCTCCCGGCAGCTATGCCATCAGCCAGGGAACGCTTGCCGCCTCGGCCAACTATGATGTCAGCTTCGTCGGCGGCCTGTTGACGGTAACGGCAGCACCATCGAGCCCGACCACGGATCTGGCGAGTGCGATCGTGCCGCGATCCTATGCTCCGGGCACAGAGCCGCTGCCGCCGGTGCCGGGGGGCGAGAAAGACACCTTCTCATTCGCGGATGACGGTACTCGGGACTTCCTGACCGATCCCGGCTTCGCCGGAAGCGTCGTCTGCTTTGGGGATGGAATGAGCTGCATCGTTCAGCCGCCGATGCCGTAACCACAAGATGAACCCGTGTCTTGTTCAGCCCTCGTACAAGCCACCTGCCTGGCTGTCATGCGCTGGAAATCAGTGGTGGGGGGTGCTCGGCAAACCCACGCAATCCGCATTTGAAGAAGGAATTTGCAACGTGACAATCATCGACAATCTTCAGCGCCAGGCACTAAGCATTGCCGGATCGGCTGCCCTTGTCGGCCTTCTGCTTGCCGCTGCCTCCGTCTCGGCGGCAGCGCTACCCGGCGGCGCCGGTTCGCTCGTCGAAACCTATCAGGACTGGATTGTCGCCTGCCGGGCGGAAAACAATGCGACGCAGTGCGTGATGCGGCAGGTCCAGAGCAACAAGGACACCGGCCAGAACGTGCTGACGATCGAAGTCGCTAATAGCGCGGATGGCAAACTGCAGGCAGCCTTGCTGATGCCGTTCGGCCTGGCGCTCGCCCAGGGCGTGACCGTGCGGATTGACGATGCCCCGGCGGGTAGCCCGGCCGCCTTCTCGACCTGCATTCCGCAGGGCTGCCTTGCATCGATCAGCTTCGATGCCGGGCAGGCGGCAAAGCTCAAGACGGGAACCAATCTCAATCTGAGCGCGACGGCGCTCGCGCCGCCCCAGCCCGTCGCACTCAAGGTCTCCTTGAAAGGCTTTTCCGCGGCTCTTGCCCGTGTCGGCGAGCTGACCAAGTGAGAGATTTGAGATGGCCGTCGATACCACGCGCGTAGCAACTCGCCCGCGCTCCCTGCGGGAGGTGCATGGAGAATGGACCGTCTTTGCCCCGCTCGATATGGAGAGCTTACACCATGAAGCGTCCTGTACGATCTCGCAGGTGCAGCTTGACGAGGAAACGCGCAAGCGCCTGCTGGTGATTGAACTGCGCCCCAGGAAGGGGCGTGTGACGGGTTCGCTCCTGCTGCCGTCGGGCTTGATGCGCGAGCCCGGCGTCGTGCTGCAATTCGAGGAGAGCGAACCTGGGCTTGCCCGGCAAATCCAGACAGCATTGCCCAACGGCGTTCTCGTCGATCTGGACTTTGATGAGGCTATGACCGTGCTGTTGATGTCCAGCCATCGTCTGCATGTGACGGCGACGGCCGACACAGGCGAGGAAGTCAATTTCTCCATTCCGCTCAGTGGTTTCGCCAGCGCACTGGCACGCGCTCGCTACCACCAGGCATGCTCGCATTCCATCAAAAAGGACAGAGGTTTCCCATGACCGACCAGCTCGCCCCCAATCCGATTGTCGCAAACCCAACAGTCCGCCTGCCCGGCGGAGCCGATGCCGTGCGTGAAATCCACGGCGACTGGCTGCTCATCGGCTCCGTTCAGCCGGGCGAAACCGGGGCCCAGAAAACCTGCGTCATCGCCCAGGAACAGATCCACAACGACACGCGCCAGCGGCTGCTCCTCATCGAGCTGCGGCCAGAAGCCGGCCGGATCAAGGGGACGCTCGTCCTGCCATTCGGTCTCCTGTTCCAGAAGGGTGTCGTCCTGCAGATCGATGAGCACAGCCCGGCGCCCGCGGTGCCGTTCCGCACGGCCCTGCCGATGGGCTGCGTCGTCGAACTCGAGATCGACGCCTTGCGACTCGCTCTGCTCAAGACCGGCAAGATATTGCATGTCCACGCGATCGTCGCCGACAAGGGCAATCCAGTTTCCTTCGGCATTTCGCTCAACGGATTTTCGACAGCACTTGCGCGTGCGGAGGCCGTTTTGCGCTGAGGTCTGCTTGCTCTCGTCGATCACACCTTTCCACTGAACAAGACAGCGAGGCGCCGACTTCCGTCGCAACCGGCAGTGCCAAAGGAAAGGTTGTGATTGCGGGGTTGAAGATCGGGCGTCGACCGTTCGCAAGTTAGCCGCTGCCATGATCGCGCTTATGGCGGCGCCGGCTCGCACCGAGCTGGTGTTGCGGAGTTCGCGGAGAGGCCTCAAGATTCGCCTAGACCTTCATCGATTGTCGGCAGCCTGTTTTCAGAGATCCCAAGCCCTGCCGATCTTCGCAAAGTTGGCGGCATCAATAACATGGGTTCGCGGCGGGATGGATACGCCCGGCAGGCCGGAGAAGATCAAGGTCGACCTGCCCGGCGATATCCATATTGAAGCGGCGCGCAAGATCGCCTTGACGGAACTGGAGGACGCATCGGCGAGGAGGGTCATTATGCCTTTCGTCGAGGATCATCTTGAAACAGTTAAAAACCTCATTGGCCCGGACTGCTGGTCCTACGGCGTGCTGAACAATCGCAAGACATTGGATGCGTTCCTCTCCGCCCATTTTCGCCAGGGCCTGTCTTCGAGGCTGCTGGCGACCGAGGAACTGTTTCATCCCTCGACGCTGGAAGCGCTCAGCCTGCAATCGCCTGTGCGGTCTGGCCAAATCGTCCAGATGTATGGCGAAGCAGCTGCGCCCTATTCAGCATATCGGAACGCCTCACAAGAAGCGTTCCGACGCTGGAGCGTTGTTACTTTGCTACGTGAGCTTCCGTGGAGATGTCGACGGTGATGTCGTCGCCGATATAAGGGAGATAGGTCTTTATGCCGAAATCCGAGCGCTTGAATGTCGCCGTGGCGTCGAAGCCGACGGCTTCATCCTTGGTCATGGGGTGAACGCCGATCTTGTTGAGCGTGACGTTCAGGGTGACTGGCTTGGCGACGCCGCGAATGGTCAGGTCGCCGGCGATTGTACCATGGGTATCGTCGGTTTTGGTGAACGTCTTGCCGACATAGGTGATGGTCGAAAACTCTGCGGTATCCAGCCAGTCGGCGCCCTTGAGATCCGTATCGCGCTGCGCGAAGTTCGTGTTCAGGCTGTCGGCCTGGATTGTCACGTTGAGCTTTGAGGCGCTCGCATTCGCCGGATCAAAGCTCAGCGTGCCGGCCACGGTGGCGAAGTAGCCGAGTACGTGCGAGAAGCCAACGTGGTCGATCTTGAAGGCGACGTGCGTATGGGTGGGATCGATCGCGTAGTCCGCCGCTAAGGCAGGAGCGGCGAGCGACGAAAAGGCAAAAAGCGCCAGGGCGAATTTCTTGTTCATTCAATCAATCCTTATGGGGGTGGGGTGGACTACGGATGGAAAGCGTCGGCGTGGCGAAGATAGGCGAGGCACACGACGGCGATGCTCGGAACGAGCGTCGATATTCCGATGACGATCTGGTTCAGGCGTGGGGCTCCCGCCTGCTTGCGTGGAAGCGCGAGCCCAACGAGTTGGCCAAGGATCAGAGACAGGCAAAGCAGGATCAGAAGCGTGAAATCCATCTTGCCATTGATCAGTGTGACGCTGTCGTTAAACGCCAGCACCGCTCCAAGACCTGAAAGGATGCCGGTCCAGCCGAGTAACGCAGACGGAAAGATGAATTGAACAAGACCGAGGCCTCCAAGGCCTGCGGCAAATCCGGCGAACAGGCCCAGGCCCGTTGACGAGCCGCCGACGAGGGCAATCGGCGCATATCCCACAGCAAGCGACAGCAATATCGAGATGCTGGCAACCGGCCCGCGGCTTGCGTCAGCCGGGGTGGAATCGATCGCGCGCACCCAGAGAAAAGCAAAAGCACCGACGATGACGAAGAGGAGGGTGATCACCGCCAGCTCGGCGCTGAACGCAGTCGTCAATCGGTTGTAGCCGATCCATGCAATCAGCAAGGCCGGCGCGATCGCCGCGCTGGCGGCGGCCACAGGGCGCTTCTTGAAGCCATAGTCGAAGAGGAGGCCGAAAGCAGCCAGGCCGATCACTGAATAGAAAACTTTTCCCGTAGAAGCGATCGGCGGAAAATCCGGGATTGTGCCATAGGCGGAATAGTAGCTGGCTAAAAATACAGACGCAGGTGTCAACCGGCCGATGGGAGTGAAAAAGCAGCCCAGGATACCGCCGGCCAGCCCCACCACCAGCCCGACAACCACCATCATCACGATAGGATTATCGAATATTGTCGCAATGCCCTGCATGAATATGGCCCATCAAAAGGAATAGATAGTTGCCGGTCATCACAAGCCCGGCGGCAAATTGGTTCGATGATGCCGGGTAAGCGAGTGGGGCGTCAGCGTTCTGCCGTCAGAAGTGAGCTTTTCATCTCTGTTGATCAAGATGGCTTTTGTTGAAGAACCGCTTCCTATAGGTAGATGATCTATGGATACCTTGATGAGCCTGCGCGTTTTCGTCGTCGTCGCCGAATTTAAAAGCTTCTCCACCGCTGCGACGCGCCTGAAGCTTTCACCTGCGATGGCGAGCAAGCATCTGATGCATTTGGAAAGCCGGCTGGGCACAAGGTTGCTCAATCGGACCAGCCGTCGCGTAAGCCTGACAGAAAGCGGTACGCTCTATTTCAACTACGCAAAGCAGATGCTCGACGGGCTGGACGAAGTGGAGGCGGCCGTCAGCAATGTCACGGTCCTGCCGCGCGGTACTCTTCGGCTGAGCGCACCCGTTTGGATCGCGAATACTTTGATTGCCCGCGCCTTCGCCGACTACCATCGCCGCTACCCCGATGTTCGGCTGGACATCGATATCAGTGGTCGAATTGTCAATTTGGTCGACGAGGGTTTCGATCTTGCGCTGCGTGCGACGCTGCCCGACCGTCTTGATCCGAGCCTGATTTCGCGGCCCTTGGCGAAGGTTGCCTTTCATCTGGTCGGATCGCCCGCCTATCTATCGCGCGCAACTCGTCCGAAGCGGCAAGCCGACCTAGATGGTCACGCCCTCCTGCTCTACAGCGGAATGGGTGAAATAGGCAGCGTGGTCGTCAACAGCTCAAAAGACGCCGGCGCGCTCAAGTTCCGCATCGTGATGCAGAGCGAAAATGAGATAATGCTTCATCAGGCTGCACTGGAGGGTATGGGACTGGTTTTCCTGCCGACCTGGATGACGCAAACCGATATTGCCGATGGCCGGCTGGAAGAGGTGCTTCCCGATGTCACGACGTTTTATGTGAACTTGTACGCCGTCTATCCCAGCAGGAAATTCCTTTCCGCCAAGGTTCGCACATTCGTCGATTTCCTGGCTTCCCAGGAACAGCTTTGCTCTGGGTAAACCTCCACGCGATAGCGTGCGAGACCCGGTGCGGATTTCTACCGGTGGAGAGCAGAGTCTTGGACATTCTCAATCCAGAGAAATGGCTAAGCGATTTTCGGAAACGCCGATGGCTGGACTAATGCACATGCCGCAGAAAATCTCGAAACCGCTCACTGGGCGGCTCCGTCAGCAGTTCGTTCGGGTTTCCGTCGTGGGCCAGTTGACCGCGATCCATGAACAACAATCTTGATCCGACGCGCCTTGCAAAGCCGATTTCATGAGTTACGACGACCATTGTCATTCCTTCGACCGCCAGGGTTTGCATGACCTTGAGAACTTCCTCGCGCAATTCCGGGTCTAGCGCCGATGTGGGTTCGTCAAACAGCATCAGCTTCGGGCCAACGGCCAGGGACCGTGCAATTGCGACGCGCTGCTGTTGTCCTCCGGACAACTGCGAAGGATAATGCTTCATCCGTTCGGCAAGGCCGACTTTTTCCAGCAGCGATGCCGCTATGTCCCTTGCCTCTGCCTTTGTGCGGCCTCTTGCACGAATTGGTCCGAACATCACGTTCTCTATCGCCGTCAGGTGCGGAAACAGGTTGAATTGCTGGAAGACCATTCCGGCTTCGAGCCTGATCCGCCGTATGTCGCCTTGAGAGCCCAGCACGCTGATGCCATCGACCTTGAGGTCTCCGCCACTGATTTTTTCCAGAACATTGATGCATCGGAGCATCGTTGATTTACCGGAGCCGGACGGGCCGATCACGACTGCCACTTCGCCGCGATCGATGGCAAGATTAATCGGATCGAGAACGAGGTGGGTGCCGAATTTCTTGGTGGTGTCCTTAAACTCGATCATGCTCATGGCAGGCGCGCTCCTCGTTCGACCAGACGCAGGCTGAATGCAAGAATGCTGATGACAATCAGATAGATCGCGGCCACGGCGGTCCAGATTTCCACGGCATGGAAATTTTCCGACATGATTTCCTGTCCGCGGCGGGTGAGTTCTCCGACGCCGATAACGAGGAAAATCGAGGTATCTTTGACGACGCTGACGAATTGGTTTCCCATGGCCGGCAGCGCGCGGCGGAAGGCGAGGGGTGCAATGACATGGGCCAGAACAGTGCGGAAGCGCAGACCCATGGAAAGGCCGGCCTCCTTCAACCCCACGGGGACGCCGTCCAGCGCCCCGCGAACGATCTCCGCATTGTAAGCACCCGAATTGACGATCAGCGTTATGATGGCGGCGCTTGTCGCACTGATACGGATTCCCATCATGATCGGCAATGCAAAATAGATAAACATGACCTGGACAACGATGGGCGTGCCGCGGATCAACGCGACATAGATCTGCGCCGGCACGACGGTCAGCCAACCGCCATAGGTCAATACGGCACCGGTAAGCGTGCCCAGCACAATGCCGCCCGCCAGGCCGCCGATGGCGATCAGGATCGTGAGCTTTAGCCCGTCGAGCAAATCTGGCAGGGCGGATACCACTGCGCTCCAATCGAACGTCATGAGAAATCCCCCGTCAAAGGCATTGGGTTACTTTCGGCAAGGCGGTTCCTGCATCCCGCAGAGGATTGGCTATCAGCGAGACAACCAATTCAATTTCCAGAAGCCCGTAATTCGGCAGGCTGGAAACGCCCACCGCCGATCGCGAGTGAACTCCCTGCTCTCCGAAAATGGCGTGGAGAAGCTCGGAAGCAGCATCAAGCACGGCGGAATGGGCGGTGAAGCCGGGCACTGCGTTTATATAGCCCCGCATGAACAATATGCGGTCGAACCCGTAGGCATTCTCGACTGCGGTCAAGGCACTCAGAGCCCGCAGTACGCAGGTCTCGGCTGCAAGCTTTATGGTGTGAGAAGAGGTATTCTCATCGACGGGTCCACAGATCACGTCATCCCCGAGACGGCTGACCTGGCCGCTCACATAGGCTATCCCGTTATGGACGGTCACGCCGACATACTTGCCCCGTGGCCTCGGCGCTTCGGGAAGCTGCAAACCCAGTTCGCCAAGGCGAATGCGAAGATTGTTCTCCATGAGGCCGCGCATTCAGGCGCCAATCCGAACGGCACCGCCGATCCAGCATCCTTTCGGGCCGCTATCATCCATGTGAAAGCGAACGGAGATGGCGGATGGGCGTTTCATGGCGCGTCCCTGGCGGATCGTGATCTGCCTGTCAGATCGTTCCACAATCCCGTTTTCCAGCAACCCGAACGAAAGGGCGGATGCGGCAATGCCGGTCGCCGCATCTTCAGGATAGCCCGATGATTGCGGGAATTGTCTTGCGTCGAATAGCTGTCTCGCATGGTCGAGAACCGCGTAGGGATAGAGCCCGGTCGAGCCAATGCGCGTGCACACATCCTCCATTCTAGAAAAGTCCGGACGCAGGCTCGAAAGCACGGCCTCGCTTTTCAATGGAATGAGGGTTTTTACCCGGCTGGTTCGAGCATTCTGGATCGGGTAGTCCGCAAGCTCAGATGCTTGAATGCCGAGCACGCTGACGATATCCGCGATTTGCGTCCGCTCGTCGGTGAGGGGTTCGACGATCCCCGCCGGCTGCGAAATTTCCACTTCGGCGCCCTGCTCGGAATGGCCGAGAACGCGTGCTTCGACCTTTCCGCTCTTCGTCGATATCGAGACTTCCGGGCGCGGCAGCCTGCCGAGACTGTCCAGGAGCCATACGCATCCGATAGTGGCATGCCCACACATCGACATCTCGTGATTGGGCACCCAAAAACGGAAATCGAAGTCACATTCCGTGCCAGCGGAAGCCGGAAGAACAAAGCCGCTTTCGTGACCATAGGCTCTTGCGACGGACTGCATCTCCACGTCCGTCATGCCGGCGGCATCAACGACGATCGGCGCCGGGTTTCCGCCCTGCGGCCCCGTGGCAAATACACTGACGACTTGAACCTTATCACTGGTCTGCATTGCCTATCCTGCCCTCACATGCAACGTGAGCTGTCAGGATAAAACATGCCGATCGCTTATAAGCGCGGCTCAACGGGCCTTAAAAATTGATCTAATGGGCCAAACCAGTCCTGATATTCGACGGCGAAAGTCCGTTCTCGCGTCGCATCGCCCGGGCCAGCGCGGCGCCGCTTTCAAACCCGACTCGGAAGGCGATTTCTCCGACCGGCAAGTTTGTCTCGACGAGAAGCTGCCGAGCCCTTTTCAGTCGCGTCTGCAGCTGAAACTCACCAATCGAAAACCCGGTCCTTTCACGAAACAGGCGCGTGATGTGGCGCCTTGAGATCCTGAAATGCTCGCTCAGCATGTCGAGCGGAATGTTTTCGTCGGCATGTTCGAGCAGATATGTTTTCAGATCCTCGACAACCGCCATGCCGTGATCCTGGTGGGAGGCATTGGGCAGGATATCCCCGGTCATGACGTCGGCTATACATTGCAGAATCAAGGCAGAGGAGAAGGAATGACGTATCATAGAGCTTGCGTAGGGGCCGGTATCTTTGCGTATCGCCAGCTCCTGTATCGCACGCAATGTCGGTGACCGCGCGACTAGCGCCGTGCTGCGGGTGCGCCTGTAAAACTCGCTTAGCGAGCCGATTTTGTTGTCGAATTTGCGCAGGCTGTCATTCGTCACGTAGACGGCGACATGGCTTTGTCCGCCTATACCAGCTCGTGTCTCATGTGCGCGGCTGGAGGGTATGACGGCAAACCGGTCTTGCGATAGCCAGGCGCCATCACGCCGGTCCTCGTGCTTGAGCTCGACGGTTCCGCGGCTTGGCAAGATGAACATCAAGCAATCATGCCAATGCCATGGCATCGCATAATCGCCCCCAACCGAAAGAGCGGCACACTCCTCGTCGGCGGAAATCAAAAGATTAGCGTCGCTGGGATGGGAAACCTGTTCAAATGATCGCAGCATTTGCGCACTCTATATGTCAGTCTAGCAAGCTAGCAGCGTGAACAAGCGAAAATCAACAGGAATCGGCACCGCCTCGCCTCGCAGGTTCGATCAAGCGCGAGCCGTGGCTGTGCGGTCTCCATGTCAAAGATCCAACCGGGGCCCATGGGCAAAGCTCCTTCGTTTTGGCCCGCTCGGTCAATAAATTCGGCCCGTTTGGCGGCGATCTGCGACGAGTGTTCCGAATAGAGTGCCGGTTGCCAGTGACGGAGAGCATATATCGGCCATTTTCAGAGTCCGAACACGTCCACTGGTCCTAACCACAGAGGGAACAAGAAAATGGATCGTCGCTCGCTGCTCAAATTTGGTCTTGCCGCCATTCCGGCAATTTCACTCGCCCGGATATCCAAAGCGGAAGATGCCGAGCTTATCGTTGGTTCGAACGTTGGTGCTCCGCCCTTCGCATTCAAGCAGGGTGACACGTATACAGGCTTTGACGTCGAGATATGGGCGGAGGTTGCCAAAGGTCTCAATCGAAAATGGCGGATACAGCCAATGGAGTTCGGCGCGCTGATCCCCGCCTTGCAGACGAACAATATCGACGCGATCGTTTCTCAGCTTTTCATCAAGCCTGCTCGTCAGCAGGTCATCGATTTTTCGGACCCCTACTATGATAGCGGTCTCGTCGCCGTGGCGCGGGTGGACGATAATTCCATTCAATCGCCCGCCGATCTCAACGGTAAAACAATTGGCACGGAAACGGGTACGATCGCCGTCGACTACATCAAGAACAATCTGAAGAATGCCACGCTTGAGCAGCTTCCAAGCATCAACAATGCGCTCCTGGCACTGCAGGCTGGCCGAACCGATGCCGTTATCTACGATACTCCGCTTCTGCTCTACTATGCCAAGACGGCCGGCAAAGGTAAGGTCAAGGTCATCCAGCCGACCCTTGCTGGCCAGAATGTCGGTATTGGATTTCAGAAGGGCAGCCCATTGGTGGCGCCAACCAATATCCAGCTGGCCGCGATGAAGGCGGATGGGCGCTACAAGGCAATTTGCGACAAATGGTTTGGTTGATAGGCGTTGCATTTCGCGCCGCAAATGCTCCTGGGGGGTCTATCTCCGGGAGCCCGAAACTCAGACGCTAAAGTGATCGGGCAACCGTACCGTCAACGTAAAGTACGGTGCTACGATCCTTATGGATTGATTGGAAAGCAATGCTTCAATTATTCGAGAAACAGCACGGGTTTCGGCGTGACAGCGTCAGTCTGGAAAACTGGCGCAACAGGCCTTTCAACACTTGGGCGTTTCGCAACATTCACGAATTTATCCCAACAGCGGAAGTGCCGGCAACAGACAACGGAGTCGAAGAACCCAAGGCCGACGAGACCTGGCTGACGTCTCAGGAAATACCGATCGGCGACCGCAGGATGAGCATTTCCGCGGTTCTTCAGGAAACCTATGCCGACACCCTTCTCGTCATGAAGAAAGGCGTTGTTGTCGCGGAATTCCATGCTCCCGGTTTCACCACGCGGTCAAGGCACATACTGTTTTCGTCAAGCAAGTCCGTTGCCGGCATGCTGGCCGGGATCCTGGTGGGCGAGGGCACTCTGGATCCGGATGAGCCAATCGCCCGTCATGTTCCTGAATTGGCGACCTCAGCCTTTGGCGATGCGAAGGTGAGACATGCGCTCGACATGCGCACGAGCCTCGTTTTCAACGAGGATTACAGCGACCCAAGGGGCGACTTTGCGCGGTATCGCCGGGCGGGGCTGCTTGATCCCGCGCTCGATGGCGAGCCGGTTGAAACCGTGATCGCCTTCCTTGCTTCCTTGAAAAAGGCGCAGAGGGATCACGGCGGACCGTTCTTCTATTGCTCGCCCAATTCCGATGTGCTCGGTCTGGTCGTCGAACGAGCCTCTGGTCTACGTTTTGCGGATTTGTTGTCACAGAAGCTCTGGCAACCGCTCGGCGCCAGATCGAATGCACTTGTTACGGTCGATCGCGAGGGGACAGCGCGTGCCGGCGGCGGCTTGTTCGTCACGGCCCGCGATTTTGCCCGCCTCGGCGAACTTGTCCGTCGCGAAGGTGAGGTCGAAGGCCGTCGGATAATTCCATCTGAGTGGGTTCGGGATACTATAAACGGCGGCAGCCGTGATGCCTGGACAACCGGCAATTTCGCTGACTGGCTTCCTTCAGGTTCCTATCGCAATCAGTGGTATCAGACCGGAAACGAAGATGGCGCCTTCTTCGCTCTGGGCATTCATGGGCAATGGCTTTTCGTAAACACTCGTTCGGAGGTGGTGATCGTCAAGTTTTCTTCGCAACCCGATCCGGTGGATGACAGGCTGAAGCGGCTGAACATGGCGTTGTTCAACGCCATTTCTTCGATTTTCTAGATGACCAAGAGCTTGAAACCTTATCCGACGGCTCGCTTTGGAACTATTCTCGGGAAAGCCCTCATAAATAACGCCAAAGTTTCCGCCCGTTTTCTCGATGCGCGCGAAACCGAGTTCGCCGAGATGCATACCGGCGATCAGCAGTCGCTCGGAGCTGACGAGATCTAGCAACCTCGACCGTGTGGCTGCGGCGAGATGTGAATCCTGATCGAAGGCGATCGACACATCCGGGCGCGGGATCTGAATTTGAGGGAAATGGACGATATCTCCCCAGACGAGCAGATTCCGGCCGCAGGATTCGAGACGATAGCCGGTGTGCCCGACCGTGTGACCCGGAAACGGCATCGCCGCTATACCGGGGAGCACCTCGCCGGCATCGAGGGTGCGCAGCCTGTCGCGGTAAGCATCGAACGCCTGACGCGCCAAGAGGAAGTTGCCACGAGCACGCTCGGGCGCCCGGCTCAGATTGCCGTCATCCTGCCAGAACGCGATTTCACGATTGTGGGCAACAAGCTCGGCATTCGGGAAGACGGCTTCTCCCGAAGCGTCCACCAACCCACCGACATGATCGGGATGGGCATGTGTCAACAGGATCGTGTCGATCTCGGAAGGCTGGATACCGGCCAGCGCAAGATTGGCCTTCAGCCGACCGCCCCATTGCTTGAAGCCACCGGCTCCTGCGTCGATCAGGATGGTACGGCCACCGCCACGCACAAGGTAGCAGCCGATGTGTATCGCAGCATGATCTTTTATTCCCGCCCTCTCCTGCATGCGGGTGGCATCAGCAGGGTCGATATTCGAGAGCAGGTCGAGGCTGCCAGCGAGATAGCCATCGCTGATGGCGGTGATAGTCAAGTCGCCGATCTGCTGACCGGGACATGCAATATCTGTCATTGGTTCTCTCCGAGCTTCAGTTCAATTTCGCGCGCAAATGCTCGACGCTGCATAGCCAAAGCAACGGATGCGCGCGGTGAGATCGAGATTGCGCCTGATGGCCATGTCGAGGCCTTCCATGAACTGATCCATAACGAGTGTGGTCCGACAGGGTCCGAGGCGATACCGAATTTCTGCAAAGACCGGGTGGCCCTGCCCGTGCCGAACCGTGACATAGATGACATGCACATTCGCCAATGCGGCCCGGAGGATGCCGGTACAGAGTTCGGTGCACTGCTCTGTGAGGATGGCGAGCGCTCCGTCCGGCGGCATCCTGTTTGCGGGGATGAAGATCGTGACATTCGGCATCGGCGTTTACAGTACCTTCGCGAAGACGGTGTCACTGCCGCTCGTCAACTGCGTCGTCATCGGTTCATAGATATGGATGTCTTCCGGCAGATGCTCGAAGACCGGCGTCTTGGCGTGCTCCACCCTGGCGAGCCAGCGGTGTTCGGGAAGTTTCTCCATCGCGACCGCGTGCATCGCCTGTGGAGTGAGGCCCAGCCGGATCAGGGGCTCGGGGCCTGATGCGCTCAAGGCAAGATATTCGCCCTCACCGATTGCCGGCGCTCGCTCGATGCCATCATAGAGGTTCCGGTGCCAGTCGGTGATGTGCTGTTGCCAGCGTGCGAAATTGCCGCCGCCCTTTTGGCGATATTCCTCACCTGTCAGAATATCCAGGCCATCGATTGAATGAATGGCGAGATAGACGGGGCAGCCACGGCTCAATGCCTTGAAACGCTGTGATGTGTGGAAGCCGCTCACCGAGATGAGGGCCGGCAACTTCTCCAGGCTATAGAAGTCATTCCATTCCGCTTCGCTATCTGCATTGGCGAAGCTGCATTCTACCGTATAGATCATCGTATCACCTCCGACCGAAAGCATGGCGCTTCCGGTCTTGTTTCTAATTGATATTTGATCATGATAAGGCGTACGGTGACGCCAATATATCGATATCGGATCATGCTTCAGTGATCTAATATCAAGGTAACGGTGGATCGTGTGCTGAACCATCATACCGAGAGCTGCCCGTGCGCCGCAAGATTCCAAGCAATTCCGCGCTCATGGCGTTCGAAGCATCGGCTCGTCATGGAAGCTTCGCTCGCGCGGCCGACGAGCTGGCCCTGACCGAGGGAGCGATCAGCCGCCAGATAGGCCGGCTCGAAGCTTTCCTGGGTGTCACGCTCTTCGAGCGGGTCGGCAACCGCGTTCGGCTTTTGCCGAATGGCGAGCGTTACGCGGCTCAGGTTCGGGAGTCACTCGACCGGCTGGAGCGGGACAGTCAATATCTGATGGGCGAGCCGCGCGACGGCGGCAGCATCGACATTGCTACGATCCCGACCTTCGCCGCGCGCTGGCTTATTCCTCGTCTGGCTCGGTTCCAGGAAGAGCACCCGAATATCATCGTGCATCTTGCCGAGCGGATGGAGCCTTTTGTCCTTGCGGGAAGCGGTTTCGACGCTGCGATCCATTTCGAGCATCCTGCATGGGCGGGAATGAGAACGCACCGGCTGCTGCATGAAACCCTGATTCCTGTCTGCCATCCCGCACTTCTCGACCGAGGAGACAGCGTGGCATCCCTTGATGAGTTGCCGCGCCTCCATCGGCGCCAGAACCCGGACGCCTGGCAACGCTATGCGCAGGAGACCGGGATCGTGCTGACCAATCCCGCGATCGGGCCTCGCTATGATCTTCACATCATGCTGATCGAGGCCGCGCTGGCCGGACTCGGCGTCGCACTGGTGCCGCGCCTCTATGTCGAGACGGAATTGGCGGAAGGGCGCCTTATCGCGCCTTGGCCCCATGGGCAGTCCATCTCCAAGACCTTCTGCCTCATCCTGCCGGAGCCGATCCGGTTGAGTGACGGTCCGATACAGCTTTTTGCTAATTGGCTTCTTGCGGAAGCGCGGACGGCAGATCCAATGATCTGAAGGCGGCGAGCGGCGCGAAGCAGGTTTCAACGCCTTTCCCTCGCGCCGAAAGATCAGCAACCTCATGCAGGCTCCTGCTGAAGAGGTCTTGAGCAGATCTAAGCATATGCCTTGAGGCTCGGGGGATATTCTATCGGGTGAACGATGCCTGCATAGTGTACCGGGTTTCCAGATCGATCGCGAAAGCAGCGGCCGTGGGCCATGACCCAACGGATCGTGCCGCTATAATCCTCCACGCGATATTCTTCCCGATATGGCTGCCCACCGATGATGGCCTGGCTGAGTTTTCTCGCGATACGCGGCCTGTCCGAGGCATGGATACGCGTCAGGAAGCGTTCGACTGGCAGGCCATGCAGCGTCTCTTCCTGATCGATGCCAAAGAGTTTTGCTACCGCCGTATCGGCAAACACCAGGTCGCTCTCGATGCTCCAGGTCCAAATGCCGGCTTCTTCGATCCGGCATGCCTGCAGGTCAGTCGTTTCCATAGCGCCCTCTCTCTCGCTATAATCATAGGAATGCCCGGCAAGCGTGCACGGGCCTTCGGATTTTCCGGGCCGGTTTCCGACCCGGAGCCGGCAATTGAAGCCGGCGGGTAGTTGGCAATTGACGCGGCGAGGGGGCTTCTGGGTGCGCGCCAGATTGCTGTGTGGCCTTCATTGGTATGTTCATTCGTTAAATAGGGCAAACTCCGTGAAAGCCAGATCACCCGGAGCTGGCAAATTCGGTCCCTTGAAATATTTTGGGCCGATTTCGGCAAAATAGCGTCCGACCAATCCCGGAACTGGCGCTCTGGCATCGACCAGGCAGAAGATTTTGCCCCGCCTTAGCAGGTATCGTCCAAGTGCACCGGCACATTGGCTGAGGTCGGAATGCGACCGGCAGTAGATGACTTGACTTGCAGGGACGAAGCCTTTGAGCACACGACGTGCCTTGAACACAAACGGGTGCACCGAACCGTCGATGATGCACATCAGGGCATCGCATCCCAGAGCCGTGTGCTCCAAAAGAATGCGGCGTTCGTGTTCCGGCAACTGAAGCAATTCCGATGCGTCGGCATGGACCTTCACCACGCGAGACCTTGCCCGCACAGGGCTCAACACAGGCAGGAAGGCGTGTTGACCGTCGGCAAAGCGCTTGAAACGCAATGCTTCTACGACCTTGCGTGTTACCGGAGCGGGGGTAACGCTCAGAAAGGTTACATCCCGCTGACGCAGGGCAGCCATGATCAGCTTGCCTGCATAGGCACGAAAATCCGTGTCGACTGTCCAGCTCGAGAGGTTGCAGCGAATGGATTCCCCATGTGCATCCGTATGTCGAAAGTAGAGCGTCAGCATCGCGCCGACTACCGTTCCGGCGTGGTCAAGGAGGTAGCCATAGCGCGGAAAATCACCAACCACCGGCATATCGTCGATGCGGCCGAGCGCGTTCTGCCAGTATTGGCGCGAGCGATCAGGAAAGCCTCTCCGCAGGCAATCTATCACGCCCTGCCAGTCGGCTTTTTCAATCGGACGGCAAATCAGCCCCTCGGGCATGGTTCCTAGCACACTCATGCAAATACCTCCGTCGTGCTCCAGGAGTCGCGCAAATATAAATCCCCAACAGATTATTAAGATCGCAATTTTAGTCAATTATTATTAAATATATTTCCGTAATATTATTTTACTTAGCCCGTCAGTCGATTCACGGGTGTTGGAATTCTATTTTACAGATCTGAGTTTAATCTTTTTGTTGCATTTGATACTACTTATATACCATGGGTGGTATAGTTATCGAAGGCGACTCTTCGAGCTCATCGATGGTATCTTAGCTGCACCACAGCTTGCAGACGTTCGCTGCTCGACTTCTACTGATAGGTGGCCTGATTGGGTGTCAACATAGAGCCCAGCCCGCAAGCTTGCTGCCATCGATGCCGGCGAAAGCGCCGGCTGAACCCACCTCGTCCCGATGGGAGTGGAGTGCCTGTGATCCGTTACCGGTGCTTTGGCTTGATTGGATTCCAGCTGATCCGGGTTTAAAACATCGCGGCGATTCCGGAACGATCTTGCCGGACTAGCTGCGGCACTTAGGGGTGGAAATACCATCGGTGTCAGCAGCCTCTTAGGGAGCCATTTTCTTCGCTGCCGAGATCGACAAATTTCATGGGCAGGAAATGGGGGCCGGTCTGAACAACCGGCCCCCATTTGTGTGAACGGAGAGTTCGATGCCCGGACGCGGAGGATGCTTTCTCCGAGGAGAGGCCGCAATCCTGTATCACAGGCCGAAGCGACGCAGATCCTCCGCCACGAAATCCTGACCGCTGCGGTTCTTGACGCTCGGCAGTTCCGAGACTTTTGCCCGCCAGGCTTTCAGGAAAGTAGCTTTTTCGGGGATTGATATGCCGGCGGCGTCTGCATGTATCAGCCCCGCGAAGATGGTAATGTCAGCCATCGAGAATTTTGCACCGGCGACGAATGGCCGTGTGCGGAGGATGCCGTCGAAATACAACATGCCGGCGATCACCTGTTCGCGATGTCTTTCTGCCCATTCCTTGCGTGCCGCCCATTCAGGCGCCTTGTAGCGTTGAAGCGCCTCACCGAGGCCCGGTGTCCCATAATGAAAGTAAATACCGACGGCATCGGTGATTTCGCGTTCGGCGCGGCGCTGCATCATGTGGATGCTTGCCTTCTCGAGAGGCGTCGTTCCGGTCAGGGTGGGATTGCCGTCGAGGTTGTCGAGATATTCGGTGATGGCGGTCGACTCCGCGATGAGTGTGCCGTCATCCAGTTCGAGGACGGGAACAGTCCCGGCGGGGTTCTTCGCGAGAAACCCCGGTTGCTTGTGTTCCGCCGCAATCAGGTCGACGGATATGAACTCGACTTTCGAGTCCAGGTTCTTTTCGGCCAGAACGATGCGGATGCGTGCGGGGTTGGGGAAGCCCTCACGGTCATAGATCTTCATTTTTCTCTCCTTTATCTATCAGTAGATAGACGCAGGAGATACCTATTAAACGGTCCCGTCAAGTGCTATCTATCAGTTGATAGACGGAAGGAAGGTTTTGATGAATGTGCAAGATACCCGCGAGATGATCATGGAGGCGGCCCGCCTCATGGTGCAGGACCGTGGTTACAACGCGCTGAGTTTCCGGGATGTCGCGGCTGCCGTCGGCGTAAAGAGCGCCTCGGTTCACTATCATTTTCCGACCAAAGGCGATCTGGGCGCTGCTCTCGCCAGGCGATATACCGATGTGGCGGCGGCCTTCTTGAACAGCCTTCTGGATGAACCGATCGACATCCATGAGTGTTTTGCGAAATATACCGCTGTGTTTCGAGCCGCCCTGGAGAAAGACAACCGCATGTGCCTCTGTGGCATCATGTCGGCCGAATATGTTGATCTTCCGGATGCCGTCCGAGTGGAGGTGGACCGCTTTGCTGAGGTCAACATCGACTGGTTGACCAAGGTGCTCTCGCGCCACAGGCCGAGGGCCACGGCCGCGGAAAAGCAAAGCCTCGCTACCGCAATTTTCGCGGCGATCGAGGGCGCCCAACTGGTCGCGCGCGGCAGGGGCGATATCGCGATCTTCGACCAATGTATCAAAGCCTATCGCAGCTCGGGTCTTTCTCCTTGAGGGATAGTGGAGTGAATTGAGTTGAGGTGAATTGGCTGCCGGAAAATCTCTATATCCTAAGCGAAGCTCCTCATGCAGATAAGGCCGATAGCGGCAACGTTCCTTCCGCCGGCATATCGCCACGCATCGCAGTCCGGGACAATAGGCGTCACTTTAAAGAACTTTGAGAATGTGCCCGTGAAGTGGTGAATCCGGCCGACCAACTTCGGCTATACAGCACGAAACCACTGAATAAACGAGGAGTTACTTGCTTCTCCCCAATCTCTTGATAGATTTCAAAGAAGGCCATTAATCGTAAGCGTCGACAATCAAAGAGCAGACGAGCAATTGGGGTTGGGATGGGGATTGTAACGCTAGATCATTTCGCCCGCTGTGTCGGGGAGGGGTTCGAAATCGATATGGGCGCTGGCTCCGTCGCTTTTACGCTGACGGAGGCAAGGCCCTTGCCCGAACGCGGCTTTCCGGGGATGACGAGAGCCCCGTTTGCGCTTCTGTTTCGCAGCGAATCGAAGGTTCTGCTGCCGCAACAGATTTACCGGCTGAACAACTCTACCCTTGGAATTCTCGACATTTTCCTGGTGCCGGTCGCCAGGGACAAGGATGGGATCATCTATCAGGCAGTCTTCAACTGAGGTCTGCCGATTGATCTCTCCGCTTTGGCAGGAGATGGTGCGAGCGCCATTCCATGCCGATGTGGGTCTCGGTGGCTTCAACCGCCTCAAATCCGAAAGCCCGATAAAGCTCGTATGCACGTGGGTTGTTTCGATCGACATGCAAGGCAATGCCTAGGTTTTTGCCTGTTGATGCCGCGGCTTGGATGGCCTTCAGTGTTGCAGAGCCCAAGCCCAGACCGCGCCATTCCGGCAGCAGCCCGATATCGATAATCTGCCAGATCTCCGTGTCGAGATTGATGTAGAGGCGACCAATGGGGGTGCCGTCTTTCTCGATGATCAGGAAGTCTGTCTGTGGGAACGCGATAATATAATAGCGATGCTGGAGATCAAATTGCTGGTCCAGAAATGCCTGCTTGTCCTCTTGCGACCACGGTATCTGAGCCAGTTCATCTTTCCGAAACGAACCGTATAGCTGGCGTAGAAACGCGAGGTCGCCCAGTGTTGCAGGGCGCAGGATGCAGTTGGGAATGCGGAGCCTGTTATGGCCCGTTCGCGCGGGAAATTCCGGTAGCGAGCCTGTCACAGGGCGGACATCAACCGAAGGATGGAAATACGCCGGCCAACGCGATGCTGAAGTTGACCGCGAGATAGGGTTGGCGATTTTCATGCGGCTGGCTTCCGCCTCCGACGCCGATGACGTTCGGCGCGAACTGTGCGTTCGGCTGGGCATTGGGCAGAAACGGAGTGCTCGAATTCGGCAGGCTAAGGCCGGCGCCGGTGCTCGGCGCGGCGGCGCGCTTGGCGGTGTCGCCCTGATTAAAGACGGTCAAGGAATGCATGTGCGCCGGCATTTCCGCCTGCGTCAACGTTATGTTGTTGCTGCCGAAGGTTTCGCCCTCGGTCCGCGGTGTCAGGCCCGGCCCTCGACCTTGGTTGCAGCCGGCACGGTTGGTAAAATTGGGCAGCTGGAATGTCGTGGTGCCATTGCCGCCGTACTGGACGCCGAGCAGAGAATAAAGTGCGGTATTTTGTTGGATGGGGAGCGTAGCACCATTGCAGAATGCCCAACGGTAGGGCGGGAAGTTGAAGCCGAACAGTTGGATCTCGCCGAGAAAAGGTTGTGTCATAGCAATGTCCTTGGTGGATTGCGCGCGGTTCAGCCCTGTGTGGGAAAGACGCCTGCCCATGCGATGCAATACTGCACCGTTAGCGTCGGCATCTCGTTGTCATGTGGATTCGTCGATCCCGTTGCCTGCGTTGCCAGTGGTGAGGTAATGATCGGAGTGGCTCCGCTTAGGTTCGAGGCATACATTGTATCTCCGGTCACGGCAGCGAGTTCCATCGACGTGCCGACGGTCTTGCTGTTCGCAAGGCCTGTGGTGGCAAGATACGGATGCGTATGCGACGGCATCTGCATGGATAGCAGTGTGACGTTCTCGCTGCCGGCAGCCTGACCGATCACATAGGTCGAAAGGCCTTGCCCGGTGCCCTGGTGGATCGGCACGCGGCCGCACAGATTGGGTGTCGCAAACGTTGTTACTCCATCGCCGCCATAAGTTGTCCCGATAAGCGTGTACAAGGCTTCGTATTCGGAGATCGGCTGCAAGGAGTTGTTGCACGGCAGCCACCCGTTGGGCACGCGCGAAAAGCCAAAGAGCCGAATTTCTCCGACATAGGGCATGCTCATGGTTGTTCCTCCGAGCAGTAGGTTGACGGGCGATGATCAATTGCGGGACGGAAAAACTCCCGACAGCGCAATGCAGAAATTGATCACGTCGTAGGGCTGCAAATTCGCATGGGGCTGGCCGTTGCCGGCCGGAGTCACGGTTTGGTTCGCCAGCACAACCTGAGCACCGCTGGAAGGGCCATAGATATTCGCGCTGTTGGTTCCATAGAGTCCATTGCTCGGGCTGCGTACCGTGCCGCTACTGGTCGTTCCGGTCGCGACGTGAACGTGTTGCGGCAGCTGCTGCGGCTGCAACGTCACATTCTCCACACCGCCGAGTTCACCAATCTGGTAAGGCGCGGGTTGCCACGAGGAATCGACGGATTGTCCGAATCCAACCGGTGTGCGGCTCTGCATGTTGGGCAGACCAAACGTTCGAATTCCATCCCCGCCGTAATAAGTTCCCAACAGTGAGAACAGGGCCTGGTTCTGTGCGATGGGGAGGATCTGGCCGTTGCACAGGGCAAAGCCCTTGGGTGCGAACTGAAATCCTGCGAGCATAATCTGGCCGAGAAAGACTTCTGTCATACCATACCCCGTGAATATTCTAATTATATTGAATGCTATCATCACTCAATCAATGCGATAAACGCAAGAAAAATTTTGACCATCATAGGTATAAAAGTTCAGTGTATTTTTAATAGTTTTTTTAAATACTGAAGGTTGAAAAGTGAGCGCAAAAAGAGGCGAATAATAAACATTATCATCAGGTTATTTGGTTGTATAAATTTAAAATACATGGCTGATAGCGTCAGAGATTCCTCCTTATAGTCGGGTCGCGCGTCAAAGGGGTCCCGTTTATCTTGCGAGCCGGTCGGTTGTCCTCGTTGCGAGTATAATATCTTTGATCGAAACCGATGAAGCGTCGCCCTGAAACGATATTCCATTCGGGTCGAACAGAACTTCCCGAGAAGATATATTTCCGCCCTCTCGGCATCATGCGCATTACGGGCTGGGAAGGAAAGAGACGTCGTGATCGGTGCATTGAAAGCCCAGGCACGGAAACACGTGACAAGCTTCACTCAAGTGATTTGAGGCCGGACGCTGCGCCGGCCTCTCGAGTGGCTTCCTAGAAGGCGCTTACCCTCTACGCCTGGTTTTGGTGATTATATTATTTTGGCTAGAACTTTTTGCTTGCGGCGACTTTTGCGCCGACGGATTTCTGTCCGTCGCCTTCGATGTTGAAGAGGATGCTGGTGTCGAGCATCCAGAAGTTGATGGTCTGCATGGACAGGCCGGCGGTGACGGCGCCGAAGGCGCCGGAGCCGTCGAGTGCGGAGTAGCCGCCGGTCAGCCCGAGCTTGGGCGTCAGCTTGGTTCCGCCCTCCAGGGTAAAGGAGCGGGCGATCTCGGCGCCGAGGCTGACGCGGAACTGGTCCTCGTTGAAGCCGTCGATGTCGATCCTGTCGCCGGCGCTGTTCTTGACGCTGTAGTCGTCGACCTTTTCGGAGAAGTAGATCGCCCGCAGCTTCGGCGAGAGCGTGGTTTCCTCATCGAGGTTCCATTGGCCTTCGATCGAGGTGTCGGCCATCCAGCGCGTCGTGTCGAACGAGCCGTTCCAGAACTGGGTGTTGATGGTGTTGCTCGAGCCGCCATAGCGCAGGCTGCCGTTCCAGAACACGCCCTTGCCAAGCTCGAGCGAGGCATAGGGTCCGGCAAGCCAGCCATTGCCGGTCAGCTCGGTATCCTGGTCGGTCGGATCCGTCATCCGGTCATAGTGGAAGGAAAGTCCGATCAGGGCCCTGTCGGAGAGCAGGTAATCCACGCCCATGCTGACCATGCCGAAGCTGCCCCACTTGCCGGTGCTGTCGTTCTTGCTTTTGTCGTTATGGGCAAGATAGGCGCCGTCGATCCAGACGTTGAAGGGGGCGGAGGCGGCATCCGGATCACCGGCGGCGGCGCGCATCTGCGACAGGCTGGTGGAGAAGCCGAACGTCATGCCCTCTTCCGACGGCATCATGCGGGCGGTGACGGGATCGGTCGCCTTCTCCATCTGCCGGCGCTGCAGCAGCCCCGGCACCTCGATGGTGTTGGCGATCATGTTCTGGCGGGACTGCACGAAGTCATGCACGAGATTGTCGATGTCCTGGGCAACCTTGCCGGCATCATAATGGACATTATAGGTCACCGTCGCGACGTTCGATGTCCCGAGCGCGCTGACGAGCCTGTAGCCGACGCGGACCTGACCGGAATAGGCCGGGTTCAGCGTGAAGTGCAGATACCAGCCGACCGGACCCGTGGCCGGGCCTGCCTGTGCGAGCTGCCCCTGGATGATGGTCGCCGTGCCGGCATTGGCGGGCTCGACGGATGCCAGGATTGCCGAGGTGAACGGACCGCCGGTCGCACCGCGATTGAGGTAGACGTCGGGCGGCGTCGATCCCTCCGGCACGTTGACGACCATGTCGAGAACGGTGACGGACCGGGTCTTGACCTTCAGCGTATAGGATGCGCTTCCGGTTGCGCCGTTGCCGTCACGGATTTGGATGGTGAAGCTGTAGTCGCCTTCGGTGCCGCCCGCGAGCGGTCCTGTCAGCTGGCCGGTGGAGATGTTGAGCACCAGGCCGTTCGGCAGGCTGCCGGAGGCAAGGCTGAAGATCTTCGTGCCGACGCCGCCTGTGACCGAGATCTGCTGGCTGTAGGCCTCGCCGGACATGGCATCGGGCAGCGCGCCGCCGGCCGGGCTGAACACGAAGGTGGTCGGCGGCGGCGAGATGGCGATCGTATAGGCAGCGGATGTCGTGGCGCTGTTGGCGTCGGTGGCGGTGATGGAGAAGCTGTAATTGCCGGGCGTCGTCGGCGTGCCGGTAATGGCGCCGGTCGCATGGTTGAGGGCGAGCCCGCTCGGCAGCGTGCCGGTGAGGCTGTAGCTGTAGGGGCTCGTTCCACCCGAGGCGGTGACGGTCTGGCTGTAGGCGGTGGTGACGATGCCGGCCGGCAGGGCACCGCTCGGCGGCGAGAAGGACAGGGTCGGCGCGGTGACAGTCACGCTCACCGTCGCCGGCGCCGAGGTGCCGGAGGCGTTGGTGGCGGTATAGGTGAAGCTGTCGGTACCGGAATAGCCTGCTGTTGGCGTATAGGTGATCGAGGTGCCCGATGCGGTCGCCGTCCCATGCGCCGCCGCACTTGCGATGGCGACCGAGGCCGGCGCACCGCCGGTGATGTTGAGGGTAATCGGATTGTTCGAGGAATTGGCGGCGACGGTTGCCGCAACCGCATTGGCGATCGGCGGCTGGACGCTGACCGCCAGGGTATAGGCGCGCGATCCCGTGAACGGTCCCGAGCCGGTCGAACTGTCCGTGGCCGTGATGGTGATGTTGAAGTTGCCTGATGCCGTCGGCGTGCCCGCAAGCACACCGGCCGGCGAGAGCGTCAGTCCGGCGGGCAGGGCGCCTGATGTGATCGCATAGGAGTAGGAACCGGTTCCGCCGGATGCGGTAATGGCCTGGCTATAGGCAGCAGCCACGGTTGCAGCCGGCAGTGTGGTCGGCGTGATTGCGATCGTCGGGGCGCCAACGGTCACGGTATAGGCCTTGGAGCCTGTGAACGCCAGGCTGTCGGTGGCGAGAACCGTGAAGTTGAAGGTGCCGCCTGCCGTCGGCGTGCCCGTGAGGACACCGGCTGCCGACAGTGTCAGGCCGGTGGGAAGCGTGCCTGCCGACAGGCTGTAGCTGTAGGAGCCGACCCCGCCTGTGGCCGTCAGTGCTTGGCTGTAGGCGACGGCGATCGAACCGGAGGGCAGTGTCGCCGGGGTAATCGTGATCGCCGGCGCATTGATGGTCAAAGTATAGGCCCTGGCGGCGCTGAACGGAGCGCCGGTCCCGGTCGAACTGTCCCTGGCGGTGATGGTGACGTTGAAGTTGCCTGCTGCGGTTGGTGTACCCGCAAGCACACCGGCCGGCGAGAGCGTCAGTCCGGCGGGGAGCGCGCCTGCTGTGATGGCATAGCTATAGGGCGCCGTACCGCCCGACGCGGTCATGGCCTGGCTGTAAGCTGTCCCGGCCGTGCCCGCCGACAAAGAGGTTGGGCCGAGTGACACGGTTGGTGCGGATACGGTGATACTGGCCGTCGCGGGTGCAGACGTACCGTCGAGATTGGTGGCCGTGTAGGTGAAGCTGTCCGCACCTGCATAGCCCGAAGCCGGCGTATAGCTAATGGAGGTGCCCGAGGCTGTTGCTGTGCCATGGGCTGCCGCACTTGCAACCGCAACCGAGAGCGGGGTGCCCCCGGTGATGTTGAGGGTAATCGGATTGGCCGAGGAGTTCTGGACAACCGTCGCGGTCACCCCATTGGCGATCGGCGGATGGGCCGTCAGCACCAACGTATAGGCTCTGGTGCCTGAGAAGGGTCCCGAGCCGGTCGAGCTGTCGGTTGCGGTGACGGTGAAGTTGAAGGTGCCGGGCACGGTCGGCGTGCCTGTGAGGACACCGGTCGACGACAGCGTCAGGCCGGTCGGCAGAGCACCGGTGTTAGCATAACTATACGGAGCCGTCCCGCCAGACGCCGTAATCGTCTCACTGTAAACCGCATTCAAAGTCGCTGCACCAAGCGTTACAGGCAAAAGCCCTATCGTCGGGGCCGAGATCGTGAGGGTTACTGTCGCCGGCGCGGACGTGCCGCCGCCATTTGTCGCGGTATAGGTGAAGCTGTCCGGACCGGCATAGCCCGCTGTTGGCGTATAGGTGATGGTCGTGCCCGTTGCCGTCGCTGTCCCGTGAGCAGCCGCAGTTGCGATCGCGACCGAGGTTGGCGTTCCGCCCGTGATATTCAGGGTGATCGGATTGGCCGACGAGTTCTGGGCAACGGTTGCTGAAACATTGTTGGCGACGGGCTGCTGGGTGCCGATGGTCATGCTATAGGCCCTGGAGCCGGTGTATGGTCCCACGCCGGTTGAACTGTCGGTAGCGGTGATAGTGAAATTGAACGGGCCGGCCGCAGTCGGGGTGCCTGCAAGGACGCCAGCCGGCGAGAGCGTCAGTCCGGTTGGTAGGGAACCGGCGGTCACCGCATAACTATAGGACGTAGTACCGCCAGACGCCGTGATGGTCTGGCTGTAAGCCGTCCCTGCCGTCCCTGCCGGCAGTGAGGTCGGGGCGATTATGATCGTCGGCGGGACGACGGTCATGCTGTAGTTTCTGGAGCCTGTGAACGGTCCGGCTCCGGTCGAGCTGTCGGTTGCGGTCACGGTGAAGTTGAACGTGCCGCCTGCTGTGGGTGTTCCGGAGAGGGTGCCTGCGGAAGATAGCGACAGGCCAGCCGGCACGGCACCCGAGGTGATCGCATAAGTATAGGAACTGGTGCCGCCTGATGCGGTGATCGTTTGGCTGTAGGCGGAAGCCACGGTGCCAGCGGTAAGCGTCGCCGGGGCGATTGCGATCGTCGGCGCATTGATGGTCATGCTATAGGCTCTGGAGCCGGAGAACGGCGCGCCGGTACCCGTCGAGCTATCCCTCGCGCTAACGGTAAAGTTGAACGTGCCGCCTGCTGTCGGCGTGCCGGATATGACACCGGCGGACGACAATGTCAGTCCCGCCGGCAGGGCGCCAGATGTCACGGTGTAGGTGTAGGGGCTGGTGCCTCCCGTAGCGCTGATCGTCTGACTATAGGCTACTGCAATCGTGCCGCCCGACACCGAAGCCGTGGTGATCGAGATGGTCGGCACGCTGACGGTTATGGCCACTGCCGCCGGCGCCGAGGTGCCAGCGGTGTTGGTGGCTGTATAGGTGAAACTGTCCGAGCCGGAGTAGCTTGCTGTCGGCGTATAGGTGATGGTCGTGCCGCTGGCAGTGGCGGTTCCGTGGGTTGCCTGCGTCGCGACCGCCACCGATGTCGCTGCTCCCCCTGAAAGGTTCAGGGTGATCGGATTGGACGTGCTCCCATGGCTCACCGTCGCACTAACCGGCCCGGCAACAGGCGCTGTCACGCCTGCCGGTGCAATTGCAATATTGATAGTGAAAGTATGCGCGCTCGCATCGGCCAGGATGAAACTGTCGCTGGTGGCTCCGTCGCCATTGTTTGTGTAGGTGAAGGATCCGGCCGCGGAGTTGTAATTCGAGATCGAACCATGCTGCGGTGACGTTGCATTTGGGTCAGTGACGGGATTAAGGCCGACGGGGTCGCACAGAGTACCAATGTTGACGTTAAGCGCCCCGCCAGAGGCCATTGGGCTTGTCGATGGTGTCGTATGTGAATCCGGGAAGTTGAAGACTGTGCAGGCGGCGTAAGCCACGCTCGGAGTTACCAGTGACAGGCCGGCGCAAAACAGACTGACGAGCAAGACCAATTTCAAAAGCAATATAGGCGTGCGCCCGATGGCGGCTATGCATCCTATCGTGACCTTGAATGACTGTCTGGGCATCTGTGCCCTGCAGTGCGTCCAAATTCCGAGCAGATCATTCTTTGAAATATAGGCTTTGCCCGGAAGCCAGGGTTTTCCTCTGGCAAATGCAGTTGCCGGCAGTTCGTCACTTGTCATTTGCCCAACCCAAAGACAGAGCGCTCCGCCGCTGAAACGCAGGAAGTTGCTCTTGCAATTGCCCGTCCACATTGTGTCAGGCGCCCCTCAACTCAATCACAGTACTATCTGAGGCGACTTGAAAGGCAATTTTCTATTCACGAAAATCGCCAGGATTGCTTATTATGAATTTATTATTCAATTAAATGTTGTAAACCAGCAACATTGCGAATGGTTGCATGTTATTCATGACGTCCGAGGTGCTGCTCGATAGCGCATATTTCCGTTACTGGGCTGCGCCGGAAAGATGACATTGGCGTCTATCGGGGCTTTGCTCGGCCTGTCCGAATCAACGGGAAAACGGAGGTGCAGGCGCGCCTCGTTTCGGCTCAGGGTGTCTTAAGTTCGATCCTCGCTAGGAGTACGAGTACTTCAGCCGTACACGTCCCTCTGCGTTTGGTTTATTGATTATATTATTTTGGCTAGAACTTTTTGCTTGCGGCGACTTTTGCGCCGACGGATTTCTGTCCGTCGCCTTCGATGTTGAAGAGGATGCTGGTGTCGAGCATCCAGAAGTTGATGGTCTGCATGGACAGGCCGGCGGTGACGGCGCCGAAGGCGCCGGAGCCGTCGAGTGCGGAGTAGCCGCCGGTCAGCCCGAGCTTGGGCGTCAGCTTGGTTCCGCCCTCCAGGGTAAAGGAGCGGGCGATCTCGGCGCCGAGGCTGACGCGGAACTGGTCCTCGTTGAAGCCGTCGATGTCGATCCTGTCGCCGGCGCTGTTCTTGACGCTGTAGTCGTCGACCTTTTCGGAGAAGTAGATCGCCCGCAGCTTCGGCGAGAGCGTGGTTTCCTCATCGAGGTTCCATTGGCCTTCGATCGAGGTGTCGGCCATCCAGCGCGTCGTGTCGAACGAGCCGTTCCAGAACTGGGTGTTGATGGTGTTGCTCGAGCCGCCATAGCGCAGGCTGCCGTTCCAGAACACGCCCTTGCCAAGCTCGAGCGAGGCATAGGGTCCGGCAAGCCAGCCATTGCCGGTCAGCTCGGTATCCTGGTCGGTCGGATCCGTCATCCGGTCATAGTGGAAGGAAAGTCCGATCAGGGCCCTGTCGGAGAGCAGGTAATCCACGCCCATGCTGACCATGCCGAAGCTGCCCCACTTGCCGGTGCTGTCGTTCTTGCTTTTGTCGTTATGGGCAAGATAGGCGCCGTCGATCCAGACGTTGAAGGGGGCGGAGGCGGCATCCGGATCACCGGCGGCGGCGCGCATCTGCGACAGGCTGGTGGAGAAGCCGAACGTCATGCCCTCTTCCGACGGCATCATGCGGGCGGTGACGGGATCGGTCGCCTTCTCCATCTGCCGGCGCTGCAGCAGCCCCGGCACCTCGATGGTGTTGGCGATCATGTTCTGGCGGGACTGCACGAAGTCATGCACGAGATTGTCGATGTCCTGGGCAACCTTGCCGGCATCATAATGGACATTATAGGTCACCGTCGCGACGTTCGATGTCCCGAGCGCGCTGACGAGCCTGTAGCCGACGCGGACCTGACCGGAATAGGCCGGGTTCAGCGTGAAGTGCAGATACCAGCCGACCGGACCCGTGGCCGGGCCTGCCTGTGCGAGCTGCCCCTGGATGATGGTCGCCGTGCCGGCATTGGCGGGCTCGACGGATGCCAGGATTGCCGAGGTGAACGGACCGCCGGTCGCACCGCGATTGAGGTAGACGTCGGGCGGCGTCGATCCCTCCGGCACGTTGACGACCATGTCGAGAACGGTGACGGACCGGGTCTTGACCTTCAGCGTATAGGATGCGCTTCCGGTTGCGCCGTTGCCGTCACGGATTTGGATGGTGAAGCTGTAGTCGCCTTCGGTGCCGCCCGCGAGCGGTCCTGTCAGCTGGCCGGTGGAGATGTTGAGCACCAGGCCGTTCGGCAGGCTGCCGGAGGCAAGGCTGAAGATCTTCGTGCCGACGCCGCCTGTGACCGAGATCTGCTGGCTGTAGGCCTCGCCGGACATGGCATCGGGCAGCGCGCCGCCGGCCGGGCTGAACACGAAGGTGGTCGGCGGCGGCGAGATGGCGATCGTATAGGCAGCGGATGTCGTGGCGCTGTTGGCGTCGGTGGCGGTGATGGAGAAGCTGTAATTGCCGGGCGTCGTCGGCGTGCCGGTAATGGCGCCGGTCGCATGGTTGAGGGCGAGCCCGCTCGGCAGCGTGCCGGTGAGGCTGTAGCTGTAGGGGCTCGTTCCACCCGAGGCGGTGACGGTCTGGCTGTAGGCGGTGGTGACGATGCCGGCCGGCAGGGCACCGCTCGGCGGCGAGAAGGACAGGGTCGGCGCGGTGACAGTCACGCTCACCGTCGCCGGCGCCGAGGTGCCGGAGGCGTTGGTGGCGGTATAGGTGAAGCTGTCGGTACCGGAATAGCCTGCTGTTGGCGTATAGGTGATCGAGGTGCCCGATGCGGTCGCCGTCCCATGCGCCGCCGCACTTGCGATGGCGACCGAGGCCGGCGCACCGCCGGTGATGTTGAGGGTAATCGGATTGTTCGAGGAATTGGCGGCGACGGTTGCCGCAACCGCATTGGCGATCGGCGGCTGGACGCTGACCGCCAGGGTATAGGCGCGCGATCCCGTGAACGGTCCCGAGCCGGTCGAACTGTCCGTGGCCGTGATGGTGATGTTGAAGTTGCCTGATGCCGTCGGCGTGCCCGCAAGCACACCGGCCGGCGAGAGCGTCAGTCCGGCGGGCAGGGCGCCTGATGTGATCGCATAGGAGTAGGAACCGGTTCCGCCGGATGCGGTAATGGCCTGGCTATAGGCAGCAGCCACGGTTGCAGCCGGCAGTGTGGTCGGCGTGATTGCGATCGTCGGGGCGCCAACGGTCACGGTATAGGCCTTGGAGCCTGTGAACGCCAGGCTGTCGGTGGCGAGAACCGTGAAGTTGAAGGTGCCGCCTGCCGTCGGCGTGCCCGTGAGGACACCGGCTGCCGACAGTGTCAGGCCGGTGGGAAGCGTGCCTGCCGACAGGCTGTAGCTGTAGGAGCCGACCCCGCCTGTGGCCGTCAGTGCTTGGCTGTAGGCGACGGCGATCGAACCGGAGGGCAGTGTCGCCGGGGTAATCGTGATCGCCGGCGCATTGATGGTCAAAGTATAGGCCCTGGCGGCGCTGAACGGAGCGCCGGTCCCGGTCGAACTGTCCCTGGCGGTGATGGTGACGTTGAAGTTGCCTGCTGCGGTTGGTGTACCCGCAAGCACACCGGCCGGCGAGAGCGTCAGGCCGGCGGGGAGCGCTCCTGCCTGTGATGGCATAGCTATAGGGCGTGGTGCCGCCCGAAGCGGTCATGGTCTGGCTGTAAGCTGTCCCGGCCGTGCCCTGCCGGCAGGGTGGGCGGGGCAAGCGCGATCGTCGGGGCGGACACCGAGATGCTGGCGGTCGCCGGCGGCAGACGTACCGTCGAGATTGGTGGCCGTGTAGGTGAAGCTGTCCGCACCTGCATAGCCTGCTGTCGGCGTATAGGTAATGGAGGTGCCCGAGGCGGTCGCCGTCCCATGGGCTGCCGCGGTCGCAATCGCAACCGAGAGCGGGGTACCGCCGGTGATGTTGAGGGTAATCGGATTAGCCGAGGAGTTCTGGGCAACCGTCGCGGTCACCCCATTGGCGATCGGCGGATGGGCCGTCAGCACCAGGGTATAGGCTCTGGTGCCTGAGAACGGTCCCGAGCCGGTCGAGCTATCGGTTGCGGTAACGGTGAAATTGAAGGTGCCGGGCACGGTCGGCGTTCCCGAGAGGAAACCGGTCGACGACAGCGTCAGCCCGGTCGGCAGAGCGCCGGTGCTGGCATAGGTATAGGGCGCCGTCCCGCCAGACGCCGTAATCGTCTCGCTGTAAACCGCATTCAGCGTCGCTGCACCAAGCGTTACAGGCAAAAGCCCTATCGTCGGCGCCGATATCGTGAGGCTATAGGCTCTCGACGCGGTAAACGGAGCGCCGGTACCGGTCGAGCTGTCCGTCGCGGTGATCGTGACGTTAAAGGTCCCCGCTGCGGTCGGCGTGCCGGAGAGGGTGCCCCCTGAAGACAAGGTGAGGCCGGCGGGCAGCGCGCCTGCGGTAACCGCATAACTATAAGGGCTCGTGCCGCCCGAAGCCGTGACAATCTGGCTATAGACAGTCCCGATACTACCGCCCGGCAAGGAAGTTGGGCCGAGCGAGATTGTTGGAACGGGCACCGTGATACTGACGGTCGCGGGTGCAGATGTGCCGTCGAGATTGGTAGCCGTGTAGGTGAAGCTGTCCGCACCTGCATAGCCCGCTGTCGGCGTATAGGTAATGGAGATGCCCGAGGCCGTTGCGGTGCCATGGGCTGCCGCAGTTGCAACCGCAACCGAGAGCGGGGTGCCGCCGGTGATGTTGAGGGTAATCGGATTGGCCGAGGAGTTCTGGGCAACCGTCGCCGTGACGGCATTGGCGATCGGCGGATGGGCAACCAGCACCAGGGTATACGCTCTAGTGCCTGAGAACGGTCCCGAGCCGGTCGAGCTATCGGTTGCGGTAACGGTGAAATTGAAGGTGCCGGGCACAGTCGGCGTGCCGGACAGGACGCCGGTCGACGACAGCGTCAGCCCGGTCGGCAGAGCACCGGTGCTGGCATAGGTATAGGGCGCGGTACCGCCCGAGGCCGTGATGGTCTCACTGTAGCTGGCATTGAGCGTGGCAGCCGTAAGCGTCGTCGGAGCGACTGTAATCGTCGGAGCTGCAATGGTGATGCTATAGGCTTTGGCGACGGCAAACGGAGCGCCGGTCCCGGTCGAACTGTCGGTTGCGGTCAGAGTAAAGTTGTACGTGCCGCCGCCCGTTGGCGTGCCGGATATGACACCGGCGGACGACAATGTCAGTCCGGCCGGCAGTGAACCGGCCGTAATCGCGTAACTATAGGGACTTGTCCCGCCCGAAGCCGTCGTGGTCTCGCTATAGGCGGCTCCGATGGCGCCCGCGGGCAGCGTCGCCGGGTCCAATGACAGCGTCGGAACTGACACGGTGATGCTGGCGGTTGCGGGTGCAGACGTGCCGTCGAGATTGGTGGCCGTGTAGGTGAAGCTGTCCGCACCTGCATAGCCTGCTGTCGGCGTATAGGTAATGGAGGTGCCCGAGGCGGTCGCCGTCCCATGGGCTGCCGCGGTCGCAATCGCAACCGAGAGCGGGGTACCGCCGGTGATGTTGAGGGTAATCGGATTAGCCGAGGAGTTCTGGGCAACCGTCGCGGTCACCCCATTGGCGATCGGCGGATGGGCCGTCAGCACCAGGGTATAGGCTCTGGTGCCTGAGAACGGTCCCGAGCCGGTCGAGCTATCGGTTGCGGTAACGGTGAAATTGAAGGTGCCGGGCACGGTCGGCGTTCCCGAGAGGAAACCGGTCGACGACAGCGTCAGCCCGGTCGGCAGAGCGCCGGTGCTGGCATAGGTATAGGGCGCCGTCCCGCCAGACGCCGTAATCGTCTCGCTGTAAACCGCATTCAGCGTCGCTGCACCAAGCGTTACAGGCAAAAGCCCTATCGTCGGCGCCGATATCGTGAGGCTATAGGCTCTCGACGCGGTAAACGGAGCGCCGGTACCGGTCGAGCTGTCCGTCGCGGTGATCGTGACGTTAAAGGTCCCCGCTGCGGTCGGCGTGCCGGAGAGGGTGCCCCCTGAAGACAAGGTGAGGCCGGCGGGCAGCGCGCCTGCGGTAACCGCATAACTATAAGGGCTCGTGCCGCCCGAAGCCGTGACAATCTGGCTATAGACAGTCCCGATACTACCGCCCGGCAAGGAAGTTGGGCCGAGCGAGATTGTTGGAACGGGCACCGTGATACTGACGGTCGCGGGTGCAGATGTGCCGTCGAGATTGGTAGCCGTGTAGGTGAAGCTGTCCGCACCTGCATAGCCCGCTGTCGGCGTATAGGTAATGGAGATGCCCGAGGCCGTTGCGGTGCCATGGGCTGCCGCAGTTGCAACCGCAACCGAGAGCGGGGTGCCGCCGGTGATGTTGAGGGTAATCGGATTGGCCGAGGAGTTCTGGGCAACCGTCGCCGTGACGGCATTGGCGATCGGCGGATGGGCAACCAGCACCAGGGTATACGCTCTAGTGCCTGAGAACGGTCCCGAGCCGGTCGAGCTATCGGTTGCGGTAACGGTGAAATTGAAGGTGCCGGGCACAGTCGGCGTGCCGGACAGGACGCCGGTCGACGACAGCGTCAGCCCGGTCGGCAGAGCACCGGTGCTGGCATAGGTATAGGGCGCGGTACCGCCCGAGGCCGTGATGGTCTCACTGTAGCTGGCATTGAGCGTGGCAGCCGTAAGCGTCGTCGGAGCGACTGTAATCGTCGGAGCTGCAATGGTGATGCTATAGGCTTTGGCGACGGCAAACGGAGCGCCGGTCCCGGTCGAACTGTCGGTTGCGGTCAGAGTAAAGTTGTACGTGCCGCCGCCCGTTGGCGTGCCGGATATGACACCGGCGGACGACAATGTCAGTCCGGCCGGCAGTGAACCGGCCGTAATCGCGTAACTATAGGGACTTGTCCCGCCCGAAGCCGTCGTGGTCTCGCTATAGGCGGCTCCGATGGCGCCCGCGGGCAGCGTCGCCGGGTCCAATGATAGCGCCGGAGCGTTGACGTTAAGACTATAGGCTCTGGAGCCGGTGTATGGTCCCGAGCCGGTCGAGCTATCCGTTGCAGTGACGGTGAAGTTGAAGGTGCCGGCTTCGGTCGCAGTACCGGAGAGGTCGCCGCTCGAAGATAAGGTGAGGCCGGTCGGCAGGGCACCCGAGGTGATCGCATAAGTATAGGTACTGGTTCCGCCCGAAGCCGTGATGGTCTGACTGTAAGCCGTGGCTACTGTGGCGGCGGCAAGCGTCGTCGGAGCGACTGTAATCGTCGGGGCTGCAATGGTGATGCTATAGGCTTTGGCGACGGCAAATGGAGCGCCGGTCCCGGTCGAGCTGTCTGTCGCGGTCAGGGTGAAGTTGTACGTGCCGCCGCCCGTTGGCGTGCCGGATATGACACCGGCGGACGACAATGTCAGTCCCGCCGGCAGGGCGCCAGATGTCACGGTGTAGGTGTAGGGACTTGTCCCGCCCGAAGCCGTTGTGGTCTCGCTGTAGGCGGCTCCGATGGCGCCTGCAGGTAGCGTCGCCGGGTCCAATGACAGCGTCGGAACTGACACGGTGATGCTGGCGGTTGCGGGTGCAGACGTGCCGTCGAGATTGGTGGCCGTGTAGGTGAAGCTGTCCGCACCTGCATAGCCTGCTGTCGGCGTATAGGTAATGGAGGTGCCCGAGGCGGTCGCCGTCCCATGGGCTGCCGCGGTCGCAATCGCAACCGAGAGCGGGGTACCGCCGGTGATGTTGAGGGTAATCGGATTAGCCGAGGAGTTCTGGGCAACCGTCGCCGAGACGGCATTGGCGATCGGCGGATGGGCAACCAGCACCAACGTATAGGCTCTGGTGCCTGTGAAGGGTCCCGAGCCGGTCGAGCTGTCGGTGGCGGTGACGGTGAAGTTGAAGGTGCCGGGCACAGTCGGCGTTCCCGAGAGGAAACCGGTCGACGACAGCGTCAGCCCGGTCGGCAGAGCGCCGGTGCTGGCATAAGTATAGGGCGCCGTGCCGCCAGACGCCGTGATGGTCTCACTGTAGCTGGCATTGAGCGTGGCAGCTGTAAGCGTCGTCGGAGCGACTGCAATCGTCGGAGCGCCGACAACCAGGCTATAGGCCCGTGACCCGGTGAATGGTCCCGAGCCGGTCGAGCTATCGGTGGCGGTGACGGTGAAGTTGAACGTGCCGCCGGCGGTTGGGGTGCCGGAAAGGGCGCCGGCCGCCGAGAGTGTCAGGCCAGCGGGCAGGGCACCGGCGGTCACGGCATAGGTGTAGGTGCTGGTGCCGCCCGATGCCGTGACGGTCTGGCTATAGGCCGTGGCCACGGTGGCAGCCGTAAGCGTCGTCGGGGTAATCGCAATCGTCGGGGCGTTGACGTTAAGGCTATAGGCTCTGGAGCCGGTGTAAGGTCCCGTGCCGGTCGAGCTATCGGTCGCGGTCACGGTAAAGTTGAATGTGCCGCCTGCGGTCGGGGTGCCGGAAAGTACACCGGTCGTTGCCGATAGTGTCAAACCCGCTGGAAGAGCGCCTGCGGTGATCGCATAAGCATAGGAACTGGTACCGCCCGATGCCGTGACGGTCTGACTGTAGGCTGAGGCCACGGTCGCAGCAGGCAGCGTTGTCGGCGTAATCGCGATCGTCGGTGATGCGATGGTCAGGCTAAAGGCTTTCGATGCATTAAACGGCGCACCGGTCCCAGTTGAACTATCCGCCGCCTTGACAGTGAAGTTAAAGATGCCGCCTGCGGTTGGCGTGCCGGAGAGAGTACCTGAGGATGACAATGTCAGACCGGCCGGCAAGGCCCCCGAGGTGATGCTATAGCTATAGGGGGCGGCGCCGCCTGAAGCGAGGAGCGTCTGGCTGTAGCCGGCTCCGACCGTGCCGCCCGTCAAAGGTGAGGCTGTGGTGAAGGAGATCGTCGGCGGAGAAACAGTTATGCTGACGGTCGCCGGTGAGGACGTGCCGCCGGTATTGGTTGCGGTGTAGGTGAAACTATCGCTACCGGCATAGCCGGCGGTCGGCGTATAGGTGATCGATGTACCGCTTGCCGTGGCCGTTCCGTGAGAGGCCTGGGTCGCGATGGCGACAGAGGCCGCAGCTCCCCCTGACAGGTTCAGCGTAATCGGGTTCGCACTGCTGCCGTAGCTCACCGTCGCGCTGGCGGCGCCGGCAACGGGCGGCGGTAAATTGACAACCTGGAGGTTGACGGTAACGACATTGGCATAAGGCCCCGGCGATGTACCGTGCAGATTTGGACTGCTGTCGGTCACGACAACCTGGAAACTGAAATTTCCAAGCGACGTCGGCGTTCCGCTGATCGCACCATTGCCTGCCAACGAAAGTCCTGGCGGCATGGTTGATCCGGTGTAGAGTGCGAAACTGTATGGGGCCAAAGCGCCTGACCCGGAGAGCGTTGCGCTATAGGCCGCATTCAGAGTGGCAGTTGGCGGCGCGCTAACCGCAATATTGTTGGACGGGTTCGGGACGGTGGCCGAATAGGACTTGGTCGTCGACAGACCGCCAGTGGCCGTCACCGTAAATGTAACGGTATAATTGCCCGCCTGCGTGGGGGTGCCGGAGATGGTCGATCCGCTAAACGATAGACCCGGCGGCAACGAACCCGAGGTCAATGCGAAAGTATAGGGGGCCGTGGCGCCGCTCGCGCTGAGAGTTTGGCTGAAGGCTGTGCCGACCTGCGGGTTGGGTAGTGAGCCGGGGGAGACGATAATAGGGTTTGTGGTCGACGCAACGGCGACGTTGATCGTAAATGGGCTTCCACCGGCATCGACCACGACGAAGCTATCGCTTGTCGCTCCATCGCCATTGTTGACGTAGGTAACCTTGCCTGCCGCGGCATCGACGCTTACCGAGCCATGAGCCGGAGAAGTTGTGTTCGGTCCGGGGTACGGGTTGAGGCCGGCGGCATTACAAAGGGTGCCGACGGTAATCAGAATCGATCCGCCGGAGGCCATCGGGTTTGTTGACGGCGTTGTGTTCACGTCGGGCACGTTAAAGCTGGTACAGGCAGCATAGGCCATGCTTGGAGCGGCTAAAGATAAGCCGGCAAATAATAAAGAAACAATCAGAATCGTCTTGAGAAGTAGTACATGACCCCGCGACGCCGCTGATACTGAGTTTGTTGTTACTTTAATGATCTGCTGCGCCACGCATCTTGCGTAACTCGCCAAGACAATCAATATATTGTTTGTAGAAATACAATATTTCTCTCGAATCGAGAGCTTTGTTATGGCAAGTTCCGTGGCCGACAACTCGCCAACTTTCATTTTCCCAACCCAAGTACTGACTGAAATTCATTGCTGAATGGCAGATATTTACTTTTGCAATTGCCTACGCACATTGTAGCCATCGCTCCCCACTGCGATAACACTACTATCGGAAGCGACTTGAAAGGCAATTTACCATTTTTGAAATCCGCTAGGATTGTTTAATTTGACATCAGTATTCAATCAAATGTTGTATATTAGCAACATTTGATTTGCATTCGCTCTTCACTGTGCCCAGACAGCTGATAAGAGAAGGACGTGTTCGGCAGGCGTTTTCTCTAAATCTTAAGCGGCAGGTTGAGTGCGGAGATTCACTGTTGGCGACTGAGAGGGGGAAGCCGGTCAGCAACTGTCTGGCGTTCACACTTTGAACGGTGAGGGGGCGTGTTGGCTTTTGGCTCGAAAGCCATGCGAATGTGATTTCCCTTCACTGTCTGCGTAGTGTCGAAGCAAAACCGGTGGGGAAATCAACATCGCTTCTCGATCAACTGACCAACGTGTCAAATAACCGGAGCCGCCTTAGCGTCGTAACCGGGTAATCGCTGTCGAGCATTCGCGCCGGAGTGAAACCGGTTTCCAATACCCTCATTCTTGAAACTGAACGATCGTAACTCGCGGTCCGGCCCGCTTGCTTATGGAGCGTAATCAGATAGCGCAATGGTGCGACAAATGACGGGCGTAGCAGCAATGCAGCTTCCGCATGATTGGTTGCGTCCTCGTATTCGCCGAGTGCTGCTGCAGACATGCAGCAGAAGAACTCCGTGAAAGCGCGTGCTTCACTGCCTCCGGTTAATTGCAGTGCTGCCAGCGAAGAGGCTCGAGAGCTTCTCAGATCGCCCAGAATGAGTTCCGTATTCGACAGAATAGCGAGATTGATGCTGTTGAGCGGGTCATATTTGATGGCTCTCTTCGCCAGCGACAACGAGTTTCGGGGAGAGCCGCCTCTCAGATATTCGATATGGGCGCCGATGCCCAAAACGGTTGCGCTGTCAGGCGCTTCACTTATGGCCTCATGAAACAGCGCATCAACGCTAACGTTGTCTCCCGGCAATTCTGGCGTCCGATGCTGGAACTGGGCAATTGTGCGACCGAAAGCTCTCCATGCGAGGTATTGCGGTTTGGGTGCCAGTTCATAGGCGGCCTGAAAATACCTGTCTGCGGATAGCAACGCTGCCTTGTCGAACCGGAAGACCAGATTGCGCGCGCGGTTTGCAAAGGTCGTCGCGCAATCGGAAATATCAAGCTTTTCGAAGCTCTTCTTCATTGTGTTGAGTATGGCGTCAACAATGCATGATGACGCCAATTCAATGTCGCCCTGTTCCAGCACCTCTTCCTTGCGACATATGGAGAAGTTTTGCACCAGCAGGATTTCCGAGCTCTGAAAATTCTTCAAGGCGACGTGAAGCTCCAGCCTGTCGCGAGAGCCGAATGCGGCCAAAGCGACGATCAGGCCCTTCTTCGCGCTTCTGCCGGCTTTGGCGGGGTCCGACCCAAGTTCGTGGTAAATGCTGAAGTCGGTAAAATCCAGAAGTGCCGAAGTCGTTAAAGATATGATGGTGCGCACGAGACCGTCGCCGCTTGAAACATTGGTCCTGCATTGGAAAAAAATGGCAGGCGCTGCTTCCGGCATCAGCCGGCGGGTTGCAAAGCAGCTCGGCTCTACCACTGCTTCGGCCTGGCTGCGCTGATCGCGAACCCAACTTTCGAATTCCGGGTCAGCTACATCAAGACCGCAGAAAAGCCCGTGATCCGCTTCGCACCAGCGGGTGGTTGGTCCATATTCTCGATCGACCGTAAAATGCGCGGGATCAAACGAAACCTGTTCTCGATCCGCTCTGAGCACATGGGCATGCTTCCCAAGTGAGCGGCGAATGATCGTCAACGTTTGACGTAAGCTGTCCGACCCCTGCTGGGCATCTCTGTCGCTCCACAATTTGTCCTGGAGCCAGCGGCGACTTCTCGAATAATCAGGCGCAAGGGCAAGGAGCGCGATCAGTCCGCGTGCCTTCATGGCCCGAGGCAGGAGATCCTCCCCCTCAGGCCCCGTCAGACGAAAACGGCCATATATTCGCAGGAAAATCATACGATATCCTCAGGAATGCATGCTTGCTCTGCCTCTAACTCCGGAAATATTCGTTAGCGGTTGAACTCATCAAAAGCTGCGCCGGCGGTCGGCACTTGCTGACTGCCCATCAGAAGGCCGGCGAATGGATAGGGTGGTATGTCGGTCGTTGATCCCGCATGGTCCGGATAATTCAGGAGCACCCAGGCTCGAAAGATCGATATGCCCTTAGCGACTTGAAGCGAATAATCCAGCGTCTGCGTATTCGGCACCGGAGACTGAGCGCCGATGTTGCGGAAATAGGCCTTTGCGTCGCTATCGATGAAGGGATCGAAAGGTACGTCGGGCAGCAGCATGGCCGCCTGTTTGGCCTCTGGAGAATTGGCCAGAACTGCCCGGCCCCAATCCATTGCGCGCTGATGGCAGGTGATGCAGCCCGACTTCGGATTGTCGACGGGCCCATTTGCGCGACCGAAAAGCCCGAGATGTTGACGCGGCAAAGCGTAAAAGCGCTGAGCTTCCTCCGGGTTGACCCAGCTTTCCTTGGGCGTTGCCGCCTTGTCGTAATATGCGCTGGCCAGCAAATCGGGGTCGCTGCCCCACATCAGGCCAACAGGAACCAGGCGATCATAGGGTGTCTTGCCCGCCTTTGTCCCGTCATACATGAATGTGCCAAAGAACCAGCCATTCGGCGAGCGCTTGTCCTTCACCGAGACGTCCACCTGCAACATTCGCATCGTTATGATGCTGCCGTCATTGCCCGCAGCAACTTCCCATTCCTTCGAATTGCTCAGAAAAGGGACCTGGGCGGGAGTGGCGTTCGTGAACAGCAGCTTGATGCCCAAAGCCCCGTCGGGAAGGCTGAACCCTTTCGTCTTCGGGAAGGTCGGATCACTCCAGATCTGGCCCAGACCATAACAGGCCAGGTCGTTATATATCCCGACGGCCCAGTTTTTTGCCCAACCGACCTGCTTCTCGTGCAGTTCCTTCGGCCGCGACCAGCGTTCTGTCGTCATGCCGCGCAATGGCTCACGAGAATCCTGAAGCCAGGGTGCGTTACACCAATGCTGTTCCTTGTTGTCTTCGATGCGCCAGTCTATGTCCGAACGCCCGTTATACTTCGTCGCATATTCAAGGATTGCGTGCATGTAGCCAGCGGGGTCGGTGAGGGGATCGACCGCCAACCATGGCAATCGGCTGGCATCCGGAAGCGTTTTTGGAAAATCATAATGGACCTGAAATTTGCGTTTGCCCTCCCCTCCCTTGAGCGGCAAGGCGCTTGGACAGTTGAACATGGCGGTCGCTTGCGTCGCAAAGTCTTTTGTTGTCGGCAGCAAACATTCCGCTGATGCCGCAGTGGCAAACATCACGGTCACAAAAAGGCAGATCAATCCAAGGAGTCTCATTGAAAATTCCTCATCGACCGTTCAACTGTTGAGAAAATTAGAAAGCTATGATATACAATCATTAAGAGCAAGAAAAAAATGCAGCTTTGCAGAAACTTCTGATTTTCTATTCTTGGAGGCGTCTATGTTCGAGCCTCAATCTTAAAGTTCAGCCGATATGCAGCTTATAATTGTATATTGCCATCGACCGAACCCAGTTGTGCCGTTGGAACGAGGCAGCCTCCAACAGGTGAGATGATCCGAAACAAGTATCTTTCGATGTGTCACGCATTTTGAGACCCAAATCGCGAACGTGGGCGACCAATGCCGCGCGGATATCTCTTTGACCAGAACGCCGAAAGTTACGGCAATCACCTGATTAAGGTGTCCATGCTTTCCTCGGGCTTTGCTGGAACCATCCGCAGTGGTTGATTCAGGCAGAGAACGGAGGGAATACCGGGATTTCGCAGACGAAGGAGATGCAGGCCGATGCCGGCAATACCAACCATGAGACAGGGGCTGTATCCGCCGCGCTGTAGGCCAGACGGCATTTGTTCGGGATGACCGTGCTCGCCGAGAACGGACCGAACGGTAGCGTTGACGCAGGATCTTGCTTCGTCATCGTCAAAGGCCGTCGCCAGATCCAGAAGGATATCGGACAATCCCAGGACACCGTGGCACAGAGTGATATCCGAGCCCTGCGTGGCTCGGCGTTGAACAATGAAGGCTTGCGTCGTCTTCATCGCGATACGAGCCATGCGCTCGTGATACGCTGCGCGTTCCGGATCAAGTTCCCGGGCATAGAGATGGGCCAATCCAATCCCTGGTGCTCCGTGGCACCACGCACCTCTGAACGTGCCAACGATCTTCCCATCGCGCTTCGAGTGCTCATATCGCGTGTCGATCCAGTTTCCTTCATCCGGGTTGAACAGCGCATCCTCAAAAGAAAAGGCCCCGCGGGCATGCTTGAGAAATGTCTCGTTGCCGGTTGCGCGATAAGCTCGCAATAGACCCAGCGCGAGCCCGGAAGCTCCGTGAGAGAAGCCGCTGAGCGGTGGCAATTCAAGCTCGACGCCATGAACCTTCTCGGGCGCCCAGAGGCAGATTTCATCATCTTTCCACTGCGCTTTGTCGACGATCTCTTGAGCACAATCAGATGCAAGTCCCAGGAATGCGCGTTGCTTCAGCACGTCGGCCAGATGAACGAGTGCGGGGATCGCACCTGCATTGCCGCCGATGACATCGAGGGAGTGATGAACGGACAATCCGCCCATGATCCTGTTTGTCAGGAAGAGGAATTCGTCCATGACGATGGTACGAAACTGCTGTGTATGGGACAGGATCTGTACGCCGGCATAAAGCAGGCCCAAACAGCCGGCATAGAAGGAAATCGGCGATGCGGGAAAATGGTTCCGCCGCATGTAGTTGACCGAACGCAGCCAGGCGGCGACGGCCGTTCTCTCATATCGCGCATCACCCGTCTCGGCGTAAAGCGCATCGAGATAAAGTGCGGTTCCCGCTGAGCCGGAATAGAGCTCCGGGCTCAAGGCTGCAGTTCTGCGCGAATAACCCGCGATTTCCCTATCCTCGATGTCTCTGCGTCCCAGCCAGTTGCAGGCGAGTTCGTCATCGCTCCAATAGGCGGTGCGAACCAGCTGGTCGCCAATGCGGATCGCTGCATCGAGCAACTGGTCACGCGCAAGCGGCTCTGCCATGACCTTGGCAAATTGATTCATGTCAGTTTCTCCCAGACGGATGTTGCGGAGGCCAATGCTGCTTCGTACTGGGCCAGGTTGTCCTGACGTGCATAGGGCCGCAGACTATCGAGCCCGGAGCGTTCGAAGCTCGCGTAAACCGATTGAGCCACCTGGTCTGTTTCGACCGGAGACGGGTTATCCAGAAGAGCGCCGGCCAGCAGTGTGGCGCGTGAAATGCCAAAGCTTGCGCCATCGCCGGGATCCTCGGCAAAAGCCAGCCCCTTGGCGAGACGCCGAGCAAACAGAGGCACGCCATCCTTGAGGAGGGGGTCTATGACCCCATGCGTTGCCATGATCTCCGGTAGGGCCTCGGCCATTTGACAGGCACGCAAATAGAGCACGCCCGCGTCTGACCTGTTGTAGCCTGCCGGGTCGGCTATGACCTTGGTTCTGAAGTGAATGCGTCTTTGGTTCAGGCGGCGCGTGATTTCGAAGAGGTATGGCTCAGCCGCTGTCGGCGTCAAATTGAAGTAGAAGCGAAGGAGCGGGCCGCAGTCGGCGGGGATATCCAGGCGCGAGGCGTTGCCAAAAGCCATGTAGAAAGCCGGCATCATTTGGCGCGCTTCCTTGGGGATCCGAACGTAGCAGGATTGATCCTCCGAGCCTGCGGGAAGCCTGGGAACAACATCTTCCGGCCGAACCCAATAGAGGATGCCATCCTTTCGAACGATCAGCTTGCTGCTTCCCTGTTCCTGACCGAGCAGAAACCAGCCCTCCTGAAATGTGCCTGTTCCGTTATTCGCCTTTGAGAGTGAGGGAATGAAGTCGTTCGGATCGAGGTTGGGACTGACGGGCGAGGGGGATGTCGCGGAATAAAGACTGTTATAAATATCCGTCATCAGGATGGTGCGGAAGCGCTCAATGCCGGCATCAGCCGCATCCGGCCCGGCCGTCAGCTCCACTCCACGGCTCGGATCGAACACGCGAAGCTTGCTGATGTCCCGAACGATGCCGTTCAGCTCATATTCGGTGTCGGACAGAACCCGAACCGCGGTCAAAACCCTCAAAATATCGGGATGTACCAACTGGGACGTCATCAATGGATCCTCCCGAGTTCAATGCCGAACAGACCGGAAGCGGCTTCCGTCGGCTTTTCGAGAATGCTCTTTGCAATGCCGAGTAGAATTCGGGCGATCGGCGGGATCTCATCGAATTTCGCTGCAATTTCGTAGCTGGTCTGAAAGATCCTGATCGCCGAAAAGGTCACGACCTTGCTTAGCAACCGGGCTTCTTCGTCAGCGTTCTGGCCGCCATGCGCAATATAGCGGTGCCAAAAGGTCTGCAGGCAGGGCTTGAGCCTCGTGATTGGGAAACCAGCGTTTCGGACCATGTCTTCGGGCGTGGCCATATCCGGCATGGAAATGGTCCACCAAAAGATAAAGTCCTGGAAAACCCCGGCAATATCCCAGGCCTTGTCGCCCTGCTGCACCAGTTCCCAATCGACGATGCGGATCTTGTCCGAGCCGATGTCTTCCAGATTGGGATCCGGTTGAACCAGAAAATTGTCCAGCTTCACGTCGCCATGAATAACGCTGTTGATTTCCCAGGTTTTGGCCGCCGCTTCCCAGCGGAGCATGACATCGCTCATCGCCTGCAGCTCGCGCAGATAGGCGAGGCCACCTGGGCGTATGTAGCCAAGGACATTCGGACTAGGCTTGTTCAGTTTGAAACCGAACGGCAGATCGGTTGAGAGAAACGCGACCTTTCCGTTGCCGCTTGTAACCGGCTGTTCAAATTCCCGATGCAGCTCGGCCAACAGCCTCCCGACCTCGGAAATCGTACGCAGCGGAAGCCTGTCTGCGCCACGCTGCTTATAGTAACGCCAGAGGGGGATTGCTTCCCGGTAGAAGTCCAGGACCAGAAGCCCTTGCTCAAGGTCAGTATGGCGCACCGTCGCGCAATCGACGCGGAAGGCCGGGTTTTCTCTCTCGAGGAACTCATAGAATCGTATTTCAGCTCTTAAGGTTTCGGCGCTTTCAGAATCTGGGTCTGAAGGCTGCTTGATCAGGTAGTTCTCGGCCCTGTTCGTGGTCACCTGGATGTTGCGATTGCGCCTGGTGAGTGTAGTCGCCTCAAAATCCCCGTACAAAATGGATGCTTTGGATATCAGGCCGAGTGAATCTAGGAGTTTGTCGATGGTATCAATCGAATACATTTGAGTAGGACCTTCAGGAGAGTTCAGGCCGCTTACGAGGCGTTCGCAAAGCACAGGACGAGATCGCGAGCGCAGGTGCCGAGTAGGGGCAAAGAGCTGGTGGCAGTACGCGTTGGACGGGTGGAGAAAGCCCCGCGGCTTTCTCCACCGCAGTCGGGTCGATCAGGTCGAGCAGCCAGTCGTTGCAAGAATGATCCAGCAGCAATCATTGGCCTTGTTCGCCTGAGGTGCCGCGCTATGCAGTTTGGCGGTCGCCGCATCCGTGGAGCAGCCGGTGGTCGCCAGAACGATCCAGCAGCAATCATCGGCGACGCTCTGCCGGAGCGCCGACGAGGATTCGGCGGTCGCCGCGTCCGTCGAGCAACCGGTGGTCGCCAGGATAATCCAGCAGCAGCCGTTCGGCGCAGGCGACTTGGCTGCTGCGAAATCGGCGGTAGAGCATCCTGTGGTGGCCACAAGAATCCAGCAACAATCTTTGGTGGTCATATTGAGCACTCCCTATTGAGTTGTGGAACGATGGAAAGGCCATTGCCTTCACGACAAGACCTCAAGGCGTTTGATGAGCTTCACAGTGCGGCAGGCTTTGTGATCAGCGGCTGCCATCCCGTGCCCCCATCAGCTCAGCGGCTCCAATGCGGAGGGGCCGCGCCAATTGTCAGTGGTTCTGACGTCAGGTCGAATGATTACCAATTGATTTTCTTGGTAAATCGCCGTCGGTCCGATCTTCCTGAACAATGTGCGATCGGATGAAAGCAGCTAGCCGTGATTGTATCGTGATTTTTTGTTTCGCGTGGGCCAGCCCCAGCGATCACTTCGCCGCCGGGCCAGTTCCTGGCGAAATCAGCAACTGGCCGTTGGATGCTTGACCGCGAGCTTTCAGGCTTGGCGGGTGATCCCGAAATCCCGATCTCGCGCCACGTGAGCGATGCTGATAGCGCTTAAGCTCTTCTGAACAAGACCGCCGGAACGATCGTGCCAAGCGGGATTTGTCAGTGAGCGCAACCCAAGCTGCTTCAATGATATAGCGAGACCAAGGCAGATGTGCTGACCCAGCTCGACGGCATTGGCGTCGAGTGGGGGACATAAGCTTGCCGTCATCGTCGATGGCCCATCGATTATTTTAACGTCGGACGCGTGTTTTGGCAGTCCGGATATCTGGCACGCCCACAAGCTCTCTCAATAGGGATCAGCGTTATACATCTGTTCGGCAGAAGTATCGGGTTTATGAAATGGACGGGATGTCGCGGTAGCTATTGGCAGCCCGGTGATCTGGGTCGGCAGCGAGATCCGTTGCTCGTGGCAAGTCGTCTCGCCGGTAGCTACCCGCAGCCTGTGGATTTACGGGCCGGTTAGGGCAAATAGAATGCACAGGCTGCGATATCTGGTTGCGGTCGGTCGAGGTCTAAAAACGGCGGCTGGCGGTCATGAGCGAGCTTCCACGGTCGTAGCCGCATCCTCCGTCCGCCTTGAGAAATAATTGGCGATCAGCGCGCCCGAGATATTGTGCCAAACGCTGAATATCGCGCTGGGTACGGCGGCAATGGGCGAGAAGTAGGCCGTCGCCAGGGCGGCGCCGAGACCGCTGTTCTGCATGCCCACCTCGATCGCCAGCGCCTTGCGCTTCGGCAATGAAAGGCCGAAAAGCTTGGCGGCAAAATAGCCGAACAGGTAGCCAAAGCCGTTGTGCAGGACGACGATCGCGAAGATCAGGAGGCCAGATTGGGCAATCGCGCCCTTGCTGGCGCCGACCACTGCCGCGACGATGAGAACGATACCAACGACGCTGACGATCGGCAGCAGCGGCATCGCACCTTTGACAACGCCGGGGATGATCTTCTGGAAGATGAATCCCAGGGCCAGGGGCAGCAGGATGACCTGCACGATGCTGATGAACATGGATAGCGGATCGACCGGCAGGTATTGGCTTGCAAACATCCAGACCAGGAACGGCGTGACAATCGGCGCGGCAAGCGTGGTGACGCTGGTGCAGGCGACGCTCAATGCCACGTCGCCCTTGGCGAGGTAAGTCATGACGTTACTCGAAGTCCCGCCCGGGCAGCATCCGACGAGAATGACGCCGGCGGCGACTTCCGGCGGCATCGGGATAATTCTCGTGAGGATAACCGCGATCGTCGGCATGATCAGAAAATGCGCGAAGACGCCGATGGCCACTTCAAACGGGCGTTTCAGCAGCTCCCGAAAATCGTCGATCGACAGCGTCAGGCCCATGCCGAACATGATGATCCCGAGCAGCCAGACGATATAAGGTGCAACATGCTTGAACACGTCAGGCAGGAAGAAGCCGAGAACGGCAAACACGATGACCCAGAGCGCGAAGGTCCTGCCTACGAAGGTGGAAAAAGATGTAAGTGCTTTCATGATATCCTCACAGTGGCCGTTTCCGCTTTATTCCCGTGAGGCAGGCTGTCAAGCGGCCTGAGACCGGGACCGGTTCTGCGCGCGAAATTTGGATGAGGCGATGCTTTTCTGCATATGCCGGCTAAGTTCCCATTCAAGAGATTGATGGGCTAGGCTTCGATTGGCTTTCCCAGCCTGCATCCGCGCTTTGACTTAACAAGTGCCGTCGCTGGCCGCAGCGATGGAGGAAGTTTCTCATCGCGTGTTAACGCATCCAGCGGGCTTCGTGTTGTCCACTGGCAGATTTCCAGAGGCCGAACGTAAAAGCCTCTTGCAGAAAATCGTTTTTCTGATACGACTCCCCGACATCAGAGGGAGGCATCATGAGCCGCAATATCATTCTCGTCGATCCGCTGCCGCGGACTGTCGATCTCATTATGGAGCCGAGTGTCAAGGCGAGGCTGCATCAACTCGGTGATGTCGTTATCTCCGAGGATCGGCAGATGCCTGCCGATCAGGTCGATGAACTTCTTCCTGATACCGTGTTGATTTTCGGCCAGACCGACATGCCGAAGGAACGTCTTGATCGCGCGCCGAGACTGAAGGCGATCATCAATGTCGAATCCAACTTCATGCCCAATATCGACTATCAGGCCTGTGTTGAGCGGGGCATCTGGGTCATTACGCCGGCGTCTGCCTTTGCGTCACCCGTTGCGGAATCCTCTCTGGCCATGGCCTTGGATCTGGCTCGCGGCATTACGCAGGCCGATCGGGATTTTCGCCAGGGCATCGAGCAGTATGGTCTTGCGGGCAACACAGATACCTTCCGCTTTGCCGGTGCGTCCGTCGGCATCGTCGGTTTCGGAGATCTTGGGCGCCAGCTGCGCGAACTGATCCGGCCATTCCGCAATCATGTTCGGGTTTTCGATCCCTGGCTGCCGAATGAGATCATCGAGCGGGCCGACTGCGTTCCGGCTGGACTAGACGAGGTTCTTTCGCAGAGCCAGGTGGTTTTCGTCTTTGCAAGCGTGACGAGCGAGAATGAAGGTTTCATCGGCGCCCGGGAGTTTGCGATGATGAAGCCGGGCGCTGCCTTCCTGTTGATGAGCCGCGCCGCTGTCGTCGATTTTCCGGCGATGTTGGCCGCCGCTGCTTCCGGGCATATTCGCGTCGCGACCGACGTGTTTCCAGAGGAGCCCGTTGCGGCTGATGATCCGGTTCGCTCGACACCGGGACTTCTCTTGTCCGCGCACAGGACGGGCGGCACGCAGGATGCGCTATATGCGCTTGGCTCCATGGCGGTCGCGGATGCCGAGCTGATCATGAAGGGCCTGCCGCCGCAGCTTTGCCGGCGAGCCGATCCCGCTACGGCCGCTCGACTGAAGTCGAAGCCGGTGTCGGTGACCTGAGTAAGGGAATTTATATTTTAGAAAATCGATTTTCTAGATCGGGGAATGGTCCCCAAACCCGGTGTTGGATACCGGGCGCGGCGAAGCCGTGACTTATCGGAGGAGAATGATCATGAACAGGATGAAGCTTTTTGCCGCGGCCGCAATCGCGGCGACCGCACTTTTTAGCAGCGTTCAGGCCCAGGCCGCCGACTATGCCGTCATCTTGAAGACGCTCGCCAATCCCTATTGGCAGGACGTCCAGAAGGGCGTGCAGGCGAAGGCCAAGGAGCTCGGCGTTGAGGTCGACATCTTCGCGTCGCCGTCGGAGGACGATACGCAGGCGCAGCTGCAGCTGTTCGAAGATGTCCTGAACCGCAATTACAAGGGCGTCGCCTTCGCACCGATCTCGTCTGTGAACTTGGTGCAGCCGGCAGCGAAGGCCTACAAGGCGGGTATCGCGCTCGTGAATATCGATGAGCAGATCGATATGGCTGCCCTCAAGCAGGCGGGCGGCAATGTCGAAGCCTTCATCACGACCGACAATGTTGCCGTCGGCAAGAAGGGCGCCGACTTCATCATCGGCAAGCTCGGCTCTGCCGGCGGTGAAGTCGCCATCATCGAAGGCAAGGCTGGCGTTGCCTCGGGTGAAGCCCGCAAGAGCGGGGCCACTCAGGCCTTCCAGAGCGCAAAGGGTGTCAAGCTGGTCGCGAGCCAGCCGGCCGATTGGGACCGCCTCAAGGCCCTCGATGTGGCCAGCAACATCCTGCAGTCTTCGCCGGATCTGAAGGCATTCTATTGCGCCAACGATACGATGGCGCTCGGCGTCGTTCAGGCCGTGCAGAATGCCGGCAAGGCGGGCCAGGTCATTGTTGTTGGAACTGACGGTGCGCCGGAAGCAAGAGATTCCGTCAATGCCGGTCGTCTGACGGCGACGGTTGCCCAGGATCCGCAGAAGCTCGGCGCAGATGGTCTCGAACTTGTCGTCGCAGCCGCCAAGAAGGGTTCGCTGACGCCGGTCGATACGCAGGCAAAGCAGGTCGCCGTCGACTCCGTGCTCGTCACCAAATAACGCCAGGCCGCCGCGGACTAAACCAACCGCGGCGGCATCTCTCCCGTAAGGAGTATGGCCATGGAGAATGGCGAAAAGACCTTGAAAACTCCGATCGTCAGGATGAGAGGGATTGAGAAGTCCTTCGGCGGCATTCGCGCGCTGAAGGGTGTCGATCTCGATATCCATGCAGGAGAAGTTCACGTCGTGCTCGGTGAGAACGGCGCGGGCAAATCCACCCTGATGAAAGTGCTGTCCGGCATCTATCAGCCGACCGCCGGGACGATCGAGATTGACGGTAACCCGTTCTCGCAGTTGACACCGGCGGATGCCTCGGAAGCCGGCATCTCCATCATCTATCAGGAACTAAGCGTCATCAACGAGCTCTCGGCTCTCGAGAACCTGTTCGTCGGGCGCCTTCGCACCAAGCGGCGTTTCGGTTTTCCGATGATCGACTGGAAGAGAATGGAGACGGAAGCCCGGGCCATTCTCTCGCAGCTTGGTCTCGATATAAATCTTCGGCGACCCGTCGCCGAGCTTCCGATCGCTCACCGGCAAATACTCGAGATCGCCAAGTCGCTGATGGGCAAGGTCCGGGTTTTGGTCATGGACGAGCCGACCTCGTCGTTGACCAAAATCGAGGTCGACCGCTTGCTCGATCTCGTTCGCAAGCTTCGGGAGCAGGGCATGGCGATCCTGTTCATTTCTCATAAATTCGATGAGGTACGGGCCATCGGCGACCGCTTCTCGGTCTTGAAGGATGGCAGTTCCAACGGCACCGGCCTGATCGCCGAGCACACGAATGACGACCTGATCCGCATGATGGTGGGTCGCGTCGTACAGCAGAAATTCCTTTCGTCCCATCCAATCGATAGAACCGGATCGCCGGTGCTTGAGGTGCGTAACGTCACTTCGGCCGATCGCAAACGCGTCAAGGATGTCAGTTTCGACGTGCACCATGGCGAGGTCTTCGGTTTTGCCGGGTTGATCGGGTCCGGTCGGACGGAATTGATGAATTGCCTGTTCGGTGCTGAAAAGCGCGCGTCCGGATCCATCGTTCTCAATGGGCGGGATATCACTCCGCGTAACCCTTTGAGGGCGCTGAAGAGCGGCATGGCCTATATCACCGAAAGCCGCAGGCAGACCGGCTTCATGCCCAACTTCACGATCATGGAAAACACCGTCGTTTCCGCACGCGTCAAGGCATCCCCGCTGCGCGGCGCTCTGGGGCTTGTCTCGTCGCGGGCCGACAGGGCGCTTGCCGAGCGCGAAAGCAAGAGATTGGCCGTCAAGGCCCGGTCCGTCGACCAGCTCGTAACGGAACTGTCGGGAGGCAACCAGCAAAAGGTGCTGGTCGGCAAATGGATGGCGACAAACCCCGAGGTCTTCATCTTCGATGAACCGACACGCGGGATCGATGTCGGCGCCAAGGCAGAAATCTACGCGATCATTCGAAAGCTGGCTGACGAGGGCAAGGCCGTCATCGTCGTTTCCTCCGAGCTGCCTGAGATTCTTGCCGTCTGCGACCGGATCGCGGTGTTTCGCGCCGGCTCGATCGGCGGCCTCGTCGAGGGCGCCACTGCCAATGAGGAAATGCTTCTACAATATGCAATCGGAGGAGTTGCCTGATGGGCCGCCTTGAAAAATTCTGGGAGACCTACGGTACTCTCTGCATACTCATCGTCATCCTTGTGCTTTTCAGCATCCTGTCGCCGGCCTACTTCCTGCGCAAGGATAATCTGGTGCAGATCGTGCTTCAGAGCTCGATCACGATCCTTCTCGCCCTGGGTGAATTTTTCCCGATCCTGATCGCCGGCATCGATCTTTCCGTCGGCTCCATCCTGGCGCTTGCAGGTATCGTGACAGGCAAGCTGCTGCTGATGGGTTTCGATCCCTGGCTTGCCGTGCTGATCGGCGGCGCTGGCGTCGGCATTCTGCTTGGAGCCATCAACGGCCTTCTGGTCAATTTTACCGGATTGCATCCTTTCATCATCACGCTCGGCACCAATGCCATCTTCCGTGGCGTCACCTTGATCATCTCAGGTGCAACGCCGGTCTTCGGCTTCCCCTATGCCTTCACGGACGCGCTGACAGGCTCGCTATTCTACGTTCCGGTGCCGATCATCGTTGCGCTCGCAATGGCGCTGATCCTCTGGTGGATGACCCGGCAGACGCGCCTTGGAAGGAACATATACGCGGTCGGCGGAAACAAGGAGGCGGCGTTCTTTTCGGGGATCGATGTGAAGTTCCATACGCTGATGGTTTTCATGATCTCGGGGCTTTGTGCTGGGCTTGCCGGCGTTCTCAGCACGCCCGCCTCGGCGCGGCGGAGCCTGCTGCGGGAACCGGGTTCGAGACCTTCGCCATCGCCTCGGCCATCATCGGGGGAACGAGCTTCTTTGGTGGCAAAGGGAGAATTCCCTCCGTCGTCATCGGCGGCCTCATCATCGGCACGATCAGCAACGGACTCAATCTTCTGCGTGTTCCGACTTTCTACCAGCTGGTGGTCATGGGTGGCCTGATCATCCTTGCGGTCTCGCTCGACCGGCTGATCGGTACGCGACGCTGACGCCGTCTTTGATGCCGGGATAGGGATCGTTATGATCGGAGGAATCAACGAGAATGGCGAGAGTGAACATGGCAAATAGCGGCGCGAAGAAGGCTCCGACGATCAAGGACGTGGCGGCTCTTGCCGGCGTTGCTCCCGGCACGGTTTCGAACGTCCTCACCGGAAAGAAGCTGGTGGCGGAGCCTCTGCGCAAAGCTGTGTTCGATGCCATCGCAACTCTCGACTACCGGCCCAATCACCTCGCCTCCAGCCTTCGATTCGGGAAAACGAAAACCATCGGGATCGTCGTCCCGGACCTGACCAACCCGTTCTTTTCCGGGCTGGTCAAGGAGCTTGAACTTCGTGCCCTGAAATCGGGATTTCAGACCCTTCTGATGAGCAGCCACGAAGAGGTGGCGGAAGAGAAGGAGAGGATAAAGGCGCTCGTGTCCCGTCAGGTCGATGGTTTGATCATCTCGTCGAGCGGCGATTCAATCGATCCGTCCCCGAATTCCAGCATCAACGGCGTGCCGACGGTCCTCGTCGACCGCGCTTTTACGGTCGAGGGGTTCGATACGGTGTCCGCCGACAATGAACAGGCTGCATTGACGGGAACACAGCATCTCATCGATCTCGGCCACAAACGCATAACCTTTCTGGCGACGGCACTTGGCCTAGGTAACATGGAGGAGCGTGTATCGGGCTACCGCAAGGCGATGGCTGCGGCAGGCTTGCCGGACGCCAATGTCGTCTATGGGGGGCTGACGATCGAGAGCTGCCGGAGTGCGCTGGAGCAGGAGCTGAGGCGCGCGGATCGGCCGACCGCGATCTTCGCCTCAGCCTATGTGGCGACGCTCGGAGCAGCCAAGGCGATCAGGGCGGTCGATCTGGCGTTTCCGAACGACGTATCCTTGCTCGGCTTTGACGACTCCGACTGGATGACGGTCCTGCGACCCTATGTCAGCACGATCGAGCAGCCTTTGGGGGAACTCAGCGAGGCCTGCTGGGAGATGCTGCAACGGCGCATGAAGAAGCGCGACAGTCCGATGGCGCACAAGCGTGTCACCTGCGCCTTGAGAGCGCGTGAATCCACCCGCAGGGTTGTTCGCAAGCCTGTTCAACCTCCACCTGAAAACTAGCTGTACACGCCGATGACCGTGCGCACGATCCCTGCGCAGCGATGGTCCCTGGCGATCGCCTTCAAAAGGATATGAGATGACAAGAATTCGACTAGGCATGGTCGGCGGCGGCAGGGGTTCATTTATCGGTGGTGTTCATCGCATTGCCGCACGGATGGATGGATTATACGACGTCGTTGCCGGCGTCTTTTCCTCGGATGCTGAACGCAACAAGGGCTCGGCCGAAGATATCGGCGTCGAAGCCTCGCGTGCCTATGGCAGTATCGAGGATATGATCCGCGGCGAGCAGGCAAGGGCTGATGCCATTGAGGCCGTTGTCATCGCGACGCCGAACCATCTCCATTTCGAGGCGGCCAAGGCGTGCCTCGAGGCCGGCCTGCACGTCATCTGCGACAAGCCGGTTACCGCGACGCTCGAAGACGCGATCGAACTTGAAAAGATTGTTGGCCGGACAGGCAAGCACTTCTTCCTGACGCATAATTATACCGGCTACCCGATGGTCCGTCAGATGCGTGACATGGTCGCCGCCGGTGAGTTGGGAGAGATCAGAACCCTTCATGCCGAATATGTTCAGGATTGGCTGACGGAGCCGATGGAGCATCGCGGGGCAAAGGGCGCAGAGTGGCGCACTGACCCTTCGAAATCCGGCGCAGGCGGATCGATCGGCGATATCGGCACCCACGCCTACAATCTGTCCACCTTCGTGCTCGGTCGCCGCCCCTCGCATCTTCTGGCTGATCTCTCGTCCTTCGTTCCCGGGCGCCGGCTTGACGATAACGCATCGATCCTTCTGCGCTATGAGAATGGCGCCAAGGGCACGATGTGGGTGAGCCAGGTTGCGGTCGGCAACGAGAACCACTTCACGTTCCGGGTTTACGGCTCCAAGGGCGGCCTCGAATGGGAGCAGGAAGATCCGAACCGGCTCTGGTTTACGCAATATGGCAAGCCGAAGCAGCTGCTCACCCGAGGCGGCGCGCAGGCGACTTCTGGCAATACCGATTCGATCCGGATACCTGCCGGACATCCCGAAGGTTTTCTTGAGGCCTTCGCCAATCTCTATCGTGACGCGGCGCTGGTGCTTCGTGGCAAGGCGACCGACAGGAAGCTCTCGCTCCCCGGCATAAGAGAAGGCGTGGAGGGGTTGGAGTTTGTCGACGCCTGCGTTCGGTCGTCGTCGGCGAACGGTGCATGGGTGGACGTGCTCGCATGACGCTGCCGGCAGATATGACATCGCGAGCGATCGTTTCGCTCCATGACGCAATACAGGAAAAGAAGATATGACTGTGCAGGGTTTTGGCATTCACGCCGCCATGTGGACAATGACCTGGGACCGCGCCGGCGCGGAGCGGGCGATTGCCGGTGCGGCAAAATACAAGGCGGATCTGATCGAGATTCCCCTGCTCGACGCGCCTTCCGTCGACGCACGGCATACGCGCGCACTGCTGGATCGGCATGGTATCCGTGCTGCCTGCTCGCTTGTCTTGCCGCAGCCGGCCTGGGCATCCATTCGCCCGGATGCGGCGATCGCGCATCTCATGACCGCGATGGACAAAGCGGCTGAAATGGGCGGTGAGGCCCTGACGGGCGTCACCTATGGCGGCACCAACGAGCGCACGGGCTTTCCGCCGACGCAGGGCGAGTACGATAATCTTACGCGTGCGCTGGAAACCGCCGCCAGACATGCGAAGAAGCTCGGTATCCAGTTGGGTGTCGAGGCCGTCAACCGCTATGAAAGCCATCTGATCAATTCGGCCGAGCAGGCCGTTGCGCTGGTCGAGCGTATCGGCATGGACAATGTCTTCGTTCATCTGGACACGTTCCACATGAACATGGAGGAGAAGGGCGCGGCCAACGGCATTATCGTTGCACGCGACCACCTCAAATACATGCATATGTCCGAGAGCGACCGGGGAACGCCGGGCGCCGGCAACGTCCCCTGGGATTCGATCTTCACGGCACTTTCGGCCATCGGCTTCAAGGGCGCGCTGACGCTCGAAAGCTTCGTGAGCATGCCGGCTGAAATGGCGGGCGATATCTCGACCTGGCGTCCGGTAGCCCGCGATGCGGAAGAGGTTTTGGATCATGGTCTTGGGTTCTTGCGCGGCAAGGCTGCGCAATTTGGCTTGAGCTGACAACGGCAGGATCGGAGTTGTTTTGACCACATTAGAAAAAAATGCCCGCGAGATCGCCGAGATCGCCACGCAACGGTTTATAGCCGGCGGCGGCCGGAGAGTGCTCGTCGCCATCGCCGGCGCGCCGGGATCCGGTAAGTCTGCGGTTGCCGAGCGCATCGTTGAGCTGATCGCCGGCAATCACGGCATCAGCGCGGCTTTGTTCCCGATGGATGGCTATCACTATGACGACGCCGTTCTCAAGCAGATGGGCCGCCTCGCCTATAAGGGCGCCATCGACACGTTCGATGCGCATGGCCTGCGCCATATGCTCAATCGCCTGAAGGCGAATGAAGACGATCTTGTCGCCGTTCCGGTCTTTGATCGGTCGATCGAAATCTCCCGGGCCGGCGGCAGGCTCATTCCGAAGTCAACGGACATCATCGTCTGCGAAGGAAACTACCTGCTGGCTCGGCAGGCTCCTTGGAACAGGCTGAAGGAAATCTTCGACTTCACCGTCTTCGTCGACGTTGGCGAGGCGGAACTGCGCGAAAGGTTGCAGGCCCGATGGCGCAGCTATGGCCTCGATCCGAGCGAGATCGACCGCAAGGTCGAGGAGAACGATTTGCCGAACGGACGCGCGATCATGCAGGGAAGCGCTGATCCCGACCTCCGTATCGACAACAATTGAGCCATCCGGCTGATCGCAGCTGAGGCGATCCACCGACACATCAACACCGCAACCCGGAGAACAAAGGTTTCCGGGAAGCAAGATCTTTTGTGCAAAAACTAGGAGCATTGCCATGAACAAATTGGGTGTACACGCCTTGGTCTGGGAAAAGGGCTGGAGCCACGACGAATGCGAACGGGCGATCGCCAAATCGGCCGAGGTCGGATACGACTTCATCGAAGCACCGGCGCTCGATCCAAGCTCCATCGATATCGACTTCACGCGCCGGGCGCTGGAAAAGCATGGCATCGGCATCAACTTCTCGCTCGGCCTTGATGCCGACACGGATATTTCGAGCGGCGATATCGAGAAGGGCAAGCGCGGCAAGGCAAAGCTTCTGGAAGCGCTGACGCTTGCGCGCGATGCCGGCGCAACGCATGTCTGCGGCATTCTGCACTCCGCATTCCAGAAGAGCAGCGTTCCGACGACGGCGGCCGGCGTTGCCATGTCTGTCGACATTCTGGGACAGGTCGCGGAAATCGCCGCAAAGAGCGGCATCACGCTCGGTCTCGAAGTGGTGAACCGCTACGAATCCAACGTTCTCAACACCGCCTCGCAGGGTGTTGAGCTCTGCAAGCGCATCGGCGCCGATAATGTGAAGGTGCACCTCGACGTGTACCATATGAACATCGAGGAATCCGATGTTCCCTCCGCGATCAAGGATACCGGCAGCTATCTCGGATATTTCCACACCGGTGACTCCCACCGTGGCTATCTCGGCTCCGGCACGATCGACTTGGCCGGCGTATTCCGCGCGCTCGTCGCCTCCGGCTATACCGGTCCGATCACGTTCGAAAGCTTCTCGTCCCGCGTCGTGGGCCAGCCGCTGGAAGGCATTCTCGGCATCTGGCGCAATCTCTGGGAAGACGGCTATGATCTGGCGTCCCACGCGCTCATGTACACGCGCGCCCAGCTGAAGTCCGCGACGGAGACCCTTCGTCAGGTAGAGCGGAGCCGGCTGCCGTAACGGCGCAGACCAATGATTATCCGTTGCGAGGTCGACCCTCGCAACGGGCCTTCTTATCGAAACGCGGCGATATCTTAAGGGCGCTAGGCTGAGGGGTGCGTAAGGCGTTGCTATTGGCCAAATGCATTGCCGGACAGGCGTAATCTAGAGGTGATTTCACCATGTTGCCTTGCGTGCTGTACGCGAACGAGCAACATCGGCGCCTGTGCAGTTTATCCACCTCGCCGGTTGAATTCGGAGCCGATCATGAGCGGCTTCTTGTCGAGCCCCTTTTTCATCAGGACTCCGGTATCCGGGCCGAACATCGCGTAAATCGGCATCAGGCTCGCTCCCAGCGCCGAGCCACGCGCGCCGAGGACCCCTGCGCTGATAACGGGGGCAATGAGGCCCGGTGGTATCATCTCCGCGAAACAGCGCTTGATCCGTTCGACAGTATCCGCAAGCAGGGCTTGCGGCAGCAATCCGTCAATAACCACGGCTTCGACGTCGACAACCGAAATGCTTCCGATAAGCGCCTGCGCCAATGCATCAGCACAATCTTCTTGCCATTCGGAAACAAGCTTTTGCGCCGCTGCCGGCATGGGATCGAGATCACGGACCCGGGTAATATCGAAACCGTTGAATCTCAGATGATGAACGAGGGTAAAAATAGAAGCGCGGTGGAGCAGGACGTCGAATTTCCCTGGAGGTTTCGGGACGGAATTCAGTGTCGAGTACGTCACCGGAAATGGGCCGAATGCCGCCGTGTTGCCGTTCGGGCCGGTCTGCAAGGTGCCGTCGAGAACAAGGCCGCCGCCGACAAAGGTGCTGAGCGATATGTGCAGGAAATCGGAATATTGCTTGCCCAGGCCATAGACCAGTTCGGCAACCGCTGCCGCAGACGCATCGTTCTCGATCATCACGGGAAGATCCTGGCTTTCGGCGAAATGCGACCTCAGATCGAAGGTACGCCACTCCATCTGCACGTCGGATGGAAAGCCCAGTTCCTCATCCCATCCGCCGATGAAATAGGGCGCCGAGATGCCGATCCCGATGAGGCGCTTCTGACCTTCCCTGCCAAGTTGGGTTCTGAAGCGGGCGATTGCTGCGTCACCAAGTTCCTTGATGCCGACCGGATTGGGGTGATCATATTCGTGTGTCTCGAAGGCAACCGTCTCGCCGGAAAAATCCGTCAGAATCGCATCCATCGCCCGACGCCCGACGTGAAGGCCAATGGAATAGGCTCCGTCTTTCGCAAGCCCATACATCGCAGACGGTTGGCCCTTGCCGCCAAAACGCTTTCCATTTTCAACAAGATAGCCGCCGGCCACGAGGGCATCGACGATCGTCGCGACGGCGGGCGGGGTGAGGTGCGCGAACCTGGCGATTTCTGCTTTCGAGGTTTCGCCAAACCGGCGAACGGCGTCGAGAACGACACGCTCATTGTAGTGGCGTAACTGAACAGAGTTACTGCCTTTGCCCGCCATTTGCCTGCTCCCACGTCTCGAAAACTTGCCCTGATGCGTTCTTTTACGCGCCGCCTGTCGATTGTCAAAAAGACCTTTACGACTGCTCTTGACGGACTTCAACAACAATTATAGTAAACTGCTTTAATAAATACGCCAAAGGGAGCTGGCGTGTCGAGAGAGACTTGGTGAGGACCCCTAAATGATTTCCTGCAAGAGCCAGGCCCCGCATTCCCGCGGCGATAACTACGGTGTTGACCATGCTTGAGGCGGCACCCCTCTCGCCGGTGAACTCCTTGCCGAATGGCAATGGTGTCGTTGCATCGCTTGCCGGCGTCACGAAGATATTCGGCGGCACGGTCGCCGTGTCCGACGTCACCATCGAGCTTCGGGCGGGGGAAGTCCTTGCTCTGCTTGGAGAGAATGGCGCGGGCAAGAGCACCTGTGTGAAGCTGCTTGCGGGCGTCCACAGGCCTGACACGGGCGCCGTCCTCATTGGTGGCCAGCAAAAGCGGTTTTCGTCGCCGCTTGAAGCGCAGCATTCCGGCGTTGCCGTCATGCACCAGCATCCGGGGCTCTTTCCCGATCTGAGCATTGCCGAAAACCTCTTCATCGGACAGACCGGCACGAAGTGGAAGCTCGACTACAGTGCCATGCAGGCAGAGGCCGCGCGCCTTCTCAGGACTATTGGCCTCGATGCCGACGTTTCCCAACCTCTTGGCAAGTTGCGGACATCGGAACAGCAGCTGGTGGAAGTCGCCCGCGCCCTGTCGCTCGATGCCCGCGTGCTGATCATGGATGAACCCACAGCCGCCCTCTCGCAGCGCGAGGTCGAGCGTCTATTCGGCGTGGTGGATGGGCTGCGCAAACGCGGCGTCGCCATGATGTTCGTCGGGCACCGGATGGATGAAATCTACCGTGTTGCCGACCGGATTGCCGTTCTGCGCGATGGGCGCCTCGTCGGCACAGAACTGACGGCGGATCTATCCCGCGAGCGTGCCATCCAGATGATGGTCGGGCGGTCGCTTGACGGGTTGTATCCGCGCCACACCGCGACACCAGGCAATGTCGTGCTCGAGGTCAACAACCTCACGCGAAAGGGCACCTTCGAAGATATCTCGTTCCAGCTGCGGGCAGGAGAAATCCTCGGCTTTGGCGGTCTCGTCGGAAGCGGTCGCACCGAGATCGCGCGGGTGCTCTTCGGCATCGATCAACCCACGTCAGGCACGATCACGATCGATGGCAATGCTGTCCGCTTCAGCTCGGCAAGCGCCGCCATGGAGCAAGGTATCGCCTATGTCTCGGAGGATCGCATCGGCCAAAGCCTGGTCATGGATTTCTCGATCCTCAACAATGCCTCGCTGACAGTTCTCGACGAGGCAACCAGCGGCGGGATGATGTCGCGCTCGAAAGAGCTCAAGCTTGCCGAGCCGTTCCTCGATCGGCTGCGTCTTCGTTTCAGCTCCTACGGACAGCCGGTCAGCTCCCTGTCGGGCGGCAATCAGCAGAAGGTCGTCCTGTCAAAATGGCTGGCGACCAAGCCGCGGATCCTCATCCTCGACGAGCCGACACAGGGTATCGATGTTCAGGCCAAGGCGGACGTCCATGCGATGATGGCCGATCTTGCCAGCCAGGGCATGGCGATCATCCTCATCTCGTCGGAGTTGCCCGAATTGCTCGGAATGTCCGACAGGATGATCGTCCTGCGCGAAGGACACATTTCGGGAAGGTTCGAGCGCGACGAGGCAACGCAGGAAAAGGTCATCGGCGCTGCGACCGATGCCGTCGTTCAGAAGGTCGATGGCGACCTTGTCGCCAAGCCGGTCCATTCGGGCATCGAGCATGTCGAGCTTCAGCCGCAGCAAAGCCTTCTGAGGCAAATATTCTCGCGCCGAGAATTTGGGCTCGTCGCCGCAATGCTTGCGGTGATCATACCCATATCGATCCTGAATATTCGCATGCTGAGCGGCGCGAACCTTTCCGCCTTGGCCATGGATGCCGGTTTGTTGGTGATCGTGGCCATCGCACAGATGCTGGTGCTGATTACCCGAAGCATCGATCTGTCGGTAGCCGCCATCATCGGCCTTGCCGCCTATGGTGCTGCCTCGACCCTGCATGCTCATCCCGAGATCGGAGTGGCCGGCGGCGTGCTGCTCGCCTGCGGCATCGGCCTGGTCGCAGGCACTGTGAATGGGTTGATCATCACCTATGGAAAGGTGCCGGCAATCGTCGTGACGCTGGGTACGATGTCCGTCTTCCGCGGCTTGAACAGCATTTGGGCCGGCGGCACGCAAGTGAGCGCGGATCAGGTTCCGCAATCCTGGCTGGATATGACCAGTGCCAATATCTTCGGTGTCCCGGCGATCCTCCTCATAGCGATAGCTACCTTGTTGGTTGCCGGCTACATCCTCCGCTACACCTCGCTTGGCCGCGAACTTTTTGCGATCGGCTCCAACCCGGATGGTGCCCGGCTGATCGGCATACCGGCCAGGCCGCGAATCCTGCTGGCCTTTGCCGCGGCAGGTCTGCTGGCAGGCTTCGACGGCGCGCTGTGGGCGTCGCGTTACGCCACCGTCGATGCCCGTGTCGCCTATGGCTTCGAACTTACCGTTATCGCAGCCGTCGTGGTTGGCGGTGTCGCGGTGCGCGGCGGTTCGGGGACGGTGCTTGGCGTTGCCGCCGGTGCTCTGCTGCTGCTGGTGATCAATAACGGCCTGACACTGGTGCGCGTCGATCCGCTTTGGCTGCAGGGCGTCTACGGCCTCGTCATTCTTGTCGCCATCGGCATCGACGCCTATGTCGCCCGCCGCGCGTCCCGTGGAGGTGCGCATTCATGACAGACACATCGAAGCACAAGACGGACTTCGTTGCCCGCATCGGCAACTGGGACAATTTCCTTGCCGCCATCACCATCCTTGTCATCCTTTACGCGATTTTCGCCGTGCCGAACTTCGCTTCGACATTCAACATCTCGCAGGCCGTGGCCGGGATTTCCGAACGGGCACTGATCGTCCTGCCGATGGTCTTTCTGATCATTGCCCGTGAGATTGACCTTTCGGTCGGCAGCACGCTTGCGCTCACGAGTGTCGTCTTCGGCTTGCTGACGCAGGCGGAGTTTCCCCTTTACCTGGCTATTCCGCTGACCTTGCTTGCGGGTGCCGCTTGCGGAGCGTTCAACGGAATTCTGGTCACGAAGCTCGGTCTGCCGTCGCTTGTCGTAACCTTGGGTACGATGGCGCTCTTTCGAGGCATCGGCTACATCCTGCTCGGCTCGGACTCGATCAACGATTTCCCGGACAGCTTTCTCGATTTCGGTATCAACACGGTGGGCGATACGCCTGTTCCGTGGACGATCGTGCCCTTCATCTTGCTGGCGCCGCTGTTTGCGATTGCTCTTCAGAAGATGCCGCTCGGACGCCGGATCTACGCCATCGGCGGCAGCCCGGAAGCGGCGCGCTATTCAGGCATCCGCCTAGCCCGCACGGTGCTCGGCCTGTTCATCACCTCCGGTGTCGTCTGTGCAGCAGCGGGCATGGTCTATGCCGCGCGTCTTGCCAATGCCCGCGCCAACAATGCGCTGGGCATCGAGCTTGATGTCATCACCATCGCTCTTCTTGGCGGCATCAGCGTTTTCGGAGGCAAGGGCAAGCTGACGGGTGTGCTCTGGGCGCTCCTGCTGTTTGCCACCATCCGCAATGTGCTAGGCCTGCTGCAGATCGGTGGCGATGCGCAGGGGACCGTCATCGGCCTTCTTCTGATTGTCTCGCTACTCGCCAGCAATGCGGCTGAGCGGATCTTTGCCAGCGTCAGAACCTATTACTTCAAGCCAAAGGCAAACGAGTAGCCTCCGGCGGCTCGTTTGTTCATTCAAGCCGGATTTTAAGAGGAGGAAACCACATGAAATCCAAGATTTTGACATCGATACTTCTTGCCAGCACCCTGATTGCGAGCGTTGCAACGGCAAGCGCGGAGGATTGCGCGAAGGCTCCCGTGACCGTCGGCTTCCTGCCGAAGCTCGACACCGATCCGTACTTCCAGGTTGCCCAGACCGGTGCCGAAGAGGCTGCAGGTGAGATCGGCGGCAAGGCGATCAAGCAGGCGCCGTCGCAGGCAACCGCCGAAGCGCAGATTGACTTCATCAACAATCTAGTGTCGCAGAAGGTTGGCGTTATCGCCATCTCAGCCAATGATGCAAATGCCGTTGCGCCTGCTCTTCGCCGCGCCGAAAAGCAAGGCGTCAAGATCGTCTCGTATGACTCTGACGTGGCGACGAATGCTCGTACGGTGTTCCTCAATCAGGCCGCAGGCGACAGCCTGGCCGAGATGATGCTGGAATCGATGGGCCAGCTCATCAACTATGAGGGCGACTTCGCTATCCTGTCTTCTACGCCGACCGCTGCGAACCAGAACGCCTGGATCGCCTTCATGAAGAAGAAGATGGAAGGCGACAAGAAATACGCCAAGATGAAGCTCGTCCAGGTCGCCTACGGCCAGGAGAGCGAGCAGGTGAACCAGCAGCAAGCGCTCGGTCTTGCGCAAGCATTCCCCAACCTGAAGGGTATCATCATCCCGGCCGGCATCGGTCTGCCGGCGGCTGCCCGCGCCATGGATCAGGCCGGTCTTCTCGGCAAGATCAAGCTCACCGGCCTTGCGCCTGCGACGTTGATCAAGAAGTACATCCAGGATGGCTCCGTCCAGGATATCTGGTGGAACGTCAAGGATCTCGGATATCTGACCTATTATGCGGCTCAGGCCGTCGCGCAATGCAAGGTTACCGGCAAGGAAGGCGAAACATTCACCGCAGGTCGCCTTGGATCCTATAAGGTCGGAGCAAAGGGCGAAGTCCTGCTTGGACCAGCCAAGATCGTGACGCCGGCGAATATCGAAGAATTCAAGTTCTGATACGCTTCGGGCAACGCCACTCAGGCGTTGCCCTCTCTTCCATAGAAGGATTTATCATGAAGCCGGTATTGCTCGCGGGCGAGACCTTTCACGTCACGTCGTTTGCCTCCAAGGGCATGGAGGTTGGCTCGTCGTCGCGATACTTAAACGGCGCAACGCGCTATATCGAGGCGCTCGCGGCCCAAGGCATCGAAGTCGTTCAGATCGGTGGCGAACGATGCGAGGCAGAATTCCCAAGGTCACTCGAGACACTCGGTCAATACTCCGCTGTCGTCATCTCGGATGTGGGTGCGCTGTCGCTGCTCTATACGCCAGAAACCAGAATGGGGCAGCGCTCGGTCAATCGTCTGGAATTGCTCCGCCACTGGGTTGAGCAAGGCGGAGGCTTGATGATGGCCGGCGGCTACACAGGTTTCCAGGGCATGGATGGTTCCGCAATGTTCCATGGCACGGCCGTTGAAGACTGCATGCCTGTCGAGATCAGCCCCCATCCGGACGGGCTGGAGGCGCCTGAGGGACTTGACCCTTTGATTGTTGACGCCATCCATCCGGTGCTCGCAGGACTGAAGTCTTCAATCCCTTTCGTTCTCGGCATGAACCGTGTTGTTGCCAGGACGAATGTCGAAACGGCGACCCTGATCCATTGCATCAATCGCGGGCGAGAGCTGCCGCTTCTCACCGTGCGCGACTATGGCGCCGGACGATCGCTTGCCTGGATGACAGATATCGGTCCTCACTGGCTGTCGGATGAATTCATGCGCTGGGATAGCTATGACATACTGATGGCCAATATGGTTCGTTGGCTCGCCCGCGAAATTTGATCGGGGTGCCGATCGTACGGGACGATAACATGCTGGCCAAGAACCAGCGAAGTGCCTTGATAGCTCTCCTGTCACCAGGGTTCTGTACCGTCGCCGCAGGTATTCCCAAGCCTCATTCGGCACTATCGAAAAATTTTTTGGAAATTGTCGGCTCCCGACAATCCCAATCGTCCTGCAGGATAGAGTTGACCGCAATGCGCCGGTGCGGATCTCTGCCCTTATGGAGTCGGTGCGGATGGAGGTACGAATGACTAAAGTAAAGGTTTCTGGGTTCAGTGTCTCGCTTGATGGTTTCGCTGCGGGTATTGACCAGGGTCTGGAGCGCCCGCTTGGTCTGCGAGGCGAGGAGCTTTTTCAGTGGTTTTTCCCGACGCGGGCGTTTCGTCAGATGCTCGGAAAAGGCGACGGAGAAACCGGCCTTGATGACCGGTTCGGCATCGCGCAATGGAGGGTTTCGGTGCCTTCATCCTCGGCCGCAACATGTTCGGGCCCATTCGCGGCGAATGGCCGGATGATCAATGGAAGGGCTGGTGGGGTGACAATCCGCCTTATCACGCACCGACTTTCATACTGACACACTATCCAAGACCATCAATCGAGATGCTCGGTGGGACGACATTTCACTTTGTCACCGGCGGCATTGAGGAAGCGTTGCAAAAAGCCCGGGAGGCGGCAGGCGCGAAGGACATCAAGATTGGTGGCGGCGCCAACACCGTGAGGCAATATGTTCAGGCCGGCCACGTCGATGAAATTCACCTTGCCTTTTCTCCCGTCGCGCTCGGTCAAGGAGAACCTCTCTTTAGCGGCATTGATCTTCACGCCCTGGGATATCGGACAGTCGAGCATGTTCCGACGGAGCGGGCCACACATATTGTTCTGGCCAAGTAGAGACGGAAATTGATGGGCTGGGCCCTTGTGCGGTGCCGGTTTTTACCGACCATCTCCGACATCTGCTATTGAGCCGGAGCGGAACCTTGGTGCTCGACCGCTCAAGTCCGGCCCCTACTCCATTCGAATTTGAACACATCAGCCCGCCATACTCTGGTGGGCTGATGTGGAATGCTTGGCTTCAATCAACGCATCAGGAGCAGTGCCAAGCGATTGTCTCCCCTTGCCGGTCGGACGTTCGGCATATATATTGGCAAAATGCCTATCAGTTCATCCGAAGCATCTGCACACCAAAACATTCCGATGGATGCGCTAAGCGAAGTCTTGCAAGACTTTCGCCTGAGCGGCGTGAACTATGGTCGCTGCGAACTCCGGCATCCTTGGAGCATCGCTTTTCCGCAACAGGCGTTTCTTCGCTTTCACTTTGTCAGCCAGGGCCCGTGCTGGATCCATACCGAAGCAGAGGGTTGGCAGGAATTGCGCAAGGGCGATCTGGTGCTGCTTCCGCAAGGCACCGCTCATCGGCTGGCGAGCGCGCCTGATGTTGTGGGGGATTCGCTCGATGGTTGCCAGGTAACGAACCTTGGGAGCAACGTGTGCGAAGTGGTGCGGGAAGGAACTGGCGCGGCAAGCACCCTTTTCTGCGGCTCCATGGCCTTGGGAGCCTGTGCGCTGAACCCCCTGATCACGCTGATGCCTCCCATCATCAAGGGCTGCGACGTGGCCGGCCATGACCCGATCGTAGGTCCGTTGCTCGCGGCCATGACCGAGGAAGCCGCGCAGCCGCAGATGGGCAGCGCCACGATCCTGTCGCGAATGGCCGACCTGCTGACAGCCCGGCTCATCCGCTGCTGGGTCCATTGCACGGGAGCCTCGACCACAGGCTGGCTTGCCGCCATCCGCGATCCCCATATCGGCCGCGTCCTTGCAGCCATGCACCGAGATCCGGGCCACAACTGGACCCTCGAAAGCCTCGCCGGCTTGGCAGGTCAATCACGTTCGATTTTCGCCGAGCGCTTCAGCGCTGTGCTGGGCGAAGGACCGGCCCGTTATCTCGCGCGTCTTCGCATGCAGCTTGCCGGGGAGTTGTTGGGCCAAAACGGTATGTCGGTTGCCGAGGTCGCGGCTCGTTTGGGCTATGAATCCGAAGCATCCTTCGCTCGCGCGTTCAAACGCATCACCAACGTCTCGCCGGGTGTTGTGCGTCGCACAATTTCCGGACGAACAGACATGAATTTCGGATTTTAAGATACATTTCATCCGGTAAGATTGGTCTATGAAGATATCCAAATCTTGGAGATCTTCGATGACGGATACAACAATACAGCTTGATGGCGCGGCGGAAGACCTTGACGTTATCGCGCCGGTCGCGTGGAGCGCGAAGACCTGGTTCGCCGTCCTTTCACTGGCGGCCACCAGTTTTGCGCTGGTATCAGCCGAATTCCTGCCCGCAGGCCTGCTGACACCGATGGCGCGCGATCTCGGCATCAGCGAGGGAACCGCCGGGCAGGTCGTCACCGCGACGGCTTCCGTCGGCGCCGTGACCGCCTTGTTGAGCAATGTTCTTATCGGCAAATTGAATCGCAAGACGGTGCTGGTCGCCCTCAGCGCCCTGGCAATCGGTTCCAATATCCTGGCAACGGTGGCGACCGATTTCTGGTTGCTATTGTTGGCCCGGGCAGGGCTCGGCATCGCCATCAGCTCCTTCTGGGCACTTTCGGTTGCAGTCGTCGCGAGACTGGTGGGCGCCAATGCAACGGGTCGGGGCATGGCAATCGTCACCCTCGGCGTCTCGCTCGCCACCATCGCTGCGCCGTCGATGGGTGCGTTGATCAGTGACTGGTTGGGCTGGCGCAGCGCCATGGCGATTACTGCGGGACTGGCTGCGATCGCCATGCTGCTGCAACTCCTCAGCCTGCCGACCTTGCCTGCAACGACAAGCAACAGTCTTGCCGATGTCTTCAGACTAACGCGGCGTCGTGGGATTCAGCTCGGTATGCTTGCCATCCTTGTGCTGATGACGGGGCATTTCGCCGGCTCGGTCTATGTCCGCCCCTTCCTCGAGCACGTGACGCTCCTGACGACTGGCCCGATTGCTCTGGCATTGCTCGGATTCGGCATCGCTGCCGTCATCGGCAACATCGCCGGTGGTCGCATGGCCGATACCAATATCCACATGGCCCTCGCAGTAACGTCAGCATTGATGGCACTTGCGGCGCTCGCTCTGGTGCTTTGGGGCGCCCATATCGGCGTTGCGTTCGGCTTCGCTACGCTTTGGGGCTTTGCCTTCGGCATGGCACCTGTGGTGCTGCCGACCAACCTGTCCCGCGCGGCGACAGATGCGCTCGAAGCAGCAGGCAGTCTGATGGTCGTTTCCTTCCAGGTCGCCATCACTATCGGCGCGGTTGTCGGCGGCTATGTCGTGGATACTTATGGCCCAACCGGACCCTTGGCTCTGACCGCCGTGCTCGCCGCAGCGACCCTCGCGCTGGCGCTGGTGCAACCTCGCAGCTGATCTCCGCCTCTGGCGGGGAAATCAGCGTCATCGCAGATTAGACAGGTTAAGGATGCGGCCAGGCCTGGCCGGTGGCGTCGCCTTAACCGCCTGTTTGAATTGACTTGGTATCGGGCTTTCATGACCGAAACCCCAATTGCCCACTTCAGACGCCACCGGTTTCCCGCTGAGATCATCGCCCATGCCGTATGGCTCTATTATCGGTTCCCGCTCAGCTTCCGTTACATCGAGGATCTGTTGGCGGAGCGCGGCATCAACGTCTCATTCCAGACCGTCTCGGAATGGGCGGCGAAATTCGGCTTGAAATTTGCTCATCAGCTCCGGCGCCGCTCACAAGGCCACTTTTCCGACAAGTGGCATCTCGATGAGATGGTGGTGACGATCAAGAGAAAGAAATACTGGCTGTGGCGCGCCGTCGATGCAAATGGTTATGTCCTCGACGCCCTGCTGCAAAGCCGAAGGAACAAGACAGCCGCCCTGCATTTGATGCGCAAGCTGCTCAAGGACCAGGGTACCGCCCCGTGCGTGATGGTGACCGACAAGCTGCGTTCCTATTCGGCCGCAAAGTCCCAGTTGATGCCTGCGTCGAACATCGCTCGCACAAAGGATTGAACAACCGAGCTGAGAATTCTCATCTTGCCGTGCGACGACGCGAGCGACGCATGTTGCGCTTCAAGTCCGCGCGACAAAGTCAGCGTTTTGTCTCAACTCATGGCCAGATCACCAATCTTTTCCTTCTTCACCGGAAATTCTTGTCCGCCGCAGATCATCGCCAGCTTCTCACTCACGCCATCTCGATCTGGCATGAAATCGCTGGCTCGATCGCCGCCTGAAACACGATACAAATCCTCACCACCCGCTCCAAACCGTTAAGGCGACGCCACCTATTGGCCAATGGGCCAGCGCAAACGGCATTGAGCTTGTTCGGGGTTCTTGAGAGCTTTCGTCTCCTCCGGGTGATTTGATCTGAGCAATGACCCGGCGGTGCACCTCGCACGTTGGGCAAATCGCTCGAATGTTGAGCTGCCCAGTTATCCGGCTTTGCTCCCCCTTTTTCAGTGATGCCCATCAACGATGGGCGCAAACGGCCTGGATCGGCGGGCCTTTGGCCGAAATCGACGGAACTGCGTCGTTGTAGACAATTCCATGGGAACCTATTCTGAGACAACAGGAAGCCAATCATGGAAGAAGACAATGTATCAACTTCACTATTTCCCAGCGAATGCCAATGCAGCTCCGCATATGATTCTCGAAGAGATCGGGAAAGAGTATCAACTTCTTCTGGTCGACAGAGCAGTTGATGCCCAGAAATCCAAGGAATATCTGAAGATAAATCCGAATGGGCGCATTCCCGCGCTGGTGGATGGTGATCTTGTCTTGTTCGAATCCGCCGCGATTGTGCTTCACCTTGCCGATCAGCATCCGGAAGCGGGGCTGGCCCCGGCGGTTGGAACTGCGGAGCGCGCCAAATTCTATCAGTGGCTCACCTTCCTGACCAACTCGCTGCAGGAAGAACTAATGATCTGGCAGTATCCAGATCGTCTGGCCGGGACGAACGACGCCGCCGTAGAAATCGTGACGCGGGGAGCGGAAGCGCGCGCAAGCGCCTATCTCGACGTCATCGAACAGCATCTGAAGACGAACGGGCCGTTCTTCCTTGGTGACACATTGAGCGCGGCCGACTTCTATCTCGTCATGCTCTCGCGCTGGGCCCGCCCGATGGCCAGGCCGCCGCGCAGCCGGCCGTCGATTGCCAGGTTGCTGGATAAGCTCACGGCTCTCGCTTCCGTCCGCCGCGCCTATGAGCGTGAGGGCATCACCGACGAAATCTGCTGAGGACCCTCAGCACCAACCTGCCGAGTACGGGCGTCCGCCGCCTGCTCGGGAAAGGATCTGACATGACCGACCAGTTTCACAGCCGCAACATGCCTGAGCGCATGGATCTTCCCTTTGTCGGACTTGCGACATTTGCGGGCCAGCCGGCCTGTACCGATTGGGACAAGCTCGACGGCGCCGATGTCGCCATTCTCGGCGTGCCGATCGACACCGCCTCCAGCTACCGTGTCGGCACGCGTTTTGGGCCAAGGGCCATTCGTGAGATGTCGATGTTCCACGGCTTCGGACCGGACGGTGTCTTCGACTTCGAGGACGAGGTCACCTATCTGACGGCCGACGAGGTCAAGGTCGTCGATGCCGGCGACAGCGACGTCATCTACGCTGACACCCGGCGTAGCCTTGCCAATGCGGAACAGGCGGTGCGTGCGCTGCTCGACGCCAAGACAATGCCCTATATTCTCGGCGGCGATCACGCGATCACCATGGCGACTATTGCCGCCTATTCGAATGAGAAGCCGATCCATATCGTCCATCTCGACGCCCATTTTGACTTTATCGATGGCCGCAACGGCATCACCTGGGGCCATGGCAGCCCAATGCGCCGGGCCTCGGAGATGGCGCATGTGAAGGGCATCACGACTCTCGGCCCACACAATATGGCTGCGGTCAGCAAGAAGGATTACGAGGCGGCCAAGGCTTATGGCACGAATGTCGTATCGCTCCGCAAGTTCAGGAACATCGGCGCCGCTGCGACGCTTGCCCATATTGCCGATGGCGAACGCGTCTATGTCTCGATCGATATTGATAGCTTCGACCCATCGATCGCGCCCGGCACGGCGACCATCAGCCACGGCGGTTTCACCTATTATGAGGCGAAGGATCTGCTGCGCGAGGTTGCCCGGCGCTTCGAGGTCGTGGGCGTCGATTTCGTCGAAGTCTCACCGCCTTATGACCCTTCGGGCATCACCTCGCTTCTGGCGGCCCGCACCAGCCTCGATTTCATCGGCTCGATCTTCCACGAGCGCGCAAAGCGGCGCGGCTGAGCTCGGCTTGCGTCTGGACATCGGCTGCGATTAACCCAGTATGGGCGAGTAGCCGATGTCTGATGCAGGCCGCGAAGGAGGATAAGGGATGGTTGTCGAGGCTAGGACGATTGTCATCGTGGTGCCTGACAATGCGCAGTCCCTCGACGTTTCGGGGCCGTTCGACGTGTTTCTCGAGGCTAATCGGCAGGCGCCCGAGAAAGCGAATTATCACATCAGGACCTTGTCTGCGCAGCGCGAGCGGACAGTTCGCGCCGGCGGCATATCCCTGGTCACGGACGGATCGATCCATGATGACGATAGCGGGATCGACACACTCCTCATTGCCGGCACGCCTGACTACCAGCAGGCCTATCAAGGCAACGAGCTGCACCAATGGCTGAGGCGGCGCATCCCATTGACGCGCCGTCACGGTTCGGTCTGCACCGGTGCGTTCTTTCTGGGGGCTGCAGGATTGCTGGACGGACATACGGCAACGACGCATTGGCAGCATGCCGCCGAACTTGCGGATCGCTTTCCCGAGGTAAACGTCGTGCCGGACCAGATTTACGTCGAGGACGGCCCGCTATGGACCTCGGCGGGCGTGACGGCGGGGATCGACCTGGCGTTGAAATTGATCGAGGACGATCATGGTCGAGAGCTTGCGTTGAGGGTGGCGAAACGTCTCGTCGTGTTCCTGAAGCGGCCGGGCGGGCAATCGCAATTCAGTGTCCATCTTGCCGCGCAGATTGCGACCGAGGGCCGGATACAGTCGATCCAGCATTGGATCCTCGATCATCTCTCGCTCGATCTCACGCTGGATGTGCTTGCGTCACGTACCGCGATGAGCGTCCGCAATTTCTCGCGCGTCTTCTTGCAGGAGACCGGCGCCACGCCGGCCGATTTCGTGGAAATGGCCCGCGTCGATTCCGCGCGCAGATTGCTGGAAGACACGGAAATGCCGCTGCAAAGGCTGGCGTCCAGCTGCGGCTTTGCCAATCCCGATACGATGCGAAAGGCATTTCTCCGGCGCATCGGCACCGGCCCAAGTGAATATCGCGAGCGTTTCCGGCGCTAATGTCACGCGGCTGACGCTTCGGTTTTAAGAAATCTCAGAAAAAGCTGCCCGAGCGAACTGTCGATATCCCCCATATCGCGGACGATCGACATATGGTCGGCACCGGCAATTGAGAGTGGCGGCGAATTGGGTGAAACCGCCGTGGCAAGCAATGCTGCCTGCTCGCGAAAGGGCGGTGTCTCTCGCTCTCCAACGACAATCGTCATCGGCGTTCTCGCTTCGGGTGCGGAGGTGAGGGGCGACCATGCCAATACCTCATCATCGCGAAGATCGATCTCTGCCTGGAGGAAGCTGAAGGGGATTGGCTGGAGGTCGTAGACGCCGCTGACAAGGAAAAGCGACGTCGCGGTCGCCGGCGGCAGCAACGTCTCGGACGGTCCGCGCGCGGCGAGATAGAATGCGAGATGCGCGCCGGCCGAGTGGCCGCTTGCCGATATGGCGTCTGCGTCCCCGCCAAAACTTGCGGCATTCTGCTTGAGCCAGAGAGCGCCACGGCGAACCTGGTCGACGAGAGATTCCATCCTGAGTGCCGGAAGGCGTCCATATTCCATTATGGCGGCGATCGACCCTGCGGCGCAGATCGTGTTCGCCACGAAGGCATAGTCCTCCTTCACGTTGGCGCGCCAGTAGCCGCCATGGATGAAGATATGGATCGGGCGGTTCTTACTGTCCCCATCTGGAAAGAAGAGGTCGAGCCGCTCTTGTGGGCCAGGTCCATAGGCAACGTCAGTCATCGCAGACCAACGCACCCGCGCCATGTCGCTGGTTTCTCGATATCCCTGGGAAATGAGGTCGAACTCCGGAACATGTGCCCGGATGCGGAAAGGGTCGATTTCAGACATTGGCATCCATTTGAGATGAGCTTGTGTTTGTTCATCGCATAGCAGCGACCGCCTCCGGTCAATTCCTCTGTCTCAAATGGGCGACTCGGGGAACCTAATCGCGGTGGCCTGTTCGAAACCCCGCACCTATCCTTCCGGCAACGATCGCCCACAGGGCTGACGGCCATATTTGGAGGATAAAATGGGCTCGTATCTGTTTCGAAACGTCACTGTCTGGGATGGCATCAATGATGAGGCCTATGACGGCGAGGTGCTTGTCGAAGGCAACCGGATCAAGACTGTTGCCCGCGGCGCGAACCAGATCAGCAGCGAGAATGCCGCAGAAGTTATTGATGGTCATGGAAGGTTTCTGATGCCGGGTCTGGTGGAGGGCCACTGCCATCTCTCCTTCGTCGGCCCGACGCGCAACCAGGACCTCGGCGAGATACCGCCGGAAGAGCATCTTCTGAAGACATGCCGAAACGCCACCATGATCCTCAATCATGGTTTCACATCCTGCTATTCGGCCGCCTCGGCGAAGCTGCGTATCGACGTGGTGGTGCGCCAGGAGATCGAGGATGGATATCTCGCCGGTCCGCGCTACCGCGCCGCCGGACCGGAGATCACCGTTACCGGCGGTCTCGGCGACGAGCGTAAGGCCCATATGCACGCCGAAAGCTTCGGTATGCTCGCCGATGGCCCAGATGAGATCAGAAAAGCGGTGCGCCTCTGCTGCAGGGAAAATGTCGATAACGTCAAGTTCAACGTATCGGGCGATGAGTTCGTCGGGCACGCGAGAGCAGAGATCGTCTCGCTGTCGGAAGAAGAGCTGCGGGTGGGCGTGGAGACGGCCCATGATTGGGGCAAGCGCGTCGCCTGCCATAGCCGTGCGGCGGAGTCGGTGAAGCGGGCGGTGCGTGCTGGCGTCGACTGCATCTATCATTGCGATTTTGCCGATGAAGAGGCGCTCGACATGCTCGAAAGCGTCAAACATCGCGTCATCGTCGGCCCGGCCTTTGGTCTGGTGCATAACTCCGTTTTCGAGGGAGATGTCGTCGGACTAACCAAGGATGTGGTGGAGAGGATGGGCTTGCCGAGGAAGCTCGAGCACACCGTCGCCACTTATCATGAGATGCGCAAGCGGGGCATGCGTGTGGTGGTCGGAGGCGACTATGGCTTCACCATTACGCCGATGGGGCAGAACGCCAGGGATATCGGCCATTTCGTCAAATTCTTCGGCTATACGCCGGCGGAAGCGCTGAAATGCGCCACCGCCGTCGGCGGCGATCTGATGGGCCACAAGGGCGAGCTGGGCGTCATCACCGCAGGAGCGCTTGCGGATATCCTGCTTGTCGATGGAAACCCGTTGCTCGATCAGTCGGTGCTGGTTGGCCCGTCGAATTTCGACATGATCATGAAGGATGGTGGCATATATCGCGATCCGCGTGCCTCGCAGGCGTGGCGGTCTCATTGATCGCCGCCAAGCCCATCGATCAGCCGCGCAAATAGGCCTGGAGCTCTCTGGCTGTGGCCACGGCGAGTTCCTCGCATTTATCAGTCTCTTCGGTGCTTGCGCCGGGAGGCAAGACGATACGGAGACGGGCGACTTCGGCATTGTGCGCCTTGATGGGTATGATCAGCGGCGCAGCGACCGGCTTGCCCCTGTCCCATTTGGCCGGGTAGCTCAACAGCGTTGTCAGGCTTGCGCCATCGGATGCGAGCAGCGTGATCGACGCATTCGTCTTTTCGCGCAACCAGGGGAGAAGGGTTTGTGCCGGGCCGAACAGCGGCCCGAGATGCACGCCTGCAAAGGCGAACACGCCTGCCGCCGCGCCCGGGATGAGGCGACCATCTGTCTGCCTTGCAATCAGCCCCGCCGCTTCCATGCGCTTGACCACATCGAAGGCCGTCGAGCGGACGATGCCCTGGCTCTCGATCAGGCTGGCGACGTTCTGGACGTCTCCCTCGGCGACGGATGAGAAAATACGGGAGAATGCAGCGATCCCGGCGGTTTCCTTGCTCATGCGCCCAACCCACGCTCAGCGGAAGAACGGTTGTGCCGGTTTCCCGGATAATTGACGCGGAAGGCGGTCGGATTATAGGCCGCACCCAGCCCCGAGCCGAGAATGAGATCGTCGGGCATGTCCCAACGCACCCTTTGTTCCGCCCAGAGATGCGGCTTGGCCGGGTTCGTCTTGCTCCCCCGCGAGGTGACGAAAGGTGAGGCGACATCGAGATATTGCGGAATCCATGAGCCCTGCAGCGCCGATAGCAGAATCTCGAACGCGCGGATCCCCATCGCCGGCGGGTAGTCGAACGATGCGAGCGGCACATTCGCCCCGACGGCCAGCTTGTAGGAGAGATTGAGGTCTCCGCCCGTATGCGGCGGGATATGGCCTGGTCTGAAGCCGGCATCGAGAAATGCCTGGATCGAGCCGGCGGAGTTCAGGCCGCTGTCGCACCAGACGCCGGCAATGCGCTCTCCGTGATGCGCAATCACCTCCATTGCCGTGCCATAGGCCTTCTGCCTGTTGAAATTCGTGGAGTTGGCGACGACAGTCTGAATGTTCGGATATTGCGCCAGGATTTGCATGGCCGCCATCTGCCGGCTCTGGGTCAATTCGGGGTCGGCATGGCCGAAGAGCATCATCACCAGGCCGCTGCCATCGAGCGTATGGGCCAGCCACTGTGCTGTCAGTTTTCCTATTGCGGTGTTGTCCGAGGTCACGAAACTCGCGCAGGAAAGGTTCGGCGTTCCCCCGCGTTCGACGAACACGACCGGAACACCCTGCCGCATCAGATGTGCCGAAACCGGAGCCAGCTTTCGCGGCGAAACGGCGCTGACGAGAAGACCGTCGATACCGCTCCTGGCCAGAGAGAGGATGTCCTCGGTCTGCTTTTCCGCATCGCCATTTGCATGGACGACCGTCACGTATTCCAGCACGTCCTGCAGTCTTGATGCAGCAAATTCAATGCTGTGGACCAGGGCGACCTGCCATGGATTGTCGGTGGCGCCGTTGGAGAAGCCAATGCGGAAACGCTTGCGCCTTGGCATGATCGCCGGCCTCGACAGGGCAGGTGGGGTCGATGATGGCATTTCAGGGAGGAGGGCGACGGGACGAACGGCCTCACCCAGAAGGTGGTCCCGTTTTTTGTCGTCTGCTTGCGCGGTGGCACACAGGGTGGAAATGAGTTTGCGGGCAATCGGCCCGACACTGATCTTGCCCCTGGAACAGACGACGATGCCATGCTGGGCGAGCACCCTGGTCATACGGTGAAAGCTGGCGCGAGGTATTCCAAGCTCCATCGCCAAGGCCGTGCTTGGGCCGCTGCCGCCACGCCGGGCGAGCGCCGTGACGATATCGATTGCGGCGTCGACGCCGTTGCGTTGCCTACCAGCCATATCGTCTCCTCCTACGACACTGCCAGGAAGAAGACGCGCCGGAAAACGATGGGAGTCAACAGGAATGTCTCAAATGCTGGACTGGTATCCGAGATCATCTCGACGCTGTCATATGGTGAGAGACATTCCGCTTTGATCGAAGGCGTGAATGCGGTCCAGCTGGAACTGCATGCCGATCCGATCACCCATGGCGGCGGAGGAATCCCGGGGTGCGCGGACAGTGACCAGACTGCCGTCTGCCAGGGCGACATAGGCAAACGTATCCGATCCCAACCGCTCGACAACATCGATCCGCCCATCGAGATGACCTTCTCCTGATGCGGAGAGGGATATGTCTTCAGGCCGGATGCCGATGTGAGCAGCGTCAGCCGGCATATGGGCCAAAGATATCCCGACGAGCTGCGCGGGAAGCACGTTCATTTTCGGGGAGCCTATGAACTGGGCGACGAAGAGGTTGGCGGGGCGTTCGTAGAGTTCGAGCGGGCTTCCCGTCTGCTGAATGATACCCTTGTCGAGCACGACGATGCGGTCGGCGAGCGTCATCGCCTCTGTCTGGTCGTGCGTGACGTAGATCATCGTCGCGCCAAGGCGTTGGTGCAGCTTTGCTATCTCAAGTCGCATCTCGATGCGCAGGGCCGCATCGAGGTTGGAAAGCGGCTCGTCGAACATGAAGGCTACGGGTTCGCGGACGATCGCGCGCCCGATCGCCACCCGCTGGCGCTGCCCGCCCGACAGTTCGCGCGGCTTCCTCTCTAGCAGGTTCGTCAGCTGCAGAAGCGCCGCGACCTTGTCGACCTGTTCCTTGATTTCTTCACGCGGCACTTTGGCCACTTCCAGCCCGAAGGACATGTTGGCGCGAACGGTCTTGTGCGGATAGAGCGCGTAGGATTGAAAGACCATCGCAAGCTCGCGCTCGGCTGGCCCAAGCGCCGTCACATCGCGGCCATCGATCAGGATGGCCCCGCCTGTGGCTTCTTCCAACCCGGCCACGAGGCGCAGGAGGGTCGACTTGCCGCTGCCGGACGGCCCGACAAAGACGACGAATTCTCCATGCTCGACCTTGAGATCGACGCCGGGAATGATGTTGACCGCGCCGAATGATTTCCGGACGGATTTGAGTTCTATGATTGCCATGGAATCTGCTCCGAATTGTTGGAAGGCCGCTAGGCTTTGACGCCGCCCGAACCGAGGCCGCCCTGCCAGTAGCGCTGCATGAGCAGAAAGGCTGCAATGACAGGCAGGATGCTCACCGAGGCTCCCGTCATGACGACGGAGAAGAGCACGGACCCGCCGCTGCCGGCCGTTGCGAGCTGGTACCATTGCGATAGGCCCACCGTGACCGGGAAATTTTCAGACGAGCTGAGCATGACGAGCGGAAGGAAATAATTGTTCCAGGTGGAGACGAATGCCAGGATCAGCACTGTCGCAAAGCCGGGTGTCAAAAGGCGAAAGGCGATGCTGGAGAAGATATGGAATTCGCCGGCGCCATCGACGCGGCCTGCCTCGATGAGCTCATTGGACAGAGCATCCTGCGCATAGACACGCATCAGGAAGACGCCGGGCGGGAAGACGAGAGAGGGCAGGATCATCGCCAGCGGCGTATTGACTAGGCCCACCTTCGACAGCAGCAGGAAGATCGGAATAACCAAAGCTGTTTGCGGGATCATCACGGCGCCAAGCACGAGCGCGAACATCAGGCGCTTGCCGGCGAATTCGTATTTCGCAAAGGCATAGCCGGCGAAGGTAGCGAAGAACGCAGCCCCAATTCCGGAAATACCCGCATAGACCACTGTGTTGAGAAGCCAGCGAGAAAAGATGCCGTCCTGAAAGGTGAAGAGGTCGCGAAGGTTCTGAAGCAGCTGGAAGTCGCTCGAGAACCACAACCCGAAGGTACCAAAAAGATCGGCATTCGACTTGGTTGAGGAGACGATCACGTAAAGCAGGGGTATGAATGTGTAGATGAAATAGAGGACCAGGAAGCCGGTCAGCAGCCGCCGGCTGCGCCGGAACGAAGGTGAGTTTGCGGTCTTTGAAACAATGGTCATCGTGCCGTTCTCCGGTTCGCGACGAGCATGAAGCTGTAGGAGGCGATTGCGACAATGCCGCCGAGCACGAAGGAGATCGCAGCCGAATAATTATATTGCTGATTGGTGAAGGCGAGGGTGTAGGCGTAGTAGTTCGGCGTGTAGTGGCTGTTGATGAGCCCGGGCGCGAGCGTGCGGATCAGATAGGGCTCGGTGAAGAGCTGAAGCGTGCCGATGATCGAGAACATGATCGTGACGATGACCGTCGGCATGATCAGCGGCAGCTTGATGCTGAGCGCATGCCTGAGGCCGCTGGCGCCATCCACGGCCGAGGCCTCTTCGAGATCCTGCGGAACCGCCTGAAGCGCGGAATAGTAGATGATCATGTTATAGCCCATGTATTCCCAGACGGCGATGTTGGCGATCGACGGCAGGATCGTGGATTCCGAGAGGAAATTCGGCGCCGGCAGGTTGAGAAGCGTCGCCAGTTGCGAAAACGGACCGAAGGCCGGGCCGTAAAGATATCCCCATAGCAGTGCGGCAATCACCGCGGGTACGGCATAGGGAATGAAGAAGCTTACACGGAAGAAGCTGCGGCCAAAGACCCTGCCGCTATCGAGGATCAGCGCATAGACAAGCGCCAGCCCCAGCATGACGGGGATCTGCATCGCTCCAAACTTGAAGAGCACAAGGACGCCCTCCCAGAAGGACTTGTCGGCCAGCGCGCGCAAATAGTTTTCCGCCCCGACGAAACGGTTCCCCGCGGCCAGCGTTTGCCGGAAGAGGCTGAGCCAGAATGCATAGGCGAGAGGCGCGATAAGGAATGCCGCAAAGAGCAGCATGAAGGGAAAGACAAAGAGATAGGGGGCGACGGATTTGCTGACATAGATCCGGCCGCGCCGCTTCGCTCCATGAGCATCGGGCATGGGTGCTTCCTGAAAATATCGTGTCGTAAGGCGGGGAGGGGCCGGGAGGGCGGCCACCTCCCCCATCGGGATCAGGAAACCGTGAAGCCCTGATCCTGAGCGTAGCTCACGACCTTGTCCTGCAGCCTGTCGAAGGCATCCGGCAATGTGCCTTTGCCCGCAATCGCCGCCGAGAATTCATCCAGGATCACCTGGTTGACATAGTCCTGGAATGGAGCGAATTCGAAGCTGGGATCGACCTGGTTTTCGGACACCGCAAAGATCTCGTTCACGGCCTGGCCGCCGTAGAAATCGTACTTGTGGCCCATCAGTTCCTTGTCATCGATGAGTTCCTTGAGAACAGGGAACAGGAACTGCTTGGTATTCCACAGGCGGGCCGCCTCTGGATCGCTTCCCATAAACGCGGCAAACATGGCCGCTTCCTTGGGATGCTTGCATGAGGTCATCACCGCGATGGTCGAGCCACCGAGGTTTGCCGTAATCTTATCGCCGGCCTTCCATTGCGGCAGCGAAGAGGCTTTCCATTTGCCAAAGCTCTTCTTCATCGATTGCTGCATGAGGATCGGCGCCCAGGCGGCGGTGACCCAGGTCGCATAAGTGCCGTTGTCCAGTCCCGCGAACCACTCCGTCGTCCAGACCGGCTTGGTATCGATGGCCTTCGCATCGAGCAGCTTCTGCCAGTAGGCTCCCCATTTCTTGGCGATATCATCGTTGAGCTTGATCCGGATATTCGTCCCTTCGGTATGGAACGGGCGCCAGCCCGCCTGCCATAGCAGCGCGACGACCCAGCCGGGATCGGCGGCGCCGAAATCGGTGAGATATGTCCCCGGCGCATCTTTCGCCAGTTTCATCGCGGATTCCGCGAAGGCATCCCATGTGTCGGGCGGGGTGATCTTGTGCGTGTCGAAAATGTCGCCGCGATAAAGCACGCCCATGGGGCCGCTGTCCCACGGAACGCCATAGACCTTGTCGCCGTCGCTGACGGCTTTCCATGTCCAGTCGATGAATTTGTCTTTCGAGGAATTCACGCCGGCACCGATATCGGCAAGCGCGCCGAGCTGCCTGAAGCTCAGGACCGAGTTGAATTCCATCTGCGCGAGGTCGGGCAGGCCGCTTCCCGCCTGCAGAGCATTGCGCAGCTTCACATAATGCGGCGCGCCCTGGCCGACATTTTCGACCTTGACCGTTATGTTTGGAAATTTCTTGGTGAACATGTCGGCCTGCACCTGGGTGTCCGGTGTCCATGCCCACATGGTAAGCTCGACCTTCTCCTGGGCGTTTGCAAAGTCCGGCAGTCCCATGAGCATCGGAGCGGCGAGCCCAAGGCCCGTCGCCTGCAGGAAATCGCGCCGTCCCAGCGCGCCTCCGAAAAGTCCTTTTCCAATCTTTGTCATTTTTGTTCCTCCTCAGACGTCGGGCTTCATGGCATGGCGTGATGAACAGGATTGCTGTGCTTCCGCGATCGGCAGCATGGCCTCGACGCCCAAGACGCACCAGAAAAGGGGATGGCTGTCAAAGCACCGGACGACCCCGCAAGGCCGATTGTCGCAAACTGCGGACTCGCGGCGAAGCTTTGGTCCGGACCTTGATCGGGATGGCTGAATCGCCCCGAAATCATGCGACCGACGGTGTCGATGTGGATGACGTGGATTTCCCAAATGCCGGACTCGGAAAGCGGAAACGGCATGGCCGCAATCAGCATCCGCGACTAGGTCTTGTCGGCAGTTCGCTGCAATATCCATCCGGATGCAGCGCCAATGAACATCAGGCGGGACGAGGCATGGCAGGAAAAAAATGGAACGTCGGCATCATCGGATGCGGCCACATATTCGACGCGTATGCGCGTCTCTCAAGCGTCTTTAAGCCGATCAATCTCGTCGCGTGCTCTGATGTCGACATGGCGATCGCGCAGAGGCGGGCGCAGCAATATGGCTTCTCGGCTCTCGCCGTTGACGACCTTCTTGCGCGGCAGGACATCGATGTGGTCATCAACCTGACCAATCCCGCCAGTCACGCCGCCATTACCGAGGCGATCCTGAAGGCCGGCAAGCACGCCTATACCGAGAAGCCTCTGGCTCTCACAATGGTGGATGCGAACAGACTGCTCGAGGTTGCCGAAAAACACGGGCGTCTCATCGGTTCCGCGCCCGATACCTTCCTTGGCGGTGCCCATCAGGCGGCACGACGCCTGGTCGACGAGGGGCGGCTGGGTGAGGTGAAGAGCGGAAGCGCGCACTTCATGAACCATGGCATGGAGCACTGGCATCCAAATCCCTTTCCCTATTTCCAGGTCGGAGCCGGTCCGGTTCTCGATATGGGACCTTATTACATTACCGCCCTCGTCGCTCTTCTCGGCCCCGTGCGTCGGGTGATCGCCATGGCGACGAAATTCTACGAAGAGCGCTATGTCAGCGCGGATGGGCCGGCCAAGAATACGGTGGTCCCCGTCACCACGCCGACCACGAGCCAGGCGCTGATCGAGTTTCGCTCGGGCGCGCAGATCCACTTCTCGGTGAGCTACGACAATTGGGGGCATGGACACAGCAATCCGATCGAGCTACACGGCACCAAGGCCTCTCTCATGGTTCCCGACCCCAACTATTTCGGCGGAGCGCTTACCCTCATCGACGCCGGAGGGCGCCAGCGGATCGACACCGCAACCACGGTCTTCGGCAATCTCAACTGGCAGGAGCCGGCGGGCGCGACGATCAGCAACTATCGAGGTCTGGGGCTTGCCGACCTTCTTGCTGCGGCCGAAGATGGCCGCACGGCAAGAGCCTCTGGCCAGCTTTCGCGCCATGTTCTGGAGATCCTGCTTGCCATCATCAAGTCGGCCGAGATCAACGATTTCGTGGCAATCGAAAGCACGGTCGCGCGGCCGGAGCCACTTGGCGAAGACGATGCCGCCCTGTTGAAGGCGGCAGACGCTCCATCCACATTCGCAGCGTAAACGAGGCCCGCCCATGTCCCGCTATTCAATCTCCTTCCAGCTCTATTCCTCCCGGCTCTTTCCGCCGATCGAGTCTCATCTCGAATATCTTGCTGAGGTCGGCTACGACGCCCTTGAGCTCTGGCTGCCTGCCTACGAAACCAACACGGCCGATTTCCGCAGGCGGATGGACGCTGCCGGCCTGGCGTGCTCCGGTATCCATATGCCGCTGGTCGGGCTGATCAACGAACCGAAGAAATTCTTCGACTATGCGCACGCGCTTGGGACTAAAACATTGATCCCGCCCTACATCCCGGCGGCCGACAGAAGCGCGACGGCCGATGGATGGCGGCGGGTGGGCGAAAGCCTGCGCGTCGGCGCAGAGGCGGCCAAGAAGGAAGGCCTCAAGGTCGCCTGGCACAATCATGACTTCGAGTATCATCGTCTGGAAGATCGCAGCCGGCCGATCGATATTCTGCTGGAGGCGGCTGGACCTGATGTCGATTTCGAGATCGATATCGGATGGGTCACGCGCGGCTGGGCGGATCCTGCGCAGGAGCTTCAGAAATATGCCGACCGGATCTCCACCATTCAGCTCAAGGATACCGCACCCCCCGGAACCGCCGTGGACGAAGGTTGGGTGCCAACGGGTGATGGCATCATCGACTGGAAGGCGCTCTATCCGCTGTTTGCGAAGACGCGCGCGGATGTTCTCGTCGTCGAGCATGATAATCCGACCGACTGGAAGGTGCTTGCGAAGCGCTCCGTCGACTATATCAAGGCGCTTATCGCCTGATCCGAGCTCGTCTGTCGGTCAGCATTCGCCATCATTGCCGTTTCCCAAGCATCCAGACGAGATAGGGTGCGCCGGCGAAAGCGGCAAAGAGTCCCAACGGTAGCTCGTAGGGGAATGTCAGGGTGCGTGCGCCGAGGTCGGCGACCACCATCAGGGTGGCGCCGATCAGCACGGAGGCGACAAGCCTGCTGTCGGCCCGCTCGAACCCTGCCCTTTGGGCGATATGTGGTGCCATCAATCCGACGAAACTCAAGGGTCCGACAAGGAGAGAAGCGGCCGCCGTTGCGAGACCGGCCGTGATCACCATCAGCGTGCGCGCATTGGAAAGCGGCATGCCGAGCGCAAGCGAGGTTGCTGATCCGAGCGGCAGGATCGTCAGCCATCGCGTGAAGAACAACCCAGCTATCAATACCGCAACCGTGAGGCCGGCCAGGAACAGAGCGGTTCCGGGCGTCGCGGCTGCGGCCGAGCCGCCGAGCCAGGCGAGGATCTGCCATGACCGTTGATCACCGACGGCAAGCAGCGCACTCAATATGGCCGAGCTGAAAGCGCTGATCGAAATGCCGGCGAGGAGCAGGCGTTCCGGCGGAAGATCTCTGCGGTTGGCGAAGAGCGAGACCACGAACAGGACGAGAGTTGCGCCGCAGCCGGCACCGAGGAAAAGTTCGGGAGTGCCGGGGTTCGCAAACACGCTGACCGCCACGGCAAAGCCGACACCGGCGCCGCCGCTGACGCCCAGAACCTCAGGGCTCGCCATCGGATTGGCGGTCAGGCGCTGGAGGATCGCGCCTGCCATGGCAAGCAGGCCACCAGCCGCGGCCGAGGCGACCAGGCGCGGCCACCGCGCCGGCAGCAACTCCCAGAAGAGGTCGCCACGCAGCAGCATCCATCCATCAGGCAGTCTTGCAACGACCAAGGCGATCGCGGCAAGCAGCGGCAGAAGGCTCACGAGCACGATGAGGCGTAGCAAAGACGCGTTTCGCACGACCGTGTTGTCCGACTGCTGGTGTAGTTCCGTGGTGCGGACCTGGGGAAGCAGCCACAGCAGTAACGGTCCGCCGATCAGCGCGGTTACCGATCCCGTCGGAAAGGTCTCGCCGGCAGACGAGGCCAACAGTTGAACGATGCCGTCGCACAGCCAGAGCAGAAGGCCGCCGGCCACGGGGGACAGGAGGAGAATGCTGCGTGCGGTCCTGACGCCGAGCAATCGCACGAGCGCCGGGGCGGCAAGGCCGATGAAGCTGACGAGGCCGACGGCGGCGGCAACGCCGGCGCTGAGCGCGACGGCGAGGCTTGCGATGGCGATACGCATGCTCGTCAGGGTGACACCCAGCGATCGCGCACTGGTGTCACCCAGGCCGAGCAATGTGAGGGGGCGCACGAGCAGCGCTGTGATCACCAGGCCAAACAGCAGCTCGATGCCAAGGGTGAGGGATGTCGACCAGTCCTGCTGGCTAAGCGAACCGCCGTTCCAGGTGACTAGCGACATCAGGTACTCGCCCTGGGACAAGGTCATGGCTGCAGCCAGGGCACTACAGGTGATGCCGACAAGCATGCCGGAAACCACCATCGTCACCGGTTCGAAGCCCCGTCGCCAGCCGAGAAGGAAGACGATCGCCGTCGCGACCGCGGCTCCCAGAAGTGCAACCAGCGCCCTATAGCCGTCGAGCACCGAGGGCAAGAACAGGGTCGCGGTGACGATCGCAAGCTGTGCGCCGGAGGAAACGCCGAGCGTCGATGGGTCCGCGATCGGGTTTCTGAGCAGGCGCTGGAGGAGCGCACCGGCAAGCCCGAGGGCGGCGCCGGCCAGAATGGCGACGACCGCGCGCGGCAGGATCGCGTAGGCCAGGATGACCTGCTCCATCGTCATCCGCGTGGAGTCGAAGGGTAATGAGGGCCAATCGGCAAGCGGTAGATGGCCGAGCGCCACTGCCAGAAAGAGCCAGATCGAGATTGCGAGTGCCAGAAGCGGAATGAAGAGGGTAGTCGGCCTGATCACAGCGTCTCTCCGTTGGACACCAGCATCGCCTGTTTGAGAAGCCGCATGAACCGCGCCGCGGCGGCGATGCCACCATAAGGGTTGATATTATCGAGCATGAGGACACGGCCGGCGCGGACCGGCGGCAGCGACTGCCAGATGATGCTGTCCTTCAGGCTGTTCCGTGCTTCCACAGGTATTTCCGAGATGACGACGATACGGGCGTCAGGCTCAGCAGCCAGGTTTTCGAGCGGCACGGGAGCCGCAAACGTATAGCGGGACCGATCCTTCCAGGCATTGCGCAATCCGAGCCGCACAAGGATGTCACCAAACATGCTGTCGGCGCCGAAGACCCTGACATGCCGGCTATCGCCGACATTCACGAGATAGGTCGGGCGTGCGGCAAAGGCCTGCAGGCTGCGGGCGGTGTCCTCGACGAGCATTGCCTGTGTCTGAAGGACATCGCGCCCCTTGTCGCCAAGGCCGAGGTCAGCCGCGAGCGTAGTCACGGCGTCGAGGGCCTTCTGATAGGGCGGTTCTCCCCGCACATAGAAGGGAAGCGACAGAACCGGCGCGATCGAGCGATAGATCGCCTCGTAGCGAGCATAGAACGGCGAAATGAGAATGAGTTCGGGCCGCAGCAGGCGGAGCAGCTCGAAGTTCGGTGATCCCCGCAGGCCGAGATCGGCGACCTTTTCATCCAAGGCGGGCTCGATGGCATCCTTACGAAACTGCACGAGTTCAGTAGCTGCGATCGGCATGACGCCGAGCGCAACCAGCGTCTCCAGCATGGCCCAGTCGATCGCCACAACACGCCGTGGCGTCGAGGCCCGCGCGACACCCGGAACGGAAAAGGCCGCCAGCAGGGCAAGTGCCTGCCGGCGGCTGATATGCGAAGCAAAAGGGCCGCCTCGTGCCGGATCGTCAATTACCATTGAAAAGTCAGCTTACCCATGACCGTTCTGCCATCGCCATAGGTGCAGCCGAAAGAGCTGCAGCTTGCAACATAGTTCTTGTCGGCGATGTTCTTGACGTTGAGCGAGGCCGTCATGTTGTTTTTCTTGTAGTGGATCGCCGCATCGAAAAGCGTGACGCCGTCGAGATCAAACGTATTTTTGGTATCTCCATAGCGCTGCCCAACATAGCGCACACCGCCGCCGATGCCAAAACCTTCCAGCGCGGTATCCTGGGCAAAGCTATAGTCGAGCCAGAGACTGGTGGAGTTCGCGGGAACGTTGTCGGGGCGATTGCCATCGTCGTTGCCGCCAACGATTTCGGCCTTCATGTAGGTGTAGGCGGCGCGCAGGTTGAGCCCGTGCGCCAGGCTCGTCACGCCTTCCAGTTCGATACCCTTCACGCGCACTTCGCCGATCTGCTCGGTCGTCGTGCCGCCGCTCGGCAGCGCCACCGTGGTCGGGACATTTCTCTGGCGCAGATCATAGGCGGCGATCGAGAAGAAGCCGTCCCAGCCGACGGGCTGATACTTGACGCCGACTTCGACCTGCTTGCCGGTCGTCGGGTCGAGAAGCTGGCCGGTCGAGGGAACCGGCACCGGCTCGAAGGACGTCGCGTAGCTGATGTAGGGGGCGATGCCGTTGTCGAAGAGATAGCTGAGGCCCACGCGTCCCGTCAGCTTCTGGTCATCCTTGTCGAGCGAGCGTGTGACGCCGCTCAGGCGATTGGTCGATGTTCCGGACGTATCCGCCCAGTCCTGCCGGAGCGCTGCCGTTGCGCGCCAGTTATCGTAGGCAAGCTCGTCCTGCGCATAGATCCCGACCTGCGTCATGGTGGAATCGACATAGGTGCTCAGGGTCGGCGAAATAAGACGGACGGAGCCGTAGACGGGGTTGAAGGCATCGAGCGACGTCGCCCGCCAGAACTGCGTGCCGACATTGTTGTCATAATAGCGGTAGTCGAGGCCAAGAAGCGTCTTGTGCTCGACCCCGCCGGTATTGAACTCGGCGATGAGGTTGTTGTCGACGTTGAATGTGTTCAGCAACTCGTCCTGAATGGTGGCGTTGCGGTTGATGGTCCGGCCATTTGCGGCAAGCCCCGCCGTCGACATGCCAAGTGCCTGGTAGCGCCAGTCCAGGTTCTGGTAGCGAAGGTTCTGCCGGAAAGTCCAGGTATCGTTGAGACGGTGCTCCAGCTCGTAACCCAGATTTGTCAGCGTCCGGTTCGACCTGTCGAAACTGTCGTCGCCAACGAAGAAATCTCGTGACAGGCGCTTGGCGCCCGATCCGTAAAGGGTAAGGGCAGCCGGCAGGCTTGACGGCGTGCTCGGATTGTCGTGCTGAACGCTCGTCAGTATCGTCAGCTTCGTATCTTCATCGGGTTTCCAGGTCACTGCCGGGGCGATGAAATAGCGGTCATTGTTGAGATTATCCGTCTGCGCACCGGCTGCTCTTATCAATCCGGTCAATCGATAGGCGACGTCTGAATCCTTTCCGAGCGGTCCGCCAACATCGAAAAAGGTGCCATATGTGTCGTAGCTGCCGGCCTGCACGCCGAATTCGCCGAAGCTTTCGAAGACTGGCCGCTTGCTCACCAGGTTGATGATGCCGCCGGGATTGCCCTGGCCATACATGACAGATGCGGGCCCACGCAGCACTTCGATGCGTTCAAGCATGTAGGGATCGATCGGCGGCGCGCCGGCGGTGCGCATCAGTCGCAGCCCGTTCAGGAATTGAGCCTGGCGGCCGTCAAAGCCGCGAATGCGCGGTGAATCGAATCTCGGATCGGAGCCAAAGGGTTCGCCGCTGACACCGGGAATGTAATCAAGGGCCTGGCCGAGCGTTTCGGCATCCTGCGATTTCAGCTGATCCGTGGTGATGACGGAAATGGATTGCTGCGTTTCGATCAGCGGCGTTCCGGTCTTGGTGGCGGTCGCGCTCGTCTTGGCGACGAAACCCTTTACTGGCGCGGTCGGATCCTCGTTCTGATTGGATTGAATAACGATCGGGGCAAGCGCTGTCGTGCCAGCATCCTGAGCGGCTGCCGTGAAAAAGGGTGCGCTCAGGACGGTAGCAAGCGCCGTGGTCGAAATGAGGTTGCAGAAACGAAGAGAACCGATCATCGGAGGTCCATATACATTAAAAACTGGACCTTTTTAATCATGTTATTTTCAGAATTCCAATAAATGGCACTCGAATTTTCCATAATTGCTGATTATGAAATTGACGAGCCCTCACAGCCCTCAATTTCTCCACGGGAGATGGTATTGGCACGCCCGGAAGCAGGTTTCGAACTCAGGCATCTCAGATATTTCGTGACCCTGGTCGAGGAACGGAATTTCGACCGGGCCGCGGTGCGCCTCGGCATTGCCCAGCCGGGCCTCAGCCAGCAGATCATCAGCCTCGAAAAGATCGTCGGAATGCCGCTTCTCGACAGGAGCCGCAGGGCCGTCAAGCTCACCCATTCGGGCGAGATCCTCTTTCAGGAGGCCAAGAAGGTTCTTGCGCAAACCGAGGCAACCGTTGCCGCCATTCATAGGGCCGGTCGTGGGGAGAGCGGGCGTATTTCGATCGGCTATGTGGCATCGGCCGCCTATTCCGGCGCTGTCGTCCATGCCATTCGCAACTTCAAGCGCGATCATCCCCATGTCGAGATCGAGCTGCAGGAGATGGAACTGCGCCAGCAGTTGCAGAGGATCGCGGATGGGCTCCTCGATTTCGGCTATATCCGATCTCCGGCGCCAATACCGAGCGGGGTCACCGTTCAGGTCATTCTTCGCGAGCCGTTGATCGCAATGCTTCCCCGCGACCATGAGTTCGCCGGGCATGCCATTGACGACCTTTCGAAGTTTCGCGCCGAGACATTCATCACGCCGCGCCAACCGCCAGAAATCGGATTTCATCGAAGCACGCTGCAGGCATGCCGGGAAGCGGGCTTCGAGCCCATAGTCAAGGCTAGCGCCCATGATTTTACCGAGATAGCAGCTCTGGTCGGGATAGGCACCGGCATAGCGCTGGTGCCGCAATCCATGCGTTGCGCCGATCTTCCCAACATCAGTTATCAACCCGTAGAAAGGGTGGCGGCGACGTCGGACGTTGCCATTGCCTATCGAAAGGGCGAGGGTGCGCCTGCCGTCAAGGCCTTCATCGCCAAGCATCGCGCCCAGGTTCGATCAGGCGCCGCATAGAGCGGGTTGCCGGCCTGTGGATGAATGTGATTGTCTGCGACAACTTAGCGGCTTTCTGGGATATCTTTGCGACATATCCCGGCTATAATGTAGATCTTGGTTGAACCACTTGAAGGCGTTCGATTTGTGCGAGGAAGTTCCTATGCAGCCGAGCAAAAGCGTATCCATCGACGAATTGCCTGAGAACACCGCTCTGGCGGTCTATGAACTGATCGCCCGCACATTTCGGGAATATTCCGAAGTTCTCTACATCAGCGTGTCGGATATTACGGATGAGGGCGTCCGCATCGGTGGCGTGGAAATCACCATCCGCAAGACCGCCGAAGATATCATTCCCCAGGTTGCCGGGTTGCCTGAACCTGGCCAACAGCCCCTTCATCTCGATTGAAGGCCGGCGCTCGCCGGCTGTGCTTCGATGCGTCGATGAAATCAGACATTGTCAAATGTATCAAACTATAGCTGAAACCGCTGGGTGCCTCTGATCTGGCGCGGCACCTGAATACAATCTGATACATTTTCCTCATTTGCCGGCAAAGCTATGCGACAAAGCCGACGTAGCCTCCCCTCGTGAGCAAACAGCTTGAAGAGGAATAGAGGCCATGATCGCCAATCCCGTGTCCGGCTCCTACAGATCCGGCCGAAGCTTGCTGGTGCGTCATAGCGCCAAGCTTGGCTTGACCCCTCCCTCGTCTCAAGTCGGTTGCCGACGGAATTTGCCGCGCAATCTGCGCTCCGCTGCGCGGTCGTACCGCTACGCTCGATAAGTTGCCGAGCGGCCGCCCAGGCAAAACCGCCTGCGATTTCAACCGCGCAAATTCGCGCGGCACGGCGCCGAAACAACGGCCGCTCCATCCTTCAATCGGATTTAGGTCTGAACCCAATGAGGACTACATGAGAGAATATCTACTGCGAGCAATTGCTTCCGGCACTCTGGCGATAGTATTGGCCGGCTGCAACGAGCAACCGGCACAGCAGGCCAATCGTGCGGCCGCAAAGCCCGAGATCAGCGCGGTGACATTGCGCCCGCAGTCGGTCGCGATTACGGCAGAACTGCCCGGCCGCATCAGCGCCAATCTCGTTGCCGAAGTCCGTCCGCAGGTCGGTGGCATCATCCGCAACCGCAACTTCAAGGAAGGCAGCGAGGTCAAGGCCGGTGACGTGCTCTATGAGGTCGATCCGGCCTCCTACCAGGCCTCCTATGACAGCGCCGCCGCCGCCCTGCAAAGGGCGCAAGGCGCAATACCCAATGCCCAGGCCCGGCTTGATCGCTACAAGGGCCTGAGCGCTCAGAGTGCCGTTAGCCAACAGAACACCGACGATGCGCAGGCAACGCTCGTTCAGGCCCAGGCGGATGTGGCCTCCGCCAAGGCGGCTCTGGAAACGGCGCGGATCAATCTCGACTATACCAAAATTCGCGCACCGATTTCCGGGCGCGTCGATGCATCCACCGTTACCGTGGGCGCGCTCGTCACGGCCGAGCAAACGACTGCGCTGACCACCATCCGCCAGCTGGACCCCATCAATGTCGATGTCACGCAGTCGAGCACAAATCTGCTGAAATTCCGCCGCGCGGTCGAAGAGGGCCGTCTGAAGACCAGCGGCGACAATGTCTCGGTTCACCTCACACTCGAAGACGGCAGCCAATACCAGCAGACTGGCCGGCTCGAATTTTCCGAAGTGGCGGTTGCCGAGACTGTCGGGACGATCAATGTGCGGGCCATCTTCCCCAATCCTGGACGTGTGCTTTTGCCCGGCATGTATGTACGGGCGACCATTCAGGAGGGGGTTGCCGAAAACAGTTTCCTGGTGCCGCAGCGCGCCGTTTTCCGCAACAGCAAGGGCGAGCCTACGGCCTTCTTCGTGAATACGGACGGAAAGATCCAGCAGCGTGCGCTCACCATCCAGCGCAGCATTGGCAATAGCTGGCTCGTGGCCGAGGGAATAGCGGAGGGGGATCGCGTCGTCGTCGAAGGCAGCCAACGCGTGCGCGATGGCCAGGAGGTCAATGTCGCATCGGTCACCGTTGACGATGCAACGGGGAATCTCGAGCAGCTGGCTGCAGCAAGCACTCCTGCCTCCGGACAACAGAACAAGGCCGACGTCGCGGATAGAACCGCCGTTACCGGCTCGACGAACTGAGGGAAGCCGATGTCTCGTTTCTTCATCGACCGGCCGATCTTTGCCTGGGTTATTTCCATCGTCATCATGCTGGCAGGTGCGCTGTCCATCCTGACGCTCTCGGTCTCGCAATATCCACAGATCGCGCCGACGACGGTTCGCATCACCGCCACCTATTCCGGCGCCGATGCAGCCACTGTCGAAAACTCGGTGACCAAGGTCATCGAGCAGGGCATGACCGGCATCGACAATCTCGACTATATGACGTCGACCTCTACCGCGACGGGTCAGGCATCGATCTCGCTGACCTTCACTAACAAGGCCGATCCTGACGTCGCGCAGATGCAGGTGCAGAACAAGCTGCAGCTAGTCACCGCGCAATTGCCGCAAACCGTGCAGAATACCGGCATTACCGTCTCCAAATCGACGACCAGTTTTTTCCTGGTTGCGGCCTTTGTCTCGACCGACGGAAAGCTCGCGCCGACCGATCTTGCCGACTATATCGACAGCACGTTCAACGACACCTTGAAGCGCGTGCCGGGTGTTGGCGATACCACGCTCTTCGGCGCGCGCTATGCCATGCGCATCTGGGTGGATCCGGACAGGCTCGCCAAATATCAGCTGATGACATCGGATGTCATTGCGGCGATCACGGCGCAAAACGTCCAGGTCTCGGCCGGCCAGCTTGGTGCGTTGCCGCAACTCGGCGGCCAGCAGCTCAACGCGACGGTCACAGCCGGCAGCCGTTTCCAGACGACGCAGGAATTCGAGAATATCATCTTGAAGAGCCTGCCCGACGGTTCGCTGGTGCGCATCAACGATGTCGGCACGGTGCAGCTCGGCGCCGACAGTTATGTGACGTCAGGCGTCTATAACGGTCTGCCTGCAGCCGGTATTGGCCTCAGCCTGGCGACCGGTGCGAATGCGATTGATACGGCTGCGGAGGTTGAAGCGACGATCGACAGCTTGCGCAGCACGTTGCCGGCTAATGTCGAGATCAATTACCCCTATGACACGACGCCGTTCGTCAAACTGTCGATCGAGGACGTGGTCAAGACGCTGCTTGAAGCCATCGTGCTCGTTTTCATCGTCATGTTCGTCTTCCTGCAGAACCTCCGCGCAACGCTGATCCCGACGCTCGCCGTCCCGGTCGTCCTGCTCGGCACCTTCGGGGTGCTGTCGCTGTTCGGATACTCGATCAATACATTGACGATGTTCGGCATGGTGCTGGCCATCGGCCTGTTGGTCGACGACGCCATCGTCGTGGTCGAAAACGTCGAGCGCGTGATGGAGGAAGAAGGATTGTCGCCGCGAGAGGCGACGATCAAGTCGATGCAGGAAATCACCGGTGCCTTGATCGGCATCGCCACGGTTCTCTCGGCTGTGTTCATCCCGATGGCGTTCTTCTCGGGCTCGGTCGGTGTCATCTATCGCCAGTTCTCGGTGACGATCGTCTCGGCAATGGTGCTCTCGGTCATCGTCGCCCTGATCCTGACACCGGCTCTTTGCGCCACCATCCTCAAAAAGCCTAAGCATGGGGCCAGGGAGCGTGGTCTGTTCGGCTGGTTCAACCGCAATTTCGAGCGGGGTACGCGAGGCTATCAGCGAACCATCCACGGCATGATCCGCCGCACGGCGGTCTTCCTGGTGATCTTCGTACTGATCGGCGGCGCTGTCGCCTATCTGTTCAATCGCCTCCCGAGCTCCTTCCTGCCCGAGGAAGATCAGGGTCGTTTGCTGACCAGCATACAGCTTCCTCCAGGCGCCACGGCCGATCGCACCAGAAAGGTGCTCGATCAGGTGATGAATTACTATCTCACCAACGAGAAGGACTATGTCGACGGTGTCTTCGGAAGCGTCGGCTTCAACTTCAGCGGACAGGGGCAGAACGTGGCCATCGCCTTCGTCGACCTGAAGGATTTCGACAAGCGCACGACCCCACAGTCGACGGCTTCGGCCATCGCCAAGCGGGCCATGGCGGCGTTTTCCAAGATCAAGGACGGTAACGTCTTCGCACTGGCGCCGCCGGCGATCCCCGGCTTCGGCAGCTCGAGCGGCTTCGACTTCTTCATCAAGGATATCGATGGTGCCGGCCATGCCGCGCTGATGCAGGCCCGCAACCAGCTGCTCGGTGCCGCTTCGACAAACCCGCGACTGAGTGGAACACGTCCGAACGGACTGGATGATACGCCGCAATATTCCGTCCATATCGATCAGGAAAAAGCCCGGGCCCTGAATGTCGATCTCGGCGATATCAATTCGACGCTCTCAACCGCCTGGGGCGGCACCTACGTCAACGACTTCATCGATCGCGGCCGCGTCAAGAGAGTCTATGTCCAGGGTGATCGCAAGTACCGCATGCAGCCGGAGGATTTCGATCGCTGGTATGTGCGCAATTCCACCGGCGATATGGTGCCGTTCTCGGCTTTTGCGACAGGTATCTGGACCAGCGGCTCGCCGCGTCTGGAACGCTATAACGGTTCGTCGGCCGTGGAAGTGCTGGGCTCGGCAGCACCGGGTGTCTCGTCAGGCGACGCCATGAACGAGATCGACAAGATCATGGCGACCCTGCCGCCCGGCTTCAGCCATGAATGGACCAGCCTGTCCGCTCAGGAAAAGCTCTCCGGCAACCAGGCGACCCAGCTCTATGCCATCTCCATCCTCGTGGTGTTCCTGGCGCTCGCCGCCCTCTACGAAAGCTGGTCGATCCCGCTCGCCGTCATGCTGTCGGTGCCGATCGGCATCTTCGGCGCACTCCTCGCCGCAACCATCTTCGGACAGTCGAACGACGTCTACTTCAAGGTGGGCCTGCTGACGACCATCGGGCTAGCGGCCAAGAACGCCATCCTGATCGTCGAATTCGCCATCGAGCAGCAGAACCAGGGCAAGGGGCTGATCGATGCGACGCTGGAGGCGGCAAGACAGCGCCTGCGGCCGATCCTGATGACGTCGCTCGCCTTCATCCTCGGTGTTCTGCCGCTGGCGATTGCCAATGGTGCGGGATCGGGCAGCCAGAACTCGATCGGCATCGGCGTCATGGGCGGCATGATCTCCGCCACCGTCCTCGGCGTCTTCTTCATCCCGCTGCTCTTCGTCTCCGTGCGACGCATCTTCAAGGGAAAGAAGACGACAGAAGCTGCAAACCAACAGTCGGAGATTGTTGCTGCGACCCCCGATATCGCGCAGTGACAATTCGTTCGCCGCGCAGCAACATCGCTGCGCCGGCGCGAAGAATATGGATGGCGTCCGGTGGATTACGCCACTGCCTCATAAGCCAGGCTGAGACAGCCTTCGACCGATAATGAAACAAACTGCTGCCGTGCTCCAGTCTTTGGTCAGCATATGTCCCGGCAATCATTGGCTAAAAAACATCCGATAATATATTCGCTTAAAGCAGCTGCCACGTTCTGGTAAGTTATGCCTTGCGCCTGCACGCTTGATGAGATTGCAATGAGTGAGATGCAACTCCCGATGCGGATAGGCCCAGTTCAAGCTGGACAACCGCCAGACACTCGCGTGGCTGGTTTGGAGGGACTAGGCCATATGCCAGAAAACCGAGTGGATCGGTCGCAGCGAGTTCCACAGGGGTTCGAACCTGACAGTCGTCTCGAGCCGGCGATTTCGCTTTGGGACGCAGATCTCAAACTGATCGATTCCTCCCGAGAATTTGAAGAGCGTATCGGACTTGCATCTCGCAACGGCATCACTTTGTGGGAAGCCTATCCGCTGCTGGTAAAACCTGCCCTTGCCGCGATTGTTCAGCAAGTGATTGATACCGGCGAGCCCCAGACTATCGAGCTTGGCGTTTCGAGCCATGAGACGCGGAGTCTGTTGCTCTCCCATATCCGGGCGGGTCTTTTCGCGGTCGAAACCAGCGGGACAAATGCCGAGCAGAGCCCATGGTCGCAGAACAACGAGAGAGAGCGGCTTATCCATCAGGCAACGCACGATGTTCTGACCGGATTGCCCAATCGCCGTCAATTCAGCGCCGAATTGGCGCAGCTGCTTCCGGCCAATGGAAAAATGGCGCCCGCACTGATGCAGCTCGATCTCGACGATTTCAAACCCGTCAATGACACGCTGGGGCATGGTGCCGGCGATATCCTGCTTCAGTTGGCGGCGGAGAGGATAAAGGCAGCGCTCGGTCGAAACGGGACGGTCTACCGCCTCGCCGGAGATGAATTCGCGATCATTCAGGTTGGATCCCAACAAGCCTTCGAAGCGGAGAGATTGGCCGAAGAGCTGGTTGCGGAATTCAAGAAGCCTTTCACCGTCAACGGCATATCGCTGTTCGTCGGCGTCAGTGTCGGGATTGCCATCGCGCCGCGAGACGGCAATGAGGGTGAGCAGCTGATGAAGGCGGCCGACGTTGCCCTCTATGCGGCCAAGAAGGAAGGGCGCCGTCGGGCTCGAACTTTCGATCCGAGCATGTTGATTGTGGTCGAGCAGAGGGAATTGCTGCGGCGCAGCCTGCGTGTAGCGCTCCAGCGCGACGAGTTCTTCATCGAGTATCAGCCGCTGGTCGAACTGCCCTCCAACGTCGCGGGCTTTGAGGCGCTGCTGCGCTGGCGGCACCCGACTTTGGGCATCATTCCGCCGGCTGCCTTTATTCCCATGGCGGAAGCCGATGGTCTGATGAGCGAAATCGGCCAGTGGATGCTTGAGGAAGCCTGCCGGGAAGCCTTGACCTGGCCGGTGCACTACACGCTCGCGGTCAATCTCTCTCCGGCCGAATTTTTGACGCCGGGTTTCACCGATCGTGTGTCGCAAACACTCGACATTGTCGGATTTCCCGCCGAGCGCCTGGAGCTGGAGATCACCGAAGGGGTTCTGCTCGAACGCACCACCAACAATCTCGATACGCTGAACACGCTCAACGTGCTCGGTATTCAGATCTCGCTCGACGATTTCGGCACCGAATATTCATCTCTCAGCTATCTCAAGAACTTCCCCTTCGATACGATCAAGATCGACAGGTATTTCATCAGGGACCTTTTGCAGGATGCGAAAAGCCAGGCGATTGTGCGCTCTGTGATCAGCCTTGCGCATGGCCTGGATATGCGGGTAACCGCAGAGGGTGTCGAGACGGCGCAGCAGGCCGCCTGGTTGCGCAACGAAGGCTGTGATCGATTGCAGGGATATTGCATCAGCCCGCCGCTTGCCGCAGACAGGCTTGAAGATTTTATAAGGCAAGGGGCGCGTATCCAAACGGCGACAGCTTCGGATGAGCTTCGCGCCGGACTTTAATTTTTGAAACGCATTTGATCCGGGAGTTTCTTAAGTGGATAGCATGGAGACCCAGGCTGACGCGGCGTTTGAGCCGCTGCTTGAACTGGAAATGGAGATGGCGAGCTTTGCGGCCGACTGGCTCTACTGCGACCAATGCTCGACTTACATTGCTCGTATGGTCAGCCACGACCGGAACGATCCGATCCGCCATGCCAATCTGCTTTCGGCGGCGCTGAATGAACTCTTCGAGATGTCGTTTCATGCCCGAGAGCACAATGGCGCTCTGACCTGCCGCTTCTGCCGCAGTGGTGATGTCGAACGGATAGAGCTGACTTTTCCTTGTCCGCTCGAAAAACGCGGCTTCTACGGCGCAATTATCGACCGCATAAAAGGTGGCCACGCGCTTACAAATTATCTGGACGTCATCACCAACGACGCGGCGCGCGCGGAGCATGCGATCCTTCTTGGCCTGGCCGTCAACTACGAGGCCAAAATCGAACTGTGGGAGACAGACACCGGGCTCTTGACGTTCGTGGTGGATCTCAAGTTCGAAAGGCTCCTCAATTGAGCACCTATTCGTCCCATCGGTTCACCGCGCAATTCGACGCCAACAACCAGGAATTCTCCTTATCCGGCGTGCTGAGACCGCACTCGGTCGCGGAGCTTGCCGATGATTTGGCATTGCTACGGGGCGGCATCGAAACGGTGAATGGCGTCTGCTACATCAACCTGAAGCGCGTCATCCACATGAACAACACGGCGTTCCGCGCCCTAACGCATGTTCTCGTCGATGCGGCCCGGTCGAGACCGGATCTCAAAATTGTTGTCATTGCGTCGAGCGTCGTTGCCTGGGCGTCACGATTGTTTCACCACCTGAGCGATATCTCGCCCAATATCACCGTCGACATCTACGATTCCGCCTTTTATCCGGGCCAGACATTCGTCGAGGACCAGAGTTTCATCCCGATCCTCAGAACACAGACGAAAATGACTTGGCGGCATGAACGCGAGATATTGCCGCGGCATGGCCTTCGCGAAGGCATGCACATTGCGGATATCTGCTGCGGCATCGGCGATTTCGCCATGCTCGTGCGGAAGGACTTCAAACCGGCCCGGATCGTCGCTCTCGATCATTCGATGGCCAGCCTCGATTATGCCCGTTCGGTGGCTCGGGATTTCGATGTAGAGGATATCGAATATACCTATGGCGATGCGTCGGAAATGTTGTTCGAGAGCGATCAGTTCGATTTTGTGACCTGCCGCCACTCGCTGCAGATCTTCGACCGCCCGAGCGTCCTGTTGCGGGAACTCTATCGCATCTGCAAGCCGGGTGGCAGGGTCTACATCACCAACGAAAAGAACTCCCATTGCCTTGGCGAGCCGCGGGCCGAAACGATCCAGTGGACCTACAACGAAGTAGCGAAGCTGTTTGCATATTTTGATATGGATGTTGAGATGGGCCCGAAGGGCCGCCGCATGTTGCTGGATGCCGGTTTCATGGACGTGAAGATGGAAAGTTTCATGGTGACCAATCTCGATGGCGACCCGCAGGATTTCGCCGATGTCATCACGGCATGGCAGAATGTCTATGCCGATGAGATGGCTGTCAGGAGAGGCGATCCGCCCGACTTCATCGAACGGTTCAAACAGGGTTTCCAGGATCACATTTTTGCAGCCCTCCATCCCAGAGGTTATGCCGGCTGGCCCATCTGGGCTTCATCGGGGCAGAAGCCGCTATGACGGGCACCTCGGCCGCCAAGCCCTGGCTCGGGCTGCGCTCCTTCCGCGCCAAGTTTCTGGTCGTCGTCGGCGGCGCCGTGCTTTTCGACCTGCTGGTCAGCGGCGGCCTGGCGCTTTGGAATGTGCAGCGCCTCTCGCGCAACGCCACGACCGAGGTGGGGCTGGGCCTTGAAAAGGCGAGCCAGGATTATATTCGCTCCTATACCGATTCCACGGCCACGCAAGTTGGCCTCCTGATCGATCAGGTCCACTCCGACGTGAAGGCGCTGTCGGGCGTGCTCCAGGGGCAGATCGACAATCCGGCGAGAAACGGCGATGTGGGTGTGGCCATAGCCAAGGCATCTCCGGACGCCGTAACCGTGACGTATGACCAGGTGGGCCAATGGGCGCAAAACCCTCCCGGAGCGCCCTCGGTCGTCAGTGTCTGGGGCTATCTGCTGGACAAGGATCATCATCCGTTGCCGCAGGTACAGGCCGACATAGAATGGAGCGCCGTCCTTGATCTCGTCGCCCCTTCGTTACTGCACAACGGCGCATCGAAGCTGCAAATGTATTATATCGGCCCGAGGGAACGTCCGATCTTTCGTACCGCGCCCTATACGGAGCAGGCACAGACTTTCGATCGGCTCTATCCCGGGCATAACAGCTCCGATTTCTGGACTTTCTTCTTTCCAGGACTTTATGAATCCTGGCAGCAATGGGCGTCTCTCCCATCGTCCCGACCGGTTGCCGACTACATCACCCAGACGGCCCCCTATACGGATGCGATCACCGGAAAGCTGATCGTCAGCTTCTTTCATCCGCTTTGGACCCCGGACAGGCACGGCGTGGCCGGTGCGGCCGGCGCCGACATCACACTTACTCAGCTCGCCGAGATCGTCGAGAACGTGAAGGTCGCCCAGAGCGGCTTCGGCTTCCTGACCATGTCGAATGGAAATGTCGTCGCGATCAATCCGGTCGGGGAAAAGATCATCGGTCTGCGCGCATCGAACGATGCGGCCAACAAGGGTGTCACCGGCCTTGATCGATCGCTGCGCAATAGCACACAGAAGGCGATCGCAAACCTGCCGCTCGATGCCGACGGCGCGATCCAGCATATTTCGCTCAACGAGCAAGGCGAGGACGTGCCTTATCTTGTCGTCGTCAAGCAGCTGCATCCTACCAATCTGTGGGTAAGCGGTCCCGTGCAGCGTGAGGTCATGTCGCTTGGAATCGTCGTGCCCGAACGTGAGATCTACGCGTCGCTCATTGCGGCGAAAGCGGAAATATCACGGGCAACCGACCGGATCCTGCTCTATCAGATCCTTGCCGTCCTGGTGTCGTTGATGATCGTCACGATTGCCGTCTTCGCTGCATCGAAGCGCATCACCGGTGGTATCAGTGCGCTGGCAGGCGCCGCCAAGCGCATACAGGCCAAAGATTACTCAGTCAGGGTCGACATTGCGAGCAAGGATGAGGTGGCCGAAGCAGGTGTCGCCTTCAACCGTATGGCCGAGGACATCAGTTTTCATACCGAAAACCTCGAAAAGCTTGTTGCAGACCGGACGAAGGAGATCGAGGCGGCCAAGGAAGAGATTTCTACCCTCAACAATCAGTTGAAGAGCGAGAACCTTCGGCTAGGCGCCGAGCTCGATGTCGCCCGCCAGATTCAGTTGATGGTCCTGCCGCGCGCCAAGGAGCTCACCGAGGTCAAGAATCTGGAAATTGCCGCCTATATGCGTCCGGCCGACGAGGTCGGCGGCGACTATTACGACGTCCTGCAGAACGGCAAGAATCTCAAGATCGGCATCGGCGACGTGACCGGCCACGGGCTGGAAAGCGGCGTGCTCATGCTGATGGTGCAATCGATCGCGCGTGCGCTGCAAGAGGCCGGTGAAATGGATCCGGCGAAATTCCTGACCGACCTCAATCGCACGATCTTCAAGAACATCGAGCGGACGGAAACAGACAAGCATATCACCCTGTCATTCCTAGATTACGATGGCGAGCGATTGACGATATCCGGTCAGCATGAGGACATGATCGTTATTCGCCAGAACGGCAATGTCGAGCGCATCGATACCGGCGACCTTGGCCTTCCAGTCGGTCTTGAAGCGGATATCTCCCCATTCATCGACACGCGGGAAATACCCTTCGCGAAGGGCGATATGGTCGTCCTGCACACCGACGGTGTCACCGAGGCGGAGAACTCGAAGGGTGAGCTCTTCGGTTTCGAGCGACTTCTTGAAGATGCCCGCCGCCTGCACGGCGGCACTGCCGAAGAAGTGGTCGATGGGATCCTCGATGATCTGATGACCTACATCGGCACGCAAAAGATCCACGATGATATTACCCTTGTGGTGATGCGACACAGGTGAGCCCATGACGACTGTAGTATACGGCAAGGAAGATCTCGTCTCGTTCGATACGAGCCGCGCGCTCCGGCTTCGCTTGCTTGATGGACCGCTTCACCTTGCGTGGCGCCACTCGGCGATGACGTCGGATTTTATTGCGGAGACGATGGCGCTCGGGTTCCGGTCTTCGGAACGCCAGTACAAGACGATCAGGCACGATATCGGCTATCTGACGAACGAGCTGATCGAGAATTCCATCAAGTTTCGTGCGTCCGGGGAGATCATGATTGAAGCCTTGGTGGATGCGAATGATTTCAGAATGCGGATCGTGAACTTCGTGGATGACGATGCCGCCACCCGATTTCAGCAGCTTTTGTCGAAAGTCACCGCTGGTGATCCGGGTGAACTTCTCATAGAACAGATCGAGGCGAGTGTGCTCGAAGGCGGCAATGTCTCCGGATTGGGATTGCTGACGTTGATGAGCGACTATCAGGCTCATTTGGCCTGGCGCTTTGATGGGGACAATCTGCATAAGCGGACAAGACTGCAAACTTATGCCATGATGGCAATTTGATCGTCGTGAGTCCACGAGAGGCCATTTATGGAAATCAAGGAAGAAGCGTTCCGCGTCTGGTCAGAGGGCAGCACCCTGTTTTTTGACGGAACCATGCGCCTGGCAGGCCCCGATGCCTATGCACCGGTCTACGATCTGGCCAGACAAGTGCTTTTCGACGGCGGAGGCAAGGCTACGTTCGATTTGACAGGCCTGCATTTCCTGAATTCTTCCGGCATCAACCTGCTCGCCAAACTGACGATCGAGGCGCGCAAGCACCCCGATCTCCAACTCACCGTATGTGGTTCCTCGCAAATTCCATGGCAGATAAAGTCGCTGCCAAATCTGAAGAAGCTTCATCCGCGCCTCGATTTGCGCCTGACATAGCGCTAGGGGCCTGCCTGTTCGCTCGCTTATGGTCAAGCATGCGATAAGCCGCGGAGCGATCTTAGGATCGGGGCAACAGCACGGCCTCTGTTTCAATCTCGCTTCCGTCTATGTGCAGTATGCGGTAGCCAAACGTTCCGACATCCGCCTGAAGCTCATCTGACTGTTTGACGATCTGGTAAGAGGTCGCCGGCGTGGCGAATTGGCGGATATTGGCGTCGCTGGCATCGTCGATAATGTGATAATGGCCGCAGAATACCGATACCTCGCAACCGATGCCAAGCAGCAGCGACATGGTTTCATCCCGATCGCGCAAGGCAGCGCCGGCTCGATCCACGGGCGTGTCGATCGCCAGGATCGGATGATGCACGAAGAGTAAGGCCTTGCTCACGCCATCAAGCTCACTGGCCAGCCACGCGCGCTGGCTCTCGCCCAATATGTTATCGGACGAGTCGAGAAAGATGTGCTTCAGATCTCCATAGGTGCGCGAGAAACACAGCTTTCCCCGGACGGCATTGTCGCTGGCGTTCCAATATTGCGTGACGTTAGCGTAGTCATCGTGGTTGCCGAGGATGACGCTAACTGCGAAATCATAATCTTTCAGAAGCGCGAAGAAGCTTTGAACCGATTCGGCGGTACCGATGTCGCCGCCGAAGACCACGCTCGAGATACCCTTGGCCGCAATGTCATCGAGGACCAGCCGCAGGCGATCCTCGTGTTCTTTGGGCGCATTGTCGTAGCGCATTTTGTCGCCGGCTATTTCACTGTTCGTGACCAGCTTCTGGCCGAGATGGGTGTCGGTGAAATGGGCAATCGTGGTCTTCGTCATTCGCGGGCTCCATGGCATGCATCTGCCAGATTACCTTAGCGTACCGATCGGATGGAATGTTTCGATGCGTGTCGAAACATGCGAGCAACATTCATGCTACTCTGGCGCTCGAAACAGGGAGCCAGACACATGGGTTCGCAGCCGAATATTGCCTCCGCCGCCGCTCTGATTGCCGATCCTGCCCGCGCCACCATACTCATTGCCTTGCTCGATGGTCGCGCAAGGCCGGCTGGTGAACTCGCTTATTGTGCCGGTGTGACCGCGCAGACGGCCAGCTCCCATCTCGGCAAGCTGTTGGCGGGCGGCTTGCTGGCGGTCGAAACCGAGGGACGGCATCGTTATTACCGCCTTGCGGGCCCGCATGTCGCGCTGGCGCTCGAAAACCTCGCGTCGATAGGTCCGGTCGAAATCGTGCGCAGGAAGGCATTGACGCGTGAAGCGCAGAAGCTGCAATTCGCCCGCTGCTGCTACGATCATTTGGCGGGCCGCCTCGGCGTCGCGGTTACGAAGGGGCTGCTCGAAAAGGGATGTCTCGTGGCCACTGACAACAAGCGGTTCGAAGTGACCTCGGTCGGTGCCGGATGGTTCGCAGACATCGGTCTCGATCCGGCGAAAATCAAACCCGCTCGCGCAGGACTCGCCCGGCAGTGCCTCGATTGGACGGAGCGGCAACATCATCTCGCCGGTCCGCTTGGCGTGCAATTCACCAATCTGCTCTGCACCGAGGGATGGATACGGCGGCAAAAAGCGTCGCGCAGTGTCGAGGTGACGCCGAAGGGATGGCGGAATTTCAAAGAGCATTTCGGTATTGAGGAGCGAGTGTTGATGGAGCCCGTTCTATTGGACGCGCCGGCTCAACGCTCGCTCGCCTCTCAATCCCTTGAAAACAATCGCAGCCACGGACCCAGGTGAAACAGGCTCATCAACAGATACATCGGCACCATGCCGCTTAGCATCGAGCTGCCTTGCGCCGAGCACATCATGTCGGCCGCGGGATCGTGTGCGGTGAGCAACGCCATGCCGGCAAAGACGGGCGCTGCGGCGAGTTGAAGCCAGCGAGCGACGCTTACCGATTGAAGCAGGCCGGCGGCATGCGCGCCGGCCCTTGCACGTGTTTCGGACAATCTGGACATTAGGCCACTCCGTAACGATCGTGATGGCGCCACCATACACCCGTTTCGTTGCGACCGAGCGGCGCCCGATCGAGCCATTGATACATGCCCCAAAGGCCGTCGAGCCCGCGGGCATAGGACGAATAGGTGTGATAGATCTCACCGTCCTGGATTGTGAACGCGCTTACACCCGGCCGGTCGCGCGTATAGGTTGCGACGTCCGTTCCCGTCATCGAGGCGATCTGAGCGACCGGGCCTTCGCTGCCGCGCAGCTCCCATTGCTGCACCGTCTTGCTGGCCAGGGGCTCGGGCATCGGCGGCTCGCGGCGGTAGTTGTATTCGATGCTGCCGTCGCGTTGCTCTTCCGGGGAGAACCAGACATTGAAATCGTGGTTGAAATCGCTGTTTGCTGACGAAGCCCAGTCGAAGGTCCAGCCCATGCGCCTTTTGAATTCCTGCAGTTTTTCGAGCGGTGCCCGGGAAACGGCGGAAAAGGCGACGTCATGGTTTTCGAGATGCACGGCAATGCCATTGAATCCGTCTGCAATCGACGAACAGGATGGGCAGCCGGCCGTGTAGTCCGGGCCGAACATGAAGTGATAGACGAGAAGCTGCGAACGTCCCTTGAAGAGCGCCGAGAGCGGAACCGTCCCCTGTTCGGTCTCGAGCCGATAGTCCTTCTCTACCCTGACCCAAGGCAATTCCCGACGGTTCTCGGCGATTTCATCGCTGCGCCGCGTCAGCTCCTTTTCCTGATCCAGTAGGGAAAGCCTGGCGGAAAGCCATTCCTTGCGCGTTCCTGTTCTGTGCATGGTCATGGATCTTCTCCTTCGTCTGCGGGTTAGGTTGCGGCGGGGGCAAGATCTTGCCGCCCGATGAGGAATAACTTACCGCTAGGGTTCGGACGGGTGGGAGTTACAAGTGTGACGGGATTTCGATGGACTCGCTGATCGTCGCGGCCGCACAGGCGCTCGCATCTGGCGATGCGCTGGGAGCCATGAAGCGTGTGGCATTGCGCGACGACGCTCCGGCGCTGGCGCTTCGCGGCATTGCCATGGCCCAGCTCGGTGATTTTGACCGTGCCAAGGCGCTGCTGAAGAGTGCTGCGCGCGCTTTCGGCCCCCGCGAGATTGTCGCCCGAGCCCGTTGCATCGTCGCCGAGGCGGAAATTGCCCTCGTTTCGCGCGATCTCGGCTGGCCCGAAAAAGTGCTGGAGACGGCGCGAGCCGTTCTCGACAAGCATGGCGACCGCATCAATGCCGCCCATGCCCGCAATCTGCAGATCCGCCGCCTGCTGCTTGTCGGCCATCTCGACGAAGCAGAGCGGCTGGTCGCCAAATTTGACTCCTCACCACTGCCGCCAGCCGCAAGGGCAAGCCATGAGCTCGCGGTTGCCGGCATTGCCATCCGCCGCATTCGCACGGCGTCGGCCCGTGCTGCTCTGATGCGTGCAGCCGACGCAGCACAGAAGGCGGGTATTCCAGCCCTTAGCGTCGAAGTACGCGATGCTGTTGACGCGCTTCACACGCCGGCGGCGCGCTTGATCACACAGGGCACGGAAAGTTTGCTGTCGCTCGCCGAGGTGGAGGTGCTGTTATCCTCCGGCGCACTGGTCATCGACGCCTGCCGCAATGTCGTGCGTCGTGGGAATGACACGGTGCCGTTGGCAACCCGGCCGGTTCTATTTGCGCTGGCGCGAGTCCTTGCCGAAGCAGCGCCGGCGGACGCGCCGCGCGAGGCACTGCTCTCCCGTGCTTTCCGCGCTCGTCATGCCGACGAATCCCACAGGGCGCGGTTGAGGGTGGAGATCGGGAGGCTGCGAGCGGCGGTGGAGCCGTTCGCCGATATCGACGCGACGGCGCGCGGCTTTGCGCTGACGGCGCATGGGAAACGCGATATCGTCGTACTGGCGCCGCCCATAGAGGCGGAGCATGCGTCCGTGCTGGCTTTGCTGGCGGACGGCGAAGCCTGGTCCAGTTCGGCGCTGGCGATCGCGCTAGCGATAAGCCCGCGCACGATACAGCGTGCGCTTGATGCCTTGGCAGCCGGCGGCAAGGTGCAAGGTGTTGGCAATGGTCGTGCCCGCCGCTGGATGATGCCGCCGGTCGTCGGCTTCCCGACGACATTGTTACTCCCGGGACCTCTGCCGAGCGACTAGGATTGGGCCATCGAATTCAACAGCTTCTGAGTGGAGGATGGATACAATGAAAAAGTCTCAAGCCGAGGTCATTCGCGAATATGGCCCCTTCGACAACGCTCCCCGCGTCAATGGCGTCACCTTCGACGGCCAGCACGTCTGGTTTGCCTCCGGCGAAAAGCTGCATGCCCTTGACCCGGAAACCGGTGCGCAACTGCGCTCGATCGACGTCGCCTCGCATGCAGGAACTGCTTTCGATGGGCGCTATCTCTACCAGATCGCCGAAGACCGGATCCACAAACTCGACCCGGAAACCGGAAAGATAGTCTCCACCATTCCTGCACCGGGCAATGGCGGCGATTCAGGCCTTGCCTGGTGCGAGGGCAGCCTGTGGGTCGGCCAGCATCGTGGCCGCAAGATCATCGAGATCGACCCCGAGACCGGCGCTATTAGGCGCACGATCGAATCCAACCGCATTGTCACCGGCGTCACTTGGGTCGACGGCGAATTGTGGCACGGCACTTGGGAGGGCGATGAAAGCGATGTTCGCCGTATCGATCCTGTCACCGGCGAAGTACTGGAACGATTGGAAATGCCCGAGGGCGCCGGCGTTTCAGGCCTCGAGTCCGACGGTAAGGATAGCTTCTTCGCCGGCGGTGGCGGCAGCGGCAAGATACGGGCGCTCCGTCGCCCGCGCTGAAGCAGCCTTGAGACGACCTGCTGGAGACGCAGAATCTGTCCTGCAGCAAGCTGCATGAGGCTCGACGGAGGTCGGTCTTGGCCCTTCGCTCAAACGCGTTTTGTCGAGAGCACGTCGAATGTCTTTGCGATGGTCTGGGTGGCCCGCTCATAGTCGGCAAGGGCAAGACAGGCGATGAGGGCGTCGACGATGGCGAGCTGGGCGATGCGGCTGGTCATGGCCTCTGTGCGGAACTGGGTCTCGCGGGCGAGTGTGTTCAGGACGATATCGGTTTGAGCCAAGAGGGGGGATTTGCCGAAATTGGTGATGGCGATGGTGGTTGCGCCGGCTTCCTTGGCAAGGCGCGTTGCCGTCAGAGTTTCGACCGTGCTGCCGGAATGGGAAATGGTGATGACGGCGGTCGAGGCGTCCGCCAGGGATCCGACAATGGCCTGCACATGGCTGTCGACGCTTGCGCGGGAGAGAATGCCGATGCGCAGCAGACGATAATTCATGTCCTCGGCGATCGGAGCGGCACTGCCGATCCCGAACACCTCGACGCGGCTTGCCTTGCGGATGGCGTCGACCGCGCGCGATAGGGCGGCGATGTCGAGGGCCTTTTGCGTGTCTTGAAGCGCCTGTAGGTCGGATTGAAATACCTTCTCGACGACCGAGGCGATGTTGTCGCTCGGGGTCAGGTCCTCATGGATGAATTGAACCGGCTGAACGAGATCGCGGGCGAGCGAGATCTTGATCTGTTGGAAGCCTCTTGCGCCGATCGCCTGACAGAAGCCGATGACGCTCCCCTCGCTGGCGCCGGCCTTTTCCGCGACTTCCGTGACAGACATGTGGATCACGTCCGAGGCGTGCTGTGTGATGAAGTCGGCAATCCGGCCGGCGGTCGGCGCCAGATCCTTGCGCACCGCGCGGATACGATCGACGACGCCGGAAAACTCCTGCGCGCTGGGTGCCTTGTCTCGTTCCACCGCCATGCGAAAACTACCCTCACATTGTCTTAGAGCATGTCCGTTCTAAACTGAGAGACGGAAATGCTCTATCTCTTTGCTTTCATGCAATCTCTTTGCTTTCATGCAATTCCCTAAGCAAAATCGCTGCGTACTTTTGCTGGAATTGCTCTAGACCACCGCAAGCTGCGGCGTATGCCTTATGCTGCCATCATGCACTTGCCAGAAACGCATGCCGAGGCGTCGCGCGCCGAGGCCGTCGGTCTGTGGATTATCGCCGATCATGACCGCATCGGAAAAGTCGATGCCGAGGCGGCGGCATCCCATCTCGAACAGCGCCCGTTCCGGCTTGCCGATGACGGTGTAGTCGCGCGTGCCGGCGCAGGCAATGATGGCGGCGGCCAATGCTCCGGTTTCCGGAATAGGCCGGCCGTCGGTGCCTGGGTGGCTGAGATCCGGCGCGGCGACCACAAGCCGAGCCCCATCGGTAAGTGCCGAGACCGCCGCCGCGAGTTTCGCATAGGAGAACTGCCGGTCGCGGGCAACGAGGACGACGTCCGGGCGAGGGGTGTCCAACTGCAAGCCTCTGCGCCTCGCATAGGAGCGGAGGGCGGGACTGGCAAGCAACAGCAGGGAGGCGTCCGGTTGCTCGGCAGCGATCCTGTCGATCGCGCTTGTTCCCGCGAGAATGATGCTGTCGGCATCGACAGCAAGGCCGATGGTCTGCAGCATTCTGGAAAGCTGAGCCGGCGTGTGTTCGGCGTTGTTGGAGACGAGAACGAACCGGCCGGCGACCGCATTCAGCAGCCACCGCGCGTCTCGCAAGACGGTTTGGCCGCTTATCAAAGTTCCATCGAGATCAATAAGATAACCTCTTGCATCGATATCGAGATCAGGCACGTCCGCTCCTCTGTTGTCATCGATAAGTGCATTGAGGAAAGCTCAATGTCAATGATAAATAATATTGAGATTAATTCATGAAACTGTCATCGACGCAGCGTACTCATGCTGTCGAAGACGGGGTCGAGAGCCCCAAAGGACCAGCTCAGGAGCATCTCCATGAAGATCGCAATCATCACCGATATCCATCACGGCCCCCAGTCTCACACGAAGGAAGCCGGTTGGGATGGCCTGCCTGTGGTGAGGCAGTTCATCGATCGTGCCATCGAGCGGAATGTCGATCTGGTCCTCGATCTCGGCGACCACATCTCTGATACGACGCATGAAAAAGACTACCGTTTCGCCTCGGAACTTGCCGCGATCTTCTCCACTTTTCGCGGCAAGCGCGTCCATGTGCTCGGCAATCACGACGTCAACAATCTGAGCATTGCCGATAATGAAGCGATCTTCGGTCAATCGATGCAGAGCAGCGTCCACGATCTCGGCGAATTCCGGCTGATCGCCTGGCAGCCGGATGTGAAGATCGACATGGAGACAGGTTTCAACAGCACCGGTGCTCATCTGGAATGGCTGGTGGAAGCTCTCAAGGCGGATGAGCGCCCGGCTATTATCGCGACGCATGTCCCGCTCTCCGGCCATTCGCAGATCGGCAACTACTATTTCGAGCGCAACGCCGGATATTCGACCTATCCCGACCATGCGGCTGTCCGCAAAGCGGTCGAGGAAAACGGTAATGCCGCCCTCTGGCTCTCCGGCCATGTTCACTGGAACACCATCACCAATGTCGGCAACATCCAGCACGTGACGATCCAGTCGCTGAGCGAGCGCTTTACCACCATGCCATTGACGGCAGCTGCCTATGCGGATCTCGAGATCAAGGATGGCGAGCTCACCATCGACGTTCATGGTAACGATCCGTTCCACGTTCGCGTCCCCTTCCGTAAGTCGGGCGAGCGCCCGTGGGTTGCGCCGATGCAGCCTTTCTCGGAGATCGATTGGGCGGAGAGAAGGAAACAGGTTCGTGCTTGATTTCCTGACCCGGCGCACGATCGGGGCGATCATCACGCTCTGCGTTGTTGTCGCTGCCGTTTTCGCGGCAACCCGGCTTTCCGGCGATGCGATGGACTATCTGCTCCCGCCCGGAACCGATGCGGCAACCCGCGCGGCGATGGTTCAACAGCTGGGTCTCGATCAGCCGATCTGGGTGCAGTTCTTCCAGTTCGTGCGCGGGTTGCTGTCGGGCGATTTCGGCCTCAGTCTCTACGAGCGGCGGCCGGTCGCCGACATCTATGCCGAACGCCTGCCCAATACGCTGATCCTGTTTGCCTATGCGCTGTTCTTCTCCATCGCCGTCGGCGTGCCGCTCGGCATCGTTGCTGCGTTGAAACGGGGAAAGGCGATCGGGTCTATTATCATGGGGGTGGCCTTTATCGGCTATGCGACGCCGAATTTCGTCCTCGCTATCCTGATGATCCTGGTCTTTTCGCTGAGGTTGCACTGGTTTCCAAGCTCGGGCTCGGCGACGCCGCTGCATTTCGTCATGCCGGCGCTCGTGCTGTCGGCGCTCATGGTGGCCGAAATCCTGCGCTTTACCCGCAACGCCATGCTCGACGTGATGAGCCAGGACTATATCCGCACTGCCCGTGCCAAAGGCCTGTCGAAGTTGCTGGTCATCGGCAAGCATGCGCTGCGCAATGCCGCGATCCCTGTCGTCACCATCATCGGCCTGCAGGTGGCCGGCATGGTCGGGCGCTGCGTGCTGGTCGAGGCAGTCTTTGCCACCAAGGGCATCGGTGACCTCGTCGTCTATGCGGCCATCGGCCGTGATTATCCGGTGCTGCAGTTCGGCGTCATCTTCATTGCCAGCCTGGTGGTCGTCACCTCCGTCGTCATCGACGTCATTTATGCCCTGATTGATCCTCGTGTGAAGGTAGCCTCATCATGAGCGACATCGCCACATCCCCGAAAACGATAGCGTTGAAACCAGCCGCCAAGGCGCCGCGACGCACGGCCAAGAGCGGTGTCGGGCGTCTCTGGGCAAAGGCCGGGCTGATGCCGCGCGTTTATCTCGCCGCCTTTGCCGTTGTTCTTGCTTTGGCGCTCGCCGGCCCGGCGATTGCACCATTCGATCCCAATGCGCAGACGCTGCTTGCCCGCCTTCGTCCCCCCGTTGGTTTCGACCGGGCGATGGCAACCCACCTGCTCGGCACGGATGAACTCGGACGCGACGTCCTCTCGCGAACCCTGTCCGGCCTGCAATTGACCATGCTCATTGCGCTTGCCGGCAGCTTCATCAGCCTCCTCGTCGGTGTCGCTTTCGGGGTGGTCGCCGGATATTTCCGCGGCCGGCTCGGTGCCTTCCTGATCGCCATCGTCGATGTGCAGATGGCCGTTCCCTTCACGCTGATCGCGCTTCTGACGATTGCCATGCTCGGGAACTCGCTGGCGGTGCTGATTTCCGTCATCGGGCTTTCCGGCTGGGAAGTCTATGCCCGTGTCGTGCGCGCTCAGGTACTGTCAGTCTCCAGGCAGCCTTTCATCGAAGCGTCGAGGGCGGCCGGTGCCTCGCATGCGCGCATCCTCTTCCGTCACATTCTTCCGAATGTGACGTCGCCGATCATCGTTATCTGGACCATGACCTTCTCCGCCTTGATCCTCCTGGAATCGTCGCTGTCGTTCCTCGGTCTCGGCGTCCAGCCGCCGACCGCGACGCTGGGTTCGATGGTGGGAGCTGGCCGGGATTACCTTGCTACAGCTCCCTGGGTGGCGCTGGCGCCATCGCTGATGATCATGGTCGTGTCGTTGCTGGTGCTGTTGATCGGCGACTGGCTGCGCGATGCGCTCGACGTAAAACTGAAATAGGTCGCCCGCGGCCGGGCCGCTGGCGACCTCGCATTCAAGCCCCTTTATCTCATGCCCTGCCGCGCCGCGCGCCGGACGGAAGGGGAAACCTTGCTCTCAAGAGGGACACGTCATGACATCGAAAACAACGCTCGCGCTGACTGCGGCGCTGCTGCTCTCCACCTCGGCCATGGCCGCCGATCTGCGGGTCGGCGTTCAGAACCTTCCGCCATTCCTGGATCCCGGCAAGGACTTCAGCAATACGGGTTCGCAAATGTACTACAACGCCTTCGATCCGCTGATCGAGAAGGATTATTCCAAGCCGGAGGCAGCCTTCAAGCCGGGGATTGCAGCTTCGTGGAAGCAGATCTCGCCGACCGTATTCGAAGTCAAGATCCGCAACGACGTCAAGTTTCAGAATGGCGATCCGCTGACGGTCGACGATGTCGTCTTCACCTTCGAGCGTCTGCTCAAGGATATGACGCCGGAGTTTGCCGGCATCCATCGCCAGTTTTTCGCCAATTTCGTCAAGGCCGAAGCCATTGACGAGAGCACCGTCCGTTTCACGACGGAGAAGCCGGAACCGCTCTTCGAGACGCTCCTCAACACCTCGGAAGGATCGATCGTTCCGAAGAAGTACATTATGAGCCTTTCGGGCGATCCGAATGAGCTTGAGAAGTCCGACTTCGACGCTTTCGCGCTGAAGCCGATCGGCACCGGCCCCTACAGGATTACCCAATACACGCCGAATGAAAGCCTCACCTACACGCGCTTCGACGGCTTCTTCGGTGAGAAGGCGCCGTTTGAAACGGTCTCCATCCGTCGTATCCCGGAAATGGCCGCGCGCACCACGGCGCTTGCCAATGGTGAAGTCGATCTCATCACCAACGTACCGCCGGACCAGCTCGACGCAATCGCCTCCAATCCGCAGCTCAAGATCGAAGGCGCCGTCACGCCGCTCTTCCACGTCGTCATCTTCAACACGAAGAATGGCGTGCTGAAGGACAAGCGGATCCGCGAGGCGCTGAGCCTGGCGATCGACCGCGACCTGCTCAACGAGTCGCTGTGGCTCGGCAAGGCCGTCGTTCCCAGCACCCACACCTATCCGCAGTATGGCGCGCTTTACATGCCGGAGCTGAAAACATTCGAATACAATCCGGAAAAGGCAAAGAAGCTCCTGAAGGAAGCCGGTTATGACGGCTCACCCGTGCGCTACGATACCGACGCCACCTACTACACCAACGGGCTTTTGGCGGCGCAGGCGATCAAGGAAATGTGGGCAGCCGTCGGTGTTCCGATGAACATCAACGTCACGCCGAAATGGACCGCCGCCGATGCCGACCTGGATGCGCGCAACTGGTCGAACCCGATGTATTTTGCCGATCCGGCCGGGTCCTTCGGCACGATGTGGGCTCCGAAGGGCGCGGGTACGGAAGCATCGTGGTCGTCGACGCCAGCCTATGACGCCATGTGGGAGCGGTTCCGCTATTCCACTGACGTCAACGAGCGCAAGAAAGCCTATGCCGAAATGATGGAGCATGTGAAGGACGAAGCGCCGTTCATCCCGCTCTATCGGCCCTATGAATCCTACGGCATGAACCGGAAGATCGACTGGAAGCCGCTGCCGGGACATATTCCCTATGTCCTCGATTTCCGCGCCGGCGCAGTCTCAATCGCCACCAATTGATCGCATTAGGCCACCGGGTTGTTCCGCAACCCGGTGGCCTCCTCCCATTCGTTCATTTGAGGCCCACGATGGCTACGGCACCGCTTCTTTCCGTCGAAAATCTCCGCGTCAGCTTTCAGACTGACAATGGCAAGCTCATTGCGGTCGACGATCTTTCGTTTGGTATCGAAGCGGGCGAGTGTGTTGCCGTCGTGGGGGAGTCCGGATCAGGGAAGTCAGTGACCGCGATGGCGATCCTCGGCCTCACCACCTTCAACAGTGGCCGTATCGAGCACGGCGCTCTCAAATTCTCAAGGCGTGACGGGAGCATCGGCAATCTTGCGACCCTGCCCGAGGCAGAGCTTGAGGGGATACGCGGCGACGAGATCGCCATGATCTTCCAGGAGCCGATGACCAGCCTGAACCCCGTTTTCACCATCGGCGAACAGATCGCCGAAGTCGTCAGGCATCACAGGAAGGTCAATGGCAAGGACGCCACAGCGCGCGCGCTCGAACTGTTGAAACGCGTCCGCATCCCGGAGGCCGAGACCCGCTTCCGGCAATTTCCGCATGAGCTATCGGGTGGCATGCGTCAGCGCGTCGTCATTGCCATGGCGCTTGCCTGTTCGCCGCGGCTTCTGATTGCTGATGAACCGACGACGGCGCTGGACGTGACCATCCAGGCGCAGATCCTCGATCTGTTGAAGGAGCTCGCCCGGCAGGACGGAATGTCGCTGCTGTTCATTACCCATGACATGGGCGTCGTCGCCGAAATTGCCGATCGGGTCGTCGTCATGCGCCACGGGCGCAAGGTCGAGGAGAACCTCACGGCTGATTTGTTTGCAGCACCGACGGAAGCCTACACACGCCAACTGCTGAATGCTGTTCCAAAACTTGGCTCGATGGCCGCCTTTACCGGACCCCGCGCCTTTGGCGACGAGACGCCGGATTTACCGGTGGGCCAGGAAGGAACCAAAGCGGAGAAACAGCCGCTTCTGCGCGTACGCGATCTGGTGACCCGTTTTCCGGTCCGAAAGGGGGTACTTCAGCGGCACGTCGCCAATATTCACGCCGTCGAGAATGTCTCGTTCGACCTGCATGAGGGCGAAACGCTGGCTCTGGTCGGCGAGTCCGGCTGCGGTAAATCGACGACCGGCCGGTCCATCCTGCGTCTGATTGAGCCGACATCCGGTAATGTCGAGCTTGCCGGAGAAGATCTTCTTTCTCTTTCGGGCCCAAGGCTGCAGGCGCGCCGGCGCGACATGCAGATCGTTTTTCAGGATCCCTATGCGGCTCTCGATCCGCGCTTGACGGCATTCGACCAGGTGGCCGAGCCGCTGATCGTCCACCGCGTCGAAATGGGCACGGCGTTGCGTGACAGGGTGGTGAATCTGTTGGAAAGAGTCGGTCTGTCAGCCGACCATCTCGACCGCTACCCACATGAATTCTCCGGCGGTCAGCGCCAGCGCCTATGTATCGCGCGAGCCTTGACGCTCTCGCCGAAGATCATCGTTGCCGACGAGCCCGTCTCGGCGCTTGACGTCTCCATCCAGGCGCAGGTGGTCAACCTGATGATCGAGCTTCAACAGGAGTTCGGCCTCTCCTATCTGTTCATCTCGCATGATATGGCGGTGGTGGAACGAATGAGCCATCGGGTGGCGGTCATGTGCATGGGCCGGATCGTCGAGATCGGCACGCGCGCCGATGTCTTCGGCAATCCCAGTCACGCCTATACACGTGCGCTGTTGTCGGCTGTGCCGAATCCGGATCCGGCGAGAAGGCGGGTCAATGCGGTTGTTGCCGATCCGTCAGGATCTCCGCTGAAGCCGGTCGGACATGTAGCCCCCGAGGCAATCTACCAAAAGGTTTCAGACGACCACTATGTGCTCTCGGATTGAGGCTCGCTGGAGCTCCGCCAGCGCAAATAAGTCAATCGTCGGCTGCGCCGACGCCCACGGTCCCAATCCCATGATACATGGGATTGGTTTAGCCCGGCCCAATTTCTTATATTGAATCAGGCTAATCCGTAGACATTCGTCTAACCGATACGATCAGAGTACGCTGACGTTTTCGGCCTTCGACTTGCCGGTCTTGCGATCCTGGCCCAATTCGTAGCTGACCTTTTCACCTTCTCTGAGCGAACCGCCCCGCTGCAAGGCAGACACATGAACGAACACATCCGCTCCCCCGTTCTCGGGGGTAATGAAGCCAAAACCCTTGTCTTCATTGAAAAACTTTACGGTCCCTGTAGGCATAACACTTCCTCTTAATCTTCGACGGCCATCTAGCTCGCCCGACGACCTTATAGCTCGTAAGCTTCATGATCAACAATACGCCATGTTTCTGTAGTTTCGGCATTCACCGGAAATCTGGGCATTGAGCCGGACTTTGGCGAGCAACCGCCTCGAACACCAGTCTCAAGGTGGATCGGTAGCGTCGGTCACCCAAAGCCTAAAAAACGATCACCTCTTTCTGATCCACGAGAACCCATGCACTCAATGCATGGGTGGAATGATGGATTGTCTCTGTTTTAAATCGATTGAAATGGCTATATCTCAATCATCGAAACGACGCCGGAACCAAGCAAGGTTGCTGACGTCATAGCCCTCAGAAAGGGGATTATCATGAACGTAGCACGCTCTTTCAACAACTGGCGCCGGTTCCGTCAGACCGTTAACGAACTTGGTCGCATGTCCAGCCGCGAGCTGGAAGACCTTGGCATCGACCGGGCTGATATCCGCACCGTCGCCCGCGCATCGCTTGCGCGTTAATTGCATAGCATTTAATCTTCCTGATTGCTCAACGCCCGCTCATGACGCGGGCGTTTTTGCGTTTCGGCTCCGGATCCAAGTCGGCTTGCACGGCAAGTCGTTGCCGTGCAGCGCCCTCAATCCAAATCGAATAGTGGCGATCAAGATCGCTTTGAGTGAAAAATTTGAATAATTTAGCTGGTCACACCTCCCATTATGGAGACGCATCTGCCGTTCCGCGTGCCGATACGAGTCTCACGAGCGTTGCCGCCGAAACAGGTTTTGCGACGAAGGCCATCCCCCGGGCAAGGTCCGAACGGGCCATCCGCACAAACCCCGATACGATGATGATCCTGGTCTTCGGCCACAGAGACAAAACTCTCCTGGCAAGGCCGAGACCATCCATCGATCCCGACATGTTGATATCCGTGTAGAGGGTATCAATCCGGTTTTGCTTAAAGAGCACCAGGGCTTCATCGGCATTGGTTGCTTCAAGTGTGTCGAAACCGGCCCCCTTGAGGATATCGATAGCGTCAAGACGCAGAATTGGCTCGTCCTCGACGATCAGCACTCGATGGCGTCGGTTCGTTTCCCGCGCATCGGCCTGGTTGCGCGCCAAGATTTCGGCGCCGTCATGGGATGCCCGCGTCTGTTCCATCAAATCGCGTTCCGCGACAGCCTGCAGCCAATGCTCATGGTCCTTGCCCTGAGGTCGCCCCGCGTGCTGCCACAGGTCATAGGCGCGCGCGTTGATCCAAGCCATTCTTTCATCCGTCATCATATTCCTCCGTTATCGCCTCTAACGTCGACGGACGGGCGCGGTTCCGGGCCAATATGAAAGTTTCAAAAAAGTGACTGGATGGTTCGAGTTCACACCTCGTCGGCCTCCCATCGGCGGATCTGACCGGCTACGTGCAGACAGACGCGCTGGCCCTGTCGTGCTCCTCATCGGCCGCAACTGAGGGGCAGGCGCGCAGTCGACAGAAGTCTCCCGATCTGAGGGAACAAAGCTCGCCATATCGTGTTTCTGGTGCGCATCAACGATGAGGATTCCATGACAGACGAGGCAAAGCGGCATTCGATCGAGCCAGGTGATTTCACGCGCCTCGGGGCCAATTATGATGGACATGGTGTCAATTTCGCGCTCTTCAGTGCCTTTGCCGAGGGAGTCGAACTCTGCCTCTTTGATGAGACAGGTAGCCGGGAAATCGAGCGGATCGAGTTGCCCGAATATACCAACGAGATCTGGCACGGTTATATCCCAGGATTAAAACCTGGTGCCTTGTACGGCTACCGTATCCACGGGCCGTTCGACCCGGAGAAGGGGCACCGCTTCAATCCGAACAAGCTGCTCATCGATCCCTACGCTCGCGAACTGATCGGCGATATCGCGTGGTCGCAGGCGCAGTTCGGCTACAGACTGGATGACGACCAGAAGGATCTCTCCTTCGACGAGACCGATAGTGCTGCCCAGATGCCGAAATGCCGCGTCATCGATCTTGGTGGGGGAGAGCAGTCGCTGGGCCAAAAGCCGTCCGTGCCGTGGTCGCAGACAATCTTCTATGAAGCCCACGTCAAGGGAATGACGATGCTTCATCCGGCAATTCCCGAGGAACTGCGCGGGACGTTCGACGGGCTTGGCCAGAGAGCGATCGTCGACTACATCAAAAGCCTTGGCATCACCTCGATCGAGCTGTTGCCGATCCACTTCTTTCCCGATGACAGCCATCTGTTGGACAAAGGCCTGCGCAATTATTGGGGCTACAACTCGCTTGCCTTTTTCGCACCGGCCTCGCGCTATTACGGGCCGAAGGGGCTTTCGGGTTTCCGAGAGATGGTGCGCGCCTTCCACGACGCCGGCATCGAGGTGATCCTCGACGTCGTCTATAACCACACGGCGGAGGGCAACGAACTCGGTCCGACCTTGTCGTTCAAGGGCATCGACAATTTCTCATACTATCGAACCATGCCGGAAGAGCCTCGCTACTACATCAACGATACCGGCACGGGTAACACCATCAACACGTCGCATCCGCGCGTGTTGCAACTGGTGACGGATTCGCTTCGCTACTGGGCTGAGGAAATGCATGTCGACGGCTTCCGCTTCGATCTCGGCACCATTCTCGGCCGCGAGCCGAACGGCTTTGATCAGCGCAGCGGCTTTTTCGATGCAGTGGGCCAGGATCCGGTGCTTTCCAAGGTCAAGCTCATCGGCGAACCCTGGGACATCGGCCCCGGTGGCTATCAAGTCGGCGGCTTTCCGCCGGGCTGGGCGGAATGGAATGACAAGTATCGCGATACGGTGCGCGACTATTGGAAAGGCACGCCTGGCACGACGGGAGATTTCGCGGCGCGGGTTCTGGGCTCGGGAGATGTCTATGACCTGCGCGGGCGCAGGCCATGGGCGAGCGTCAACTTCATCACGGCCCATGACGGGTTTACGCTCAACGACCTCGTCTCCTACAACGACAAGCATAATGAGGCGAACGGTGAAGGCGGCGAGGACGGCCACAACGACAACCGCAGTTTCAACTACGGGGCCGAGGGTCCGACCGATGATGAGGGCATCATCCGGACGCGGGATCGGCAGAGGAGGAATCTCCTGGCGACCCTGTTCCTGTCGCATGGGACGCCGATGCTGCTTGCCGGCGATGAATTTGGCCGCAGCCAGATGGGCAACAATAACGGCTATTGCCAGGATACGGAACTAAGCTGGCTTAATTGGCAGCATCCTTATAAGAGCACGGAAGCCTTGCAGGCATTCACCAGGCGCCTGATCGCACTGCGCCAGGACCATTCCATTTTCAGACGGGAGAGCTGGCGCGATGGCCTGAGCGTCGTCTGGCTCAATCCCGATGGCGGCGAGCAGACGGAAGAACGCTGGAAAGAGGATGAGAGCACGACCATAGCCCTGCGTTTGTCGCGCGAGCAGCCCTTCGAGGAGGGATGGGACGACGTATTGCTTCTGTTCAATCCGCGGGAAGAAGAGACCAGCTTCAATCTCCCGGAGGACAGACGCTGGATCGTGGAACTCACGACATCAGATTCGGCAGCCACGACAGACGGAGCGGCTAGCGAACAAGGCTTGCGGGTCGAGGGCCGGAGCCTGACTGTTTTGCGTGTCGGCTAGACCCTCTGTAGGATCGAGTAGTTAATCGTTCTCATGTTCCCGTTCCTCTCCGCGGCGCAGCGCTGTCAGACTATCTGTGATGCCGGTCCTTTTCGTCGTCGATCACTTCGGTATCGGGACGATCTCCTCCGCCGACATGTTCCGTCTGCCAATGCCCATCGGGAAGCTGGTACGATATCTCGGCATCGCGCCCCTCGACATGCTGCCGCTGCGCGGCAGACTTTGCTGCAGCGAGTGCACTGTCGTGGTTCGGAAATGTCTCCGACCAAACATCGCCAAGCCGATATGCGTATCCGCCGTCATGCTTGCCCACATGATAGGTAACCGTCATCCCATTTCCTCCAACAATTAATAGGAAGGTAGGGCGTGGCGGCTCCATTCCAATATGCCTGCGAGCATCAGCGCGATGATGAACCATATAGGGCGCACTTGCGCGTCTTTCGCAGAGGCAGCCGCCGATCAGCAAAGTCAGCTTCTGGCCGGGGCAATGGCATTCAATAGGTCGTGCTGCCTTAAGATCGGCTTGCACAGCGACAAGGTTCCGATCGAGCCGAAAGTCGCTCGTGATGGCTTTGATTGTCGTGAGGTGGGTCGCGGTATGGGTAGTCCTACCTATGCGTCTGTTGGATTGGATGGCTTGTGCTATCGCAGCCGTTCACCAGCCATGGAAAGCGCCTTGGCTTTATTTCAGCGGATCGATTGCGGCGTCGCCTAGACGACCGTTTCGCCGCCATCAACGACGAGAATCTGGCCCGTCATGTAGGAGGATCGGTCCGAGACGAGGAAGAGGATCGGCTCGGCAATTTCCGAAACGTCGGCCCATCGTCCGAGCGGCACTTTCTCGGCAATATAGCTTTCGATGGCGCCACGGCCACCCATCTGCGCGATGAACGGGGCGTTGAACGGCGTGTCGACCCAGCCGGGGCAGAGCGCGTTGACGCGAACACCGAACCGGGCGTAATCGCCTGCCATCTGCCTGGTCATGGCGATGACAGCATGTTTGCTCGTCGTATAGGCGATCATTTCGCGGTCATAGAGCACACCCGATGAAGACGAGGTGTTGAGAATGACCCCTTTACCCGCCTTCTTCATGACCGGCATGACGAAGCGGGATGCCATGAAATGAGCGCGGACGTTCAGGCTCCAGGAGGTGTCGAAGCCTGCGACCGCCACGTCTTCGAGACTGCCCGCCACCTGCGATCCCGCATGATTGTGCAGGATATCGATGCGGCCGTGACGGGCGGCAATCGCGGCAATTCCCGCTTCGAGCGCGGTGTCGTCGGTCACGTCGACCGCGAGGGCTTCGCTGCTGCCGCCGGCAGCCGCAATCTGGCTCACCGTTTCCTCGGCATTGGCCAAATCAATGTCGGCGACAACCACATGCGCGCCTTCGCGCGCCATGATGAGCGCGCCGGCGCGACCGATGCCGAGCCGGCTCCGGTGACGATTGCGACCCGGTCCTTGAGTATCATGATGTTTCCCCGGTCAGTTTGTCGTTGTCTTTTCGCGCATCAGGAAGCGCGCGATGAAAATGAGGATGAGTGAGGCGATCAGCACCATCGTCGCGATCGCATTGATTTCCGGTGTCACGCCACGGCGAATGGAGGCGAACACATAGATCGGCAGTGTCGTGTTCGATCCGGCGACGAAGAAGGCGATGATGAAATCGTCGAAGGAAAAGGTGAAGGCGAGCAGGAAGCCGGCGAGGATAGACGGCATGATCTGTGGCAGGACGATCTGCCGGAACGTCGTCATCGGCGTGGCATAGAGATCGCTGGATGCCTCGACGATGTCGCGTCCGAGGCCGGCGATGCGCGCCTTCACGATCATCGTCACCAGCGCCATCGTAAAGAGACCATGTGCCGCGATGATCGAGCCATAGCCGAGCGCGAATTTTGGCGGCTGGTCGCCGGGCCAAACGGCCGCGATCAGCGGATTGATGACGCCGAAAACCTCGACCAGCGCTACCAGCGTCGCGATGCCGATGACGACGCCCGGCTCGACGATCGCGGCGGCAAAGAGCCCGTCGAAAATGGCGCGGGTGCGGGCGCCGAGCCGTTCCATGCCGATTGCCGCCATCGTGCCGAAGATCGCCGCCAGCGCCGCACTGGTGAAGGCGATCATCAGGCTGTTGCGCAGGGCTTCCATCAGGAAGGTGTTGGATAGCGCTCGCCCATACCATTGCGTCGAGAAGCCGGTGAACTCGCTCGCATTGCGGCCCGCATTGAAGGAAAACAGCACGACGAGCGCGATCGGCGTATAGAGAAACAGATAGACGAAAGTGACGAGCGCGCGCATCAGACGAGATCCACCTGGCGGGTGCCGGCAACGCGCCAGGCGATGCGCATGGCGACAAGCAAGACGATGACGACGACGGCAACGAGGGTGACGGCGATCGCCGATCCGAACGGCCAGTTGCGCGATTGCAGGAAGAGATCGACCAGCGCATTGCCGATGAAGAACACCTTGCCGCCGCCGAGAAGCTGCGGAATGAGGTATTCGCCGAGCAGCAGGATGGTGACCAGGGCAACACCGGTCATGACACCCGGCAATGATAGCGGCAGCGTAATGCCGAAGAAGGTCGAGATAGGCTTGGCGCCGAGATCGGCAGACGCTTCCAGCAGCCGTCGGTCGAGCTTTTCGAGGCTGACATAGATCGGCATGATCATCAGCGGCAGGTAGCCATAGACGATACCGAGCAGCACCGCGCCGGGTGTGTTGATGAGCCTGACGTTTTCGATGCCGACGAATTCGAGCAGGTGCGGAATGCCACGTGCGCCGAGCAGATACATCCAGGCGTATGTGCGCACGAGGAGACTGGTCCAGAAGGGAACGACAACAAGCGAAACCAGCAGCAGCCGGCGTTGCGGACTTGCCTTGACGGCGAGGTAATAGGCGACTGGATAGGCAACCAGCAGACAGGCAGCAGCACCGATCGGCGCCAGGATCAGTGTATTGACGAAGGCTGTCGCCCGAGCGCCGAGATTGGCGAATTGCTCAAAGGTAAATGCCGCCTGATATCCGCCTTCCGGGGCACGCTCGCCGAAGGCAAAGACGATGATGGCGATGAAGGGCAGCACCAGGAAGACGAACAGCCAGATACTTGCCGGGCCGACAAGGGCAGCAGTGACGAGGCGCCGTTTGGTGGCAGAGGTTAGGGGCATCGAGAGGTTCTTTATCCGCCGGTTCGGAAGGCGAGGCCGGTCCCTTGCCACCAAGGCGGCAGGGACCGGAGTTGGGCGAAGGCGATCAGGCCGATTTGAAACGTGCCATCAGTTCGGCGCGGTTCGGATCGGTGAGCGTCGCCGCGGCACCGAATTCCAGCGGCGTCAGCGCGGCTTCGTCGGGATAGACGATCTTGTTCGAGGTGATCTCCTTCGGCAGCAGCGCGATGACACGGCTGTCGGTCGTCGGCGCACCGTTGGCGATGTGCTCCTTCACGGCATTCTTCGGGTCCATGAGGTAGTTGAGCAGAGCGTAGCCCGCCGCCTTGTTCGGGGCATCCTTCGGGATCGCGTAATAGTCGGTCCAGATCTCGCCGCCATCCTTGCCGAGCACATAGGCAAGTTCGGGCATATCGCGGTTCAGCTGTGCGCCGTCATTGGTCCAGCACATGGTCAGCCACGCGTCGGTCGAACGCATCGATGGCTGATAGTCGGAGTTGATGGCGAAGAGATGCGGCTTGACCTTGATGAGCAGCTCTTCGGCCTTGGCGAGTTCTTCCGGCTTGATCGAATTGAAGTCGTAGCCGAGGGAAACGAGCGCGCTGCCGATGGTGGTCAACTGATAGTCATGCACCATGGCGCGGCCATCGGCTTCGGTCTGGGCAATCTCGAAGAAGTCCTTCCAGCTTGAAAGCTTGGTCTTGAGCTTGTTGGTGTTCACGGAGAAGCCGGTCGTTCCCCAGTTCTTCGGCACGGCATAGGTCTTGCCGTCGATCTGCCCTTCCTTGGTAAAGCGCGGGCTTTCGGTCGCCTGGCTGAAGTTGGGGATCTTCGAAAGATCGAGTTCGTCGATGAGGCCAAGCTTGTGATGGGTCGAAATCGTGTAATTCGTCGGCACGAAGAGCGACCAGCCGGACGCGCCTGCCTGCAATTTCGCGAGCATTTCCTCGTTCGAGCCGAAGACGTTGACCTCAACGGCGACACCGGTTGCGGCCTTGAAATTCTCGAAAGTGGCGGGGTCGTGATAGTTTGGCCAGGTCGCGATCGACATCTGCGTGCCGAGCTCACCGGCGGCATAGGCCGGTGTCGAAAGCGCACCCGGGAAGCGCGCCAGAACCGCCGCCGCAAGGCCAAGGCCGGTGATGTTCAGGAAGTGGCGGCGGCTGACGGAGCCGCGTTTCAGGCGCATGAATTCATCCATGAAGCCTTCGGCGGAGATGGGGAGATTGTCCTTGTAATCCTTGCTCATGATGCTGTTCCCTTGTTTTGGCTTATGCATTCGATGCTGGAAAGACATGTATGGCTTTGGGGTCGAAGCCGAGGAAAACCTCCTCGCCCGGCGCCACGAGATCGCTGTCGCTCATGCTGCGGCGATCGGCCGTGATCAGGAAATCGCCTAACCCCGGAACGCTGACGGCATATTCCGCCGATGAGCCGAGGAAGATGCGATGCGTAACCGTCCCCTTGAAGGATGTGCCCGTCGTCGTCCGGGTGCGGGTCAGGTGAATTGCTTCCGGCCGAAGGGCCGCAATTGCTGCGCCGGGAGAGAGGGGTTTGCCGGCCGCAATCGCGGAGCCATCCGCGAGGCGAAGCGTCGTGCCGTCCGCTTCCATCGTCGCGGCAATCCGGTTGGTCTTGCCGACGAAATCAGCAACGAAGAGATCGGCCGGCCGATCGTAGACTTCCTGCGGCGTCCCAAGCTGGCGGATGCGGCCGGCGCTCATGACGCAGACGATATCGGCCATCGAGAGCGCCTCTTCCTGGTCATGCGTGACGAGGACGAAGGTGATGCCGAGCTCGCGCTGTAGCGTCTGCAGCTCGATCTGCATGGCCGAGCGCAGCTTCTTGTCGAGCGCGGCCAGCGGCTCATCGAGCAGAAGAACGGAGGGGCGATTGACGATGGCGCGCGCCAGCGCCACGCGCTGCTGCTGCCCGCCCGACATCTCGTGGATCCGCCGTTTGGCAAAGCCGCCGAGTCGGACCATCTCCAGTGCCTCGGCAACGCGGCGGCCGATCTCCGCGGACCTGATCTTCGGGCGCATCTGCTTCAGCCCATAGGCGACGTTCTGCTCGACGTTGAAATGCGGAAACAGCGCGTAATGCTGGAACACCATGTTGACGGGACGGCGGAAGGCCGGAACGCCATTCATCTCGCGCCCGTCGATCAGCACCGTGCCTTCGCTCGGCTGCTCGAAGCCGCCGATCATGCGCAAGCATGTCGTCTTGCCGCAGCCTGATGGACCGAGCAGCGCCAGGAAGGCGCCCTTGGGCACATTGAGGTTGATGTCCGTCACGGCGGTCACGGCGCCATAGGCCTTGGTGACCGAACGGAATTCGATATCGTTCGTCGAAGCGGATGCCACGTCTGTTCCCTGCGGTTGGTCTGGAATTGGCAGTCTTTACTGCTCTAATGCCACCGTCGTTAGCGAAAGAGTAAGCCTGAGCTTCCTGTAAGGTATATACCCCGAAAGAGGTATTTCCGTGCAAAATGCTTCGTGGGAGGTGTATATGGAAATTGCGCTGTATTGCGCAGGGCGGCAGAGGGGATCCGTCAGATGAGCACCGACCTTGAGGGCCTTTTTGCTGCCTTCAGCGCCACGATCGGCAGACCGGCGATGGCGGATACCGAGTTCGGAGAGACCTTTCGTCAAATGATGGCGGCGCTGGTGCGCTTCGACTATGTCGTCGTCTTCGCCTATCGCGGCAAGGAGCGGCCGATCGATCTTTACAGCACCTTCGACCCTGAAGAGCATATCGTCTTCGTGACGCTCTATCAGGCCGGCCCCTATCTGCTCGACCCCTTCTATCATACGGCGCGCGAGCGCCGCGAAGGCGTGCTCAGGATGCGGGAACTGGCGCCGGACCGCTTCTTTTCCAGCGAATATTACCGCACTTACTATGTCCAGACCGGTCTTGCCGAGGAGATCGGCTTCTTTGTGAATGCCGGTGAAGATGTCACGATCGTGCTGTCGCTGATGCGGCGCGAAACGACCGGTATTTTTCCGCCGGCCGAATTCATGACGCTCAGGAAAGTCGAGCCACTCGTGACTGACATGGTGAGGCATTATTGGTCCGGCCTTGCGCCGCGCTTCGATGCGCAATTGGCGGCCGGCGGCAGGAGCAGGCGCAAGCCGGGCCAGACCGGAAATATTCCGCCTGCGGATGCCGTCTGGCGGGACCTCAACCTGACGAGCCGCGAGACTGCTATCGTCGAGCTGGTATTGCAGGGGCATTCATCGGAATCGATCGGGCTCAAGCTCAATATCTCGACGGGTACGGTGAAGGTTCACCGGCGCAATGTCTACCGCAAGCTCGGCATTTCCTCCCAGACACAGCTGCTCTCGCTGTACCTGAAGAACCTTTCATAGGTTGGTCAAAAAGCATCCATTCTTGTGGCGATGCCTCGACACGGTCGAGCGCTGCCACTGCACGCGGACCTTCAACTGCCTGAATGGCGAGATCGGTGCCGGCAGCCGCCGCAGCCCCGGTCGGAATAATCCCGGGCTATCGTAAGCTTGGCGTTTACGATAGCGGGATATAGGTGTCGAATTCAGAGAGATAATCCGACTTGCCAAGTCGGATTTGCAGAAGGATTGCCGCAAGAGTGCGTCTTATATTTCGCTACCTCAAGTTCGCGGTCTTGACGGTAGCCATCGTGTGGATCGCGGCGGCTGCCATCATCTGTGTGCGCGGCATTACCATGCGCTATGACAAGGCCGATATTGCGGTGGTCTTCGGCAACGCGCTTTACGGCGATGGGACCCCGAAGCCGATCTTGGCGTCTCGACTGGATGTCGCCGTGAATTGCTATCAGACGGGATATTGCGCAAAACTTTTTGTCAGTGGAAGCATCGACGGCCCGGGGCTCGATGAAGCAGCTGCGATGCAGACCTATCTATTGGCACGCGGCATTCCGGCCGATCGCATCATCGTCGACAACAAGGGCGACAACACGCTGGCAACGGCTCGCAATGCGATCGACTATATGCGGGAGCATCAGGTTTCCCGCGTCATGCTGGTAAGCCAGTACTATCATCTCCCGAGGGCGCAACTCGCATTCGAGCGGGTGGGTGCCTCCGAGGTATATGGGACGTTTCCACACGCGTTTCAGATTCGCGATCTCTATTCGAGCTGGAGAGAAGTGCCCGCATTTGCAATTTACAGCATCAGGCTGGCGTTGAACCCGGATTCAAAACCCATTTCCTTCAGGCCGATGCAATTCATTTTGAGCGTCTTCGCCGCGCAATAGCCGCCACCGATTACATCGCTGTATTCGCAATGAAGTTCCGCTGCCGTCTCGGTATCTGCTTCCTCGTGCCGGCATATCAGAGTCTCGTCCTCAGCCAGGCCTATTTTGAAAAAAGCTCGTCATAGGAGTATCCGTCGAGCCTATTTGTCTGGTCTCAAGAATCGACTCCACATACAAGCGATGAGGGTCAATGCTGCGTTCGATTTCACGCAACAGTGAATCGACGCCACATTTCACGTTTCGAAATAATGGTGGCTTCTTTATATCTAGATGGAACCAAATGATGTTTTCGGGGTTAGTAGCGACCCAGGGGGATTGCATGACACAGGTGAACCCGAAGGTACTCGTCGTCGAAGACGAACCTTTGCTACTGATGACGGCGATCGATATCGTCGAGGGTGCCGGTTTCGAAGCCGTTTCCGCTCGCAATGCGGACGAAGCCATCCGTCTCCTCGAGAGTGTTCCGGACATACGGATATTGTTTACCGACATCCACATGCCGGGCTCTATGGATGGCCTGAAACTGGCGGCCGCGGTGCGCGAGCGATGGCCGCCGATCGAGATCATCGTCGCCTCCGGCATGACACAGCCCGAGGCGACGCAGATGCCGGAGCGCAGCGTTTTCTTTTCAAAGCCGTACGATCCTCGCAATGTCTCGGATGCGCTCCTCAAGTTCAGCGCATGACGGCATCGGTTGCCGTGTGAGCGAATAGTCGCCCCACCTCCTTCACTCGGCTCATCGCTAGCCCAATGCATTTCCGACACGGCCGCTACGCTGGACAGGCTAAACTCAAGGCTGCCTTCTCAAACCATCACCTCCCGCTCGGAACAAAAGCTCGCTGCCAGAGTTCGAGATAGCAGTGGCATTGATGGAGAAAGACATGAATGAGGACGATATCAGGAAGGCTGCCTATGCCCGCTGGCAAGCGGAAGGTGAGCCGGAAGGTCAGCACGAACGCCATTGGCGCGAAGCCGAGGAAGAGTTGACGTCAGGCAGCGATGAGCACACCTCGGCACCCTCCAGGGATCATGCAGACGATTCAATATCCTCGCCTTCCGAAGATGATGACGAGACGAGTTCAGAAGCCATTCCTGCGCGCGGGAATGGGCAAAGAGGCTTCAAGCCCGGCGAGCTTGCCTCAGAGAACAAATAGGCCTGGTGCAAATACCGAAAGGCGGCGTCTGCTTCTTGCGGTCACGCGCCGGAAGAGCCGGCGCAATCAGGCTCCCATCAAGCGGACAGCTGATCACCTGAAAACATACAATCGAAGGAGCATACCATGACAAAGCGTCAGCCGGTGTCGGCGGCAGCACATGTTTCGAGTGCTTCAAAGACACCCAAAAGCAATAGAATTCGCTCCGACAAAGGCGACAAAACTGCCTATGAACGCGGTGCAGATGCGGGCAGAAAGACGGACTCGCAACCGGCCAACCCCTATCCGGACGGCAGCGATGCCGCCAAGACTTTCGAACATGGGCAGCTGGATGCTCAAAAGGTCAGGAGCAACGACAAGCCGCCTGGGAGGTAGTCCGCCTTTCTCGGGTTGCTCGGCTACGTAGATGGGCTTGATGGTTGTTCGTAGCTTCCAGTCTCACGCGGGAAAAACGGGACATGCATTGCGCTTTTATGGCCCTAGCTGGTCAAAGACCTCTGATGCAAGATTATTCAAACGCTGTTTGATAATTAATGCCTTGAAAGCGTCTTTCCTTACTCCAAGGCAGAATCGATTCCCAGGGCGGCGAGCGCCGGATTGGCGGCCATGGGCGTCTTGCTGATGGTCGCGCGCCAGGAGGCGCCTGACGTGCCGGGCTGCATGACGATGGCGATCGGCAGGGCGGCGGCGCCGAGCGCCGGCAGTTCGGCGGCATGTTCCGCCCGCATCAGGCGCGGATGGCTGTTGGAGTGCCGGTGCGTCATCGTGGGTAGCAGCGGCGTTGCGGCAGCGATGATTCCGTCCAGCAATTCCAAGGGCAGCCGCCGCCGATGACGACGGTATCGGGGTCGAGCATGGCTTCGACGTTGCGGATGGCGATCTTCAAATATTGGCCGGCTCCTGTTGCCAGGCGAGCAATCGAGCGTCGCCAGCGCGAAAACAGGCGGCCAGCTCTTCGGCGGGCACCTCGTCCGGCGTGCGCGTCGGGCCGCAGATGGTTTCAGCCGCCGAATAGAACGAGACATATTGCTCCAGGCAACCGCGGCTGCCGCAAGGGCAAAGCCGGCCGCCGGGCTTGACGATCATATGGCCGATTTCCCCGGCGCCCCCGAAAGCGCCGCGATAATGATGGCCGTCCATAACGAGGCCGCCACCGACGCCCAGATTGAAATGCAGGTAGAAGAAGCTGCGGGCGACGCGGCCAATGCCGTAGAGGCGTTCGCCGATGGCCGCCACGGTCGCGTCGTTTTCGACGAAGGTTCGCACGCCGGTCAGTTCTTCAAGCTTTGCCGCCAGCGGAAATTTGGTCCATTCGTCGGCTTCCTGAACCTTGTCATACCAGAACGTGCCGTTCTCAACTGTCCCCGGAACGCTGCAGCCGATGCCCCAGATCTTCTGCCGCTGTATCCCCGACGTCTCGACAAGCCGGTTCACCAGAGTGCCGAGTGTCTGGGCGATCAAGGCGGGCTCGCGCTCGATCAGATCCTGCGCCTCGCTGGCGACGACCGTGCCGGTGAGGTCGACGAGGACGCCGGAAACCCGGCGATAGGCGAGAGACAGGCCAATCGTATAGCCGCCCGCCGGATCGAGTGACAGCTCGACGGCGGGTTGTCCGCGCTGTCCCAAACGCTTGCCCTGCTGGCGAATCAAGCCGGCAACTTCCAGTTCCGACGCAATGTTGGAGATCGCCTGAACGGTAAGGCCAATCGTCTTTGCCAGTTCCGTGCGCGTGATTGGTCCGCCACGACGCACGGCATCGAAGACCGCGCGGCGATTGAGCGTGCGGGTCTGCGCCAGATTGGTGCCCGGCATTGCGCCGTCGCGATCTGCTGAAGTGGCCATGCCTGTTCTCTCATCAAAGCTCCGGTTGCAAGATATTCAAAAACCGTTTAATTAAAAAGTGTTGTGTTATTAGTCATGTGACACCTCGTTGCGGGCAAACGTGCCGGCACAGTCTTGGTCGGCATGCAAGGGCTTTCGGTTGACCGGAATGGCGGCGCCGGGAGTTCCTGTCCGGCAAGCTCCGGTCATGTCGGCTGCAAACACGAAGAGCATGCATCAGCTGAATATTCGAAGAGACGGAGCTCTCCAAAGGTTCAACTTCTTTCGAGTAATTAGTAACCAGATAGTTATGTAGTGACTGAGCTTGACCTTTGCCTCGCTCCCGAGGCCGGCTCTTGTCGCTGTTGAAAAATTGCTGAGACGGGCACTCCCCACGTTCTTGAATAGAGCGTTGCTGGAGGGGAAGTTCTTATTATCTCATTTCATAAATACAAATAAAATCAACATACTATTGAGATTATTGAGCCGTTTCATGCCCTTAGAGTAGATGATGAGAAATCATGCGCTACCGGTTCACAATTTCCTGGCGCCGATGCTGGCGATTTTTAAGTTTGGCTAGGTCAGCGCCGCTTGACAGGAGAATTTTGCCGCTGTTAGCTATTCACCAAATGGTTATTTATAAAAAACCTGAGGGGCTAAAACGTGCAGGCTATGATCGGTATAGAGGGTGTCTCGAAGTCCTTCTCCACGAAGGGCGCCGGTCTCGTCACCGCCTTGAACACGGTTAATCTCACAATCCAGGACAATGAGTTCTTCACCCTGCTCGGCCCCTCGGGCTGCGGAAAGACGACGCTGCTGCGTCTGATCGGCGGGTTTGAGGCGCCGACGACGGGCAAGATCCGCATCGGCGATATCGACGCAGCCTCGCTGCCGCCGCAGAAGCGGCCCGTCAACACGGTGTTCCAGAGCTATGCGCTCTTCCCGCATATGACGATTGCCGAGAACGTCGCCTTCGGTCTGCAGATGCTCAAAGTGCCGAAGGCCGATATCGATCAGCGGGTGCGCGCCGCGTTGAGCATGGTGCGGCTCGACAATTATGCCTCTCGCAGCCCTCGTCAGCTCTCCGGCGGTCAGCAACAACGCGTCGCGCTCGCGAGGGCGCTTGCTCCGCGCCCGAAGGTGCTGCTGCTCGATGAGCCGCTGTCGGCGCTGGATCTGAAACTCCGCAAGGAGATGCAATCGGAGTTGAAGCGCCTGCAGCGCGAGACCGGCATCACCTTCATTCTGGTCACGCACGATCAGGAAGAGGCATTGGCAATGTCGGATCGCATCGCCGTCATGTCGGCAGGCAACATCCTGCAGATGGGCGAGCCCAGGGAGATCTACGATAATCCGCAAAGCCATTTCGTGGCGGATTTCATCGGCGAGTCCAATGTCATTCCCGGCACTGTTCTCGGACGCGACCCCGCCATCATGATTGCGGTGCGCCCCGAGCGGGTTGCCGTTTCTCCCGCCATGAATGCGGGGCAGGGGCGGGCCAGAGGCACGATCGCGTCAGTCACCTTCCTTGGTCTCGATACGCTCTATGAGGTCACGCTCGACGGCGGCAGCAAGGTGCGCAGCCGCTGCCGCGATGCCGAGCTTTCCCTGACCGCCGGGCAATCCGTCGTCGTCGATTGGCCAAGTGGCGTCGAACGCCACCTGCTGAATTGAGTGGAGGCGATCTCGTGAACGAAAATCGCACTCTGGCTCTTATCGCCCCGGCCTTCCTGGTCATCGGCATCTTCATGGTGCTGCCGCTCTGCATTGCCGTCGTCTATTCCTTCATGACCGCCAATCCCTATGGCGGCGTGACCATGCCGCTGACCTTCGATGCCTATGTGCAGTTCCTGTTCCGGCGCGATTTCGACGACAGCCTGATGTTCTCGTGGAGCTACGTGATCATCATCCTGCGCTCCATCTATCTGGCGGCGGCAACGACGATCATCTGTCTTGCGCTTGGCTTGCCTGTCGCCTGGTATATCGTTTGCCGGGCGCCGGAGCGCCGTCGAATCCTGCTGTTCTTTGTCACGCTGCCGTTCTGGATCAACACGCTGATCCGCACCTATTGCTGGGTGCTGATCCTGCGCGACGAGGGACTGGCGAACGGTCTTTTGAAGTCGTTGGGTGTGATCAACGGTCCGCTGCCACTGCTCTACAATGATGGCTCGATCCTGCTGGGCTTGGTCTATACGTTCCTGCCCTTCATGATCCTGCCTGTCTATTCGACGCTGGAGCGCATCGACCCCCGGCTGATCGAAGTGGCCTATGATCTTTATGCCAATCGTTATGCCGTCTTCCGCCGCGTGATCTGGCCTCTGGCCAAGCCCGGTGCGCTGGTTGGCGCCAGCCTCGTGTTCGCTCCTGCCCTCGGCTCTTTCCTCGCGCCGGACCTGCTTGGTGGCGGCAAGAAGCTTCTCATCGGCAGTCTCGTGCAGATGCAGTTCACCACCTCGCGCAACTGGCCCTTCGGGGCGGCACTGTCGATCGTCGTGACGGTGGGCGTATTGCTGATCTTCCTTGCCCGTGCCCGCAAGGTGCCTGAGGAGGGTCGCTCATGAAGACCGCGCGACCCTTCGATTGGCGTCATACGCCCGGCCTTTCGGCCTTCACGGCTGTGATCATGCTGTTCTTCTACGCGCCGCTGGCGATCCTGGTGATCTACTCCTTCAATGCCAACCAGCTGGTGACGGTGTGGAGTGGTTTCAGCTTCCATTGGTTCGTCGATGTTGCGGCCAACACCGATATCCGCCGCGCTGCGTTCAACAGCATTATCATTGCTATCGCCGCGACGGTCGCTTCGACCCTGATCGCGACGGCCGGAGCCCTGGCGCTAGAGCGCGGCAAGCTGCGCTTCGGACGGGCGACGGTGACGGCGATGATCGCGCTGCCGCTGATCGTGCCGGAGATCATCGTGGCGATCATGACGCTGATCTTCTTCTCGATGGTCGGCATGCATAACGGGCTGGTCAATCTCATCATCGCCCATACCGTCTTCTGCATCCCGTTTGCGCTGCTGCCGGTGCAGGCCCGCCTGCGCGATATGGGCGGCGCGCTGGAAGAGGCGGCGCGCGATCTCTACGCCAGCGAGTGGCAGCTGTTCCGGCGCGTGACACTGCCGCTCTTGATGCCGGCAATTTCGGCCGGCGCCTTGATGGCCTTCGTCGTTTCGCTCGACGATTTCCTGATCAGCCTGATGGTGTCCGGAGCCGGGTCCACGACGCTGCCCGTTTATGTCTACGGCATGATGCGGCTTGGCGTGACGCCGGAGGTCAATGCCATCTCCACCATTCTGCTTGCGGTCTCGCTGGTCTTCGTCACGGCGTCGCTTTTGCTCGGACGACGAAGCCAGAAGGCGGAACAATAATCTCTAGGCAAAAATAACAGAGAGGGAACCATGACCAAAATGAAGAAACTGCTCCTGAGTACCAGCCTGCTTGCAGGCGTTGCCTGCGCCATGCCGCATGCGGCTTTTGCCGATGCCGGCGTGCTGCATATCTATAATTGGACGGACTATACCTCAGACGAGATGGTCAAGAAGTTCGAGGCGGAAACCGGCATCAAGGTGACGATCGACACCTATGATTCCAACGAGACCGCTCTTGCCAAGATCAGCTCCGGCGCGTCCGGCTATGACGTGATGATCATCAGCAACGACTTCGTGCCGATCTTCGCCAGCCAGGGCTTGCTGCAGGATGTCGGCGTTGCCTCGATGCCGAACTTCAAGAACCTGGAACCCAAATGGCAGAAGCGTCCGTGGGACGTCGATGCCAAATACTCGGTTCCGTGGGTATGGGGAACGACGTCCTATTCGGTGGATACCGCCATCTACAACGGCCCGACCGACAGCCTGAAGGCGCTGTTCGAGCCATCCGCCGACCTCAAGGGCAAGATCGGCATGTTCGGCTCGCCAAGCGAAGTCATGTCGTTGGCATTGCTCTACCTCGGCAAGGACCAGTGCAACGTTAACCCGGCCGACCTGAAGCAACTCGACGCATTGCTGCAAGCCCAGAAGCCTTTCGTGAAGGTCTATAATTCCGATGGCACCACGGAACGTCAGGTATCCGGCGAAACCGTCATGCATGAACAATGGTCGGGCAAGGCTCTGGCCGCACGCCAGCAGAAGTCGACCATCAAATACGTCATTCCAAAGGAAGGCGTGATCGGCTGGATGGACAATGTTGCCGTTCCGAAGGGCGCTCCCGATCTGGAGAACGCCAAGAGGTTTCTGAACTTCCTGATGGACCCCGAGAACATCGCCCTGCAGCAGAAGTCGACCGGCTATCAGAGCGCGGTCGCCGGATCGAACAAGTATCTGCCGCCGGAAGTTGGCAATTCGCCGGAATTTAATCCGCCGTCCGACCTCAAGATCGTCTTCGCACCCTCCTGCCCGGAAAAGGCGACGCGCGCCTATGACCGGATCTGGACGGACCTGCGCCAATAATACCGACCATCAGACAGGGCGCGCGTGGCGGCCTGTCGACGACGACGAACCGCGAGGGATGGCCGTTCAGCCGGCCGCCACCGCACTAGAACAGGGAACAGAGTGCCATGAATCAGACCGTTCACCCCGCTACGGCGCAAGCCGGCGTTGCTGCACCGCCGCCGCCAACCTACCTGAAGGCTCTTTCGCCGCTGACCGCGGATGAAATCCGCATCGTTGCCGATGTGGTCAAGGCCGATCCGGAGCTGGGGCCGGCGGCGCTCTTCGAGAATATCGATCTTCGCGAGCCGACGCCGGCGGAATATCGCGCCCATCTGGAAGGCAAGACCTTGGCCCGCGAGGCCCGCGTCAACGTCAACCATATCGACAAGCCGGGCGTCTGGCAGTTGATCATCTCGCTGGCCGACAAGTCGATCGTCGGCCGCAAGCATTTCCCGACGGCGCGCGCCGGCTTCATGGTCGAACAGATGCTGAGCGTCGAGGTCAACGTCAAGAACGACCCGCGTTTCATCGAAGCCTGCCGCAAGCGTGGCATCGAGGATATGACCGGCGTCATCGTCGACTCCTGGTCCGGCGGCAATTTCGGCCACAAGGATGAAGAGGGCCGACTGATCTCCCATACTTTCTCGTGGCTGCGCGTCCACGAATTCGGAAATTATTACGCCCATCCGATCGAAGGTCTGAATGCCGTTATCGACGTCAAGACCGGGGAAGTTCTGCGCGTCGACGATCACCCCGATCATCCGCCGATCCCGATGGCGCGCTATGACTACGACCCCGAATTCCTGCCCGCGCCGTCGGCGCCGCTCAAGACACTCGATGTCGTGCAGCCTGAGGGTGTCAGCTTCACCATCGACGGCCATGCGATTTCCTGGGACAAGTGGACGCTGGCGATCGGCTTCACGCCGCGCGAAGGTTTGGTGCTGCACGATATCCGCTATGACGGACGCTCTGTCGTTCGCCGGGCCGCAATCGCTGAGCTCGTGGTGCCCTATGGTTCGCCCCTCTTCGGCCATGCCCGGCAGAATATTTTCGACGTTGGCGAATACGGCTTTGGCAAGCTGACCAATTCGCTCAAGCTCGGCTGCGATTGCCTGGGCACCATCCACTATCTCGATGCGCATGTGAACGGCATCAAGGGCGAAGCCGTTACCATCGAAAAGGCGGTTTGCATCCACGAAGAGGATACCGGCATCCTCTGGAAGCATTGGGATTTCCGTACCGGCCGCACCGTGCTCAAGCGCGGCCGCAAACTGGTGATCTCCTCGATCTGCACGGTGGGCAATTACGAGTATGCGCAATACTGGCATCTGGACCTGGCGGGCGAGATCGAATTCGAAATGAAGGCGACCGGCATCGTCAATACCAATGCCTGCCATCCCGGCCAGCCGGACAAATACTCGGTCGAAATCCAGCCGGGTCTCGGCGCGCCGATCCATCAGCATGTGTTCTGCGCCCGTCTCGACATGGCCGTGGACGGTTCGGGCAACAGCGTTGTCGAGACCAACTCCTACATGGAGCCGACGAGCGCCACGAACCCCTTCGGCAATGCCTTCTATGCCGAGGATACCGTGCTGAAGACGGAGCTTGCGGCGGCCCGCAGGGCCGATCTTTCCACGCATCGCAGCTGGAAGGTCGTCAATCCCAACAAGCTCAATCATGTCGGCAAGCCCGTGGGCTACAAGCTGCATGCACCCAACTGCGTCACCCCGATGATCCAGGATGATGGTGCTTCCGGCACGCGGTCGAACTTCATCCGCAATCACATCTGGGTCACGCCGTATAATGAGAACGAGCGCTATCCGGCCGGTGAGTTCGTCGCCAACTCCGATGGCTCGGACGGACTTGCAGAAATCGTCAAGCAGGATCGTCCGGTCGAGAACACCGACATCGTGCTCTGGCACTCCTTCGGCCTGCATCATGTCGTCCGTCCGGAGGACTTTCCGGTGCAGCCCTGCATATCCTGCGGCTTCTCGCTGGCGCCTGCCGGGTTCTTCGAGATGAATCCATCGAACAACCTGCCGGATACGGTCAACAAAGCGAGCGTCCTTGCGGGCGACGGCTCGAAGGGATGCTGCTGCTGATCTCCTCAAATTAGGCAGCAGCTCACATGGCGGCTTCGCTGGTCGGGGCCGCCATGTGCTCTCCATCAACACTCCAGTCGGTATTTGCGATGAGTTCGACCATCATGCTTCGCGACACACAGATGCAGGCGATCCTTCTGGGGATTGCCTTTGTCAGTGCGCTTTGCTGGTGGCTTCTCGTTTCGATCATGCCGATGGCAGGCATCATGGTGTGCGGCGTCGAGGGGATTGGGTCGAACATACCGGCCTGGAATTCAGGCCGGGCATTCAGCCTCCTGGCAATGTGGATTGTCATGACACCGGCTATGATGCTGCCGGGCGCGGCTCCTGCAATCATGCAGGCGTCCTGGAATCATCGCGGCCGCCTCGATGTCTATACTGCAGCCATGTCGGTCGCGAGCGGCTATCTCCTCGTAATCCTGCTCGGAAGCGTTGTCGCCGCACTGGTACAATGGGCTCTGGAATCCCACGGCGTCCTGATCGGCGGCGCGACCATGGGCAATCCGAAATGGAGCGGCCTTCTTTTCATTGCTGCAGGCCTTTATCAGGTCCTGCCGTTCAGGCGCTCGCCGAAGCCGTTTTGCGTAACGGGGACTTGCGGCGGGGGTACAGGAGTGAAAGCGGGGTTGCGACACGGCAGAGCATGTTTTAGCAGCTGCGCCGGCATGATCTGCCTGCAGTTTGCCGGTGGTGTGATGAATGTCGGCTGGATGGCGCTTTTGACCGCATGGATGCTGGCGGATGCGATCTTGCCCTGGAAAAGGCATGTCGCCGTTCTGGCGGGAGTAGCCTTGCTTGTGAACCGCGCTCTGTGCCTCGCAATGACGTCCTGAGCCAGATCACATTTGAGCGATCTGCCCATTTTTCATCTTCTGATTAGTCATGGGCCGGCCTAAAACCACTTCGCATTTCCTTGAGATCATGCTCAAGTTGCCGCCGAATCCGGAGATCTCCATGCAAGATGATGAAACATTGGCGGCCGACAGGGTCGAGCAGGAACCCTCGCGCGCCTTTGTGACTGTTGTGGCGGTCGCCACGGGAGCACTTGTCGCCAATCTCTATTATGCCCAGCCACTGGTTGCCTCCATCGGTGCCGAGCTTGGCATCAGCGACCGCCTGGCAGGTTCGATCACTGGCATCACGCAGATCGGCTATGGCGCCGGTCTCTTTTTGTTGGTGTCGCTCGCCGATATCGTCGAGAACCGGCGGCTGGTGCTGGTGACACTTTCGCTCACCATCATTGCGCTGATCGCGGCTGCTGTCTCGACGGTTGCAGTTCCGTTCTTCATCGCCTCATTCGTCGTTGGGGTCTGTTCCACCGGCGCGCAGGTGCTGATCCCCTTCATCTCCCACATGGTGCCGCCCGAGCGGCGTGGCCGCACCGTCGGCAACATCATGGGCGGATTGTTGACCGGCATCATGCTCGCGCGTCCGGCTTCGCTGTTCATCGCCGCGAGCTTCGGCTGGCGCGCCGTTTTCTGGTGCTCGGCAGTGCTGATGGTGTTGATCCTCGTGGCACTGGTGCGCATGATGCCGAAGCATGCAGTCAAGGGCAGTCTGCACTACGGCCAGATCCTCACTTCGATGGCGGGGCTTTGGCTGGCCATGCCGGCTCTGCGCTGGCGCGCAGCCTTCCAATTTCTGATGTTTGCCGCCTTCAACATGTTCTGGACGGCCGCACCGCTGATGCTTGCGGAGCAACTCGGCCTCAGCCAGCGCGCGATCGGATTTTTCGCGCTTGCCGGTGCGGGCGGCGCTCTTGCCGCACCTCTGGCCGGACGCCTTGCCGATCATGGTCACTCCACCATGGTCACCCTCGGTTCGATGCTGCTGGTCGGCGTGGGCTTCCTCGCCACCGGCTGGGCGGCGGCAATCCCGACCGTGGTTGGCCTGGCGATCCTTGCATTCCTCATCGATGCCGGCGTGCAGGGCAATCAGGTGGTCAGCCAGCGCATCATCTTCTCCGCAGCCGGGCAGGAAAATCGCGGCCGCATCAATGCGCTATACATGACCGTAACCTTCATCGGAGGCGCACTCGGCTCGCTGCTTGGCACCGTTACCTATCATTGGGGCGGATGGACCGCCTCGGCCTTGGCGGGCGGCGCGCTGGGTCTGCTGCTTCTTATCCTTTTCGGCCTGCAGCAGGCGACGGCATCCCGCCAGCCGGCGTGATGCGTGGCTGAGTGCCGCGCTCTTATGCCGATGGCGAGGCAGTGCGCGCCGGTGATGAAGCGCCCTGCCGTGCGGCCTTGATGTCGTCGGCGATCTTCTCCGCCATCATGATCACGGGCGTGTTGGTGTTGGCGCGCGGGATGGTCGGCATCAGCGAGGCGTCGCAGATGCGCAAACCGGCGATGCCGTAGACTTCGCCGCTGCCGCTGGTCACGGCAAGCGGGTCGCTCTCCGCGCCCATCTTGCAGGTTCCCGAAGCATGCCAGACGCCGCCGACGGCACCGCTGACGAATGCGGTCAACGCCTTGTCGTCGGCAAGCAGGTTCTCGATTTTCACGCCGAGCGTCACCACGGAATTGATGAGCCAGGGGCGCAGGGCATAGGAATGATCGAGCATCGCGCCGAACAGGCCGCGCTGGATCTGGTTGAGCATGCCCGGACCGCCAAGCTTCGCCACCCGCGGCGAATAGCTGGTTGGAAATACCGGGCCGCGATGTCCGTCCATATGCTTGTCGAGCAATGTCTGTGCTCCGAGACGGAAGGCGGATTTCAACCGCTCGAGATCGCGTTCGTCGGACAGCATGCGGAAATCGACCAACGGCTCCTCGCGCGCATCGGTGCTTTTCAGCTGCACATGTCCGCGCGAATAGGCCTTGTTGACCCAGATGAACAGCGTGCCAACGCGCTGGCCGACGCTGTGCCAGCCGGAACGCGCGATCATCGCCGCGTGCATGTCGCCTTCCGGCGTGCCCGGCAGGCCCGACGAAAAGCGCAGGATGGCGTGATCGTGATGTTCATCGAGATCCCGCAGTCGCGATTGCGGCGGCAGATATGTGGAAACGGCCGTCGACGGATGTTCCATCAGATTGCGGCCGATGCCGGCCTTGTCAAGGGCAACCGCGATGCCGAGCTTGTTCAACTGCTCGCCGGGGCCAATGCCGCTGCGCATCAGCAATGCCGGTGTATGGATGGCGCCGCAGCTGACGATGGTCTCGTGGGCGAGGAGTGTTTCAGTCCTCGAGCGGTCCCGCGCATCGGAAATGACTGCGCCGGTAACACGCCCGGTTTCGAGCACCAGCTTGTCGGCGAAGCGGTCGGTCAGGATGCGCAGATTGGGCCGCGCCCTGACCTCGGGCGAGAGATAGGCGACGGAGGTCGGCACGCGCTCGCCCCTGTCGCTGACGGCGATCGCGCCGACATAGATGCCGTCCTTCCATTCACCATTCTGGTCGGGGCGGCGCTGATGGCCGCGAGCGACCATGGTGTCGATGACGCTCTTGACGAAGGGCGACATGTTGGCCTGCTTGATGCGGCGGATCGGGATCGGGCCATCCTGTCCGTGATAGTCGTCATTGAAATCGAAATCGTGTTCCAGCTTGCGGAAATAGGGCAGGGCCGTTTCCCAGGACCATCCCTTCGCGCCCTCGGCGCCCCATTCGTCATAATCGCCCGGTGCACCGCGATTGGCGACCATGGCGTTGACAGCAGATCCGCCGCCGAGTACGCGGCCCTGTTCATAACGGCGCGGGCTGCGCCCGGCGATTTCGCCCTTCGGTGCGCCGATATAGGCTTTGAGCTCGGACCAGATATTGCCTTCGTCGATATAGGCGCGGCCGGGATAGCGGCTGCGGATATTGTCGGGAAGGCTGCCGGCCGCAATGTTGCGGCCGGCTTCGACGAGAACGACCTCAACGCCGGGATTTTCGGAAAGACGGGCGGCCAGAACGCAGCCTGCGCTGCCACCACCAAGAATAAGGTAATCAATCATGGAATACGTCCTGTCATTATCGGCAGAGTGGTCGTTGTGTGGTCATTGCGCGAAACGGATCAGCGTTTGCCGCCGAAACGCTCCGGATAGCCCGGCAGGTCTTCGCAGCCGCAGAGCGCGTAGTGCAGCGGCGGCATTTTCAGGTTCACATAGTGGTCGAGATTTTCGTTGGTGATGACGGGTTGCGGCAGCACCCATTTCGGGCCTGGAACCTGCTTGCCATCAAGGATCTTTACGGCCGCCTGCAGTGCGGTGCGCCACTGATAGGCCGGGTATGTCGGGGCAACGCCCTTGAAGCCGGTGTTCTTCCACTTCTGCAGATAGTCTTCCTGATCCTCGCCGGTGATGATCGGGTATGGCTGGCCGGCATCTTCGAAGGCTTCGGCGACGGCGACGGACATGGCGCCGAGATCGACCCATACCGCATCCAGTTGGCCCAAGCGGCTCAGATAGTCCGATACGACCGCCTTGGTCTTGGCATTGTCACCACCGGTAAATTCGCTGCCGACAGGTGTGATGCCGGCTTCCTTGAAGATGCGCATGGCCGCATCTGAGCGGGTTTCGAACAGGTCGATGCCGGGTGCCGTGCGCAGCATCAGTACCTTGCCGCCTTTAGGCAGGTTCTCGGCGATATAGCGCGCGCCGGCGATGCCCCAGGCATTGCCGCCGATGCTGCTGATCGAGGTGACCGGGCAGCTCGTATTGACGCTACGGTCGAAAACGATGACCGGCATCGTCTTGCAGGCTTCCTCGACAACAGGCGTCAGCGCGTTCGACGTCGTCGGCGAAACGATCAATGCATCGCACTGGCCGCCATTGATGAAGGCGCGGATATCGGAGATCTGCTTGTCGTCGCTATCCTTGGCATCGGCATATTGCAGCGAGGCGACGGAGCTTTTCTCGGCGTCGGCTTCCGCCTGCATGACCTTCCAGCCGACGACGCGCCAGGGATTGCTGACGCTGGCGTTGGAGAAGCACAGCTTGTGCGGGCCGGCCTTCTTGTATTTTGAGGTATCGACCAGGCCGCCGCCAATATACTGCTCCCACGGTTTGTCGGCAGGGCCGGTCGGCGTCACCTTCAACAGCGCTTGTTCGGCGGTGAAGGCGTCATCCGCCATGGCCGGTGGGGCGAAAAGTGCCACTGACGCCGAAAGCAGGCAGAGGCTGACGGCTATGGATAGAGGCTTCGTTTTATTGAATGCTTTCATGTTACCCTCCCATTGTTGAACCGGTACTGCCCGGTAAGGCGCCCTCTCCCAAGGAGCGCGATCGTCAACTCATCATCTGCCGCCGCGATGTGATCGCGGCTGCGACGATCAGAATGATGCCCTGCACCGCCACGCGCATCGGCTCGGGAAAGCCGATGAGGTTCAGCAATGTGAACAAAGCGTAGAGCGAAAGAGCGCCGCAAGCGGCGCCGAAAATGCTGCCGCGACCGCCGAGCAGCACAATGCCGCCGATAACCGCCGCCGATGTTCCCTGTAATTCAAGGCCAGTTCCGACATCGACTGATACACCCGAAAAGCCGCCAAGCAGGATGCCGGCAATGACGGCTGAAAGGGATGAGATCACGAAGGCCGCGAAGCGGATCCTGCGGACCGGCGCGCCGGCAAGTTCCGCGGCGCGTGGATTGTCGCCGATCATGGTCAGCAGCTTGCCGTATTGTGTTGCATGCAGAAGGAAGGCGAGCAGGGCCACGACGACGATAAGGACGATGACGGCGACAGGCAGGCTGCCGATGACCGGCACGGGGCGGATCACCATGCGGCCGAACATGCGCAGATTGTCCGGAAGGTAGCCCTGCGGTGCCCCACCCGACCACATCATCGCCGCGCCCTTCACCGACAGGAGCGCGCCGAGCGTTGCGATGATGGAGGGCACTTTCAGATAGGATACGACGAAGCCGTTGACAGAGCCGACAACAAGCCCAAGCACGAGGGCGATACCGATCGCTTCAGGAGTGAGCGCCGCATCGCCGCCGGTGATCAGTGCGCAGGCAATGACGACGAGGGTGACGAGCGAACCCTGGGCGAGATCGAAGCCGCCGGAGATCAGCACGAAAGCCTGACCGCAGGTGAGAATCACCAGAGGGGCCGCGCGCTGCAGCAGGCTCATCATGCCGGCAGGCGTACGATAGAGCGGGCTCAGGATCGCGATGCCCACAAGCAGAACGAGAAGCATGATCAGGGCGGGATTGACCCGCCTTATTGACGCCAGCATGGGAAACCGCCCGTGTGGAATGTTGAGCCTGGCCGCGAGGGACGGCATCATGCGATGTGCCCCTTCTGCCTGACGCTGTGATAGGCGACGGCGAGCACGACGACGGCGCCGCGCAGCACCTGTCCGAGGAACGGGTCGATCTGCAGCATGTTGAAGACGGCATCGATGGTGCAGAAAAGAAAGACGCCGGCAAGCGTGCCGCCGACACCGCCCTTGCCGCCGGCAAGCAATGTGCCGCCGATGACGACGACGGCGATGGAATCGAGATCGTAGCCGCCATTGCGGCCGACCCAGGGGGTCGCCGTTCCAAGCCGGCTCGCCAGATAAAGACCGGCGACGGTGGCGCATGCGCCCGATACGATATGAGCCGCGAGCACTACCCTGTCGGTGTGAATGCCGGCGAGACGGGCGCTGATCGGATTGCCGCCGACGCTGTAGATGCGGGCGCCGGCGATGGTGCGGCGAAGAACGAAGGCGGCGACGATGCCGATGGCGGCCAGCAGCAGCAGCGCATAGGGGACTTCGGCGATCGAGTCATAGGCAAGCGTCCGGTAGCCGGCAGGCGCTGTCGCCTGCATCGTTCCGTAGCTTGTCGTCAGGATACCCTGCAAAATAAGGCCGGTTCCGAGTGTCGCGATCAGCGGATTGACCTTCAGAAGCGTTACGAGCAAGCCGTTCACGCCCCCGACGACAATGCCGAGGAGGATTGCCGCAAGGATGCCGAGCCAGATCAACGTGGGATCGCCCTGCATGACGAAGGTCGAGATGATTGCCCCGAGGCTGATCAGGTGCGCCACCGAGAGGTCGATCGAACCGGCGAGGATGACGAAGGTCTGGCCGACCGCCACGACACCGAGCGCGACCATGCGCTGCAGCAGCCCCATGACCCCGTCCCAGCTCAATTGCGCGATCTGACCGGTTATGAACGCGACGACGGCATAGGCAAGGGCCGAGCCGGCGACGAGAACGAGCGGGAGTGCCGAGCTCCGCATTCTGTTTCTTCCGGCCCGGCTGCCTTCGATTGGCATATCGGTCATGTTGTCGCCCCCGGCGCGCCTGATAGTGGCCGATGTGACAGGACCGCATGTTTCATAATGTCTTCCTCGCTGGCGCCGGCCGGGCATTCGGCGGCGATCCGTCCTTCGCCCATCACCAGGATGCGATCGCTGAGGCCGATGACCTCGGCGAGATCGGAGCTGACGACCAGCACGCTGCCGCCCACATCGGCAAAGGATCGCAGGATCGAATAGATGCTGGATTTGGCGCCGACATCGACGCCGCGCGTGGGTTCGCACAACACCCAGAGGCGCGGATTGACGGCAAGCCATCGGGCGACGACCACCTTCTGCTGATTGCCACCCGACAGAGCGCCCACAGGCATCGTGTGGTTTGCCGCCCGGACATCGAGCTGGCGCAGCAGCGCATCGAGCGCCGGCGCTGAACAGCCACCGCGCGACACAAGCGATAGCGAAGGCGACAAGGCGCGCCGGGTCAGGGCTGCGTTTTCGCGCAACGACTGGCGAAGGCCGAGACCTTCGCTTTTCCGATCGTCGGGAACGTAGGCAATCTTTCTTCGAACGCCCTCGCGTGGACTGGACGCCGCGCCTTTGCCATCCCAGAAGCGGATATTGCCGGCCTTGAAGGGCTCGTCGCCGGTGATGGCACGCGCAAGTGCCGTCTTGCCGGATCCCTCCAACCCAGCGACGCCAGTGATTTCGCCCGCTCGCAAGGTCAGCGCGATATCGTGAAGATGGCGGTTTCCTCCATCGGCGATGGAGAGAACCTCTTCGCCAGACGCGACGCGAGATCGTGGCGGGAAGAGTGCTCCGATCTCGCGACCGACCATGAGCCGGACGATGGCGTCGGAATTGGTATCGCTTCTCTCGAGGTCGCCGACGAGCCGTCCATCCTTGATGACGCAGATGCGGTCGGCAAGCGTGAAGACCTCGCCCATCCTGTGCGAGATATAGAGGATCGAGGCGCCGTCTCGCCGCAACTCCTCGATCAGGCGGAAAAGCTTCGCGGCCTCGGCATTGTCGAGAGCCGCCGTCGGCTCGTCGAAGACCAGAATGCGGGCGTCGAGCGTCAGTGCCTTGGCGATCTCCACGACCTGCTGATCGGCGATAGGTAGCATGCCCGCCAAGGTATTGGGATCGATGGTCGACTGTAGACGGGCCAGCACACGCAAGGCCGCCACGCGCATGCGCTTGTGGTCGACAATGCCGAACCGCGTCGGCTCGCGTCCGAGGAATATGTTCTGCGCAACCGTGCGGTGCGGCAGGAGGCTGAGTTCCTGGTGGATGATGGCAACGCCTTCGCGCTGGCTGTCGAGCGGGTGCCTGAAATGAACGAGATTTCCGTCGATATGCACGTCGCCGGCATCCGGGCGGTAGAAGCCAGCCAGAACCTTCATGAGGGTGGATTTGCCCGCGCCGTTCTCACCGCAAATGGCCAGCACTTCGCCGGCCCGACATGTCAACGAAATGTCGTCCAGCACGGTAACCGCGCCGAAATGCTTTGAAATATTACGCATATCGAGGCGTAGCGGAAGGCTCGTGCCTTCATTGGCACTTATACCGGCGGCCGTCTCCATCCCATGCTTCCTCCAGGCACCTGATCAGCCTTGCAGTCTCTCCCAAAACCACAAACACAAAATTTGAAAATGTTGTAACCGATCGGTTACTAGAATGCATAAGCCCCGAGAAGCTGTCAAGTAGTCGCGAGGAGCGTGCAGCCATGGGATAGATCGGGCCTTTTGGACCTAGTGGTTATGCAGCCTGGCGTTTTTTCGCAGCTGCTCAGCAATCAGAGATGATGGAGGTGTTCCCTTGCGGCTTCTTGGCGTTGACAGGTGTGCATTGGCGTGTCAGTTATGTAACTATATGGTTATTTACGGGAGGAATGGCTTATGGCGACAAGGCCAATCGGGATCATCATGCACGGCATCACCGGACGCATGGGCTACAATCAGCACCTGCTGCGCTCCATCCTGGCGATCCGCGAGCAGGGCGGGGTGCTTTTGTCGAATGGCGACAGGCTGATGCCAGAGCCGGTGCTTGTCGGCCGCAATGCCGAGAAGATCGAGGCGATTGCCCGCAAGCACGGCCTGTCGAAGACGACGACCGATCTCGATGCCGCTCTGGCCGATCCCGCCAATGCGATCTTCTTCGATGCCGGCTCGACGCAGATGCGCGTCGAGTTGCTGGAGAAGGCGATTGCCGCCGGCAAGCATGTCTATTGCGAAAAGCCGATCTCAGAGACGCTGGAAGAGGCGCTGTCGGTGGCAGCGTCCGCCGAGCGGCGCGGCGTCAAGAACGGCGTCGTGCAGGACAAGCTGTTCCTGCCCGGCCTGCGCAAGATCGCCATGCTGCGCGACAGCGGCTTCTTCGGAAAAATCCTCTCGGTGCGCGGTGAGTTCGGCTACTGGGTGTTCGAGGGCGACTGGGGCGTGCAGGCGCAGCGTCCGTCGTGGAACTACCGCAAGGCCGACGGCGGCGGCATGATCCTCGATATGCTGCCGCATTGGCGCTATGTGCTCGACAATCTGTTCGGCGAGGTCAGGTCGGTGAGCTGCCTCGGCGCCACCCATATTCCAAGCCGCGTCGACGAGAGCGGCAAGACCTATGCCGCCGATGCCGATGATGCGGCCTATGCCACCTTCGAGCTCGAGGGCGGGATCATCGCCCATATCAATTCCTCCTGGGCGGTTCGCGTCCGTCGCGACGATCTCGTCACCTTCCAGGTCGACGGCACGCATGGGTCTGCGGTCTGCGGGCTGATGCGCTGCTGGACGCAGCATCGGGTGAACACGCCGAAGCCGGTGTGGAACCCGGACCAGCCGCAGCCGATCAACTTCTTCGAGACGTGGGACGAGGTTCCCGACACGCAGGTGTTCGACAATGGCTTCAAGGTTCAGTGGGAGGGCTTCCTGCGCCATGTCGCCGAGGATGCGCCGTGGAAGTTCAGCCTGCGCGAGGGCGCCAAGGGCGTGCAGCTCGCAGAACTCGCTCAACAGAGCTGGCAAGAACGACGCTGGGTCGATGTGCCCGAACTCAATGCGCGATAGAGATTTGGCTTAGGGGAATAGAAATCCATCCGGAAGCGACCGGTTTCGGGCGAGGCCCCTAATATCGCGTCGTTTCCGCCCCATCTATTGAAGTCAGCAATTAGACAATGTCCGGAGGAGAACGAGAATGAGCTTTCAATCCTACAATCCAACGACGGGCGAACTCATCGGCACCTATGAGGAGCATAGCGATTCCGAGGTCGAACGGTTGCTGCAGCAATCCCACGATACGTGGAAGAGCTGGTCGAAGACGCCGATCACCGAGCGCAGCGCCTTCTTGATCCGCCTTGCCGACCTGCTGGAAAGCCGGGCCGAGGAATACGGCGCCCTGATCGTCTCGGAGATGGGCAAACCACTTGCTGAGGCGATCGGCGAGGTGAAAAAATCGGCCTTCGGCGCGCGGCATTTTGCCAGCGACGGCCCGGCCTATATCGCCGATGAAGCCATTCCCGGCACGCCCGGTAAAATCATCTATCAGTCGATCGGCCCGATCTTCGGCGTCATGCCGTGGAACCTGCCATTCTGGCAGGTGCTGCGCTTCTTCATTCCGGCCGCCCTGGTCGGTAATACCGTCATCGTCAAGCATGCCGAGAGCGTGCAGGGTTCGGCCGCAGCGATCGAGAAGCTGATCCTCGATGCCGGCGCGCCCGCTGGCCTCTATACAAACCTTGTCATCGACCGCCGTCGTGCGCCGAAGGTCATCAGCGATCCGCGCATCGCGGCCGTCACGGTCACTGGTAGCACCCAGGCTGGCCGCTCGGTGGCGGAGCAGGCTGGCGCCCTTGGCAAGAAGGCCGTGCTGGAGCTCGGTGGCTCCGATCCGTTCATCGTCTTCGCCGATGCCGATTTCGACAAAGCCGTGCAGATGGCAGTCGTCTCGCGCTACTCCAACAATGCCCAGAGCTGCATTGCCGCCAAGCGCCTTTTCGTCGAGGAATCGATTGCCGAGCGCTTCACAGCCGCCTTCGTCGAGGCCGTGAAGAAAATCCCGATCGGCGATCCGATGAAATCGGAAACCAAGCTCGGACCGCTGGCGCGCAAGGACATTCGCGATACCGTACATCGTCAGGTGACGGATGCGGTCGGTGCCGGTGCCAGGGTGCTTGCCGGTGGCAAGCCGATCGAGGGACCGGGCAATTTCTATGAAGCGACCGTGCTTGCAGGCCTGCCGCACGATGCTGCCGTTGCCCGCGAGGAATTCTTCGGGCCGGTCGCCATGCTCTTCACCTTCAAGAACGAAGAGGAAGCCATCGCTCTTGCCAATGACACGGAATACGGTCTCGGTGCTACCGTCTGGAGCGGCAATCCCGAGCGTGCCGAACGTGTTGCAGCAAGCATCGAGGCCGGTGCCGTCTTCATCAACGATTTTGTCCGCTCTGACCCGCGCGCACCTTTCGGCGGCGTCAAGGGCTCAGGCTTCGGTCGCGAACTCGGCGGCCTTGGTGCCCGCGAGTTGACGAATGCGAAGCTGGTCTGGAAGGGGGCGTGACACGGTGATGTCACGCCGCTTGTAGTAGACCGACGGGATCTAGAACTTCAGGCTTTCGTCTTTCCAAAGGCGAAAGCCGCCGAGAAAAGCATTCTCGTTGTCGCCGGCGCGGCAGCCTTCAGGCAATGTTTCGAGCTTATCGACATTGCCGCCGCCAATGACGGTTTCATGCGGCAGCAATGCCGCCTGCAGCCGGCTTACGACCTTCTCGACAGACTTGCGCCATTTCTTCTTGCCATATTTCTCGAGACCACGTTCGCCGACGAAATCCTCGAACGTGTCATCCTTCTTGTAGGGCAGGTGAGCGAGTTCCATGGGCAGGCAGACATTGTTGACGACCATTGCCGAACCGAGCCCGGTGCCGAGCCCGATAAACAGCATATTGCCGCCCTTATAGCCGCCAATTGCCTGCATGACCGCGTCGTTGACGAGCCTGACCGGCTTGCCGAAAGCGGCCGAGAAATCGAAGTCCTTCCAGCCGGGACCAAGATTATGCGGCTCCACCGCCGGCTTGTTGCCGACGACCGGGCCAGGATATCCCATGCCGATCACGTCATAGTGCCAGTCGGCGGTAAGCTCCTTGACCGTTTCGACCATCTTCTTCGCCGACATCTCCGTGCCCGAAACGGCAGCGCGTCGTTCGCTGCCCGAACTCAGAAGCATTTTGACATGAGAGCCGCCGAGATCGATCGCCAGGACGACGAGATCCTTCGGGGCGGCAGACGTTTTTGGTTTGATGGATTTTGGTTTTGCGACCATGATGCGCCTCTCTTTCGGTGCGTTTGTTGTCGACTGACGTTTACTTGTCGCCATCCGCCACGACGACGGAGAAGTCTTCTCCCTCCCAATGGTCAGTGTCAGGCCAGTAGAAGGTAAAGACGATCACGGTGCCTGCCGGCAGCCGTTCGGTTGCAAGCTCAGCGACGTCGATGCCGAAGCCGTTTTGGTGCGTTGTGACATCGCTTTCGTTTGCCCAGCCATCGGAACTCCAGCGCACCACAGCCTTGGCCATCACCTCGATCCTGAGGCGCTTGCCGACGGAAACCTGCGCAGTCTTGTTGTTGAAGCGCCAGAGCACGAAGGGTGCGGTGGTCTTGTTTTTCACGTAGCGCTCGACGCCCTGCGGCGGCATGTCGAAAACAGCATTGTCTCGGAGCGACCGCAGCAGCTTGATATGCTCTGCATGCGCCCAGACGAGCGGCATCGCGCTGCCGGAGGGTTCGCCGAAAATGAGGCCGCGTTCCGGGATATCAGGCTGGTCCCAGACCTGTTCCGGCAACAGTCCGCCCGGCCCGGCCGACCCTTCAAGGGCGCTGAGCAACGCGATGGCCGCCTTTGGCCTGCCGGCTGCAAGCTCGTAGTGGGCACGTTCGCCGGCAAGCAATGGCCATGGGCGGCCGATGCCGGTGCCGTTGAATGCGCGGCCATCGGCATGCTCGCCATAGCCGTCTCCGGTATAACGATACCAGAGCGGTCCTTGCGGCAGATCACATTTTAGCTGCGCATCGATCACCTTAACGGTGTCGACAATGCGCGGATCATTGGCGGAACGCAGGCCGAAACGAACGAGCGCCAGGGCATCCGGACTGACGACACGGGCGGTCGGCAGATAGGATTCCCCAGGCGGGCGGTTCTTGATCGGCACGAAGCCATCAGCTGGCGAGGCGCCGTCGGCGATCTCCGGCGGGGCGATGCGAACATAGTAGCCCTTGACGCCAAGTTCGTTGCCTGTGGCGTCGGCAGGGACATAGGTCCAGCGCTCGATCTGGTCGTTCCAGGCGTCCGCGGTCTGGCGCAGATAATCGGCATTGTGATCCTGGCCGGCAATCTCCAGAATATCGGCAGCCGCCAGCAAAGCGGCGATCTCGACCGCTAGCGTGAAGGGCGAAAAGCCGCCATCCTCCTCCCAGCGGTCCTCCCCCGTCACCGGGCCGTTGACGACCACGTAACGCGCGGCTCTCTCGACCATCGAAACATAGGAGAGCAGCGCATCGCCGGTGAGCGCTCCCTCGCGGCGCAATGCGTCGGCAAGCAGGATCGGGAAGGCGCATTCGTCCATCTGAATGCCGGTCCAGTAGGGTTCGCCATCGAGCCAGGCGTTCTGCGGCCAGTGGCCGTCAGCCTCCTGGATCACCCGGAGGTAGGCAAGGATGCGGAGCGCATCTAGCGGAGCGCCAGCCGCAAGGAAACCGCCGGCCGTCTCGACGAGATCGCGCGGCCAGACCAGGTGGTAGCCCCCGAGATCCTCATCGCCCTTGGCAAAACCCCAGGGGATGGAGAGCGAGGCAACGGCAGGCCCTTCGAAGGAGAGGGGGCGGTGTGTGGCAAGAACGGCCGTGGAGATCCGGTAGCGATTGACTTCGGGTGGCGGCGCTTTCGGCTCATCCAGCGCCAGCAGTGTACTTTGCCATCTCCGCCAGTCGGCGACATAGGTGCGCTCTGCATCCTTGTAGCCGGCCTGCAGGCTGGCAAGTGCATTGTAGCCGGCTTCCTTGGCGCGGTTCCCGAAGCCGAGCGAGATGAGAACAGTGTCGCTGCCGGCTGCAAGATCGATTTCGCCCGTCAGCGCAACATTGCCGTCGGCGGCATGGGTGACGCGCGGATCCAATTCTCCGACGTCCTGCAACTGCCGCCATCCGTCGGAAATGCCGACATAGCCGGCCGATGCCGTCCGCCAGCCGCCGCTGACAGCGAGAGCCAGCGAGATGCCGCCCTTGCCTGTGGCAAAGAGCATCGGTATGCCCTTGTAGTCGCCGACCCAGCCGGTATTGCCGGCGCCGGCATTGACGAGATGCGGGGCGGCAAGCACAAAGAGCCGATAGTCGTGAACAGACCCTTGCAAGGCTTCGAACGATATTTGCTGAAGCAGGCTGTTGCGCACGGGATCGACGATGATGCGCTTGATGATGCGGTAGCGCCCGTCGAGTGCCGTGTTGACGAGACGATAGGCCGGAACGCCGTCTTCGACTGTCGTGACCACACTTTCGGTATCGCGTTTTTCCTCGGAAAAATAGCCGTCCGGACCGGTGACGATCAGGCCGAGGTCGCGCGTGCAGGCACAGTCGACACGCGGGAAATAGACTTCGTTGAGAATGCCGTGGCTGAGCGTAAACCATATGCGGCAGGCCGGCGAGAGTGCCGTGCCGACGCCGCTCTTCGCGCTGGATGTCCAGCGAGGGGCGATACCCCCCGCGTTAGAGCCCGAAGTATCGTCCTGTGTCATGCGTCCATCTCCATTGTCGCTGCAATCTGCTCCGACAAAGCTGCTTCGGCAAGTGCTGCTTGCGATGATGCTGATATGACGCGATGGCTGTGGTCAAGGCCACTCAATTGTTATTGATCAAGTTAGCCGGCAAAGGGCTTCGGACGTGCTTTTCCACGAGCGACCGGACATTCAGTGTTTCGTTCGGCAATTTCACGCTAGAGGTCAGCGTGTCTTTGATCGCCAGACTAGAAGCCGCCGTTCGAAGGCCGCGATCACGGCAGAGGTTGCATAGCCGAGTGCGCCGAGAAGGATCACGCCCGCATAGAGGTCGGGTGCTCTGAACGAACGTGCGGAAAGAAGGATCCAGTTGCCCAATCCATTGCGCCCGGCAATCATTTCGCAGACGATCGACAGGATCAGCGCGACGGTAAGACCAAGCCGCATGCCGGCCAGGATATCTGGTGACGCCGAAGGCAGTGCGACCTTCCAGATGACCTTTGCGCGCGAAAAGCCGAGAGCCCGCATCACCTCGTAAAGGCGTGGTTCCACCGCCGAAAACCCGTGAATCGTCGCCAGCAAAACGGGCCACATCGCCCCGAAGGCAATGACCACAAGCACCATTCCGTCCGAGAGGCCGAAGATCGCAATGGCGACAGGGATCGTGGCCGAAGCCGGAAGAGGACGCAGGAACTCAAGCATCGGCGCGAGATAGGCCCGCAGCGCGGGCGAACTGCCGATAACTGCGCCGAGCGCGACGCCCGCAAGCGAGGCGATCAGCCAGCCCCAGAACATGCGTTCGATGGTGGCGAGGAGTTTGGTGCCGAGGTCTCCCTGGCTAAATCCGGTCATCAGGGCTTTCCAGGCGCGATCAGGGCCGGGAAGGAAGACGGGATTGACCAACCGATGATCTGCGGCGATCTGCCAGAGCCAGACGAGGAAAATCGCCACGGCCAGGCTGCCGGCGAGAAAGAGCAGGCGCGATCCCCATCTCATGTCGTCACTCCGATCGTGGCCGCGCGTCCCAAAAAGCGGTGCTGCGCAACGGACAGCAAGGCATTGACAGCCCAGCCGAGCAATCCGGTCCAGACCAAATAGGCGAGCATGGTTGCCGGCTGCAGGCCCTGCTGGGCAACCAGAATGCCATAGCCAAGCCCGAGAGGATTGACCGCAATCTCGACGGTCACCGCCACGACCAGCGCCATAGCTGCGGCAAGCCGGAATGCAACGATAATGCGCGGCAGGGCGGCCGGCAGTACGATCGTGCACAGGCGCTGCCATGTCGAAAGGCGAAGCGCCCAGGCCACTTCCAGCAGGCGCGGCTCGATACCCGCCATGGCGGAGCGCACGAGGATCATCATCGGCCAGATGCAGGAAAAGGCGACGATCGCAATTTCCATGCGGAATCCGAAACCGAATACCAGCATCGCAATCGGCAATATGGCGACGGATGGGATCGGCCTGATCAGTTCGACGCTGACTTCCATGAGCCGGTCGACCACACTGGCGAGGCCAAAAAGGATGCCGAGCATCAGGCCGATCAACCCGCCGAGCACGAGCCCGGCACCGGCCGAGATCAAGGTGTCGCGCGTCGCCGTCAACAGGGATGTGTCGGCAATGCTGCGGAAGAGAGCGAGGGCAATATCGCTTGGTGCAGCCAGCGACAACGAAGTCGATCCCTCGACACGCATGGCGACTTCGGCAAGCAGGATCAATATCACCGGGACGACGAGCCCTCTCCACCATCCGGCTTTCATTGTTCAGCTCTCTCGATGAAGGCGAACAGCGCGCGGCGTAGCTGCAGGAATTCCGGCATTTCGCGTGTTTCGAGCTGGTTGCGCGGGCGGGGCAGATCGACGTTCAATTCGATGCCGATACGGCCGGGCCTCGGCAGCAATCCGATGACCCTGTCTCCAAGGTAGACGGCTTCTTCCAGATCATGCGTGACGAACAGGACCGTCGTGCCGGTTTCGGCAACAAGCGCCAGCATTTCGTCCTGAAGGCCCTGGCGCGTCATCGCGTCGAGCGCGCCGAAGGGCTCGTCCATCAGCAGGACCGAGGGTTCCTGTGCCAGACAGCGCGCGATCTGGATGCGCTGCTGCATGCCGCCGGACATTTCGGTCGGATATTTATGCTCGTGTCCGGCCAGGCCCACCTTGGCTAGCAGGGCGTGGGAACGGTCGGCGCGCTCGGCGCGAGGTGTGCCTGCCGCCTCCAGCGCAAGCGACACGTTGGACGCGGCGGTGCGCCAGGGCAGCAACGCCTTTCCATAGTCCTGGAAAACGATCGCCACGTCGCGCCTCGGCGCCGTCAACGGCTGGCCCATGAAGCGCACCGTTCCGCCATTCGGGCGCACCAGCCCGCCCGCCATGCGTAGGGCGGTGGTCTTGCCGCAGCCGGAGGGGCCGATGACACAGACGATCTCGCCGCGGCGGATCGTCAGGGACAGGTCCGAGATGATCGCGCGGTCGCCATAGGCAAGACCAATTCTATCGAAGTCGATTACTGCGCTGCTTGATATCACGGCGTCCATGTTCTTCATTTCCCGGCCAAGGGCGTGGGGCCGTGGTAGACAATGTCCAGGGTCTGATGGAGGTGGGCTGCCAGCTCGGCTTCTGCCCGGTCGGCGTCTCTCGAAAGGACGATGTCGGCCAGAAGCCTATGCTGCTGGATGAAGCCTTCATGATGATCGATGCGGCTCATCATCGTGCGCCGGTAGCGGTAGGCCTGATAGTAGAGATCGTCGTGAAGGCGCAGCAGGCGCTCGGAACCGCAGGCTTCCAGCAGCGAGCGATGAAACGCCTTGTGCAGATGGTCGAATTCCGACGATCCCTCCCGCATGGTTTCCGGGTCGCGCTCGACCGAGCGGACGAGGCGGTGCAGGGCGGAGAGGATGCCGGCTTCCCATTCGTCATGGCCGTCACGGATCGAGCGGCGAAGCGCTTCGGTTTCGACGAGGATGCGCACCTGGGTAATGTCGGCGAGATCGGCTTCGGAAACGCTTGCCACGCGAAACCCTCTCTGCCCGACGGCCGAGACGAGACCGCGCGACACCAGACGCGAGAGTCCTTCCCGCAAGGGGGTCGCGCCGATCTCATAACGCTCGGACAGGGCTTGAATGCCAAGCCGGTCTCCCGGCTGCCAAACGCCGGCGAGAATATCATGCTCCAAGACCGCCGCAGCTCTTTCGCTGAGGGTCTCGGAGCTCGCCAGCTCCGCCACGGTTCCGAACAACTTGATCACCCATCACTCCCTGATTATTTCTCGATCAGTGTAGCCGTATCCGGCTTTCCCTGCAGCATATGTTGCTGTGCCATGGTGGCGGCCCACCAGTCGAGCTGTTCCTGATTGAGCGTTGGATCGGAGAAGGACAGCTTCATCTTCGACAGCACAGTCGGCGGGATCTTGGTGAAATCGGCGATCGCCTTGCGCCCCGCATCCGGATCGTCGTTGACGATCTTGGCCGCTTCGCCGATGGCAGCTCGGAATGCCGCGACCGACTGCGGATTGGCATCGGCCCATTCGCGCGTTGCGGCATAAAGGATGGCCGGGCGGCCATCGGGCACGGTTTTCAGGAAGTATCCCGCATTGGTGCCGACCTTCGATTCGATGATGCGCGACATCATAGGCTCGGCTGTCACGACGGCATCGACGGCGCCTGATTTCAGCGTGTCACCCATGGTCGGAAAGGTAACCTCGACGAAATTGACCTGCTTCGGATCGACGCCATTGTCGATCAGCCATTTGGAGAACAGCACCTGCAGAAATGCGCCGATGCCCGGTGCTCCCACTTTCTTGCCGACAAAATCTACCGGCTTGGCGATACCGCTATTGGGGCCGACCAAGACGCCGACGGTATCGTAGGTCGATTGCGCCGTCGAGCTGGCGCCCGACACGCCGACAAGGTCAAGCCCGCCATCGACGGCCTGCAGGAACACGGTCGGCGTCGGGCCGCCGATCTGTACGGAGTCAGAAAGCAGGGCTGCCGGAATATTGGAATTGAGGCCGATCAGGGTCATCGAGACATCGAGGCCGTGCTTCTTGAAGATGCCTTGTTCGAGCGCGACTGCGGCAGATGCACAGTCGGTGGTCGCAGTGCAGCCGATATTGATTTTCTGATCGGCGGCCGCAGTTCCTGACCAAGCGACAATGGCAAGGCCTGCGGCGAGCGCGGCCTTCGAAATCGAGTTCATGGTTTCTCCTCCCAAAGAAATCCGCTTCCCAATTGGGTCGGTTTCAGATATCGATAAAAGCACAAAATATATATGATCTCAAGTCGTGTATAGAATTTGGAGGAGAAAGAGCCGATGAAGCTTGCGACCTATCGAGCCGCCGCTGGCGATATCAGGATTGGAATTGTGTATGCCGGTGATGGTCGTTTGTTCGACCTGCATGCCGCCGCAACTAAAGCCGGCGCCGGCGGATTGCATCGCTTCACATCCATGCTCGCATTGATCGACGGCGGCGATGCCGCGCTGGTCGAGGCAGCCGCGCTGTTTGAGAAGTATACCGGCGACGGTGCGCTCTCTGTCGCGATTGCCGATGTCCGCTTGCTGGCTCCACTACCGCAGCCCACGCAGATGCGAGATGGCATGAGCTATGAGACCCATATTCGCCAATCGTCGCGCGGCATGCGCCGCCTGGCTCTGGGGGATGACAAGCAGGCGATCGCCGCGCTGGATGCGGAACCGCTGCCGCCGCTTGCCGATGTCTATAAGCAGCTGCCGATCTACTACATCACCAATCGGATGATTGTTTCAGGCCCGGAAGACACGATCGTCTGGCCCGACTATTCCAAGGTCATGGACTACGAGCTGGAATATGGCGTCGTCGTTGGCAAGAGCGGCAAGGACATCAGCGTCGCCAATGCGCGCGACCATATCTTCGGCTATACGATCTTCAACGATTTCTCCGCTCGCGACCAGCAGGCCAAGGAGATGCCCGGTTGGCTCGGCCCGGCCAAGGGGAAAAGCTTCGACGGCGCCAATGTGCTCGGGCCCTGGATCGTCACCAAGGACGAACTCACCGATCCCTATACGCTCAAGGCTTCCGTGCGCGTGAACGGCGAACAGCGGTGCGAGAGCACGACATCAGGCATGCTGTTCAGCTTCGAAGCGATCCTGTCGCACATGTCGCAGGGCGAGACCGTTCACGCCGGCGAATTCATCGGCTCCGGGACGATAGGCAATGGCTGTGGCCTTGAAACCGGCATCTTTCTGCGAGACGGCGATGTCGTCGAGCTCGAATTCGAAAAGATCGGCATTCTCAGGAACAAGGTTTCGCGCCGAGGTTCCTAGCGGGTGGCCATATCAAGCGGAGGAGATAACCCATGACCCAACGTATCATCGATCTGTCGGTCCCGATCGCCAACGATATCCCGGCCGATCCGCCGATCCAGATTCCGGCGATCACCTATGTCGATCATAGCCAGAGCTTGAACCAGATATTGTCCTTCTTTCCCGGCCTGAAGGCGGAAGATTTGCCCGATAGCGCTGGTTGGGCAGTGGAGCATGTTGCGCTCTCCACCCACAATGGAACGCATCTCGATGCGCCCTGGCATTATCACCCGACGATGAACCATGGCGAACCGGCCTGGCGCATCGATCAGGTTCCGCTGGAATGGTGTTATCAGCCCGGCGTCAAACTCGACTTCCGTCATTTCCCCGACGGTTATGTCGCAACGGCTGCCGATGTCGAAGCCGAGCTGAAGCGCATCGGCCATAAGCTGAGCCCGCTCGAAATCGTTGTTGTCAACACATCGGCCGGTGCCAAATTCGGCCAGGCCGACTATGTCGCGAGCGGATGCGGCATGGGCTATGAGGCGACCATGTACCTGACCGATCAGGGCGTGCGCGTCACCGGCACGGATGGCTGGAGCTGGGATGCGCCCTTCGTGCACACGGCGAAAAAATATACGGAAACCGGCGATGCCTCCCTCATCTGGGAAGGGCACAAGGCGGGCCGCCACACCGGCTATTGCCACATCGAGAAACTGCACAATCTCGAGGCGCTCCCCTCGACCGGCTTCATCCTCAGCTGCTTCCCCGTGAAGATCGAGAATGCATCGGCTGGATGGACCCGCGCGGTAGCGATCATCTCGGACTGAGGGCCTCACTGTCATCGCATGAAGAAATGGCGGAGCCCTGCTTGAGCAGGAGCATCATGCCGCTTCCTGCTTTGTCATTTGGTTCCCTCGTAACGCGAGGGAACCTTTTCCGGTCTGGGGCTTTCCGTTTGACGATTTCCAGAATCGGATGGTTGCCGATTGTCGCGCTTATTCCCGATTGACCGGCTGCGCCGGGCTCTCATTCCGCTTGGGTTTCTGAATTTTTTCATGGCCGACGTTCAGGCGGGCATCGGTCCCTTTCTCGGTGTCTTCCTGATCGCGCATGGCTGGCAAAGCGGGCCGATCGGTTCCGTGATGACGATCGGCGGCATTGCCGGCATGATCATGACGGCGCCGGCCGGCGCTTTTATCGACGAGACCAAACGCAAGCGAACCTGCGTGATCGTCCTCGGCATCTGCACCGTGGTCGCCTCGATGATCATTCTCACATCGCAAACTTTCTGGGTCGTGGCGTTGTCGCAGGTCGCGACCGCCATCGCGGGTGCTGCAATCGGCCCGGCGCTCAACGGCATCACGCTCGGCATCGTCAGGCAGGCCGGCTTTAATCGCCAGAATGGCTATAATCAGGCGCTCAATCACGCCGGCAATCTGGTCGGCGCCGGCCTGTCCGGCTGGCTTGGCTGGGCGTATGGCTTGACAGCGGTCTTCTGGCTTGCGGCCGTCTTCGGCGTATTCTCGATTATTTCCGTGCTGATGATCCCGCGTGAGGCGATCGACGACGATGAAGCGCGAGGCGCGGTTCATGTCGTCACGGATCCTCAAGGGAAAACCGGTTCTGTCGAACAGCGCAAGGCAAGCGGCTTCGGCGTGCTCGCCGATTCCAAACCGCTGCTTCTCCTGGCCGGCGCTCTGGCATTGTTCCATCTCGGCAATGGCGCGATGCTGCCGCTGTTCGGACTGGCGGTCGTCGCGGCCAAGCAGGGCGATCCCGCGGGCTTTGTCGCCCTGACCATCGTCGTCGCGCAGGCCACCATGATCATCACATCGCTGATCGCCATGCATGTCGCGGAGAAGAGAGGGCAGTGGCTGGTGTTGCTGATCTCTTTCATTGCGTTGCCTGTTCGCGGCTTTGTCGCGGCTCATCTCATCACGTCCTGGGGCGTCTATCCCGTGCAGATTCTCGATGGGATCGGCGCCGGCCTGCAGAGTGTCGCCGTTCCCGCACTCGTCGCGCGTATCTTGAACGGAACGGGCCGGATCAATGTCGGCCAGGGTGTCGTCATGACCGTGCAGGGTGTCGGCGCATCCCTAAGCCCGGCCATTGGTGGCTGGCTGGCGCAGGAAATCGGCTATAGCGCGATGTTCATGATCCTCGGCAGTTTTGCGTTCGGATCGATCGCGCTCTGGGTCGGATTTCACGGCGTTCTGCGAGCCGCCTCTGCGGTCCCGGGCCTTGACGTCGCGCCGGCCGCTCCGTCCTGAACCCCGATCCTAAGGCGCTCCAAGGCGCCGCGACACCATTCTCGCAGCACTCCTCACGCGCTCGCCGATCTTGTCGATATCACCATCCGGAAGCCGATGGATGGGGCCGGAAACGGAAATGCCGGCCACGGCTTCGCCGTGCACATTCAGGATCGGCGCCGCGACGCATCGCATCCCCTTGGTTCGCTCCTCATCGTCGAATGAGTAACCTCTCTCTTGCGTCTTCAACAGCTCCTCGCGCAGCTGCTCGAAAGAATGCACGGTATTGTCCGTGAAACGCTCGAATTCCTTCTTTTTGAAGAGGGTTGAAAGCCGCTCTTCGTCATAGGTGCTGAGAAGCGCCTTGCCGATGCCGGAGGCGTGCAGCGGCGACAGTGTGCCCGGCGGGAAGAAGGCGCGGATCGACTCATGGGTTTCCACCTGGCTGACAAACAGGACGTTGCCGTCCTTCTCGATGCCGAGATTGGATGTTTCGCCGGTTTCGAGCATGAGTTCGCGCATGATCGGGCGGCTACGCTCGACGACGTTGGAGCGGCGGAGAAATGCTGCGCCTAGCCGATATGCCTCGGGGCCGATATGCCAGACCTGCCGATCGGGACTGATCTCGACGAATTCGCGGCGCTCCAGAGTCGCCAGCACGCGATGCATGGTCGCCGTCGATTGATCGAGCTGGCTTGCCAGCTCGGACAGCGTCTTGCCCTCCGGTGTGGCGAGAGCGTCAAGGACATCCAGTGCCCGGTCCAGCGCCTGGATGGTGTTTTGTGTTTGCGGGCCGTTGAAGGCCTTGGGGCGGCCTCTTCGGCGTGGTTCAGCGGGCATCAGCCATCGTCTCCAATGGGATTCAGTCGATGAAAAATTCTGGCTTGAAAAATAGATTTGTACAATGAAAAAATAGCAAATTATTGATTTAAATAAATATTACTGTATTTGTTGCCATTTTGAAAAATGATTTCAAAAAAATTTATCTCCAATTTCCGGCGTGCTATCCATTCTTCAACAACAGGAGGTCGCCCAAATGTACATGCAGAACCCAGTCTTCATTCCGGGCCCGACGAACATGCCTGAGATCCTTCGCAAGGCTACGGACATGCCGACGCTCGATCATCGCTCGCCCTTGTTCGGAGAGATCCTGCGCCCGGCGCTTGCTGGCGTGAAGAAGATCCTGAAAACCGAAGCCGCCGCCGTCTACGTATTTCCGTCCACGGGAACCGGTGGTTGGGAAACGGCGATTACCAACACGCTCAGCCCCGGCGACCGTGTTCTTGCCGCCCGCCATGGCATGTTCAGCCAGCGCTGGATCGACATGTGCCAGCGCCACGGGCTCAAGGTCGATGTTGTTGAAGCCACTTGGGGTGCCGGCGCTCCGGCCGACCGTTATGAGGAAATCCTCGCGGCCGATACCGCCCATGAGATCAAGGCGGTTCTCGTTACCCATAACGAGACCGCAACCGGCGTCAAATCCGACATCGCCGCCGTTCGCCGCGCAATCGATGCCGCCAAGCATCCCGCTCTGTTGTTCGTTGATGGCGTCAGCTCCATCGCGTCGATGGATTTCCGCATGGACGAATGGTCCGTCGATATCGCCATCACAGGCTCGCAGAAGGGCTTCATGCTGCCTGCAGGCCTCGCGATCACCGCCTTTTCGCCGAAGGCGCTCGCGGCGGTCGAAACGGCGAGGCTTCCGCGGACATTTTTTGATATCCGAGACATGGCTCGGAGCTATTCAAACAACGCCTATCCCTACACGCCGGCTGTCGGCCTCTTGAATGGGCTCAAGCTGTCGACGGAGTTGCTGTTGGCGGAAGGTCTGGAGAATGTGTTCGCCCGTCATCGCCGCATTGCTTCGGGCATCCGTGCAGCTGTTCGGGCATGGGGACTGGAGCTTTGCGCCAGGAGCGAAGATCTCTACTCGGACACGGTCAGCGCGATCCGCACGCCTGAAGGCTTCGATGCCACATCGATCGTCGCGCACGCCGCCAAGACATATGATGTCGCTTTCGGGGTCGGCCTCGGCGAAGTTGCCGGCAAGGTCTTCCGCATCGGGCATCTCGGCAGCCTGACGGATGTCATGGCGCTGTCGGGTATTGCGACGGCGGAGATGGTCATGGTCGACCTCGGCCTTAACATCAAGCTCGGCTCGGGTGTCGCGGCAGCGCAAGAGCATTATCGCAACGGCCGCGCTTCGAAAATCCAGGCCGCAACCTGAGGAGGCAGACCCATGTACATTCCAACACTCGCCGACGTGACCGCCGCAGAAGAACGGATCAGGCGCCATATTCATCGCACTCCGGTTCTGACCTCCAGCTTCATCAATTCGCTCGTGGGAGCCGAGCTGTTCTTCAAATGCGAGAATTTCCAGAAGGCGGGAGCCTTCAAGGCACGCGGCGCGTCGAATGCCGTTTTTGGTCTTAGCGATGAGCAGGCCGCCAGGGGCGTCGCCACGCATTCCTCCGGCAACCATGGGACCTGCCTTTCCTATGCGGCCGGCCGTCGCGGAATTCCCTGCACCGTTGTCATGCCGCGCACTGCGCCGCAGGCGAAGAAGGATGCAGTTCGGGGCTATGGCGGCAAGGTTGTCGAGTGCGAGCCCTCGACCTCGTCGCGCGAGGCCGTTTTCGCCGAAGTTGTTGCCGAAACGGGTGCGGAGTTCGTGCATCCCTACAACGACCCACGGGTCATCGCCGGGCAGGCGACGTGCTCGAAAGAGCTGATCGAACAGGTGGACGGGCTTGATGCCGTCATCGCCCCGATCGGCGGCGGTGGCATGGTCTCGGGAACCTGCCTCACTTTGTCCAACCTGGCGCCCCATATCCGGGTTTATGCGGCCGAACCTGAGCAGGCTGACGATGCCTATCGCAGCTTCAAGGCCGGCCATATCATCGCGGACGACGCGCCGAACACCGTGGCCGATGGCCTCAAGGTGCCGCTCAAGGACCTGACCTGGCATTTCGTCAGAAACCACGTCACCGACATTATGACGGCCTCGGAGGAAGAGATCGTCGATGCGATGAAGCTCATCTGGAAGCGGATGAAGATCGTGATGGAACCATCCAGCGCCGTGCCTCTGGCGACCATCCTGAAGAACAAGCAGATCTTTGCCGGAAAACGTGTCGGCATCATCATCACCGGCGGTAACGTCGACCTCGATAAATTGCCTTGGCAATAGGGAGCAGAAGCAATGAACATGGAACCGAAATTTGCCGGCATGGAAGTCGGCTACGACGTACCGGCTCTTCCCGGAATGAGCGTCGATGATATCCAGACGCCCTGCCTGATCCTGGATCTCGACGCGCTCGAGCGCAATATTCGCAAGATGGGCGACTATGCAAAGGCTCACAACATGCGCCACCGCGCGCATGGCAAGATGCACAAGTCCGTGGACGTTCTGAGGCTCCAGCAGGAGCTGGGCGGTGCAATCGGCGTCTGCTGTCAGAAGGTGTCCGAAGCGGAAGTCTTCGTTCGCGGCGGTATCAAGGATGTGCTGGTCTCCAACCAGGTGCGCGATCCGGCAAAGATCGATCGCTTGGCGCTCCTGCCACAGCATGGCGCGCGGATCATCGTCTGCGTCGATGATCTCGCCAATGTCGAAGAGCTTTCCAGAGCGGCGCAGAAATACGGCGCGACACTCGAATGCTTCATCGAGATCGATTGCGGCGCCGGACGGTGCGGCGTCACGACGACTGCGGCCGTCGTTGCGCTCGCCAATGCCATCCATGCGGCACCCGGCCTCAAGTTCACCGGCATCCAGGCCTATCAGGGCGCCATGCAGCACATCGATAGGTATGAAGACCGCAAGGCCAAGCTCGATGCGGCTATCGCCCAGGTCAAGGATGCTGTCGAAGCGCTGAAAGCCGAAGGTCTCGATCCCGAATTGGTCAGCGGCGGCGGCACGGGCAGTTATTATTTCGAGAGCAATTCGGGCGTTTACAATGAACTGCAATGCGGCAGCTATGCGTTCATGGACGCCGACTATGGCCGCATCCACGATCAGGACGGCAAGCGGATCGACCAGGGCGAATGGGAAAATGCTTTGTTCATCCTGACCAGCGTCATGAGCCACGCAAAGGCGGACAAGGCGATCTGCGATGCCGGCCTCAAGGCGCAATCAGTCGACTCCGGACTGCCCTTTATCTACGGTCGCGATGACGTGAAATATATCAAATGCTCGGACGAGCATGGCGTTATCGAAGACCCGAACGGCGTTCTCAAGATCAACGAGAAGTTGCGTCTGGTCCCTGGTCACTGCGATCCCACTTGCAATGTTCACGATTGGTATGTGGGCGTGCGCAACGGCAAGGTCGAAACGCTCTGGCCTGTATCCGCCCGCGGCAAGGCCTACTGACGAAACAGGGGGCTCCGGCCCCCTTCCTAAAATTCAAGCGGAAGCCATAATGATCATCGTTCCCGAGACTGAAATTGCCGGATTGGTGACGCCTGCCGATTGCTTCAGGGCAGTCGAAGGCGTCTTTGCCTCGATGGCGGATAGATCGGCTTATAACTTTACTGTCGTCCGCGAGGCGATCGGGCATGCCGATGCGCTATACGGCTTCAAATCGGGGTTCGATCGTAAAGGCCTGGCGTTGGGTCTGAAGGCCGGCGGGTTCTGGCCGAACAATGTCCACAGGGGCCTCACCAATCATCAGTCTACCGTGTTCCTGTTCGACCCGGATACCGGCAAATGCCGGGCCGTCGTCGGCGGCAATCTGTTGACGGCGCTGCGGACGGCGGCGGCCTCTGCCATCTCGATAAAATATCTTGCCCGTAAAGACGCGAAGGTCCTTGGCATGATCGGTGCCGGTCACCAGGCGACGTTTCAATTGCGCGCAGCCCTTGCGCAGCGCCCATTCGAAAAGATCGTCGGCTGGAACCTGCATCCCGACATGCTGAGCCGTCTGGAGGAGGTTGCCAAGGAGGAGGGCCTTCCCTTCGAGGCAGTCGATCTTGATCGGCTGGGAGCAGAAGCGGATGTGATCATCTCGATCACCTCCTCTTTTGCGCCCATGCTCAAGGCGTCGCAGGTTCGCGCCGGGACGCATCTCGCCTGCATGGGGACCGATACGAAAGGCAAGCAGGAAATCGAGGCAGAAATCCTGGCCAAGGCAACCGTCTTCACCGACGAAGTGGCACAGGCCATCACCATTGGCGAGTCCCAGCATGCGATCGAAAAGGGGCTGATCCGTGAGGAGTCAATCATCGAGATCGGCGCCGTCATCAACGGCACCCACCCCGGGCGCACCTCCGCGGAGCAGATCACCCTCTTCGACGGCACCGGGGTCGGGCTGCAGGATCTTGCCGTTGCTTCGGCTGCTGTCGAGCTTGCTCTGGCGAAAGGCGTGGCAATCGAGGTCGACTTCTAACGCAGGCGGATCTAAAGGGAGGGGATAGGGAGGAGAGTGGCATCGGCATCCGCCGTGCCACGAGCATCGATAGCCAATTCAACCGCGACACTGCAGGCCTCCGGCATTGTCGAGCAAGGGTGTAAGTCGAATGTCGAACCGGCCGTTGAGGATTGCAATTAACGGGTTTGGCAGGATCGGGCGTTCGGTCCTGCGTATTCTCCTGCGCGATCGTCGTGACATGGAAGTGGTCCTGATCAACGACATTGCAGCTCTGGAGACATGCGCCTATCTCTTCGAATATGACAGCGTCTACGGCCCATGGCCTGAGCCTGTCTCCTTTCGCGAGCAGACCCTCGTGGTTGGTGGGGTGTCGATACCGTTTCACCATGCTGCCGACATCAGCAAGCTCGACCTTCAGGGCGTCGACGTCCTTCTGGAATGCACCGGGCATGCCAATTCCCGTGCGGTGGCTCTGCGCGGTATTGAAGCCGGGGCAAAGAGAGTGCTGATTTCCGGCCCGTCGGCTGCTGCCGATGTCACGCTGGTGCTGGGCGCCAATGAAGAGGCCTTTAGCGGACAGAGCGTGATTTCAAACGCATCCTGCACGACAAATGCGCTGGCACCGCTTTTGCGCATTGTCGACCAGGAATTCGGCATCATCGGTGGCCAGATGACCACCATTCATTGCTACACGGCGAGCCAACCGACCATAGATCAACCGCGTTCCGATCTAGCCCGCAGCCGGGCCGCCGCACTTTCCATGGTGCCGACGACCACGAGTGCCCATGCGATCGTCGGCGAAGTCCTTCCGCATCTCGCAGGCTTGATCGAGGCGCGTGCCCTCCGAGTGCCGACGGCCAGTGTCTCGGCAATCGACCTCACGGTCGCAGTTCGGCATGTATCGGACCTCGCCACCATGCGTGCGACGTTGAAGCAAGTTGCGGAGGCGTCGCCGATATTGGGCTGGATCGAGAAGCCGCTGGTCTCGTCGGATCTGCGTGGCCGCCAGGAGTCTCTTGTTCTGAGCGGACCGGAGACGTCGCTTGGTGCTGGCGGTCTTCTGAGGGTGTTCGGCTGGTACGATAACGAATGGGGCTTCTCGAACCGGATGCTCGATATGGCTCAGCATATCGGCCGCCCGAACTAGAGAGATCAGAGCCGCGCTCGCCGCAGGTTGATTTGCCGAGACAATTTCACCAGGGCACCGTGCGGCCAAGGTAATCGAGATATTCCAGACCCGGTCTTCCCTGTTTCGCAAGAAGCACATCTACCAGACTCGGAATGCTTTCTTCGATGGTGAGCTTTGCATCCGGCCCTCCCATCTCGGTGCGGACCCAGCCGGGGGCCATGATTGCCATGGCACGCGATGTCTCCGCGTGACGGGCCGCGAAGCTGCGCATGAACATGTTCAGCGCCGCCTTGCTGCCACGATAAACCTCGCGTTGGCCGGCATTGTTATTGGCGATGCTGCCTTGCCCGGATGACATCACGCCGATCAAGCCCGTCGCAGGCACGTATTGCTCCAGGCTCTCGAGAACCCGCATCGGGCTCAGCGCATTCGTGACCATCACCCGGATGAACTCGTCCGTCGTCACTTCGCCGATCGTTTCGGCCGGATTGTTCGTGACGCCGGCATTGACGAACAGGATGTCGAATACTCGTCCCGACAGCCGCTCGCGCAGGGCCTTGACCTGATCCGGCTCGCAAATGTCCAGGGTCTCGATTTCGACGCTCCCTTGGAATTCGTCAGCGAGATCATGCAGCTTGGTGCGGCCTCCGCCGGCCCGCACAGTACCGACGACATTCCATCCTCTTTTCAGGAATTCGCTCGCCATCGCAAGGCCGAGACCGCGAGATGCGCCGATCAGAAGGATTGTGCCAGAAGGGGTATTCGAAATGCTTGTAGACATGGGTCAGTCTCTTTCGTTGGCTCGTTCACGCTAGATATGGGCAATCAACCGATGGGCGCCAGACGCATCAAAATCAAAATATAGTTGCATCGAACGCTATGTCAGGCGGACGAGGTGCGATAGGCTCCTTTCATGAACGATATGGATGTTGACCTGAATCTTCTTGTTGCGCTGGACGTGCTGCTTGCCGAAGGCAGTGTGACGGGCGCCGCCCGCCGGCTTGGCTTGAGCACTTCGGCGATGAGCCGGACACTCACGCGGCTTCGCGCAGCGACAGGTGATCCGTTGCTCGTCCGGGCCGGACGCGGGCTTGTGCCGACACCGCGTGCCTCGGAGCTGCGCGATCACGTTCACGAGCTTGCACGGGATGTGCGGGCGGTTCTGCGGCCGCAAATTACCGAGGTAGACCTGGTCGCGCTGGAACGGACTTTTACTATCCGGGTCAACGAGGCGTTCCTGGAATTCCTCTCCGGTCCGGTGGTCGCCGCGGTTTCACGCGCGGCACCAAATGTCTGCCTCCGGTTCGCCTATAAACCCGACAAGGACGCGCTTCCGCTTCGCGAAGGCCTTATCGATCTGGAGATCGGCGTACTTGGAACCTCTGCGCCTGAGATCCGCACCCAGCTTCTGTTCTACGACAAGCTTGTCGGCGTCGCCCGGATCGGTCATCCGCTTCTGACGGGAGCAGCAATCACGCCCGAGAGATATTCGGCCTGCAAGCATGTCGCCGCGTCGCAGGAAGGCAATTTCGTCAAACCGATCGATGACGCCCTGGAACAGCTCGGTCTTCGCCGCGCGATAACGGTCGTCGTACCGGGATATCCGGACGCCATGCGGATCACCCGGCAATCGGATCTGGTCGCGCGCGTACCGCGCTCTTGTTTTGGCAATGGCGTGGCCGATGGCCATGCCGCCACGGCTGGGCTTCAGACTTTCGAGCTTCCTCTGCCCATGCCGGAGTTCAAGGTTTCGGCGATATGGCATCCGCGCATGGACGCCGATCCAGCCCATCGCTGGCTGCGCGATACTGTGATGTCGGTCTGCCGTGCGGCGTATCCGCGACGATAAGCATGTGGCGATGTTGTGATCTGAGCATTCCACTCAAGGCAGATTGCGGCAAGGCGATGCGCCTTGCCAGCAAGGGATGCAAAGCGGGCAGGTAATCTTTTGGACACCATATTGCCGTAATTTAGGACATCTTTGGTGTGGTCTGGGTATGATAAATCAGTTATCGTGAATGTGCTCGGGAGAGCCTGTGCTCAATCAAAACAAAGGCCTGCCAATGACGTTTGACTGGTCCGCTTTGTTTGAGGACAGCCGACATGGGCACAATAAATCCGCATCGTTATCGACTGTCACGCCGAGCCTGAGTGCCGGCAATGACGCGGTGCTGAGCATGTCGACGGAAAGGCGTTTTCCGTGAGCCTAGCCGGAGCCGATGCCATCAAATCTCGTACCGACCCATCCCTGAAAAATAGAGTCTGCTAACATGATAAAACGCATGGTCATCATGCTGATCGTCATAGGCCTGATCCTGGGCGGGATCTTCGGCTTTCAGGCATTCAAGAACCGCATGATTGCGGCTTATCTGGCTAACCTCAAGGCACCGCCGCAGACCGTTTCGACAATTACGGCGGCAACGAGCCCATGGCAGACGACGTTGCAATCCATCGGCAGCTTTAACGCTGTCGAGGGCGCCAACCTTTCGGCGCAGGTCCAGGGCATTGTCCAGAAGATCGGCTTTGAGGATGGCCAGGATGTCAAGAAGGGCGATCTGATCGTGCAACTGCTCGCCGATCAGCAGATCGCGACCTTGCAGCAATACCAGGCGTCGGCCGCAAACGCGCAGATTGCCTATGACCGTGACTCGAAACTGATCAAGGCCAACACTATTGCGCAAAGCCAGGTCGATAGCGATCTCGCCAACTTGAAATCCGCACAGGCACAGGCCGCGTCGCAACAGGCGTTGATCGATCAATATTCGATCCGGGCACCCTTTGATGGGCACCTCGGCATCAAGCTTGTCAGCCTCGGCCAATATCTGGCGGCCGGAACGGCAGTCGTGACCTTGCAATCGCTCGACCCGATCCAGTTTGACTTCTCAATGCCACAGCAGGCTCTGTCGCAGCTGAAAGTCGGGCAGGCGGTAACGGCAACGGTCGACGCCTATGGCACCCAGACCTTTGATGGCAAGATCACGGCAATCAGTCCGTTGGTCGATAGCCAGAGCCGCAATATCACCATTCGAGCGACCTTCGACAATCATGATCGCAAGCTTTTGCCGGGCATGTTCGGCAATGTGTCTGTCGTGGTCGGTGCTCCGCAAAACTATATCTCCTTGCCGCAGACCGCCGTCACCATCAATCCCTATGGCAATGTCGTCTATATCGTGACCGACAAGGGTAAGGGGCCGGATGGAAAGCCGCAGCTTGTCGCCAATCAGAAGTTCGTCAGCACGGGCCAGGCACGCGGTGATCAGATCGCGGTGACCAAGGGCGTGAATGCGGGTGATGTCGTGGTGACCTCCGGCCAACTCAAACTTAACAACGGCTCGCCCGTCATTATCAACAACGACGTACAACCGTCGAACGACCCGAATGCCAATCCCGCAAATCCAAACTGAGGCGTGACGATGAATATCACCGACATCTTCATCCGGCGCCCCGTTCTCGCCCTGGTGGTGAGTGCGTTGATTATCGTGATCGGCTATCAGTCGTTCCGCTCGCTGACCGTGCGCCAGTACCCGCAGACCCAGAATGCCGTCGTAACGGTGACGACCACCTATCCCGGCGCCGCACCAGACGTGATCGCCGGCTTCATCACGACGCCGCTCGAAAACGCCATCGCTCAGTCCAATGGCATCGATTATATGACCTCGACGAGCACCAGCGGCACGTCGACCATCACTGTCAACCTGCGCCTCAATTATAGCGCCGACGCGGCTTTGACGGAAATCAGCGCCAAGATATCGTCTGTTCTCAATCAGCTGCCGACAGGCACGCAGCAGCCGATCTTGTCGGTCTCCATCGGCCAGTCCATCGATGCGATGTACATCGGCTTTCGCAGCGATGTCCTGGCCAGCAACCAGATCACCGACTATTTGACGCGTGTCGTTCAGCCCAAATTGCAGGCGGTCAACGGCGTTCAGACCGCCGAAATCCTCGGCGCGCGAACCTTTGCGTTGAGAGCGTGGCTACAGCCGGACAAGCTCGCCGCCTATGGGTTGACCGCTGGCGATGTCGGGACGGCGCTTGCAGCCAACAACTACATTTCCGGCATCGGTACCACGCGCGGCCAGATGACGCAGACGGTGCTCACCGCGCGAACCGACCTGCATTCGGTTGATGAATTCAAGGAGATGGTGGTCAGGCAGATCGGTACTTCGATCGTTCGTCTGAAGGATGTCGCCACCGTGGCGCTCGGATCTCAGAACCCCGATGTCCAGATTGGATTCGATGGGCAGGATGGCGTGTTCATGGGTATCCAGATCGCGCCGACGGCCAATCTGCTCGATGTGATCACGGGTGTACGCGCCGTATTTCCGAGCATCCAGGAGCAGCTTCCGCAGGGACTCCAAGGCTATATCGTTTATGATTCCAGCGTCTTCGTTACCACGTCGATCAACGAGGTCGTGAAGAGCCTGCTCGAGGCTCTGGTCATCGTCATTTTCGTGGTGTTCGCATTTCTCGGTTCGCCACGTTCGGTCGCCATTCCCATCGTCGCCATACCGCTATCGCTGGTCGGTACCTTCGCGATGATGCTGATCTTCGGCTTCTCGATAAACCTTCTGACCTTGCTCGCCCTGGTGCTGGCAATCGGCCTCGTGGTCGACGACGCCATCATCGTGGTGGAGAACGTCAACCGCCATATCGAGGAAGGTGCCACGCCGATGCGGGCGGCGCTGGATGCGGCGCATGAATTGGTGGGGCCGATCCTGGCCATGACCGTCGTGCTGATCGCCGTCTACGTGCCGATCGGCTTCCAGGGCGGCCTGACGGGTGCGCTTTTCACAGAGTTCGCCTTTACGCTGGTCGGCGCCGTGACCGTCTCGATGATCATCGCGCTGACGCTGACGCCGATGATGTGCTCGCGCATCCTGAAGCCGCACCTGACCGACCGTAGCGGCTGGGAAGAGCGTGTCTCGGATTTCATCGATCGCCGCTTCTCGGAAATTCACAGGCCCTATGTGCGCATGCTGCACGGCAGTTTGAACACCATACCGGTGGCGCTGGTATTCGCTGTGATCGTCCTCGGCAGCATCTATTTCCTCTACACAAGCGCCAAGAACGAGCTGGCGCCGAATGAGGACCAGGGATTTCTGGCGGCACAGGTGACCAACGCGCCCAACGCGACGCTTCAACAAAAGCTGCTCAGTTCAGACCAGGTCACTAAGATTTTCCACAGTTTCCCTGAAACCGACAAGACCCTGCAGGTTGAAGTGCCGGGCACGTCGTTCGAGGGCATGGTGCTGAAGCCCTGGGACCAGCGTACGAGAACAGCCGACCAACTGCAGCCACTGGTACAGGCCGACCTGGCAAAGATCGCCGGCGGTCAGGCGGTGGTCTTCCAGATACCGCCGCTACCGGGCGCCAGCGGCCTGCCGGTGCAGTTCGCCATCGGCAGCACCAGTGGCTTCGAGCAACTCAACGAAGTCTCCAGCACCTTCCTGCAGGAAGCGCAGAAATCCGGTCAGTTCATCTTCCTGACAAAGGATCTTTACGTCGACAATCCGCAATATTCGATACAGATCGACCGGAGCAAGGCATCGGCGCTTGGGCTGAATATGAACACAGTCGGTGCGGCGCTTTCCTCGATGCTGGGTGGCGGCTACGTCAATTATTTCAGTATCGACAACCGATCCTACCAGGTGATCCCACAGGTCGAACAACGCTCGCGTCAGACGATCGATCAGATCATGAATTATCCGATCGCGAACGTGAATGGCTCGAAGATCCCGCTTTCGGCGATCGCGACCGCGAAACTGCAGGCGACCCCGCGCTCGGTCGCACATTTTCAGCAGTTGAATTCCGCCACCATCTCCGGCGTGCCGGCACCGGGCGTCGCCGTCGGCGATGCTCTGAATACCCTCAAGTCGATCGCGGCGCGCACGCTGCCACAAGGCTATACGGTGGATTATGGCGGTCAGTCCCGCCAGTTCGTGCAGGAATCCAGTGGTATGGCCACCACCTTCGCTCTGGCTCTCATCATCGTGTTCCTGGCGTTGTCGGCTCAGTTCAACAGTTTCCGAGACCCGTTCATCATTCTGGTTTCGGTGCCGATGTCGATCGCTGGCGCACTCGCCTTCATCAGCCTAGGCATCGGCGGCGCGACGATGAACATCTACACGCAGGTCGGTTTGGTGACGCTCATGGGGCTGATCAGCAAGCACGGCATCCTCATCGTCGAGGTGGCGAATACGCTGCAGGCTCAGGGGAAATCCAAGCGCGAGGCGATCGAGGGCGCTTGCGGCATTCGACTGCGTCCGATCTTGATGACGACCGGCGCCATGGTTCTGGGCGTGATACCGCTGATCCTGGCGACCGGTGCCGGTGCTGCTTCCCGCTTCAACATGGGTCTGGTGATCGCCACCGGGCTGGCCATCGGTACGCTTTTCACGCTTTTCGTAGTGCCTGCGGTCTACATGGTGCTGGCTGCCGACCATCGCAAGCAGGATGTGCCCGACGGGGAGCCGGAGTCGGCTCCGGTGCATTGACAATCTAGCGGCGCCGGCCCGCCGGCGTCTTTATACTCCGCCCGGATAGCGGCGATGTCCGAATATTATTTGCCGGGCTGCTGATCGTTATGCTGTCCGTTCTGATTGTCGTCCGGCTTGATGACCGGGGTTCTACCGACCTTTGGCGCCGGTTTTTCCAACGCGCTATCGCCGACAACCGGCGGCTTCAGGACGCCGTCGCAATCCTTCAGCCTGTCGCTGGAGTTGCTATCGGGTGCCGGCGCGGCCTGTTCGGTTTTGGCCTGCCGGCCAGAATTGCCAGCCTTGCAGCGATCATTGTCCGCCGCCGGCTGCGCAAATGCTGCGGTCGATGAAACGGCGGCGACGATGACGGCAGTCAGCAGGACACTGCGGCATTTGGGCAGGCTCCATCGTCCCCTTTGATGTGGCTCATCAAACCTGTGTCGAAATGATCGTGTCGACGCTAATCGAGCCGGCGATGACGCCGCGGTGGTGATATTGCTTGCCATTATTCACCTCGATGACGGTGTAGAGTTTCTCGTTGCGAAAGACGCTTGCCATTTTGGTCGTCTTGTCCTCCGCGGGCACGGCATCGATTTCCATGAAATCCAGTTCTCTTTCAGCCGCGACCACACGAGCATCGCCTGCGGTTCGAGCTGCCACCAGAACTTCGCCGTGCGATTTTCCGCCAAGCCAATTGGGGTCATTGTCGGCGGCCGTCGGAACCAGACGATATAGTTTCATGGGGTCATCCATCTTCATCTCCCTTGTGCGTGAGTATCGAAGAGGCCACAGGTCGGATGGGTAAGAAGCTCGTCTGCCGTTTCGTTGGCTATGGAGAGAAAGCGGAAAAATCTCCATATTCTTCGGCGCCATCGCGTCCGCTTGGCACAACCTGCGGCCTCATGGAGCTAACGCCGGGCTATGGGCAATGTTCCAATTTAGATAGACCGGGTGCGGCCGCCGGTTGACGGGCTAACGCTGCTGGCACCAATTGGACCGGTAGTATCCCGCACGAGCCGAGCCGCAACAGCACGCTGAATTGGGAGAATATTGCACTCCCTGGCCGCTGGATAATTCCCAAGCGATTATGCGATGCTATGGATGATTCCCCCGACAGAGAGGCAAGGAAACAGCATGACCGATGTGACCTGGCGCGCAGATCCACTAAGCTGGGGCCATGGCTCCCGCGTTTTCGAAGTTTTCCTGGAGCCGACTTGCCCATATTCGGTCAAGGCGTTCAACAAGCTCGACGCCCTACTGGAACAGGCTGGTGAAGATAGGGTCACCATCAAGGTCCGCCTGCAGTCGCAGCCATGGCATATGTATTCCGGTGTCTTGGTGCGCTGCATCCTTGCCGCTTCGACGCTTGCGGGCGGTAAGGAGACGGCGAAAAAGGTGATGGCTGCGATTGCCGCGCATCGCGAGGAATTCGAGTTTGCACGCCATGCCGGTGGACCCAACATGGATGTGACGCCGAACCAGCTGATCGAGCGCCTGGAAAATTATAGCGGTATTCAGCTGAAGGAAGCGTTCTCGATCCCCGATCTCGACCGCGAGATAAAGTGGCATTGCAAATATGCCCGGCAGAACGGCATTCACGTTTCCCCCACCTTCATGATCGATGGGCTGGTGCAAGCCGATATGAGCAGCGGCGACGAGGTCGAAGCGTGGGTCAAGAAGCTGGCAGTCATCTGATCATGCGGTCGGCTTCTGCCTCGTGCCTGTGGTCAGGACGTCAAGGCATAGCCGTCAAACGAGGCCTATTCAGCGGGCTGCCGCACATCTGCCTGACGGGCCGCGGATACCAGGCTCCGCTGCGCGCGGATTGCGCTCCACTGCTGATCGATCAGCACGCCGATCAGGATCACCCCGCCCATGACGGCGAAGTTGAGTGAAGAGGGGATGCCGAGCAGATTGACGAGGTTCTGCAATTCCTGCAGCAGGATCGTGCCGAGTACCACGCCGATCAGGGAGCCTTCGCCGCCGCGCAGAGAGAAGCCGCCGAGCACCGCTGCCGCGATGGCATAGAGTTCATAGAACTGCCCATGGCTCGCCGGCGAGATCGAGCGCGTATACATCGCGAAATAGATCGCTGACAGAGCCGTCAGAACGCCGCATATGACGTAGGAAATCATCACCATCTTCGAGGTACGGATGCCGGAATACTTTGCGGCTTCCTCATTCTTGCCGATGGCGTAGAGATAACGCCCATAGACCGAGCGATGCAGGACGACCCACATGATAGCGGCGATGATCACGAGCGCTATGAAGGTTGTGGGTACGCCGTAAAAGCGGCCGGCGGTCAGGAATTCGAGGGAAGGGAAATTCTGGCCGAAAGCGAAGCCTGCCGTACCATCGGCCGTGTAGAAACGCGCCGCGCCGCGATAGATCAGCAGGCCGCAGAGCGTGACGACGAAGGGCTGAAGATTAAGCCGCGTAATGAGCCAGCCATGGATGCCGCCCAACAGGCCGCCGAGGATCAGGATGAGCGGCAATGCGACGGCCCAGGGCACGTTCTGCACGGCAATGAAATCGATGAACAATACGCCGAGCAGGGCGACCAGCGAGCCGACCGAAAGCTCGATGCCGCCCGTTATGATGACGAAGGCCTGCCCGATCGACAGGATCCCGAAAAGGCCGATCAGATTGGAGGTATTCGCCAGATTGATCGGCAGCAGGAAGCGCGGATTGATGATCGTCACGACGATGCCGACGACGATGATCAAGAGGAGCAGGCCCAGGTCTTTCTTACTCATCGATTTCAATTCCTATTGGCCGCAGCCGTTCGAGCATGATGCCGAAAAGTGTCAGCGGTTTTCGGACGACATCATGCTCTACCTATTTGATTCTAGGTCGGATTCAGATTTTAGGTCGATCTGACCTAAAATCATCCGACCTAGTGTACTGTTTTACCAACGGCCAGCAAAAGCACGTTTTCCTGACTGAACTGATCCTTGTCGAGAATGCCGGCGATCTGGCCCTCATGCATGACGGCGATACGGTCGGAGACGCCGATGACCTCCTCCATGTCGCTCGAGATCATCAGGATCGCGACGCCCGCATCCGCAAGTTTGCGCATCAGGCTGTAGATTTCATTCTTGGCACCGATATCGATGCCTCGGGTCGGCTCGTCGAAGATCAGGACCTTCGGGCGCATCGACAGCCATTTGGCCAGAACGACCTTCTGCTGGTTTCCGCCCGAAAGCGTTCCCGTGCGTGTCGAAATCGAGGGTGCCTTGATGCTGAGCTGTCTGCGCTGGGTCTCGGCGACGGTGTTCTCCTGACCTGTCGACACCATGAAGTGACGCGCAAAGGCAGGCAGATTGGGCAGGGAAATATTCTGCGAGATCGGCAGGTCCAGCAGGATGCCGCTGAGCTTGCGATCTTCGGGGACCAGGAAGATGCCGTTGGCGACCGCTTCCCTGGCGGACGTGATCTTTATGTCTCGGCCATCGAGCGTGGTGGTGCCACCGCCATAGCTCCTGTCGATCCCGAAAAGAACGCGGGCGAGTTCGGTGCGTCCCGCGCCGACAAGGCCGGCGAGCCCGAGGATTTCGCCATATCTGATATCGAGATCGACCGGACGGGTCGGATGGGCGGCGGTGCGGATGGCGGAGATTTTCAGTGCTACATCGCCCGGCGGGCGGGCCGGCTCCGCATCGCGTGCTGTCAGAGCGCGGCCGATCATTAATTTTACCATGCGGTCGTGGTCGATCGAGTCTTTCGGCAAAGTGCCTGCGAGCGTTCCATCGCGCAGGACGAGAACGCGATCGGCAACGCGCTCGACCTCATGCAGGCGATGCGAAATGAAGATGACGCTGATGCCATCCGCCCTGAGCGAGGAAATGACGGTCAGGAGCCTTTCGGTCTCGGCGAGCGGCAGGCTGGATGTCGGCTCATCGAGAATGACGAGGCGGGCGTTGATCGACAATGCTTTGGCGATCTCGACCATCTGCTGTTGGGCCAGGGATAGCGACGATACAGGCCTATCCGGCGAAAAATTCGCGCCGACGCGTTTCAAAAGGGGCGCGACCATCGTTCGCAGGCGATCGCGGTCGACAAGCTTCATAAGGCCGCCGCGCAGAGGCTCGCGCCCGAGGAAGATGTTGGCTGCAACGTTGAGGTTGTCGAAGAGATTGAGCTCCTGATGGACGAAGGCGATACCGGAAGCAATGCTGCTCTCGACGGTGAATGCCTCGTGCTCGGCTCCATCAAGCCGAATGGCGCCGCGGTCGGGTTTGACCACGCCTCCGAGGATTTTCATGAGTGTCGATTTGCCGGCGCCATTCTCGCCGACAAGGCCGATCACCTCGCCGGGATTGACATCCATCGAGAAATTATCGAGCGCCACGACACCGGGATAGGTCTTGCCAATTCCTGAAAGGCTGAGAAACGGCGTGGTGGCTTCCATCGATACCAATGCATCCGATTGCTGGTTCATGACGAATATGGGACCCGTACGATGAGGCTCGAAAAGCCGGTGCGTCGTGCGCAATCACGGTACAGCAGCGCCGGCCCTCGAAGCCGGCGCTGCCGCAGAATGACTTTTAGTTGCCGGCCATCGACTTCAGGTTCGCGGCATAGGCATCCACGTCATCCTTGCCGATGATCTTCGTGGGGATGATGATCAGCTTTTTGTCGGGAATGCCCGATTTGTCGCCCTTGAGATAGGCAGCCATCAGCTTCATGCCCTGATAGGCCCAGAGATAGGGCTGCTGCACCACGGTGCCGGCAATCGTGCCTTCCTTGACGCCGCCGAGCGTGATCGGATCGTCATCGAAGCCGACGACGGTGATCTGGCCAAGCTTGCCTGCTTCGCGAAGCGCTTCGTAGATGCGCGGCGTGTTGTAGGAATAGAAGCCGACCATGCAGGTGACGTCAGGGCTGGCAACGAGTGCGTCCTCGACATTCTTCTTGGCGCGGGTCTGGTCGATATCGTCGCCACGAACGTCGACAAGGTCGATCTTCGTGCCGGCGATGCCATCCTTCATGCCCTGGATGCGCTCCTTGGCATTGTCGGCGCCGAGAAGACCTACAAAGCCGATGCATTTGCCCCCGTTTGGCATGGCTTTCTTGGCGATCTCGGCGGCCTGCTTGCCGGCGTCGACGTTCGAGGAGCCGATATAGGCGACGCGGTTCGTGTCCGGCGCATCGCTATCGGTGGTAAACAGTGCGGTCTGGGAGCCGATCTTGTTCAGGCCGTCCGTCGAGGTCTTGGGATCGACGGCCGAAACCATGATCCCTTTGACGCCGGCTGACACAAGGTCTTCCATCAGGCGTTGCTGGATCGCGACCGAAGACTGCTCGGGATATTTCAGTTCCAGATTGAAGTCGGGCAGTTCAGCCTGGGCCTTCTTGACGCCGGCTTCTGCTGCCTTCCAGAAGTCGGATGCGCCGTTGACCACAAATGCCAGTGTCGGCTTGTCGGCGGCGTAGGACGCCGTTGCATAGCTCAGCAATAGCCCTGCCGCGATGGTGGCAGCGCCCCGTGTAAGGTACTTCATGACAATCCTCCCATAGACCCGCTGTCGGGATCCAGTTTCAATTCGCGGCGGACCGTCCTTCACCCCCTCCTAGGGCCTCTCGCCAAGCGAGATAAGGTGCGTCCAACCACAAGCGCGACGGTATACGACTAATTTCGATTAGTAAATAGAATTAGTAATACAAATTAGTGCTCCTACGGTGCCACGACAGCGGCGAGATCGATATCTGCAGCAGTTATCGAGCCTTATGCCGAAAAGAATTGTGTGTGCGGTCGCATTTCCATCTGAGCCTGTTGCCGAGATCGGTCCAATGATGATAATAAATATTAGCGCGTGAAGATGGCTGTGGGGATCTGGCCGGCTTCGCTTCAGGGAGACGAGACTTTATTATGAGCAAAATACCGGCCGCAAACGGCAATATGACGGCCGAAGACAACAGGGCATCGAAGCGAAACGGCCGCCGTCCGGGCAATAGGGTGACGATGACCGATATTGCCAAGGCAGCCGGGTGCTCGCAGAGCGCCGTATCCTTTGTGTTGAACAACACCCCTGGCATGCGCCTGTCGCAGCAAACACGCGAGAGGGTTATCGAGGCGGCTCGACAACTCGGCTATGCTGCACCGGTGCTGTCAATGCCGCCGGCGCTTCTGTCACCCGCCAAGCTGGATGGCGTTATCGGCTTTGCCGTCGACCAGTTGGCGACCAGCCCTGAAGCTGTCGTTGCCATCGAAGGTGCGCGACAAGCCTCCTGGAACGCTGGAAATGTTCTCCTAGTTGCGCAGACCATGAGTGATCCGATCATGGAGCCGAGGACCATAAAGGCGCTCAGCAATAGCGGAATCTCGGCACTCATCTACATGACGATCTTCACTCGCGAAGTCGAGGTGCCGGATTATCTCTACGATCTCAATATTCCAATCGTTCTCCTCAATTGCTACACTTCCGACTACGCCTTTCCAGCTGTTGTTCCGAGCGAGATAGCCGGAGGTCAGACGGCGACCCGCCATTTGATATCGCACGGACACCACCGGATCGCGACGATCACGGGTGAGCCGTGGATGCAGGCGGCGCAGGATCGACTGACCGGTTATCGCCGGGCCTTGGCGACTGCCGATATCCCCTTCGATCCGGAACTGGTCATAGAAGGCGACTGGTCGGCCAGCGCCGGCTATTCCGCGACGATGAAATTGCTTGCTCTTGCCGAACGTCCGACAGCCATCTTCTGCCAGAATGACCGCACCGCCATCGGTTGCTACGAGGCGCTCAAGGAAGCCGGGCTTCATATTCCGCAGGACATGTCGGTCATGGGCTATGACGACGAGGACATATGCCGCCATCTCGTGCCGCCTTTGACGACCTCGGTTCTCCCGCATATGGCCATGGGGCAATGGGCGATCGAGCATCTGGAAACCGCAGTGCTGCCCCGGGAGCGGCGATACCCGGTTACCAAGCTCGAATGCTCGCTCGTAAAGCGTGCATCCGTTGCCGCCCCGGCGGGCGCAAAGACCGGTAGTCGCAAGGTCCGGAAGATCTAAGGGGCAGCGGACAACAGAAGCCGCCTCCCGGCGACGCTCTATTCGGACTGCTCAGCGGCACCGCGCATATGGGCCGCGATCCAGCTTGCTCAGCTACCGCCAAAAACCACAGCTTCCCTGCCTAATTTATGCGTAAAGAGCATAAATCGCATGTTCAAATCTCGTTTGTGGATGATTTCGAAACCAACGTAAGCTTCTTCCACTACAAGATTGAAGCTCACAAACGAGCTCAGGGAACCGGAATTTGAGCAACTCAGCGCCACTCGACGTGAATGCGCTTGTGATCGTGCCGCAACGAAAAATCGGCACAAAGATCATGGCGGCGGTCTGCATCATCCTGCTGCTTCTGTTGGCGAGAGCCTTCTGGAAGGGAGATATTGCCTGGAGCTATGTCTCGGACAATCTCTTTACCAGAGCAGTGCTGCAAGGCGTTGCCAACACCATCATCATGACGATCTGCGCCATGCTGGTCGGCATCGTCCTCGGTGTTGTGGCGGCCATCATGCGCATGTCCGACAATCCGGTCCTGCGCAGCATTTCCGTCGGTTACGTCTGGCTGTTTCGCGGCACGCCGGCGCTGCTGCAGCTCCTGCTCTGGTTCAATCTCGCCCTGATTTTCCCGACGATCGGTATTCCCGGGCTCTGGTCGATCCGCACTGTCGAGGTCATGACCCCGTTCGTCGCCGCACTTCTCGGCCTTGGCATCCAGCAGGGTGCCTATACTGCGGAAGTCGTCCGTGCCGGTCTTCTGTCGATCGACAAGGGGCAGATGGAAGCGGCGCAATCGATCGGCATGACGAAACTGCGGGCAACGCTCAAGATCGTCCTGCCGCAGGCCATGCGCGTCATCGTGCCGCCCATCGGCAACGAGACCATCGGCATGGTCAAGCTGACCTCGCTTGCAAGCGTCATCCAATATTCCGAGGTGCTGAAAAACGTCGAGGACATCTACTATGTCAACTCGCGCGTCATCGAGCTGCTGATCGTCGCGGCCCTCTGGTACATGGTTGTCGTTACCGTCCTGAGTATTGGACAGATCTATATCGAGCGGCACTTCTCGAAGGGCTGGGGCAGACGTGACGCTTCCGCCCAGCAGGCCACGAACCAGACCTTGGTCGGGGAGGCAGGCTGATGGACGCGATCATCACGGCACACGGCCTGCAGAAATACTTTGGCACGTTTCATGTCCTGAAAGACATCGAGTTCGAGATCAAAAAGGGTGAAGTGGTCTGCGTCATCGGGCCTTCGGGTTCGGGCAAGAGCACCTTCCTGCGCTGCATCAATCAGCTTGAACAGATCGATGCCGGCTACGTCCTGGTCGACGGCGAGATCGCCGGCTATCGCCGTGACGGCAACCGGCTGTTTCCGCTCGCCGACCGCGAAATTGCCCGCCAACGGCAGGCGGTCGGCATGGTCTTCCAGAAATTCCATCTCTTCCCGCATCGCACGGTGCTGCAGAATATCATCGAGGGCCCTGTCGGCGTTCAGGGACGACCGAAGCGGGACTGCATTGCCGAAGCGCGCGTTCTTCTCGAGCGCGTCGGCCTGGCGGACAAGGCAGGCTCCTATCCTGGCGAGCTTTCCGGCGGCCAGCAGCAGCGCATCGCCATTGCAAGGGCGCTGGCGATGAAGCCGAAGGCCATGCTGTTCGACGAGCCGACATCCGCTCTGGACCCCGAACTGGTCGGCGAAGTCCTTGGCGTCATGAAGGAACTCGCGGCCTCGGGGACGACGATGATCGTCGTCACGCATGAGATCGGCTTCTGCCGAGAGGTGGCGGATCGTGTCGTCTTCATGGATGCCGGCATGATCGTCGAGACCGGAACGCCAAGCGAGATCCTTGAAAACCCCCGGAATCCCAGAGTGAAGAACTTCATTTCTGCGGTGCTTTAACAACAAGAACCCTGAAGCAAAATCATCAGAGGAACATTTTATGAAACTCATTCGTCTTGCCGCCTCGGTCGCCCTGCTATCCCTCGCTGCAACCGCCGCCTCCGCGGATTCGAGCCTGAATCTGCTCAAGGATGGCGAGCTGCGCATCATGACCAACCCGATCTATCCGCCGATGGAGTTCGTCAATCCGGACACCGGCACGATCGACGGTTTCGACGTCGATCTGGCGAATGCCATCGCAAAGAAGCTCAATCTGACGACCGTCTTCGTGACCTCGGCCTTCCAGGAACTGCAGAGCGGCCTTCAGACCGGCCGCGCCGACATGATCATTTCCGGCATGAGCGACAACGTGAAGCGTCAGGCGAGCATGGACTTCGTCGATTACATCACCAGCGGTCCGATCCTCTTTACCGTCAACGCCAATGCTGAGACCTACAAGCAGCCCACCGATCTGTGCGGCAAGACGGTTGCGGGAAGCCGCAGCACCTCCTTCGGTGATAACGTCAAAGCCTGGAGTGCTGCCAATTGCGAAGGCAAGGGCAAGCCGGCCATCAAGTTCGAGGGCACTGCGGATTCGAACGCTGCCCGCCTCGGCATGAAACAGGGTCGCTATGACGCGGTCGTCCAGGGTATCGAGACGATCGCCTACCAGATGCGCCTTGAACCCGACACCTACAAGCTCGTCGGCGAGCCGCTACTCAGCAACGACACCTTCGGCATTGCCTTCAAGAAGGACAATACCGCACTCCGCGATGCCGTCGCCGGAGCTTTCGACGCCGTCATCAAGGACGGGACCTATGACGAGATCCTCAAGAAGTGGGGCCTTGTCCACAATGCCGTTCCGAAGGCCGTGGTGAACGGCGTCAAGTAAGCCACAGAAGAAGCGCCGCAGCGATAGCGGCGCTTCCCTTTACCATCAATGCAGCTACCGGTCGGGGCGTTACCGCGTCCCGGGATGGATGCTTGCGTCGCAAATACAGCTGAAAGCGCATGCAAAGTCCCATGACTGCCAAGACCGCACCCATCTCGTCGTCGATGCCTCGCCTCTGGCCGGAAGGCCGGCAGTCGGCGGTGGCACTCGCCTTCGATGTCGATGGACCCACCGGCGACGCGATGCTGGATGGTTCGCTATTGTCCAATCCGCGCTACTTCACGCAAGGCGCCTATGGACCATGGCGCGCCCTTCCGCGGCTGCTGAATCTGCTTGGCGAATACGGGCTCAAGGCGACGTTCTTCGTGCCGACCTGGGTGGTCGAGCACTGGCCGTCGACGTGCGAACGCATCCTGAAAGACGGGCATGAGATTGCCTATCACGGCCATTATCATGAGGTCTTCATCGATTGCAGCCGGCAGCAGCAGCTCGATATCATGGCGCGCTCCCGCGACATCTTCCGCACGCGGCTGGGCGTGACGCCAGTCGGCTTCCGCACGCCTTCGGGCGACTGGAGCGAGGAAACGGCTGAACTGCTGCACGAATTCGGCGTGATCTATTCGAGTTCGATGCGCGGCGACGACCGGCCCTATTTCCACAAGACGCCTCAAGGGCGTGGCCTTGTCGAAATCCCCGGGCGTTGGGATATCGACGACTATACGGCCCTTGCCTACAGCGAGGAGCCGGATTTCCCCATCGGTCTCGACCGCATCTCGGGCTATGCCGACGTTCAAAGAAACTGGTGTGCCGAATTCGAGGGCTATCACCGCGAGGGGCTCTGCTGGACGACGATCCTGCATCCCAAGGTCTGCGCCAAGCCCGGACGGCTGGCAATTCTGGAAGGCCTTTTCAAAGCTATCACTGCCCACGGCGATAGCGTCTGGGCGACGCATTGCGCCGAGATCGCAAAATGGTGGATCGCAAAAAATCCGGAGATTGCGGCATGAGCAACACGGCTTCCGAAACCTTCTGGCCGCAGGGCAAGAGATGTGCCGCCATCATCTCTGTGATCTTCGACGACGGGCTCGATGCGATTGCGCAGGCGCCTGATCTGGCAGCGCGCAGCAAGAGCTTTTCCGTGTGGCAATATGGTGCCACGCGTGGCGTCGAACGCCTTTGCAATGCGTTTGCCGCCGCCGGCATATCGACGAGCTGGTTCGTACCCGGCATCGTCGCGGAGAAACACGAGCAACTTCTTCGCGATGTCGTCGCCGAACATCACGAGATCGAAAGCCACGGCTGGGCCTTCGAACGCTACGATGCCCTTGAGGCATCCGCTGCTATCGAGCTCCTCAAGCGCAGCCGCGATAGACTGAACTCGATTGCATCGAAAGACGTCTCCGGCTTCCGGCTGCCGGCAGGCAATTGGCCGCGCCATTTCGACCGGTTGTTGCTGGAAGCAGGCTATTCCTGGTCGGCATCGCTAAACGGTGACGACATGCCCTACAGCCATTCGTCGTCGCTGGTGGAAATCCCTGTCCATATCGAGCTCGAGGACCGGCCTTATTTCCAGTTCAACTTCACACCGGCCTTTCCCAAGGGGCAGAGCCGTATCCCCTCCTATGAGGCGGTGCTCGCCAATTGGATCGCCGAATTCGACGCCTATCGGAAATACGGTCTCTGTTACGTGCTGCAGTTTCGGCCCGAATGGACGGGAACGCCCGGCCGGATCGCTCTGGTCGAGGAATTGCTGCGCCACATCAGCAGCTTCGACGACGTATGGCTGGCGACGGCGGCCGAGGTTGCCCGTTGGCATGGCGGCAGGGGCATCGTCGCGCCCGCCGAGCATCCGATTAATGTCTACGAAGCCTATGTCAGCGAGGAGCAGGCCGGTGAGCGATAATCTGACCCGCACCCTCGCCGAGCACGTCTGTGCAACTAGCTTCGATGCTTTCCCGAGCCAGACGATCCATAAGGCGAAGCTTCATATCCTCGATACGCTCGGCGCCGCTATCGCCGGATCGGCGTCGGGAGAAACCGGAGCGATGCTGGAAATGCTCAGCCTTCGCGGCACGGCAGGGCGTTCGCCACTCTGGGGATTACCATTGTCAGCGGACGCAAGAACTGCTGCTCTCGTCAATGGCGTCTCGGCCCACGCCTATGAGCTGGATGATAGTGGCGGCTGCGATCATTCCGGTGCCGTCGTTTTGCCCGCAGTGCTCGCCGCGCTCGGTGATCTCGACCATTCCTTCAGCGGAGCAGATCTGCTGCGCAGTGTCCTCGTTGGTTACGAGGTCGGCCGTCGCGTGCTGGAAGCAGTCGGCGGGTATGAGGAGCATAATGGTCTCGGATGGCATTCCACCGGAACCTGCGGCGCGTTTGGCGCCGCCGCCGCCGTCGGTGCCATGCTGAACCTCGATAGCGAAGCCATGGCCTCGGCACTCGGTACGGCCTGCTCATTTGCCGGCGGTACATGGGCTTTCATTCACAATGGCAGCTCGTCCAAGAAACTTCATGCCGGTCGCGCCGCCGAAGGCGGCTTGATGGCCGCCTATCTGGCAAAGAGGGGTTTCGAGGGGCCGGATAGCGTCTTCGAGGCGGATCGCTGGGGCAGTTTCTTCGCGACTTTCGGTGCCGGGCGGGGCGATCCGGTGGCGCTGGTTCAGGATTTCGGGGGGAACTGGCGGCTCAATCGCTGCTCGATCAAACCGCACGCGACCTGCCGCGGCACCCATGCGGCGATCGATGCGCTCGACCTCCTGCTGCAACGCCACGGTCTCACGGCCGGCGAGATTGTTGCGATCGAGGTCGATATCAGCCGTTTCCAATATGGCATGTGCGGTGGCAAGGTGGTCGAGTCCCGCGCGCAGGCACAGATGAGCCTGCCTTATGCGCTCGCTGCCCGGCTGCGCTACGGCAAGGTCTTCCTTGCCGAATTGGAAGAGGCAGCGTGGTCGGCGCCAGAGATCGGACCTTTGCTCGATCGCATCGCCGTTCGGATTGATCCGGAAATGAAGGATGAGGACGAGCCAGCGATTACCATCGTGACAGCCAATGGCGCGCGTGATCGCCTGATCGTCGAATTCCCGCTCGGAGGACCGCAGAACCCGCTGAGTGACAAGCGGCTCATCGGCAAATATGCCGACCTTGCCGGCATGGTTCTGCCTGCTCCAAAGGTCGACGCCATAAGGGATTTCGTTCTCGGTCTGGAACATGAGAGCGATGCACGCGGTCTGCTTGAGCTGCTTCAATAGACGACGCGCCCGGCACGGGCTGCGTCCTTTCGAAAGGGAAGATCGAGATGAGAAACCAGACGAGCACCACATGGTCCCCGCTGTTCAAGCAGGACGTCTCCAGGGATTTTCAGGATTTCCATGAATGCCTGGATCAGGACAAGCGCATAGCGCTGCATGACGTCGCCGGCTCGAAAGTCCATGCCGAGATGCTGGCCCGTGCAGGCATCATTACGGCCGAAGACAATGCCCAGATCCAGAGGGGGCTTGACCGGATTGCCGAGGAAATGCGCTCCGGCGCCTTCGAGTGGAAGACCGAACTCGAAGACGTTCATACGAATGTCGAGAACCGCCTTGTCGCGCTGATCGGCGATGCCGGCAAGAAGCTGCATACGGCCAGATCGCGTAATGATCAGGTGGCAACCGATATACGTCTCTATGCGCGTGAGCAGCTGGATCTGCTCGCCGATGATCTGAAGGTGCTGATCGGTGCTTTCGTCGATCTTGCCGAGCAGAATGCCGAGACGATCATGCCCGGCTTCACCCATCTACAGGTCGCCCAGCCCGTCACCTTCGGCCACCATCTGATGGCTTATGCGGAAATGTTCCTGCGCGATCTCGATCGCGTCAAGGCGGCGCGTGAGCGTCTCAATGTCTCGCCGCTGGGTGCGGCCGCCTTGGCGGGTACCGGCTATCCGATCGATCCCGAATATAGCGCGGCACAGCTCGGCTTTTCCGGCTCGTTTGCCAATTCCCTCGATGCCGTTTCCGACCGTGACTATGTCGTGGATGTCTGCAGCGCCGGCGCGCTGATCATGGGGCACCTGTCGCGCTTCAGCGAAGAGGTGATCCTCTGGTGCACGCCGATGTTCGATTTCATCGAGGTCGGCGATCAGTTCTGCACTGGATCCTCGATCATGCCGCAAAAGCGCAACCCTGACCTGGCCGAGCTTGTACGCGGCAAGGCCGCGCGCGTTATCGGCAATCTGACGTTTTCCGCAGCGCTGATGAAAAGCCAGCCGCTTGCCTTCAACAAGGACCAGCAGGAATCGAAGCCGCCGCTGACGGATACGCTCGAAACCGTGCGCGGTGCCGTCGGCGTGACCGCCCAGATGATCCCGAGCATCACGGTCAAGCACAGCCGGATGCTGCTCGCCGCAAACCAGGGTTATTCGACGGCGACCGATCTTGCCGACTATCTCGTCCGCGCCGGACTGCCTTTCCGCGATGCGCACCACGCCGTCGCCGCGATCGTGGGCGCAGCACGCGACAAGGCCTTGCCGACACTTTCAGAACTTTCTCTGGCCGAGATGCAGGCCTTTGCACCCTTGGTGCGCGAAGATATCTTTGAAGTGCTGACGATCGAGGGATCCGTCGCCAGCCGCGACCATAGGGGCGGCACGTCCCCGAGGCAGGTGAGACTGGCCGTGGAGGCCGTGCGTCGCGCAATCGCCTGAGCACATCGGTTGCCATTCGATCCGCATGCTTTAAAGCTTGTTGTTTGCGACAGCAGCGAGAAAGCCGGATAGGGAATGGAGCCGAGATTCGATCATAACAGGCTGCCGCCATTGCAGACGCTGCAGACCTTTTCCGTCGTTGCGGAAACGGGAAGCTTCACGGCGCGGCCGCCGAGCTCAATCTCAGCCAGAGCGCCATCAGCAGGCAGGTTCAGCAGCTCGAACATTATTTCGGCTGCAGCCTGTTCGAGCGTCACACGCGTAAGGTCGCACTGACAGAGCGCGGCATGGCGCTGATCCCGATCGTCGACAGCCTGCTTGCTTCGCTGAAGACCTCGTTCGAGGCGACGCGTACGACAGTGCGTTCCTTGACCATTCGCATGCCGCCGACCTTTGCGCGCAAGTGGTTTCTCCCGCGCCTGCCGGATCTGCACAGCTACCACCCGGACCTGAATATCAATATCGATACGGCCTGGTTCCTGCGCCCCACCTTCTCCGTCGGCGATATCGACATGCTGATCACCTATGGCAACGGCCATTGGCCGGGCATGGATGTCTTGCCGCTGCTCGAGGAGCGGTTGACGCCGATGTGTTCTCCTCAGCTGCTTCCCGCGCTCGGCGATCCGCCTGTCGTGGAGAAGCTGCAAAGCTGCGTTCTGCTGCATTCCAACCCTCGCCACAGCGACTGGACTTTGTGGCTACAGGCCGAGGGCGCCTATTCCTTCCAGGCAATTCGTCACCAGGTCTTCGATACCCAGGATTTCGCCATGACAGCGGCGGCAAGCGGCTATGGCGTGACGATGGGAGATCTCGCCTTTTCGCGGCAGGATCTCGAGAGCGGCGAACTCGTCGCCCCCTTCGAGCGCATCATCGACAGCGGCTATGGCTATTACGCCCTCTGGCCCGCCCGCGCGGAGGCGCGCCAGAAGGTAAAGGCATTTTCGGATTGGCTCGGACATGCTTGCGGCACCACGCGGCTCACATAGATCTCGACCGAGTGCTGCCACTTCTAATCGACGATTTCGGGAACGACCGGAGGCGCGCCGCGCAATGGCCGACGGAAGATTTCGACGCAAGCGACGCCCGTCAGCGCAAGGCCGCCGCCGATGACGTGATAAAGATGCACCGGCTCGCCGAGCATGGTTATGGCGCCGAGCGCCGTGAAGACCGGCAGCAGGTTCATGAAGGCGGCGCAGCGGCTTGGCCCGAGGATTTGGACGCCACGGATCCACAGAAATGGAAGCACGACAGAAGCCAGACCACCGGCATAGGCGATCAGCGGGAAGGTCTCGGCATTGAGCGACCGCATGGGTGCGGGTGTCGCGAGGAATGCCGGAAACATGATCGTTAGGGCGCAGATCGCCTGCATATAGGTCGATTGCCAGCCGGCGACAGGAAGGTTCCATCGCTTCAGCAAGACGCCGTAGAGTGCATAAACCACCGCGGCCATCAGCATCAGCGGATCGCCGAGATGGATGCCATTCTGAATGAGTGCGCCGGGATCGCCGGCGCTGACCAGATAGATGAGCCCGACAAGCGACAGGATGCCGCCACCGACCATGCCGACAGTCGGGGTGTCCTTCAGCACGACGGCGCTCAGGGCAACCGTGAGCAATGGCGTCAGCGCCGTGAACACGGCCATGTTCGTCGCCGTAGTGGACTCGGCTGCCAGATAGGACAGGCTCTGGAACAGGCACATCGCCAGGAAGCCGAGAATGGCGAACTGGCCGAGATGCGGCCAGATGACGGCGCGGTTTCGCCATGCGGGTGCGGCGACGAAGGTGCTCATCAGAAGCACCGCAAACAGCAGCCGATAGAATGTGATTGCCTCCGGTCCGATCGTGTGTGCGGACATTCTGGAAACGATGACGTTGCCGGACCAGAGGATGATGGCGATGAGGGGATAGAGAAATGCGAGTTTGTTTTTCATGATCGATAACCGTGAACTGTCGTTGATATCGACGCTTATCGGTTCCGCTTTCGTCCGTATCGCTCTATACTGAACACAATTGTAGAGATTGGGACATGCAAAGCGATCCGACCAAGAAACATCTGGATTTTCACGATACGCATCGCGCCATGGCTGCGATGGACATCAATTATCCGGACGGATCCTCGACCGGATGGCATTCCCACCCGCGTGGCCAACTTCTCTATGCGATCGAGGGTGTAATGATCGTGCGTTCGGCGGAGGGTTCCTGGGTCGTGCCACCGAGCCGGGCGCTGTGGTTGGCCGCCGGTTTGGAGCATGACGTCAGGATGTCGGGCGAGGTCAAGATCCGCACGGTCTTCATCGATGCGACGGCGATCCGGCACTTACCAGAAAAAAGCTGCGTCATCGAGGTCTCGTCGCTATTGCGCGAGCTCATCGTTGCAGCCGTCCATGTTCCGCTCGATTATGAGGAAGGCAGCCGCGACGATCGGCTCATGCGGCTGGTCGCAGACGAGGTGCGTGTTTCAGACATACTGCCCGTGCACCTTCCCATGCCGGCAGACCTGCGCATCAAGCTGATCTGCGAAGCGGTGAGCGAAGATCCTTCCGACACTTCGACCGTTGGCGAATGGGCCGAGCGGCTAAACGTGACCGCCAAGACCATCCATCGGCTGTTCAGCAAGGAAACGGGCATGAGCTTCGGGCGGTGGCGCGAACAGGCAAGGCTCTTGTTCGCGCTGCGTCGGCTGGCCAATGGCGAGCGCGTCATCGATATCGCTTTCGATTGCGGCTATGCCAGCCAGAGCGCGTTCACAGCGATGTTCCGGCGGCATTTCGGAAAGCCGCCATCCGAGTTCTATCGCTAGTGACTATGGGCGCTAAGATGCTCAGCCGTTCTTGATCCGCAATCCCTCGAGGAAGGTCCGGAAAGCCTTGACCGCTCGTTTCGAGGTTGCCTCCGGATCATCGGAATTGGCGATCCACTGCGCGGCGCTGCTACTGGCTGCATTGATGAGGCGGGCGCCAGCTTCGGGATCCATGTCGACGATGATGCCCTCTTCGACAAGACTGCGAAGGCTTTCGGCAACGGCGGTGATGCAGCCATTGGCGCTCGGCCATCCCGAGGGATCACCGAGTACGGCCGGTCCGTCGCGGAACATGATGCGCTGGAGTTCCGGCTCGAGCGCCATCTGGACATATCCGACATTCTCATCGATAAATCCCTGCCAGCGGGACGGCGCCTGGGACGAGATGGCACAGAGTCTTGCGGTCATTTCCGCATCGATCTCGCCGACAACAGCCTGCAGCAGGCCCTTCTTATCGCCGAAATGATGATAGAGCGCGCCTCGCGTCAGCCCGGCTGCGGCTGTGAAATCGTCCATCGAGGCTTCGGCATAACCGACGCTTCCAAATGCCTTTCGGCCCGCCGCCAGCAGCTTTGCCCGCGTTTCTGCAATCATCTCACTACGGGGCTTACGCATTTTTTCTCCGTCAACTCACATACGTCGCGTATATTAGTTGACATTCGCACGGCACGCAATTACTTCATTCTCATACGCCGCGTATGTGTATGGCGACTTCATTCAGTCAAGGATCGTTCCCATGTCCAATCCGTACAGTGAAATCTTCCGTGCTCCCGGCGCCAAGGGCTTTTCGGCAGCCGGCTTTTTCGCTCGTCTACCCATCGCCATGGCCCCCATCGGCATCGTCGCGATGCTTTCGCAGACGCGTGGTGAATATTGGCTCGCCGGTGCCGTCTCGGCGACTTTCGCGCTCACCAATGCTCTCATCTCCCCGCAGATATCGCGGCTCGTCGATCGGCGCGGCCAACGCGCCGTCGTCGCACCGGCAACCATTGTCTCCGTGCTCGCATTCGTTGTTCTCATCATCGCTTCAAATCAGAATTGGCCGGTATGGACGCTGTTTGCCTCGGCTTTCCTCTCCGCGGCCATGCCCAGCATTCCGGCTATGGTGCGTGCCCGCTGGACGGAAATCTTCCGCGACCGACCAGAGCTGAATACAGCCTTCGCATTTGAATCCGCTGCCGACGAACTTGTCTATATTGCCGGCGCTTCCCTTTCGGTCGGCCTTGCCGTCTCGCTGTTTCCGGAAGCGGGAATGGTCATCAGCACGGCCTTCCTTGCACTCGGGACGACCGTCTTTCTCCTGCAACGCTCGACGGAGCCGAAGGTGCGCGGGCTCGATTCCGATAGTCCTCAGCGTTCGGCAATCCGGCTTCGCCCCGTTCAGGTCATCACCTTGGCTCTGATCTTCGTGGGTGCGACCTTCGCGACTGCAGAGGTGAGCGCAGTCGCGATCACCAAGGAGCTTGGTCAACCAGGTGCTGCAAGTCTGGTGATCGGTGTCTACGCCCTCGGTTCGTTTGTCGTCGGGCTGATCATCGGCGCGCTCAATCTCAAGGTGCCGCTGCACCGGCAGCTGCTCGTTGCCGTCGGTGTGCTTGCTCTGACGTCCTTGCCGCTTCTTGTCGCCGGCAGCTCGGTTGCCCTGCTCGCCTTCGCCGTCTTCCTCAGCGGTGTGGCGATCTCGCCGACCTTCATCACCGCCTTCGGCCTGATCGAGCGCCGCGTGCCGGAATCGATGCTGACCGAAGGCGTGACCTGGGTCATGACCGGCATCGGTATAGGCATGGCGCTCGGCGCTTTCCTCTCCGGTCTGGTGGTTGATAATTTCGGCCCGGCAAATGGGTTCTGGGTATCCGTCCTGGCGAGCCTTGCGACCGTCGTGATCGTGGCACTCGGCCAGAACACCCTCTCGGGCAAGCGCGCATCGCCGGATGCAGCCTGCATCACCCAACCGGCCGAATGAGACCTTCTCTTACTAGATGAACGTCTCGGCCGCTTCGGGCGAGACGTAAAAATCCGGGCAGAGCGAGTGCCGACCGGCTCAGTCCGGCATTCGCGAACCGAGATCCCGGTCCTGGCTGGTCCCTTCAAGCAGGTGGGTGAGCTCATCCACCAGGCAGATGCGATTTTCGCGAAACTGGTAATAGGCAATCACTTTAAGGCGAATGCGCTCGCCATTGATCTTCAAGGCCTCGGCAATGTGAACCGTTGCCGCCGAAACGCCATCGGTCACGAAGTGTTCGAAGCTGACGCTGCTTGAAGAGAGGCTCGCCTGCAGCGCTGCGCTGTGATGGAGAAAGCCGGCATAGTCGAGTTGCTTGCCGTCGACCCTTTGAATGTAATCCGGCGTCAGCAGTCCGGCATATTGCTCCGGCTTCGTCGCCGGGTTTGTGAAGGCGGCAAACATGCGCTGGAGCAGGTCATGAACTTCATTCTGCGTCATCACGTCTTTGGGTGTCATCGGTGTCTCCGTAAATTGTATGGGTTGGGAACACCTTGCATCTAGCTCACCCGCTTGTGCGCTGCTAACGTATCGGGGCCAATCAATACGGCTTTGAGGCCATGCGCGATTTTCTTGTCGATCCTCTTCGGCTCGGCTCTGCCGGTGAGCCGGTAATCCTGGTAACGAGCCGGCATCAGCCCGAGATGAGGCAAACGGACCGGCACGCCCATGCGCGCGGCCAATTGCTCGGCACCATGCAAGGCGTGGTCACCATCGGGACCGATCATGGTCGTTGGCTCATCCCGCCTGTCAACGCCGTATGGCTTCCACCGCATATCGAGCATGATTTCAGATCGCACGGCGCCTTTCGTGGCTGGAGCGTCTATGTGGCGGAGCAGGCATGCGCTGCCTTGCCGGATGCGCCGCGCGTCATACGTCTGTCGGGCCTGCTGAATGAGGCGGTCGCCCGCGCAGCGGCTTGGCAGGACGGGCCGCTTTCCGAGCCCCAGGCGCGCATTGCCGGCGTGATATTGGACGAGATCGCCGCGCTGCCGGAGGAAGCCCTCGGACTGCTGATGCCGACCGATCCACGGCTGCAGAAGATCGCGGGTGCGATTGCGGATGATCCAGCCGAGCGGCGGAGCATGGCGGAGTGGGCGACATGGGCGGGTATCGCGCCGCGCACGTTAAGCCGACGGTTCGTTCTGGAAACGGGCCTTACATTCAGTGCCTGGCGTCAGCGCGCCCTGCTACTGCGATCCCTGGAAATGCTGGCGGCTGGAAATTCCGTCACTACGGTTGCTTTCGATCTGGGCTATGAAACGGTCAGTGCCTTCATCGAGTTGTTCCGAGCTCATTTCGGCACGACGCCGGCGCGCTATTTCAAGCGGTCGAACTGACGGAAATCCCTTAAATCGAACCAGCCTTGAAGACCAGACCTGCGAAGCGTTCACCCATCAGCCGGTGGGTTTCGGCGTCGGGATGGAGTTCGTCCGGCAGTGGCAGACGCTCATTGTCCGTCTCCCCATACAGTTCTCTGCCATCCACGTAGTGGATATTGCCGTCATCTTTCGACCGGCGCTCGACGATGGTTCGGAGTTGGTCGCGGATGAGGGTGAGCGTCAGCTTGCCCTGCCTCACCTCCTCGGCATTGCCCCCGGCTTGAAACAGCAATTGTCCTCTCCTCAGTGAGGCGAGGTCAGCCTGGCTCGGTCCCGGCACCGTTTCATGGATCGGGCACAATATCGGCGACACGACGAAGAGAGGCGTCGTTGGATGCCCTTCTCTGATCGTATCGAGAAATCCATGCATGGCCGGGCCAAATGCACGCAGCCGCATAAGGTCGGTATTGACCAGATTGATGCCGATCTTGAGGCTGATGACATCCGCCGGCGTGTCGCGGATCGTGCGCGCGACGAAAGGGTCCAGCAACGCGCTGCCGCCAAAGCCGAGATTGACAAGTTCCACTCCCGCCTGATCGGCTGCGACCACCGGCCAGATGCCGGTCGGCGATGCCGCATTCGAGCCCTGGCTGATCGAGCTGCCATGGTGAAGCCAGACCGGTTTGCCGGACGCTCCGATCGGGACAATAGGCGCATCCGAGCGTAGAGCGATCAGTTCCGTGGCCTCGTTATGTGGCAGCCAGATTTCCACGGTCTTCACGCCTTCCGAAAGGTCGGAGAAGCGCAGCGTTTGCGGCTGGCCTGGCTCAAGCGTAGATGAGCCCTTCGCCATATCGATCCTGAGAACCTTGCCGCCTGAAGCACTCTCCTGCCTCTCCAGCCGGCCATTCACGCGTAGGTCATACACGCCGGCTGGGCGAGGGGGCATGCCGACATAGTCTCGCCTGGTGGGGAGGACCTCGAGTTCAATTGCCGTCGCCGATGTCTGGAACACCAACCGAACACCGGACGGCTGCGCCTCAGCCATCAATAGTTGAGGATCGTCGCATTGGGTGCGGGCGCGAAATGGCAGGCGATGCGGAAGGAGGCCGGCATCGGTGCGTTCCAACTCGAGTGCGCCGAACAGGAAGTCCGGAGTGATTGATGTTACTATGGAGGTAGCGTTCATGGACTCGTTCACGCGTTAAACCGGCTCGCAACATTTGTCCGGATTTCCTATTCAAAATAGTCTTTTACCTAATGCAGTCAGGTTTCGCGTTGGACAAGCTTGCTCGGCAATGATGGCTACGAATTTTCCACCTATACCCGGCTTCTCCTAGAGCGATCGGGGTGGTTCCGGCCGGCCTTGCTGGATATAGGGTGGAGACGACGCATAGGCCCGGAGAGTTGAAGTGACTGAGATCAATGAGAGCGAGCACTGGATCGAGAGCCCTGGTGGCCGGCTTTTCGCCAAGGCCTGGACGCCGCGTGATCCAGTGTCGGGTACGCCGCTGATCCTTTTTCATGACTCGCTCGGATGCGTTGCACTCTGGCGGCAATTTCCACAATTGCTGGCCCAAACCCTTAATCGGCGGGTCATCGCCTATGACCGCCTGGGCTTTGGTCGGTCCGACCGCCGGACGGTTGTGCTGAGCAACAACTTCGTCGCGACGGAAGCAGAGCAATATGTGCCGCTCCTTTGCGAGAGCCTGTCGATCGATGAGTTTATCGCCTGCGGACACAGCGTCGGCGGCGGCATGGCGGTTTGGGCAGGAGCGCGATTGCTACGGCAGTGCAGGGGCGTGATCACCATAGCCGCTCAGGCCTTTGTCGAAGACCGGACCTTGGCGGGGATCAGAGCAGCGGAAAAAGACTTCGAGTCGCGCGACAGCATGAGCCGCTTGGCCAAGTATCATGGCGACAAGGCCGAGTGGGTTCTCCATGCCTGGATCGACACATGGCAGCGTCCGGAATTTGCCGATTGGAGCCTCGATGCAGCGCTTCAGGCAATTCGGTGCCCGCAGCTTGCGATCCATGGCGAGCACGATGAATTCGGATCGCTTGCGCATCCCCGCCGGATAGCCGGGACGCGTGGGGAATGCCGCATTCTGCCGGGCGTCGGGCACACGCCGCACAAGGAGTGCCCGACACTGCTTGTCGAAGTCATCGAAAGCTGGCTTGCCTCGTCAACATCGACCTCCGCCGAGCGCTGAAGCCCAAGGGGCAGAGATCGACCCTCCATCGAACAGGCGGCACCGGCCTTGGCCTCAGCAGTCCGGCGCCTGCGGCGGCCGCATCGGTTCCGAGAAGGTTCGCTGCAGCTTTCCCCAGCCGGGATCATGCATATGGGCCTGCAGACCGGCCCGCTCAACAAGGGCAAGTGCTTCCTGCTGGCCGAAATCAAGCGCGGCCTCGACATCCGTCGTCAGCACTTTGCCGGCCTCCATCAGCACTTTGCCATCGACGATCACGGTGTCGACGTCGCTTCCGAGAACCTGATGGACGAGGCGGTGGACCGGCATCCAGTTGGGCATCAAATGCGGCTTGCGCATGTCGATGATGGCAATATCCGCCTTCTTGCCGACCTCCAGCGATCCGATCTCATGGTCCATGCCGATGACCCTGGCGGCATCGATGGTGATCATCTCGAAGATCTTGCCGGGTGGCAGCAGGTACCGGTCGTGATTATGCAGGATATGCTGCGTGGATTGGGCCAATCTGGCGGTCTGGAACATGTCGAAATGCCGGCTGGGGGCGGCGCCATCCGAGGTGATGGCGAGAGGAATGCCCCGTGCCATCATCTCCATAACCGGCGTTGCACGGCCGGGCGGTGCGTGGGTGACGTTGGTGCCGGTCTCGGCCAGAATGTCCATCTCCTCATGCGAAATGCCCCAGCAATGCTGCAGGTGGACATCGGGCCCGAGCAGGGCGTTTTCCTTATCCTGAAACGCCATGCGGATCTGTCCGGCAAAGGCATCGGAATGAATACGCACGCCCCATTTGCGGGCGGTTTCGCGAACCCTGCGCGCCTGCATACGATCGCTGTCCGTGAGATTTACGGCCTGATCCGGCGTGGATGCGTTCGAGGGCTCTACCGACGGTACGATGGTGAACGGCGTCAGGAATACGCTGATGCGTCCGTCCGCGCTGCCATTCAATGTCTCGATCACCGCTTCCGAGCCTTCGATCATTTGCTCGAAGGCTATGTCGCGCCGCTCCGGTTTGCCGCTTTCCCAGCGGGTGACGGGATGCGGCCAGGGGAGGCCCGAAGGGCCAACACAGATGATCTCGCGCAGGCCAATTTCATTGTAAGCGCGCGCGTGGTTGATGGCGAAAACAGGGTCGTCGCTGCGCGGCATCGAGGTGATGATACTCGCTCCCGTCGTCACGCCGGCGCGAAGCCGCTCCAGACCCGAAACGAGCCCGTCCGCATACCAGAAGTCGCGGGTGACGTAGTGATAATAGGTTGGCGTCACGACCCGCATCCACATGGCGTTGGTGTCGGCGGCGATGCTGCGGATCAGCGCATGCCCGGCATGGCCATGGGCGTCGATCAGGCCGGGGATGATCATCTTGCCGCTGCAATCGATCACCCTCTTCTCGGTGTGCCTGGATATCAGCTCTGCGGCTGTTCCGATCTCGACAATCCGATCTCCGGAAATCGCCAGGCCGCCATCCTCGATGATCCGGCGCTCTTTGTCGACGGTAACGATGGCTCCATGCAGCAGAAGCAGGCCGTTCATATCTTCCTCCCATATCCCCAAGCGTTTGTCTTGGCGCCGATCGGCATGATTTTTGGATACGATAATTGTCAACAATTTAATTGACAATAGCGAAAGTCACACCGATACTCCGGCCCAAATTGGGGAGGGGCCTTTAAATCTGGGCTCTGCAAATAACAGAGGGAGGAAACAATGTTTCGTTGGAAAAAGCTCATTCTCGCTGCAGTGGCTACGGCCGCACTGACCGCGCCGGTCGATGCCGCCACGCTGCGCTGGGGCAGCAGAGCAGATATCTACTCGCTGGATCCGGATTCGGTTCCGTCCACGTCGAACCTTGCCTTTCTCAACCATATTTACGAGGGGCTGGTCCGCTATGATGCGAACTTCAAGGTCGAGCCGGCACTTGCCACGGACTGGAAGCTGATCGACAACAAGCACTGGCGCTTCACCCTGCGCCAGGGCGTGAAGTTCCACGATGGCGCGGATTTCACCGCCGATGACGTCGTCGCATCGTTCAAGCGCGCTTCCGACCCGGCATCGCCGCTACGCGGCAATATTCCGCTCTATGTCGGCATTCAGAAGGTCGACGACCACACCGTCGATATCGAGGTTTCCGCGCCCACCTCGCTGTTCCTCAACGACATCACCAATATCTTCGTCTTCAATGCCAAGTGGCTGAAGGACAATAACAGCGAGAAGCCGACGGATTTCGCATCGAAGGTCGAAGGCTACACGACCATGCACACCAACGGCACCGGGCCGTTCAAGCTCGAAAGCCGCGTGCCTGACAGCAAGACGGTCCTGGTTGCCAATGGCAGCTGGTGGGATCAGAAGAAGCACAATCTCGATCGCATCGAGTTCGTGCCGATCTCCTCGGCCGCCACGCGTGTCGCTGCACTACTCTCCGGCGAAATCGACTTCATCGACTCCGCCCCCATTCAGGATTTGCCCCGTCTGGAATCGACGCCCGATATCAGTGTCCAGAAGCGCACGGAACTGCGCACGGTCTTTGTCGCCTTCAATCGCAAGGAAAAGCTGGAAGACGGGCGCCCCAATCCATTCAATGACTTACGCGTACGTCAGGCGTTTGAAGCGTCCATCGACCGCGACCTGATCAACAAGAAGGTGATGCGCGGTCTCGCCCGCCCGTCCGGCTCGCTGATCGCCCCGGAAATTTCAGGCTACGTGAAGGACCTCGATACCTACCAGCCGGCCGATCCCAAGCTTGCGCAAAAGCTCCTGGACGAAGCCGGACAGAAGAACCTCGCCTTTACCTATACCTGCATGAACGACGAGAGCATCAATGAAGAGGATATTTGCTCCGGCATTGCCAATATGCTGAAGCGCAGCGGCTTTCAGCCAAGCATCGATATCGGTCCGCGCGCGGTGCAGACATCCAAGCGCAGCAACGGTAAGACCGATGTCTTCAATCTGAGCTGGGCGAACGAGCCGACGCTCGATGCCTATTCGTTGCTGTCGCAGGTCCTCTCCACCCGCAATGGCTCCATGGGCGTCTCCAACTATGGCGGCTGGTCCAATCCCGATCTCGACAAACTGGTGGCGCAGGCGGCGCAAGAGCCGGACAATGACAAGCGCCTGGCTCTCGAAGCGCAGGCACTGAAGATTGCCAAGGATCAGGCCATGCTCATACCGCTCCATCAGCAGCCGATCGCCTGGGCGACGCTGAAGAAGGTCAAGAGCATCGATTTCCGCGCCGACAACAAGCCGCGCCTTTGGCTGACGCAGATGGCTGAGTGACGGTTGGCAGGTCGTAGTATCGGAGTAAAAGAGAGCGTCTCGCGGTCCCGTGAGGCGCTCTCTTCTTTTATGGATATCTTCTGCCGGCCGGAGCTGTGATGCTCGGGATTGTTCTGCGGGTGCTGTCTTCGGTTATTCACCATCCGGGAGCGCGCCGAGCCCGCCGAACGCGCAGTGGCCCCAACATTGGTAGTCAATATTGTCTACAATCACGTTGACAGCTTCAGAATATCTGCGTTAATGACTGCCAAAGGGAGTGAGGGAGGAGATCGCGGCGCGCATGTTCGTGTTGCGATGGCTGTCAGTAATGACGGCACTAGAAGTGGCATGCGTTCGAATACGTTTGCTGCCGCAAATCTTTCCCCATTGCCGAACGAGAATTCCGTGAGGGTTGACCGGGCAGGTGCGCCGGAGACCGAAGCGAAGCCTAGAGGTTCCCATGCTGGTTTTCATCATCAAGCGTCTCGGCAATGCGATCCTCGTCATGCTTGCTGTTGCGCTCCTGGCGTTCCTGATCTTCCGGCTTGCCGGCGATCCCGTCGAACTGATGGTCGGCGAGCAGACGTCTCAGGCGGACCGCGCTGCCCTTCGCGAGCGGCTGGGCCTCAATGACAGCCTGCCGACACAGTACATCCGCTTTGTCGTCAATGCGGTGGAGGGTGATTTCGGCGTCTCCTATCGTAACGGCCAGAAAGTCTTGCCGTTGATCGCCGAGCGCTTCCCCGCCACGCTGGAACTCGTCTTCGTCGCGACGCTGATCTCGCTGCTCCTCGGCATTCCGCTTGGCGTGCTGACGGCGATCAAGCGCGGCAAATGGTACACAGAAGGACTGCAATTCCTCTCCATCATAGGCGTGTCGCTGCCGAGCTTCGTCGTCGGCATTCTGCTCATCCTCGCCTTTTCCGTCAGCATGGGCCTGTTGCCCGCCTTCGGGCGCGGCGACGTTGTGCAGATCGGCTGGTGGTCGACAGGATTTCTGACGCCGACGGGCCGTGCAGCGCTCATCCTGCCGTCGATCGCACTTTCGCTCTATCAGATCACGCTGGTCATGCGTCTGGTGCGCGCCGAAATGCTGGAAGTGCTTCGCTCCGACTATATCAAATTTGCCCGCGCCCGCGGCATACCGCGCTGGCGCATCTATTTTCGCCACGCACTGCGCAACTGTCTTATGCCCGTCGTCACCATGACGGCGATGAATGTCGGATCGCTAATCGCCTTCGCGCTGATCACCGAGACAGTGTTCCAATGGCCGGGCATGGGCATGCTGTTCATCCAGGCCGTCACATTCCTCGATATTCCGGTCATGGCGGCGTACCTCTGCATCATTTCCCTCATCTTTGTCATTCTCAACACGTTGGTGGACATCGCCTATGCGGTGATCGATCCCCGCCTGCGCACCGCACGCTGATCGAAGCCAGGAGCCGCTCGATGACCATGGAACTGTCGGAAACGTTGAAACCGGAAAAGCCCTCGCGCCCGTCGCTGTTCAAGCGTCTTCGCAACAGCGATCTCTGGTGGTCCTTCATACACAGCAAGGCGGCGATCATCGGCGCGACGATCCTTGCCATACTGATCTTGACGGCGCTGCTGGCGCCGTTGATCGCGCCGCAGAATCCCTATGACGGCGCGCAGCTCGACATGTGGAAGGCGGAATTGCCGCCGATCTGGCACGAAGGGGGCGAGATGCCCTATCTGCTCGGCACCGATACCCAAGGCCGGGACATGCTGTCGGCCATCCTCTATGGCACCCGTATCTCCATCGTCATCGGCATTGCCTCCGTCGTGCTGTCTTTGGTGATCGGCCTGATCGCTGGCCTCGTCGCCGGCTTTTTCGGTGGCTTCATCGACAATCTGCTGATGCGCATCGGCGATGTCATGCTCTCCATTCCCACCATTCTCGTTGCGATCCTGGTGTCCACCGTCGTGCGGCAAATGCTGCCGGAAAGCCTGCGGGAGATCGGTGCTTCGGCCGTGCTCGTCTTCGCCATCGCGCTCTCGAGCTGGGTGCAATATGCCCGCACGGTGCGAGCGCAGGCGATCGTCGAAACCGGCAAGGACTATGTGCAGGCCGCAAGGCTGATCGGCGTGCCCGCACGCCGTATCATGGCCAAGCACATTCTGCCCAATACGCTGACGCCGATCATGGTGGCGGCGACGCTCAATTTCGGCATGGCGATCCTCACCGAGGCGACGCTGTCCTTCCTCGGCATCGGCATGCCGCCGAGCCAGCCTTCGCTCGGCACGCTCATCCGCATCGGCAATCAGTTCCTGTTTTCCGGTGCCTGGTGGATCGTGCTGTTCCCCGTCATCCAGCTTTGCCTGCTGGTCGTGGCCGTCAATTTGCTCGGCGACTGGCTGCGCGACGCCCTTAATCCCAAACTGAGGTAGATCATGACCAATCTTCTGCTCCGCAATGTCAGGCCCATGGCCGGCGAAACCTGCGACATCCTGATCCGCGACGGAAAGATTGCAGGCTTTGGAAAGTTTGAAGCCGAGCCGGGCATGCCGGTCGAGGATGGCGGCAACGCAATCGCCGCACCCGGTTTGATCGACGCTCACACCCATCTCGACAAGACCACCTGGGGCATGCCGTGGCATGTCAACAACCGCGCCGCGATCCTGCGCGAACGCATCGATTTCGAGCGCGAGCATCGTCTGGAGATCGGCATCGATCCGCATCGCCAGTCCATGCGCCACGCCATCGGTCTGGCGGCACATGGCGGCACGCATATCCGCAGCCATGTCGATATCGATCCGACCCATGGTTTGCGTCTGGTCGAGGGCGTGTGGGAAACCCGTGAGAAGCTCAAGGGCATCATCGATATCGAGATCGTCGCTTTCCCGCAGTCCGGCGTGATGGTCATGCCGGGCACGGTGGAACTGCTCGACGAAGCGCTGCGCCAGGGCTGCGAGGTGCTCGGCGGCATCGACCCTTGCGGCATCGATCGCGATCCGAAGGGCCAGCTCGATATCCTCTTCGCCCTTGCCACCAAGCACGGCGTTCCGATCGACATTCATCTGCACGAGGCCGGCGAGCTCGGTGCCTTCACCATGGAGCTGATGTTCGAGCGCATCCGGGCCAACGGCATGCAGGGCAAGGTGGCGATCAGCCACGCTTTCGCGCTCGGCATGAACGATTATCTGCGTGTCGGGAAACTGATTGACGAGATCGCCAAGCTCGATGTGGCAATCCTCACGACCGGCGCACCTTCGGCAGCCGTGCCATCCATCATGCGCCTCAAGGAAGCGGGCGTGCGTGTCGGCGGCGGCTGTGACGGCATCCGTGATACCTGGGGGCCATGGGGCCACCCGGATATGCTCGATCGCGCGCAGGTGATCGGCATGAAGAACGGGCTGCGCTCGGACCGCGATCTGGAACATGTGCTGCATATCGTGTCGCAGGGCGGCGCCGATGTCATGCGCATCGAGAACTATGGCCTGAAGGTCGGTTGTGACGCCGATTTCACCCTGTTGGCCGGCGAAACGCTCGCCCACGCCGTCGTCGACATCGCGCCACGCCCGCTTGTCGTCAAGGGTGGCCGCGTGACGGCACGCCAGGGCCAAGCCGTGGTGGAGATGCCCTGATGGTGCAGGAAACGGATAATCTTCCGCTCGGTCGCCGGCCGAAAGGGCGCACGCTGATCACCGCAAGCTGGGTGGTCGGCCACAGGGACGGTGGCCACCGGCTGCTCCGCAACGGCCAGGTCGTGTTCGAAAATGGCGCCATTCTCTTCGTCGGCCACAATTTCCCCGGCGACGTCGCGCGTCGCATCGATTTCGGCAATGCACTGATCAGCCCCGGGTTGATCGATCTCGACGCCCTGTCGGATCTCGATACGACCATCCTCGGCATCGACAGCCATCCCGGCTGGGCCAAGGGGCGGGTCTGGCCTCGCAGCTATGTGGAAGCCGGTCCTTACGAGATGTATTCTCAGGAAGAGCTTGCTTTCCAGAAGCGCTTTGCCTTCGGTCAGCTCCTGCTGAATGGCATTACGACAGCCGCTCCCATCGCATCGCTGTTCTATCGTGAATGGGGCGAGACCGTCTCCGAATTCGATGCCGCCGCCGATGCTGCCGGCGATCTCGGCCTGCGCGTCTATCTCAGCCCCGCCTATCGTTCGGGCGGCATGGTGCTGGAGGCGCCGGGCAAGATGGTGCCTGTTTTCGATGAAGAACGTGGGTTCCAAGGCCTAAGCGACGCCATCGCCTATATCGAGCGGCAGAATGGCCGGCATGGCGATCTCGTGCGTGGCATGCTGGCGCCGGACCGGGTCGAGACATCGACGCTTGCGCTTCTGCAGCGCACCGATGCCGCCGCGCGTGATCTCGGCTGCAAGTTCCGCCTGCACATGGCGCAGGGCGCGATGGAGGTCGAGACAGTGCGGGCGCTGCATGGCTCGACGGCACCTGTCTGGCTTGCCAAGCATGATCTGTTGAGCGACCGGATGATTGCGCCTCATGCCACGAACGCGACGGAAGAAGACCTCGGGCTCTATGCGGAAAATGGTGTTTCCATCGTGCATTGCCCGCTGGTCTCGGCCCGCAGCGGCTCGATACTCAATTCCTTTTCCAGCTGTCGCAAGCGCGGCATCAATATCGCCATGGGCACCGATACGACGCCGCCCGACATGCTGATGAACCTGCTGGTCGGGCTCATTACCTGCCGTATCAGCGATCACGCGCCGGATCGGGTGCGGTCCGCCGACCTGTTCGATGCCGCGACGCTGGACGGCGCTCGGGCGCTCGGGCGTTCCGATCTCGGCCATCTGTCACCGGGAGCACGCGCCGATATCGCTGTTTTCAGCCTGGATGACGCTATCATGGCACCATCCGTCGATCCGATCACGACCATCGTCACCGGCGGTTCCGGCAAGGTGACGCGCGCTGTCTTCGTCGACGGCCGTGTCTCGATGTTGGATCGGCAATTGGCCGGGTTTGACATGGAAAAGGCACGCGTGCCGGCGCAGGCGCAGTATGATGGGCTGATCGCTAGATATCCCGAGCGCAGCTGGAATCATCCAACGGTTTCGGAGATCTTCCCGCCCAGCTATCCGATCGAGGTGGAGAGCCATGCTTGAGGCACAACAGCCGGTTATCGACGTCCGAAACCTGAAAGTGGAATTTCCGAACCGCCGTGGCACGGTCACGGCGCTCTCGGATATCAGCCTGTCCATCCGTGCGGGCGAAGTTCTTGGCGTCGTCGGAGAGTCGGGCGCGGGCAAATCCATGACCGGACTTGCCATTCAGGGGCTGCTTGAGCGTCCTGGCCGCATCGCCGGCGGTGAAATCTGGCTCGGCAATCAGAGGATCGACACGCTCGACGACCGGGCGATGGAGCGCATTCGTGGCCGCGAGATCGGTGCGATCTTCCAGGACCCGTTGACCTCGCTGAACCCGCTCTTTACCGTCGGTGCACAGCTGATCGAAACGATCCGGCAGCATCTGTCGCTCGGCCGGGCGGAGGCGCGGGCGCGAGCCGTGCAGCTGCTGCGTGATGTGGGCATTCCCTCGCCGGAGGAGCGGGTCAATCATTATCCCCACCAGTTTTCCGGCGGCATGCGTCAGCGGGTAGTGATCGCACTGGCGCTGGCGGCCTCGCCGAAGCTGATCATCGCCGACGAGCCGACCACGGCGCTCGACGTTTCGATCCAGGCGCAGATCATTTCGCTGCTTCGCCGGCTGTGCAAGGAGAAGCAGGCGGCTGTCATGCTGGTGACGCACGATATGGGCGTGATCGCCGAGGCGGCGGACCGCGTCGCCGTCTTATATGCGGGCCGGCTGATTGAGATCGGTCCGGTGGAGCAGGTGCTGCATGCGCCGCGCCATCCCTATACGCAGGGGCTGATGGCATCCATTCCTTCGCTTGGTGCGCGGGTAAAGAAGCTGAACCAGATCGACGGCTCGATGCCCCGGCTCGACGCTCTTCCGCAAGGCTGCGCCTTCAATCCGCGCTGCAAATCCACCGGCTCGCGCTGCGTAAGCGAGCGGCCAGAATTGATCCCGGCCGGTGATGGCGCGAGCGCCTGCTGGCTCAACGCGGGAGGCACCGCATGACGACATCCTCTGGCACCGTCGCAGCTTTGACCGTCGACAGTCTCGTCAAGACGTTCGATGTTTCCGTTCCATGGCTCAACCGTGTGGTGGAGCGCAAGCCGCGCCAGTTTCTTCAGGCGGTCAATGATATCAGCTTCACCGTGCCTGCCGGCGGCTGTCTCAGCATTGTCGGCGAAAGCGGTTGCGGCAAATCCACGGTGGCGCGGTTGGTGACTGGGCTCTACGCGCCAACGGGCGGCGAAATCCGTTTCGCGCCGGGGCGCAGCGGCGCGCCGCTATCTGCCCAGATGATCTTTCAGGACCCCTACGCCTCCCTTAATCCGCGCTGGCGGGTGAAGAACATCATCGCCGAGCCATTGCGCGAGCTGAAGCTGCGCAAGACCTCAGCCGAGGTGACCGAGCGCGTCGAGGGATTGCTGCTGACCGTCGGCCTCTCCGTCTCCGACGGCGAGAAATTCCCGCATGAGTTTTCCGGCGGACAGCGCCAGCGCATTTCGATCGCCCGCGCGCTTGCGAGCGAACCGGAATTCCTCGTCTGCGACGAACCGACATCCGCGCTCGATGTTTCCGTGCAGGCGCAGGTCTTAAACCTCATGCGCCGTCTGCAGGACGAGCTGGGGCTGACCTATCTCTTCATCAGCCACGACATGAGCGTGGTGCGCCACATGTCGGACCGCATCGCGGTGATGTATCTGGGGCGGATCGTTGAGGAGGGGGATACGGAAGAACTCTTCGCTCATCCGCGCCACCCCTATACCCAGCTTCTGCTGCAGACCATTCCGAGCATCGCCGCGCCAAAGCGCGATCAGGAGCTGGCAAGCGGCGAGGTTCCGAGCCCGCTGAAGCCGCCGTCGGGCTGCACCTTCCATCCGCGATGCCCGCTCGCCACGGTCAGGTGTTCCGCAGAGGTGCCTGCTGTCCGCGAGCTATCGAACGGAACACGAGTTGCTTGCCATCTCGTGGCCGACGCGTGACGGATGCAGGCGCTTCGACCGGTTCAGGCCAGCGCGGCGCGCAGGTCGTGGGAGAGGTCGCGGATCTCGGTGAGGTCGAGTTCGGATTCGACATGTTCGAGGTGGTGAGCCATCAGATGTGTCGCCTTGTCGGCATTGTTGCCGACAATTGCTTCGACGATTTCGGCATGCTCGTCAGGCCCGCAATTGAAGCGGTTGGTGTTGCGGTAGATGGCCGTGATCAGCGAGGAACGGGCGATCAGGTCGCGCATGGTGGCGAACAGGAAATCCGAGCCGGCGGTCTCCGCCAGGAGCAGATGGAAGCCGCCGGAAAGCTTGATGATGTCGGTGGTGATGTCCTGCGTATTGGCGATCCGCTCCTTGGCGACATGGTCGCGCAGGCGCTTGATGTCGGCCTTGGAGATTCCCTTGCAAAGCCGCTCCACCACGCAACGCTCGACGGTGCGTCGCACGAAGAAGACATCGCGGGCCTCATCTACGGAAGGTTTGGAGACGAAGGCACCGCGGTTGGGAATGATGCTGACGAGGCCATCACGCTGCAGCACGGCCAGAGCCTGCCGGATGCGGGCGCGGCTGACGTTGAAGATGGTTGCGAGCTGCTCTTCCTTGAGCTGGACGCCGGGTCTGAGCCGTCGCTCAGCGATGGACAGCCAAACTTTCTCGACAATCTGCTGAACAGAGACCCCGTTTTGGTCGGCCATGAATCTCACTCCTCGTTATGGCTAGAGAAGCGTGATGCGCGGGGAAAAGTCAATCACTACAATCGGTTTTCGATTGCAAAATTGTCTACAATATATAATTATATTGTAGATCATAATCGAGATGCAGGATGGCGCGATGGAATTCGACTTTGCCGAGCTTGAGCCTCAAAGCCGATACCGGCTTCTGACAAACTTCGTCGGGCCGCGCCCGATCGCGCTGGTGACGACGCGCTCTTCCGCCGGGCACAACAATGCGGCGCCGATGAGCTTCTTCAACGTCTTCTCGCACGACCCTCCGATCGTGGTTCTGGGCATACAGCCGCGCCTGAATGGCGAGGAAAAGGATACGGTCGCCAATATCAGGCGGACCCAGGAGTTCTCGATCAACATGGTGGACATGGCGATCGCACAGCAGATGCTCGTTTGCGGCCTGGGCTTTGATAATGAGGTCGATGAGCTCGATATGGCGGGCCTGACGGCGACCCCCTGCCGCAAGATCGATGCAGCCTATGCCGAGGAATCCCCTTGTGTGTTTGAATGCAGGGTCGAGCGGCTGATCGATTACCCGCGCCGCACGCTGGTTTTGGGCGAGGTGGTCCATATGCATGTGCGGCGCAACTGCCTCGACGCCGAAGGCCATTACGTCGATCCGGAGCAGTATCAGCCGATTGCTCGCCTACATGCCGACAATTACATCGTCTCCGACCGCCAGTTCGTCCTCAAGGCGCCGCCAATTACCGATTTCGTCAAGCCGCAGCGCGACTAAGGATGGATGAAAGGTCCCACACCATGCATATTCGCCTCATCAATCCGAACTCGACGGCATCTATGACTGCGCAGGCGCTGGACAGTGCCCTGCGCGTCAAGCAGCTCGGGACGCAAGTCTCGGCCGTTAATCCGACCGATACTCCGGTCAGCATCGAAGGTGGCGCCGACGAGGCTGCCGCGGTGCCGGGAATGCTAGCCGAGATCCGCAAGGGCGAGACGCTCGGGGTCGATGCCTATGTCGTTGCCTGCTTCGACGATCCCGGCCTGCACGCGGCGCGAGAAGTCGCCCGCGGGCCAGTCATCGGCATCTGCCAGGCCGCCGTACAGGTGGCCATGACCATCAGCCGCCGGTTTTCGATCATCACGACGCTGCCGCGCTCCATTCCCATCATCGAGGACTTGGTGAGCGACTATGGCGCCGAACGCCATTGCCGCAATGTTCGGGCCATTGATCTGCCGGTTCTTGGGCTGGAGGAAGATCCCGCCGAGGCGGAGCGGCTGCTGATTGCGGAAATCGAACGCGCCAAGCGTGAAGATCGCGCCGAAGCCATCATTCTCGGCTGCGCCGGCATGTCCTCGCTTTGCGATCGATTGCAGGTGGCAACCGGCATTCCGGTCATCGATGGCGTCACCGCTGCCATCAAGCTTGCGGAAGCGCTTGTGGGTGCGGGCTATACGACCTCGAAGGTCAATGCCTATGACTATCCTCGCGTCAAGGAAATGCCGCGCCTGAACTGCGCCTAGCCGATGATGAAGCCTTCCCATGGTGACCTTGTTCCCGACATAACAAAGCGGCGGCGCTTGCTGAAGCTCGCTTCTCTGTCTGTCTGGGTCTTCCTGACGGCCCTCTGCCTTCCTGTTCTTGCTAACGGTAACTCCATGGATCTTCGATTGCACAAAGCGGCTGCGGCAGAAGACGTCGCGGCCATCCGGCAGCTTCTCGCCAGCGGGGCCAATATCGATGCGCGGGACAGTAGCGGCGCGAGCGCTTTGCTTGTCGCAACGCACGGCAACAAGATTGAAGCCGCACGCGCATTGATCGAGGCCGGCGCCGACGTCAATGCCAAGGACGATATTCAAGACAGTCCCTATCTCTATGCCGGCGCGCGCGGCCATCTCGAAATCCTCAAGCTTACACTTGCGCATGGCGCCGATTTGAAGAGCGTCAATCGCTACGGCGGCACGGCGCTCATTCCGGCGTCCGAGCGGGGCCATGTCGAGACCGTCGATACGCTGATCAGGGCCGGGGTCGATGTCGACCACGTCAACCGGCTCGGCTGGACCGCGCTTTTGGAGGCGATTATCTTGAGTGACGGTGGTCCTCGTCATCAGCGAATCGTCGAGTTGCTTGTAGCCGCCGGAGCAAATGTCAATATCGCTGATCGTGAAGGTGTGACACCGCTCCAGCATGCTCGTGGCCGCGATTACGACAAGATTGCGGCATTGTTGGAAAAAGCGGGAGCGAAGTGACGCGGTGTTAAGGCTTTGCCGCCATCCATTGACGAGATGAAGGCGGCCGCCGAGCCTCCCGGGAAATTCTGAGAACGAAGGGCGAGACGATGCAAAGAATCTATTATTCCTCTCTCGGCGGCCATCCGCCGCAAAGCGATCTGCTGACGGGACGAGCCGTCTTCACCGAGGCCTATGCGGTTATTCCGAAAGGCGTCATGCAGGATATCGTCACCAGCTTTCTGCCCTTCTGGAACGAGACGCGCTGCTGGGTGATTGCTCGCCCGCTCTCCGGTTTTGCCGAGACCTTTTCGCAATATGTCATGGAAGTCGCGCCGGGCGGCGGCAGCGACCGACCCGAGCTCGATCCTGAGGCCGAAGGTGTGCTCTTCGTCGTCGATGGCGAGATCGAATTGACGCTGCCGACGGGCAAGCACATTATCCAGCCGGGCGGCTATGCCTTCCTGCCGCCAGGCCTGAAGTGGTCGCTCCACAATCGCTCCGGCGCTCATGCGCGCTTCCATTGGGTCCGCAAGGCCTACGAGGCCGTCGAGGGGCTCAATCATCCGGAGCCGCTGATCCTCAACGAGAAGGATATAGCGCCCTCCGTCATGCCCGGCACGGAAGGGCGTTGGGCGACGACCCGTTTCGTCGATCCGTCCGATCTGCGCCACGACATGCATGTGACGATCGTCACCCTCCAGCCTGGCGCCGTCATTCCCTTCGCTGAAACCCATGTCATGGAACACGGTCTCTATGTGCTGCAAGGCAAGGCCGTCTATCGCCTGAACCAGGATTGGGTCGAGGTGGAGGCCGGTGACTTCATGTGGCTGCGCGCCTTCTGCCCGCAGGCCTGCTATGCTGGCGGCCCGGAACCGTTCCGCTACCTGCTCTATAAGGACGTCAACCGCCACATGACGCTTCGTCCCTTCGGTTCGCGCCGCTAGGCTCGTTGATCCTGAGGAACCCGTGCCTATTGTGCGGGCTTTTCAGCCACAACTGAACCAACGAGTAATCCCATAGCCTTGATCGATCTTGCAGCTTACCTCGGCCTATTCCTGGCGGCGCTTGCTGCTGCGACGATCCTGCCCATGCAATCCGAAGCCGTTCTTGTCGGCATGCTGCTGACGGAGAGCTATCCGGCCGTCGCGCTTGTCACCGTCGCAAGCCTCGGCAATGTGCTCGGTTCGCTGGCGAACTGGGGGCTGGGGCGATGGATCGAGCGCTTTCGCCATCAATCGTGGTTTCCGGTCGGCGATCGCGCCATGGAACGGGCGCAGGGATGGTATCGCCGCTACGGGCGTTGGTCGCTGCTGGCAAGCTGGCTTCCCATCGTCGGCGATCCGATCACAGTGGTTGCTGGCGCCTTGCGCGAGCCGTTGCCAACGTTTCTTCTGCTGGTCGCTATCGCCAAGATCGGCCGCTACGTCGCGCTCGCCATGGCGACGACAAGCCTTGCGTCATGATGTGCCAGGCATTGGCAATCTCGCTGGCGAAGCGGGCATTCAGGGATTTCAGCAAGTCGAGCCCCAGCGAACCGTGTATTCGTGGGTTACGGTTGCAGTGCCATCCTTGCCGAGGACCTGATCTTCGATGAAGCCGACGATCGTATCCATATAGGCGTTGATATCGAGCGCAAGCGTGGTCAGATCATTGCACTCCCACATGGCCAGGTTGACGCCATCCTGCCCGATGATCGCGAGATCTTCCGGCACCTTCCTGCCGAGCACGCGTGTCGCCGCATCTCGAACGCCAATCGCCATCACGTCGTTTCCGCAGACGACCGCATCGATCGACGATCGGCGAAGCAGCACGACGGCCTCCTTGAAGCCTGACTCGTAGGAATAGTCGCCATGGCTTTCCGCGACGAAGCTGAGGCCATGCTGGGCGAGCGCATCGGCAAACCAGCTCTTGCGCTGCTTGTCGATCCAGCTGGAATTGCGGCCGGTGAGATAGGCAAAACGGCTTCGCCCGGAAGATACCGCCTTGGCGACCACTTCGGCCGCCGCCTTCGATCCGTCGACGATGAGCTGCGATATGTTGGGATCGGAAATGGGCTCAAACGACACCATGATCGGCCGGGCGGTCCGGAAGATCTGAACCGCATCGGCCATGGACACCATGTCGGAGAAGATAACGGCGTGATCCACCTGATAGGCCGACGCCATCCGCATCAGATGCGCCCGGTCATCATAGCCGGCGCAGCAGAGGAGGATCGGCAGCAATTCCCGCTCCTGCAGCCGCTGGACCAGATATTGCAGCTGCTGCCCTTCGCACGGGTTCTCGATCGAGTTCACAACGAGAGCGACAAGCTGCGATCTTTGGCTGTTCAACGAGCGGGCGATCGCGTTCGGGCGGTAATCATGCTCGTCGGCGATGGACATGATCCGCTTTCTTGTCCGGTCGCTGATCCGCGCATCGCCCGAGAAAGCCCTGGAGATCGTCGACGAAGAAACGCCGGCGAGCTTTGCGATTTCCTTCGAGGTGATGCGCTTGTTCATTCCCGCTTCCTAAAGATTAGCCGATGTCGGAAATCCTGACCGATTCTCCGTCGCGTGCTGCAGAGGCCTTGATAGCATCCCAGAGGCGGGCAAAGCGAAGCCCATTCTCGACGGTCGAGGGATTTTCCTCTTCGCCACGGCGGACGGCAAGGAAGGATTTCAGCGGGCTCTCCTGATGAGTGGCCTCGGCAATCTCACGCGTGCCGGGCCTTCCGTCCAACTCGATTTCGCGCCAGGCGCCCCATGCGTCTATCCGAACGATGGCCTTGGAATAGAATAGCGTCATGTGCGAGGCGCAGCCGGGAGGGCCTTCGCCAGCGGCGTTGAACGTGACCAATGCGCCGTTCTCAAGTCGTGCCGCGACCGCGCAGGTGATGTCGATGGGCTTGCCGTAGTTGTTCATATAGGCCGAGACACGCTCGAATTCGGAGCGAACGAGAAGGCATACCGTGTTCATCATGTGTGCGCCGGTATCGAACATGAAGCCGCCGCCGGATAGTTCAGGTTTCTGCTTCCACTGGCCGTCATATTTCGAAGACCAGCCCTCCCAGATGGTTGCCGAGACGCTGACCAGATCGCCGAATTCACCTGCGGCTGCCCGCCTGTGGGTGTCGCGCACCAGCGGCGACAGCGCACCGTTGAAGGCGATGACGACGACATTGTTGTTTCTGGCCCGGGCTTCGATGAGCGCCTTGGCCTCCGCCACGGTGGTGACCATCGGTTTTTCCAGGAAGAGGTCGAGGCCGGCCTCGATCACGGCGAGTGCCTGCTCGGCATGGAAAGCATGCGGCGTCGATACGTAAACGGCATCCAGCCCGTTCTTGCATTGCGCAAGCATGACCCGGAAATCATCGAACTCCAGCGGGGCCTTGCGCCCTGCGCTCGTGCAGATGTCCGCCAACCGCTGGCGCGATGCGACGCTGACATCCGCTGCCGCTGCAAATTCGATCTCAGGCATCCGAACCCAGCTCCGGGCGTATTCGGCGGCTTTCAGCCCGGCTCCGATCACGGCCAGGCGAACAGGATTTGACATAGTTTCCTCCATTTGTGCACACGTATGCGCAAAACGATGTAATCGGATACGGAAAAATTTTCAATATAAAACAGCCTGATAATTGAGAGTTTGGCGATAGCTCAATCTCGCTATTGAAAAGCAATGCCATACGTGTGTACATTTCCCTGGCGATGGAGGATCGCAAGAAGAACCCATGGGAGGGGTGGATGCTGAAGAGCTTTCTCATGGCCGGCATATGCGTCGCCGGCCTGTCAGTTTTCATGAACGCCGCCAACGCGGAGACCATCCGAATTGCCGAACATCGTCAGGCGCGCATCGATGCGCTGAAGGTCGTCGTTCCGGACATCGAAAAGAAGCTCGGCGTCACGATCGAGGTCATCGAATATCCGGCGCCGGAGAAAGACTATCTGTCGAAGCTGCTGACCGAGCTTCGGGCCGGCAATGCCCCCGATCTGTTCACAGCCCCCGCCGGGCAGGATGTCGCGGATATGGTGGCCGCAGGCTATCTCGCGCCGATCACGACCGAGTTCAGGGCCTGGGATGGCTATGGCCAGCTGTTCGACGTCTCGAAGAAGCTCGTGACGCGGCCAGATGGCGACGTCTATGTCCTGCCTGCCATGCTGGGCGTGCAGCAGCTTTATTATCGTCGCGACATTCTGGAGAAGGCCGGCATCTCCACGGAGCAGCCGAAGACCTGGAAGGACCTTCTAGATCGCGCCAAGGAGATCAAGGCAAAGACCGGTGCCTACGGGCTGCTGTTTCCGGCTGGCGTCACCTGGGGCGGCGGCGCCTTTGCCGAAGGGTTCAGATATCTCGTCGTCGGAAGCTCAACGCCACAGATCGCCAATGACGATGGCACCCTCAACCTGAAGGGTGACGGCATCAGGGATGCGCTCGGCTTCTACAAGGACCTCATCGACAGCGATTTGATGCCCGTCCAGCCCCTGCTTGGTCCCGAACCATGGGTGACGCCAAAATACCAGATGTTCCCAGAGGGCAAGCTGGTCGCCACGACCTGCGGTTCCTGGTGCTACATCTATGACTGGGGTCCGGAGAGCAAGAATCCGATTCCAAACGTCACGCAGGCCGTCGGCACATGGACCATGCCCGGAAAAGACGGCGGCGAGCATGTCATGGTCGATATCGACAGTGCATGGGGCGTGAACGCACAGGGCTCCGATCCCGATCTTGCCAAGAAGGTTCTGCTCGAACTCGGCTCGGTCAAGGCCGATGTCGCCTACTCGGAACGCCTCGGCAACATACCCGGACGCAAGGATGCCACAAGCGATCCCGAATTTCAGAAGCTCACCGCGCTCGTGCCTGTTCTGGCAGCCGTCGAGAAAGGCGTGTTTCTGAATTCCGCCCCCGGCTTTTCCGCCGTCTCCGAGGGCGTCGCGCGTGCCACCGAGGCACTGCTGCGCAAGGAGACGGATGCCGCCGGCGCACAGAAGATCCTTGTCGATTATGTCAGCGAGACGCTCGGCGAAGACATGGTGAAATAACCTATCCGTTCGATCTTGGAACTAGCGGGAAGAGGCGACAGCGCTCGCTCTTCCCGCCGAATAGGGACAGTTGCTGAATGCCCGCAAAGAATTTCCACGAAGCCCGGATCAGGCGGCAGCTATTTCTGATCCTGCTGCCCTCGATGCTGCTGCTGCTCGCCTTCGTGATCTATCCAGCAGTCTATTCCGTCTATCTGAGCTTCACCAATGAGGCGTTGACCGGTGCTGGCGCTCTGACGCCGCGTTTCGTCGGGATTCGCAACTATGCTCGTCTCCTCAACGACACCAAGTTCTGGAACTCGCTTCTCGTTACCTTCCTTTTCGTGCTTGGCTCGGCGATCATAGGGCAATTCGTCCTCGGGCTCGTCTCGGCGATGGCGCTTGGCCGGTCGATCCGCTTCCGGAAGGTCTTCGCCTCGATCATCCTTCTGCCCAATGCGGCGCCTGAGGTCGTGGCCGGTTTCATGTGGATCTCGATGCTGGCGGGCGGCGAACAGGCGACGCTCAGCCGCATCGTTGCGTTCTTTGGCGTCGAACCCTCCGATTGGCTGAACACTTTTCCGCTCGCAATGATCATCGTCGTCAATACCTGGCGCGGTATCGCCACCGCGATGATCCTTCTGACCGCCGGCCTCAGCACCGTTCCCGGCGAAATCTACGAGGCGGCGCGGATGGATGGCGCAACTCCGATGCAGACATTCCGACGCATCACGCTGCCGCTGATGATGCCGACCATCCTGCTCTATATGCTCATCTCCGCCGTCTCGACGATTGCCGTGTTCGGCCTTGTCTATGCGCTCACGCGCGGCGGCCCGGGCGGCGCGACCGAGCTCATCAGCATCTACATCTACAATCAGTCCTTCACGGCATACCAGCTTGGCTACGGCGCGGCCGTCGCTGTCGTGGTTCTGCTGATCTCCGTCGTCATCGGCGTCGGCTACGTCAAGGCCATGAAGGTGGAGGTCTAGGATGGCTGCAATCTCTCCAGCGGAAAGCGCAAACAAGGTGAAGGGCGACCTTCTGGCCTATGCGACGCTTTCGCTCATCTCGATCTTTTGCGCCATCCCGTTTCTTTGGGTGTTCCTCGCTTCCCTTGACGGCAATGCGCAGCTCTTCCTCCGCTGGCCCGAGCAATGGACACTCGGCAATTATGCCAGGATCTTCGTCCAGGAAGACGGCGGTCGCTGGCTGTTCAATTCGCTGTTCATCGTCGGCAGTTCGACGGCTGTCGTCATCGTGCTCGCCGGGCTTGGCGGCTACGCGCTTTCCCGCACGACGGCCTGGTGGAAGCTGCCGTTTCTCTATGGGATCCTGTTGATCAGGGTCCTGCCGCCGACCGCGCTCGTCGTCCCGCTCTACAAGATCCTGCTCACGCTCAATCTTGCCGAGGCGGCGATGCTGCGGCCGATCTTCGGCAGTTCCACGCGAGCCATCATGCGCTGGACTGGGTTCATCGACGGATATCTCGGCATTATTCTCGTCCTCGCAACAATGCAGCTCCCGCTGGCGCTGTGGATCATGAAGACCTTCTTCGACGGCCTTCCGAGGGACTATGAAGAAGCGGCTTTGATGGACGGCGCGACGATGGTGCAGCGCATCCGCCGCGTGCTTGTGCCCCTGGCGCTGCCGGGCCTCGCCGCGGCCGGCTTGTTTGCCTTCATTTCCGCCTGGGGTGATTTCCTGCTGCCCCTGACTTTCCTCTCCTCGCCGGAGCTGCAGCCGCTGCCGCTTGGCCTGTTCCGGGCCTATCTGCGCGTGAATACCGTTGACTACGGTTTTCTTGCCGCCCTGGCGTTCATCTACCTGCTTCCCGCTGTCGTCGCCTTCGGCTTTGCCCGCCGTTTCCTGGTGCAGACCTTTGCCGGTGGCGTGAAGGGTTAGCCGATGAAGAAAGAGCAACAACAATGATTACTTTGAATAATGTCCGCAAATTCTATGGCGCTCTCGAAGTCATCAAGGGCGTGGATATCACCGTCGAGGATGGAGAGTTTGCCGTTTTCGTCGGCCCGTCCGGCTGCGGAAAGTCGACACTGCTGCGCATGATCGCCGGGCTTGAGGGGATCGACGACGGTGACCTCATCCTCAACGGCCAGCGCATCAACGATGTGCCGCCCGACAAGCGCGGCATCGCCATGGTGTTCCAGTCCTACGCGCTCTATCCGCATATGACCGTCGCGGAGAACATCGGTTTTTCGCTCAGCCTCAAGAAGGTTCCGGAGGCCGAAATCCGCAAGCAGGTGGAAGGTGTCGCCGAGATCCTGCAGCTGACGGACTACCTTAATCGCCGTCCGGCCGCCCTTTCCGGTGGTCAGCGGCAGCGGGTGGCGATCGGCCGGGCGATCATCAAAAAGCCGTCGCTCATCTTGTTCGACGAACCGCTTTCGAACCTGGATTCTGCCCTCAGAGTGCAGATGCGCGCCGAGCTGCAGAGCCTCCACCGCGAATTGAAGGCGACCGTTGTCTATGTCACCCACGACCAGGTCGAGGCGATGACGATGGCCGACCGGATCGTTGTGCTGAACAAGGGCACGGTTGCGCAGCAGGGCGCACCCATGGAGCTCTATCACCGCCCTCAAAACGAGTTCGTCGCCACATTCATCGGCTCACCGAAGATGAACGTCATCCCGATGACGGCCAGCCGCAATGGCCCCGGGGCGGCGCTTAAGAGCGGTATCGGGCTCGAACTCGGCCTTGCGGATGCGGATGGCCGGATACCGCAGGGCGAGGTGCGGCTCGGCGTTCGCCCGGAGCATTTGAAGCTTGCGGCGGATGGGCAGGGGACGTTCGAGACGGAGGTCCAGCTTGTCGAGCGGCTCGGCGTGGAAACCTATCTCACGGTCGGTCGCCGCGACGACCCTCTGATCGTTCGAACCGAGGGCGACATGGTCCTGCGCCCCGGCGATCGCGTCTCTCTGCGAGTCGATCCCGATAGCTGTCACGTCTTCGATACGGCCGGCCGCCTCGTTCGTCCGGCAGCAATCTCTTAAAACCACCTGAGGAAAGTGAAATGACAATCAAAGTGACCATTTGGAACGAAGGCCGGCACGAGAAGACCGATGAGATCGTGCAGAAGCTTTACCCCGACCGGATGGATGGTGCGATCGCCAAGGGGATCGAAAGGCCTGACTTCGAGATCCGCCGCACAACCATGGATGACCCGGAAGAAGGTCTGCCGGATTCGCTGCTTGAAGATACCGACGTTCTGCTCTGGTGGGGTCATGTGGCACATGAAGAGGTCAGCGATGGGCTGATCGACCGGATCCAGCAGCGGGTGCTGAAGGGTATGGGTCTGCTGATTCTGCACTCCGGCCATCATTCGAAGCTCTTCCGGCGCCTGATGGGAACGAATGCGAACCTCTCCTGGCGCGAACTGCCCGAAGGCGATCTCGAGCGTGTGTGGGTGATCAATCCTTCCCACCCGATCGCAGAGGGGCTGCCGCCCTATTTCGAGGTCGAGGCTTCGGAAATGTATGGCGAGCCCTTCGATATTCCGCAGCCTGACGAGCTGGTCTTCATCTCCTGGTATTCCGGCGGCGAAGTGTTCCGCAGCGGCTGCACCTTCCAGCGCGGCCGTGGTCGGATCTTTTTCTTTAGCCCCGGGCACGAGAGCTATCCGGTGTACCACAACCAGCACGTCCTGAAGGTGATCTCCAACGGTATCCGCTGGGCACAGCAGAAACACACCGACGGCAGGATCCTTGAGAACTGGCACCGCAAGGAGCCGCTGCACGGAAAGACCGCACCCAGGTCTTGAGGCTACCTCCCGTGGGAGGCTGGGGCGTTCGCGCCCCGGCTTCCTGCGGGACGTTCTATTTTGGAGGCCATGCGATGACGGAAGCCCATGCCGAGTTAACGGGCCGCATGCTTGATGCGGATTTCTGGATGCAGGTCCGCTGTCGGCATGATGGATGTTTTGCGCCGCTCGCAAAGCTCGCCGCCGAGCACCCTGATGTGTTCGCGTTCGAATCCGGCCTGCAAATCGCAAAACGTTGCCAGACATCTCAGACAACGGTCGTTCGCTTCGCCCATCACCTCGGCTTTGAGGGGTTCTCGCAAATGAAGAGGGCGTTTCGTCTTGCCTTGAGAAGCCGTATCCGGACGATCAACTGATGCGGCTCTGGCATGAGCTGTGATCTGCTCTTCGCGTGGCGTTAGCCGAGTTCCTGAGCGAGCCCGATGAGAAGCCCTCCGGGGCCGCGGATGTAGCAGAGCCGGTATATATCCTTGTACTGCACGACTTCGCCCACCAGCTGCGCGCCGCGCTTGCGGAGCCTTTCGAGCGTCTCGTCGACATCGTCCACGGAGAACATGACGCGAAGGTAGCCGAGAGCGTTGACCGGGACATTGCGGTGATCTTCGACGACGGCCGGTCTGATGAAGCGGGAGAGTTCAAGCCGGCTGTGGCCATCCGGCGTGCGCATCATGGCAACCTCGACGTGCTGATCGCCCAGTCCGGTGACACGCCCGGCCCATTCTCCTTCGATCGTGGCCCGCCCTTCGAGCTCGAGGCCTATCTCGCCCAAGAAATCAATCGTCTCGTCGAGATCGTCGACGACGATTCCGACATTATGCATCTGCTTGATCGCCATGTGTCCAACCTCCCGGGTGCGCTTGCAATCTACAGGGTGTCTTCCCGTCAAACAACGGACGAGTTGTGCAATCTCCCGGCCTGAGCGGACCGGCAAGCTCCTGTAAGGCATCACGGCCGCCAGCGGAATCGCCCACTGGACGTTGTTTTGTAAGGCGATGCTGCCGATGGCCCATGCCCGTTCACTAAATATGTGCCATGATTAATCGCGCGTTCATTTTGCAGTCGCTATTGAGGAGCGTTAACAGTTTCCAATATTTCATGTCTGAACAGAGCTATTTCCCTTCAAACCCACGAAGAGCCCGAACACGGAACTTTTGCGCTCCCAGGCGCATCTTGTTTGGTCAGGATATTCAATCGGACATGATCTCAACAGAAGAGCGGATGGTATGGTGTCTCAAAATCTAACGGGCGGTTCGACCGCGCAGGCCAAACTGCCTCTCGTGGATGTCGATTTCGGAATCCGCTCTACTCTTTTGTCGAACGATCAATTGAGAGCCAAGGCCACGCAATTTGCGGAGAGCCAGAAGCTCGATGTCGCGAGCTTCGAAAATTTCGATTTCTTTCAACGGCATCGCGAGAACGAAAGCGAGATCCTGCGGGTCTATCGCGCTGCGGCAGCGGATGTCGATGCCGGCGAAAGCATCACCCCGGCGACGGAGTGGCTGCTCGATAACCACTACATCGTCGAGGAGGCTATTCAGGAAGTCCGCCGGGACTTCCCGAAGAAATTCTATCGCGAGCTGCGCGCCATCAATCTGAATGGCGTAGCAATACCGCGCACGCTGGCGCTCGCTTGGCTCTATATGGCCCATGCCCACAGCAATATCAGCAATGCCGGCATGGCGGCCGTCACGGAAGGCTTCCAGGACAAGCAGACCTTGCATATCGGCGAACTCTGGGCGCTGCCGTCACTCGTTCGCTACGTGCTGATCGATAATCTGCGGCGCGTTGCTACACGCATCGACAAGAGCCGCGAGATGCGCGGCATCGCCAATGCCGCAGCCACCAAGGTGATTGCGCTCGGCGACGCAAGCTCCACTGAATTCCTTGAAACGCTGTCCGCCAATCTCGACGACACGACCTTCGTGACCCAGCTGCACTATCGTCTGCGCAACGCGATCGAGCCCACCGATGCCGCACTCGGCTGGCTGGAAGCAAAGCTCGCTGCGAAAGGCACCGACGCCGAAGCCGTCATGTCGCTGGAGCAGACGCGACTTGCCTCCGGCAACACGCTGATGGGCAGCATCATCAAGAGCCTGAGGGAGATCGACGATACAGATTGGTCGACCTGGGTCGAAGAGGTCAGCAAGATCGACAAGCTTCTGTGGAAGCAGACCGACTATGCTGAGCTCGATTCCGGCTCCCGCAATGCCTATCGCCGCCAGATCGAGAAGCTGGCAAAGCGCAGCGAGAAGACGGAGCTCGATATCGCAGAGGCGGCCATCAGCCTGGCCGAGCGTTCTGCCGCTGGCGGCAAGGACCCGTCGGCCGCCGCCGCCAATGTCGGCTATTTCCTGGTTGGTGCCGGCCGCCCCCTGCTAGAGGCGGAGATCGATTTCCGGCAGACGATCGGCCTGCGGTTCATGCGGGCGATCCGCCGCCTGAACTGGCTGGCGATTGCCGTGCCCGTACTCACCTTGACGCTGTTGGCGCTCCTTGCCGTTGGAAGCGTTTTCGTCAGCACCGGCATTCCGGTCATCGCGACGATCGTTCTTTTGCTGGCATTCGCGCTTCCGGCCTCGGAAGGTGCTACCGGCCTCTTCAACTTCTTCGCCACCTTCTTCATCGCGCCTGATCGCCTGATCGGCTACGAATTCAAGAAGGGCCTGCCTGCCGAGGCCCGCACGCTCGTCACCATCCCGAGCCTGATCGGCAAGCGCGAGCATGTTGACGAACTGATCCGCAATCTCGAGGTTCATTATCTCGCCAATCCCCTCGGCGAAATCTACTACGCCCTGCTCACCGACTGGCCCGACAGCCAGGAGGAGCAGAACGCCCGCGATCTCGAAATCCTCGACTATGCGAAGCGCCAGATGGCCAATCTCGAGGCGCGTTATGCCGAGGAAGGCAAGCAGCGCTTCTATCTGCTGCATCGCCGCCGTCTTCACAATCCGGCCGAAGGCGCGTGGATGGGCTGGGAGCGCAAGCGCGGCAAGCTGCACGAACTGAACATGCTGCTGCGCGGCAGCCGCGATACCACCTTCCTGCCGGGTGCCGACAAGGTGCCGCAGGATGTGAAATACGTCATGACGCTCGACAGCGACACGCGCATCATTCGCGACACGGTGACGAAGCTCGTCGGCAAGCTCCATCATCCGATCAACCGCCCGGTCTTCGATGCGAAGAGCCAGCGCGTCGTCGACGGCTACAGCGTGCTGCAGCCGCGCGTCACCCCGTCACTGACGACGGGTAAGGATGCATCGGCCTTCCAGCGCATCTTTTCGGTCAATCGCGGCCTCGACCCTTACGTTTTCGCCGTTTCCGACGTCTATCAGGACATCACCGGCGAAGGTACCTTCACGGGCAAGGGGCTTTATCACGTCGACGCCTTCGAGGCCTCGCTGAAGGGCAGGATCGAGGAAAACTCGGTGCTCAGCCACGACCTGCTCGAAGGCTCGATGGCGCGATGCGCCCTGGTGACCGACTGCGAGCTCGTCGAGGATTTTCCGATCCGCTACGAAGTGGAAATCTCCCGTCAGCATCGCTGGGCTCGCGGCGACTGGCAGCTCCTTCCCTATATATTCAACCCGAAGCGTGGCGTGACGGCGCTCGGTCGCTGGAAGATGGCCGATAACCTTCGCCGCTCGCTGACGCCGATTGCCTGGTTCCTGGCATCGGCCCTCGGCTGGTACTGGATGAGCCCACTCGGTGCGCTGCTCTGGCAGATCGTGCTGATCTTCAGCCTGTTTGTGGCGCCGACGCTGTCGCTGATCAACGGCATCATCCCGCGCACGAGCGATATCATCCTGCGCGCCCACCTCCATACGGTCTGGAACGATATTCAGAATGCCAATGCGCAGGTGGCGCTGCGCATCGTCTTCATCGTCGATACCGCCTGCGTCATGGCCGATGCCATCATCCGCTCGCTCTACCGCGCCTTCGTCAGCCGCAAGCTGATGCTGCAATGGCGCACCGCCGCCAGCGCGCAGGCCATGGCACAGACGACCATTCTCGGCCACTACAAGGTCATGTGGCGGGCTCCGGTGCTCGCCCTTCTCGCGCTGCTCTTTGCCGTGTCTTCCGGTGACAGCGCCTTTCTGGTCGGCGTTCCCTTCATCATCCTCTGGGTGCTGTCGCCCGTGATTGCCTGGATCGTCAGCCAGACGGCAGAGACGGAAGACAGGCTGGTCGTTCCCGACAAGGTGAGAAGCGAGCTTCGCAAGATCGCACGGCGCACCTGGCGCTACTTTGATAATTTCGTTGTTCCCGGGCAGCATTACCTGCCGCCGGACAACGTGCAGCAGACGCCACATGCCGTCGTGGCGATGCGAACGTCGCCGACCAATATCGGCGTTTATCTCCTGTCGGTGGTTTCGGCGCGGCATTTCGGCTGGATCTCGTTCGAAGATGCGATCAAGCGCATCGAGCAGACGATCGAGACGACCGCGAAGCTCGAAAAATATCGTGGCCACCTGTTCAACTGGTATCACACCGATACGCTGAAGCCGCTTGGCCGGAAATATGTGTCGTCAGTGGATAGCGGCAATCTGGCCGGCCATCTGATCGCCGTGGCCTCCGCCTGCCGCATTTGGGCGCTGAATCCTGCCGCGCAGATTCACGGCAGCCTCGATGGCATCGGCGACGTTGCCGGTATCCTTCGCGAGGTCCTGGCCGAGGTTGCGGATGACAACAAGATAAGCCGTGACCTACGGGCTCGCGTTGATGAGCGGATCACGACCTTTGAGGCCACGCTCGCAGCGGCCAAGCAGAAGAACGAGTTTTCTTCAGCCACTATCGAGCGGCTTGTTGCAGACGCCCGGGAGATCGCCAAATTTGCCGGCGATCTCGATCGGGAGGTCAAGTCGGCCAAGAGCGAAGAGGTCGTCCACTGGGCCGGCAAGCTTACGGCGACCTGCGACCTTCATCTGGTCGATAACTCTTTCGACCAGGCGAAGATGGATGCCGTCTCGGAGAGGCTTGTTGCGGTCGGCAATCGCGCTCGCGAGCTCGCCTTTGCCATGGATTTCAGCTTCCTCTTCCGTCCCGAGCGCCGGCTGTTGTCGATCGGCTTCCGGGTCGAAACCGAAGAAGTCGATGCCGCCTGCTACGACCTTCTCGCGTCCGAAGCCCGTCTGACGAGCCTCTTTGCCGTCGCCAAGGGCGATCTGCCGACCGAGCATTGGTACAAGCTCGGACGTCACGTCGTTCCGGTCGGGCCGCGCGGTGCGCTGGTTTCCTGGTCGGGCTCGATGTTCGAATATCTGATGCCGCCGCTCGTCATGCAGGAGCGCCAGGGCGGTATCCTCAACCAGACGAACAATCTGATTGTCCAGGAACAGATGAATTACGCCAAGCACCTTGGCGGCATTCCCTGGGGCATTTCGGAAGCGGCCTTCAATGCCCGCGACCACCAGATGAACTATCAGTACAGCAATTTCGGGGTGCCGACGCTCGGCCTCAAGCGTGGTCTCGGCCAGAATGCCGTCATCGCGCCCTATGCCTCGCTGCTGGCAAGCCAATACAACCCGATCGCCGCGCTCGAGAATCTCGAGAGGCTTCGGGGCGTCGGTGCGCTCGGCATGTATGGTTTCCACGATGCCGTCGACTTCACGCCGAGCCGCGTGCCCGAGGGTAAGAAGCATGCGGTCATCTACAACTACTATGCCCACCATCACGGCATGTCGATCGCAGCCGTCGCCAACGTCGCCTTCGACGGACTTCTGCGCGAACTCTTCCATGCCGATCCGGTGATCGAAGCTGCCGAACTGCTGCTACAGGAGAAGGCGCCGCGCGACATTCCCGTTATGGCGTCCAAGCACGAGACCGATGCGCCGGCAACCATTCAGGGCGATCTGATGCGTCCCGAAGTGCGCCGCGTGGAAGATCCGGCCTCTCGCGAACGCGAGCTGCTGCTGCTGTCCAACGGGCGTTATTCGACCATGCTGACGGCGACGGGCGCCGGCTACACCCGCTGGAACAACCTGGCGATCAATCGCTGGCGCGCCGACCCGACTGAAGACCGCTGGGGCTCGTTTATCTTCCTGCGGGATACGGCGTCGCACGAATGGTGGTCCGCAACCGCCGAGCCGCGATCGATCGCCAATGAGCATGTTCGTGTAACTTTCAGCGACGACAAGGCCGAATTCGTCAAGACCGTCGGCGACCTCACCAGTGAAATGGAAGTCTTCATCGCGAGCGATCACGATGCCGAAGGCCGCCGCCTGACGATTTCCAATACCGGAACGGAAGACCGGGTGATCGAAGTCACCTCCTATATGGAGCCGGTGGCCACGCTCGACATCGTCGATACCGGGCATCCGGCCTTTGCCCGCATGTTCGTGCACACGGAGATTGCCGGTCAGGGCGATGCGATCTTCGTCGAACGCCGCAAGCGCGGCGTGACCGATCCGGAAGTAGCGATCGCGCAGCTTGTTGTCGACGGCAGCGACGGGGATCGACCGACCCAGTTCGAAACCGACCGCATGCGGTTCCTCGGCAGGGGACGCACCTTGACGGAAGCCGCCGCCTTCGACGAAGGCGCCACGCTTTCGGGCACCGATGGTTTCACCATGGATGCCTGCGTGTCGCTGCGTCGTATCGTTCGTGTTCCAGCCGGCCAGAAGGTCAGCTTGATCTTCTGGACCATTGCGGCCGCGAACCGGGCGGAACTCGACACCGCGGTCGAGCACTATCGCCAGCCGGACAGCTTTGCCCAAGGTCTTGTCCAGGCGTGGACGCGGACCCAGAAACAGCTGCGCCAGATCGGCGTCAACTCCAAGGAAGCGGCGGCGTATCAGCGCTTTGCGCGCTATATCGTCTATCCCGAAATGTCGCTGCGGGCGGACAGCAAGACGGTTCGCGCCGGTCTCAAGTCGCAGTCGGTCCTTTGGGGCGCAACCCTCTCGGGCGACGTACCGATCATCACGCTGCGCATGACTGACGAACTCGGCACCGATCTCGTCAAGGAACTGCTGCGCGCCCAGGGCTTCCTGCAGTCGCGAGGCGTCGAGGTCGATCTGGTGATCTTCAACGAGCGCACCGGCGAAGAAGCCTCGGAGATGCAACGTATCATCGACCAGCTTTGCGATGGTGCCCGTCATGCCAGCGAGGCGGCCGGCGTTCAGCGCAACATCTATGTCATCCGCAAGGACATGACCGAGCCCGGCGTCTACGACGCGATCATTGCCTCCTCTCGCATCGTGTTGCGCGGGCGCGATGGCAGCCTGAAGGGTCAGCTAGAGCGGGCGCGCTCCGTCGCCGGATCGCCGGCGTTGCTTGGCCAGTGGGGTGATTCCACGCTTGTACCGAGAATGACCCGCAGCGAGACCGCTCCTGCAGCAGATGCGGGACGCGACCTGGCATTCTGGAACGGTTATGGCGGTTTCGCAGCAGAGGGCTGCGAATATGTCGTGCGCCTTTCGGGTGGCGAACAGACACCGCATCCGTGGGTCAACATCATGGCCAATGAAAGCTTCGGCTTTCACGTCTCGGCCGAGGGTGCTGCCTTCACCTGGAGCCAGAACTCCCGCGATCATCAGCTGACGCCCTGGACCAACGACATGGTCACCAACAGGCCCGGCGAAGCCTTCTATCTCAAGGATCTCGAGCGTGGTTCGGTGATCGTGCCCTATGCTGCCCTGGCGCAGCATTCGGACACCCAGTTCGAAGCGCGCCATGGTCTGGGCTACTCCGTCTTCACGACCGTCCAGGACGAGATCGCGCTGGAAGTCACGCAGACCCTCCATATGGAGAAATCGGTCAAGCTGACGCAGATTCGTATTCGCAACACGGCGACTGTGGCACGCAAGCTCCGCCTTTACGGCTATGCCGAATGGATTCTCGGCAACAACCCGACCAAGAGCAAGCCGTTCATCGTCTCGGAGTTTGATGCCGAGACTGGCGCGATCTTCGCGAACAATCCGTTCAGCGTCGATTTCTCGACGCGGGTGGCATCATTTGCCGCCAGCGAGAAACCATCCAGCATTTCCGGTAGCCGCCGCGAATTCATCGGCCGCCACGGGACGATCCAGCAGCCACGCACGGTTTCGGCCGGGTCGCGCCTGTCCGATGCGATTGATCTCGATGGAGATCCGGCGGCGGCGATGGCTTTCGATCTGACGATCGAAGCTGGCGGCGAGCACGACATCTGCTTCTACATGGGCGATGCCGGCTCGCGCGAGGAAGCGGCAGCTCTTCTCGCAGACATCCGTTCCGTCAGCTTTGACGAGGTACTCGGCAAGACCAGAGACTTCTGGAAGGTGTTTACGGGCAAGACGCGCGTTTCGACCCCGGATCAGCGCTTCGACTTCATGGTCAACCACTGGCTGCCCTATCAGACGCTCAGCTGCCGCATCATGGCACGTACGGCCTTCTATCAGTCGAGCGGTGCCTGGGGGCTTCGCGACCAGCTGCAGGATTCCCTGGCCTTCCTGCTGCATTCGCCGGAGATCGCCCGCAAGCAGATCGTCAATACCGGCAGGCGGCAGTTTCCGGAAGGCGACTTCCAGCATTGGTGGCTGGCCGATAGCGGCGCGGGTGTCCGGACGAATATTTCGGACGATCCGGTCTGGCTCGCCTACGCCGTCGACCAATATTATGCTGCGACCGGCGACGTCACGATCCTCGATGAAATGCTGCCTTTCGTCGAAGGTGCGGCGCTCAGCCCGGGTCAGCACGACGCCTTCTTCCAGCCGCGCCTTTCGGCCGAAAATGCGTCGCTTTACGAGCATGCCGCCCTTGGTCTCGATCTGGCGATCAAGCGCACGGGTGCAAATGGCCTGCCGCTGATGATGAGTGGCGACTGGGGTGACAAGATGGACCGCGTCGGCATCGACGGTCGCGGCGAAAGCGTTTGGCTCGGCTGGTTCCTGGCCGGTGCGCTTGGATGTTTCATCACCTATGCCGAAACGCGTGGCGATGCGCAGCGTGTTATCAGCTGGACGGATCATCTGGCAAAGCTCAAGAATGCGCTTGAAACTGCGGGATGGGACGGCAACTACTACCGCCGCGCCTATTTCGACAATGGCGCACCGCTTGGATCGCATCAATCCGATCAGGCCAAGATCGACTCCATTGCCCAATCATGGAGTGTTCTGTCCGGCGAAGGCAATCCGGAACGCAGCGAAACGGCGATGAACGCTGTCCTCGAACAACTCGCGGACCAGAAAGGCGGCTTCATTCGCTTGTTGACGCCACCCTTCACCAACCCGACGAACGATCCGGGCTCCATCAAGGCCTATCCTCCGGGCGTTCGCGAGAACGGTGGTCAGTATACCCATGCTGCCGTATGGGCGACGCTGGCTCTCGCCCGCATGGGCCGTGCGGAGGACGCCTGGCGCTGCTTCGAGATGCTCAATCCGATCAATCATTCGCTCGATAAATCGGCGGCGGATGTCTATCGTGTCGAACCCTACGTGATCTCGGGTGACGTTTACAGCGAAGGTCCCCTCAAGGGTCGCGGCGGATGGAGCTGGTACACCGGCTCCGGCGGCTGGCTCTATCGGACGGCGATAGAGGGGATCCTCGGCGTTCGTGTCGAGAACGGCCATCTCCACGTCAAGCCGGTTCTCCCGGCAAAATGGGATGGGTTCTCGGCGGATCTTTATTTGCCGAGTGGGGCGTACAAGGTGTCGGTTTCCAAGGGAGCGGCCGCGGACGGCTATGCCGTGACGATCAACGGGACCGCCATCGACCACCTTAACGAGGGATATCCGCTCGGCGCCGGGCAATAACGATAGTCCAAAGAAAAAGAGGCCGCCCGCAAATGCGGCGGCCTCTTGCCAAGCCTTCAGGGCGTAGCAGCAATAGATCTGCCTATTGGCCTATCGCAATGCTGCGGGTCTCTTTGTCGAAGAGATGAAACTGCGCGGGATCGATGGCGAGGCTGACGGGCTGCCCCACGCTCAGCTGTACGTTGCCGGCCAGGCGAACCGTGGTCAATTCAAGACCCTCATGAGCAACGTAAGCATAGGTATCGGAACCCAGTCGTTCGATGACGTCGATCTTGCCTTCGAGATTGCCCTTCCCGGGTTCCAGAATGCCAAGATGCTCGGGACGGGCGCCGAGCTTGGCAGCCTGCGAGGGTGCGTAAGGCAGCAGTAACTTGCCGCCGCCGGCTACTTTCAATCCCCCTGCGGTCGGTTCGACGTCGTAGACATTCATCTTCGGCGAGCCGAGGAACTGCGCCACGAAGAGATTGGCCGGCTTCTCATAGAGATCGATCGGAGAGCCGATCTGCTGAATGGAGCCATCCTTGAGCACGACGATCTTGTCGGCGAGCGTCATCGCCTCGACCTGATCGTGAGTGACATAGATCATCGTCGCGCCAAGGCGCTGATGCAGCCGGGCGATCTCAATGCGCATTTCCGCACGCAGGGCGGCATCGAGGTTCGAAAGGGGCTCGTCAAACAGAAACGCCACAGGGTCGCGAACGATGGCGCGACCGATCGCGACGCGCTGCCGCTGCCCGCCGGAGAGCTCCTTGGGCTTCCGGTCGAGATAACTTTCCAGCCGAAGTGCAGCCGCCGCCGCCTGGACGCGGCGGGTGATCTCCGCCTTCGGCGTGCGTGCGACTTCCAGGCCAAAGGCCATATTGGCGCGCACGGTCTTGTGCGGATAAAGCGCGTAGGACTGGAAAACCATGGAGAGCGCCCTGTCCGCCGGCCCGAGCTCGGTGACATCCTCGCCGCCAATCAGGACTTGGCCGGAGGTGACCTCCTCCAGACCGGCGACGAGGCGCAGCAGCGTTGATTTACCGCTGCCGGAAGGGCCGACGAAGACGACGAACTCGCCGTCTTCTATCCGCAGGTCAAGCCCGTGAATAATGTCCAGAGCGCCGAAGGATTTGCGGATCTTGTTCAGTTCGATAACGGCCATGTCTGTTTCTCCGCAGCTTCAAGCCTTGACGCCGCCGGCACCCAGGCCACCTTGCCAGAAGCGCTGCATGACGATGAAAGCTATAATGACAGGAACAATGCTGATCAGCGCGCCGGCCAGCACGAGTGTAAAGAGTGCGGCACCACCGCCCGAGCCGACAGTCGCCGTCGCATACCATTGGGCAAGGCCGACCGTGACCGGAAAATATTCCGGCGAGCTCAGCACGACCAACGGCAGGAAGTAGTTGTTCCAGGTCGCGACGAAGGACAGGATCAGCACGGTCGCAAAGCCCGGCATCAGCAAGCGCAGCGCCAGGGAAAAGAAGATGTGAAGCTCGCCGGCGCCATCGACGCGGCCGGCATCGAGCAGCTCGTTCGGGATCGCATCGTCGGCATAGACGCGCATCAGGAAGACGCCGGGCGGATAGACGAGCGAAGGCAGGATCACGGCCCAGGGCGTGTTGACGATGCCGACCTTGGACATCAGCAGAAACAGCGGCACGACGAGCGCTGTCTGCGGGATCATGACGGCGCCGAGGATAATCGCAAAGACCAGCTGCTTGCCGAGAAATTCATATTTCGCGAGCGCGTATCCGGCCATGGTCGCAAAGAGTGCGGCGCCGATCCCGGCCGTGGTGGCGTAAACGATAGTGTTGAGCAGCCAGCGGGCAAAGATGCCACCCTGATAACTGAAGACCTGCTGAATGTTCTCAAACAGCTTGAAGTCGCCGGCAAACCAGAGGCCGAAGCTTGTGAAGAGATCGTTGTTCGATTTCGACGCGGACACCAGAACATAGAATAGGGGCAGGGCGGTATAGAGCCATATCACCAGCAGGATGGCTGACAGCATCCAGCGGTTACGACGGAACGATGGCGAGCGCTTCGATTTACCGACAATGGTCATGCCTTGCCTCCACGATTGACGATGAGCATGAAGGCATAGGAGATCACAGCCGTGACTGCGCCGAGCAGGAAGGACATGGCGGCCGAGTAATTATATTGCTGGTTGGCGAAGGCGAGCGTGTAGGCATAGTAGTTCGGCGTGTAGGAATTGGTGATACTGAGCGGGGCGAGATTTCGCAGCAGATACGGTTCCGAGAAGAGCTGCAGCGAGCCGATGATCGAGAAGATGATGGTGACGACGACCATGGGTGCAATCAACGGCAGCTTGACGCGCAGCGCATAGACGAAAGCGCTTGCGCCATCCATCGACGCGGCTTCTTCCAGATCGGACGGGATCGCCTGAAGCGCGGCGTAGTAGATGATCATCTGATAGCCGGTGTATTCCCAGTTCGCGATATTGGCGATCGACGGGAGAATTGTGCTGGCCCCGAGAAAATTCGGCGCCGGAAGCCCAATGGCATTGGCGAGCTGCGTGAACGGGCCGAAGGCCGGGCCATAGAGATAGCCCCAGATCAGCGTGGCTATGACGGCCGGGACGGCGTAGGGCAGGAACAGGCTGATGCGGAAGAAGCTCTTGGCGTAGACCGTGCCGCTATCGAGGATCAGCGCGATCAGAAGCGCGATCGCCACCATGCCGGGGATCTGGATGACGGCGAATTTGAGGAGCACGACAACGCCCTGCCAGAATTTCGGGTCGCCCAGCGCGCGCACGAAATTATCCGCTCCGACGAACTTGGTGCCTGCAACCACGGTGGTTTTATAGACCGCCAGATTGAGGGCATAGAGCATGGGAGCGATCAGGAAGGCGATGAAGAGCAGCGCAAATGGCGCAAGGAAGAGCAAGGGCGCCAGTTTCTTGCTCACGCGGCGGCGGCGCTTGCGGCTACTAGGACCAGCCATTTGTGGTGTCTCCGGCTGTGAATTGCGCCTGCGCCTCGGCGCGGGTCATGCGAAAAGATATGTGCGGGGGCGAGGCCCCCGCACGGAGTCCATCAACCGTTGGAAACGGTATAGCCCTGATCGGCGCAATAGGCGCTGACGCCCGCCTGCAGGCGATCGAAGGCATCACTCAGCGAGCCCTTGCCGCCGATCGAGGCGGAGAGTTCCTGCTGCACCTGGCCGGCGAGGTAATCCTGGAACGGCGCGTATTGGAACGACGAGTCGACGTGCTTGGCCGCCTCGACGAAGACCTCGTTGACGGCCTGGCCGCCATAGAGATCGTATTTGTGATTGATGAGCTCCGGATCCGAGACCAGTTCCTTGAGGACCGGGAAAAGGAACTGTTTGGTGTTCCAGAGGCGCGCGGTCTGAGGATCGGCACCGAGGAACACGGCAAGCTGCGTTGCTTCCTTCGGATGCTTCGTGGTCTTGAAGGTCGCAAAGGTGGAGCCGCCGAGATTTGCGGTCACATATTTTCCTGCATCCCATTGCGGCAGGGGAGCGGCGCGCCAGTGGCCGTTGCTCTTCTTGGCAAACTGCGGAATGAACACGGCACCCCAGGCGCCCGTCATCCACGAGGCATAGGTGCCTTCGTCGAGGCCCGTGAACCAGTCGGTGGTCCAGACCGGGGTTTTGACGCCCACGGCCTTCGCATCGATGAGATCCTGCCAATAGGCGGCCCATTTCTTGGCGATGGCATCGTTCAGGTTGAGCTTCAGATCCGTGCCCTTGAGCTCGAACGGCTTCCAGCCGGCCTGCGCCAGAAGAGCGATGACCCAGCCGCCATCGGCGGTGCCGCCGAAATTGGTGAGGAACGTATCCGGCGACGCCTTGCTCAGCGCTTTGGAGCTCTCGGCAAAGGCAGCCCAGGTCTTCGGTACTTCAATCTTGTGCGCATCCAGAACGTCGGCGCGGTAGAGAATGCCCATCGGGCCGGAGTCCCACGGAATACCATAGACGGCGGCACCGTCGGATGCGGACGTCCAGGTCCAGTCGATGAACTTGTCCCTGACGTCGTTGGCGCCGTATTGGCCCATGTCGAGCAGCGCTTCGAGCTGGCGGAAGCCGGGAATATTGGTGAACTCGACCTGGCCGACGTCAGGCAGGCCGGTGCCAGCCTGGATCGCGTTGCGCAGTTTCACATATTCGGCAGGCCCCTGGCCGGCATTTTCGAGCTTGACGCTGATATGCGGGAAAGCCTTGGTGAAGAGATCGATCTGGGACTGCGTGTCGGGCGTCCAGGCCCACATCGTCAGCTCGACCTTTTCCTGCGCCATGGCTGGTGCGCCGAGGCCTGAGAATGCGGCTGCAGCAGCACCCGCACCAGCCGCCTGCAGCAGCTGCCGCCGGCTCAATGCGATCTGGATAGCATCCTTTTTCATGTCGTTGGTCATTGCATGTCCTCCCACATTCGATGAAACCGCACCCTCCCGGACCGGCTTTTTCATGATGACGCGCAATTCATCACGCGCAATTTGCGTTGTCAATTGCGCAATTTGCGAACTTATGCAAAATATGTCGCAAGTTTCGTGTGTGCGATAAAGACAGAGCCGTTGATATCGGCGTCCGGGGATGGATTTCTCACGAGAATCCCGTGATTATCCAGTGTAAATTGAAGGGTAGGCATTTGACTCGTTCACCTAAGTCCAACGCAAATCAGCTCGAAATTGCGAAGGCGGCTGGCGTTTCCGTCAGCACTGTGTCCCGCGCGCTTTCGGACGCTCGCGGGATCAGCGATGAGCGACGCCTGCAAATTCGCAAGATTGCCGAGGATGCCGGCTATTTTGGCCGATCCAGGGCCACGGTGGCTCCGACAAGGCATTTGCGGGCCTATGTGACCGGCAGCCTTGCAACCGGGGGACTGGCGCCTTTCTATGAGGCGGTGGTCGCCGGGTTGCGTGACAGCTCGAATGACAGCGGCTTCAGCCTTTCGATCCGCATGGTGGACGAAACCTCGCTTGGTCCGCATCGCATGGCCCGCGACCAGGAAAAGGAAGAGGCCGATGTCACGATTTTCGTCGGCATTGACCTGAACGACAGTCTGGCCGGCTATTTCCTCAACGGCAGCCACCGCGCAGTGCTCGTCAACGGCTATGATCCGGATATGCGCTTCGACTGTGTTGCGCCCAATAATTTCTACGGTGCACGGCTGGCCGGCCGAACCCTGCTCAAGGCGGGGCACAGGAAATTGCTTTATATTCATGATCATACGCGTTGGACGACAATCCAGCGCCGCCGCGGGTTCTACGCTTCCCTCGAAGAGTTTCCCGGTGCCTCCTGCACGGCGATCGGCGTCGCCAATGGTGTCGATACCGCGCTGCTGGCGGAGGTGGAGCGGCGAGCAAAAGGTGAGGCGGATTGGACCAGCGTGTTCTGCGCCAACGATATGGGTGCTTTCCGCCTGATGAATGCGCTTGAGGCTGTGGGGCTCAGCGTGCCGGGAGAGGTTTCGGTCATCGGCTTCGACGACTTGCCCTATGCCGCGATGATGCATCCGCGGCTGACGACGATGCGGGTCAATTGTCTGGAGATGGCCCGCCAGGCAATTCAGCTTGCGCAGCGGCGCATCGCCGAGCCGGATGCCATGCCGATGCAGGTCGAATGTGCTGTTGCGCTGGAGTCTGGCGCCACCATTGCGCAATTTGCGTAAATTGAAGAAATATTCTGCCTTATATTGCGTAACTTGCGTTTGTATGCGATCTCATTTCGCGAATGGCCTGATTGCCGTTCAGCATTTGCGGACATCGTTCCGCCAGGAGTTCGCTGTTGCCATCGCCCTCAAATATCATGCCCCCGCCAAGGCTCAGCTTTGCTTTCGGTCCTCTCGGAATAGAGAAGCTCTTTTCGCCTGCGGATCTGCATCGGCTTGAACGTTGCTGCAGCATCGTTTCCAGTGAGCCTCTGAGGGAGTTTCAAGGTGAGGAGGCAAAGGCACAGCTCGCCGAGACGGATATTCTGGTCACGGGTTGGGGGTGTGCCGCAATCGATGCGGCCGTGCTGGAAGCTGCGTCATCTCTGACGCTTGTCGCCCATGCGGCAGGATCGGTGAAACATCTTATCGGACCTGATGTCTTCGAACGAGGAATTGCGGTGACGAATGCGGCTGCCGCCAACGCCGTTCCTGTCGCCGAATTCGCGCTTGCCGCCATCCTGTTTGCCAACAAGGATGTCTTTCGCTTCCAGCGGCTTTATGCCCAGCAGCGGCGCTCTCTCGAAATGCATCAATCCTTCGATGGCGACAGCGGCAGCTGGCACAAGAAGGTCGGCATCGTCGGCGCCTCGCGCATCGGCCGCCGCGTCCTCGAGCTTCTCCGCCCGCATGATATGGATATCCTGCTTTACGATCCGCTCGTGGATGCAACCGAGGCTGCCGAGTTGGGCGCTCGGACGGCATCTCTTTCGGAACTGATGGCCGAGTGCCAGACCGTCTCTTTGCATGCGCCGCTACTGGCAACGACGCAGCACATGATCGACGCCGCAATGCTCGCCCGGATGCCAGATGGTGCGACATTGATCAATACGGCGCGGGGTGGTCTCGTCGATCAGACTGCCTTGGAAGCCGCGCTTTCGAGCGGCAGGATCTCTGCCATTCTCGATGTCACCGAACCAGAGGTGGTCCCACCTGCATCGCCGCTCTATGATCTGCCGAATGTCGTTCTGACACCCCATATCGCCGGCGCAATCGGCAATGAGCGCCAGCGCCTCGGCCGGCTGATCGTCGACGAGATCGAACGGTTCGTCGCCGGCGCGCCACTGCAACATAGTCTGACTTTGGAAAGCCTGCGCTACCAGGCGTGAGACGCCGGATATGCAGGATGCCTGAAATTCGTATCGTGAGGATAGCCACATGACCGCATACCCATTCATCGCACCTCGTCTCGACGATCCGCGGCTTCTGCAGCAGCGGCGCTATGGCATGGTGATCGGCGGTAAATCGGTACCGGCCCTTTCGGGGGAGACGATTACCCGGGAAAGCCCGGCGCATCCGGGTCACATCGTCAGCACGATCCCGAAGGGCAGCCGTGCCGATGCCGAGGCGGCAATCGCCGCTGCACGCACGGCATTCGAGAACGGACCTTGGCCGAGGATGACTGGTGGTGAGCGCGCCCGCATCATGCGCCGCGTCGGTGATCTGATCGAGGCGAATATCGAGGAACTCGCGACCATCGAGGCGCTTGAGGTCGGCAAGGCCATCAGTCAGGCCCGTGGGGAGATCGGTTTCGCCGTCAGCCTCTGGCACTATGCCGCCGGCCATGCCCAGGGGCTTGAAGGGGAGGCGCATAATGATCTCGGCCCGAATACGCTTGGTCTCATTCTGCGCGAGCCTGCCGGTGTCGTCGGCCTCATCACCCCTTGGAATTTTCCGCTGCTGATCGGCTCGGAGCGGATTCCGTGGGCGATCGGTGCAGGCTGCACCGTCGTCATCAAGCCGAGCGAGTTCACCTCGGGCTCGACGATCCGCATGGCAGAACTTGCGCTTCAAGCCGGTTTACCCGACGGCGTGCTGAACGTCATCACCGGATATGGTGCCGATGTCGGTCAGATTCTGGCCGAGCATCCCGATGTCGATGTCGTCAATTTTACCGGGTCGCAGCGTGTCGGACGTCTGATCGGCGCTCTCGCCGGACAGAATATCAAAAAGGTGGGACTGGAGCTTGGAGGCAAAGGCCCGCAGGTGGTTTTCGCCGATGCCGATCTCGATGCCGCGGCGGCAAAGATTTCAGGCGGCGTCTTTCATTGCTCCGGGCAGGTCTGCATCTCCGGCAGCCGCCTGATCGTGCACGAGAGCATCGCCGATGCACTTCTGGAAAAAGTGCAAAAGGTAGCAGGACAAATCGTCACCGGCGATCCGCTGGATGATCGGGTCAATGTCGGTGCCCTCATTCACCAGGGGCATCTGGACAAAGTTGCCGGCTATGTCCAGCAGGGTAAGGCCGATGGCGCGCAGGTGCTGGTGGGCGGCGACCGGCTGGGCGAGCTGGGTGCCTTCTACGCCCCGACGATTTTCACCCATGTCACGCCTCAGATGGCCATTGCCCAGGACGAAATCTTCGGCCCGGTGCTGACCACCTTCCGCTTCAAGACGGCAGAAGAGGCGATCCGAATGGCAAACGACACGCCCTATGGCCTGTCGGCCTGCGTCTGGTCGACCAATCTGTCGACTGCCTTCCAGGCCATTCGCCGCATCAAGGCCGGCCGGACCTGGATCAACGGCATGGGAGATGGCGCTCCGCAGCTGGCGATCGGCGGCTACAAGCAGAGCGGCGTCGGCCGCGAACTCGGCAAGCACGGCTTCGATGAATATTCCGAGCTGAAAAGCGTCCACGTTACGCTGTCAGCTTTTCCAGGATAGTCACTGTCGCCTCCCGATTCCGGTGCCTTATGGCGTCATGCCGAAGCGGGAGGCGAAAAGCGATTTGAGACGCATGACGTCCTGCGGAACGATCGAAGCATCCGTCAGGGATATCCAGCTATCGATATAGTGCTGCGGAGCATAGATATGCCCGTAACCGATCGGCGAGGTCGTCGCGATCATCATGTCGAACAGAAGTTGGAGCATCGTGACCACGGGTATCCAGGTAAGCTCCGGCGAAACGTCCGGACCGCGAGGCGCTTTCATCCATTCCGGCTCGCGGAAGGCGGATGCTGCGTCGAAGAACACGACCGGGTCGCTCGCATATTGCAGATAGACGACGCGAAGCGGTCCCCAGGGGGCGGCGAACTGGTCCGGCGCATGCTCCTGGTTTGCAAAGCGGATCACGGAACCGTCGCGAAATGTCGGCAACCACTCTGGCGTGCCGGGGTTGCGAACTGCGGTCGCAGCCTTCCATCTGGCGCTGCGGAAGGGAGGACCGCTCCACAGCGCCCCATTCACCGGATCGCCGATCACATTATAGATGTCGAGCGACAGCTGCGAGTTCAGCGCGCCGAGACTCAACCCATACAGATAGAGCTTCGGACGCTTGTCCCGAGGCAGCTTCGACCAGTAGCCATAGACGTCGTCGAACAGGTCGACCGCCGTTTCCTCGCCCTGTTGCGGTTCGAAGAGAAGCGACATCCAGCTCGACAGATAGGAATATTGCACGGCGACACTGGCGACGTCGCCATGCTGCAGATATTCGAGCGTATCCATGGCGGCTGGATCGATCCAGCCTGTCCCCGTGGGGACGATCACCACCAACATGGAACGATTGAAAGCGCCCTGCCGTATCAGCTCTTTCAGGGCGAGTGCCGCGCGCTCTCTGCTGGTGTCGGCATTGTTCAATCCGACATAGATGCGAAGCGGCTCCTGTGCCCTAGCATTCCAGAAGGTTGAAATTTCGGTTGCTGTCGGGCCGGATGCAACGAAATGCCGTCCCTGTCGCCCCAATCCCTGCCAGGCGACAAGCGAGGCGGCACTGCCGGTCTTTGTCGCATCCTGCGGGCTCGGCAAATCGTCATCGATCAATGCGTCAGCCTGCTTGAAGGAAGCGTCGGCCGCATCAAGAGCGCCGCGAAGCAATATGCCCTGCCCGATAGACCAGAACAGCGCGACGGCAAGCAAGGCGCCTACGACTTTCGAGAGCCGGCTTGGCACGACGCGCGAAAGCCATCGTGAAAACACCAGGTAGGCCAGGCGAAACAAGCGGCCGATGATCAGCGCAGCCAGAAAGGTAGCTGCGGCCACTGCCGCGAGCCAATAGGGATCGGCGCTGGCGATCGGCGGCATCTTCCACAGAATGCGGATCGAGTTTTGCCAGAAGGTCGCGTGCCAGAGTGCGGCAAGGCAGAGGACCAGGCAGGCGATGCCGATCAGCCAGCGTGCCAGTCTCAACGACTTAGCTGGGGCCGGCAGTTGCAGATAGAACCAGAGCCAGGTGAGGGCCGTCCCGATCATATAGCCGACGCCGGCGCTGATGCCCGAGAGGGCGCCTTGGACAAGATAGGATCGCGGCATCAGGCTCGGCGTCAGCGAGGCCGCGAAGAAGATGAGCCCCATGACCATGCCGAGGAGGGAAAGGGAACGGAACATCTCCTTGTCCAGTCGGCGCATGGTTATCCTTTTGCTTGGCGCGGAAATGCAGGCAACGGTTACCCGCGGGATGGGTTGCGACTTCAGGTGGATGCTACGCAATCAAGCCCGGAATGCCAAGAAATGTCCGTGACGATATCTCGGCCGCCGGCTTTTACATGCGCTCGCCGGGCAAGTGGCTTGCCTGCCGCACCCAATCGGCAAGCTGCGGCTCGTCGATCGGGTCGCCCTCATGGATGTTGAGGTAGCGTGTCTGTTCGCTCTTGGATTCGCCGGGTGGGATCGGATGAAGCAATGCGCCGCGAAAGAATGCGACCTTGATATACTTCGCAAAGCAGTGAATGCCGAGAAACCAGCCGTCGCCCTCAATACCGTAGAGCGGCGAATTCCATTTGACCGCCTTCTGAACATTGGGGATGGTTTTCGTGATGAGTGTGTCGACACGGCGTCCGACCTCGCTTTTCCAGCCCGGCATGGCGGCGATATAGGCCTGCACCGGTTCGTCGCCATAGCCCTTGGCAATCTGTGGGTTGCCGCCTGAAAGCAATTTGGGCGCCGATGCGCTTTTGCCGGACACAGGTGTCGTTGATTGCTTTGGGGGTCTATTCGCCATTGCATTTCTCCGCAGCCGGTATCCGGTCTATGGTATAAGGCTGATTTGGTGTTTCGTCTTCATTGTTCCAGATATGCCATGCGCCCCGCTGGTCAAAGCGGGCCGATCATCGGGGATAAAAGTGCAGCGCGTCGAAGTGGAGTTTGGAATTGAGCACAGCGTTCATGAAGGAAGAAAGCGCCGAAACGGCAGCTGAAACCCTGTTGCCCGACCGGACGATTTCCCCGCATCCGAACCTTGTGACCGAGGCGGGATTGAAGGCGCTGGAGCAACAGCTCCAGCAGGCGCGCGAAGCCTATGAAGCAACGACCTCAATCGAAGATATCAATGAGCGCCGCCGGCAAGCCGCCATCCCGCTGCGCGACCTGCGTTATCTTGTCGAGAGGGTGCGCACTGCCGAGATCATGCCGGCTCCCGTTTCTTCGGACCTCGTCGCTTTTGCAAGCACGGTTACCTACAGTCGCGAGGATGGCCGTGTGCAGAAATATCGGATCGTTGGAGAGGACGAGGCCGATCCAAAGGCCGGGTCGATCTCCTATGTCTCTCCGGTGGCAAGGCTGCTGATGGGCAAGGCGGTCGGCGATTTCGTCAGCCTCGGCAATGAGGAACTGGAGATCACTGCGATCGAATAGGGCGCTCGCTGCGAGACGCGACAGCACTCCTGATCGCATCGCGCAACCAGATATGCGCCGGCTGGGAATCCAGCCTTCTGTGCCATCGCATGCAGGTGGCAATCCTGGGTGAGATAAATGGGAGTTCGCTTATTGCGAGGCGGGAACCCTTGCAGATCGCTTCGGCAATCGGCCGTCTCATCGGAACATAGATATCCTGCTCCGACAGGACATCGGTGCATCCGAGCAGGGGCACGGAATGCTTCACGTCGCGATGCATCTGCCGCTCGCCAAGCCAGCGGTCGAGGAAACCGGTGTCGTCGCCGGCGGACGAGAGATGCAGGTGCGGCTTACCGATCAACTCTTCAGCCGTCATTGGAGTTTGCGCCTTGCGGAGTTCCGAGCGATGGACGATGACGAAATCGTCGCTGCTCAAATCCTCGGAGGCGAAGCGTTCCCGGTCTTCGCCCGGGCGGCCAATGAAGAGGTCGAGTTCGGAAGCATCGATCATGCGGTCGATGTCGGCCGTGCCGCTCGGGCGCAGGTTCAACGATATGCCGGGCGCAACAGCGCCGACAGCAAGGACGATTTTCGATGTCAGCGCGATCGCCGAGCAATTGTCGACGGCAAGCTTGAATTTCTGTTTCGATGTCGCCGGTTCGAACGGCCCCGATTGAAGGCCGAGTTCGAGATAGCTCAGCGCCTGTCTTATGGGTTCGGCGAGCTGCTCGGCGCGGGACGTCGGCAGCATTCCCTGAGCTGAGCGGACAAAGAGGTCATCATCGAGCGCATGGCGCAGACGCGCCAGCGCATGGCTGGCGGCGGGCTGGCTCATGCCGAGGCGCTGGGCGGCGCGCAGGATGTTGCCCTCCCGAAAGACGGCATCGAACACGCGCAGAAGATTGAGATCGATGCTGTTGATGTTGGGGGAATGCATGGCGGCCGATCGTCGATAATTCACTTCGTTTCGGCAACATGCACATTTGGAGCGAAAAGTGGAGATCAAAATTCATATTATGCATATCGGTATGACGAGGTTTCAGTTCCACGCCGGGCAGGATTGATGCAAGAGACGCTCATTCTGCCGGCTTCTCGTCATCCTTTGATGCGGGCCGCTTTGTTTTAACCGGCGGTCCCGAGCAGTTATTTCAGCGGCTGGAGCGGCCGCCAAGGAGTATTGTCGATGACGATTGCCGGATCGCTGTTCAAGGCGCTGCGTGTCCTTGCCCTCCTATCGCTTGGTTTGGCTCTGCCCGCCATTTCACGTGCCGGCGAAGTGACCGACGTGCTTGGGCGCAAGGTCAATGTGCCCGATCACGTCTCGCGCATTGTGCTCGGCGAAGGGCGCCTCAGCTATGCTCTGGCGCTGCTCGACAGGGACAACCCGTTCCAGCGGATCGTCGGATGGCAGAACGATCTGCGCAAGCTCGATCCTCACACTTTCGATACTTACAAGAAGAAATTTCCGTCCGTCGCCGATATCGCCGTAATCGGCGAGACCTCCGAGGTCAGCGTCAGCGTCGAGACCATTCTCGCCCTGAAGCCGGACCTCGTGATCTTCAGCGTTGCCGGCGAGGGCCCGAAGGCTCATAGCCCGATTGCGGATACGCTGGCACAGGTCGGTATCGCGGTCGTCTATGTCGATTTCCGCGTTTCTCCCATCGAGAACACCCCGAAGAGCATCGCGCTTATCGGCGAGGCGATCGGTCGTCAGGCGGAAGCAAAAGCCTTTACGTACTTTTACTCCCAGCATCTGGGCTTGATTACTTCCCGCGTCGCCTCCCTCAAGGATGAGCAGAAGCCGAACGTATTTGTCGAGCTTCTGGCGGGCGTATGGCAGGCACCGGGCCATACGACAGGCAATGGTGGCCTTGGCCAGTTCGTGACGGCCGTCGGCGGGCGCAATATTGCGGCCGGTGTCGTGCCCGGCGCCATCGGCGATGTTGCGGTTGAATATGTTCTCCATGCCGATCCGGATATCTACATTGCTACCGGCAACCGAGCACCGGGCCTGCTTTTGGGCGCCGGCGTCGAGAAGGAGACGGCGCAGAAAAGCCTCTATACGGTTCTGACGCGCCAGGAATTCAGGGATCTTCGGGCAATCCGGGATCGCAAAGCCTATGGTCTTTGGCACGATTTCTACAATTCGCCCTACAACATCGTGGCGATAGAGGCTCTGGCGAAATGGATCCATCCGGAGCTTTTCCAGGATATCGATCCGGCCAAGACGCAACAGGAGATGGCAAAATCCCTCCTGGCTATCGACAACACCGGTACTTACTGGGTTGAGCCCAGCGCCACCAACTGATGGGACACCGGTGAATGGATGCCTCCGTAACGCCTCGGAGCAAACTTGAAGCAGGCAGCACGGCCGGCTTTGACGAGACACGGGTGGCCTATCGCCGCCTTCTTGTCCGGCGCCTGATCATCATGGTCTTGCTATTGGGGTTGCTGTTGGCCTCCTTCGGCTATGATCTCGTCACGGGATCATCGGGCATGAGCGTCGCCGATCTCCTTCATGGCATTTTCCATCCGGCGGACCTCACGCCGACCGATCGCGCCATCATCTGGAACGTTCGCCTGCCTTTCGCGCTGATGGCGCTGCTTGTCGGGGCATCACTATCGCTTGCCGGTGCGGAAATGCAGGTCGTCCTCAACAACCCGCTTGCCAGCCCGTTCACACTCGGTGTTGCCTCGGCAGCAGCGCTTGGTGCGTCGACGGTCATCGTCTTTCATCCCACGCTGTCCTGGCTTCCCTATAATTGGTTCGTCTCGCTTGCTGCCTTCGTCTTTGCCTTCGGCTCCGTGCTTCTGCTGGATGCGCTGTCGCGCTTGAGGGCCGCCAGCATGGAAACGATGGTCTTGCTGGGGATCGCGCTGGTCTTCAGCTGTAACGCCGTGGTGCTGTTGTTTCAGCTTGTTGCAACGGAGGATGCGCTGCAGCAGCTGGTGTTCTGGTCGGTCGGCAGTCTTGCGCGTGCCACATGGGACAAGGTTGCGATCCTCGCGGTTGCGCTCGTGGTTGTTATGCCGTTGTCGTTTGCCTCGGCGGGGAGAATGACGGCTTTGCGCATGGGGGAGGAGCGGGCGATCAGCTTCGGCATCGATGTCGTGCGGCTGCGCTATCTCTCGCTGTTGCGGGTCAGTCTCCTGTCGGCCATGGCGGTCGCCTTCGTCGGTACCATCGGCTTCATTGGTCTCGTCGGGCCGCATATAGCGCGACTTCTTGTGGGCGAGGATCAGCGTTTCGCGCTGCCGGCGAGCGCTCTTATCGGTGCTCTCCTGCTGTCGCTTTCATCGATTGCCAGCAAGACCGTGCTGCCGGGGCTGGTCGTGCCCGTCGGCATCGTCACGGCGCTTGTCGGCGTACCGGTCTTCGTCGTGCTGATTTTCAATGCAAGGCCAGGCCGATGACGAGCGAAGTCAACGGCCTCGTCATTCGCAAGCTTGCGGTCGCCTATGGCCGCAAGAAAGTAGTAAGCTCGTTTTCGCTGGGGCCGGTGCCGCGCGGTGCGGTTCTTGCCCTGCTCGGGCCGAATGCGGCCGGCAAATCTACGCTGTTGCGCGGTATCGCGGGGCTTGGCTCTGCTTCTGGCGAGGTTCTGCTCGACGGCATCGATCTGGCACGGCTATCGAGGGTCGAACGCGCGAAGAAGATCGTCTACATGCCGCAATCGCAGCCGCCGGGCATTGCCTTGCCCGTCATTGAGGCCGTCATGAGCGCTTGCAGCGGCTTGATGGGTCGCGAGGCGGCAATGCGCGAAGGCTATGATGCGCTTGCGCAGCTTGGCGCCAGCGACCTTTCCATGCAATTGCTCTCTGAGCTTTCCGGAGGGCAACGTCAGATGGTTGCTCTTGCCCAGGCGGTTGTGCGTCGGCCGGATGTGCTGTTGCTCGACGAACCCACAAGCGCGCTCGATCTCAGGCATCAGATTCGCGTCATGGAATGTGCAACAGCCCTTGCCCGCGAGCAGGGCACGATCGTGCTTGCGGTTCTTCATGACGTCCCGCTGGCACTGCGCTATGCCGATACGGTCGCCGTGCTCAAGGGCGGGGATCTTATGGCATATGGCGAGCCCGGGGCTATCGTCACCTCGCAGATGCTTGCCGATATCTACGGCATCGAAGCTCGCGTCGAGCGCTGCAGCCATGGGCGAATTCAGATCATGGTCGACGGCACGTTACCGCAATAATCCGGCGACATTGCCGCAACTGATTATTCGAAACCATGCGGCTGCTCTGCATCGCAGCTCCGCTGACTGATTCTAGCGCCCTAGTCTTACAGGGCGGCCATCCGCGAAACTATGCCGGTCTTGCGGGGTTGCATGGACAAATGAGGCTCGAGAGAGATCGATCTAAGGTTGAAACGGGGTGTCGGGATTGTCACAATTCTGTAGAGTTTCACCGTCTCGTCGAGCCGAGATTTTGCGGAAAACAGCGTAAAATGCCCTCTAATAGCCATTTGCGCCAAGTCGATGCGTTGTTTCTGCAACAGGACGCATATACGTTTTGTCACATATTTCTGGGTTGTTGTAAAAGGGCGGCCTCAAAAGCATTTTATTCATGGAAGCGAAACGCTGAGCTTCAACTAGGTACTGAAACTTGATGTCGAGCGGCCCCCCAGGTTCGTCAATCGCGCAAGTACATTTGAAGAATGGAGTTACCATGAACATCAAGAGCTTGCTTATCGGCTCCGCTGCTGCGCTATGCGTAGTATCCGGTGCGCATGCGGCCGACGCTATCGTCGCCGCTGAGCCGGAGCCATTGGAATACGTTCGCATTTGCGACGCTTTCGGCGCTGGCTATTTCTTCATTCCGGGCACTGAAACCTGCCTCAGAGTAGGCGGCAAGGTCCGCACGGAAGGTCAGTGGTATGACCCCTACAATCGGGCCAGCACCATTGGTACAAAGTGGCATACTCGCGCTGAACTCAACCTCAACACCGCAACCGACACCGAATATGGTCCGCTGAAGACGGAGACCATCGTTCGCTGGGACTGGAATGACGGCGGCGCCACCACGACGAACCTGCTTTGGGCCTACATCACCCTCGGTGGTTTCACGGTCGGTAAGACGGACTCGCAGTACAACCAGTTCGTCGGTTATGCCGGCGATGTGATCCAGGACGACGTCATCTATGACGGTCCGTACGAATTGAACCAGCTGACCTACAACTACGACAGCGGTACCGGTTTTACGGGCGTCATCTCGCTCGAAGACAGCAATTCCGGCACCACCACCAGCGCCTATGGCGGAAACTGGCAGTTGTCCAAGGCTGACCATTACGCTCCGAACGTCGTTGCCGGTCTCGGCTACAAGGCTGGCATGTTCGGCTTCAAGGTCGTTGGCGGCTATGACTCGATCGTCGAGCAAGGCGCCATCAAGGCCCGTATCGATGCCGACTTCGGTTTCCTCACGGCCTTCCTGATGGGTGGCTGGAACACCGATGGCGATAAGCTCAACCAGTATGCCGGTTCGAACCAGAACGTCTCGGCCTGCACTTCGCCCGCGGCGTTGTCAATGGTGCAAAATGCGGCTGGGGTGACTGGGCAGTGTGGGGCGGTGTTGGCGTACCGGTCAACGACAAGCTGAAATGGAACCTGCAGCTCGCCTATACAGACTCGAAGATCTTCGAAGCCACCACGAACGTGAAGTTCAACCCGGTGAAGAACCTGCTTATCGAGCCGGAACTGACCTACGTTCACTACGACTATGCCAACGACGACACAGTCTCTGGTATCCTGCGTTTCGAGCGGACATTCTAAGGCCAGCCGGCTTGGCTTGACCTTCATGAGAAATCGGGCCCGATGATGGATCGGGCCCTGTTTGTCTCAATCCGAGGCGATTGGAAAACCTAACCCGGCCTGCACCGTGCCAATGGGTACCATGCAAGGCTGGACGGCCTTCGGCTCGTGCCATTTGACGCGCGAGCTTGCCGAGCGATCGTTCGCGATTGCAACCTCTGCAGCTGACAAAGGGAAGTCGGCTTACTGTCATAAATGTGAAGCTAATGAAGGGATATCTCATCCTTTCTAGCGCTATTTGGTGCCACTAAAGGAAGCCCTATGAAGACGATTATCATACTTGCGGCCGTTGGAATGATGTTCACCACCAACGCCATGGCCATGTCGGCCTACAATTCCAAATCCATGAGCTGCGCAACGGTGCATGAAAAGATGGCCCAGGAAGGGTCGATCGTGCTGCGATACCCATCACACCATCCAGGCATGATGATGTACAACCGCACGGTCTCGAATTCGATGTCTTGCCTTGGCCAGGGTGCGATGACCAGCGCCAGCGTTCCAACAAGCGACGATCCAAGCTGCAAGATCAAGACCTGCAGCTTCGCCACGGGCAAGGGCCCGAACAAGAACCACTAAATGGATTGAGGGCCGGCTATCAATTCGTCGGCCTGTCCATGAATTGAAACGCCAGACGGCAGGGTCAATCCTGTCGTCTGCGGCGTGGATTTGCCATTTACCGGACGTTCCGTCTATTCAAACAATGCCTGGCCGAGATGTCGGAGAGGGTGAGTGTCAACCCTCGAATAGGCATGGATATCGGCTCAGGCGCTGACGCCATCCATTGATCTGAAGGGCTGCCTCAGGTCGAGGTTACCGGAACAAGCGGGGTCTGATGAACGACGATCCGGGCATGGTATGGGACGCGGTCGTAGAGATCGATCGCATCCTGATTGATGAGCCTGACACAGCCTGACGACGTTGCCTTGCCGATCGATTTCCATTCCGGCGTGCCGTGCAGGCGATAGAGCGTGTCCTTGCCGTCCTGAAAAATATAAAGCGCGCGTGCCCCGAGGGGATTTTTCAGTCCCGGCGCCATCCCGCCGTTTGCGACCGAGAATTTCTCGAGAGCGGGCTGACGGGCAATCATGTCTGTCGGCGGCTTCCAGCGCGGCCAGTGCTGGCGCCAGTGGATGATGCCTTCGCCCTTCCAGGCAAAACCTTCACGGCCGATACCGACGCCGTAACGCATCGCTTTGCCGCCTGGCAGCACCAGATAGAGGAAACGCCCGACCGTATCGACAACGACGGTGCCTGCAGGCTCGCCCGTCGGGTCTCTAACCTCTTGACGGAGGTATTTCGGATCGATCTTCTCGTAGGGAATGGCGGGGATGGTGAAGCCGCCATCCTGGACCTGCGCATAGCGGGCCGCAATTTCCGGGGACGCTACGGGAGCGGCAACCGGCTCGATGACCGGTTTGACGAGTGGGGGGGCCGGCAATGGCGTCTGCAGACGAGCTTGGTCTTCTGGGGCACCTTGCGGGCCGGACACCGTGGTGCAGCCGGCCAGCGTGGCGGACGCTGCCAATGAACCAAGAATAAAAGCGCGACGGGATAGGGAGGATGAGATGCGGGTCATGGATATCGTCAGGGAATTGTTACGTAAATAGGTCGGTCGGGCGAATCTGCCGCCTGACCTCTAAGTTTGATTTGTGGCGGGATTAGACCGACTAGAGGTCGAATGGCAAGTCTTTAACAACTTTCGCGCAGGCTGACCATGCTGCGAATGCCTGCTCGTCGCATCGGTGGCTCACCCAATTGAAACCGCTCCGATCGCGGCTTGCGCTCTATCTCGTAAGTCGACATGTAATGTAGCCGCAATCTTTGGCATGTGAGTGGGGGAAGGGGATGGCAAGAGGCTGTCCTCGTCAGGGAGAAGCCATTGCGAATCTTGCTGCTTGAGGACGAGCCGGAAATGGCTCGAGCTTTGCTTGAGGCGCTGAGGCGCCGCGATGTGCTCGCCGATCATGTCCGCACCATCGCGGATGCCGATGCCATGGCGCGCGTTGGCACCTATGATGTCCTGGTTCTGGATCGACGCTTGCCGGATGGCGAGGGACTGGATCTTGTTGCCGCCCTTCGCCAACGCAAATACCCGGTACCGATCCTTGTCCTCACTGCTCTCGGCAGCATCGACCACCGCGTCGACGGGCTTGATAGCGGCGCCGATGATTACCTTGCCAAACCTTTTGCTATCGAGGAACTGCTCGCCCGGCTGCGGGCACTTCAGAGGCGAGGCCCTGCCATTTCCGATAAGTATCTGAATTTCGGTAATCTGAGCGTCGACCCCCGGAGCAACGAAATCTCCATAGCAGGATCGGTCGTCGAGTTTCCGCGGCGCGAATACCTGGTGCTGGAGACGTTGATGCGTCGTCCGAACCGGATCGTCACGAGGTCTAACCTGATCGAAGCGGTCTATGCGCTGGAGGACGAAATCGGCTCGAACGCATTGGACGCCCATATTTCGCGGATCAGAAAGAAGCTCGTTCAGGCCGGCGCCGCGGCTGAGATAAGAGCTGTGCGCAACATTGGCTATCTGATCCGGGCGAAGGCATGAAGGTAGAGCGCAGCCGGTCGTTGCGATGGGGGCTGATACGGCGCCTGATCATGTTGCAGGCATTTCTTCTCGTTCTCTTCGTCGTCCTGTTGGCCGGCTGGATCTGGATCATCAATCCCGAGCTGGAAGACGCCAACGAAGAAGCGGTGCGTGTCGTTGCGCAACATGTGGCGAGAGATGCAGATGGCCGATTGCAGGTTGCTGAAACACCGGAAATTGCCGAGTTGATACAGCGCTATCCGGATCTCTGGTTTGCTGTCCGGGACGCCAACGGGTCTATCTTCCAATATGGAGAGATCCCCGCGGTTCCTCTCCAGCAGAGCTTTCCCTGGACGATCGAAAGAGCACGGGTGGAAGCCGGCAATGGAACGCATGCGACAGTCGAGAACCGGGACACGCCAGTCGGCAGGCTCCAATTCGTGGCGGCGACCGAACGCGATTTTGCGAATGACGGCCTCAATGTCTGGATCAATATGCGGGTCGATGTCGCAAAGGATGCCAACGGGGAAGTCCGCTGGCTGACCGTATTGCCGGGCATGGGAGCCATCATTCTCATTGCGGTTTTCCCGATGCTTGCGCTCACCGGCGTTGCCACCTTGCTCGTTACGCCGCGTGCGGTCGGGCGATCCCTGAGCGGGCTGGTGGAAACGGCAACGCAAGCGCAGGCGATCGATTTCGAAAACCGGTCGGCCCGTCTCGATCGCTCGAAAGTGCCGAACGAGATCATTCCCATGGTCGATGCGTTCAACCACGCCCTTTCCAAACTGGATGAGGGATATAATCGGCACAACCGCTTTCTGGCTGACGCAGCCCATGAACTGCGGACGCCGATCGCAATTGCGCGTACACGGGCCGATCTTCTCCCAGAGGCTGAGGTCAGCCGGCAGCTTCGGGACGATATCGATCGCCTCTCCCGCGTGGCGCACCAGCTTCTGGAGATGCAGGCCATCGGCGCGGTCGAATTGCGCGCGGAGCAGAAGGACCTCAACCTGCTGGTCGAGAATATTGCCGCCGATCTTGCCCCGATTGCGATGGATGCGGGTTACGATTTTGACTTCGAGCCGAGCCCCGAGGCGGCTGTCTTTGTGATCCAGACATCGACGATCGAAATGGCTGTCGTCAACCTCATTCGAAACGCGATCGATCACGCTGGCGGCAAGGGCGCAATCGTCGTCAGAGTGGGCGCTGCTGGGACGATCGATGTCTGCGACCAGGGGCCGGGCATCGCGCCATCGGAGCGGGACCGGGTTTTCGAGCCGTTTCGCCGCATCAACACCAGCTCGTCCGGCGCGCCTCGGACTGAACCTCGTCAAGAAGGCCGCAGAGATTCACGGCGGAAAGGTGTCATTCTTCGATACCAACCAAGGTTTTTGCGTGCGGCTGGAGATCCGATCGATCGCCCCATCCGTCGCGAAGGATCAGGGCGGTCGAGGCGGCAAGAAGCAAGGTTGATTCAGCCGCGTGAATTATGGGCCGTTATCCCTTGTTGCAAAACGCGATCAGGCAAGCCCAAATTTCATCGGAATGGTTTCGATAGGGGAGATTTCTCGACCTCGAACATGATTCAGGTCGCGGAGCGCATTGATTAAAGTCATGGCTGAGGTTGATCGTCCTGTCGTTCTCCTTGATATAAGTTTCTGATGCTTTTCATCCCTCTGCCCTTTGTCGTCGCCATTCTGCTCCTCGTGCTGTTTGCCGTCGTGGCGAGGGGGAGCGACCAGGCCTCCTTGAAGGAGGCTCCGCGCAATCTGCCATTCTTGGCGCTGATATTGATGGGCGCCTTTCAGTCGTTTCTGAGCGGCCTGCGCTGGGGATATGGCATAGGGGAGATCATATATGTGGCGCCGATCGGAGCGGCGATCGTTCCGCCGCTGGCATATCTGGGAGTGTGCAAACTTACCCGCAAAACCTCGGCCTCATCTTCGCGGCGGTTGGGATTGCATGTTCTTCCGGCTGTGGCGATCATCCTTCTGGTGATCGTCTGGCGCGGTGCCATCGATGTTGTGCTTCCGCTCATCTTCATCGGCTATGCCGTCGCTATCCTGCTTTTGATGCGATCGGGAACGGACTCGCTCAGAACGACGTCCTTTGAGAGTGCGCCACGGGTTTTTCGTGCGCTTGTTTTCACGGCATTCGCATTGCTGTTATCGGCTGCGCTGGACATTTTCGTTGCTCTCGATTTTGCGTGGACCGAGGGCAGGCATGTGATTCCGATCATAAGCCTCGGAAACCTCACAGCGCTGATTATCCTGTCGATCGCCGGCGCGGTCGCCAGCCGCGGCCGCAGCTTTCCGGAAGTGGCAGAGCCCCCGCCGCAATTCGACATGGCGGAAGACAAGGTTACGATGACCGCGATCCAGGCCTTGTTGGAAACGAAGCGTGTCTATCGCGATCCCGATCTCAATCTGGACCGGCTTGCCCGCAAGGCCGGCATTCCGGCCCGGCAGATATCCACGGCGATCAATCGCACCACCGGCAAGAACGTCTCGCAATATGTCAATGAGTTCCGGGTGGCCGAGGCCTGCGGCCTGCTCGAGGAGACGAAGAGACCGGTGACGGACATCATGTTCGAGGTGGGCTTCCAGACCAAATCGAACTTCAACCGCGAATTCCGCCGTGTCACCGAGATGACCCCGCTTGAATGGCGGGAGCGGAAAGAAAATCCCGCCTGAATCCTCGACATAGGTACGAAATCGCGATCGAGGACTGCCGAAAACGTGTTTGAGGTCGAGTTAGCGGCTTAGTCGGCCATTCTGTTCGGCATGAACACAAGCACCGAACACGACCGCAAACTTGCCGAAACGCTCAAGTCGCTTTCGCTTGAGCCTTTGACGGCCACGATCACATCCGAGCCGCCGCGGACAATCGCACGGCGGCTCGCTCTACCCGCCATCCTCGTCGCTTTGGCAACCGTGCCGGTTGCCACTGCAGTCGTATGGCCGAATGCTCTTGGCCGCATCAAGGCTATGCTTCCGGATGAGCGGCGCGCGGATATCGCAGCCTCCGAAACGCCAGCCACGAACACCCGAGCGACCAAGGCGGGCAATGTAGAAGCACCGTCTGTACGGGAGGTTGCCTTTGCACCGACCCGCGAAATCACCGGCTCCGGCTATGTCGTCGCGCCACGGTCCACCGCCGTCTTTTCCAAATATGAGGGCAGGATTACCGGCATCCCCGTCGAAGCCGGCGATCATGTCGAGGCCGGCCAGGTCCTGGTCACTCTGGATGATGCAAGCGCTCGTTTCGCTCTAGAGCAGGCGATGGCGGCAAGGGTTTCCGCCGATCTTGCCCTGTCCGCGAAGGATATCGCGCTCGCGCAGGCGGATGCCTCTCTGCGGCGCATCGGAGCGCTCGCGTCTCGCCAGGCGGCATCTCAAAAAGAGCTTGAGGAGGCTCAGACGGTCTGGAAGAGCGCGTCGAACGGCGTGGCGCAGGCACGTCAGGATCTCAATCGGGCGGAACTGGCCATCCGCATCGCCCAAGAGCAACTGGACGAACTGACGGTTCGCGCGCCCTTTGCCGGAACGGTGACGCGGCTCAACGCTCACGTCGGCGACACGATGTTGGCGCGTGTCGATAGCGTCCGCGAAAACCAGAGCCTTCTGACGCTCGTCGATACCGGCAGCATGGTGATCGATGCAGACGTGGCCGAGACGAATATCGCCGCGATCCGTCCCGGCATGGATGGGGAGGCCGTCCTCGATGGCTTTCCCGACAGGCCATTCGCTATCAAGTTAAGCCGGATCGCCCCCGTCGCTTCGTCTGAAAAAGGCACGATCGCGCTTCGGTTTTCACTCATCGCACCCCCGACCGGAATCCGCCCCAACATGGCGGCGCGCATTCGCATCGCTGTTCCCAATCCCCAGACATCATCAGGAGACGTCAAGCAATGACAGAGATCATCAAGGAAGAGCCGTACATCGTTTTGAGCGCCGTGCAGAAGGGATACCGGGTGGGAGGCGAAGCGATCTCCATCTGCAGCGGTCTCGATCTGGTGATACCGAAAGGCGACTTCGTCGCCATCATGGGGCCATCCGGATCGGGAAAATCGACGCTTCTCAACATGCTGGCGGGTATCGACCGTCCCGATGCCGGCGAGTTGCGGATTGGCAACGCCCGGCTCGATCAGATGGGAGAAGCGGCGCGTTCTTCCTGGCGGGCGCACAATATGGGCATCGTCTTCCAGTTCTATAATCTGCTGCCCATGCTCAACGCGGCAGAGAATGTCGAGCTGCCGCTCCTCCTCAAGCCGATTTCCGCCAGAGAGCGACGTGCTCGGGTCGAGAAGGTATTGGATCTCGTCGGGCTGGCGGGCCGTGGCAAGCAATATCCGGCCTCGATGTCCGGCGGCCAGCAGCAGCGTGTCGGCATTGCGCGTGCCATCATTGCCGATCCCGATCTGCTGCTTTGCGATGAGCCGACCGGTGATCTCGATCGAAAATCGGCGGACGATGTTCTCGGCATGCTCGGCTTTCTTAATCGCGAGATGGGCAAGACGATCGTCATGGTCACACATGATCCGCAAGCCGCCCTCCATGCCCGACAGACGCTGCATCTCGACAAGGGGCATTTCGTTGAAGAGAAGAGGGCTGCCTGATGAGTTTCCTTCGTCTTGCCAGAAAGAATGCATGGCGAAAGCCGCTGCGGACTCTGCTGCTGATCTTCTGTGTGATCGTGGCTTTCCTGATCTACGGCCTCACGGCGAGCTTCGTGAACGGCACGCAAGGGGCGGCCGGCGCCAGCGAAAATATTCTTGGTGTGATGAACGCGGCCGGGCGCAACCAGCCTCTACCAATGGCCTATCTATCACGGATCGCTTCGCAGCCCGGCGTGTCAGAAGTGGCTTACATGACGCGTCTGCGCGGTTTCGTCGGCACGGAAAAGAACGCGATGGCCGTCAGCGCCGTCGAGCCGCAACTGCTCGCTGACGTCAATGGCAGGGAGCTCGGCTTGACGGCGGAGCTGATCGCATCGCTCGGTGCGGCGCGCGACCGCGTGCTGGTCGGTCGCGCTTTGGCGGAAGCTCAAGGCTGGTCCGTCGGTCAGCGCATCACGCTCACCGCCTTCCAGACAGCAATGAAAAATGGCAGCCGCGACTGGCGTTTTGAGATCACCGGGATTTTCGAAGGCGAGACTGCGAGCACCGATACCTATTTCATCATTGCCCGCTACGACTACGTCAATGCCGCCCGCGAGCGTAATGCCGATACGGTAGACGCTTTCATCGTGCGGCCGCAAGACGGCGTCTCTCCCGGTCAACTGGCTGTCGGCATCGATGCGCTGTTTGCCAATTCCGCGGTGCCGACGCGCACGCAATCGGAGAAGCAATTCCTTGAAGCGTTTCTGCGCCAATATGCGGATATCGGCCTGATCATCAATCTCATCGTCGGTGCCGCTTTCACGACCCTTCTGATGATCGTCGTCAACACGATGGTCTTTGCGGTGCGCGAGCGCACGTTTGAAATCGGCGTTCTGAAGACGCTTGGCTTTTCGCGGCGGAGGATACTGGGGCTCATTCTCAGCGAAACGCTGCTGATTTTTATCATCGGAGGCTCTGTCGGTCTCCTTCTGGCAAAGCTCGCCGCCATCGCCGCTGGGCCGGTTCTTGGCCTGGTTTTTTCGGCCACCGTCCTTGCCAAGGCAGTTTGCCTCATCGCGCTCCTCGGCTTTGCGACGGGGCTGATCCCGGCTGTTAATGCCATGCGCACACCCGTCACCAAAGCGCTGAGAGCGAGGTAGTCCCATGTCTTCCAATATCAAGCAAATGCTCGTGATGATCCGGGCCAGTCTTCTCAGCCTGCCACGGCGGCTGGCGATTTCCATCTCGATGGCGCTGTCCATCGCGCTCGTCGTCGCGGTCCTCGCCGGCTTTCTCTCCATGGCGGCGGGCTTCGAGACGGCATTGAAGAGTGCCGGTTCCCCTACCGTCGCCGTCCTTCTCGGCGGCGGCACCAATCAGGAAATGGCCTCCGCTATTCCCGCCGAGGCGATCCGAACGATCGAAGCGATGCGGGGCGATGTCGGAGCCGTCCACGATGCGGCCGGCAATCTGGTCTATTCCCGCGAGATCGTCGTCCCTGTGGAAGTCCCCCAGCAAGGCGCGGATGCTGCCAAGATGCTGGCTTTGCGGGGCATGGACGCGACCGGTCCATCGCTTCGTGATGGCGTCACTCTGTCAGCCGGTCGTTTTCCAACGCCTGGTTCACGCGAAATCGCTGTGGGCGATCGCATTGCCGGGGAATTTGGGTCTCTTGCCGTGGGAGACCGGGTGCGGCTAGGTCCGGTGGAATGGACCGTGGTCGGGCATTTTTCCGCGAATGGCAGTGCTTTCGAGTCGGAAATATGGGGCGATCTCGATGCCGTCCGCTCGGCCTTCGATCGGCAGGGCGAGGTTCAGAGCGTGAGATTGCGGCTGGTCGAACCGGGCGCAATCAAGCTGCTACAGGCTGCGCTCGGCGTCATCACGGTCACGCCGATGGTCGCGGTATCCGAAGCCGATCTTTATGCCGCACAGTCTTCCGGTACGGCCGATCTCATCCGCATGTTCGGATGGCCGGTCGCGCTTCTGATGGCGCTTGGCGCGACGGCCGGTGCGCTCAACACGATGATGAGTTCGGTTTCCGATAGGGCCGTCGAGATTGCCACTGTGCGAGCGCTGGGATTTAGCCGGCTGGCCGCCTTCATCGCCACCTGGGTCGAGGCAATCCTGCTTTCGGCCATCGGTGCTGCCATCGGGCTCATCGCTTCGTGGTTTCTGTTCAATGGCTGGCAGGCCAGTACCATTGGCGCAAACAATGCCAGCATGGCATTTCAGCTCACGATGGATGGCCGGGTGATGTTCATGGCCGGTCTCCTGGGCCTGGTGATCGGTGTTGTCGGAGGCGCATTGCCGGCACTTTCCGCCACGCGGCTGCCCCTGACGGTCGCGTTGCGCGCGCGCGGCTAGGGGCTTCTCAAAGCCCCCAGATCACCGACTCTTCATGCCGTTTGATCAGATGACGAAGGTTCTGGAAGCCGGAGCGGACGAATTCGGCAAACTGGTCGACGGCCGGAGAATGCGGCGCGTCGACCCGCGTGAGGATGGCAAGGGCGCGTTCCGGGTGGGGAATTGTGATCGGCAGGGCCGTGATCGTCTTTTCCTTGCGCTGCGCAAACACCACGCTATGCGGCATGATCGTCAGGGCATCCGCTGCCTTCAGATAGTTGATGACGCTCATGAGCGAGCCGCCCGAATAGCGGATCTTGATTTCGGTCGCGCCGAAGGAAAGCAGCAGGGCGCGCAGATCCGCCAGCAGCGGACTACCGGGCGGCGGCGCGATCCAGGGATAGTCGAGAAGATGACTCGGCTGCGGCCGCCGCTTCAGCAACAACGGGTGCGTCACCCGGCAGGCAACGACATTGCGTCCTGGGAGGATCTGTTGAAATTCGAGCCCGGACCCCTCGTCGAGAATGTCGATCGGGCAGATGGCCAGGTCGATTTGGTCGGCCTTGAGGGCGGCGCGAAGATCGGGGAAGTAGCCATAGCTCTGGTCGATGCGCACATCCGGATGGCTGGCTTGGAATTCGGCGCAGAGGCCGGCGATCAGCGCATCCATGAAGAATGGCGTGCCGCCGATCCGCACGACGCCGCTCTTGCCCACCCTGAAGCTTTCGACGAGATCGGATGCCTTGCGCGAGGCCGCCAGCATGACCAGCCCATGCTCGGCGAGCGACAGGCCAAGCGGCGTCGGCTGCAACGGCCGCCGGCCCCTGATGAAGAGCGGTTCGCCGACGCGTTTTTCCAGCATGGACAAGGTGCGCGAAACGGCCGGCTGCGCCAACCCCAACAAGGCGGCGCCTTCCGTTACACCGCCTGTCTTCACGACGGCGGCAAGCTGAATGAGGTGGCGTTCGTCGAATTTCATAACGATCTGTTATACTGATAGGCAACAAAATCATCAATCCACGCATTTTCCGCTGCTAATGTTTCCTCAAGCTGCACGGCAGATTTTGGAGGAAGAGCATGGCGGGGCATGCCAAGGCGCTCACATTCAGCGAAGCGACGTCATCGGAGGCTTTCTCCGAGCGCTTCTCCGCAAACGGCGATGGCAATCTGCCACGGCTGATTGCCGCTGCCGTGACCCATGTGCATGACCTCATCAAGCAGTTTCGTCCCACCCAGGACGAGTGGCGCCAGCTCATTGCATTTCTGACCGAGGTCGGTCACGCCTCCGACGAGCGGCGCCAGGAATGGGTGCTTCTGTCCGATCTCATCGGCGCCTCGGCCCTGGTCGAAGAGATCAATTCCCGGCGCCCAAAGGCGGCGACGCCAAACACCATTCGTGGGCCATTCTTCCGCAACGATGCGCCGGAGCGAGCCTCCGGGTCCTCGATCTCGCTAGATGGCGTTGGCGAGCCGCTGATGGTTTCCGCGCGGGTGCAGGATCTGGATGGCCTGCCGATCGCCGGCGCCGAGATCATCACCTGGCAGGCCAATGGCGAGGGCTTCTATGAAAACCAGCAGCCCGACCTGCAGCCGGAACACAATCTGCGCGGCCTTTTTCGCACGAATGCGGACGGACGTTTCCATTACCGCTCGGTGATGCCGGCGGGTTACGGCGTGCCGGATGACGGGCCGGTCGGGCGGTTGCTTGCCGAGGCCGGCTATCCGCTGCGCCGCCCGGCGCATCTGCATTTCGTCGTGCGCGCCAAGGGTTTTGAGACGATCACGACCCATATCTACGATGCGAGCGACCCGCATCTTGCCGAGGATGCCCTCTTCGGCGTGCGGCCGGAACTCGTCACCAGTTTCGAAGCCGCCGACATCGGCGGACAACGCGGCAAGACAGCAAATCTCACCTTTGTCATGGTCAGAGCAAAGCCGGGGAGAGCAGGATGACTCACGATTTTTCCTATGCGGGCAGCCCGGCCCAGATCGTCTTTGGAGCTGGCAGCAGAAGCGCGGTTGCCGAATGGATCGCAAAGGCCGGCTGCAAGCGCGCTTTGGTCCTGTCGACGCCGCACCAGAAGGCCGATGCCGAGGCGCTCGCTCGCGAGATCGGCCTGCTCGCCTGCGGCGTCTTCACGGGCGCCACCATGCACACGCCTGTCGATGTCACTAAGGCTGCGATGAAGGTTGTGGCGGAAACCGGTGCGGATTGTGTCGTTTCGCTCGGGGGAGGATCGACGACTGGCCTCGGCAAGGCGATCGCCTATCGCACTGATCTTCTCCAGATCGTCATTCCGACAACCTATGCAGGCTCGGAGGTCACGCCGATCCTTGGCCAGACCGAAGGTGGCCGCAAGACGACGGTGCGCGATGCCAGGATCCTGCCGGAAATTGTCATTTACGATCCCTTGCTGACACTCGGTCTGCCGGTGGTGATGAGCGTGACGAGCGGTCTGAACGCCATGGCTCATGCGGTCGAGGCGCTTTACGCGCGCGACCGCAATCCGATTTCGAGCCTGATGGCGCTGGAAGGCCTGCGCGCCTTTGCGCGGAGCCTGCCTGCTATCGTGAGTGATCCGAAGAACGCTGAGGCCCGCAGCGATGCACTTTATGGCGCCTGGCTCTGCGGGTCGGTGCTCGGCACCGTCGGTATGGCGCTGCATCACAAAATCTGCCACACGCTGGGCGGCTCCTTTGATACGCCGCACGCGGAAACCCATGCGGTGATGCTGCCGCATACCGCCGCGTTCAATGCAGCCGCGGCCGCATCGGAACTGGCGGAGGCGGCCGGCATCTTCGGCGGTCGATCGGCGGTGGGCTCTGGGATTTCGCCAAGGCGATCGGAGCGCCGCTGTCGCTCAAGGAATTCGGACTGACGGAAGCCGATCTTGATCGCGCGGCCTCGATCGCAGTCGAAAATCCCTATTGGAATCCGCGGCCGATCGACCAGGGTTCGATCAGGACACTCTTGCAGGATGCATGGGAGGGCCGGCGACCAGTCGGCTGAGACATCGGCGCCTTTTGGCGCACTCTTTGGGAGGAGAGACAATGAGGGGAGGAAACATGTTCACGAGACGCGATTTTCTGAAGACGACGGCTGCCGGTGGTGCCGTGCTGGCGGTGCCAGGCCTAGCCATGCCGGCCATTGCCAAGGATGCGGCGATCAAGCTCGGCTATGTCAGCCCGCAGACGGGGCCACTCGCCGGCTTCGGCGAGGCTGACAAGTTCGTCATCGATGCCTTCCTGGCAACGACCAAGGCAAAGGGTCTCAACTACGAGGTCGTGGTGAAGGACAGCCAGTCCAACCCCAACCGCGCGGCAGAAGTCGCAAAGGAGTTGATCGTCGACGACCAGATCAATTTGATGCTGGTCTCCTCGACGCCGGAAACGACCAATCCGGTCTCCACGACCTGCGAGGCAGAAGAGATGCCCTGCATCTCCACTGTCGCTCCCTGGCAGCCCTGGTTCATCGGCCAGCAAGGCAATCCGGGCGATCCGGCTTCATGGAAGCCCTTCAACTATGCCTACCACTTTTTCTGGGGTCTGGAGGATATCATCGCCGTCTTCACCGGCATGTGGGGCCAGATCGAGACCAACAAGAAGGTCGGTGGCCTGTTCCCGAACGATGGCGACGGCAATGCCTGGGGCGACAAGGTCGTCGGTTTTCCGCCGGTTCTCGATAGGCTCGGCTACGGGCTCACGGATACCGGCCGCTATCAGAACCTGACGGATGATTTCTCCGCGCAGATCAACGCCTTCAAGCAGGCAGGCACCGATATCCTGACCGGCGTCATGATCCCGCCCGACCTCACGACATTCTGGAACCAGGCCAAGCAGCAGGGCCTGAAGCCGAAGGTCGCCTCGATCGGAAAGGCACTTCTCTTCCCGCAGACCGTCGAGGCGCTCGGAAATGCCGGGCACAATCTGTCGACCGAAGTCTGGTGGACGCCGACGCATCCATTCAAGTCATCCCTGACCGGCGAGACCGCTGCCGCCGTCGCCGCCGCCTTCACCAAGGCCACCGGCCGGCCATGGACCCAGCCGATCGGCTTTGCCCATGCACTGTTCGAACTAGCCGTCGATGTTATGAAGCGCGCCGGTGATGCCGGCGATGCGGAAACGGTCGCCAAGGCGATCGGCGAAACGAAGCTCGATACGCTCGTCGGGCCGATTGCCTGGGGCAATGAGAAGCTTCCCCCCTTCGCCCGGAAGAATGTCGCCAAGACGCCGCTGGTCGGCGGACAATGGCGGCTGAAATCGGGCGGTGGCTACGATCTCGTGGTTGTCGAAAATGGGTTGGCGCCGAATGTGCCGCTCGGCGGCAAGCTCGAAGCGCTCGCGTGAGAGGACGGCTGCCCGGCCTTGCGTCGGGCCTCCTCCAATGGAGAACGACAATGCCCATACTGGAATTGAACGGAGTCTCGAAATCCTTCGGCGCGCTCGTCGTCGCCGAGGATATCGGCTTCTCTGTCGAACCGGGGGAAGCACTCGGGATCATCGGGCCGAACGGCGCCGGCAAGTCGACGCTGTTCAACCTGATCAACGGCAACCTCTCCGTGGCCCGCGGATCGATCCGCTTCGACGGTCGCGATGTCACCCACACGCCGCCGATGCAGCGCTGCTTTGCCGGCATGGGCCGCACCTTCCAGATCCCGCAGCCTTTCGAACGTTTGACTGTTTACGAAAACTTGCTGGTCGCCGGCGCCTTTGGGGCGCAAGCGACCGAGAGAAACGTCTCGGATCTTTGCGCGGATATCCTCGTCGAGACCGGCTTGATCGCCAAGGCGAACATGCCGGCGGGATCGTTGACCCTCCTGGAACGCAAGCGCCTGGAGCTGGCCCGGGCCTTGGCGACCCAGCCGAAGCTGCTGCTTCTCGACGAAATCGCGGGCGGCCTGACGGAGGGCGAGTGCCGCCAGCTCGTCGCCACCATCAAGCGGGTTCACCAGCGCGGTATTGCAATCATCTGGATCGAGCATGTGCTGCATGCGCTGACGGCCGTGGTTCAGCGCATTCTCGTGCTGAATTTCGGCCGGGTGATCGGCATTGGCGAGCCGGAAGCCATCATGGCCTCAAGCGAAGTGCGCGAGATCTATCTGGGGATGGAAGTCTGATGGCGAGCCTTATCGAAACCCATGGCCTCATGGCCTCCTACGGCGATTTCCAGGCTGTGCTTGGCGTTGATCTCCTTCTGGAGGCCGGCGAGACCATCGCCGTCATCGGCGCGAATGGCGCCGGCAAGTCAACGCTGATGCGTTCCATCGCTGCAGTGATCGCCAACAGTCCGGATATGATCCTGCATCGCGGCGAGCCGATCGGGGCATTGGCCGCTTCGGATGTGGTGCGACGTGGCATCGCGCTTGTGCCGGAAGGGCGCAAGCTCTTTCCGTCGCTGACGGTTGAGGAAAACTTGCAGATCGGCCGTTACGGCCGCAGGGTCAAGGGTCCCTGGACGCTGGAAAGCATCTACGCCCTGTTTCCGATCCTGAAGGAGCGGCGACGCAATCCGGCGACTGCACTTTCCGGAGGCCAGCAGCAGATGGTGGCGATCGGACGGGCGCTGATGTCCAATCCCGAAGTGCTGCTCTGCGACGAGCTGAGCCTCGGTCTCGCCCCCGTTGTTATCAAGGACATTTATGCCGCCTTTTCCCAGATCCGGGCCGCAGGTGCGGCCATCGTCATCGTCGAGCAGGATATCGCGCAGGCGCTGAAGGTCGCCGATCGCGTCTATTGCATGATGGAAGGCCGCATCACTCTGGAGGGTCGCCCGGCGGAGCTCGATCGCGCCGATATCCATGCAGCCTATTTTGGAGCAGAGACCCATGAACTGGCTTGATACGCTTCTTCAAGGCGTGCTGCTGGGCGGCCTTTATGCGCTGTTTGCGGCGGGGCTGAGCCTCGTCTTCGGCATCATGCGGCTCGTCAATCTTGCCCATGGCGATCTCATCGTGCTGGCCGCCTTCCTGATCCTGACGCTTGTCTCCCTGCTTGGGCTCAATCCCTTCCTGGCGGCGCTGATCGCCGCGCCCCTGATGTTCGCAGTCGGCTGGCTGCTGCAATATCATCTGCTGAACCGCACGCTCGGCAAGGACATTCTGCCGCCCTTGCTCGTCACCTTCGGTCTGTCGATCGTCATCCAGAACGGACTTCTCGAGGGCTTTACGGCCGACAGCCGGCGGATCTCGGCTGGCGCTCTGGAAACCGCTTCTGTGCAATTCGGCGGCATCAATGCCGGCGTGATGCCACTCATCACCTTTGCCTCGGCCGTTCTTGTCATCATCGCTCTTAATCAGCTCATTTACCGCACCGAACTCGGCCGGGCCTTCCGCGCGACTTCGGATGATGTGGTTACGGCGAGCCTGATGGGCATCCGGCCGAACTCCATCTTCGCCATCGCCACCGGGCTTGCGATGATGATCGTGACGGTAGCGGCGCTCTATCTCGGCATGCGGGCGAATTTCGATCCGACGGCAGGGCCGGCGCGGCTGATCTATGCCTTTGAAGTCGTCATCATCGGCGGCCTCGGCTCGCTCTGGGGCACGCTTGCCGGCGGCATCATCCTGGGGGTCGCGCAGACCATGGGAGCGACGATCAATCCCGAATGGCAGATCCTTGCCGGACACATTGCCTTCCTCTGCGTGCTTCTCTTCCGGCCGCGCGGCCTGTTCCCTCGAGCAGTGGATTGAGGCGGCCATGACTAAAGGTTTCGAAACCATGTCGACCGAGATTGAAACGCCGCCAGGCTGGCAGGTCGAGACGCGGACGCGACTCTCCGGCATCTTCGCCGTCCTTGCTATCGCTGCCGTCGTGGTTCTGGCGGCGGCTCCGTTCGTCGCTTCGCGCGGCGTCGTGCAGGATCTGTTTTTCATTCTCACCATGCTGGCACTGGCGCAGAGCTGGAACCTGCTCGCCGGCTATGCCGGTCTCATCTCGGTCGGACAACAACTCTTCGTCGGCTGCGGCGCCTACGCGCTGTTCGGCTTCGTCATTCTCGCCGGCATCGACCCGATCCTCGCCATTCCGCTGGCCGGGCTCTTCGCGATGTTGATCGCCGCGCCGGCCGCCTTCTTTTCCTTCCGTCTCTACGGTCCCTATTTCGCGATCGGCACCTGGGTCATTGCCGAAGTCGGGCGGCTGCTTTTTGCCCAGTGGAAGATGCTGGGTGGTGGAACAGGAACCTCGCTACCGCGCGAAGCCACCAAGGACATGCTGGGTATCTCGCTGCTGCAGGACTGGTTCGGCATGCGCTCGGCAGCGGCGGCCGATGCGCTTGCCTACTGGCTGGCGCTGGCGCTCACGGCGCTGACGATCGGCTTCATCTACAGGCTGCTACGCAGCAAGCAGGGCCTCGGCCTTGCCGCCGTTCGCGATAACGAGACGGCCGCCCGCGCGCTCGGTGTCGATGCGCTCCGTTTGAAGATCGTCGTCTATCTGGCGACGGCCTTTCTGACTGGCATGGTCGGCGCGCTCATCTATCTGCAGAAGGCGCGGATATCGCCCGACGCTGCTTTCTCGCTCACCGACTGGACGGCCTATGTCGTCTTCATTGTCGTCATCGGCGGCATTGGCACCATCGAAGGGCCGCTGGTCGGCGTGCTCGTCTTCTTCCTGCTGCAGAATGCCTTTTCGAGCTACGGCTCCTGGTATCTGCTGGCTCTGGGCGCGCTTGCCATCGTGACGATGCTGTTTGCGCCACGGGGCCTCTGGGGGCTCATCTCCAGCCGCACCGGCTGGGAACTTTTTCCGGTTCGCCGCCTGCTGAAGGGCGGACCTATTCTGAATGATGAAAAGGGAGGGCCACATGGCTGATATTACCACCGACGTTCTGATCATTGGCACGGGACCCGCCGGCTCGGCGACATCAGCGCTGCTTGCGACCTACGGTCTCGAGCCGATGGTGATCAACCGCTATCGCTGGCTGGCGATCACGCCGCGTGCGCACATCACCAACCAGCGCACGATGGAGGTTCTGCGCGATCTCGGCCGCGACGTGGAGGAGGAGGCCTATCTCTTTGCGGTCGAGCAGGACCTGATGGGGCAGAACGTCTTCTGCACGGCGGTTGCCGGCGAAGAGATCGGCCGCATGCAGAGCTGGGGCAACCATCCCTTGTCGCGCGCCGAGCATCTGCTGTCTTCGCCTGCCCATATGAACGATCTGCCGCAGACCTATATGGAGCCGCTCTTGTTCAAGACCGCTTGCTCGCGCGGCGCGCAGGCTCGCATGTCGACAGAATATCTGCGCCACGTCCAGGATGCCGAAGGTGTCACGACGACCTGTCTCGACCGCCTGACCGGCAAGGAACTGACCATCCGTTCGAAGTTCCTGATCGGGGCCGATGGCGGCAACTCGAAAGTGGCCGAGCATGCCGGCCTGACCTTCGAAGGCAAGATGGGCGTTGCCGGCTCGATGAATATCCTGTTCGAGGCCGATCTCTCGCGCTATGTCGCCCATCGGCCGTCGGTCCTTTACTGGGTGCTGCAGCCCGGCGCCGATGTCGGCGGCATCGGCATGGGTCTGGTGCGCATGGTCAGGCCATGGAACGAATGGCTGATCGTCTGGGGCTATGATATCAACCAGCCGCCGCCCGAGGTCGACGATGCCTTCGCCACGAAGGTCGTGCGCGAACTGGTCGGCGTTGCCGACCTCAAGCCGAAGATCAAATCCGTCTCGACCTGGACCGTCAACAACATGTACGCGACCACAATGTCGAACGGCCGGGTGTTCTGCATGGGCGATGCCGTTCATCGCCATCCGCCTTCGAATGGCCTCGGCTCCAACACCTCGATCCAGGACGGCTTCAATCTCGCCTGGAAGCTCGCACTGGTGCTCAAGGGTCAGGCCGGCATTGGCCTGCTCGACAGCTACCAGGCCGAGCGTGCGCCGGTCGCCAAGCAGATCGTCACCCGTGCCAACAAATCGATCGAGGAATTCGGGCCGATCTTCAAGTCACTGGGCCTGCTCGATTCCGTCGATCCAGTGAAGATGCAGCAGAATATGGATGCGCGCTGCGACGACACCGCCGATGCCGAGCGCCAGCGTAAGGCCATCCGCGAGGCGATCGCGCACAAGGTCTATGAGTTCGATGCGCATGGCGTGGAGATGAACCACCGCTATGCCTCGAATGCCGTGGTCAAGGACGGTCAGCCGGAACCCGCCTTCGAGAAGGACCCGGAATTGCATTTTCAGCCAACGAGCTGGCCTGGTGCGCGGTTGCCGCATGCGTGGCTGTTCAACGACAGCGGCGCGAAGGTATCGAGCCTCGATCTCACCGGCCACGGCACCTTCACGGTGCTGACCGGCATCGGCGGCGACGGCTGGGTCGCGGCGGCAAAGGCATTGTCAAAGGAGCTGAAGCTGCCGATCGCGGTCCACAGAATAGGTCCGCGGCAAGAGTGGCAAGACCTGACCGGAGACTGGGCGCGCGCCCGCGAGATCAGCGATTCCGGCGTGCTGCTCGTACGTCCCGACCATCATGTCGCCTGGCGCTCCGACGCGGCGGTTGACGACCCGGAACGCGAGCTGCATCGCGTTCTGAAGACAATTCTGGATTTGTGAGGCGACAATGAGCGTGCAAGAAAAAGGCTATTTCACCGAGGAAAATTCCGTCGAGGTTGTTACCGGCCGCAACGCGAATGCGCGGGATGCGCGGCTGAAGCAGGTGATGGAAGTCGTCACTCGCAAGCTGCACGAGGCGGTGAAGGAGCTGGAGCCGACCCAGGACGAATGGATGGAAGCGATCTTCTTCCTCACCCGCACCGGCCATACCTGCACGGACTGGCGGCAGGAATTCATCCTGCTATCGGATGTGCTTGGCGTGTCGATGCTGGTCGATGCGATCAACAATCGCAAGCCGTCAGGCGCATCCGAAAGCACAGTCCTTGGCCCCTTCCATGTGGCCGATGCGCCGGAATTGCCCATGGGCGCCAATATCTGCCTCGACCAGAAGGGCGAGGATATGGTGATCAGCGGCCGCATCCTCGATACGGATGGCAAGCCGATCGAAAATGCGGTGCTCGATGTCTGGCAGGCCAATGACGAAGGATTCTACGACGTACAGCAGAAGGGCATCCAGCCCGATTTCAACCTGCGCGGTGTCTTCCGCACCGGCAAGGACGGACGCTACAGGTTCCGGGCGGTAAAGCCGAAATACTATCCGATCCCGGATGACGGTCCGGTGGGGAAGTTGCTCGAAGCACTCGGCCGCCATCCCTACCGCCCCGCCCACCTGCACTACATCATCAAGGCTGATGGCTTCGAGACGCTGACCACCCATATCTTCGATCCCGATGACCCCTACATCCACTCCGATGCGGTGTTCGGCGTCAAGGAAAGTCTGCTTGCCGAGTTCAGGCTGACCGATGATCCGGCACGCGCGAAGGAGCTCGAATTCTCGGGAACGTTCTGGCAAGTCGAGCACGATTTCGTTCTGGCGCCCGATCACAAGCGAAGCTAGCCAAAGGGGTCTCCATCCAGGTCGGGCTATCGTGTACTTTCGATGCCGGCCAGGATGAGGTTGATGCCGGCAAGAAACTGCTCTTGATCGTCATGCTCGGGTATCTGCGCCGCCACCTGATGCACGAATGGATATTCTGCGGGATCGTGCTGTGTCCATCGCGCGGCGATGCTTGCCAGAAATGCCGAGCGATCCACCTCGCGCGGAAGAAGGCGGGCGTTCGCGGCATTCTGGCCGGCGACGCCGAGGATGTAGTTCAGAAGCACAGAGGCGGCGTCGAACTGCGCCTGTTCGGGAACACCGAGCGCCCGGAGCCGGCCGCCAATGCCTTCGAAGATCTGCAGCATCGCCGTCTGCCACGGCTCTCGGGAGAGCTGGGTGCCGACCCAGGGGTGGATGTCGATGACATTGAACACGCCAAGGGCGATGGCGCGGATCCCCTCCCGCGCGTCGGCATCATTGAGGCTCGCACCTAAAGTCCGGGCGACAATATGGTTGGCTGCTGCCGTCAGCAGCTCATTCTTGTCGGCAACGTGCCAATAGATCGCTCCGCTCCCTGTCGCCAGGCGAGCAGCAAGTGCGCGGAAGGTCAGGGCGTTCTCACCATCCTTATCGAGGATTTCGATCGCAGCCTCGACGATCCGCTCCTTCGAGAGCGCGTCGGTACGCCGGTCTGTCCTTTGGTTTTTTGTCCGCATGAGTCTGATCCTGACATAATTGGAACAATGTTCCAATCCATATCTATGGAACGTTGTTCCAAAAGATCAGAAAGACAATCCAATGACGATATCAGTGACAATTGTCGGCGCGGGCCTGGGTGGCCTCGTTCTCGCACGCGTCCTGCATATTCATGGCATTCCCGTAACGATCTACGAGGCGGAGCCTTCGGCCGAGGCTCGCACGCAGGGAGGCCAACTCGATATCCACGAGCACAACGGGCAGCTTGCGCTCGACGCGGCCGGCCTCACCCAGGAGTTCCGCGCGATCATTCACGAGGGCGCCCAGGCGACGCGGGTGCTCGACCAGCACGGGAAGCTGCTGTTCGAGGAGGCCGATGACGGCACGGGTGGACGTCCCGAAGTGCTTCGCGGCGATCTGCGAAGGATTCTCCTTGAATCCCTGCCTGCGGAAACCATCCAATGGGGCAAGAAACTTGCAAGCGTGGCGACCTTAGGCGGAGGGCAGCGTGAGCTGGCATTCGCGGATGGCTCAACAGTTAAGACCGAGTTCCTCGTCGGTGCGGACGGCGCATGGTCGAAGGTGCGGCCGCTGCTATCGGACGCCAAACCGGTCTATGCCGGCGCGACATTCTTCGAAACCTATCTCTACGACGCCGACGAGCGGCATCCTGCGGCCGCTGAAGCGGTTGGCAGTGGGGCGCTGTTTGTTGCCTCGCCGGGAAAGGGGATCTTCGCGCATCGTGAGGCGGGGGGAGTTCTTCACACCTATGTCCAGCTCAGCCGCCCTGTCGAATGGGTTGCCGACATCGACCTTACCGATAGTGCCGCCGCTGCTCGAATTGCGGCTGAATTCGAGGGCTGGGCGCCGGAGTTGACTGCGCTGATCACCGATGGCGACACGCCGCTGGTTCCGCGCATGATCTATACGCTTCCGGACGCGCATCGATGGGATCGCGTACCCGGCGTGACGCTTCTCGGGGATGCCGCGCACCTGATGCCGCCATCCGGCGAGGGCGCAAACCTGGCAATGCTCGACGGCGCCGAACTCGGAAAGGCGATCGTTTCGCATCCCGACGATATCGAGGCGGCACTTGCTGCCTACGAGGCTGACATGTTCCCGCGCAGCGAGGCGGAAGCGGTGGATGCGCATCTGATCCTCGATCTTTGCCTCGGAGAACGCGCACCCTTCGGGCTTGTCGAGTTCTTCAACAGCGGCTTAAAGGGAGATCATGAATGACACGATCTCTAAGGCCAGCTGTCATTTCACGATCGTGGGCATGAGGATTGAAGTGGCTTCCATGCAATGCAACCCTGGAGTAACCCGAAAGTAAGCTTTCTCCACCAAGCTAAGGCTCATCTGGCCCGTGGAGGCCCGCGTGAGGCAGCCACGGACGGGAAGCGCCATGCCATCCATCGACATCATCGTCCCACAATCCGCTCCTCGCCTCTGGCAGGACGTCGTCATCAGGCGGCTGCGGGCTGACGGATATGATGTCGCGGTTTTGCATGCGACGGGATCGGCGGGCTGCCCGGCCATGGTCAATGCCATCCTCGCACTTGAGCGGCGCGTCTTTCGCCGCACCATCCCTGGTCTCGCAACTCCCGTGTCGGCGATACCAGCGAGTCCCCGCAGGGGCTCGGCGGCGTTGAGGCTGGATCTTGTCGGCAATGCCCCACCTTCGGATATTCCCACGATCGCGCTGAGATTCGACAACTCCCCTTTCGATGTCTCGATTACACAGGTGGTAGCGGCAGGCAGATTGCCTGTCATCGAGGCGGTGCTTGATGGCAAAACAGTCGTCGGTCGGGCCTGGCCGATGATCGACAGGCGGGAGTCGGTAGCGCTCGGCATCGAGGACGTGCTTGCCCGAGCGATCACTCTCATTGTTTCGACAGTTCGAGCCTTTACCGAGAGCCGGTTGGCCTTCGGCGAGCCGTTCTCAGAGGCGCCCAGCAAGGACAGCCTCACGGCAGTTGGATTTGCGTCTGCCTATTTGGCGGGATCACTACCCCGGCTTGGCCGCGAGGCAATACGACGAACGCGTTTCCGCCATGCGCACTGGCGCGTCGGTTATCGCTTTACGGATGCGCCGGGTGTCGCTGCGACATGCACCCTTGGCGACGGTTGGTCCGTCCTGCCGGATGACGGCGACCATTTCTATGCAGACCCCTTCGCCTTCCAATGGCATGGGCAGAACTTCCTGTTTGTCGAAGACTATCCGCACGCAACCGGAAAGGCCGTCATATCAGTCGTGCCATTCGATGTGGATGGGAGGCCTCAGGCACCGCGATGCGTCTTGGAGGAGCCGCATCATCTCTCCTACCCGCAGGTATTCGAGCGCGACGGCTCGATCTGGATGCTTCCAGAGGCAAGCGCGAGCGGGAAGCTTACATTATACCGCTCGGTCGAATTTCCGGATCGCTGGGTCGCCGAGGCCGTGCTCATCGAGGGAGAAATCTCCGATGCGACATTGCTCGACCATGGCGGGCGGCTCTGGTTGTTTGCCACCAACCGCGATGGCTATGGCAGTACCTCGGATACTCTGGTGGTTTTCCATGCGTCGAGCCTTGCCGGCCCCTGGACGCCGCATCCGCTCAATCCCATCCTCATCGATCGTCGCATGGCGCGGCCGGGTGGCGCCTTCATCCGTTGCGAGAACGATCGCATCTTCCTGCCGGTGCAGGATGGAACGCTTGGCTACGGCGGCGGGCTCGGTCTCTCCGAGCTGCTGGAATTGAACGATCAGACGGTCCGGCTGTCGGAGCCACGACCAATCGCGGCCGATGGCGACTGGCCCTATCCGAAGATCCATACCCTCAATCGCTCAGGCCGACTGGAAGTTATCGACGGGATCGCAGCCGTGCGGAAATGATTGCGGCGAGAGGAGCGCCTCGTAACCCGCGCACATTCTTGCCGGCGAATATTGTTCCCTGAGCCGCTGTCCGGCCGCCGCGAGGCGGGCTGCAAGCTCTGGCTCGGCTATAAGCTCAGCGAGCCCCTTTGCGATGCCCGCTGCGTTGGCGTTGATGAAGAGTGCCGCCGCGTCGCCATCCTCCGTCGTCAGCACTTCCTTCATGACGGGCAAGTTGCTTGTCACGACAGGCAGGCCGGAGATGGCAGCTTCGACTGCGGCCAGGCCAAAGGTCTCGGTTGTCGAGGCGAAGGCATATGCATCGCCTGCAGCGAGGAACTCGAAAATGCGCGTCGGCGGAACCTCGCCGATCAGATGTAGCCTGTCCTTCACGCCGTGGCTTTTGGCAAAGGCGACAATCGTTTCCCATTCGGGTCCGGTGCCGGCAATCGCCATGTGAATTTCGGGCAGATGAACGAGCGCTCCGACGAGGGCGATCTGGTTTTTCGACGGTGCCATTCGGCCGGACGAGACGGCAAGCCATGCTTCCGGGGGCAGGCCGAAAGCGGCCCGCGCCGCTGCCTTATCGATTGCCTGCGATGGCGCGGAAACGCCGTGGTCAATCCGTAGCGTACGGCGCTGGTAGGCTTGCGGGAAGGTGTCGAATTGTGCCCGCGTCCAACCGGAGTTGACGACGTTTGCATGGTAGGCGCCGAGGGCACCCATCAGCTTGTCGATCTGTGTGAGAATGCCTCTCACGCCTCGTGTCTGCGGCGCCCCGCTCTGGTTCGCGATGATCAGCTTTGCGCTGGCCAGACGTGCGCCTATGGTGCCGAAGATATTGCCATAGTGCTGGAAGGTGATGACCGCGTCTGGCCGTGCGGCGCGCAGATAGCGCGCAAGTCCGATGGCCGCCTTGATTTGTCCAAAGAGGCCTCGTGGTGGCTCGGCGAGGATGAAATCCGCATGGGGGTCGCGGTCATAGACATCGGTTTTCCTGTACATGAACACGGTGCGTATCTCGTGGCCGCGAGCGCGCAGCCCTTCACCCACCATGTCCGATATGCGCTGAGCGCCGCCTGCTTCCGCCTGTGTCTGCACCTGGACGATTTTCATGAGCGGCCTTTCAGGAAGGAACGGGCGGCAAGTGCGTCTTCACCGCCGAAAAAGCCGAGGATCGAGGGATTGATGCCTATGCTGCGCCGCGCGATGAAGACGGCCGTTACACACCAGACAATGATGGTGCCGGAGATGCTCAATGCGGCGCCGATAGGGCCGAGCAAGTAGGTCAGAACCGCCGTCGCGCAGAGCCCGAGGACATTGACGATAACGAGCAGCTTGAAAAGCGCATGCTGCAGGCCCGTCAGTTGCATCAGGATTTCAGTCGGGCCGCAGGCGGTTCCAACGGTGGCGCCGATACCGAAGATGATCAGCGTTATCTGCATCGTCGGCGTGGCATAGGCGGGATTGAAGACCGAGAGTATTAGGTCTCCGAAGAATACAAATACCATCAGCACCGACAATGCGATGACAAAGCCGGCGAAGGCGGCAAGGCTGGTGATGCGCTGCACATGCGGCCTGTCGCCACTATGAAACGCGCCGGAGATTTGCGGAGCCAGCGCCTGGTTGATGCCGTTGAGGGCCAGGACCACGAGCCGCATGGTCCGGTCCGCCACAAAGATCGCACCGGCGGCCTCCGGGCCGAGGATCGCCGCGACAAGCAAGGTACTTGCCTGGCTCAAGGCAGGCGGCAGCGCGGTGACGCCCCAGAGGCCAAGGGTGACAGTCTTGAATTCCCGCTTCTGCTCCCGGGTAAGCGGGCCGCGCTTTGCGCGGATCGTGTCGCGAAACAATACCAGTGTTTGCGGGGCGATGCAGAGAAGCAGCAGGCCTGCGGTCAGATAGGTCGCTGTCACCGCACTCATTTTGATCTGCAGGAAGTGGGCGAGGATGAAGATCGGGATCGCTATCGCCCGCCAGACCACGTCGCGCGGAAGCAGGGCGAATATGAGCGCGTTTTTGGCACGGAGCGCACAAGCGACGAATTCGGACCAGCCGAGCGCGAAAGCAAGCACTGTCGTCGCGATGCAGATCGATAGCCACTCGGGTGTCTGCGCACCCGCAAGTGGTAGAAATCCGATAACAGCAATGAGCAGGCTGAAGCTAGCGAGCCCGGCGAGCGCGACGAGGATGGAGCGCGCCATCATGCCGTTGGCCGAATTGAGGTCGTTATTTCCCGCATATTGCGGCCAAAAGCGCAGGACCGCACTTTGCTGACCGACGATGGAGAAGAACGAGGTCAGGCTGGCTCCGGCATAGGCAGCGCTGTAAAGGCCGAACTGTCGCTCATCGGTGGTCATGGCCACCGTTACGAACATCAGGAAAGAGAGGCCTGCACTGGCAAGCTTAATCACGCTTGCCACAGCTCCGCTTCTCGCAAGTGCGCCTATAGATTGGCGCAGATTGTTCGCGGGAGGGGATATTTCGGCCGATATAGTATTGTGACTACTTACTTTGTCACTCAACGTCGTAATCCTGCACTGATTAACTCGGGCTCTACGGCCGATAAGTCTTAAAATAAGATGTATCTCTAATATCTTAAGTTCTCATGGTGGCGCCAGCGCGAACTGGCAACATGGTTACTTGCGATGTCTCATCTCGATCACACGCACCGGTATAAATTCAACGGATGATTAACATTATTCACTAATACTGAATTTAACCATCCGGGGCGAGCCGAGGACCCGCGGCAGCGGAGCAACACAGAATGAAGCCGTTTAGCATTGACGAACGCACGCTGCCGCCGCTGCTCGACGTCGGTGCCGTATGGACGATCCTTTGGCAGCGCCGTTTGACGGTGTTGGCAAGCGTCATCGTCGTGCTGTTGCTGACAGTCGCCTATCTTGCTGTCGCCAAGCCGAGCTACACGGCGACGGCCTCGATCATGATCGATCCGCGTGATTCACATGCCACGAATTTGAACAGCGTGCTCCCCAATATCGGCAGCGACAGCGCTGCTATTGCGAGCCAGGTCTACGTCATTGAATCGCGCGACCTGCTGATAAAGGTCTTCGAAAGCGAAGGCATCGAGAACGATCCCGAATTCTCGAGCGGCGGTTTGCTCTCGCTTGTCGGTCTGGGTAAACGCCCGACGACGGATGAGATCTTCAAGCGGTTCCAGCGCGGCGTGACCGTTGAACGCGCGGGACTTACCTATGTCATCGATGTCAGCTTTGTATCCCGCTATCCTGACAAGGCGGCGCGGATCGCCAACGCGATCGTCAATCGATACAGGACCGGCCTTTCGGGAGAGCGGGAAACCGCCAATAGCGATGTGAATTCGCTGCTTGCCGACAAGATCAGCGGCCTTCAGAAAAATGTCAGCGACGCGGAACGCGAGGTTGGGGATTTCAAGGTCACCCATAAGATACTCGATGCGTCCGCTGGCGGCACCCTGCAATCGCAGATCGATCGGCTCACCGAGCAGTTGAGCGGGGCGCGAAGCGACGCCGATCAGGCCAAGGATAAATATGCCCAGGCGGTTGCCGCCGGCACGTCGCCCGCCGGCCTTGCCAAGCTTTCGGAAATCCTCTCCTCCGAAGCCACGGTGAAACTGCGCGAAAACTACAATCAGCGCGCGGCGGATCTTGCCAATTACGAAGCCACCTACCAATCGCGTCATCCTATCATCAGAAGGCTTCGATCGGAGCTTGATGGAATGCAGGGCCTCATGGCCGTGGAAGCCCAGCGGATCACGCAGGAGTTGAAGGCGAAATCCGATCTGGCGGCACAGAACGTCGTCACCCTTGAGGCCAAGCTCGATGCCCTGCGTCAGCAGCTTGAAAACTCGGATGTCGCGCAGGTGCAGTTGCGGCGTTTCGAAGCGAGGGCTCAGGCGGCCCGAACAGTGCTCGATGATTTTCTGAAGCGCGCGGAGGAGACCTCGCAGATGCAGGGCCTCCAGCTGCAAGAGGCCCGGGTGATAAGCTCTGCGTCGCCGCCCGTACAGCCGACGTGGCCGAAACCATTGCTGCTACTGCCGGTGAGCGCCCTGCTGGGCCTGATCCTGGGATGCGGCCTTGCCATGTTGCGCGGCCCCGTCGGTCAACGGGAAAATGACCCGACAACACCCATACGCAACAGTCTGGAGGGGGTGGAGCCCCACAAGGATAGTGTGCTTGACGTGGTGCGGTCGGAGCCCGTCCCCGTCAATCTTGGAGAATATCGTTTGCCGGGCGTTGCGGGCTCGGGGGCATATTCGAGCATCCGGGCGATGCGGAGACGCTTTTTTCAAGCCGGGAACGAAGCCTTTTCGCGTGATGTTCTGCAACTCATGCGGCGCATCATTCTTCACCTGAAAGAGCACCCGAAACCCTATGTGCTGCTGGTATCCTCGCTGCACACGCCTCTTGCCGCAAGACTTGCCGGCGCCATGGTTGGCATTGGCCTTCAACAGGCCGAGCAGAGCGTGCTTGTGGTTGAATTTGGCAGCCAACCTGGACTGGAAGCACCGAGGCGAAGCGCCAATAGTGTCTTCGTCAGCGGCGCGAGCGGCCTTCGAACAATCGTTTACAACAAGGCTGCCCAGAGAGAGCAGATGGCGGAAACTCGCCTTACCATCGATGACATATTGGCTGACGCGGGTTCTTTCGATTTCGTCCTTCTGATGGCTCCGTCACTCGTCGATAGCGACTGGCAGCCAACGCTTTTTGCCGAGGCAGACCTCATGCTTTTCGCGCTCAGCCCATCGGAGGAGATGTCCGAGGCTGCCAATATGCTTCGGCAGCGCCTCGATACCGATCAGATCGGCCGCAGTGCGACGCTGGTGATCGCGCCAACGCCGGTGGACGCCGCCGAAGGATCGGTGGTGCATCCCATTCGGCCAACCGACGACGGAAATCGGAGCGGCAGGATTGCTGCGAGACGATGAGCGTAACGACTAGGTTATCATCGATGATGATGTCACGCCGGGGCGCTCTCACGCTGGCAGGCGGCTCCATCGTGGCGGCTCTTTCCGGTCCCGCGCGAGCTGCGAACAAACGTCCGGTGCCGTCACGCGGGTTCAATCTGCCGGGCTGGCTCGATAGCAGCGATGGTATCGCTCCGAGTGATGCGGTGCTTGAAGAGCTTCGCCGTCTCGGCTTCGAGACGATCCGGCTACCCATCAACGGCGATCTGATCTCGACGGGTGATGCGGCAGCACTTCGCCGTATCCGCGATGGCGTGACGGCGCTCGTGCAGCACGGTTTCGCTGTCATCGTCGATATGCACCCTTCGGAAAGTCTTCACGCCGCCTTGCGTCTCGATTTCGACGCGGGAGCAGCGAGGGTGGCGCAGGCATGGACGGCGCTTCGCAGCGTCGTCGCCGACCTGCCGCCTGCCTCGGTCTATCCGGAGCTGTTGAACGAGCCGCCAATGGAAAGCGAGGCGTGGCTTGGATTGCGCGACCGGCTGGCCGAAATTGTCCGATCCGGCTGTCCGCTTCATACGCTGATCTGGGGACCGTCGCCTTCGCAGGGCATTTGGGAGATCGGCGAGACGCCGCCGCTTGCCGACGACAACCAGATTGCCGCCGTTCACTTTTACGCGCCGACGGCTTTCACGCATCAGTGCGAAACTTGGGATTCATCGCCGCTTGCGCGGATTTCGAATCTGCCCTTTCCGGCAACGAAAGAAACGCCGAGCGTAGTCGAGCGTATCAATGCGTTGCGTTCAGCTGGAGATGAACAGGCGGCAGCCCTGATCGAGGAGCAATTGTCGACGCCGTGGACGGATGCGGCAATCGCAGCTGAATTCGCACGGCTCAAGCATTGGTCGGAAACCTATGACTGCCCGGTGATCATGAACGAATTTGGCGTGCTGAATTTCTGCGTCGATGCGGAAAGCCGAACGTCCTGGGTCCGTTCCGTGCGCCGGGCGGCGGAAGCAAATCAGGTCGGTTGGATCTATTGGGAGCTCGATCAGGGCTTTGGCTTCATCAAGAGCCGGAGCAGCACGCAGGGTTTCGATTCCTTGATGCTCGCCGCAATGTTCGGAGGCGATGGCGGTGGCTGAGATGCGAAAGGGATCCGACCTTGCCGGACCGCAGCCGGCGTGGATTGATGGAGGCCTGCGATGAGCGTCACGGGCGGCCATGCCGGCTTCAATCCGGCAGCGCAGAACTCACTGCGCTCGGATGCCGTATTTCATCTGTTTATCGCAATTCTTTCGGTCATCGCGTCCGTTTCCGCCTTTGCAGTCTGGACACCGTTCGGGGTTGCGGCGACGTTTCTTCTGACATTGATCCTGTCAATCGCGCTACCTGGATGCATCCCCGCCGTTATCGCCTGCTCGTTCCTCTATCAGAACCTTGTGGTCGCGTGGTTCACGCCTTTCGTTCCAGATCACAATACGTTCGATGCCCTGCGTGGGGCCAACTTCGTCATTCTGATGGCTGCCTTCGGCATGTTCTTCATCGCTTCATTCCAGTATCGCGTGCGTGCCTTGACCGAATTGCGTCCATGGCTGCTGTTCAGCTTCGTGCTGTGCGGAACGGTTTGCTTCTACTTCGCGCTTGGAGCGGTTCACGGAGGCCCCAAGGACGCGGTCATCTATTTCCGCAATACGATCACGCCGATTGCCTGCTTTCACATCGCAATCCTGGCCGCGAGCCTTTATCCTGTCGACTTGCGCAAGGCGATCTTCTGGCTCTGCGTCGGCGCGATCGCCTATGGCTATCTGGAACAGATTTTCAGGATGGATTTCCTCAGCCTGTTCCATGGCGATCTCTATATCCAGCGTGGCCTCAAAGCGCAGATCGAAGCGGGTGTTTGGGAGAAGCGGCTCCGGGAAACGGGCTTCGTGCTCCGCGGTCTCGAAGATACGATGATGACGACCTTCTTCAACATCAAGCTCCTGAGCGATCTGTTTCCACCGATCTTCCGCAACGGCGGTCCGAACTTTCACCCGATCAGCTATGCCTATGGTTTGAGTATCATGGCCACCTGGCTCCTATTCAGGGGGCGTTGGCTGTTGCCAATCGCTGCGATCCCGCTGCTTCTGGTGATCGGTTCCAAGGGCGCCACATTCATGTTGATCGTCGCGCTCGGCGCGCGGGTGATGTTTCGCCCATCCAGGGCAGAGCTGACGCTCCTGGCGGTGGTCGTATTGTCCGGGGTGTGGACGGTCGCGGCAATCGCCTTTGGTGCGACGCATGGCGACTACCATGTTCTCGGCCTGATCGCCGGCGTTCGCGAATTTCTGCACAATCCCCTCGGGCAGGGATTGGGCATTGGCGGCAATCTGTCCAGTACCAGTCTCAATCTTGATTGGGACCGGGCGCAGGGGGAGGGCGTGGCTTCGGTTCCGGTCGAAAGCGCCGTCGGCGTGATGCTCTACCAGATGGGAGTGGGCAGTTTCGTTTTCTTCGGCTTTCTGATTGCGCTTGCCGTGGCGGCGCGCAAGCAGCTCATCGCGACAGGCGATCCCGATTTCCTCTTTGCCTTCGTCACCATCGTCACGATCACCTCCAATGCCGTATTGCAGGAGGAGGCATTCTTCTCGCCTCTTGCCCTCGGCTTCTGCCTTCTGCTGGTCGGTGTCTCGTTCGGTACGCGATGGCGCGCAGTCGCAATGGCGAGAGGCCTGTCGTTGCAACGAAAGGCTGCCGAGATATAGTCACTTACACGTAAACGACAGTAAGTTTAGAGGGTTCTTTTGTAAGTATTCGCAACAAATATTTGTTAATGATGATGTAGTAATGTCTTTGAAAGAATGAAACATTGACCACCAAATCGGTAATATTCCGGAGTTAATCGTGGCTGTTTTAGGTGCATACCCTCCCGGACTTACTTGCCGGCCGATTGAAGACAGCGATTGGGACGGCATCATCGATTGCCTTGGCAGGAATTTTCCGACGCGCTCCAGAAGCTATTGGGAGCGGGCCATCGTCCGCATGGAGAAAAGGCCCATCGTGCCGGATCTCCCGAAATACGGCTTCGTGCTGGATATGTCGGGGCGGATCGTTGGCGTCTTGCTGGCGCTTTATTTCCGCCATGAGGGACAGGAAGGCGAGGAAGAAATTCGCTGCAATCTCTCAAGCTGGTCCGTCGATCCGGAATACCGCGCCTTCGCCGGCAAGATGGTGATCGCGGTACTGAGAAAAAAGAACGTCATCTATTTCAATGTTTCGCCGGCACCCGGGACCGAGAAGGTCAACGAGGCGCTCGGTTTCCGTCGATACTCGGAAGGCCAGCTTGCGTTCCTGCCCATTCTAAGTTTGGTGAAGCATCCGTATCGCGTGCTGGAGGCCCGTTCCGATCTTCCGGAAATGTCGATGCTTTCCGAAGGCGACAGGGACATTCTTTTAAAACATGCGGCCCTTGAATGCCGCTCACTGATCTGTGTCGGCGAGGGCAAGGCATTCCCCTTCGTGTTCAAGACGCGCCGGATCTTCCATGGCATGGTTCCCTGCTCCCAGGTCATCTACTGCCGTTCGCTAGACGAGTTGAGCCAGTGCGCCGGTGTGCTCGGTCGCTACCTGCTGCGCAAAGGCATGTTGCTCGCAATCGTAGACGCCAACGGACCGGTGCCCGGTCTGACGGGCCGATATTTTGCGGGCAGTGGAGCGAAATACTTCAGGGGCCCGAAACCGCCGCCGCTCGGAGACCTGACATTTACAGAGCTCGTCATATTCGGCTCCTGACGGTACAGCGAAACTAATCCAGGCAATCTTGCCTCTACAGCGCAGGTGATCGCGTGGTGAGTTTGGGGTGGCTTCCCACAAGGTGATGCAGCTTTGCCGCAAGGGCAGGGCTCAGGCTTTCGATTGCATGCACCAGGCGGCGTCGAGCGAAATGGAATTGACGGCGCATTTGCCAGCTGAAATTGGTGTTGGTCGCAAGGTTGCGACGATGGTCGGCCAGTTCCAGCGCAAGAGTATCAATTCCGAGCTTTTCAGGATCATCGTAGTAGGCCGTGATCTTCGCTCGATCGATAGAGGCTTCGCTCATCCATTGTGGAATGTAGACCGTGCACAGACGTTCCACATCCGTCAGCAGCCGACTGACGCCGGCTCCGCTCGCCGGGCAGGAGGTCTGATAGGCATCTCCAATCAGGACGACGCCATCCTGCCGGCAGTTCTCCGCGATGGTCATGTCGGTAAGCCAGCTGTCGATGCGGCCGACAATCTCGAAATCACCGAAGGTCTCGATGAGAGACGGGAAGACGGCGGCAAGTGCGTCCTTCGGATGCTCCTGCAACGACTTCACCCACGGGTCTCGCGAACTGCGGAAGGCGAAGAGGTTAGCCCTAGTCGTGCCTGGAACGGGAAAGAGATCGAGATGATCGATGCCATCCGAAGCGGCATGATAGGTAAGGGCGGCGTGACGAAAGCTTTTTGCGCCGACAGGGCGAAGATTGAAGCCGAATGCCAGCGACCGCTTTTCACTAACAGACCGGTGCGAGATACCAAGGTCTCGGTGCAGAATGTCACCCATCCCGGTGGCAAGAACGAGAAGCCGCGCCGTAATCTCGTCCTGGCCGAGGATCGCGATGCGTTGGCTGCTTGCGCTGGTCTGTACGCGACTGGCCTGGCCGACGACGAAATTCACGGTTTCCGGCAATGCGGCCCGCATCGCCGAGACGAGCTTGTTGTAGAAAAATCCATAGTGCCAGCCATAGGTCCGATCCAGCATCCGCCCCTTGTGCATGTTGACCACTTCGTCGAAGGCTGTGGCTGAAGCGGAGAGGGGGCCGAGGAGGCGAAGCCGGTGGAGCTGTTCGATCTGGTCTCCGCTTATTCGTTCGACGCGGAATTCCTGCGGGACGATGCGATGGAGATCGATCAGCGTAACGCGATAGCCGGCCCGGCCGAGTATGCAGGCGGCGATGGTTCCGGACAGTCCTCCACCGACAATGGCTATGTCTGTGTCCGTTTCGACAGGGGATCGTTTGGTCATCATTTCGAATACCTCAGGATCGCGTAGATGGCGTAGGGATTGGTTGTGAGATACCGCCAGAAAAGTCTGCGCGGCTCCATCATTGTGCGCCAGAGCCATTCGAAACCGGCCTTCTGCACCCAGAGCGGCGCTCGCTTGGTCTTCTTGGCCAGGTGGTCGAAAAGTCCACCCGATGTCTTGATGATGCCGACATTTCCGAGCCGTGCGGCAAAGTCGTGCACGAAGATCTGTTCACGGGGAACACCGAGGCCGAGCCAAAGGATATCTGGCGCAAGCGCATTGATCTCATCCAGCTTCTTTTCCAGTGCTTCTCCTGAAAGATAGCCATGGCAGTGGCCGACGATACGCAGGTTCGGATGGTTCGCCTGCGTCACCGCCACGGCCTTTTGGTTTTCCGTCTCGGTCGAGCCAAGGAGGTAAAAAGAAATGCCTTCTTTCTCGGCAAGCCCGGCCACGTCTTCATAGAGATCCGTTGTCGCCACACGCTCGGGGAGCTTCACCCTGCATAGCCACCGCGAAGCCATGACAAGCGGCTGGCCGTCGGCCAGAATCTGATCGGCTTCGTGAAAAAGCTTGGCAATCCTGGCGTCGGCATGAACGCGCGCGACAACCTCGCCATTGGCCGAGGTGAAGTAGTAGGGACGGCTATCGCGACGACGCTTTCGCGCAACCTCGATCATGAGAGACGCCGCATTGCGCCGATCGACCACGGTGATGGGCAGGCCACCTATCAGCACGCTTGGAAGGGGAGCAGCTTCCAGCGGAATGGCTGAACCATGTTCCGGTGCATCAATGAATTGCATTTGGCTTTCCGCATGGGAGGCGCCCCCGGCAGGCATAGAACTGTTTGCGGATGCTTCGCGACCGGCAAGGTAGGGCACCCCACCGCCATCGGTGATTGCGGAGGCAGTCATTGGATTATTTTGAAAGCCTGTATCAATATCGCGCACAATCATTACCCCTTGCTTGAGTAATGGTTAGCTAATATGAGCGTATAAGTTAAGTCGTTTATTAGTATTTAGTTAATGTATAAAGTTCTAACAAAATGATATACCGATATGGTGGCTTTGGCTCGCGTCGCATTAGAACGAGCCCGCAAGATAAATGTAAATAAAAACATATGCTTGAATGCTGTGGAGCTTTGAGTTTCAGACCAATAAAAATGCCGAGCCGACTCATTGTCGGTTGGCTGCAGAATCTGTGTCGACCAAACTGCCTACCGAGGCTACTGCGCAGACCGTACTAAATTTAAACAGTATGAGATATGACCGTGCCCATGAGTGGCGGCAGGATGAGAAATCATTATCCGCCATTCCGTCTGCCGCTCGTCTGATACAACCAGAATGGCCGCCGTGCGATGGTCGACGGCTCGAGGCGGTCAATGCCTCGTCCTGGTTGATTAAGCAATTCGTTTAATTTCTGCGATGCCGCTGCGGCGGATTTGCGCCTTGACGCAGGCGGTTCAACGGCCGCATTTGTCGTTGCGCCTAGCTTTCGGCATTGTCGTGCCGCGGCGGAACGGTCCCGGCAGAAGATATGAAGACACCGAAAAGAATCGGAATTATCGAGGTCGCACGGCTGGCTGGGGTATCCGCCACAACGGTTTCGCGTGTCCTCAACGGCCAGGTCGATAGTCGCATCAGCGTGGAAACACAGGAGCGCGTCAGAGCAACGGCGAACAGCGTCGGCTATGTCGTCAACCGGCTGGCGACTTCGCTCAGAACGCACCGGACCGGCGTGTTCGGGGCGATCGTCAACAGTCTTTCGGGTCATTATCAACCGCATCTGACCAGCCGGCTACAGGCGGCGGCCCAGCGCCGAGGTGTGGAACTGCTGGTCGCCCAGGCAAAGGCCGAGGCAGGCGAGGTCGCGGGCCAGCTGCGGCTGTTCCAGGAAGACTTTTTCGACGGCGTGATCATGGTCAGTGATCTCCCCGGTCAACAGGCCCTCTGCGATCATCTCGATCGTATGGGTAAGGCGCATGTGACGCTTGGCGCGGGGTTGACGGGGCCGCTGCCGGCAGTGCTCACCGATGATCGATATGGGATGAACTTGCTGTTCGATCACCTGAATGGACTTGGGCATCGCCGCATCTCTTTCGTCTATCGCATCAGCCGCAATGCGCTGCGCGATCGCCTGGCGATCTTTGAAGAGACGATTGCCGCCAGTCAGGGTTCTATTGCTGGCGATGTCATATCCTTCGAGAGAGGTGAGAGCGATCGCAAGACGTTCCTCGGCATCCTGGCCTCGCCGGAGCGGCCGACGGCTCTCATCTGTGGCAGCGATGGGCTTGCCATCGAGGTCGTTGCATTCCTGCGTGACAGCGGAATTCGGATTCCTGACGATATCTCTGTTGTCGGTTACGACAATGTGCCCGACACCGCTTATTGGGCACCACCCTTGACGACAGTGGCTCAACCGACGGATCAGCTCTGCGAGGCGTCGCTTGATCTTCTGGTTGAGTTGTCGAATTTGCCATTGGAAGCGCGCGTTGCAAAGCGTCCGATACGCTTCGTGCCGCCTGAACTTGTCATACGTGCGTCATCCAGCTCCCCTAGTTTGCGGCCATTCTCCCTTGCGTAGTTGAAACGGCAGTTTTGAGTGCAAGTGGCCGTTTTTCATCTGCGCAAACGTTTGTGCAATTCATTTGGTTGGAGACTGTGCCGATGTCCGATACCTTGCTCAGCGGCCTGAATATGGCTGTTACCCGCCGCACCACGCTGCTCTTGGGAGCGGCGGCCGGCCTCTCCAGTTTCGTGCCGGCGCTCTCTGCCTGGGCCGATAATGGTGAGGACAACAGGCCTGAGCTTCGCATTGCCGTTCAGCAGAATCCGATATCGCAAGAGCCGGTCGATGCAGCCAGCAACGTCGCTTTCCGCAACAATTATTCGATCCACGAGACGGTTCTCGCGCTTGACATGCGTGGCGATTTTTCGGTGAAGCCCAATCTCGGCACGTCCTGGACCTGGGTCTCGCCGACGGTTCTGGAAATGAAGCTGCGTCCGGGCGTGATCTTCCATGATGGTCGCGAAATGACCGCCGAGGATGTCGCCTTCTCGTTCGGCCCTGAGCGGCTTCTGAACAAGGATGCGCCGGGCTACCCCACCTATCGCACCAATTTCACCAGCCTCGATCATGTCGAAGTTGTGGATCCGCTGACCGTTCGCTTCGTCACCAAATTCCAGGATCCGATCTTCCTGCAACGCCTCGCATCCTATGCCGCGGTCGTCATAAGCAAGGACGCCTGGCAGAAGAACGGCGGCAATTGGACGACCTGGCGCCAGAAGCCCGTCGGCGCCGGCCCCTACAAGGTCGAGAGCTATGCGACCAATGAAAATGTGGTTCTGGCTGCTCACGATCAGGCCTCTCGCGGCAAGCCGGCTGCCAAGCGCGTGACGTTGCGCATCGTGCCGGAAGTTTCCTCGCGCATCGCCGGTCTGCTGGCCGGCGACTATGATATTGCGACGGACCTGCCGCCGGATCAGCTAGCAGTGGTTACCGCCAGCACAGGTCACGAGATCGTCGGTGGCCCGGTTCCCAACCATCGCATCCTGTTTTTCGACAAGAACAATCCAGCTTTCAAAGACCCGCGCGTTCGCCAGGCGCTCATTCTTGCCATCGACCGTCAGGCGATCGTCGATACGATCTGGAATGGCCGCACCAGGGTGCCGAACGGCCTGCAGTTCGAACTCTATGGTCCCGTCTATCTCAAGGATTATCCGGCCTACAAATATGATCCGGATCAGGCGATGCAGCTCCTGAAGGATGCAGGTTATAACGGCGAAGAAATCGAAATCCGCTCGCAGAACAATTATTACACGGCGGAAAACCCCGTCACGCAGGCGGTCGTCGCCATGTGGCAGGCCGTTGGCGTCAATGCCAAGATGAAGTTCGTCGAAAGCGGCAAGCTGTTCGAAAATTCCTCGACCCGCGCCACCGGCAATTGGTCAAGCACCGGCCAGATCCCGGACCCCTACATTTCCTTCTTCACCCAGTTCAGCTCAGCCGGGAACCTGAATTCCTTCAAGATCTGGCAGAATGCGGATTTCGATGCTCTCGGCGCGAAGATGGAGCAGGCCGTCGATCCGGCCGATCGCGCCAAGATCTTCCGCGACATGCTCAATCTGATCGAATGGCAGGATCCGGGCGTGACGGTTCTGCATCAGAACGCCGTCTTCTTCGGTATCCGCAAGGGCATCAAGTGGCAGCCGCTGCCGGCATTCCAGATGGATCTTGGCGCGGGTAGCCTTGCCTTCGAAGAGCAGAAGAGCTGAGCTTTCCTGAGATGCTTCCTCCCGTCCTTTCCGTTGACGATTTGAGTGTCACGTTTCAAACGAAGTCGGGTCGATTCCATCCGGTCAACAATGTCTCCTTCGACCTTGCCGCAGGCGAAATCCTCGGCATCGTCGGGGAGAGCGGATCGGGCAAGAGCGTCACCTCTCTTGCCCTTGCCGGCTTGCTTGGTCCGACGGCTCGGGCGACGGGATATATCTCCTTTCAGGACTCCATGTACGACGCGGGCGAGCTTGGCTCGATGGCGCGTGCAAAGTTGCCGCCCATCGGCCTGATCTTTCAGGAGCCGGTCTCCTGTCTCAATCCGGTGCGGACCATCGGCTCTCAGATTTCCGAGGCGGCCGTGAGTGCCGGCATGATGCCGAGCGAAGCCAAGGCCGAGGCGCTGCGGCTGCTCGCCGAGGTGGCCATTCCACAGCCGGAAACGCGTTACAATGCCTATCCCGCGCAATTTTCCGGCGGCATGTGCCAGCGTGTGATGATCGCCATGGCGCTTGCCATGCAGCCTCGGCTGATCATTGCCGATGAGCCGACCACTGCGCTCGACGTCACCGTTCAGGCGCAGGTCGTGGCGCTGCTAGTCAAGGCAGTACGCGAGCGCGGCATCCCGATGATCTTCATCAGCCACGATCTCGATCTGGTCTCCGAGGTTTGCGACCGCATCGCCGTGATGTATGCGGGCTCGCTGGTCGAGATCAACCGGACGGATGATCTCTACGACAATCCGCGCCATCCCTATACACGGCTGCTGCTGGAGGCGATGCCCGGGCGCGGCAGGCCGCTTGAAAAGCTCGCCGATATTCCCGGCGAACTGAAGCTGCACGGCACAGTGCCGCAGGCCTGCGCCTTCGCACCGCGCTGCCCGCGGGTCGAGACCAATTGTGCGACGACGGTGCCGCCGCTGATTGCCGGCAGGGCTTCGCTTGCCTGTTTCAATCCCTGGAGTTCCCACGATGCTTGAAAAGACGACGCCATCGCGTGGGGAAGGGGCAGAGATCGCGCTCGTCGCCCGCAATCTGCACTTTTCCTATTCGCCGGGCTTCTCCCTATGGCCCGGACGAGTTCAGGGATTTCACGCGATCAAGGATATAAGCCTGGAATTGAAACCCGGTGAAACGCTTGGTCTGGTTGGGGAATCCGGTTGCGGCAAGTCCACGCTTGCCTCGCTCCTATGCGGCGATCGTGAGCCGACCTCAGGCGAGATCGCGCTATTTGGCACGTCTTTCAAGAGCCTGATGAAACCCAACCGGCGTGGGCTGGCGAAGCATTTGCAGGTGATCTCGCAGGATGCGCTGGGCGCGCTTGATCCGCGCCGCAGCGTCGGCCACCAGATGCTGGAGACACTGGCGATCCACGGTATCGGTCACCCGTCGAGCCGGCTTGACCGCGCCGCCGAGACCTTCAAGGCCGTTAGCCTGCCGGTCTCCGCGCTGGAGAAATTCCCGCATCAGCTTTCCGGTGGGCAGCGGCAGCGCGTCGCCATCGCCCGTGCTTTGGTCGTCGAGCCGAAGATCCTACTCTGCGATGAGCCGGTCTCGGCTCTCGATGTCTCGGTACAGGCGCAGGTTCTCAACCTCCTGCTAGATCTTCAGCGTGCCCGCGGCCTGTCGCTGCTCTTCATCAGCCACGACGTGCGCGTCGTCCGCCACGTCTCGCATCGCGTCGCAATCATGGAGGCGGGACAGATCGTCGAAACCGGCCAGACCGAAGACGTCTTTGCAAATCCAGCGCATCCCTACACTGCAAAGCTTCTCTCCGCCGTGCCACGCGGACGGCGCCACAAGATGCGGCAGGCAACAGCCGTTCTCGAAACGCTCTGAAGGAACAGGCCATGCTTCAGTCTATCGCGCGCGCGCTGCTCAGGGCTCTCGTCACGCTCTTCCTGGCGATCACCTTCACCTTCATCATTCTGCGTGTCAGCGGCGATCCCCTCCATTCGCTGCTGCCCGTCGAGACGCCGCCGGAAGTGGTGGCGCTGATGCGGCAGCAATGGGGCCTCGATCAGCCGCTCTACATCCAGTATTTTTCCTATCTCGGCCATCTGTTGCGTGGCGATTTCGGTACCTCGCTGCTGAACGGACAGGACGCCCTGACGCTGGTACTATCCAAGGTGCCGGCGACGCTGGAATTGATGGGTGCAGCTCTTGTTCTGGCTTTCGGCGCCGGTGTGCCTCTCGGCATTCTGGCCGCACGCAACCGGGGCGGTCTGATCGACCGTTTCGTGATGATGCTGGCGGTGCTGATGCATTCGCTCCCGAATTTTCTCATCGCTATTCTGCTTATCCAGCTGTTTGCCGTGTCGTTGCGGCTGCTGCCGAGCGGTGGCGGGTCGACGGTGGCGCATCTGGTCATGCCGGTTCTGGTGATCGGTCTTTACAATGCCGGCATCATTGCTCGTTTCGTCCGTTCGAGCGTGCTTGAGGTGCTGGGGCAGCGCTATATCCTTGCCGCCCGTGCCAAGCGGATCGGCGAACGCGCCGTTCTATGGCAGCATGTCATGCCGAATGCGGCATTGCCGCTTCTGACCATGCTTGGCTTCCTCGTCGGCGGCATGATCGGCGGCGCGGCCGTGGTCGAGACCGTCTACGCCTGGCCGGGCGTCGGCCGCTTCCTCGTGTCATCGGTAGCGCAGCGCGACCTCAATATTGTGCAGACGATCGTGCTGCTGATCACCGCAACGATGGTCAGCGCCAACCTTCTCATCGATTGCCTCTACATTCTCGCCGATCCGCGCCTGCGGCATCGAGCTTCGGCCTGATCGGCCAATGGAAAGATTATAGCCATGACGAACACAGCGACCGACGCCGACGTGCTCTCGAAGATCAAGCCTGGGAAAACCCCGCGCCGTCTGCGTCTCGATGTCACGACGGCGCTCTGCGCGATCGTGCTTGTCAGCTTCGTTCTTGTGGCGATCTTTGCCAATGTTTTTGCACCCTACCGCTTTGCGCAGATCGATCTTCACGCTCGCAAGGTTCCGCCGATCCTGTTTGGCGGCACATTCAAGCACATGCTGGGTACCGATGAACTCGGCCGTGATATTCTGAGCCGCATCTTCTACGGGTTGCGCACCAGCCTGCTCATCGCGCTCGGCGCTTCGGCGATCAGCCTGGCGCTCGGCACGACGCTCGGGCTGCTTGCCGCATTTCGCCGCGGCTTTGCCGACATGCTGATCCGGGTGGCGGTAGATTTCCAGGCCTCGATGCCATTCCTGATCATCGCGCTCGCCGTGCTCGCCTTCTTCGGCGACAATCTCTGGCTCTTCATGGGGCTGCTCGGCCTCTACGGCTGGGAGCGCTATGCCCGGCTGGTGCGCACCATGGCCGGCCTAGAGCTGGAGCGCGGCTACGTCGCGGCCTTGAAGCGCAATGGCGCCGGCATGCCGCGCATCGCCTTTCTGCATGTCCTGCCGAATATCCTCTCGGTCGTTCTCGTCAATCTCACCGTGATCCTGCCGGAGATCCTGCTGCAGGAATCGGCGCTGAGCTTCCTCGGGCTTGGTATCCAGCCGCCATTGGTCAGCCTCGGCAGCATGGTGGGCGCGGGGCGCGATTACATCATGACCGAATGGTGGATCTCGATGCTGCCCGGGATCGTAATCTTTCTGCTGTCACTGTCGATCAGCCTCATCGGTGACTACCTGCGCGACGCCTTCGATCCAACGCTTCACTAGCCCCAAATATCGTTTCGACCCTCAAGGAGAATTCCAGTGCCTTTGCCTCTCAACGCGGCTCGTCATGGCCTGCTGCGCATCGCCGCCCATCGTGGTTTCAGCCGCCGCTTTCCGGAAAACACAATCCTCGCATTCGAGCAGGGCGTCGCGGCCGGTGCGAACGAAAGCGAGATCGATCTGATGCTGACACGCGACGACCAGATCGTCGTCATCCATGACCGTACGCTGGAGCGGACCACCAATGGCTTCGGCTTTGTCGCCGATCATGATCTCGAGCATATTCTGACGCTCGATGCCGGCGCGAAATTCGACGGGCGCTTTGCCGGTACGCCTGTGCCGACGCTCGCCGATGTCGTCCTTTGGGCCAAGCAGAGTGATACGCGCCTGGCAATCGAGATGAAGGAGCCCGAACGTGGCGACCGCCTGATCGACATCATGGTCGGCACGTTGCGGGATCTCGATGCCTTCCAGCATGTCGCCATATCCTCTTTCGACCACATCGATCTTCGGCGCGTGAAGGAAATAGAGCCCCGCCTGCAGACGGAAGCCATCCTGCATCACCGCCCGGTCGATATCGTGGCCTCGATGCGCGCAGGCGGGATCGACGGTGTCTCTCTGGAACTGAACCGCTTTCATCGAGCCGACGCCGAATCGCTCCGGGAGGCGGGCATTGCCGTACGTCTCAGCCTGCCATTGCCTGAAAAGCTGGCTCTGTTCTGGCAGAGCGGGCGGGATTATCTTCCGATGATCCGGCAGTGCATTGCCGATGGGCTGATCGACGCCATCATCGGTGATGATGTCGATTTTCTCTTCATGCTATCCAAAGACAACTCCGCACGGGAGAAAACATGATTGACCGCTGCCGCTTCTTCCTGCGAGCGGCAGCGTGAAGTTCATCTGATGTCGAGCGAGCAGCTCTGCCGCAACCCTCTCCATTGTTCTCCATGGACTCAGCTTTGCAGCCATGCCAGCAGTAGTGTTTTGTGAGTGAGGCAATGCTCGATGTCGAATGCGCCAGTAACATGCGAGGTTCGCTATCGCCTCGATCCGGACAGGATCGAGGACTTCAAAGCCTATGCGAAAATATGGATCAAACTTATCGAGCGCCACGGTGGAACGCATCATGGCTACTTCCTTCCCCGTGAGAGACCAGCCGGCATTGGCATAAGCTTTCCCGGCGTGGGAGAGGATGGGGCTGACGATATTGCCATAGCCCTGTTCACCTTTCCAGATGATGAGGCGTATCTCACCTACCGCGAAAAGGTCGCCAACGATCCTGACGGTATCGAAGCCAACGCACGGTTTGGAAAGCAGCCGCCGTTCTTTAGCTATGAGCGCATGTTTCTGCAGCCGATTCCGTGACGGGATTAAGCATGGGAGCAAGACGAAGATTGCTGATCAGTCGGCTGGGATAGAGGCCCTGCTGGAAACTATCCAGCAATCAGCTCGCCTTCCTTGAGCTGCTGCCAGCATGACCGAGTGCGTCCATCGCAGCCGCCACGATAAAGCCGCGCCACTCCCGCTTGAGATCCGCGCGCACGGCAACCGATGCCGTGATCCCGAGACCGGTGAATGCGCTCGTGACGCGGACGATCCGTTCCTGCTCGACGGACTGCATATCAATGCCAAGTGCCGCATACATGATCATCCCGAGCTCTATCATCTCGGGATCGGCATTCTGCCCATTCTCCGCCAAACGGTATTGAAATGCTGAAATTCCCGGCCAATCATATGCGAAGGTGACGGAAGCTTCCACGACGGCTCGATCGCGCTCGATGCCCGGAGCAAGAGTTTCCACACTGGCGCGCAATGTCTCCATGTGATCGCGGCTCGTTTCCATCGCCGCATCGTAGAGCGCCTGCTTGCTGGGATAGTGGTGCAGCAACCCGGCTTTCGAATAGTTGACGGCATCCGCGATCTGTTGGAGCGAGGTGTTGGCGAAACCGTGCTTCGCGAACAATCCTGCGGCGTGATCGAGGATCTCAGCGTCAATTTCGGCTCTGGTCGGTCTGGGCATGTTCGAGGCCTAGCATGGGCCAACCGAGGCAGTCAATTTTCAATTGAACTGGTCGGTCGCCGCATGGGCGGGATAATGGCATCGTCAGGTTGATGACCGTGATGGCTCCATTTTTCAGCGCGGGCCAGGGTTTAACAAAGCCTGCAATCCGGCAAGCTGATAGCGCCAGAAGACGGCGACTGCCTGTTGGATGGCCTGCGGATCTTGGTGCGCTTCGAGAATGTCTGCGATCATGTCGACCGTGCGGGCAAAGACCTTGTGCAATACGAATCTTGCAGGCGGCGACAGCGCATCGCCGCCTTCTCTTTTCTCCGCGTATGCAGAGGCGAGGCGCTCCATTTCGTTGATCATCATAGTCCTCACCCGTTCAAAGCGCGTGCCGCGGCCGCCGCGCAGGAGGATGAGTACGGCAAGACGATGGTCGATCCAGAACGACAGAAGTGCGCGCGCAGCCTCCGAGCCGCTTGCGGTGGCGCCTTCCCAACGATCCAGCCTTTCGAATTCTCTCAGGCGAGCGCGCAAAAGCCGTAGCAGTCGCGCCGCAATGGGCGCGGTGACAATGGCATTGAACAGCGCCTCCTTGTCTTCGAAATATTTGTAGATGTTGCCGGTACTGATACCGGCCCGCTCTGCAACATCGGCAAGCCTGGCTGCCGTAAAGCCCTGTTCGGCAAACACTGTGCCTGCCGCCTCGACGATGCGATCACGCACCTCATCCTTCAGCTTTTGCGGCATGCGGTCACCTCGGGCAAAGTGGCCAGATCGCTCATCCATGGCGCGGCTTCCTCGAGCTGGAGTGCCAGTGAGAACAAGAGGTCATCCCGCTCTCTGGCGGCAGCGAAATGGCAGCCGATCGGCAGGCCGTTCGCGGTACGATGAAGGGGAACCGACATTGCCGGCCAGCCGGCAAGCGATGCGACGACCGTATATCCCGCAAGTCTCGCTATGAATGCATCCGCTTCGGCAGGCGCCTGCTCTGGTCCATGCGTGCCGAGCGGAAAGGCTGGCATCGGGACAGTGGGCGAAAGGAGAATGTCTATGTCCGCGAGCGACGTATCGGCATCCCGTTCTGCGAGATGGAGCGCTGCCACCAGCCTTGCCAGGGTTTCGGGCGGCGTGCCCTCTGCCCTGCGGGCGAGATCAAGCGTATATGGCTCGAACAGATCTGGATTGAAACTGCTTCCCAGCATCTGCCGCACCTGATTCAGCAACTGACCGATACTGTAACCCGTCAGCGTGAGGAATGCCTCACTTGTGGCGCGAGTATCGATCGTTGGGCCTTGAACGTCGATGACGTCATGGCCCAGGAGACGGCAGAGCCGAATACCCGTTTCGAGCGCGGTTTGCGCTTCCGAAGATGGCTGCGAGCCAAAGCAATCCAGGCGATAGGCGCCGATGCGCAATCGCTGTCGCGGCGATTTCCTCAAAGCCTCGAGTGACGGAAGCATGGTCACCCGGTCCGCTCGCTCGGTGACGGATAGCCAATGGTAGCTGTCGCGGACCGACCGGCTGACGCAATGGTCTGCGATCAGCCGCGCCGTCGGCATTTCGGCTGGCATGCCATTGGACACGGTGCGCCCCCGGCTGGGCTTGAAGCCGAAGAGGCCTGTGAATGAAGATGGCCCGCGAATTGAGCCGCCGCCGTCAGACGCATGGGCCATCGGCACCATGCCAGAGGCAACCGCGGCGACCGCGCCGCCCGATGAACCACCGGGCGATCGGGAGACACCCCAGGGATTGCGCGTTGCGCCATTGCTGAGTGTTTCAGTCGTGCCGAGCAGCCCGAATTCGGAAGTTGCGCTTTTGCCGAGAGTGATCAGCCCGGCGGCATCCAGGGCGTCGGTATAGGGGGAGCCCGCAGGAGTCTTCTGGCCGGCAAACAGGCGTGTTCCGAATGCCGCTGCGTGACCGGGATAGGGCATGAGGTCCTTGATCAGCGTCGGCACGCCGGCGAAGGGACCGTTCGTCTCTATCTCTGCGGCGCGCTTGCGGGCGAGATCGAAATCCACCGAAGCCAACGCGTTGATGTCGGGGTTGATGCGCTCTATTCGGGCGATGGCCGCGTCGACAAGTTCGAGCGGCGTGACCTCTCCGCGCCGAACAAGATCGGCTTGGGCAGTCGCATCCAACATGGCAAATTCATCCGATACTTGGCCCGGCGTGATGGCAGCAGTGTCGTTCACGATTGCAACTCCTAAAAACGAATAGAGAATTTATTATTTACTATTTGAAGTCAAGGCTGGTTTAGCGCTCGATCACCCGAAAGACGGATGTCTTGACATATATGCGACTGAGTAGCACTTTACGTGAAAAGGAGCCCAACCAATGAGCATCAAATCATCGATCTCCCTTACGGATCAGCAGGACGCATTCGCGCGTTCGCTTGTTGACGCTGGGCGCTATTCAAGTTTGAGCTCGGTCTTGCAGCAGGGCTTGGAGCTTCTTCGTCAAAAGACGGAGGCTGACGCCGCCGAGACGGAAGCACTGCGCACCGTGATCCAGCGGCGGCTGGAAGGCTCGAAGATCTCGGCCACCGATATGGGAGATCGCATCGAGGATATGATCGAGCGCAAGCGGCGAGCGCTCAGTGTGGAATCTTGAATATTCGCGGGATGCTGTCCTCGATTTCGAGCTGATCTTCGATCATCTGTCCGAGGCCTACGGTGATCTGGGAGACACTTCCGACGAAGCCTGGGCGCGTGCGGCCGACCGGATTCGCCAGCTTCGCACGGATATCGATCGTTTGGTGGAGACGCCTTACATCGGAACGTTGCGGCCGGATATTCATCCGGGTATTCGCTTTCTGCGGCGCGACAAGGCCGTTGTCTGGTTTCGATCGGACGAAGAACGGCTGATGATTACCGTCGTTGCGATCTTCTTCGGCGGCCAGGATCATATCAGGCACATGCTGGCACGCATGCTGGAAAAATAGAGGGCACGACGCTTCAAGCCTGCCTTTGGGGAATGGCTTAGTTCATCACACTCGCGACGACGGTCGGCTTCTGGATGATATCAACCCAGCGCCCGGTGTCGTTGATCGCCTGCCGCTTCAGATAGTGATAGGGCGTGTGCGTCCAGTCTTTGACCTGATCGGTCAGATTGTCGAGAATGAAATCGCCGCGGTCGGTGCGCACGGTGACGACGGCGTGACCTTCTCCATCCGGAAGACGCACGACCGTGATCAGCAGATCGGCAAGCGAAATGCCTTTCTTCATCAGTTCGCGGCGCTTCTCCAGGGCATAATGCTCGCAATTGCCCATGCCGTCGTCAGGATAGTTCCAGTATTGCACGACGCCGTAGTGATCGAGATCGCTGATCGGCTTGACCCATGTGTTCACCGAGGTATTGACCTCGACAATCTCGTCCCAGACCTTTTGCGTGATCTGGAGGGGACGCAAGTCAGTCGGATGGATCGAGCATTCTTCAGGGCGTCGCTGGCAGAATTCGTAATGCCCGATCGGCTGCGATGTTATCGAGCCTGTGGGCATGATCGGGTCCGACGCTGCCGAGGCACCTGTATTGCAGGCAAGCAGTGCGACCGCAAAAGTGAAGGCAGAGACAATAGTTTTGCCAGCAGAGAACAGGCTGGCTGGCCGGACGACGCAAAACATACAAACGCCTTTGCCCAAAGGAACAGTGTTAACGAATTGTTAAGTTTTGCGGCCCGCGAAGTCAATTTGGGTCATCGCCGAGCGGCCGCAAATCTTAATAGATGGTTAACGTAGATCTTTGGAGCAGGACGTCACGCGACAGGCCTGGGCGCCGTCACCTTTCGGATCAGCGCATGGTGTAGCCGCCGTCGCAGAAGAGCGTGCTGCCGGTCATGTTGGTGTTGTCGAGCAGGAAGAGGGCAGCGTGGGCTTGCTCTTCGACTGTGGCCGGCCTTTGGACGAGGCAGATCTTGCGCCAGTACTCGTAGGCCGGCTCCCGCACATGGTCCGGTCGGTTGCGCCACAATTCGCTATCCGTCGTGCCGGGCGAGAGGCAATTCACCCGGATCGGATTGAGTTCCAGTGCAAGGCCGCGCGCCAACCCCTCAAGTGCAGCATTGCAGGCGGCATAGGCCGGGGCGCCGACTGGCCGGGCCGAGGCGGCACCGGACATCAACACGACAGATGAATCGGCACGAAGATGCGGCAGCGCGGCATGGACGGCGCGATATTGTCCCCAGAACTTGGCTTCGAATAGGGCTTCGCTGGTCTCGATGCCGCCGTCGCGGAAGGTGCCGGTCTGATAGGAGGCGGCGGGTGTGAAAAGGCCCGATAGCATCGGCGTCTCGGCAAAGAAGCGATCGAGCGAGGTGCGGTCCGTTATCTCCACGGTTCGGCCGGATGCCGCAGGGCCGAGCGCGGCCAGAGCTTTGGCGAGATTGTCCGGAGACCGGCCGCCGATCAGCAGCCGGTCTCCCCGTTTTGCAAGTGTCTGAGCAAGCGCCAGACCGATGCCTGACGTGCCTCCGATGATGGCGTAGGTGCGAATATTGGTCATGAATTGAAGTTATCCGCGCCTGAAACGCTGTTAAAGCGACAAATAATCGTTATATTACCGAATTAAATTCTTGAATGGTGGCCCCATGCAGCATCAGCCGGGCGACGATATCGGAGTGTTTCTGGCGGTCTGCGAAGCGGGAAGTTTCGTTGCGGCATCGACCCGGCTACGGCTTTCCGCCTCGGCGGTTGCCAAGGCGATCGGGCGCATCGAGAAGCGCCTGAACATCAGGCTGTTCAAGCGCACGACCCGCAGCCTATCGTTGACGGTGGAAGGCATCGCCTACCGCGATGTCTGCGAGACCGCCTGGCGGGATATTCATCGGGTCGAGACGATAATCTCCGGCCTTTCCGACGAGCCCGCGGGCACTCTCAATGTCAGCCTGCCGCCGCTTTTCGGCTCGCAAATCGTCGCGCCGGCGCTTTACGCCCTTTCGCGTAAATGGCCCCGGCTCAGTCTCGATATCAGCACCTCAATCGAGCATATCAATCTAGCCGACAGTGGCATCGATCTGGCCGTTCGCATCGGTGAACTGCCAGACACTGGCGGGCTGATCGCCCGGCGGTTAGGTGTGCAGCGCCTCGTTCTCTGCGGCTCCCGAGGTTATTTCGACAACCGCAGGCGGCCGGAGACGATCGAGGATCTCGCCGATCACGATCTGATCGGCGCCCCAAGGAACGGTCGTCCGGCACCGTGGCAGTTCCGGTTACCGAGCGGCGAGCTATCGATATGGCATCCGAGGACGCGACTGCTGCTGGAGGGCAGCCTTCTCACGCTCTCGGCGATCAGATCGGGGCAAGGGCTTGGTCTGGTGCCTCAATGGCTGGTGCGAGACGAGATTTCCGGCGGTCAGTTGATCTCTGTTTTTGAAGATCGCATTTCTGGTCATCTACCTGTTCACGCCGTCTGGCCGGCCGCACCCATTATGTTGCCGCGCCTGCGCGTGGCGATAGATGCAATCGTCGAAGCTACCGCGCTCGAACTGACCAGTGGGGCGATCGAACATCTCGCCGCAGTTTAGACGCAGGACCTATCCGATAAAGGTCTCTCCCTTGCAATTTAAAACTTCTTCCGTCGTGACAGTTCTCTGACAGGAATCGATGCCAGCTTGTCCCGATCTGTAGAGGACAGAGACGATCGGTTCCAAACCGATCGGCCATTGGGAGGGAATCCATGAACATCATGCTCGGCCGCGTCTAGCGGCAATCGTTCGTCGCCTTACGGCCATCCGCCAAATCACTCAGCCGCTGGCGGCCTTCTGTTGAAGGCCTGTCCATCCCGCTCGTCTTCAGGATGGCGTGGGCGGAAGCGATAGCGGTTTGCGATGGCAACAAATCACATCCAGCAGTCAATTGGGAGGATATTAGATGTCACTGCTTTTCAGAAAACTCAGTCTCGCGGCCGCCATAACGGTCGGCATCAACGGTGCAGCGCTTGCCGCCAGCGACGATCTGATCGCCGCTGCCAAGAAGGAAGGCGTGATCTCGATCTACGCCGCAACCGACCTGACACAGGCACAAGCCCTACTCGATGCTTTCACCAAAAAATATCCGGGTATTCGGGTTGATTACAACGATATCGGCACCAACGGCGTCTATAATCGCGTGATCTCCGAAGCCGCGGCCGGCCAGGTCGGCGGCGACCTCGTCTGGACGTCGGCGATGGACCAGACCGTCAAGCTCGCCGTCGACGGCTATCTCGTCTCCTATTCCTCGTCCGAAATCGGCGCACTTCCAAGCTGGGCCGTCTATGACAAGACCGTCTATGCCACCACGCTCGAGCCGATCGGCATGATCTATAACAAGCTCGCTCTGCCGGAGGCCGAAGTGCCGCGTACGCGCGCAGCCCTGATCGAGTATCTCGGCAAGAAGGATGTCGCGGGTAAAGTCGCAACTTTCGATCCGGAAAAATCCGGCGTCGGCTTCATGATCCAGACCAATGATTCCAAGCAGCGCAGCGACTATTGGGATCTGGTCGGAGCATTCGGCACCGCGAAGGGCAAGACCTATTCCTCGACCGGCTCAATGCGCGAAACCGTGGTCTCCGGTGAGAACGTCATCGCCTTCAACCTGATCGGTTCCTACGCGCTCGATTGGGTCAAGAGCGCCTCCAACCTCGGCGTCGCCTTCGGTCAGGACTACACGCCGGCCTTTTCGCGCGTCGCCGCCATCATGAAGAACGCCCCGCATCCTAACTCGGCCCAGCTGTTTTTGGATTTCATGTTGTCGCAGGAAGGCCAGAACGCCATCGCCTCGAAGGGCATGCCGTCGCTGCGCACCGATGTCGACCAGGGATACAACCTCAACACCATCAATGAACTGGTCGGCGGCAACCTGAAGCCCATCGCGCTCGATGACTCGCGTCTGGAGTTCATGGATCCGATGAAGCGGCTCGAATTCCTCAAGAAGTGGCGCGGCTCGGTCAAGAGCTGACACGCGCCCAAGCCAGCCAAGAACCACAACCATCGATAAGGAGGCGAGCCGATGTCGGCACCGTCGACGCCAGTATCAACTCTGTCTCACGCCGGACGGCCTGCCGCCCATGCGAGCCAGAATTTTGCGCCAATCCCGCAGCCTGGCAACGCCCTGGGCTTCCGGCGTATCGTCATCGGCCTGCTCGCCGTCATCGTTCTCGCTCCGATCGCACTGATCATCTACCAGAGCCTGCTCGATGGACCGTTCTTTGCGCGCAGCAGCAAGCTCTCGATCGAGGCCTATCGCTATATCCTGACCGACGAAATGTTCTACGATGCGCTCTGGAACACGGTCATCATGGCGGTGGGCATGGTGGCGATCGCGGTGCCGCTCGGCGCCGCGCTCTCCTTCCTTCTGACAAGGACTGACGTCAAGTTCCGCAAGGCGCTCGAAGTCGTCGTCCTCGTGCCGATGTTCATCTCGGCCATCGTGCTTGCCTTCGGCTACACCGTAGCCGTCGGCCCTTCCGGGTTCCTCACCATGCTGTCCCGCGACATCTTCGGTGCCGCGCCCTGGAATCTTTATTCATTGACCGGCATCGTCATCGTGACGGGGCTTGCGCATGTGCCGCATGTCTATCTCTATGTCGCTGCTGCCATGCGCAACCTGCCGTCCGATCTGGAGGAGGCCGCAAGGTCGATGGGTTCGCCGATCTGGCGTGTCTGCCTGGACGTGACGCTTCCCATGGTCTTGCCGGCGCTCGTCTTTGCCACCGCGCTGAACCTCCTGATCGGCTTCGAGATGTTCGGTGTTCCCTATGTGCTGGGCGATCCGAGCGGCATCGTCGTGCTCACCACCTATGTCTACAAGCTCACCACGTTGTTTGGCGTGCCGACCTACCAGTTGATGGCTGTCGTCGTCGTGCTGCTCGTGCTTCTGACGCTGCCGCTCGTCTGGTATCAGCGCCGCCTGTTGCGCCATAGCCGTCGCTATGCGGCACTTGGCGGCAAAGGCGCGCGCACGACGGTGATGCGGCTTGGAGCCACCGGCCAGATCATTGCGCTTTCCTTCATCGGCTTCTGGCTTTTCGTATCGGTGCTGTTGCCGATCGGCGGCATCGTGCTGCGCGCCTTCGTCGATGCCTGGGGGCAGGGGGTCAATCCGCTCGCGCATCTGACCGTCGCGCATTTTGCCACGCTTGTTGAAGTGCCAAGCCTGTTTCGCGGTATCGTCAACACGGTCATCCTTGCCGTCGTCGGTGGAGCGGCCGCGGTTGCTATCTATCTCGTGATCGGGCTTGCTGGACATCGCCACAAGGGCCTGTCCAACACCGTGCTCGACTATATGGTACTCCTGCCGCGCGCCATGCCGAGCCTCATCATCGGCCTTGCCTTCTTCTGGCTGTTCCTGTTCATCCCGTTCCTCATTCCGCTCAGGACGACGCTGATCAGCTTGTTTGCAGCCTATGTCATCGTCGGGCTTTCCTATGGCCTGCGCCTGCTACAGGGCACGCTGATCCAGGTGAGCCCCGAGCTCGAGGAAGCCGCGCGCACGACGGGCGCCACCATCGGCCGAAGCTGGCGCGATATTGTCATCCCCATCATCAGGCCAGGCCTGGTGGGAGCCTGGGCGCTGATCATGATCGTGTTCCTGCGCGATTACGCAACGGGCATCTATCTCATGAGTGCCGGCGCGGAGGTCATCGGATCACTGATGATGGCGCAACTCCAGTCCGGAGCGATGGACACCATCGCAGCACTCGCCTTTGTCAGCATCCTTCTTACCGGCGGCGGCCTTGCCCTCGCCCTTCGTCTGGGAGCCAAGATCCATGACTGATCTCATCGTTCAAAACGTGCATAAATATCTGGGCGGCCTGCACATCCTCCAGGGCGCCTCCTTCACCGCCAATCGCGGCTCCATCGTCTCGCTGCTCGGTGCTTCCGGTAGCGGCAAGACGACGCTGCTGCGCTGCATCGCCGGGCTTGAGCAGCCCGAGATCGGGCAAGTCAAGATCGCCGGCGCAGTCGTCTTCGATGGCGAGAAGCGCGTCACCGTCGCGCCCGAAAACCGCAATATCGGACTGGTGTTCCAGTCCTACGCATTGTGGCCGCACCGCACCGTGGCAGAGAATGTGGCTTATGGCCTGAAACTGCGGGGAGTGAACAAGGCTGACGCTGAAAAGCGCGTTTTGGAGACGCTCGGCAAGATCGGCCTCGGCCACCTCGCAGAGCGCTATCCCGATCAGCTCTCGGGCGGCCAGCAACAGCGCGTCGCCATCTGCCGCGCTCTCGTCTATGAGCCGAAGATCCTGCTCATGGACGAGCCGCTGTCCAATCTGGATGCGAAACTTCGTGAGGAGGCGCGCTACTGGATCCGCAAACTCGTCCTCGATCTCGGCATCTGCGGCGTTCTCGTCACGCATGATCAGGCCGAAGCGCTCGCGGCCTCCGACAATATCCTCCTTCTGCGCAACGGAAAGGTCGAGCAGGAGGGCCCTCCGCAGGATATCTATTCGAAGCCGACAAGCTTCTATGTCGCCGACTTCCTAGGTGCAAACAATGTCGCCTCGGGACGCATCACGCGGGATGGAGCCGTAGCCAGCATTCGCGGCTCCAACTGGCAGCTCGATGGGGTGATGATGGGCGAGGGAGCGCAGAGCGACGGCAAGGCCGTTATCCGTGTCGAGCAGATCATCGTTCATGATCAGCCGGCATCCGGCCGGATCGAAATGCAGCTTGAGGCTTGTCTCTTCCTCGGTGACCGCTGGGAGTACCGTCTGTCCTATGGCGAGTTCAAGGCCAAGGCATTCGGCCCGCGGTTCGTAGCTGCCGGCACGGTCTGGGCCGAGATTCCGCGCGAAAGCGTGTGGCTCTATCCGGAAGCGGCCTAAGCACGGTGAACCGTTGCGTCCGGAGGTCATGACGGCTAGGCATTAAGGCTGATATGCGCATTCTGCTCGTTGAAGATACGCAAGACGTTGGCGAAGCCATATGTCGGCGCTTTCAGGCTATCGGCCATGTGGTCGATTGGCAGACGGACGGTCGTGCCGCAGCCGAGATCCTGGCCTTCACCGACTATGATCTCGTCATCCTCGATGTCATGCTTCCCGGACTTGACGGCTTCGAAATCCTGAAAGGACTAAGACGTGCCCGCGTGAGCACGCCCGTCATTATGTTGACGGCCCGCTCCGAAGTCGATGACCGCGTCGGCGCCCTCGATCTCGGCGCCGACGATTATCTCGTCAAGCCCTTCGACTTTCGCGAGCTGGAGGCGCGGGCGCGGGTATTGGTGCGCAGACGCAGCGGCGATGCGACCAACTTCGTCACCTGTGGCGATATCGTCCTCGACCGCGCCAGCCGCTCGGTGAAGGTCGGCAAACGCGAGGTGCAGCTGAAGCGCCGGGAGATGACGCTGCTCGAAATCTTCGCGTCGCGACCGGGACGGGTCTTCAGCAAGCACGAACTTCTCGACCAGCTCTATGGTTTCGACGAGGCTGTCAGCGCCAACGCGATCGAGCTTTATGTCGGGCGGTTGCGCAAGAAGCTGGAAGGAGCAAAGGCGCGCATCGTGACGCTTCACGGCATTGGCTATCAGTTGGTCTCCGATGACGCGTGAATATTCGCTCTTTGCGCGCCTGGCTATGGTCATATCGGTCCTGTTGACGGCAGGAGCGGCAATCCTCGTCACCGCAAGCTGGTACTCGGCGCGTACCGCGGCCGATGATGCCTATGATCGTCTGCTGGTCGGTGCCGCCTTGCAGATCGCCGATGGCCTTGCCGTTCAGGAAGGGGCTCTCATCGTCGATCTCCGGGCGTCCGCCTTCGAAATGCTGGGCCTCGCCGATCGCGATCGCATCTTCTACCGCATCGTCGATCCCACGGGAAAGACGCTGACCGGCCATCGCGATCTGGAGACGGCCATAGACGTCCCGGCGGTTCGCCGGGAGCCGGTCCTGAGCTCCGGCGTTTATAAGAGCGAGGCGGTGCGCATCGCGGTCGTCGGGCGTGCGCTCTCGGATCCGGCCGCGTCCGGCTGGGCCCATGTGATCCTCGCCCAAACCGTCGAGGCGCGCCGTGGATTGACGCATGAGCTGACCCTCGGCGCCGCGATCACGATCGTCATCATGTGCCTTCTGGCGCTGGTAGTGATGATCCTCTCCATTCGGCAGGCATTGCGTCCGGTCAACCAGTTGGGAAGCGCCCTTCGCCGCCGCGATCCGCAGGATCTCACGCCCGTTTCCGTATCCGTCCCGCGCGAGCTTCGGCCGTTCGTCGGCTCGATCAATCATTTCATGAGCCGCCTCAACGAGCGCGTAGTCTTGCTCCAGCGCTTCATCGCCGACGCGGCGCACCAGATCCGCACACCGCTGACGGCGTTGACCGCCCAGCTCGATCTGCTCGGCAGCGACAAGCTGGATGAGGCGGGCAGGCAGCATCTCCAGCGCGTGCAACAGCGCGCCGACGAGCTGGCGCGGCTGACCAACCAGCTGTTGAGCCATGCCATGGTGATCCACCGGGCCGAATCCGTGCAGCTTGAGCCTGTCGATCTCACTGAAATCGCCAGGCGAGCGTTTCGCGTGGCGGTGCCGATCACCATCGATCCCGACATCGTGGTGTCCTTCGAGGAGGCTGATGCTAGGCTCATCGTGCTTGGCGATCCGGTCAGCCTGCGCGAGGCAATTGTCAATGTGATCGACAACGCGCTTCGGCACGGGACGCTATCCCGGCTTGAGGTTCGTACGCGTGCGGCTGGCTCGTTTGCGCTTGTCGAGGTCGAGGATGACGGCCCCGGCATCCCCGCCAGCGAGTGGCCGCGCGTCACCCAACGCTTCCAGACTTCGAAGGCCGGCGAGGGCAGTGCGGGGCTCGGGTTTGCCATCGCCTCCGAAGTCGCCGCCGCACATGATGGAGCACTGCAGTTTCGCGAGAAGGGGGAGGATACTCGCGGCTTCACGGTCATTCTGGCTCTCCCGCGCATCCACATGGAGGGCAAATGATGTCTTGGCTGATCCGCACATTGGTGCCGGCTCTCGTGGTCTCAGTACTTTCATTCTCGCCAGCTCCTGCCCTGGAAGGAAGCACGCAGTTTTTCCCAGCGGAAAATGCAGAGGCAGCACGTCTCTCAATCCATGGCGCAGCCGATCTTCATGCCATGGAGCCGCTGATCCGCGATTTTCAGAAAACCGCGCCGGACATTGCCGTCGAGTATGCTGATTATGTAACGAACGAGCTGCACCAAAAGGCGAGCGATGCTTGCGCTGAAAACGCGCCGCTCGGCGACCTGCTGTTGTCTTCGTCGCTCGACCAGCTCGTCAGCCTCGTGAATAATGGTTGCGCATCGGCGTACAATTCTCCGCAAACGGCTCGGGTGCCTAAATGGGCCAATTGGCGGGACGAGGTCTTCGGCTTTACCTTCGAGCCGGCGGTCTTCGTCTACAATGCGCGCTATGTAACACCGGACGATGTGCCGCGCACGCGCGCCGAGCTGGCCGACCTTTTGAGGCGACGGCTCGATTATTATGACGGGCATGTCGGTACCTTCGACATCAGGACATCAGGCGTTGGATATCTGCTGGCCTTCAGCGACGCGCGTCAGGCGACGGCCACTTATGGCCGCGTTCTCGAAAGCATGAGCCGGGCGGATGTGAAGGTCAGTTGCTGTACCGGATCGATCCTGCAGGAGATCGCCAGCGGCCGGATCTACCTCGCCTATAATATGATCGGCTCTTATGCTTATGCCGCGGCCAAGGCCAATCCGGATCTGAAAGTCGTCATCCCGCGCGATTATGCTTTGATCCTGAGCCGCGGGGTGCTGATCCCGAAGACCTCGCCGCGGCCGGATCTCGCCCGCCGTTTCCTCGATTATCTGCTATCCGAGCGGGGGCAGGAAGTGGCACGAAGGCAGGCATTCTTCTTCGCGGAAAAGGGAGCTATTCCCGAGGGCGTCGACGGTCCGGAGAATTTGGGCGAATTGAGTTTCATCCAACCGATCCGCATCGGGCCGGCGCTGCTTGCCGCGCAGGATGAGGCGCAACGGCGGAGGTTCATCGACGACTGGAGCCATTCGATGCTGGGCAAAGGCGGGCCATCGCCGTAGAACGGCCCCGCTGAAATCTCAAATCACGTAGGGGCCAATTCGCTCCACAACGGCTCCAACGTCTTCGATCCGAAGGCCGGCGACATTGATTCTGCCGGAATCCGGCATGTAGATCGCATGATCTGCGCGAAGCCGCCGGACATTGTCGGGTGAAATCGGCAGGAGGGAGAACATGCCTTCCTGATCGCGGATATGAGCAAGGTCCGGCCGGAACCTGCCAAATGCTGCGGCAACAGCCTGACGAATCTCCGTCATGCGCATTCGCATGGCATCCAACTCGTCAGCCCAGGCTTTCCGCAAGGACGGGTTTTGCAGGATCGTTGCCACGATTGCCGCGCCATGCGCCGGCGGCATCGAATAACTCGTGCGCGCATAGCTTGCCAGATTGCCCACACCCTTGTTCAAGGATGTCCGCGATCCGCCAATGAGATAGGCCGCGCCAGTGCGCTCTCTATAGAGCGAAAACGATTTAGAGCAGGAGACGGCGACCATGGCCTCATCCGCGGCTTCGAGAACTGTCATCATCCCGGCCATGTCCTGTTGCAAGCCGCGTCCGAGGCCTTGATAAGCGCTGTCGAACAGCGGCAGCAATCCATTCCTCGCAACGATGTCGGCGATATCTCGCCAGTTCTGTTGCGAGAGCGCGGCGCCGGTTGGGTTATGACAGCTCGCCTGGAAGAGAACAGCGTCGCCCGGCGCGGCTTGTTGCAAAGTTCCCAGCATCTCATCGATCAGGACTGCCTGTTTGCCGATATCGAAAAAACGATAGTTTCCGATCTGAAGGCCAACAGCGGAAAATATGGCGTGATGGTTGACCCATGTCGGCGTGCCGATCCAGATCTTTCTTTTGCGCTGCTGCGCGAGCAATTCGGCAGCTAGCCGCAAAGCGCCGGTGCCGCCCGGTGTCTGAACGCCGGCCACCTGCTTGCCGCCATGGCCCTCTCCAAACACTTCCATCGCTAATGCCTGCAGAAAGACCGGATCACCCTCGGGGCCGATATAGGATTTGGAATTCTGCGTTTCCCAAAGGTGATGTTCCGCCAATTTGACGGCTTTCATCACAGGCGTACGGCCCGTTTCATCGCGATAGACGCCAACGCCAAGATCGACTTTTCCGGATCGCGGATCGTCGGCGAATTTTGCGATCAGCTCGAGCAGAGGATCCGGCTTCTGCTCGGCAAGGCCGTCGAGAAATGCGGTTGCGTCTGTCATCGCCAGGTCTCCAGAATCCGAACGAACTCGGTCAGCCACGCATTCGTCTGATGCCCATCAAGGGAACGATGGTCGATCGTCAGCGACACATAGGCCATCGGGCGGATCTGGATCGTATCGACACCATCGACCTCTCGCACGACAACACGCTTCTCCAGCTTGCCGACGCCGAGAATTGCCGATTGCGGCTGGTTGATAATGATGGGCGACGCCACCAATGAACCGGAGACCCCATGGTTGGAAATCGTGAAAGTCCCGCCCTTCAACTCGTCGTTCTTCAGGGTGTTGGATCGTGCCCGGCTTGTCAGGTCCTGGAGCCGGGCGGCAATGTCCTGAAGTGAAAGCTCCTGCGCCTGCCGGATCACCGGAACAAGCAGACCCTTGTCACCCAGGGCTATTCCGACGCCGATATTAATGTCCTCGAATATCTCGAGGCTGTCATCGTGCCACTGGCTGTTTACCTCCGGCACGAGTTTCATCGCCGCCACGGACGCCGCCACGAAATAGGCGGTGTAGGACAGGTTCACGCCTTCAGCCTTCATTCGATCCTTATGGCTGTCGCGATGACGCATGATCGCCGTGAAATCCGCCTCGAAGACAGCCGTGACCTGAGGAGCTGATGCCAGCGAGTGCGCCATATGCCTTGCGATCGCAAGCCGCATGGCCGAATGCGGAACGGTTCGGGATTTTCCATCAACCTGGATGGACGAGGCGGGCTGCCCCATCGTCGCCGGCGGCGATGCGGGGGCGGATGAGTGGGCCTTGCCGGCGTCCAGCGCATGATCCATATCGGCGCGCGTCACCCGGCCATCCCTGCCGCTGCCTTTGAGCGTGGCCGGATCGATCCCGTATTCAACAGCGGCCTGGCGAACTGCTGGTGAGTAGTGGGTGGCAACTGCGGCTGACGAAGCCGATTGCTTCTGTAAGGGAGCGGCCGGCGCATCGGGTGCAACGCCCTTCGCTTCCACGCTCATTCGCCCGAGGATGTCCCCGGGCGCGGCGTCATCGCCATCCGACATGGCAATTTCGCTCAGGATGCCGTCGCAGGGCGCGGGTATCTCCTGGGTCACCTTGTCAGTTTCCAGCTCGACGAGCGCATCGCCTTCTCTAACGCGATCGCCGATCTGCTTCAGCCAGTTACGGACGACCGCCTTCGTGCCTTCCTGTTCAAGAGGTGCCGTAATCTCAACCATACTCGTCATGCTTAAAACTCCAGCAGTTCGGTGATCCGCCTGGCGATCCGTTCCGTCGACGGCACGGCCCAATCGAGAAGGATGGGATTATGCGGGCTTGGAATATCCGGCATGGTCAGGCGCGAGACTGGTGCGTCGAGATCCATGAATGCCTTGTCCGCGACCACGGCCGCAATTTCCGCGCCGAAACCGCCGGTCTCGAGATCTTCATGGACGATGAGACAGCGGTGGGTCTTGGCGACTGAGGCGAGAACGGCCTCCCGATCCCACGGCATCAGCGTGCGAAGGTCGATGACGTCAGCGGAGATGCCCTCGGCCGCCTCTTCGCAGCGCTGAACCATCGCGCCCCAGGTGACGATGGTGATGTCGGTGCCGGTACGCGTCAACTTTGCCTCACCGAACGGCAAGGCGAAGTTATCGCCGGGATAGGCGCGGCGCGCCCATGCATGATCGAGCATGGCCCTGTGTTCGAAGAAGATGACCGGGTCATTGCCGCGGATCGATGTGCGCAACAGGCCGACGGCATCCTCCGCATTCGAAGGGACCGCAACCTTCCAGCCCGGCTGGTGCACGAAGGCAACTTCATTGGTCTGACTATGCCACGGATCGCCGCATTTGAAGAAACCGCCGGGCATGCGCACCACGACCGGAGCTGCAAACCGGTTGTTGGTCCGCCAGCGGATGGTGCCGCAGTCGTTGAGCTGTTCGGTCGCCGGCTCTGCATATTTGCGGAACTGGATTTCTGGAACAGGAACCAGCCCGGCCAGCGCCATGCCCACCGCGCGGCCGATAATCCCTTCCTCGGACAAGGAGGTATCGAAGACGCGCTCGACGCCGAATTTTTCCTGCAGTCCGAGGGTCACGGCATGAACGCCGCCCTTGGGGCCGATGTCCTCGCCAAACATGACAACTCGCTCATTGATCGCCATCTCATGGTCGAGCGTGCGACGGATAGCGGTGACCATGTTGATGCGCGGGCCGGATGTATCGGTTTCCTGTGATGTTGCCGGAGAGACATAACCGCCGGGATGCTGGCCGCCCATCGTCTGCATCTCACCGTCAAAGAACACATGCCGGGTAACGGACGCGGGATCGGCAGCTGGCCTCGCCTCGGCGGCTTCCCGAGCGCTTTCCGTCATTTCCCGCGCGGCATTCTCAGAGGCTTCCCATTCTTCGACCGTCATGACGGCGGGAACGAGAAATTCCTTCAGGCGCGGCAGCGGATCGCGCTCCCATTCGCGCCGGACGGTTTCCTCGCTCTTGTAGGTCTGGGTATCCTGGAAGCTGTGCCCTTGCAGGCGTGGAACCGTCAGCCTCAGAAGCGCGGGCTTGCGCTCTTCGCGGACGAAAGAGACCGCGTCCTGTACCAGATGCGCCGCTTCGGCGGGGTCGCAGCCGTCACCATCGAATATTGCGAGATTCTTCCAGCTGGCGAGGTTTGCGGCAATATTGCCTCCGGGCGTTTGAAACGTCGAAGGGACGGAAATGCCAAAGCCATTGTCCTCGATATAGAACAGCATCGGCAGCTCTTGCGTGGTCGCAGCAGTCAGCGCTGCCCAAAAGCCATTAGATGCAACCGAACCGTCACCGCCGAGCACGACGCCGATATCCGTTGCGTATTCTTTTCGCCCAAGAGTGTCGGCATAATATTTCATCGCCTGTGCCCAGCCAGCCGTCGGCGTGTATTGCGCGCCAACGCCGCCACACATGGGCAGGGCCGAAGCGCCTGACAGGTTGGGATAGTTGAAGACAACGCCGATGTCCCGTCCGTCGGAATAGCCGCCGGCGCGGCCCATGGCCGAGCCGAGGGCGTCAACCGGATCGACACCGAGAGAGAGGAGAAGCGGCCGCGAGCGATAGTAGCCGCAGGTGGCATCGTGCCGGCCGGTCAGTTGCGTGCCGAGAAGCACTTGCGCCATGTCGTGGCCACGCGCTGAAAACTGGTAGAGAACCTTCTTTTCCGGAACGAGGCGCTTCTCTTCCAGCTCATCGAGGGCTCTGGAGAGGTGGATGAGACGGGCTACCTTGCGCCAGTCGATACGGTCGTCGGGTGCGTTGCGCTCATGCTTTCTTGCAGCCAGCTGGTCCATTTGCTCCTCCTGCATCTGGTTGCGTGATTCTAATTCAGCATGGCCGCATTATTCCTTTCAATCTCATGGCTAGTAGCCTAGTATTTGAAAGGTTCAGTTCACAATCTGCGGGTTTTTGAATGGAAAATTTCGACCTCGATCACGTCGACAGAGCCATACTTCGCGTGCTGCAGGAGCAGGGCGATATCAGCCAGGCGGCGCTGGCAGAGAAGGTCGGCGCATCGCCCGCCTCATGCTGGCGACGGATAAAGGCGCTGGAGAGCGAAGGCGTACTGGGCAGGACGGTTCGGCTTGTCGATCCCGACAAGATCGGAAAGGGCTTGAATGTCTTTTGCCAGGTCAAGATGAAGACCCACGATCCCGCGACGCGCCGCGACTTCGAGCAGTTCATCGCCAGCTATCGCGAAGTCCTCGAATGCTATTCCATGTCCGGGGAGTGGGATTACCTCATCCGTGCTGTCGTCGCCGATGTAAGGGAATATGAGGGGCTTTTGATGCGCGGCATCCTGACCCATGAGGCTGTGTTGAGCTCGTCGTCGCACTTCTCACTCAAATGCGTCAAATACACCACGGCATTGCCGACGAACGCGACGCGCTAGTGCTCCTCATTCGCCTTGGCCGGGCATCAGCTTGAACATTGCAAGCGTCTCGCGCTAATAAACCCCAACGATCACAGATCGGGAGTATGGTTGGATTGTCGGCAGATAACGTTAAGTCCGGGCATGAATTGAACGAGGCGGTCGCGGCGCTGCTGGTTGACCTGCCGATCAAGGCAGCCGGGTTCATCGTCACCATCTACGGCGATGTCATCGAGCCGCGCGGCGGCACTGTCTGGATCGGAAACCTCATCGAGACGTGCCGGAGCGTAGGCATTACCGAGACACTGCTGCGAACTGCAGTGTCGCGTCTGGTCAATGCCGGACGGCTGGTCGGCGAGCGAGCGGGGCGCCGCAGTTATTATCGGCTGGCCGACGCTGCACAGACGGAGTTCGCCAAGGCCGCCGCCTTGCTCTATGGGCCCGAGCCGACAGTCAAATGGCAGTTCGTGCTGATCAATGGTCCCGCGCCGGACGAGATCATGCAAGGTCTCGAACGGGACGGCTTTGCCAGGCTGAGTCCGCGCATGGCTGTCGGAACGCATCCCGCACCGCCGCTGCCTGATCGGGTTATCATTTTCGACGCTCAACTTGCGACCGAGAATGCGGCGTTCAAGGAGTTTGCAGAGGGTTCCTGGGATCTGCCGCGCTTCGCGGCGGCCTACAACGAATTCATCAGCCGCTTCGGCGCCTTCTCGCAGCGGATCGAAAGCGCCTCAAGCCTCTCGCCGTTTGATTGCCTGATCGCGCGGCTGCTTCTGGTCCACCAATATCGCCTGATCATGCTGCGGGAACCGCATCTTCCGAGATCCGCTTTGCCGGCCAATTGGCCCGGCGAAGATGCCCGGCGATTATTCGCCGATCTCTATTTGAAACTGTCGAAGAAGGCCGATGGTTACGTCGGCCGTCGTTTTGTCGACGAGGCGGGCAAGCTCCAAGAGGCTACCCCGGCAAGCCAACGCCGGCTCGATCACCTCAAGTCGCGCTAAAAGATCAATCCTCTCAGGAACATAGCGAAGCGTTCGCCTTGTGGCATCTCTATGTGATTTCAAATGTCACAGAAAATACGGAAAATTCATTTGAACTGTGACATATGGCATGCTAATACAGTGACCGTTCGGTCGGTTAATTTGTTTGCCGTCGGATCGATGTTTCGTGGAGGAGAGCGTGAAACAGGCCTATAATCCGGATGTGGTGAACGATCAGCTCCGCTGATGCGTTTCATTACGACCGCAAGGCTTGCTCATTCTCGAGCGCGTTGGACGCGCGAAGACGGAGGAATGACCATGTATGCACAGATGGTGAAAACCGACAGCGCCCGCATCCGCTCCCTCGACGAGATGGAACCCGAGGAGCGCGCCTTCCAGGAGCGCGTCGATGCCGGCCAGAAGATCGAGCCGAAGGAATGGATGCCGGAAGGCTATCGCAAGACGCTGGTGCGTCAGATCAGCCAGCACGCCCATTCCGAAATCGTCGGCCAGTTACCCGAAGGCAACTGGATCACACGCGCGCCGACACTGGAGCGCAAGGCGATCCTGCTCGCCAAGGTGCAGGACGAAGCCGGCCATGGTCTCTATCTCTATTGTGCTGCCGAGACACTCGGCATCAGCCGCGATGAGATGTATGAGCAACTGCATTCCGGCAAGGCCAAATATTCCTCGATCTTCAACTATCCGACGCTGACTTGGGCCGATATCGGCGCCATCGGCTGGCTGGTCGACGGTGCGGCGATCATGAACCAAGTGCCGCTGCAGCGCTGTTCGTACGGCCCCTATTCCCGGGCCATGATCCGCATCTGCAAGGAGGAAAGCTTCCATCAGCGCCAGGGCTTCGATGCCTTGATGCGGATGGCTAAGGGCACTCCGGCACAGAAAGCCATGGTGCAGGATGCGCTGAATCGCTGGTGGTGGCCGTCGCTGATGATGTTTGGCCCCTCGGACGATGCGTCGGTGCATTCGGCTCAATCGATGGCGTGGAAAATCAAGCAGAATTCCAACGATGAGCTGCGCCAGAAGTTTGTCGACCAGACCGTACCACAGGCCAAATATCTCGGGCTGACCGTCCCCGACCCTGACCTCAAATGGAACGAGGCGAAGGGCGGCTACGATTTCGGCGAGCCGGACTGGGAAGAGTTCTTCAATGTCATCGCCGGCAACGGCCCTTGCAACGCCGAACGCCTCAATGCTCGCAAGAAGGCATGGAGCGATGGCGCATGGTTCCGGGACGGTTTGACCGCCCACGCGGAAAAGGCCGCCGACCGCCGCGCCGCCGCAAAGATCGCTGCCGAGTAAGGCAAGCAGGACGCTTTAGGGAGTGAGAAACATGTCCAATGAATGGCCGCTTTGGGAAGTCTTCATCCGTGGTCAGCATGGCCTCAATCATCGCCATGTCGGTAGCCTGCATGCGCCGGACGCCGAGATGGCGGTCAACAATGCCCGCGATGTCTATACGCGCCGCAACGAGGGTGTCAGCATCTGGGTAGTGAAGTCCTCGGAAATCACCGCGAGCGCTCCGTCGGAAAAGGGGCCGCTCTTCGACCCCTCCAATTCCAAGGTCTATCGTCATCCGACCTTCTTCGACATTCCGGATGAAGTGGGGCACATGTGATGACGACCGCGACGCTTGAACCGGCGGTCGATCAGGCCGCACTCTTCGAATTCCTGGTTCGCATCGGCGATAACGCGCTGATCCTCGGTCATCGCGTCTCCGAATGGTGCGGCCATGCGCCGGCGCTGGAAGAGGACATCGCGCTTGCCAACACAGCGCTCGATCTCATTGGCCAGACGCAGCTATGGCTCGGGCTTGCCGGCGAGGTGGAGGCCAAGGGTCGTTCGGCGGATGATCTTGCCTATCTGCGAGACGGATTCGAGTTTCGCAATATCCTGATGGTCGAACGGCCGAACGGTGATTTTGGCAAGACGCTGATGCGCCAGTTTCTCTACGATGCCTGGCATTATCTGCTGCTGAAGGCATTGAAGGGCTCAACCGAAAAACGCATCGCCGAGATAGCCGAAAAGGCTTTCAAGGAGGTCTCCTATCATCTCGACCGCAGCCGCGATCTGGTCATTCGGCTTGGCGACGGCACGCCCGAGAGCCATCGCCGTATGCAGGAGGCGCTTGATGATCTCTGGCCCTATACCGGCGAGATGTTTGTCGGCGACGGGGTGGATACAAGGCTCGCCGAAGCCGGTGTCATTCCCGAGCCGCAAAGCATGAAGGCTGGCTGGGACGAGATCGTCGGCGAGACGCTTGCCGAAGCAACGTTGAAGAAGCCCGCGGACGGTTACATGCACAAGGGCGGTCGCCGTGGTGTTCACACCGAGCATCTCGGTTTCATCCTGACCGAGATGCAGTTCCTGCAGCGCGCCTATCCGGGCGCTGCCTGGTAGGAGGCCGTGATGACGACGGCGCTGCATCCCTCTGTCGCCGAGGTCTGGCACTGGCTCTCGGAGGTGCCCGACCCGGAGATCCCTGTGATTTCGCTGACCGATCTCGGCATCATTCGCGATGTCGGCTGGCAGGATGATACGCTTGTGGTGACGGTGACGCCGACCTATTCGGGCTGTCCTGCCACCACGATCATAAACCTCGATATCGAGCGGGCGCTGGCCGAGAAGGGCCTTGGCAAGGTGCGGCTGCAACGTCAGCTATCGCCTGCCTGGACCACGGACTGGATCAGCGTCGAGGGGCGCGAGAAGCTGCGCGCTTACGGGATCGCACCGCCGATCGACGGCACCGCTGCCGATGGTGTGCTCATGAAACGCATCGACCGGCTTTCCGGCCGTTCGAACCTGACGATTGCCTGTCCGCGCTGCGGATCGGCGAACACGGAAAAGATCAGCCAGTTTGGCTCGACGCCCTGCAAGGCGAGCTACCGCTGCACCGACTGTTTGGAACCGTTCGACTATTTCAAGTGCATCTGACCCATAGGAAGAGGGCCACACATGGCACGTTTTCATCCCCTGACCGTTACCGATGTGCGCCGCGAGACGCGTGATGCGGTCGTCGTCACGCTGCAGCCGTCCGAAGAGGACCGCGCCGTCTTCGATTTCACCCAGGGCCAGTACCTGACCTTCCGTCGCCAGTTCGAGGACGAGGAGCTGCGCCGCTCCTATTCGATCTGCGCCGGCAAGGATGAGGGCGTGCTGAAGGTCGGCATCAAGCGTGTCGACGGCGGCTGCTTCTCGACCTGGGTCAACGAAAACCTGAAGGCCGGCGACACGCTGGAAGCGATGCCGCCAATGGGTGCGTTCTTCGCGCCGATCGAACCCGATGTGGGAAAGCACTATCTCGGCTTTGCCGGCGGCAGCGGTATCACGCCTGTTCTCTCAATCATCAAGACGGTGCTTGCGCGCGAACCACGCTCCTATTTCACGCTTGTTTATGCCAACAGGCAGATCAGCTCGATCATGTTCCGCGAGGAACTGGATGATCTGAAGAGCCTCTATCTCGGCCGTCTCTCGGTAATCCACGTTCTGGAAAGCGAGGCGCAGGATATCGATCTCTTCACGGGGCGGGTCGATGGCGAGAAATGCGCCGCCCTCTTCAAGGGGTGGATCGATGTGACCTCGGTCGCCACGGCCTTCATCTGCGGACCCGAGCCGATGATGCTGGCGATCGCCGCTGCCTTGCGCGAGCACGGGCTTCGCGACGAGCAGATCAAGTTCGAGCTTTTTGCCTCCTCCCAGCCGGGCCGCGCCCGTCGAAAGGTAGAAACAACAGCGAATGCAGACCACGGCGCGACCTGCGAGGCAACCGTCACGCTCGATGGGGCGACGCGCACCTTCAAGTTCCCCAAGCACGGCCAATGCCTGCTCGATGCCGCCCTTCAGAACGCGATGGACGTACCATACGCCTGCAAGGCCGGTGTCTGTTCCACCTGCCGCGCCAAGGTTCTCGAAGGCGAGGTCGAGATGGAGGTCAACCACGCCCTTGAGGATTACGAGGTGCGGCAGGGCTATGTGCTGACCTGCCAGTGCTACCCGCTCACCGACCGTATCGTCGTCAGCTACGACCAGTAAAGCTTGCGCCGCCTCGAAGGGAGGACAGCATGTCCGATACGATGCCGATCGAGCAATATCTGGAAGAGGGTGGGGTGTTGTCCTCACCTGACAACGTGCCCCCGCGCTACCGTGGCGAGTTGCTTCGCATGATGGCGAGCTTCGTCGACAGCGAGCTTGCGGGCTCCGCCGGCTTTGCCGATACGATCAACGACGCCCCTGGCATTCAGGAACGCATTTCTGCCGCCCGTATCGTGCTTGAAAAGGCTGATCATGCCGGCCTGGTGCTGAAGATCATGGAGACTTTCGGTGTGGATGGCGCCCGCTATGCCGTACATCATCCCTGGGCGGAGCGGCTTTCCCGCGAAGCCGATATCGGCGCCGTCAGGCAAGGCGGCGACATGCGGCTCTCGGTCTTCCACTATCCGCTTGAGGGCTGGGTGGATGCGATGGTCATGAACGTACTGATGGGCAGCGCCAGCGTCGTGCAGCTCAAGGAGCAGTCACGCGTTTCCTATCAGCCGCTCGCCGAAGTCTTCCGGGCCATTCTGCCGCGCGAGAAGCGGCATGCGGAGCTGGGCGCGGCCGGCCTCGCCCGTATCGTCGCCGATGACGAAGGCAAGGCCAGAGCGCGGGCTTCGGTGACCTACTGGTATCCCCGTGTTGCGGCAAGCTTCGGCCATTCCGGCTCGGCTCGCTTCGAGACGCTGTCGCGTTTCGGACTGCGGCACACGCCCAACGAGACCTTGCTTGCCGAATGGCAGGCGGATGTCGATGCGCAGCTCTCTGCACTTCGATTGAACTGACGGAAGGAAACACGGATGAATATCATGGCAAACAGCCCACGCCGACTCGAAAGCTATGTCGGCGGCACTTGGGTCGCCGGCGCCAAGGAGGGCGTGCCGCTGCTCGATGCCTCGACCGGCGTTCCCGTCGCGTTCATCGATTCCTCGGGCATCGATTTCAAGCAGGTGCTAGCCCATGGCCGCGACAAGGGTGGCGCTGCGCTGCGGCGCATGTCCTTCCATGATCGCGCCGCCATGCTGAAGGCAATCGGCCAGGCACTGCTCGAAAGGAAGGAAGAATTCTACGCGCTTTCGACTGCGACCGGCGCGACGCGCGCCGACGGTTGGGTGGATATCGAGGGCGGCATCGGCACCCTGCTTTCCTACGCCTCCAAGGGCCGGCGCGAATTGCCGAATGCCCGCGTGCTGCTCGATGGCGATGTCGAACAGCTCTCCAAGGACGGCAGCTTTTCCGCTCAACATATCCTCAGCCCTCTGCAAGGCGTCGCCGTTCATATCAACGCCTTCAACTTCCCCTGCTGGGGCATGCTGGAGAAGCTGGCGCCGACATTGCTTGCCGGTGTTCCCGCCATCGTCAAACCGGCCAGCCAGACGGCTTATCTTACCGAACTCATGGTCCGCCGCATCATCGAGACCGACCTGCTCCCAGAAGGCGCATTGCAGCTCATCTGCGGTTCGGTCGGTGACCTCCTCGATCATGTCGAAGGCCAGGACGCGGTAACCTTTACCGGTTCCGCCTCGACCGGCCAGCGCCTGAAGACGCACAGGGCGATTGTCGCCAATTCAGTCCGTTTTACCATGGAGGCGGACAGTCTGAACGCCGCTGTTCTCGGCCTGGATGCTGCGCCGGGCACGGAGGAATTCGATCTCTTCGTCAAGGAAGTCGCGCGTGAGATGACGGTCAAGGCCGGTCAGAAGTGTACGGCCATCCGCCGCGTCATCGCGCCCCGCGCCTATAGCGATGCCCTCATCGAAAGCCTGCGTGGCCGCCTCGCAAAGACGGCGATCGGCAACCCGGCTGACGAAGCGATCCGCATGGGGCCGCTTGCGAGCCTCGATCAGCGCGAGGAAGTGCGCGCCCGCATCCGCGAACTCTCAGTCGATGCCGAGATCGTCGGCGGCGATCCCGACAATCCGAGCATCATGTCCGGTGATGCAAGCGCCGGCGCGTTCCTCAATCCGGTCTTGCTCTATTGCGACAAGCCTGGTTCCGCTCGCGCGGTGCACGATGTCGAAGCCTTCGGCCCCGTCAGCACGGTCATGCCTTATGACACGGCGGAAGAGGCTATCGATCTCGCGCGCCGCGGCAAGGGCAGCCTTGTGGCGTCCGTCTTTACCAATGATCCCTCGTTTGCCGAGGAAGTGGTTCTCGGTCTTGCGCCATTCCATGGCCGCGTGATGATCGGCAACCGGGTCAGCGCCAAGAGCTCCACGGGCCATGGTTCACCATTGCCGGGCCTGGTCCACGGCGGTCCCGGCCGCGCCGGCGGCGGCGAAGAGCTGGGCGGCATTCGCGGCGTCAAGCACTACATGCAGCGGACCGCGATACAGGGCGCACCGAGCCTGCTCTCCGCCGTTACGGGGCGCTGGATCGAGGGTGCCGAAGCCCGATCTGGCGGCGAACATCCGTTCCGTAAATCGCTCGCCGAACTGAAGATCGGCGACCAGCTCGTGACGGCGACCCGCACCGTCACGCTCGACGACATCGAGCACTTCGCCAATTTCACCGGCGATACGTTCTATGCCCATATGGATGAGGTGGCCGCTAAGGCCAATCCGTTCTTCGATGGCCGCGTCGCCCACGGCTATCTCATCGTTTCCTTCGCGGCCGGCCTCTTCGTCGATCCGGCCCCCGGCCCGGTTCTCGCAAATTACGGCGTCGACAATCTGCGCTTCCTGACACCGGTCAATCCGGGTGATACGCTCCAGGTGCAGTTGACCTGCAAGGAGATCAATCCGCGCGCCAATGCAGACCATGGCGAGGTGCGCTGGGATTGCAAGGTGACCAACCAGCTAGGGGCCGCCGTCGCGCAGTATGATGTTCTGACGATGGTAGCGAAAACGAGAGAGTGAGCGCATGACGACAATCGAGCAAGACCCGCATCGCCTGGAAATGACCGTACTGATGACGCCTGACATGGCGAATTTCAGCGGCAAGGTCCATGGCGGCGCTCTTCTGAACCTGCTCGATCGCGTCGCCTTCTCCTGTGCGTCCCGCTATTCCAAGCAATATGCGGTGACGCTGTCAGTCGACCAGGTTCTCTTCAAGGAGCCGATCAACGTCGGTGAACTGGTCACCTTCCGCGCTTCGATCAACGATACAGGACGCAGCTCCATGGAAGTGGGTATCCGGGTCGAGGCGGAGGATATTCGTTCCGGCACTCGGCGTCACACCAATTCCTGTTATTTCACCATGGTCGCCGTCGATGATGCCGGCCGTCCGGTTCGTGTGCCCGAACTGGTGCCGGTAACCGCGGTCGATATCCGTCGGCACAAGGCAGCGCGGCTTCGCCGCACTCTCCGCCGCGAATTTGCGGAGCGACTGGAATCTGTGGCCGCGACAGGCCGCGACGTCGAGAGGTCGGGAGACGACTAGATGGCGCAGATCTACGCCTATGACGGCGTCATCCCGGTGATTGATCCCAATGCCTTCGTGCATCCGGCCGCTATCGTCATCGGCGACGTGATCATCGGCCCTGCCTGCTATGTCGGGCCGGGTGCGGTGCTACGTGGCGATTTTGGCCGCATCGTGCTGGAACGCGGCTCGAACGTGCAGGAGACCTGCGTCGTGCATAGCTTCCCGAACCTCGAGGTTGTCGTTGGGGAGGAGGGGCATATCGGCCACGGCGCGGTGCTGCATGGCTGCCGGATCGGAGCCAACGCCATGGTCGGCATGAATGCCGTCATCATGGACGAGGCTGTTATCGGCGAGAATTCGATTGTGGCGGCGATGGCCTTCGTCAAGGCTGGAGCGCAGATTCCGGCCAATAGCCTCGCAGTGGGTGCGCCGGCGCGGGTGGTTCGTGAACTCACGCCGGAGGAGATTGCCTGGAAGCGCCAGGGCACCGCCATCTATCAGCGCCTTGCGCTCGAAGCGAAAGACAAGCTGATGGCGGTTGCGCCGTTGACCGCGCCGGAGCCCGATCGGCGGCGCATCCGCGCGCCGGATTACGATCCCCTCATTCTCGAAAGGCTGAAACTCGGCGATTGAGCAGTTGCGTCAGCGGACGGCCTTGACACCTTCAAGGATGAGCGTCGTTGCGATATCCGCATAGTCGTCGCGAGTGATCGGTCCGTTGGGCCGGAACCACATATAGACCCAGTTCATCATGCCGAAGAGCGACATGGTGACGGGCGTGAGCAACGGCTTGTCCTTGTTAAGGTCCGGATTGATCTCCTGTATGACGCTGGAGAAGCGCTTGACGAGCCTTCTTTCGATCGTCCGCAACTCGGAAAGCTGCTCTTCCGACAGGGCGTGGGTACCATTGAGCTGTACCTGATGCTCGTTGTCCGCGCCTTCGTAGTTCTTCAGCACGGCCTTGACGAGAAGACGCAAGCGCTCCTGCGGCGTCACATCGGTGCGATCGGCCGCTTCGACGGCGCTTTCTAGCTCGGTCAGGTGGGTGTGGATGATGTCGAAGATCAGAGCGTCACGGCCCGGATAGTAGTGATAGAGCAGCGCCTTTGAGACATTGCTGTGCGAGGCGATCATCGACATAGAGGCCTTCTCCATGCCCATTTCGGCGAACACCGCTGCCGCGTTCGTCAGAATCCCACGCTGCTTCTCTTCGAAATCAACTGCGCGTGTGCGTGCCATGTAATCCTGCTCTGCTTATTCCCGGCTAACTATGGTCTGGCCGCTGGGGGAGCGACCAACCCTTCCTATATACCGTCAAATGGTTGCCAGGCTATCCCGGCGCCCAAAGCCAATCATTCCTTGGGGCGGTTGTCGACGACGCGTTTCGCCTTACCTTCAGAGCGCGCCACGCTGCCTGGCGGGTGCACGGTGATCTTGGTCGTCACGCCGACCACACTCTTGATGTGGTGGGTGAGTTCCTTTGCCGAACCCGTCCGCGCCATCTCGTCGGCTGCCTCCAGCGTGGATTCCACGTGAACCGTCATGTTGTCCATGCGGCCGGAGCGCGTCAACTCGATCTGGAAGTGCGGGGCAAGACCGCGACATTTCAGGATCTGCTCTTCGATCTGCGTCGGGAAGACGTTGACCCCGCGCAGGATCATCATGTCGTCGGAGCGGCCGGTCACCTTCTCCATGCGGCGCATGGCGCGTGCCGTGCCCGGCAGAAGCCGCGTCAGGTCTCGCGTGCGGTAGCGGATGATCGGCAGGCCTTCTTTGGTCAGCGTGGTGAAGACCAGCTCACCGAGTTCACCATCCGGTACGACTTCGCCGGTGACCGGATCGATGATCTCGGGATAGAAATGGTCTTCCCAGATATGCAGTCCGTCCTTGGTCTCGACGCATTCGCTGGCAACGCCCGGCCCCATGACTTCCGACAGGCCATAGATGTCGACGGCGTGCATGTCGAAGGAATGCTCGATCTCCTCGCGCATGGCGTTGGTCCAGGGCTCCGCGCCGAAAATGCCGACGGCAAGCGAGCTCTCTCGCGGATCAAGACCCTGGCGACGGAATTCGTCAAGAATCGACAGCATATAGGAAGGCGTGACCATGATAATGCGCGGCTTGAAATCCTGCATCAACGTCACCTGGCGCTCGGTCATGCCGCCTGAAATCGGTACGACAGTGCAGCCGAGCTTTTCGGCGCCGTAATGCGCTCCAAGTCCGCCGGTGAACAACCCGTAGCCATAGGCGACATGCACGATATCGCCGGCGCGGCCACCGGCAGCACGGATCGAGCGGGCAACGACGGTTGACCATGTGTCGATATCCTTGGCTGTGTAGCCGACGACGGTCGGCTTGCCTGTCGTGCCGGAGGAGGCATGGATGCGGGCAAGCTTTTCGCGCGGTACGGCGAACATGCCGAAGGGATAGGTGTCGCGAAGATCCTTCTTCGACGTGAAGGGGAATTTGGCGAGGTCTGCCAGGGTTTTCAGGTCGGAGGGATGCACACCCACTTCATCGAAACGCTGGCGGTAGAAAGCCGAATTCTCATAGGCATGGTTGAGCGACCATTTCATGCGCTCAAGCTGCAGCGCGGACATCTCGTCGCGAGAGGCTGTCTCAATCGCTTCAAGTTCGCCGGCGCGCGGTGAAAGGTTTTCCATGAATATCTCCTCCAAGAATGCGAAATGCTGGCTGTGTTAAACCTAGTCGGGCAGAAGGGTGCCCTTGACCGTTCGCGAATGGCCGCGGAATTCGGCGATCTGCTCGCCTTCCTGATTGGTGATCGCGATGTCGTAGATACCGCCGCGCCCGCGCCGAGAGACTTCCCGTGCCGTCGCCGTCAGCCGGTCACCCTTGAAAGCCGGAGCGATGTAGGTCACCGAACAGTGCTGGGCGACAGTGCGCTGGTTGTAGCTGTTGCAGGCAAAGGCGAAGGCTGAGTCGGCGAGTGCGAAGATATAGCCGCCGTGGCAGGTGCCATGGCCGTTCGTCATCGTCTCCGTCACCGCCATGGAGATTATCGCCTCGCCGGGCGCTACGGAGAGAAGCTCCATGCCAAGGTGGCGGCTGGCATTGTCGTCTTCCCACATGGCTTTTGCGCAGGCTTCTGCAAGCGCCTGCGGTGAAAAAGTGTCGGTCATGCTCATTTGCCCTTGAACTCCGGCTTGCGCTTTTCGAGGAAGGCGGTGACGCCCTCGGCATAGTCGGCGCTATGGCCGGCCTCGCGCTGCAGGTCGCGCTCGAGATCAAGCTGTTCGTCGAGCGAGTTGGTCGCGGCCGCCTGAATGGCGCGCTTTGTCATGCCGAGACCCTTGGTGGGTCCGGCAGCAAGCCTGACGGCAAGTGCGGTCGCTTCCTCCATCAACTTGTCATCGTCGACGGCACGCCATATCAGGCCCCAGTCCGCGGCGGTCTCGGCGCCGAGCGGCTCGGCGGTCAGCGCCAGCGCCTTGGCCCGCGCTTCGCCGATCAGTCGCGGCAGGCTCCAGGTGCCGCCGGAATCCGGCACGAGGCCGATCTTGGCGAAGGCCTGGATGAAGCGGGCCGAGCGGGCAGCAAGCGTGATGTCGCAAGCAAAGGCGATGTTCGCGCCGGCACCGGCGGCGACGCCGTTAACCGCGCAGATCACCGGTTTTTCCAGGCTGCGGATGAGGCGCAGAAGCGGGTTGTAAAAGGTCTCGATCGTGTGGCCGAGGTCGGGCGTGCCCTTACTGGGATCGCGGTCGCCAAGGTCCTGACCGGCGCAGAAGCCGCGGCCGGCGCCTGTCAGCAGGACCGCACGCACATCGACATCCGCATGAGCGCGCTCGAAGCCGGTACGCAGCGCAAGATGCATCTCTTCATTGAAGGCGTTGAGCTTGTCCGGGCGGTTGAGCGTGAGGCTCAGAACGCCATCGGCAAGCGCCGACAAGATGGTGTCGGAATCGGACATATTTCCTCCCTGTCGCCTTTCCCAGCGGCGACGATAAAAAACCCTTGCATAAACCGACCGGTCAGTCAATGATAAAGACATTGCATGGGAGGAGCCAGGGATGACCACACTTTTCGAGCGCCATCGCCCGACACTGCAGGCTGCACTGGATGCGGCTGCGAAGCGGGACTACTGGTCTGCCTATCCCGAAATTCCGAGCGGTAAGCTTTATGGTGAGACCGCCAAGGACGATGGCCTTGCTGCCTACAAGGCATTCCTTGGAAGGCCGTTTCGCATCGCCAACCATCCTGCGACTCGCGTGGTCGGTGCGGAAGTTTCGCCTTACGGACCACCCCTCGGCATCACCTATCCGACCGCAACCGTCGAAACGCTGGCTTCCGCTTCGCAGGCGGCTGCGCGGCAATGGGCTTTGGCATCGGTCGACGTTCGCGTCGGCATCTGCCTTGAAATCCTCTCCCGTCTCAATGCCCGCAGCTTCGAGATGGCAAATGCCGTCATGCATACGACCGGCCAATCCTTCGCCATGGCCTTTCAGGCCGGCGGTCCGCATGCGCAGGATCGCGGGCTGGAAGCCGTCGCCTATGCCTATGCCGAGATGAGCCGTACGCCTGAGGAGGCGATCTGGACGAAGCCGCAGGGCAAGGGCGAGCCGATCACGATGGAAAAGCATTGGCGGATCATGCCACGCGGCATTTCGCTTGTCATCGGCTGCAACACGTTCCCCACCTGGAACAGCTATCCGGGGCTCTTCGCCAGCCTCGCAACCGGCAACACCATCATCGTCAAGCCGCATCCGGCTGCCATCCTGCCGCTTGCCATCACCGTCGAAATCATCAGGCAGGTGCTGGTGGAGGAAGGCTTCAGTGCCGACACTGTGCTGCTTGCCGCAGACGCGCCCGGTTCGGAGATCACGAAAGACCTCGTGCAGCATCCGGCGATCGCGATCGTCGACTATACCGGTTCCAACAGTTTCGGCGCATGGGTCCGGAGCAATGCGGGCAACGCCGATGTCTACACGGAAGAGGCGGGCGTCAACTCGATCGTCATCGGCGCCACCGATAATTTCGCCGGCATGTGCAGCAACATTGCCTTCTCGCTATCGCTCTATAGCGGCCAGATGTGCACCGCGCCGCAGGATATTTTCGTGCCGCGCGGCGGCATCAAGACGGATGAGGGACACAAGAGTTTCGACGAGGTTGCCGGCGGCATTGCTATGGCCGTAGACGGCTTGCTGTCCGATCCGGCTCGGGCGGCCGGCGTCTGCGGCGCGATTGCCAATCCGGCGACGCTTGCCCGCATCGCCGAGGCCCGCCCGCTCGGCCGCGTCGTGCGCGACACCGCGCCGATCGAAGGTTTGGGCGATGCACGCACAGCAACCCCGCTGATCCTTTCCGTCGATGCTGTCGATGAGGCTGCCTATGCGGAAGAACGCTTCGGCCCCATCGCCTTCGTCGTCGCGGTCGATGATGCGGCTGATGGCGTTGAGCGGGCGGCTAGACTTGCCGAGCGAAAGGGCGCGATCACGGCGGCTCTCTACGAGACCGACGAGGCGCGCATTCTGGCTGCAGCCGATCGCTTCGCTGCGGCGGGCGTCAATCTTTCAGTCAATCTGACCGGCGGTATCTATGTGAACCAGAGCGCCGCCTTCAGTGATTTCCACGTGACCGGTGCCAATCCAGCAGGCAATGCCAGCCTGACGGATGCAGCCTTTGTTGCAAACCGGTTTCGCGTGGTGATGTGGCGCCGCCCAAAAGCGGCGTGAGGGGTACTGAGACTTAATCTTTGTCATCTCGTGGGAGGAGATTCGACATGAAATTTTCCATAACGACCGCACTTGCCGGAACGCTTGTATTTGCCCTGGGCTTTGCCGCTCCGGCCTTTGCCGACATCAAGATCGGCGCGACCATTTCCGAAACCGGCCCTGCCTCTTTCCTTGGTGATCCCGAGGCCAAGACGCTGAAGATGCTTGTCGAGCAGATCAATGCCGCCGGCGGTGTCAATGGCGAGAAGATCAACCTCGTCATCTATGACGACGGCGGCGATCCCAACAAGGCCCGCACCTTCGCGACCCGCCTCGTCGAGGACGACGAAGCGGTCGCGGTAATCGGCGGCACGACGACCGGTACCTCGATGGCTATCATTCCGGTCATCGAAGACGCAAAGGTGCCGTTCATTTCGCTGGCCGGCGCCATCGAGATCGTCGACCCGGTCCGACCCTTCACATTCAAGACGCCGCATACCGATCGCATGGCCTGCGCCAAGATATTCGCCGATATGAAGAAGAACGGCATCACCAAGATCGGCCTGATCTCCGGTTCCGACGGCTTTGGCGCCTCGATGCACAAGCAGTGCCTGGCGATCATCGGTGAATACGGGATCGAAGTCCTGGCCGACGAGACCTATGGCCCCAACGACGCCGACATGACGCCGCAGCTGACGAACATCAAGGGCAAAAAGGGCATTCAGGCCGTGCTGAACCCGGGCTTCGGCCAGGGCCCGGCGATCGTCACGCGCAACTATGCGCAGCTCGCCGTCGGCCTGCCGCTCTACCAGTCGCATGGTGTCGCTTCCGCCGGCTTCATCGAGCTTGCAGGCCCGCAGGCAGCCGAAGGCGTGCGCCTGCCGGGAACTGCACTGCTCGTCGCCGGCCTGTTGCCGGAAAGCGACCCGCAGCGCCCGGTCGTCGTTGCCTACAAAGAAGCCTATGAGAAGGCGACCGGCAAACCGGTCTCTACCTTCGGCGGCTATGCCCATGATGCCCTGCGTATCCTCGTCGATGCGATCAAGCGGGCAGGCAGCACCAAACCGGCGGCGATCCGCGATGCGATAGAATCCACCTCGGGTCTCGTCGGCACCACCGGCACGGTGACGATGTCGGCAAAAGATCATCTTGGCCTCGATCTCTCGGCCTTCCGCATGCTGCAGATCGAAAAGGGCGGTTGGAAGATCGTCGATTAATCGAGAGCCCGTACCGCCGGCTGCCCCGTAAAAGGGCGGGCCGGCGGAAACCGTCGTGCGAAGCGGAGGCATCCATGCCCGAACTCCTGCAATTCTTTCTGTCCGGGATCACCGTCGGCGCCGTCTATGCGCTGGTCGCTCTCGGCTTCACCATCATCTACAACGCCTCCGATGTCGTAAATTTTGCCCAGGGCGAGTTCGTCATGCTCGGCGGCATGATCACGGTGTTTACCTACACTGCGGGGCTTCCGCTGCCGCTTGCGGCATTGATCGCGATCATCGTGACGGCGGCGATCGGCGTGGCGCTCTACAAGCTGGCGATCGAGCCGGCGCGTGGCGCGCCCGTGGTTTCGCTGATCATTATCACCATCGGCGCCTCCATCTTCATTCGCGGCGTGACGCAGCTCGTCTTAGACAAGCAGATCCACCGCTTCCCGGCCTTTTCGGGCGATCAGCCGATCCTGATCGGCGGCGCCACCATCCTGCCGCAGAGCCTGTGGGTCATCGCCGGTGCGCTCGCTGTCTTCTTCTGTCTCTGGCTGTTTTTTACGCGCACGCTGCTCGGCCGAGCGGTTCTGGCAACCGCAAACAATCGCGTTGCCGCTCGCCTCGTCGGCATCAACACCAATTATGTGATGACGTTGTCCTTCGCCATGTCCGCCGCCATCGGCGCACTCGCAGGCGTGCTGGTGACGCCGATCACGTTGACGAGCTACGACGTCGGCCTGGCGCTCGCATTGAAGGGCTTTGCCGCGGCGATGCTCGGCGGCATGGGCAATCCCAAGGGCGCGCTCATCGGCGGTTTGTTGCTCGGCGTGCTGGAGGCGATGACGGCAGGGTACATCAGCTCGCAATACAAGGATGCTGCCGCCTTCGTCGTTATCATCGCCGTACTCTTCGCCATGCCGCAAGGCTTGTTTGGCCGCCAGTCGGCAGATCGGGTGTGATCATGCGGCTCCCCGGTAAAACCACCAGCCTTCTCATCCTCGCCGCGGTCATCGTCGTCGCACCGATGTTTTTCCCGTCATCCTATTATTTCCGTGTCGGTTCGCTGATCTTCGTCAATGGTCTCGCCGCAACCGGCCTGGTCATCCTCATCGGCTATGCCGGCCAGGTGAGCCTGGGTCATGCGGGCTTTGCCGGCATCGGTGCTTACGCCTGCGCGCTGGCCCCCGTCCATCTCGGCGTGCATCCGGCCCTTGCCGCCCTGCTCGGCGCGCTCGTTTCGGCCGTCATCGCCTTCCTCGTCGCCGGCCGATCCTGCGGCTGAAGGGTTATTATATCGCCGTCGCCAGCCTCGGCTTCGGGGTGCTCGTTTCCATGGTGCTGTCGAACGAGGCACGCCTCACCGGCGGGCCAGATGGCATCGCCGTGCCGGAACTCGGGCTTCGCGCCAGCCTCAACACGATTGGCATCGATCTCTCCAATACCGAGTTCTGGTATGCCTTTTCCGGCCTTGTGCTGGTGGTCGGGGCGTGGCTTGCGCTGAACCTCTATCACAGCCCAACCGGCCGGGCGCTTCGCGCGCTGCACGGTTCCGAGATTGCGGCACGCACGGTCGGCGTCGATGTCGCGCGCTACAAGCTGCAAGCCTTCATCATCTCAGCTGTCTATGCTTCGGTCTCCGGTTCGCTGCTGGCGCTGCAGAACAAGTTCATTACGCCCGATGTCGCCGGCTTCATGCACTCGATCGAGATGGTCATCATGGCAGTTCTCGGTGGAGCCGGTTCGGTGCTTGGCGCCATCCTCGGTGCTGCGATCCTGACGATGTTGCCGCAGGTGCTCACCGTTTTCCAGGAATACGAACAGCTGATGCTCGGTCTTGTCATGATGCTCGTCATGATCTTCATGCGCGAGGGCCTGCTTCCATCGATCACGCGCCGTTTTGCCGGGAGGGGAGCATGAGCCTGCTTCAGATCGAGGGTCTCGGCATCGATTTTGGCGGCCTTCGCGCCGTCCATGACGTCAGCTTTTCCTTGAAGGCAGGCGAGATCGTCTCCGTCATCGGCCCGAACGGTGCCGGCAAGACAACGCTCTTCAACATGATCTCCGGTCTTTACACGCCGGCGCACGGTCGTGTCCTGCTCGATGGTGAGGATGTCACCCGCATGCCGCCGCATCTGCTCGCGCGTCGCGGCCTGTCGCGTACCTTCCAGAACCTGCAGATCTTCCAGGCCATGACGGTGCTCGAAAACGCAATTGCCGGCCATCACCTGCATGAGCGCGGCTCGGTGTTCGCCGATCTCCTTTCGTTGCCGGCATCGCGCCGCCGCAGCCGGGAATCGGAGGCGAGTGCCCGTATATTGCTCGACCGGGTCGGTCTTGGCCGGGCCGCGGAACAGGAGGCGGGCTCGCTTTCCTACGGCGCGCTGAAGCGTCTGGAAATCGCCCGCGCCCTTGCGCTGAAGCCGCGCGTGCTGTTGCTCGACGAGCCGGCCGCCGGCTGTAATGCCGTCGAGACGGAAGAGATCGATCGTCTCATCGCCAAGGTCGCGGCCGAGGGTGTCGCGATCCTGCTGGTGGAGCATGACATGAAGATGGTCATGCGCATTTCCAACCATATCGTCGTGTTCGACCACGGCGAAAAGATCGCCGAAGGCAAGCCGGCAGAAGTCGCGCGCAATCCGCGTGTCATCGAAGCCTATCTCGGGGTTCAGGCGGCGGAGGCTCAAAATGCTGACGGTTGAGGGACTACGCTCGCGCTACGGCCGCATCGAGGTGCTGCACGGCGTCGATCTTGATGTTGCGTCCGGCGAGATCGTTACCGTGGTGGGTGCGAACGGTGCGGGCAAGACGACCCTGCTCAAATGCCTGTCCGGTATCCAGCCGGTGTCGGCCGGTTCGGTGCTCTTCCGCGGAGAGGCACTCACCACCGTGCCGGCGCATCGGCGTGTACAGCGCGGCCTTGCCCAGTCTCCGGAAGGCCGGCAGATTTTCACCAATCTGACGGTCGAGGAGAACCTTCGGCTCGGCGCCTATCTCTTTGCCGACGACAAGGTCGATAGCGACTTGCAGGATGCTTTCGCGATGTTCCCGATCCTGAAGGAGAAGCGGAGCCTGGCGGCCGGCGGCCTCTCCGGCGGTCAACAGCAGATGCTGGCGATTGCCCGTGCTCTGATGAGCAGGCCCTGTGCCTGCTTCTCGATGAGCCGAGCATGGGCCTTGCGCCGATCCTCGTAGCGCAGATTTTCGACGTTGTCAGGACTATGAAGACGCTCGGCGTCACCGTGCTTCTTGTCGAACAGAACGCCTTCGGCGCGCTTTCCGTTGCCGACCGGGGCTATGTCATGGAGACGGGGCGCATCACGCTCTCCGGTCCCGCCGCCGAACTGATCGCGGACGAACGCATCCGCGCAGCCTATCTGGGAATGTAAGATCATGACCGTCACCATCGCACGCGAAGGCGCAATCGCCGTCGTCACCGTCGACAATCCCCCCGTCAACGCGCTCTCGCAGCCGCTGCGTCAGGCTTTGATCGAGGCGGTCGCTACGCTCGAAGCGGACGAAGCGGTCAAGGCAGTCGTCCTCCTCTGTGCCGGCCGCACCTTCATTGCTGGTGCAGATGTCAGTGAATTCGGCAAGCCGCCGGAACCTCCGCATCTGCCCGATGTCGTCGCTGGCATCGAGGGTGCGGGCAAGCCCTGGGTCGCGGCGATCCATGGCAGTGCGCTTGGCGGTGGCCTCGAAGTGGCGCTCGGCTGCGCCTGTCGTGTGGCGGTTCCCTCCGCCAACCTTGGCCTGCCCGAGGTAAAACTCGGCCTCATTCCCGGCGCCGGCGGCACGGTTCGCCTGCCGCGTCTGATCGGTGCCCCGGCTGCAGTCGATCTGATAACAAGCGGCAATTCCATCGATGCCCGCAAGGCGGCAGCACTCGGCCTCGTGGATCTGGTTGTCGACGGCGATCTGCGGAAAGCCGCCATCGCATTCGCCGAGGAAGCAGTCGGTAAGCCCAGACCGCAGCTGATCTCCGCCCGCAGCGTTGCGGCGGTCGAGGATGGCTTCTGGGACGACGTGGAAAAAGCTGTCGCAGCCAGGGCGAAGCGCGAGATCGCCCCTGTCCGCGCGGCCGCGTCCATCCGCAAGGCGAGCGAAGCGGATTTTGCGACAGCGATGGCTTTCGAGCGTGAAACGTTCCTGGAATTGCGCGGCTCGCCGCAGGCCGCCGCGTTGCGCCATGTCTTCTTTGCTGAGCGGGCCGCACCCCGACCACCGGAACTCGCCGGCGTGGCTCCGCGTGATATTCGTTCCGCTGCCGTCATCGGTGGCGGCACCATGGGTGCGGGCATTGCCGCAGCGATCAGGGATGCAGGATTGCCCGTGATTCTCGTCGAGCGCGATGAGGCAGCAGTCGAGCGCGGGCTTGCCAATGTCCGGTCGATCTTCGAAGCGTCTGCAAAACGCGGTCGTATCACACCCGAGGTTGCGGCCGAACGCATAGCCGGTGTTATCGGCACTGACGACTACGGTTCGCTTGCAGATACTGATCTTGTTGTCGAGGCAGTCTTTGAAGATCTCTCGATCAAGCGCGCGGTCTTCGCAAAACTATCGGAGGTCTGCCGTCCGGATGCGGTGCTCACCACGAACACGTCCTATCTCGATCCCGATCAGATCAGCCAGGGCCTGTCGAACCCCGAGCGCTTTCTCGGCCTGCATTTCTTCAGTCCCGCTCATATCATGAAGCTTCTGGAGATCGTGCCGACGAAGACGACGGCGCCTGAGGTGCTGGCGACCGGCTTTGCGCTTGCCCGACTGCTCGGCAAGATCCCGGTTCGCGCCGGTATCTGTGACGGCTTCATTGGCAATCGCATCCTGAAGGTCACGCGCGCACAGTCCGAGCGGCTGCTGCTCTCAGGCGCCACACCCTCCGTTGTCGATGCCGCCATGCGTGCTTTCGGCCTGCCGATGGGGCCGTTCGAGGCGCAGGATCTCGGCGGCCTAGACATCGCCGGCTTCCAGCGCAAGGCCGCCCGCGAACGCGGTGAGGTGCCTTTCGCGCCAGTGGGCGACCGGCTTTGCGCCATCGAACGCTTCGGTCAAAAGTCGGGCGCCGGCTGGTACGACTATCGGTCGGGTGACCGCGCGCCGCAGCCATCTGACGCGGTGGCAGCGATCATTGCCGAAGAAGCGCACGGCCAGGTGCAGCTGGCATGGGACGAGGCTTCGATCGCCGATGCGATCATTCTGCCAATGGTCAACGAGGCGGCACGTATTCTGGAGGAGGGTGTTGCCGTTCGCGCAGCCGATATCGATCTCGTCGAGATCCATGGCTATGGTTTCCCGCGCTGGCGCGGCGGGCCGATGCATTATGCGGAAGCACGTGGCCTTGCCGAAGTCGTCGCCGTGCTCGATCGACTTCTTACACAGGGCCTTGCCGATTCGCCATGCGCCCGCCTGCCCTCGCAGCAGAGCGGGGCGGCTTTTCGGCACTTGCCGGCATGTAAGGTCGGCTGAGGAAAAGGCTTGATCATGTAGCGTTATATTTCATGAGATATAACGCTACATGGATGGGAGCTACCGGTGCTGATCAGACATCTTTCGTTCTTCGTGACTCTGGCGGAGGAACAGCATTTCGCCAGGGCCGCCGAGGTCTGCCACATCACGCAGCCAACCCTGTCGGCGGCCATCCGCAAGCTCGAAGACGACCTTCGCGTGACGCTTATCGCGCGTGGAAATCGCTATATCGGCCTGACGCCTGATGGGGAGCGCGTTCTGGAATGGGGACGGCAGATTCTGTCCGACTACGACAGCCTGCAGAAGGATATCGCCGGCTCCAAGAAAGGCCTGTCTGGCACGTTGAGACTGGGTGTCGTGCCTGCGGCGATGGCGGCTGTCTCGTTTCTGTCCCAGCGCTTCAGCCTGGAGAATCCCGATGCGACCATCGAGATCAAGTCGATGACCTCTCGCGCCATTCAGCATGGGCTCGACACATTCGAACTCGATGGCGGCCTGACCTATCTGGAGAATGAGCCGCTGGAGAATGTGCAGCGGCTGCCGCTTTATCACGAACGATATGTCTTCGTTTGCCGTGCCGACCATCCGTTGGCAAAGCGCCGAACGCTTCCCTGGGCAGAGGCAGTCTCGCAATCGCTGTGCCTTCTGAGCGAGGACATGCAGAACAGGCGTATCCTCAATGGCATTGCCGTATCCGCGGGACTGACATTGAAGCCATCCGTCGTCAGCAATTCCTTCCTGGCCGTTTGCTCGCATATCCGCAACGGCCTGTGGTGCAGCATCGTGCCTCATACATTCTTTTACATTCTGGGCGACAAGACCGACCTCGTTTCCATCGAACTGATCGAACCGCACCACCGGCAAGCTCTGGGATTGGTCATCTCAAACCGATCGCCACAAGCACCCATGACCAAGGCATTGGCAAGAGCCTTGCAGGGGGCGGATTTCGATGCCGATTTCGAACGGCATGCTGCCGTGCCGCCGCCACCATCGATATCGTCTATCGCGCGGTAAAAACCTTTCATTTGCCTGCGACCCCCCCGGCGTGAAAACATCGCCTTGTTGAAACGAGGTTCCGATTGCACGGAACACGGCTTTAGGAAACACCGGCGACTGACCCTCAAAAGCGCAAGCTGATGGCGGCCAATTTCTGACAGAACCGATATCTGGGACCGGCGCGTGCGCTCACGCGTTTCTGGGGTGTTTCCTGCTGTCGCAGCTGAGGAAACGAACATGGCAAAAGTAGTTTGCGTTCTATACGACGATCCTATCGACGGTTATCCCAAATCCTACGCCCGCGATGATCTGCCGAAAATCGAACACTATCCCGGCGGCCAGACCCTGCCGACGCCGAAGGCCACCGACTTCAAGCCCGGCACCCTGCTTGGCAGCGTCTCCGGCGAGTTGGGCCTGCGCAAATACCTCGAAGAGAATGGCCACACTTTCGTTGTCACCTCCGACAAGGATGGCCCGGACTCCGTTCTGGAACGGGAGATCGTCGACGCGGATGTCGTCATCTCGCAGCCCTTCTGGCCGGCCTATCTGACGGCCGAGCGCATTGCCAAGGCGAAGAACCTGAAGCTCGCATTGACCGCCGGCATCGGTTCCGACCATGTCGATCTGCAGGCGGCCATCGACCGTGGCGTCACGGTTGCCGAAGTCACCTACTGCAATTCGATCAGCGTCGCCGAGCATGTCGTCATGATGATCCTCGGCCTGGTGCGCAACTACATCCCGTCCTATCAATGGGTAGTGAAGGGCGGCTGGAACATCGCCGATTGCGTCGCGCGGTCCTATGACGTTGAAGGCATGCATGTCGGCACGGTCGCTGCCGGCCGCATCGGTCTTGCAGTGCTGAAGCGGCTGAAGCCCTTCGACATGCATCTGCATTATACCGACCGTCATCGCCTGCCCGATGCGGTCGAAAAGGAACTGGGCCTGACGTGGCATGCCACGCGCGAGGAGATGTACGAGGTCTGCGACGTCGTCACGCTCAATTGCCCGCTTCATCCCGAGACTGAGCACATGATCAACGACGAGACGCTGAAGCGTTTCAAGCGCGGTGCCTATCTCGTCAACACGGCGCGCGGCAAGCTGTGCGACCGCGATGCGATTGCCCGCGCTCTCGAGAGCGGCCAGCTTGCCGGCTATGCCGGTGACGTCTGGTTCCCGCAGCCGGCACCGAAGGATCATCCGTGGCGCACCATGCCGCATCATGGCATGACGCCGCATATTTCCGGCACCTCGCTCTCGGCCCAGACCCGCTATGCCGCCGGCACGCGGGAAATCCTCGAATGCTTCTTCGAGGGCCGTCCGATCCGCGATGAATATCTGATCGTCGATGGCGGCAAGCTCGCCGGAACCGGCGCGCATTCCTATAGCGCCGGCAACGCGACCGGTGGCTCCGAAGAGGCCGCCAAGTTCAAGCGTAGCTAACAGGAGCAGGGAGCGTGGCGGCTCGCGCCACGCTCCCTCATTCCGCCTGCGAACAATCGAGACGACACATGACAGAGATCAACAGCCTTTCGGAACCGAGCTTAGGTATGCGCATTGGTCGCCGCGTGCGGATGGCGCTGGTGTCGGGCTTCGGTGGCTTTCTGGTGATCTATATTCTGTCGCAGCTCAGCGCGACGCTCGGCGTACTCCTTCTGGTGGCGCCATTCGGCGCGAGCTGCGTTTTGGTCTTCGCCTTGCCCCAGAGCCCGCTCGCACAGCCGAAGAATGTCGTCGGCGGCCACCTCATCTCGGCCTTCATCGGCGTGGCGGTGTTTGCGCTGTTGGGTGCGCATCCCCTGTCGTTTGCGCTTGCCGTCGGTCTTGCGATCGCGGCCATGCAAGCAACCGAGACGCTGCATCCGCCGGCCGGCGCCGATCCGATCGTCGTGATCGCGGCCGGCGCATCCTGGCCGTTTCTGGTCACCCCAATGCTCGCCGGAACGATTTTAATCGTCGGCGCGGCCTATTGCTACCATCGTTTCATTTCGCAGCGCTCGTACCCCAGTTGAGGCGTCAATCGAGCAGCCGGGCAGCAATCAGGGCATGGGTTGAGAAGCTGATATTGCCGGGATGGGTGAGGCTCAGGCATCGATCGACGATATTCCATAAAAGCAAAAGCGGTCCAGTCTAGGGAAATAACTGGGCCGCTCTTTGCTGGATTGGAGGTCAATCAAATTCAGCACCCTAATAATAAGTGCGTCTTAGCAATTGTCAACGGGAATTGCGAATGCGCGCATATGCGCTCAATGACGGCCTCTATAGATCATTGATAATCCGACGCAGTCCCGCCTGATCCACTGCCGATGCTGGAGCAAATCCATAGCGAAATGTTCTAATATGATTAGGCCGGAAATATGGCGCCGCGGCTCATTTGAAAATGCGGCAAGCTATTGAGTATTATGAATAAAATTTCACTAAGGGGCTTATTGCCCGATGATCCCATCGCGGTTTGGGAGCATGTTCCGCGGTTGCCAGCGGTGAGGGCTGCAGCTCTTGAAATTGATTGTCTTGAACTCAGAAGGATCCGGAGGGAAACCAGATCCTTCCGTCTTTGATCGGAGGTCAACCGATCGTTGTGAGAAGCCCGATGGATCGGTACATCGGGCTTCTCATATCCGGTCCCAGGTAGACCAGATAACTGGTATTAGAAGCTGCGCTGGAAGCGCAGGATACCGGCCCACTGATCCTGATTCACAGAATCGAAGTTGGTGTAGGACAGTTCCGGCTCGATGAGCAGGTTCTTAACCGGGTTCCACTTGACGTTCGTCGTAGCGGCGAAGATCTTGGAGTCGGTGTAGGCGAGCTGGAGGTTCCACTTCAGCTTTTCGTTGATCGGAACGCCAACGCCGCCCCAAACTGCCCAGTCACCCCAGCCGCACTTCGATGCGTCGTTTGCCGGGCAAGAAGAGCGTGCCAGGTTGGTACCGGCATACTTGTTCAGGTTGTCGCCATCGGTGTTCCAGCCGCCCATCAAGAAGGCCGAGAAGACGCCGAAGTCGGCATCGACACGAGCCTTGATTGCGCCTTCCGACTTGATCGAGTCGTAACCGCCAACGACCTTGAAGCCCCATGCGCCGGACTTGAAGCCAGCACCGGCAACAACGTCAGGAGCGTAGTGGTTGGCCTTGTCGTCCGTTGCCCAGCTTGCGCCGTAAGCAGCGCCCGAGCCGCTGGAGTTGCTGTCTTCGAGCGAGATCACAGCCGTGAAGCCGTTGCCGGCGTCATAGTTGTAGGTCAACTGGTTGAGCTCGTACGGGCCGTCATAGATCACGTCGTCGTTGATGACGTCGCCAGCATAACCCATGTAGTAGTTGTACTGGGAGTCAGCCTTACCGACGAGGAAGCCACCGAGGCTGATGTTGGCCCAGAGTAGCTTCGTGCTGGTGCTGTTGCCTTCCTGCCAATCCCAACGGATAACCGTATTGGTCTTCAGCGGGCCGTATTCGGTGTCGGTCGCGGTGTCGAGGGCCAGCTGAGCGCGGGTGTGCCACAGCGTGCCGTTGTGGCTGTTTGCGTTGTAGGCGTCGTACCACTTGCCTTCGGTACGGACCATGCCGCCGATCTTGAGGCAGGTTTCAGTGCCTGGAATGAAGAAGTAGCCTGCGCCGTAGGCGTCGCAAATGCGAACGTATTCCAGCGGCTCCGGCTCGGCAGCAACGATCGCGTCAGCCGCGTGAGCACCGGAAACTGCTGCCAGCGCAGCAGCGGAGCCGAGAAGAAGGCTCTTGATGTTCATTATAAACTCCTGGTTTTGATTGACCTCATATCCCAAGGAGCGGGTATAATACGTGATCCCGGACACGCCTCTTTTGAACATGAGGCAAGCCAGGCAATGCATCAGCAATTGACCATCTGTATCGTCCCCACCCCTAAAAGATCTCGTCAGCTTGCGGCTGAAATAACCCCACCAGATCGCAAGCTAACCATGATCTTGAATGTAAAGGTATATACATTCAGGTTGTTTGTAAATTCATGTTGGTCGCCTTTGGGGGACGGAAAAGCTGACTGTTGATTTAATGCAACATGTGCCGTGGAGTGCAGCGGATCGATTTCGTGGCTGGAGATCCGATCTGCGAGTTCGCGATCAAGCTCACCATAAGGAGACGAGCCTGCGGAATCCTCCCGAGTGGAAGACCCTCGTTTCCAGCAATTGTTCGCATTCGCGTCGGATAGCCGATTCTCCCGCGCAATCGCCGACGACTTAATATTCTTTATAGACAGCCTATCTCTCGCCGCAATCGGCGAGCAAAAGCGCCGCCTCTTGCAGGTGCGGCCTGCGGGAAATGCAGGACCGGACGTAAGAGCGTTCCAATACGAGGGGCGAACCCCCTTTTGCGGACCGGTCCTGTTTGCCGCAAACGCTCGAACTTGAGCGGCTGCCGGGCACGCTCTGATCGCTGCCTAGACATCGGGGATGGGGAGGCGCTAAGCTTCACCCTCCAACAATGCGATATCGAAACCATGAATATGATCGAGCCCCCACGGAAATCCGGCGACAACGGCGAGGACAAGATTCTTGCCAATCCAGCGCGCCTCGGCGGTCGGCTGAAGCTCGCCCGACAGACGCGAGGATTGACGCTGAAGGCTCTGTCCCTGGCCGCCGATTGTTCCGAAAGCCTGCTGTCCAAGATCGAAAATGGCAAAGCCTCTCCGTCCCTTCCGATGCTCCACAGGCTGGTCGGCGCGCTCGGCACCAACATAGGCTGGTTGTTCGAGGAAGCCGATGGCGAGGAGGGCATCGTCTTTCGTTCGGGCACCCGGCCGCTGATCGGGCTCGATCCGTTGCGCAGGGGTGAAGGTATTTCGCTGGAGCGGATCATTCCCTATTCGCCCGGCCATCTCCTCCAATGCAATATCCACCACATCGAGGCGGGCGGTCAAAGCGCCGGGCCTATCCAGCATATCGGCGAAGAGGTGGGCTATGTGCTTGCCGGAGAAGTCGAACTGATGGTCGGCGAACGCACCTTTCGGCTGGCGGTCGGCGATAGTTTCGTCTTCAATTCCGAGCTTCCGCACTGGTATCGCAATGTCGGGAGCGAAAGGGCAAGCATCTTCTGGGTCAATACACCAGCGACTTTCTGAGTGCATGACCCGCAAGTTTTTCTAGTACGTGTTGAATGAGTAAAATTGAAAATTCAAGTCACTTGACAGAAATTCAAGTAACTTGAATAATGCCCCTGCAATTAAAAAAGGGGAACTATCATGCGTCTTACAAACTATGTCTTCGGCTGCGCTGTCGTCGCAACCGCAGCGCTCGGGTTCAATGCAAGGTCGGCCATGGCCGATACGCTGGCATTGGTGACCATCAACCAGCAGGCTCTGTTCTTCAACCAGATCAATGACGGTGCCAAGGAAGCGGCCAAGAAGGCCGGTGTCGATCTCGTTATCTTCAATGCCAACAACGTTCCGAGCGCGCAGAATGACGCGATCGAGAACTATATTACCCAGAAGGTCGACGGCATCATCCTGGTCGCCATCGACGTCAATGGCGTGAAGCCGGCTATTACGGCCGCCAAGAAGGCCGGCATCCCGGTTATTGCCATCGATGCGCAAATTCCGAATGGCGACAATATCGCCTTTGTTGGCGTCGACAATACCAAGGCCGGCGGGGAGATCGGCAAGTTTTACTCCGATTACGTCAAAGACAAGCTGAGCGGCAGCGCCAAGATCGGCGTCGTCGGCGCGCTCAACTCCTTCATCCAGAACCAGCGTCTCGATGGTTTCAAGGCGGCCGTGAAAGCCGGCGAACAGAAGGTCACTTTCCTCGATACGGTCGATGGCCAGAATGTCCAGGATGTGGCGCTGAGCGCCGCTGAAAACCTCATTACCGCCAATCCGGACATGACGACGCTCTACGCAACCGGCGAACCGGCATTGCTCGGCGCCGTCGCCGCCGTGACCAGCCAGGGCAAGACCGGCAGCGTCAAGGTATTCGGCTGGGATCTCACCAAGCAGGCGGTCGAAGGCATCGACCAGGGTTGGGTCACCGCCGTGATCCAGCAGGATCCGGCTGGCGAGGGCAAGGCTGCGGTCGAAGCCCTGGTGAAGGTCAAGAAGGGCGAAAAGATCGACCCGATCATCAACGTGCCGGTGACCATCGTCACCAAGGAAAATGTCGACAAGTTTCGGGGCATGTTCAAGTAACCCCGACCCCTCGTCATGTCATGGCCGATCGTCTCGGCCGTGACGTTATGGCATTATGGCTTAAGCCATTTCTGCAAGGCAGCACTGAGATGACAAATGCTGATACCTACCGCGTCAGAATGACCGGTATTTCCAAACGTTATGGCACGATGCAGTCGCTGGAGAATGTATCGTTGACCTTGAAACCGGGTGAGGTTTTAGGCCTGGTCGGCGACAATGGCGCCGGCAAGTCCACCTTGAGCAAGGTGCTGTCCGGCGCGGTTATCCCGGATTCGGGAACGATCGAGATCGATGGCAAGCCCGTTTCCTTCGCCTCGCCGGCCGATGCACGCGCGGCGCATGTCGAGATGGTCTATCAGGATCTCTCGCTATGTGATTCGGTCGATGTCGCAGGCAATCTCTTTCTTGGACGCGAGCCCAGATGGAAACTTGCCGGCATTCCCATGCTCGACAAGAAGACGATGCATGAGCGCGCCCGCCACATGCTTGAAGGTCTCGGCATCGTCATTCCCGATACCCGGCTGAAGGTGGAAAATCTGTCGGGCGGTCAGCGCCAGTCGATCGCAATCGGCCGTGCCGCCTCGTTCAACCCATCGGTGTTGATCATGGATGAACCGACGGCAGCTCTCGCCGTCGCCGAGGTCGAGGCCGTTCTCGAACTCATTCGCACCGTCAGCGCTCGCGGCGTCAGCGTCATCCTGATCACCCATCGCCTGCAGGACCTGTTCCTGGTCTGCGACCGTATTCAGGTGATGTATGAGGGCCAGAATGTCGCCGAACGCCGGATCGAGGGCACCAATATCGAAGAGGTCGTCAACCTGATCGTCGGCCGCAAGTTCGCCGCACGCTCCGCCGGCCCATCTCCAGATCGAGGCGTTTCCGCATGACCATGACCTCTTCTCATGCCCAAACCGGCCAGTCGACCCGCATGCGCAAGGCGCGCCTCTACGACAAGGCCATGGCCAATGGCGGCATCGTGTCGATCGCGCTGTTCTTCATTGCCGTCTGCATCTTCTTTTCGCTCTTCACCAATGTCTTCCTGACAGCACCGAATTTGCTGAACGTCGTCAGGCAGTCGGCGCCGCTCCTGATCGTCGCCGCGGCGATGACCTTTGTCATCACCACAGGCGGGATCGACCTCTCCGTAGGCTCGGTGCTGGCTCTGGCCGCAACGCTTTCGGCCGCATGCCTGCAGGCCGGCATTCCCTGGCCGCTAACGGTGTTGCTGATGCTGCTTCTCGGTGCGACAACCGGTCTGATCCAGGGCTATTTCATCGCCTATGAGCGTATTCCGGCCTTCATCGTCACGCTTGCCGGGCTCTCCGTCATCCGTGGGTTGGCGCTCCTCATTACTGGCGGCTATTCCATCCCCGTCGCTCCGGAAAGCCCGTTCACGGCCATCGGCCAGGCGTGGTTCTTCGGCATTCCCGCGCCGGCGCTGATTGCGGTCGTCGTCCTGGCCGCAGCCTATGTCGCCTTCAACGAGACGCCCTTTGGCCGCTATGTCACGGGCATCGGCGCCAATGCCGAGGCGGTACGACGTGCCGGCGTCAATACGCGTGGGGTGACGCTGTTTGTCTATGTGATCTCCGGTGTTGCCGCTTCCATCGCCGGCGTCATTCTCGCGGCGCGATTGGGATCGGGCTCGTCCAATTCCGGCCAGGGTTTTGAACTCGATGTCATCGCGGCCGTGGTGCTTGGCGGCACCAGTCTGTTTGGCGGACGCGGGTCGGTCGTCGGCACGGTGCTTGGCGCACTTACCGTGGCCGTCATCGCCAATGGGCTCATCCTGTCGCACATGTCGCCCTTCTTCACGCCGATCGTGACCGGTGTGATCATCCTTGTGGCGATCTGGCTCAACTTCCGCCTGTTCAAGGGCGCGGTCAGGAGCCGTTGAGCGATGCTGGAACATCTCTTTCCCGAGACCGCAAAGACACGTCACGCCATCGGCGTGCAGACGGGATGCGCCATGACGGTATTGGGGCCGATCCCGGTGTCCGAGATGGGCGTGACCTTGATGCACGAGCATATCTTCCTCGATGGCGCCCGAACGTGGAAGTGCCCTTGCCATCCAGATGAGCGAGCGATTGCCGAACAGCCGCTCGGTATCGAGATCATCGGCGATCTGCGAATGAACCCTTACATGAACCGCGACAACGTCTCTCTTGATGATGCGGATCTGGCGCTCGCCGAACTCGGCCGTTTCCAGTCGCTCGGCGGCCATACGGTGGTGGAAACCACCAATTTCGGCATAGGCCGCGATGCCGAACAGATGCGCCGCATCGCCCGCCTGTCCGGGTTGAAGATCATCATGGGGACGGGATTCTATCTTGAGCATACCCATCCCGAATGGCTGAAGGATATGGATATCGATGAGGTCACGGCCTTCATCGTCAATGATGTCGGCGGTGGCGAAACGCAGCCGGAGATCATGGCCGGCATCATCGGTGAAGTCGGCGTCAGCAAGGATTTTACCGCCGAGGAGCAGAAGTCGCTGCGGGCGTCGGCGAGGGCATCACGGCTGACGGGGCTGCCGCTGTCGATCCACCTGCCGGGTTGGGAGCGCTTGGCCCATCGGGTGCTCGACATGGTGGAAGAAGAGGGTGCGGATCTGCGCCACACCGTCCTTTGCCACATGAACCCCAGTCACAATGATCTCCGCTACCAGATGAGCCTTGCCGAGCGCGGCGCTTTCCTGGAATACGACATGATCGGCATGGATTATTATTATGCCGATCAGGACGCGCAGTCGCCTTCCGACGAGGAAAATGCCCGGGCGATCGGCACGCTTGTCGACATGGGCTTCGCCGACCGGCTGCTGCTGTCGCAGGACGTTTTCCTCAAGATGATGCTGACCCGCTACGGCGGCTTCGGCTACGGTTACATTCTCAAGCATTTCCTGCCGCGGCTGAAACGCCTCGGCGTCGATCAGCAGGCGATCGACCGGATGCTGATCTCCAATCCCCAATCGGTATTTTCCGCCTCGGCCTGACGGCCGCTGGTGCAGACAAGGAGCAGACATGAGCAAGAAAAAGGTTCTCCTCGCGGGCGAATCATGGATTTCCACCGCGACCCACATCAAGGGTTTCGACCAGTTTCCGACGGTCACCTATCATACGGGCGCCGATGAGCTGCTGAAGGCGCTGAAGGACAGTGCTTTTGACGTCACCTTCATGCCGGCGCACGAGGCCCAGCGGGACTTTCCGCTGACGGCGGAGGCGCTTGATGAATATTCGGCGATCGTTCTCTCGGATATCGGCGCCAACACGCTGCTGCTGCATCCCGATACCTGGATCCACTCCAAGCGCACCCCTAACCGGCTGAAACTCCTGCGCGACTATGTGGCCAAGGGCGGTGCGCTGCTGATGTTCGGTGGCTATTATAGCTTCCAGGGTATCAATGGCGGCGCGCGTTATCGCAAGACGCCGGTCGAGGATGTGCTGCCGGTCGCTTGCATGGCGGTGGACGACCGCGTCGAGGTTCCCGAAGGCTTTACGCCTGTTGTCACCGGCGATGCGGCACATCCGGTCCTCAAAGGCCTGGGCGGCGATTGGCCCTATCTGCTCGGCTTCAACGAAGTGACGGTCAAGCCGGGCGCCGAGGTGCTGGCGACGGTGTCGGGCGAATATGGCTCGCTGCCGCTGCTGGTGACCGGCACCTATGGCGCCGGAAAGTCGCTTGTATGGACCTCGGATGTCGGTCCGCATTGGCTGCCGCCGGAGTTTATCGCCTGGAACGGCTACAAAACCTTGTTCGAGCAGATGCTGGCCTGGGCAACGACGAAAGATTGATCTCATGGGCCTCCATGTCGTCGGCAATGTCTGCCTGGATACGAGCTTTCGCCTGCCGCGCCTGCCGCGGCCGGGCGAAACGCTCAACGCGCTGACAACGATCGAGGGACTTGGGGGCAAGGGCGCCAACCAGGCGGTCGCGGCAGCGCGAAGCGGCGCGGATGTTTGTCTGTGGTCCGCAATCGGGAATGACGAACTGGCGGACAGGTTGGTCCGGATGTTGCAGGCCGATCTCGATACAGGCCAGCTGATCCGCCTTGCCTATCCGACCGATCGATCAACGATCCTGCTAGACGAAGACGGCGAGAATTCCATCGTCAGCGCTGTCGAGTGTGCACGGGCCTTTAATCCGTTGTCGCAGACGGATCTGCAGGCGAGATGGCAGGCGGGTGAAATCCTTTTGCTGCAGGGCAATCTGCCTTGGGATGTGACGGTTGCCTGCCTGCATCATGCCAAGCGGTCGGGTCTTATGACGGTGCTCAATCCGAGCCCGCTGCCGGAGAGGCAGGTCAGCGACCTCACCTATGTCGATCTCGTCATTGTCAATCAGGGCGAAGCTTTGACACTGACTGGTCTTGCCGATCCTGAGCAAGCGGCACGCATGCTCGCGGAGATGGGGGCTGCAGGCGTCATCATTACGCTCGCAGGCGAGGGGAGCTTGATCCTCGATGCGAAAGATGCCGGCCCGCTCCGGCTGCGTGCGCAAAAGACGGTGGTTGTCGATACCAGTGGCGCCGGCGATTGTTTTGCCGGCACGGTCGCCGGCTTGCTGGCGCAGGGAAAGAATCTCGGCCAGGCCGCAGCGGTAGCGACGAAGGCTGCGGCCTTGGCCGTCAGCCGTCTTGGAACACTCGCCGCCTATCCCACAAGGGCGGAATTTTCGGAAATCTTGAAGATATCAGAATTGGAAAACACATGACTGGAACAGCAAAGCCAATCGGCCAGACAACGGGCAATGCGCTCATCGATCTTTTCGGCCGCGACAAGGCCATCATTGGTGTCGTTCATCTGGCGCCGCTGCCGGGCGCACCGCGCTACTCGGGCGAGGACATCGAGCTGGTCTACCAGCGCGGCCTCGATGATGCGCGCGGTTATCTTGCCGGTGGCTGCGACGCCGTGATCATCGAAAATCATGGCGATATTCCCTTTTCGAAGCCAGACGATATCGGTCACGAGACATCGGCCTATATGTCCGTCATCTCCGATCGCATCAGACGCGAACTCGGGCGCCGATTGGCATCAATGTCCTTGCCAATGCCGCCATTCCCGCATTGGCGATCGCCAGTGCTGCCGGGGCCGGTTTCGTGCGTGTGAACCAATGGGCCAATGCCTATGTCGCCAACGAGGGCTTTATCGAGGGCGAGGCGGCGCGCGCCATGCGTTACCGTGCGCACCTGAATGCCCGTGGCATCCGCATCTTCGCCGATGCGCATGTGAAGCACGGGGCTCATGCCATCGTCGCCGACCGGCCGGTCGAAGAGCAGGTCAAGGATATCGTCTTCTTCGATGCGGATGTGGTCATCGCGACCGGCCAGCGGACGGGGCATGCGGCGGATATCGGCTATATCGACATGATCAAGCAGGCGTCGGGCCTGCCGACGCTCGTCGGCAGCGGCGTTACGCCAGACAATGTCAACGACATCCTGTCGGTGGCCGATGGTGTGATCGTCGCAAGCTCGTTGAAGCATGATGGCGTCTGGTGGAATGCGGTCGATCCGCAGCGCGTGAAGGATTTCGTGGCAGGCATTCGCCGATGAATGGCAAGCCGATGATCGATGCGCGGAGATTGTTGCAGCGCATCGCCGATTTTGCGGCCATCGGTGCCACCCGGGCCGGAGGCGTCAATCGGCAGGCGCTGAGCCCGGAAGATAGGGCAGCGCGTCGTCTGCTTGCAGAGCTTGCTTTTGCGCGGGGATTTCAAGTCTATCAGGATGAGGTCGCCAATCTCTTCATCCGGCGCGAGGGGCGCGATCCCTCGCTTGCGCCGGTGCTGATCGGAAGTCATCTCGACAGCCAGCCGACCGGCGGCAGGTTCGATGGTGCACTCGGCACGCTATCCGCCTTCGAGGTGTTGGAGGCGCTGCAAGACGCGGGCGCGGTGACGGAGCGGGCTATCGAAGTGGTCTCCTGGACCAATGAAGAAGGCAGTCGCTTCTTTCCGGGCTGCATGGGCTCGATGGCCTTCGTCGGTGCTGGTGACTTGTCCAATTGGCGTGAGATGCGCGGCGCGGACGGCGCAAGACTGGGCGATGAACTGGCGGCGACGCTGAGCGCACTGCCGCAGGCGGAGGTGCGCCCCGCCGGCCATCCCGTCTCCGCCTTCGTCGAAGTCCATATCGAGCAAGGGCCAATTCTCGAACGGGAGGAAATACCGATCGGTGTCGTCACCGGCGTGCAGGGAACCAAATGGCTTGAAGTTTCCTTCGTCGGTGAGGCTGCTCATGCGGGTACCACGCCACTCGAGTTTCGCAGGGATCCGATGGCAGCGGCGGCAGAAGCGATCACTCGATTGCAGGAGGCAATCATGCCGGCTGATCCTCTGGCGCGATTAACGGTCGGGCGCATGGCTGTGGAGCCGAGTTCCATCAATGTCATCCCAAGCAAGGTGACGCTGACCGTCGATATCCGTCATCCGGAAGAGGATGCGCTGGCATCCATCGAGGCGCGCGTCGAGGCAGAATGCCGCGCGGCGGCCGCCCGTCACATGAGCGATGTGTACATCGAAAAGCGGTTTGACATGGCGCCGGGCAAATTCGATGCGACCGTTGTCGCGGCGATTGAGAATGCATGTGAAGGGCTTGGCGTTGCCAGCATGCGGATGGTCTCGGGTGCATTTCATGATGCGCTCTTCCTGAGCCGCGTCGCACCGACGGCGATGATATTCGTTCCGTGCCGGGGTGGCATAAGCCACAACGAGGCCGAATTCGTCGCTGACGAGAATATCGAAATCGGCGCCAGAATATTGTTCGAGACGACAATTGCTTTGGCTGGCGATAGGGCAGGCCGCGGGCCGTAGACGCGGCTGGATGGTCTAAAGGGCGCGTCGGCATCTCGATTTCGTCGGGAAGGTGGTGCGGTCACTGCCAATCGGAAGTGTGCTTGACGGCAATTGCATAAGCAATTATATAACTTGTTATATAATTGGCGCCAGGAGGCTTCCTTGGTAGAGGATATCGTGAAATCGCTCGGCTTGCTCTGTCTCGGCAGCCGCTTCCGCCGCATTGGCGAGCGGCTTCAGGCGGATACCCAGCAGATCATCGAGGAACTCGGTGTTTCCATTCAGTCGGCCCAATATCCGTTCCTCGCGGCGATCGACGGCAACGGCCCACTCACGATAGGCGAACTCGCCCAGGCCGTCGGCATCACCCAGCCGGGTGCTACGCGCACGATCTCCCAGCTTCTGGAACTCGGCTATGTCGACATGCAGGCCTCGGCTGAGGATCAGCGCCGAAGGCTGATCTCGCTGACGCCGAAGGGGCATGATCTCGTCGCTTATTCGAAGCAATCGGTCTGGCCACGCATCGAGCAGGCGGTGGCCGAGCTTTGCGGCGATATGTCGGGGCCGATCCTGCAGCAGCTTGCCGTGATCGAAGAAGGTCTGGCCGAAGCTCCACTTGCCCGCCGGGGAAATTTCCAAAAGGAACAGAAACAATGAAACACCTCCTTGATCGCCCCGTCTGGAGTGCCCTTCAAAGCGGTCATGCAGCATTGGCTGAAGGCGGCGAGTGGGCAAGGCGCTATCCGCCCTCTATCGTCCCCTTTGCAGCCTGCGCGGACAATTCCAAAGAGAGCCTTGAAGCGCTGCAAAGTCTGCCTGCGGCGGGCGAAGTGATGGCTCTTGTCGAGGCCGCGCCCGTCGTGCTCCCGGAGGGATTGACTGCCGTCACGGAAGCCACCCTCGTGCAGATGATTGCCGAGCGGCCTTATGAGCGAATTTCAGACAGCCGTATCGAGCCGCTGACGGAGGCCGATGCGGAGGATATGCTTGCCCTGGCAACTCTCACTAGGCCCGGTCCGTTTACGCTGCGGGCCCAGAGCCTCGGCACTTTCTGGGGTATCAAGATGGACGGCCGCCTCATTGCTATGGGCGGCCAGCGCATGCGGCAGACCGGCTTTGCCGAGCTCAGCGGTCTCTGCACGCACCCGGATTTCCAGGGGCGCGGCTTCGGCAAGCTGTTGTTCCGGTTTGTCGCCGGCGAAATTTCCGCCCGAGACGAGACGGTCTACCTGCATGCCTATATCGGCAACACCTCGGCGATCGCGCTCTATACGGCACTCGGCTTCCGCCTGCGCTCCGAAATGAATTTGCGGATCGTCAAGCGACGCGACTGAGGCACTGGGCCGGGCGATGCCCGGCCTCAATCTTCGACGTTCGGCAACAGGATGGTCAAAAGCCCTATCAGCGGCAGGAACGCGCAAAGTTCGAACACGAATTCGATGCTTGTGCGGTCGGCCAGTGCGCCGAGTGCAGCAGCCCCGATGCCGCCCATGCCGAAGGCGAAGCCGAAGAACAGGCCCGAGACCATGCCGACGCGGCCGGGCATCAACTCCTGGGCATAGACGACGATTGCCGAAAATGCCGATGCGATGACGGTACCGATGATCGCGCTGAGGATGACGGTGATCTCGAGGCTCGCATGCGGCAGGATGATCGTGAACGGCAGGATGCCGAGGATGGAACCCCATATGACCTTCTTGCGGCCGATACGGTCGCCCACCGGGCCGCCGATCATGGTGCCGAAAGCAACGGCGGCAAAGAACACAAATTGGCAGAGCTGCGCCGAGCGTTCGGAAAGCCCGAACCGGTCCATCAGGTAGAAATTATAGTAGCTGGTGAAGCTCGCGAGGTAGAAATACTTCGAGAAGATCAGCGCGATCAGCACGGCGATGGCAATGCCCACACGCGTGCGCGACAGCGTGAGGGCCTTGTGCTTTCTGCCCGACTTGGCCGGAGCGCGAAGGCTTTGCCCGTTCATCTGGTACCAACGGCCAAGACCGCCGAGAATGAGAATGCCGAGGAAGGCGAGCACGGCGAGGAAGGCCATGCCACGCTGCCCATGCGGCAGGATGAAGAAGGCGGCCAGCAACGGCCCGAGCGACGTGCCGAAATTGCCCCCGACCTGAAATACCGATTGCGCAAAGCCATGCTTGCCGCCCGATGCCAGGCGCGCGATGCGCGATGCTTCGGGATGGAAGATCGAAGAGCCGAATCCGAGCAGCACCGCACCCATCACCAGAACGGAATAGTTCGGTGCGAAGCCCAAGGTCAGCATACCCGCGCAACTGCAGGCCATTCCGAAGGGAAGGGAATAGGGCTGCGGCTTGCCGTCGGTGTACCATCCGACGAATGGCTGCAGGAGCGATGCGGTAATTTGGTAAACGAATGTGAGCAGGCCAAGCTGAGCAAAGCTTAGCTCAAAACCGGCCTTCAGGACCGGATAGCTCGCCGGCAGCAAGGATTGGGTGACGTCGTTGATAAAATGGCCGAGGCTGGCGACCATCAGGATCGGATATATGGTGGTTGCCGCGCGGGGCGCGTTCATGACCTGGCTCATGGCACTCGCTTTCAATTCGTCTGTCGCGCTGATATTGAAAGAACAAATCGCCCGCCACCGCGATTAGGCGTAACTGTTACGAGACTGGGCCAAAATGGTCAGGAACAGCCGAATTGATCCTTTCATCGATGTCGAGCGGCCTCTGGTAGCGCTTGGCAACGAGTACAAGGATGGGCATCGTGTCGCCCCGCATCAGCATCGCCGCGCGCAGTTGCTCTATGGCTTTTCCGGCGTGGTGCTGGCGACGACCCCGAACGGCACCCTGGTCATGCCGCCCGAACGAGGCATGTGGATTCCTCCGGGCGTCGTTCACAGCGTTCGCATGCTGGGCAATGTCAGCATGCGCAGCGTCTATATCGAACCTCATGCCATCGAGAACATGCCGGATCATTGTCAGGTTGTGGAGATATCGCCCTTGTTGCGGGCGCTGATCGCCGAGGCTGTCGATATTCCGGTGGAATACGATCCGAACGACCGCTCAGGGGCGCTGATGGCGCTTCTTCTGCACGAATTGGCACGGCTGAAACCGCTGCCGCTTTCCCTGCCATTGCCGAACAATCCGGTGCTCGCCCAGAGGTGCCAGGATTTCCTCCTGCATCCCACCGCGCATGACACCATCGACGCATGGGCAGACCGGATGAGCATGAGCCGGCGCGCATTTACCCGGATGTTTCGTCTGGAAACTGGGTTGAGCTTCGTCGAGTGGCGCCAGCAAGCCTGTCTGCATGCGGCACTTCCGCGGCTGGTCGCAGGCACGGCGGTCACCACGATCGCGCTGGATCTCGGCTATAAGAATCCCGCCGCCTTCACGTCGATGTTCAAGCGCGCCTTTGGCTATGCCCCGCGTGAAATCGCCCGTCAGCAGATCCAGCCAGACAGCCTGCGGAATGACAACAGTTGAACAGGCCTACTGTTGCTGAAGGGCGAGCCTGAGGCCAAGCGCCACGTAAATCGTGCCGACGACCTTCCCCTGCCACCGGCCGACGCTGCGGTTGCGGCGCAGCCAGCCGCCGATCGAACCGGCTCCAACAGCCAGAAGCGACGTTACGCATATGCTGAGCCCGACGAAGATAGCGCCAAGCAGGGCGAATTGCCCAATGACGGAGCCACTTTCGGGGTGAATGAACTGCGGCAGGAAGGCCAAGAAAAACAGGGCGGTCTTCGGGTTGAGTATCTCGGTAAAGAACCCCTGCCGAAAAGCGCGTTGGGCGGTAATGGCCTGTGCCGCTGGCATGTCCAGGCTCTCGGCCTTCTCGATGAAGGCCTTGAAGCCGAGATAGATCAGGTAGATGACGCCGGCATATTTGACGATTTCGAAGGCCAGCGCCGATGTGGCCAACAATGCCGACAAGCCGAACGTCGCCATGATCGTATGGAAGAGATCGCCGGAGGCGATGCCAAGGCCTGTCGCCAGACCAACACGCCTGCCGCCGCTGACAGACCGAGCCAATGTCAGCAGCGTGGCTGGCCCAGGAATAAGCATCAGCCCCAGCACGACGATAAAATAGGTTGTCAAAACACCAAAGCTGATCATCGGTTTCCTACACTTCCGCATTCAACTCCGACGAAGTTGAAGATGAGACGGCTCCGTTGCCATGCGCAACGGCTGCCGTCCCAACTCAAGAACCTGACGATGCAACCTGTCAATGGCGGACGCGTCACATTCTCGACGATGCGATCCTTTCAGTGCATACGGCTGGCGCGGGGAGCCGGTTCGGCATCGACGATCCAGCGGCGATGCGAGCCGAGCGCGATCAGGAGCACGACCGACAGGAAGCAGCAGCCGGCGAGGATATAGAATCCGACATCGCCGTTCCCAGTGGCCGCATCGACATAGGCCTTGATCTGCGGTGAGGCAAAGCTGCCGAGATTGCCGAGCGAGACGATGAAGGCAATGCCGCTTGCCGCGCCGACGCCGCCCAGATAGCGGGTCGGCAGGCTCCAGAAGACAGGCTGCGAGGAGGCTAGCCCCGGAACCGCGATGCAGGCGGCGATGACCATGACCCAGGGGTTCATCGTCAACCCGATCGTCGCAAGCGCAAGCGTGCCGATCGTCAGCATCGAGATGCAGACAATGCGGTGATTGTCGTGCTTATCGGCATAGACGGTGAAGACACGCGTCGCGATGAGCGCGCAGAACCAGGGAAGGCCGAGCAGGACGCCGACCCAGGTATTGATGCCGCCACCCATCGCCTGTGCCAACCGTGCTGGCAGGTAGAAGGTAATGGGGCCGACGCCGACCTGGATGAAGAGGTAGATGCCGATAAAGGCCAGAACGCGCCAATCCTTCAGCACGCTGAAGACGGAATGCTTGACCTCGGAGAGCTTGCCGCGTTCTTCCGCCTCGATGACGCCAATCAGCGCGTTCTTCTCTTCCGTCGTCAGCCACTTCGCTTCGTTCGGACGGCTCGTCAGGAAGAAGAGCGCGAAAATACCGACAACCGTCGCCGCCAGCCCTTCGACCGCGAACATCCATTGCCAGTTGGTGAGACCGAGCACGTCGTGGTGGGTGAGCAGCCAGCCGGAAAGCGGCGCGCCGATCACCAGCGATAGAGGTATGCCGAGATAGAACAGGCCGGTGGCGCGCGCCCTTTGCTTGGCAGGGAACCAGTAGGTCAGATAGAGCAGGACGCCCGGATAGAACCCGGCTTCGCAGACGCCGAGCATGAAGCGCACGATGTAATAGGTCGTTGCGGTGTGGGCAAAGACCATGCAGGCCGAGACAATCCCCCAGGTGATCATGATGCGGCTCAGCCAGAGGCGGGCACCGACACGCTGCATGATCAGGTTGCTCGGTACTTCGAATGTCGCGTAGCCGAGATAGAGAATGCCGGCGCCGAAGGCATATGCCGCATCCGAAAGACCGGTATCGGCCTGATAGGCCGTTTTTGCAAAGCCGACATTGGAGCGATCGAGGAAATTCAGGATCAGCATCAGGCCCAGAAAGGGCAAAAGGCGAATGGTTGCCTTGCGCACGGCGCTCTGCACCGCCGGATTGTCGTCTGTCATGTCACTCCTCCCGAACGGTGAAATCCCCAAGTGGCACAATGCCGCTCGAGGCCGCCTCCGTCCTCACCGGATCTCCCTCCGGTCATTTCTACGATGGCTCGCATATGGCGAGCAGTTTGCATATACGCAGATTATATTTATGGGTGAAAAGGTCAATAGCCGTCCCGTCTGGTTTCACAGGCAGCTTCGCGGAATGGCTTCATGACCATTCGCCACGTAGATTTGCGTGGCCTATCCAGAAAATCGGGCTTTTCGGCAGGGAGGTTTACGGAGTGAGATCACCTGTCTTTACAAATGACCGACGGTCAGTCATATACTTGCCGTGTTGTTATATCGGTATGAAGAACGGTCGTCTGCGTGGGGCAGGAGCCTCATGAACAGTTCGCGCCGCAGCCGTCATTCCTATTTTGCATAGGAGGAATCCTTGTCATGATCCGCCACGATCTTACGCATTGGCCACTCGTGCTTTCCGCCGCCCAAGGTTCCATGTCGCTCAAGGAGCAACTCGACTTCCTGTCCGATTGGACGGAGTGGCTCGACCGTGGCGAAACCTTCTCCACCCTGCGGGTCTTCACCGATAGTGAAGCGCTCAAGCGTCCTGACGGCGGTGCGAAGGAGGCCAAAGTCTGGCTTCAATCCAATGGCGATCGAATCAAGCAGCTTGTCATCGGCATGGCAACCGTCGTGCCGCCGGCGGCCGTAGAAGAGATGAGCCGAATGAATGCCGAAAAGCTGTTCGGTGTTCCCGCGCAGATATTCGACGATGTGAACGAGGCAACGATGTGGCTCGCTTCCGTTTCGGCCACCGTCGGAATGCCGGTGCATATGGGCAATGTTCTGCGAAGCCTCACCGCGATGCGCGCGCCGTCATGAGGGCGTGCCCATCGATGCCACCGGATTGCGATGAGACCCATTGGCCGCTTGCCATTCTGGTTGCGGAAGCGCCGTTGGATGCCCAAGCCATCCAATCGGGCCTTGATCGGGTCGAGGACTGGCTGCAGCGCAAGCAGCCGTTTGCGCTCCTGTTGATTGCGGCTTGCGAGCCCCTGTTTTTTGGTGATGCGGCAATGCTGCGGATGGTGGCGCAACGGGTTGAGGATGCTGGAGATACTCTTCATCGATCGCTACTCGGGGTCGCCGTCGTCGTTCCCGAGGCAATAACTGATGCTGCACGGCAAAGTCTTGCTCGTCTTCCGCTCGATATGCCGTTAGAAATCTTCGAGAAAGGCCTGCACGCGGCAGAATGGTTATGCCGGTCCGTTCTTAAGCCGGCCGGCCTTGCTATCGACAGCCTGTGAACAAGGAGACCCCGTGACCGTCGCAGACCGCCAGCGCCCGCGCACCAAGCCGCCGGAAATCCGTCGCGAGGAATTGATGGACGCCGCCCAGCGCCTGTTTCTGGAAAAGGGCTTCGCCGCCACCAGCGTTGCGGAAATCGTTGAAGCCGCCGACGTCGCAAAGGGCACTTTCTACCTCCATTTCCAGACCAAGGATGATGTGCTTGCCGGTTTGAAGATCCGGTTTATCGAACAATTTTGCCAGAAGGTTGATGCGGCCAATGCAGCAGCCGCCACCGGCAGCTGGATGTACCGGTTTGATGTCTGGATGGAGACCTGCGTGTTCGGCTATCTTGACGCGGTCCCGCTACACGATCTGGTTTTCCAGCAATTCCACCCCGCCAAGCGCGGCATGAAGCGGGCCAACCCGATCGTAACCCGCCTGACATCCTTTCTGCTGGAAGGTCGTGATGCCGGTGCATTCTCATTTGTCGATGCCAGGCTTACGGCCGTCATGCTGTTCAATGCCATGCATGGTGCCGTGGATGACTGTCTGGCCGACGGACCATCGGTCGACCGGCAAAAGCTTGCTGGTACGGTCACTGACTTCTGTCGACGCGCCGTCAGTTCGTAAACTGACATGGAGCGGGCGCACACGCGCTTCATCATAGAAGATGCTGATGGCTTGGCGTTTGACGCGGCTTCAACGCTCACCTGCATATCTCTATCCAAGACAAAATAAGCGTTAAGATTACCTTATTAAAATTATAGCCAATGACTATTGTCATATAAATGAAATAGTCATTGGCTATGAATTTGCTCGCACCGTTTCACATTAACCCACTCCATGCCGGCTGGGTCAGGTCATTGAGCAAAGGAAATATCATGAAAACCAAATCCATTTTTGCGATTGCGGGCTTGCTTACGTCGGTCGCGCTGCCGGCAATGGCGGCGGATAATGTCGTGACGATCTACAGCGCCGATGGCCTGCATGACGGCACGCCGAGCTGGTACGGTAACGAATTCGAAGCCTTCACCAAGGCGACCGGCATCAAGGTTCAGTACGTTGAAGCAGGCTCGAGCGGGGTCGTCGACCGACTGTCGAAGGAAAAGTCGAATACCCAGGCAGACGTTCTCGTTACCCTCCCGCCCTTCGTGCAGAAGGCAGCCAGCGAAGGCCTGCTCGATGCCTATACGCCAGCCGGCGCCGACAAGATCGACGCGCGCGACAAGGACCCGAAGGGCCTCTATGTCGCGATGATCAACAATTACCCGAACTTCATCTACAACAGCTCGGTGCTGAAGACGCCGCCGGCGACATATCAGGACCTGCTCGATCCGAAGTTCAAGCAGAAGATCCAGTATTCCACGCCAGGCCAGGCAGGCGATGGCACTGCCTTGATGCTCCAGGCATTCCACGCCTTTGGCGGCAAGGACGCCGGCCTTGACTACCTGAAGAAGCTTCAGGTCAACAATCTCGGCCCGTCCGCCTCGACCGGCAAGCTGACCGCGTTGGTCAACAAGGGCGAGCTCTATGTCGCCAATGGCGATCTGCAGATGAACCTGGCGCAGCAGGCTGACAATCCGAACATCAAGATCTTCTTCCCCGCAGGCCCGGATGGCAAGAAGACCGCGTTCCCGCTTCCCTATTACATTGCGCTTGTTTCCAGCGCGCCGCATTCGGACAATGGTAAGAAGCTGATCGACTTCCTGCTCAGCGAAGACGCCCAGAAGGATGTCAGCGCCGTCGCTCAGGGCTTGCCGGTTCGCACCGACGTTCATCCGACCGACGAGAACTTCGCCAAGCTTCACGCCATCATGGAAGGTATCGAAATCTGGTCGCCGGACTGGACCAAGGTGCTTGCCGACCTGAAGCAGGACGTCGATGCCTACGGCAAGGCGATCGCGAGCAACTGATGTCGATAGCAAACGCAAGGCTATCCGAAAACGGCCGGCCGACGACATCGTCGTCGGCCGCAGCCGCCAAGCGTATCACCTTCGAGAATGTCTCGGTTGCCTATGGCGGCCTCACGGTTCTCGACTCGCTGAACCTCACGGTCAGCCCCGGTGAGATCGTCGCCCTGATCGGCCCGTCGGGCTCGGGAAAAACCACGGCTCTCAGAGCCGTGGCCGGCTTCGTGCGCCCATCCGGCGGCCGCATCATGATCGGCGACAGGGATGTCACCAATCTCGCGCCCTATGACCGCGACATCGGCATGGTCGTGCAGAACTACGCGCTGTTTCCACATATGCGGGTCGAGGAAAATGTCGCTTTCGGATTGCGGGCTCGCCGCGCGCCGGAGGAGATTATTCGCGCCCGTGTTCCCGAAGCGCTCGCGATGGTCGGAATGGCCAATTACGCGAAGCGTTATCCGCGTGAGCTTTCCGGCGGCCAGCAGCAGCGTGTCGCCATCGCCCGCGCCATTGCCATCCGGCCACAGGTGCTGCTTCTCGATGAACCGCTTTCGGCGCTCGATGCGCAGATCCGTCGCTCGATGGTCGACGAGCTCGCAAGGCTGCATCGCGAGCTGCCGTCGCTCACCGTGCTTTATGTGACACATGATCAGTCCGAGGCGCTGACGCTCGCCAACCATATCGGCATCATGCGCGATGGAAAGCTGAAGGCGTTCGGCGATGCCCAGTCCCTATTCCGCTATCCGCCCAACCGCTTTGCCGCCGAGTTTCTTGGGCGCGCCAACCTCCTCGAAGTCAAGGGCCTGCAGCCGCTTGACGATCAACGGGCGCAGGTGCGGTTCGGCGATCAGGTGCTGGTGGCACGCAACCATCATCGTCTGCCGATGGGAAGCGATTGCCTGCTTTGCGCACGGCCTCATGATTTTCGGCTGGATGCCGCTGAGGGCGAGAGCAATCGGCTGACCGGCGTCGTGCGCAGCGTCCAATGGCAGGGCGACACGCACAACGTCACGCTCGAAGTGGCAGGGCAGGAGGTCAGAATGTCCTCCGCGCCTATGAGCGCGCCGCCGTCTCTTGGGTCCATGCTGACGCTCCACCTCAATTCCGCCGACGTGACATTGGTGCCGGAGGACGGCCGCAATGGCTGATGTCGCCGCAGCAACACTTGCGCCCAAGCCGCGCTGGGACCGCTTCTGGACGGTGCCGCCGCTTCTGGTCCTCGCTGTATTGTTCTTCTATCCGCTGGGGCTGATCGTCAGGCAATCGCTTGGGGATCCCGGCACTGTGTCGCTTGCGGCATTTGCCGAGGTATTGTCGTCCCGCGAGTTTCTTGACGGACTTCAGCATACGATCGTCATCGCGCTCGGCTCGACGGCGGGGTGTCTTGTGCTCGGCTTCATCTTCTCGCTGGTGATCGCCTTCGTTCCTTTTCCGGGTGCGAAGTTCTGCGGGCGGCTGATCGATACGTTTATCGCCTTGCCGACCTTTCTCGTGACGCTTGCCTTCACCTTCATCTATGGCTCGGCGGGTCTCGTGAACGAAAGCCTGATGCGGTTGATGCACGTCGACCTGCCGCCGCTCGACTTTCTCTATTCGCAGTGGGGCGTGATCCTGGCGGAAACAACTGTCTATACGCCCTTCGTCATGCGGCCGCTGCTGGCGACTTTTTCGCAGATCGACCAGGCGCAGATCGAAGTTGCCAGCAGCCTCGGCGCAAAGCCGTGGCGTATCGTGCGGCAGGTGATCCTCCCGGCCGCCATGCCTGCTCTGATCGCCGGCGGCAGCCTCTGCCTGCTGCTGACGGTCAACGAATTCGGCATCGTGCTGTTCATCGGCGCCAAGGGCGTCATAACGTTGCCCGTCCTCGTTTACGCCAAGGCGATCCAGGAATTCGATTATACGACCGCCTGCGTTATCGCGGTGGTGAACGTCGTGCTGTCGCTTGGTCTCTACAGTCTCTATCGGGCCGTGATCGCCCATTTCGGGGGCAATCGTGCTGGTGTGGTCTAAATCGGGGCGGATGCTGGTCTGGGGCGTCGCCATCCCGCTGTTTATCATCGTTTATGGATTGCCGATCGCGGTCATTGCCTTGGCAAGCATCAGCGGCCAATGGAACGATATTCTTCCGACAAAGCTAACGCTGGTTCACTATGCCAATGCCTTCAGGAGCGATTCCTTTGACAGCCTGAAAGCCAGCATCGCCACAGGAGCCATCGCCAGCGTTGCAGCCCTCATCAGCGGCACATGGGCGGCTTTGGCTTTGCGGAAACTGAACCCTTTGCGCAAGCGCATCCTCGATCTCGTCTTCTTCATTCCGAGTGCCGTTCCGTCGGTCTCCATCGGCCTTGGCCTGCTCGTCGCCTTCAGCCAGCCGCCGCTGTTGTTGAACGGAACACGGCTGATCGTGCTGATCGCGCATTTCGTGCTGATCTCGGCATTCACCTACGGCAATGTCTCCGCCGGCCTTGCACGCCTGCCTGTGGAATGCGAGCAGATCGCCGAAAGCCTCGGCGCCCGTCCGTTCTATCGGCTGCGCCGGATCACGCTTCCGCTGCTGATGCCCTATCTCGTCGCTGCCTTCAGCCTCAGCTTCGCGCTGTCGATGGGCGAGCTGGGAGCGACCGTGATGATCTATCCGCCGGGCTGGGTCACCTTGCCGGTCAATATCTTCGCGCTCTCGGATCGTGGCGCCATCTTCGATGCCGCAACGCTGACGATGATCCTGGGTGTGGCGACGCTGATCGTGCTTTGGGGGTTGTCGCGCCTCTCTAACAGATCGGTCCAGCGCTGACGCCACGCGCTAGCATGTCCGGCCTTTGTGGAAAGCGAGTTGCCACGGTGGGGTCGGCGACTTATTGAACTGTATATCTGTGCGATTTCAGGGTGGGACCATCGCGAATGCCGTCTGTTACGCTTGCGCAAATGAAGGCCGTCGAAGCATTGGCACGCACGGGAAAATTCTCGCGTGCAGCCGAGGATCTGGGGATCAGCCAGCCGTCGGTTTCCACACAGGTCCAGTCGTTTGAGGAATTGTGCCGTACCCGCGTCTTCATCCGTGATGGACATAACATCAGCGTCGCACCATCCGCAGTCAGTCTGATCGCCAAGATCAGGGTGACGCTGAAATGCCTCAATGAGGTCGACCGGGCGATCACCGACACCACATCGCTGAACACCGGCACGATCTCCATCGGCTTCAGCGCGCACCGGCTCATCATGCCGGTCTTGACTGCCTTCGTTCGGCAATTTCCGTCTCTGCGTTTGACGACGCGGGGCGGCCCGTCTCTGGAACTGGCCGATGCAGTACTGCGTGGCGAGCTTGATGTTGCGACGATTTCCCAGGTCACGCCCGACAGCCGCTTTTCATCGCTGCGGCTGCATGAATCCCGCGTGGCGATCTATGGCCGCAAGGGAGATCCCATGCTTGAGAAAGGTCGCTTGACTTTGGCCGATCTCGATGGCCACGACATGGTGCTGTGGAACAAATCATCCGGCACCCGCATGCTGCTCGAAGACGCTGCCAGCAAGCAGGGCGTGAAGCTGAAGCCCGTCCTCGAAGTGGCGACGCTTGATGTCGCCTATGCTGCCGCTGCCGCCGGCATAGGGTTAGCGATTTCCATCGAGGGGGAGGTCCGGTCCGACGATCACATAGACGTCGTTCCGCTGGTCGAACCCGAACTGGCCATCGGCCACTATCTCGTTACCTTGCCGGAATGCCGCGATCACGCGGCCATTGCAGCTTTCTTCGAGGTCGCGAGGGAGCATGCGCTTGAGATGGACGGCGAGCTCCCTTTCAATTGATAGAAAAATATAGTCAATTAATATAATTTCACAGAATTTATAATTCTGTCATATGATTTTGCTATGCCTTACCCTATAAAGTCCGACCAAAGGCTCGGTGGCGTTTATAAGGCCAATCGAAGAGAGCTGGGCTGGCTGAGGAAAGGGCAGTGTAATGGCAGTTGGATATGATCTTGCGGTAGTCGGCGCTGGTATCGTCGGGCTCGGTATGGCGCTGGCTGCGACGCGACAGGGCAAGAAAGTCGTCGTCATCGAGCGCAATGCCAAGGCCGTCGGCGCCTCCATTCGCAATTTCGGCTTCGTCACCATTTCCGGACAGAAGGCTGGCGCGCATTGGGAGCGGGCCATGCGCAGCCGCGACATCTGGGCCGAGATCGTCGCTGAGGCGGATATCGCGGTGCTGCATCGCGGTCTGGTGATGCCGGCCCGACGTGATGAGGCTGCGGTCGTGGTCGAGGCCTTTCTCAAAACGCCGATGGGCGAGAAATGCCGCCTGATGACGGCAACCGAGGCGGGGGATCTCGTGCCCAGCATGCGCCTCGACGAAGTCAAGTCGATCCTCTACAGCCCGCACGAGCTGCGTGTGGAATCTTCCGAGGCTTTGCCGAAACTCGCCGTCTGGCTCGAAGCCAAACACAAGATCGACTTTCGATGGAACACCGCCGTTCGGGCGATCGACGGCACGCGGATCGAAACAAGCCATGGCCTCATCGAAGCCGAAGCAGTCGTCGTTTGCCCCGGCGACGATTTCTCGACGCTTTTCCCCGATGTCATCGGCAGCCATCCGTTGACGATCTGCACGCTGCAGATGCTGCGTGTCTCGCCTGGGCAGCCAAGCCGGTTTGGCGCCGCTGTCATGTCAGATATGAGCCTGGCGCGCTATGAGGGCTTTGCCGATTTGCCGGAGGCTGCAGCGCTCGGAACGCGGCTGGATCGGGAAGAAGCCGAGAGCCGCGCCGCCGGTATCCATCTGATCGCCGTCCAGTCTGCGGATGGCTCGCTCGTCGTCGGCGACAGCCATGTTTATGGCAATGCCCAGCAGCCGTTTGCAAGCGATCGCTTCGATCAACTCATTCTCGACGAATTCGATCGCGTCTTCGATCTTCCGGGCCGGCATGTGGTCAACCGCTGGATCGGCACTTACGCCTCCTCGAAGGAGCGCAATGTTCTGGTCGAGCGTCCTGCGGATAATATTCGGCTCGCGATGGTAACCGGCGGCACCGGTGCTTCAACCGGCTTCGCATTGGGCGAGCAGGTCATCGATGATCTTTATGGTTCAAAATCGGGTTCATGGGAGACAGAGCAATGAGCCAGCTGAAAGCCGTTGTATTCGATTGGGCAGGAACCGTGATCGATTTCGGGTCCTTTGCTCCGATGGGCGTATTCGTCGAAGCCTTCAGCCGTTTCGGCATCGAGGTTACCATCCCGGAAGCGAGAGAGCCGATGGGGCGCCCGAAATGGGATCACATAGACGCGATGCTGAAGCAGCCGCGCATTCACGAGCTATGGACGGCGCGCCATGGCAAGGCGCCGACGGCGGCAGACGTGGATGCGGTCTACGAGGTCTTCGTCCCGATGAACGAGGAGGTCGTGCATAAATTTGCGGATCTCGTGCCCGGCACCACGGAGGTCGTTGGATCGTTGCGTCAGCGTGGCTTCAAGATCGGCTCGACGACGGGTTACACCCGTTCGATCATGGAGCGCGTCCTGCCGCTTGCCAAGGAACAGGGCTACGAGGTCGACAATCTCGTCTGCGCCGGCGACCTGCCGCATGGCCGGCCGACGCCGATGAACATGTATAAGTGCTTTCTCGATCTCGACGTCTGGCCCGCCAATGCGGTTGTCAAGGTGGACGATACCGGCGTTGGTATCGACGAGGGTGTTGCCGCCGGCTGCTGGACGGTCGGTCTCGCATTGAGCGGCAATGAAGCCGGTTTGACGCCGCAGGAAGTCGCGACCATGGCACCCGACGCGCTTGCCAGGGTCCGCGAACATGCGTCCGGCGTGCTGAAGAAGCACGGGGCTCATTATGTCATCGATACGGTCGCCGATCTGATGCCTGTCATTGACGACATCGAACGTCGGCTTGCCGCTGGCGAGCGACCTTGATCTGCCAAGGGCTCAAATAAGGATTATTCGACAGCACGACAACGAAACGCATCGCGGCGAAGAAAGGCCTTTGCTATGATGTGGGAAGACCCAGGCTAACGTCATCACAAGAGGATGCCGCATGCTCTTCCATCGTTTTCCGGCATGGAATCTTGCTCATGCGCTCTATTTCGATCAGCGCATGGGCGCTGCCGACAGTCCTTTCATTCGCCATCGCTTCAAGGAAGGGTTCGACGAAGGCTGGATCAGCCCCGCGCATCAGCGCCAGGCGCTCGAGATGTTCGTTCTCGCCGAGGAGCCTTTGCTCCCACCTGATCTCGACATCGATCCGCGGCCGATCGATGGCCACCTTCACTGGATTGGCCATGTCGCTCCCGATCTCAACGTCCGGCCTATGGGGCGCTATCAGGTCGATGAGCTCCGCGCGCTCAAAAACCTGATCATTTCCAATCTCGCCGTACGGAATATCACCGTCTCCTCCGCGAGTTTTGATGAGATCACCACGAATTTGGAAGAAATTCCGGAAAGGGTACGTTGGTTCGCCGGCGATCGGATGCTGCACGAGGTCGAGTTGGAATTCACCATGGCGTCCATCAGCCTGGAACTCACCCGCCGCGGCATTCCGACCTATAGCCAGATCCTGCCTGATATCATCGGTTCCGAGGCAAAGGCGGGCAATACGGAGCCTGCCGATCTGGCGATCGTGAAGCTCTATTTTGAGAACCAGATCGAGGTGCCATCGCCGGCGACGTTTTCCGAGGCTCTCAATCTTCGCGAGAACCCGCGCATCGAGGCCTGGCGGGGAAAGGTCCGCTCATGGTCGGATGAGCTTCAAGCCGGAAAGATTGATTTCGGGCATATCAAGACCGCTATTGACGACGCCAATGGCTATTTGAAAGGGGCAAGCCTGCCCTCGCGGCTGCTGCCGCATTGGTCGTGGATCTGCACTCTGCCCATGGGCTTCGTCGAAGTATTTGTTGCAAGAGAGGAGCTCGCTCATCACATCGGAGCTGGCCTGCTGGCGATAGAGAGCCTGCATCTTTTGGGAAAGGCGCTCAATCACGCGGTCCGATCGCCGGATCCGCTTCAGTATAAGTGGTTTCTGGTGAACAGCCGGGATTAGGAAGTGGCATGCAAGGTCGTTGCAGTCAGTGCGTCGGCTCGAAGGGCGTTGCGATTGCTACCCTCGACGGAGCCACCTGGAAATCGGGCGGCAGCATCCGGTGATAGGCGAGCATCAACTGACAGGCACTGCGGGCGTCGTGCCGCAGATCGTGATGGATGACGAAGGTAATGGCGCCGGTCGCCAGCAGCCTGACATTGTCCTGATCGAGATCGTGCGCGGCAAAAACGGCGCATTCGCGCCGGGCTTCGGTGAAGGCCTTCAATATGGCGCGATTGCCACCGCCGATCGAATAAACCGCGCGAATATCCGGCTCCCGTTCCAAGGCGTCTCGGACGAGCAGCTGGGTTGTTCGGTCGACGCCAAATCCCTCGGAAATCCGTACGGTCGAAAGTCGAGGAAAACGATCAGCGAGAACATTGCGGAATCCTTGCTCTCGCTCGTCCTCGCCGGCAAAGAGCCTGCTCGATAGCGTCACCAGCACCTTGCCGGGTTGTTCTCCGGCCATGCGGCCGAGCAGATAGGCGGCGGTTGCGCCCGCAACGCGATTGTCCATGCCGACGTAGCCGATGCGGGCATCCGCCGGCAGATCGGTGACCAGGGTGACAACAGGAATCCTTGCCGCCATCAGTTGGGCGGCAAGTTCGGCAATAGCCGGCGTCGAGGCAGCCTTCAGGACGACGCCGCGGCTGCCGCGCCGGCGGATGGTGTTGAGGATGGACAATAGTTCCTGCTCGCTCATCGTTTCGGCAACATGAAACCGCGCGGAGAATGAGGCCGGGCGCATACCGGGCAATTCCGCCTCGAATGCTTCGCGCACTGCCGTGGAAAAACGTTGCGGCGTATCCATCACGATGTCGATGACGAAGCGCCGCCCGGCGAGGCCCGATTGCACATATTGCCGTTCCAGCTCGGAAATTGCCGCTGCGACGCGGGTGCGTGTCACGGTACGAACGCCGGCGCGTTCATGCATCACCCGGTCCACGGTCGCCAGACTCAAGCCGGCCTGTAGCGCAATGTCCTTCAGTGGGAAGCGTGATTTCACCTGCCATCCTTCTGAGGTGTTTTTGAGGTGTTTTCAGTCTTTTTCATAGACCGGGGCGAGGTTACCTTCAACACATAAGTCGAACGTCATCTCGGGAGGAGAACACCATGGACGCTCAGACACAGACCAGCCGGCGCAGCCAAAAAATTTGGCTTTCGGCCGATTGCGGCAATCTCGATCATTTCAGGGACATGGTCGAAAAAACTGCAAATCCCTCGGACTGGCCGTTGGCGGCAAGTATCGAGAAGAACATCCTCATTTATGATGGCGATCTGGTTCGGAGTACCGCCGAGGATGAAGACAAGCGGCGCGAGCTGATGGCTGAGTGGGTCGAAGCCTTTACCGCAGGGCCGGGCATCATCGTCATCAAGAATGCCCTGCCGGATGCTGCGGTCGTTGATCGGGCTACCGCCGTTTTCGAAGCCATCGTCCGCGAGGAAAAGGAGAAGGGCAAGGGGGCAGGCGATCACTTTGCCAAGCCTGGCGCCAATGATCGCATCTGGAACTCCTTGGAGAAACATTGCCTGGCGGACCCTGAGAATTTCGCTCACTATTACGCCTCCACCGCCGTCGCGATGGTATCGGAAGCCTGGCTGGGCGTCGGCTACCAGATGACCGCGCAGATGAACCGGGTGAACCCCGGCGGTACGGCGCAGAAGCCGCATCGCGATTATCATCTCGGCTTCATGACGCCGCGGCAGATGCAGGCCTATCCCGGCCATATTCATGCGGTTTCGCCGCTTCTGACCCTGCAGGGAGCGGTCGCGCATTGCGATATGCCGCTCGAAAGTGGACCGACGCTCTTCCTGCCCTATTCGCAAACCTTTTTCGAAGGCTATATCGCCTTCGGACGCCCGGAGTTTCAGGCCTATTTCGCCGAGCATCACGTGCAGCTGCCACTGGAAAAGGGCGATGCCGTCTTCTTCAACCCGGCGGTCATGCATGGCGCCGGCAACAATGTCTCGAAGGATATCTACCGCATGGCAAACCTCCTGCAGGTGTCATCGGCCTTTGGGCGGGCCATGGAAAGTGTCAACAGAAGCCGTATGTCGGTGACGGCCTATCCGGCGCTGCTCGCCGCCGTTCAGGCAGGTGCGCTCAGCCGCGCTGAGGCGGCGAATGTGATCGCATCGACGGCCGAAGGCTATGCCTTCCCCACCAATCTCGACAGCGATCCGCCGGTCGGAGGCCTCGCGCCGAAAACACAGGCTCAAATCATGGCTGAGGCCCTTGATGCGGGGATGGATGCGGGGCAGTTTGCCGAGCTGATCGCCGCACATGCGGCACGCAGGGAGGCGTGAGGATTCTATGAACCGACTGGATGGAAAATTTGCCGTGGTGACCGGTGGCACGCAGGGCTTGGGTGCGGAGGTTGCGCGTCTCTTTGCCGAACGCGGGGCGGCAGGGATCACGATCTGCGGCCGCAGCACCGCAAAGGGTGAGGCCAAGGCGCGGGAGATTGGTGAGCGATACGGCACGCCGGTCGTCTTCGTTGCGGCCGATCTCGGCCGCGTCGAGGACTGCCGCAAGGTCATAGAGGCTGCGGCTGGGCAGTTTGGCCGGATCGACGCCCTGGTCAACGTCGCGGCGACCACTGATCGGGGAACCATTCTCGACACCAGCCCGGAACTGTTCGATCAGATCTTCGCCATCAATGTGCGCGCGCCGTTCTTCCTTATGCAGGACGCAATCAAGAACATGATCGCCAACGACGTCGAGGGCACGATCGTCAATATCTCCTCGATGTCGTCGATGGCCGGGCAGCCCTTCATCAGCGCCTATTGCTCGTCCAAGGGCGCGCTCGACACGCTGACCCGCAACACTGCCTTCTCGCTGCTCAGAAACCGGATCAGGGTCAATGCGCTCAACATCGGCTGGATGTCGAGCGATGGCGAGGACCGCATTCAGCGGGAATATCATGGTGCCGCCGATGACTGGTTGGCAAAGGCGGCCGCCAGCCAGCCCTTCGGCCGGCTGGTCGATCCGGCCGAGGTTGCACGCGCCGTCGCCTATCTGTCTTCCGAGGAATCCGGCCTGATGACCGGCGCCACGATCAATCTGGATCAATCGATCTGGGGTGCCTATGAAGGCACGCCGCACCCGCAGAAAGCGATGTAAGGAAAACAAATTGGCGGGAGGAAAATCCCCTCCCGCTGTCGTTTGTGACACGGACCCCAGGCCGGCTATGCTTTGCCGTCTAGAAGCCCTTGATGGAGCCGTCGGACCAAACCATCTTGCCGCCGCGGATCGTGCTGCGCACCCGTGGCACACGGCCGCGCTCGGCGATCACGAGATCGGCGCGCAGCCCTGCGGCGATCCGGCCGCGGTCATTGAGGCCGAGCGCCTTTGCCGGGTTGGCGCTTGCCAAGGCAGCCGAGGCGGGAAGGCCGCCGGTGCCGATTTCCGCAAGCGCGATGACAGCCGGAAGAATTGCTGACGGGTGATAGTCGCTCGCAAGGATATCGAGGACGCCGGCCTCATAGGCTTCCCGCGCGGAGAGATTGCCGGAATAGGATAGGCCTCGCAATGCATTCGGCGCGCCCATCGCGGTTGCCAATCCGAGTTTCCTCGCTTCCGTTGCCGTCGCGATATTGATCGGAAACTCGCTGATCGCCGCACCGAGGCTGTGCAGCAGTGCGACCTTCTCGATCGTGTCGTCGTCATGGGAGGCCAGCACAACGCTATGCTCGCGCGCCAGATCCGCCAGTCCGTTGATGATGTCCGTGCTGTCGCCGTGTTCGGTGCGGGCCGCCATGCGCTGCTTCACAAGATCTGCAGCCTGGGCTTCGCTGATCTTCTTTGCCTTTGCCGTATTGGCGATATGCAATTCGATATCGCGGTATTGCCCCTGGCCCGGCGTATGGTCCATGAGCGAAATCAGGTGGAGCGCGCCGGCGTCGATCAGCGCCCTTGCTTCTTTCAAAGCAGGCAGGAAGGTCACCTCGAAGCGGCCGTGGACGCGGTGGTCGATCAAGAGTTCGTCTCGCATCGATGCGAGTTTTTCGATCATTGCTCGGGTATTTTCCGCCGAGCGGACATGGCCGTAGGTTGCCGGGGTGAAGGCAACAGCCGCGTAGGCGGTCGTCACGCCGTTGGCAGCGAGCATCTTGTCGAGGTCGTAGACACCGAGTTCCAGCGGCATTCGGACATTGACCCGCGGCTCCACGCATTTCTCGATCATATCGCCATGCATGTCGACGAAGCCGGGCAGCAGAAACCGGCCGTGGCCGTCTACATCTGCGCCCTCAACCGGCCTTTCGCTGATCTCTGCGATCAGCCCCTCTTCGATCCTGACGGCGCCGCGCTCGATCACGCGGTCCTGTAATACAATCTCAAAATTACTCAGCCACATCGTCTTGCTCGTCCTCGATCTTGATGGCTTCCAGATATAATTCCCGGTCGATCAATGCCCTTACATCTTCGGGATGGTGAAAGACACCGATCATTGCAACGCCGGATGCCTTGAGCTGCGCCAATCTTTCGACCAGTGCCTTGCGTGCCGCATGATCGAGCGAGGCCGTCGGCTCGTCCAGCAGCAGCAGGCGTTGCGGCAGGATCAGCGCACGGGCCAGATTGACCTTCTGCTGCTCGCCGCCTGAGAATGTCGAGGGATAGGCAGACCAGAGCTGCTTCTTCACACCGAAAGCGTCGAGCCAGCGCCGCGCTTCGGCGAGGGATTCAGCATGTGATTTGCCGGCGAGCCTCAGCGGCTCGGCAACAAGCTCCTCCGCCGCGACACGCGGACGCGCATTCAGGAACTGGGTGACGAAGCCGATTTCACGCCGGCGCAGCACGGCGATATCGACATCGGCGGCAGTCGCGAGATCGATGATCCCTTCCTTCGTATGATAATAGACGTGGCCGCCGCGCGGCAGGTAGGAACGATAGAGCGTACGCAGCAATGTCGATTTGCCCGCGCCATTCTCGCCTTTGAGCAGAATGAATTCGCCTTCGCCGAGCTCGAAGTCGATATTCTCGAAGGCAAACAGTGTGCGCTTCAAATGATGCATTTCGAATTGCTTCGAGAGACCTTCGACGCGCAACACCGGAGCTGGAACTTGTCGGGTGGAAACCTGAATGTTCATCGTCTTTCCCTTAAAGCTTCGCGTGCACGAGTTGCTGCGTATAGGCGTGCTGTGGGTCCTGGAAGATCTGGTCGGCGAGGCCCTGTTCGACCACCATGCCGTGCCGCATGACCAGAACCCGGTCCGCCATGGTGCGGATGACGCCGAGATCATGCGATACCAGAACCATGGTGATGGAGCGGTCGCGCTGCAGCCGCTTCAGCGTATCGAGTACGAGCGCCTGGACGCTGACGTCGAGGCCAGTCGTCGGTTCGTCGAGCAGCAGGACGGCAGGTTCGAGCGCGATTGCCTTGGCCAGTTGGACGCGCTGTTGCATGCCGCCGGAAAGCTCGTTCGGCCGGGCGTCCATGCGCTCGATCGGAAATTCCGACGCGTCAAGGGATTGGCGTGCCCTTTCGCGCAGCTCGGCGAAATTGCGATTGCCAGCAATCAGCAGGCGTTCGGCGACATTGCCGCTGCTGGTGTGGTTCATCAGCAGCCCGAGATGCGGGTTCTGATAGACGATACCGATGTGATGCGCCCTCAGCATCCGCCGCTCAAAGCGATCGAGCGTGAAGAGATTGCGGCCCTCATGTCCTGGGAGCGCCAGATTATAGCTGCCGGTATCGGGCGTATCCTCAAGGTTCATCATCCTGAGGAGCGTCGACTTGCCGGAACCGGATTCGCCGACGATGCCAAGCACTTCGCCCGGATAGACGGTGACGTCGACGCCGGCAAGCGCCCGCACGTCACCATAGTTCCGCGCGATGTCGCGCATCGTCAAAATCGGGTCCGCTAGCATCAGTCTCGGCGGCTGGCGGGTCGGCTCCGCTGGTCTTGCGAGGTCAAGGTTGGCCATCAGTCCATCCTTCCATTGTTGTACCAGGTCTCGCCGATCTCGACCGCTTCGGCCTCAGTCTTGCGGATATGCTTGACGCCGAAATGACTGTCGGACAACTCGTATTGCGAGGAGCCATCCTCCTGGGGAATCTCGTTCATGAAAAAGCCGGTGACATTGCTGCGGTAACAGGTCTTGTCCTGGTGATCTTCGACCCGGTATGGCACATCGTCGAAGACCAAAGGCTCGACGCGCGTATAGGGCGGCACGGCAAAGATGCGTTTCTCGCGCCCGGCCGAAAGGATCGTCAGATGGTCGGCCTGGTTGAGCTTCGGCACATCCCAACGCGGGATCGGCGATGGTGTCATGACGTGTCGACCGTTGACCATGCTGGGATAGCTTGATCCCTGCATGATGCGGCCGGATTTGACGAGTTGTTCATAGAGGATTAGCCAGAGCTGGCCGTAATCGGCATCGCCATGCATCTCGCGCGCCACCGACATGTCAGGCTGGACCGGGCGCAACGGCTCCGGGTTCGGAACCTGCAGCACCAGGATCTGATCCTCGTGCAGCTTTTCCTCCGGAATTCGGTGGCGCGACTGGATGATGGTTGCGGCCATCGTATCCTCTGTCTCGACGGCGCCGCCGACGCGGGCGACGAATTTGCGGATGCTGCTGGCATTGACGGAATCATCCGAACCCTGGTCGATCACTTTGACGACCGACGTCGGCTTCAGCAGCGTCAGCGTCACCTGCAAGCCGCCCGTTCCCCAGCCGCGAGCGATCGGCACTTCGCGGCTGGCATAGGGCACTTGATAGCCAGGCACGGCAATCGCCTTCAGAATGCGGCGGCGCATTTCGCGCTTGGCGGATTCATCGAGGAAGCCATAGTTGAAGGCCATCCAGGGCTTTGTCAGATCCCGCAGTTTCATAGTGCGACCTCCTCTTGTCGTGAGGGAAGCTTGTCGGTGTCCGCAGGTTTTGCGGCCGCGTTCTTGTCCGTCTTGACGCGGCGCAGTGCATCCAGGCTGGACTGGAACGTGACATAGTGCGGAAGCTTGAAGTGGATGCAGAAGCCGGAGCTTTCGACCGGCTCGGTATGATAGAGCACGAATTCCTCATTGGCCGCCGGATGCGGATTGGGTTGGCTGGAGGCGAGATCAAGCGTCGCAGCGGCGATGACCTTTACCTCGTTCCAGCCGAAGGTGGCCGAGAAGCCCAGTTCCAGCTCTCTCGATTTCGAGATGACTTCGGTCTGGCTGACGCGAACGCGGCCGGCGCTGAACACCGTGCCGCAGGGATGGCGCAGACGGACCGGTGCTTCGGCCAGGCGCAATTCATTGACGGTTGGATGCACGGAGCTATAGCCGCGCATGGTTGAATATCCGAGCGCCAGGGTTCCGCCGGTATCGGCGCGCGCCAGGCTCTGCAGTTTATGTGCCCGCGTTGCGGGAAAGAGCAGCGGTTCGCGCGTTAGGTCAGGGATATCGTCGGGCGCGACCGTTTCGACCGGGTGCTCCGGAATAAGACCTTGCGCCTTCTGCCAACTGGTGAGCGAAGGTTGGCTCGCAGGCGCCGGTTCGGCGGCCGGGATCACCGGCTCGGGCACATAGTCTTCGCCCTTCAGCACATCGACCTGCAGCAGGCGATGCGAATAATCGAGCGTCGGCCCGAGGATCTGACCGCCCGGAATATCCTTAAAGGCGGCCGAGATGCGGCGAACGGTGAAAAGATCCGTCTGGCCGACTGGTTCTGCAACGGCGATTCTCGGTTGCGTCGTGCGGTAGGCGCGCAGCAGCAGGATCGCCTCATAGAGATCGCCGCCAGCCTGCGCCAAAGCGAGGGCAGCGAGATCGGGCTCATAAAGCGACGCCTCGCCCATCACTCGGTCGATGAGATAGGGAAGGCCGGTCTTGACCGCTTCGACACGCTCGCGGGTGATCGCGCCGAGATCGCCGCGGAAGAGCCGCTCGGCCTGGTCGATGGCATATTCGCCACCTCGGGTTGCTACATAGGCCATCAGAGCACCTCGATTGTGGTTGAGCGGGGAATGCCGAGCAGGCGCTTGCTGTCGACGAGATAGAGGTCCCAGCCGAGCGGATAGCGGATCGCCTTGCGGCGCATCTGCCAGAAGCCGGGGTCGATGCCGTCAATCTCGATCGTGATGCTGTCCTTAATGCCGGGGCCGGTGAGGCGCAGCCGCTGCCCGATGCCGAACTTTGCAGTCACGAATAGGGTCGCGGCATCATCCGGATAGGCGAGGGTGCCGATGCGCAACGACGAGAGAGCCTCGACGCTTTCGGCGGAGTCGATCGCCGCGAAAACATAGTCTGCCTCGGCAAGCGGTGCTCGCCGAGCCCCGGTTGTGGCCAACATCGTGTCCAAAGACGGATCATTCGGAGCGTGGAAGCTGCATTCGCGATCAAGCAGGCTCTCTGCGAGGATCCAGAAGCCTTCTCCCGGCATCTCGCGTAGCTGGCCGGGCCGGCTGAGTGCCCACATGAGTTCTTCGAAGGTCGCGTTGGTGCGGGTGTCGTCCAGGGTAGGCAGAAGATTGTGTGCCATGGTCAGAACGTCTCCATCTGCACGCGGGTCGCTTCGACTTTTTGCAGCAGCAGCCGATCCTCTGCTTCCTGATGACGCCGTTCGGCATCCAGAAGTTCAAGGATGATGTCGGCCTGATGGCCGGCGGTGATCGCCGCATCGATGATCGCCATCGCCATGGCATGCTCGAGATCCCGGCCGATGACCGCGCCATAACCTTCGACAGATCGCTCCGGCACGCGGATATGCGCCTCGGACACCAGAACCTCGCCCAGATGAAAGGCCGTGCCGCAGACCGTATCGGTCAGTGGAAGCATGGCAAGGCCGGTGCGGTTGACGAGAACGGCGACCTCGCCGAGCGTGTCGAGCACCTGTTCGGCAGTCGCCTTTATGGCCTCCGGGCGGCCTGCGGCAAGAATTTCAAGTGCCTGCGCATGGGGATAGGATTTACCGACCGGACTGCCGGTCTTCTCCTCGGTCATGGTCTTCTTCCTTGGCAGTTTGTAGTTCGCGTGGGCTGGACGCCTTACGTCCAAAACATTCGAATAATTTCTATAATCATCCGAATGAATTGTCTATGCCGTTTCGCTGCGCAAGGGCGATATTTCTGATCCCGAAGGATGGGGGTGCTCAGCCTTCGCGCCGGCGCAACCATTCCGCCGTCACGCGGCTTGCTTCCCGCGCCGCGGCTGCCGGCTCCAGCCCCGCGAGCAAGGCGAAGAGGAAGGCGCCAGCAAATCGATCCCCTGCGCCGATCGTATTCGCGGTATCGACCTTTGCAGCCGGCTCCACCTCTATGGTCGTCGATCCATCGAACAGGCTGATCGGGCGAGGCCCATCTGTCAGCACGAGCATCTTCAGGCGTGGACCGGCGATTTGACCGGCGCGCTGCCAGGCGACACGGAGATCATCCACAACGTCGTCGCGGGAGGAGATCACATAGTCGGCGGGACGCGGCGTTGCAGACCGCAGCGGAAATTGCGAAATGACGAGCGGCTGGGCACCGATCTGACCGACAAGGCTCTCGTCGAGACTGAGCGAATTGATGTAGACGCCCGCGCTCGAGAGTTTCTCACTGGCCGTTAACGGCGCCAATTGCCTCGTGGGTGCGAGGATGGTCCTCTCTCCATTCGGTTCGAGGAAGATTTCCAGCGGCATGGTCTCGCCCGGCGCCATCGTGATGTATTGGCTGTCGAAGCCATCGGCGACGAGAGATTTCAGGGCTGCTTCACCCTGTTCGTCCTGCATCAGCCGCGAAAGGATGGCGACGTCGGCTCCCAGTTCCAGAAGCTGCCGACCCGTATAGAAGGCGCCGCCGCCGAGCCGCGTTGTCCGCGACGAGAACTGTATCCGCCGACCCGGCACCAATGGTGCGTCCAGCTGCCATATGCGGTCGTGGTTTACCGATCCGATAACAATTACACGGGGCATGCTCTGCCTATCTGTCGTCAATGCCGGGGGCCAGCGCATCGACGATGAAGCGCTGTGCCAGCAGGAATATCAGAAGAACGGGGACGATCGACAGCAAACTCGTCGCCATCAGCGGTCCCCATGCCCGATCGGCTCCCTCAAGATCGGCAAAGGAAGCGATGCCGGTCGTCAGCGTCTTCTTGAAAGCATCGTCCAGCACCAGCTGACCCCAAAGATAGATGTTCCAGGCACCCATGAAGGAGATGACGGAGAGCGCCGCGATTGCGGGGATGACGTTCGGTAGGCCGATCTCGATGAATTGCCGCCCCAGGCCGCTGCCATCCATCCGCGCCGCCTCGAATATCGAGGCAGGCAGCGACCGGAACGCCTGCCGCATGTAGAAGACGTAGAAGCCGATATAGGGGATCGACGGAATGATCATCGCTCCATAGGTATTGAAGGCCTGCAGCTTCACGACGGCGATATAGGTCGGGATGATCGCCAGCACGCTCGGAAAGGACATGGTAGCGATGACGAACCAGAAGAGTGTCTGCCGTCCCGGAAATTCCAGCCGCCCGAAGGCAAAACCCGCAGGGACGGCGAGAATGAGCTTTCCGACAGTGATGAGCGTTGCCGTCAGCAACGAATTCCACAGCCACATCCAGATGGGATGACGGCTGGCGGCAACGGTGAAGTTCGACAGGGTCGGATCCTCCGGCCATAGCCGAACCGACTTCGACATGATGATATCGTTCGGCGTGAAGGCGGCGGAAACCATCCAGACCAGCGGAAATACGGTGACAATGCAGATCGCCAGCAGCGCGATATGAAGCAGCAGCCGGTGCAGCTTCGAGCCGAAATTGTTCATCTGTAATGGACCCGCTTTTCACTGACGCGGAACTGCAGCCATGTCACGGCAAGCACGAGCACGATGATGATGACGGCAACGGCACTTGCGGGTCCGAACTGGAAGAACAGCAATCCTTGCTGCCACAGGAAATAGAGCAGGCTCGAACTGGCGCCCGCAGGCCCGCCATGGGTCAGGACATCGATAATGCCGACGATGTCATCAAGGACATGGAAGAAGGTCGTCACGCTGATGAAGAAGGCCGTCGGCGTCATCAGTGGCAGGCTGATGTTGAAGAAATGCCGCAGCGAGCCCGCGCCATCGAGCTGTGATGCCTCGCGCAGCTGATGCGGCAGGTTTGCCAGCGCCGCCAGCCAGAGAAGCATGTTGAGGCCGAAGGTCTTCCAGAATGTCACAAGGCTCACGCACAAGAGCGCCAGGCTCGGATCGGTATGCCAACGCGATGGCGGGAAACCGAAATAGCCAAGGATTTCGTTGAACAGACCGTTGATGGGGTTGAACAACCACGACCAGGCGACGCCCGCGACGGAATAGGCGACGATCGTCGGCAGAAACAGGCTGCCGCGATAAAAGGCCTGCATCGGGTTCTTGCGCACCGAATGAAGCATAACCGCAAAGATCAATGGCACGATAATCTCGGCCGGGATGAGGACGGCGCAATAGAGCAGCGTATTCCAGGCCGCGGCGCGAAAATCGGCATTAGCGAAAACGGACGCATAATTGTCCAAGCCGACAAAGCGGATGTCTGACGACAGCAGATTCCAGTCGATTACAGACAGCGCCATCGAAGCGATGAGCGGGCCATAGAGGAATATCGCAACGGCGAGAACGGCTGGCCCCACGAACAGATAGGGGGCCAGCGATCTAAGACGAAATGGCATGATGCTGTGCCTATGCCGAAATCAGGCCTGTCAGCTCGTCATGAGCGCCCTTGATGCCGTCGGCGACAGTCGTCTCCTTAAGCAACATGCGCGAAACCCACTTGCGCCACACGGCCTGACCTTCGAGGCCGCGCTTGCCCGGCCAGATGGTTTCTGCGGTCAAGCCGTCCGTCAGCTGGCCGGCGGCCGGCTTCATGAAGTCGTTGATCAGGGGAATGTCATGCGTCGACGTGTTGAGGTAGCCGGTCTGCGACCAGAGCGTCTGGCCTTCCTTCGAAGCGCAGAATTCAAGGAAGGCGAGCGAGGCCTCCGCCTGTTCCTTGTTACGGGTGTAAACGGCGATGAAATTGCCGCCGCTGTTCATCTTGCGTGGATGGCCCGGAAGGCTCGGGAACTTGGTTGTGATCGCCTTTGCAGTGCCGAACGGGAAGGTAACGGCTGAGGTCGAGCTGGTCGTGCAGATGGCAAGGGCACCGGATTGGAATGCTGCCGTTTGTTCCTTGTCGCTGACGGGGAGCCAAAGACCCTCATGCGCCGGTGCGCAATATTCCGTCATGCCGGCGATGGCTTCGGGGCTGTTCAAGGCCAGCTTGCCGGCCGGATCGATAATAAAGCCGCCCGCATTCTGGATGAAGGACTGGCTCGTCCATTCATTGTTGGAGAGCGAGATCGGCGAACGATAGGTCGGATGCTTGCCCTTCAGCGCGGCATCGAGCTTGCGGGCACTGTCGTAAAGCCACGTCGTATCCGGTGTTTCCGGCAGGTTCGGATCGAGCCCGGCTGCCTTCCAAATCTCGCTGTTGATATAGGTGATCGGCGTCGACATGGCCCAGGGAAGGCCGATGACCGCGCCATCAATGGTGACGAGCGGCAGCACGGAAGAACGGAAATTGGCAAGAATGGCCTCTGCCTTCGCGGCATTGATTTCACGCAGATCGCGGGCGCCAAGCGTGCGCTTGGCGAAATAGCCGAATTTCCAGCCCGTGATCATCATCGCAGGCGGACGACCGGCGGCGATGCTGGCAACCGCCTTTGCGGTCACCGCTTCATAGTCACCGTCGAAGCGGTTCGTAACAGTGACGCCGAGATTCTTGGCGTTGAATGCGTCGACAACCTTCTGGAACGGCTTGTCGGAGCCCCAGGTGCTCGAGATTTCAATGGCCGCATCGGCCGATCGAGCTTTTCCGGTCAGCGCGATGTTTGCGCCGATGACTGCTGTTGTACCTGCAATAAATTGCCGACGATTAAGCTCTACCATTATACCCTCATTATCCGAATGAATAATATATCATCCGAATATTTATCTAATGGTGGCAAATGACATCCGTATGAAGAGGCGTTGGCCTAATGGTAGAAGATCACGGGTAAAATTCGGTTCATCAACGATCCATGGGACGTTCATCATTGAACAGAGATTGAAATACAATGCTGAAGCCGATATATGACATTCGAATGACATGGCTGGATTCGGATGGATGGGCATGGAGAAGAAGTCGCTGCACGGACAATGGCAGCAGGTCGAGAGCGATATTGCCGAGGATATTCTGACCGGTCGTCTGTCGCCGAAAGCGCAACTGCCGACGGAAACCGACCTAATGGACCGTTTCGGCGTTGGGCGTCATACGATACGGCGCGCTATTTCCCGTCTGGAAAGCCGCGGGCTTGTTCTGGTCGAGCAGGGACGCGGAACCTTCGTCAGGGATAGCCGCCTCGACTACCGTTTGTCCGAACGTACGCGTTTCTCCCAGAATCTGCTGGATCAGGGCAGGGAGCCGCTGGGGCAGGCCATCCACGAAGAAGTGGTTCCCGCTCCCGAGTTCATCGCCGAAGCTTTGCGGCTTCCGCACGGAGAGCCGGTCTATCATATCGTCCGCCGCGGCTTTGCCGACGACGAGCCGATAAACTATTCGCACGCCTATTATCCCGTACGCCGTTTCCCCGGCTTTGACGAAGCGCGGCGGGGCGGGCGGAGCGTGACCGTGATTCTGGCCGAGTACGGCATACCCGACTATATCCGCCTGCGCACCGACATCATCGTTCGGCTACCGACAAGCGAAGAAGCAAAGCAGCTATCTCAGTCGATGTCCCAGCCGGTGGTGGCGCTCAGAAAGGTCGACGTCGATCTCAAGGGCACGCCGATTTCCTATTCCGAGTCGGTTTGGCCGGGTGAGCGTGTGCAGTTCTCGATCGACAATACCAGCCAGCTTCTGGACGTGTTGACGCGCGGCGATGCGGGCTAAACGGACTTCGACGGGAGAGCGAATGTGGCGCGACGGGCTGATGGGCGCGAACAGGCGCTCCCTACAGGCTAGATGGCCCATTCGGGATCGGTCGTGAAGGCAATGGTCAGCCAGCGGTCCGGGCTTTCATCGCCGATCGCCTCGCCGATCTCGTCGCGGATGCGATCCCATTCCTCCAGTTTTCTCGCCGGTCCATCCTTGGGCACGATGAAGTAAAGCTCGATCTGTTTGCCGCGCCCGACGCGCGCGACATAGGAGCGGTAGGATTCAAAATTGTAGCGCTGGACGACGCCAGTGGCGACACGGTCGACATGTTCCCTGAGATCAGCCGGCGTCATGAGCATGATGTCGGCAAATGCCTGCCTGATCGTGCCGGCCGGTATGGGGATAACGATGATGCACACAAGAGCAAGCGCCACAGGGTCGACGTAGGGCGACATCCATTGCAGGCTCGTTCCCTGAATGAAGAAGCCGAAGATGAAGGCGATGAGCAGTGCGGTGCTGAGGCCGCCGGTCATCACCCAGGCCTTGGCGTCCAGGGCGATGAAGCTCGATCTGAGCGTCCTGTTCATCCCCTGGGCGTAGACCGCCATGGCGAAGGCAATGATCATTGTCAGCACGGCATAAATGATGGCCTGGTCGAAGGAGAGATGCCGACCGCCGGCCATGATGCTGGCGACCGCATTGATCAATGCATAGATCGCCGCACCCGTCAGCAGGATGCCGTTAAGGCCGAGGACCATGGGTTCCAGATGCCAGAAACCCATGGTGAAATGCTTGGCGAACCTGCGGTTGCCCTCCGTGTCAGTTGCCGACGAGATGATCAGGTTGGAGACGATCAGCGCGACGATGGTCATGATCGCATCGGTCAAAGCGTAGACACCGTCGAAGACGATGGCGTAGGAGCCGGACAGGACGCCGAAGATGATGCCCGCGGCCGCAAGAACGAACGTCACGATGATGGAGACGCGCAGGACGCCTTGTTCAGTGCTCACTCTTTGCTCCTCCTGCGGCTATCTCGGGCATATTTTAATCGATCAATCTATATACGGTTATACGGCAGGTTTTCGCGGTATCATAAAAAACGGGCCAATTGATTGGAGCTCATTGACAGGCGTTCGATTTTCATCGGCTCGCGAGCGCCGCGCTCCGCCCCTGCCGCCTGAACTTGCTTGGCGTGACGCCGGCCAGCCTTTTGAAGTCACGCGCGAAATGGAAGGGGTCGGGATAACCGCATCTGGCAGCGATCCGTCCGATCTGCTCTTCCGTCACGACGAGCAGCCGTTTGGCGGCGTTGACGCGCTCGTGGCGAAGCCAGTCGAGAGGCGTCGTCCCCATTCTCTGACGAAATCGGCGAAACAATTGTGCCTGGCTGAGATTGGCGGCCGCGGCGAGTTCCGCCACGCTCCAGGGGTGTGAAAGATCCGTCCGTACGGTTTCCAGGACGCGTTGCAATCTCTGTACCGCGCCGCTGAGATCGCCGCCATCAGCGCGCTCGGACACCAGCGTCGATATCAGCTGTGCGAGCAAGGCAAAACACCGGCTGTCGGCCAGAAAGCCGCTTGTTTCCACCTCCCTGAGAATGTCTTCGAAAAGCGGCTGCAGGTCGTGTTGAGCCGCCGTCGCGAAGACAGGATTTCCACCTACGCCGAGATTGTCAAACAGGGTGTCGAGCCCGTGGCCGACGAAGCCGAGCCAGAGATACGACCAGTGAGAATGATGCGGCTCACAGCCATGTGAGTAGAGCATTGAGGAGTCGAGCCAGGCGATTGTTCCCTGTTGTAGCAGGTTTGATTGTCCGTTGACGTCAAGCACACCTTTGCCGCTGAGGGTGAGGATCAGGGTATGCTGGTTAAAGCGCTGGGCGATTGGCGCTTCTGTGGGGCCGCAGATCCGCCGCCCAGCGGCCAGGAGCGAATAGGGTAGGGCGCGCGAGAGCCGACCCGGTGTTTGAAAGAAGACCTCATCGAGGGCGCGGATTTCCGCCGCTGTTGCTTCGTCGACCATGGTGGCCTGACCATATCCGAGGATGAGAGTTTTATCCATATGGGCGCGGTTCGCATCCATGTCTTTCTGTCGTAGGGAAGGTTATTCTGCGCCAGTTTAACCGGAATCGAGGAGATCCAGGTGGCGATGACGGCAACCCAATCATTTGATCCGCTCTCGCAGGCATTCGCAGAGGATCCCTATGCGTCCTATCGCGAACTGCGCGCCAGCGAAGGTCCGGTTTATTACGAGCATTTCGATATATGGCTGCTGTCGCGCTACCAGGATGTTGCCGCCGCCGCCGGTGACAAGACGCTGGTGCGCTCGCTTGAATTTTTCCTCTCTCCCGAGGAAATCCAGGAGCACAAGGTTCGGCTGAACTGGCATGACATGCCGAACCATTCGCGCTTCGTGCAGTTCAGCATGCTGGATTCCGATGGCGAAACGCATGACCGTCTGCGGCGCAAGGTTTTCCGCGAATTCACTCCCGCTCTCGTCGCCCGCCAGCGCGGGATGATCCAGGATTTCGTCGACAAGCTGCTCGACCGGCTGCTCGAAGCGAGAACGATCGATTTCGTCGAGGATCTTGCCTCGGAAGTCCCGGGCCATATCATCGGCTCGGTGCTGGGTGTGCCGGACGAATATGCGGGGCAATTGCGCCGATGGTCGGAGCAGGTGGTGCAGTATTTCGACGTCGACCGCAGTGCCGAGCGCAAGGCGATTGCCGAGCGTGCGACGACAGAGTTCTACGAATTGCTGAAGGAGCTCATTGCCGATCGCGTGCGCAACCCGCGAGACGATCTTCTCTGTCGGCTCACGCAGGCCTATACCGCCGGCGAGCTCACCGAAGACGAACTCGTTTCCACCTGCATGCTGATCCTGATGGCCGGACACGGCTCGACGATCGACGTGCTGGGTAGCGGAATGCATGCTCTCTTGCAGTATTCAGACGCTCTGGCCAAGCTCAGGGAAGCGCCGGCCGCTATGCCGACCGCCATTCAGGAAATGTTCCGCTACGAGTCGCCGCTGCCATTCTTCCATCGCTATCTCACCGAGGAAAAGGTGATCGCCGGCAAGAGCCTGCCGAGAGGCACCAAGGTCGGCCTGCTCTATGGTGCGGCCAACCGTGATCCAGAGCAGTTCGACGCGCCTGACCAATTCAATATCGAGCGAAGCCCCAACCGCCATCTGGCATTCGGCGGCGGCGCGCATTTCTGTCTCGGCAATCACCTCGCCCGTCTCGATATGGAGATCATTTTTACGACGCTGCTCCAGCGTACCCGCTCGATCGAATTGCTGGACGAACGTCCCGCCTACAAGCGCGGACTGTCGGTTCGTGGCCCGCAGCGGCTTAACATCAGGCTTATTCCCGCTTGAGCGGGTTGTCGAAAGCATGGAGAATGCAATGTGTGAAATCGTGTTCGTCGACTCCGCTGGTCAGGAAAAGCGCGTGCGTGCGGAAAATGGCGAGACGCTGATGGCCGTTGCTGTCAGGAACGACATCGACGGTATCGTGGCGCAATGCGGCGGCGCCTTGGCCTGCGGGACCTGTCATTGCTACATCGATCAGCCTCACCTCGATCTGCTGCCCCCGCCTTCGGAGGAAGAAGCTGACATGATCGAGTTCGTGATGGACCCGACCGCCAATAGCCGCCTTAGCTGTCAGATCCTCATGAGCAGCGTCACCGACGGAATGCGTGTGGTCGTTCCAGATAGCCAGCACTGATCCCAGGCATCTTGGCAATCGACAGGGTTGCTGAATAGAAGACGCTGCCATTTTCTATTTCGAAGGCTTCGCTTGGCAGAATTGCGATCGAATGCAGCGGGGGTTTCCAATGGAAGACAATCCGCTATAAGGTCTTGTCTTGGAGAGATCATAAGCGATTGCGCTACGGCAATTGCGATTATGAGGCAATCCTCAGCCCTTCATCCAAGCTGATCCCCAATCAACTGCGGCCCGTCACTGAGCGCACATCCGAGCATTATGGCTAAACAGACAAAACCCTTCGTCCTCGAAATCAAATCCTCCCGCCGAATGAGAACAAGGCCCGCCCAACAGGTGAAGTCGATCTGGGGTTCCTTCGCCTCTGACCTCAAGCAGAGCCTGGCGGAAAAAGAGGAGGCGGCGGTAAGCATGGCTGAGCACGAACACTGTACCGAAGTGCCGGATCTGGTCCAGGCTGTTGCAGCCGATCACGATGAAACCGCGATCTCGCCCTCCAAATCTCACTTCATCGAAAAATGGGCTGCAAAGAGAGCGGAAAAGCCGAAGGCCGGCGCGGCGGATATGGTCGCAACATTTCTGAGGCGGCTCGAGCGGCAAAAGACCTTGCTTGCCGAATTCGAGGCGGATCCCAGTGGGTTCAAGAGCTGGCGGTCGGCGTGGTTTCGCAAGGTGAATGGCGGCTTCGGCGTCAGCATCGGTTATGATCGGATCGATGCCGGCGGTGGTCTGCGATACATCGTTGTTGAAACCCTCCGGGATGTCTCCGAATTCCTCGATGATCTCGGCCACCACGCACAAACCGACAAGAATTTTCAACGCGCCCTGAGCGAAAGCCGGTCACGGCGTGCCGGGCGCAGAGTTGGCGCCACGGCAGTCTAGGCAATTTTATTGTCTCTCGAAGCAGTTCGCCTTAGCCGGAAGCGCTATCCGGCTAAATTGCCGTGAAGCCATTATCGACGAAGAGATGGATGCCGTTTACGAAGTTGGATTCGTCCGAGGCTAGGTAGAGGGCGGCTCGCGCCACATCCTCCGGCTCTCCGATCCGGCCCTGTTGCGCGGCGATTGCCGCATCGGAAACATCGACACCGAGGGCCTGCAGCTCGGCGACCTCGCGCAGGCCATGCGGCGTGCGGATAAAGCCGGGGCAAACCGCGTTGCAACGAATATTTCGGTCGCGGAATTCGACGGCTATGGCGCGAGCGAACATGTGAACGGCACCTTTCGTGGTGTCGTAGAGTACCTCCATCGGCGTAGCAGCAACTGCGGAGATTGACGATGTGCAGACGATGGAACCCCCGCCAGCCGCAATCATGCCCGGCAGGACGGCTTTGGTCATCAGGAACATCGAACGCACGTTGACTGCGTGCAGCCATTCCCATTCCTTAAGCGTCGTTTCGAGAAACGGTTTGATGACGATCGTTCCGGCGTGATTGAAGAGTACGTTTGCCGCACCGAAACGGTCCTCGATGCCCTTAACGGCAGCATTGACGGCCGCTTCGTCCGAAACATCGGCGACCCAATGATCGGCGATGCCGCCGGCACTGCGAATTGATTGCACCGTCTCCGCCGCGGCATCGCCATTTCGGTCGATGATTGCGACTTTCGCGCCTTCTGCTGCAAACAGACGTGACGCCGCCCCGCCCATCCCCGTGGCTCCGCCAGAGATGATCGCAATCTTACCCTTTAGCCTGTCCGTCATTGGTTCCTCGCTTGATGTCCGAAAGTGTGGATCGAACTACAATTGGCGCACGACATAAAGCGATATTTCTCAACGATCCGGGGATATAAGCTTGCCGATTTCGGCAGCCAACTGCGTTTGCGTATACGGCTTTCCGAGCCTTGCGACATCGAGATCCGCACCGGCCGGCAATTCGGCATATCCGGAGGCAATGAGGATTGGTAGGTCGGGAGCGATATTACGAGCTGCTTTGGCCAATTCCGCACCGGTCATGCCGGGCATGGAATAATCGGTGATCATCAGGTCGAAGCCGCCGCCGCTATTCAAATATTCGAGCGCCTCCTTGCCCGAATGCGCCTCAGTCACCTCATGACCGAGATCGCTGAGCATGTCGGCGGAGCTCATCGCGATCAGGACATCATCGTCGACGAGCAGGATCTTCTTTGGTCCCGCGGCCTCTTCGGGGCTCACCGGCGTCACCTCGACAACGACGTCTCGGGAGCTCGCAGATGTCGAGACCGGTATCCAGAGCTCAGCCGTCGTCCCCTTGCCGATGCTGCTGGCCAGTCTGAGATCGCCTTTCAACTGCAGGGCAAGCCCATGGATCATGGAAAGGCCTAGCCCCGTTCCCTTTCCGAGTTCTTTCGTAGAGAAGAACGGCTCAATGGCCTTTTGCAGCGTTTCTTCGTTCATCCCATGCCCCTCATCGACCACCGACAGAACGAGATAGTTCCCGGCCGCCAACGTCTCTGTGCTCGAAGCCTGTTCTTCCGCTCTCAGTTTTATCCAGATGGTGCCGCCATCGGGCATGGCATCCCGGGCGTTGACTGCGAGATTGAGCAGCGCCAACTCCACCTGATTGCTGTCCGCGGACACGAAAGGGAGGGCGGCGGGAATCGACGATTCAATTCGAATGGCCGCGCCGACGGATCGCTTCAGGAGGTCTTCCATTCCAACGACAAGCCCGCCCAGATCGACCGGACCGATGCGAAGGTCCTGTCGGCGTGCAAAAGCCAGCAGTCGCTGAGTGAGAGAGGCGCCTCGCGTGGCGCCTTGCAACGCCCCATCGATGAGGCGGCCTGCTTTGACGTCGTCTCCGACATGTTTGCGGAGCAGCTCAAGATTGCCGAGCACTGCCATCAGCAGATTGTTGAAGTCGTGGGCGACCCCGCCGGTCAGCTGACCGATCGCCTCCATCTTCTGTGCGTGACGAAGCTGTTCCTCCGCGCGCTCACGCTGGCTGACCTCCGCCATGACGACCGCGTGCGCCTGCTCGAGCTCGAGCGTGCGCTCCGCCACTCTTTCCTCCAATATTTCATTGAGCTGCCGCTGATGTTCCTCGGCCTTCAGCCGTGCGGTAATATCGGCCGACACACCGACCAGCTTGATCGCCTTGCCAGATCGATCTCGATGAAGCTGGGCATGGATTTCTGCCCAATGGACGGAACCGTCGCTCCAGATCGTCCTGTATTCGATCGAGTAGTCAGCACCTGTGTTGACCGTGGTGGCTACCGCATTCTGCATGCGGTCAAGATCTTCCGGGTGAACGGTATCCAGCAGGTCACGATAGGTGAAGCCAAGGTCGGGGTCGCGTCCAAAAATCCGCTTGCAGGTTGCCGAGGTGATCAAGTCATTGGTCGCAAGGTCGAGTTCCCAGGCGCCTAGCCGCCCGGCCTCGATTGCGGTTTGCAGCCGCCGCTCGCCTTCATCCAGGGCCTCGATGCGCAATCGCGCTTCGTATTGGCGCCGTCGTCCCCGCAACGCCGATCGGGCGACGCTGACGAAGGTCGTTACATGGAACGGACGTTCGATGAAGCTGACATTGCCGAGGATTTCCGAAAGCCTGGCCGCGGCGGGATTGCGCTCGGGGCCGCCGCCGCGGTTCGTCATGATGATGAACGGCAGGTCGGACCAGCTCGGCTGGGCCTCGATCCAGGCGGACATTGCGCGCAGGTCGGCTGAGCGCAACGTCTCTTCTGTGATGATTGCAAATGCGACATCGTCGCTCAGACTGGCGACAAAGGAGGTGAGATCCGGCGCCACTTTCGAATTGACGCCTGCCTCCTGCAGCAACGAGGCTGCAATCTGTGCATCGCGTCCGAGAGGAGCGTGGATAAGGCCGATGGTATCTCTATTAGGAATGATCGCCATCCTCGTCTGAATTCGAAAGCAGCGGGTGCCTTTCGTTCATGAAAGTCGGTACGCCCCGCAGGACGCCTTGAAAGCCGGAAAGAGGTTCGCCCAGGGTCAAGCCGGTGTGCGTAATTCGAAATTCCCGAATGGTGTCTTCATGTTTGCCTGTGCGCTTTTTGATGACGGACACTGCCCGCCGGACCTTCCCGAGCGCTTCGAAATAGCGAAGCAGGATAACGGTATCGGCGAGATAAGTCACATCGACGGGAGATTTCATATCTCCGACGAGCCCGTGCTGGGCAACTGTGAGGAAAGTGTTGGCGCCCTGCCGGTTGAGATACTGCAGCAGCTCATGCATGTGCAGAATGAGCGCGTTTTCCTCCGGCATCGACGCCTGGTAACCGTTGACGCTATCGATGACGACCGCCTTTGCGTCATAGCTCGCGACGCGGTCTCTGACGCGCTGGGCAAATTCACCGGGTGACAGCTCGGCCGCATCCAATTGCTCGATGTGGATCAGACCTTCATCGCGCATGCTCTCCAGATCGAAGCCCATTGCCTTGGTCCGCGAGAAAAGCAGGCCTAGTTCCTCGTCAAAGACGAAAATGGCCGCCTTTTCCCCGCGCTTGATGGCCGCATCGACGAACTGCAGTGCAAACAGGCTCTTGCCCGTTCCTGCCGGGCCGATCAGGAGCGTGCTCGAACCTCGCTCGATGCCGCCACCCAGAAGATCGTCAAGCTCCGGGATGCCGCTCTTAAGCGTGGTGCGCTCAAACCCCGTCTTATGTTCTATCGCACGCAGACGGGGGAATACTGCGACGCCGCCCGTCTTGATGATGAAATCATGATAGCCGCCGCGGAATGATTGCCCGCGATATTTGATGACCCGCAGCCGCCGACGCTCCGATCCGTAATCGGGGGCGAGCTGCTCCAGATGGATGACGGCATGAACGACGCTATGAACGGTCTTGTCGAGGATATCGGACGTCATGTCGTCGAGAAGCAGGACGGTAGCGTCGGACCTCGAGAAGAAATGCTTGAGTGCGAGGATCTGGCGGCGATACCGCAGCGAACTCTGCGCCAGTATTCTGATTTCCGAGAGGCTGTCGATGACCACTCTTTGCGGCTTCATGCGCTCGAATGTCTCGAAAATGAGCTTGGTCGTCTCGCCCAGTTCGAGGTCGGACGAATATAGAAGGCTTTGCTGCTGATCCGCGTCGAGAAGGCTTTCGGGCGGGACAAGCTCGAAGATCCGGATCTGATTGCCGATTTCCATGCCATGGGAACGGGCGCTGTCGCGCAACTCGTCTTCTGTCTCAGAAAGGCTGATATAGAGACAGCGTTCGCCCTTGACGGCCCCCTCCAGAAGGAACTGCAGGGCAATCGTGGTTTTGCCGGTACCCGGCGAGCCTTCCAAGAGAAATACGTGACGGCGTGTCAATCCACCGGAAAGCACATCGTCGAGACCCGCAACGCCGGTCAATGCCTTTTCATGTAACTCTTCAACCATTTTTTCTCCTAATCTCTCCAGGACGCAGAGCTTAGATTGCGAGAGCAGATACCGGCCTCCGGCAGCTGCTCGAATGCTTGTTCTATCTTCAGCAAGCCTGAGGATCGCCCGATGATGATGAAGAGGCGATCTTCGCTGGATATCTCGCTGTAGCGTGAGGGTTGGTGCAACGATCAGCTGGCACCATCAGCCCATGTTTCATTGTGCGACGGCTATCGTTCAGCGTCGGATTACGCGCATGAGAAGCGACGCGACGAATAATATGAGAAAAAGAAAGAATAGGACGTGGGCAATGGATGCCGACGCGCCTGCAAGACCACCGAAGCCGAGAGCACCTGCAATCAAAGCAACGACAAGAAATAGCAGTGCATAGTAAAGCATCTTATCCTCCATCTGTGGTCAGACAGAGAACGAGAACAGCCCTTGCTTTGTTCCATCCCGGTGATGCAAGCACAAACCGTAAGAGGAAACGGCCTCAAGATCCTCGGTCATTACAATGCACGGCAAATGCGCGAAAAACTCAGAGGTCGGCGTCAAACACTGCTGCGGCAGTGGCTGATATTTACGTCGCGGTGGGACGGCATGCGGATGAGGGGCCGTCGAATTTCTAACCCGTTAGCGCTGTGATCTCATTGCCTGTTGCGGCCGTCCAGGGCCGCCTTTGCCCCATCGAAAACCGTAAGGGCGCATTGGCCGGCAACGAGTACGGCTGCCGGATCGCGATCGACGGCAACGGTGGCAAGTGCACCTTCGTAGAGAAGAGCAAGATGTCTCGCCGGCTGGCTGTCGGTAATGCCGGCTTCGGCCAGAATAGTCGCGAAAATGGCGCGGACGGCGCGTTTGTGTTCTCGCGCGACGTCTACGATGCGAGCGGAATCGCCATGCTCGGCAACCGCCAGTGCGAAGGCACAACCCCTGAATTCGTGGCTGTCGGCTTTCTTGAAGAGCTCCTCGAAAATGATCTCAATCTGCTCGCGCTGCGTTGCCGTTCGCCGCCTTACGTCCTCCAATGCGTTGATGACACGCTCGTGGCGTTGGCTCAGATAGGCTGCGACCAGATAATCCTTGGAAGGAAAATGGCGATAGAGCGTCGCCTTGGCGATGCTGGCTTCCTCGATGATCCTTTCGATGCCCACCGCGCGGATGCCCTCGCGATAGAACAACACGCCGGCGACCTCGAGGATTTGTTCGGATATGGACTGTCTCATGGGTATTCGTAGCGCCTATGCTCGGTTCGACCTAAGGGGAGCGGGAAACAGATATAAGGTTGTGGCGGGATTTGCATCCCCATCGGCAAGATCAAGTCCCTGAGCTTGCCTGCGCATCAGATCCGTACCCGCTGGCCGCTTCGATCCCGGCTGTTTGATCGTTTTGCCTTGCTCCCTCGATAGCACCCTCACCGAAAGCTGCGACAAGCCTGGCCCTGCTATGCCAGTCACCAGGTGGGCGACCAGCCGAGGTCTGGGGCTACGGTCTCCGCAAGATCGGCCAGCAACCGCACATTCTCGGCGAGACCGAAGGCAGGCGGCAGGAAGAGCACGATCTCGTCTGCTGCGGCAAGGCCGGGATCGTTGAAGACGGCCGCGAGCACCTCGTCGGGCGTGCCGTGAAAGACCGGTGAAATCTGAGCGCCAACGGGCTGGCTGGCTGGCGCGAGCGCGCCCTTGGGGCGGGACGCGGCTATCCCCTGGGTGCGGCGCTCGAGATCGTAGGCGGCGTATTTCTCCCGGAGTTCACTAGTGGTGCCGACTAGAACGGAGGCGGCGACAGCCACCGGTGGCGGCTCGGTTCTCCAAGTCTTGCGCCAGGTGGTGCGAAAAGCCTCGATGCAGCGGGCCTGATATTCGCCGAAGCTCTCACCTTCGGCATGGTCGTGCTGCACGGTTCCGGAGATGAGCCCGATTCCGAGTTCAGCGGCCTGCACCGCGGAGCCAAGGCTCGCCGATCCCTGCCGAATCCGGGACCGCAATGTTGGGCTGTGCGGCGTCACGCGCAGCTCGGCGCCTGCGGGAGCACCCTGGCCCGACCCGGCGACGGTGTGAAGGACCTCACCGGAAATCGCGGCAAGGAAGCGGGCCTGGCGGCGCTTGGCCTCCGTGCGGGCGTCGGTATCAACGGTGCCGAAGACGGCGTCAAATGCGGCGTTGGCACCAGTCGAGATTGCTAGTTCCAGCCGGCCGCCAATCAGCAGATCGGTCGTGCCCGCCGCCTCGGCGAGCAGGATCGGGTCCTGGTAGCGCATCGGGATGACAGCAGAGCCTAGTGTGATGTGTTGCGTGTGCTGGCCGGTTGCTGCGAAAAACGGCAGGGGCGACGACAGATAGTGGTCGAAGTGCCGCTGATAGGCCCAGCCCGACTGGTAACCGAGGCGTTCGGCGGCCTTGAACAGCTCGATCCCATCACGCAGTCCCTGCGCCGGCCCGGCATCGTCGTTGAAGGACACCCTTGTGTTGAAGCCGAGCCGCTGCTTCGGGCGGAATGGCGAGGGCTGGACGCCAGCGGACGCTGCGATGCTCATGCGATCTTTTCCTGATTGATGATCCGGCGGAGTTGCGGATGGGGCACGCGACTGATGCCGGCGACGCCGGACGGAATCGACTGCAGCAACGACACGGTGTAGGGCTGCTGTGGGTTGTCGAAGATATCCGTGACGGTCCCATGTTCGACGATGCGCCCGTGTTGCATTACCGATACGGTGTGGGCGAGTTGGCGCACAAGGGCCAGGTCGTGGGAGACGAACACATAGGTCAGGCCAAGGTTGGCTTGCAGCGAGAGTAGCACCTCGACGATATCGGCCTGAACGCTCACATCGAGCGCGGAAGTGGGCTCATCGAGAACGATCACATCAGGCTTGAGGACAAGTGACCTGGCAATTGCCACACGCTGGCGCTGGCCGCCAGACAGGGCTTGCGGCTTGCGGGCAAGCAGATGCTCGCCGAGCCCGACATCGGCAATCGCCTCGCGTACCCGTTCGGCTCGCTCATTTTGCGTTCCGATCCTGAACCGGTCGAGTGGCTCGCGCACCAATTGCTCGACTTTCCAGGTCGGGTCGAGCGAGGTGAACGGGTTCTGATAGACGAACTGAAGGTGGCGCCACACGTCGCGTAGCGACTCTTGTGAGCGGCCGGCAAGCTGTTGGCCGGCGACCGAGATATTGCCGCTGTCGGGTTGTTCGAGCCCCAGCAGCAAGCGGATCGTCGTTGTCTTGCCCGAGCCGGACTCGCCCACCAGCGCATGCGTGGTACCCGCCGGGACCGTGAACGACACGTCGTCGACAGCCTTCAGTATCCTGCCGCCCACTGTGAACGTCTTCGTGACGGCGGCGACCTCGATCTTCGGTGCCTTGTCGGCGGGGGTGTCGAGGAGGCGAAAACCGGGGTTGCGCAAAGAGGCGTAGCGGTCAGGGTTCAAGGCGGGGACGTCAGCATGCAGCTTTCTTGCATATGCCGAGGCGGGCGAAGAGAAAACGGTCTGGGTTCTGCCGGCCTCCTGGATGGTGCCGTCCTTCAGCACCACTAGCGAGTCCGCCCTTTCGGCGGCGATCGCCAGATCATGTGTGATCAGGACCAGGCTGATATCCAGATCTTGCTGCAAACGCGATAGCAGGTCGAGAATGCGTTTCTGTATGGTCACGTCGAGCGCCGAGGTTGGCTCGTCGGCGACCAGAAGCGAGGGCCTTGGAAGGACCGCAAGGCCGATCAGCACACGCTGCAACATGCCGCCGGATAGCTCGTGCGGGTAGGAATCGTATGCGCGCTGAGGGTTGTCGAGCCCGACCTGGGCGAAGGTCTCGAGGATAAGTGCCTTGCGGATGACAGCATCACGCTCGCCGATAAGCGCCGCGGCCTCCATCGCCTGGGCGCCGATGGTGCGCACCGGATTGAGCGCGTTGCCGGGATCCTGTGGGATGAACCCGATGGCCTTTCCCCGCAGAGGCCTGAAACGGCGCTCGGACAATGCCAGCACCTCGTGACCGTCGAACTCGACGCGGCCGGTGGCTCGCCCCCCATTCGGAAGCAGCCGCAGCACCGCGCGGGCGATGGTCGATTTGCCGGAGCCCGACTCTCCGATCAAGGCAAGGCTCTTGCCGCGACCCAGCTCGAACCCGACGTCGGTAACGACTTCATGGGGCCCGTAGGAGACCGACAGGCCGTCGATCCGCAGCAAGGGGTTTGCCGTCTGGGTGGAAAGCTCGATTGCTTCGGCGTGGTGAAGGGCGAGGGTCAGTCTGTCTTGCGTAGCCATCGGCTGATCCTGTTCACGGAGAGGACGGTCGCGATCGTGATGAAGGCGGGCGCATATACGAGCCACGGCCATTTGAGGTAATCCTTGCCGATCGAGATCAGCAGGCCCCAGTCGGAGGCGGGGGGTGGGTCGCCGTAGCCGAGGAAGGCTAGGCTGGCGATCACCAGGATCGAGTCGCCGAACTGCAGCACTGCAAGGGGAAGTACCGAGCGCGACGCGTTCGGCAGCACGTGGCGCCACAGAATGTGCCAGCGCGAGCCGCCCTGCAGAAATGAAGCCTCGACGAACGTTGCCTGCCGGGTTTTGATGACCTCCGAGCGCATGACGCGGGCGAAGACGGCCACTGCCGAGACGCCTGTGGCAATGGCGGCGTTCGTCGTGTCGAAGCCGATCGCGGTCACCACGATGACGGCAAGCAGGAATTTCGGGATCGCCAGCAGCACGTCCACCAATCGGGCGAATAGGATATCGACCCAACCGCCGAGGAAGCCGGCCAGCAGGCCGATAAAGCCGCCGGCGACAACGCCAATAACGACGGCGATGAGCGCGCTCCTTACGGACGAAGCCGTGCCGTAGACGACGCGCGTATAGACATCGCGGCCCAGTTGGTCGGTACCGAACCAGTGCTCGATACCGGGGCCGAGCAGTTTGCGGGCGGGGACACCGATGGCCGGGTCATGGCTGGTGAACAGGCCCGGCACAAGCGACCAGGCAATCACCAGCGCGATGATGGCGAAGGCGAGCGCAACGGTCGGCGGTATCCGAAAGGCTGCCTGCCGGCTCTTTGCCTTGGTATGCGTGGTGGAGGTGACGGAGGCGAGGGTCATGATGTCACCTCGTGGGAAATGCCCGCCGCGTTGTCGTCAGCGGTGACAGGGCGCCGGTCGGAATTGCCAAGCAGCTTCACGCGCGGGTCCAGCAACGGATAGGCAAGGTCTGCGATCAGATTGACGAGGACGAAGATCACCGCCGCCAGCGAGACGACTGCCTGCAGGACGGGCAGGTCCTGGGTGCTGACCGAACGCTGCACCAGGCTGCCGACACCGGTGCGCCCAAAGACCGCCTCCGTGATCAGCGAGCCGCCGAGCAGTTCACCGATGGTGAGTGCGATGATCGTAATGACGGGGAGGGAGGACGGCTTCAGCAGGTGCTTGGCAAAGAGGCGCATCTGCCCGAGGCCGCGACTGCGCGCGACGGCGGCATATTCCTGCCGGGACTCGTGATCGAGGTTGGCAATCAGCACCTCGGCGATTTGTGCCGAGATGGGGATGCCGAGCGCGATTGCCGCAAAGAGGGTGGCCCAGACGCTGTCGGGCTCGATGACGCGGAAAAGGCCAAGCTGAAAGCCGAAGATGTGAATCAGCACCAAGCCGATCACGAAATTGGGCACGGACAGGAACAGGGACGGAAAGCCGCGCAGCAGGCCCTGGCCAAGCCGCTTTGGCAGAAATTGGGTGCCGTAGGCGATCACCATTGCCAATAGCAGCGCCACGACAAGGCCCGTAAAGGCGAGGATCAGTGTCGAGGGCAGCACCTCTCCGATCAGGGTTGTCACGGGCCTGTTGGTTCGCATCGACAGGCCGAGGTCACCAGTCAAGAAGTTCGAGAGGGATGTCGACAACTGCACCAGAACCGGCTTGTCCAAGCCCTGAGCGGCGATGATTTCCTGGATCTCTTCCTCGGTGAAGCCGTTCTGCGGGTTACGCAGAACGTTGGTCACGGGGTCGCCCGGCAGGATGCTGACGACGACAAAGGTCAGGACATAGGCCAGCAGAATGACGACCACGGCCTGGACGAAGCGCTTTGCGGCGTAGTTTAGGTAGGCATTCTTCATGCCGCTCACATCCTTCCGTTGCTCGAACGCACTGCGGGTTAGTCGGTGATCGTGGCCGTGTAGTAGCTGGCATAGGCGACGCCGTTGTACGTCTCGCCCTTGAGCTTCGGCGACTGCACGTAGATCCGCTGAACGATCTGTGTGCGCGGGATGAAGTAGCCCTGTTCGAGGACATATTTCTGCAGCTCGTCGAGGAGCGGTGCACGGATTTCGGCGGAGCCTGCGCTGGCAATTTTGTCGCGCAGCTCGTTGATCCTCTGGTCCCTTTCATCAAGGGCAAACCAGTTCTCGCCATTGTTGGCGTTGGTGAGGATGCCGGCGACGGTACCGGCGTCGATGAAGCTGCGTGTCACCTCATAGGCCGCTACAGCGGGGCCGCCGAACGCGACCTTTTGGCCAAATGTCACGACGTCATAGGCCCGGATGTCGACCTTCCAACCGATCTTGCCGAGTTGCTGGGCGATGAGCTCATCGATCGACTTGGAGGTTGCGAGATAGGGGTTGGAGTAGATTGTCAGCGACAGCTGCTTGCCATCCTTTGCACGGATGCCGCCGGAACCCTTGATCCAGCCGGCCTCATCCAGGAGTTTCTCGGCCTTATCCGGGTTATAGGCCAAGAGATCGCTGTGGTCGGTCGCGCCGGGCACGTTGCTCTGGATGAAGGATGTCGCCAGCTTCCAGTCGGGCGTATAAACGGTGTCGATGATTTCCTGACGGTTGATGCCGGCCTGCAGGGCCTGGCGCACCTTTACGTCATCATAGGGCGTGAGCTTGGTGTTGACCGCCCAGCCATTGACGAAGCCGAGATAGCGCGGTGTCGCGATGGTGAAGCCGTCGGCCTTGAGAGACTGCAGTTCCTGCGGCGAAGCATTGTAGGCAACGTCGGCCTGGCCGGACTGAACAGAGGCGACGCGCAGCGACGGTTCGGATACCAGCTTGTAGGTGATTGAATCGAGATAGGCCGGGCCGGTATGACCGACTGCCGGTGGCCCCCAGTTGTAGTCCTTGCGCTTCACCAGCTTGACGAAATCGCCTTCCTTCCAGGAACTGACCAGATAAGGGCCGCTGCCGGAGGTCTTGCTGAGGTCAGCCTGCTGAGGTGCGGGCTGGGCAATCGTCTTCGGAGAAATCAGGATCGAGCCGTGATAGCCGAGTGTCGGGATGAAGCCGAGCGTCGGCTTCTTGAAGACGGCTTTTACCGTGCTTGCGTCGACCGCCTCGGCGCGGTCGTAGGTCTTCGGGAAGAGCCCGATCGGGTTGATGCCTTCCTTCTTGCGGCCGCCGTACCAGATATCGAGATTGGCGACGACGGCGGCTGCATCGAGCGGGGTGCCGTCGGAGAAGGTCACGCCGCTCTTCAGGTGGAGCGTGAATTCGGTGGCGCTGTCGTTTTGCTCCCATCGCTCTGCAATCCAGGGGCTGACCTTGCCGTCTGCATCGACGTAAACAAGCTTATCGGTGACGTGGCCCCAGATGTGGCCTTGAAAGCTGGAGATCGCGCTGTTGTTCGGGATCCAGGTGTCACCCAGCGAATCGATGAGGAAGGTGATGTCACCGCCGTTGCGCGGGCTGTCGGCACTCAGAGCCGGGCCAAGCCCTGCCGCCGTCACGAGAGCGCCGGTTGCGAGTGCGGAGGTGGCAATCAGAAGGTGGCGCCGGCTAAGGGAAAGTGAAGAAAATGGTTTGGTCATGAAACGATCCTGCATTGCTGGACGGGAAGATCATGGCCCATAGCGTAAGGAGGCGGGTTGCTGAGAGAAGGACCAGTTGTTCTTTTTCTACTAAATTTGTAGATTATTTTGGCCTCATTTTCGCGTCCGGGCGGATCAGCTTTTCCGGGCTCGGCACAAACTTCTGATGTTAAAGCGCTTTTGGTAACGGGTAGCAGCCTTATTCCGCCGACCAAGGCGAGCCTGCTTGCCGCCAGCGAGCCGTTCGAACTGTCGGGAGCTTTCCCGGCGCTCGCGGGCGACAGTTTCGATCGCTATTGGCGCAATGCACGTACACATACGCTTCACCACGCGGTAGGCTGGAAATATCAGGCTGCCGGCAGTTACTATCTCAACGGCAAGCGGTCGCCGCGCCATCTAGACCGGAATGACGGACACCATCATGACCAAGAAGAAACAGATCCTGCTCAACGCCTTCAACATGAACTGCGTGGGCCATATCAATCACGGACTATGGGCACATCCAAGAGATCAGTCCGATCGCTACAAGACCCTCAACTACTGGACCTCGCTTGCCACCACTTTGGAGCGCGGCCTGTTCGACGGCATATTCCTCGCTGACATTCTCGGCGTCTACGACGTCTATCAGAACTCGGTCGATCTGACGTTGCGCGAGTCCATTCAGTTGCCGGTCAACGATCCCTTGATGCTGGTGTCCGCCATGGCGGCTGTAACCCAGCATCTCGGTTTCGGCGTTACCGTCAACGCCAGCGCCGATGCGCCCTATATCTTTGCCAGACGCATGTCGACACTCGATCATCTGACGAACGGGCGGATCGGCTGGAATATCGTGACAGGCTATCTCGATAGCGCGGCGCGGGGGCTGGGTCTGGACACGCAGCTCGAGCATGATAGCCGCTACGATCGCGCCGATGATTATCTGAGCGTGCTCTACAAGCTCTGGGAAGGCAGCTGGGAGGACGATGCCGTCCTGACGGACAAGGACAAGCGCATCTACGCCGACCCAAGCAAGGTCCACGCGATCGATCACCAGGGACAATTCTATCGCTCGCAGGGCTATCACCTTGCCGAGCCCTCGGTGCAGCGCACGCCGGTGCTCTATCAGGCGGGAACATCCGGTCGCGGCCGCCAGTTTGCCGCCCGTCACGCCGAATGCATCTTCATTACCGCGACCGACAAGAATGCGGCGCGCGCAACGTCACGTATATTGCGCGAAGCGGTCGTTGCGGCCGGGCGAAAGCCCGATGACGTCAAGATATTTCTTGGCATGACTGTTATCGCCGATCGTTCCGTCGCTGCCGCCAAAGAAAAGCACGCGGAATACTTGCGGTATGCCAATCCGGAGGCGGGGCTTGCGCATTTCTCGGCGAGCACCGGCATCGATTTTTCGCGTTACGATCTCGACGAGACCATTACCTATGGCACGTCAAATGCCAGCCAGTCGGCCACACAAATCGCGCAGCAGCGTGGCTGGACGAAGCGGCAGCTGCTGCAGGAGCTTGCCATCGGCGGACGCTATCCTGTCGTCGTCGGCGATGCTGCAACCGTTGCCGACGAACTCGCTTCCTGGATGAACGAGGGCGAAATCGACGGTTTTAATCTCACCCGTACGGTCATGCCGGAAAGCTTCGAGGACTTCATCGACATCGTCTTGCCCGCGCTGCAGGATCGCGGTATCTATAAAACAGCCTATGCGGAAGGGGCGCTCCGGCGAAAGCTCCTCGGCGAAGGCGATCGGTTGCCGGATCGCCACGCAGGTGCTTCCTATCGCCTCCAGAGATCCTAGCGTCTCGACCCTTGCGCACTTGAGACTGCTCGGGGTTTTGCCCGCGGCTCGATCGGCGAACACGACCGTAAACCTGATTTCCTCGCTCACACAGCGGCACGTCCGGTGACGGAGAGAATTGAATCGAGGCTTTCATCGAGGGCCCACTCTTGACGGAGGCTTGCAAGTTCTATTTAGTTCGGTGAGAGAACGAATTAACTGAGGGCGCCGTGAGCGAAACCCAACGCATCTCCCGAAAATTCTCGCAGCGTGCCGTCATGGAGGCGATCGTCCAGAATGGGCCGATCTCCCGGGCATCGATTGCCAAGCAGACCAATCTGTCCAAGCAGACAATCTCCGAAATCGTCCGCCAGCTCGAACTGGATGGCTGGGTACAGGAGACTGGTCGCACCTCGGGCCATATCGGACGGACCGCGGTCACCTATGAGCTTATTCCGGACGCGGCCTATATCGCCGCCGTCGATCTTGGCGGCACGAAGGTGCGCCTGGCGATCGCCGATCTCGCCTGCCAGGTTTTTGCCGAAGAAGTGGCTCCGACCGATCGCCGGGGCGGGCAGTTTGTCGTCGACCAGATTGCCGCGCTCTGCTGGCAGGCTGCGGCCCATCAGAATATTCCCCGGGAAAAGATTCGCATGGCCGTGGTGGGTGCTCCCGGTGCGCCGGAACAGTCGACCGGCCGCATTCTTCTGGCGCCAAATATTCCGGGCATCGACAAGATGAATGTCGCGGCCGCCCTCGAGAAGGCGCTCGGCTTCGCCGTGGCACTGGAAAATGATGTCAATCTCTGCGTCATCGGCGAGAACTGGCTCGGCCAGGGACAAGGCATCGACAATCTTGCCTATATTGCCGTCGGCACCGGCATTGGCGGCGGCCTGATGGTCAACGGGCAACTGGTGCGCGGCGTCAGCAATGCTGCCGGCGAACTCGGCTTTCTGCCGTTTGGCGCGGATCCCTTCGATCCTGAATCCTCAAGGGCCGGGGCTTACGAGCGGGTCGTCGCTTCGTTCGGGATCATCGAGCGCTATCAGGAACTGGCCGGCCACGCCGCGACGGTTCCGGAGATTTTCGAGAAAGCCGCGGCTGGCGACAACAACGCCGCGACGGTGCTTGACGATACCGCCAGGCTCCTGGCGCGAGGCATTGCCGCAATTGCCGCGATCGCCAATCCGCAAAAGGTCATCCTCGGCGGCTCGATCGGCCTGCGCGAGGAGTTGATCGAGCGGGTGAGAAAGTTCCTGCCGCAGTGCTTCCCCTATCCCGTGGAGATTGAGACGAGCGTTCTCGGTGCGCGTGCCGCAATCGTCGGAGCGACCGCGATCGGGCTCAGCCATCTGCACAACGCGCTTTTTGGCGCGGATGCACCCGATGGTCGCATGTCGCTGCCGCCGGCAGAGACCGTGTCCTTCAAGGAGGCCGTACAATGATCGCCGATGGTCTCACCGAACGGCTCGCCGCGGCACTCGACAGAGACGATGCGATTGCGCTGCTGTGTGCCGCTATCGGCCGGGAGAGCATCACCGGCAATGAAGCCAATTTCGTCTCGTTGCTACAGGCCGAAATGCAGTCCCGTGGGGTCGAGAGCGTGCAGACGGCTGATTTCCTTCCAGCCCGCCCGAATATCTGGGGTGAGCGCAAGGGGGCTGGCGGCGGCAAGCGGCTGCAGTTTATCGGCCATACCGACACGGTGCATGTCGATGGCTGGCGGGAGCATTGGGCCGGCACCGAGCGCGAAGATCCGTTTCGAGCACCCGTTATCGATGGGCAGATCTGGGGGCGGGGTTCAGGTGATCTCAAGGCTGGCATCTGCGCATCGCTAGCAGCCCTTTCATTGCTCGATAAAGCTGGCATCAGGCTGAAGGGCGATCTCGCTTTCGCCTATGTCGGCGACGAGGAGAGCGGCCAGCCGGGCACGGGAGTTTCCGCCGGGGTCAAGGACTACGTTGCCCGCATTGAAGCCGGCGAAATCGCCAGGCCGGATTTCGTCGTCTATACGGAGCCGACCCAGCTTGCGGTTTATTCCGCCCAGATCGGTTTCTTCATCGCCGATATCACCATAACCGGCAAGTCCGCCTATTTCGGCGTGCCGGAACTGGGCAAAGACGCGCTGAAAGCCAGCCATGCCGTCATGTCGGCGCTGTGGAAGCATTCCGACGAAATCTCGGCGCGTGCGGAGCATCCGCTGATTGGGCGCGGCTTCCTGCTGATCACCGGGCTCACCGGCGGTGGCTTCATTGCCGTGCCCGAGGAATGCAAGCTGTCGCTGATCCGCAAGCTGCTGCCGGGCGAATCGCTCGACGATGCGGCGACGCAGATGGAAGCGGTCATTCGCGGGGCGGTCGCCGATCCCGACATCAAGGTGGACATTTCCTATCCGGCAGGCCGCGACCATAGGGTCGGCGGCTCTGCGGCGGAGATCGATCCCGATTTGCCCGCCGTGTCGATGCTTTGCGCCTCCGTGGCTGAAGCGATGTCGGGTCGCGGCGAAATCCAGGGCGCTCCATTCTGGTCGGAATCGCCGTTCTTCGTCAATCGGTTGGGTATCCCGGCTGTTTTTTGCGCGCCGGGCGATATCCGCAACTGCCACACATTCGAGGAACACGTCGAGATAGAGGAATACCTCGCTGGAATAGTCGCGTTTGCCAGCTTCATGGCGCGCTATTGCGGCGTGGCGGAATAGAGACTGCAAATCAATAAATCAAAAAGGGAACCCAACAATGCTGATGAGGAAAATGTTGAATGCAGCGCTGCTGGCCAGCGCCTTGATTGCGGCACCGCTGCTTGCGCATGCGGAGACCACCGGCCCGTCCGGCGAAACCGCCACGAAAAGTGCCGAAGTCAAACTCTCCGACGCCGATCTCGCGAAGCTCAAGGGCAAGGGCTACAAGGCGGCACTGCTCTGGCATACGTCATCGGATTTTACCAATGCGGTCTCAGCCGGTGCCAAGGATGAATTCGCCAAGGCGGGCGTCGATGTCGTGGTCACCACGGATGCCGGCTTCGATGCCGCCAAGCAGCGCAGCGACATCGAGACGGCGCTCGCGGCCAAGCCGAACGTCATCCTGGCGCTGCCGCTCGATCCGACCACCTCAGCCGAAGCGTTCAAGCAGGCGGTCAAGGACGGCACGAAGCTCGTGTTCCTGTCCAACCTGCCGACGGGCTACAAGCACGACACCGATTATGCCGCCATCGTCACCGACGACCTCTTCCAGATGGGCAAGCAAGCAGCTGACGCGCTCGCAACGGCGATCGGCAAGAAGGGCAAGGTCGGTTATATTTTCCACGACGCGACCTATTATGTGACCAACCAGCGCGACCAGGCGTTCAAGTCAACGATCGAGAGGGATTACCCCGATATCAAGATCGTCGCCGAGCAGGGGATTTCCGATCCGGCTCGCGCCGAGGAACTGGCCAACGCCATGCTGCTGCAGCATCCCGATCTCGACGGCATCTATGTGACCTGGGCCGAACCGGCCGATGGCGTGCTGGCCGCACTTCGCAGCGCCGGCAACAAGCATACCAAGGTCGTCACGCTCGACCTTTCCGAGCCTGTTGGCCTCGACATGGTGAAGGGCGGCAATGTTACGGCGATCGTCGCCGACAAGGCCTATGAACTTGGCCGGGCGATGGCGGCAACCGGAATGAAGTCGCTGATCGGCGAAAAGACCCCGCCCTTCATCGTCGCGCCCGCGCTGACCGTCACCAAGGCCAATGTCGCCGAGGGCTGGAAGGAATCGCTTAATCGCGATGCGCCGAAGTCGGTTCTAGACGCCGCGAAGTGATCGCGCATTGCCGGCGGCCAGATGCGCCGCCGGCTCCCTGGCACATTCTTTCGGAGTAAACCTGATGCGCATGTTTTCCATGCTTTCGCTCGGCCTTGCGGCTGCCTTCGTCTCGGGCCACGCCTTTGCGGCTGAAGGCCAGACCTCTGGCCCGCACGGTGAAAAGCCGACGCCCGCGGCAAGCTACACACTGACGTCTGCGGAAGAGCAGAAGATCAAGGACGGCAAGTTCTCCGCCGCGCTCGTCTGGCACGAGATGAGCGAATATACGACAGCCGTCAATGCCGGTGCTCGCGACGAGTTCAAGCGCCTGGGTATCGAGGTGATCGCCGAGACCAATGCCGGTTTCGATGCCGCACGCCAGAAGTCCGATATCGAGACCGTGCTCGCCAAGAAGCCGTCGATCATCCTGTCGCTGCCTGTCGATCCCGCCTCGGCGGCCAGTGTCTACGATCCGGCGCTCAAGGCCGGCGTCAAGCTCGGCTTCGTCGACAATTCTCCGGCTGGCTATGTGCAGGGCAAGGATTACGTGACGATCGTCTCCGACGACCTGTTCCAGATGGGGCACAAGGCCGGCATCGCGATGGCGACCGCTCTCGGAAGCAAGGGCAAGGTTGGTTACATCTTCCACGATGCCGATTTCTACGTGACCAACCAGCGCGACCAGGCCTTCAAGAAGACCATCGAGCAGGATTATCCCGGGATGAAGATCGTCGCCGAACAGGGCATGGCCGACCCGGCGCGCGCCGAGGAAATCGCCCAGGCGATGGTGACGCAGCACCCCGATCTCGACGGTATCTATGTCACCTGGGCCGAGCCTGCGCTCAGCGTGCTTTCGACGCTGCGCTCCGCCGGCAATACCCATACCAGGATCGTCGCGCTCGACCTCAACGAACCCGCGGCACTCGACATGGTCAAGGGTGGCAATGTGGCGGCGCTGGTCGCCGACGAGGCCTACAATATCGGCGTCACTGCGGCCCGCGCAACGGCTGGGTCACTTGTGGGCAAGCAGGCCGCTCCGTTCCTCGTGGTCGATTCTCTGGCCGTCACCAAGGATACCGTGAGGGAAGGCTGGCAGAAGTCGCTGCACAGGGACGTCCCGGCAAGCATCGCCAGCGCCCTGAAGTAACTGCGTGGCGGAAGGCGTCGCCGCCCGCCCATCCCTATTTGGAAGAACCGATATGTCCATCGCTAGCAAACAGGCGCGCCGGTCATGACCATGAAAAGCCGCATCAATCTTCAGCAATATGTCGTCTATTTCGGCTTCGTCGCAATCTTCCTGTTCTTCGCTATCGTGTTGAAGGATAGCGGCTTTCTGACGGCGCGGAACCTCTCCAACATCGTGCTGCAGACCGCGCCGGTGACGATCATGGCCATCGGCCTGGTCTTCGTGCTGTCGGCAGGCGAAATCGACCTTTCCATCGGGTCGATCGTCGCTGTTTCCGCGCTGAGCGCCGCCGTGGTCATCGAGAACTACGGCATGGTGCCCGGCATTCTTGCGGGAATGGGCGCGGGGCTGGCAATCGGTTTTGCCAACGGCATGCTGGTTGCCTTCGTGCGCCTGCCGTCCTTCCTCGTCACCCTTGCGACGATGGGTCTGTTTGCCGGCGTGGCGCGATCGCTGACCAATCTGCGCTCGGTGCCCGTGACCGACGAGATGTTCACCGGTTTCTTCGGCTCGGGTTCGCTTCTCGGTATCCCGTCGCTGATCTGGTGGACTATCCTCGCCATCCTCGTCGGGCATGTCATCTATCGCGAAACCCGCTTCGGCGCGCATGTGCTTGCGGTGGGCGACAATGCCCGCGCGGCCGGCGTCTCCGGCATCAAGGTGCCGCGTATCCGCCTTGCGGTCATGATGCTGAGTGGCGGTCTCGCCGGGCTCGCAGGGCTGCTTTACGCCGGCCGGCTGCAGGCCGCCAAATATACGCTCGGCGAAACCGATCTCATGACTGTTATCGCAGCCGTCATCGTCGGCGGCACGCTGCTCAATGGCGGCAGGGGGTCGATCGTCGGCGCGCTCGTGGGTTCGCTGATGATGGGCATGCTCAACAATGGCCTGATCCTGATGGGACTTTCGGTGTCCGACCAGATGATCGTGCGTGGCTTCATCATTCTCGCGGCGGTGGCCGTGTCGCTGCGCGAAAAGCAGCGCTAAGGAAGGGTTTTCCGATGTTTCTCGACGTTCTCCGCCGCCGCAATCCCAAATTCATCGAGGCTGCCATCGCGCTGCATCGTGAGGGCAGGATTCCCGCCAATTCCTACGTGCTCGATCTTGATACGGTCGAGGCCAATGCCCGCGTGCTGAAGACCGAAGCCGAGCGGCTGGGCTTGAAGATCTTCGCGATGACCAAGCAGGTTGGCCGCGCCAGTTCTTTTGCGCATGCCGTTATGCGCGGCGGGATCGACCGCTCGGTCGCCGTCGACATGGCCTGCGCCCGCGCCACGCATCGCGCCGGCCTCAGGGTCGGCCACCTCGGCCATCTCCAGCAGGTGGCGCGTCATGAGGCGAAGGCTGCCGCCGCAAACTTCCGCCCCGATTATTGGACTGTGTTCAACGACGAGAAAGCCGCCGAAGCTGCAGCTGGCGCCAAGGCCGCGGGATACAAGCAAAATCTGCTTGCCCGCATCAAGGCTGAAGGCGACACCTTCTATCGCGGCCATGAAGGCGGTTTCGATGCCGCTGATGTGGCTGACGTCGCCGATAGTTTCGACAGGCTGGATGGCGGCCGGTTTGCCGGCATCACCACTTTCCCGGCGCTGCTATTCGATCACGAGACGCGCAAGGTCATCCCGACCCATAACCTCGCCACGCTGACCAAGGCGGCAGAGGCGCTAGCAAAAGCCGGCCGCACGAATATCGAGGTCAATGCGCCGGGCACGACCTCGTCGATCTTGTTGCAGGCGCTTGCCGATGCCGGCGCCACCCAATGCGAACCCGGCAATGGGTTGCACGGCACCACGGCACTGCATGCCGTCGAGGACCTGCCGGAACTGCCTGCCGTCTGCTATCTGACCGAAGTATCGCATCTGTCGGGCGGCAAGGCCTATTGCCTCGGCGGCGGTTTCTACATCGATCCGATCTTCCCCGATTATGACGTCAAGGCCATCGTCTCGGACGAGCCGACCGTGGCGGCGTCGGCGCTCCGCAGTGTCGAGATCCCGCCGCCGTCGATGATCGACTATTACGCAATGATCGATGCCGCCGGCCCCAACGCACCGAAGCCGGGCGACACCGCCTTGTTCGGTTTCCGCGGTCAGGCCTTCGTCACCCGCGCCTATGTCGTCGGCGTATCCGGCATTTCCAAGGGTCAGCCCAAGGTCGAAACCATCGAGAACAGTTTCGGCGAAGCCGAATCCTGGCCGGTTTAGAGGTATATGAGATGAATGCTTCCGCTCCCGTCCTTGAGCTCAAGGACATCAAGAAGAACTTCGATGCCGTCGTGGCGATCGAAAACTTCTCGCTCGATATCCATCCTGGCGAGATCGTGGCGCTGGTCGGCGACAATGGCGCCGGCAAGTCAACGCTGATCAAGATCATCTCGGGTGTCTACGCCCCGTCTTCGGGGACGATTACCATCGAAGGCGATACTGTGAGCATGTCGAGCGCGACGATGGCGCGTTCGCATGGCATCGAAGTCGTCTATCAGGATCTCGCGCTCGCCGATCAGCAGACAGTCTACATGAACATGTTTCTCGGGCGCGAGTTGACCAATGGCCTTGGCTTGCTCGATCGCAAGACGATGATCGCGGAAACCGAGAAGCTGGTTCAGGAACTCGATGTCCGCATTCCCTCGGCACATGCGACGATCAAGGATCTTTCCGGCGGCCAGCGGCAGGGCGTGGCAATCGCCCGGGCCACTCGCTGGGCAAAGAAGCTGATCCTGCTCGATGAGCCCACAGCAGCACTCGGTGTCGCCGAAACTGCGAAGGTCGAGGCGATCGTGCAATCGCTGAAATCCCGCAATATCGGCGTGCTGATCATCAGCCACAGCCTCGATCAGGTGTTCAAGCTTTCCGACCGCATCTGCGTGCTCCGCCGTGGTAAGCAGATCGGCATCCGCAAGACATCGGAGACCGACAAGAACGAGATCGTTTCGATGATCACGGGAGTGTAACGATCAACCGCATCGGTGTCGCAGCTTTCCCGGTGAAAACCGACAGAGCGCCGTCTGCTTAAAGGGCCTACTCAAGTTGCCGCGCGACAAGTCAATCGCGAGAGATCGCTCCTGCCCATCGCTGTTGGCCAACCCGTGAAAAAGCTCTCATCAGGTTTCAACCGAAAGCGTAATAACGGCAACGCGAGCCCCCGAAGCATCCTGTAGTTCGACGGAAGTGCTCGGAGGTGCCCTGGTGTCAAAGGTAAAAACTGCCAGAGCCATTGCAACAGATCGGCAGGCTGTCAGGTGATCGACTTCCTCGATATCATTTTCTGCCAGAACGCGTTTGAATTCATCTCGAACCTTGAAATAATATCGTGCCACCAATCACCACCATCATGTAATTTACTCGCACATATAACGTAGATGCTAATGTATTCAATGGTTGCAGATGGGGCGTGCAAGGATCACGGTATCCTTGTGGCGGATTGAGTTAGCCCTTAATATTAGTGGGCTCAGCGTATGTTCGCATTCGGCACATCCGCGGTGCATTTTTCCAGGGAAATCGATTGAACCTGGCGTCGACCCTCATTCGCTTTGGCGATTGCAGAATCGGGCCTAATGCTCAGATTCCGCGCGGGAAAAGAGCAGCACGCTCCACATAAGCAAATGTTTTTGCAGACGAAACCAGCCAGAGAACGTCGCCAAACCATGACGAGCTGCTCTTTTGCAACTACCCGATAACGTTCGGTGCTGAGCGCTCAATGCGGACATCCAGGCGAATGACCCGGAGCTCGACGCTTTGAGATTCGCGTACTGTCTCGAAAACAGGCAGGAACACTGGGCGAATTATGGTGAACCACGAAGCGACGTCGTCAATGCTGGCGCTGACGCTTGCGGTGTCGCTGCTTTCGTCATTGCCGACGATCAGCAGATTACCGGCGAACGGCGAGGGGTGGCCCTTCATGTCCGTTACGCTTGGAAGTCCGTCGGCCAGGCGATTGTTATCGGCATAGACAAGATGCGAGTCCTTGACGCGAACGACATCGACCATATCGGATCCGATCAGTTCGTGAATATGTTTGGTCCGATTGCGCGCGGGAAGCATCACTGTTCGGATCGTTCCACTCGCCGTGTTCAAGAGATATGATTTGGCCTTAGGCATACGGATTTCTCCAATTTGCCGGTCCGCGGAGCACGGTTTCTGCCTCCAGCGACATTGGTGCATAGAGTCTTTTCCCAAGCGCGAGGGATTCATTAGCCTGCAGAACAGAGGAAATGAGGCGGAGCCGCCTGCGAATGCAGACAGCTGGCGGCCGACTTCCTTCGACCTCCATTGACGACGCAGAGTTGACGACGAAATCCCATGAAAGATTTAGATCGCCAACCGGTGTGGCTGGTTCGGATGGGCTAAAATCAACAGCCACTCCCCTGCTACCTCGAGAATTAGCATTAGAAGATATTGCCTCTATAGGGCTGGCGCCATACAACTTTTACAAGCATTAATATTCGCGCGGTGTGTTTCCTTTTTCTCAACAGAAGGAGAGGCTTACGGGCCGGCAGCCGAGGGGGTGATCGACGATATGTCGGTCTTTACTGATAAGGTCGAGGTAGTCGGCGAGGATGAGAAAAGCTGTCAAAAGATCGACATGCCCGAGTTTGATCGATGGAGATAGCAACGCCTGGCCGGATGAAAGAAACTGTCGAAATTCACCGCCAGCTGAATATCATTTATCATTTCGGCGGATGTTCACCGGACTTCGAGTGCTCACTTTTATTCCTGTAAAATTCAATTATTCGGGTGAGTGCTCGGATGATTTTCCTGCGCGAAATGCGATCTCATCAAGATATTCTTCAAAGTATCTGCGTGCGATGATCGACGTCATCGAAAGGCTGCGCCGCGGATCCACGATCAGCGAAAGCACCATTGGCGGCAGACCACCATCATCTATGCGGACATAGTGCAATCCACCCTCATGTTCGAGGGGCATGCCGGAAGCTATGGCCGTTACACCGAAACCGCAGTCTTCACGCACCATGGAACGCATAAGCGCCAGGCTATTGGTCGTCAGGACGGGCTGAAATCTGGTGTTGATACGCGCCGCGGCGATGTCGACAACATCGCGCAGGTGACTACTGGCATCGGGAACTATCGTCGGCTTCTTGAAGAATTCGTCCATGGATATTCGATCCGGCTGCTCCGCGCCGGCAGTGCTTGGCAGGATCGCCACGAGCTGGAAGTCGGTCGAGCGCGTGACGCTGACACCTGGCAGGGGCAGGGGGCTGAATGTCAGCCCGAAGTCTGCACCTCCCTCTCTGACCAGTTGGCGTACGCGGTCCGACTCCACCACCGTGACTGAATTTCGAATGCGAGGATGATCCTTCATGAACCGCGCGATCACCGCAGGCAGAAAGTCGGGCGCAGTTTCCTGGGAGGCAGCAATTTTGACCTCGCCGCGGCGTAGTCCTTTCAATTCCTCGATCTCGGATTTGATCCGAGATAGATCCTTGTTCCATTCTCGATAGCCGTTGACGAGCAACTCGCCCGCCGAGGTCAACCGCATCCCGCGCGGCAGGCGCTCGAACAAGGGAACGCCGAACTCCTCTTCGGCGCCGATGAGCTGTTTGTTGATGGCCGAAGCCGACACATTCAGCTTCTCCGCGGCTTTCCGGATCGAGCCGCGATTGGCGATCTCGTCGAGGTAATGTGCGAAGCGGGAAAACAGGAGCCTGCTCATTCGGGAGGTATGCCTCGTTGAAGAAAAGGAAACGCACCGGACGAATTTTTCTGTTTGTAAAAATTGTGTGACCTAGTGTCTACTAAGACAGTAATTTGAATGCAAACACCGATGGCACGAAGGCCGCGATCATGTATCTGGAGACCCCGCAAACCTATCAGATCGAGATTGCCGGCGAAGATTTCAACCTGCCAATTATCCAGCTGAGCGATCGGCGAGCCATTGCATTGCTGATGGTCATCGACATGGGAATCCGGTTTGGCGACATTGTCGGCGATGCACTTGCTCAACATTTTGCGCAGACGCAGCCGGATATAGTGGTTGGCAGCGCCACATTGGGTGTTCCGGTCGCCATCGAGGTCTCACGGCGCCTTGGCATCGACAAATATGTCGTCTTGCAGAAGTCGCCGAAATTTCATCTTGCCGACGCGCTGGTGGAGGATGTCCGTTCCATCACGACTGCAGTGCCCCAGCGTCTTCTGCTCGATCGCCGTTCGATCGCCCTGCTTCAGGGCCGGCGCGTTCTCGTTGTCGATGATGTCATCGCCACCGGTTCCAGCATGGCGGCGGCAATCAGGCTCGTGCGGCGAGCCGGAGGACACATAGTTGGCGCCGGCGCCATCCTGACCGAGGGTCACACCTGGCGAGACCTGCTCGGCGATGACGCCAGACTGGTGACCAGCCTGGGCCATATTCCTCAGTTCGATATTATCGACGGCGTGGCCACACCGGATAGCGCGACCGAGAAAAATGCCTGGACTGGTGAACGGGTTTCGAGCGCCAGGCGTTTGCCGCAGACCCGGCGGACACGCTCTGCAGCCGCAAAAAGCGTGGCGGGAATGTAAGTATGGTGCCGACGTTTTACCTGCATCATCCTGCCATAGTCACAGACCGACCTGGGCATGTTTGCATTGGATTGGCCCGCTGAAATTCAACGGACTAAATCACACTTTAAATACAATCTGGAATGGTTTTCGTGATTTGCATTTCCTATAAGTCGCTTACGTCCTGGAAAGCGCGTTCTTTGGATTGCCAATCGCTTCCCATTACTGAAGAAACCCGAGAAAGCTGGGGCATCTCAAGAGGAGGAATTCCCAGGATGCCGCATCGGGACCAAATGTGCGTCTGACTCATCACGGAGAGCCGTTCCAGCCGGCTTTTCAGGAATTTCCGGAAATTACTTTTCAAAGGGGCAAAAAACATGCAGCAAGCGACCGCGTCTCAGACTGACGGCAATACTCTCTTTCCCATCGTGCTTTCGATCGTGGCGGCTGCCGCCACCGGCGTGCTCTGGGCTTATGCCAATCCAATCCAGCTCGTGCCCGGCGTCATCCAGTGGCGCATTTTCGCGTTTCTGCCGCCGGTGATCGGCATCCTGCTTGGTTGGCGCAGCGGCTTCATCTGCGGCTATCTCGGTACTATCGTTTGGTCGCTTCTGGCCGGCACGTTCATTCCTGCGCATTCGCTCATCGTCGACGGCATCATGGTCGGCCTGACCGGCCTTGTGCCGGGCCTACTCTTCGATCCCGCCAAGACTGTTTTTGATCGTCTGGCACTGATCAAGATCGCCGTGGCTTGCCTTGTTGTCGGTCTGGTTATGGTGATAGCCGTGTCCGCAAGCCTTGCCTATCTTGGGATTTTCCCGTTCTGGTGGGGTTTTGGTTATCTCGGCCTGTCCGACATCGTCCCGATGGTCATCGGCACGCCGCTTCTGATCATTCCGGCAATGAAAATTCTGAAGAGTGCGCATCCGGCCGGCTTCAAGCGTTTCTGAACCCGATCTGGATCAACAAGTGCTCAATATCGCAAATCTGACGATCGGTTTCGGCGGTCCTGTACCGGTGCTTGCCGAAGCCAATTGTACGCTTGACGAGGGGCAGCGCCTTCTCGTCTGTGGCGAAGCCGGCAGCGGCAAGTCGACGTTGCTCGGCGTTGCCGCCGGCCTGATCCCGCGTCTCATACACGCCGCCGAATTCTCCGGCCGCGTGGAGCTCGCGGGCCGCCCGCTCCTCTCTTTTACCAAGAAAGAGCTGTTCGGCACGATCGGTTTCGTGTCGCAAAATAGCGAAGACCAGCTTTGGGACATCTGCGTCGAGGATGTCATCGCCTTTCCCTTGGAGAACAGGGGCGTCGAGCGAAGCGCAATCCGCAATCGACTTGCCGAGCTCATTGCGGAATTCGAGCTGGAGGAGCTGCGGGGCCGTCGCGTGCTGACGCTTTCGGGTGGCGAACGGCGAATGGTCACCATTGCCGCGGCGCTGGCGTCGAACCCGAAAATCCTGGTGCTGGACGAACCGACGACCGGGCTCGATCCCGCTGCCCGTATGCGGCTCTCCAATATCCTGCAGAAGGTGTCCGGTAGCGTTTCGACCCTATTGATCTCGGAGCAGGACCCTTTGGCACTCTATTCCGTGATCGACAGCATAGCCTTGTTGCATGGAGGCAATGTTTCTCCCAGCATGCCGCCAAAAACCGTTCTGACACAGCATGCAGCCTGGGCCGAAGCCGGCATTTTGCCGCCGATGCGTGCCCGGCCTGAACGACGGGCCAGCGAGACTGGCCGGCCGCTGTTGACTGTTTTGGGGCTGACAAGCCAGCTCGCCCGGTCTCGTGGAAACCCGGTGTTTAAGGATGTAGGTTTCGATGTCCGTGCCGGCGAAGTGCTCGCGCTCATCGGTCGCAACGGTGCCGGCAAGACGACGCTGTTCAAATCGATCCTCGGGCTTCTGAAAACCACCTCGGGTACGATCCTCTTTGACGGCACGAACGCGAATGAATGGTCCGTCGCCGCACGAGCCCGCAAGATTGCCTATATTCCGCAAAACATGCGCCACATTCTATTCAACATGAGCGTGCTCGGTGAAGTGATCTTCGCCATCACGGCTTCGAGTGCCTCATCAAGCGATCCGGCGGTGATCGAACGTGCCAAGGCTGCGCTCGCGCGCTACGGGCTCTCCGACCTCGCCGAGGCCAATCCCTTTGCTCTGTCAGCCCGTCAGCAGGCGTTGCTGGGGCTGGCTTGCGCCGATGCGACCGGAGCACTTGTCGCCATTATCGACGAGCCGCTGTTGAGCAGGGACATCAAGGGTCGGCAGATGCTGGAGCTCTTCATCTCGTCAATGCAGTCCTCGGGACGTGCGGTCATGTTGATCTCGCACGATCTCGAACTGGTCGATGATCTGGCCACGCGCCTGATGGTCCTCGACAATGGCAAGATCGCATTTGAGGGAAGCTCCAAAGACGGATGGCAAAGCGACACCTTCCGCTCTCTCGGATGGCAAGCGCCCTATGATGTGGCCGCATGGAGCATGGCATGACCCGGCTGCACGAGCTCAATTTTTTCATCAAGCTGGGAATTGCCTTCATCATCATGCTGGCTGCTTGGTTTGCTCCGGATTGGCGCTTCGGCGTGCCACTTGCGCTTGTCTGCCTGTTTCTTCTGTGGGTGCTGAAGGTTCCCGGTCTTCGCGGCTATCTCAAGGGCGCCGCTCTGCTCACCGGCATGGTGATCGCGAGCTGGATGATCAATCTGTGGCTACAGGGCCTTTCGACGCCTCAAGCCCTGTCTGTCGCCATGGCGATGGCGGCAAGGCTGGTTACGACGACCGCAGCCTTCTACTTCGTCATGGAGACGAGTTCTCCGGGCGCGATATTGGCAGCGTCAAGTGCCGCGCGGCTGCCGCCGATCGCCACACTTGTTCTCTCGCTGACCTTCGGTGTTATCCCGATGTTGCGGGATGATTTCGAGCGTATCGCGGATGCCCAGCGTTCCCGCGGCATGGAGATAGACGACGTCAGTCTGCCCACGAAGATGCGGTTCGCGCTGGCGCGCGGCATTCCGCTGCTGGTTCAAGCGATCCGCATGGCGCATGCAATTTCATTTTCCCTGACCCTCTATGGGTATGATCTGAAACACAAGCGAACAACCTGGCGAGAGGTCGGCCTGATGGTCGAGCAGCGCCTCAGCATGAAGGATAAAGCCAATGACTTCTGAGACCATGGAGCCAAGAACGGGGCAGAACTGGAACGTCGATGTTTCCGGCTATGCCGTCGATCTGCCGATCGTGGCGATCAAGCCGGATTTTGCCATTTCGCTCATGATGGTCATCGATCTCGGTGTGAAATTCGGCGAGCATGTCGGCGTCAAGCTTGCCGCAAAATTCGCCTCGCTCAAGCCCGACATCGTGGTGGGCACCGCGACACTCGGCATTCCCGTTGCCATCGAGGTCACCCGCGCGCTCGGCCTCAACAATTACGTCGTCCTGCAGAAGTCGCCAAAAATCCATCTGGCGAATGCATTGGAGCAGCGCATCTCTTCCATCACCTCCAAGGGTGAACAGCGTCTGCTGCTGGACCGCGCCGCGATCCCTCTTCTCAAGGGCAAGCGCGTGCTGGTCGTCGACGACGTGGTCGCTTCCGGATCGAGCCTCAAGGGCTCGCTGGAGCTGGTGCGCAAGGCCGGCGCCGAAGTTGTCGGTATCGGCGTTATCCTCACGGAAGCTCGCGATTGGCGGGAGACGTTGGGATCTGACTGTGACCTCATTCAAAGCCTTGCGCATATCCCGCAGTTTTCAAAGACCGGCGATTTGGCATGGGAGCCAATTCCCGGCACCTGATGCCTCCTGTCATCAGGCGTCGGCACCAGGAACATCCGGGTGACGATCCCGCTAACCTCTCGTCTGTTGTTCGAAAGGGCGTTGTTCGTCACCGAGCTGGCGGATGTAGAGGTGGCGGAAATTCGGATTGGTCGTGACGAAGATAGGCAGGCTGGCCGCACCGATAACCGGTGCATCGTCCGTCAGCTGGCCGACCAGGAGTCGCGGCCAGAGCCTGTCCTTGCGCTCGCTCAGCGAGCGATGCAGCGGATAGGCGCGCTCGACCAGGGCAGCGATGATCGAGGGCGGCAACGATCCTCCCACAGTGATGAATTCCGGATCGGTCGTACTTTCGAGTATGGCGGTGAGAAAGCGCAGACAGAGCCCGGCCTCCTCCATCCAGCTGGAAAGCCGCGGGTCGCGCTGGCTGTGAAGATCGGCAAGGATCGAAAGGTCGGCAACGGCCGCATCGGCTTCCTCGATGCTCCATTCAAGCGCTGCCGCAATACCGCTTAGCGACAAGACGGAATCGATGATCGGCGGTTCGCCATTGTCGCGTATTCGCTTTGGCTGAAAGGGCAGCAACCCCAATTCACCGGCATTGCCCCAGACGCCCTTCAAGGGCATGCCGTCGATGATCACGCCGGCGCCGACGCCATAACCTATATAGAGATGGGCGAAATTGCGTTTGTCCCTGTCGCTGCGGGCGAAGTGTTCGCCAATCGCCGCCGCTGTCGCGTCGTTCTCCACGAGCACCGTCAGGCCGCAAAGGTCTTTCAGGCGCTGGGCGACCGGAACGTTGGCCCAGGCGTCCCATCCCGGTTGCTTGGTGGCAAAGTCGTAAATGTCTTCATCCAGCGTCGGCAGCACCAGGCCGATGCTCCAGATCTTGTCGCGCGGCACGGCGGCCTCGGCGATCAGGTCATCGGTAAGGCGGGCAATGTGTTTCAATGTCGAATCGGGATTGCGGGTGTCGCCTGCCCAGATTTTACGGCCGATGACTTCAAGCAGCAGATTGCAGACGACCATGACGACGCGATTGCGATCGAGATGGATACCGATGGAGAAGCCGGCAATCGGGTTGGGGCCGAGATAGATTTGCGGTTGCCCGCGCTGGCCTTGCGAGCGCCCGGTCTCGATGATGAACTGCTGGTCGAGCAGTTCCCTCGTGATGCCGGAGACGGTCTGCGGCGTCAGCCCAACCCGCTTGGCGATGTCGATCCGGCTGAGCGGGCCGGACTGATGCAGCGCCTCGAAGATGAGGCGCCGGTTGAAAATGCGTGTATGCTCGAGATTGGTGCCGGTGATGTCAGGCAGCCTTTGCCGTCCACCGGCAAGCTTGGTCAACTTGGCCGCTCCTGACCCTTTCCTTGGCGTATCGGTCATTCCATTTCCAATCAGCGTGCCCGAAATTCCTGGCCGAGGATGCCATAGGCCGGGCTTGAGCGACGCCCGAGCATAGCCTGTCCAGCCTCGTTGAAAAGATGCACCGCAGCCGCCGGTGCGTCGGCCACAAACCGATCGCCGGCCACACAGAAAATATCGCCGGGATAGCGCACGGTGATCATCTGCCCATCGGCAAGCCTGAGATAGACGATGCTGGTTTCGCCCAGATGCTCTACGAGGTCAACTATGCCCTCGATCTTCACCGAAGGGCCGTCGCCGGGGATCCAGTGCTCGGGTCGAATACCGACTGTGACCTTTGTACCGGACGGGATAGCAGGCTCCTCGTAGGGGAGCGCAATATTTTGGTCACCGATCGAAAGCTGCAGATTACCATCCTCAAGGGATGTGACCCGAGCATCGATCAGATTCATCGCCGGGGAGCCGATGAAGCCAGCAACGAATAGGTTTGCCGGTGCGTGGTAGAGATCCAGCGGCGTTCCCACCTGTTCGATGCGGCCGCTATTGAGCACGACGATCTTGTCGGCCAATGTCATCGCCTCGACCTGATCGTGCGTCACATAGATCATCGTCGCGCCGAGTTCGCGGTGCAGCTTGGCGATCTCGATGCGGGTATTGACCCTGAGCGCTGCGTCGAGGTTCGACAGCGGCTCATCGAACAAAAAGACTTTCGGTTGCCGGACGATGGCGCGGCCGATGGCGACGCGCTGGCGCTGGCCGCCTGAAAGGGCGCCGGGCTTGCGGTCGAGAACCGCGTCGAGCTTCAGAATCGACGCTGCCTTGCGGACGCGCCGATCGATCTCATCCTTGGGGATTTTTGCGAATTTCAGGCCGAAGGCCATGTTCTTGTAGACATCCATATGCGGATAGAGCGCATAGGATTGGAACACCATGGCGATCTGCCGTTCCGCCGGGGCGACGTGGTTGACCAACTGGCCGCCGATGCGGATATCGCCGCCGCTGATGTCCTCCAGTCCGGCGATTGCCCGCAGCAGGGTGGATTTGCCGCAACCGGACGGACCGACAAAAACGACCAGCTCGCCGTCTTCAATCGCAAGGTCGATGCCATGCAGCACTGTCAGGGCGCCGAACGCCTTGCGCACATTGGTGAGAGACAGATCAGCCATCGATGTTTCTTTCCTTGGTAGTAATGCGCATCATTTTACAGCTCCCGCCGTCAGGCCGGAGACGATGCGGCGCTGGAAGATCAGCACCAGCAGGATCAGGGGTACCGTCACGATGACGGACGCCGCCATGATCGTGCCGAAGGGGAGTTCGAAGCGGCTTGATCCGGAAATCAGCCCCAGGCCGACAGGAACAGTGCGGACCGTATCGCTGAGTGTGAAGGTGAGGGCAAAGAGGAACTCATTCCACGAGGCGATGAAGGCGAGCAGGCCGGTGCTTGCCAGCGCCGGTGCCAGCAGCGGGAAATAGATCTGCCAGATCATTGCCCAGGTCGAGCAGCCGTCCATCCGGGCGGCGTCCTCCAGTTCGGCCGGAATCTGACGGATGAAGCTGGTCATCACCCAGACGGTGAAGGGCAGGCTGAAGATCATGTAGGAGAGAACGAGGCTGCCAAGGCTGTTGTAGAGCCCGAGCCAGCGGATCGTTCCGAACAGGCCCGAGAGCACGACGATCTGCGGAAACATCGAGGCGCCGAGTATCCCTGCAAGCACGACGCCGCGGCCGCGGAACTTCAGCTTTCCGAGCGCATAGGCCGAGGTGATCGCAAAGATCAGCGACAGCGTCACGACCGACACCGCGACGATTGCGGAATTTAGAATATTGCGCAGGAAATTGCCGTTGGTCAGCAGGTCGCGGTAGTTGGTGAGGTCGATCGCCGGGAAGAAGTCGACGGAGAACAGGGCGGACCCCGATTTGAACGACGAGACGATCGCCCAGTAGAACGGGAAGACCGTGTAGAACACGACGACGATCTTGAGGAGGGTCAGCGCGATGGTTTTGGCAAGGCGTTTCATCGGCATCCTCACTCGCTGATCAGTCGGATCTTGGTCAGCTGGATGTAAACAGCCGCCACCAGGGAGATCATCAGGAAGACCAACATCGCCACCGCCGAGCCGTAGCCGACATCCTGGAAGTCGACGAGCTGCTGGCGGGCGTAGATCGAGATGGTCGCGGTTTCGCGGCTTTTGGAGCTGAGCACGTAGGCAAGGTCGAACATGCGGACCGCATCCAGCAGGCGAAACAGGATCGCGACGGCAAGGGTCGGCCAGAGCAGCGGCAGGGTAATATAGAAAAACTGCGCCCAGCCGGGAGCGCCATCGACCTTGGCTGCCTCGTAGAGATCGCGCGGAATGATCTGCAGGCCGGCAAGGATCAGCAGCACCATGAAGGGCGTCGTCTGCCAGACGTCGACGGCGATGATCGCCGCCATGGCCGTGCCGGTTCCGGCGGTCCATGCGATACCATGGCTGATGAAGCCAAGCTTGATCAGGAGCGCGTTGACGACGCCATATTGGTCATGCAGCATCCATTGCCACATCTGCGCGGATACCACCGTCGGGATCGCCCAGGGGATCAGCATGACCGCCCGCAATGCGCCGCGACCCTTGATCTGGCTGTCGATCAGAAGGGCGATGCCGACGCCGGCGAGCGTTTCGAGCGTCACGGACGTTGCCGCGAAGAAAGCGGTGTTGCGCACGGCATGCCACCAGTCGCCGTCCTTCATCAGCGCCAGATAATTGCCAAGGCCGATGAAGCGCGGCAGGTCGCCGGCGTCGAGCGTCGCGTGCATGAAGGAGAGATAGGCGGTACGGGCGAGCGGCCATGCGGTGACCGTTGCCAGCACGATCAGCATCGGGGCAAGCAGAAGCCATGGCTCGATACGCTTGGCCAAGCTGGAGTGAGATGCCGACTGCGCCATCATGCCGTAACCCTGGTTGTTTGCCGGAAATTGCCTGACGGGGTTGCAAGCGCGGCGCCGACCACGCCGGCACCCTCGCCTAGGGCAGCAAGAAGGAGCGGGATCGACCGGCAGCGCTTCGCCCAGATATTGTCGCGCATGTGTTCTTCCAGTTTTTCGCGATAGCGGCCCGTTGAACAGCCGAGGCCGCCGCCGAGAACGATAGCCTCGGGGTCGATCATATTGACCATCTGCGCGACCAGCCGGCCGGTCACCTCCGCAGCCTCGTCAATGACGCGGGTGCTTAAAGGATCGCCTTCAGCACTCAGGGTCTCCAGCGTGCGAACGCCGTCGTCAAGAGATCGTCCGCTGCGGCGGGCAAAGGAAAGTTGCATGCCCTTGCCGGAAGCAAAATCCTCGGCGTTTGCCACCGTCAGGCCGGTGTCATCGTCTTTCGGAAGCGCCAGCGACGAGCTGGCGAAATGGATGGCGAAACCGTTGGCGCCAGACCATGGCCGTCCATCGATGACGAGGGTGTAGCTCATGCCGGTGCCGAGCGACACATAGATGAAACTGCGATGAGGCATGCCCATGCCGAAGCGGGCTTCGGCATGGGCAGCCGCGCGTACGTCGCTGTCGACCATCGCCGGAATGCCGAGTAGCACTTCGATCTCGGTGCGGATCGTCTCGATCGAGAAATTCCAGTCGCTGCAGACGCGGCCTTCGAGATCCACAAGCTCGGGTACGGCGATGCCGACTGATGCGGGTGTTCTGCCCTCGGTGTTTGCCAGCTTGATGATGCCAGCAGCGATATCGGCGACATCGCGGATGATGGCGGCCGGACCCTCGGCAACGGGAGTTGGCCTGCGCCGAAAATGCGTCACTGCGCCCGTTTCGATATCGACCAGACCGGCAGCAATCTTGGTGCCGCCAAGATCGATGCCGATGCGATAGCCTCTATTCTGGGGAGCAGGAACTCCGGGTTCCTCGAAACCGGCGGCTGTCATGCTGTCCCCGCTGCCGTGGTATCGAGCAGGATCCGCACCCGTTTGCAGTGATGGATGATGGTGGCCGGCCATTGTGGATCGAAACCATCGCTTTCCATCAGGCGCTTGGCGGCGTTCTGCTTGTGGGTGCCGTGGATGACCATGGCGACGGCCTTGGACAGATTGGCGATGGTGCCGAGACCGACGGTCAGGCCGTGATGCGGCACGGCATCGAGCGAGGGGAAATCGGGGAAGGTGCCGAGATTGTCGCGGCGCGTCTCCTCGGCGAGCTTGACGATGCAGCTTGGTCCATTGGCCGGGCTGCCGGGTGGATTGAAGGCGACATGGCCATCCGTTGCGCCGGAGGCGAGAATGAAGAGGTCGACACCGCCGGCCGCCTTGATGCGGGCATCATAGGCGCTCGGATCCTTGGCATCTGGAAACCAGACATGCTCCTTTGGAACCTCATGCGCAGCGTCGATCCCGGCGTTCAGCCGCTGGCGGATATCGTGTTCGGCAAAGCGGCGGCAGCTATTGTGGGCGTCGGGCGGGCAAAGGCCGAGGCCGTCATCGCCGCCGCCAAGATATTCGTCCATCATGACCAGGATGAGATTGGATAGATCGAGATTGCCGGCGGCGGCCTTGTTGGCCATCGCATCATAGATCGGCTTCGGCGACCGGCCGCTCGGGCAACCCAGCAGAAACAGCTTGCCATCGGCGCGTGCGGCCGCGATCCCGGCCAGAATGTCGGTAGCAAGCACGTCGCCGATCTCGGCCGAGGTGTTCAGGATTTCAGCGGAATGGGCGGGCAAGTTCATTCTCCGGTCGGATCGAGTAAGGCCGGCGGCCATGTTGCCCGGCCTTAAAGGCCGAGCGTCTTCAGATAGTCGCGATTGTGCTTAGCGATGGGAAAGGGCTTTTCCGGCGGGCAGGGATACATGTCCTGCTCGACCACGGCGAAACCATCATAGTTCCTGGCCTCGAGGAATTTCACCACCTCGGCGAAATCGATGACGCCTTTGTCGAGCTCGCACATCACGCCCATCTGGAAGGCGTCCATGAAGGGAATGTTCTCATCGGTGATGCGCTTGCGGAGCGCACCATCCATGTTCTTGAAGTGATAGTAGGGAATGCGGTCGGCGTGACGCTCCATGAAGGCAAGCGGATCGGCACCGGTATAGATGTGATGGCCGAGATCGAAGCAGAGGCCGACATGCTCCGGCCTTGTATCGGCCAGAAGCCGCTCGATTTCCGCTTCGGTCTCGATGCAGGTGCCGACATGCGGGTGGAAGACGAACTGCATGCCGTATTCTTCGACGACGCACTTTGCGGTGGCGCTGACGATGGCGATCATCTTGGCCCAGGCCCTATCGTCGAGCAGCCGATCGCCGGGCGCGGCATAGGATTCGGATTCGTCCATCAGCACGAACCATTCCGCGCCTGCCGCCTTTAGGAGCGCGCAGATCGGCCCGACGCGGGCGGCGAGCGTTTCAGCGGAATCGACAAGCGAGAGCGGATGAACGACGCCGGTGCCGCAGAGCTTGATGTCGCGGCGGCCAAGTTCGGAAAGCAGCGTTTCAGGATCGGTTGGCAGATAGCCCCATGGGCCGAGCTCGGTCCAGCCGTAGCCGGCCTTCTGCACTTCGTCGAGATAGCGTTCCCAACCGACCTGCTTTTCGTCCTTCGGATACCAGACGCCCCAGGAATCCGGTGCCGTTGCCACTTTGATCGTCATTATCTGTCACCTAGCATTTGGGATGGGCGGTCCGCGCCGCGCTTCACAGGGCGCGGACCGTGATTGTCGGGAAATATTACCAGCCGCCGCGCGACTTCAGCGCATCAAGCTTGGATGCCAGGTCGTCGATGGCCGCATCACTTGCCGAAGGGTCCGCAAGAGCCGTGTGGAGACTGTTGGAAATTTCCGTCGAGATGCGGGGGTAATCGCTGCCGGTCACGCTGGTCGGCCGGGTTACGACATTCTCAAACGCTGCCTTGGCGGTCGTCAGGAACGGAATGGCCTTGAGCACCTCAGCGTCGGAAAACAGCGACGAGATGCTCGGAATGTAGGAGCCGGCCAATGCCCGGCGCTTTTCTTCCTTTTCTCCGGCGAGATAGGCGATCAGTGCGGCTGCTTCCTTCGGATGGGTCGAGTATTTCGACACGCCGAGATAGGCGGCGCCATCGATGCCGACATGCTGGCCGTTCGCGCCCTTCGGCAACGGTGCCACGCCAACCTTGTCCTTGATAGCGCTGTCGGTGCCATTGGCAAGCGACCATGCATAGGCCCAGTTGCGCATGAAGACCGCATCGCCGTTCTGGAAGACGCCGCGTGAGCCTTCTTCGTCGTAGTTGAGGACGCCCTGGGGCGAGATGGTTCCGGCCCAACCGGCGGCAGTCTTCAATATTTCCTTGGCTGCCGGCGAGCCAATGGTGACCTTGCCGTCCGCATCGATGAAGGTGCCGGCGCCGCTGCTGGCGAACCATTCGGTGGCGTTGCAGACGAGGCCTTCATAGGCGCGGCCCTGCCAGACATAGCCCCACATCTTGTCGTTGCCGGCCTTGCGTTCACCGTCCTGCACAAGCTGCGCCGTCGTCGTCAGGTCAGCCCAGGTTTCCGGAACTTTGGCGCCATATTTGTCGAGCAGGTCCTTGCGATAGAAGAGCAGTCCGGTATCCATATACCAAGGCATGGCGATGAATTTGCCATTGACGGTGCCGGCTGCAACTGCCGAGGGGAAATATTTGTCGACGCTGCCGGCGGGCAGGGCGTCCTTCAGATCAAGCAGGTGGCTCTTCAGCGGGCCGACCCAGACGCCGTCGAGGATCATCACGTCAACATCGGTCGATTGGGCTGAAAGCAGCTGCTGATAGAGAGACAGCACATCATCCCAGTTTGCCGGCATCGTGGTGATCTTCACCTCGTTGCCGCTTTCCTTGGCCCAGGCTTCGGTGCCTTCCTTGCACAATTGCAGTTCTATGCCGGAGGACGAGCAGAAGATGTTGATGGTCGCTGCCTGCGAGAGGGCAGGATAGGCGGCGGTGAAGCCGAGCGCTGCAATTCCGAATGCGAATGCCTTGCTGATGGTCATGACGTACTCCCCTTTTATTAAATCCAGATTATGGATCATAATACCGAGAAGCTTGCGCCTGTAAATGGAATATTCCGACGTTTTGGAGAAAAAGATCGAATATTCATTCCATTTTGCGCTTGAGGAAGCCTCTCGCTTTCGATAATTAAATGCGCAGTCTGAATTTAATTCGCGGCTTAAAGCGCAGTATAGGAGCGGAACATGCGATTGAGGGTTGGTCTGGTTGGGCTTGGAGAAGTGGCGCAACTGATGCACATTCCGACGCTTCACAAGCTGCAGGAACAGTTCGAGCTTACCGCCGTCCACGATGTTTCGCCGTCGGTGCTGGCGCGGGTGGCCGATCATTGGAAAATCGCCAAGCGCTATGACACGGCGGCGGCGCTGTTTGCCGATCCTGAGATCGATGCCGTGCTGATCCTCAGCCCTGACCAGCACCACGGCGAGCAGGCAAGGGCGGCGATCGCTGCCGGCAAGCATGTGTTCATCGAAAAGCCGGCCTGCCTGACGGCGGCTGATCTGGAAACGCTCGTCGCAGCCGAAGCCGCATCCGACCGTGTCGTCATGGTCGGCTATATGCGTCGCTTCGCGCCCGCCTTCATGGCAGCCAAGCAGGAGCTCACAAACTTCGGGCCGATTTCCTACGTCCGCGTCCGCGACGTGATCTGCGAAGGACCATGGTTCTTCAATCAGACCGACAAGGTCGTCACGCCGAACGGCGATATTCCGGCAGCGCTGATTGACGAAAGCCGGGCGCTTCGCAAGGCGATGATGGACGCCATGTGCGGTGCTGATGCGCCGGCGATTGTCAGGCGTGGGTATGAAGTCATGACCGGGCTCTGCTCGCATTCGCTATCGGCGATGCGCGATCTCTTGGGCGGCTCGCCCAAGCGGGTGATCGGCGCGCAGCTGTCGCAGAATGGCGAACAGCTGACGGCCATGTTCGACTATGGCAGTTTCACGGCTATCTACGAATGCCTCATCGACGATATCGCGCGCTTCGATGCCGGCATCGAAGTGTTCTCGAAGAACAAGCGTCTGAATTTCCGCTACAACACGCCGTATCTGCGCAATCTGCCGATGACGCTGGAAGTGCAGGAAAGCACCGGCGACAGCAATCTCGTGCGCGCTCTTGGGCCATTCCATAAGGACGCGTTCCAGATCGAGCTCGAAGCCTTCCATGCCTCGATCGCAAACGGCGCACCAAATCGCACGCCGCCGTCTGACTCAAGGGAAGACATCGAGCTCTTCTCGAAAATCCTTGCAGTGGCCAAGTCGACGCTTGCGGAGTAAGCGCCGATATACCTGCTCCTGAAAGGTGGTTTGCCTCTAACGTATCTAGGCGGCACCTACCTCCGGGCATAGAGATAATTGCCGGCAGTCTTACTAGTCGATCATATCCTCCATCATAGCTATTCAATCTATGATGGAGGATATTGATATCAGCCTCCGGTGCTTGGTGCCCCGTACTCGAAGTCAGACTCGCTGTATTCGAGGGCAATGACGTGTATTGGCTAGCCGCTGACCGATAGGCGCTGCCCGGCCTTGGCCAATTGCTCCTCGAGCTCAATACGTCTTTCTGTCCCGATGTCGATCGGGATCACTAGACATATTGTCGCTTCGACAACGCCCCGAACACCCACAATCGGTGCCGCGAGGCACTGGCTGAAGCTGTTGATCAGACCCGTGGTGACGACGATTTTCCGGCCGCCTGAATTTCGGCAATCGGCGATGAAGTCGTCGATCGCGACCTTGCGTCCGTCTGGCAGGATAAGATCTTCCGGAGTGACCAGCTGCTTGATCTCCGTGTCTGTGAGGTGAGCAAGAAGCAGCCTGCCGGACGCAGTCCACGGAATGGGAATTTGCGCCCCCATTTCGGAGCTGATGCCCATCGGGCGGGAGCCGGCATGGGTGTGGACGATCGCCTGCCTGTTTCGATAGAGCACACAAAGCTCGCCGGTTTCGCCCGTGGCTCGCGATAGCCGGTCGACTTCGGCCGTGCCGCGACGCACCAGATCGTTCTCGCGTATATAGTTGGTGCCGTAGAGATACATCAGCTTGCCGAAGAAGACCTTGTTGTCATCGCCGCTGACCTCGAGCATCCCGGATTCCGTCAACACCCTCACCAATTCGTAGATCGTCGAACGCGGTGCGCCGAGCGCCTTTGGCAATTCGGCCACGCGAACCGGATGTCCATGAGCGTCGAGGAAGGCAAACAGCTTCAGTATGCGGTCGATGCCGCGCTCTCGGCCATTCTGGTCGCCTGGTTGGGCCAGCCCTTGATCAAGATTCAGATTCATTACGCACAGCTCTTCTTTCGCAGTTGCCAATCACTGGCCTTCGTTATATCGTCCTAAATACGGGACTATTGTCCCATATACCAGACAAAAATAATAGGAGCGCAAAGCTCTTTGGGAACTTTAGCAAAAATCGGAGGTCGCCATGAGCGATAATTCGCAGCGCAGAGATTTCTTGAAATTGGGCATGGGCAGCATCGCAATCGCGGGCGCCGCAGCCAGCATGGTCGCCGTCAGCGGCAAACAAGCCGCGGCACAATCGGCCAGCGACAGCCTGCTTCGTACGATCATCGACCGTGGTCATCTGATCGTCGGTACCGGCAGCACCAATGCGCCGTGGCACTTTGAAAATGACGCCGGCGAACTGGTCGGCATGGATATCACTATGGGCCGCATTCTCGCCAAGGGCCTGTTCGATGACGCGACCAAGGTTGAATTCGTCAAGCAGGATGCTGCCCAGCGCGTGCCGAATGTCGTGACTGGGAAGGTCGACATCTCGATCCAGTTCATGACGATGTCATCGCAGCGCGCGCAGCTCGTAAACTTCTCGCGACCCTACTACGTCGAAGGCGTGGCGCTTCTCACCCGGCCTGATGCAGACAACAAGACCTTCGACAAGCTTCTGGCCGGAGGCAGCGCGACGCGCGTCTCCATTCTCCAGAATGTTGACGCGGAATCCGGTGTCCACAAGATGCTCCCGGATGCGCAGGTTATGCAGATTGACACGCAGGCCAATGTTCTGCAGGCCCTGGAAGCCAAGCGTGTCGATGCTGCCGCAGTCGATCTTTCCACAGTCCGGTGGCTGGTGTCGCGCGATCCGAACCGTTATTTCGACGCTGGCAAGACCTGGAACGCCATGCTTTACGGCGCGGCGCTGAAGCAGGGCGATCTCGATTGGCTGCAGTTTGTCGATTCATGCTTCACGATCGCCATGTTCGGCCATGAAAATGACCTCTACGACGCCGGCTTCAAGGATTTCTTCGGGCTGGAGCCGCCGGTTCGCAAGCCGGGTTTCCCCACGATCTGACGATTGTTGCAGGGCGTCGCTCGGTGTCGCGGCGTCCTGCCTTCTCCTCACTAGAATCGTCTAAGGATACGTCACGGAATGGGGTATCACCTCAATTTCAACCTGATCTGGCGCCACTTCGACAAATTGTCGAATGGTCTGCTGCTGAGTGTCGAGCTGGCGATTATATCGATCGCTATTGGTGCGCTGATAGGCCTGATCCTTGCGATCTGCTATGTCTCCGCGGGTCGTGCGGTTCGAGCGCTGATCGCTGCCTATGTGGAGTTCGTCCGAAACGTTCCGCTGATACTGCTCGTCTACCTCGTATTCTATGGTCTGCCAACAGCAGTCGACATCGCCTATAGTCCGACAGTCTCATTCATTCTTACCCTGTCACTCTATGCCGGTGCCTATCTTGTCGAGGTATTTCGCTCTGGCCTGGAGGCCGTACCGCGTGGGCAGATCGATGCGGGGAAGGCAATCGGCCTGACGCCGTGGCAACGATTGCTCTATGTGCGGCTTCCGACAATGACACGTATCACTTTGCCGGCGTTATCGAATACCTTCATTTCCCTGTTCAAGGATACCTCTGTTGCCTCGGTCATTGCCGTTCCAGAGCTTACATACGGTGCGCAGTGGATCAACTTCAGCACATTTCGCATCATCGAAGTCTATCTGGTTACAACCGTCCTCTACCTCGTCACCGGTTATGTGATCCTGTTTGGGCTGCGCCAGATGGAACGTTATTTTCGAGTGGAGCGCTAGATGCAACAGGTTATCTACGCCATCCCCTTTCTGCTGCATGGTCTATACATAACCCTGCTGGTATCGGCGATTGTCATCTTTGTATCACTCGTCCTGGGTGTTGTTCTGGGGGCAGGCCTGGTCTACGGACCATGGCCCATCGCTATCCTTGTGCGGCTTTTCAGCGATTGCATCCGCGGGATCCCTATCCTCGTTCTGATTTTCTTCGTCTATTATGTGTTTCCGCAACTTGGGCTCGATCTGAGCGCATTCTGGGCGGCAATCGTCGCGCTTTCACTTTTCAAGACGGCGCAGGTGGTCGAATATTTCCGTGGCGCGGTAGTTTCCATCCCACGCGGGCAGATGGAGGCCGGCATATCGATCGGCTTGATATTTCGCGACCGGCTGCGATACGTCATCTTTCCGCAGGCGCTGCGCCGCTTTCTGCCGCCATGGATCAACGGTGTTACGGACGCCATAAAGGGCAGCGCGCTCGTATCGCTGCTGGGCGTCGTTGACCTCATGCAGGCAATCAATCAGGTCATCGGGCGAACCTATGAACCGATGCCGCTCTATATTCTGGGCGCGCTGATGTACTTCGCCATCAACTACAGCCTCTCCAGCCTCAGCCGCATGCTGGAGCGCCGCTACTCCTATATCCGGGATTAAGATCATGGCAGAACCCCATCTTCTCGAAATACAAAAGTTGGCCAAATCCTTTGCATCCAATCTGGTGCTGAAATCGGTCGATCTGCATGTTGCCAAGGGCGAAGTCGTCACCATCATTGGCCCCTCGGGTAGCGGCAAAACAACGCTTTTGCGCTGCGTCAATTTTCTCGAAGTCTATAATGGCGGCTCGATCAGGATTGACGGTCGTGAGGTCGGTTACCGTGAAGGCGCTGAACGGCGTAAGCGCAGCGAGGTCGATCTTGCCCGGATGCGCGCGGAAACCGGCATGGTGTTTCAGAGCTTCAATCTGTTCCCCCATTTGACGGCCGCAGAAAATGTCATGCTCGGCCTGCGCCGTGTGCGTCGCAAGCCCCTCAAGGAGGCAAGGGAGATCGCCTTGCACTGGCTTGGGCGCGTCGGGCTTTCTCAGAAGGTTGACAGCCTGCCCTCGGAACTATCGGGTGGGCAGCAGCAGCGGGTCGGGATCGCACGCGCCGTGGCCATGGAGCCCAAAATCCTTCTGCTGGACGAAATTACCTCCGCCCTTGATCCCGAACTCGTCAACGAGGTGCTCGATGTCGTCAAGCAGCTCGCCGGCGAAGGCATGACGATGCTGATGGTGACACATGAAATTGCGTTCGCGCGCGATGCCAGCCACCGCATCATCTTCATGGCCGACGGGATGGTATCCGCACAGGGTTCGCCTGCCGAGTTGATGCGACAAGTCGAAGACAATGAGCGGTTGCGGGCTTTTCTGTCCCGCTTCAGCGCCGCATCGCATATCCATTGACGATCAGGAACATAGATCAATGACATTCACCGACCGCCTGCAATCGCTTGGCCTGGAGATTTTGCCGCCGCCACCGCCGATCGCCAATTTCCGAAATTTCGTCAGGGTCGGATCATTGGTCTTCTTGTCGGGGCAGGGCCCACGCGAAGCCGACGGCCGATTGCACACGGGTAAAGTCGGAACCGACGTCAGCGTCGAAGAGGCGTATCAGCACGCAAGGCTGACCGGCCTCAATCTGCTCTCCGTGGTGGCGGGTGCGGCCAACGGCCTGAACAATGTCAGGCAGATCGTAAAGCTGTTGGGCTTCGTCAACGCCGCCAGTGATTTCGCCGACCATTCCGCCGTCATCAACGGCTGTTCGGATCTTTTCGTCAGCGTATTCGGCGATGCCGGCCATCATGCCCGTTCGGCGATTGGCGTCGGCTCGTTGCCAAACAACATCAGCGTAGAAATCGAAGCCATCTTTGAGTTGAATGCTTAACTTGCAAAGGTCTCCAGCCATGCCGTCGACACCGCATCAGCTTTCCAACCTGCCCATCCGCGAGAGACTGGGTCTGCGCCCGATCATCAACGTATCCGGAACGATGACGACCCTCGGAGCCTCCATCATCGTACCCGAGGCCATCCAGGCAATGGCCGAGATCGCGCCGCAATTCGTCGAAATGGACGATCTCCAGCGCAAGGCGAGCGCTGTCATAGCCAAGCTGACGGGCGGCGAAGCGGGTTTCATCACGGCATCAGCGGCGAGCGGCATCGCCATGTCCGTGGCAGCAACGATGACCGGCACCGGCCTCCTGGCGATCGAGCGCCTGCCTGACGATACCGACCGCCTGAAAAACGAGGTGATCGTCCAGCTCGGCCATGTGGTCAATTACGGAGGCGTCATCGACCAGTCGATCCGGCAATGCGGCGCCAAGGCTATTCTGGCGGGCACGGTCAGCGTAGCGCAGGCCTATCACGTGGCCGACGCGATTAATGAGAAGACGGCTGCCGGCCTCTACGTCGTTGCCCATCATACCGTGCAATACGGCATGCTTTCTCTGCCCGAATTCGCCGAGATCTGCCACGCTAAAGGCGTGCCTGTCATCGTCGATGCAGCGTCGGAATACGATCTGCGCCGCTTTCTGGAGGAAGGCGCGGATCTGGTGGTCTACAGTGGGCACAAATTCCTCGGAGGTCCGACGAGCGGCATCGTCGCCGGGCGTAAGGATCTGGTTCGCGCAGGCTATCTGCAAAATCGCGGTATCGGGCGTGGCATGAAGGTTGGCAAGGAAAGTGTCGCTGGTGTCATGGCCGCGCTCGAGGCGTGGGCGGTGCGCGACCACGACGGCATTCGTGCCCGAGAGCAGTCTGCGCTTGATCTGTGGCTCACTTCACTATCGAGCCTCAAGGGTCTAGCCGTCAGGATCGTGCCCGATCCCACCAATAATCCCCTCGACCGGATCGAGATCAAGGTGCTGCCGGAAAGTGGCTATTCCGCCAATGGCCTGGCAATAGCCCTGGCCGCAGGTACACCACCGATCATCGTGCGCAACCATGAGGTCGAGCGCGGGCATTTCTTTCTCGATCCCTGCAATCTGCATCCGGGTGAGGAGCATATTGTCGCGGAACAGATTGCCAAGCTGCTGAACCAGAAAGAACGTCCCGAGGGCGCCATGGCACGACCGGTGAAATCCACGGCGAGCGCGCTGAGGTGGCCCGACTAGAGTAATTCCAGGAAAAATGCGAAGCGGTTTTCCGTCCGGAATTGCGGAAAGGCAGCAAGCAAGAGCCTGTCAGCAGAATCCGTTCAGTTTAAGGATCTTATGCGCTTCGATCGACGCCCGAAGTTGATCTTCGGACGTGCGGTCGCCCTGATTGGCGTCCGGATGGTGCATCTTGAGCCGCTCCTTGTAGCGGCTTCTGATTTCCTCCGGCGTCGCATCGGGGGAGAGGCCCAGTGTCTCAAATGCCTTGGCTTCCAGCACTTTGAGTTTGCGCATCTGCAGGTCCGCTTTTTGCGCCTGGCGTTGCGCAGCGGTCTTGCGAGCATTCAACGCCTTGGCAGAGCCGGAACGGACATTGCCGGGGAGCGGAGTCTCGGCAGTCTGATTGACGCTGGTTCCCCAGGTCTGGCGGCCACCGGCAGCCGCCTCCCTCTGATAGCGGGCAACGTCCTTGTCGGAGAGGTCGGTGGAGAAATTGTATCCCTTGTTATACTCCTTCACGTGCTCAAGACAGAAGAGCAGGTAAAGGCCTTCCGCATCCCGCCCGACCGGGGCGCGGTGCGCACCATGCTTGTCGCAACCGTCCCATTGGCATTTGGGGCCAGTGGGTTCACTTTGCGCAGCAGGCTTCTTGCGAGTCGACCGGAGGCCAACGAATATCTTCGAATCAAGCGTCATGGTGCCCTATATGGCCGCCATGCTTCGTTTCGGCAAGAAATAGCGTAGTGGCTGTCCACGGATTCTGAGCAATCTGTCGATCTATTAGAGATATGACGAATGTGGCGGGTTGCCGCCTGGCCAAAATCAGGACGGCAAAACCAGGATGAGCGTGCCTAAGATTCTGCGATTTGAACACGTGCGATCTGTCAAATTGCCAGCGAGTAACCCAGATCGCGTAGTGGCAGGCGGCGTACCCGTTCTCCCGTTGCGGCAAATATGGCGTTGCCCAATGCGGGCGCCAGGGCCGGGAAGGCGGGTTCGCCCATGCCTGTGGGCGGATTGTCCGACTGGATGAAATAGGCATCGATCGTCATCGGCGCGAAGGGCAGGCGCAGGATCGGATAGGCATTGTAGTTCTGCTCCCGGATCCGGCCGTTTTCGATGGTGATCTTGAGGCCCATGGCCGTGGAGAGAGCGTCAGTGGAGGCTCCCTGTGCCTGGGCTTCCGAGCCGGCCATGTCAATGATGGGTCCGACATCGAGCACAACGACGATGCGATCGATCTTGATCTGCTTCCTGGCATCGACGCTCAGCTCAACCGCCTGCGCAACGTGGCCGGCGTGGGAATAGCACCAGGCGAGGCCCAGTCCGCTGCCTTTGGGCAGTTCCTTGCCCCAGCCGGCCTTCTCGGCGCACATCCTGATCACGTCGCTCGCCCGCCTGGGGCTGAAGTTGACACTCGGGTCCTTGGGCGTCAACTCAGGCACGTCCCTGTTCACCGCATCGAGAATGAAGGCGACGTGGTCGCGGCCCGAAGCGAGCGATAGTTCATGCATGAAGCTCTGTGCGGCGAAAACCTGGGCGTTATCACCAGGCGCGCGCCAGGCGCCAGTGGGAATCCTCAGCGGCAGCATCGTCTTGCCGCGACGCAGGTTGGGTGCCTTAATGGAATATCTCAGATTGTCGGTGAGGTTGGCGCCCGAGGCTTCTTTCTTGCCGTCGGCGGTGAAGGTGATGAAATGCTCCTGCCAGGCGTCGAGCCTGCCATCGCCGTCGATCGCGCCCTTGAACTGGTGGTAGCCGGCGGGACGGTAAAAGTCGTGGCTGAAATCATCCTCCCGCGTCCACTGCAGCTTGACCGGGGCGTTGACCCTTTTCGCGATGGCAGCGGCCTCGCATGTATAGTCATTGACCAGGCGACGCCCGAAACCGCCGCCGACGCGGGTCTGGTGCATCACGATCTTTTCCTGCGGTATGCCGGCCGCCTTCGCCACCAGCGGCAGGCCGCGATCGGGCTGCTGGGTGGGCACCCACATTTCCATCACCCCGTCATGCCAATGTGCCGTGGTGTTCATCGGTTCCAGCGGCACATGAGCGGCGAAGGGATATTCGTAATAGGCCTCCACGGTTTTCGCGTTACTGGCGAAGGACTTGTCCACGTCGCCGACATTATCGTCGGGTTTTTTCGGGAAACTGGTTGCCAGCTTCTTGGCCTCGGCGGAGAATTTCGAGCTGGAATCCGTCGATGCCTCGCTCAGATCCCAATCCACCTTGAGCTTGTCCTTCGCCTGGAAGGCGCTCCAGGTGTCCTTGGCGATGATGGCAATCCCCGGCATGACCTCAACGAACATGCCGGTCCCATCCAGCGCGAAGGCGTCGAGCACGCCGCGCTGGGCCTTGATCTCTTCTACATTGAAGGACCGGACTTTGCCGCCTGCTGCCGGGCATTTGGTGTAGCTGGCATAGACCATGCCGGGACGTTGGACGTCGATGCCGAACAGTGGCTGGCCGCTGACGACCTTGGGATCGTCGACGCCGTGATAGCGTTTGCCGATCAGGCGATATTCGGCACGGGTCTTCAGCTTCAGGCTCCGTGGGTCAGGCACTGGCATTCTTGCTGCCGCCACCGCAAGTGATCCATAGGTTGCGGATTTGCCGCTCGCAGCATGGGTCAAGAGCGAATCCTGAGCGGTGATCTGCGATGGATCCGCCCCCCACTGCTCGGCTGCTGCGGCAATCAGCATCGCCTTGGCGCCGGCACCTGCCTGGCGTAGCTGGTCCCAGGCGCGTGGAATCGAGGTCGAACCTCCGGCGCCCTGGCTGCCATAGACCTTGGGATTGATGTCGGCCTGCTCCATCACGACATGGTTCCAGTCGGCATCGAGTTCGTCGCGATGATCACGCCGAATGAGGTCTTTATTCCCTGACCGATCTCCGGACATTTGGAGTAGATGGTAATCATATTGTCTGGAGCGATGCGGATGAATGCGTTCAGCCCCGGATCTTTGCTGTCAGCCATTTCGGCTGCGAAGGCCGCGTCTCCGAGATAGAATCCCAGCATCAGTCCCGCGGCGCCTCCGCCGGCCAGCTTGAAGAAGGTGCGCCGTCCCATCGTGAGAAAGCTACTGTTTGCCGGTGCAGAACGGACCTCGCGTATCAGCGTCGAGAGATAGGCATCGGACTCGGCAAAATTGGGCTTGGTTTCAGCCATTGTGTGCCTCCGGGGAATTGGATTGCTGGGTCGCCTGCTTTCGCAGTTTCTCCACGTCTTCGCCGGTCAAATGCGCACCCTTGGCGCCGAACCGGGCTGTGACGTAGTTGGCCACTGCCGCTATATCGTCGTCCGAATAGCCCTCGCCAAAAGCCGGCATGAAGATCCTGCCCTCGGCGGTGGTGCGGTCAACGCCATTGATAACAGTCTGCGCCACATTGGTGGCGCTCGGATCGTTCACCGCGCGCACGCCGGTGAGCGTGGCATAGCCGGTGACCGGGCTCACGCCAGTCCAGTCATGGCAGCTGGCGCAGGCACTGGCGAAGATCTTCTCGCCACGCGAATTGATATCCGCTGGTACACCTTCCTTGTGCGATGCCGGCGCAGCCGTGGTGACGGTGCGCGGAAGATCGGTGGCATGGGCGGGAATACTGCGCAGGTATGTCACCAGGGCATGCACGTCGTCCGGCACCAGATAGCTGAGACTGTCATCGGTGGCTTCACCCATCGGGCCAGCTGCGCCGCCATGCCCATTGGCATGTCCGGTCGACAAATAAAGATAGACATCCTCATCGCTCCAGTCACCGATGCCGGAATCCTTGTCGCCGGTAATGTTGTAGGCGCGCCAACCAGCTGTGACGGCGCCGGCGAATTTCTCGTGATTGTCCAGTGCAAAGGCTGGGTTGCGCGGCGTATGGCATTCGCCGCAATGGCCCATCGCCTCGGCGAGATAAGCGCCCCGGTTCCATTGTTGGCTCCGGCCGGTATTGGGACGAAAGCGTTCATCGGTATTGAACATGACGTTCCAGAGCGCCAATAGGCTGCGCTGGTCGAATGGCCATGAGAGCTGGTTTTGCCTGGCCGGTGCATGTGCCGGCGCCAGCGTAAAGAGGTAGGCCTTGATGGCCAGCACGTCAGCATCCGTCATGTAGGTGTAGGAGGTATAAGGCATGGCGGGATAAAGCTTCTCGCCATCGGCGCGAATGCCTTTGTGCACAGCTGCCAGGAATTGCGCATCGGTGTAAGCGCCGATACCGGTTTCCTTGTCCGGCGTGATGTTGGTGGAATAGATGGTGCCGAATGGCATATTGAAGGCGAAACCGCCTGCGAAGGGCGTGCCGCCGGGGGCGGTATGGCAGGCCTGACAGTCTGCGGCATGGATGAGATATTCGCCGCGCTTCACCACGTCAGCACTGGCAAGCTGCGCCGGTACGCCGGTCACATTGGCACCCTGGTAGTCTTCAAGGGCTACGGTTGAGCCGCCGGCAAAGGAAGTCGGGTCACGGCCAAGAAACAGCCATCCCGCAAAACCAAGCGTGATGATAACAAGAACTGCGACGACGATGCCGATGATCTTTTTCATGGTCAGGCCGGTTTGGCGGCGGCGTTCTTGATCGCACGGCGGATACGAATATAGGTTCCGCATCGACAGAGATTGCCCGCCATGGCCGCGTCGATATCGGAATCGTCGGGTTGAGGATTGCTGTCCAGCAGCGCGGTGGCCGACATGATCTGACCGGCCTGACAGTAGCCGCATTGGGGAACGGCTGCCTCCATCCAGGCTTGCTGGACCTTGGCGCCATTGGGCGTTTTGCCAATTCCTTCTATGGTGACGACAGCGCGGGTGCCGACATCGCCAACCGCCAGCTGGCAGGAGCGCACCGGCTTGCCAGCCACATGCACGGTGCAGACGCCGCATTGGGCGATGCCGCAGCCATATTTGGTGCCGACCAGATTGAGATGGTCTCGCAACGCCCACAGAAGCGGCATGTCCTCCGGAACATCCACCTCGCGCAATTGCCCATTGATATTAAGAGTGAGCATGTCTCCATCCCTGCCTGACAGTGAGATCGATGCATCAACAGAACCGCTTTCAGGAATGCTACGCCGGTATCGCCGCCCGGTAACTTCAACAATGCGTTATCGCTGCCGTCTGGACACGCCGCTTGTTGTCACAATCGCTTGTGAGGGCTTTGGCCGGATGCGAGATCTCAATGCGGCCCGCCGTGTTTGCATCGACCGCGCGTCAAGGTGGCTGGCTCCAGCTCCGTGTGGCCAAGAACGTCAGTGACGCCCCGAACCAAACTCATTCAGGAGGGGTCGACGCGCAGCGAGCTTATGCTCTCGACGCTGCCTGGCTCAAATATCAATGCCGTTGGCTTTACAGCGATCACGCACATCCGCCGCCAGTGGATCTGTCTGCCCATAGGCCATCAGGTTGAAGATGGTGATGCTCTGGCCGCCAAACTGACTTTGGACGAGCGTTCCGATGTAAAGGGCATTCGGATTGTCCTTGCCGAGGTTCGCCGTGCCGCAGGCATATGTCGCTCCGCCAGCCGCCGATCGAGCTTTGCCGCCGTTAACTGCCACTTGCTTCAGCGAGAGAGACTTTTGAAAGCCGTTTTGGACAGCGTTGGTTTCCTCTTGGGTCAGTGGACGCACGGATGAAGGCGGCGCCTCTGGAGCGGGTTTCAGTCCGTGGCACGATGCCAATAGGGTGCATACCAATATCGAGATGGCTCTTTTCATATTTCTCCTCCCAGAAACCTCTTTTGGATACAGGAGAGAGCGAAATTGCTCAACCTGTGTTGAATAATGGCACCCGCCGACTTCGCATAAAAATAGGCAAGATGGGCTGTTCTATGGGTCTGCCTCGCCAGCAGACACCAAATTTGTCGTGGGTGAATATCCAAGCGTCGAGGAGTTCCGAGGAGACCCAATCAAGCCTATAGCGAAGAGGTCGTCTGCGATCTTATTTCGTCCGCGATCGGATGGAGAGTATCCACGGGAGCGGATCCGACAAGACTGAACCCCATGCCATTGTCAGCCCAGCTCCATCCTCCAATCGATCCTTCGGAATATTCGGCCATCGGCTTGTTTTGGTCGATCAGCATGCGGCGCGACAGCATGACCAGGCGCATGCCCTTGTCGTCGTCGTACATGAACAGCACGCCCGGACCATGTGTCGTTGGCACCACGCGCGCGCCCATCAGGCGGTATCCCGCCTTGCTGAGATCCGGAACGATGGCGCTTGGTCCAAGTGTCGCAGACACGAGCTGCGCCATGGAGCCAGTACCGTCGGCTTGGACTTCTACGGGGTGGAGCTTGTCGGGGGCGAACACCCTGTAGCTCGCCGAGGCCTCCTGTGCGAGCGCCGCAACGCCTTCAGTCGGAGGCAGAGAATAGCCTTTCATCGTCCAACCGCCGGCGGCGCCCACGGCAACTAGCACGACCGCTGCCGCAGCCATCTGCAGATATTGCCGGGAGAATGACCTTTTACGTCCAGCGACGATGTTGGAAAGGTTCAACCTGCTCGGGACAAGTTCGTGGGCAACAGGATCCATGGCCGCTCTTAATGCGGAAGCGTGCCTCTCATAGGCGGAAACGCGGGCTGCAGCATCTTCATTCGTCAGCAGATATTCGGCGACCTCCTGCCGCCGCTCCGTATCGAGCGCGCTGTCGACGAAGGCCTGAAGATCGTCCTCAGTGATCGGTCTCTTGGTCATTTCACCCTCCGTATATGCGTCACTCCAGACAAGGTGTTGGAGGGTGGCCTCTCAAGAAGTATCCGGAGCTGTTCGCGTGCCCGTGACAGCCGCGACATCACTGTGCCAATTGGAACGCCGAGAACCTCCGCAGCCTCTGCGTAGGTCAGATCCTCGACCGAAATCAACAGCAGGATGCTGCGCTGATCATGGGGTAGCCGTTCTATGGCGGCAATCACGTCATGGCTGAATACTGTCTGCTCTTGCGTCGGTGCACCGGTGTCGTTCGTTGCCGGCACGTCCTGGATGGGAACATTTTTTCCACGTCTCTGCATCTGACGTATCTTGTTGACTGCCAGATTGTGGAGGATCGCAAACATCCAGGAGCGAGGATCCTCGTTGCGGCGCCGGTGCCAGTTTGCGACGATCTTCTCCAGGCAGTCCTGAACAATATCGTCAGCGGTCTCGACATCGCGGACGAGACCGCGCGCATAGCGTCTCAGCGCCGGTATCATCGGTTCGACCTGTGCAAGCATATCGTCCATGTCAACGATCTCCATTGGACCTGCGTCACGCGACGCAGGTCCATTTCGGCATCAATCAGCCTGCACCTGCAGCACCCGCTCCGGCTTGCCATCGACCGAGGCGGCGACGACCAGATATCGCCGCTCGTCCTTGTGCTTGGCCGCTACAATCTGCCGGATCGGCCCGACGGCATTGACGATTGCCGACCCCGCTGGATTGGTCACGAAGTTTGCGAGCCCCTCCAGTGCTCCGCTGCCATCCGCCTTGTCGGACAGAGCAAGGACATAGGGCTTCTTCGGTTCAAGTCCCGTAACCGAGGCCTGCAGCACCTGAGTCAGGCCCTGGTCGAACAGGGACACACTCGTCGGAGCCTTGTCTTTCGAGCCTTTCGGGGCGAGCGTCAGATGCGCCGCTTCGCCGGCCTTGCCGAGCGGCACGAGGTTCTGTGTTCCATCCCCTTCCAGAACCGCGTTCGGAACATAGGCAACGGCTTGCGGTGCCTGGCCGATCGGAATATTGGCGATCAGCTTGTTGGCGAGCGTGTCGATGACCGCAAATGCATCGGCGTTTTCCAGGCCGACATAAACGCGGGTGCCGTCACCCGATGGCCAGATGCCATGTGGAAGATTGCCGACCGGTATTGTTGCGACCTGCTCGAAGGTGTCGGTGCGGAAGACCTTGACCTCGTTCAAGCCGCCAACCGTCACATAGGCGAAGCTGCCGTTCTTGTTGGTAACGAGATTGACGTGGTTTGTGATCGGGCCGGTGTCGATGGTCTTGATCAGATCGAAGGGCGCCTGTGCGTTGAAGACCTGGGTCTTGCCGACGTCCTTCAAGGTGAACCAGACCTGCTTGCCGTCGGGTGAGGCTGCGATGTTCGGGCAGAAGGGGCTTTCCTGCTTCACATGACCAACGATCTGATGATCGGCGATGGAAACCACAACAGTCTCAGGATTGAATGACGAGCAGATATAGCCGTACTTGCCATCGGGAGAGAAGATCTGCATTCCCGGACCTGCCGGCACCTTGATCTGCATCTTTTCCTGGAAGGTCGCAGCGTCGATGACCGAGATATAGTCCTCACCGCGAACCGTGATCCAAACCTCCTTGCCATCAGGCGTGAAGAAAGCTTCATGCGGCGATCGCCCAACATAAGTCGTGTGCTTGACCGTATTGGTGGCCGTGTCGATGAAGGTCACGGAGTTTGACCCGATGGACACGACGGCCAGCGTCTTGTGGTCGGGCGAGAACCCCATGCCGTGGACTAGCACCTGGCCTTTATATAGCGGGCTGAAATTGCCGGGCTGTGGGTCGCCGAGCTTGATGACGCCCAGCAGCTTGTTCGTGGAGGGATCGCTCACGGAAACCGTGTTCGAAAACTGCTCGGCCGCATACACGCGGTCCTTGCTGCTGATCGCAATATCAGGATCGGAAGAGGAGGCCGGTGCCTGGCCTGCAAAGGCGGCCAATGGGGAAAGGATGGTGCCTGCAAGCAGCAGCGCTGCGAAGGATCTACGTATCATTGGGCAAGCCTTTCATCACATCTTCATGTTCGGATCCATGGATCCGGCGGGGGCGGTTTTCGGGGAGACCTGTGTCGGGGCTGGAGCGGAGGGCGGAAGGGCGTCGCCGATTGCAAGCTTCATCGCTGCGATCTCCTGCTGTTGGTCGACGATGATTTCCTGTGCGATGCGCTTCAACTGCTCGTTCTTGCCGTATTTGAGCACGGCCACGGCCATATCGATCGCGCCCTGATGATGAGGGGTCATCATCGCGACGAAATCGCGGTCGACGTCGCCGCTGGGTTTGACCTCCATATCCGCCATCATCTTGTCCATCGCGGCATTGTTTTCAGCGAGATAGGCGGCTTCAGGGCTGTCCGTCTGTATCGGGGAGGGATCCTGGGCCAAGGCCGTGCAGGCTCCTGCTGTTGCCAGGATGACAGCGGCAAGGATGGCTACGGGTTTTCGGGGGAACCTTATCGTCATCTGTCTTTCCTTGTTGTTGCATTGGAGTAGACAGCGGAGGTGGCGGCTTATTCCATCGAATGAGAAAAAATCTTATCGAGACCCTTAAGACGGCTTTCCCATGCCGGCGATTCCCAGGAGTTGGTGGAACGGTATCTGGCAAATCAGCTTGACTGGGGTCTCTTCCCACAGATTAAGCTGCCCGCGACGAGATGATAACAAATATCGAATTGCCCATGACCGGACACGATCTTCTTTCCGCGATTTCCCTGCTGATCGTTTTGGCGCTTTGTTTATCGGTATTGATATTTCACGCTTTTACTGGGGTTCCGCCACTATCGTCGAATGCCACCGAGACTGCGGACGTTGTCGCCTTGTTGAAGCAGGCTGATTTGCCGGAACAGTCGATCGTTTATGAGCTTGGCTCCGGCTGGGGCTCGCTGGTCATCGCGCTGGCACGAGCTTTTCCGAATGCTCATATCCGGGGCATAGAGATATCGCCGCTTCCCTATTGGATTTCGCGGTTCCGCACCCGGAACTTGCCCAATGTGTTGCTGCACAGGGGCAGTTTCTACAACTTCGATCTCTCGGACGCGCATGCGGTGACATGCTACCTGATGATCAAGCCGATGCCGAAGCTGGCAGGCTTGCTCGATCGCATGCTCAAGCCTGGAACACCGGTCGTGTCGCTTTCCTTCTGGTTCCGGGATAGGGAAGTTGCGGCTTCCAGGAAAAGCTCCGGGCTTCTTGGCGCAACTGCCCTGTATTACTGGCCGGCACGCAAGGCCGATCGCTGACAGAAGACCTGCGATGGCGGGAGCGCCGAGATGATTCGGCACCTTCGCAATTTACTTGGGCAATTCAGTTGAGGGGTTCTCTTACCACATCAGCGGACGCAATTTCGCGCCGAAAGCGCTCCAATTTGCTGGAGACGTAATCCGCGACCTCGCGCAAGCGAGTCAATTTTTAGCGGATCACGGCGAGGTGGTCCTGAAGAAATTCGATCGTCGTTTCTTTGGAGGTGCGGTGTCTTGCGATAGGCTCTTCAAGAGCTAGCTGATTGCTTTCAGCGGAGAGCCGAGCTGTTGCGCACGGCGAATCTTCTCTATCGTGTCCGGGGCCTAGTGATCGTAATCACGACACACCCTTCCAGCCGCTTCGCGAGAGGTCGAGCGGCTCGAAATCAAACACAGCCACCCTTATCAAGGCGCAAAAAGACGATTCCCCATTTAACAATGGAGACTAGTTGCCTGTCCTGCAGGCAAAGGCTATCTCGGGCGTGAGGAAGTCATATCCGTGGGATACGAAATCCGTCGCCCGATCGCCGTTAGCGGCCCGAAGTTCTTGCCTTCTTGGGAGCCGAAATGCCGCTTTCCCGCTCAAGCTTCTTGCGAGCGAGCTTGCGGACACGCCGGATACCCTCGGCCTTTTCACGGGCGCGCTTTTCGGAAGGCTTCTCAAAACGCTCCCGAAGCCGTGCTTCGCGGAAAACGCCTTCGCGCTGCAGCTTCTTCTTCAAGAAGCGGAGTGCTTGCTCAACATTGTTGTCACGTACCAGAACTTGCATTCTAAACTCCAAAGATCGTGGCGCCTTATTAGATGTATGTGTATCGATGATCAAGGCCTGTAAGACAGTTCGCCGAGATTATCTGTCGTGATGGCTTTCGCAGGCGTATTTGCACTTCGCTCGCTGCTGTCCCGTAGAGACTGCAGGCCCTAAAACCCTAGGCGCCAAGGGGTTTGTAGCCGCAGCCGGACAGAAAAAAGGATGCCGCGTCGCGGGCATGCTCCTCCATCTGCGTCTTGATCGGCGTCAGATCTGCGTGGAAAAGCGAGGACATCATCATCGGCAGCAAGACCAGATCGATGAAGCGGCGAGTCGTTTCCGCAAGATTATCCGGTGCAAAAGCCGGGAGAGATCTGATCTCTTCGGCTTCCGCCAGTTCGGCGACGAGCTTCATCACCGTTGCCGTTCCATGCGCGCGCATGGCGTAGTGAATGGTGGTTGCCAGCTCCGGATGGCGCGTCGCTTCGCTCATCACGCTACGCATGAGCCCGATGGTCTCGTCCTTGATGGCGCGCTGCACGATCAGGATGCCTGCGGTCTGAAAACGTTCCAGAATACTGCCTGACGTCGTGGACGCCGTCATCTCGCTGGACTTCTGCACCCAACGCGAAACCACCTCCCTGAACAGGGTCTCCTTGCTGATGAAGCGGTTATAGATGCTCGGCTTCCCGGCTCTGGCAACTTCGGCGATCTCGTCAATGCTGGCGCCTTCGTAACCACGAGCGATGAAGACCTGGAGTGCCGCCTGCAGGATCCGGTCTTCGACTTCACCCGCCTTTTCCAGCGGCGGGCGACCACGCCGAGGCGTGCCTAGCTCCAGCTTCATGATCTTGGATTTGGTCGTTTCTCTCGCCAAAGCGGGCCTCACCGATTTTTGATTGGCATGAATGCGGGTCACTGCCTCCGAGGCTCTTGACTAGCATTCCGATCGGATCTACGTCAATAATTAAATGAAACGTTTCGTTTCTTTTGTTGTGTCGCGACGAACGAGGTTCAACATGAGCGCGCATCAGGATGAGACTTTTGGAAAGCTGATCGTATTGGAGCCGAAGACCGGCGGTGCGGCGGCAAATACTGAGCAAGACGACATCGCGGCTCGGCAGGAGCGAGCGGAGGCGCCACTTACCGGCGATCAGGCTCACGTCGGTGACGATGCCGGGCGCGCAGGGCAGGCTTCCGAGACGGAAGAAGCCACGGACAAACCCTCTCGCCGCCTGAGGATGCTTCTGATCGGCGGAAGCGCGCTGGCCGTGGCGGTGGTTGCGGGCTATATATACTGGGATAACGGCGCGCATTACGAAAACACGGACGACGCCTTTATCGCTGCCCGTCAATATGCCGTGACCTCAAGGGTGTCCGGATATATTTCTTCGGTCGCCGTGACCGATAACCAGCATGTGGCAGCAGGCGATGTGATCGCTAGGATCGACGACCGGGACTACCGTACCTCCCTGGAGCAGGCGCAGGCGCAGGTCGCCGCTGCACAGGCCAATCTCCAAAATACTCAGGCCCAGAAGCAGGTGCAGCAGGCGAACGTCGAACAGGCCAAGGCCCAGATTGAGCAGGCCAAGGCCAATCTCGTCTTTGCCCAGCAACAGGATAGTCGCTACCAGACAATGATGAAGAGCGGCTCCGGCACGCTTCAGGAAGCGCAGCAATATACGTCGCAACTGCATCAGCAGGAGGCAGCGCTCAACACCGACCAGGCATCGCTGACCGCAGCGCAGCGCCAGCTCGATGCCTATGGCCCGCAGATCGCCAGCGCCGAGGCAACGGTGAAGCAGGATGAAGCGCTGCTGGATCAGGCCAAGCTCAATCTCTCCTACACGACAATTTCGGCGGCTCAGCCTGGTCGGGTGGTGCAACTTTCGGCCGGCGATGGCCAATATGTCCAGGCAGGAACGAACCTTGCCATGTTCGTGCCGGACAAGCTCTGGGTGACGGCCAACTTCAAGGAAACACAGCTCGATCACATGCGTCCTGGGCAGCCGGTGTCTCTGACGATCGATGCCTATGGCGGACGCACGATCTATGGCCATGTCGCAAGCGTGCAGCCGGGATCGGGAACGGCATTCTCCCTGCTTCCGGCCGAAAACGCCACCGGCAACTACGTCAAGATCGTTCAGCGCGTACCGGTGAAAATCGAGCTTGATGACGTGCCGAGTGACGTTGCGTTAGGCCCGGGCATGTCGGTCGTGCCCAGCGTGCGTACCGATGCAAGTCCTTCCGTATTGGAAAGCCTGAGGGACCTGCTGTGAGCACGAGCGCTGTTGCCAAACCCTCGGCAACCCCTTGGATCATCGCCATTGTCGTGGCACTCGCCAGTTTCATGGAAGTGCTCGATACGACGATCGCAAACGTTGCCCTGAATTACATTTCCGGCGGTCTTGGCGTCAGCCAGGACGAAGCCTCCTGGGTGGTGACCACCTATCTCGTCTCCAATGCGGTGATCGTGACGGCGACGAGCTATCTTGTGCGCATTTTTGGGCGCAAGACCTTTTTCCTTGCCTGCCTGGCATTGTTTACCATCAGTTCGGTCATGTGCGGCTTTGCGCCGAACCTGCAATTCCTGCTGCTCGCCCGGATATTGCAAGGCATCGGCGGCGGCGGCATGGTGCCGGTCGCGCAGTCCATCCTGGCCGACAGCTTTCCGCCGGAAAAGCGCGGGCAGGGCTTTGCCCTGTTCGGGGTCGCGGTTGTGGTTGCTCCCGTCGTCGGACCGACGTTGGGTGGCTGGCTCTCCGATAATTTCTCCTGGCATTGGTGTTTCCTGATCAATGGTCCTGTCGGCATTCTGACGCTTGCCGCCGTCGCCATGCTGATCAAGGAGCCCGAAGGCAGCGCCCAGGAGCGTGCCCGGTTGCGTAAGGAAAAGATTAGTTTCGACTGGATCGGCTTCGGCTTGGTGGCGACCTTCCTCGGCGCGCTGGAACTGACGCTGGATCGTGGTCTTGAGGATGACTGGTTTGGCTCGAGCTTCATCATCATGGCGGCTTCAATCAGCGCCTTGGCCTTTGTGCTGATGATCCCGTGGGAGCTGAAACACAAGAATCCTGCCGTCGATATCCGGATGCTGGTCAGCCGGCAATTCGGAACCTGCTTCATAGTCATGATGGCGACGGGCGCGCTGCTGCTGGCGACAACCCAGTATCTGCCGCAGTTGGTTCAGCAAAATCTTGGCTACACGGCAACATGGGCCGGCATGATGCTATCGCCGGGCGGTGTCGTGACCTTGGTCATGATGTTTGTCGTCGGCATTCTTTCATCGAAAGTACAGCCGAAATATCTGATTGCGATCGGAGCCGGTTTTGTCGCCTTCTCGATGTATCGGGTGACCAGCGTCTATAGCGGTATCGGCTTCTGGTATCTTGCCGAAGCTCGCATGTTGCAGGGGATTGGCCTGCCCTTCATCTTCCTGCCGATCACCTCCGCCTCTTATGACGGCATCCCCTCCAGCAAAACCGACCAGGCATCGGCCTTGCTGAATGCGGCGCGCAATACCGGTGGTTCGATCGGTGTGTCGCTGATCTCAAACATCATCACCCATCGGGAGCAGTTTCATCAGAGCCGATTGGTGGAGCATGCCATTCCTTCGAATGGAGCCTATCAGGATACGCTGAACCAGGTGACGAACTACTTCGTTGGTCAGGGTAGTTCGCTGGTGGCGGCCCAACAGCAGGCGCTCGCCTGGATCAACCAGCAAGTGCAGAGTCAGGCCTCGCTTCTGTCCTATGTCGACGCCTTCTGGGTTCTGACGCTGATTTCCCTGGCGGCTATCCCCTTGGCCCTTACGCTACGCAATGTAACGCTCGGCAAGAAGGCATCGATGGGGCATTGAAAGCATCTTCGCAGTCAGGAGCAGGATTTTCCCAGGTAAAATCATTCTGATACCGGCCGTAAAACCTGCTCCGAGCACTGTGAATTCATGCTGATGACGGCATCGGCGCCTTCCCGTCCTTGCCTGCTATTGTTCCGCGACGGGAGGCGCATCGATGATGGCAAAACACGCCTCCTATTCCCGGATAGGGTCCTTATTTCGCAGTCGAATCCTTTGCCTTATTGTCTTTTGCAAGTGCGGTTTCGACCATGCGCAAAAGCCCCTTCAACTCGGGCTCGCGCACCAGGGCGGCTGCTTCATTGGGCTGAAGCCATCTTAGCTGACGCTGGCCATGTTCGGGAAATTGCGCGCTCATTCCGGCAACTTCGAGAAGATGGACCTGCACTACGGATGGAACGGTTTCGCCGGTGTCGAGGGATTTCAGATAGGTGTAGTAGCCAAAGCTTTTCTTCCGGGCCTTTCCACTGACGCCAGCTTCCTCCCAGGCTTCCCGCTCGGCGACTTGGTGAGGTAGTTTCCTGTCTATCGGCCATCCCTTTGGGATGACCCATCGACCGCTTTCCCGCGAAGTGATCAGGAGCACTTCTACATCCTGTTTGCCCGGGCGCCACCGATAGCAGATTGCGGCATATTGCTCGATTGTCTGTCCGGTGAAGAGCTTATCGGCTTCGCCCGCCAGCTGTCTGAGATAGGTCTTCTTTGTCATCTGCTGTCACGGCTGCATGTGCTGTCAACGTGAATGTGGGCTATGAACAGGCACTTCGGGTCGTTACGCGACCGGTCAGAATGTTCCACCAGGGCGACGGGGCTTGAATTAACCGCCATGGCGATCCTCCCTATGCTTACGCTGCGCGGATGGAGACCGGGCAGCCATATCATCATCAGCTAAAATTCATTAGCCGACTATGTTTCATCTACTTCATGCCATTTGCAAGGCAATTTGTCACAAAACTATTTTTAATGTTTTAGATCAATATGATAGAGTTTATGATGCCTACCATAAAGAGGGGCGCCAATTCGGCGGAAGGGTTGATCGGCGGAGTCCTATCAGCCGATCAACCCCTCGCTCGCGATGCCTTTCGTCAACTCCAGTGCTTGACGCTCGAACAGCCCACGATAGATTCCGCTCTTGCGACGAATGAGGCTGGCATGGGTGCCTTCCTCGGCGATATGCCCGTGTTCGAAGACCAGCAGCCGGTCGAGCGCACGCACGGTCGACAGCCTGTGGGCGACGACGAGCGTCGTGCGTCCATCCATCAATCGTTCCATGGCCTGCTGAATCAGCATTTCCGATTCCGAGTCGAGGCTCGAAGTTGCTTCGTCGAGTATCAGGATCGGCGCATCGGCCAGGAATGCGCGGGCGATGGCGATGCGTTGCCGCTCGCCGCCGGAAAGCTTGATGCCACGTTCTCCGACAAGCGTCGCATAGCCCTTAGGCAGGGCCTCGATGAAGTCGTGGGCGCTGGCAAGCTGCGCAGCCCTCTTGATCTCCGCATGCGTGGCCGTTGGCCGCGCATAGGCGATATTCTCCGCCAGCGAGCGGTGAAACAGGATGGGCTCCTGCTGCACGATGGCGATCTGGCGGCGAAGAGAGGTCTGCGCCACCTTCGAAATATCTTGTCCATCGATCGAGACCGTACCGTGATTGACGTCATGCAGGCGCTGAATCAGCTTGATGAACGTCGTCTTTCCTGAGCCGGAATGGCCGACGAGACCGACCCGTTCGCCCGGCTTGATGGTGACCGAGAAGTCCTTGTAGAGCGGGTCATAGTGGTTGCCGTAATGAAAGGTGACGCGATCGAATTCGATCATGCCGGCCTTCACATGGAGCGCTGGAGCGCCTGGCACATCCTCGACACCCAGCGGCTGCGCATGGATGGAGACAAGCTCTTCCATGTCGTTGACCGAGCGCTGCAGGTTGCGGATATGCATGCCGATTTCTCGCAGATATCCCTGGAGGATGAAAAAGGCAGTCAGGACGAAGGTGATGTCGCCCGCATTGGCCTTGCCGTTGGCCCAGAGCCAAAGGGCAAGCCCCAGCACGCTGCCGCGCAAGAGGCTGAGCAGCGCGTTCTGCGACGTGCCGTTCACCGTGCCCCGCGTCCAGGTGCGCGCGGTGCGATCCCGCCACTTGCGCATGACCTTGGCGAGACGCTTATCTTCCCGATCCTCGGCGCCAAAGGCCTTGACGACTGCGTTGCAGGTCACGGCATCGGCGAGCGCGCCGCCAAGGCGTGTATCCCAGCTATTGGCCATGCTGGCCATCGGCGCGACATAGCGCAGAGCCATCGTCGCCGTGAAGGCGATAAAGAACACGGATCCGGCGCCGACCAGCAGTCCCATCATCGGCCAGTACCAGGTCATCAGAATGGTCGAGCCGATGAGCATGATCAGCGAGGGAAACAGAGCGATGAAGACGGTGTCGTTGAGCAGATCGAGCGCCCACATGCCGCGCGTCACCTTGCGAACAGTCGAGCCGGCAAAGCTGTTGGCGTGCCAGTCACTTGAAAAGCGCTGGATATGGAAGAAGGAATTCGCCGCGATTTCCGACATCGACTTCAGCGTGAAGCGGATGATGGCGATGAACGTGGCGTGCCGCAGGATGACAGCGCCGACCGACAGTGCCATCAGCCAGCAAAAGGCGTTAAAGGCATTGTTCCACGTTGCAACGTCGCTCGCCTGACCGGACACCACCGCATCGACCAGACGGCCGGAGAACAAGGGTGTTAGCACATCCGCAAGCGTAGACAGCATCGCCGTGAACAGCATGAAGGATGCGCGGCCCGGCTGATGCTTCCAATGAGCCCAGCAATAGCGAAAAACGCTGCGAAAAGCACGCCGCGGCGGGATTTGAAACCAAGAGCCATTGATGTATCCGGCTTTTGCCGGCTCCGTCATAGGGAAAGGAATGTTCGCGCAAAACCGCGCGAAATGGTTTGATGCGGAACGATCGACGGGAGATTTAGCGCCAGTCCATCACGTTCTATTGCGTTCGAAAACGCAGCCGGCTTCAGGCGATATTCGCGGAAGCCACTGGGGAGTTGGAAAAAACAGCCATCTAAAACCCCCTAGAACCGTGTTGATGATGACCAATCCTAGATTGATTGATCACTCAGGCCAAGTCGAATTTGGCGAAATTTTCGGCTAAATTTTGAAATGCGACATAGTTGCAACATCCGTGAGGTGATGAGTCCCTTCGAAAATCGGGCGTCCGGTGGTCAGTCAAGGCTGACGACGGGTCCATTTATGCAGTTTTTATAAATCTCGTCCGCCATCCATATGGAATTGATATGCGGATCTGGCCATCTCTCTTTCAGGAGGATTCCGCCATGTCCCTGGAAAAAGATTTCAGCCAATCTCAGACCGGCATTGTCGCAGATCCGTTTGTCATGCGCGACACAGGCCTCTCGGAGATGCCGCTGGTTATTCAGTATCTTGTGTCCCTCATTATGGCGGCAATGGCCACCGCGGTTGCCGCCGGTTTCGACCGATATGAGGCCATTCCCAATCTGTCGCTGATCTATGTCTTGCCCGTCGTCATCAGCAGCGTGGCATTCGGCCTCAGGCCGGCGCTGTTTTGCGCGCTCCTCGGCGCCTTGGCATATAATTTCTTCTTCACGGAGCCCCGCTTTTCGCTGGCGGTAGCGGACACCGCCAACATATGGGCGATTGCTCTGCTCTTCATCATCGGTTGCATAACCAGTGCCATCGCCTCCACCAGGCGGCGCGATGCGGCAGAACTTGATCGCTACCGCCGGGGTCAGGAGAAGCTGCAGATTTATGCTCGACAGATGATCGCTGCCAACTCCATGGAGGAGGCGACACATCTTACCCGGTCTGCCCTGGTCTCGCTCTTTCACGTTCCCGTCGCCATCATTGTCTCCGGCAAGGGTGACGACCTTAAGATTGAGGGTGAGAAGAACCTCTCTCCCATGGAGCTTGAGGCGATAAGAACGGCATTGACTTCGAAGGCGATTGTCAATGGAGGTGTTTATCCATTCGATCAATCGCGGTTCGATTTCTGGCCGGCTCAAGTTTCAACCGATCGCGCAGTCGTTATCGGCGTTGCGTTTGATCCGGAGCGCCGTCCGGCCAATCCGGACGCGACGATCGAAATGATGGCCCTGATGCTGGGAGCAACAATCGCCCGCCGCGATACCTGATGTGCCAGGTGGTACATCCTGCGCTGCCCGCATCGCTCAGGCTGCTTCGTATATGAGATTGGGTGAAACGATCCACTCGCCTTCCTTTAGAGACAGCACATCGATCCTGCCGGCGCCATCCCGCTGCGCGACGCCGACGAAGTGGTAGCGACGCCCATAGGCGTCGGAGACGGACCGGGCGACGGCGGTGTCGGCTACTCGAGCGATGACGGGACCGTCGGCGTGAACGCCCGAAAGAAGGAAGTACTCGAAAGGGATGTTTCGGCTGACCATCATGCACGCCCGTTCAGGCGAGGATCCTTTGGACACTCTTGCTTCGTCGCATGTGTCACGGTCAGCGCACGAATGCCGCCCTCTTGCTGGGATGGCGAAGCTTCCTTTCGGCGGCGGCTTCTCCGGATTTCTACGACGAATGGTTTCTGTTGAGGACGCATCTGCTGGCCTTCCGCTCCTGATTGTTCGTTACTCGAAGATGCATTCGACTTGGCCAAGCGGCCCGAAATCGGCTGCAACATGCTGTCCCGCGTGAACACAGAGGATCTTCGCGCATGCACCCGTCGCGACAATGTCGCCGGCCTGCAGTTGCTTGCCACGGGAAGAGAGGGCGGCTGCCAGCCAGGCCACGGCATTCAGTGGATGCCCCATGACGGATGAAGCGCATCCCGAAATTCCGGCCTCCTTGAACAGGAAGACATTGACGTCGAGCTTTCCAAGTACGGAGAGATCGACATCCACCGTCTGGCCGCCCTGAAGGGTTGCGACATGCAGGCCGAAATCCGCAATCGCGGCATTGTCACCGGCGATCCCTCGGACTGTACGGCGTCCAAGAATGCCGATCGCTGGTCGACATCCGGCAACGGCATCGGCAGCGGTTTCCGGCGAGATGCGCTCGTCAGCATCGGGAAAGGTGCGCCGCATCGTGAACGTGATTTCGCATTGTGCGCCGATGACGCCAGGCGGCAGCCGAAACGCCGTCGCCGCGGATGCAAGAGCGAGAGCCGGGATCTCGGAATAAATCGGTTTCGCCAGACCAAGCGCCTGGCGACAGGGCTCGCTGGAACCGACGATGGCGTATCCCTTTCGGCCAAAGCCGAGTGCGTTTTGAGCAAAGGCCTGAATATCATAGGCCTCCTGCTCGGAGCCGATCAGGTCGAGAGGCAATTCGCAAAGCTCTTCATGCCGACGACTTTTGGCAAGGATCTCGGCCGTGGTGTCCTTGAGCTCGAAGTACATCGCTGTAATTCCATATATCTTCAACAGATTCCAGATGCCGTTGAGAATGGAGATCAGCGCATAGGTATTCCATGGGCCGGCCGGTGGCGTGAGATTAAAATGTCATAGTGGTCTGGGTGCCGGAGCCACGCCTCAAGATCCGGCCAGGCGAAGCTCTATTCCCGCAGTGGCGTTCATCACATTGAGCCGCATTTATGTTTTATCTTGCCGACCCGATATGCCCGTGATTGCCCTTGGCGCTTATCCGCGTCGCGCAGTTTCACTGTCAGGTAGGCCTGCAACTCGCCGCTATGCGCAAGGGACAAAACTTTGAGTGCGTCATTCCCCCATGTCGAGAGGTCCGGGTCCGGTCAGCGCCGTAGCTCTGTGTCATAGTCCCGATGGATGCAAACCCGAAGTCAAATGAATAGCCACTCGGCTGGCTATGCCGCTTTATTTCAGTAAAACGCGGACAGGGCTTTGTCTGCGAACTTCGACAGTTGCATCCGTCATGGCCGTCCACTGCGCCATCGCACGGATTCGTGAATGTGGGTGGCGAGCGTTTATCGATTTTGTCAGGCAGTGGTCCGACTGGGCATTCGCGATGACCCGCCAAAATATTTCCAATGCGTTGGAATATTTCGCTTTTCCTCATTCATAAGGGCTTTGCGGAAGTGGCGAAAGAATTCAAATCTAAGCGATCATCGTCGATGATGGTCGTGCCATTTCCAACCATCTGAGCGCATCACTTTACAAAACGAACTAGTTCGTACATTATTTGCCATGAGGAGTGACGTGTACCGCCTCGGCGGTATCGGTGACTGCCAAGACGATCAAGGATGCCGTGCGGGAGGGCGTGAGCGAAAGCTGACGCTTGCGGGTGTGGCATGTCTTCGAAACTGACATGTTCTGGGGAGGAACAATGATGAAAACACCAGTCGAACGTAAGACACCGAAGCGCGCCGCTCTGGCGAGCTGGATCGGGAGTGCTGTCGAATATTACGATTTCTTCGTGTATGGGACGGCTGCTGCGCTGATCTTTCCAAAGATATTCTTCTCGGCGGAAGATCCGCAGACGGCGGCAATCGCCTCGTTCGCCACCTTTGGCGTCGCTTACATCATGCGCCCGCTGGGTGCGGTTATCCTGGGACACGTCGGCGACAAATTCGGCCGTAAGAAGGTGCTCACCTTCACGCTGCTTCTGATGGGATTTTCCACCTTCATCATCGGTTGCCTGCCAACCTATGATCAGGCCGGCATTCTGGCGCCAATGCTTCTCGTTCTGGCACGTCTGCTGCAGGGTATCTCGGCCGCGGGCGAACAGGCCGGCGCCAGCTCGATGACGTTGGAGCACGCGCCCGAACACCGGCGAGCCTTTTTCACCAGCTTCACGCTGAGTGGTACGCAGGCGGGATTGATCCTTGCAACACTGGTCTTCATACCGCTCGGCAGGCTTGACGAAGCCGCGCTCCTGTCTTGGGGCTGGCGCATTCCCTTCTTCCTGAGCTTCGTCGTCGTCATCGTCGGCTTCTGGGTTCGCCGCACGCTGGCCGAGACGCCTGCCTTCCTCGAAGAGACCAAGAGGGGCGAGGCCACCAAGCTGCCGCTGGTCACCCTGATGACGAATTACTGGGCCGATGTCCTGCGCATCATCTTTGCCGCGTTGATCTCAGTCGTCAGCACGATCTTCAGCGTCTTCACCCTGTCCTATGCGGTCAATACCATGCATATCGACCGCTCCACCATGCTGACCGTGCTGGTGCTTGCCAATGTCGTGGCGCTCGGCGCCATCCCGCTTTGGGCAATCCTGGCTGATCGTATCGGCCGAAAGCCGATCTTCATCTTCGGTGCCATTGGCTGCGCAATTCTGATCTGGCCTTATATCTGGGCGATCAGCCAGAATAACCTCACCCTCGTTTTCGTTTTGGGCATTCTGCTTTCGGGTGTGGTCTATAGCGCGTCCAACGGCATCTGGCCGGCGCTTTATGCCGAAATGTTCGATACTCGGGTTCGCCTCTCCGGCATGGCGGTCGGCACACAGATCGGCTTCGCACTTGGCGGTTTTGCCCCGACAATCAGTGCTGCCCTGCTGGGTACCGGGCCCATGGGGTGGGTGCCCGTCGCAGCGTTTACCTCGATCACGGCCCTGATTGCCGCCGCCTCGGCGGCAACGGCAACGGAGACCTATCGGACACCGATCGATCAGCTCGGCAGGGATGGAAGACGCATCGCTGCCGCGACGCCGCGTGCCGATCGCGCCGTCTGAATAAAAACGGATACCGGCGCTTTGCGCCGGTATCCGCTGGCCGCTGCGGGGTAGGCGATCGGCGATGAGTTTCTTGGAAATCACCAAATGAATGGGATGACACAATGAAAACCTCGATCGCGACCGTTTCGATCAGCGGCGACCTCAGGGAAAAGCTTCATGCCATCGCAAAGGCCGGCTTCGATGGCGTCGAAATCTTCGAGAACGATTTTCTTGCCTTCGATCAATCGCCGCGCGAGGTCGGCCAGATGGTCCGGGATCATGGCCTGGAGATCACGCTTTTCCAGCCGTTCCGCGATTTCGAGGGCATGCCCGAGCCACTGCGTAGCCGCACTTTCGATCGTGCCGAGCGCAAGTTCGATCTCATGCAGGAAATGGGCACGGACCTCGTGCTGGTATGCTCGAATGTCTCCTCGGCTGCTCTCGGAGGTATCGATTGCGCGGCGGCCGACTTTGCCGAACTCGGAGAACGGGCAGCAAAGCGCGGCCTGCGCGTGGGGTATGAGGCGCTCGCTTGGGGACGGCACATCCATGATCACCGCGATGCGTGGGAGATCGTCCGCCGTGCCGATCATCCGAATATTGGGCTCATCCTCGACAGCTTCCATACACTTTCGCGCAAGATCGACGTCAATTCGATCCGATCGATCCCGAAGGAGAAGATCTTCATCATTCAGCTTGCCGATGCGCCGCTGATCGACATGGATCTTCTTTATTGGAGCCGTCATTTCCGCAACATGCCGGGCGAGGGTGATCTGCCCGTGCTCGACTTCATGAATGCGGTAGCAGCGACAGGTTATGACGGCTACCTTTCGCTGGAGATTTTCAACGACCAGTTCCGTGGTGGCTCGCCGACGGCTATCGCCGTAGACGGCAAGCGCTCGCTTGTTTACCTGGGCGATCGGGTTCGCGCGCCGAAAGCGGAAGCAAATTGACATTGGCGCCCATGCCGCCGCGCGCTGAGGTCGAGGGCGTGGCTTTCGTCGAGTTTACCGTTGATGAAGCCGAGACATCCCCACTTTTTGATCGACTGCACGCGCTGGGCTTCAGGCATGTCGGTTGCCATAAGTCCAAGCGCGTCGATGTCTTCAGGCAGGGCGGCATCAATCTGGTCGTCAATGCCGATCAGGGTGGATTTGCCGGCGCCTCCTACGCTCTGCATGGGCAATCGGCCTATGCAATGGGTCTGTGGGTCGGCGACGCGCAAGCGGCCCTCTCGCGCGCGGTAGCACTCGGTGCCGAGCGTTTCGAACAGTCGCTCGATCCCGGCGAGATTGAGATGCCGGCCATACGCGGTATCGGTGGCGGCATCCTGTATTTCCTCGATCGACAGAGCCCGCTCGGGCGGATCTGGGAGATCGAGTTCGACCCCGTCAACGACGATGCCGATCTGCAGCCGGTCGGCCTGACGGGCATCGACCATGTTGCGCAGACCATGAAGTACGAAGAGCTGCTCACCTGGCTGCTGTTCTATACGGCGATACTGGATGCGCATAAGACGCCGATGGTCGACATCATCGATCCTGCCGGCGTCGTTCGAAGCCAGGTCGTCGAAAATGATCTAGGTACGCTGCGCATCACGCTCAACGGCGCGGAAAACCGCAATACTCTGGCTGGCCATTTCATCGCCGAGACATTCGGCTCGGGTATTCAGCATCTGGCTTTTAAAACCGAAGATATCTTCGCGACGGCTTCTGCCCTGTCTGCCAACGGTTTCGCGACATTGGTGATCTCGCCAAATTACTATGATGACCTGGAGGCGAGATTCGGCCTCGATCCGGAATTCACCGATCGGCTGAAGGCATATAATATCCTCTATGATCGCGACGATCATGGCGAATATTTCCAGCTCTATAGTCCCAGTTATGGAGAAGGGTTCTTCTTCGAGATCGTCCAGCGTAGCGGTTATCGCGGCTACGGTGCGGCGAACGCGATCTTCCGCATCGCGGCACTGAGACGGTATCTGCGACCGATTGGTCTGCCGAAGCTTTAGGCTCTCCCCATTCGCGCTGAGGCTGTGTTAAAGCTTTGATCTTCAATGGTGGGCATTGATGGACCCAGGAAGACGAGCAAGGCATGACCAAAGCGCAAGCGGCCAAGATCGAGCGCCTCACGCGGAAAAACGATCCCGACGCGACCAAGGAAAATATCCTGAAGATTGCGACGGAAGAATTTGTCGCCGCAGGCTTTTCCGGCGCGCGTGTCGATGAGATCGCTGAGCGCACCAAGACCTCCAAGCGCATGATCTACTATTATTTCGGCAGCAAGGAAGGGCTCTATCTCGCCGTTCTCGAACAGGCCTATACGAAGATCCGGACGCTAGAGAGCGAGCTCGATCTCGAAAACATGCCGCCAGTTCAGGCGATGGCGCAGCTGATTGCCAGCACCTTCGATCATGATGATCAAAATCCGGATTTCGTGCGCCTGGTCAGCATCGAGAATATTCATCGAGCCGAACATATGAAGCGTTCGGTGGTTCTGTCGGAAATGAATATCGCCGTCATCGATATCATTACCGGCATCCTGGAACGTGGTTATGCGGATGGTAGCTTCATACGCCGGGTGGATCCTGTCGACCTGCACATGATGATCAGTGCGCAATGTTTTTTCCGGGTGTCCAATCGCCATACATTCGGGGCAATCTTCGAACGAGATTTGTCCTCCGACGAGCTGAAAAAACGGCACAAGGCATTGATCGTCGACGCAATTCTGGCTTTCCTGAAGACTGCTCCTTCGAACACTATTTGAGAATCCGAGGCCATGTGATGATGTCGCCGAGCACTGCCGCGAACAGGATTTCTGTACCGTTCATTGACTTTACGTACTAGTTCGTACATTTTGATCTCGAGCTGCGATATGGCTATGGTTCGCTGCTCGGGAGGATAGATTGAACACTCAGGCTGCCATCATCTCACGTCAACTTCGGGTCGGTCTCATCGGTGCTGGCATCGGCCGTTCGCTGACGCCGGCCATGCACATGCGCGAGGGTGAGAATTACGGTCTTTCATACCGCTATGATCTCATCGACCTCGAAATTCGCGGCCTTGGCGTATCGGATCTGCCGGCACTGATCGATGAGGCTGAAGCCCAGGGCTTTGCCGGCCTGAATATCACGCATCCCTGCAAGCAGGCGGCCGTCGCGCTGGTAGACGAGCTTTCGCCGGATGCCCAGACGCTGCGCTCGATCAATACGATCGTCTTTCGAGGCGGGCGCAGGATAGGGCACAATACCGATTGGTGGGGATTTGCGCAGAGCTTTCGTCGTGGCCTGTCCGGAGTTCCGCTCGACCATGTCGTGCAGCTTGGGGCCGGCGGGGCCGGTGTCGCAGTTGCTCACGCCGTGGCGCAAATGGGTGCGCGCACGATCGAAATATTCGATATCGACCCGTCGCGTGCGCAGTCGCTCGCAGATCAGCTGCAGCCAGCCCACCGCAAATGCTCATTCCTGGTCGGCAGCGACCTTGCCGCCGCCCTGGATGCTGCCGATGGTCTGGTTCATGCAACACCGACCGGCATGGCTGCGCATCCCGGTTTGCCGCTCGATGCGCGGCTCGTTAGGGATCGGCTATGGGTTGCGGAAATCGTCTATTTCCCGATCGAGACGGAACTGGTGAAGCTTGCAAGGCAAAGGGGATGCCGCGTTCTCGATGGCGGCGGAATGGCGGTTTCACAGGCGGTCAAGGCTTTCGAACTGTTCACCGGCATCCGCCCCGATGCGGAACGAATGATGCAACATTTCGCCTCGCTCCATTCATAGAGGCAGGCGTCTCGGTGAGTATCGGAATATCTGCGAGGGAGCCTGGTACATCGATTGGCGGTTGTCATTCATGGCGGTGGAACGCCATTGCCTCTTTTCAGGCAGGTGTTGCCCGTGAGGGGCGCTTTGCTCGTCTGCAAGCAATTGGGCATTCATGCCGGAACGGGCGGCCTTGACATCGATATCAGCGGCCAGGCCTCGCTTGTCGACACCGGCAGGGCCTCCTGCATTCGAACGACAACAGCTCCGCCGGTCATGCCGGCGCCCGCCGCGGCAAGCAGCAGTTGTTCGCCGGCGACGAACGGTCGCTCACGATTGGCCAGCGACATTGAGAGCGGAATCGTCGCCGCCGATGAGTTTCCAAATTCGCCGATCGTGCGTACGGACTTTTCGAGCGGAACTGCCAACTCGTCACAGACTGCATCGATAATTCGGGCGTTCGCCTGATGGGGGATGAAGCGGTCGATACATTGCGAGGATATCTCGGCACGCTTCAAGGCCTGCGACGCCGATTGACTCATGATGCGGACGGCTTTCTGGAAAACCGCTTTCCCGTCCTGCATTGTCATATTGACGGAATTTGGCTCGATGCCGGGATGAAAGGGGTGGACGCTCCCGCCCGATGGGATAGAAATGAGATCGTAGGCCGAGCCTTCCGAAATCAGCTCAATGCCCAGGATGCCTGATTGTGGATCTTCCGATGGAACGAGAAGCACCGCGCCGGCGGCATCGGCAAAGACCACGGAGCTTGCCCGCTCTTCCATATTTATGCGCCTACTCAGAATATTCGCAGCGACCACGAGAACGGGCCTGTTCTGGGCTCTTATAAAGCCATCGGCAAGCGCCAGCGCGTACAGGAAACCTGAACACGCGCCTGCGAGGTCGATTGCTCCCGATGCCTGAAGACCGAGTTTGTGCGCGAGCAACGGTGCCGAAGGCGGCAGGAGATGATCAGGCGTGGATGTTGCCAGCAGCGTCAGTGCAACGGCCGCACGATCGATGCCCGCATGATCGAGCGCCATGGACCCGGCTTGCGCCGCCATGTCGGTCAGGCTTTCGCCGGGCGCGGCCCAATGGCGCGCGCGTATACCGGTCCTGCGTTCAATCCAGCCTTCCGCCAGACCCAGGCGTGCTTCGATTTCGGCGTTGTCGATGCGGCGTTTCGGAACGTAGTGACCGAGGCCTGCTATTCTGCTCGACCAGGCCCTCATGCCGAGAACCCAATAAAGTCGGCGGCCTCATCGATGGCTTCATAGGCTCGCCGCAGATCCTGTTCCCCCACGCAATAAGGGGGCATCAGATAAATGACATTGCCCAAAGGTCGTATGAGGAGATCTCTCTCGCGGAAGAAGTTTCGAAGCCTCGGGCCAACCTCGGAGAGATAGCCATTCGTTCCGGTGGCAAGCTCAAGCGCGGCGATCGTGCCCTGCTGGCGGACACCGGTAAAGCGTGGATCGAACCGGAATTTCGCCAGCCATTCACGATGCATTGCCTCGATGGCCGCGATGCGGGACATAACGGGCTCTTCCCGCCAGACCTCCAGATTTGCCACGGCCGCCGCGCAAGCGATGGGGTTGGCGGTGTAAGAGCTGGAATGAAAAAACATGCGGCCACGGTCATCGGACAAATGTGCGTCGAATATTTCCGACGTACAGAGCGTCACGGCAAGCGGCAGTGCGCCGCCCGTTATTCCTTTGGAAAGGCAGAGTATGTCCGGAGAAATGCCCGCCTGTTCGCAGGCGAGCAAGGTGCCTGTCCGTCCCCAACCTGTCATGACTTCGTCGGCGATCAGCAAGGTTCCATACTGTGCCGTTATCCGCCGAAACTCGGTCAGGAGATGAGGCGGATACATTTTCATCCCGCCAGCCCCCAGCACCAAGGGTTCGACGATGAAGGCAGCGACGTCTCCGCGCCGGCAGAATGCCTCAAGCTCGTCGAGTGTCTGCTGCTCCCGGCCCGCCACAGGGAATGAAATGCTTGCAACGTCGAACAGCAATGGTTCGTAGGCTGAGTTGAACACCCCACGTGCTCCAATCGACATCGTACCGATGGTATCGCCGTGATAGCTGTGTTCCATGACGACAATGCGGGAGCGTGCCGCCCCCCGATTGTGAAACATTCCGAGCGCCATTTTGAGTGCGACTTCCACCGACGTGGAGCCGCTGTCTGAAAAGAAAACATGTGCCAGTCCGGGCGAGGCGAGATCAATGAGACCGCGCGCCAATGCCTCGGCGGCTTCATGGCTGTATTCAGCAAATATCAGCTGGTCGAGTTTCTCCACCGCATCGTGGATCGCCCTCGTGATGCGGGGATGGCGGTGCTCGTGGGTGATGACCCACCAAGAAGAAATGGCATCAAGAACGGAACGGCCGTCCTGGTCAAACAGGTAGGCTCCCTCGGTTCGCGCGATTTTCTTGAAGGCCGGTTCAAGCTGATGCTGGGTGAAAGGATGCCAGATCGGCGATTGCGGGCTGTAGATCGCCGTCATGCCAAGACCTCGCGAAATCTGGAAAGATCGAATTGCTCTGCAAAGGCCCGGTGTAACGCCTCCGGCGTCAACGGATCGAGATGCGGCAGCCGCCCGAGGATCGAAACACGACCTATCTCCTTGATGATGCTCATCGTATCGGGCTGGGCGTCACCGATGAAGGCCACGCCGAGGATGGGTATTTGCCGTCGCTCCAGTGCTTCAATCGAAAGCAATGTGTGGTTGATGGTGCCAAGGGCGGTCCGCGCGCACAGAATGGTCGGATAGCGCCAGCGCGCAAATACATCGGCAAAGGTTTGTTCCCGCGTCAAAGGAACAAGCAATCCACCAGCCCCCTCGATGACGAGTGGCAATTGTGTCGCGGGGGATGTCAATAGATCAGGCGCTATCTCAACGCCATCGATCCGGGCTGACAAATGCGGCGAGGCCGGAGTGTTCAGGCGCCATGCTTCGGGCAGGATACGATGCTGCGGAATCCGCCCAAGTCGGGCGATCGTTTCGCTGTCGGTTTCGCCATCCAGGCCGGATTGGACCGGTTTCCAATAGCAGGCGTTGAGGGCAGCTGTGAGCGCGGCGGAAAAGACCGTCTTGCCGATGCCCGTATCTGTTCCCGTCACAACGAGACAGTTGCTCATGAAATCTCCGTCGCAATGAGCTCGGCGAGCCGCTCGACCATATTTGCGATGGTCGGTCGATCGACATTGAGCGTGATGGTGATGCGCAGCCGCGCGGTCCCATGCGGAACCGTGGGCGGTCGAATAGCGCGAACATCGAAACCGTCCGCGCGCAAGCGCTCGGCGAGATGTGTGGCGCGCGCGTTTTCACCGACGATGACGGGAAGAATCTGCGTGCCGCTGCTGGGCACGCCCAGACGTTCGGAAAATTGCGCGTTTGCAAAGGCGATGAGGCCGTGCAGCGCTTGGCGCCGTTCCGGCTCGTCAGCGAGGATGGCCAGCGCCTCGCGGACGCTCGCGGCCTGCAAGGGGGATGGTGCTGTTGCGTAGATGAAGGGGCGAGCCCGATTGATGAGGAAGCTGCACAGTGTGCGGTTGGCGCCGACCAGTGCCCCGGCGGCACCCAGAGCCTTGCCGCAGGTGTGCAAGACGATGACATTATCTCGTCCCTCAAGACCGGCGGCATAGCCACGCCCGCCAACGCCATGAACGCCGCTTGCATGCGCCTCATCGATGTAGAGGAAGCCGTCGTTGCGATCGGCAATTTCGATCAGATCGGAAAGTGGCGCGTGATCGCCATCCATCGAATAGATGCTTTCGACGACAATCCACGGTACGCCGGTGCCCCCTCGCTTGCGCCAGGCAAGGATAGCATCCTCGACCGCATCCGCATCATTATGCGCCACCGACACCACATCGGCCCGTCCCGTCCTCATTCCATCATGCGCACTCGCATGGATCAGGGCGTCGTGGACAATGAGATCTCCGCGTTGCGGCAGGGTTGAGAGAACCGCGAGATTGGCGGCGTAACCGCTGCCGAAGTAGAGCATTTGCTCGCACGCAAAGAATGCCGCCGCTTCCTGTTCAAGCGCTTCGTGTTCGGCATGGTTGCCCCTTAGCAGGCGCGACCCGCCGGCGCCCACCGGCACGCCACGATCAAGAGCATCGACAAGGGCCGCGCGCATGCGCGGCGACGAGGTCAGCGCGAGATAGTCGTTGGAGGTGAAATCCGATCCAGTGTCGCGGCTGAGGTCCCGATGGCGGCCCTTCTGGGCGAGTTGTCGGAGTTTCACCTCATAACGCTGGCGCAAATCGACCGTCATTCATGTGCCTCCAATGTCATCGGCTCAAGCCGAAGCCGGCGCAAAAGGCTGTTGTCGCGGTCATCTCCGGGGTTGGCCGTCGTCAGGAGCGTGTCGCCTATAAATATCGAATTGGCACCGGCGAAGAAACAAAGCGCCTGCATTTCGTCGCTCATCGCCGCTCGTCCGGCCGTCAGGCGGACATGCGATTGCGGCATCATCAATCTGGCAAGAGCAATGATCCGAACGAAGCCTATGGAATCGACAGGTTTGGCTTCCGCCAGGCGTGAGCCGGGAATGGGGATCAGCATGTTGATCGGCACGCTTTCCGGTGGGGTTGGCAGATTTGCCAGGGTCACCAGCATGTCGATCCGGTCATCCTCCTGTTCGCCCAGCCCCAAAATGCCGCCGCTGCAAACCTTGATGCCGGCCTCCCGGACGTGAGCCAGCGTCTCCAGCCGGTCGCCGAACGTGCGTGTCGTGACGACCTGAGGATAGAAGCGCTCGGAAGTATCGAGATTGTGATTGTAGTAATCCAACCCTGCCTCAGCAAAGGTGCGAGCCTGCTCCGGCGACAGCATTCCCAGCGTCATGCAGGTCTCCAGCCCGAGGGCTTTAACCTCTTCGATCATCGAGACGATGGCTGCCTCGTCCCGTGCCTTCGGGCTGCGCCAGGCTGCTCCCATGCAATAGCGGGTTGCGCCTTGCGCCTTTGCCTTGCGGGCCTCGGCGATGACTTCGGCGGTGTCTATGAGCTTTGATGCCTTCACATTGGAGGCGTGGTGGGAGGACTGGCTGCAATAGCCACAATCCTCGGGACAGCCCCCTGTCTTGATGTTGAGCAGCTTGCTGAGCTGAACGCGATTGGGATCGAAATTCTCGCGGTGGATGGTGTGAGCTCTGAACAGCAAATCATTGAAAGGCAGGTCGTAAAGCACGCGCGCAGTGTCGAGTGTCCAAGATTTGAGTTCGCCTTGTGGCGCGATGGCCGCTTCCTTCTCCGGCATGGCAATTCTCCCAGGGCGGCGGAGCGGCAGCGCATAGTCGCCCTTGATTAATAGATAATCTATAATTATGCTGCCGAATCTCAGGATATGGCCTCCAAAGTGGTCGATCAAACTGTATTATCATAGATAATCTATGAGGATCGTATGGCAGAGACAGTCGCGGAGCGCATTGCGCGCGTTATCGGGGAAAGAATCGTGTCGGGAGAGTTGGCGGCGGGAACGGCGCTGCGGCAAGATAAAGTCGCCGAAGAGTTCGAGGCGAGCCATGTGCCCGCGCGCGAAGCCTTTCAGCTTTTGCGGGCTCGAGGCCTGGTCGTCAGCGAGCCACGCCGAGGTATTCGGGTTGCCCCGCTGGACGGGTGGTCAATCCAGGAAATCGTGGAGATTCGCGCATCTCTGGAGACCCTGGCACTCAGGCTGGCCGCCCCGCGCATGAATGCTGCCAGTCACGAAAAGATCGAGGAAGCTTTGATCGCAGGCGACCAAGCGAAGAACATAACGGAGTGGGAACAAGCGAACCGCGCTTTTCACAGGGCCCTTGTCGCCCCTTGCAAAATGCCGAGGCTTTTGAGCATGCTCGACGATCTCCAGCTCGCGAATTCGCGGATAATTTTTTCCGCGACCCGGACGGCAGGATGGCAGCCTGTATCGAGCAATGCTCATCGGAAGATCCTGAATGCATTGAAGGAAAGGAACATCAGCGGCGCTATCGCGATGCTGGATGCCCATATTCGCCGGTTGGAGCAGCCCGAGACGGAAAACGGCGCCGATTCAATGCCGCCCAACGTTCAAGACATCCGAACTGGACTAGCTTCTGCAGGACCAAGTGGTAAACTGAGCGACAAGGGTCGGCCGGCCTAGCATTGGGGGGAGTGGGGTGCACGCCGCCATGAACGCTGGTAGCTGCTTATTCGTCCGGTGTCAGATTACAGATCGTGTCGATGGCAAATTGCATGGTTGCGGGCGGGCGGACAAAGGGCAGGCGGATGAAGTCACCAAAGTTTTCGTGTGCGGAATATCCCGATCCAGGCGACAAAAACAAGCGGTGGCGCTGTGCTTCCTGGCACAGTGCCACGGTATCCACACCGGGCATATGGATCCAGATGGCAGTGCCTGCCGCTGGGCGCGCCCAATGCCATCGGCCCTGAGCGCGTTCCGCGATAAAATCCTCGGCGATCTTCAAATGGCCGGCCACTTCCTGGTGACGGTAGATCCGCGCTTCCGCAATGTTTTCAAGCAAGCCGACGGCAATATGCTGGTCGAACATGGAACAGCCGAGGTCGTCGACCGCCTTGAAGCTTGCAAGGCGTTTGATGACCGAAGGGGCGGAACGAATCCAGCCGATGCGGAGCCCGCCCCAGAATAGTTTGGAAAGAGTTCCGATCGTCGCTACCATCTCAGGGTTCATCTTGCCTGCGAGTGGGCGTGGTGTCGTTCCCGCAAGGGTCGAAAGCTCATTTTGCGCGCCGTCTTCCACTAGGAAGGTGGGGTAGCGTTCCAGCAGTCGCACCAGATGACGACGGCTTGCCTCATCCAGCGACCGTCCCGTCGGATTATGCGCCTCGGGAAACAGATAGAGCAGCTTTGGCCGGTTTCTCAAGGCCTTTTCGAGCTGCTCCATATTGAGGCCATGTTGCGTGACCGCGACGGGAATGATCCTCGCATTGCGTCTGTGGAACGCCTCCAGCGAGCCGCGATAGACGGGATCTTCGACCACAACTGCGTCCGACGCATCGACCAGTGCATTGGCGAGAAGCCAGACCGCCTGCTGCGCACCGCTGGTAATCAGGATATTGTCCGGATGGGTCGGCAGGCCCAGGTCGGAATAGTAACGGGCGACAGCCCAGCGGAGCGTCGGCAGGCCGGCGGCATCATAGCCAAGGCCAGTGGCCACGCCTGCAAGATCGGCGCCGCGCAATGCCGCAAGCATTCTCGTAAGAACGGGCGATGGCGGCAAGGCGCCGCTGGTCATGTCGATATCCTGTGGCCGTGCCAGGACCTCGCCGGCAAGACGCGTATGCGCGGTGCCGGAAGTGGTTGCAGATGCGATAATGCGGTGGCCGCTGCCATGGCGGCTATCCAGTATTCCAGCATCCCGAAGCGAGGCATAGGCCGCAACCACGGTTCCCCGGCTGATGGCAAGCGCCGTCGCCAGAGCACGTTCCGATGGCAGCATGCCGCCGACGGGCAACTCCCTCGCCGCTATCAATTTCGCAAGTGCCAAGCCTAGCTGATGGCCGATCTTGCCTTCGAGGCCACGCCAATTGCCAATGAGCCGGCTGATCCTTGCCGATGAAATCTTGTTCATTCGCGGTCCACTTCTCGACAAGTGGACTTTGTCAGATCTCTGAAAATGGAGCAACTTGGTTGGCGGAGAACGGGACGGAAAAGACTGGAGGAGGAAACGATGACGATGCCGAAGACCATTTATGTGGCGGGCTCTTGCGATACCAAGGGCGACGAGCTGCGCTATGTTGCCGAACTGATCAAGGGGCAGGGGGTGCCTGTTGTGTTGGTTGATCTTTCGACGGTGACACCCTCGGCCAATGTCGATATCGATGCGAGATCGGTTGCCGGTTTCCATCCCGGCGGTGTCAAAGCCGTCTTCACCGGTGATCGGGGCTCTGCGGTCTCGGCGATGGGGCTGGCGTTTGAACGCTTTATCCAATCGCGCAACGATGTCGGCGGCGTCATCGGTCTTGGCGGTTCGGGGGGAACCGCGATGGTCACGCAGGCCATGCGCATCCTGCCGGTCGGCACACCGCGCGTCATGGTCTCGACTGTGGCCGCCGGAAATATCAGCGCCTATGTCGGCCCGAACGACATATCCATGGTGAATTCGATCACCGACATTGCCGGGCTCAACCGCATTTCGCGAACGGTTCTGGCGAATGCCGCCAATTCGATCGCTGGAATGGTCCGCAATCGGAAGGAGCCGGAGCAGGACGACAGGCCGTCGCTGGGGCTGACCATGTTCGGTGTCACCACGCCTTGCATCACCCAGGTCTCGAGCAATTGCGCGACCGGTTCGAATGCCTGGTGTTCCATGCGACCGGCATCGGTGGTCAATCGATGGAAAAGCTTGCTGCGTCCGGTTATCTCGCCGGGGTTCTGGACATTACCACGACCGAAGTCTGCGATCTGCTGTTCGGAGGGATTCTGCCGGCGACCGAGGAGCGGTTTGGCTTCCTTGCCCAGTCGACATTGCCGTATGTCGGCTCCTGTGGTGCGCTCGATATGGTCAATTTCGCCGGGATCGACACAGTCCCCGAGAAATACCGTCACCGCAATCTCTATGTGCACAATCCGCAAATCACGCTGATGCGCACCACGGTCGACGAGAACGTGGCGATGGGCAAATGGATCGGCGAACGCCTGAACCGCAGCATTGGACCGGTGCGCTTCCTGTTGCCGCTGGGAGGGGTCTCTCTTCTGGATGCTCCCGGGCAGGCCTTCCATGATCCGCAAGCCGATGCGGCGCTGTTCGATGCCATTGAAAGCACAGTACAGCAGAGCGATGAACGCCAGGTTCTCCGTGTGCCGCACGCAATCAATTCACCGGAGTTCTGCTCCGAAGTCGTCCGACATTTCCATGAAATCAGCCAGAGGCCGTTCGTATGAAATTCAAAAGAAGCCAGTTGCTGGACAAGTTTCGCCAGCAGATCAACGCGAAGATTCCGATCATCGGCGGCGGCGCAGGCACCGGCCTTTCGGCCAAGTGCGAGGAAGCCGGCGGCATCGATCTGATCGTCATCTACAATTCCGGCCGGTATCGCATGGCTGGAAGAGGCTCACTCGCCGGTCTTCTCGCCTATGGCAATGCCAACGAGATCGTGCTGGACATGGCACGTGAAGTCCTTCCCGTGGTCAAACACACGCCGGTCCTCGCTGGAGTGAACGGCACCGATCCCTTCTGCAACTTCGATCATTTCCTTGACCAGCTGAAGGAGTTGGGCTTCGCCGGCATTCAGAATTTCCCGACCGTCGGTTTGATCGACGGCAGGTTCAGAGCCAATCTCGAAGAGACCGGCATGGGCTATGCGCTTGAGGTGGAGCTTGTAAGGCTGGCGCGCAGCAAGGACCTGCTCACCACGCCCTATGTCTTCACGGTCGAAGATGCACGGGCGATGACCGAGGCTGGGGCCGATATCATCGTCGCGCACATGGGGCTCACGACGGGCGGAGCAATCGGCGCCGACACCGCGCTCACGCTGGAAGCATGCGTGGAGGAAGTCAATGCAATCGCCGCGGCGGCCCGCAGCGTCAATCCCGATATCATCGTCCTGTGCCATGGCGGCCCGATCGCCGAGCCGGAGGATGCCCGCTATATTCTGGAGCGGTGCCCGGGCTGCCACGGGTTCTATGGTGCATCCAGCATGGAACGTCTGCCGGTGGAAAAAGCCCTCGTCGCGCAGACGCAAGCTTTCAAGAATCTCGTCATACAGCATTAGGAGGGGAATGTGGCCAAGGCATATGCAAGCGCGGTGATCGATGCGCCGATTGAAACCGTATGGAGGGTTGTGCGCGACTTCAACGGCCTGCCGGATTGGCATCCAGCTATTGCAAGAAGCGAAATCGAAGGCGGCCAAAGCAGCGGCGATGTCGGCTGCATCCGCTCATTTCACCTCACGGACGGTGCCCATGTGCGCGAGCAGCTGATCGCTCTCAGCGACCTCGATCATTCGCTGTCCTACAGCTTTGTGAAGCCTGCCTTTCCGGTCAAAAACTATATAGCCGGCATAAGGCTGCTTCCGGTTACGGAAGGCGACCGGACCTTTGCCGAATGGTTCGCGACATTCGATGAGGAACCGGAAGATACCGGAAAATATGCCGAGATCGTTTCCACGCACGTTTTTGCGGCAGGCTGGGCCGCGCTGCAGGAGAAGTTGAAACGCTAGATATGCCGGGAAGCGCCAAGAGGGCTGGTGTTAAGAGACTAAGAGGCGGAGCGTCGCAGGGACGCTCCGCGCATCATGGCATGGTGCACCAGGTCCATTTTGCTATGGCAATTTCGGATCAAGCTCCGATGCCTCGGTCAATTTCTGTTCGCTGAACTAAGCTCTCGGCAGCAATGCCTTCAGGCTCGACGCTGCTGTCAAGGCATCGATTGACGGCGTTATCCGCTTTGCAATCAGCATCTCGCTCAGCTTCATATCCTTGGCGATCCGGTTGCCTTGGCCTATCCCGCTTGCAGCAACCAGCCTCTGTGCGTCGTCAAGATGAAAGAGGATGAAGGCACTGTCGCCCAGGTCTCGTCGAACAACCGTCCGCCCTTCGTCGACGAGCCCGGCAATCTGCAAGGTATGATCGAATTGATCCGACCAGAAATAGGGAACGGCCTCATAGCGGCTTGCCCCGCCTGCCAAATTTGCCGCAGCGAGGATGCCTTGATCCTGTGCGTTGCGCCAGGCTTCCAGCCGAAGCCGGCGTCCGCCATAGAGCGGGTGCGGAAACGAGCAGCAGTCGCCGGCAGCATAGATATTCGCGACTGACGTCTCGAGACGTTCGTTGACGGCGATCCCATTATCCACGGCAAGGCCGGCCTGGAGGGCAAGCTCGGTGCGCGGCTGTGCGCCGATCCCGACGACCAGCACATCCGCCGAAATCCCAGCGCCATCCGAGAGGAGGATTTCGACGCACCGGTCATCGGCCTCGATCCGAAGAACCATCGCGCCGCATCTCACAACGACGCCGTTGCGCCGATGCAATGTCTCGACCATTTCAGCGATAGCCTCGGGCACGCCACGCTTGAGAATGCGTTCCTGGGACTCGATTACCGTCACCTCGGCCCCACGGCTGCGCGCCGAGGCGGCGACCTCCAGGCCGATGAAACCACCGCCGAGGACTGCAATATGCGTACCGGCCCTGATCCAGGGGCGAAGCTCCAGCGCATCGTCTATGGTCCTCAGATAGCGAATGCGGCGGCTCGCCGGCGCATTCGGCAGGCGCCGTGGTGTCGCTCCCGTCGTCAGCAGCAGTTTTTCGTAAGGCAGCGCCCGACCGTCTGACAGGATCACCTGCCTGTCGGCGGGATCGATTGCCTCGACCAACGCTTCGCCGATATGTTGAATACCTTGTTCGCCGAGCATGATGTCCGTGAGAACCGGCGGCGCCGAGGGCGTTGCCTCTGCGAGCAACAACTGTTTCGAAAGAGGCGGCCGCTCATAGGGGAGGTGCACTTCGTCGCCGATGAGGGTGACGGGATGAGGATAGCCGCTTTCCCGCAGGCTCAGCGCCGCACGCGCGCCGCATTCTCCCGCCCCGACGATGACAACCCCGGCACCGTCGCTCATGCTCCGATTCCGATCATGACGCGATCGCCTTCCAGCTTCACCGGATAGGTTTTCAGATTGATGCAAACTGGTGCGCCCCGAGCTTCGCCGGTCTTGTAGTTGAAGCGGCCGTTATGCTTCGGACATTCGATGATATCGTCCATGACAAGTCCGTCGGCCAGATGGATCCTTTCATGGGTGCACAATCCGTCTGTCGCAAAGAATTCGTCGTCCGGACTTCTGTAGATCGCAAAGGTTCGTCCGGCATGATCGAACCGGATAACGTCTTCCTGATCTATCTCCGCGGCTCCACATGCATCTATCCATGTCGTCATTTCCTGCCTCCTCGCCATCGTCTTCCGGTACCGATTGCGCCCGGTTTTCCCAAACGCCTGTACAGGTTCGACCATGGGCGAATTGCCGCTTCACATTCCACGCCGATTATGATCATTTTTCCTCAAGGAGGAGCGGAATGAAGAAAACCCGTTTGGTCGATATTGCGGCCGCTGCAGGCGTGGGCATTGCAACCGTCGAGCGTGTTCTGAACGAACGAGGCGGGGTCAGGCCGCAAACAATCGAGAAGGTGGTACTGGCGGCGAAGCAGTTGGGATACAAGGGGGGCATCCCGAACCTCTATCGCGGGACGATCCGTATCGAGGTGATCCTTGTAAGGCCGGAAACGCCCTTCTTCAGCAGGCTCAACCGCGCGTTCGAACGGATTGCCGCATCGCTCGACAGCTCGATCAGCCTTCATCGAACCTTCGTCGAGGAAAGTGATCCTGAAAAATTCGCAGCGTATATCGCCAGTAGCGCAATCCGGCGGCACGGACTGATCGTTGTCGCCGTTGACCATCCGAAAATCACGGAGAGCTTGCGACAGGCCCGTGCCAGCGGCGTCGAAGTCGTGCAGATCATTTCGTATACGGGTGGCAGGGACGATGTATTCGTGGGGATCGACAATTATGCGGCCGGCCGAACCGCCGGTTTCTATATGTCGCGCATGCTTCCGCAGGCGACTGGGAGCATCGTTGCCGTCTGCCACAGCTGGGCATATCGGATTCATAAGGAGCGCGTCCGCGGCTTCTCCGATTACATCACGACCCAGCGGAATTCCGCGTTGCAGTTTTCCGAGGTCGTGTTCGGCCACGATGACGATTTGAGATCCGCCGAGATGCTGACACAGGCGCTGCGCCGCAGGGCGGATATTGTCGGCGTCTATAATGCGGGAGGCGCCAATCTGGGGGTCGGCTCCGTGCTTCAGCGTTATCGGGAGCGAGAGAAGAAGGAAGTCGTCTGGATCGCGCATGAACTGAACGACGAAACGCGCGGCTTCATTTCATCCGGCCTGATGACGCTGGTTCTGGATCAGGCGCCGGAAACCCAGGCGAGGCGCGCGCTGGACACCGTCCTTTCGAGGATCGGGATCATTGATGTGCCGGTCAGTCAGGATCCCGTACCGTTCCTAACCTTCACATCAGAAAATATCGGACAATCCGCGGCGCCGGTCTAATGGAGGCGCCGGCGCGCCTGGCAATTCCGGTCGCCGCCTATGGCATCAGTCCGATGCCGTAGAGCGGTGCGCCTGCTTTTCAAGGCGGCGCCTTGCCCTCTCCATGAAACGCTTGTTCATGCGATCCTCCGCCTCCTTGGAGCCGTCATGGAAAGTGCCGAACCACTTGTCGAGCGGAATGACGCCATCGGCATAATTGCACTCGAAGAATTTGTGATGCAGGTAGTGGTCATAGGCATGCGTGTCGATGGCGGTTTCGTTTCCGACAATGATCTTGTCGAAACCCGCATGTCCCGGGGCCGGCGCCAGCGCAGCATGCGTGAGGTGAAAAAGGGCGTGGACTGGGTTGGAAGGTATGATCCAGTGGATCAGCACGCCTGAGAAATAGAGCAGATGTTCGACCGGATGCATTGCCAATCCTGACCATGGCCCGGGATTGACATTGTTATGATGCAGCTTGTGAACGGCATGATAAAGCGGCGGCCAGTGGATCAGGCGGTGGACGAGATAGAAGTGCAGATCGCGAAATGTCGGGATCAGCAGCATGATCAAGCCGCAGTAGATCGGGTGTTCAGCAAAATCGATATAGGGAATGATGCCGTTTGCGAAGGCCCATAAAGTCAGAACTTCGAAAGCGGTCCAAAGCGGGATGGCGCTTGCGAAAGTCCAGATCACATTGTCGATTGTCTGATTGCTGAAAAGGAATGCGGAATTGTCCTTGGACGGCCACTTGCCGTTGTATTTGAAGGTCGTTCCCTGCTTCTTTTGCATATAAAGACGCAGATGAAACGCGCCGAAGAACAGAAAGACCAGGGCAGCGTTGCGGGCGAGAAGATAGGCGATCCAACCCGGCTCGAAGGTCTTCATGGTCTCCATGGATGGCGTTGCATAGAGCCACAGGAGCGTGCCGATGACGGCATAGACCGTGTTCCAAGGCATGAGATAGCCGGGATATCCGAAGAACCATTTCAGGAAGCCGATCGGCTGGGCCGGCCAGATGAAAACCGGCGGATATTTAAGGAGCTTGTTCGGCTTCCAGTCTCCGCGCTTGTCCCGCTTGCCATAGAGCGTGTCGTCCATCGTGCTGCCTCCCATGTCGCAAAAATCATGCCATCACTGTGTTTCATGCCAGGGTGGCGCGACAGCAGAGATTTGATGAGAATTGATCATGCGATGGCGTCGGGCAGGGCTTCCCATTCCGTGAGCATGGGCGAGCGGTACAATCCTTTGCTGGATTGCCTCGCTCGCCTTATATGTCTTTTTCCAACGGACGTTATGGGACATCCGGCTTTTGAGCCGACTATCCTGTCATTGGTTACGCTACGGAACTCTCCGGGGTGAAAGTGTCGCGGCGCTTGTGCGAGAGATAGGCCTGGAGGTCTTCGATCGTCACCAGAAGCAGGCCATGACGCTCCGCGAAGCGTTCGAGGTCAGGCAGACGCGCCATTGTTCCGTCGTCATTTGCGACTTCGCAGATCACGCCGGATGCTGTCCGCCCGGCAAGTCTGGCCAGATCGACGGCGGCTTCGGTATGTCCGGGCCGGCCGAGAACGCCTTCCGGGTGCGCACGCAAAGGAAAGATATGACCCGGACGCGCGAAATCGTCGGGGCGGGAGCCGGTCGTGACCAGCGCGCGGACAGTCGCAGCCCGGTCAGCCGCAGAGATTCCCGTGGTCGTTTCCGGAATGTAATCGACGGATACCGTGAAAGCGGTCTTTAAGACTTCCGTGTTGCGCGGAACCATGAGTGGGATTTCAAGCTCGTCGAGCCGTTGTCCTTCCATCGCGACACAGATCAGCCCCCGTGCGTGGTTCATCATGAATGCGATGGCCTTGGAGCTGATGGCGTCAGACGCGATCACCAGGTCGCCTTCGTTCTCGCGGTCACGGTCATCGACAACGACAACAATGTCCCCACGCGAGATCGCTTCTATTGCATCTTCTATTTTGGCAATTGCCATGTCTTCTGCCTTTCAAGGGTTAGCCACTTGCGTGGCATCCATGGCCGGTTCGCGGCCACCGTTTTCCCTTGGGCGAACAAGGATGCGAAACACCACGCGAGGTGGCGTTTGCAGCATTGCTCTCTTCCATCCGGACTATGACCGTCGGCTCCGGCATCTCACCGGATCTGCTGACCCCTCGTTTCACGAGCGCTCGCGGGCTCCGAGTTGCCTCGATACCGCCGGTGGGGAATTACGCCCCGCCCTGAGAACATTCTTAAGATAGGCGATCGGCAGCCGGTATCGCAAGAGGGTGCCTGGCGTCCTGCTGCCTTTCAATCGGTTCAAAGACTGAACAGTCTGTCCATGTGGCCGCTACGACATGATCAGGCCGCCATCGACATTGATGGTCTGGCCGGTGATGTAAGCCGCATCGTTGCTTGCAAGGAAGGTAACGAGGCCCGCAACGTCCTCGCCAGATCCGGCGCGCTTCATGGGTATGCCTTCGACCCATTCCTTCATGAGTTCACCCGGACCATAATTGCCGAGCAATTTGCCCCACGCCTGGTCGTTGTAGGCCCACATATCGGTTTCGATGATGCCGGGGCAGAAGGCGTTCACGGTGATGCCCTCGGTGGCGACTTCCTTGGCAAGGCTCTGGGTGATGCCGACGACGCCCATCTTCGAGGCCGCGTAATGTGGCGTGTAGATAAAGCCAGCACGCGCCTGACCGGAGGCCGTGTTGATGAGGCGGCCACCGCGGCCATGCTTGCGCATCCGGGCGATGGCTTCCTGGGCGCAAAGAAAGACGCCCTTGGTGTTGACGGCCATGATCTTGTCCCACTCGCCTTCGGTCATGTCCTCGACGCGGGCGATGGTGATGACGCCGGCATTCTGGATGGAAACATCGACGGCGCCAAAGGCCTGTTCGGCGGCATCGAACAGAGACTTGACGCTAGCCTTGTCGGTAACGTCGCCAACAAAGGAGATCGCCTTTCCGCCATCGGTCGTGATCTGCTCGGCGACCGCATGGACGGCGTCCTCATTGGCCGACACCACCAGATTGGCGCCTTCGCGCGCAAAACGTCTGGCAATCGCGGCACCGATCCCTCGGCTTGCGCCGGTAATGACGACGGTCTTGTTTTCGAAGCGTTGCATGCTCTTTTCCTCTACCGGTTAGGGGTACGGTCCGGTCACCCCGATGTTAAGCGACTGCAGAAATAATGTCGGAAAATTCCGATGCCTTCAGCGATGCGCCGCCGACCAGGGCTCCGTCCACATTGGGAACGCCGAAGATCGCCGCCGCATTCGCCGCCTTGACCGAGCCGCCATAAAGGATCCGTACAAGCGTACCATCCCGCTTCAATCGTTCTTCGAGCACATGGCGGATTGCGGCATGCACCTCTTCGATCTCCGCGATCGATGGCACCAGCCCGGTGCCGATCGCCCAGACCGGTTCATAGGCAATTGCGGTATTGGTGCTCGTCGTGCAGTCGGGGATCGACCCCTCAAGCTGGGCACGCACGACCTCGATCGCCTTGCCCTCGTCGCGCTGCTGGCGCGTCTCGCCGACACAGATGATGCTCGTCAGCCCGGCCCTGTGGGCGGCCGCGGCCTTGGCCGCAACAGCGCAATCGGCTTCAAGATAGGACGAGCGCCGCTCCGAATGGCCGACGATGACGAAGCGCGCACCGATTTCCGCGAGCATGGCGGCGGAGATGTCTCCGGTGTAGGCGCCGGCGAATTCGGCATGGCAATCCTGCGCCCCGACCGATATCGCCGAGCCCAAGGCGCGCTCGACGGCCTTTTCAACCAGCGTGAGGGGCGGGAAGACGACGATGTCGCACGTCGCCTCACCGGTTAGTCCCCTCAGCGCCTCGATCTCTGCAAGGGAGGATGCGAGACCGTTCATTTTCCAGTTTCCTGCGATCAGCTTGCGCATGGCGTTACCAGCAGCAGAAGCCGCCGTCGACGAGCAGATCCACGCCCGTGACGAAACTTGCAGCATTGGACAGGAGGAATACGGCGGGGCCGACCATCTCGTCGACACCAGCCATGCGCTGCATCGGGGTCTGCTCCTCGAAGAGCCTGGTTTGATGCACCATCTCCGGACGAGTGTTCATCGGCGTTGCGGTATAGCCGGGTGAAATCGTGTTGACCCGGATACCGCGCGCCACCCATTCCATTGCCAGCGACTTCGACATGTGGATCACGCCGGCCTTTGACGCATTGTAGTGTGCCTGGCTGAGGCCACGGTTGACGATAACGCCCGACATGGAGGCGATGTTGACGATCGATCCGCGTCCATTCTTCAGCATGGCCCGTGCCTCCGCCTGGCAGGAGAGGAAGACGCCCTTCAGGTTGATGTCCATCAGCGTCTGATATTGGTCTTCCTCCATCTCCTCGGCGGGATTGGCATTGGCAATACCGGCCGCATTGACAGCAAGCGAGAGCGCGCCGAGATCGGCTTCGGTGCGCGCGACGGCATCGGCCAGAGACGACTTGCTGGTAACGTCAGCCGCGATTTCGATCGAGCGGCGACCGGCCGCACGAATATGGCTGGCGGTATTGGCAAGACCGTCATCCGTGCGGCGATCGAGCAGCGCCACATCGGCGCCGCACTGTGCAAGGCCAATCGCGATCCTCTGTCCGATCCCGCTGCCCGCACCCGTCACGATGGCGACCTGGCCGCTGAGATCAAATAGTTTCGGTGCATTGAGAGAGATGTCGGACACCGCTCTTCCTTTCTGTCTTTGCCTGGAGCATTTTCGCTATTCTTCGGATAGCGAAGCGCTCTATCTCTTTGTTTTTACGCATTTCCGGACGAAAACCGCTGCGCATTTTTCCTGGAAATTCTCTAGATTGTCGCCAGTTCCATGACCGAGACGTCGTTGGCCTCGTCACGACTTAAAATGCCTGCCTGTTTGCCCTGTGCCAGTACGAGGATTCGGTTCGATACGCCGAGCACTTCCTCAAGGTCGGAGCTGACGACGATGACCGCGACCCCCTGTCTGGCGAGCTTGACGATGATGTCGTAGATGCCGGCGCGGGCGCCGACATCGATGCCGCGTGTCGGCTCGTCGAGTACGACGACCTTCGGATCACGCATCAGCCATTTGGCGATGACCACCTTCTGCTGGTTGCCGCCCGAAAGATCTGAGGCAAGTTGTTCCGCACGGCCCTTCACGCCGAATCTTGCCACCGCCTTTTCAGCAAAGGCGCGCTTCATGCCGGAAGTGATCCAGCGGCCGCCGAGCTTGTCGAGATTGGCGTAGATGATGTTTTCGCTGATCTTGTGCGCAACGACGAGGCCCTGGTCCTTCCGGTCCTCGGGAACCATGACGATGCCCTTGGCAATCGCGTCCGCCGGACTGTGCAGCCTGAGCGGCTCGCCCTCCAGAGCAATCGAACCGGCGCTGATCGGATCTGCGCCGGAAATCGCGCGAACGAGTTCGGTACGGCCTGCACCGACAAGGCCGGCAATGCCAAGGATCTCGCCGGCGTGAACGTCAAAGCTCACACCGCGGAAGGAGTTGTCCGGCGATGTCAGGCCGGATACGCGCAGTACCGGTCGGCTCGTCGGCTCGGGAAGTGGCGGAAACATGCGATCGAGCGAACGCCCGACCATGCTTTCGACGATCGTGCGCACGGGCGTCGAGCTGTCGGCAAATTCATGGACACGCTCTCCGTCGCGAAGCACGACGATGCGGTCGGTGATCTGCTTGATCTCCTCCATGCGGTGGGAGATGTAAATGATGCCGACACCCTCGGAGCGAAGCTTTCTGATCTGCTCGAACAGAGCCTCGGTCTCCGCGCCCCCTAAGGCTGCCGTGGGCTCGTCGAGAATGAGCAGCTTTGCGTTGAGCGCCAGTGCCTTCGCGATTTCGATGAGTTGCTGGTTGGCGGTCGAAAGGCCGGCAACCTTCCGCGTCGCGGGAATGTGCAGGTTCAACCTCGCGAGCTGTTCCTGGGCACGGCGAACCATCTGGGCGCGATCGACCATGCCGTTCTTCATCGGCCATCGTCCGATGAAGACATTTTCGGCGATGGATAGATGTGGCAGAAGCTGCAGTTCCTGATGGATCAGCACGACACCCTTGTCGATTGCATCGCGCGGAGCGGCCGGGGCATAAGGCTGCCCCAGCCACGTCATGGTTCCCTCGGACGGAATGCGCGAGCCCGCTATAATGCCTGAGAGCGTCGACTTGCCGGCGCCGTTTTCGCCGAGAAGTGCTACCACTTCACCGGCATGGACGTCGAGGTCCACGTTCTTCAGCACCTGGAGCGGTCCGTAGCGCTTGGATATGCCCCTCAGGGAAAGAACCGGCTGGGTCACATCTTGCCTCCTCGAGATTTCCACTGATTACGGATGGTTGGCGATAAAGCCTGCCACGTTGTCCTTGGTCGTCAGGGTCGCATCGAGAAGCTGAACTGCGGGAACCTTGTCGCCGGCAACGAGCTTGACTGCATTTTCCACCGCGTCGCGGCCCATCTTCTGCGTCTGCTGTGTCGCCGTTACATCGAAGACGCCCTTGCTCAGCGCTTCGAGAGCCGCGGTGTCACCATCGAAGCCGGCCACGACGATCTTCTGCGAGGGGTTTGCGACCTTGATAGCCTGGGCAGCGCCAAGCGCCAGTGCATCCGCCTGGGCAAAGACGATCGAAACATCCGGATTGGCCTGCAGCATGTTCTGCATGATCTGGAAGCCTTCGTCCTGGAACCAGTTGTTGGAATATTGTTCGGCGACGACCTTGACGTCCGGATAGGCCTTCAGGGACTCCTGGCAACCCTTGGTGCGGTCGAGCTCCGGCGTAGTGCCCTTTTGGCCATGGATAATGACCATCTTGCCCTTGCCGCCGGCTTCCTTGAGGATGTAATCGCAGACCGCCTTGGCCGATTTCACGGAGTCCGTTGCCAGGAACGTATCGCCAGGTGCGCCATCCGCATTGCGGTCGACGTTAACGACCGGAATTCCCGCCTGCTTGGCAAGCTTTACCGGAACGGTTGCGGCGGCAGCGCCGGCCGGAATATAGATCAGGGCGTCGATGTTCTGGGTGAGGAGATCCTGGACTTGGTTGATCTGCGTCGGGCCATCGCCCTTGGCATCGACCGTCACCACCTGGATGCCGCGCGTCTTGGCTTCAGCCTCGACGGCCTGCTTGATCTGATTGAAGAAGTTCGCCTGCAGATTGGCGACGGCGAGCCCGAGCTTTTTCACTTCCTTGGCCTGAACCGAGCCCAGTGACAGCGACAGAACCGCCGCCGATGCCAGGAGAATACGCGCAAATTTCATTTTCTTTCCTCCGTTTTTGATGGCCCCTTGGGTAACCTCCCCCTCGGGCAGTGATCCGCTCCAAACCTTATCGGAGAGGAATTTTTCGATGATCCGACCGGTGCGGACCGAAAGCCTAGGCAGCTCGACGCCTGCGGATGGTCTCCGCGCCGACTGCAAGAACGATGACGATGCCGATGATGACCTGCTGAAGGAACGGCGAGACGTTGAGCAGGTTGAGGCCGTTGCGCAGGACGCCGATGATCAGGACGCCGATCAGCGTGCCGCCAATGCCGCCGGTACCACCGGACAGCGAGGTTCCACCGATAACCACAGCCGCGATGGTATCAAGCTCGTAGCCGAAGCCGCTGGACGGCTGTGCCGAGTCCAGACGGGCGGCAAGCACGATGCCGGCGAGGCCCGCGAGAATGGCGCTCAGCACATAGACCAGGATCGTTACGAGTGGCACGTTGAGCCCGGCAAGGCGCGCTACTTCGGGATTTCCGCCGACCGCGTAAAGCATGCGTCCCTCGGAGCGGAAGTGAAGAAACAGCCATGCAATGAGGGCGACGGCCAGCATGAGGAACACGGTGGCGGTCAGCACGCCGAAATGACGGTCGATCGCGAGCGTCATGAACCAGTCGGGAAACCCGACGATCTGCTGCCCGTCCGTAATCATGTTCGCGACACCGCGTGCAGCCGACATCATCGCTAACGTTGCGATGAAGGCCGGGACCCTGAACAGCGTGACGACAAGACCGACAATGAGCCCGCTGGCGGCCGATGCTATCAATCCGAGCGCGATCCCGACCCCAAGCGGCAGGCCCGCCGTGTTGGCGGTCCAGCCCATCACCATCATCGATAGTGCGAGCACGGAACCGACGGAAAGATCAATCCCGCCGATCAGGATCACAAACGTCATGCCGACAGCCATGATCCCAAGGACCGTGATCTGGTCGAGAATGTTCAGGCCGTTACGGACGGAGAGAAAGGCGTCGGTGCTGAAAGACAGGAACAGGCAGAGGAGGAGCAGGCCGATCAGCGGTCCGGTCGCTCCCGACAGCTTGCTACGCCACGTTCCGGACGGTCGGCTCTGATTTTGAATGTCTATCGCCACCATCGTTCCTCCTGCAATTCTCACGCCTGATGATATATTCGTTCATCATAGAATAAATATTCACACTTGGTGGAAAATTCGTAACAAGTTGCGGAAAGGCTGTCAACAGGGTCATTCAACCGAGCTTCATCAATTGAAAGCAGATGAGGGGCTTGACTAACGTGATTGGTGTGCAAAAATATCTAATAGTGAATAAATATGCACAACGAGGATGATGATGGAAATTTCGGAGCTTGAGCGTATTGCTCGCCAGGTCCGTTTGCGCGACCTTCAAGCCGTGTATGAGGCAGGCGCCGGCCATATTGGCGGGGAAATGTCGGTCATCGACCTCCTTGCCGCATTGTATTTTCGCGTCTTGCGCGTCTGGCCGGACAAGCCGAAGAGCCCGGATCGCGATCGCTTTGTCCTGTCGAAGGGACATACCGCCTGTGCGCTCTATGTCATTCTCGCCAAGCGTGGCTTCATTCCCGAGGATGAGATTTCGACTTTCCTGAAGCCCTATTCCCGCCTGAATGGGCACCCGAACTGCAACAAGGTTCCTGGTGTCGAGACCAATACAGGGCCGTTGGGACACGGGCTTCCCGTTGCGGTTGGCATGGCGAAGGCGGCCAAGCTATCGGGCGCGCAGTACCACACCTATGTCATCACCGGCGACGGCGAGATGCAGGAAGGCTCCAACTGGGAGGCCATCATGGCGGCGCATCAGTTCAAGCTGGATAATCTGACGCTGATCATCGATCACAACAGATTCCAGCAGGGGGCGTCACTGTCGGATACCAATGATCTTGCCCCGCTGCGCCCGAAGCTCGAGGCCTTCGGCTGGGAAGTCAGCGAAATCAACGGCAACGACATGCGTGCGATCGTGCCCGCTCTCGAGCATCGAAGCGATCGTCCTCATTGCATCGTGGCGCACACCAACAAGGGCCATGGCATCTCCTTCATGCAGGACCGCGTCGACTGGCATCACAAGGTTCCAAGCAAAGAACAGTATGAAATCGCATTGGCAGAACTGTCGGAGGCAATCCAATGAACGCGCCCGTAATCCCACCGAAGCTTTACGACTGCCGCGATGCCTTCGCCGCGACGCTCGAACGTCTGGCAGCCGAGAATGAAACCATCGTCGCCGTGTGCAACGACTCCGTCGGTTCCTCCAAGCTCAATGGCTTCAAATCAAAATTTCCCGACCGCCTGGTCAATGTCGGCATTGCCGAACAGAACATGGTGGGCGTGGGCGCCGGTCTCGCCAATGGCGGACGCTTGCCCTACGTCTGTGCCGCCGCGCCGTTTCTCACCGGCAGATCCCTAGAGCAAATCAAGGCCGACATTTCCTACTCCAATGCCAACGTCAAGCTCGTCGGAATTTCCTCAGGCCTGGCTTACGGTGAACTCGGCCCAACTCACCATTCGATCGAGGATTTCGCGTGGACGCGCGTGCTGCCGAACCTGCCGGTCATCGCTCCCTGCGACCGGATCGAGACTGCTGCTGCCGTCGAATGGGCCGCAGGCCACGATGGTCCCTGCTTCCTGCGCCTGTCGCGCGTCGGCGTTCCCGATTTGCTGCCGGAAGGGCACAGGTTCGAGATCGGCAAGGCGAACCTGCTTCGCGAAGGCTCCGATATCACGCTGATTGCCAACGGCACGCTGACCCACCGTATCGTAAAGGCGGCGGAGATCCTGGCCGAACGCGGCATCAAGGCGCGCGTGCTGAACATGGCGACGGTTCGTCCGATCGACGAAGCCGCCATCATCGCCGCCGCCAACGAGACCGGCGCGATCGTCACGGCCGAAGAGCATTCGATCTTCGGCGGCCTTGGCTCGGCCGTGGCCGAAGTGGTGGTCGACAATGCACCTGTGCCGATGAAGCGCCTCGGCGTTCCCGGCATTTTTGCCCCAACCGGTTCCGCCGAATTCCTCCTCGACGAATTCGGCATGGCGCCGACGGCGATCGCCGATGCAGCAGTGGCGCTGCTCAAGCGCAAATAATCTGATAGCAGGTCTTCAAAGCCGGGGCGCGCATCCGCCCCGACCATTCGTTTGAGGAGAAGATGATGCGGGCTATTCTGGCGATCGACCAGGGCACGACCAATTCCAAGGCAGTGCTGGTTTCCGAGAGGGGAGAGGTCCTGGCGCGAGGCTCTGCCGCCGTCGGCATTTCCTATCCGCAGCCGGGATGGGTCGAGCAGGATCCGCGCCGCATCTATGCCTCTGTCTACGAGGCAATCGAGGCCTGTCTGAAAGGCGCCCCCGCCGTTACCATTGAGGCCGTGGCGGTGTCCAACCAGCGTGAATCGGTGACGGTGTGGGATGCAGAGACCGGCGAAGCGCTCGGTCCTGTCTTGAGCTGGCAGTGCCGCCGCACAGCGCCGGACTGCGAGCGCCTGATCACGGAAGGCCGCCTCGACCGGGTGGAGGCGCTGACCGGGCTGCCGCTCGACCCGATGTTTCCGGGGGCGAAATTCCGCTGGCTGCTTGATCGTGTGCCGGCCGGGCGCCGTGTGCGTCTCGGCACGATCGATGCCTGGCTCATTCATTGCATGACCGGTGGTCGCCGCCATGTCTGCGATGCCTCCAATGCGGCTCGCAGCCAGTTGTTCGACCTCAAGCGCCAGGCCTGGAGCGAGGAACTCGGGAAAATCTTCGAAGTCGATATTGGCTTGCTCCCCGAGGTGCTCGACAGCTCAGCCGATTTCGGCGTGACGCGGGGGCTCGCGGGCATTGCCGACGGTACGCCGATCCGTTCCGCCATAGGCGACAGCCACGCGGCGCTCTTCGGTCACGGAGCCTTCAAGCCAGGCGACGCCAAGGTGACTTTCGGGACCGGCTCTTCCGTCATGACGACGCTTCCGCGCTTCATCGCACCGCAGAACGGTATTACCACGACGGTCGCTTGGCGGATTGCGGGCGTGCCGACCTTCGCTTTCGAAGGCAATATTCTCGTCTCGGCCGCGAGCCTTCCCTGGATGGCGGAGATTCTGGGGCTTGCCGATGTAGCTGCTCTCGTCGATCTCGCTGAAACAGCCGAACCGGGAGGGCCGGGGTTCGTGCCGGCCTTCGTCGGCCTCGGCGCTCCCTACTGGAGTTCCGATGCCCGCGCACTTTTCTCCCAGATTAACTTTGCCACGACCCGAGCCCAGATGGCTCGATCGGTCACGGATTCGATCGCCTGCCAGGTCCACGACGTGATCGCCGCCATGCGGGCTCAGAGCGGCGGCAAACTCGGTGCGCTTTATGTCGACGGCGGACCGAGCCAGAATCGCTTCCTGATGCAATGCGTATCGAACCTGATCGAGCATGCCGTCGTTCAGTGTGAAGCGCCGGAGGCATCCGCTCTCGGAGCAGCCTATCTCGCCGGACTTTCGCTCGGCATGTGGACGGATATGGAGGTAATCGCGGCGTTACCACGCAGCACGCAAGTAATCCGCCCTGAAGGCCTCGATCGGACTGGCCTTTTGAATACGTGGAATGATGCACTCGCCCGCTCGACGTTCCCTCACACACCGGTTAAATGTGAATAAAAATTCACGCTGGAACCGATATGGCCCGTTTGCACGAACTTCGCCTGATTTCGAGAGTTGCTCAGATGTATCACATCGAAAAGCGGCGACAGGCAGAGATCGCCGAGCACCTCCGTCTGTCGCAGGCAACCGTGTCACGAATGCTGAAACGGGCTGAAGCCGAAGATATCGTGCGCACCAGCGTAATCCCGCCAGCCGGAACCTATACCGAACTCGAAAGCGCGCTTCGGGAAAGATACGGCCTGCCGGAAGCCGTTGTCGTCGAGTGCACGGAAGACCGTGACGCCGCCATCATGGCCCGGATCGGCGAGGCCGCCGCCCATTTGCTCGAGGTGACGCTTGCCCCCGGCGAGATCATCGGTGTGTCGAGCTGGAGCCAGACGATCTTCAATATGGTCGAAAACATCCATCCGCAGAAGAGCGCTCAGGTCAAATATGTGGTTCAAACGCTGGGTGGGATGGGCGATCCGTCCGTTCAGACGCATGCCACCCAGCTTACCACCCGCCTTGCTCGTTTGACCGGAGCTGAGCCGAAGCTCCTGCCTGTGCAGGGTGTTACAAGTTCGCGTGAAGCCAAGCTCCTGATGCAGGCCGATCCCTTTGTTCGCGAAACCATGGACCTCTTCGGCAGCATTTCGCTTGCCATCGTCGGTATTGGCGGTGTTGAGCCGTCCGAACTGCTGACACGGTCCGGCAATATCTTCTCATCGCGCGAACTTGCCGATCTCGCAGAAGCCGGGGCTGTCGGCGACATTTCGCTACGGTTCTTCAACAAGGATGGCGGGCTGGTGAAAACCCCGCTCGACGATCGCGTCATCGGTCTTCCGATCGAAGATCTGAAACGGATCGACCGGGTTATTGCATTGGCAGGCGGGGCGAAAAAAACTGCGGCGATCGCGGGAGCGCTTCGTATCGGCGTCATAGACATGCTGGTGACGGACAAGTTCACGGCGGAACGATTAATCGATTTACGCGATTCGTGAGCGGGCGATTTCGGCGCTCCCGACAGCCGCGAAGATAGCTCGGATACGCTGTCCGCTGATACTCACCGCATTAGCTCAGCCACCAGATATCACCATCGGCAAGGATCTCAATTTCCTAGCGGCGGTGGCGACGTCACAATACGGTCTCGAACAGAGGGATTAATGCCGCTCCAATTGCACCCGGAGCATCAATCACCTCAGCCGCAGCGAGCCTGGGGACGTCGCGCAATGCGCCATGTCGCGGTAGATTGTTAATCTCGGTTCGCTTGATGAGCATTCCTGCGAGCGCGTGAGGAAGTTCGCCGCCAAGGACGATCAAGGCCGGGTCAAACACTGCGCAGATCGCATTGATGGCGCGATTGTGGGCCGGCGTGACGCGGTCGATCCACTCGGTGATAGCATCCGGGTTCAACGCAGCTTCACTTTTGAGATCCTTCAGCGTCAGGTCTGAGCGGCCTTTGGAGCGCAGATGCTGAAGCAAATTACCAAGCGCGGGGCGGTTCTCGTAGTCCTGTCGATCGAAGAGCACGGAAAATTCACCCGCATTCCCGAAACTGCCCCGAAATGGCATTCCGCCGGAAACGAGTCCGCCGCCGTAACCATGGAGATGGGCGATATAGGCGAAGTCTGCGCTCTCGCGGCCCACGCCGAAGATTGCTTCGGCCAAGGCCGCCGTGCGGGCGACATTGTCTGCCCAAACGGGTAAGCCCAGTTGCTTTCCCAGCAGCGGTGCCAGGTCGATCAATGACCAGTGGGCGAGTGGTAGTGGGCAATTGAAAGCGGTTTCCAGCATGCGGTGGCCGCTGACAGCAAGGCCGATGCCCAGTATGTCGTGCCGTTTTGCACTCCTGAGGGTAAGAAGATCCTCAATCGCGGCTTCGATCCGATCCATCTCAACGGAGAGGGAGGATCCTTCCTGCGGAATTTCCATCTTCTCCAGCGGCTCCCCGAACCCCATCAGGCATAGGCCGATCGACCCCACATTTATCGATATGCCGAGTGTCAGGCACCAGTCTTTGCAAAGACTGAGCCCTGGGCTGGGTGGGCCGGGTCGACGCGTTTCCGACGACGTGAACGTTATCATTCCTCGATCACGAAGCTGCGCGACGATCCTATGCAGGGATTGTTGGGTAAGGTCGAGCGGCTCGGTCAGTTCGGAGCGCTCTATCCCGGGAGACTTCCAGATCAAACGCAACAGGTCGCGCTCATTGCGGGACGCAACCCGTTTGGGTTGCGACTCTCGCAGGAAATGGGCCGCAACATGCTCTAACGGATCATACTTCATTTACAGATCTTTTTGATTTACACTGTAAGTGTGAATTGCGCTGGCAGGTGCTTCGATTCGATCAAAGTGCGCAGCTCAATTCCCAATTACTGATCCTGCATACATGAACAAGATTGGCCAATCCAGCCGCGGCAAGGGCCTTTCGCGAATGACGGGAATGGAAGGCACTCCCAGCGTAGCGACCACTTTGAACGAGGCGGAATAGATAAAAGGGAAAGAACCGAACTGCATGATTCTACCGAGATTCGAGAACTCTGCACATGCTCCCGAGCACCCCGTTGGCGGCTTTGTGCCAACCCATGAGGGCACTGATTTCGAATCCATGGTTCAAGCTTTTTCCACCAATTATGGTGCGTTTGGCGCCAAGCCGTTGGGGAGAGAACGGGGCTTCGGCTGGGCGGTGGAGCTGCGCAGAAGCGGCGCTTTTACCGCGGTTCATTCCACCTATCAAAGCCCTTGGGAAGCTCGCACGCTCGATGAAACCCCGCAGCACCTTGCGTTCTACATTCCCCGCACAGGCTCGTTTCAGTTCACCGTTGGTAAAAGAGCCGTTGAAGGTCGGGCAGGCCATCTTCTGATGGGCAACAATCATGAGATAGGCAATCGCTGTCTCCAAGGCGGTCCGCACCGCTCGGATGCTCTCTTGCTGGACTGGAAGATCATAAGGCGGATGCTCGTGTCGCTGTTGGAAGCTCCTGTCTTCGAGACGCTTGATCTTGAGCCCATTGTGGACCTTGCAACGCCTTCGGGCCAATTGATCGGCAACCTGGTCATGACGATCGTGCAGGGCATGCGCAACAACGGCCCGCTCATGTCTTCACCTCTTGCAGTCGCGGCGATGAGCGAGACGCTCGCCGATCTTGTGCTCCGGTGTGCTCCCCATCGCCTGTCGGGGCATTTGGAAAGAAAGAAGGTGTCGACGGTCGCGCCCTGGCATGTCCGGCGTGCCATCGACTACATGTATGCCAGAATTACCGAGCCCTTCACCATATCGATGGTGGCGGACGATGTCGGAGTTTCGTTGCGCGCCCTGCAAATGGGCTTCAAGGACTTCAAGGGGACGTCGCCAGGCGCCTATCTGCGCGCGATAAGGTTGAAGGCCGCCCACGACCAGCTTCGCGACCCCCTGAATCTGCAGTCCGTGCGCGAGATTTGCACGAGATGGGGCTTCTTTCATCCAGGCAGGTTTGCTGTCGTCTATCGCAATGCTTTCGGAGAAAGCCCGAGCGATACACGCTCACGAGCAGCAGCCTCGCTGTAGGAACCGCGAACCCAACTACCATGATTCAACCGTCGCTGTAGAAAACATGCCACCAGGATCTCATGCCAGACGATAGCGTTCTTTCAAACTCGTTTCGCTACAGTGGCGCTTCGTTCGACAACATGATTGAAACGCTCGGTGGAGCCTTCGGCGCCTTTAGTGCCGAGCCGATCGGGCAGGTCTCGGACTTTCATTGGGGGATCGACATTGCCCTGCATGACAACGCGGTCTTGCTCAGCGGTTATCATCAGGATGAGTTCCAGTTCAAGATCGAGCCAACGCGCGACACCGCGGAGTATCTGTCCATCGTCATTCCGCGAAACGGCGGCATGGGAGTGGCCTATGGCGCGCGCATGGCGGAGGCGGGAGAGGGAAAGCTGCTGCTCTATAATAACTTCGAGCCAGACAGCGTCACTATGTACGGTCAGTCAAATTTGATAGATGAATTGCTGCTTGGCTGGTCTGTCATTTTACAGACCATTGATCAGACCTTTGAACAATCCCTTAGCGGCTCCCTGCAGCTGCTGCCCGAATTGAGCCTGACAACAGCGGTTGGCCAGACCATCGGCAACCTGGCGGCAACGATGATGAACGGCATGCGCGACAACGGCCCGTTGTTGCGGTCTCCGATCGCCATGTCTCATATTACGCAGGCACTCGCCGAGCTCGTCATACGTCTGGTTCCTCACCGGCTATCGCACTTGCTGGACCAAAAGCCGAGCTTGATAGCCCCACGGCACGTCCGTCGGGCGATCGAGTTCATGCAGGCCAATATCAGCCAACCCATCGGCATGACCGAGGTAGCGGCAGCGGCCGGAGTATCCATTCGGGCGCTTCAACTCGGCTTTCGCACCTTCAAGGACACGACGCCGCTTGCCTACCTCATGAAGCTTCGCCTGCGAGAGGCGCGACAAGACCTTCTTGATCCCGAAAATAGCCAGGCCGTGAGCGAGATCTGCCTGAAATGGGGATTTTTCCATTTCGGGCGATTTTCTGCCGTCTACAGGGCGACTTATGGAGAAAACCCTTCGGAAACGAAAAAGCGCGCCGGCAGACCTTGACCGTCAAGGCCCAGGGCAAATGATTGCCGGTCGCGCCTCCACCCTTATGGAGTTCCAGTGACAGGTGAGCGATATCGGGTCGCCCGCCTCAGTGTTGGGTCAAGACCTCATAGAGGCGCTTTTGTGCCTCCTCAGGCGTGGTGGTTCCACTGTTGAAGAAGTCGCCGACGACGCCGATCCAGCCTTCTGACATCTGCGAGGGCATCGCCTGAGATTGAGCGCTGACCTCCCGGTTCTTCGCCTTGATCATCTCGAGACCCATTTTGCCGCAACGATCCAATCCCGCCGGATCAACATCGGTGCGAACAGGAAGCGAGCCCTTGAAGCGACTGAAGGCGACCTGGTTGTCTCGGTCAAGAACCATGCGCGCAAAGGCACGCTGCGCATCGGCTGCTCCCTCACGATTGGTGAGCGGAAAGGCAAAGGCGTCGATGACCATGAAGTAGGCAATGGCGGTGCCGGGAGCCAGGCTGCAATCGAAATCCCTGTCGACCTCATAACCTCTCGCAACAAACTCGCCCTTGGCCCAATCACCCATGAACTGCATGCCCGCGTCGCCCCTGCCGACTGCAGCTGTCGCATCGGCCCAGGTCTTGTTCTTTCTTGTCTCGAGCGGTTCGACATATTGCGATAGCCTCGAGAGCATCTTCAAGGAGGCAATCATTCGCGGATCCTGCACCAGACTGGCATCACCGCCCATGAGGCGCGTATACCCATCCGGGCCAAATTCATGATAGATAATATCGTTGAAGATCAACGATATCTCCCAGCGCGTCCCTCCGAGCGCGATCGGCAGATGCCCGGATGCCTTGATCTTCTCGGCTGCATCGAAAATCTCATCCCATGTCGCGGGCGTCCGGACTCCGGCCTGGTCGAATATCGTCTTACTTGTCCAAAGCCAGTTTTCGGCATGAATGTTCGTCGGCGCGAAGTAGACCTTTCCTTGATAGGAGATGCGGTCGAAAACCGTGGCCGGGATGAAGTCCCGCCAATGATCGGCCGTTGCGACATCATTGATGTCCTGCACGATTCCCATCTCCGGCAGTTCCCGTGACCCTTCATTGGCATTCCATTGCATCACACTCGGGGCATAGCCATTGGCGATGCGATCGCTGACGATGCGCTGAACGGCGACCTTGTTCTCAGCGGGCACATCGGCCCATTGATTGCCGCCGGCGAGCCAGGCCTTGCGAAATACATCGAGTGCCGCCGCCTCGCTTTTCGACACCCAGAAGTGAACGACGTCCACCGCCATTTTGTCTGCGGCAACTGCGCGCTCCGAAGGGCTGACCGCGGCCAGAGCTGCGGCCAATGCAACCTGCATCATCTTCTTCATTTGGGGATCTCCACCCGATCGTCATGCGTGGTAATGGCGCGCAGCGCCTCGTCGAAATTGATCAGCCAGCCGTTCGCTTCATTCGCTTTGTCGGCAGCCGTTTGACGCTTCGATCGGCCTGCAGCCGCGCCGTTGCCAATGCCGCTGGTTCGGGCCTGGCGAAAAGATAGCCTTGCCCGATATCGCAGCCGATCTTGAGGAGGAAGACGCGTTGCGCATGGGTTTCAATGCCCTCAGCTATGCACCGTTTGCCCAGATTTCCCGCCAGATCGACCATCGCCCGCACAATCTGTTCGGACCGGATATCGTTGCCGATTTCGGCGACGAAGCTGCGATCGATCTTCAACTCGTCGAACGGAAAATCGCGAAGATGCACAAGCGACGCGAAGCCCGTGCCGAAATCGTCGAGGGAGACCGGCATGCCGTGTTGTCGGAAACGCGTGATGGTTTCCAGTATTTGATTGGTGCCGCGGTTGAGGAAAACGTCTTCCGGTACCTCCACCGCGAAATCGTGCCATTCGAGTTGATGGATCCGGGTGGCGTTCTCGATGAGCTCATAGCCTTCCCGTCCGACAAGGAGGACCTCTGGAAGATTGATCGCAATCGGGCCGGGCCGCAAACCGGCTGCCTTCCAGGCTTGAATGTCGGACGCGACGATATCCACGACACAACATGTCATGCTGCGCACGAGATGCGATCCTTCCATCAGCGGCAGGAAGCGTCCGGGCGGTAGGATGCCGAGCTGGGGATGGTTCCAGCGCACCAAAGCCTCGAATCCAAGATGTTCTCCGGTTCGCAAATCGACTTTCTGCTGGTAATGGACAACGAATTCCTTGCGCGCGGGGGCGAGCGCCAGGGCTGCTGCGAGTTGGTTTTCTTCCAAACGCTGAGCAAGCGAGGCCTCATCGAAAATGACCACCGTCCCGCGTTTGACCTTTGCCGCATAAAGGGCAAGATCCGCCACCCGCATGAGGCTCGGTTCGTCTGCTGCGTGCGCGGGAGCTGCTGCGCCGCCGATGCTAGCGGATACTGGGATCAGGCGACCTTCGAAATGACATTCCGAAGCGATCGCTGAGATAGCGCGGCCTGCGGCAATCTCGAGCGCCGAGCCATCGCCGACGCCTGGGATAAGAACGGCAAATTCGTCACCACCCAGCCGTCCGACCACGTCGCCGACGCGAAAGGTCCTTTGAAGGGCATCGGCAACATGCGTAAGCACCGCGTCGCCTGCTGGATGGCCGAAGTTATCGTTTATGGATTTGAAGTTGTCGAGGTCGATGAGCAGGAGCGAGAAGTTTGCCCCCGTTTTTTTCTGACTGGCAAACAACTCGGTCAGTGAATCGTTGAAAGCAGAGCGGTTGTTGAGGTTGGTGAGCGCATCCGTATGGGCAAGCCGGGTGAGTTTATTCTCAAAATCAAGCGTCTTGCGATGCTCGCTGTGGAGTTTTCTCAGAAGCGGCAGGAAAAGGATTGTCGTGGCTAGAATGAGCGTCGCTGCGATAAGGCCCAGTAACACGGCGCTTATGAGACGTGCGTGATCTATGCTGCCGTCGCTTCTGTCATGCGCGCTATCAATCAGCGCCCTGAACTGGCGCATAAGGAGACTGTCGGACGAGGCGGCAAAGTCAATCGGTCCCCAAAAGGAATAGCGTTGTCGGCGGTCTTCTGCCGTTGTCGACATCACGCGCTCGGCACGCTCCAGGAAGTCCTCAAGCCGTTGGGAGAGATCGAGCCGCAAGGTCTCTGACCCTGTGTCATGTTTATTGAGCTTCTCCAGAAGATTGGCGCTTATCTTGCCATTCAGTTCTTCAAGCTTCTTGCTCATGGTTCGAATATCGGCGATTGCGCTTCGAACATCGTCAATCATCGGCGCCACGACATAGTCGGGTGTGTTCGGGTCGATCGAAGCACGCATGACGGCTCGCGTTTCGATGGCAAGTTGTTGAAAGCGGATGAATTGGCGCCCGACAAGATAGCTGACATCCTGCTGCAGCGAATGACGTTCCAGCGCAATCTCGACTGTCTCATAAGTCGCGCTGATCAGTATCGTCATGACGATGATAGCAGCTACATAATACCGCCCGATAGATTGAATATAGTGTTCGATAGAGGGATGAATTGGCTTCCGATGAAGGTATTTATCTCTTATTTTCATAAAATACTCAATTTAAGTGAAATAGGCACTCGTAATATCGATGAGTATCTTTTGTATCTGTTATATTCGGCGGGATTGTCTGAGCTCAATGCGATCTGGATGAGCCGCAGTTGTAGGGATCTCTATCAGTTTCTCCTGGATGCTGAGCAATTCTTCAAAAATGGCCCGAATTTGATTGCGGGCACTCTCGATTTGCTTTTGCGCAAGATCGAAGTCGATCTCATCATGGTCGGACGCATGGTGGAGATGGCTGGGAGGGAATGGAATAACATTGCTCATTGATGATCCTTTAATCTAGGCACTCAGCTTCAGCGTCACACAGCTTTGGTTCTCTGATGCTGCGGCGTTCGAACCGCATCCTTTGTCCCACTCATAGGCGGGATATCACTTCACAGGGAGCATGGGGCGATCGGCTGCTTTGGCGTGACGATCATTTAAACCAGCGAAATTCATTTCGCAGGTGGCAAACATCCGAAGAGCTTAGGTCCCTCGCGTGATGCTTTCGGCTTACGGAAGGATCAAATCTCCCGAAAGGGATTGGAACCGTGCGAGCCAATGCCATGCTGTCACAAAGCGGTGCGAATTGCTGAGAATTAGTTAAATATTTCAAACTCTTGAGCGGAGAGGGAAATCGGATGCGCAAATCGGATATTCAGCTGCGCTAATCGGCTTGTCGCTTCAATTTGGTGACCAGAGGGTAAGTCCCGATCAATCGTTTGGCTGTCTCACCAATTATAATGCCTAATTGGAATATGCTGAGCTTTCACTTCAAGCATTACCTGTGAACACAATGACCATCAAAAATACATTTCTTGCGGCCTATCCAGGCGCAATGAGGCTTAGAACCACCCGCGATCAATGCATGCATCTCGTGAGCTAAAAGCTGCTCATAATGCCTTCCTAAAATATTATATTTCAGACAATTTAAATTAATTACGCACGTATGGTCTATATAAGGCATTGCTTATTAATATGTATGTAGTGGACTAAACGATTGAATATATGCAGTGCAATGTAGATGACTAAGTGGATCACTGCTCACTTAGAGCCAAGATACAGCCATTTGATCCGCCAATGTCACCAAGCAAGTAGTATCCTACTCCTGCATAAAGCCTCGTTCTGAGGCACTAAGCACGGCATATATCGTATCCAAAAAGCGCATCATGGCCAAATTGCGCATAATTCTTGCCGTGTGGTCTGGCCTTCCTCGTCCCCGACGCAGGCGTAAACAACTCTTTAACCCAAAGGCGGCCTGAGTTGTGCATTAGTATGATAAATGTTGGTGCGGATTTTGAAGCAAAGATATTTCATCTCACGCGATCGTTTAAGGATTCTAATCAGCGCGCTGTTTCGGAACAAAAGCGGCAACGTCGCGATTGTTGTGGCCCTATCAATAGTCCCGATGATACTCGCTGTTGGCGCCAGCCTCGATTATATCCGGGCCTACAATGTCAGACAACGCCTACAAAGTGATCTCGACGCGGCGCTGATTGCGGCAGTGAAGCAGATCGATACCGCAGACACTGATGCTCTTAAACAGAAAGTTACTGATTGGTTCAGTTCGCAATCCGAGAGCAGTTATACAATCTCAGATATAGCAATCGATACCAGCAACCACAAGATAACGGCGACTGCAAATGGTGTTGTTCCGACAACACTCATGAAGATTGCGAATATCGACAATGTTCCGGTTAGCGTTGCAAGCTCGGTCAAAGGACCGGCAACGTCCTATTTGAATGTCTATATCGTTATCGACAAGTCACCCTCGATGCTACTGGCCGCAACAACCGCCGGTCAGCAAGCCATGTATAGCGGGATCGGATGCCAGTTTGCCTGCCATACCGGAGACGCGCATACCTCGGCAGGTGTGAATTATGCCGACAACTACGCCTATGCGCATGCCAAGGGCATAAAGTTGCGGGCGGATGTTGCCGTCGATGCTGTCAACGAAGTGATCGATCTGATAGACGAGGCCGACAGCAATCACGAGCGTATCAAGGTTGGACTTTATAGTCTTGGCGACACCATAACCGAGGTTCTGGCGCCGACACTCGAGACGTCCGATGCGCGGAAGCGCCTCTCGAATGATAGCTATGGGCTGACCAGCGCGACCTCCACAGACTACACGTTCTTCGATGTGGCTTTGCCGGCTCTGCAGCAGAAAGTCGGCAGTGGCGGCGATGGCAGTTCCCTCGCCAAGCCGCTCAAGCTGGTCCTGTTGCTCACGGACGGCGTCCAGTCGAAGCGCGAGTGGGTGACCGATGGCGTGACGTGGTCCGGATCTAAAATCAAGACCGCCGGACCATACTGGAACAAGGTCGCTCCCATCAATCCCGACTGGTGTGGCTATGTGAAGAACCAGTCGAACACCATGGCGGTTCTCTATACCGAATATCTGCCGATCACCACCGACTGGGGCTACAACAATACCGTTGGCTCGACGATGGCCAGTGCCAATTGGCGCAGCACCTGGGGCGGCACCATGGATAGCGGCATAGCTGCCAGCATCACACGTCGCGACTATATTCCTTATGCGCTCGCGGACTGCGCCTCGTCCAAGAGCCTGTTCATTTCCGCGTCTTCCTCGAGCGATATTGTGTCCGGCTTGTCCGCACTCTTCACGCAATATCTTGCATCCGTACGGCTGACGCAATGATGCGCCCCAGATCATTGAGGTTCCTGCGCCATCTGTTTGCCGATCGCAAAGGAGCGGCTGCGGTCGAGTTCGCGCTGCTGATATTTCCGCTGTCCCTGATGATCTTCGCCATCATAGAGGTCTCCGTGATGTTCTTCGCGGCATCCAGCCTCGATGCATCGGTGCAGAAGATATCCCGCATGATCCGTACCGGAGAGGCCGTCTCGGCCAATATGACACTCACCGATTTCAAGGCAAAAATCTGCGCGGATATGACCCTTACCTTCAGCTGTTCGGACAATCTCCTGATCAGGGTCGACGTCATTTCCAACCTGTCTGCCGTCACCAGCGCCACTCCGATCGACAGCACAGGCAACCTCAAGGTCACGGAGACCTTCGCCACCGGCAAGGCGAGCGATTACATGCTGGTGCAGGCATTTCTGCCGTGGAGTTCTGTCGTCAATTACTTCACCTATTCCAGCGCAAAGCTGGCGGACGGTCGCTACCTCCTTGGTGCGACTGTGCTGTTTCGCAACGAGCCCTCCTGAGATGACGATCAAACATGCCCGGCCCAAGCGCCGCATCGGAACCTTCAGCATTCGGCGCTTCGCAAGCAATCGCAATGGCGCCTCAGCGGTGGAGTTTGCGCTTCTTTTGCCAATTCTGCTGCTGCTGCTGGCGGCAACCCTGGATCTCGGACATGCATTGACCGTCAACCGCAAGCTCGATCAAATTGCTTCCACGACGGGAGATGTTATTTCGCAACAAGGCACCTGGACAAAATCCAATGTTGCCGGGCTGCTCTCCGGAATGAGCTTCATCCTGCAGCCCTACGATACGACGGGATTGACCATTACCGTGGCGGTGGAGGACGTGTCGGCAAATGGCAACGCGACGGTAAATTGGTCGGCAGCACTCAATACGTCTTCGCTTGCCGCAGGCTCGGCAAGCCCGATCACCGTGCCTGCGAAGATACAGGAAGGCGGCGTCCAGGTCGTTCTGACCCGGGTACAATATAAATTTACGACGCCGATTTCCGCATTCCTCGGAAGCTTTACCGGTGTCAGTGGCTACAGCTTCGACCGCTATTTCTTCAATCGGCCGCGTACAGCTGACACGATTACCTATAACTAGCGCGGATCGGGACTGCTTTATCGCCTCGAAAGATCGAGGTTGCGGAAAGAGAGGTCGATCCGCAACGGTCTCTCAACAGGCCGCGCAAGGTTTCGGCATTCATTGTGCGGTGCATCATCGATTGCTGATTTACAAAAGTATTACTATATGATTTTTTGACGGCGGGCCTGAGGAGATGGCCTTTGGGAGGAAATCATGAAGTTCAAGACTGCACTGATCAGTGCCACGATCCTTGCTGCCTGCATGTTCACGTCTGCGTCTGCAAAGCAGCTGGTTGTCGGTTTCTCACAAATCGGTTCGGAGTCCGGCTGGCGTGCCGCTGAAACGACCTTGACCAAGCAGGAAGCCACAAAACGCGGCATCGATCTGAAATTTGCCGATGCGCAGCAGAAGCAGGAAAACCAGATCAAGGCGATCCGTTCCTTCATCGCCCAGGGCGTCGATGCGATCCTGCTCGCGCCAGTTGTCGAGACCGGTTGGGATGCCGTGCTGAAGGAAGCCAAGGAAGCGAAGATCCCCGTCATCCTGCTCGATCGCACCATCAATGCGCCGAAGGATCTCTATCTGACGGCTGTTACATCCGACCAGATCCATGAAGGCAAGGTTGCCGGCGACTGGCTGGTGAAGACGGTGGGCGACAAGAAGTGCAACATCGTGGAGCTGCAGGGCACCACGGGCTCTTCGCCGGCCATCGCCCGAAAGAAGGGCTTCGAAGAAGCCATCAAGGGCCATGACAACTTCAAGATCGTGCGCAGCCAGACGGGCGATTTCACCCGCTCCAAGGGCAAGGAAGTCATGGAAAGCTTCCTGAAGGCCGAAAACGGCGGCAAGAACATCTGCGCGCTCTATGCCCACAATGACGACATGGCTGTCGGCGCCATCCAGGCCATCAAGGAAGCTGGCCTGAAGCCGGGCAAGGACATCCTGACCGTTTCAGTCGATTCGGTTCCGGATCTCTTCAAGGCCATGGCGGCGGGCGAAGCGAACGCGACCGTCGAACTGACGCCGAACATGGCCGGCCCCGCCTTCGATGCGCTCGATGCCTATCTGAAGAACAAGAAGGAGCCGCCGAAGTGGATCCAGACCGAGTCCAAGCTCTACACGCAGGCTGACGATCCGCAGAAGGTCTACGAGCAGAAGAAAGACCTCGGCTACTGAGGCGAAGGCCGACCGCATTCGGTAAGTATATAGCCGATGCAGTCTCTCAATATCGAATGCCGGCGCATCATCTGCATGCGCCGGCAACCGTCTTTGCATACTGGCTCAAATCCAAGGACATTCACGCCTCATGGCTCACGACGCCGAGCGACTTCTGACAGCGACAGGCTTCTGTAAATACTTCCCCGGCTCGACCGCTCTCGATCATGTCGATTTCACTCTGATGCGCGGAGAGGTTCATGCGCTGCTCGGAGAAAACGGGGCGGGAAAGTCGACGCTGATCAAATGCATGACCGGCGCCTATCGCCGCGATGGGGGTATTCTGAGCCTCGATGGCATCGAGATCGATCCGCATGATACGCTCGCGGCGCAGAAGCTTGGCATCGGAACTGTCTATCAGGAGGTGAATCTCCTTCCGAATCTGAGCGTGGCGGAAAACCTCTTTCTCGGTCGGCAGCCGAGGCGCTTCGGCATGGTCAGCAGCCGTGTCATGAACGGTATGGCCAGGGATCTGCTGTCGCAATACGGCATGGATATCGATGTCGGCCGTCAGCTCGACAGGTTCTCGGTTGCCATCCAGCAGGTGATTGCGATCGCTCGCGCCGTCGATCTTTCCGGCAAAGTCCTGATCCTGGACGAGCCGACGGCGAGCCTCGACACACAGGAGGTCGCCTTGCTGTTTGGCATCATCAGACGGCTGAAACAGCGTGGCTTGGGTATAGTCTTCATCACGCATTTTCTCGAGCAGGTCTACGAGATCTGCGATCGCATCACGGTTCTGCGCAACGGCCGTCTGGTCGGCACGCGGGAAGCGGAAGGTCTTCCCAGGCAAACGCTGATCGCCATGATGCTGGGGCGCGAGCTTGCACATACCGAAAGTGCAGCAAGGCAGACCGCCAACGAAAGCGGACCGGTGAAATACCGCTTCAGCAATTTCGGCAAACGCGGCAAGATCAAGCCCTTCGACATGGAAGTGCGCGGTGGCGAGGTGGTCGGCATCGCCGGCCTGCTCGGGTCCGGGCGCACGGAGACCGCGGAAGTGCTCTTCGGCGTCGAGCGTTCGGATAGCGGCGAGGCGACGGTCGAAGGCAGCGTGGTCGCACTGTCCAGCCCGCGGGCCGCCATCAAGAATGGCTTCGGCTTCTGTCCGGAGGATCGAAAAACCGATGGCATCATTGGCGACCTCTCCATTCGAGAGAACATCGTCATGGCCCTGCAGGCGCGCCGCGGTTGGGCGAGGCCGGTGCCGCGCAGCGAACAGAACGCCATCGCCGACCGCTACATCAAGGCGCTGGATATCCGCACGACCGACCGCGAAAAGCCGATCAGGCTCCTGTCGGGCGGCAACCAGCAGAAGGCCATTCTGGCGCGCTGGCTGGCAACCAATCCCAGTTTCCTCATTCTCGATGAGCCGACGCGCGGCATCGACGTCGGTGCGCATGCCGAGATCATCCGGCTGATAGAGGATCTCTGCCGGCAGGGAATGTCGCTGGTGGTGATCTCCTCCGAACTGGAAGAGCTTGTGGCCTATAGCTCCCGGGTCATCGTGCTGCGCGACCGGGAGCATATCGCCGAGCTGACGGGCGGAGAGATAACCGCAGGCAACATTGTCGACGCAATCGCGACAACGCAGAAGAGCCGGGAGGAAGCATGAGTTCCCAGATCAAGGCCTCCTTGTTCCGATTGATGCCCCAGCTCATAGCTTTGGCAGCCATCCTCCTCTTGAATTTTATCATGTTCCCGCATTTCTTTCATCTGGAGGTCCAGAACGACAGATTGTATGGCAGCGCCATCGATGTCCTCAATCGCGGTGCGCCGGTGGCGCTTCTTGCGATCGGTATGACCTTGGTCATCGCCACGAAGGGCATAGACCTCTCGGTCGGGGCGGTGATTGCAATTTGCGGCGCCGTGGCGGCATCGACGATCGTTACCGGAAATTCTCTGGCCTACACGCTGATGCTGACCATCGGCGTCGGGATCGCATGCGGATTGTGGAACGGGTTTCTGGTCGCGGTTCTTGGCATCCAGCCGATCATCGCGACACTGGTGCTGATGGTCGCAGGCCGTGGCATTGCGCAATTGATTACAAAAGGCGTCATTCTGACGTTCAATAATGATGGCCTGATCTTCTTCGGTAGCGGATCTTTCGCGTGGCTGCCGATGCCGGTCGTCGTGTGGCTGGCGGTGGGGCTGGCGGTCATCCTGCTTGTCAGGCGCACGGCGCTCGGCATGCTGGTCGAGGCTATCGGCATCAACCGCCGCGCCAGCACGCTGTCGGGCATCCAGACACCGGTACTGCTGATCGCCGTCTATACGCTGAGCGGCCTTTGCGCCTCCATTGCCGGCATCATCGTTTCCGCCGACATCAAGGGTGCGGATGCCAACAATGCCGGCCTGTGGCTCGAGCTGGATGCGATCCTTGCCGTGGTCATCGGCGGCAATTCCCTGCTTGGAGGGCGCTTCAGCATTGTCGGCTCGCTGATCGGCGCCATGATCATCCAGTCGGTCAATACCGGCATCCTGCTCTCCGGCTTTCCGCCGGAGTTCAATCTGGTGATCAAGGCTGTCATCGTCATCATCATCCTGGTCATCCAGTCTCCCGCGCTGCAGTCCCTTTCGGCCTTTCTGTGGCGGCGGCGTGGCGAGACGGCAATGATCCATGAGGAGCAGGCAAAGTGAATTCGAAATATCTCCCGCTGCTCGCAACCATCGTCATCTTCATCCTCGCCTATACCGGCTGCGCACTGCAGTATCCGACCATGCTGTCGACGCGGGTCGTCGGCAACCTGCTGACGGACAATGCGTTCCTCGGAATTGCCGCCGTCGGCATGACCTTCGTGATCATCTCCGGCGGTATCGACCTGTCGATCGGCTCTGTCATCGCCTTTACCGGTGTTTTCCTGGCGATCATCCTGCGCGACACCTCGATCCATCCGCTGATCGCCTTCGCCCTGGTCCTGGTGATCACCACCATTTTCGGCGCCGGCATGGGCGCGATCATCCATTATCTCGCCATGCCGCCCTTCATCGTTACCCTGGCGGGAATGTTTCTGGCGCGCGGGATCGCCTTTGTCCTGTCGATCGACAGCATTCCGATCGAGCATGATTTCTATTCGCAGCTCAACGATCTCTATTGGCTGATGCCGGGCGGCGGCCGGCTGACCCTGATCGGCGGCGTCATGCTGCTGGTCTTTGCCGGCGGTATTGTTCTGGCGCATCGGACCCGCTTCGGCGCCAATGTCTATGCGTTGGGCGGTGGCGTGCAGACGGCCGAGCTTATGGGCGTTCCGGTCGGCCGCACGACGATCCATATCTATGCCTTGTCCGGCTTCCTCGCAGGCCTGTCCGGCATCGTTTTCTCGATTTACACATCGGCGGGATATTCGCTTGCCACGGTCGGCGTCGAGCTCGACGCCATCGCGGCGGTGGTCATCGGCGGAACGCTGTTGACGGGAGGAGCGGGGTTCGTGGGGGGAACACTCATCGGGATCCTCATACAGGGCCTGATTCAGACCTACATCACCTTCGATGGAACGCTTTCCAGCTGGTGGACGAAGATACTGATCGGCCTGTTGCTGTTCGCCTTTATCCTGCTGCAGAAGGGTCTGCTGCTGCTCTCCCGTTTCAACCGGCGCTATGCCTGAAAGGCACGAGGTACGCAGGTGGGCTCCATCTCCGCGTGAAGAGCTGCGCTCCTTTACGAAAGCAATAGAACTCCGGCGCCCCTAAAGCGCCGATAGTTCTTGAACCCTCGGGCTTTACCTCAAGCAAACAGCTCGGGGTGCCGCTGCTCGGCTTCGGGCAGCGCGCGCAGGATTTCGGTCAGGTGATTGCGCATTGCGGCTTCAGCGGCTTCCGGATCGCGCGCGTCGACCGCCGCAATGATCTGTTCGTGTTGAGCCACCAGCGCCTGCATGACCGAAGGCCCCTGAAGTGTCAGCTGGCAGGCGCGATCCATATGCGCCTTCAGATCACCGACGATAGTCCAGGCCATGGGGCAGTCGGCACCCTCGGCGAGTGTTACATGGAAGAGCTCATCGAAGCGCCGGAACGCTGAGTGATCGCCCTTGGCGGCGGCACGGCGTTGAGCGTCGAGGGAATCGTCGATACGCCCCCGGCTCGTGGGCGAAAAGCTTTCGCAAGCCCGACGGATCACTGCGCTTTCAATGGCCTCGCGCAGGAAACGGGCTTCCATCAGCTCGCGAACCGAAATCTTCACGACGATCGTGCCGCGCTGCGGAACCACCTCGACAAAGCGCTGGCGGCTCAGTGCGATCAGCGCTTCGCGCACCGGCTGACGGGAAACGCCGTAGCGCTCGGCGATCTCCTGCTCAGAAAGCCGCATGCCCGGCGGAAGCTCCAACGCGATGATGGCTTTCAAGAGCTCCTGGCCCAGGCGATGAGCCGCAGAACCACCTTGCCCGCGTTCAATATTCACAATCCGTCCTCCGAGCTACTTGCATTCAGTGGAATACGAGTTAATACTACCATACAACAACATACTAGTACCAGTTCGGGAGCATTTTGTCCATGTCTTCAACTGCGTCCATCGCCGAAGCCTTTCACATGGCGCGACGGAAAGCGAGGCCCCTCCCGGGATTCCCAGGGGATTTGCCAGCTGGGCTGCCCGAAGCATATGCGATACAGGAACGGTCGATCGCGCTCTGGCCGGATGAAATTGCAGGCTGGAAGGTTGCGGCAATTCATCCCGACCTGCGAACCGAGCTGAAATCCGACCGCATGTCGGGACCCGCCTTTTCCCGATCGGTGATCCGGGTCCAGCCGGGCGAAATCGGGGAAATACCGGTAATAGCAGGCGGTTTCATTGCCGTGGAAACGGAGATTGGCATCGTCCTTGGGGGCGATATCGCTCCACGCTCGACGCCGTGGACCAAGCCGGAATTGCAGCCCTTTATCGCCGGTATACATCTGGCAATGGAGATTGCCGGCTCGCCCCTCCCGACCATCAACGATATCGGCCCCTGGGCCATCGTTTCCGATTTCGGCAACAATTCCGGAATTGCCGTGGGCGCGGAAATCAAGGGTTGGGACAGCGGGGCCATCGACCAATTGAAAACCGCGATGCGCATCGATGGGAGAACGATCGGTGAGGGTGCCGCGGTCGGTGTAAACGGCGGCCCGCTCGATGCCTTCCTCTTTCTCGTCAACCACCTGGCCGCGCGCAACCGCGGCCTAAAGAAGGGCGACGTCGTCATAGCGGGTGCCACGACGGGGGTTCACGCGATCGAAATCGGCCAACTCGGAGAAGCCGTTTGCGACGGTTGCCCGCCGCTGGCGGTCAGGATCGCGGAGAGATCAGCATCCGACTAACGGATGCGCATTCAACTTCAAGCAATGGAGGAGGGACGCACGTCGCGTCTTGCAAGGAGGAGAACCATGAAGAACATACAAATGTCGCGCCGTGCTTTCGGCGCATCGCTGGCGGCTGTGGGAGCATTCGCCATCATCGGACGTGCCGCGCCATCTTTTGCGGCGCCGATAGCATTACGGCTATCGTCATCGCTCCCATCGGATCCAAACTCGGCGCACTGGCTCTGGTACGATAAGTTCCAGAGCGCCTTGAAGGCCAAAGTCGGGGACGCGATCCAGATACAGTATTTTCCGGACAATCAGCTCGGCAAGGAAGCGGATATCGTCGGCCAGGTGAAGCTCGGTATCGTCGACATGATGATATCAGGCTCTTCCATCTGGGGCACACTCGCGCCGGAAGTCGGCGTGCTCGATCTCGGCTACCTCTTCGATAATATGAGCGCGGCCGGCCCCGTTCTGGATGGCAATGCCGGAACCGTGCTCAACGGTATCTTCGCCGACAAGATCGGCGTCGAAGTCTTGAGCTGGGCCTATAGCTTCGGCGGACGCAATATCGCGGCCCGCAAGCCGGCCAACACACCGGAACTGCTGAAGGGCCAGAAGATCCGCGTCCTGCCCGTGGCGAATTTCGTCGCCACCTTGCAGGCGATGGGGGCAGCCCCAACGCCGATGTCGCTGGGCGAAGTCTATACGGCACTCCAGACGGGCGTGATCGATGGCATGGAGCACGATGCCCCCACCATTCTGGCACTGAAGTGCTATGAGGTCGCCAAGCACATTTCGCTGACCCAGCATATCTGCAATCCACAAACCATCGTCATCGGCAAGCGGGCGCTTTCGAAAATTCCGGCTGAAACGCTTCCCGCCTTCAAGGAGGCCGCCGCGGAAGCAACGGCATTCCAGCGCGGCAAGGCGAACGACATCGAGACGGCCGCTTTTGCGACGCTGAAGAAGAATGGCATCGAGACGCATGAGGTCGATCGCGCGGCATTCAAGAAGCTGGTGCAGCCGCTCTGGAACGATTTTGCAACGAAGTACCCGGCAACCAAGCCGGTGCTCGACGCGATCGTCAAGGCATGAGCACCATGTTGGTCGATGCCGTCGTCCCGGGTGCGCAGGCTCCCGCCGTCAGGGGAGCGCCGTTCATCGGCGCTCTTCAGACACTCGTCGAAGTGCTCGCGGCCACATTTCTGGCGGCGGACCTTTTGGTCGTCATCGTCTCGGTGTTATGGCGCTACGCATTCAACGATACCATCCTGTGGGCGGATGAGGTTGCGCGCATGCTCTTGATCGGCGTCGCCTTTTTTGGTGGCGCCGCTGCTGTCGCCAAGGGACATCACGTCGGTATCCGCATTCTCCGTGACAATCTGAGAGAAAAGAACCGCGTTGTCGTGGAGGCCGCCGGCCTCTGGGTCGAGTTCGTCGTCTCCATCGCATTCGTTGTCTTTGCGGTTCAATACTGCGAGACGGCCTGGACGCAGGTGACCTCGACGGGCCTGCCGCAGAACCTGTTCATCTATCCGTTGATCGCCGGCGGTCTGTGCATGGCGATCTTCACAGCAGCCAGGCTCTTCGCCTATCCCGCGCACGCAATTCTCGTCGCGCTGGGTGGCCTGCTGGCCATTGGAGCCGTCGTTGCGGCATGGATGTTCTTCCTGCCGGACTACGCGCCGGGCGCTCTTACATTGCTCCTTTTCGGCTTTGCCATTTGCCTCGCTTCCGGGATTCCAATCGCATTTGCTCTCTGCGCCGGCGCGCTGCTCTATATCACCGGCGACGGGTTCATCCCCTATGCCGTGTTTGCCCAACAAGCCTATAGCGGGATCGACAACGTCGTGCTTCTCGCCGTCCCCTTCTTCGTGCTGACGGGTCTGGCCATGGAAGTGAACGGCATGTCCGTTCGCCTGATCGAACTCTTGCGGCGCGGCGTCGGAAAGCGGCGCGGCGGCCTCGGCATCGTCACCGTTTTGAGCATGGTGCTTTTTTCCGGCATTTCCGGCTCGAAGCTCGCCGATGTCACGGCCGTCGGCACGGTTATGGTGCCCGCGATGCGTCGTTCCGGCAACAACCCTTCCGACGGTGTCGCTCTCCTGGCGGCGAGCGCCGTCATGGCCGAAACGATCCCGCCCTGCATCAATCTCATCATTCTCGGCTATGTCGCCAATATTTCGATCGGTGGGCTTTTCGCCGCCGGCATCTACCCCGCAATCCTGATGGCCACGGCGCTGATTGCCGGCGTCGTCATCTTTTCGCGCAAGGACGCACCCGCGATTGTCGAGAAATCGGATCGGAGCCTTGGCAGCCTTCTTGGAAGCGGCGGCATCAGCCTCGGTGTGATCGTCATCATCTTCGGCGGCTATCGCTCGGGCTTTGCAACGGCCACCGAGATCGGCGCCTTTGCCGTCGCCTACGCTCTGATCGTCGGCGCGCTGGCTTTCCGTGAACTGACATGGGCGAGCACGCTGGCGCTCTTCAAACGATCGGCAACCCTCGCCGGCATGATCCTTTTCGTGGTCGCCGCCTCGCAGACGGTCGCCTTCTCGATCACCATCGCGCAGGTCCCGCATATGCTGGCTGAAATGATGATCAGCTTGACGCATGGGGCTGGCGCCTGGGCCTTCCTGATTGTCTCGATCCTGATCCTGATCGTCATGGGGGCGGCGCTGGAAGGAGCACCGGCTTTAATCATCTTTGGACCGCTGCTGCTGCCGGTTGCCCATAGTTTCGGGATCGAACCGCTGCATTACGGCATTGTACTGATCGTCGCGATGGGCCTCGGCCTTTTCGCGCCGCCGCTCGGCCTCGGGCTCTATACAAGCTGCGCCGTCGGCAACGTGCCGCTGGAAGCGACCGTCAAGCCGATCGCCAAGTATCTCGCGATCCTCTTCGTCTGCCTGCTGATCATCGCGTTCGTGCCCGATATCACGAATTCCCTGCCGCGCAGCCTCGGATACATCAAATAGCGAACGGGCTTGCGGCGAATGTGAAAGCCGCAAGCCTGCTCGATCGGGACCTGTCCCACTTGCCTTCAACGCTGGTCACGACGGCCGGACACCATCGAGAAAAGGAAATAATTCCATGAAAACAGACGTGAGACACGCGTCCCATCCGGAAGCCGTTCGTGGCTATGACACGGAAACGCTTCGGCGCCATTTTCTGGTCGAGACCGTCTTCGAAAGCGGCGAGATCCGGCTCACTTACTCTCACTACGACCGCATGGTCATCGGCGGCGCGGAGCCGGCCGGATCGGCATTAACGCTGACGGCGCCCGAGGCGGTCGGACAGGAAACCTTCCTGGCCGAGCGTGAGCTTGGTGCACTCAACATCGGTGGTGCCGGCCGTATCACCGTCGATGGCAAGTCCTACGATCTCGAAAAATACGATTGCCTCTACGTCGGCAAGGGCGCCAGGGATGTTCGTTTCGAAAGCAGGGACGCCGGCACCTCGGCGAAATTCTACCTCGTCTCGACACCGGCGCATGCGATGCATCCGACCGTGCTTCTGAAACGCGAGCAGGCGCGGCACCTGACGCCGGGCGAAGCAGCGACCGCCAACAAGCGCTCGATCTACCAGTTTATCCATCCCGATGTCTGCCAGTCCTGCCAGCTGACCATGGGCTTCACCATGATCGAGCCGGGCAGTGTCTGGAATACAATGCCGGCGCATACACATGACCGACGCATGGAGGCCTATCTTTATTTCGACCTCGAGGCGGATCAGCGCGTCTTCCATTTCATGGGCGAGCCGCAGGAAACGCGCCACATGCTTGTCGCCAACGAACAGGCGATTATCTCACCTCCGTGGTCGATCCATTCGGGGGCCGGCACGAAGAATTACAGTTTCATCTGGGCCATGGCTGGTGACAACAAGAGTTTCACCGATATGGACCACATCGCAATCGCCGATTTGAGGTAGCCGCATGACCAATTTCTTCGATCTTGGCGGCCGCACTGCGGTCGTTACCGGTGCCAATACAGGCATCGGCCAGGGGATTGCGGTTGCGCTTGCGGGAGCAGGAGCATCGATCGTCGCCGTCGGCCGCTCGTCGATGGAGGAGACCGAGGCACTGGTTCGGCAGGCCGGTTGCCGCTTTCACGCTATCAATGCCGATCTGTCCACAATCGAGCCCGTCAAGCGGATCGTCTCCGAGACTGTTTCAAGGTTCGGAGCCCTCGATATCCTGGTCAACAATGCCGGGATCATCCGCCGTGCCGACTCGATCGACTTCACCGAGGAGGATTGGGATGCGGTCATCGATACCAATCTGAAGACGGCATTCTTTCTATCGCAGGCCTCGGGCCGACATATGCTCGAAAGGGGCCGGGGCAAGATCATCAACATCGCCTCACTCCTGTCATTCCAGGGAGGGATACGAATCCCTTCCTATACGGCCTCGAAGAGCGGGCTTGCGGGTATTACGCGGCTGCTTGCCTGCGAATGGGCTGGCAAGGGCGTCAATGTGAACGCGATTGCACCCGGCTATTTCGTGACGAACAATACCACGGCGCTGCGCGAGGATCCGGATCGCAACGCTGCGATCCTTGCCCGCATTCCCGCTGGTCGTTGGGGGACGCCGGAGGATATCGGTGCGACCGCCGTGTTCCTCGCCGCGCCCGCATCCGACTACATCCACGGAACCGTGATTCCGGTCGATGGAGGATGGCTGGCGCGCTGAGGACGGTGGGATCGGGTGGTCTCGCGCAACATTTGGAGGAGAGATGCAGTATCAATTCGATTTTGGGGCGTTACTGCCCTATTGGCTGGATTTTCTGGCGGGCGCGCTGACGACTGTCGAGATCACGCTGTTCTCGGTGATTATCGGTCTTGCGATCGGCATTGCCTGTGCGATCGCCCGTCGATCCGATGTGGCAACACTACGAGGTCTGGCCGGTGCTTACATCGAAACGGTGCGCAATACTCCCTTCATTGTACAGATCTTCTTCATCTTCTTCGGCCTCTCTTCCATCGGCGTTCGTCTGCCGATCGTCGCTGCCTCCGTCTTCGCGATGGTGATCAATGTCGGTGCCTATACGGCGGAAATCGTACGGGCTGGCATCGATTCCGTCCATCCGAGCCAGATCGAGGCGGCGGAATCGCTTGGCCTTTCGAAATTCCAGATCTATCGCGACATCATCCTGCTTCCGGCGATAGAGAGGGTCTATCCGGCCCTTTCCAGCCAATTCATCCTGATGATGCTCTCGACCTCGATCTGCTCGCAGATATCGGCAGAGGAACTGACGGGCGTCGCCAACAACATACAGTCGAACACGTTCCGCTCGCTGGAAACCTATGTGGTCGTTGCGGTCCTTTACATTGCCATCACCTATCTGATGCGCGCCGCCTTCTTCGGGCTCGGGCTTATCGCCTTCCCGCGCCGCCGCAAACTCGAACTCGGTTTGTGAGGTACTGATGCTCGGTGCATTTTCGACCAATCATCTCGTCTATTTGCTCGAAGGCCTCGCGTGGACCGTGGTTCTTTCGGCACTCGCCTTTCTGTTCGGTGGCATCGCGGGCTTTTTCGTCATGCTTGCGCGCATATCACGCTTCCGCTGGCTGCGGCGGGTGGCTCTTGTCTACATCCAGATCGTGCAGGGCATGCCGCTGCTCATCCAGATGTTTCTTCTCTATTTCGGTCTTGGCGTCTTCGGTATCTCGGTGCCGCCGCTTGTCGCCGCCTGCCTCGGCATGATGGTCTATTCGAGCTCCTATCTCGGCGAGATCTGGCGCGGCTCCGTACAGTCGATTGCCAAGACACAGTTCGAGGCTGCCGAATGCCTTGGGCTCACGCGCTGGCAGGCCCTGCGGGATGTCATCCTGCCGCAGGCTTTGAAAATTGCCACGCCGCCGACGGTCGGCTTCCTCGTGCAGCTCGTCAAGAACACATCGCTTGCTTCGGTCGTCGGCTTTCTGGAGCTGACCCGCGCTGCCCAGGTCATCAACAACTCACTGTTCCAGCCCTTCCTGGTCTTTGGCGTCGCAGCCTTCTTTTACTTCTGCGTCTGCTATCCGCTGTCGGTCTGGAGCCGTTCGCTTGAGAGGAAACTCAATGTCGGTCGCCGTTAAGCTCACCAATGTCGTCAAGCGCTTCGGCGAGCTGGAGGTGCTGAAAGGGGTCTCCTTCGAGATCAATGCCGGCGAGGTCGTCGCGCTGATCGGCCAGTCGGGTTCCGGCAAGAGCACCGCACTGCGCTGCATCAATCGCCTGGAGACGATTCAGGGCGGCTCGATCGATGTCTGTGGCCATCGCGTAGAAGACCCGAAACTCGATCTTCGCGCCCTGCGCCGGGATATCGGCATGGTGTTCCAGAGCTACAATCTGTTTCCCCACATGACCGTCGCTGAAAACATCATGCTGGCATTGCGCCGCGTCAAAGGCATGCGCAAGGACCAGGCGCGCGAGGTTACTGTACAAGTGCTCGCCAAGGTTGGGCTATCGGAAAAGATCGAAAGCTACCCGGAACAGCTTTCAGGCGGTCAGCAGCAGCGCGTGGCCATTGCTAGGTCGCTCGCCATGCAGCCGAAGGTCATGCTGTTCGACGAAGTGACGTCCGCGCTCGACCCCAAGCTCACCGGCGAGGTCTTGCGGGTGATGGAGGATCTTGCCCGCGGCGGCATGACCATGATCGTCGTGACGCATGAGATGGGCTTTGCCAAACGCGCCGCCAACCGCGTGATCTACATGCATACCGGCAAGGTCTGGGAAACCGGAGGGGCGGATATCCTCTCCAATCCCCAGACGCCTGAATTGAGGGAATTCATGGCCGCCGAGCTTTGAATTCCAAGAGGAGTACTTGTGCCCAGGCGCAGGGTCGAACAACCAGAGAGGAGTTTCATATGCAGAGAAGAATGATTTCGAAGCTTGCGCTGATTGCCAGTGCCGGTCTGCTTGCGCTTGCGACCGTTGCCCATGCGGATGTGCTCGACAACATCAAGAAGGCCGGGAAAGTCCGCATCGCGGTTGCGATGGGCACTCCGGAATATTCATTTGTGGACGAAAATCTGAAGCCGACGGGATCGGACGTCGAGACCGCGCAGTTGATCGCCAAAGACCTCGGCGTTCAGCTGGAATTGGTGGAGATCACCAATGCGGCACGCGTCCCGTCCGTCCAGACCGGCAAGGCCGACATGGTCGTTTCCGCGCTCGGCATCACCGATGAACGGAAGAAAGCGATCGACTACTCCGTTCCCTACGCCACACTGGCGCTCGTCGTTGCGGCGCCTCCGAGCATCGAGATCAAGGGCTATTCGGATCTCGTCGGCAAGCGCGTCGGGGTTACCCGGGCGACGACGAATGATCAGGACATCTCGGCAAATGCCAAGGGCGCCAATATCGTCCGCTTTGAAGATGACGCGACGCTCATCACCTCCGTCGTCTCGGGCCAGGTCGACATTCTCTCTAGCCAGTCGGCTGTCATCAACGGCATCAACAAGAAGCTTGGCGATCATCCGCTGCAGGTGAAGTTCACCCAGAAGGAGACCGTGCTGGGCATCGGCATTCCGAAGGGCGAAACTGCCCTGAAGGGATGGCTGGACCAATGGGTAAAGACAAACTTCGACAACAAGGTGCTGCGCGATATCTATCGCAAATACCACAATGCCGAACTGCCCGATGATCTGACATCCCGCTGAGCAGCAAATACAACGCCAGCCGGAGGTTATACCGGCTGGTTTCTTCCGCGGGGCAAATTGGGGTGCCCCATATTTCCTCGGCGAAACACGCTGCTGTCGACGGACTGGTGTCTATCCTTGCTCGGGGAGACACTGAAGGCCTTCCTGTAGGTGCGCGAGAAGACCTCGAGCGAGGAGAAGCCGCAGGCAACCGCGATCTGCGTAATGGTCAGTTCCGTTTGCTGAACCAGTTGATGCGCCCGCTCCATGCGCAGCATGTGATAGGCCTGAGTCATGCCAGAGCCGAGCTGTTGTTGGAATAGGCGCTGCAGATGCCTTTCCGAAACGCCGACCATCGCAGCAATTTTCGGACAGGGAAGGGGCTCGTCAATCGTCGCAGCCATGATGTGGCGTGCGCGGGTCACGGGATCGCGCGCCACGGTGCCCTGGTCGCGGTTGTCTGATGTCTGTTGACGGTCGTGGCCCTCTCGCTTCTGCAGCAACAGGTGTTGGGCGACCTCGTTTGCAAGCTCCTGACCGGCGGTGCGGGCAATGAGGGCGGTCATCATGTCGAGGGTCGCGCTCGCGCCCGCCGAGATGGGCCGGCGCGCGGAAAGGCTGTAGAGCGTATCGGTCACATTGACGTCGGGGTAGCGTTCCCGCATGCCTTCGATGTTGTACCAGTGTACGGGCGCCCGATGGTCCTCCATCAGGCCGGCGGCGGCCAGTATTTCGCTTCCGGTCTCGATTGCGCCGACCTCGGCGCCCGCCCGCTCGACCCAGCGCAGCCACTTCAGCAGCCGATGGTCCGATGCCGCTTCACGTGCGTCGAAGCTGGCCAGTATCAGCACAACATCGAAACGCTCTGTCGTGCCGAGGGGATAGTCGACGGCACTCTGGATCCCGTTGCTGGCCGCGACCGCGAACCCGTCGGTCGACAGGGTGTTCCAGCTAAAGATCCTACGACGGGCAAGCCAGTTGGCGATGAACAGCGGCTCGATCGCCATCGCCAGCGCAAGATAGGAAAACCCCGGAGCAAGTACGAGGCCGAAGCGATGACCTTTAGGATTTTCGAACGACGACATGGAGAGCCTTTTGATTTTTTCGGACGCATAATGTCCAAAATCGTCTGGTTGCTTCGGATGTGATAATCGATTGAGCTGGGCGGCCTATAACATACTAAAATTGCTATCGATTTCTGGCAAGGCCGAATGGCGTCGCTTTTCGGAATATGGCGGATAATGTCAATCGCAGAGCTCTTTTGGATCATAGCATCCTTCTGTGGCGGGTCCTTCCCGGGCCGCATCGTTGAACAGGAGGGTAGGCATGACCATAGCGCAATTGACCTGGGACTATAGCGATCCGCGGACGGGCACGTCGATGCCGGCTTCGTTCTTCTTTGATCAGGGTGTGTTTGACGAAGAGAAGGCGAAGATCTTCATGAACTGTTGGCACGTCGTTGGCCACATCAACGAATTCGCCAATCCCGGCGATTTCGTCGTGCAAGACATCTTCGAACAGAGCGTCGTTGTGATGGCCGGCAAGGGCGGTGAAATCAGTGCGTTTCACAATGTCTGTCGGCATCGCGGCAACCGGCTGATCGATGAGCGGCGCGGCAACAGGCCGGGCGTGATCCGCTGCATGTATCATTCGTGGTGCTATAATCAGGACGGTAGCCTGCGCGGCGCGCCGCGCACCGAGAATCTCGAGGACTTCAACAAGAAGGACTGGGGTCTCCGGCATGTCCGGTTCGAAATCTTCGCGAACTTCGTCTTCATCACACTTGACGAGAACGCTCCCGCCGTCGCCGAAATTGCCAGCGGAGCGGAAGCCGAGATGCGCCGCTTTCTTCCCGATCTTGACAATCTCGAACTAGCCTCGGAATCGGACGTCATTGTCGATGCGAACTGGAAGGTCATTCAGGAAAATTCGATCGAGGGCTATCATTTCGACCTCTCGGGACCGGTTCACAAGGATCTGGCGGCACTGATCAATTTCGAGGGTTATGCGTTGACGCCTTACGGGCAGTGGTGGACCTATATCGGCCCTCCCAACAAGGGCGCCAAGGAAGCCTATGGCGTGCCGCTCGAAGGCTCGACCTGGCAGACGGACTGGTTCTTCAACATAGGGATCTTTCCCAACACGACCTTCTACAGCTTTCCGTACACGGATATGGTCGGCACCTTCATCATGATCCCGCTTGGGCCCGAAAAATCCCTGCTTCGCTTTGGCTATTACAAGCCGAAAGGTCGTCCAATGCCGCCGGTGACGGAAGCGGCGATCGAGTGGATGAACACACAGCTCGGCCCCGAAGATATCGAACTGAACATCACCAACCAGAAGGGGCTGCATTCCCTCGGCTTCGGTTCCGGCAAGTATCTGATCGATCCCGCGCGCCCCAATCAGAGCGAGAACCTCGTGCATCATTTCCATACGCTTTGCTACAAGGCGATCCGGGAATGAGCGGACGCGCCGACATGTCGTGGGACTATGTCATCGCCGGTGCCGGCTCCGCCGGTTGTGTGCTGGCGGCACGCCTGACGGAGGATCCGGCATGCCGGGTTCTCCTCCTTGAGGCCGGGCCAGAGGACCGATCCATATGGCTCAGAATGCCTGCGGGCATGTCGCGCGTGGTCTGGGGAGACCGCTATAGCTGGGCGTTTACCTCAGCACCCGAGCCGCATCTGGAAAACCGGCGGCTCGGGCATCCCCGTGGCAAGGTTCTGGGTGGCTCATCCTCGATCAACGGCATGGTCTGGTTGCGCGGTCATCCACGCGACTTTGATGGCTGGGCGCAGCTTGGTGCGCGCGGCTGGAGCTATGAGGACGTGCTTCCCTATTTCTGCAGGGCGGAAACCGCTCCTGGCGCGGATGATCGCATTCGCGGCAAGGGTGGCCCCATCAGGATCACGCGTGGCGACGTCGAGGGATCGCCGCTTGCCAGTGCCTTTATCGCAGCCGGCGTCGAGGCGGGCTATCCAAGGACCAGCGATTTCAACGGCCGCCAGCAGGAGGGCTTCGGCGCGGTCGAGCGCAGCACCTGGCGTGGCCGCCGCTGGAGCGCCGCGCATGCCTATCTCAATCCCGCACGCAGTCGGCCCAACCTGACGGTGATCACAGGCGCGCATGTGCTGGGGATCGACATCGAAGGGCAGCGTGCGAAGGGAATCCGCTATGCGAAGGCCGGGCGCGAGCATCTTGCCGCAGCGGGCGAAGTGATCCTCTGCGGCGGCGCCATCGGTTCGCCGCATATGCTGCAGCTATCGGGCATCGGCTCGCCCAAGCATCTGGAAAGCGCTGGCATCAAGGTGCGCCACGCCCTGCCCGGTGTCGGCGAGAACCTGAATGATCATCCCGATCTTGTCATCCAGCATGCCTGCAAGCAGCCGGTCTCCCTCTATCCTGTCACGCGCGCGCCGCGCAGCTGGCTGGCGGGTGCCGAATGGATGCTCAGAGGCTCCGGCCCGGCGGCGACCAACCATTTCGAGGCAGGCGGGTTCGTGACCAGCCGACGCGAGCTGGACCAGCCGGATATTCAGTTCACCTTCATGCCGCTGGCGGTGGTGCCCGGCGGAACAGACGTGCTAGCCAAACATGCCTTCCAGGTCCATATCGACCTGATGCGGCCGCGCAGTCGTGGACATGTGCGCGCGACGAGCAGCGACCCGTTTCAGGCACCGGAGATCCTGTTCAACTATCTGGACGACCCGCAGGATCTCACCGATCTTCGCGCCGGCGTTCATTTGTTGCGCGACGTGCTTTCACAGCCGGCGCTTGCTCCCTTCGCCGGTGAAGAGCTTTTTCCCGGCCCGGCTGTACGGACTGACGAGGAGATCGATTGCTGGATCCGGCAAACGCTGGAGACCTGCTATCATCCTGTCGGCACCTGCCGGATGGGCGCGGCGGACGATCCGGGCGCCGTCGTCGATCCGGAATGCCGCATTCGCGGGCTTGAAGGCCTGCGCGTCGTGGATGCCTCGATCATGCCGGCGATCGTCAGCGCCAACACCAATGCTTCGACCATCATGATCGCTGAAAAGGCTGCGGATATCATCCGTGGCCGCACGCCATTGCGTGCCACTCCAAATGCAAATGAAAATCTCACACGGAGGACCAACGCATGAACGCCATAGAGACCCTGTCGACCCGTGCCCCGGGCGTGATGCCGGATGAGGACACCATGAACACGATGCGGTGCGATCTTGCCGCAGCCTTCCGCTGGTTCGCCCGGTTGGGGATGCACGAAGCCGTCGCCAATCATTTCAGTGTCGCCGTCGAGCCGAGCGGGCGATACTTCCTGATGAACCCGCGCGGCCGGCATTTTTCACGGATACGCGCCTCCGACCTTATCCTGCTCGATACCGAGGATGCCTCGACGCTCGACCGGCCGGATGCGCCCGATCCTACCGCCTGGCATATCCATGGCCGGATCCATGCCCGCTGTCCGCATGCCCGCTGCGTGATGCACCTGCATCCGCGCTATGCGACGGCGCTTGCCTCGCTCGCCGACAGCCGCATGCCGCCGATCGACCAGAACACCATGCGCTTCTTCGGCCGGCTCGTCATCGACGAGGGCTTTGGCGGCATGGGCCTTTCCACCGACGAAGGTGACCGTTTGGCTGCAGCGCTCGGCGACGGCAACGTGCTGCTGATGGGCAATCACGGCGTGCTGGTCGCCGCCGATACGGTCGCTGCGGCGCTGGACGAAATGTATTATTTCGAACGTGCCTGCGAGACACTGATGATCGCCTATGCTTCGGGTCGCCCATTGCGGATCGTATCCGACAATGTCGCGGCGGTCACACAGCAGCAATGGGCTGACTATGGCCAGTTCGCGATCGACCATCTGTCCGAGGTACGGGCGATCCTTGATGCTGAGGAGCCGGAATATCGCAGCTGAAGGCGGGACCTGTTGCCCGTTCGTGAAGAAAGATCTCTTAGATGCCAAATACCGGAAGACTGGTCATCGTCGGCGCGGGCCAGGCGGCCTTTGCGGCTGCCGCAAAATTGCGGGCTTTGAAAGATGATCGTCCGATCACCATTATCGGTGCTGAGGACGTCTTGCCCTACCAGCGGCCGCCGCTGTCAAAGAAATATCTTCTCGGCGACATGAGCTTCGATCGGCTGCTGTTCCGTCCCGAGCAGTGGTATGCCGACAACAGGGTCGAGTTTCACCTCTCGACCTGGGTGGAGGAGATCAGGCGCGAGCGAAAACAGGTGCTCCTGCACGACGGGACGGTTCTCGACTACGGAACTCTGCTGCTTGCAACCGGATCGACACCCCGGCAGCTCCCGGCGGCGATCGGCGGGACACTGAAGGGCGTCCATGTCATGCGCGACAAGCGCGATGCCGACCATCTGGCTGAAGCGATGCTGCCCGGCCGTCGCGTGCTGATTATCGGTGGCGGTTATATTGGGCTCGAAGCGGCAGCTGTTGCCCGTCATCGCGGAATGGAGGTCACCCTGATCGAGATGGCCGACCGTATTTTGCAACGGACGGCGGCAAGGGAAACGGCAGATATTATACGTGCCATTCATCAAGCGCATGACGTTGTCATCAGGGAGAAGACCGGCCTCGATCATCTGATCGGCAGGGACGGCCAGGTCACCGCCGCCAGGCTCTCCGACGGTACGGTGGTGGATGTCGATTGCGTCATCGTTGGTATTGGTGTTGTTCCGAATGATCAGCTCGCCGATGTCGCGGGTCTGGAGGTCAAGAACGGTATCGTTGTGGATGAGTTCGGCCGGACATCCGATCCATCTATATTCGCGGCCGGCGACTGCGCGTCGCTTCCCTGGCAGGAGGGGCGCATCCGCTTCGAGTCGGTTCAGAATGCCGTCGACCAGGCCGAGGCCATAGCCTTGGTCATTGCTGGCGGCGATGCGGCCTACAGGCCGAAACCATGGTTCTGGTCGGATCAGTATGATGTGAAGCTGCAGATCGCCGGCTTCAATCTTGGCTATGATCAGACGCTTCTTCGCGCGGATGGTCGCAAGGGCACGCATTCCGTCTGGTATTTCAAGTCAGGCGCATTCGTATCCGTCGACGCGATCAACGATGCGACCGCCTATATAGTCGGCCGGAAGATGCTCGAATTGGGGATCAATCCCGACAAGGGCGTGCTGGCAGACCCAAACAGTGACCTGAAGCAGTTGCTAAGGACGTGAAGGCCCGATGACAGACAACCCAGATAAGGCGGTTGGCTGATATTGGGCAGGCATATGTCGATTTGATTTTACCACGCATCGAATCTTGGCAGCGTGGGGAAGCGAGTTCTTAGATCCCCGATCCGTCGAGCTGCTCCGCGTCTTCACCTTCCCACGGTGAGGGCATTGCGGTGCGGTTGAGATTGGCCGAAGGCATCGGCATCCAACACTTCAATTCCGGCTCGGCGTATTCGAAGAGGCGGCCGGGCGAGGAATCGGAGGCGCGCCAGCCTTCTGCGCCGAACTGATCGCCATTCGACCAGTAGGCGAGATCAACTGCGGCCGGCCCCTGTTCAGTCGAGCGGATCGTGACGAGGATCCTGCTGCCGTCTTTCGGTGCACTTGCCATGTGGCGCCAACGGTCTGGTTCATCCATCATGTTTCCTCCTGCCTTGCTACAGGCCGCAAGTGTTGCCTCGCCATTGAAAGCGGTCAACTCAAACTTTGCAAAACTCATTCTCTTTCATGCGACGGTTCGGCGGCTCGCCCTTCAGCGAGCGGCCGACATGCCCGCGCTCGCTATTTCGCTGTGGCAGCGCTTACGTCATGCATCCCTGTGGGGCTCGACCCTGACCACCAGCAAGGCCAACAGAAGTCCGCCGCACAGGATGATAAGCGACCAGCCGAAGGCATCGCCATTGCGCGCGTAGAAAGTATCCCCGGACCCAAGCGGCACTGCGTCGACAAGATTGCCCTGGCCTTTTGTGGAGGCGGTCTCGGCTATGATCCTGCCTTTGCTATCGCTTAACGTCAGCAAGCCGTGACTGGCTGCACGCGCGATCGCGAAGCCGTTTTCCACGCCCCGTACGATGGCCATCTTGCCATGCAGTCTTCCATCTGCGTTGAAATCCCAAGCCGGTACCAGCAATAGGCCAATGTGCCGGCTGCCATAGGTTCGAAGGAACTGGGGAAAATCCATGTCCTTGCAAATCGCGATGCCGACGCGATCAACGCTTACTAGATCCTTGCCGGGAACATATTCACCTTCCAGCCCCGGAATAAGGTAATGCTTGTCATACGCCAGCGGTGACAGATCGGGCCTGGTCAATTCCGCCGTATTGGAGCGTTGCCCATTGCCAAGCGGCCGGTCTATTCCGGCGACGATTTTCGTGTTCAATTTCACGGAAAGCTGCGCAAATTCCGGCGTGGGCAGGAACATCTTTTCCGGCGTGACGATGTAGGCCGGCCTTTTGCTCGCAACCTGTTCGATATTCTGGCGGAAATCAGCGACAATCGCTTCATTGCGATCCGGCTGATCGGTAGCGACGCCAGCAAATTCGTCGTTGCTCAGGAGTGCTATGCGAATAGTTTCGCCATCCGGCTGCGCCAGCCGCCAAAATCCAAACAGAAGAGCGGCAAGAACCGGTAGAATCCATGCTGAAGCGGCAAAGTAATCGGTCGGCCGCCGGATCTGCATTGCAATGCCGGCGGGTATGATCGCCGCGAGAAAGCTGAGGCTGCTCACGCCCGCAAGCGATGCCACCTGCAGCAAAGGAAGAACGTCCACCAACGCATAGCCAAGCGCGCCGAAGCTGCCGTTTGGCGAGATGTAGGAGTACAAAAGTTCAATTGCACCCGTCATGGCTGCATAGGCAAAAACGGCAACCGTCGGGCTTCGTGGATATAGGGCCCACATGAAAAGGACCGACAGGGCAAAAAACAGTGCCTGCAGCGCTACAATCCAATAAATCATGGGAATGACGCCGCCATAGAAGTAAAGCGGGCCAGCCTCGGCCATCAGCCCGACCAGGTATGCCAGCGCGAATACATTCAAAGCCCGCCTTTCACCCAGGACATGGACGAAAAGTGGAATCGGACCTAGCAAAACGAGAAAGCCCAGATGACCTGTATCGCGGCTCACCGCAAGGACAGCGCCGGAAATCAGTGCAGCAATCAAGCCTCTCATTTTCATCGGCTAGTCCTTGTTGATGAGTCTGGCGACAGCCCGCAGGCACATGTCGGTGAAGTCTTCACGCGAAAGATTGAAGCGGCCGGAACGATGCATCCCGATCAGCCCTTGCAACAGGCCCCAGGAGAATATGGCGATCTCAAGCGCATCGCCCGGGCGTACCAGGCCGCGCTGCTGACCGTCTGCCAGGCGAGCCGAAAAGGCTCCAACCACTGGAGAGCGGCCCCCGACGAAGTCCTGAGGATATACACGTTCGGCGCGCGTCTTGAGCACGAAAGCGGCATCGAAGAGCGCCGGTGAATCGAGAGCGAGGTCTATGAATGCGCGGGTGACGGCGTCAATCCAGCCGCGGAAATCCACGTCTTGAATTTGCTCGACGCGTGCTTGCCACTGAGAAAGAGCGTGGTCGCCAAGCGCATGCAGCAGGTCCGCTCTATCCTGAAAATGCCGGTAGACCGCCATGGGCGTTATGCCCGCCCGTTTCCCAACGGCGCGCAAACTGAGCTTGTCCAGGCCGACAGCCTGCAATTCATCGAGTGCGCAATTCAGGATGACGATGCGAGTGCTCATGTATACGGTGTATACATGATGCAACTCATCGTCAAGAATCGAAACTGGTCGTTTGGTTGGAGGCGAACAGTGTCGTTGATTTCTGTAGGTTAGGGATGGAATTGCGAATTCTGCGGTCCCTTCAGGAGGCAGCTCCCATCGACTGGAAACGCCCCGATTCCGTCGGAGCGACTAGGTATGCGCGACCAAGAGCTCCTCGGCGTTATTAGGTGGCCTGAGCCCATCTTTTCGGTGTGCAAAATAACGATTGGCGAGCTCGTCGCCTGACACATGCTGAGCGCGCCGGAAACCCGCCTTGTGTGCAAGGGCAAGAATGTCTTCGGGCGTGTAGAACGATCGAAAGGGGGTGTCGCTCGCCGTTGCGGCGCGGACTGCCATTTCAAGGCCCGGCCGAACAACGGGATCGGCCAACTCCGTAGGGACGAGAAACGTCATCGCGAAGGTAGAGCCGGGCGGCAATCCGGCTGCCTGCCGGAGGGTCAACTCATTCGCTGCGTGGGTCAGGTACATGCTCACACCTGTGGATACGACAAGCGTGGCCTTCGTCGGGTCGAATCCTGCAGTCATCAGACTATCCCACCACGACCGTCCCTGCTCGAAATCGACAGGCACAAAATGCAGCCAGTCGGGAACGGGAAACCCAAGTTCGGTCAGGCGGTTTTGTTTCCATTGCTGTGTTCCGAGCTGGTCGATCTCGAAGACATCAAGCAAAGCGCCGATTTCGGGGTTGCGCTGGGCAAACGTATCAAGACCGGCGCCGAGAATGACATATTGGCTCAGGCCCTGTTTTGCTCGGTCGATTGCCAGGTCCTCTATGAACCGAGCCCGGGCCACGATCGATGCCCGAAACGGACGCGTAAAGCCGGGGTCCATATCTCCGCGCTTGAGCCAGTCCGGACCCGGGTTCAGCAGCTTCAATCCCAGCTCATCCTCCAGCACATGTGGTGGTGGGTCGATTGCCCTATGCAAGGCGCGCCAAAGCGCGGTGCGGGCGGCGGTCTCGTCAGGTCGGACATCTCTGGAAAACGGCATCAAGAACTCCAAGATAGGCGGACGGCACACGGGATTTGCCGCATGCAATTCCGCAGTCATCGGTACGAGGCTTCACCAAAGGTCTGTAAAAGGGCTTGGAGCAGGCCGGCGAGCTGGTCCAGCTTATCTCGATCCATGCCTTGCAGCAGTCGGCCTTCATTGGCGATATGTGGTGCGAACAGTGCATCGACCATCGCAAGACCTTGCTGGGTCAATCGAACCTGCACGATCCGGCGATCTAGGGCGTCGGGAATGCGTTCGACTAAATTCCTTCTTTCCAGCCGATTGATGCGTTTGGTGATGGCGCCAGAGGTGACCATCAAGGATTTGACAAGCTGCGTCGGTGTCAGCCCATAGGGTGCGCCAGACCGGCGCAGCGTGAACAGCACGTCCACTTCGCTCGTATCCAGATTGTACTGGCGGAAGAAGCTCTGAAGTTCGTCCTCGAGCAGATGGGAAAGTCGTTGCACTCGCCCGATCACCCCCACGGGCCAATTATCAACATCGGGTCGTTCTCGGCTCCACGCCAATTGCACGGCATGTATGGTGTCACTCATCAAGGTCTCGCTGGGCTGCTTTCGGAATTTAATATACCAGTATCTTACCAGGAAGATATATTTGTGTAAACCAGCACCTTCTATCTACCCGGCAATGTCTTGTGCATCGGCGGCATGTTGGCGTCAGACGGGTCGGTTCAGGTGAACATCAGCGGGGGCAATCGCCGATCGTGTTCGGCGTACCTGCGCGCTCTGCCAGGTCACCAAAGATTGCTGGCATTCTTGCCTAGCGTACAGGCTCGGCGTCGCTTTGGCCGGGCACAATATCCATTGACCAGACTTCGCGCGTCAAAGTCGATTGCGCTTCCGGAATGGTCATGCCCTCCAGTACGGAAACCATCATCTCGGCCAGCCGGACACCGTATTGCTTCAAGTCGATGCGGAAGCTTGTCAGCGGCGGGGTCAGGTAGCGGCAGACCGGATTTTCGCGAAACCCGATGACGGCGAGATCCCTGCCGGGTTGCAGGCCTGCTTCGCCCAGGCGCTGATAGAGGCCCATCGCCATGGTTTCCTGAATCAGCACCACCGCGGTGGGGCGGACGTCCATCGCCAGAAGAGCGGATCCCAATTCATAGCCGCCGGAAATCCGGTCGTGCAGGCGCAAGACCAAGGCGTCGTCGAACTCGATCCCTGCCTCGCCAAGGCCGCGACGGAAACCTTCGAGAAAAACGTAGTTGTTGTTGGTTTCCTGCGCCGTCAGTCCCAGCGCTATCCGCCGATGGCCATGATCAATCAGCCGCCTTACGGCCCTCAGGGCGACGCCGGCAAAGTCCAGATCCAGAGCTGCGTAATCCCCCGGCGTCTCGCTGCTTCCGAGCGCGACGAAAGGCACATGCCATTTCTTCATATAGTCGATGCGTGGGTCGAAGCGCTGAACGTTGGAAATGATGAAGCCGTCGGCCAGCTTCCTGTCGACGGCGCGATAGAGAAACTGGTTCTCGTCCTGGTCGGAGGCGCAGGGCAGAATGATCAGGTCCAGCCCGGCATCGGCAAGTGCGCTTTGCAGGCCCTCGCTGAGTGCCATGAAAAACGTCTCGCCGGCAGTCGAACGGCCAATGTCGGTGCGCATCGTCAGGGCAATGGCTTTCGTCGATCCGCTGCGCAGGCTTCGTCCGGACTGATTTGGCCGATAGCCCAATTGTTCGGCGGCATCGAGGATCTTTTTCCGGGTCTTGGCGCTCACTTCACTGCGGTCGTTCATCGCCCGTGAGACCGTACTGATGGCCATGCCAAGATGGGCTGCAAGTTCCCGAATGCCGACGTTGGTTGGTTTCTTCATGAGGCTCAATTCGTCGATAGCAAAGTGTCCCTTACTTGACAGTGACCTTGAGGCATGGCAATGCCGGAAACGTTTCCGGGAATCATTTGAAGGGATCAACCGGAAGCTCGGAGAGGTGAAGGCATCCTTCGGTGTTAGAGCGAATGGATCTCTAGGAGGAGAGAATGGCTGTTTCCGAACAGGTTGTTATCGGCAAGCTGACGTGGCGTTTGCTGCCGATTTTGATTTTTGCTTATTTTATTGCAATTCTTGACCGCGCCAATGTCGGCGTGGCGGCGCTGACGATGAACCAGGATCTTGGTCTGTCGACCGCCGCATTCGGCTTTGCCGCCGGCGTGTTCTTCGTGCCCTACGTCTTGCTGGAAATTCCGTCCAATCTGGCGCTGGAGCGCTTTGGCGCCCGCTGGTGGATCGCCAGGATCATGTTGACCTGGGGATTGCTTTCCAGCGCTCATGCCTTGGTCTGGAGCGCGGGCAGTCTTTACGTGTTGCGGGCCTTGCTTGGCGCTGCCGAAGCCGGTTTCTTTCCGGGCGTCGTCTTCTATCTGACGCTTTGGTATCCCTCGGCCTATCGCGGCCGTATCATCAGCCTGTTCATGGCTGGGATTCCAATTGCCTTGGTGATCGGCACGCCGGTATCGACCTTGCTTTTGCAGATGGACGGAATTTTAGGACTGCATGGCTGGCAATGGATGTATCTGCTTGAGGGTGTTCCAGCCGTGTTGTTGGCCGTGTGCATCCCGTTCATTCTTCCGAGCAACCCTTCGGAAGCAAAGTTCCTCGATGCTGCTGAACGGACATGGCTGGTGGAGCGGCTGACCAAGGAGGAACGGGAGCGGTCGGCGCTGAGTGCAAGCGGTCATGGCAAGCAGCTCCTGAAGGCCTTGCTCAGCCCGCAGGTCTTGCTTTTCTGCCTGATGTACTACGGCCTCACAAACCTCAATGGCGCGGTCAGCACCTTCCTGCCCTTGATCCTCAAGGGGTTCGGTCTCAGCCAGTTGCAGACCGGCTTCGTCGCGGCCATTCCCTATTTGTTTGGCCTTGCGGGCATGCTGTTGCTCGGCCGCCTTGCCGACCTGCCGGGCAAGCGCCGGATGGCGAACTATTGTGCCTTGACCATTTCCATTATCGGCCTGGTCGGGGCCGGGAGTGCCGGTGATCCGACGGTGAAACTCATTTTTCTCTGCGTTGCCGCTTTTGGTGTCTTCGGCGCCATGCCGGTTTTCTGGGGCCTGCCCACAGCAATCCTTAGCGGTGCGGCTGCTGCCGGTGGCATTGCACTCATCAATGCGCTTGGCAATTTGTCGAGTGTCGTCAATCCCTGGGTCATTGGAACCATCCGCGACTCGACGGGCGATTTCAACGGCGGCCTTTATTGGTTGGCGCTGATGGCCGCCATGTCGATCGTTGTTCTTACCATCATCACCGTCCTGTTTGGGCGAAACCGGTCTAACTCCGCAGTCGAGGTCCGATAATGCTGATAACGGAAATCCGTCTTAGAAAATTGGCCGGCACCTTGCCGACACAGGCAGATCTTTGGGAGGAACGCCTTGTTCGTCCCGTCGATATCTATCCCGAATACCGGACGCGAAATGACTTCGAGGGTGGTGTGCAGACCGCCGACGGATTCAAGATCGTCACCTATTTCGTCGAAATCCATACGGACGAAGGCGTTACCGGTCTGGCTGGGCCAATTCCGGAAGGGGTGGCATTCATCATTGCAAAAAGCCTGCGGCGATTGCTGGTCGGTCAAGATGCGATAGCCGGCGAACGCCTTTGGGACCAGATGCACCGTTTCATGGTTCACGGCCGACAGGGCGACGCCATGCTGGCGATTTCAGCCATCGACTGCGCGCTTTGGGACTTGCGCGGAAAATGGCTGAACCAGCCGGTCTATCGTCTGCTCGGCGGGCCGACGCAGACGAAGATTCCAGCCTATGCCTCGATGCTCGGCTTTGCGGTTCTCGACCCCGGTCGGGTCCGCGAGCGTGCGATTGAATACAAGGAAATGGGCTATCGGGCTCAGAAATGGTTCTTTCGCCATGGACCGATGAGCGGCGCGGAGGGCTTGAAGAAAAACGTCGAGCTGGTGCGCACACTCCGCGAAGCGGTCGGCGAAGACTATGATCTGATGTTCGACTGCTGGCAGGCTATGGATGTCGGCTATGTCGTCGATCTTGCCGATCGGATCGAACAATATAGGCCTCGTTGGCTTGAAGAATGCGTCATGCCCGATCGGATCGACAGCTATCGCAAGATCCGGGAGCGCATTCGTATCCCGCTGTCCGGCGCCGAACACGAATATACGCGCTGGGGGTTCAAACGCTTCATCGACTCGGAGGCGCTCGACGTCATTCAGCCGGATATTTATTGGTGCGGTGGATTGACGGAAACACTGAAGATCGCCGCCTACGCCTCGGTCCACGATCTTGTCACCATCCCCCACGGCCATTCAAGTTTTGCCACGGCGCATTTTTCGGCGGTGCAATCGCCGATCCACACGCCCTATCAGGAGTATCTGGTCAAGTGGAATGCCGTGCACGAGCATTTCCTCGTTGATCCCCTCGATGTCATTGACGGCATGATTGAAGTGCCGGATCGACCCGGGTTGGCGATGGAAATCGACACGAGCAAGATCGAAATGGAAGAAGTCGTTTTCGCGTAGTTAGGAAGCAATTAGCATCCTTCCAACGCTACTAAGTCTCTGCGCGGCTCGTGCTGCATTCGGTTGCTCCGCGAGCCGCGTATGATGCGATGCCGGGAAGCCCAACTAGGTTGCTCCAGGCCGCAAACAGTCCCCAAAGCCCAATCCTATGATGGATTTGAGCAGCAAAACACCAAACACGTCAGGCATTGCCGGCGTTCCTTGCAACAGCCCGCCGAAGCCAGACGGAGATCTGGCGTTCGGCTTGAACCTCGCCATGCCGGCGAGCAGCGTCGCGACCTCGACTCCAGGCCTCGATGGCGGCGTCTTCGGCACCAAGAGCAAGTTCGCAGCGGCCGAGTTGTGCCCATGCGGCAGCGTAGTCTGAATTCTGACGGACAGCCTCGCGCAGGTGCGGAAGCGCGCCGTTTGCATCACTGGCATCCAGCAGACTTTTACCCAGAGCAAAGCGCAGGAGCGGGCCGTCATCGCCGCTTTCAAGCCGCGCCAGAAGCGTTTGGATTATCGCGGTCATGGAATCAGACCACCGCCCTATCGGAATGCCTGGATAGATGAGAACTCTGGATATCAATGGCGTTTAAAGGGGAAACGAGCGGCGACGACATATCGAGCTCCGGTATTGTCGGGTTCATGGAGATGGTTTATTTAGCAAGCCTTACCTTGGAAAATATCTTTGGAAAGTAGTATGTCAAGCAATAGCTTGGAAAAACAAAGGGGTGCTGCTGGAGAGCGCGTGCTGCTGGAGATCAAGATGCGCGGCCCTCAGACGTCGGCGCAGCTGGGACAGCGTCTCGGCACTACCGGCGAGAACGCGCGCCAGCTGCTGCTCAAGCTCGGTGATGATGGCCTCGTGACGGCCGAAACCATCTCGGCCGGCGTCGGGCGGCCAAAGCAGCTCTGGCATCTTACCGAAGCCGCCAGATCCCGCTTTCCCGACACCCATGCGGAGCTCACCCTCGGATTGATCAAAGGCATTCGTGCTGCCTTCGGCGAAGCCGGGCTCGAGAAACTGATTACGGCGCGCGAGCTGGAAACGGAAAAATCCTATGTCGACGCTCTGGCCACAGCGGGGAGTATCGAAGGCCGTCTTGCCGGACTGACCGACATCAGGTCTCGCGAAGGATACATGGCAGAGTGGTCTGTAGCGCCTGACGGCGATGGTTGGCTGCTGGTGGAGAACCATTGTCCCATATGCGCCGCAGCGCAGGTGTGCCAGGGGTTTTGCCGAACCGAACTGGCCATCTTCCAAAAAGTCATGGGCGAAGATGTATCGATCCAGCGCGACGAACATATTCTGGCGGGAGCCCGCCGCTGCGCCTACCGCATCCGTCGCATTTTGCAGTGACGCGGATTGCCGCAGCGCCAATGCGCCGCGGCAATCTGAAATCAGCGAGGCATGATGCCCGGCTGATCGGCGGGGAACTTCGCAATGTCGGCCAGGCTGACATTGAGGTGCTGCGCCACAAGCGCCGGTGGCGTGTGGGTGAGCCAGGATGACAGACCCACTTCCTGATATTCAGCCACCTTGAAGACGGCGACGAATTGCAGGTCCGTCTTGCCGGTATTCTCGATGATGTGGCCCTGACTCTTCTTCACATATCCGATGTCGCCCGGCCGGAAGTCGGCGGTCTGGCTGCGCGGGCCGGCATCGAACACGGTCATGCGTCCTTCACCCTTGATCCAGTATTGCCATTCGTCCGCATTCGGATGCCAGTGCATCTCGCGTACGGCTCCGGGCTTGATCGTCTCGATCGCTGCGGCAATGGTCTTGGAGACCTTGAATGTATTGCTGTCGGCAAGCTGGATGGTGCCCGATGCATTCTGCTTCAACGGTGCCGAAGCGGTCAGCTTGTAGGTGAAGGGGTAGGGCGGCAGGCCGGCGGAAGCAACGGCCTCCTGATCGGCCGAAAGCGGGCCCGGTTCCTTGCCCTGGAAGATCCACAGATCCTGCAGCGGAATGTTCTTGAATGCGTCCTGCGGAACGCCGAAATTCTTGGCAAGCAGTTCCGGCGGCGTATGGGCCAGCCAATCGGTCAGAAGCAGCGTGCCGTATTCGGATTGGTCGCCCTGGTCGAAGACGATCACGAATTCGCAGCCGTCCGGTCCAAGCCCCTGCAGCGAATGCGGGAAGCCGGCCGGGAAATACCAGAGATCGCCTTCTTCCACATCCTGCACATAGGCACGACCCTGGGCATCGAGGACGGTGATGCGGCAGCGCCCGTTGGTCATGATGGCCCATTCGGCGGCGCGGTGCCAATGCATCTCGCGGACACCGCCGGGGCCGAGGCGCATGTTGACGCCGGAGACGGCTTCGGAGATCGCGAAATCCGACTTCGTGACCTGGCGCGCCCAGCCACCGTTCTGGATACGCTTGGCGGCGTTGTTGAACGATGCCCAGAAGAGCTGCATGTCGCCGATATCGGTGGCCGGCGGGCTTTGGAACGAGGGGAACTGCTCGCCGAGCGCCGGGTTCTTCGGACCGGGGTCGGAAAGGCCGGCGGGATTGGCATTGATCGCCCCCTCGGCCGGTTGATCGGGATTGCCGAAACTGGCCGCCTGGGCAGCGCCGGTCGCCAGCGCGGCACCTCCCATGGCTCCGAGGGCAAGAACCGAGCGTCTCGATAGAGAATCCATTGCTGTTACTCCTTTCATGTGGATGGGTGTGCAGGACCGCTGAAGCGTGGGCCAAGGTCTCTGAGGACGAGCGGCCGATGGCGGCTAGGACTTCACTTGCCGATGACCCGGACGCCAATGCGAATGCGAGGGGGCGCCCTGCAATGCAGGCGAATGAGGTCGTGTCTCAACGGTGTTTGCGAGGTGGATGGACGTCGAGCCGACAATGCCGGCCATAAGAAGAGCCGCGATGGTATGCGTCACTTCAAGTCTGGGCATCGTCTCCTCCTGTCGCTGAATCTGATGACTGGAGGCTACAACCGCAGAGGCAATCGCACATCTATACCTAGGTCTAGTAGTATTCGGCAAAAGGTATATGTCTATCCGCGAATACACGGTATCGACCGGCGCGGCTCCGCCCTCGGGCTAGCCCCGAGGCCGCGGAGTGCGATCGGCAGACGAGTGATTGCAAGGGCTGGATGAGTCGAAGAGGGCAGATGGCCTAGGGTTATCTTTCGGCCGTCAATGACCGAGCGCGGACTCAAGGCAATCGATGAGCCTTGCGATATCCACTGGCTTGCCGAGGAAGGCGAGGGCGCCGCCGTTCATGGCTTTCTTTCGCGTCCGCTCATCCTTGTAGGAGGTGACGAAGATCATCGGCGGCCGGTCCGAATGCCTGTTCAATTCCGTCTGCAGCTCGATCCCGCTAAGGCCGGGCATCTTCACATCGACGAGCATGCAGTCGATTGCCGAGCGCGGTTCGAAGGCGAGAAACTCCTCGGCCGACGCGAACAGGCGGCTGTCGTAACCACAGGACTTCACCAGATCATCCATGGCTTCCCGGATGGCGTGGTCGTCATCGACGATGGCTATGGTCGGTGTCGGAGGCAACGAAGCGACCCTTTCTGGCTGCTTTTCGGCGCTTATAGTGATCTTTATGCTCTGAAGCTCACTTGAAAGATATCATACTAAGAGACAGGTGGGCTTATGCTTTCGCCCAGCACTTCGGCCTTGCGGACCAGCTCGGCGACCGAGCGTGCCTCCATCTTGCGCATGACATTGCCGCGGTGCAGTTTCACCGTGACCTCGCTGATGCCGAGCTCGTAGGCGATCTGCTTGTTCATCAGCCCCATCACAACGGCCTTCATGACCTCGCGCTCGCGCGGGGTGAGGTGATCCGCAAGCGAAACAATGGCTTCGTTCTGCGCATGCTGGCGCCGGCGCTGCGTGTCGCGTTCCATCGCTGCCGCCACGGCATCCAGAATATCCTGGTCCTTGAACGGCTTGGTTAGAAAGTCGACGGCGCCGGCCTTCATCGCCCGCACGGTCATCGGTATGTCCCCAAACCCGGTCATGAACACGATCGGCATCTTGCTGCCAAGGCGCTCCAGCTGTGCCTGAAAATCCAGCCCGTTGAGGCCGGGCAGGCGGACATCGAGAACGATGCAGCCCGGGCGGTCGAAGTTCGTCACGTCCATCAGCGCCGCGGCACTCTCGAATGCCTGCGCCTCGAACTTCATCGAGCGAAAGAGATCCAAGAGGGCCTCGCGCATCGACAGATCGTCGTCGACGATGAAGACCACTGGCTTGGGCGGCTCCTTTTGCATTTTGCGCTGATCAGGCATGCTCCGCCTCCGGCTTTATCGGCAGCTGCATTTCGAAGAGCGCACCGCCTTCGGAATGATTGGTTCCATCGAGCCTTCCGCCGCGGGCCTCCAGCGTGCTGCGGCAAATCGAAAGGCCCATGCCCATGCCGGTCGCCTTGGTGGTGAAGAACGGCGCGAACAACCTGTCCTTCGCATCGGCGCCAATGCCGGGGCCTGTATCGCGCACCGCGATGCAGACATGCTCGATATCAGGCTGATCCATCTTTATCCTGATACTCCGCTCGGAGCACCCGGCCTCATCCATTGCCTGAATGGCATTCGTCATGAGATTGATCAGCACCTGCTGCAATTCGATTTTCACGGTCGATACGGTGGGGATATGCGGGCTGTAGTCGACCAGCACGGCCGTCTTGCTCTGCTGAAGCTCGTGCTCCATCAAGGCGATCGTTTCATCGATCAGACTGCCGAGATCAACATTCTCGAGATCGTTGTTCGGCGAAGAAAGCACACGGCGCGCATTCTGGATCAGCTCGCTTGCCCGCTGGCTGTCGCGGATCATTCTTTCGGCCGAGCGCCGCACGGCGGGGAGATCCGGCGGTTCGCGATCGAGCCATCGCAGCAGCGTCTGCGCGTTGATGACAATCGCGCCGAGCGGCTGGTTGAGTTCGTGGGCAAGTGACGCCGACATCGCGCCGGCCATTGCGGCTCTCGAAGCCTTCGTCAGTTCCGCCTGGGCCTCGGCCCGCGCCTTCAGAGCCAATTCACGCTGGGTGATATCGACCATGCTGACGACGACGCGGCCGAAGGCGGCTGGATCTTCCGGAAGGCTGACGCTGAGCAGCACGAGCTTTTCTTCGCCATCGTCGGTTTGCACCTCCACCTTGTCTTCGAAAGTTCGGTCGCCATTCATTATCGCCTGCAGCATATCAAGGAACTTCTCCTGGCCGGCAATAAGCGCCCGCTGTGGGATGCCCATGCCGGAGGAGTTTGGACCCAGCAATTCGCGGGCGGCTTGGTTTGCCGCTACCGCCTTGATGAGACTGCCACAGTGGTCGACCAGGGTCGGGTTAACACGCGCATAAGCCTTGATGTCGATAACGCCCTGCGCCCTGACATCCATCAGATAGCTTCGCAGCTTTGAATAATCGCGCTCCCAGAGGGCAACGCGTGTGCGATCGAAAATCGAGCGATATCTTGCCTCGCTTTCCGACAATGCAGAATGGGTTGAAAGTAGATTGAGCCGTGCAGTTTCGGTTTTGAGGAGTAGCAAGGTCGTCACGGACAGTGCAGCGAGCGCGCCGAACAGACGGAGTGTTTCCTGAAGGTTTGCTTCCTGGCCATGCGTCATGGCGTAAGAGAGAAAAGTCAGGGCGGCACATCCTGCCGCGATGACAAGCAGACCGATGCGGGTCATCGATTGAGCGGCAAGGAGCATGCTGACAACGTAGAGAACCGCGATCGCACCCTCGATATCGGTATAGGTATCGATGCAGAAGATAACGGCCGCAAGCGTGACGGCAACCACGCCGAAGGCCAGGTTATGGCCCTGGCCTGGATCGCGGGCACGAAGCAATATTGACGCTATGGACATTCTTCCCTCAGCCTGTTCGACCGCAAGCTTATCCTCTTATGAACACCACTTAACCTGTACATAGGTGTGGTGCGGCTACGTGGGGGCGACGATGACGTTGAGGGCAGGTTATCGCCTAGCCGGGCAGCTTTCAATCCACGGCCTGAGGCTCATACCGTCGAGCCGGCCGGTTTGGGGTGCTCATTTCCGGTTTCCCTTGCCGGCGATCTCAGGCCGGATGGCTGCGGGAGCTGGTGCGAACGAAACATGGCCGCTGCTTTGGAACTGGACCCAGTAGCCCAAGGCCATGAAGACGGCGCCGCCGATCAGATTGCCGAGCGTGACCCAGATCAGGTTGTGAGCAGCGCCGGCAAGGGTGATGTTGGCCGGATGGTCGCCCATCAGGGCCATGGCGAAGGTGAACATGTTTGCGACGGAGTGCTCGTATCCGGCGGCGACGAAAATCGTGATCGGCCAGAAGATCAGCATGATCTTTGCGGCCGCATTGTCGGTTCGCCCCGCCATCCAGATCGCCAGGCAGACCAGCCAGTTGCACAGAATGCCGCGCGCGAGAAGCGCAAGCGAACCCGCCGACATCTTTGCGGAGACGACGGAAAAGAATTCCTGGCTCCCGTCGCCCAGCAGCACGCCGCCGCCCGCCATATGAAACAGTCCGGCAAGGACCACCGCGCCGATCAGATTACCGATCCAGGCGGCACACCAGACGAGCAGCATGTCCGAGAGATGCGCGCGCCGCGTCAGAACAGCAAGCGGCATGTACATGGCCGTTCCGGTAAAGAGTTCGGAACCGGCGAACACGACGATCGTCAGGGCGGATGAGAAGACCGCACCCATGATGAGATGCGCCCAGGCCGCATCCGCGTGCGCGCCGGCGGTAAACATAAGGATATCGCCAAAGCCGATATAGGCACCCGCCATTGCTGCTCCGATTAGGAAAGCGAATAGCTGCGTGCGCACGATGACGGCCTTGTGTTCGCCGGACTCGGCGAAGTTGATGATGGAATCCTGGTACATACGAGATCCTCGCTTAATCACCAGATCGAACCCGGACCGGCGCTGGCTGATGACGAAATGCTAGTCGCATGCGTGACCGCGCTGAATGATACTTTGGTCTAGGTGGTTCTCTTGGCCGCGGTACTGTAGGACGGTAGCGGATGCGCACTTTGCGTTTGTTTACATGATGATCAAATAAGGATATTATTTATCCTTGATCAATGTATGCCAACCGCAGGCCTTTGGTGTGTATTTATGATTTTGAAAAGCCAAGTCGAATGGGCGCTTCATTGCTGCGCCATTCTTGCAGGCCTGCCAGAGGGCCGTTATCTCTCCACCAAGGCGCTGGCAGAATTTCACGGGCTCCCCAAGGAATATCTTTCGAAGGCACTGCAGGGTCTGTCGCAGGCCGGGCTTGTCGATACCGCCCTTGGTCCTTCCGGCGGTTACAGGCTGGCGAAACCGCCTGCAGATCTCACCTTTCTTGATATTGTAGAGGCTGTCGAAGGCCGGCAAAGAACCTTCGTCTGCACCAATATTCGTGCCAATAACCCCTGTCGCCCGAAGGATTATTGCGAAAGCAGCCCCTGCGCGGTCGCGCGCATCATGTGGGCGGCCGACGAAGCCTGGCGCGAGAAATTACGCGGCGTCAAATTGTCCGACCTTGTCGGCATCCTGTCGCAGGAAATCCCGCCGGAGCTCTGGAAAAGCTCCTTTGAATGGGTGCTAGAGCGCGCCGGATGAAATCGTCGTGAAAGCAGCCTGCTCCTTGGGTTCACCCATGGGAACACAGACGAGGCTTTGCGCCGGCATTGCCAATGATACGCCGTCCGTCCGGCAATGCTCGTAGATGAGGTCGATGATCTCGTTTTGGGCCGACATGCGGCTTGCCGCGCTCGCGACGCGGAATAGCAGCTCGACCTCGATGGCAATCGCGTCGATGGTCTTGAGCGCGACGGCCGGCGGCGGGTTCATGACGATCCTTTCACTGTGCTGCAAAACGGCGATCATGAGCTCTTCGACGAGCCGCGGCTTGTGAGCGGCGGAAACTCGCATCGTCAGCGATATCTGGTGCGATTCATCCGGGCGGCTGCGGTTGGTAACACCCTGTTTCGCCAGGACGCCGTTCGGCAGTACGACGACGTTATTTCCGCCCGAGAGCAGGTTGGTGGAGCGCCAGTTGGTTTCAACGACGCGCCCTTCGGTGCCATCGGCAAGCTGGATCCAGTCGCCGATCACATAGGCGCGGCCCAGTGCAAGCGCGATCCCGGAAAAGACATCGGCCAGCGTGTTCTGCAGCGCAAGGCCGATAAGGACGACGACCACGCCCGAGGTGGCAATCAGCGGCCCCACGGGTGCGCCGAAGACGAAACCGATGACCGATAATGTGGCGCCGAGATAGACGATGCCGACGATCAGGTCCTGCAGGAGATGGGCTTCATGCGGACGGCGATTGAGAGTGAGATAGATGTGGACGAAGCCGATCATCGTCCAGGCAAGATGCAGCCACCAGAGCACCCTGGCAGATTTGGCAAGCAGGATGCCTGCACCCTGGAGTTCACCGTCGTCGAGATGATAGGGCGAAATGCCGGCAAGCCAGAGCACGAGTGTCATGCCGGCGAAAAACAGGATCTGCGCGACAAGGCGCGCGGTCGGGTGCCGGCGCCCCTGAATATGCCAAATGAGAATGCCGGCGAGCCCGAGAAGATTGATGAGGACGAGCGGCAGGGAATGATCTTCACCAAACATGATGGGGCTCACCGACGATGATTTCCAAAAGGCTGGGAGGGACGGGTGCCTCAGGCACCCATCTCGCAGCCGGTTATTTCTTGATCGGGAAGGTCAGTTCTTTCTGGCTGCTGTCGACGACGAAGACGGCCAGCAGTTTCGCCGGCTTGGTCTTGCTGGCATTCTCGCTGACGCCATGGCGATCGCCGGGCATTTCGGAGAAATTCTCGCCGGCCTTGTAGACTTCCACCGGACCATCATTGACTTGGCTGCGGATCGCCCCTTCCAGAACGGTTGCATAGATGAAGGCGGAGCTTGGATGCGTATGGCCTTCGGAAAAGCCACCCGGGCCGTATTCGACGAGAATGCCCTTGATGCTCTTGCCGGGAACGTTCGGCAGCTCGTGCTGGTAAACCAGCGTGACTTTCGCGTCCTTCTCCCCGGCATCATGGGCAACGGCGGTGGTGGACAGAAGAGCGGCCAGGGTGAGGCCGAGAATTGACTTCAGCATCTCGAATTCCTTTCTTAAGAGTGAGGCGGCACGGCGCCTGACGATTTATCGGCAGGGGTCATTTACGGGCAGAAGTTGCGAACCATTGCTCGAAGGTGATGCGGCCGAGGCGCGGATTGTTGTCGGAAACAAGCGAGCCGTCTTCCAGCCTGGCGCCGAAATAACGGGCTTCCGGATCGGCCTCGACCTTGCTTGTATCGCCCATCGCCTTGAGATAGCGGGCAACGAGCTCATTCAGCCGCACACGTTCCGGACCCGAGATTTCAACAATGCCGTTGATGGCAGCCGAGTTCGCAACGACGGTCATGTTGTCGGCGACATCGTCGGACGCGATCGGCTGCACAAAGGCCGGCGACAGACGTACCGTATCGCCGATTTTGCCAGACTGAGCGATGCCGCTGAGGAATTCCATGAACTGCGTCGAATGGACGATCGTATAGGGAATGCCGGATTCCCGGATGATCTTCCCCTGGGCGACCTTGGCGCGCATATAGCCGCTTTCGGGCAGGCGATCGACGCCGATGATGGAAAGGGCGATGTGATGCTTCACACCCGCCGCCTTTTCCGCTGCCGCCAGATTGCGGCCAGACGTCTCGAAGAATTCGAGCACCGCCTTGTCCTCGAAGGATGGCGAGTTTGCCAGGTCCATGACGACGGAGGCGCCACTCAATGCCTCGGTTAGGCCCTCACCGGTGATAGTGTTGACGCCGGTGTTGGGGGCTGCGGCGATGACTTCATGGCCTTGCTTGCGAAGGCGTTCGGCCGTCTTTGAACCGATCAGGCCGGTTCCGCCGATGATGACGATTTTCATGAGCTTCTCCATTCGCGGCACCTTGGGTGCCGCATTGTTCATTTATTTCAGGTGGTTGTGGTTTGCGGCGGCCCCATGGGAGCCGCGTCGTATGAGCCGCGCCGACCGCGAAGGCTTCGCGCCCGGCTCGGCCCCGGCCATCAAGGTCTCAGTAGTCCCAGAAGACCGGCACCCAACGAAAGTGGTCGCCATCGACCGCCACATGGCCGACGGAGGGGAACGGCATGTGGGTGGCCACCAGAAGCTCGCCGGTCTCCGCCAACTCCCGCAGGAGGCGAACGCGGACGCGCGCTGCTTCTTCCGGATCGTGTTCGAAGCCATTGTGCCAGTCGGGATGCTCGAATCCGACGGCGAACACGGCGTCGCCGGCGAACATCAGCCTGTCTTTGCCGGATGCCACACGGACCACGCTATGCCCGGGTGTGTGGCCGCCGGTCCGGGAGACGATGACGCCAGGCGCTACCTCGCGCTCGTCGTCGAACAGTCGCAGCTGGCTCTGATACTCTTCCCGGAACCGCTTGGCGGTCGCTCGAAGCGCATCGGGGAAACCGGGCGGCATCGACACATGCATGAAATCGGGGGCTTCCCAGAACTTGACTTCGGCGGCGGCCACATGGATGCGCAGGTCCGGGCGCAGCCGCTGCTTCACGCCGTCGACGAGCAAGCCGCCGACGTGGTCCATATGCATGTGGGTCAGCACCACATCGGTCACGGATCCAAGGTCTATGCCGGCGGCTTCCAACCGCTTGATCAATTGCCCGGCGCGCGGCAGGTTCAACTCCGGGTCCAAGCCCAAGCCTGCGTCGATGAGGATGGTCTGCTTGCCGGTGCGCACCACGACCACATTCAGCGCCCAGTCGAAAGCGTCCGGCGGCAGAAACATGTCGTTCAGCCAGCCTGCGTGTTCGGCCGGATCGGCATTGTAGCCCAGCATCTTTGTCGGCAATGGCAGTACGCCGTCGCTTACCACAAGCACGTCGATTTCGCCGATCTTCACCGCGTAGCGCGAGGGAACCAGCTCTTCGGGGGCTGATTTAATGGGATGGGAAGTGTTTTGTACGGTCATGACTGTCTCCTGTTGATTGCGGTCTTTGAACCGGTCAGGCCGGTTCTGCCGTTGATGACGATGTTTACTGGGCGTTCCGCAGCCGGTCGTGCCGTTGCGTGTCGGTCAAGGAGCCTTTCGGGCGAAAGGCTCAGTTGAGGCCGGCCCTATCGAGGCCGTATGCCTTGTCGGCGGAGCCGGGCACGGATTTGAAAGCAATGCTGGAGCGGTTCCACGCGTTGATGACCATGATTGCGAAGGTGAGGTCGGAGATTTCCTTCTCGGAAAGCTGACCGCGCACGCGCTCGTAGAGTTCATCGGGAATGCCGCCCTCATGCAGTTTCGTGACGGCTTCCGTCCAGGCGAGAGCAGCCCGTTCCCGGGGCACGAAGAGATTGGATTCCCGCCAGATGGCGATGTGGTAGAGCCGGAGCTCGCTCTCGCCATGGATCTTGGCTTCCTTGACATGCATGTCGAGACAGAAGGCGCAGCCATTGATCTGAGATGCGCGGATCTGCACGAGATCATGGATCTTCTGCTCGATGGCGCTGTCTTTCAGGGCCATGCTGAGTTCCGAGAGTTTCCGAAAGAGTTCCGGGGATTGTTGGGCGTAGTTCAAGCGCTGTGTCATTGCCATCCCCATAATTAAGGATATTTATTGTCCTTATGGATAAAATATATCCTTAATAGCTGGACAGTAAACCCCTGCCGGACTAAGCTGCGGACATAAGGCTTATGCTGAAAAGTATGGGACGGTCGGAAATGGATATCGTATGCGCGCTGCAGACTTTCATGAGGGTGGTGGAAACCGGCTCGTTTTCCGCGGCAGCCGCCGACCTCAGGCGGACGCAACCGGCGATCTCCCGTCAGGTCTCGGCACTGGAGGCGCACCTCAATACGCGTCTCCTGCATCGCACGACGACCGCGCTTGCATTGACAGCCGAGGGCGAGCAGATCATCCCGATGGCACAGAAGATCATAGAGGCCGTCGAGGCACTCACTGAGACGACATGCCGTGAGGGCGCGGCCGTCGCAGGCAAAGTGCGGCTCGCTCTGCCCACACCGCTAGGGCTTTATGTCAGCGACCGCCTGGGGGCTTTGCTCGAACGCCATCGCGGGCTAGCCGTCGAATTGATCTTTCGCGACGAACCCTCCGATTTGGTGGGGGAGGGCATTGATCTGGAGGTTCGCCTCGGGCTGGTGGCCGACTGTAGTCTCATGTGCCGCCGGATCGGCTGGACCACCGCCTTTCTCGTCGCATCGCCCGCATACCTGCGGGGACGAAGAGCGCCTGAAACGCCTGAAGATATCGGCACCCACGACTGCATCTGCTACAGCCGCGCAGGCGATGCCCGCTCCTGGTCTTTCTCCAATGGAGCAGAGGATGTGGCGGTTCGCATCGCGCCTCGTCTGGTCGCCAGCAATTCGATCGCGGTCCATCGTGCCGTGCTTGCCGGAAACGGACTTGCCGTGCTTTCCCACATTCTGGTCGGATCTGACATCGCGGACGGTAGGCTGGTGAACGTCATGCCCGATTTTCCACCGAGTCGTTTCGCGATCAGTGTCGTCTATCCGTCGCGCCGAAACCTGCCGATGCGGATCAGGACGGTTCTCGATTTTCTGGTCGAGATCGTCGGCGACGATCCGTTGATGACGCCGATATCGTCTCATTGATTACGCTGAAGGTGCTGCGGGAAACGACATCCTGAGGCAGGCGCCCTTGGTGGCGACATCGACCACGGCGATGGAGCCATCATGGAGCTGCATGATTTCACGAACCAGATTGAGTCCCAGTCCGGCACCCCGGCCCTCGGAGCCCAGGCGATTGAAAGGTTCGAAGATTTGCTCGCGTTCGCTCCAGGGAATGCCGTTGCCCTCGTCGCAAACTTCAACGAAGCCGCTCTTGCCGACGCGAACCGTGATCGTTCCCTGACGCCCTCCATGATCGATGGCGTTTTGAACCAGATTGGTCAGCGCCCGTTCCAACGACGTCTGGTCGCCCGTCACCAGTACCTCGTCGCATTGCGGTTCGAAGGCCACATCATAACCGGCATCCAGCGCCAAGGGGCCAAGGTCGAACAGCACCTGCTTGGCCATGGCGGTCAGGTTCACCGGCAGGAAATCGTTTCGCTTCTGATCGAGGCGCTGAAGATCCAGCAGCTGTCCGGCAAGTGTTGTCAGCCGCGCCGCATCTTCCAGCAAGTCGCGCTTGTCCTGGCCGGCGGGGAGGGCTGCAACGCGTGCGTTCAGGATAGCGATCGGCGTGCGCAGCTCATGGGCCGCCTGAGCCAGAAAATGCTGATGCCGTTCATATCCTGCATCGAGGCGGGACAGTGTGTCATTGACCGCGCTGACGAGCGGACCGATCTCAGCGGGAACATCGTTCACCTCCAGTTGGGCGCCACGTTTGTCGAACTCGATGTGGGCCGCCTGCGCTACGGTCCGGCCAAGACCAGCCAGCGCCCGGCGAACCACCAGCGGAGTGGCAAGCGAGGTCGCCAGTGCCATCAGCACGATAATGGGCAGCATCACCAGGACAAAGCCGCCTGAAATACCCCTTGCGAGTCTTTGCACGGACATCTGCCCTTTCGTACCCGTCAGGATCTGGACCCTGCCGGCAGGGCTTTCCACCCATTTGATTACCGCATCGGGTTTTCCGGCCAATTCCGGCCGGTCGCTCAGCCGGGCATCGCTGAATTGGTCAAGCACTGCGACGACAGGCAGATAGGCTGCAGGAATGTTGCCTTCTTGCAGGCGGTGTCCCTGAGTGTCGCGAACCATGAACCACAAATCTGGCGCCTTGGCGCGAAGATGCGCGAGCTCCGGCGTCTCTCGCAGCGCCAATCCTCCCGTCGGGTCTCGCTCCGTAGCATCAGCCAGAACATCGAGGCTGCCGCCTTCATACTCGTCGAGAAGATAACCGGTGCTCCAGATCGCGGCTATAACCAGCAGCAGGACGACGGCGATCATGCCTGCCTGTAGCGTCACCAGCCTGCTGACGAGCAGCCATTTCAGCGAGCGTGGCCGCATCATGCAGTCTCGCGCAGGAGATAGCCGACGCCGCGAATGCCGCTGATGGTGATACCGGCCTGCGCGTCGGCAAGTTTGCGACGAACGCGAGAGATATGCGTATCGAGAGCGTTTGACTCGATTTCGTCGTTCATGCCGAAAACGGCCTCCATCAGCGTCTCGCGTAGCACCATGCGCCCCATGCGCCGCATCAGTGCTTCAAGCACCAGCAGTTCGCGGCGCGGCATGCGCAGATGGACACCTTCGACATGGGCCTCGCGATGGGCGAAATCGAACGACATGCGGCCAAGGTTGACGATGTCGGGTTGCAAATGAACCGGTCGACGCAAGATTGCCCGCAAGCGTGCCAGAAGCTCTTCGAACGCAAAGGGTTTGCCGAGGTAATCATCCGCGCCGCTGTTAAGGCCGGCGATCCGGTCGATCAGGTCGCCTTTCGCCGTCAAGACCAAAACGGGCACGACATCGCCTTTGGCGCGCAGCAGCTTGACCAGCGAAAGGCCATCCCCGTCAGGCAGCCGGCGGTCCAGCACCACGACATCGTAAATATCGTTGTGGAGCGCGGCTTCCGCCTCCGATAGGCTTGCCACGTCGTCCACGACCATGCCGTGTCGCACAAGTCCGTTGCGCAGGACCAGGGCCATGGGCCGCTCGTCCTCGACCAGAAGCACGCGCATTCGATAAACTCCATCCCCCGCCCATATCGATAGGGCGCGCGGAACTTAGTATCGCTACATTGCGATAACCTTGCAAAGACCGTTGCGGACCTAGGCTTCTCGTCCTCGATCCACGTAAGCCGCTATCTTCCGAGGCACTCCGGCATGACAGGTTTTCTCAATCTGGGTGTGTGAGACGTCGCTTCCTCATCTTGGAAGGAAGCACCAATGCCCAGTAACCCCAACGACTTCACCGCCGATCGATATTTCGCAATTGAGAGTGGCTGTCATGCTGCTCACTGACGCCGCCTCGTTCTTTCTTGCCTGGCTTCGCAATCCCCGTGCCATCTCGGCCGTAGCCCCTTCGGGTTCTCGCGTATCTGCCTTGATGACGCAAGGCATTGGACCCGCCACAGGTGCGGTTATGGAGTTAGGCCCGGGTACGGGAGCCTTCACCTATTCACTTCTCGAACGAGGCGTTCGCGAAGATGATCTCACGCTGGTCGAGCTGAGTGCTGATTTCGCCAGGCTCCTGCAAAAACGATTCCCCAAGGCGCGCGTGCTGTGCCTGGACGCGGCGCGGATTGGCGAGATGGAACTGTTGGAAGGCGCTCCCTTCGGTGCGGTGGTCAGCGGACTGGGCTTTCGTGCCATGCGGGTACGGGAGATCCGCGCCATTCTCGGCGGCGCTTTCAAGAATCTCAAACCGGGCGGAGCATTTCATCAGATCACCTATGGCCCTCGCTGTCCGGTGCCGGACCAGGTGCTGGATCATTTAAACCTTAGAGACGTGCGGATCGGCCGAACTGTCTGGAACCTGCCGCCAGCCTCCGTCTACCAGATCTCCAAGGCTGGCGATTGCAAAGTCTTGAACGGTTCCGGATCGGTGGGATCGAAGCTCGCATGACGGCGCAGGAACTTGTGGCGCAAGCGCCTGGTACGATCAGACTATTCGTCAGCTTCGGGCTTGGGGGAATTTTCTGTCTCGCCGTCGTGGAAAAGTTTGTCCCGGTTTTCCCATCCTACATCCTTTTGATGCTCATTGGCTTGATGGCGCCCGATCCCCTCACGCTTGTCTTTTCCATTGCGGCAATGACAGCCGGTTCGGTAACAGGTGGGCTTGGCTGGTATACCGTCGGCTGGATGTTCGGACCGCAGAGGGTTCGTCGTACAGTCGCCAATTATGGTGGATACATACTGCTGCGGCTCTCCTTCTATGACGGGCTGACGGACAGCTATCGCCGCAACCATTTCTGGGTGACGCTGTCTGGCCAGATCATCCCTGCAGTCAGGATCTATATGGCCTTGCCGGCGGGTGCCCTGCGGCTCGATCCCAAAACTTTCCTGGCGGCGACATCGCTTGGCTGCTTGATCTGGAACGGGTCCTTTCTGTGCCTCGGCTATGGCCTGCGCTACAGCGGAAGAGACGTTGTCCAGACCGGCTTTTGGGTCCTCTTAACGATTATTGCTGCCGAAGGAGCACTGCTAATCGCCGTACGGCTGCGCAAGAGGGTGACGAAAGGTTAAGCAGCGCGGCTTCTCCAAGTCATGAAGCCGAAAATAGATTTCGATTTTTGAGCTGGTGCGCTAGAGACGGGTATTGTCGACTCGATCTACGACATATGCGTAAGTCGTGCACCTCGCGAGCGGGGGTCGGTTGCCCTAGAACTCTGCGAGACCGCGATGTCCAAGAGAATTTCAGTCCGATTCTGGCGTTGGATGATCGCACTGCTGGCGCTATCAGGCATCGTCATCTCATACGCGGCCATCATACCGGCAGTCCATGTCTCACGATTACGATTGACGACCAATTTCCTGAGCTATTTTACGATCCAAGCGAATATTCTGCTCGTTATTGCACTGCTGTCGGCTGAAATCACGCCGTCATCGGGGATCGGACGATGGGCCAAACGTTCAGCCACGAAAACCGCACTCCTCATTTATGTCGGCGTCGCGGGCTGCGTCTATGTATGGGTGCTGCAGGACGTTTGGCATCCACGCGGGTGGCAATTGTGGGGGGACCAGATACTTCATTATTGGATCCCGTTACTCACCGCGCTGGATTGGATTTTCCTTGTTGAACGCGGCAGGCTTTCCTGGCGTGATGCGATCTGGTGGCTGCTGTTTCCCGCGCTCTACTCAGTATACTCGCTGATCCATGGTCATCTCTCGGGATTTTATCCCTACCCCTTTTTGGAGGTGAGCGACATTGGCCTAAACGCCGTTCTGATCAACATGACGATCTTGGGCGTAATATTCCTGGCTCTTGGCGGGATTTTCATCGCCCTTGATCGCGTGGCTGCCAGGTTTTACTCGCGACAAACTTGATAGCAGTCGTATGCGGGGCAGGAACGGCTCATTTTCCGGTTCCTTGATATGAAACCCTCTTCAAGCCGCCTGCCTGCGAATTCTCAGCTCGCATGCCAGGGCGAAGGTGGCGGTCAGGATCGACAGGCTTTCTCCGCTGGCGAGCCGGTTGTTCGAGTTGCTGAGAATGGTCAAGCTGAAAAAGAAGAGAATCAGAAAATAGGCATACATGGCGTGCCTTGGGATGATCCCCCTGTTTGCCGCCCGCCAGACGCTGGCGCAAAAGCAGGCCAGCATCGCGCCCAAAACCACCGCGCCGAATATCCCATGCCGGATGAGGATTTCGAGATAGCCATTGTGCATGAAAGTATATCCGACATTTGGATAGCGGGTATGCGGCCAGCGTGTGAGCCATTCTGTTCCCCAGCCGAAAATCGGCGCGGCGGAGAACAATTCCCACGCGTTTGACCAGAGCTGCAGGCGCTCGCTCATGGCAAGCGGCGTACTGCCGCTCTCGATGGAGCGCGAGACGGCCTGGCCAATTGGCTCGGTCGTGCCGGCATCCTTGAACATGGCGAGAGCGGCTGAGACTGTCGCTCCGGCTGTGTGGTCGATATTGTCCCGGACCGCATAGGCACCTGCGGCGAGCAAAGCGAGCGAGGCAAGGACGAGCGGCACAGCCAGTCGCTGTTTCAGGCTGCGAAGTGCCAGAAATGCCAGGATCGGCAATACCGGAAGGAGCGAAAGCCAGACCCCTTTCGATTTTGCCCCATAGATGCCAATCAGGCAGAGTAGGCAGATGAGCGGGGACAGAACGGAAGCATAGAGGCGCATCGTGCGCCTGTCGGCTCCCTCGGTCAGGTAATAGAGCAGCCAGAACACGGCGCCTATAAAAATCATACCGCAGCAAACCGCGCCGTGTATTTGATTGTGCTGGATCAACGGAATGACCGTCTTGCCCGCGGCGACCTCAGTAATCCGCGCACCCCATAAGAGGACGATGAGCGCGAAACCGAAGTAGACAGCGATGAGCCTCTCGAGGTGAGGCCAGCATAGAAACAGCGCATAAGCGAGAGACGGGAAAACGAGCGGCATCAGAAACAGCAGATCGCGATCGCCGACCGGATGATCGCTTTCCAGCGCGAACTGAAGAGAAAATCGCAGCAGCGCATAGGTGCCCCAGGCCAGGCAGAGCCACCCTCGCCAGTCGATTGATGGCCTTGATGAGGAGCGCAGATAGGAAATGAGCGACAAAATCAGGAGCAAGACGCCAGCATAACGATAGGCGTAACTTTCAATCAGCGAGGCAGACATGACGACGAGCCAGAGTCCACCAATGATGAAGGCCCATTGCCGATCCAAAATCGGGGCTGCACCGAAAGAATGGGTTTGGTCGTTCATCTTTGTCTCTGCCCCGCACGAATTATTCGCTACATTGCATCGTGCCATCAATCTTTCAGCACCGATTCCGGCCTTGTTAGCTGACGATCTTGAAGTGACGCTGAATTTCATTGTGTTTTCAAATCGGTAATTGTGCTCATTTCCTGCGAACCGAGAGACTGATTTTTCATCGTCTTCGGCAAGCCGCGAATGTGCCATGCGGGAAACGCTGAAAAAGTTGCGCTGCCGAAGCCTCGGTCACACCGCACGATACCGACAAGGCTAAGATCTCCGAACTCGAAGAAAAGGATGTCGAGCGTTGTGATGCTGACATCTTTCTTGGCCATCCTGGCGGTGCCGCCCACACACCATTGCTATCTTTGATGCAGCAGGGGCCATTTATTCCATGGTGCACTGGACAAATACTAAATAAGACTTACTATAAGACATCTACCGATTCCGTATATATACCAAAAGTTTGTTTTCTAATGTTTCTATCATGTATACTTAAGTAAATCAGTTTAAGTTTATTTGATATATGTTGTAATTATACATCTGCCGCACCTTCCCCTGCCTGATTTAGCGGCTGCGACCGAAGTATTGGATTCCGTCGCGAGATTTTCCGTCCCTATCCTGTGCGTGGGGGCCCATGGGCTTCCAATCATAGGGAACAGCCAAATCAACGAATGCAGCGGGTCAACGCTGGTGTCGCTCTGATTTGGCAAAGCGATTGGAGAAAAAATGAATATCAAGAGCCTTCTTCTCGGCTCCGCTGCTGCGTTGGCAGTAGTATCCGGTGCGCACGCAGCTGATGCCGTTGTCGCTGCTGAGCCGGAGCCGTTGGAATACGTTCGCATCTGCGACGCTTACGGTGCCGGCTACTTTTTCATCCCGGGCACTGAAACCTGCCTCAAGATCGGCGGCAAGGTTCGTACCGAAGGTCAGTGGTATACTCCTTACAACCCCAATGCACGCCTGGGCACGCTTTGGCACACCCGTGCTGAACTGCGTCTCGAAACGGCTACGGACACCGAATACGGTGCTCTGAAGACCAATACCGAACTGCGTTGGGACTGGAACGACGGCGGTTCGACCTCTACCAACCTGCTGCATGCCAGCATCAGCCTCGGTGGCTTCACCGTTGGTAAGGAAGACTCGCAGTTCAACGTATTCACCGGTTACGCCGGCGACGTCATCAACGACGACGTGGTCTATGACGGCCCGTATGAACTGAACCAGATCACCTACAACTACGATGCAGGCAATGGCTTCACGGCTGTGATCTCGCTTGAAGACACCAACTCCGGTTCGGGCGCTACCGGCTCGAATGGCGAAGACAGCTCTGACCACTATGCTCCTGACGTTGTCGCCGGTGCCGGCTTCAAGTCTGGTGCATGGGGCTTCAAGGTGGTCGGCGGTTACGACTCGATCGTCGAAGAAGGTGCTGTCAAGGCTCGTGTTGACGCTGACTTCGGTGTCTTCTCGGCCTTCTTGATGGGCGGCTACAACACCGATGGCAGCAAGCTGAACAAGTATGCCGGTGCAAACGGTGCTGGCGATGCAGCTGACATCGGCTGGGGCGACTGGGCAGTTTGGGGTGGCGCAAGCGTTCCGATCAACGACAAGCTGAAGTGGAACTTCCAGCTTGCCTACACCGACTCCAAGATCTTTGCCGCGACCACGAACGTCAAGTGGAACCCGGTCAAGAATTTGCTCATCGAACCGGAAGTCTCCTACACCAATTGGGATTCGATCAACGAAAGCCAATGGGCCGGTATCCTTCGCTTCGAACGCAGCTTCTAATCTGATCTGAAATTGACCTCCGATCAGAAAAGAGAAGAAGGCCTGGTTTCCCTCCAGGCCTTCTTTTCATGTCGGCCTGAATTATACCTGCAAAGATCGTGCATCATATGCGGAGCAGCACAGGCTAAAGAGAGGCAATGGGCAGCAAGTTTCACCTATCCAGCCAGCGCTGCCGATATAACACCTTGGGGTTATATCAAGCGGCCACCCCCTCGGTCATGTTTTCTTCATAAATAAGAAAAAGCAGCGGGCGGAGACCTGCGCGGGAATGGCTGATTTATCTGCACTGCGCAGTTTCCGAGAAGATAAACAAGAACTCTTCGCGGAGGCGGAACATGAACAACACTGTGAAACTTGACCGTACGCTCGGGCTTTGGTCCGTCGTGCTCTTTGGCCTGGCCTACATGACGCCGATGATCGTCTTCGGCACCTTCGGGGCGCTTGCAACGGCAAGCCAGGGAACGACGGCAATGGCCTATCTCGTGGCCGCCGGAGCAATCCTTCTGACAGCCATCAGCTATGGCGTCATGGCACGCGTCTATCCCGTCGCCGGATCGGCTTATACCTATGCGCGCCGATCGATCAATCCGAACATCGGATTCCTTGTCGGCTGGGCCGTCCTGCTCGATTATTTCTTTCTGCCGATGGTCATATGGCTCATCGGCGCCGCCTATCTGACATCGGCGTTTCCGAGCATTCCAGGCTGGATCTGGATCGTTGGCTTCATCGCGGTAACGACAATCGTCAATGTCGTCGGCATCGCCTTTGCCAACCGCGTCAATTTTATCCTGATGGTGGTGCAGCTCGCGGTTCTCGCGGCGTTCGTTTTCCTGGCGGCGCGATATGTCATTGCCTTGAACGGTCCCGGCGGTCTTGCTTCCGTCACGCCCTTCTTCAAGCCGGATGTGCCTTTCTCGGCATCTGTCGCCGGCGCTGCGATCGCTGCTTATTCCTTCCTCGGTTTTGATGCAGTCTCGACGCTGACGGAGGAAACAAAGGATGCCAAGCGCACGATGCCGAGGGCGATCCTGATCACGGCGCTTGCCGGCGGCCTGATCTTCATTGCCTCGGCCTATGTCACGCAGCTTGCCCATCCCGGTTTCGATTTTGTTTCCGCCGATGCAGCGGCCAATGAAATCGCAAAGACGATCGGCGGCGATCTGTTCGTCACGATCTTCCTCGCCACGCTGGTTGTCGCGCAGTTCACCTCCGGTCTTGCCGCCCAGGCGAGCGTCGGTCGTCTGCTCTATGCCATGGGGCGTGACAAGGTGCTGCCATCGGCCTTCTTCGGCAGCCTGCATCCGAAGTGGCATACGCCTTTGCTCAACCTCATCCTTGTCGGCATTGTCGGCCTGCTCGCATTGACCATGGACGTCACCACGTCCACCTCCTTCATCAATTTCGGCGCATTCCTGGCCTTTACGGCGGTCAACATCTCGGTCATCGCTCTCTATCTGAAGAGCAATGCCGAGGTTAAGCCGCTCGGAGCCCTGATTGGCCTCGTCATCCCGGCGGTAGCGGCTGTCTGCGATCTCTTCCTTCTCTGGAACCTCGACAAGGATGCCAAGATTCTCGGTCTCGTCTGGCTGGTGATCGGCATCGCCTATCTTGCCTATCTCACTCGCGCCTTCCAGACGGCTCCTCCGGAAATGGATTTTGCGGAGTAGGGTGCTGGACGAAAATGAGGCTCGGTCTGTGGCCGGGCCTCACGCCAGAAACAGGCGGAACAACTCGGCCTGGCTTGAGATATTCAGCTTTGCGTAAACCTGCCGGCGATGCACCTTGACCGTGTTCGGGGAGAGGGAAAGAACCGCCGCAAGCGAGAGGGTGGAATGTCCTTTGAGGATCAGCGTGACGATCTCCAATTCGCGCTTGGTGAGAGCAGGGTGCTCGATCTTCGAGGCCGGCGGTGCGGTCTGGCTGTCGAGGGAGAGGCTGGGAACGTGAAACCAATGCCGTTCTCCCAGCGCACAAATAACCGGTGCGGCGGCTCTCAGCCGGACCAGATCTTCGCCGGAAAACAACGGCGCGATACCGGTTCTGGACAGGGAGAGCACGCCGACAAAATCGCTCTCGAGCTTCAGCACGAAACCGATCTCATCGACGATCTCGGTTGTCGCGTAGTGCAGCCGGAAATACTCGGTCTGCGTGAAGTCGTCGGGAGCAAGGTCACGCATCACGATCATGCGTTCGCTGTTATCGTTGCAGATGGCATCGTAGAACGGGTCGAGCACGAACGCCCCGGCCAGATAGCGATCGACGATGACAGATCGTTTGGCGACGATCTTTTCATTGTAGAGATCGAAGGCGTGTCCGTCCGGAGAGTAGAGAAAGCCGTTCATCATCTGGAATGGCGCCAGAAGCCGCAATGTGACGGCCAGGGCATCGGGAAACGCGTGCGAGCCGATGGACCTTGCTGCAGTACCAAGACTGGTGTTCCAAACGTCGAAAGGTGGCGTCTGGGTGTTCGATGTCGCAGCCGAACTCATCAAAAAGCAGACCTTTCCTTGCATTCTCTTTGTCGGACATCGCAACCACATCAGTAGCACGCGCGCTTTACCCGCGAAATGCAATAGGCCCGAAAGAACGGAAACCGATCTCGTGAACAAGCCTCAGGGAAATCTTTCCACTACTCATCCACTCGACCTTCCCGCGACCGAAATCGCAAGCGGTATCCGCTCGGGGCAGTTCACTTCGGAAGCCGTCGTCGCGGAGTCAATTCGCCGGGCAAAATCTGCCAACGCGACGCTGAATGCATTCACCGTGATCCGCGAGGAGCAAGCACTTGCTTCGGCTCGCAAGGCGGACCGGATTCTATCCGAAGGCGGGACGGTTGGCTCTCTTCACGGCGTACCCTTCGCGGCGAAGGACCTGACACCGACGAAAGGGGATTTGACCACACTGGGGTCCTGGACATTGGGCGATTGGATACCGGAGGAGAGCGCGCTTTGCATCCGCCGGCTTGAAGAGGCCGGTGCAATCCTGATCGGCAAGACGGCAACCCCGGAATTCGCCTATGCAAGCTTCACGCATAGTCCGCGATGGGGCGCGACCCGCAATCCCTGGGACCTCGAGAGAACGCCCGGTGGCTCCTCCGGCGGTTCGGCGGCGGCGGTGGCAACCGGCGTCGTGCCATTTGCCGAGGGCACCGATATGGGTGGATCGGTTCGCATTCCCGCCGCCTTCTGCGGCGTCGTCGGGCTGAAGCCAAGCCTCGGCCGCATTCCGATGACGATCCTGCCGAGCGTTTTCGACAATATCTCGCATTTTGGCCCCTTGGCACGAACGGTCGGTGATGCCGTTGCCTTCATGGAGGCTGCGAGCGGCCCCAGCGATGAAGACATCATGTCGCTGCCCCTGAGTTTCTCGGGGGAAGCCGCGCGAAAGGGGAGTTTAGAAGGCAGGCGTTTCGCCTTCTCGATGGATCTTGGATATTACGAGATCCAACCCGAAGTCGCGGCCGTGATGCGCGAGGCGATCGGGAGAATTCGCGAGCTGGGCGCTGTCGTCGATGAGGTGCCGATGCATTGGACCCGCGCCGTCAACGACCAATGGTTCGACGTGTGGTGCGTGTTCATGTCTTCATTCTTCGGCGAGCGCCTGATCCAATACAGGCACCAAATGGATCCCGTCGTCGTTTCGATAATCGAGCGTGGCCTTGCCGCCAATGCGACGGACTACAAGCGCGTGGAACTGCTCCGCACCTCCATGTGGCGGGACATGGCAAAGATTTTCGAGACCTACGACGCGTTGCTATGCCCGACCTGCGCGATCACCGCTCCATCAGTGCAGGAGAACGACGACGATTATGTCGCGACATTGCCGAACGGCAAATTCGCAGGCCTCGATATGACCTGTCCTTTCAACCTGTTGCCGCAGCTTCCGGCTCTGTCACTGCCGGCCGGGCGTGGATCAAATGGCTTGCCGGTAGGACTTCAGATCATCGACCGGCGCTTTGCCGACGAGCAGGTCTTGTCATTTGCCGCGGCAATGGAATCCTCGTTGTTGCTGGCATGATCATCTCATGTAGGAGCGAAGTGTCGGGGATTTCAGGAGGCAGCTCAGGCTGTCTTGCGTGATAGCTCTTCTCGATCTCGAATATAGGGAATTGTTTCGGGGAAGGGCATGGCCTTCCCGAAAAGATAGCCCTGTCCGATGTCACATCCCTCACGCAGGAAGTACATCAATTGCCCATGTTCTTCGATGCCTTCCACGGTCGTTTTCACATCCAGGCCGCGGCTCATGATCAGCAGCGCCTGCACGATCTTTTCATGCCGGTCATCATGTTCCCGCGCTGATCTGACAAAGCTCTTGTCAATCTTTATCTTATCGAACTGATAGCGCGCCAACTGTGCGAGGCTCGAATAGCCTGTACCGAAGTCATCCAGTGCGATCTGAATGCCTGCACTGTGAAGATCGTCAATGATCGATGCGGCAAGATCCGGATCTCGGATCAAGGCATTTTCAGTGATCTCAACCTCGAGCCGGGATGATGGCAAACCCGTATCCTCGAGGATCTTGAGAATCCGGGATGCGAGAAGCCGATCATCCATCTGAATGGCGGAGACATTGAAGGAAAGCGATATGTGCTGGGGCCACGACTTGGCATTATCGCACGCGGTGTGGAGAAGCTGCTGAAACAAGGGCGTCATCAAGCCGGTTTCTTCGGCAATGGGAATGAAAAGCGCCGGCGAGATGCTTGTGCCATCATCCGCAATCCATCGGGCAAGGGCCTCGAAGCCACAGACCTGTCCTGACCGCAGGTCGATCAAAGGCTGATAATATGGTTTGATGCGGCATTCCGTGACGGCCTGACGAAGTTCCCCTTCGAGCTTTGCCCGCGCGGTAACCTTGAGCTGCATATCCTCTGAAAATCGAAGGGCGATGTTGGTGCCGACGCTTTTGGCCTCATAAAGCGCGATGTCTGAGCGATGGCAGACTTCCTGCAGTAAATCCCCTTGCTGCGGCCAGCGAGCATAGCCGACGCTCGCTCCGACCTGACACGATATCGCCCCCACTTGGATAGGGTGGCTAATGGCGTGGATGAGGAGTTTTGCGAATTTTTCGTCCTTCTCGGAGGTCAGCCCTCTGGTTACGACGATGAACTCATCACCGCCGAGGCGGAAGACGCTCGATTCATCGGCGAAAGCAGACAGCCTTTTCGACACTTCCTGAAGAAGCTTGTCGCCCCCCTGATGACCGACCAGATCGTTGACCTTCTTGAACCCATCCAGGTCGATGGAAAAAATCGTTGCGGTTGGTTCCTGCTCGTCTTCCTCTGCATTCACCGTCTTCACGATCTCGAATTTCTCGAACGCATATCTGTTCGGCAGACGGGTGAGATGATCGTGTGTAGCAATCCAGTGCGCGCGCTTTCCACGCTCTTCCTGCCGCAGCATTTCCTTGCGGAGGTCAAGAATTCGCAGGCACGAATAGATAAAACTCGCTCCCCCGACAATCGTAAATGACAGGAACAGCACGTCAGTGGCGTCGTTGCCGAGCGCCCTGAGGCCGCCGAAGATGTTTCGATGCCAAAAGAAACCTATGATCCACAGCAATGACGAGCCGGAGACGAGAGCAACAAGTTGCCTCCCAGCCTTGCTTTTCAAGAATTCCGGCATGCTCTCCCCCAAGCATATCTCCCTTGACGATATCTTTATGTGCCGATCTATGCGGCCTTTGTTCCCATAACGGATCGATCTATTTCAGAGAGGATTGATGTCTTAACAGTTGCCCGCGATTGAAGCTGCAAAACAAGGGGCCTGTTGCGCTAGCGTAAAGCGGGGGCTTCCTAAGTTCAGCCATACTCATTTCACCTTGACGTATGTCTGATTAAATTTTTGCAAATCACCCCGAATTACTTGCTTGGAGTGAGTAATAGGTGCGTTTGATTTGTTGCTCTATGGGGCAATGATAAATGCGAACTGGAAAGCAGGGCGCGCTACACGTTCAGCCGGCCGCTTAGGAAGTCGATGAACGCTCTGAGTTGCTTCGGCATCTGTCTTGCACTGGCATGATACAGGTAGAAACCGCCGAACGAGGGCGTCCAATCGGGAAGAAGCTGCACCAGTCGGCCAGCCTCAATCTGCTCTCTTGCCTCGAGGTCCAGCAGGTAGGCGAAGCCCAGCCCTTGCTCTGCTGCCTTCAGCATCATCGCGGTGTCATTGGCGATCAGCGGGCCGTCAACATCAATCTCGAGAACATCGCTGCCTTTCTCGAACTCCCAGCGATAGATGTTCATCGCACCGGGCCAGCGGAAGCGGATGCAAGGGAACCGGTGCAGGTCCTGAGGACTTTCCGGTCCTCCCATCCGGTCGATAAGCTCCGGGCTTGCGACCACCATGGAAGCCCTTCGTCCGCCCATACGCACCGCCACCATGTCCTTTTCAAGGGTTTCGCCAAGGCGAATACCGGCGTCGAACCGCCCGGCAACAATGTCCGAGAAGGTGTCCTGGATGGTGATGTCGAGTGTCACGGCTGGATAGGTCTGGTGAAACGCCTCCAGATGAGGCCCCAGCAGATACATAGCGGCGACGCGTGAGAGATTGAGCCGCAGTGAGCCGGCCACCTCGGCGTTTTCGGCTATCAGTTCGGCGACCGCCTGATCAAAGCCGGCAAAGAGCGGCACGATTTTGTCCAGCAGCGCTTGTCCCTGCCCGGTCAGGCCAACACTCCGGGTCGTGCGATTGAACAGCCGCACACCCAGCCGGGCCTCGAACTCACGAATCCGCTGGCTTAAGGCGGATGGCGAAATAGCCAATGTTCTTGCCGCAGCCGAGAAATTGCCGCGTTCTGCGATGGCGACGAACGCCTTAAGATCGGCAAACTCGCTGCCTCGCATTATGCATTATTCCCTTCAAAGCTCTATCATATAATAGAGTATTTTCTTCTCAAATCCAGTGAGCGATCTTCCTCTTCAGTTGATGTCATGGACAGCATAGGGAGAGTGGAATGCAAATTCTTGTCGTCGGAGGGGCGGGGACCATTGGGCGCCCGCTCTGCGCGGAGCTGGCGGTGCGGCATCGGGCGATGACCGCCGGCCGCTCCGGTGGTGACGTAGCGGTCGATATCACATCGGCTGAAAGCATTGAGCAGATGTATCGGCGCGTAGGGCGCTTAGACGCCTGCATCTGCGTTGCCGCATCGGGCGCATTGGACCGTTTCGCCGAGCTGACCGAAGCCGCTCTGCTTGAGAACATGCGCGGGAAGCTCTTCGGCCAGATTAATCTGGTGCTGATCGGCCAGCGCTACCTCGCGGACAATGGCTCGTTTACGTTGACCAGCGGCATATTCGCCGATGAGGCTTGGCCAGGCGTCACCGGCGGCGCGGTTATCAGTGGTGGCCTGCATAGTTTCGTCCTGTCAGCGGCAATCGAGTTGCCGCGCGGCCTGCGCATCAATGCCGTCAGTCCGACGATGGTCGCCGACTCGATCGAAAATTTCGGTCGTCTGTTTCCGGGAATGAAATCGGTGTCGATGGATAGGCTGATCGGAGCCTATGTCGATTGCGTGGAGGGCAGCGGCACGGGTGGAATCGTCAAGGCATATGGATGATGCGCGGGCATCTGTGCCGACATGATCTCTGCCCAGTGTGATAGTTCAAGCCTGTCTATCGGGAAGCGACCCCGGTCGCTTTGCTTCCCGTTCGACGCCGCTCCGATGCAGAGTGCCGCTGAGATGAGCGACGCCGAGTGTAGCAAAGGGAATGACCAAATCGGCATTCGCGATGGTGGCTGGCCGATGCGCGACGATCACGCGGGTCATCTGCAGGTCGCGCAAGGCTGCCACGATGGCCGTCTCGGTGGTCTCGTCGAGATGGCTCGTCGCTTCATCCAGAAACAGGATCCGTGGCCGACGATAGAGCGCCCGAGCCAGGACGACGCGTTGCATCTGGCCGCCCGACAGGCTGCTGCCCATATCGCCGACAAGGCTCTCGAGGCCCATGGGCATTCGCTGGATATCCTGCAGGATTGCAGCGCGTGACGCACACTCATCAATCCAGCCTCGATCGGGATTGGGATCGAAGCCGCAGATATTATCGGCGATCGAGCCTGCGAACAGGCCGTCATGCTGGAGTACACCCGCGATCTGATGCCGGTATGCGGTGCCCCCTATCGCGCGGATATCGATGCCGTCGATAGACACGCGCCCCTCCGTGGGCGCCAGCAAACCCATCAGCACTTTCAGCAGGGTTGTCTTGCCGCAACCGGAGGGGCCGGTGATCGCCACGCTCTGGCCCGATGGTATATCCAGATCGGCGCCACGCAGGATCCACGGCTCGTTTTCGCCATAGCGAGTGGACAGATCCTCGGCCCGAAGCGCTGCACCCGAAAGGTCCGGCTTGTCGTGGATCGCAGGCGCGGCGAAACCGCTGCCTTCTGCCTCCTGCTCCGCCAGCACGATATCGGCCAGCCGATCGGTCTGTACGTTGAGCATCCGAAGCTGGAACCATGACGCGATCAGGCTTCCGACGCGGGTGGCGAACTGATCCTTGTAGGACAGGAATGCCACCAGCATGCCGACAGTCATCTTGTTGGTCATGACCATTTGCGCCGCCAGGATGATCATGACCAGCCGATCAGCGCCGAAGAGCAGTTCATTGGCCCGGCCGAAGATCAGATCCAGACGCTGCAGGCGCAGCTTGGCATTGATGCTGTCCACCAGATAATTCAGCCAGACAGAGCGGCGGCGATCGCGCAAGCCAAGCAGCTTAACGCTGGCCATTCCACGCACGGTCTCGATGAAATGCGTCTGCTGCTTGGCATCATAGACGATCGCCTGTTCCGTGCTTTGACGATATGGCTGGTAGCGAAGCAGCCGCAGACAAGCGTTCAGGGCAGTGGCGATCATCGCTACCCAGCCAAGCCATCCGCCATAGATGAACATCATCGCCACCATGCCGATGGACATGAGCCCATCCAGCACCGCCTGGACCAGATCGGTGGTCAGCGCCTTCTGGATCGTGGCGAGCGAGCCGAAGCGCGAGATGATATCGCCGATATGCCGTTTCTCGAAGAAATCCAGCGGCAAGCGGGTCAGATGATCGAACAACCCGGTATTCCATTGCAGATTGATCGTGGTGCTCACGAGCATGATCGCCCAGGTGCGCGCCGCGCTGATGACCAGCTGCAGGACGAGGAACACGGCAAGGCCGACCCCCACGGTTAGCAGCAGGTCATAATCGGCCGACACGATGACTTCATCGATGATGATTTGCGAGCCGATCGGCATCAAAAGAGCGATAAGCTCAATTCCCAGCGAGAGGAGCAGGATGCTGACGAGAGACGAACCGGCGCCTGTGATATTGCGGAACAGATGCCGCAGCTTCAGATCGTGTCGTTCATCCGCGCGAACGAAGCGCTCGTTCGGAAGGGCTTCGAGCGCCACGCCGGTAAATTCGCGCGAAGCTTCTTCCATGGAAATGACCCGGCGCCCGACCGCCGGGTCATGGATCGTGATCTTGCCGTGTCCGACACTTTGCAGCACGACGAAATGATTAAGGCCCCAATGGAGAATGCAGGGCCGGCGCAGCTTGCGAAGGTCTACCAGCTCCAGCCGCAGGGGGCGCGTCGCGAGTCCCAGCGCATCCGCCAGATTGATCAGATCGCGCAGCGTTGCGCCCTTCAAAGACACGGCATTGCGCCGCCGCATGGTTCCGAGATCAATCGCATGGCCATGGAAGCCCAGGATCATGGCCAGACAGGCCATGCCGCACTCGGCCGCCTCGGCCTGCAGGATGATGGGTAGGCGGCGGCTGAAACCGAATTGCAGCACACGGTCGAGCTTCATGGCGCTGCCTGCTTGGGTACGCCGGTGACCACACCGATGCTGCTGCGAGCGCGATAAAGTGGATCGAGCGCCCATTCGTAAATGCGACGGCTATCAAGCGCGATGTCTGCTCCCACTTCCATGCCGACCTCCAGCGGCTTTTGATTCCCGTCGACGATGACATATGGCAAGTCGGGTTCGACCACGACGCGGTATTGGCCGCCCTGACCGGAAGAGCTGCCGGGCGAGGGCGCTTGTCCTCCGGCTGCCAAGGACGATCCGGTTTCGGCTACGGAAATGGCTTGAACGGGCGCGCGTGTGATTTCCTTGACACGGCCTTCGTAGAGGCCGAAGCGCTGGAAAGGGAAGGCGGCAAAACGCAGAAGGACCGGGGCTCCCTCCTTGATGAAACCGATCGAGGAACTGTCGACATAGAGATCCGCCTGCAGCGCCTGGCCATTGGGCAGGAGCGTGACCAGCACAGCGCCGGCACCGACCGGCTGCCCCACATGCGCGCGCACGGCCGTCAGCACGCCGTCGGCAGGTGCCAGAACCTGGATCGCCTGCTTGGCCTGGACCTCGGCGATTTGCTGATCGAGCTGCGAGATCGCGCGATCGAGCCCGCTTACATCCTTTTCCAGATTGTCGTCGAACAAAGACAGCTGCGCGGTGACATCAGCGATTTTGCCCTCCAGCGTCAGATATGTCTGTTCGAACTGCGCATGCTGGCCAAGGGCCTCCGCATAGATGAATGCCTGGGACTGGAAGGAGGCGTCGGTAACGATGCGGCGGTTGGCTGCATCGTTCAATCGATCCATGGACGCCTTCATCAGCGGCAAGGATTGCTCATCGGCCGCCAATTGCGCCGCGAGATTTTTGTGCTGCAGGTCGAGATTGGCAAGCTGGTCCTTCAATCCCTGCTTCTGCACCGCCGCCATCGATTTTCGCAGCGACAGTTCTCGCTGCAATGCCACCTTCTGGTCCGTCAGTGCGGCGATGACACGTTCCTGGGTCGGGCCCGCGGTTGAGGTTGCCTCCAGATTGATTGCATAAAGGAACTGGCCAGCGTGCACCTTCTGCCCTTCCGTCGCGGCCATTCCATCGATCACGCCCGCTGCCGGACTTGCGATCGTAATCAAGCCCGCACGAGGCATCACTACCCCGCTGGCATAGACACGGCGCGTGTAGCTGCCCATGATCGAAAATGTCAGGCAAGCCGCCAGCAGTACCAGGCTGGTGATCGCAACGAGGCGGACGGACAGGGGGTAAACGACCTGCACCTGGCCAAGCCAGGCATCCTGTTTGGCTTGCAGCACTTCGCGACGAAACAATGTGGACATGGGGCTGGTCCTGCTAAGTCGTCTGTTAAACCACTCACGTCGTTGGCGATGTCCTCGATCCCGATGGTCACCCATTATTTTGGGGCCTAATCCGTGAGAGGCACATCACACTGACAAGCCGGCATCAGAATTTGCGCGCCAGCTTGCATGTCAGAGACAAAATTCCGGGATGATGTGGTGCCTGCTTAGACTCCGACGCCCTTGTACTGATCGGATCAGTGCAAGGGCGCCATCTTCCGTGCCATGGGCCGTTTGGGTCCATGGTTATTCGTTATTCCCGCAAGGTCGACCAATCGACCAAGCCTTTCGCGTCAGAGAAGGCCGCCGAGCAGACCGCCCACGACCGGGAGGGATCCAACGATGCCGCCAACCGTACCAACGATGCCATTCACAGCGCCTTCGGCACTCCCAAGCACGGTGCCAAGAACGCCACCAGGGTTACCAAGAAGGCCGTTCACATCCTTTTCTATTGAACCGAGGAGTCCATCGAGCAAGCCGCCGCCCGCCACATGATCGAGTTCACCGTCCAGGAGCTCACGGATACCGGCATTGTCCAAGCTGCTATCAAGTACAGACATGACTAACTCCATTTTCCTGTTTTGAAGGGGTGCGCCACCCCTCAACGCTGGCACGATGCCTGATCAAAAACACGGAATCAACGACATTTTCGAACATGATAATGTTATCATGTAAGATTCATATCAGGCTATGAAACCGCGTAGCAACTGGAGTTATATCGTTTTTCACATGTGTTATAATTTGAATTTTCTGCAATGAAAACAGATATATAAACAAATACTTCGCAAGTATTGCGCGCAGGAACATCTCTGGCAGACAGATTCGTTTGAAAAAGTTGCCATGGTTCCGGCAAGCCCTTGCGGCGATATTCGGCGCGGTCCGTTCGTCGGTTGCTGGCTGCGTTCAAGGACGGTGCCGGGGAGCATGTCAGAGAGCGAACGGCGCGACGAAAATCACTGCGCCAAGACGAGGCTGGCTGCAACTTCGAGCTGACTATCGGTGCCGCTCGTCAACTCCTCACGCGTAACCGGGATAAGTCTGTCGGGAGTTATTCCAACACCTTCGAATTGACGCCCGTCAGGAAAATATTCGCGTTTCGTCGATACTCTGAACGACATTCCAAATTCCGGGAAGCGCACGAAATACGGCTGCCCGGTCGATCCATATGTCGACTCTCCCAGCACAAGGCCTCGTCCGCCATCCTGGAAGCGCAAGACGAAATCCTCACATGCGGAAGCACATCCGCCGTCAACAAGCAGGGCTATATTTCCGCTCCAGGCATTTGCGAGTGGTGCTGTTACATTCGGCCCGTATCGCATCATCAGCGTCGGCAGGGCCGGAATGGTGCCGTTAAAGGAGTGCGAAGCATCGTTCATGGCGATCGTCATGGGGGTGGCGACTTGAGTGCCCCGGTAGGGCTTCGTCATGATGGCCGAAAGCAGGTTTCCGGGTGTGCTGCCTCCACCATTATCACGCAGATCGAGGAGTATGGCATGGGTATCCCCTGCATTATGAATGGCAGAAATCGCGTCCTGTTCATACCTTGGATTTGCAAAGCTGGGGATGCGGATCACCACCAAGCCGTCTGTGCGTCGGCTTGTCTCGACTTCCGTCGCAGGCATCAGCCCTCGTTCCGGTCCTGCAAGCGGCGCGGTCAAATCGACAGGCACTTGCCGGCCGTCGTCCGTGCCGATCGTGAAATGCCTCGGAAACAGAAACAGCCGGCGCCAGGTTGCCCGATCAAGCGCAGCTTGGCTGGATTGGCCAATATGGTCATGGATCGGCTTGAGCCACTCATCGACAGCTTTGTGGTCAATCGTAGCAACCGCGTCGCCAGGCGCTAACTCAGGCATTCTTGATCGCATGATGGTCCACCGACTGTCGATCCGCTTTATGCTGAACGGTGCTGGCTCTTGTTGGGATAGCACTTCGTCTTCGAAGAATGTGTGGCCGTTTTGCAGGCTTGCGAAGAAGCGCATGGTGGCCAGGGAAAAAGCGTTCCGGTTTTCGGCTCCGATCGTCTCTCCAAGATAGGCGCGGTAGCGCGCCTCGAAGTCATAACCAGCAGGCAATCCCTCCGCATGAGCGAAGTAGCGCTTGATCACATGGTAGGCGGTCGAAGCAATATGGGCACGATCTGTTACATCCGGATCGCGGGGCCTACCAGCATCGGTGTTTTTGGTCATCGCTAGAGCCGCTGGCTTGAATGGCAACCCGGATTGAAGCACTGCTGTGCCAAAAGGCGAGGGGATAGCGATCGTAGCCTCATCATGCCTCCATAATCCGTGATTCAGATTGGCGATATGCCCTGTCTTCGGAATGCAAGTACTTCACTTTCAGATAGCCGATGCAAGCGATGCCCCGACGATTCCCGCTACGTGCGAAACGGCCGAATCTGCGAGGCTTGGCCGGGTAAACCCATGTAATTCGTGAAATATGGCCTGAAACCAGGGCCTGCCCCAGTGATATAAACCGACATCTCAACGAGACGATGTCTGCCCGCCGCCATGGCGTGTCAAAGCCGCTGATCACGATAAGTTGTTGTTTTCGCTGCTGAGAGGGTAGGGGTGTTAACTGCCGCCTGTTTGCAGTCCGCCTATCCGGAGTCGGGTTCATGGCGAATTAGAAGGTTGAAATAAGCCATGGGTACCGCGGCCTTCTTGCAAGTTTCACGTTCAAATTGTAGCTCTTTATCGTTCGGGGTCACTTTCTTGGATGCAGACATCGTTGAGGCCCGACGATCATGGCGCGTCTCACAAGATAGAACGGGGGATAAAATGGGATTTTCTGAATCTGTGCGGACAGTACTGAAATTGAAGTACGCCACGTTTTCCGGTAGGGCTTCCCGCTCGGAATTTTGGTGGTTCCAGCTATTTTACTCCCTCGTACTTATGGTATTTGGGTTTGTCGCTGGAATAGCAATTGCCGCCTCTTTCGATCGCCAATCCGGCCCATCCGCCTTGGTCATTGCTATCGGCGTTATTGGCGGGTTGCTCGCGCTTGCGGTGCTTTTGCCACAGATTTCTCTCATGGTTCGTCGTTTCCACGACCGCAACATTTCCGGTTGGTGGTATCTCGCCCTGGCGATCTTGGGCTTTATCCCCTATCTAGGTATTATCGCTGGTATCGCGATCTTCGTTATCACCGTGCTTAGGGGCACTGATGGTCCGAACAAGTTCGGCGCGGATCCATTGCGTCCGGATGCCACGGCGGCGGTGTTTGCCTGAGGCATGTTGATCCGCAGCATCGGCCTGCTGGTGCTGGGCCTGTTCTTAGCCCTGGCAACTCAACTCCACCCGGCATGGTCGCAGGGCAATGGTGTTGAGCGTGACGGAAAGAACGATCGCCTAACCAGCGAGGTCGGTGCCGCATATGCCGCGCAATGCTCGCAAAACGGTTTGCGCTGCACGCTTGTTTATGGCGATGCGGCGCGAACGCCTGAAACAGCAGCGAAAGCGGCGCCATCGTCGAGCGAGCCGCTATTTAACCCGCGAGACCCGATCTTAAACGGGCCGGTGGCCATTGTCGTGGTGCTGCTCGCGTTCGCGACAATCATAGGCCTATGGATGCGCTTCGGAGGCGGTGGCATGTTGCTGGCGCCGGCTCCACCGGAAATGAAACGGCGCGAGGGAGAGGTGCCCGAAAGCTGGGGCTCGCCCGCGCGCGAAATGGAAGAGCGGCCGAACGATTTCCTGCAGAGGATCGCGGCCATGCGGGATCGGCGGCAGGCGCTTGTTCTGCTGTTGAGGCATTGCCTCCTTCACGCCGCCGATGCAACGGGAACGCGGCTTTTTCGCTACGATACGGAACGCGCCGTTCTGGGACGTCTGCCGGTGAATATGGCGGGGCGCGACCGGCTTGAAAACCTGCTGATCGAGGCGGAGCTTGTCCACTATGGCGGTCGCGATCTGGTGGAGAGCCAGTTCACCGATCTCCTTGCCATAGCGCGCGGATTTCTTTCCAACGGCAGAGTGGCCAATGCGTAAAATTGGTCCGTTGCTGTTTCTCGGGCTGCTTCTCGCGCTGGCAGCACTGGCATTATTCGGATCACCGCGAGACGGTGATTACGATCGCTCGCCACTTGGCAACAAGGGACTTCAGCTATGGCTGCAATCCAAGGGAATAGCCGTTGTCCGATCCGATGATCATGTCACCCGGTCGCGTTCGGAAATCTCGCTGCGCATCCTGTCTTTGCCGACGTCTCAGGACGGTACCGCCGAAACTCAGAGCGACGACGAGAAAACCGATGGCCATCTGAAGCCCTGGATCTACGAGGCAAAGCTCTATGATTTGCCGACGCTGGTTATATTGCCAAAATGGCGTGCCAGCGTGTCGAAGGACGGCATTGCGCGGGAATCCGGGCTGCTGCCTCCTGCCGATCTTCATAGCGGACTTGCGAAAATCTATCTTCCGGATCTGCGACTGAAGCGGCTTGGGCCGGAATTCGAGGAGGCGCAGTTACAGCTGCCGTCGGATCAACCTGAGAAAATAGCCTTATACCGGGCGCAATTGTTCGACCGGTCCAAGTTGCCCGGCCATTGCACTGAGCTTGCAGGCACGCCATCTGGCGCCTTGCTTCTGCGTTGCGATAACGGCTTCGTAGTTTATCTGTTGTCGGATCCGGATCTGCTGAACAACCATGGGCTCGCACTTGCCGATAACGCGGCCTTTGCTGTCTCGTTGATCAAGAACCTGCGTGGTGCCGGTGAGGCACGGCCGGTTTTTCTCGATACGAAAGGTCAGGCACTCGACGGCGAGAAACCTGTCGATGAGGGAAAGACCTATGAGCGCTCCGCAACCGATCTGAAGCGCTTTTTCGCCTATCCTCTGTCGGTCATCTGGGGGACGATCCTGCTTGTCGTCGTCATATGCTTCTGGCGGGGAGCCTATCGGTTCGGGCCGCCTATGACCGACGGATCCTCTCATATCGAAATATCGAAAACCGCCGCCATCGAAGCGATGGCGCGGCTGCTGCGCCTCTCCGGCAATGACGGCCGCATGGCGGCGCAATTCGTGCAGCATCTGCTGGCCGACAAGGCGATGCTGCTCTTTGGAGCAGGGGCCGGCAATCAGCCGGGGATCGAGCGGATGTTCCAGCGCCTGGCGCGCCGCGACGAAAATTTGGCGCATGCATTGCGTTCCACGGCGCAGGCGCTCATCGAACGAGGGCATGCCATGACGCGGTCGGAGCTGCATCGCAATCTCGAAACATTCAGAAAGTTGCTAGGGAGTGCAGATCTTGGATCTAGGTGAGTTTCGCAATCTGATTGCCGCCGTTCGTGGCGAAATCGGCAAGGCCGTGCAGGGGCAGGACACCCTTATCGACCTTGTATTGATCTCGATCTTTGCCCGTGGGCACTGCCTTGTCGAAGGTCCGCCCGGCACGGCGAAAACCCTGCTTGCCCGCGCCGTTTCGGCGGCCATGGAGCTGGAATACCGCCGTATCCAGTTCACGCCCGACCTGATGCCCGGCGACGTGCTCGGCATCAATCTCTTCAATTTCCAGACAAATCAGTTTCATCTGACCAAGGGTCCGGTTTTCACCGACATCCTGCTCGCCGATGAAATCAACCGCGCGCCTCCAAAGACGCAGTCGGCCCTTTTGCAGGCGATGAATGAGCGGGTGATAACGATTGACGGCACCGACTACTCCCTCGGATCGGATTTCTTCGTGCTCGCCACGCAAAATCCGATCGAGCAGCATGGCACCTACCCATTGCCTGAGGCGCAGCTCGATCGCTTTCTCTTCAAGCTGGTCGTTGACTTTCCGGAACGCGCCATCGAAATCGCCATCCTGTCCAAACATGCGAACCAGGCTCTGAAATCGGACGTACGCAATGCCGGTATTCAGCCACTCATCTCGAGCGCGACCCTTGCCGCAGGACGAGCGCTGATCGATCAGATCCATCTGGACACCACGATTTTGACCTATGTGGTCGACCTCGTGCGCGCTACTCGCTCGGACCCCGATATTCTGCATGGCGCATCGACGCGTGCCGCAGATGCTCTTGCGGCGGCGGTCAGAGTGCGGGCGGCATTTGAAGGCCGAGATTACGGACTGCCCGATGACGTTCAGGCCCTGCTGGTGCCGGCGTTGCGCCACCGCATCGTGCTGTCGCCTGCGGCTGAAATCGATGGCCGCACGGCCGATGAAGTCTTGAGAAATATCAGAAATCGCGTGGATGCACCTCGTTAAATGCGGCCATCATCCTACCTGATCGCACTCATCTTGATCTTGACTGCAGTGACCCTCGTCATCTGCGTGTGGCGGGCTGACATGAGCCTGCCGCTGATCTGGGCGTGGGTGGCCGTTGCAGCGTTGACCGTCGGCGATCTGGCATTGTCGGCGCCATCGAGCCGCATGAAGATCGAGGTCGATCTGCCGCCGCAGGGCTTTGTCGGCCATACAGCGCAGCTCACGGTTGACATACAGCCGCACAGAGGATTGCTGCCTCTCGGAATTGAGGCGCGTCTGGATCTCGCTCCGGAACTTGGCTCAGCTGAGAACGCATTGCCTGAGGTCACCCTGGACGCCGGACGCAAGCAAGCGAAAACTTCCACTGGCCTCCACCTCACGCGGCGAGGGCAATACAGGATACATAGGCTCTGGCTGAAATGGCCATCGCGACTGAAACTGCTGGACATCATCGCTTCGATGCCAATCGAAAGGGATATCGCCGTCCTGCCCGATATCTCGCCGGTTTTGTCGGGGGCGATACAGGCCCAGATCCTGCCGCTTGAAAATGGTCAGAAGGATTTGCGGCTGAGGGGCGAAGGATCCGAATTTCATCAGCTGCGCGAATTTGCGACCGGCATGGATTCGCGCAGCATCGACTGGAAGCGATCCGCCCGAATGCGCAGCCTGGTCGTGCGCGAGATGAGGGCCGAGCGAAACCACCAGATCGTATTGTGCGTCGATTCCGGACGGTTGATGGCCGAACGGCTCGCTGGAGTGCCGAAGCTCGATCGTGCCATCAATGCGGCGCTCGCCATGTGCTGGGCGGCGGGATTGGCCGGCGACCTGGTCGGGTTCTACAGCTTCGACAGCCGACCGCGCCTCTTCGTTCCGGCCCTGCCTGGGCGTTCCGCGTTTCCACGCTTGCAGACCGTCTGCGCGCAGCTGCGTTATGAAACTCAGGAGACCAATCACACGCTCGGCCTGACGCATCTGTCCGGGCGGCTGAAGCGACGTTCGCTGATCGTGATATTCTCCGATTTCGTCGACAGCATCACGGCGGAGTTGATGATCGAGAACATGCAGGTTCTGGCCCGGCATCATTTCATCGTCTATGTCGCCTTGCGCGATCCCATGCTGGCCAAGTTCACCGAGCCGGAGGAGATGACGCTGGACACGGTCGCCCGCTCCGTGGCCGCGCGGCAGATTCTGCAGGAGAGGCGCGCCGTATTGGAGAAGCTGGCGCGCCTGGGTGTTCTGTGCCTCGACAGCACACCGGAAGCGCTGACTTCGGACCTCGTGGCGCGCTATATAGAAATCAAATCTCGTGAGATGATATGATGGATATCAGCATCGATGGAACGAAAGATGTGGCAACGGCGGCAAACGCCGGTGTGGCACAGGCCGACACGCTTCGTTCCGCGCGGTTTCGGATGGAGCGCGAGGCACATTGGCGTCGTCTGGACGAGTTCGTGACACGCGCCGAAAAGGGTGGTGCCGCCGCCTTGAGTTACGACGAAGTCCGCGATCTTGCCGCCGGCTACAGGCAGGCGATGAATTCCCTGAGCGTCGCGCGCGATATTTCTCTCGACCGTGCCCTGATCGCCTATCTGGAAAGTCTGTGCGCCCGTGCGTATCTGGTCGTCTATGCGCCGCAGGAAAGCCTCGGCGGCTTGACGACTCGGCTGTTGACGCATGGCATTCCGCAGGCGGTGCGTCGCTCGGCCCTGCCTCTGTTCATAGGCTTTCTGGCCCTGATCCTGGGAGCGGCGGCCGGCTACAAACTCTACACCAACGACTCCAGCTGGCTCTACACATTCGTACCCCCGGAATTGGCCGACCAACGGACGCCGGATGCATCAGCCGATTATCTGCGCTCGACCATCTATGGCGACGAGCAGCATGGTAGCGACAAGTTGGCTGCGTTTTCGACCTTCCTGTTCTCCCACAATACCTCGATCGTGATCCTGATCTTTACACTCGGTATTTTCCTCTCGGTGCCAAGCTTCGTGCTCACTTTTTACAACGGTTTGATGCTGGGCGCGTTTTACGCGATGTTCGCTCAAAAGGGGCTGGGTTACGATGTGTTCGCGTGGCTTTCGATCCACGGCGTGACCGAGCTTGCCGCCATCGCCATTGCCTGTGCGGGCGGCGCAAGGCTCGGCCTAGCCGTCCTGTTGCCGGGATCGCGGAGTCGCAGGGAGGCGTTGCGCCATCAGGCACATGATGCGGTCAAGCTCGCCATTCTGGCGGCGCTGATGCTGATCGTGGCCGCTTTTATCGAGGGATTTCTCCGCCAGCTCATACAGGACCCGACCCTGCGCCTGGTCATTGGCTGGGGGATGGGCGTCTTCTGGGTGAGCTGGCTGTTATTCGCAGGCCGCGAAAGCAAAACTGAGCGTGAGCCTGTGCGATGAGCGAATATCCGCAAGGCACAACGCGAATGGAGCAGTTCATCCCGCCGGAGGGCGTGCCGATCAGCTTCGCCATCGCATCGCTCGGAACCCGCCTCGGCGCCCAATGCCTCGACCTCATCTTCACTTTTCTGCTGGTGCTCGTTTGCGCGGTGGCCCTGGCCTTCGGCGGCTTTCTGCCTCCTGAAGCCGCGGTAACACTGGTCATCCTGTTGGCGTTCCTGATACGCACTCCCTACTACATCCTCTCGGAACTTGTCTGGAATGGCCGTACGCTCGGGAAAAGGATAACGGGCATTCGCGTCGTCAACGTCAATGGGCGGCGTCTCACCCCACACCAGGTCACAGCCAGAAACCTCATGAAAGAGGTGGAGATTTTCACTCCTCTGACTTTGGCTCTTGCCATGGGTTCAATGTCGGTCTGGGAAGGCGGCGTGACGAGCGCCTGGATCCTGACGGTCCTGATTGTGCCGCCGGCCAATAAGCGCAGGCAGCGGCTGGGTGACATGATTGCCGGCACCTTGGTGGTCGACAATCCACGCTCGGTGCTGTTGTCCGATCTCGTCATATCAGCGCCAATGATCCTGCCAGCACAGGTGGCGTTCGATTTCCTTCCCGAACACCTTGATGTTTACGGGAAGTACGAGCTGCAGACGCTGGAAGATGTGCTGCGTGACCCGACCAAAAGTTCGGGCAGCGAAGAAATCACGGTGATCGTGCGAACCATTGTCAGGAAAATTAAGTTTCCCGATGCCGTCAAGACCGGCCAGGAAATGCTTTTCCTGACGGCCTTCTATCGCGCACAACGCGAACATCTGGAAACGTTGAGGCTTTTCGGTACGCGCCGGGAAAACAAGTTTCATCAGGCCGAGAAAACGACTGGCGGAACCGGGCTCGATATTCGGCTGTAATTGAACTTCAACAAGAGGATGAGCGAATTACGCGTCCTATGGCAACTTAAGACGCCTCTTCCAGCTCGTTGAAATAATTATATCTTCTTCACTATCACGAAAACTTGCTTTGAGCTGACTGTGTTCCGCTCGACAGTTTTTCGAAGATCAATATCCAGGCCGAAGGATGGTATCTTGCCGTCCTTCGGCCTGGCATATTTTAGCCTCGCGCCGTCGCCCTTGCCGGTATGACGGCATTGAGGACTACCGACACGACGATGTTGGCGGCAAGCGCCAGGAGGCCGGTATAGACGGTGAAGCTGGTGTCGCCGAGTGTGATCGCATGCAACGGCTTCCAGCCGGCATCCCAGACGAGATAGGTGCCGCCGAAGAAGCCGACGATCCAGCCGGCCAGCAGTGCCGGTGCCCGGAACCATCTGGTGTAGAGGCCGAAGACCAGCGCCGGCAACGTCTGCAGGATCCAGATGCCGCCCAAGAGCTGCAGATCGAGCGCGAACTGCGTCGGCAGGAAGATGATGACCAGCAGCGCGCCGACCTTGACGACCAGCGAGGTCATCTTGGCCACCTTCGCCTCGCCGGCATCGGACACATTCGGATCGACATAGGCCTTCCAGAAGTTGCGGGTGAAGAGATTGGCAGCGCCAATGCTCATCACCGCCGCCGGCACCAGCGCACCGATGGCGATGGCCGCAAAGGCAAAGCCGGCAAACCAGCTGGAGAACAGGGTCTGGAACAGCGCCGGCACGACATCGTTCGGGCTATCCAGCTTCAGATTGGCCGCATGGCCCATATAGCCGAGCAGGGCAAGCAGACCCAGCAGCAGCGTATAGGCCGGCAGCAGCACCGCATTCTTGCGGATGGTGTTGCCGCTGTTGGAGGCGAAGATGCCGGTCAGCGTATGCGGATACATGAAGGCGGCCAGCGCCGAGCCGAGCGCCAGCGTCGCATAGGCGACATACTGGTTGCCGCCGAGCAGCAGGCTGCCCGCTCCCTTGGCCTTGAAGTCGGCATCGGCGGCGGCAAAGACATTGGCATAGCCGCCAAGCTTGGCCGGGATGAGCGCGATGGCGGCAATGACCACGATATAGATCATGATGTCCTTGACGAAAGCGATCAGCGCCGGGGCACGCAGCCGGCCGAATAGGTATAGAGCGCCAGGATGATGAAGGCGACGGCAAGCGGCAGCTCACCATGCAGCCCCAGCGCCTTGAACACCGCCGTCATGCCGACGAGCTGCAGGGCGATATAGGGCATGGTGGCGATGACGCCTGTCAGTGCCACCGCCAGTTCGAGCGACCGTGAGCCATATTGGCCATGGACGATATCGCCGGCCGTGACATAGCCGTGATCCTTGGCGCGCCGCCACAGAAGCGGCATGACCATGAAGACGAAGGGATAGACGACGATCGTATAGGGCAGCGCGAAGAAGCCATAGGCGCCGACGGTATAGACCAAAGCGGGGACGGCGATCACGGTATAGGCGGTGTAGAAATCGCCACCGACGAGGAACCAGGTGATCCAGGTGCCGAAGGTGCGGCCGCCGAGACCCCATTCGTCGATATGGGCAAGGGTCTTTGGCCGGCGCCAGCGGGCGGCGACGAAGCCCATGACGGTGACGAGCGCCAGGAAGAAGATGAAGACGGCCAGTGCTGTCGGATCGATCTCAGTCATCATGGCGCATGCTCCGATAGGCGATCCAGGTCAGGAACGCGGTGATCGGCACCCAGGCGAGCTGGTACCAGTAGAAGAACGGAAAGCCCAGCAAGACCGGATCGTGGCTGTTGTAAAACGGCACCCAGAGCAAGCCTATATACGGTATCACCAGCAGCCAGCAGGCCGCCGTCCCAAAGCGTTTGTCCATATCCGATACCTCTCAGGCGGCGCGTCCGCGCCACCATGTTGCAGTTGTCAGAGTGGAAGGCGGCGCGCGTCAGTCCGCGATTGCAGCGCGCATTCATTGGCGTAAACCAAGAAGCTTTGGCTATGCGGAAACAGACTGACGAATGTGAATTCCTCCCAACGGCCCGCCGATGGCCAGCCGCTGGTAATGTCCTACGGCGAGCCTGCTGCCCGAACAAGATGCATGCAGATGCGAAGTGTGCGGGCCTACCCAGAAGTGGGTAGACGCACGTTAAGCCGCTCCTGCAGCGATCCCGTGGTCAAGAGCGTAGCGGATCAGACCGGCCGTTGTGGCGATGCCGAGCTTCTTCTTCAAATTCTTGCGATGCGTTTCGGCCGTCGCGGGTGTAATTCCGAGTTCTTCGGCGATCTCGCGGTTGCTGCGGCCTATGACGATCAAACCCAGGATGTGGCGTTCGCGCGCCGTCAGCGGGTCGGCTTCCCTTTGGATCTGGTCCGCTATCAATATGTCGCGCACGCCGGATGAAAAATAAGTCCCACCGCCAGCCACGGTTTCGATGGCGCAGACGACTTCGTCGGTCGACACGTCCTTGAGAATATATCCGACTGCGCCGTGCATGATCGACGAAGAAATATATTCGCGGCTGTCATGCATGGACAGCATCACGATCCGCGTCTGCGGAACCTCGCGGCGAAAGAGTTCGATCGCATCAATGCCGCTGAGCTTCGGCATGTTGATATCCATCAAGGTCACTTGTGGCAGCGTCCTTCGGGCAATCTCCAAGCCGATTTGCGCAAGGCCTGCCGTACCCACCACCTCGATATGATCGAAGGTCTCCAGCACGGCTTTCAGTCCGTCCAGCACCACGGGATGATTGTCGATCAGCAGAACGCTGATCCTGTCTCTTTTCATGCTGCGTCCACCCTTGCTCTTGGCGAGGCATTGGCCGATTTCGGCAGCATCGCAATAAGTGTCGTGCCATCGGCCGTGCTTTGGACGAGAAGCAGGCCGCGGAAATGCGCCATCCGTTCCTGCATATTCCGGAGCCCGAGCCCGCCCTTGCTGTCCTCAGTGCCGTCAAAACCAATGCCGTTGTCCGCAATTCGCAGGCGTGCGCGCCCCCGATCGCTCCAGAGCTTGATCGTGAGAAACGTCGCGCCGGAATGGCGTTCTACGTTGTTCAATGCCTCCTGAGCGACCCGGTAGAGTGCCGTGCTCGCCTCAGGCTTCAACATACTGATGAAGCCCGAAGTCTCGATCTCGGTCGCGATCCCGGTCCGCTCGGCGAAATTGTTCGCGAGTGCGGTGAGTGCCGCCGTCAGGCCGAGATCATCGAGCACGCGGGGACGGAGATCATGCGAGAGTCGCCTGATGTCCTTGATCGCGCTGTTAAGGGTATCGATACCCTTCTCGATCGTCGTGGCGGCGTCATCGACCTGGTTTCGTACCTTGCGGTTGGCAAGATCCATGACGTAGCGCACGCCGAGGAGGTTCTGCGACACGCCGTCATGCAGTTCACGGGCAAGCCGCGCGCGCTCCTCTTCCTGCGTATCGATCACCCTTTGCGTCAGCTCCTTGAGCCGGCCATCGGCCATGCGTCGCTCGCGGAAGGTCAGCAGCATGCAGGTCGTGAAAACGACCAGAACGGCAGGAACGGCAATGAGTGTGACGACGATGAAGGTTCCTCTTATGTTGGCTCGCATGGCGGAATTGGCAGCCGCGGTCTGGATGAAAATATCGTCCAGATAGACGCCGGTTCCGACAACCCAGTGCCATTTGTCAAGGCCGACAGCGAATGAGAGCTTATCGGCGACACGGCCGGTGGAGGGCTTCTCCCATTTATACTGATGCAGGCCTCCGCCGGCTTTTGCTGTTTTGATGAGCTCCGCGATGACCTTGTCACCGTCCGGGTCGGTCAAATCAAGCCAATTGCGTCCGTTGCGAAATTTCTCGCGCGGATGAACGATGTTGTTCCCATCATAATCGTAGACGAAGAAATATCCGTCCGGGCCGTAGTCAAGGGATGTCAGGATCGCGGCAACCTCGTCCTTCGCAGCCTGGTCGTCCGGCGCTGCATCCCGATAGGTCGCCTGAATGGCCGACACTGCAAGATTTGTAAGGTTGACGATTTCCTTTTCCTTCGCCTTCAGCATGTTCTGCTCGAAGGTCTCGATATTGCTCTTGGTAAGGGTGATCGATTGCCAGGTAATGAAGGCGGTGATTGCCAGAATCGAAATCACGAGAGGCGCAAGCGCGAGCGCAATAATCTGGTTGCGTAGTGTCAACGATTGCTCCTCCCAAGAACCGACGCGGAACCATGGCGCGTGTTGGATACGAATTCAACGGCTTCTCAGCGGTGCACATCCATAAGTGTCAAGGAGTATCGGGCATAGACCCCTCTCGGAAGTCCACCTTGAGAGCTGACGGCGATCTGGCGCGCACTTTGCGATCAATTGAAGGAAATTCAATTTCCGCCCGGCGTAGTCAATTTTCTTCCGAAAATCGGCAATTCTTGCCTCTGAAAGCGAAATGCAGGTCAAAATTAGATTTCGATTTCTTTGACGTACCCCTGATGGCTCCATAGCATTTGAAGCGTTTCAATGGATCGGGAAGCCATGAAAAAGGGACGTCCGACAATTGCAGATGTAGCGCGCGCCGCCGGTGTCTCCGTCGGAACCGTGTCCAATTTCCTGAACGAAACGGTTCCCGTCAAAGCCGAGACGGCCGAGCGGATCCAGGCAGCCATACAGAAGCTCGCCTATCGCCCGAGCGTATTTGCCCGTTCCTTGCCGATGCTGTCAGCAAAGACGGTTCAGGCAAAGGAGGGCAATCCGCGGCTGCTCGTCGTCGGCCATATTTGCCTCGATTATCTCTGCCGCGTCCCCGTTCTTCCCCATCGGGACGATCGCGTGGCGGCCGAGCACATCAACAAGGCGCTTGGCGGCCCCGCCGCCAATCTGGCCGTTGCCGCCGCTGGCGTCGGCGCCCCTTACGAGCTTCAGATCGACCTTGCGACGGCAATCGGAGATGACGGGGACAGTGAATGGGCGCTGGCCGAATTGCTGGCGCGTAACGTCAATGTTCTCCCCATTCGCCGGCCCATCAAGAACCGCCTGCCGCGGGCGATCGTGATCATCGAGGCCAATGGCAGCAGGACGATCATCCACGAGACATTCGAGCTGAGCGAGATCGACTTGACCGAAAATATGGAGATCGCTCCGGCCAATGTCCGCTCCTGCGTTCACATTGAAGGTTTTCACTACGAACGGATGATCCCTTCGATCGCCCGGTTTCATGCCGCTGGCTGGAAGGTGAGCCTGCACACCGCCGGGCTTCCCGCCGGCTCGCGGACGCCGGCAGCCTTTGCCGATCTGATCGGGCAAGTCGATCTGACCTTCATCAATGATGAGACGTTTCGGGAAGTCTTCGGCATACGCACGCCGCTGGCATCGATGCTGGATGAAGCGGAACACATTCTCAAACGGATCAAGACGCGTGGCGACGTCGTGCTGACGCTCGGCGAATTCGGAGCTGTCGTCTTCAAGAAAGGCGGCGGCACGACCATTGAGGTTCCGGCACTGCCGGTGACGCGGGTTGACGCCACGGGCGCTGGTGACGCCTTCGCGGGAATATTCCTCAGCCTCTGGCTGCACGGCAAGTCGCTTGCCGACGCCGCGCGTCACGCCGCGATCGGCGCCAGCCTGACAACAACGGCCGAAGGCGCGCAGGGACGGCCTGCAAGCGCCGACGAGATCAAGGCCCTGCTGCCATCGATCGAAGTAAAAACCGCGGTCCGGATGTGACCGCCATGTCCAACCGAAATTACGCAAGGAGATAATGATGACGATTAAGGTTCTGCTGGTCGGAGAAAGTTGGGTGAGCTCGGCCACTCATTACAAGGGCTTCGATCAGTTTGGCAGCGTCACGTTTCACCTCGGCGCGGAGCCACTGGTTGCCGCGCTCCAGGGCAGCGAATTCGACATCACCTACATGACCGCGCATGACACGGTGGAGAAGTTCCCGTTTTCGCTGGAGGAACTGTCCGCCTATCAGGCCATAATCCTCTCGGATATCGGCGCGAATTCCCTGCTTCTGCCGCCGGCCGTCTGGCTGCACGGCAAGCCCGTGGCAAACCGGCTCAAGATTATTCGCGATTGGACGGCAGCGGGCGGCGGCCTGGTGATGGCCGGCGGGTATTTCAGTTTCCAGGGCATCGACGGGAAGGCGCGCTGGCGCCGGACGCCGGTCGAAGAAGCGCTGCCTGTGACCTGCCTGCCCTATGACGATCGGCTTGAGATTCCGGAGGGATTTCGGGCTGACATCAAGCAGAAGCATCCAATTCTGGCCGGTATAGACGGCGAATGGCCGCTGCTTCTCGGCGCCAACGAGGTCGTGGTCAAGCAGCAGCCCGGCGTCGAGGTTCTTGCCACGCTGCCCGAAACCGAGGGCGGCCATCCGTTGCTCGTGACCGGCGGATACGGCAAGGGCCGCACCGTCGCCTGGACCTCGGATATCGGGCCGCATTGGCTGCCGAACGAATTCGTCGCCTGGCCGGGCTACGCCACTCTCTGGAAGAACATCCTGCGGTGGGTCAGCCATGCTGCATGAGGCCCACCAAGCAAGGGGATCGACAATGACACAGCCATTCCTGCGGGCAAACGGCATCAGCAAGCGCTTCGGCGCACTGGCGGCGCTGACCGGCGTCGATCTCGATATCAACAGCGGCGAAGTCCTGGCCCTGCTCGGCGACAACGGCGCCGGCAAATCCACTTTCGTTAAGATCCTGGCCGGCGCCCATGCCCAGAGCGACGGCGAGCTTCTCGTCGAGGGGCAACCGGTCAATTTCTCCTCGCCGAAGGATGCGGCAAGCTCCGGTATTGCCACGATTTTCCAGGAGCTTGCTCTGTCGGAGAACCTGTCGATTGCCGAAAATGTCTTCCTCGGCCGCGAATTGAAGCGATCCGTACTCGGCATCCCTTTTCTGCGGCGGACGGAAATGCGCGAGCGCGTCGATGCCCTCCTGCACGAGCTTGAGGCTCATATTTCCGATCCGGAGGCACCGGTCGCAGTCTGTCCGGTGGTCAGCGCCAGGCGGTCGCCATCTGCCGTGCCCTCAATCTCAATGCCAAGCTGGTGATCATGGACGAGCCGACGGCAGCGCTCGCGGTTGCCGAGACACGCAAGGTGCTGTCGCTGACACGGCGGCTCGCCGAGCGCGGCTGCGCCGTCGTGCTGATCAGCCACAACATTGCCGACGTCTTCGAGGTTGCCGACCGCATGGTCGTCTTCCGCCGAGGCCGCAAGGTCGCCGAAAGACGGCGGCTCGAAACGACACCCGAAGAAATCGTCTCCCTCATAACAGGCGCTCATCCCGACGTGCGGGCGCTTGAAAACAATAAATAAAAAGCGCGTTCAATCTCCAGAGGATCATAAAATGTTCAATCAATTCAAGAAGGCATTCATAGCATCATCACTGGGCCTGGCTCTTGCATCGGCGGCTGTCGCTCAGGACAAGCCTAAAGTTGCGTTCGTGCCCCAGCTGATCGGCATTCCCTATTTCAACGCCATGGAAGAAGGCGGCAAGCGCGCCGCTAACGACCTCGGCGTGGATTTCATCTACTCCGGTCCCGTCGATACGAACCCCGTCGACCAGCTCCAGATCGTGCAGAACCTGATCGATCAGGGCGTCAATGCGGTTTCCGTCAGCGTGCTCGACGCGTCCTCCATCGCGCCCGTCGTCGAGGCGGCCAAGGCGAAGGGCGTCAAGTTGTTCACCAGCGACAGCGATGCTCCCGATAGCGGCCGTGCCGTCTATGTCGCACAGGCGACCGATGAAGGCCTCGGCGGTGCCATCATCGATGAACTGGTCAAGCGGGTCGGAGACGACGCCAAGATCGGGATCGTTTCCGGTGAGGCTACGGCGTCAAACCTCAACGCCTGGATCGGCTTCATGAAGCAGCGTGCCGCTGCCAAATATCCCAAGCTCAAGCTGCTCGAGCCGCAATATGCCGGCGGCACCGCACAGCGCGCCGGCCAGATTGCCGGTGACCTCATGACTGCCAACCCCGATCTCAAGGCGATCATCGCGGTTGCCTCCTCGACATGCCCTGGCGTGGCGCAGGCCATCGAGACGGCGGGCAAGATCGGCACGGTTATTGGCACCGGCTATTGCAGCCCGAATACCGCTCGCGCCTATCTGAAAAGCGGCGCATTCGGCTTCACGGTTCTGTGGGATCCAGCGCAACTCGGCTATCTGACTGTTTGGGCCGGCAAGCAGCTGATTGACGGCAAGGCCTTTGCGGCTGAGAATACGGTTCCAGGCTTTGCTGCTCCCGTCACCTACGACGCAGCCAAGGGCATCCTGCTGCTCGGACCTCCAGCGATCTTCACTGCCGACAATGTCGACAAGTTCAACTTCTGAACGTGGATGATCAGGCAATGCGACGGTCTAGTCCACACTTCTTAGCCATGGGCGGACGTGAATGGGCGCTATTCAGCGCAATCATTCTCGCCGCGCTCGTCTTCACCGTCGCATCGCCCTTTTTTGCGACAATGGGCAATATTGATACCATCATCCGTAACAGCATCGAATTGATGCTCGTCGGTCTCGGCATGACCCTGCTGCTTGCCATGGGCGGCATCGATGTCTCCATCGGCATTGTCATGGGTCTTGCCGCAATCGGGGTTGCGAATGCCTTGCTCGCGGGTTGGGGCGCGTTGCCCGCGGCATTGTTGGGGCCGGCCATCGGCGCGGCACTCGGTCTGCTCACAGGCAGCGTCGTCGTCATCGGGCGCATTCCGGCAATCGTCGGAACGCTCGGTCTCTTTGGCGTCTATCGAACGGCGGTCTTTGCATTGCTCGGCGGCCAGTGGCTGTCGGGCCTGCCGACCAACCTGACAGGGTTCCTGGGAGCGACGGTCTTGGGCATCCCCGTTGCTGCCATTGCCATCGCCATCGTCTATCTCGCGCTTTGGCTAGCATTGCGGCGCACGCCCTTCGGCCCGCACCTTCTATCGATTGGCAATTCCGAGGAGAAGGCGCGTCTGTCCGGCGTTCCGGTGACGAAGGTACGTCTTGCGACCTTCGTCGTCAGCGGCGCACTGACCGGTCTTGCCGCAAGCTTTTACGTCGCCAACTACCGCAATGTGGAAATGGCGATCGGATCGACACTGGCGCTGGATGCAATCGCCGCCGTCGTCCTCGGCGGCACCAGCATCATGGGCGGCCGTTGCAGCCTCATCGGCACGGCCCTTGGCGTCATTCTTCTCAGAATTCTGCAGAACGGCCTGCTGCTGGTCGGCGTGCCCTCGCTCTGGCAGCCGGTGGTGACGGGCGCCCTTCTCATCGGCGTCCTCGCACTGGAGATGCCGACCTCGCAACTCGTTGCACTGAAGACGAAGTGGATGCGCGGATGACCAGCAATCCAGCAATGAACGGTTCCTCTCGCATCCTGCTTCTATTGGCGGCCCTTTGGATCGCGGTGGTCATCCTGCTTGCGTTCTTCAAGCCATCCATGTTTGGCGAGGCAACCGTCACCACCATCCTCCAGTTCTCGACCATTCTGGCGCTTGTGGCACTGGGGCAGGGCTTGGTCGTACTCGCCGGCGGTGCGGGCATCGATCTCTCGGTCGGCGGGATCGCGTCGCTATCGGCGGTCATCACCATGCTTGCGGTCAAGAGCGGCATGCCGGTGCTTGCCATCCCGCTTGTTTGCATCGTTGCCGGAGCGGCGCTCGGCGCCTTCAACGGTCTGCTGGTGACGCGCCTCTCCATACTCCCCTTGATCGCCACACTCGGGACGCTCTTCATCTACTCGGGCCTCGCCGTCGCATTGACGGGTGGAGCCGCGCAATCCGGCGTTCCCGCCTGGCTGCTGACATGGGGAAGGGGAGTGGTCTTCGGTTTGCCGGTTCCCTTCATTACCATTGTCGTTCCGGTATTTGCCGTCGGTTCCCTGCTGCTGATGCGAACGGCATGGGGATGCTGGATTTTCGCCATGGGCTACAACGAACGTTCTGCGCGGCTTGTGGGTATTCCGGTCGATCGCGCCCGGCTCACCATGTATGCGCTCAGCGGCGCCTTGGCCGGCCTTGCCGGGCTCGTCTCGATCGCCTGGCTCGGCAGCGCCCGGCCGAATATCGGGCAGAACCTCGAACTTGAATCCCTGACGGCCGTGATGCTTGGAGGCGTCGCCATTACCGGCGGCGTCGGCGGAGTTGGCGGCGTTCTCGCCGCCGTCATTCTGCTGATCACTCTCAAAACCGGCCTGCTGCAACTGAACGTCAATACGGTCTGGCAAGTCGGCATCGTCGGCGCGCTGCTGATCGCCGTCCTGTTGATAGACCGCCTTTCGAAACGCTGGAGATAACCATGCCATCCATTGAAAAACTGATTGCCGAACGGGTCGAGGCCGCACATGAGCGCATCGTCGCAACGCTGAGCGATCTCGTCTCTTTTCCGTCGATCGTTAAATCGAACCCGAAGGAAGCCGGCCCCGGCGAGCGCGATTGCCAGCTCTATCTTCAAAAGCGTCTCGAAAGCCTCGGCTTTACCACTGATCTGTGGGATCCGGATGGTCCGGCGCTCTATGCCAAATACGAGGGGCGCCCGGGTGCAAACAAAGGCAGGACCTTCGAGGGAAGGCCGAATCTCGGCGGCGTGCTGAAAGGAACCGGCGGCGGGCGTTCCATCATGCTGACTGGTCACATCGATGTCGTGCCGCCCGGCGCGCCCGAGCATTGGACGACCGATCCTTTCGGCCCGGTGCTCAAGGATGGTTTCCTGCATGGACGCGGCACCGTCGACATGAAGGGCGGGGTCGCCTGCATGCTCATGGCAGTCGAGATCCTGAAGGAGATGAATATCCCGCTGAAAGGCGACGTGGTCTTCACGACGGTAGTCGATGAAGAGATCGGCGGCATGGGGTCTCTTGCCATGGTCGATCGCGGCTTCCGAGCGGATGCTGGCATCATGACGGAGCCGACGGCAAACCGCATCGCTCCGCTCTGCCACGGCATTCTGTGGGGCAAGATCATCATCGACGGGATCGGCGGTCACGCCGAGCTGACGCCGAATTCCTGGTACACGAGCGGCCCGGTGGATGCAGTGCAGCTTTGCCGCCAGATGCTTGATGGCATCGACATTCTCAACCGCCGCTGGATGTTCGACCCGAAGAAGAACCATCCACTCATGGACCTGCCGAACCAGATCATCGTCACCCAGCTGAAGGCGGGCGAGCATCCATCGTCCATGGCAGGCAAGGCCGAGATCATCATCGATGCGCAATATCTGCCGAGTGAAAAGGACGAGTTTGGCCTTGGCGGTCATGTGAAGCGGGAGATCGAGGAGCATGTCCGCAACATCTGCCAGGCAGATCCCTATCTTCGCCAGCATCCGGCGCGGGTCGAATGGATCCTCGATGCCGATTGCGCGGAGGTGCCGGCCGATGATCCGTTCGTGCAGCTGCTTCAGGAAGCGGTCGAAACCGCAGAACTATCGCCCGTACTTTCCGGGTTCGGGGCGCATAGCGATATCGGGCTCCCGACCTCTCTTGGCAATACGCCGACGGTCAATTTCGGACCGGGCGATCCCGCTCAGGCGCATCAGCCGAACGAACGCGTTTCAGTTCGCGACCTTGTCAATTGCACCAAGGCCATCGCACTCGCCGTGCAGAAATGGTGTGCCTGACCGGGCGTCCATGTAATGTGGCCCGGATATTTTGATTGATGCAAGTTCCGACGCTGAACACACGGCGTCGGCCTTCCCACTGCAATCAATAGCGCGCTTGCAAGAGCAGCCTGAAGAGATGGGCTCGGTTTTCAGCACCGAAGCTGCCGCTGTAGTTCATTGCGAGTGACACCCGCTGGCTGAGGGCAATATCGAAACCGGCATCAAGCACCAGCGAGTCCTGATCGACCACCGTGCCGTTTTCGGTGAAAATATCGCCGCCGGCAAAGGCCATGCGGGACGTGATATCGAGATCACCGAAGGCGTGCCGCCAGCCAAGGGAACCGTAGAGCTTGCCGGGCATGCCCGCCAGAGCGATCTCGCGCTCCGCACGAACACCGAATGTAGCGAAGGTAATGGCAGACTGATCGGCGCTTCCGCTCAAGGCCGCTGCCCCTCCGCGCTCAGAGAATGCATTGGTCCGCACATCGGTGAAGGTGAGGTTTGCAAAAGGCTCGAGGCGAGTCTCGCCTGCGGAGACCTGATAGGCCAACTCGCCAAACACCTGCGCCGTATGCGCATAATAGTCGGCTCTGAGTTCGTCCGAATAACCCGAGAAATTAATGTCTCTCAGAGTTGAAACGGATTGCAAGGTATAGGTGCCGCCGAGCCGAAGCGCCAGGGCGCCCCACTGCCTGCCGGCATAGAGCCCGACATTGTAATTGTCGGTATCGGCATGGGCCGACACGCCCGATTGGCTGAACCGGCTGCGGCCGTAACCTGCAAGCGCGCCAACGCGCCAGTCCGAGCCATCAAGCATGGTATCGAAACCGAACAATATACCGCCGGTATTGCTGCTGCCATTGTCCGAAGACGTCCAACCCCCGTAAGGCGCGCTCCAGAATGTCGCGAGGCCGTTGGCTGGGTCGGAAAGGATGTCATCGATCGCTCGTTCCGATCCCGTCTTCTGGCGCTGGCCGACATCTGTATAGGCAAGGCCTGCATCTCCCGATATTCGTGTCTGCGCGGTGCTGTTGGCGACACCACCTTGCAGGCCGCGCAGGCGATCGATCGCGGCGTCACGGACAAAGCGGCCATTGTCGAAGGCCGTGCTGGCAAGGGACGTGTGAATCTCGCCGGCCAGTTGCTTCAGCGCGCCGGACGCTTCATTGAGGCTCAACACGGCGACGGCATTATAGAGCGCGTTCGACGCCCCCAGGCTTTCAATGCCGTGTGCCGCTGAACGCTGGTTGGCATTCGCCCCGGCGGTGGCAAAGGAGATGCCATTGCGCTCCAGTGTGAGATCGATCGTATTGCCGGAGTAGCCAAGAACAGGGGTGACGAAGGCGTAGTTCGATTGAATGGCATCGAAGCTGCCGGAGATGCCATTTCCTGCCGAAATGATCGTATAATTCGTGAAGGCCTTCAGATCAGCGCCGACCAGCGAGAGCGTTCCGCCGGTCAGGTTGGCGGCCCCGGTAACGTCGATCCGGCTGGACGTCGTTCCATTCCCTTCGATGAGGATGGTGGAGCCGCTTTGCGCGGTAAGATCGCCATCGATCGTCAGCGTGCCGGCGCCGTTGTTGCCGGGTGCTAGCGTCGAACCGGCTCCGACAATCGTCGAGCCGACAGTGCCTGTTCCACCGAGCTGTCCATAGCCGCTCAAGGCAATCGTGCCGCCCAAGGTGCCATCGACAATGAGGCTGCCGCCCGTGATCGTCGTCAGACCACTGAAGGCGCTCGAATTGCCGGTCAGCGTAACGTTGCCGGATGCGACATAGATGGATCCGGTCCCATCGATTGCGGCATTCAACGATTGGGGAGCACCGGCGAAATTGAAGACGAGAGAGCCATTGCCGCTGCCGAAATGAATGGCGTCGACGTCGAGGGTTGCAGTCCCCGTCGCGGTCTGGCCGAGCGCCGATCCGATATTGACCGAGGCTGTCGATCCTGTCTGGGCTGATATCGTCAGGCTCGAGGCGGAAAGCGCTGCGCCGCCGCTCAAGGTGAGGGCGGCGTCACCGGCCTGCCCGACGGTGAGCGCGTTGTCGACGGAAAGGGTCGATCCTTCGCCGGTGACGGTCACAGCGCCGCGGCTTCCCGTAGCATTGCCGATGATAGCGTTTGCCGTGCTGACCTTGCCGCCGAGAATGACATCCAGGCTGCCGTTTCCGGCATCACCGACGGCAAGCGTACCCTGATTGCTCCAGCTTGAACCGGAACCCGTGACAGTCGCCGAACCGCTTGAGCCTGACGATGCCGCGATGCTGGCGCCCTGGCTTTTCACCGTGCCTGCCGATGAAACCGCAAGCTCTCCCGTTCCCCCATTTGCGCTGCCGATCTCCAGCTTGCCATTGATATCCCAATGGCTGCCAGCGCCGCTGACAAGTGCCTGGCCATTGCCGCCCGAAGCGGTGCCGAGCGAGGCGTTTCCAGTGGAAGCCGTGGCCCCGGCCAGAACTTTCAACGACCCGGAGCCGGCTACCCCGTCTTCAAAGTCGCCGTTGATATCGAAATGGCTGTTGCTTCCAACAACGACCACGCTGCCACTCGATGGAGTCTCCTTGCCGAGCGTTGCCGTCGCAGCGCTAACACTTGCCTCTCCCGATACGGTCAGCGATCCGTCACCCTGATTGCCGATCCCGAGATCGGCATTGATATCCCAATGCGAGCCGGCACCATCGACTGTCACCGCCCCAATCGAATTCTTGCCGTCAGCAATGACAGCCGACGTGCTTTTGACTTCCCCACCGGTGCTGATATCAAGCCTGCCATCCGCGCCGGAACTATCGGCGTCGGCGTGATCGCCGCCGACCAGCAGCGCGCCGGTATCCCAAAGCGAACCGGAGCCACCAACCGTGACGGAGCCGCTGGCGAAGCGACCGACGATGGCAGAAGCACTTGAAACCGTTGCTCCGGAATAAACCGAGAGAGCACCATCGCCACTCGATCCCACCGTCAAGACACCGCTCGTGGTCCATTGCGAGCCGAGACCCGACACCGTCAGGGAACTGGTACCGTTGCTGCTCCCAAGGCCGATCGTGGCATTGTCGTTTGAAACGGTTGCACCCGTGGATATGGCCATCGTTCCAGTACCGTTGTCGCCAACGATCAGATCGCCATTGATCTGCCAGCTGGTTCCGGAGCCGGAAATCGAGGCGTTGCCAGTGCTGCCCGCGCCATAACCGAGTGTCGCATCGCCGGTGCTGGCGGTTGCACCCGATGTCACATCAAAAGAGCCTTGCCCGTTATAGCCGATGAACAGGGGCTGACCGCTGGAGAGCGTGAAGGTCGATTGGCCGTTCACGGCGATGCTGCCGGCGCTGCCGGCTGCATTGCCGATATAGGCAGCTCCATCGCCCAGATACTGCGCTCCGGCGCTGATCGTGAATGTTCCCGCTCCCTGATCGCCTACGACAAGTGTACCGTCATTTTGCCAGCTGGCACCGGCACCCGTCAGGTCAAGGAGACCGGTAGCGCCGGCGTGGGAGCCCAAGGCGGCCGACGATGTATGTAGGGTGGCGAAAACCGTCAGGGCGCCATTGGCGTCGAGACCGACCGTCAGGTCGCTCGCGGAAACCGAGCTGCCACCCAGGACTTCGGCAGGAAGATTGCCGCCGTCGATCACGACGGATGTAATGGAGCTCGGGACCGAGGCTGCCGACCAGTTGTCGGCGTTGCTCCAGTCGCTATCGACCGCGCCCGTCCACGACAACGACGCCGCGCCGGCTGCTACCGGCGTCAGGCAGGCCGAAATCGGCACGAGAAAGGTCGAGATGCGCAAGATGGCGCGAGCCGCAGCCAACATTGAAAATGCTTCCTACAACGTGATGTTGCACATCTGTAGAAACGACATTTATGGTTAACGTTCTGTAAATTCGGCGCCAGAATTGATCGCTTAGGTCCGCGAAGCCTCTGGAAATTCATTCCGCCCGCGCAAGGGAAACTGTCGTTTTCCGCGACCGGAGCATTCAGCCGGTCAATCAATTCTCGTCGGGCGACCGCGCCTCTCCTACAAGCCGATACAATTCGAGCCGTTCCCGAAACATGCGGGATACGTCGATCTTTCAAGGTCCCTTCGTCAACGGGTGCCGTAGGTGCGGCACAGAACAAGGAGTATCTCATGACAAAGATCGAAGGGGTTTCCAGCCGAAATCGTCTCACCGCGCGGATGGTCTCATTCGCCATCGGTTCTATTATGCTCGTGCCTGTCGGATATCTGACGCCGGCCAACGCGGCCGATACCTCCCAGACCGCTGTTGTAAAGGCAAGTTCGGATGAAAGCATAAGGCCATTCCCGATCCATGTTCCGCAGGCGCAACTGGACGACCTGCGCAAGCGTATCGCGGATACGCGCTGGCCGGACAAGGAAACGGTTGGCGATTCCTCGCAGGGCATCCAGCTGGCACAGGTCCAGGATCTCGTGCGGTACTGGGGCACGGATTACGACTGGCGCAAGGCTGAAGCGCAACTCAACGCCTTGCCGGAATTCGTCACCACGATCGATGGTTTGGACATCCAGTTCATCCATGTTCGTTCCCGTCATCCCAACGCGCTTCCGGTCATCCTGACCCACGGCTGGCCGGGTTCGACATTCGAATTCATCAAGGCCATCGGCCCATTGACCGATCCCACTGCCTATGGCGGGCGTGCGGAAGACGCATTCGATGTCGTCATCCCGTCGATCCCCGGCTATGGATTTTCCGGAAAGCCCGTTGATCTGGGCTGGGGGCCCGACCGAACGGCGCGGGCATGGGATGTGTTGATGAAGCGGCTGGGATATGACCACTACGTCTCCCAGGGCGGCGACCACGGCTCGGTCATATCGGATGCTCTGGCCCGCCAGGCGCCAAAGGGCTTGCTCGGCATCCACCTCAACATGCCCGCAACCATTCCGGGCGACCTCGTGAAGCCCATCAACAGCGGTGATCCGGCCCCGGCAGGCCTTTCGAAGCCGGAGGCAGAGGCGTTCCACTCGCTCAGCACCTTCTTCGGACGAAACGCCGCTTATGGCGCCATGATGGTAACGCGGCCGCAAACGATCGGTTATTCGCTTTCCGATTCACCCTCCGGTCTGGCGGCATGGATGTATGAGAAGTTCGCCCAATGGAGTGACAGCGGCGGCGTTCCGGAGCGTGTTTTTTCCCGCGACGAAATGCTGAATGACATCACCCTGTATTGGCTCACGAACACGGGTGCATCGTCGTCACGCTTCTACTGGGAAAACAACAACAACAACTTCAGTGCCGAGGCTCAGAAGACCAAGGACATCAAGATCCCGGTAGCCATTTCGGTCTTCCCTCAGGAAATCTATCGCGCACCCGAGAGCTGGAGCAAGAAGGCCTATCCAACGCTTTACTATTACCACCAGGTCGACAAGGGCGGCCACTTTGCGGCATGGGAACAGCCCCAGCTGTTCGCCGAGGAGTTGAGGGCAGCCTTTAAGCCCTTGCGTTGAACGCATGGAGAGAATGCGGTCCCCTACCAGGGGCCGCAAACCTGCAGGGTATTCATCCTCTGGCTCCCGGAACAAAAGGGCGCGGCTCCTTGAGGACCACTTCTTTAACGGCAGCAGTCGCATCTCGGGATGCGGTTTCCAGTTCGAAGGTAAGAACCGGAGTTTGGCGGTTCTCTCGCTCCAATACCTCTCATCCAGGCCATCGAGCGGTTTCGATGGTAGCTCGAAGCGAGAAGAGGATTGTTTCCATGAGCAAGGAAGAAGACAACAAGGCCGTCGTCGTACGCTGGTTCACCGAATTCTGGGGCAAGGACGTTAATCTTGCCGTTATCGATGAGATCGCGGCGCCCGATATGCTCCTGCAGTATTCGCTGCACGAGCCGCGACGCGGCCGCGCAGACATCAAGGCGTTCATGACCGACTTCCGCGCCGCGTTCCCCGACCTCAATTTCTGGGGCACTGCCGACCTGATCGCCGAAGGTGATTATGTCGTCGGTCAATGGGAAGGTGGAGGCACGCATACGGGCCCGGCATTCGACGACTTTCTTCTCGGTGGCCTGCCTGCCGCAACCGGCCGCAAGATGCACTTCACCGGCAAGACGGTCCTGAAGGTCGTCAATGGTTTGATCGTCGAGGAGAACGGCCTGGACGACGGGCTGACGGCCATGATGCAACTCGGCCTCATCAACAAGGCCTGATCGAAGCGGGATATGGCCTGCCTGGAAGGATAGGCTTTTCTCCGAATGAAGAATTGAGGCTTGCGCCAACCCAGGTGCGAGCCTCATTTGCTTTCTGGTCCTTTTCAGCCTTTGCGCAGGAATCGGGTGGGTATCATTCCGATTTGAGAGCAAGGATCGGAGTGTGACGAGCGCAGATCGGATGCAAGATCGAGCCGGAACAACCAGAGAAGATGGCAATGACGACCAGGACACAGCCTCAGCCGGCACTTCGCACTTCATTCTTTTCCGTCGTGGATGATCCGCGCTGGGCACGCGTTGCCACGCGGGATAAATCCGCCGATGGCCAGCTCTGGTATTCGGTCTCGACCACAGGCATCTATTGCCGACCTTCATGCCCGTCGCGCACGGCAAATTCGAAAAACGTCTCGTTGCACGACACGATTGAAAGCGCACGCGCAACCGGGTTTCGCCCCTGCAAGCGATGCAATCCCGAAGGTCTGTCGCTCGATAGCGAGAATGCCGCCCTGGTGGCAAAGGCATGTCGCATCATCGAGGAGAGCGAGGAAGAACGGTCGCTGGATGATCTGGCGGCAGCGGTCGATTGCAGCGCGAGCTATTTCCATCGTATTTTCAAGGCTTCGACGGGCCTGACGCCGAAAGCCTACACCGCCGCCGATCGCGCGAAAAAGCTCCGCGAGGGTCTGGAAATCGGCGCCAGCGTCACCGAGGCAATCTACGATGCGGGGTTCAATTCGAGCGGCCGTTTCTACGAGAAATCGACCGGCATGCTCGGCATGACCCCGACGCAATATCGTGCCGGCGGAGCAAACGAAGACATCAAGTTCGCGGTCGGTCAGACCTATCTCGGCGCGATCCTCGTTGCCTCGAGTGCGAAGGGTGTCGCCTCGATCCTGCTCGGCGACGATCCGGATGAACTGGTCCGCAACCTTCAGGACCGCTTCCCGAAGGCTCGCCTGATCGGCATGGATCGTGAGTACGAGGCCTTGATTGCTCGCATCGTCGGCTTTGTCGAGAATCCCGGCATCGGGCTTGATCTGCCTTTGGACGTTCGCGGCACGGCATTCCAGCGCCGCGTCTGGCAGGCGCTGCAGGAGATCCCGGTGGGCGAGCGCGTATCCTATTCCGATATCGCGCGTCGTATCGGATCCCCGACCGCGACGAGGGCGGTCGCCGGCGCGTGCGCGGCGAACAATATCGCCGTCGCCATTCCCTGCCATCGTGTGGTGCGCAACGACGGAGCGCTTTCCGGCTACGCATGGGGCGTCGACCGCAAGCGGGCGCTGCTCGATCGCGAGGCGGCGCAGACTGCTTGAACCCCGCATTATATCCCGAGCTTCATGTATCCGCCGCGTGATTGTCGATTTGAAAGCAGGAATCGGAGTGCGGGGGACGTGTCCACGTCGCACGGTGGGGCGGAACTCAAGGAGCCGCAACCATGATTGCTACCCCCGCCATCAATCGCCCGATGACCTCGCATGAATGGGCGATGCTGCTTGCACTTTCAGCGCTATGGGGTGGGTCATTCTTCTTCACCGATGTCGCCTTGCGAGCCTTGCCGCCATTCACATTGGTGCTGCTGCGCGTTGCCGGCGCGGCGCTCATTCTCAATGCAACGATCCCGTTGCTGGGCCTGCGGCTTCCGACCGATGCTCGCAGCTGGATCGCCTTTTTCGGCATGGGCTTGCTCAACAATGCGGTCCCGTTCTGCCTGATCGTTTGGGGTCAGACGCATATCGTCTCCGGTCTTGCCGCGATCCTCAACGCCACCACGCCGCTCTGGACGGTGATCGTTACGCATTTCTTCACGGCGGAGGAGAAAATGACCGGCAACCGTCTCGCCGGCGTCGTGATCGGCCTGATTGGCGTGACCATCATGATCGGCCCGAATGTGTTCGACGGCTTGGGCGCAACCATTCTGGCTCAGTTGGCCGTGCTGGGCGCCGCGATATCCTATGCTTTCGCAGCGCTATTCGGCCGCCGTTTCCGCCGTATGGGCGTGGCGCCGATGGTGACTGCCACCGGCCAGGTCACGGCCTCGACGCTGATGGTATTGCCGGTCGCGCTCCTCGTCGACCATCCCTGGACGCTCGCAATGCCGGGCCTGTCGGTGTGGGCGGCGGTGCTCGGAATAGCGGCACTTTCCACAGCGCTTGCCTATGTGCTGTATTTCCGCATCCTTGCCACCGCCGGCACGACCAACCTGATGTTGGTCACCTTCCTCATTCCGTTCAGTGCTATTCTGCTCGGTGCGCTGGTGCTGGCCGAACAGCTCGATACCAAGCAGTTCATTGGCATGATGCTGATCGGCATGGCACTCGCTGCCATCGATGGCCGTCTCATGAAGAGATTCAAGCTTAGATTCGCCTGAGGCGGGTCGTCTGATCCCGCAGGCGAACGATATCGCGTGATGACGACAGACCGCCTCAGGCGCGGCCGTCCACGGCCGGTGAGCGGCAACGACGAAAACAAGGACACCCGCTACCATGTTCTCGCGCGGCGGATTCGACGCAAAGGCGAGCCGGGGCAAGCTACGCGGAACCAAAGAGGCTACCGACGCGCTCGTCGCGCTTGCCCAGGACAACGCGGATAAGGCGCTTGTCATGACATATATCGGCCAGCTCGTGGCCGATGGTTATGCGGAATGGGCCATGCTCGATCGTGGGGAAATCGAAGTCCGCTTTACCTCAGGTGAGACCTATCTGCTCGCAGAAACCACCGTTCTCAGACTTTCTTGATCGAGCAAAGTTTCGATTTGAAAGCAAGGATCGGAGTTTTGAGACGCGGCTGAAGACGTAGTTTCGATCATGAGGACAAATCAAGGAGATACGACAATGAACCTCGCGATTGAGACTGACACCCTGCATTCCACTTCAACGGCCACCGATACTCTTTCCTACGCAGTCGCCGACTGCGAACTCGGCATGGTGCTGGTCGCGCGCAGCGTTAAGGGCGTCTGCGCGGTCCTTCTCGGCGACAATGCCGAGGAGCTGACGGCGGATCTTGCAGATCGCTTCCCGCAGTCGACACTGATTGCGAGCGCAGCCGCGGTGAAGGACGATGTTGCGAAAGTCTTGGGTTATATCGCAGAGCCCTCCGCCGGCCTTCATCTGACGCTCGATCTGCGCGGCACGCCGTTTCAGCGCCGTGTCTGGGAAAAGCTGAAGACAATTACTGTCGGCAAGACGGTCAGTTACGCGGAGTTGGGCAAGTCGATCAGTCCGCTGACGAATCCGAGAGCCGTCGCCAGCGCCTGCGCGGCTAACCCGATTGCGCTGGCGATTCCGTGCCACCGTGTCGTCCGTATGGATGGAGAGCTCGCAGGCTATCGCTGGGGTATCGAGCGCAAGCGCGAGCTGATCCGCAAGGAGGCCATGGCATGAGCCAGCCATTCGTCACCGCCACCGTTTCGGCCTCTGCGGATATGTCTGCAGAGGCGCGCGTTGCCGCCTACGACTGGAAGGCGCTGACAGGCGAGCTTGACAGCTACGGCTGCGCCGTTTTGCCGAAGCTTCTCACGCCGGAGGAATGCAGCCACATCGCCGCGCTCTATCGTGACAAGAGCCATTTCCGCAGCCATATCATCATGGCGCGGCATGGCTTCGGGAAGGGCGAGTATCGCTACTTCAACTATCCGCTGCCCGACCTTGTCGGCGGCTTACGCACGGCGCTCTATCCGCGCCTCGCCGGCGTCGCCAACGACTGGAACGAGCGGATGGGAATGGCTCAGCGGTTCCCCGCCGACCACGCCTCGTATCTGCGACAATGCCACGATGCCGGCCAGACCCGACCGACGCCGCTGCTGCTGCAGTATGTTCCGGGCGACTTCAACTGCCTGCACCAGGATCTGTATGGGGATCTGTGTTTCCCGATCCAGGTGGCGATCCTACTCTCCGAGCCGGGCCGCGATTTCTCAGGCGGTGAATTCGCTCTGACCGAGCAGCGGCCGCGCATGCAGAGCCGCGTCGAGGTCGTGCCGCTACACCAGGGAGACGCCGTCGCCTTTGCGGTTCACAACCGTCCGGTTCAGGGAACGAAAGGCAACTATCGCGTCAACCTGCGCCACGGTGTGAGCCGCGTCCGCTCCGGGATGCGTCACACAGTCGGGATCATCTTCCACGATGCCCGATGAGGAAACAATACTGGCGCCGCGATCCTCGCGGCGCTAGACGCTGTTCGGTGGCTAGTACGCCGCTGCCCCAGTCAAGGCGCGAAGTCGTTGAGAGGGCGGCAACTCACGACGGGGCAAGCGCCGTCGGCTGCCGGGACAGAGGCGCGAATGCCATATTGACCAGGGCCGCATTGGGCAGGGGTCGAGACGTAGCGATCATAGAGCGTCACGCGTCCATCACGGGATGGAAAACGCAGGATTGCCTGACGATCTCGCCCGAGGATCGCATGGACGCTCGCGCAATTCTGTGTGCGGATGTCAAACTTGTCGATCGCCATAGCCGGCGCAGCGACGCCGAGCACCAAAGCGATGGATAGCGTGGTTCTCCACATATGCCCCTCCGGATCTTTCCTGGCGCTGTGACGCCGTTGATCTAGAAAGCGCGGGATCACACGGCAGGATTGCCATCGACAATGCGCCGTACGGCCAATCTACACGAACAAGGCTTCGGGTCACTCCGCTTCTTATCTTCAAATCGAAAGCCTACACACCCGATCCAGCAGCTTCAGATTTTGCGCGATGTGGATGTCCCGCCTTATATTCCTGCAAACCTGGCTGAACCCTGCCTATTCCTTGAACCAGAGTGCGACGCCATTGGCGGCATCTGCATCAATGAGCAGACCGCCGTCGAAGGGCTGGGGTGAAAAGCCTCCGAGCGCCAGAGCATCCGCTGCAGTCTTCAATGAGCGGACTTTTAGGCCGAGTGCCACTTTGCGCTCATTGCCCTCAAAACCCTGTGGTACGGCCGAACCGAAGCGGGTGAGGGCGCTTGCCTCGGATATGAGATGGATTGTCACAACACCCGCCTGGATCGAGATCACGCTCTCGTGGATTTGCGGGGCGGCGGCCGACGGAAATCCGTCGAGCAGTTCGGTGATCGTTTGAGGCGCACGGCTGACGATGAAGACGTCGCTGATGTTTAAAACACCATTTGGGTGGTTCTGATCAACCGGACGCCAGACGAGCTCCGGCGTATTGTGCTGGCAGAAGAAGAAGCGGCCGTTCGAAATCGTGTCTCCGCCGATCTGGAAGGTACGAAAGCTTGCTGGCTTTTGCTCGCCATCCACGTCAACGGGGCGCGAGAAATCTCTCCAATCCGTCACCGGTTTTCCGGCAGCCGCCAATTCACCTTGCAGAGTGGCAGCATCGGTGGTGCGAAAGGCTAGCCCGTTCAGGCCGACCGGATAGGACCAGAGATCGGTCCTCTTCTTGTCGCCCTCCGGTGGGAAGCCAAGCAGCTCGACATAATTGTCGGCGAAGACGGCAAGATGATTGATGGAACCGAGCGTGTGGTAGCCTCGGGGTGTCAGCGCGAATCCGAGTTTGCGATAGAGCTCCGCAGCGGTGTCGAGCTGGTCGAGTACGCCGATGACCGCGTGATCGAGGACGAGGGGCTGAGCCGTAACGGGCATGAATGGAGTCTCCGAGGGTTAGATCTGTTAGATGGCCGCGAGGGTAGCCAATCTCAATGTGAGGTGTGGATGAGTGTCTCTGATCAGTGGCGGTGCCTGAAGCGGCGCGACGAGATCGCCGTGGAGAGCTCGGCACATTTCGATTGGAGCTCTTTCTCGGTGTCGTCTTCGAAATGGTCGTCGAGAAACAGCGAGCGAAACTCGCGAAGAAGCAGCCTCGTTTCAAGGTCGTCGCGCTCAGCGGAAAGGCGAAAAAAATGGCGTAGCCTGCCCATGATTTCTCTCCACTCAAGCTGCGTGATGAACGCTTGCGCGTGAAGTGGACATCAGTTTATGGATCGCGCGCAGAACATCCGATGAGGACGCAAAATGCTGGCCATCGAGCTCATGCACATGAAATTTCACGGCGATGAATTTCAACAAGTCCCTATCGGGAACTACGATGCCGACAGGCACGCCGGCATATTCGATCACCTGTTTCGCCATTGGGTCATCCGATCCTGTCAGCCCCTCTGCCGGGCATGTCCGACAAAGGGTAGGGGTCTTTAGTCTATTAATTTAGTAGACTATATAATGTGCTGTTATGGATGACCATTCCGGTTGATACCAAACGAACCTGGCAATCGTAGAAAAGAATTCCATACTTTATCGAGTTTTATCTTTTGAGTGACCTGCGCGAATTGGGCATTCGGGTATCAGCGGTTTGGCGTATATGCTCCCAGGGGCATCTCTTCCCCGATCTCAAAAGATCGCTTGAGCGCAGCCTGTGTCAGGTCGGTATTTTCCAAGTTCTTGCGGAATATTAGACATATATGTCGGATACCGGCGCAAATTCGGTCACTCTATCTGTCGCGTTCGAAGCCAGGCGGATGCATTGTGAGTGCAGTCAACGCGACTAGCGTTTCGTTCCTCCCTGTTGCGCTGCGTTGGCTGTTCCCTCTGGAGGTTTTTGACCTTCAAACTTTAAAGGGCTCCGGCTGTGCCGAGAGCCCTTTCTTTTTCTTCCCTGACCCCGGCGATCAAAATTTTCATGGATGGACGCATATCGGCAATATTCTTTGTCTTACGTCGCCATAAAGTCTATAAATTTTATCGACTATTAGTCGATCCGACGGCTATAAATTGGACACTCGTTGCGGACCCGGCCGGAGCCGGTGGCGAGTTGAATTGATGGTCAAAGGGCGAAGCAGCAATGACAACCTTGAATGAATATCTCGGGCAGAAGCGCGCAGCTCTGCTTAACCGGCGTGCGCGCGTAAAATCGGGAGAACTGGGCGCTGTTACCTTGAAAGCGAGCGCCAGCGCCGAGGGTCGCAGCGGTGTCCGCCGGATCAGAATTCGGGATTTCCAGGTTATCTCCGACAGCCCGCCTGATTTTGCCGGCTATAATCTGGGCCCGTCGTCGCCGGAGCTGTTGCTGGGCGCGCTTTCGAGCTGTTTGACCCATACCTATCTGATCCATGCTTCCGACCAGGGTGTGCCGCTCGAATCACTTCACGCGGAAGTCTCTGCGACCATCGATGCTCGTGCCGGGGCGGAGGGACATGAGGATGTGCCCGTCTATCCCCAGGACATCAGCTATCTGGTCACGGTTGTATCTCCCGCAAGCGGCGAGGAGATCGCCCGGCTGCAGGCGACCGTGGAGACGCTGTGCCCGATCCTCAATCTTCTGAAGCGTGGAAACGAGGTGCGTGGTCGGGTCGACCATCAGCAGCCCGGTCAATCGGCAACAAGCGCCTGACTATGACGACCGGTCCCCACGTTGGCGCAGCGCGCATAGCTCTTCAATCCTACCTTCAAGAAGAGATGCCATGGCCGACTCTCATATCGTTCACCATCTGAGCGAGCGAAAATCCGTTCCCGCCGTGGAGTGGCCAACATTATTCTTGCTGGTCGGCTGCCATCTCATCTGGCTGATGATTGGCGTGTTCCTGTACCCGGTTTTGCCGAATGTATCGCTCATCCTGCTAGGTATCTGCATCGCTTTTCATTCCTCACTGCAGCATGAGGTCCTTCACGGTCATCCTTTCCGCAACGAACGCTTGAACGAGTTGTTGGTCTTTCTGCCGATCGGGCTTTTTTATCCCTACCGAAGTTACCGGGACACGCATCTTCAACATCATACCGACGAACACCTGACGGACCCCTATGACGATCCCGAAAGCTACTATCGCACCCTTGGCGATTGGCTGAATCTGCCCAGAGCCTTTCAATTTCTTCTCACCATCAACAACACGCTGATAGGACGAATGCTTCTAGGACCGCCGCTCAACGTCATTGGTTTTACCATCAGCGAATGGCGTTTGATTGTGGCTGGCAACAGGCAGAAAAGAATGGCTTGGATCATGCATTTTATCGGTCTCGTGCCGGTGGGGCTCGCCATACATTTTCTCTTTGCCATGCCGATCTGGTTCTATGCGCTGAGGGTCGGCTACCTTGGACTGGCGCTCGTCGCGATCCGCTCATACTGCGAACATCAATGGTCGGAAGACCCGGATGGCCGAACCATCATCGTCGAGCGCTCTCTTCTTGCGCCGCTGTTTCTGTACAACAACCTCCACATCGTTCATCACAAGTTGCCGTGGGTGCCCTGGTATCGCCTGCCGGAACTCTATGAGACGACACGCGAGGAGTGGCAGCGCGTCAATGGCGGCTATGTCTTTCCGAACTATCTGGCTATTCTGCGTGCCTATGCTCTTAAGCCGAAGGAGCAGGTGGCCCATCCCGCGCTCCACCGGGAAGTGCTGCTGGATCGCGTGGTCACTCCTCAGGCTTTGGAGAAACTGGAAAGTCACATCTCATAGACAGATGACTCCTGTTCAGTTTTTCCTTTGTTCTGACGCTTATTTTATGAAAGCTGCCATCCATGTCTCTCGCCAGTCTTGCCATGTATGCCAGTCCGCCGGCCCTTGAGGAGGCGACCGATCTTCTATGGGCGTACATCCGGGACGAGCTGCGCGCCGCGGGACTGCGAAGCGTGCCTGACAGGCTTGATAAGCTGGTGCGGCACGATGATGCCTGGCTTCAGCCGAACCTGCTGCTATCCCAGACCTGCGGCTACCCCTATGTGCTGCGACTTCGCGGCCATGTTCGTCTCGTCGCGACACCGGAGTATGATTATCCGGGCTGTGTCGGCCCTCTCAAATGCAGCTTTGTCGTCGTGCCGAAAGAATCCAGGTTTCAGACGCTTGCGGATCTGAGGGGCGCTCGCGCGGCGATCAATCATCCCGAAAGCAATTCCGGAACCAACCTTTTTTGTGCGCTTGTTGCTCCTCAGGCGGAAAATGGACGTTTCTTTTCCTCTGTCGTCGAGACAGGAAGCCACAATGCAAGCTTGAGGTTCGTCAGCAGCGGCCTTGCGGATGTCGCCTCGATCGATTGCATAACCTATGGGAACATTCTGCGCTTCGAGCCTCGTTTGGTTGAGGGTGTCCGCATTATCGCGGAAACCCCGAAGGGGCCGGGACTGCCCTACATTACGCGCGCGACGGCAACCGACGAGGAGCTTTCGATCTTGCGCGCGGCATTGGCGGCCGTCGCTGATGATCGCCGAATGGATGAGGTGCGCGATACCCTAGGGCTCAGAAAGTTCAGCGTGCTGGAAGATGCTGACTATCAGCACTGCTGGACCTTGGGCGCGAAGCGGCGCGCATGGGTTATCCGGAGATTGCCTAGCCTCATTTTTCGCGTCGAAAGGGATGATCTATCCGATGCTATCGGCGTCGAGCGAAATGAAAATCGAGAAAGGCTCTGCCTTTTCGTCTCGGCTTGACTGATACAAGCTCGGCAAGAGCTGCGCGAATTACAGCATAAAGCGGACAAAATTTCTAAGGTTGAGCGGAAGTAGGGTGCAGTGTTCCTCGCGATCCGATGCACGTATCGGTAGTTTCCTGCATGACATAAATGACCGGAGACATGCATGATCCGCCTACTTATCCTCGGCACCGCATTTGCCGCCCTCCTTGCTGGCCCGACATTGGCGCAGCAGCCGACGAAACTGCTGAACGCCTCCTACGATGTTTCGCGCGAGCTCTTTGCCGCCGAGAACGAGGCTTTCATCAAGCAGCATCCGGGCGTCACCATCGATCAATCGCATGCCGGGACATCCAAGCAGGCTCGCTCGATCGTGGAGGGGCTGGAAGCCGACGTCGTGACCTTCAATCAGTCGACGGATATCGATTTCCTCGCCAAGAACGGATTTGTGTCGAAGGACTGGACCAAGGCCTTCCCGAACAATGCGTCTCCGTTCTACTCCTTCCCGTCATTCCTCGTGCGCGCCGGCAACCCGAAGAACATCAAGGATTGGGGCGATCTTGCTCGTGACGATGTTCACGCCGTTTTCCCCAACCCGAAAACATCAGGCAATTCCCGCTATACCTACCTTGCTGCCTACGCCTGGGCGAAAGAGGCCTATAAGGGCGATCAGGGGAAGATCGAGGCCTATATCACCAAGATCTTCAACAATGTTCCCGTCTTCGATACGGGTGGCCGTGCTGCCACGACGACTTTCGTCGAGCGTGAGACGGGCGATGTGCTGATCACGTTTGAGGCCGAGACCCGCGGCATCGTCAAGCAATATGGCAAGGACAAGGTCGAAAGCGTCATACCATCGGTGAGCCTGCTCGCGGAGTTTCCGGTCGCCGTTGTCGATAAGGTCGCCAAGAAACATGGTACCGAGGCGCTTGCGAAGTCCTATCTGGACTTCCTTTACAGCGAAGAAGGACAGCGGATTGCCGCCGAGTTCGGCAATCGGGTCAACAACGAAAAGGTCGCCGCCGAGGTGAAGGGCCAATTCCCCGATATCCGTCTGGTCAAGGTGGATGATGTCTTCGGTGGCTGGGAAAAAGTCCAGAAGGAACACTTTGCCTCGGGCGGCACGCTCGACAAGCTTTATGGCAGCCGCTAACTCCTGATTGGAATTCGCTTTTGATATCGCCCGGCGGACTTCGGTCCTGCCGGGCTTTGCCATAAAAGGAAATAGCAGGTTGAGACGGAACATCCTTCCGGGATTGCCGCTGTCGCTCGGTGTTACCCTTTTCTATGTGGGGCTCATCGTCGTTCTGCCGCTGGCCGCGCTTGTCTTTAAAACGGGGAGTCTGGGCTTCGAGGACTATTGGCGTGTCGTTTCTTCCCCGCGCGCGCTTGCGAGCTATCGCGTTACGGTTTCTTCGGCTTTTGGGGCAACTGTCTTCAATCTCTTCTTCGGCTTGGCGCTTGCCTGGGTGCTCACTCGCTATAGATTTCCCGGCAGACGCATCCTCGATGCCATGGTCGATCTGCCTTTTGCGCTGCCGACGGCCGTTGCCGGCATTTCACTGACAGCCTTGTTTGCGCCCAATGGCTGGTTCGGCTCCCTGCTGAGCCAGATCGGCATCAAGGTCGCCTATACCCCGCTCGGTATCGCCATCGCCATGTGCTTTACGTCGCTGCCCTTCATCGTGCGGACGGTGCAGCCTGTCTTGGAAGATCTCGATCCGGCGCTGGAGGAGGCGGCACAATCGCTCGGTGGTTCCGACTGGGAGATTTTCCGCAAGGTGATCTTCCCGTTGCTGACGCCGGCACTCCTTGCCGGCGTATCGCTCTCCTTTGCCCGCTGCCTCGGCGAATTCGGCGCGATCATCTTCATCGCCGGCAACCAGCCGATGTCGACGGAGATCACCTCGCTGCTGATCTTCATCCGGCTGGAAGAATATGACTACGTGGCCGCTGCCGCTATCGCGTCCGTGCTGCTTCTCGCTGCTTTCGTGATGCTCGCGGTTACCAACTGGCTGCAGGCGCGCGCGCTGCGCTACACGGTGAGGAACTGACCATGAGTGTCGCTCGAACCCGCCGAAAGCCGCCACGCGTCGGCGACCAGCCTGTTTTCCGGCGCAGCCTGATTGCCGTGGTGCTGATCCTTGCGGGTCTCCTCATTCTGGCACCGCTCATTGTCATCGCCGTCGAAGCCCTTTCCAAGGGATGGCAGGTCTATGTTGCGGCGATCGTTCATCCCGATACCGTCAGTGCCATCATACTGACGGTGGTGACCGCGCTGATTGCCGTTCCCGTCAACACCGTCTTCGGCATCGCTGCGGCCTGGGCGATTACGAAATTCGATTTCTGGGGAAAGCGGCTTCTGCTTGTGGTGATCGAAATACCCTTCTCGGTGTCGCCGATCGTCGCGGGTGTCGCCTATCTCTTCGTATATGGCCTGCAGGGCATATTGGGCCCAACGCTGGAAGAGTATGGCATAAAGATCCTCTTCGCGGTTCCCGGCATTATCTTGGCCTCGATGTTCGTCACGGCGCCCTTCGTGGCGCGTGAATTGATCCCGCTGATGCAGGCGCAGGGCCGTGACCTTGAAGAGGCTGCGACTTCGCTCGGGGCTTCCGGCTGGCGCACTTTTTTCGCCGTCACCCTGCCGAACATAAAATGGGCGCTGCTTTACGGCGTCGTGCTCTGCAATGCTCGCGTCATGGGGGAGTTCGGTGCGGTCTCGGTCGTGTCGGGCAATATTCGCGGCGAGACCAACACATTGCCGCTGCACATCGAATTGCTCTACCATGATTATCAGGCGGCAGGCGCCTTCGCCGCCGCCTCCATCCTCGCAATCATTGCCGTCTTTACCATCATTGCCAAGGTAGCGCTGGAGCGTCAGGGCGCTGGCCGGGCCCGCGCCGCCGTCAATTCCGCAGAGAAAGCATCATGAAAATTCGCCTCGAGCATGTCGTCAAAACCTTCGAGACTTTTCGAGCCGTGCGGGACGTGTTGCTGACCATCGAAAGCGGCGAGCTCGTCGCATTGCTCGGGCCGTCGGGCTCCGGCAAGACGACGATCCTGCGCATGGTCGCCGGCCTGGAATATGCCGACGGAGGCCATATCTATTTCGGTGAGCAGGATGCGACCGACATTCCGGTCCGCGACCGCGGCGTCGGTTTCGTGTTCCAGCACTACGCGCTCTTTCCGCATATGACGATCGCGCAGAACATCGCCTTCGGACTGAAGGTTTCCAAGGTGAAGCGCGAAAAGGCAGCTGTGGACGAGCGGGTTGCCGAGCTCCTGCGTTTGGTGCGGCTCGACGGACTTGCCGAACGCTTTCCGGCGCAAATTTCCGGCGGCCAGCGGCAGCGTGTAGCGCTTGCCCGCGCTCTGGCTGTCGACCCCAAGGTTCTGCTGCTCGACGAACCGTTTGGCGCGCTTGACGCCAATGTTCGCCGCGATCTTCGGCGCTGGCTGCGGGAAATCCATTCCGAGCTGGGGATCACGACGCTGTTCGTGACGCATGATCAGGAAGAGGCGCTTGATCTCGCCGACCGGGTCGTTGTTCTGAAAGACGGCCAGATCGTTCAGCAGGGTACGCCTGGAGAGGTCTGCCGAGATCCGAAATCGGCTTTCGTCATGCGCTTTCTGGGCGATACCAATGTCATTGCCGCGGAGGTGCGCGACGGTGCCGCCCATGTTGGCGACGTAGCGATTGCAGCCTCCGGCCTGCCCAACGGCAAGGCGGAGATCCACGCTCGCCCTGCCGATCTGATCTGGTCAAATGAAGGGCCTGGGATTCCGGCCCATGTTGGCCGGGTTCTCGATCGGGTCGATGGACGCCGCGTCTTGGTGACGACCCGGAACGGAGAACAGCTGGAATTCGACGTCGAGCCGGAGAGGGCGGTCGAAGCCGGCGAGGATGGTTTTGTCCAATTCCGACGGGCCAAGGTTTTCCCGGCGTAGGGCGGTCGCGTTGGCTTGAGGGCTGGCCCGAACAGCGTGGCGTCCTAAATTATAGGGTCATGTGGTCCGCGAAGACGGAGAAGGACATTCAATGATCTATGATGCCGTGATCGTAGGCTCGGGTTTCTCTGCGATCGCGACTGTCTGCAATCTTGTCGAACTCCTGCCTGCTTCCGCGTCGATCGCCATTGTCGGCGACGATCCCGGCTTTGGAAGGGGAACGGCCTATCGCACCGAGCTCTACCTGCATCGGCTGAACGTGCCGGCTGGCCGCATGAGCCTCTATCCGGACAGGCCGGACAATTTCGTTGAATGGCTGCGTGAGCGCAAGCGGCCGCTCGGAGCCGGCGATTTCGCATCGCGTCAGGACTATGGCCTCTATATTCGCGATAGTCTGGCGGAGCTTCTGCGCCACAAGAAGCCGCGTTGCCGGGTCGATTTCATCAAAGCGAAGGCAACTGGTTGTGTCGAGCGCTACGGGACGGTGATCGGCTTTCTGCTGGATAATGGCAATGAGATCGCGGGCCGGAATATTGTACTCTGTCTCGGCGTCGGAAATGCCAAATTGCCAATCGATCTCTCGGCATTGTCCCCGCGCGCGCTGGCGCATGTCGTCAAAAATCCCTGGCGGCTCTCTTGGTTGAGGCGTGTGGAAGCGACGGACAGGGTTTGCATTCTGGGTTCCGGCCTCACCATGATCGACCAGGTCCTGGCTCTGTCGGCGCACGGGTTCACCGGAAAAGTCACGGTGCTGTCGCGCCGTGGTCTCGCACCGCTCGATCACGTCAGGGCGCCAAAGCTGGCAATGGAAATCGACGTTGCTGCATTGCCGACACGAATGAGCGAGCTTCTGCACGCTCTACGTCAGCAAAGCCGGACCTCCGGCGATTGGCGGAGCGTCATGGATGGGTTGCGCCCGAAGACCCAGGCGCTTTGGCTGAGGTTGCCTGAAGTCGAGCGGCGGCGGTTTCTGCGCCATGCATTGCCGTGGTGGAATATTCATCGCCATCGCGTCGCGCCCGATGTTTTCGGGAAGTTCGACTCGATGATAAGAAGCGGGCAGGTCTCGATCCGCGCCGGCTATCTGCTTGATGTCGAGGGCTCCAATGGTCTGACGCTGCGCTATCGTCCGAGAGGACGAAGCGATATCTCGTCGCTCGAGGCGGATTGGGTCGTCAATTGCACCGGCATGGAGCGGGCAGGTATCTCGCATTCGCCGCTGTTGCGCGAGATGCAGCATCAGGGACTGATCGAGGCCGATCCGTTGAACCTTGGGATCACTGTCGACGCCCAATCGCGCATCCCGCGCTCGACAAGCAGCGGCCCCGCCATCTACGCCGTCGGCGCTCTGACGGCAGGCCAATTCTGGGAGATTACCGCCGTACCGGATATTCGTGTACAGGCCAGAAAAGTCGGGCAGGCGATTGCCGGCGGCGTGCAGTGAAACCTTCGAGGCTTTCAGCAGAGGCAACTCTCGGCAGTCAATTCGAAAGGGCGGCGGCGTTTCCCATCCTTGGACGGGTTGTGCACTACAACTTGCGGCCGGCATCAGCAGCAGCAAGAAACGATAACGGCCGCATTGACAAAGCGGGAATGACCGTATTTTAATCACGCTCAAGATATGAGCATATTCGCTCGTCTTATTGACATGACTTCGTTCGTCGAAGGGCAATAGCGCCCCACAACGCCCCGGTTTCCGGGACCCGCGTTGTGGGATTTTTTATTTTTGGGGTTTCGATGCAAGACGTCGTGAAGATCGGCATTCTCTACTCGACCACGGGGCCATATGGCTCGCTTGGCCGCGAGGCCCGGCTCGGCGCCGAGTTCGCGCTTCACGACTATCACCAGAATGGCGGCGGGAAGGCAGAGCTCGTCTTCTTCGATCCGCATGCCGACCTTGCCGCCTATCTCGAAGGCGCGCGCAGCTTGATGCGTGATAGCGGTTGCCGGCATATTGTCGGCACCATCACCTCGGCCGCCCGCAAGGAAGTCATCCCGCTGGTCGAGAAGCATGATGGCCTGCTTTGGTATATGTGCCCCTATGAGGGGTTCGAGGCCAACGAAAACGTCATCTATATTGGCGCATGTCCGAACCAGCATCTCATTCCGTTATTCGAGCATCTCATCCCTCGTCACGGCTCGAGACCCTATCTCGTCGGGGCGAATTACGTCTGGGGTTGGGAAATGAACCGGCTCGCCCGCGAGCTGATCGTCAATGCCGGCGGGACTATTCTCGGCGAGCGCTATCTGCCGCTGGAAGAGACCGCGGTTGAGCGTATCATTGCCGATATCGCCGAAAAGCGGCCGAGCTTCATCCTCAACAATCTGATCGGCCCGTCGAGCTACGCCTTCCTCGCTGCCATCGGTGAACTCGGCAAGCGCGACCCTCACTTCCTGCCGGAAAACTGCCCGGTTGCGAGCTGCGATCTGACGGAATGCGAGCTGGCCGATATCGCAGGTGGGGCGGTGGGACAGCTTTCGGCGCTTTCCTATTTCGATGGTCTGAACTCCAGCGAGAATCTTGCCTTCAAATCCCGCCTCAACGCATGGCGCCCGGAAATCGGCAAGGTTTCCACCATCTTTGCCAGCTCCTATACCGCCGTCGCCCTTTGCATCGCCGCGATCGAAGCCTGCGGCAGTGACGATCCCGTTATGGTCAGGCAGGAAGTCATCTCACGCTCATGGCCGTCAGTTCTCGGTGACCTCGTTGTCGATCCGACGACAAACCACGCCGCGTTACCCTTCTATCTCGGGCGGATCAATGCGCAGCAGGGATTCGATCTCATCGCCTCGGAGCAGGCCATTCCCGCCGATCCCTATCTGATCACCAGCAGGCAGAAGCCTGCCCGGCATCTTCGGGTGGTGCAGTCATGAACGGCACGCCCAATTTTGCCGGATGGCACGTCACGATCCTCGCCGGGGAAGATACGAATACCGAGAGGCTGAACCGCCAGCTCATCGTTCTCGGCATGCGGGTGAACCGCCAATGGAAGCCCATCGCGACAGGCGATCTGCCCGATGTCGTCATCGTTGACGTCGACCGTGGCTGGGATGAGCTCATCCCGTGGAGTGGCGACAAGCCGTTGCGGCCCGTGGTTGCCGTGCTCGGCTCGGAAGCGCCGGGCCGTATCGCCTGGGCCATGCGCCAGGGTGCCGGCGCCATCATTCCGAAGCCGGTGATGGCATCCGCCGTCTTCCCCGCGCTTGTGCTGGCGGTCTCCATCCATGAAGAGCGCATCAAGGCGCCGGCCGCATCGCCCATCTGGAGGAGCGCCTGAAGCTGCGTCCAGTCGTCTATTCGGCAATCGAGCGGCTGAAGGCCGAGCGTCACATCGACGACGAATGCGCCTATGCCATCTTGAGAAACTGCGCCATGCGCCGGCGTCTCCCGGTCGAACAGATCGCCGCCTTCTTTCTCGTCGGCTCCGAAACCCTGTCCGAGGTCGGCTGATGCGGGTGCTCAGGGAACTTTGCCGGCAGCCCGCGGGGCTGTTCGGTCTCATCATCGTCGTGGCCGTCGTCGCGATGGCGCTTGCCGCACCATGGCTTGCGCCCTTCGACCCCGATAATCAGATGTTCGATGGCCTTACGCTGGAGGGTGCGCCGATACCGCCGAGCGGCCAGTTCCTGCTCGGCACCGATACGCTCGGGCGTGATCTTTTTTCGCGGCTGCTGTTTGGGGCGAGGACATCATTAATCATCGGTCTGGTGGCCAATGGCGTTGCGGTCGCGATCGGCCTCTTCGTCGGCGTCATGGCCGGCTATCTGCGCGGCTGGGCCGGCAGCGTGCTGATGCGCTTTACAGACCTGATGATGGCCTTTCCCGCATTGCTGCTGGCCATCGTGCTCGCCGCTATCCTGAAGCCCAGTCTCTGGATCGTCGTCATGGTCATCGCGCTGGTAAATTGGGTCCAGGTGGCCCGTATCGTCTACACCGAAACCCGCGGACTGGTGGAGCGGGACTTCATCATGGCCGAGCGGGCGCTTGGCGCCGGTCGCATCCGTATCGTCATCCTGCATATCTTGCCGCATCTCGTGCCCACGGCCATCGTCTGGGGAACGCTCGGCATTGCCACGACCGTTCTTCTGGAAGCGACGCTCTCGTTCCTGGGCGTCGGGGTTCAACCGCCACAACCGTCCTGGGGCAACATCATCTTCGAAAGCCAGAGCTATTTCCAGGCAGCCCCCTGGCTCGTCTTCTTCCCCGGCGCAGTCATTCTGCTCACCGCTCTTGCCTTCAATCTCGTCGGCGACGCACTGCGCGATATTCTCGATCCGACCCAGCGGGGTAGAGGCTGATGCTGAACGTTCTCGCAAAGCGCCTCGTTCAATCGGCACTCATCCTTCTCGGCGTTGCCGCCATCACCTTCGTCCTGCTCTATGCGCTGCCGGCGGACCCGGCGCGCATGATCGCCGGCCGCAGCGCCACACCGCAGACGGTGGACAATATTCGCCACGAACTTGGCCTCGACCAATCGCTCCTAACGCAGTTCCTGCACTATCTGAACGGCCTGCTGCACGGCGATCTCGGGCGTTCCTATGCCCAGAAGACGCAAGTTATGACGCTGATCCTGGCGCGCCTGCCGGCCACGATCACCTTGATGGCCGCGGGCATCTTCGTCGAGGTGCTGCTCGGGCTGACGCTCGGCATCATCGCAGCGCTCGATCGCGGCGGCCCAACCGACCGCCTGGTGATGGCCTCCGCATTCGTCGGGGTATCTGCGCCGCAATTCGTCGTGGCATTGCTCCTGCTCTATCTTTTCGCCGCGACGCTCGGCTGGTTTCCGATGAGCGGTTACGGCAGCTTCTCCAATATCGTGCTGCCGGCCGCCACGCTCGGGTTGCTCGGCGCCGGCTGGTATGCCCGCATGGTTCGCTCGGCGATGATTGACGTGCTGAACCAGGACTTCATCCGCACGGCACGGGCAAAGGGCCTCTCGCGGCGGCGCATCATTCTGCGCCATGCGTTGCCGAACGCGATCCTGCCCATCATCGCCATGATCGGCATCGATATCGGCCAGTTCATGGGTGGCGTTGTGGTGGTGGAAGCCGTCTTCGGCTGGCCGGGGATCGGGCAGCTTGCGTGGCAAGCGATCCAGCAGGTCGACATCCCGATCATCATGGGCGTCACGCTCACCTCGGCGCTGGCCATCATTCTCGGCAATCTCATTGCCGACCTCATCGCACCGCTTATCGATCCACGTATCCGCTCGCATTGAATCATACCAAGAAGGGGAACTAACCTATGTTCAAAAGCTGGTTACTCAGAACGACGACAGCCGCCGTCCTCGCCTTTATGCCGCTGGCAGCTCATGCATCCGATCAGCCGAAGCAGGGCGGCGACATCATCGTCACCTACAAGGACGATATCACGACGCTCGACCCGGCTATCGGCTACGACTGGGTGAACTGGTCGATGATCAAGAGCCTGTTTTCGCGGCTGATGGACTATGAGCCCGGTACGGCAAAGCTGGTCCCGTCGCTCGCTGAAAGCTTCACCGTCTCACCCGACGGCCAGACCTATACTTTCAAGCTGCGCAAGGGCGTGAAGTTCTCGAACGGCCGTGAAGTCGTCGCCTCCGACGTCAAGTACTCGATCGAGCGCGCAGTCAATCCGAAGACACAGGGTCCCGGCGCCGGCTTCTTCGGCGCGATCAAGGGCTATGACGATATGTCGGCCGGCAAGGCCGACAATCTTCCGGGCATCGAAGCGCCTGATGCAAGCACAGTCGTCTTCCATCTGAGCCGCCCGGATGCGACCTTCCTGCATGTGCTGGCGATCAATTTCGCCTCCGTCGTGCCGAAGGAGGCCGTAGAGGCTGCGAACGGCGATTTCGGCAAGAAGCCGGTCGGCTCCGGCACCTTCGTCCTGAAGGACTGGACTATCGGCCAGAAGCTCGTCTTCGAGCGCAACAAGGATTATTTCGCCAAGGATGTTCCGCACGTCGACAGTTTCACCGTTGAGGTCGGCCAGGAGCCGCTGGTGGCGTTGCTGCGACTGCAGAAGGGGGAGGTCGATATCGTCGGCGACGGCATACCGCCGGCCAAGTTCCTGGAGATCAAGAACTCTCCCGATGGCGCGAACATGATCGTCGACGGCGAGCAGCTTCACACGGGCTACATTACGCTCAACACCCGGGTGAAGCCGTTCGACAATCTGAAGGTCCGCGAAGCGGTCAACATGGCTGTCAACAAGGACCGCATCACGCGCATCCTGAATGGCCGTGCAACGCCGGCAAATCAGGTCCTGCCGCCGCTGATGCCGGGATACGACAAGTCGTTTCAGGGCTTTGCCTATGACGTGAAAAAGGCCAAGGCCCTGCTTGCCGAAGCAGGCTATGCCGATGGCTTCTCGACGGTGCTCTATTCCACCAATACCGATCCGCAGCCGCGCATCGCTCAATCGATCCAGCAGGATCTGGCAGCCGTCGGCATCAAGGCTGAAGTACGCGCGCTTGCGCAAGCCAATGTCATCTCCGCCGGCGGTACCGAAGGCGAAGCGCCGATGATCTGGTCCGGCGGCATGGCCTGGATCGCCGACTTCCCGGATCCGTCCAACTTCTATGGCCCGATCCTCGGCTGCTCCGGTGCCGTTCCCGGCGGTTGGAACTGGTCGTGGTATTGCAACAAGGCTCTCGACGAGCGCGCCGTCGCCGCCGACTCCATGTCGGACCCGGCCAAGGTCGTCGAACGCCAGGCTGCCTGGGGCAAGATCTTCACCGACATCATGGCGGATGCTCCATGGGTGCCTGTGATCAACGAGCGCCGCGTGGTCGCCAAGTCGCCGCGCATGGGTGGTTCGGGCAGCATCTATGTCGATCCGACCCGCGTCATCAACTACGACGCGATCTTCGTGAAGTAGCAAGCCAAAGAAACCAAGCCATCTCCCTCGCAGTGCGCGGGGGAGATGATCGCCAGCGGATTTGAACCCGGAGACTATCATGTGCATCGCCTGCACCCACACCATTCATCGCGCACAGCATAATTTCGGCTGGAACAAGGACTTTCCGCCGGCCCTGACAGCCAAGGCGGGCGAAACCATCCTGTTCGAATGCCTGGATTCATCGGGCGGGCAGCTGGGTGCCGACGCTACGCTGGAGACGCTTGCAAATCTGGATTTCGGCAAGATCAATCCGGTCTCCGGTCCGGTCTATGTGGAGGGCGCTCAGCCAGGTGACGCTCTCAAGGTGACGATCCGCAAATTCCACCCAACCGGCCACGGCTGGACGGCCAATATTCCCGGCTTCGGCCTTCTGGCCGACCAGTTCAAGGAACCGGCTCTGCACGTCTGGAAATACGATAGCGTGACGATGGCGCCGTCCGCATTCGGGCCCGGCGGTCGGGTGCCGCTCAAGCCATTTGCCGGAACGATTGGCGTGGCACCCGCCGAGCCCGGTCTTCATTCCGTCGTGCCACCCCGTCGTGTCGGTGGCAATCTGGACATTCGCGATCTCACGGCGGGCGTCACGCTCTACCTGCCGATCGAAACCGAAGGCGCGCTCTTTTCCGTCGGCGACACGCATGCTGCCCAGGGCGATGGCGAAGTCTGCGGCACGGCAATCGAGAGCCAGATGAATGTGGAACTGACCCTCGATCTGGTGAAGGGCGCAAACCTCAAGACGCCGCGCTTTACGACCACCGAGCCGGTGACGCGGCATCTCGATGGCGCCGGCTACGAAGTGACAACGGGTATCGGCCCGGATCTGATGACCGGCGCGCAAGAGGCGGTCATGCGCATGATCGATCTTCTTACCGCCGAGCACGGCCTCAATCCCGTCGATGCCTACATGCTTTGCTCGGTTTGTGGAGATCTGAGGATCAGCGAAATCGTCGACATGCCCAACTGGGTGGTCTCCTTCTACTTTCCAAGGATCGTCTTCGCGTGACCACTCAAAGCGACCGCCCCTCGGTTCTCTCCGTCCGCAATCTGAGCGTCGATGCCAGAACGCCGGAAGGGTTGAAGCGCATCCTCGACGATGTGAGCTTCGACCTCGAGCCGGGCAAGACGCTTTGCCTTGCGGGCGAGTCCGGATCGGGAAAGTCGGTGACCTCGCTTTCGATCATGGGCCTGCTGCCTAAGGCTTCGCTCAAGGTCGCGTCCGGCGAGATCCTGCTGGAAGGCCGCAATATCGTCGGCATACCGCATCGCGCACTTCGCCAGATCCGCGGCGGCGAAGTGGCGATGATTTTCCAGGAGCCGATGACCTCGCTTAATCCGGTGATGACGATCGGCGAACAACTGGTCGAAGCTATTCGCGAGCATCAGGCCGACACCGCAGGCGGCGCAGTGCAGATTGCCAGATCGATGCTCGACGCCGTCCAGATCAACGATGCCGCCAAACGGCTGAAGCAATATCCGCATGAGCTTTCGGGCGGCATGCGCCAGCGCGTCATGATCGCCATGGCTCTGTCCTGCCGTCCCAAGGTGCTGATCGCCGATGAGCCGACCACTGCACTGGACGTTACCGTGCAGGCGCAGATCCTGACGCTGATGCGCGAGCTTCGCAACGAATTCAACACCTCGATCCTGCTGATCACCCATGACATGGGCGTGGTGGCTGAAATGGCAGATCGCGTCGCCATCATGCAGCACGGCCGCATTGTCGAGCAGGGCGATGCGCTTGCCATCTTCGGTACGCCAAGCCAGACATACACACGCGAATTGCTGGCTGCGGTGCCGCGTCTCGGCGCGCATGCCGGCACCGATGAGCCGCCGCGCGTTTCGGACATGCCGAAGAAGGCGACACCAGCCGCTGGCTCCATCCTCGAGGTGGAGAAGCTGAGCGTGACCTATGGTGCAAAAGCAGGATTGTTCGGCAGGGGTGCAAAAAACGCACCGACCGTCAACGAAGTCTCTTTCGCGATCAAGGCGGGGCAAACGCTCGGGTTGGTCGGGGAGAGCGGATCGGGCAAGTCCACAACGGGCAAGGCGATCCTCAGTCTCATCGCTTTTTCAGGCAGCGTGAAAATCGAAGGCCGCGAGACCAGCGGTCTCTCCCCTTCGAAAATGCAGCCAACGCGTCGCGCCGCGCAGATGATCTTTCAGGATCCCTACGCTTCGCTCGATCCCCGGATGAGCGTCGGTTCGGCGGTAGCCGAGCCTCTCGTCATCCACAATGTCGGCAATGCCTCCGAACGACAAGACCGCGTCGCAGCACTGCTGAAGCGCGTCGGGCTGACGACAGACGCTGCAAGCCGTTATCCCCACGAATTCTCGGGCGGCCAGCGCCAGCGCATTTGCATCGCGCGGGCATTGGCGCTCGAACCGAAACTCATCGTGGCCGACGAAAGCGTGGCGGCGCTCGACGTCTCGGTTCGGGCGCGCGTTCTGGATCTGATGCTGGAGCTGCAGGAGCAGATGGGCCTCGCCTATCTGTTCATTTCTCACGATATGGCTGTCATCGAGAAAATGTCGCATCACGTCGCCGTCATGCGCGGCGGCCGGATCGTTGAGATGGGTACGCGACGGCAGGTGTTCGAAAATCCGAGCGACGACTATACGCGAGACCTCATGGCCGCGGTTCCGGTCCCCGATCCCGCCTATTATCGGATGGGGCGCCAGGCGGTACTGTAGTTCTGTTTGAAGGCGTTCGGCCGACCCGACCTCCGGCGTCGATGTGGTCGCGGTCACACTGGTGCAACGGTCAGAACCGCGTCATTTCCTGCTTCACCTTTTCGAGGAAGCGCCCTCTCGTCTCGTCGGTCGAGCGGTTCATGTCGTAGTGAGCAAGGAAGACGACCGGAGCGAAGGGCTTGATCTGCGCCCGCAGCACGCGCTTGACGATCTTCTTCGGCGGATTGCCGGCGATGAAGGCGCGGAAAGGGTCGGCGCCATAGGTCAATACTGCGCCGAGCTTGCGGATATGCTGCAGCTTGGAGCGCACCTTGCCGTCGACGAGTTCGAAGGAGACGCCAGGAAGCCAGACACGGTCGAAATAGCCTTTGAGAATGGCCGGAAAGCCGAAATTCCAGACCGGCGTGACGATCACCAGAGCCTCGGTGCGCTCCAGCCGCTCGACATAGGGCTTTAGCGCCTCCGTATTCTCGGGATAGTCATGGTAGATCAGGCGATCATGACGGGACAGCACGGGGTCGAAACCCTCGGCATAGAGATTGCAGTCGTCGACATCATGGCCGGCGGCCTTGAGGCTCTCGATGGTCTGGCGATGCAGCGCACCGCCAAAACTTTCCTCGACCGGATGCGAATGAAGGACGAGAACCTTCATGAGGCCTCCATCAGTGCCGCCAAACCCGGGAAGAGGTAGTTCTTGCCGGATTTGAAGTCGAAGTCCGGATTGTCCCAGGCGATCATCTTGCCGGGGTTGAGCAGGCCCTTCGGGTCGGTTTCCTTCTTGAAGGCGAGCTGGACGGCATCCGTCTGTTTCATGCCGCCTTCTTCCAGCGTATAGCGGTGCGGATTGAAGATCGGGCAGCCGTGATCCTGATGAATCCTGATGATCTCCTCCAGCCGTGCCTCGGAGGTGTAACGCACCAGCGGCAGGCCGGCGCACTGGATCTGGCCGTCAAACCTGATGAATTCGAGATGGCCGGGTACTTCGTCGCCGAAGATCTCGACCATCTTCTGCACCTTGGCGACATGATCCGGCCCCGGATACTGCACCTGCAGATAGGTAATCGTTGGATCGACCTTGATGGCCCGCAGCGTCGTATGGTTCCACGCGAGCTCATAGGCATGCGGGATGCCCTTCATGCTCTCCACCTTGTCGGAGCGGAAGGTAATCTCGCCCCTCTGCTGCGCGGCGAAGGCTACGAAGGGTTCCATCGAGTGCGGCGCGATCATCAGCGCCACGACCGACTGTCCTTCGCGAATATAGGGCTTGTGGCGGGTGAAATATTCATACGGGATAGGTGCCGCAATCGGCGCGATTTCCTTGACGAGGATGCCGTTGCATTTGGCAAGCGCGTCGGAGAAGCGAACGGCGTCCATGAAATCATCGTAGCCGACCAGCACGTCCACCCAGTCATAGGCGGGGGCGAGCGGCATTTCGATCTCGGTGATGATGCCGTTGGTGCCATAGGCATGGCTGACCTTGGTCAGGTCCCAGCCTGTGAGGTCGAGGACGCGGGGCTCGGCTTCCATCGTCACCACGCGCAGGCGCAGAATATTGCCGAGATCGCGCAGGCCGCCCCAGGTGATGGAGCCGACGCCGCCGGAGCCGCCGGCGATGAAGCCGCCGATCGTCGCCGTTTGCGCGGTCGAGGGGTGGAAGCGCAGCTCCTGACCGGAATGGGCCTTGGTCTGGCGGTCGAGCTCGGCGATGACGATGCCGGGTTCGCAGACGACGCGGCCGGGATAGATTTCCTTGATCCTGTTCATGGCGGCGAGGTTGAGCACGATGCCGCCGGAGAGCGGCATGGCCTGCCCGTAATTGCCGGTGCCGGCGCCGCGCGGTGTGACGGGCACGTCATGCGCATAGGCGACCTTCAGCGTGCGGATCACCTCTTCCTCTGTTTTCGGCGTGACGACGAGGTCGGCGGTGACGTTGTCGAGCTGGGCCTTCAGGATCGGCGAATACCAGTAGAAATCCCGGCTTTTCTGGCGCACGAGCGCCGGATTGTCTTCGATGGCGATGCCTTCGAGTTCCTTCTTGATGCGCTGATAATCCGGCATTTTACGCTCCAATGACGCTGTCGAGTTCACGATAGTCCGGCAAGCTGCGGTCGATCACCTTGCCTTTGCGAAGGACGACGCGGTCGGACTGTGGGCGGGAAAGAAATTCGCTCCAGCGCCGGGCGCTGAAGAGGACGAGATCGGCCGGGCCGCCGACGGCGAGGCGGCCGATCTCGGGGCGGCCGAGAATGGCTGATGGAGAGGTGGTGATGACGCGGGCGGCCGTATCCAGCGGATGGTCGAGATGCAGGATGCGCACGGCCTCGCGGAAGACTTCGACCGGATCGAGATCGCCATAGGCATAGAAGGGATCGCGGGTATTGTCCGAGGAAACGGCTGTCGGCACGCCGGCGGCGGCAAGCTCGTGCAGCAGGGTGACGCCACGCCATCGCGGCGTGCGGCCTGGATGGCGGTCCTGCAGGTACATGTTGCACATCGGCAGCGAGACGATGGAAATCCCGGCCTTGGCGACGAGATCGATGGTAGCGCGGGCGACCTTCTCGTCTTGGCGAGCAAGCGAGCAGCAATGGCCGGCGGTGACCTTGCCGCTAAAGCCATTGCGCAGCACGGCCTCGGCGATCGCCTTCAGCGTCAGCACCTCTCTGTCTTCGGTCTCATCGACGTGCAGATCGATGTCGAGGCCGTTGTCGGCGGCAGCGCGGATCAGCTTGTCGAGCTGCGCGTCAAGATCCGGGTTCATCTGCGTGACACCGCCCATCAGGCCGCCGGCATCGCGCACGACGTTTAGCAGATCCGCGAAGAAGGCATCGTCCGCCATGCTGTCGAGCGGGAAGAGGGCAACAGCCTGGAGCGCGATCTTGTCCTTCCAGGCCTCCCGGACCGAGGTGAAGACCTCGAAGGAGATGCGGTGCTGCGGCGCCAGCGAATCCAGGTGGGTGCGGATCAGGCCGGTGCCGTGGGCGTAGGCCGAGCGCAGCGAGAATTCCATGCGCCTGCGCACATCATCGGCCGACCAGTTGGCCTCGCGGTCGTGCGCACGGCATCGAGCGCGCCCATGAAGCTGCCGTCCGGGTTGGAGCGCCGCTCCCATATATGGCCCTTGTCGAGATGAGTGTGCATGTCGACGAAGGTCGGCCAGACCATGCCCTCTCGCATATCGACCCTGGCGAACTCGGCGGGTGCAGCGCCGGGCGGCAGGATATCCTTCATGAGGCCGTCGGCGACGACGATATCGGCCTTGACCAGCCCTTCGCTGGCAGTTCCGCGAAAGCCGGAGAGTGTCACGGCGGGAACGGTGGCATTGCTCAGCACGAAGCGGGCAGCATTCGGCGGCGACATGAAGGCGTGGGACATCAGTTCTCCCGCTTGAGGCTGCTCTCATGCCAGCGATGCAGGCTCAGCCATGAGATGAAGGAGGTGAAGGCGAAAATGGCGACGCCGAGCGCCGACAATAGCAGCAAGGCGGCAAACAAGCGCGGCATGTTCTGGCGGTATTGCGCTTCGAGCAGGCGGAAGGCGAGGCCGGAATTGGGCCCGCCGGAGCCGGCGGCGAATTCCGCGACGACGGATGCGATCAGCGACAGGCCGCCACCGATTCTAAGCCCGGTCATGAAATAGGGCTGGGCGGCCGGCAGCTTCAGATGCAGCAGCGCCTGCCAGCGGGATGCGCCATAGAGATCGAAGAGGTTGAGGAGATTGTGGTCGACGCTCTTCAATCCCTGCACCATGTTGGACAGGATCGGAAAGAAGGCGACGAGGAAGCCGCAAATCAGCAGCGCTGACTCGCGCGTCGGCGCGTAGATCAGGATCAGCGGCGCGATCGCCACGATCGGCGTTACCTGCAGGATGACGGCGAGGGGATAGAAGGCGAGCTCGATCCAGCGAGACTGCACGAGGAAGACGGCAAAGCCGACGCCGCCTATCAAGGCCAGCACCAGCGATATGAAGGTGATCTGCGTGGTCACCCAGAGTGCCGGCCACAGGATGCCCCAGTCGGAGACGAGTGCCTTGGCAACGGCGATCGGGCTCGGCAGGATATATTGCGGAATGTCGGCGCCGACGACGAGGAGCTGCCAGAGGGCGACCAGGACGACGACGGTCAGGACCGGTACGGTGACGCCGAGCGCGCGTTCGGCATTTCTCTTTTTCGCCACTGCGGCCGGAGATGCGTCGGCAATCTCGGCTGAGAGATCGGCGGGCAAGCTGGTGCTTTCGCTCATCAATGGGCCTCCGGCCAGCCGATGGCCTCGATCAGGGAACGGGACACTTTCTCGCAGACCTGCCGGTATTCTTCCGAAGAGCGATAAAGCGGATCGCGCTCGCCGCTTGTCACAAGCGGGAAATCCGTGTGGACGCGGCCAGGACGGGCCTTCATGACGACGATGCGGTTGGAGAGATAGGCGGATTCATAGACGGAATGAGTGACGAAGATCACGGTGATACCCGTCGTCTGCCAGAGGCGCAGAACGTCATCGTTGAGCTTCTGGCGGGTGATTTCGTCGAGCGCGGCAAAGGGTTCGTCCATCAAAAGCAGCTTCGGCTTGGTGATCAGAGCGCGGGCGATCGAGACACGCATTTTCATGCCGCCGGACAATTCACGCGGATAGGCCTCGGCGAAATCCTGAAGGCCGACGGTTTCGAGAGTCTCCATGATCTGCTCGTAGGCTGCAGCCTTCGAAATCCCTCGCAGCTTCAACGGCAGATGCACATTGCCGAAGACGGTTTTCCAGGGCAGCAGCGTCGGCTCCTGGAAAACGAAGCTGATATCGCCGTCTGGAAGGCCCTTGGCATTGATGCGCGAGCTCGGCCAGTCGATCCTGCCGCCGGAAGCGCCGCCGAGGCCGGCGATGATGCGCAAGGCCGTCGACTTGCCGCAGCCGGAGGGGCCAAGCAGGCTGATGAACTCGCCGCTCTCCACATTGATCGACATGCCGGAAAGCGCCAGCGTGCCGTTCGAGAAGATCTTGGAGACCTGCTCCATGACAACAAGCGGCCGCTTGCGCACTTCTGCTTTGGTGATCGTGGTGGCGTCAAACAGGGTCATGGTTCGGCTCTTTGTTGATCCACCCTCCCCTTGAGGGGGGAGGATCGGAGCAAAGCTCCGGGGTGGGTGATCCTTCGAAATCTCGGCTCGTCACCCCCACCCGCCGCTTTGCGGCGACCTCCCCCAAGGGGGAGGTGCTAAAACTTACTTCTTCAGGGCCATTCCAAACCCCTTGCAGACGAATTGTGGATCGAAGGCCTTCTTGTAGTCGATGTCGGCGTCGAAGACCTTGATCTGCACCATTTCGTCGAAGAACTTCTTGTAGTGGGCGTCGGTGATGCAGCCGATGCCCTTGTCGAGCGCGTCGCCGGACTCGACGATGCCGTATTCCTTCATCTTGGCGATGGAATAGGCGATCTGGCCGTCCGTCATGTCGGGATTGTCCTTCTTGATCAGATCGTTGGCCGCCTTGTTGTCGCCGTAGAGATAATTGTACCAGCCCTCGATCGAGGCGTTAACGAAGCGCTTCACCAGGTCCGGGTTCTTCTGAACCAATGCGGTCTGCGTCGTGATCATCGTCGAATAGGGCGAATAGCCGGCGTCGGCGATCAGAAAGACTTTCGGCTTCCAGCCGGCCTGCCTTTCGATCTCGTAGGGTTCGGAGGTCAGATAGCCCTGCTGGGCCGACTGCTTGTCGGCGAGGAACGGCGCGGGGCTGAAGTTGTAGGGCTTGAACTGCTCGTCCTTGAAGCCGGGGAAGTTCGCCTTCATCCATTCGAAATAGGTGATGTAGCCGTCCTTGCTCATGAACAGGCTTGGCAGCTTGGCGAGATCCTCGAACTTCTCAACACCGGCATCCGGATGGGCGATCAGCACCTGCGGATCCTTCTGGAAGATCGCGGCGACATCGACGATCGGAATGCCCTGCTTCACCGCGTCGATTTCCTGCTGAGGACCACCCATGTAGAAATCGATCTTGCCGGAGATCAGCAGCGCCGAATTGGCAGCATTGGGTCCGCCCTGAACGATCGTCACGTCGAGGCCGTATTTCTTGTAGGTGCCATCGGCAACAGCCTGGTAGAAGCCGCCATGCTCGGCCTGTGCGAGCCAATTGGTGCCATAGGTCACCTTGTCGAGAGCATTTGCCGGCTCTGCCGCTGCTATGGCGGCCGAGAGGCCGATGACGGCGAGAAATGCTTTGATCTTCAATGCATTGGACATGGCTGACTGTTCCCCTTATCTGCCATGGGACGCCGCCAGTGACGCCCATTTTCTGCATTTGAGCGATTGCCTTGCGCTTTGAAAAGCATCAAAATTCGTGCGCATTGATGCCTTTTAGGCATCTGTCCCTGGGTCTGTGCCTAAATTGTGCGGCCTGGGCAAAATTTATGCAATGGGGATGCGCATGCTGCACTCGAGACGGCTTCTCTACATCCATGAAATCGCCCGCTGCGGCTCGATCCGCAAGGCGGCGGCGCGGCTCAATGTGGCGTCATCGGCGATAAACCGCCAGATTCTGGCGCTGGAGGAGGAGATGGGGGCCCCGCTCTTCGAGAGGCTGCCGCGCGGCCTGCGGCTGACGGCGGCGGGGGAGCTCTGTATCGAGCACATCCGCGAGGTGTTGAAGAACTACGAGCGGCTGGAGGGGCGCATCCGCAGCCTCAAGATGCAACAGGCCGGCAAGGTTCGAATGGTGGCGACGGTTGGGTTGGCGTCTGGACCACTGCCCGAGATCATCGCCCGCTTTCTTTCCGAACATCCGCGCGTCTTCATTCAGCTGCGCAACGATTCCGGTTCGACGACGATGGCGCCGGTGCTTTCGGGCGAGGTCGATATCGGCCTTGGCTTCAACATACCGGCGACGCCTGGCATCCGCTCACTCGGCAATTTCGATATTCCGATCGGCGTCGTTCTACCGCCCGGCCATCCCCTGATAGGGCCGGGACCGATCAACCTTGCCGACGTCGTGGAAGAGCGGTTGCTGCTGGCGCAGCCGGGCACCAGCCTCAGGGATGTCATCAATCTGACGCTTGCTCGCCTTTCCGTGCAGGTCGAGCCGGTGCTGGAAAGCAGCGCATCGGAAATGCTGAAGCAGCTGGTGAAGTGTGGGGCGGGTCTGACGTTGCTCAATCCACTCGATGTGATTACCGAGTGTCGGCGCGGCGAATTGGTATTTCGGCCGATCGCTGAACCGCATTCGCGGCCTCAGCCGATGAAACTATTCGCCCGCACACGAGCGTCGCTCGACGCCGCCACCAGCCTGTTTGTCGAATACCTGCTCGCCGAACTCGCCGGGATGGTCGAGGAACTGCAGGCAAAGGGGCATATCATGCCGCCTTCGGAGCGGCGCCGCGCGGATGCCTATTTCGAATAGAGGTTGGCGAGCGGATAGTCGCGCAGATCGCGCAGCATTTCGATGAAGCCTGCCACCTCGTGGCGGCAGATGAGTGCACCCTTTTCCGCCGTGCCGTTGGCGGCATTGCCGACGACGCCGTTCGGGTTGAGGTCGTGCGCGATCCAGGCGAGCGAATGCGGCGGTAGCGGCTGCAAATATTTGGAATGCGCCTTCATCCATTCCGCCTTGGAAGCAAAATTCTCAGCCTTGTCCATCCGCACCAGCTCAGGGCGGAAATGCAGCATCAGTGAGGTTTCGACGTCGCCGCCATGGATGCCGAAGCGCTGCTCATGTTCATCGATCATGCCATCAGGCGTGCCGAAGCGCGTCCATTGGGTGGCGACGACGGCCATCTGGTGTCGTACGCGCAGCTCTCGCGCGACGATGCCCATGATATCGAGATTGCCACCATGGGAATTGACGATCACCATCTTGCGAATGCCGGCTTCGGCGACCTTCGCGCCGATCGCGGTCCAGACCGGGATCAGCAGTTCCGCGCCGAGCGACAGCGTGCCGGGGCCGTAGACATGTTCGTTGGCCTTGCCGATTTCCTGTGTGGGCAACACGAGGAAATCCAGATCGTCGGGGCGCTGAGCCTTCAGCTCCGCCAGCATGCCTTGGGCGATCGCGACATCCGTTGCGATCGGCAGATGTGGGCCGTGCTGCTCCGTCGAAGCAATCGGCAGGATGGCAATCGTGGTGTCGGGCGAGAGACCGGCGAAATCATAGGTGTTGAGCTCGTTCCAGTAAAAGGGCTTTGCCATTGCCGTGTCCTCGCGTCAGCATTTCGTGAGTAACGGATACGGCAAGCATGATGACGGTGAAAAGCATCAATTTGCGGCCGTGCCGCTGCCTTTTTGCGCGCGCTTGCGATGCGCGCCTTTGAAGGTTGGCGTTGATCAACTTTCCGGGTTGTTGTGCTTCTCGCAATTATGCGATGCTTTCGCTGCGGCGAGAGATCTAGGCAATTGGGACATGGCATGGCATGAGCGTAGCGGACTTGGAGAGCGGCGGCAGTCCGCGCAAGCGGAGCCTTTATGAGGAGCTTCACGGACGGCTGAAGGCTGAGATCCTGGAAGGGGCTGTGCCGGAAGGCGTGGTGCTGACAGAGGCCGCCCTTGCCGGTATCGTCGGCAGCAGCCGCGCGCCGGTGCGGCAGGCGCTGCAGATGCTTGTGGATGACGGGTTGATCAATCGTTTCGAGGGCCGCGGTTTTGTCGTCGGCTCGTTGGGAACACCGCCGAGGCGGGCGAACCTGGCCGACTATCTCGGCAAGCTGATCGAGACGGACGCCCGGCCAATGCTTGCCTGGCAGGCGGTTTACGAAAACGTTGAGCGTATAGTTGTTTATCGTTCGTTCTTCGGGCGCTGCCGGATCAATGAAAATGAGCTCGCGCGGCATTTCGGGGTCGGACGGGCGGTTGCGCGCGACGTACTCTTGAAGCTCGAAACGCTCGGGATTACCGAGAAGGACGATAATTTTCGCTGGTCGATCGTCCCGCTCGACAGCCAACGTATCCGCGATCTCTATGAGGTGCGCGAGCAGATCGAACCGCTGGCCCTCTCAAGTGCCCTTGGCAGCCTATCGGACGATCATATCGGCGCGATGCTGGCGCGGCTCTCGAAAGCGCTTGCCGACTATCCGGATGTTTCGGCTTCGACCATGTACGAGCTGGAGCTTGACCTTCACCTTCGCAGCCTGCAGGCCTGCCCGAACAAGGAGTTCCTGAACATCCTCAAGCGCACCCATTGCATCCTGACGCTCAGCAAGCATGTCGTCGGCAGCCGCATCAAGAGGCCGGAATATGAGCCGTTTCTCGCTGAGCATATCGGCGTATTCGAGATGATGATGAAGCGCGACAAGGAGGGGCTGCGCAAGGCAATGCGTGACCACATCCGTGGCTCGCAGCCGAGCGTCCAGGCGCGCGCTGCCTATATTCGCGAGCATTATCAGCCGGATGACTATAGTTTTATCACCTAGAGCATCGGCATGATATCAGGTGATGGCGCCGACCTGCCACGGCACGAATTCATTGTCGCCATAGTCGAAGGTTTCGCTCAGCGTCTTCTTGCCCGAAGCGACAGCAATGATGTCTTCGAAGATCCGCTCGCCGGCCGCCTCGATCGTGTCCTCGCCGCTGACGATGTCACCGCAATTGATGTCCATGTCCTCACGCATGTGATTGTACATCTCAGTATTGGTGGCGATCTTGATGCAGGGCGCCGGCTTGAAGCCCGACACCGATCCTCGGCCCGTCGTGAAGCAGATGACGTTGCAGCCGCCCGCGACCTGGCCGGTAACGGCAACCGGATCGTAACCGGGCGTATCCATGAAGACGAAGCCGGGCTTGTCGACGATCTCCGAATATTCATAGACGGCCTTCAACGGCATGGTGCCGCCCTTGGCGACGGCGCCAAGCGACTTTTCGAGAATGGTGGTGAGACCGCCGAGCTTGTTGCCGTAGGAGGGGTTGTTGTTGAGTTCGGCATTGTTGCGGCGCGTATAGTCGCGCCACCAGTCGATCCTCGAGAGCAGCTTTTCGGCGACATCAGGTGTTGCCGCACGCCGCGTCAGCAGGTGTTCCGCGCCGTAGATCTCCGGGGTTTCGGCGAGAACTGATGTGCCGCCATTGCGCACGAGAAGATCGGATGCGTAACCGAGCGCCGGATTGGCGGAGATCCCGGAATAACCGTCAGAGCCTCCGCATTCCAGCGCAAGCTTCAGATCCGAAAGCGGCTGCACGGTTCGCTTGGCGGCGTTTACCTCTGGCAGCATGTCACGAATCATCTCGGATGCGGCGGCAATCGTCTTGCGCGTGCCGCCGAGATCCTGAATCGTCATGGTGCGCAGCCGGTTCCCCTCTTCGAGCTTGTAGTGTTCAAGAATGGGCGCGATCTGGTTGGTTTCGCAGCCAAGGCCGATCATAAGGATGCCGCCGAAGTTTGGATGGCGGGCATAGCCCTGCAGGGTCCGCGCCAGGTAGCGATAGCCCTCGGAATTGGTGTTGATCGCGCAGCCGCCGCCATGGGTGAGCGCGACGACGCCGTCGACATTGTCGAAGCCTTCGAGGCCGCCCGTGCGGTTAAAGTGTTCGGCGATGTATTTCGACACGGTGGCTGAGCAGTTGACCGTGGTGATGATGCCGATGAAATTGCGAGTACCGACGCCGCCGGCGCCGCGATCGAACCCCATGAATGTGCGACAGTCCTGGCTCGGCAGCATGCCCGGCTCTTCGATGTCGACGCTGAACTGGTAGGGATGGTCGGATTCGATTACGGCGAGATTCTGCAGATGCACGTGGCCGCCCGCCGGAATGAACTGCGTTGCCACGCCGATCGGCTGGCCGAACTTGCGGATTTCCTGACCGGCTGGGATATCGCGTACAGCTACCTTGTGTCCGCGCGGGATCTGATCGACGGCGGTCAATCCCTCGATGCCTGTCGGGTTTCCGGCGCGGATCATGGCGCGGGCAACGGCGACGTCGTCAATGGAGTTGAGGAGGATGACAGGTGAAACGGCGGCTGACATGAGCGATTCCGTGAGGTTGGAATAATTGTCTATTGCTAGCAATAGACAATTATTCGAGGGAAGGCGTCAAGCACGATTGGCACTTGTGGCTAAGTTCTATCCATCAGTTGTGCGGCTGGCGGGCGAGCCATGCGGTAAGATCCGCCTCTGCCCGCTCGAGTGCGCTGTGGTTGAGCAGCTTTCGCAGGAGCGCCACCGCGACTGCTCGGGCCCGCAGATTGAACCGGCCATCATCGCTCTGGCCGCCGAGTGGCTGATAGACGCCGAGCTTGACGTAGAGCTGCTGTAGCCGGTTCTGCACGCTGCGAACCGAGAGATTGCGTCTCTGCGCAATTGCCCGATCGGTAAGGCCAAGTGCGATGTCGACAAGGATCTCATATTCGGCCTCGGTGAAGCCGTTAATGTTGCCGAGGCTCTTTTGCTGCATGCCGCGGACTTCGCGGTCGATCACGCATTGGCTCTCGATGAAGATGCTGCGAAGCGCGAGCTTCAGCCGGTCGTCGGAGGCCGACTTCAGGACGTAGCCGTAGACGGCACCCATCGGCACGATGCGCGACACACCACGCACATAGGCTTCGTCGGAATAGTTGGACCAGAACAGGATCCGCGTCTCCGGCCGCTCCTTCCAGATGGTACGGGCGGCCTCAATGCCGTTGCGCTCGCTCATCTGCAGATCCATGACGACATGGGCCGACTTGCAGTCGCGCGCCAGCCGTTCGCCGGCATTGCCGTTTTCAGCTTCCAGCACGCCGTCGCATTCGGGCAGGGCGGCGCGGACGGCCTCGTTCAGATAAGAGCGATGCAGGGGATCGTCCTCGATGATCAGGACCTTCATGCTGCTGCTCCTCCGGCCGCTTGCGGCTTCGCGGGGAGGCTGACACTGACGAGCGTGCCTCCCGATGCACTCGCGGCCTTGACGCCGAAGCGCGCCGAGATCAGACGCGCCCTGGTCTTCATGTTTTCGATGCCGCCGCCGGATGGCCTGCGGGCATTACCCAGTCCCAGGCCGTCGTCGACGACCTCTATGGTAACGGCGCCCTCGGCGGCTTTCAGGTGAACCATGATGTTCCCCGCCTGCGCATGACGTATGGCATTGTTGATGGCCTCCTGCGCGATGCGGAAGAGTGCGATGGTGACGGGCTGTTCGAGACAATCGATGGCGCCGGCGGTCTCGTCGTTCAGGGTCCATGCCAGTGTTGCTCCGCTTTCCTGGATCGAGCGCTCAAGGTGGTTTTCCACCGCTTGGGCGAAGCCGAAGAGCTGCAACACCGAGGGCTTCGCTTCCTCGATGATCTGGCGAAGGTCGTGCATGCTGTGCTGCAGACCTCTGAACAGCGGCTCAAGCGCTTCACCGGTGACGTCAGGTTGGCGGGCCAGCCGTTCCAGCCGCCGCGAAAGGCGGGTGAGGTCGGCGAGAATCTGGTCATGCAGATCCATGCCGATGCGCTGGCGCTCCGCCTCAAGCGCTTCCGTCAGCTTCAGTGCGCCGAGCCGCAGACCCTCTTCACGGGCGCGTGCCTCCGCCTCGACGATGGCAGCCCGCTTTGCCTGGTCGGCAGCGCGGATGGCGAAGAAATGCGGTGCCAGCAGATCGGCGATCTCGCGCGCGCTTTCGACGTCCCGCATGTCGTAGAAAGCCATCTGGTGGCTGGAGCAGGAAAGCGCACCGATGACATGGCCCTGCACTTTTAGGGGAACATGCAGGCGGCTGTGCAGCGATTGATGGAAGATCGGGTGCGAGAACGCGCCCTGAAAATGAAATTGCGGATCGCTCCAGGCGTCATCGGTCAGCAGATAGTCGGTTTCACCCCAGAGAAGCGAGCGAATGGGGCTGTTGTTGACGGGCGCGGGGAAACGCTTGCCCCAGTCTGTCTCCAGTCCGCTTTCATAGGCTGTATGGAATTTCTCATCCACCAGGATGATGCAGACGTCGAGATGATCATGCGGAATGACATGGCTAATCTCTGCCGCGACCGCCTGGATGACGGAGTGAAATTCCAATCGCCCGGCGAGAAGCCTTGAAATGTTAAGGTAATGGTCGAAAACCGATTGTGGCGCCAGATCGCGCAAGTTACGCCCTCCCAGGCATTGCGCCGACCTATACTCCTCCGGCCAACGCAGCATGCAAATTTCCGACTCTATTAAGCGCCGATCAATGCGGTTCGTCTTGCGGACTTGCGCATTTTTTCTGCGGGATCCCGCAAGGCCTTGCCCTTTAAGCGCCTGTACAAGCGTCACAATCTCCGACATCCTGTTTGTACTGACAGGGGAACCTTCAGTGCAAATATTATTTTCGACCGATCGTTGAGGAGCGCGTTCGAAAATCTTGGCCTGGAACGGGAAGTACAGGCTCTTTGGGAGGAAAAAATGAATATTACCAAGATGCTTCTGGCATCCGCCGTCATCGCATGCGTTGCCGCGCCGGGTGCTGCCTTTGCAGATACGTCATCCAAAAAAATTGCCCTGTCGAATAACTATGCCGGCAATTCCTGGCGCCAGGCCATGCTCACCAGCTGGCAGAAGGTGACCGGCGAAGCTGTGAAAGCAGGCGTCGTTGCCGCCGCCGATCCGTTCACGACGGCCGAGAACCAGGCGACCGAGCAGGCCGCCCAGATCCAGAACATGATCCTGCAGGGCTATGATGCGATCGTCATCGATGCCGCGTCTCCGACCGCGCTGAACGGCGCGATCAAGGAAGCCTGCGACGCCAAGATCGTCGTCGTTTCCTTCGACGGCATCGTTACTGAACCCTGTGCGTGGCGCATTGCCGTCGATTTCAAGGGCATGGGCGCAAGCCAGGTCGAATATCTCGCCAAGAAGATGCCGAAAGGTGGCAACATCCTCGAAATCCGCGGGCTTGCCGGCGTTTCGGTAGACGACGAGATTTCGGCCGGTATTCACGATGCGGCCGCGAAATATCCGCAGTTCAAGATCGTCGGCTCGGTCCATGGCGATTGGGCGCAGGATGTTGCCCAGCGCGCCGTCGCCGGCATCCTGCCGAGCCTTCCCGATATCGCTGCGGTCGTGACCCAGGGCGGTGACGGCTATGGCGCTGCGCAGGCCTTCGCAGCGGCAAAGCGTACCATGCCGACCATCGTCATGGGCAACCGTCAGGATGAACTTGCCTGGTGGAAGAAGGAGAAGGACGCGAGCGGCTATGAGACCATGTCCGTCTCGATCGCGCCCGGCGTCTCGACGCTCGCCTTCTGGGTCGCCCAGCAGATCCTCGATGGCCAGGACGTGAAGAAGGATCTGGTCGTGCCGTTCCTGCGCATCGATCAGGACAATCTCGAAACCAACCTTGCCACCACGCAGGCTGGCGGCGTTGCCAACGTCGAATACTCCCTTGACGATGCGAAGAAGGTCATCGCCACGGCGAAGTGATCGATATTCCCAAGCGATTAAAGGCCGGCACCACCGATGAGAGGCGGTGCCGGCCATACGCAACGCCCGACCGGACGATCCATGATTGCAGCCAAAGACAACTCTTCGATAAAGCAGGACCCTGTGCAGCCGGCAGTGGTTTCCGCGCGTGGCGTCAAGGTGCATTTCGGCGCCGTCAAGGCACTCGATGGTGCCGACTTGACGGTCCATGCCGGAGAATGTATCGGGCTCGTCGGTCATAATGGCGCCGGCAAGTCGACGATCGTCAATGTCATCAATGGCGGCCTCAGTCCGCATGAGGGCTCGATCGCCTATGAAGGCGACGACAAGGTGCATGGCATCAACGCTGCCCGTGCGCATGGTATTCGCTGCGTATTCCAGGAACTGTCGCTGGCGCCGAACCTCACCGTTGTCGAGAACATGCGGGTCGTTCATCGCGGCCTTGCCGGCTGGAGCTGGCGCTGGCAGGCGGCCACGGTCATCCGCGCCAAGCTCGACGAGATTTTCGCCGGTCACAAGATCGATGTGATGCGCACCGTTGGCGAGCTTTCCATCGCCGAGCGGCAGATGGTGGAGATCGCGATCACCTTTTGCGCCGTCGGCGAAAAGCCGAAGCTGGTCATTCTGGACGAACCCACGTCCTCGCTCGATGCCGGGCTTGCCGCGCAACTGATGACTTATGTCAGGACCTTCGTCCAAACCGGCGGCGCCGTGATGCTGATCTCGCATATTCTCGGCGAGATCCTGTCGACCGCGAGCCGCATCCTCGTCATGAAAGATGGCCGTGTCGTCGCCGATCGCGCCGCTCAGGATTTCAGTGTGCACAGCCTCGTCCAGGCGATGGGCAGCGTCGTCAAGGAACAGGATCGCAAGAGCGGTGGCGGGGAGAGTGTCGCGGCAGCGTCCATCCTGGCGCTGCCTGCGCGAGGCGGCAAGGGGCTTGCCTTCGAGGCCCGCAAGGGCGAGGTGATCGGCCTTGCCGGTCTCGCGGGCCACGGCCAGACGGACATGCTGCTCGATCTGCATCGCTCCCTGTCGAACAACTGGCTGCCAGGCAAGCAAAACAAGATCACCTTCGTCGCCGGCGACAGAAGCCTGAACGGCACCTTTCCGTTGTGGAGTATTTTGAAGAACCTCAGCATCGCATCGCTCGGTGATCTCTCGGAGAAATACCTCGTCAACAGGCGGCGTGAGGATGGTCTGGGGGCTGATTGGAAGGCGCGGATCGAAATCCGCACGCCAACGATGGAAAACGGCATCCTGTCCCTCTCGGGCGGTAACCAGCAGAAGGTTCTGTTTGCCCGTGCGCTGGCCACGACAGCGCCGATCGTGCTGATGGACGATCCCATGCGCGGCGTCGATATCGGCACCAAGCAGGAAGTCTACAGAATCCTGAACGATGAAGCAGCGGCAGGCCGCACCTTCATCTGGTATTCGACCGAGATGGATGAGATCCGGCTTTGCGATCGCGCCTATGTCTTCCGGGACGGCGCCATCGTCGCGGAGCTGGTCGGTGAGCAAATCACGGAGGAAAATGTGCTGGCCGCTTCTTTTGCGGGAGAGGGCGCATGAACCGCCCCTCCGCCGCTACCTTGCGTCTGCTCATCCCGGCGCTCTCGCTGGCCGTTCTGCTCATTGCGGTCTTTTATCTGCAGCCGCGCGCCATGAGCTATATCGGCCTCAATCTGCTTTTCAACCTCGCCGTGCCGATTGCGCTGGCGACCATCGCGCAGATGATGATCATGTCGGTCAACGATCTCGATCTGTCGATGGGAACCTTTGTCAGCTTCACCGCCTGTGTAGCGGCGACCTATCTGCAGTCCTCCCCGCTCATTGGCATCCTCATCCTTTTGGTGGCGATTGCCGTCTACGCCGTGATCGGCGTCGTCATCTACATCAGGGATCTGCCCTCAATCGTCGTGACGCTTGGCATGAGCTTCGTCTGGGGCGGTTTGGCGGTTCTGCTGCTGCCCGCTCCCGGGGGCACCGCACCCGATTGGGCGCGCTGGCTGATGACCTCCAAACCGCCGCTCGTTCCCATGGCGATCGTCGCGAGCGTCGTCATCGCGCTGATTTCCCATCTGATCGTCATGCGCTCGTCCTTCGGCGTGTTGATCCGCGGCGTCGGCGGTAATCAACGATCGCTGCAGCGGGCGGGTTGGTCGGTTGTTGGCTTGCGGGCCGCAGCCTATGCATTGGCAGGCCTTTTCGCAGTGCTGGCCGGGATTGCGCTCGTCGGGCTCACAACCTCGGCGGATGCGAATATTGCGCTGCGCTATACATTGCTGTCGATTGCCGGCGTCATCCTCGGCGGTGGCGAGTTCACCGGCGGCCGCATCTCGCCGATTGGCGCGGTTATCGGCGCGCTGACGCTGACCTTGGCGGGCTCCTTCCTGTCGTTCCTGCGGATCTCGCCGGACTGGCAGATCGGCGCGCAGGGCGCGATCCTGATCATCGTGCTTGCCCTGCGGCTCTTGCTCAACCGTGTCGAAAAGCGGGAGAAACAATCATGATCGCTCTTCGCGCGCTCGGCCGGAAGCCTTGGATCTGGTCCTTCATCGCCGCCATCCTCGTGTGGATCGTTACCGTGCTTTTCACCGGCGGTGCCAGCTCGGTCGGCTTGTCGCAGGCCGCGCTCACCTTTGCCGCTTTCTCCGTCATCGTCGGCATCGGGCAGATGTTCGTCATCACGCTTGGTCCCGGCAATATCGATCTTTCCGTGCCTGCCACAATGACGCTTGCAGGCACGATTGCGCTGAAGCTCATGAATGTCGAGGACAGCATGATTGTGCCCGGCCTTCTGGTCTCGATCCTGATCGGTCTCGGCATTGGCGTCGGTAATTATGCGCTCATCAAGCTGCTGCGCATTCCGCCTATCATCGCGACCCTGTCGATGAGTTTCATCATCCAGTCGGCCGCCATCTGGAGCAATCGCGGGCTGCGCATCAAGCCGCCGGAGCAATTGGCCGACTTCACAACGTCAGGCGTGCTCGGCATTCCGAACATCGCCCTTGTCGCCTTGTTGTTATCGGCGCTTGCCTGGCTGCTGCTCGAAAAGACGATCTACGGCCGCTGGATCTCGGCGATCGGGCAGAGCATGTTTGCCGCGCGCATGGCCGGCATCCCCGTCGATGGAACGCGGCTTGCTACATATGTGCTCTGCGCCGTCCTTGCCTCGATCTGCGGCTACCTTCTCGCCAGCTTCTCCGGTGGTGCTGCCCTCAATATGGGTGCGGAATACCTGCTCATGTCGATCGCTGTTGTCATCATCGGCGGCACGGCGGTCGCCGGCGGAGATTCAAACGTGCCCGGCATATGGGGTGCGTCCCTCTTTATGTTCCTCGTCGTCTCGATGCTGAACACATACGGTTTCGGCGCCGGCCCGAGGCTCATTCTCACCGGCTTCATCATCATAGCCGTCATTCTCGTCGCTGGCGGCCGTCCCGTCGGCGGGCGCTGACACTGATCCCCAGCAGTTTTTACAGGACAATAGCAATGCCAAACGACGCCCCGTCCGTTTTCGAAATCTACGACATGCGTTTCCGCAACCTTGTGGTTCCGAGCGCCGGCCTGGAAGAACTCTATTCCGATTGCCGTTGGGCCGAAGGACCGGTCTGGTTCGCAGACACCGGATGCCTGATCTGGAGCGATATCCCGAACGAGCGCATGCTGCGCTGGGTACCTGGCGGCAATGTGTCGATCTTTCGCGCGCCCTCGAATTTCGCCAATGGCAATACGCGTGACCGCCAGGGGCGATTGGTTTCGTGTGAACACGGCGCCCGCCGGGTGACGCGCACTGAAATTGACGGCTCGATCACTGTCCTTGCCGACAGCTACCAGGGCAAGCGGCTGAACTCCCCCAACGACGTTGTGGTCCGCTCGGACGGATCAGTCTGGTTCACCGATCCGACCTACGGCATCATGTCGGATTACGAAGGCTACAGGGCCGAGCCGGAACAGGCGACGCGCAACGTCTACAGGCTCGATCCCACGACTGGAGACCTGCAAATCGTCGTCGACGATTTCCGCCAGCCGAACGGCTTGGCCTTCTCACCCGATGAGACGAAGCTCTACGTCGCCGACTCTGCCGCGAGCCATGATGCCAGCCTTCCGCGGCACATCCGCGTGTTCGACGTCGTCGACGGGCGAAAGCTCGCCAATGGCCGGGTCTTCTGCAGCATTGACGCCGGCATTCCGGATGGCTTCCGTGCCGATATAGACGGCAACATCTGGACGAGCGCCGGTGACGGGGTGCACTGCTTTGCCCCCGATGGCGCCTTGATCGGCAAGATCAAGATCCCGCAGACGGTCGCCAATCTCACCTTCGGTGGCCCCCGTCGCAACCAGTTGTTCATCACCGCCACGAAGTCGCTTTATCGCGTCTATACGGCGGCGACGGGTGTGCAGGTGCCGTGAGGGTTTCGTCTGGTGCTTTGCTGCCGGGACGCCGACGGGTTTAGAGCACTTCCAGGAAAAGTGCGTAGCGGTTTTCCGTCCGGAATGCGTCAAGAAACAAAAAAGATAGAGCGTTTTCGCGATTCGAAGAAAAGCGGAAATGTTTTAGCCGGCGCCAGGTTCCGGATGGGTAGCGAGCCTGAGATCCCTCAGGCCTCGGCTGCCATCGCGGTTGCCGGTCGCGGCGACCGCGGTGAAGATGCGCTGGGCGTCGTCATACATTTTCAGATTGAGATAGCAGTAACCGCGCAGCACCATCAGGTCGACACGCTCCTGCTGGAGCTGCGATCGTTGGTCGAGATAGAGAAGCGCCTCGTGATAGCGCTTGCCCGTGAAAGCGGAGAGGGCGCGATCCGACAGGATAGCTACTTGTAATTCGGCGGCGCGTTGATGATTCATCGGCGCCTTTGTGGCGGCGACAGCGGCATTGTTGGCAAGGCCGGCTCGGAGATAGGCAAGGCTCTGTCCGTAGGCCGCCTCTTCGCGAGATTTCGCATCGCTTTTGTCGAGCGCGACGCCAAAGGCTTCGACGGCTTCCATCGGGCGGTTGAGGTTCATGAGGCACCAGCCGCGAGACAAGGCGCTGGCCGGTGTCAATAGCTCCGCATTCGTCGTGGTGGTGCAGCCTCCCTGGCGACGAACTGTACGCGCGACTGTTCTGACGCGTGTTTCCGGCTCGACATAGTCGACGGGGGGCGCACGACGAACGGGCGTCACCCGCTGAACATTCGCCTGTACGTTTCCATAGGGCTGTGCGAGGGGAGCCTGCGGCAGCGCTTGAGGCGCTGTCAGTGGTGCGCTTGTCAGCGTGCCCTGCGGGGTGACTTGAGGCACGGTCTGCGGTGTGATTTGAGGTGCTGCCTGCGAAACCTGGTTCGGAGACGGCAATGGTGTGTAGACGGGTGTCTGCGGTGCGGGTTCGCCGAGAACGGCTATGCGCTGCGAGCGACCGGCCCAGAGCCGCTGGACTTCGGCGACGCCTTGCCGGTCGTTCAGCTGATCGCGGGTGATCGCGAGACCATAGGCCGAGGGCTCATCATCGGGCTTCCAGCGCAGCGCTGTTTCGAACCAGCGTGCGGCGGCCTGGGGCTGGTTCAGCGTGCGGGCGTACCAACCGAACTGCTGCGCGGTCGGCACATATTTCTGCTTCACCGTCTCGGCTGCAACGCGACCAAGGACCTCTTCGGTCAGGTTGGCGGGCGGCTGAAGGGCCATCAGGTTTGCAGTTGCCGCGAGATAGGTCGCCATCGCATCCTTGGATTCGTTGCGCCACTTGTACATGGCGTCTTCGGCTTCCTGCGGCTTGTGATCGGCGATCAGAACCAAGGCCAGGCCCTGAGAGATGGTCGCGGAATCTTCCTTCTCATGGGCCGCCTTGAACCATTGTTCGGCGTCTGTGTAGTTGCTGCGGCGCAGATAGTACCAGCCGAGGAGAGCGTCGTCGGATGCCAGGCCCTGGCTGCGCGCAACGCGTTCGACCTGAGAGAGATAGTCCGGCGATACCGTGAGTTTCGGGTCGTCATTGCCCTGAGCCACGAAGCGCCGGGCCAGGTCGGTTCTTATGCTGTCGAATTCCCGTCCGCCATTGCCGTCCGGCTTCTCAAGCGCAAGCAAGTCCTGCATCGGCTGATAGGGCAGCAGCGCGGACGCCTTCTGGATAGTCGCGAGCCGCTCCTGCGGATTGGTGCAGGTCTTCAAAATGTAGCTGTAAGCATCCTGGCCACGCTTTGCCCGGTCCGTGCTGATGAAAGCCTCGGCGACGCGCCAGAGGACATCGATGTCGCTGCATGTCAGCAGGCTCGGGTTCTTGGAGCCGATATCGATGACCGTAGCATATTGCTTGAGATCGGAGGCATTGACGAGCCGCGTGCGCGCCTCAGCGACCTCAAGGCGATCGAGCAGGTCGGAAGGCGGCTGCCATGTCGTTTCTGCGGCCTGGCGGTCGGCGATTGCCTTGCGCACCTCCGCATAGCGGCCCTCCGAATAGAGCTGCCACATGGCTTCCAGCTGCTTGTCGCTGTTCTGTGGAATGGCCAATGGGTCGGCTGGCGGCGTCCAATTAGGATAAAGCGTCTGCAGTCGCGAAATTTCGGCCTGAAGCCGCGCCTTGTCGCCGCGGCTGGCGAAATAGCGCAACGCGCTTTCATCGACCTTGGGCGTATTGTCGGGCTTTGCCTGGGTCGGCGCGGGTTGTGGCTGTGACGGCTGCTGCTGAGCAGGCTGCGGTGCTACCTGTGCTACGGCGTCAGGTTTTGCTGTCTCGATCTGCGGCGCACTTGATGGCTCGGAGATAACCGAGGATGGCGCGGTCGCCTGTATGTGATCGGCGATCGCCTGCAGATCGACAGGCTGCTCCTGCGCGCCGAGAGATTTCGCATCTGCGACGAGCGTCACGGAAGGATCGATACGATGCGACTTTGCCAGCTTGATCTTGTCTTCCGGCGAATCGTGATCCTTTGTCGCGAGCGTAAATCCCGCCACGGCGACGGCCATAAAAGCCATGATCAGGGTGGATTTTATAAACACTCTGGGTGTTTCTCCGAGACGAAAGCCAGACTTAGCAGTTGCAAGGTAGACGGATAATAGAGCGACGGAGCGAATTGGCGAACCGAAGCGGGTAGTTTTGTTCCGCTCACCACACACGCCACAACATCGTTAACAATCCTATAACCGGGGTCGCCGAGCAGCTCTTTCGGCTTGCCCGTCGTCAGGTCGATCGTGCCCGGCTCGTCGCCTTCGACAGTCATGCCTTGCTGCAGTCGTGTCAGCAGGTTTTTGTCGTCTATGCCGGCGCGAGCCAGGTAAAGCGGGATTCTGATAGCATTGTAGCCGAACTCTGCCTCGAAGCCCTCGGCAGGCACAGGCTTCGCCCGCAGGCTGACCCAATCGGCAGGCAGCTTGCGTGGGCCAAACTGCATCGAGCGCAACAGGGCAAGGCCGTCATCCGTCAGCTTCTGCCATCGATCTGATGGCGCAAGTAGCGCCATGACGGGGATTGCTTCGTAAACCCAGTAGGATGGATTGATGATCGGCCCGTCTTTCCGTCCTGGAGCTCGATAACCGTCGACGCCGGGAATGAGCAACGTTCGGCCACCGGTACTGATCACCACATGGGAGAGAAGCGCTTTTGCCATGGTCGCTGCGGACTGCAAATAGTCCTTCTTGTTCCAGGCGGAGCCCGCAAGCGCCAGTGCATAGGCGATCAGCAAATCGCCATCCGAGGCATTGTTGGTATCCGTCACGTGCGGCGTAACGGACGGGTCCCATTTCCAGGCGGCCAGACCGTCATCGCGCAACAGAAGCTCCGTGCGCGTGAAGTACCAGATCTGTTCGAAATCAGCCGGGCTGTTGGCAAGATAGGCGAGCAGCAGGCCATAGCCTTGCCCTTCGCTATGGCTGATGCCGCCGTTGCCATCGTCGATGATACGGCCATTCGGATCGAGAAACTTTGCCTTGTAGGCGGTCCATGCTTGCGCATCGATGGCGGCACGTTGAGCCGCGACCGGTTGGGCGACCGCCAGGATGGCGACGCCGCAGATTGCAAGGATGGAGCGCCAGCGTTTCATTCGTGCCTGCCGATCCTGGAGAGGATGCTTGCCGTGGCGATGCCAAGCAGCAGCGAACCGATGACCAGCAGGAACGCATAGGAAAGAATGTTGCTGGAGAGCCAATTGGCGGCGATCAGGCGATAATTGGTCAGCGACCAGGGTTGTGTCATCACGAAGTCGAAGCGGCTGACCGGCGCGGTGTCGATCTTGCCCGTCTTGCCGGAATAGGCGGTGATGCGACCGTCGATCTGCGACCAGTTGAACTGCGCGGTCATCGCTTCCGCGCCTGCCCGCAAATCACCCGCGCTCGGCGCTGTAATCATGGTCCAGGTGGCGTCGTTGGTGGGGTTTGCCTCCTGCGCGATCAGGAACGTATTCGCATTCGACGGCGTGAACACCTGCTCGGAGCCCGGAATGAAGCGCAGCGAGCTCAGCGAGATATCGAAATTGCGATGCATCCATTGCTGGAAGCGATCGAGCTGTCCCTGCAACACGCCACCGCTGATGCGCGACCGCCAATCGGCAATCGTGACGGAGGAATCCTGGGCGGTCCCCTGTCCGGGAGCGGCCGGGCGCCAGGCCACCTGGCTGGTTGCGGCAATATTCAGCTGCGAAAGCACCGTTGACGGCAATTGCGAGATGGAGCCGATGAAGATCGCGTTTCGGCTGCCGACTGCGCCCGGGGATGCCGTCGGCTCCACCGCGATCGGATGCCCGGCAACGAGCGCCATCTGGCCGAGGATGGTCGCCGTCGTTGACAACATCTCGGCGTCGACACGATCGAGGAACAAGGCGGTGGATTCGCCATCGCGGTTATAGGGATAGCCAGTGCCGGCAAGCGCCGCGAGGTTCGGACGTTGTTCGACCCTTGCGAAATCCGGCATGCGGAACTGACTGGTGTCGAACAGCGCAAAGCGTGGCGTCGTGCTGGATGTGGCGGCAGGCGCACAGGTCGAATCCTCGTCCGCCATCACCAGGGTTTCGAGCGTCACCGTATTCAGGCCCGGCTTGAAATGACGCATCGTGATGCGGATGGGCAATTGCCGGAAAATGCCGCCGCCGGTCGCCGTGATCGGTTTCGTCGTGGCGATGCTGCCATTGACATAGATGTCGATATGGCTGCCCGGCCGGACATCCTTCGCATAGGCGGCGTCGAGCAGAATAGTCGCTTCGCCATAGGCATTCGCATAGAAATCGGATGGGATTGCTACGTTGAAACTCGTGTGGAAGCGCCGCCCGGAGAATTCCGTCGTTCTGACGCCCAATTGTTCGAAGGAGAGGCTGGTCCCCGAATAGATGATGGGCGCGTCCGGTGCAGTCCATCGCTGGGTTACCAGCAGGTCGCGACGGGTGCTCGGGTCGCGGTCTGTCGGCGCAACCACCATGTCGATGGCGGAGGAGATTGCCTGCCAGGATGGACCGCTGATGAGCAGAAGCTGCTGTCCGGTGCGCGGATCGGTCGCAAATGTTGCCAGCGCTCCGTTCTGGGCCGCGGCGGGCACTGCAAACAGCGGCTGCAATTCAGCGGGCGTGCCGACGATAACGGTCATCTTGCCCGGACCCGATGGCGGCAATGCATCCGTGCCGAACGAGAAGATTTCGTTTGGCATTCCTGCCAGCAGCGACAGACCCTGCGCGAGCCGCAATATGGGTTTGGTGGTATTGGGTTGCGCCAGCGCCGGCACCACCACATTGAACTGGGTCTTGCCCACTTCGTCGACGCCGATAGCGCGTATCGCGTCTGTGGTCGAAAGTTTTTCGGCTTCGCGTCCGGCGAAGGTCAGATAGGTCTTTGCCGGGTCGATATCGGACCAGAGTTCATAGGTCGAGGGGATGGTGCAATCGGTGCGATGTCGCTGCGTCGCTTCGAAGGTCAGCAGATTTGCGCCGGGCTGCAACAGGCCGCGTGGTATGTCGAAATTGACGTCGGATGGATTGTCCGAGGAGCCGATCTGCTGCTGGTGCACCACACGGTCGTTGAGAAGAACGGTCAGTTGGGAGGCTTCAGGGGCGACGACGACTGCGTTCTGATAGGAAAAGTTGAGCTTCGCAGGTGCTGCCGCCTGTTCGGGAGTGAGATAGATAGACCAGGATTTGCGATCATTCTCGCCCTCGAGACGCAGTTTCGCATAGGGAACGACATAGCGGCGGAAGTCCGACGTCGGCGAGACTGCCTGCTGCACCTTCGGTACCGTCTGTGATGGCACCTGGGCTGCGGCACCGGGCGCTACAGCCTGCGGAGCGGCAGTCTGCGGCGTTGTAGCGGGCGGCGTCAACACCAGGGGTGGGCTCACCTGAGGGGTGGCGACCTGAGGCACTGTTGTCGGAGCAGTAATTGTCTTGGGCGGTTCTGCCTGTGGTGTTGTCGCCTGCGGAGCGACGATCCGCGGCGTGACGGCTGGTTCGCCCTTTGGACGTTCGCCCGTCATGTCAAAGGGTGTCGATTGCGCCTGGGCGGCCGTAGCGCCGACGAGAAAGATGAGAATGGGAAGGATGCGGTTCATCAGCTTTTCGCCTTCGCGTCCTGCCGTTGCGTCGTGCGCTCGGCTCCAACACCCTTGAACAGATAAAGCAGGCCGCGGCTGGTCTGATAGAGCGAAAGGCCAAGGAACCAGATCGTTCCACGGATGATGCCGGGGTTGCGCCGCCGCGCCTGCTGGAACTTCGTCCATTGATCCGAATTGGCAAAGACCAGGTCGGCGATCAGGCGATGATCGGCGGCACCCCTCGGCACATATTGGCATCCGATAGCAGTAATGTCTCCCATCTGCTCGATATTGCGGATGATGACCGACAGCGTCACCATCTCGGCACCATTATACGGCTGAAAGCGGATGGTGCCTTCGGACCCGACCTTGACTGGTCCGAGATCCTTGTTGAATACGTTCAGTCTGGCACCATGAACGGAGACGTCCTCAATCGAGGCGGAATTCCATCTGTCGCCGGCACCGAATTCGCTGCGGCGATCGACGCGAACGCGCCGGGATGAGGCACGCTCACCGCGCTCGGAGACGACACCCAGCGCGCAGCCGGAGAGGATGAGGTTGAGAATATTCCAGCCACCGACGACAAGTGTGACGTCTGCCTTATAGGGCTCCGCATAAATGCGGTATATTGTTACCGCCAGTGCGATGATCTGCACGGCAAAAATAACGAAGAACGGGCGGCTGATCTCGGAAAGACGGCTGACGGATATCGACTCGTCCTTCGCCGTGACCTTGAAAGTCGGCTTGCGCGGATTGAGCATGACCGAGATGACGGCGGGCAGCAGATGCACCGTCTGGACATATTCGTAGAGCTCGGAAATCCATGGCCAGCGGAACGAGCCATAGAGATAGTTCTGCATCATCAGGTTCACGAGCATATAGGCAAGCGTATAGGCAAGGAATTCGCTACCGGATGCAGTGAAGATCTCGAGATCGAAGAAGAGATAGAAAAGCGGCGCGAACAGGAAGATGACGCGCGGGAAGGGGAAAAGCCAGAAGAGTGTCGAGGACATGTAACAGAGGCGCTGCGGCAAAGTCAGGCCGCGCTTCAATAGCGGGAAGCGGAAACGCAGGATCTGCATCATGCCCTGCGCCCAGCGGCTGCGCTGGCCGATGAAGCTGGCGAAAGTCGCCGGCTGCAGGCCGGCAATCAACGGCTTGTCGACATAGATGCTGTTCCAGCCTGCGCCGTGAAGCGCAAGGGCCGTTTCGCAGTCCTCGGTGATGCTGATGCCGCTGAAGCCGCTTTGCGATTCCAGCGCCTTGCGGCTGAGGACTGCGGCAGAGCCGCAGAAGAAGGCTGCATTCCATTTGTCGAGACCGCGCTGAATGATGCCGTAGAACATTTCGTTCTCGCTCGGCATGGTGTCGAAGGTGCGCAGGTTGCGTTCGAGCGGATCCGGATTGATGAAGAAATGCGGCGTCTGCACCAGAAACAGCTTCGGATCGTCTTCGAAATAGCCGACCGTCTCGCGCAGGAAATCGCGTGCCGGCGCGTGGTCGGCGTCGAAGACGGCGATCAGTTCGCCGTCGGAATGTTCCAGCCCGTTATTGAGGTTGCCGGCCTTGGCGTGTTCGTTGCGTGCGCGGGTCAGATATTCGACATCGAGATCCGCACAGAGCTGTTTCAGCTCATCATGGCGGGCGATTGCCACCTGAGCTTCCAGAACCTTGGTGGAGTTTCGCTTCTGCTCCGTGCCGCCATCGTCGAGCAGCCAGACCCTGAGCTTGTCAGCCGGATAATCCATCGCCTTGGCGGAGGCGAGCGTATTGGCCAGAAGATTGGTGTCTTCATTATAAGACGGTACGAAAACGTCCACCGAGGGCAGGTTCTGCGTCTTGGATGGGCGTGCCGTGCGTGGAGGCAGGGGCGTTGCGACGATGAACAGGCTGAGCATCAGCATCGCGACGTTGTACATTTCGGCGAGATAGAGCAGCAGGCCCGGGATGAAGTTTTCGAGCTGGTTGACGGGCGGCAGCGTGCTGGTGGTGCGCCAGTACACATAGCGCAGCACGATGGCTGTGCCGAAGGCAAGGGCGACCAGCCGCCAGGTGCCCTGGCGCTTGAGGATCTTGATGATCGCCATCATGGTGACGACGACGGTACTGGCGATCAACTGGGTTTGAAGGTTGACGGGTAGCGTGATCAGCACGACCCCGCAGAGCGCTATCACGGCCCATATCAAGATGCTGCGTGCTGTCTGCATCGGTGTTCCTTCAAAGGCATTGCCAAGCGCCATCCTGGCGCCCCGAGATTACTCCGCCTAGCGGCGGCATGTCTCAGATATGCCAGCTTGTCCGTTACAGTCCGGTAAAGGCACGAGAATATTACGTCCCGCGATTGCAGGTAATTGCTGTCCGGTCAGGGAAGATGAGCCATTGGCGGGAGCTGTTTGTGTTTGGTCGCCTTGCCCATCCGGAAGCGGCACGCGGGGCCCGATCATCGGCGGCAGAGCCGGCGCGGGTTGCGGCTGCACGACGGGAGGCCGCCGCGTCACGACGGGGCGGACTATGACGGTTGGCGCCGGCCGGGCTGATAGCCATGGTGATCGGCGCCGTACGGTATGGCGCTGCGTCCGGATAGACCATTTCGCCGGGCTTGCCAAGGACGGCATCGGCTCCGCGCGGTGCGCCGAAGGGGTTCAATGCAGCGCCATCGAAACGTCCGGCGATCGTATAGCCGTAGACCGTGCTCAGAAGCTGGCGCTCTGTTGCATGCGCATCGCAGAGCCTGACCCTAACTTGAACCGTGCCGAAATTACGCTGCTCCTGCGGCGGCGCGAAGCCCGCTTGAACCTGCTGCCAGGCATAAAGGCAGGTATCTCCAGCCCGACTTTGGCCGGATGCATAGCCAAAGGGGCCGTAGCTGTTCTGAACGAAGATCGCCGAGCGGGCGAGGCGCACGCCCGGAACCGCCGCGGCCATTTCGCGAGCGATGGTCCGATCGTTGATGGTATTGAACGGCCTGCTACCGAGCGCCGGATTTGATCCCGTTATCCCGAGAAACTGCACCTTGAGGAAGTTCTGGCCAGGAACTGAAGAAGAAGTCGCGAGCGAAATCGTCTGATCCACGTCCTTGCCATGCCTGTTCTCGACGACATTGACGATCGCCGGGCCACCAGGTGGCGGAAAAGCCAGGGCCTTGTCGTTCGTAACCGTCTCCACCCCGATGGATTGCCGAACATGCCCCGTCGTCGAGCAGCCGGCGGTCAAGCCGGCCAACGTCATCAGGGTTATCGTCTTCAAAAGGTGCATGTTTCTGGATCGCGACAAAGTTGTTCTGCGTTATATCGTCCGCTGAATTACGCGGCAGGGTTGGGAATCAAACCCTTGTATTTGATAAGACGAATAAGCAGGATTATGGTTAACCGAGTGTTAACGCTGGGGTCGTTGTCCCATGCAGGAGTATTGGACAGTGCGGGTTTCGATTGTCATGAGCAATCGTTTGAACCGCAATGCGGAGGGGCGGTTATAGCCGCCGCCCCACAATTTCTTTGGCAGCCAGATGCTATTTCGCTCTGCGGAATGCGACCTGCACCGCTCTGTTAAGGGCAACTGGCAGGAGCGACATGTGGTTCTCGCCGGCATATTCTTCGAATGTGACGGTTCCCGTGAACAAGGCTAACGCTGACCATCGCTGAGCCATTTCTCGTGCCAGTTCGATGGTGCGCGTTTCCTTGGCGCCCTGCTGCCTTTTATGCTCATCGGCCGCGCCCTTGTGGAATGGCGCAAGCTTCTCTCCTTCATATTCCCCGGCGGAAAGATGAAGCTCTATGTCGAGAGGGGCGTCGAGGCTGGCTAGAAATTCCTTTTCCCGTACGAGAATGTTGCCGTCTTCCCAATAGATCGACGGGCTTGCAGAGATCCAGCGGTCGAAGGCGATCGGTTTCGCAAACAGCGCAAAGAGCGTGAAAAGACCGCCGAACGAGTGACCGAAAAGCGTCTGGCGCGATCGGTCGATTGGCACTTGTTGTTCTATCCAGGGCTTGAGCTCGTCTTCGATCATTTTCAGAAAACGAGCGCCGCCGCCAGTGCGGACGTCAGGTGTATCGGGATAGAATGGCGGATAGACCCGCCCGGGCGGCGGGCTCAGGTCCCACGAGCGCCGGAGCGGATCGTAGGGTCCATCCGTGGGATAACCGATGGCGACGATGACGCCTTCCTGAACATTGGTTCCATTCGGATAGGAAGATTGGACCTTGAGGGCGTCGACTGCCGTAGCGAAACAGGCATTCCCATCGGTCAGATAAAGGATAGGCCACCCCTCCGGCGGCGCCGGTTTGTCGGGACGGTAGATAAGTATCCGGTGCGGCTGATCGGCGTTGTCGAATTTCAGGTCGACATAGGTCGCACCGGCAAGAGTAACCGGCAGCGGCGGCGTTGCCGTGCTGTTTGGTGGCAATTGGGACATGGTTTCCCCGAGTGATCGAAACGCGGTTGATCGGCAGATCTGTGACCGCTTCTTAAAAGATGATAATATTCGTCATATTATGTGATTCAGGATCTGGCAAGCTATTCAAATGCAGCTCGGATGTAATCTTTGATTGTATTGTTCTGATTGCACACGCCGTTTCCGCCCACGAAAATATCACGATCGCCCCGAATCTCAAAAAAAGATGACTATTATAATCATGTATTCTTGACGGCAGCCGCAACTGCAAACTAGTTTGCGCCATCTTTTTCAGAAACGGGTGGGCACAAGAGACCATGACGCAGGGATCACTTAATTATATCAATTATTTGACGGACACTAAAATCGGTCTTTCGCGTAGTGCCACGGCCCTCGTCACCCTGTTTGCATTAAGCGGAAATGCCTTTGCGCAGGATTCCGCTACCAACGCGAACAGCGGCAATGCGACCCAGCTCGCGCCGATCATTGTCAGCGGTCAGTCGAGCGATGCCAGCGACAATACAACGGTAGCGGCAAAGAAGAGCCGCGGCGCCACCAAGATCAATACGCCTCTGGTCGAGACGCCGCGATCCGTTTCGGTGATCACCAGGAAGGAGCTGGAAGAGCGCGGTGCACAGGATGTCATCGAGGCGGTGCGTTACTCCGCCGGCGTCCAGACCGGCTCCTACGGCTTTGATCCACGCTTTGATCAGGTCATCGTCCGCGGCAATGACATTACGACCGACGGCGATTATCGCGACGGGCTGCGGCAGCCCTATATGAATTACGGGATGTTCCGCACCGATCCCTATTCGCTGGACCGGGTAGAGGTGATCAAGGGTCCTGTATCCGTTCTTTATGGCGCGGGTTCGCCGGGCGGCATCGTCAACAAGATCTCGAAACTGCCGACGGACGAGACCATCCGGGAGGTTGGGGTCCTCTACGGAACATCCGACCGCGCCCAGACGATGTTCGACTTCGGCGGCCGGGTCAATCAAGACGATGACAGCATGCTGTACCGGATCGTCGGTCTGGCGCGAAAGGGCGATACCAATTTCGATATCGCCGACGATCGCTATTTCATACAGCCGTCCTTCACCTGGAAGCCCGATGACGCGACGAAATTTACCGTTTACGGCTCGGCCCAGTCCACGGAAACCGATGCCAATGTCGGCGCACTGACCGGCCCGGATGGAAACGTGCTTAATTTGCGCGAGAGCGACCCCGACTACGACTATCAGAAGACCCGGCAGCAGCAGCTCGGCTACCAGTTCGAGCACGAGTTCGACGGCGGCTTCACCTTCCGTCAGAACCTGCGCTACTCTCATCTGGATCTGAAAGCGCGCTATCTCAGCGTCTATAGCTGGACGGGCAACGTCGCCCATCGTGGTGCGAGTGCAATCAGCGATACCATGAACGTCTTCCAGGTCGATAACCAGCTCGAGTCCAAGTTCGATACCGGTCCGGCCGCCCATACGATGCTGTTCGGCCTAGACTACACACATATGAACGATTCCTTTGCATATGGGATGGATGCAACCAGCAACCCTGCCTACGACTTCGATATTGATAACCCGACCTATGGTGTGTCGGGCCCGACTCCGGATTATAATTTCAGCCGGGTCAAGGGCAGCCTGCAGCAGTTCGGCGCCTATGCCCTCGATCAGATCGAACTCGACAAATGGCGCTTCACACTCGGCGGACGCCAGACCTGGGTCAAGCAGTCGACCGATACCAATTTCGTTTCTTCAGGAACGACCACCGACGACAGCCTCAACAAGAATGCTTTTTCCTACCAGGTCGGGGCGCTCTATCTCTTTGACAACGGCATAGCGCCTTTCACCAGCTATTCGACCTCCTTCAATCCGGTCACGCAACGCTCCGCCTCCGGCAGCATTCTTGATCCGACGAAGGGCGAACAATACGAACTGGGCGTGAAATATCAGCCGCCAGGCACTGACATTTTGCTGTCGGCCGTTGCCTATCACCTTGTCGAGAAGAACAAGCCTGTTCTGGTCGACCCGGTGACGCTCGTTTATGCCTCGCTCGGCGAAGTCACCAACAAGGGGATCGAGCTGGAAGCCAAGGCGAACGTAACCGACGCTTGGGATGTGATCGCATCCTATTCCTACAATCATTCGGAAATCACGCGTGGTGATGACTCGGGCAATGCGCCCGCCGTGACGCCGAAGAATATCGCCAGCCTGTGGTCGAACTACAGTTTCCAGGAAGACACGGTGGCCAATGGCCTGAAGGTCGGCGCTGGCATTCGCTACACGGGTGAGAACTACACAAGCACGGCCAACACCGCCAAGAACGATGCCAGTATCTATCTCGATGCGGCGCTCTCCTACGATTTTGGCGCGATCGACCAGAAATACAAAGGTCTGACGGCCTCTTTCGACATCCGCAACATCGCCAATCGCCGCCTGACGGTGTGCAATAGCGGCTATTGCTATCTCGGACAGGGCCGTAACATCACGGCGTCGTTGAAGTATCGGTGGTAAACTTCCTGCGGGCGCCGATTTTTCCCGGCGCCCGCTTTCATCCCGATGGCCGCCTTTCGTTGGCTGAACCCGGTCTTCCCATCAGGAAGGCTATTTTGCAGCCTAAGCCTGTTTCATAAGGTGTCCTCATCCTTGCTGCTTCGGCGATGAGGCTGTAGCTTGGCTGAAAGTATGCCCGATCATCCCATCCGGAGGCTTCGTGTGGCCGAGGTCTTGTTGTTCCACCATGCACAGGGATTGACCCCGGGTGTGTGTGGCTTTGCTGACGGGTTGCGGGCTGCCGGTCACATCGTGCATACGCCGGATCTATTCGACGGGCGCACGTTCCAGAGCATCGAGGAGGGGCTCGCCTATATCGGCGAGATCGGATTCGACGACATGCGGGAGCGCGGCGCCCGCGTCGCCGATGAACTGCCTTCCGCGCTCGTCTATGCCGGGTTCTCGTTCGGTGTATTGCCGGCGCAAAAACTGGCGCAGACACGGCACGGAGCCCGAGGCGCTCTCTTCTTCCATTCCTGCCTGCCGATCAGTGGCGAATGGGCCTTCGGACCCTGGCCGGACGGCGTCCCGGTTCAGATTCATGGGATGGAAAACGACCCGATCTTCGCCGGCGAGGGTGATATCGATGCCGCCCGTGAGATCGTGGCCAAGGTCGAGGATGCAGAGCTTTTCCTTTATCCCGGCGATCAGCACTACTTCGCCGACAACTCGCTCCCATCATATGATGCTGGTGCAACCGCGCTGCTGACGAGCCGAGTGCTTGAGTTCCTGGATCGCGTCTGATCTACGCCGGCGTTTTGACCCAACTTCAGCTGCGGACGTGGTTCCGCAACAACGCTTTATTCTTAAGATTATGCCGTCCTGCGCCGCTTCATCAGCAGGATCAGCAGCAGTGGGGCGCCGACGAGGGCGGAAACCAGTCCTGCGGGGATCTGATAAGGGAAGGCGATCATTCTGCCAAACCAGTCCGCAAGTACCATCAGACCACCACCGGCAAGGGCTGCGCCGGCAAGCTGAGGCGTTGCTCGCCGCAATCCCAGCTCTCGCGCCAGATGCGGACCCATGAGGCCGATGAAGCTCAAGGGGCCGACGACGAGTGTGGCGGCTGCGGTCATGGCGGCAGCCAAAGCAAACAGGCAGCCGCGGGCAACGTTGACGCGGATGCCAATGGCCTGCGCCGCCTGCGGGCCGAGTGGCAGAAGATCGAGCCAGCGATGCGCGAGGAAGGCTAGCACCAGGCCCGCGAAAGCAGCGGCGGTCGCCGCTGTCGCTTTCGGTATATCAACGAGATAGGTAGACCCGCTCATCCACTGCATGACGATCATGGCACGTGGATCGCCGCTGGCGGCGAGCACGCTGATGAAGGCATCGAGCATGGCGCCAAGGGCAATGCCTGTCAGCAGGACACGTTCCGGCGCAAAACCGGAACGGATGCCGAAAATGAAAATGGCTAGCAGAACGGCGAACGCGCCGAGGCCACCGAAGCCGAGTTGGGCTGCCATGCCGGGAGCGGGCAGGATAAAGAGGGCGGCGGTGACACCGATCGTTGCGCCGGCAGAGATCCCCAGCACTTCCGGGCTCGCCATTTCATTGCCGCTGAGCCGCTGCAGGATCGCACCGACAACGCCGAGCATCGTGCCGGCAGCAAAGGCGGCGACAACGCGCGGCAACCGATAGGGCAGCACATCGGGCCATTGCAGATAGGCGAGAATTGTCCAGGCGCCATCTGGGGCGCGTCCGAAGAAAATTGCGCCCAGAAGGAGGATAACAAGCCCGCCGATCGTCACGAGCAGAAGCCTTCGCGAGGTATGCGCCGCCCGCTTGGAGCCATGCGATAGGGCGGGCACGCTGCGCTGTATTGCCTTGAAGCGCGGCAACATCAAGAGCAGGAGCGGCGCCCCGAGCAAAGCGGTGATGGCGCCTGTGGGCAGGAATGTCGATGACGCGCCGGAAAGGAGCATCAGCGCTTGATCGGTCAAAAGCAGCAAGCCGGCGCCGATGAGCGGCGACCAGATGAGTTGGCTCTTCATGTGTCGCGCACCGGCGAGATGGGCGACACGCGGAGCGATCAGGCCAATGAAGCCGATGACGCCGACGGCGCTGGTGACGATCGCGGCGAGTACGATGGCAAGGCAAACAGCGGCAATGCGTGTCCGCTTGACCGAGAGGCCGAGCCCGCTGGCGCCACCGTCGCCGAGTTCCATCAGCGATAGCGGCCGTGCCATCAGAAAGGCGGCAGCCGCGAGAATGACGGTCTTCGGCAGGAGGGAAAGCGGAATGGTCCAGCTTTGCTGTGCCAGTGATCCCGCCCCCCAGATGAAGAGACCGGAGAGATAGCGGTCGTTCATCAGCACGAGAATGGCGGCAAGCGCGCCGCTCCAGACACTGACGATCAAGCCGGATAGTACCAGGGCAAACGGAGAGAAACCCCGTCTCGCGCCAATCAGGAAAACGACTCCAGCGGCGGCAGCACTTCCAAACAACGCAACGACATCGCGGCCAAGGCCCTGTAATGCCGGAAAGGCGAGCATGACGGCGACGAGCGCGAGGTTCGCACCGGCGGAAATGCCGAGGGTCTCGGGCGAGGCCAGCGGATTGCGCAGCACTTGCTGCAAAAGGCTTCCCGAAAGTGAAAGGGCAGCACCGGCAAGAAGTGCGGTGGCGATCCGCGGCAGCGTTGAATAGAGCAACAAAAGGCGTTGAGGATCGTAGGCCGCCTCTTGTACCAGCAGCCGCGGAAAGTCTGGAGCCACCTGATGCCAGGCGAGCAGGCCAGCCAGCGCCAATAGCGTCAGCGCCACGGCGGGGGCGCCGAGAATATTGTTTACCTCGGTGCGGCTCATGCGATTTTTTCCAGATGATCGAGCAGGATGCGCGCGAAGCGCTCCGCTTCCTGTACCATGCCGAACATAAGCGTCCCTGGAAGCACCGAGACGCGTTCGGCCTTTACGAAGGGCAGGCTGGTCCACAAGGGGCTATCCTGCAGTTTGTCGAGTATGTTGGGCGGGAGAAGGGGTTCGAAGGCGATCAGGCGCAGGCTTGGATCGAGCGTCGCCAATTGCTCCAGCCCGATCGTTTCGAAGCCCCAATAATCACCCGAACCTGTCCAGGCATTCTTGAGACCGATCCTGCTCATGACATTCTGATAGAGGCCGGCGCCGCAATAGATACGGGCGTGACGGTCGTCGACGAAATTGATCAGTGCCAGCGGCGGCGGCTGAAGCTTGCTTACGCGGCGGGCGCAATCGTCGAAAAATTGCTCGGATCGAGCCAGAAAGTCGTCCGCCTGCCGTTGCCGACCGATGGCCGCGCCGAGGAGCCGCGTGGCTTCGATGGAGCGTTGCAGAGCCTCGCCGCCTTCGGCATATATCGTCAGCTCCAGCACCGGCGAGATTGCTTCCAGGCGAGGCTTCAGGGGGGCGAGATAGGGCGTGGTCAGGATCAATGCCGGCTTCAGGCTTGCGAGAACCTCGAGATTGATCTCGCTGGTGGTGCCGAGATCGACAACGCCGGCCGGCATTTTCGGCTCGATGACCCATATGTCCCAATCGGCAAGCGACGCGATCGCCGCAGGTGTGACTCCGAGGGCCAGGAGGGTCGATGCCAGCCCATAGTCGAGCGAAACGATCGGGCCGGATATTGTTTCGGTCGCTTGGGCCATTCCGGGAGCGGCAAAGAGCGCCGCGGCAAGAAGCATCTGGCGGCGTGAAAGCTTCAGGCTTTCAAAGCGTGGTTCAGATGACATAGGCAAGGGGCGTTCCATGCACCGGGTGGGCCGTCACACCCATATTCGTGCCGTAGATCGTATGCAGCGTTTCCGCCGTCATCAGGCTGGACGAGGGGCCGGCGGCGATCAGATGGCCTTGCTTCAACGCATGCAGATGATCGCAGAAATGCGCGGCGACGTTGATGTCATGCAGCACGAGGATGACGCTCAAACCCTTGGTGTGGCAGAGCTCCCGCACAAGGCCGAGGATTTCCATCTGGTGCGCAATGTCGAGCGCCGAGGTCGGCTCGTCCAGAAGGAGGCAGCGGCTGTCCTGGGCGACCAGCATGGCTATCCACACCCGCTGGCGCTCGCCGCCCGAAAGCGTGTCCACCATCCGGCTTTTCAGCGTATCCACATGAGTGAGCCGCATCGCCGTCTCGACCTTCTCGCGATCGGCATCGGTAAAACGGCCGAGAGCTCCATGCCAGGGGTAGCGGCCGCAGGCGACAAGTTCCTCGACGGTCATTCCGGCCGCGGATGTTGTATCCTGCGGCAGATAGGCGACGGCGCGGGCAAAGGCGCGCATGTCATAGGAATTTACCGAGACGCCATCAAAGACGATCCGTCCGCCCGTCGGCTGGATCTGTCGCGCGAGCAATTTGATCAGGGTGGACTTGCCGGAGCCGTTGTGCCCGATCAGGCCGGAGATCTCGCCGGCATTGAAGGTCAGATCGAGCGGATGAAGAATGGTCTTGCCATCGACATCGAAGCGCAGGCTCTCCGTCGTGAAGACAGGGTGCGGCTCAGGGTCGACCTGGGCAATGGGTTGGGCTTTCATGGTTGTCTCTCGGGAAGCATATGGTTTGGTCATATATCGCGTATCTGCAAACGGGCGGTATTAGTGCATTGCCATCAATGGCTTGACGAAGAACAGGCACGGATTGTCTTCCTGCCAGAGGGTGGGGAAGATTTCCGCGCGGATGAAACCGTTTCTGTCGTAGAAGGTGCGCGTCGCATCATATTGCGGCTCGTTCCTGCCTCGGGGAGCCAACGTCTTCACCGTCAGAAGCTTGCAATCGGCGGAGCGGGCAAATCGTTCGGCAGCGGTCAGCAAACGCTTGCCGATGCCGCCGCCGTGATATCGCCGCCGCGTGGCGATCACCAGGATTTCCATGGCAGATGGGGGATGCGGTCTCACGGCAACGAAGCCGGCGACATTATCCTTCTCGATGCAACCGAACATCGGGAGGGTTTCCACCGCATGAGCGCAGGCGTCGATGACAGCGGGCTCCGTAAACCAATCCGTCAATTCCGACATGATGTCACGACAGATTTCGCCCTTGCATTCGGTTATCTCAACTGCTTCCTGCATCTATTCTTTCTCTTGCTGGCAACGGTTTGCCGAAGATGGAGCCGCATCGCTATCAGGCACGCAACTCCCCGGCGCGCAAAGACCGATCGCGCTTGTGACCGCGACCCGAAGCCATGGCCTGATCGGCCTCTAGCGCAATCGCTGCCAGGCAGCGCGAGTGCGCTTCTCGCAGAAGGCCGCAAACAAGGGCACAGGATACGCCCGCCTCCTTGGCGATGATATTTTGGGGAACATCATCGAAATAATGCTCCTCATAAAACTTGCGGGTCCTGGCCGGCATCGCCTCGACCGTGCAACGGAAAGCCTTATAAGCTTCAGCCTCGCGCAGGTGTTCCTCGGGACTTCCATAGGCGGAGGTGCTGTCGCCAACTTCCTCTTCGACGAAGAGGCCCCTCTCATATCGCAGGCGTCGCATATGGTCGGTCGCCAGATTGCGTACCATGCGCATCAGATAGGGCGTGGGCGCCGCTATATCCTGCCTGAGCGGCTTTGAGACCAGTTGCAGAAGGACTTCCTGCACGACATCTTCGGCCAAGCTCATGCAACCCGTGATCCTGCGCGCGACGGAGAGGAGCTTCGGGTAGGCGTGAAGTGCGGTTTGGAGTTGCTCATTGGAAGTCGACTGCGAATGGTTGGCAATCATGTCGGGCTCTCGCTGAAATCCAAAGTTGCATTTCGATGTGCCCCTCTTTTTCGGGGACCCTATAAAACATGATAATGATAGTCAAGATAGAATCGAAAGAAAGCGGCTCTTCTTCGCTTCAGCCATTTATCTCCATGATTTTATTTTAATTTTAAAGAAACTTCATGAAGGAATTTAAGTCTGCATGGTGTTGCCAAATGGGTTCCGTAGTGGTTTGCGAAACGGCTGTAGCCCATTGAAAACGGATGGTTTCTCCACCGCAATATTGGCCAGACCAGATGGAAGTTGGCTTTGCTGATGATTGGCTCTTGATATCTATGATTGTATCGTCGGCGCCGAGTATCACGTGCTGCGGGTCAGTGAGAAAACCATCGCCAAGGCACTTGAGAGCCGCCTCCTTGCGAACCCAATAGGACAGAAATGTCATGTGGCGCTGCTCGAAGGCCAGTTGGTGAATATCGTCAAGCTCGCGCCCGGAAAGAATCAGCGGCATGATCTCGCGGGCTTCAGCTTCGGAAAATGCATCGAGCCGTTCGATATCTATGCCGACATGGCCGCCGCGACAGATCGCGAGCGCCACCGTGTTTCTCGTATGGGAGAGATTGAAGTCGATCTCGGGATATTCGGGAAGAAAGGGCCGACCGGCCGGCGTAATCGCAATGGAGAGTGCCTGCGGCGCGCAGCCAGCAATGGCACCGACAATGCCGCGGCAAAGAGCTCGCCCGGCGACGAACAGGCGTCGCGCCTCCATTGAGCGAAACGCGGCCGCGCGTTGCCTTTCCGCTTCACTTAACAATTGCTCCGGGATGTGAAGACCGTCGCGCAGATGCAGGCTGTGAAGCTCGATCTGCGCGATCTCTTCGCCCGTCTCAAGGGCACTCACCTTATTCAGCAGCCTGCCCCAGATGTGAAGAAAGCGCCGGTGAGTGTTCCTGGGTTTCCCATTGAACGATGGGATCGAGCTGACCGAGTTTGAAATGTTCGCGGCCGAGCAAGGCGTTGGCGATCACGGCGCTGCGCCATGCGGCAAGGCTGAGCTGTGGTTCCGCAATCCCGTGGCTGTGCCGCCCGGCATTGAGCACGAAGATGCGATTCTCGCGCGGGCCATCCCAGGCAAGCGAGAAATCACTTTCGAGAACCGGCTCGCCGATGGAGTTCAGCTCGATCCGATTTTCCAGGGAATGCAGAAATTCAGGAAGGACGAAGCGATAGCCCGTGGCAAGCACGACCATGTCGACGGCCAGCGTCTCGATGCTGTTGTCGAAACCGTTGCGCATGGTCAGCGCGATTTCCGGACCGTCCTGTTCGGCTGAGATGACATCGCGGAAGGGGCGCAGCGATATGCCGTGATCGGTGCTGCCGCCGGCTTCCAGCTTTCTTTCATAGAGACGGCGGTAGAGTTTCTTCAAGGTCGAGGCGGAAACGCCGTCGCTTGCCAATACCTGCCGGCGCGTATGGATGAGGCGCAGTTCCTCGGGAAGTCCATGGAAGCGCTCCATGTAGCTTGGCGTGAACAGCTCGTTAGTGAAGGGCGTCGCGTCCAGCGGCTCGAAATTCGGCCGGCGGCTGATCCAATGGACAGAAGAGACGGCATTCAGATCAAGCAAAGCGTCGACGATCTCCGCCCCACTCTGGCCGCCACCGATGACGGCGATGCGCGGTGCCTTGACATCACCGATACGATGGGCCGCCTCGCTGCTATGAAAGGTCATTGATTTCGGCAGTTGCTCGGCCCAGGCCGGGCGAGCCGGCAGCTTGCCGACGCCAACGGAAAGATTGCGGGCACTGGTCGGGCCATCATCCGTGGCAATGGAGAAAAGACCATCATTCGCATGGACTTCGCGCATGCTCGTGCCGAAGCGAAGCGATGTCAGGCCGCGTGCGACCCATCCGAGGTAATCGGCGAACTCCTTGCGGGGAACCGCTTCATATTCCGCATTAAGGAACTGATAGAAGCGTTTATGTTCAACAAGATAGGAGAGAAAGCTCCAGGGGCTGGTCGGGTTGGTCGCGGTCACCAGGTCCTTGAGGATGGAGGTCTGCATCTCTGCGCCCGGCAGCATCATTCCGGGATGCCACGCGAAGGCAGACCGCCGTTCGAAGAAGCGGACCGACAGTTGCGGTACGGAATCGAGCTGGGCGGCAAGGCTGAGGTTGAACGGACCAATTCCGGCCCCGGCGAGGTCGAGCACGTGCGATGTCATGATGCAGCTCCAGGATGATGCAGGTTAGTTGTTCTTGCCCGTGGGCAGGATGGTCGTCGGCGCGAAGGCGTGGTCCAGCCGTCGGGCGAAACGCTGATGGAACGGTGTCTTGCCGATGATCGTCAGATGGTTGGTACCCGTGACGATCTCCGAAGCGGTGGCATTCGGCGAGTAGCGGCGCCAATCGATAACGTTAAGCGCGCGCGTAAGGGAATCTTCGGCAGCAAAGGCGTGGATGCGGAAATCCGAAGGCTCGAGGCGGTAGTTTCGGAAGATCATTCCGTTGTCGATCAGAATCCAGAATGTATGCTCTTCCGAGCCGATATCCGGACCGTCCGTCGGCAGCTTGACATTGTGCTTGACGATATGGTGGAGGAACTGTTCGTAGACCTCCGCGTTCATCGCCGCAAACAGCCTCTCCCAATCCTCGCGCATCGGCGTCGTCAAAAGCCAGTTTTGTACGGCTGCGTGGGTTCGGTCCCGGACGCCATCCTCGAAGCGCGGCATGATGCCGACGGTGAATTCCTCGTCCATATCGCAGACGTCGACCATGCCGATCATGCGCAGGTCGATGTCGTTGCCCAGCTGTTTGGCTGCTTCGTAGGCAAGCAGTCCACCCCATGACCAGCCAAGGAAGGCGCAGGGGCGACCCTTGGCCTTTTTGCGTACAGCTTCCGCATAGCGTGCGGTGATATCTTCGACACGGGTGCTGAGTGTCTTCGTTTCGGTGAGCGAATAGCAGATGAAGCCGGTCGCCGGCTGGTCCGGGCCGAGGTAGTCGACCAGGCGCATATACTCGCGCGTGCTGACGAGGAGGCCGGGGAAGCAATAGAGAACCGGCCGGTCGCCGTTGCGGCGGAGATAGACGACATCGACGCCGGCTTCGTCGCGGCTGCCCTCGATGGCGAGTGCCAGGTCGCGGATGGTCGGGTGATTGAACATGTCGGCAATCGACAGCGGCCATTCGGGATGGCGCATTTTCAGGCGCGAGACGATGCGTACTGCAGCAAGCGATTGTCCGCCGATATCGAAGAAATTCTCAGTAACGCCGATATCGCCGATGTCGAGAATGTCTCTCCAGGCGTCCAGGATCGCCTTTTCCTTGTCATTGGCCGGCGCGACCATTTCGCGCTCTATGCGAGGTGCCGGCAGGGCGGCGCGGTCGAGCTTGCTGTTCGGCCCCATCGGCAGCCTGTCGATGATCATGATCGTCTGCGGGACCATATAATCGGGAAGGGCGGTCATGGCCGCGCGGCGCAGCTCGGTAACGCTTAAGGCTTCTCCTTCACGCGGAACCACATAGGCGACGAGTGAGCTGCGCCCGCCGTCATTGTGCAGCAGCACGACCGCCTCGGCGACGCGCTGGTCCGACCGCAGCACGGCTTCGATCTCGCCGGGCTCGATGCGGAAACCGCGTAGCTTGATCTGATGATCGACGCGGCCGGCGAATTCGACGATGCCATCTTCCCGCCAGCGGCCGAGATCGCCCGATTTATAGAGCCGTCCGCCCTGCGAGAACGGGTCGAGGATGAAGCGGTCCGCCGTCAGTTCCGGCTGGCCAAGATAGCCACGCGCCAGGCCGCTGCCGCCGATATAGATTTCGCCGATCACGCCGACCGGAACCGGTGCAAGGCCGGCATCGAGCACATAGATGCGTCGATCGCCCACACCGCGGCCGATCGGAGCGACCGTCCCCTCGAAGCGGGTTCCCGCCGGGATCTTCCAGATCATCGGCGTCATGATCGTTTCGGTCGGCCCGTAGCCGTTGATCAGCAGCTGTGCTTTGAGGTTTTCGGTGATCATGTCGAACACCGCCTGTGACAGCGCCTCGCCGCCGAAGGAGTAGAGCCGCAGGCGCGGCACTGCGTTGTTCTCGCCGGCATATTCGGCAAGGCCGCGCACATAGCTTGTCGGCAGGCTGGCATTGTTGACGCCATGCCGCTTCATCTGGGCGAAGGCGTCTTCGGGGGTCGCGAGCTTGTCTTGCGTCAGTACCACGCCGCCGCCCGCCATCAGCGGTACCATCCAACGCTCATGCCCGCCATCGGAGGTGAAGGGCAGGACCGGGTATTCGCAGGAGTCTTCGCTCATCTCGTAGATGCGCAGGGTCGCCTTGCAATGATGCGCCAATGGACCGTGCTCGACGGCGACGCCCTTGGGCACGCCGGTCGAGCCGGAAGTGTAGATCACATAGGCGAGCTGCTGCGGAGCTATCGCCGTGGCTGGCGCTTCGCTGCTCTCGGAGGAAATGTTCGTCGTGTCGAGATTAAGGAAGGGCGTCGCAACATCGCTCGGCAGGTTTGCGATATGCTTCGCGCGGGAGATGACGAGCGAGAGGCCGGGTGCCGTCAGGATGTGGCGATTGCGGGCTTCGGGATGATCCGGCTCGACCGGTGTAAACGCGCCACCCGATTTCAGTACGGCGAGAATGGCGATGATGGCGTCGATCGATTTTTCGAGCGCGATGGCGACGCGCTTTTCCGGTCCGACACCCATGGCAATCAGCCGATGCGCCAGCCGATTGGCCGCTGCCTCCAGTTCGCCATGCGTCACAGATTTTTCGCCCTGCGTCACGGCGAACGCGTCCGGGCGCCGTCTGGCCTGCGCAGCGATAACCTCATGGATCGGCGTGCCATCGTCCGGCTGGGGCGCGTCGGGGTAGGGCGCGGACAGCCTGTCCAGTTCTGCCGGCGATACGAAGGGAATATGCTTGATCTGTTCGCCGGGATGGCTGCCCAGGCGGGCAAGTGCGATGGCAAGGTCGTCGGCGAAGCGGGCGATCTGCTTTCTGTCGTGCTTTTGAGGATCAAAGCCTAAGCCGATATGAAGCTTATTCCCGGATGTTTGGGAAACGGTGATAACGAACTCTGCGTCGCGGCGTGACTGGGGTTGGGAGAGGCTGCTTATATGTTTGGCCGCGTCCTTGAGCCGCTGAATTGGCCTCACATCGAGAAGCGTCTTCACCAGCCCGGTCGTGTCGAAGAGTTCGTCCCGCCGCAGCAAGGCATCTGCGAGAGCTTCAAACGGCCAGGATCGACGCGAAGCGGCTTCGATGTCCTCAATGAAGGTATTGCGGACATCCGCAAGCGTCATGGCGCCGTTCAATTCCGATGTCAGGATCAGCACATCTTCGCTACGGGCAGCAATTAGTTGCGTCTCAGGTCGGGTGACAAGGCCGATCCTCTGGGTGCCATGGCCGGAATGGCGGCGCAAAGTCACGCCCAGTGCGGCGAGAATATCCCTGGACGCGTCGGCGGTGGGCTGTGCTTGGCCCTGAGGCATCGATACCTCAAGCGCATGCTCGAACCACGCTTCATCGACGAGCTCTTTTCCGGTCGAAATCTGTGGGATGAGCGAAGCGATGTTTTCCTGTGCCGTCAGCCGCTGGAACCAGAAGTCGACCAGTTCCGGTGCCGGATTGCGCGACGCACCATTGCTGGCCATCCAGGCGAGAGCATCAGGCAGTGCTGTTTCGGCAATTTCGAGCGTGGCCTCGGCCTCGTTGTGGAGGCCGCGAAGGAAATGCGTGGCGAGAAGATCGAGTGTCGCCGCGTCCGCCAGGATAGCGTGGAGGGACAGCAGGATGCCGATCGCTTGTCCGTTTCTCGACAGGAGAATGAATCGGGCCGGATTGCCTCCACCAAGATCCATCGGGCGTTGTCGTTCCGCAGAAGCGGCTGCTGCCAGCGCTTCGTCGAGATCTTCCCCGGTCGGCAAATCTGCCTCGATAACTTCGACTTGGCGGCCATGTCTCAGGATCTGCTGCACGGCTCCGCCGGCTCGTGCCTCAAATTCCGACGTGACGAGCGGATGTAGTCGCGAAAGCGATGACAGGCTCTGGCGCGCTGTGGCGAGCGAGACCGAAGGGAAGGCGAAGCCAAGGATTTGGCGCCCATAGACGACCTCATTGCCCGTCTCCGATAGAAGCCAGATTCGCGATTGCGCAGGTGATAGCGAGCATTTCGCGACAAGATCGGAGTCGTTTGCTGCTGTAGCATTCCGGTCGTGAATTGTCATTTCCTCGCAAATCTCCTCGAAGATATAGCAGTATTATTCCGGAGTTTCGAAATGGAATAAAATATTAAAACCAATATCCATAATAGATATTGGCTTAATCATCCCAATAATGCTGCATTTCTAGCGTCGTATAATTCAGGTCATCCTGTAATTACGTCGAAGCATTTGCATGACGAACGGGGGTGATGGAAATTCAGAAGAATCTCAAAAATTATTTTTGAAAATTATTTTGAATTTGAGTGGGCGCCATTCGTCACTGCGGAACTAGCGGTGCGCATGATCTAACGATCCCGATGGCGCCCAGTTTCAAAAATGGAGAAGAATCATGGATGCCTCCGTAGCGATCAGGAGTGAAAAGGCGGCGGTGCAGCCATTGGATCTGCGCCTGCCATCGGCAGGGTTTGTCAGCCACGCGCTTGCTTGCGGTCAGCCGCTCGTCGTGTGCTCGGGGCGAGAACCGGGCAGCTTTCGTGTCGCGTATCACGGAGTGGAAGTTGGCTCCGGTTATCTGTCGGGTCCGGCCGCCAATCTGTTGGTCTTCGATACCCTATCAGCAGCCACCTCCGCCGTTGCCGCTGAAGATATCGTCAATGCCGTGTCTGAGGCCGTTCTGGCGTGCAATCCGGCACTGAATTGCTTCGAAATCGAACTCGCCGATGAAGCCCTTGCAAGGCGTTTGTTAAGCGCCGGCGCAATCGAGCAGCGTGGAGATCGCCTCATTGCTCGCCCAGAATTCTTGTTTCAGCAAGCGAAGCTCTGGCTCGGCGGCATTCCGAGCAACTATCCGGAAGTACCCGTCATGACCAACGGCGCGCTTCACCCGCAGCGACCGCCGAAGCCGACGGGTCGCGTCTATAATCGCTTCATTCCCTGGCTGAACACGCAGCTTGGATTCCACGTCGCCGATATCGAAGCCGATCTCCCGCATTTCCATCGCTGGATGAACGATCCACGGGTGTCGGCCATATGGGAAGACAGCGGCGATCTCTCCTATCACCGCGATCTTATTGCCGGTCGTCTTGCAGATCCTCGGACTCTGCCGCTGATCGGAACCTTCGGCGGTGTTCCGTTCGGCTATTTCGAACTCTATTGGGCCAAGGAAGATCGGATCGGGCCGCACTATGAGGCCGATGGCTTCGATCGCGGCTGGCATGTTGCGATCGGCGAGGATGATTTCCGCGGCAAGGCCTTTGTCAGTGCGTGGCTGCCGTCGCTGATGCACTACATGTTCCTGGCAGATCCGCGCACCCGGCGTATCGTCGGCGAACCGATCCATCACCACGCCCAGCAGATCCGCAACCTCGATCGCTCCGGCTTCGCCAAGGTCAAGCATATTCAGTTCCCGCACAAAAAGGCGCTCCTGGTCATGCTGCTGCGTGAACGCTTCTTCATGGATCGGCTGCTGTCGCCCGACCTTTCCGGTCTGATGGATGAGGATGGTCTGCCCGCGCTCGGTTCGCTCCCGCGAGGCGCCGCATGATGAAAACAGCCGTCGACATGAACGACCCGCGCATCATGCGGCTCGTTCTGACGGTCGCACTCCCGGCGGTGGCCGGCTTGGCCGCGAGCGCCGGGCACCATGCGATCAACGCGATCTTTCTCGGTGCTCTCGGCCCCAATATATTGGCCGGCATCAGCCTCGTCATGCCACTGTTCCTGCTGGTTGCGGCAGCCGGGCAGGGACTTGGTATCGGGCTTGCCACGCTTTTGGCGCGCCATCTCGGCGAGGGTAACCCTATGGCCGCCTCATCCGTTGCCACCACGGCGCTCGTGGCCACGGTTCCGCTCGGTATCGGTCTGTCGGTGCTGATCTATCTCGGGCTGCCTGACTTTGTCGGTGCGCTGGGGGCGAGCGACAGCCTGTTAGTGCCCGGCCTCGATTATGGGCGGCTGCTTGCCTTCGGCGTGACGCTTGGTCTGCTGCAGGCGGTTTGCGATTTCATTGCGATTGCCGAGGGCAATTCGCGCTTTTCGATGATCGTACTGATCGCAAGCTTTGCGCTGAACGCCGTACTTGATCCTATCTTCATCTTTTTCTTCAAGCTTGGCGCATCGGGTGCGGCAGCGGCCACCATTCTTTCCTCGGTGGCGGCGCTTGGCTGCTATGTCGTCTATTTCGCCCGCAGGTGGGGCACGGTCAGCGTGACAGCCGGTTTGGTGCGATGGCACCTGCTGCGCCCGATGGCGAGGATCGGCGTTCCTGCTGCAGCCGCGAGTATCATGACCGGTTTTGGCCTTCTAATTTTGATGCGCGAAGCTGCTGTCCATGGTGGCGACACAGGGGTAGCAGCCACCGCCATTGCGGTGCGGCTGATGACTTTGGGTCAACTTCCCATTTTCGGCTTCTGCCTTGGTGCGCAGAGCGTCGTGAGCCACGCCTTCGGTGCCGGCGATTCGCAACGGTTGAAGGCCGTAATCCGCTTCATGCTGGCGATAACCATACCCGTCGCGTCGGTCTACTCCATGCTGCTGCTTGTTGCGGCCGAATCGATAGTGCGCCTGTTCACCGACAGCCCGCAGGTCGTTGATGAGGCAGTGGTGTGGCTGCGCGCGCTGTTTCCGGTCTTTCCGCTGGCGGCCTTCCAGTCCGTGCTGCTCGTGATGCTGCAGTCTCGAGGCCGGGCAGGCATGTCTGCTCTCGTGGGGCTGGCTCCACAAGGCTATCTGCTGATCCCGCTTCTCCTCCTGCTGCCGCTATGGACGGGCTTTGCGGGTCTCTCCGTCGCACCGGCAGTCGCGGCAATTCTTGCCGCCATGCTCGGCCTTTTCGTCGCGCGACGCGAATGGCTCACGATTCTGCCTACGCAACAGCCGGCCCAATTGGCCGGCCAATCGACACTTCACACCTGACCAGAGGAACGTCATGAACGAGACACCGAGATTCGATGCCTATCGGCACGCCATTCCCGACCCGCTGCTGCCCCAACGTAACGACCCGTTCGACGCGGCCGTACCGCCGATCTATCAGACATCGCTGTTCTTGTTCGATAGCTACAAGGAGCTGGAAGATGTCTTCGCTGGCCGCTCGAAGAAGCCAATCTATTCGCGTGGCGACAATCCGACAGTGCAGCTGCTGGAGAGCAGGATCGCCGAGATGGAAGGAGCCGAGGCGGCACGCGCCTTTGCAAGCGGCATGGGCGCCATTGCTGCCGCAGTCCTCGCCTTCGTCGGCCCAGGAGATCGCATCGTCACCGTGCGGCACGTCTATAGCGATGCTTTCCGATTCTTCGAAAAAGTCCTGAAGCGTTTCGGTGTCCTTGTCGACTATATCGACGGCACCGATACCGAGGCCATGATTGCGGCCCTTCCCGGCGCCAAGCTCGCCTATCTCGAAAACCCCACCTCCATGGTGTTCGAGCTGCAGGATCTGCCTGCCATTGCCGAAGCGGCGCGTCGCCACGGCGCCGTGACGATCGTCGACAACTCCTGGGCAACGCCGCTCTATCAGAACCCGCTTGCTCTCGGCATCGATATCGTCATCCATGCCGCTTCGAAATATCTTGGCGGTCAGAGCGATACGGTGGCGGGCCTTGTCGCCGGCTCCAAGGCGCATATCGATCGGATCAACAGCGAAATCTATCCCTACACGGGTGCGAAGCTGGCGCCGTTCGAGGCGTGGCTGGTGCTTCGCAACCTGGAGACCCTGCCGTTCAGGCTGCGTCATCACCACGAAGCCGGCCTTGAGGTCGCATCATGGCTGAAGGCGCATGAGGACGTGACCAACGTCATGCATCCGGCCTTCTGCGAACATCCCGGCAAGCGGACCTTCAGCGGTTTCGGCGGGCTTTTCTCTTTCGAGGTTTCCGATCGCATCGACGTTGCAGGCTTCGTCGATGCGCTGGGTCTCATCCGCATCGGTGTCAGCTGGGGCGGTCCGGAGAGCCTGGTCGTTCCGGCAAAGGCGGCGCTCAGCATCTCGCCCGAAACCAATGTCTTTGCACGATTTGGCGTCAGCGACCGCACCATTCGCCTGAATGTCGGGCTTCACGCGGCAACGGCCATCATAGCGGATCTGGAACAGGCACTGCTGGCGTCAAAACGGTAGGTCGCGTCAACGTTTCATATTGCCATATGGGCGGAGTGGCACTACCACCCCGCCCATACTATTATCCATTGTTGATTTCATTCCCGCCCCGTGCTGACCGAGAAAAAATGACCATTCCTTCCAACGAAATGCTGAGCTCGCTTGCAAGCGAATATGGGACGCCGCTCTGGATCTACGACGTTGCCGCGATGCGCCGTCGCATCGAGCAATTGTCCGCCTTCGACGTCGTGCGCTTTGCGCAGAAGGCTTGTTCGAACATTCACATCCTGCGGGAAATGCGCAAGGCCGGTGTGCAGATCGACGCCGTATCGCTTGGCGAGATCGAACGGGCAATGCGCGCGGGCTTTGCTGCGGGCAGCACATCCGAACTTGCGGAAATCGTCTTCACCGCCGATGTCTTCGACCGGCAGACGCTGGAGCGGGTCATTGCCGACAAGATCGAAGTCAATATCGGTTCGATCGATATGCTACACCAGCTCGGCGAGCGTTCGCCGGGCCACAGGGTATGGTTGCGGATCAATCCGGGTTTCGGTCACGGCCACAGCAACAAGACCAATACCGGCGGCGAGAACAGCAAGCATGGCATCTGGTTCGAGCAGTTGCAGGAAGCCGTGGCGCTGACGCAAAAATATTCGCTGACGCTGGTCGGCCTGCACATGCATATCGGCTCGGGCGTCGACTACAGCCACCTGCAGCGTGTCTGCGGCGCAATGGTCGGCTTCTGCCGCGAGCTTTCGGTCGATATCGAGGCGATTTCAGCCGGCGGCGGCCTTTCCATCCCCTACAAGGAAGGCGAGGAAGAGATTGACCCCTCGCATTATTTTTCGCTCTGGGACGCGGCGCGGCGTGAGGTTGAGGCGCATTTTGGTCATCCGATCCGGCTGGAGATCGAACCTGGGCGCTTTCTGACCGCGGATTCCGGCGTACTGCTCGCGGAGGTGCGAGCCGTCAAAAACATGGGTCGCAACCGCTTCGTGCTCGTCGATGCCGGCTTCAGCGATCTTGCCCGGCCGGCTATGTATGGCAGCTATCACCACATCTCGGTTATTCCGGGAAAGACGCCTCGCAGCGCGGGGGCTGCTATCTTCCCGACGGTGGTCGCCGGCCCCCTTTGCGAATCGGGCGATGTCTTCACCCAGACGGAATCAGGCGTAGTCCAGCAACGCGATCTTCCTGAGGCGCATGTCGGCGATTATCTCGTTTTCCACGGTGCCGGCGCCTATGGCGCGACGATGTCGTCGAACTACAACAGCCGGCTCTATGCCCCGGAGGTGCTCATCGATGGCGCAACGCATCGATTGATCCGCCGGCGCCAGACTTTTGACGAGCTGTTGGCCCTGGAAGATCTCTAAACAGGTGCTTCGGCTTTCGGGCACGGCGCATCGAATGGTGCTGGCAAGATCCGGCAACCATTCCGTGGTTGGCGCGGGGGCTTTTCCGCGGTTGCGAAATGAATATAGTGGGCACCACCGGGCGTCGTGAGGCCCGGTTCTTGTTCCTTTGTCACCAGCCGCAAGGCGCGAAAGTTCTGCACCGATATGCTGGCCTGGCTTGATCAGAGAACCGAAATCGTCGAACACGCGGATCAGGCGGCGCAATTTTTCGAGCCTGCGCACTCCGCTTATTACAGCGGCAAGCCTTGCCAGCCGCTGAAACTGCTGCTGCAGGCGCGCAGTGACTTTCTGTCCATCTGGCGGCAAGCGGATTATCGGGAACATGTCGCCGAATTCAAGCTATTCGGACGCCAACTCGTCATCGTCAATTCGCCGGAGGCGATCCGTTACGTGGTCGCCAAGCGCCATGAGAATTTCGAGCGCAAGACGCCGCAGATGCGCCGCGCGCTGGAACATCTGCTGGGTGACGGCCTGTTCATCTCGGACAAGGAGACCTGGAAGCAACGGCGGCCGCTGGTTGCCGACATCGTGCACAAGAACCGCGTTCCAGCCTTCGGGGCGATCATGCAGACCACGGCAAGCGAACTTGCCGACCGTTGGCAGAGCCTTGGCGAGGGGGCGGAGGTCAACGCGCTGTTCGAGATGGCTGGGCTGACGGCGGAGATCATCTCGCGCAGCGTCTTCGGCAATGATCTCGGCGAGGAAAGCGCCAATGCCGTGACCGAGGGATTTGCCAGTTACCAGGCCTTGGTGGACTCCATCAATCTCGGCTACTTCCTCGGCTTCGACGAGGGGTTGCCAATCGTCAAGACACCGAGCCTGCGCCGGTCGGTCAAGCGCATCCATCGGATCATCGATCAGGTGATCGAAGATCATCTGGCCGGCAAGGGCGATAACAGCTCGATGGTCGAGCTGCTGATACGCCGCCAGAAGCGAAATCCCGAGCTGAAGCTCGATGTCGTGGCGCTCAGGAACGAAGCCGCGACGATTTTCATGGCCGGACATGAGACGACGGCCGCAACTTTGACCTGGGCATGGTATCTGCTAGCCGGTGCGCCTTGGGTGGCAGAGGCTATTCACGCGGAAATCGATGCCGTCTGCGGCGAACGTGTGCCGTCGATTGATGACGTTGCCAAGCTTGACTGGTGTCGAGCCGTGATCGAGGAAACGCTAAGGCTTTACCCACCCGTGCCGATTTTGGCACGACAGGCAGCCGAAGCGGATCAGATCGGCGATGTAAAAGTGCGCAAGGCTGCGCTCGTCCTGATCGTCCCATGGATTTTGCACCGCACAGACTCGCTTTTCTCCGAGCCGCATCGCTTTCATCCGGAGCGCTTCTTGGGTGAGACACGCCCGACCCCCTATAGCTACATCCCTTTTGCCGCCGGCCCTCGTGTTTGCCCGGGTTTGCAGTTCGGCCTCACAGAAGCGATCCTTTGCCTGGCGATACTCGCTCAACGCTTTCGCGTACGAGTTAAGGACGGCCATAATGTCCAGCCGCAATGCCGCCTGACCCTGCGCCCTCGCGGCGGCATGCCGGTCACCCTGCATAGGCGCTGATCCGATGTCCGCTGACAATGAAGAGGGCAAACAACCCGCCAGCGGGAAACGCAAGGCGTGGACCTATGAGCCGCCAAAAGCCCCGCCTATCGCTGATTTCGTGGTTGGTGGCGAACGGCGCCGGGTGTTCCTGCGCTATTGGCTCTACGAGAATATCGACAACGCCATAGATCTCTTCTTCTACTTTGCCTTCATGCTTTTACCGGCACAGGCATGTTCCGCAATTGGCGGCTGGCTCGGACGGTTTCTGGCGCCGCGTTTCCACAGAAGTGCCTATGCCCGTGCCGCTGCAAACCTGAAGGCGATTAGACCGGATCTCAGCGATGCCGAGCTTGAGATACGTTTGGAGCGCTACGCCGATTCACAGGGCCGTCAGATGGCCGAATATTCCGTGGTGCCGCGGCTTGCGCGACATCATGTCCGGATGATTGGCACCGCAAGCGTGGTCGAGCGTTGCGCTGAAGGGCCTGTGATTTTCATCGCGCCGCATGTGAGCAACTGGGAGGTGCTTTGGCATTGTCTGCTCGACATGGGGCTGGCCGTGACCATGAACTACGATCCTCCGAAGCGCCGATCCCGCCACTACATCGTCAATCGCCTGCGCATGGGCGCCGGCCTCGGCATCCTCAAGCCCGGGCGCAGCTTCGCACGCCCGGCTCTCCGCATTCTGGAAAACGGCGGCAATCTGCTGATGTTCTGCGATGAAGGCTTCAATGGCCGCATTCGAGCACCATTTTTCGGCCGACCGGCTCATCTGGAGGGGAATTACGCGGTTGTCGCGCGTATGGCGCGCAAGACGGATGCGCTGATCTATCCACTGTTTATAACCCGCGATAACGGAGCGAACTTCACCCTACAGGCGTTGGAGCCTTTCAGGCTGGCCGCCCCAGCGGGATCAGAAGATCCGCTTGCAGAAGATGTTCGCACCTTGAATGCAGTGATCGAACCCATTGTTCGCGAACGCCCTGAGCAATGGTATTTTGTGGACAATCGATTGCTGTGATGAATGTGCTGATAGAATTTTCCACCGTGGCAAGTGAATTTGGGGTTGCAACGGATTGAAGGGCCTTAACGTTTAGGTTAACACTTCGCCAACTAAAAATGCCTTCTGCTGTCGGACTTTGTTACATCTTCGTGAACGAGAAAGTTTCTCCACGATCGTGCTTTTTTGAGATATAGCTCCTGCGGCTTCTGCTTGGTTGTACGACGTAGGGCGTGAATGGATTTTCGATGACGATATTGGTTTCGGGTGGAGCAGGGTTTATCGGCGGGAATTTCGTTCTTGATTGGCTTGAGCGATGCGATGAAACGGTTATCAATCTCGACAAGCTGACCTATGCCGGCAATCTGGATACGCTGCGAGGATTGAAGGGAAACAATCGTCATGTGTTCGTGCATGGTGATATCGGTGATCGTGGCTTGGTTGCGGATCTGCTGTCCTTGCATCGGCCACGGGCTATCCTCAATTTTGCGGCCGAAAGCCACGTCGACCGGTCGATCCATGGACCTGGTGATTTTATCCAGACGAACATCGTCGGTACCTTCAATCTGCTGGAGGCGGTTCGCGACTATTGGGACGGCTTGCCTGATGGAGAAAGGCAGGCCTTCCGGTTCCTGCATGTCTCGACTGACGAAGTCTACGGCACGCTTTCGGCCGATGACGCGCCATTTAATGAGCTCAATCGCTATGAGCCGAACAGCCCCTATTCGGCCAGCAAGGCGGCGTCCGATCATCTGGTTCGCGCCTGGCATCATACCTATGGCCTGCCGGTGCTGACGACGAATTGCAGCAACAATTACGGCCCTTATCACTTTCCGGAAAAGCTGATCCCGCTGGTGATCCTGAATGCGCTGTCGGGCAAAAGCCTGCCGATCTATGGCGACGGCCAGCAGATCCGCGATTGGCTCTATGTCCGGGATCATTGCGGGGCCATTCGCCGCGTGCTGGAGGCGGGCGAGATCGGCGAAACCTACAATGTCGGCGGTTGGAACGAGAAGCCCAATCTGGAGGTCGTGCAGACGATCTGCTCGATCCTTGATGAGTTGAAGCCGAAGGCTGATGGCGGCCATTACAGCGACCAGATCGCCTTCGTAAAGGACCGCCCCGGCCACGATCGTCGCTATGCCATCGATGCACGCAAGCTCGAACGCGAACTGGGCTGGAAGCCTGAGGAGACTTTCGAGACGGGCATCCGCAAGACGATCGCATGGTATCTGGCCAATCAGGACTGGGTACGAAACGTGACCAGCGGCGCCTATCGCGAGTGGCTCGGCAAGCAATATGAGGGGCAGTCTTGAGTAGCATCCTGGTTACCGGCGCCAACGGGCAGGTCGGTTTCGAATTGCAGCGCTCGCTTGGCTCGCTGGGAAGCGTAGCGGCCGTGACCCGCGCAGAGATGGATCTGGCGCGCGAGGCAAGCATCCTGACTGCTCTCAACGAGCACAAGCCCAAGATCATCGTCAATCCGGCAGCCTATACCGCGGTTGATCGTGCAGAGGGCGATGCGGAGCAGGCAATGGCGGTCAATGCCGCAGCACCCGGTATCATCGCGCGCTGGGCAGCCGACAACGGCGCTCTGATGGTGCATTATTCCACCGATTATGTTTTCGACGGCACGAAGACGGAACCTTATATCGAGACTGATGCGGTCAACCCTCAGTCCGTCTACGGCGAAAGCAAGTGGCTGGGCGAGGAAGCGATCCGCGCATCCGGTTCTCACCATGTCATCCTGCGGACAAGCTGGGTCTACGGCCATCACGGCAGCAATTTCCTGAAGACCATTCTTCGGCTGGCACAGGAACGCGAGACCCTGAATATCGTCGCCGACCAGGTGGGGGCGCCGACATCGGCTGCCTTGATTGCCGATGTCACCCGCACCATCGTCGAGCATGTCGCCGGTTCGCAATCATCCGGCACCGTGTCGGGGACGTATCACCTTGCGGCACAGGGCAGCACCTCATGGCACGGCTATGCGACGCATATCGTTCGCAGGGCATCGGAGGGAAACTTCAAGCTTGCGCTTGCAGCTAATGCGCTGAAGCCGATTTCGACAGCAGAATATCCGACGCCAGCGAAGCGCCCGGCCAATTCAAGGCTGGACTGCACAAAGCTTATGGAACGTTTCGATATCGCTCTTCCCGCCTGGCAGGCGGGCGTGGATGATGTCGTGGCGAGGCTAGAACCTGCAACGAATTGAAGCGGCAAGATCCTGTGATGGCTCGCATTGCCAGTCACTGGCGGCAGGCTGACTGCCATAGCCGAAATGAAAAACGAGACGGTGGACCATGACGAAAGCACGCAAAGGCATCATACTTGCTGGCGGATCGGGAACGCGCCTTTATCCGGTGACGCTTGCCGTCAGCAAGCAACTTTTGCCGATCTACGACAAACCGATGATCTACTACCCCCTGACGACACTGATGCTCGCTGGCATCCGCGAGATATTGGTCATCTCGACACCACAGGACACGCCGCGCTTCGAGCAATTGCTCGGTGATGGCAGCCAGTGGGGGATCAAGCTCGACTATGCGGTCCAGCCGAAGCCGGACGGACTCGCACAGGCTTTTCTGATCGGCGAGGAATTCCTGGATGGCGCCCCGTCCGCACTCGTGCTGGGAGACAATGTCTTTTACGGACATGACTTTACCCGACTGCTCCACGAGGCGAGCGGCAAGGCGAGCGGCGCCACCATCTTTGCCTATCACGTGCAGGATCCGCATCGCTATGGCGTCGTCGAATTCGATAGTGCGGGCCGGGCAATCAGCCTGGAGGAAAAGCCGAAACAGCCGAAGAGCAATTATGCCGTCACCGGGCTCTACTTCTACGATGAGAGCGTCGTCGATGTGGCAAAATCCATCCAGCCGTCGCCGCGCGGCGAGCTGGAGATAACCGACGTCAACGTGCATTACCTCAATGCCGGGCGGCTTGACGTGCAGACCATGGGCCGCGGCTATGCATGGCTTGATACCGGTACGCATGAATCGATGCTGGAAGCGAGCCACTACATCGCCACCATTGAGAATCGACAGGGACTAAAGGTTGCTTGCCCCGAGGAAGTGGCCTACCGCAGCGGCTGGATCAATGCATCCGATGTCGAGGCGCTGGCGCGTCCACTTAGGAAGAACGGCTATGGGCAATATCTCCTACGGATGCTAAGCGAACAGATATTCTAAGCCGACCGACGCATCCGCGGTCCCCAAGAACAGCTTAACGGGAAGACGAATGAAAGCCATCGATACGGCCATCGCGGACGTCAAGATCATCGAGCCGACGGTGTTTGCCGACGACCGCGGCTTCTTCTTCGAAAGCTTCAGCAAGGTGAAGTTCGAGGCGGCCATCGGGCGAAGCGCCGATTTCGTGCAGGACAATCACAGCCGATCGGGCAAGGGAGTTCTGCGCGGCCTGCACTATCAATTGCCGCCGCATGCCCAGGCCAAGCTGGTGCGCGTCGTGGTTGGCGAAGTCTACGATGTCGCCGTCGATATCAGGAAGTCGTCGCCGACATTCGGACAATGGGTCGGTGTACTCCTGTCGGCAGACAACAAGCGACAGCTCTGGATTCCGGAAGGGTTTGCCCACGGCTTCCTGACGCTGAGCGACCATGTCGAGTTTCTGTACAAGACGACCGAATATTATGCACCGCAAAGCGATCGCGGCATTCGCTGGGACGACCCGCAAATTGCGATCGACTGGAGCGTCGGCGATGTCCTGACGCTCTCCCAGAAGGACCAGCTACAGCCATTGTTGGCACAGACTGACATGTTCGAGTGAGATATTCTGCCGCGAGCTTTTGATACGAGCAAGCTCGCTTTTTACCAAGCGCCCTCAGGATTGAAGGCGGCCCTTATGACGGCCCGACCTCCAGGATAGCCTTGATAACCCCCGCCTCTGGCCTCAGCCACTTTCCAAACAGCGCAGGGGCATCGTCCAATGAACCCCGATGCGTGTTCAGCGCTGCGGTCGGAACCCGGCCGTTTCCCATCTGCGTCACCACCTCGGCAAAATCATCCGGCTGTGCGTTGCGGCTGGCGAAGAGGGTGGTTTCGCGTTTGTGAAACTCCGGGTCTGAAAAGGTAATGTCGTCGCGCACGACGCTGACGAGGACGTAGCGGCCGCCATGGGCGACGAAGCCGAAGCCGCGTTGCATGGCCTTGGCGTTGCCCGTTGCATCTATGACGACATCGAAGAAATCGCCGTCCGTAAACTGTTTCGCGTGGGCTTCAGCCTCAGCGTTGGCAAGCAGGGTTCGGTCGGCACTGAGGGAGGTTACCGTGAAATCGAGACGGTCCTCTCGCATGTCCATGACGGTAACGTCGGCGCCGCGCGCCTTGGCGAAGATGATGGCTGACATGCCGATTGGGCCGGCGCCGACGACAAGGACGCGGTCGGTGGCGGTAATGCCGCCGCGCTTGACGCCATGTGCGCCGATGGCCAGGAATTCGATCATGGCAGCTTCGTCGAGCGAGGCCTTGCCGACGGAGATGACATTCTGCTCGGGTACGCAGAGGAATTCGGTCATGCCGCCGTCGCGATGCACGCCGAGGACCGCAATGTTTTGGCAGGCATTGGTCACGCCACGGCGGCAGGCAATGCATTTGCCGCAGGAGAGGTAGGGAACGATATAGATATTCTCTCCGTTTTTCAGGCGGCTCGAACCATTGGCATCCTCGACCGTGCCGGAGAGCTCATGGCCCATGACGCGCGGATACTCGAGAAAGGGGTGCTTACCCTGATAGATGTGAAAATCCGTGCCGCAAATTCCGACGCGCTTGATGCGCACAAGCACTTCGCCTTCGGCAGGGTTGGGCACGTCGCGCTCGATCAGCGAGAGCTTGCCGGGTTCGTTGCAGATCAATGTTTTCATCATGGTGGCTTTCGAAGCGCCTAATGAGGCTGAGGTAACTGTTGGAAATCGGCAGCGCAGGGTGCGGCGGTCTGACGGCATCCGCATTTGCTGATCAGGCGTCCCGCCGAAGCATGTCTGGATCTTGGTATCCGAGGCTCCGGCAGCTTCACGGCCCTGCCTCGCTCAGAGTATATCGCTCTACGATTTGCCTTAGGATAGGCGCTTTCGAGACGCTGCCCGCCTGTTCGGCCCAATGCAGGAATGCGCCAATGCGCCGCCCAACCTTTTCGCGATGATGCTGGGCGATGTCGGCAAGGCGATGGTCGAGGAACGGATTGAGGAAGCGGTCGAGCGTCGTTGCGACGTAGGTCTCCGCCTCGCCGTCCATGCCGTTGGTGGCAAAGCCGGGCAAGACCTCACTTCGATAGAGTTCATCCAGTCTTGCGCGAATATCGGCGTCGGCAAGGATGGCGCGAACGGTTTCGTCGGCCGGGCGACCTTCTTGCTGCCAGATCTCGGCAAGGAAGGTATGGCCGAGATTGAGAATGTGCAGCTTGAGGCGCTCGTAGGGTTCGAGGTCGTCGGTGAGTACGATGCTCTCATGCGTGCATGGAGGCCGGACGCCCGGTGCGCGCTTGATTGCCCAGAGCGCATAGGGCTCAGCGACGGCGCCAATGGGCTCGATGGGTTCCGAGACGATCCGGTCGACCAGCGTCTCGGCGAAGGCGACATGCTTGTCCAGCCAGGCAAGAAAATCGGGCGCCACGCTGTTTTGCCTGATGCAGTCGACAACGACCTGTTTCAGGATTCGCCCGTTGCCGGTTATCAGCTCGCACGGAAGGATCACCAATGGCCGGCCGGTTGCTTGCCAGCGCTTGACGAGAAGGGCTGCCAGTTTGGCCGGAAACGAACGCGGAATTTGGCCGTCTGCGCCAAACCGATCCTCGTCCGGCCATGTTTTATAGCCGGTATCGCCGGTATTGGAGATGACGAATTCGGCCTCTTGCGCGAAAAGCTGCGAAAGCTCTTCCCAATGGGCGACGGCGGAGAGGCCGCGATCGACGCTGGTGACTTGCACAGTGCGATCGACTGGTTGTCCGCCCGATATGCCACGGATGATGACTGGATAGCCATGCTGATTGCCGAAGGCGCTGACGCGTCCGCTTCTGCTGCTCTCCCCGGAAATCTGCACGACGGCGATCGGACCGGCATTCTGACCCGATTGCCTGGCCTCATGAACAAATAGGGCTGCATGCGCCTGCAGGAACCTGCTCGTGCCGAACTGGATGATGCGGGACATCACGCCAAGCCTCTTGCGCATACAAGGTATAGGGTGGAGCTTCGGCCACTAACCTGAGACGCCGACATCGATCGTTCCTTCCGATGAATGTTTTTTATCTATAGAAAACATTTCATGCTTTGACGTCAAGCATTTTCAGCCGGACCCAACCAGAGCTTCGTGGGTTGCCGTGCCATATGGCGCCAATGGTGATGGCAAAAGTTTCATGGAAATCACAAGAAAATGTCACAAAAAATGTGATTTTGTTGTTATTATTTGTTATAAATGCGGACGATGATGCGTCGCCCCAGGAGAAACTTCGCCTATGAAATGGACGGCGTCCGACATTCTCCGAATATCAACGAATTTTCCATGACGAAGCGTCGCCTTCCGGTGGCCTTGCGCCACGTATCGCTGGGGCATCATCCGAACAATCCTAGCCACCCATCACGACCCAGGAGAATTGAATGGCACGTATCACCTTGAGGCAGTTGCTCGATCATGCCGCTGAAAACGGCTACGGCGTTCCGGCTTTCAACATCAACAATATGGAGCAGGCGCTCGCCATCATGGAGGCGGCAGATGCGGTTGCGGCACCGGTGATCATGCAGGCATCGAGGGGCGCCAGAGCCTATGCCAACGACATCATGCTGAAGCACATGATGGATGCCGTCGTCGAGATCTATCCGCATATTCCGGTCTGCGTGCACCTTGATCATGGCAACGATCCCTCGAGCTGTATGACGGCCATTCAGGCCGGCTTTACCTCCGTAATGATGGATGGTTCGCTGAAGGCAGACGCGAAGACGCCAGCCGACTGGGATTACAACGTCGGCGTGACCAGGACGGTCACCGACATGGCGCATCTTGGCGGCATTTCCGTCGAGCGAGAGCTCGGCGTGCTAGGTTCACTCGAAACCGGCATGGGCGAGGTCGAGGATGGACACGGTGCGGAAGGCAAGCTTTCACACGACCAGCTGCTCACCAATCCGGACGAGGCGGTGAAGTTCGTTCGCGAAACCAAGGTCGACGCGCTGGCGATCGCCATGGGCACCTCGCACGGCGCCTATAAGTTCACCCGTAAGCCGGATGGTTCTGTGCTGGCGATGAACGTGATCGAGGAGATCCATCGCAAGCTGCCCAACACCCATCTCGTCATGCACGGCTCGTCGTCTGTTCCAGAGGAATTGCAGGAGATCATCAACCGCTATGGCGGCCAGATGAAGCCGACCTGGGGCGTGCCGGTCGAAGAGATCCAGCGTGGCATCAAGAATGGCGTGCGCAAGATCAACATCGACACCGATGGCCGCATGGCGATGACCGGCCAGATCCGCCGCGTACTGCAGGAGGACCCTAGCGAGTTCGATCCGCGCAAATACATGAAGCCGGCCATGGCTGCGCTGACGAAGCTCTGCAAGGAGCGTTTCGAGCAGTTCGGCACCGCCGGTCATGCCCCGGCGATCAAGCCGCTTTCCGTCGCCGAAATGGCAAAGCGCTACAAGTCCGGCTCGCTGGATCCCATTTTCTCTTAAGATCGAAAGATTAGCGCGACGCCGGGCTTGCTGCTCGGCGTGCGCTTTCTTCGGTCAAGGTCTGGCCGTGGAATTTCGACAATGATGTAACGACATCATCGATTTCCTTGGCCAGTCGCTGTCCATCCCATTGCAGGGCTTTGGCGGCAATCGCACCGATCTCATGCAGTCCCTGCATGGTTAGAAGCCCCTCGATCGCCAAGGTCGTGCGGCGGAAGACGATATCGGACAGATGCACGACCAGCTCCTGACGGGCGATCCAATCGATCTCCAGAGTACTGTGGCGCGGCGCTCCGCTAATACGTGCGCTGTCTGCATAGTCTGAATGATGGGCGAGGATCGCCGCCGCGGTGGTACCGTATCGGCCAAGCAGCTCGTCGACCCTGCTTGCCTCGGCACCGGTCTTCGCCGCGATGGAACGAATCCAGCTTGCCCGTTCATTTGACGTTATCGGGAAATCCTGCCCCCCGCCGATGGCAAGCCGCTCGGTGGAGGTCTTGCGCGTACGCTGAAGACGCTTCAGCACGGTATCGGCGACTTCCTCGGCAAAGCCGCGGAAGGTCGTCCACTTGCCGCCGACAAGGGAAATGACGGGGAAGGGACGTCCGGCCTCTGCTTCGACGACCGGTGCGGAATGATCACGGCTGATCAGGCCTGGCGACGAGGCGTCCGAGGCGGGCAGGGGGCGTATGCCGCTATAGCTGTAGGTCACCTGTTCCCGCTCGAAGCGCAGGCCCGGCAACAGCGAGCGGACACTATCAAGGAAATATTCGATTTCCGACTCCTCGCAGCGCACGTTGTCAGGGTCGTCACAGGGAATGTCCGTCGAGCCCACAAGCGCCTGACCGAGATAGCCGTAGACCAGGCAGATGCGGCCGTCATCGGCCTCGAAATAGATCATGTGGCCGTTAAGGCTGCGCACCAGCTCCGGATGGTCGAGCAGGATATGCGATCCCTTGGTTCCGCCGATCATATGCGAGGGTGCGCCGAGCGCCGCGTTGACATGGTCTATCCAGGGGCCCGCGGCGTTGATGACGAGTTTCGGCTTGATCGAAAAAGCGTATCCGTCCGAGCGCTGGAAGGTGAGCTCGCCATCGGTTGCAGACACCAAACTCGTAGCATTTGCTGCCAACGATTTGTTGTTAGTCAGCAATCCGTCGCTGACCAGCTCGTAGACCAGCCGCTCCGGCCGGCTGATTTTGGCGTCGTAGTAGATGCCGCCGGCAACGATATCAGGCGTCACATATGGCATTTCCTTGAGCGCGCGGCGCTTGAGCAGGAACCTGTGGCGCGGCATGACCCGATTGCGCGACCCGAAGAAATCATAGAGCGCCAGCCCGATCTTAACGAGCAGGGCGCCGCGGCTGCGGGGCGCCGTTGTCGAGCCCGTCAGGGTCCGAAGAGCGGCCCAGATGCCGCGCGTCCAGGAGAAGATCGGCACGAATGTCGGCAGCGGCTCGACGCAATGTGGCGCGTTCTTCAGCAGCAGATTGCGCTCCAGCGCTGACTGCGCGACCAGCCCGAATTCGCCGGTTTCCAGATATTTCAGGCCGCCATGAATGAGCCGCGACGGAGCCGCGCTCGTCCCCGAGCCGAAATCGGACTTGTCGACGATCAGGCAGTTGACGCCTTGCGCACAGAGGTCGCGAAACAGCCCCGCGCCATTGACGCCCGCGCCGATGATGACGACGTCGACATCTCCGTCTTGAAGTTGCGAGAAGCGTTGTTTCAGATCGGCAGCCATATCGGTCATAGCATTATCGTCCTGCTGAATTGCCGCGAAGGCGTGTGCCCGCGCAGCGCATTTGGCGGTCTAGTCTTGGGAGTGTTGAACTACGAGATCGCCGATCCGCGGCCAGAGCGGCGTCATGGCTTCGGCGATATCCTTGAAGAGCTGGTAGCGGATCCGATATTCGGCGCTGCGGGCGGTATCCGGGCGATAGGTCTTGGCGATCTTGTCGACGTCTCGGGGATCGCTCTGCGGATCGGCATAAAAGCCGATGCCGGCGCCGGCACAAAGCGCGGCGCCCCAGGCGGCTGCCTCGTCGGTCTCCGTCACGGTAACCGGAATTCCGAGGACATCGGCAAACATCTGCACGACGATCGGGTTGCGCGACACGCCGCCGGCCAGCCTTGCCTGATCGAAGGAAAAACCGTCACTTAAAGCATCGACGTGAATCCTGTGGTTGAAGGCGATGCCTTCGAGCACTGCCCGCAGCATGTCGCCGCGGTCGTGCCATCCGCCAAGCCCGAAGAAGCTGGCGCTGGCATCGGCGCCATAGGGAGAGCCGAACAGATAGGGATGGAAAAGCGCGCTCGATGGGCGATTAAAGGCCGCCTCTATCTCGGGAGCCAGCAAGGCGTGGATGGACTGACCCGAAGCCTCTGCGCTCGCAATCTCGCTGGCGCACAGCTTGTCCAGAAACCACTCATAATTCGCCGACGAGGCCGGCGAGATCGACATGTTGTTCCACTGCCCCGGCGCAATGGCGTTGCGGCAGAACCAGCGGCGGTCGACGCGCGGCTCGGATGACAGCGTCTCGTTGATCGAATAGGTGCCGGCGATGACGGCAACGACACCATCGGCATAGCCGCCGGCACCGAGCGCGGAAGCCGTCACATCATGCAGTCCGGCGACGACCGGCGTTCCCTCGGCAAGGCCGGTGCGCTTGGCAACGGCTTCCGTTACGTGGCCCACGACCTCGTCAGATCGTGAAGCCTGCGGCAGCGCGCCCGCCAATTCGACCACGCCGAAAAGTTTCAGGGCATCCTGCGAGTAATCCTGGGTGGAGACATCGGTAAAGGAGGTGCTGGCCTCGGTCCGGTCGGTTCCGACAACGTCAGTCAGGCAGAAACGCAGCCAGTCCTTGCAGCTCAGAATGTGGCCGATCTCGGCGAACCGCGCCGGCTCGTTGGCCTTGATCCAGGCAAGCAGCGCCGAGGGCGCGGATACGTGCGGCAACTGTCCTGTTAGTGCCAGGGCTGCGTCGGCAACGGAGCTTTTCAACCATTGGTCCACGATCGATCCGGCGCGGCTGTCGAGCGAGAGAATGGCGCGTCCCAGCGGCTTCTTCGACTTGTCGAGCAGATAGATGCCGTCGCCATGTGCGGTGGCGGCGATCGCCTTGATATCGCTTGCCGGACGATTGCTGAGGCTGATCGCTTCGGCGATGGCATCGGCTGTCTGGGACCAGAGTTCGTCCATGTCGCGCTCGACATGACGGGCCTTGGGCATGAACTGCGTCACGCGGCGGCGCGCGACAGCAATCGGCGTCCCGTCGATGTCGAAGATCACCGCCTTGGTGACGGTGAGACCGCTGTCAATTCCGAGCAGACTCGGCATTCCTGTTACTCCCGATGGTGAACGATCTCGGGCTGCCCGCACGGGGCTAAGCCATCAGGATCGTTCCTTGTCGCCTCTCGCGACGACCACATTGATGTTCTTGCTTTGCATGCGCTCGAGATGAGCGGCGGGTGTCTTCTCGTCGACGATGACGACGTCGAACTCGCTGAGGGCCGCGAAATTGTGAAGCGCGCGCCGTTCGAACTTCGTATGATCCATGAGCAGGATGCGTTTGGCGGCGCTGTCGAACATTGCCCGCTTGATATCCACTATCTCGGGTGATTGATGAAATACCGCGTCATCGATGATCGCCGACATGGAAATGAATGCAACATCGGCCCGCAAGCGATTGATCTCGTTGATGGTCATCCGCCCCATGAAGGCGTTGCACCAATTGTAATACTGCCCGCCGAGCGCCAGCAGATTGACGTCGTGCATGTCCTTCAACGCATTCATCAGCGTCAGCGAATTGGTAATCGCCGTCAGCGGCACCTTGGCGGGCAGATGCGAGGCCATCTGGAGAACGGTGGTGGAATCGTCCAGGAAGATCGCCTGACCCGGCTCGACGAATTGCATGGCCGCGGCGGCGATCATCTTCTTTTCGCTGGCCTGACGGTTGGCGCGATAGACGTCGCTGGATTCTATCAGGCTGGTGGCCGCTGCCGTGACAATGCCGCGCGTCTTGCGAAAGAGGCCGCGGCTGACCAGTTCATCGACGTCGCGATGGGCGGTCATCAGGCTGACGCCAAAGCGCTCCGTCAAATCCTCGATGCGCATCGAGCCTTCCGCCATGACGGCTTCGGCGATCATCTGGCGCCGGGCGAGCTGACGCGAATGCCGGCTGTCGCTCGGCAGTTCGTCTTGCAGGAAGGATACGGGGCTTGTCTTGTCTGTCACGTTGGCCTCTGACGCTGAGCCTTGCGGATTGTATCTGCCGCAGCGAATGTCATGTTAGGAAAAAATAGAAATAACAGTTCGCTATCGGTATTTCTGAACGCTACACCTGATGTTCGGTCTGTGTGCCGCCATCGGGCTTAGGGATGGGGACGCCGTTTCCGGCGCCCCCGATATCATTATTCAGACAGAACGAACGGTGCGGTGTACTTATCGACATTGTCCTTGGTGATCAGGATGCAATCGAAAAGCTGCTTTTCGCTCGAAGCGCCGGTTTTGCCGGTCTTGATGAAGCTGTCAGCCTGCTTGACCGCCTGTTCGGAGAACACGGCAACCGGCTGCAGAACGGTGTACTGCAGTTCGCCAGCCTTGATGGCCGCAACAGCATCAGGCGAACCGTCGAAGCCGCCGACCTTGACGTTGGCTAGCTTGCCGGCTTCCTTGAGAGCGGCAATCGCACCGAGCGCCATTTCGTCGTTGCCGGAGATCACGCCGATGATATCCGGATGAGCCTGCAGCATGGACTGCATCTTGTTGTGGCCCTGGGTGCGGTCCCAGTTGGCAACTTCCTTGGCAACCTTCTGCAGGTCCGGGTACTGCGTCAGAACGGTTTCATAGCCGTTCGAACGGGTAGCGGCATTGTTGTCGGAAGGCGAGCCGAACAGTTCGGCATACTTGCCCTTGTCGCCAACAGCTTCGACCCACTGCTGCGCACCGACGGCGGCACCCTGTGCGTTGTTCGAGACGAGCTGTGCCTTGGCGAGGCCTTCCTGGTTGATTTCAGCATTGACCAGGAAAACCGGGATGCCAGCAGCAACGGCCTTCTTGACCGCACCGACGGAACCGTCAGCGTTAGCCGGGTCGAGGATGATGGCGACCGACTTGTTGGTGATGGCCGTGTCGATCAGGTTGCTTTCGGTGTTGGTATCGCCCTTGTGAGCGCCGACCGTCGCGGTGTAGCCGAGCTTTTCGGCCGTCGCCTTGGCGATATTGCCTTCCGTCAGCCAGTAGGGGTTCGACGGGTCGTTGACGATGATCGTCATTTGGCCGGCGGCCCATGCTGCTCCCGTCAGAAGCGGTGCGACGGCGACCGCTGCCATGACAATGCGCAAACCTTTTTTAAACATTAGTCTCTCTCCCTTTGATGAGCTCAGATGATACCGGCGAACCGGCGGTTCTTTCTCCGACCGGTTATTTTCACCGGTCGGTGATAAGTTCATGCAAGACGTCAGCTGGATTTGGTCCGACGTCCGTATTGGATGCTGTTCATGAGCACGGCGAGCACGATGACCGCGCCGGTAAAGACCGTCTGCCAGTAGGCCGACACTCCGATGATCACCAGGCCATCCGCCAGGAAGCCGATGACGAAGGCGCCGAGCATGGTGCCGCGCACCGTGCCGCGGCCGCCTGTCAATGCGGCGCCGCCGATGACGACAGCAGCAATCGCGGTCAGCTCATAGCTGGTCCCGGCGTTCGGACCGGCCGATGTCAGCTGCGACGACAGCACGAGGCCGGCAATGGCGGCGCAGACGCCTGAGAGAATATAGACGGCAATCTTGACCTGCTTGACCGGAACGCCGGAAAGATCGGCGGCGCGCTCGTTGCCGCCCGAGGCGTAGAGCCAGCGTCCGAAGGCTGTGCGGCTGAGAACGATGCCGCAGATGATGGCGAGCGCTGCGAGCACGATGACACCGATCGGCACGCCGGCGAGGCGGTTGAATCCCAGCCAGTTGAAACCGGTATTGCCGAGATCGGGATTGCCGCCGAGATTGTTATAGGTAAGGCCGTTGGTCATCAGCAATGCGATACCGCGAGCGACGTAGAGCACACCGAGCGAAGCGACGAAGGCCGGGACGCGCAAATAGGCGATAAGCACGCCGTTGACTGCGCCGACGACACCGCCCAGCACGCAGGTGATGATCACCACGGCCCAGACGGGCGGATAAAGGATTACGCCGAAGCTCGAAAGCGTGACGCCCTGCATCAGGAAGCCGGCGATACAGCCGGCAAGACCAAGCGTCGAGCCGACCGAGAGGTCGATGCCGCCGTTGAGAATGACGAGCAACATGCCGATGGCCAGGATGCCGAAGATGGCCACATGCGAGGCCATGGTCAGGAAGTTGCTGAGCGAGAAATAATAGGGCGACAGGAAGGAGAAGACCGCGATGATGACGATCAGCGCGAAGAAGGCGCGCCCCTCGAGGATCAGGCGGACGAGACTGAAATTCCGCCGCTGTCCGTTGGAAACTGGCTTTTTATCTGTGATATTCGTGACTGACATAATCAGTGCTCCATGAATGCGGCTAGTGCGCGACCACTGCTTCGCCCGAGGCGGCCATGATCTTCTCTTTGGGGACGTCGGGACCGAATTCGGCTGAAATCTTGCCGCGGTGCATGACGATGATGCGATGGGCGATGCTGAGGCACTCGGCGACTTCCGAGGTCGAATAGATCACCGCCAGGCCTTCCTTGGCGCGCTCGGCCAGCAGCTTGAAGACTTCGGCCTTGGCACCGATGTCGATGCCCCGGCTCGGCTCGTCGAGCAGGATCACCTTGGGCTGCGTCGCCAGCATCTTGCCGATGACTACCTTCTGCTGATTGCCGCCCGAAAGCGAGCCGATCGCAGCGTCGCCACCGTCGGTCTTGATATGAACCTTGCGGATGGACTCGTTGACCAACGTCCGCTCGCGCCCGCTTGACGTAAAGAGGCCCTTGGTGAAAGCGCCGATGCTGGCGAGCGACAGGTTCGAGCCAACGGTCATCGTCTGGACCAGACCGTCGCGCTGCCGGTCTTCCGGCACCAGAACCAGACCCTGGCCAATGCGGCCGGCGATGCTGAGATTGCGAGATCGTTCTTGCCGAGCAATACACGGCCGCCGCTTGATTTCAGCCGTCCTGCGACGCATTCGAGCAGTTCCGTGCGGCCGGCGCCCATCAGCCCGTAAATGCAGACGATCTCGCCGGCGCGAACCTGCAGCGACATCCGGTCGACGGCATTATAGGCAGCGCCGGACGGGCCGGGAACGGTGAGATTGTCGATCGTCAACGCGACGTCGCCCATCGTGTAACCGCTCGGCGGGCTTCCGAGATCGAAATTCTCGCCGACCATGTTGCGCACGATCCATTCGAGATCGATGTCCTTGCGCTCGGCATAGGCCGTCATGGCACCGTCGCGCAGAACGACAGCATGGTTGGTGATCTGCAGCGCCTCTTCGAGGTGGTGCGAGATATAGACGATGGATACGCCACGGGCCGTCAGGTCGCGAATGACCTTGAACAGAACCTCGACTTCCGTGGCGCTGAGCGCCGATGTCGGCTCGTCCATGATCAGGATGCGCGAGTTGACCGAAAGCGCGCGGGCGATTTCGACGATCTGCTGCTGGCCGAGGCGCAGATCCTCGACTGGCGTCAGCGGGTCGATATGCTCTTCCAGTTCTTCCATCAGCGCCCGGGTCTGGCGCTCTTCCTCGGCGAAATCGACTGCGCCGCCCTTCATGATCTCCCGACCCATGAAAATATTGTCACGGACGCTGAGATTGGGCGCGAGGCTCAATTCCTGGTGAATGATGGAAATGCCGCAGGAGCGGGCATGTGTCGAGGAGGCAAACGAGATCGGGGTGCCGTCGAGGATGATTTCGCCTGATGTCGGCTGAATCACGCCGGAGAGGATCTTCATCAGCGTCGACTTGCCGGCGCCGTTTTCGCCGAACAGCGTCGTGACTTCGCCGCGGCGAATGTCGAAGTTCACACCCTTCAGTGCGTGAACATTGCCATAGGACTTTGCGATATTGCGGGCGGCGAGAACGACTTCGCCCGTGCCGGCGTCTTTCTCTTGTGTCTGGCTCATTTCACATCGACCTTTACAGGAGTGACGAGCCAGTTCTTGGGGTTGATGAGCTTGAATACGCCGACGACGGTTGCTGTCTTGCCGGTCAGTTTTTCCGGGTCGAGGCTGGCGAGCGTCGTCTTCTTCATCTCGTTGTTGATGGCCGAGCCGGCATCCTGATATTCGATCTGATTGGTGAACTGGCCGAATGCGATCTTGCCGGTGGCATCGCGCAGATCGGTGCCGTTGACTGCCGGGCCTGTCTGGACACGAACGGTTACGCCGTCGGGCATTCCCTCGACCTTGAAGTCGTTCAGATTGGCCTTGCGGTCACCAAACGTGCCGGTCAGTGTGACGGGGACCACGGGGCCGGTGCTGGTGGCGACGCCGTATTTCTCGCCGGCGGCCTTCTTGTCGGCAAGCACGGCATTGGCGAGCGTCACTGCATCGACAGCGCGCTGCGAGACATCGGCCAGGACCTTCGGAAATTCCTGGGCGCCATAGGTCTCCGGCTGGAAGCCCTGTTCGCGCACATCATGGGCAGAGCCGATCTGGACCACCTTGGTATCGGCGGCGATGGCGCCAATCACGATCACGACGGCGGCGATGCCCACTGCGATCTTGAGCTTGGAGCCGGTCGGCTTGGCAGTTGCGTATTGAGTTTGCGTATTCATGTTCAAACGACCTTCGGCATATCAGCCGGATTGCCTGATGGAGAGGGAGAAAGGTGCTGCAATCCTGGCAAAGATCTAGCGGAGGCCGGGCCTGCGCATTCGGACCTGCGGACGTTCCGCTCGGCTTTGCTTCAAGCCATTACCGGAAAGAGAGTTCAACATCAGGAGCCTCCTCATCATGCAGGCGACTGTCTCCCCTGGTCGCCGGCTCGGTTTCACAAGTGGTCATTCATGCGACTATTGTGATATAAGTATGTTAATAACCGTAATTCATATGTTATAAATTTCAGAGTGTGTCAATCGCCATTTGCTGACTTCTGTGTGATGCGGGTCATTCTGCAAGCGAGTGCTTCTCGTGCCGGGTGATCTGCGGCTTCGGTTCGGCAATCTAGCTTAACAATCGCCGTCGGCCGTAACGTTTGGGTTCATTCACTACGAGGATGCGGACGTAACTATCTGGTAAAATACAATAAAATTCAACACTGCGGCGAGCCTGCCGGGCTGCAGCCGATATTCGTTTTCAGTGGTGGTTGTCCTCGCCATTCTCTTCCCCAATTCGCCGCGACGTCTCCTCTTCAGCGCCATACGGGAATTGACATCACCCATTTTATATGAAAAAAATTACAACACCAGAAAAATTTTACTGCCAATATGGTATGTCTGTGTTATATATCTGTGATCGCTGTAGCGGATTACCGTTGCGCGCAATCCGGTGATGCGGTTGGTTTCGGATATGGCTGATGCTCCACTAGTAAACGTCCTTGTCGAGTCGTGAGGCAGGCGACTCGGGGCGTGGCTTGTGCCGAGGGGCGTGCCGGGAGGAAAGAAAATGCTTTTGGCGAAATCGAATGCGCCTATCGTTGGGTGCGTGATGTTGGAGTTGGCACGCAATGCCTAAGGGTGATGGGATCATCATCGGGATCGATGCGGGAACATCCGTTCTCAAGGCTGTGGCCTTCGAATTGTCCGGACGGCAGATCGCGTCGGCCTCGGCGCGAAATCGTTATGAAACAGGCGACGACGGTTCGGTGACGCAGTCGCTGGGTCAAACCTGGTCGGATTGCGTCAGCGCCTTGCGTGGTCTCGGAGAGAAGGTGGCGGATCTCGCCGCTCGAACCGCCGCTATTGCGGTAACGGGGCAGGGCGACGGCACCTGGCTTGTCGGTTCAGGCGATAGGCCGGTTGGTGATGCCTGGCTCTGGCTTGATGCCCGCGCGGCACCAACCGTGACGCGGCTTAGCGCGGGATCTGGTAACCGCGCGCGTTTTGAAGCGACCGGAACCGGCCTCAATACCTGCCAGCAAGGCGCACAGCTTGCCCATATGGATCGCTTCATGCCGGAGCTTCTCGATCGGGCAGAGGCGTCGCTGCATTGCAAGGACTGGCTCTATCTGAACCTGACCGGCGTGCGCGCGACCGATCCGTCCGAGGCAAGCTTTACCTTCGGCAACTTCCGCAACCGTCAATATGATTCGACTGTGATCGATGCGCTCGGCCTTGCACGCCGGCGTTCGCTTCTTCCCGAAATCATCGACGGCACCGAGACCAGTCATCCGTTGACCGCAGAAGCCGCCAAGGCAGCGGGATTGCTTGCGGGAACGCCGGTCTGCCTCGGCTACGTGGACATGGTCATGACCGCACTCGGCGCCGGCGTGCGAACAGGCGGCCAGAATGCAGCCTGCTCGACGATCGGTTCGACGGGCGTCCACATGCGGGCGAAGGCCGTGCCCGACGTTCAGCTCAATGTCGAGGGAACCGGCTATGTCATCGCATTGCCGATTCCGGGTATCGTTACGCAGGTTCAGACCAATATGGGCGCGACGATCAACGTCGACTGGATCTTGAGAATTGCCGCCGATCTGATGTCCGAAGGTGGGCGTGAAGTGTCCTATTCGGACCTCATTCCGCGCATCGATGCCTGGTTTGCCGAAAGCCGCCCGACCAATCTTCTCTATCATCCATATATCTCGGAAGCCGGGGAGCGTGGCCCCTTCGTCAATGCGCATGCGCGCGCCGGCTTCACAGGGCTTTCGACCCGTCATGGCTTTGCCGACATGCTGCGCGCCGTCGTCGAGGGCCTCGGCATGGCGACGCGCGATTGTTATGCGGCCATGGGCGATATGCCCTCGGAACTGCGCATTACCGGCGGCGCGGCCCGCTCACGCGCTCTGCGCGGCTCTCTATCGGCAGCCGTCAATGCACCCGTGAGGATTTCCGACCGCGAAGAAGCGGGTGCCGCCGGGGTTGCGATGATGGCCGCCGTTGCGATTGGCGCTTATGCGGACATGGACAGCTGCATCGCCGAATGGGTGACGCCGTTGCTTGGCGAAGCCGAGGCACCGAATGCCGAGGATGCCGCGCGCTACGACCGGCTGTTCGACGCCTACAAGGACGTACGGGAAGCGATTGCGCCCGCCTGGGACAAGCTGGCGCAGCACTAGGCCGGCGCCGCCCGTGAAGTTTGATTTGATGATGCCTGAGGCATCCGAAGGAGCATGACATGACTGAACCGGAAATCTTGGATCTTTTCGTGATCGGCGGCGGCATCAATGGCGCCGGTATCGCCCGCGATGCGGCCGGCCGGGGCCTTTCGGTCATGATGTGCGAAAAGGGAGATCTGGCTGAAGGAACGTCGTCTCGCTCCGGAAAACTGGTCCATGGCGGCCTGCGTTACCTCGAATATTACGAATTCCGTCTGGTGCGGGAGGCTCTGATTGAGCGTGAAGTGCTGCTGAACTCGGCAAGTCATATCATCTGGCCGATGCGCTTCGTGCTGCCGCATAGCCCCACGGATCGCCCGGCCTGGCTCGTGCGCCTCGGTCTCTTCCTCTATGACCATCTCGGCGGCCGCAAGAAGCTGCCCGGCACACGGTCGCTCGATCTGCATCGCGATCCCGAGGGAGCGCCGATTCTTGATCAATACTCCAAGGGGTTCGAATATTCCGACTGTTGGGTTGATGACGCCCGGCTTGTCGTTCTCAATGCGCTCGATGCTGCCGCCAAGGGCGCGCAGATCCTGACGCGCACGGCCTGCATCAGCGCGCGCCGCGAAGAGGGCAACTGGACCGTCCAGATCCGCGACGCGCATTCCGGCGAAGTCCGCACGGTGCGCGCCAAGGTTCTGGTGAATGCGTCGGGCCCCTGGGTCAACGATATCATCAACCGCGTTGCCGGTTCCAACAGCCGACGCAGCGTTCGCCTGGTCAAGGGCAGCCATATCATCGTTCCGAAATTCTGGAACGGGCCGCACGCCTATCTGGTGCAGAACCATGACAAGCGCGTGATCTTCATCAACCCCTACGAGGGCGACAAGGCGCTGATCGGCACCACCGATATTCCCTATGAGGGCAAGCCTGAAGAGGTGAAGGCCGACGAGACGGAAATCGGTTATCTGATCACCGCCGTCAATCGCTATTTCAAGGAAAAGCTGCGTCGCTCCGACGTGCTGGAAAGCTTCTCCGGCGTTCGCCCGCTATTCGATGATGGCAAGGGCAATCCTTCGGCCGTGACGCGCGATTATGTCTTCGACCTCGACGAGACGGGCGGTGCGCCGCTCCTCAATGTCTTCGGCGGCAAGATCACCACATTCCGTAAGCTCTCCGAACATGCGATGCAGAAGCTCGCCAAGTTCTTTCCGAAGATGGGCGGTGACTGGACGCGCGATGCCAAGCTTCCGGGTGGCGACATTCCGAACGCCGACTATGTGGCTTTTGCCGAATCCTTGCGTTCCGCCTATCCTTGGATGCCACGCGAGCTGATGAACCATTACGGACATCTCTATGGCGCTCGCACCAAACAGATCGTCGGCGACGCAGCCTCGCTGGAAGGGCTCGGCCGGCATTTCGGCGGCAATCTCTACGAGGCGGAAGCCCGTTATCTCGCTGCTTCGGAATGGGCGCAGACGGCAGAAGATGTCATCAGGCGCCGTACCAAGGAGGCGCTGCGCATGACGGCTGAGGAGAAGGCGGCGTTCTCCGCCTGGTTCGACGCCGAACTGGCGCTGGCCGCCTGACCCATTCGATCATTGCCGGGAACCGATATCCATGCCCTTGACGCTTTCACTCAATACGAACCCGCTGGTAAACCGCTTTGCGGAACCCGCCGACCTGATCGAAACGGTTGCGCGGGATTTGCGCATCCGCGATCTGCAACTGACTCATGAATTCATCAATCCCAGTTGGCAGGCTCCGATTATTCGCCGTTTGACGCGCGATATGCAGGCAGCTCTGAGACGCACCGGCGTTCGCGTCACCTCGGGCATGACCGGTCCCTATGGCCGTCTCAACCATTTCGGCCATCCGGATCAGGATGTGCGGCGCTACTATGTCGATTGGTTCAAGACCTTTGCCGATATTACGGCTGATCTCGGCGGCCATTCGGTCGGCACGCAATTCGCGATCTTCACCTATAAGGATTACGACGATCCGGCACGCCGCGAAGAACTGATCAAGATTGCCATCGACTGCTGGGGCGAGGTGGCAGAGCATGCGCGGGCCGCCGGCCTCTCCTACGTATTCTGGGAACCGATGAGCATCGGCCGCGAATTCGGCGAGACCATCGAATCCTGCCTGGCGCTGCAGGATCGGCTGACGAAGGCGCAGCTTGCCGTGCCGATGCGGATGATGGCCGATATCGACCATGGCGACGTGACCTCGGCCAATCCAGACGATTACGATCCCTATGCCTGGGCGCGCGCCGTTCCCAAAGTGTCGCCGATCATCCATATCAAGCAGAGCTTGATGGACAAAGGCGGCCATCGGCCCTTTACTGCCGAGTTCAACGCCAAGGGCCGTATCCAGCCGGCGCCGCTGCTGGAAGCTTTCGCCAAGGGTGGCGCCAAGGACAACGAGATCTGCCTGGAATTGTCGTTCAAGGAGCGCGAGCCCAACGATCGTGAGGTCATCTCGCAGATCGCCGAAAGTATCGCCTTCTGGGCCCCTCATATCGACACGGGCGTCAGTGACTTGCATATCTAGCCGCAGAAGCAACTGAGTCCCGATTCTGCAGTCAAATCAGTGATGAGGTGATGTCGGAGGAAACAAGTCGGGATCTGACGCAAGCGGGTGGAGTGATATGCGCAACGAAACGAAGAGGAACGGTCGATGACGGATGCTGACGCTTCGCTGGCCGTGCGGGCGGCCTGGTTGCACTATGCCGGGGGATTGACGCAGTCCGAGGTGGCCAAGCGCCTTGGCGTTCCCTCGGTCAAGGCGCATCGGCTGATCGCACGCGCGGTTGCCGAAGGTGTCGTCAAGGTGACGATCGACGGCGACATTGTCGAATGCGTTGAGCTTGAAACGGAACTCGCGGCACGTTTCGGCCTGCAATATTGCGAGGTGGCGCCCGACCTCGGCGAGGAAGGCTTCGAATTCCGCGCCCTTGGGCAGGCGGGCGCCGGCTTTTTGCGGCGTGAGATCGAGAGCGGCAACAACAAGGTCATCGGCCTCGGCCATGGCCGTACGTTGTCGTCTGCCGTCCATCATCTGTCTCGCGTCAATGCCAAGGACCTGCGCTTCGTCTCGCTGCTCGGCGGACTGACGAGAAACTACGCCGCCAACCCCTATGACGTGATGCATCGTATCGCAGAGAAGACGGGCATGCAGGCGCATGTGATGCCGGTGCCGTTCTTTGCCAACACGCACGAGGATCGCGATGTGCTGCTGGCGCAACGCGGCGTCAAGGAAGTCTTCGAGCTTGCAAACGGCGCCGAGCTGAAACTCGTCGGTTTGGGCACGGTCGATACGGATGCTCAGCTCGTGCTCTCGGGCATGGTGGAACCACGCGAGATCAAGGAAGTCACCGCAGCTGGCGGCGTCGGCGAAATCCTCGGCCACTTCTTCGATGCCGATGGCAATATCATCGAGACGACACTGACGGCGCGAACGCTGTCGGCATCGCTGCCGCGTTCGAAGAAGGAGCGGCTGGTGGCGCTCTCGGGCGGCCTGCCGAAGGTGGAGGCTATCCGGGCGGTTCTGAAGAGCCGCTGTCTTTATGGCTTGATCACGGACGAAAGAACAGCGAGAGCCCTGCTGAAGACCTAGCCTGGCTTCAGCTAAAACAACATAATTTCATCTCAATATCACAATTGAAATGTTGAATTGAGAGATTTTAATGTTATATCTTGTTCATTACCATTCGGGCCAATGGCCGGAGGGCAAGGTGAAACGGGAAGAGCGCCAGCAAGCGATTATCAATCTGCTCATCGAGCACAAGACCGTCGATCTCGATGATCTGGCCGATCGCTTCACCGTGTCCAAGATGACCATTCATCGCGACCTGGACGATCTCGAGCAGGCGGGCGTGCTGCGCAAGGTTCGCGGCGGTGCGACCATCGACGCCGGCACGCAGTTCGAGAGCGATTTTCGGTTTCGAGAGCGGCAAGGGCACGACGAAAAGCTCAGCATGGCGCATTGCGCGCTGGAACTGGTCGAGCCGGGCATGACTGTCATGGTCAATGATGGGTCGATGGCGGCCGTTCTGGGCGAGATGCTGCTGCAGAAGCGTCCGCTGACACTGATCACCAACAATGCCGCGATCATAGATCGCATGAGAAACGAAAGCGGCATCACGCTGATCGCACTCGGCGGTATCTATTCCGCCAAGTTCAACGCTTTTCTGGGCGTCGTCACCGAGGAGGCGCTGTCGCGGCTGCGCGCCGATATCGCCTTCCTGTCGACGCCGGCCATATCGGGTAGACTCGCCTATCATATGGACGACAATGTCGTGCGCACGAAGCGGGCGATGATCGCGTCGGCCGCCAAGAGCTGCCTGCTCGTCAGCCATCAGCGCATAGGGCACACCGCCCTGCATGTGATGGCCGATCTTGCCGATTTCGACGCGGTGATAACAGATCACGCGCCTGATGCCGCCATTCTCGAGCAATTCCGCCGTGACGGCATCACGCTTACCATTGCTTCCAACCAGGATATGACATGACAGAGACACCCCGCTATTGGATCGGCACGAGCTGGAAGATGAACAAGAAGCTGGCGGAAGCACGCGCCTTTGCCGAGGCTCTGCGCGGCGCCGATGCGCTAAGGGATGAGCGCATCCAGCGCTTCATCATTCCGCCGTTTACCGCCGTGCGCGAGGTCAAGACCATTCTCTCGGAAAGCTCGGTCAAGGTCGGCGCCCAGAACATGCATTGGGCTGACCAGGGCGCATGGACGGGTGAGATCTCGCCATTGATGCTGAGGGATTGCAATCTCGACATCGTCGAACTCGGCCATTCCGAACGCAGGGAGCATTTCGGCGAGACCAACGAGACGGTGGGCTTGAAGACCGAGGCGGCCGTTCGCCATGGCCTGATCCCGCTCATCTGCATCGGCGAGACGTTGAACGATCGCGAAAGTGGGCGTGCGACGGAGATCCTGAGCGAGCAGGTGATCGGAGCGCTCTCGAAGCTTTCTGCGCAGCAGAAGCAGGCGCAGATCCTGCTGGCCTATGAGCCGGTCTGGGCGATCGGCGAAAAGGGAATCCCGGCCGAACCGTCCTATGCTGATGCCCGCCAGGCCGAGATCATCGCGGTCGCGCAGAAGGTGCTCGGCCGGAAGATTCCATGCCTCTACGGCGGATCGGTCAATCCGCAGAATTGTGAAGAACTCATTTCCTGCCCGAATGTAGACGGGCTTTTCATCGGGCGCTCAGCCTGGAACGTCGAAGGCTATCTCGACATTCTCGCGAAGTGCGCGGCCAAACTCTAAGGAGACTACCATGAAGCTTGCAATTGCTGGAGACAGCGCCGGCGAAGGCCTCGCCAAGGTTCTCGCCGATCACCTCAAGGACCGCTTCGAAGTGAGCGAAGTGTCGCGCACCGAGGACGGCCCGGATGACTTCTATGCCAACCTTGCCGACCGTGTCGCCTCCGGTGTCATCGACGGCACCTATGACAAGGCGATCCTCGTCTGCGGCACTGGTATCGGCGTGAGCATTTCCGCCAATAAGGTGCCGGGCATTCGTGCGGCCCTGACCCACGACACCTATTCGGCCGAGCGCGCTGCGCTGTCGAACAACGCCCAGATCATCACCATGGGCGCCCGCGTTATCGGCACCGAGCTTGCCAAGGCCATTGCGGACGCTTTCCTGGCCCAGACCTTCGACGAGAAGGGCCGGTCCGCTGGTAACGTCAAGGCCATCAACGAGGTCGACGCGAAGTATAACGCTCGCTAAGGCCAGTCTCCCAAGACGCAGCAAGCCCGGTCGATCATCTCGGCCGGGCTTGTCTGTATCTGGTGGCTAAAGCATTTCCAAGAAAAGTGCGCAGCGGTTTTCCGTCCGGAATGCGTAGAAAAACGCTCTGGATGCGCGCCGGTTATCTTCCCGCGCGGCCCGCAAGCCATTGCTTGAACTCGACATTGGTGTCCGTCTGGATGGCGCCGACGCCGGCTGAGACTAGCGCTCCCCACACAGCCTCCGGGTCCTTGAGCGCGCGGCTGTCGTTGAAATCGAGGTTGTGAGAGACATCGAGCGTGTTGATCCACAGTCGGATGTTCTGACGCTCAAGCTCCTCGCGCCCGGCCGCCAGATCGGCGATATCGATGAATTTCACCTCGACCATCGGCACGTGCAGCGGCTCGATCAGCCGGAGGTCTTCGGCGAACTTACCGGGCCTGACGCGGAACATCGGCATGTAAGGGATCGAGCCGAACCAATCGGCATCGCGCACGGCAAAGCTGCCGCTCTGCGGCTCGATATCCGATTTGATGATGACATTGTCTTCCACGCCAAGCCGGCGCACCGTTGCAATCACCAGCGGCAGTTCATGCGGAAACTTCGTGTCGATATTGACGAAGACGCGTCCGCGCGCCTCTTCCAGGGCTTCCTCGAGTGTTGGTACGCGCTCATCCGTCAAGGCCGCGGTTTCGCCGCCTGCACCTGCGCGAAGGCGCGCATCACGAACCGCCGCGAAGCTGCTTGCGCCAACGACACCCTTGCCCGAAGTGGTGCGATCGAGGGTGCTGTCGTGCATGAGGACGAGATGCCCATCGGACGTTGCCTGTGTGTCGAGTTCGACGAATTCGACGCCAAGTTCGGCTGCGGCCCGGATTGAGGTGAGCGAATTCTCAGGTGCGGCCGACCAAACGCCGCGATGCGCGATGGCAAGAATGTCTGGGTTGCCGCGCGACAGAAGCTCGTAGACATCGGAAGGGCGGGACGATGGGAGGGTGGCAGTCTGGCTGGGCATGATATGGCTTTCTGGGGCGAATTGAATGTCTGGTGGTTGAGGGAGGCAAAGCGAACGGTTCTGGCGCCGACTCGTTGCTCGCAGGCGCCGCCAGCGTGCTTCCATTAATACACACAAAGTGTAGTATTTATGACGGCTCCTATGAAATTGCAATGCTGTTGGATTGCAGGCAGGCGCGCAAGCGGCTAAAGCGCGAGCGGAAAGACCGGGATTGTATCGATGAGTGCCTTTGAAACATCTCCAATGGCGAGTGAAAACGAACGGCTCATCCTTGATATCGTTCGCCGCCACGAGCCGATCGCACGGGCGGCGATTACCGGACATACCAATCTCGCACAGCAATCGGTCCATCGTCTGATCGAGGCGCTCATATCACGCGGTTTGCTTCGCGCCGCGGCACCGCTCAAGGGCACACGCGGTCAACCCAGCCCGACGATCGAGCTGGTAAAGGAATCGGCCTGTTCCGTCGGCATTTCCATCAACACCGACTCCGCAATCCTGTCTCTTGCCGACTTCGGCTGCAATATCATTGCGCAAGAGGCGTTGGAGATGGTCCCGAGCGATCGCCTGGCAACGCTTGCCGCGCTTTCTCGAGCGCTTCAGTCCCTCCTGGAAAGGCATGGCATAGCGCGCGAGCGCCTTGCCGGGCTCGGCTTTGCCATGTCGGGCTTTTTTGTGTTGGACAATCATGTCTTCAACGCCCCCGAACCCCTACGGGACTGGTCGTTGATCGATCTGCGCCCGGAACTGGAGGAAATCTTCCAACTGCCCGTCTGGCTGGAAAACAATGCGACGACCGGGGCGATCGGCGAGAGCCTGCGTGGCGTCGGGCGCCGGTGCCAGACCTTTGCCTATCTCTCTTTCAATTATGGATTTGGCGGCGGCCTTGTGCTGGAGGGCAGGCCCTATCTCGGTTTCCACGGCAATGCCGGGGAATTCAGCGTCATCTATAATCCTGACGAGTCGCCGCGGAGACCGGCCCTGCAATACCTGATCACAAGCTTGCGAGAGAATGGCATCCCCATAGCTTCGATCGGAGACCTGCGCCAGAACTTCGATCCGTCCTGGCCGGGCGTGCAAGACTGGCTGGATGAAACCAAGCCGATGCTCGATCGATTGATCGCCACCTTGATCGGCGTGCTCGATCCGCAGGCCATCGTGTTCGGGGGACAATTGCCGGCGGAGCTTGGACGGATGATGATATCGCGCACAAGCATGCCCTCAAGGCGTCGTCACCGCTATGGCGTGGCGCCGGCGGAGGCGCAACTGCTTCTCAGCGAAGTGAAAGGGGATGCTGCTGCCACCGGCGCCGCGCTCCTGCCGTTCAAGTTCCGTTACTTTTTGTAACATAGCGGCCTTAATCGGCGCGCATTTTGATGAGCAAGGTCCTCTCAACCCCCCGCGACAATGTGAAGGGGCGGGCATAGCCAGCCGCTCGAAGACTGCCTTGTCTCCCCCGGACAGGCAACCGGATTTCAGTTCCGCTTCATCATCGGTTCAGCGCATTGTCAGAAGGCATTGATAGTTCACCGTCAGAGTTTGCTGGACGACCGAAAGTGGCGCGCAAGACTGCTATTATTATCGGCAATGGAAAACTCGAGCGCGATATCTCCGCCATCGTGGAGAGCGGGCAATTCGTCATGCGCTTCAACGAACCCAATCTCGCTGATGAGATGAGTGGTTCGCGCACGGACATGCTGATGGTGGCTGCTTCGAGCAAGACCTTGCATCGCCGGATGATCGATCCTTCTTTTCTGGAGAATGCCGCACTCAAATCCACGAACGTGCTGATGCTCGCCTATCATCCCGAGATCATTCGCAAATATCACCCTCGACCGAATATTTTTCAGCGTTTGCGAGGGGGGCGTGCCGATTGGACCATGCACACGATTGAACTCATGGGGCATGCCGGCAAGGAAATCCGCATCCTGCCGCCGCAGTTTTACGCAGACGGCTGCGCCGAACTCGGCATTTCCGGGCCGCGGATGCACAAGGTTTTTCCAAGTACCGGCTTCCTCGGCATCTGTTACGCGTTGGCAAATTTTCCAGCGCCCGATTGGGATATCAAACTATGCGGCTTTGGCTGGCAGGGCTGGAAGCGACATGATTGGCAGAATGAGCGCGCTTGGGTCGAGAGCAGGCTGGCGGACGGCCGTATCGAGATGATCGCTTAAAGCTTAGAACATAGGCCAGCCGACCTATAAGCATGCCCGCTGCTTGCCTCGTTACTCTCCCAGCAGGCCGCGCAACTCAGTCAGCTTGTCATTGACCAGCCAGCCGTAATAATTTTCCTCAGGCAATTTCTTGCCGCCGGCAGCATCCGCCATCTGCCGCAAGGCAAGCGCTCGGCGTCGTGGCTGCCCGACATTATAAAGCGTCGCGGTCAGGCCAGGATTGTCGGAAATGTCGAAGCCCTGGGCTTTATAGACGTTCATTGCGTCCTTAACGATCGCTGCGATGTAGATAACGCTGCGGTCGGGATCCATGATGTCGCGATAGATTGCCTGCGGGTCATCGGCCGAGAGCTTCGCCAGCCCGCTGGTGGAATGGACCAGATCGGTCACTTCGAGCGCCGTTAGCGGGCTGATCTGACCAAGACCAAAGGTCTGGCCAGCGAAGAAAGGTTGGAAGAAGGCGCGCTGGAACGTCATGTTCTCATAGGTGACGCCATCGATGACCTTGCCGCGGAAGCTCTTGTCCCAGGTCTCGTCGCGGCATTCCCACAATTCCGCGCTGCCCGTGAAGGCGTCGCAATGGGCGAATTCCGGTTTCTTCAGGAAGGACTGAACGGTAACGTCCTTGTAGCTGAACTTGAAGTCTGACTGCGAATAGGCCAGCGCCTTGACGTAATAGGATTTCACCCTGTTGACGATGGTGATGTTGTAGGTGTGTTCACCGACCAGGGCGCCAACGATATGGATGGGATCGATCTGATAGGCTTGCGCGGCCTTCTTGATCGACGCCATCAGATCCTTGTCGTCGCGAAGCACGCCGACGATCTTCTGATACTTTTCTTCATAGGTCGTGTTGAACGCCTTGGCCCGCAATGCCGATGTGTTGGGTATCGGCGGCTGCTCGCTATTGCGATTTCCAGGAGGCACGCGCACCAGTTCACGCCCAAGGCAGGCGCTTGTCAATGCAAGGGCAGCAAGAAGAGTGAATGCCGGAATTTTCGACAGGCTTGTACGCATTCGCAAGTTAACTCTCAAAAATATTCCCCGGCACGGGGACGATCTTCTTAATCGATCGGCCTGCAAAGGCAAGGGCTGGTGCTTCTTCTGCCCGGCGAATCACAATAAACTTGGTCCAAGACAGCCTGCGGCTGCAAAGACGCATGGCGATACCGCCGCGGCGGGTTTGAGTTTGCCGTGTTCACTGTCGTGAGGGTGCCGTTGAAACATCTTGTTGTGGCAGGAAGTGTCTTACTTGCAGCCGCCCCGGGCGAGGCTCTGCCGACGATGGCCGATGTACCGGCCTTGGCCAAGGCCGCGGTCGAGCGACGGGTCGAGGTGCCGGCATCCGCCATCCATATCCTGGCAGCCAAGCCGAGCGAACGCATGCCGGGTTTCGTCGTCTGCGGTCGCGTTGACACGCCTTCTACAGGAGATGACGGTCAGCGCTTCTTCGTCATCATACCTGGCAATTTTGCCGTGTTGGATCAGGATGGCAGAAGTCTTGTCGACAGCTATTGGTCAGCCAATCACTGTGAATGAGCGGCAAGCGCCTTGCTGATCATGGCGAGTTCTTCAGGTGTGCGGCCCGATTCGAGGCGAACCCAGCTGTTCGGATTGTCGGCAGACTGGCGCTTGATGAAGGTGTAGCCGGTCGCGTCCCAGGCTTTAATCGTGTCGGTGAGATTATCGAGGATGAGATCGCCGTCGTTCGTGCGGGCCATCAGCACCAGATGCCCCTCATTGTGCTTGTCGAGAACCACCGTCAGCAGCAATGCGGAAGGGGACCAACCAGCCTCGACCAGCAGCTTTCTTTTCAAAAGGACATAGTCGTTGCAGTTGCCGGCGCCATCGTCGGGGTAGGTCCACCAATTGATGATACCCATTTTGTAGATGCCATAATGGTCATTGTCGCTGATGCCCTGGATCTCGTGATTGACCAGGCCGTTGATCTGCTGCAGTTGCGTCCAGTGCTCCCGGTCGATGGTGACGCTTTCGGCGCTCTTCGGTCCGGTCGCGCATTCGGCGGGTTGAGCAGCACAGAAGCCGGCCCAGCCGACGGGCACGCTCGCATCCGTGATGACGCTCGCGAATTGATGTGCATTCGTTGCGGCCACGTTGGCCACGGGTTTTGCAGTTGTCGCGGTCGAGAACAACAGACCGGCAACGAAGAGAAAGCTTGCAGCGACTAGAAACGAACGCATACTCGGCTCCATGAACTGAGGCCATGAAATCCGATGCGGTCAAATTTATTCGGAACAAGATTATTCGCATTTTAGCGAAGCGGCGTTTTTCGGAGGCCAGGCATGCTTCGCGCACCAGATTAGGCGCCGTATTTGCGATTTCACCTGGATAGAGACTAGGGGATCTTGGCGCTGCTAAGCTCTGTTACTGGAAAAAGATATGTTATTTCATCGACATATCATGATTGCTGAAGTGTTTCGAACGCGTTTATGATTTGCTTACTTCAAATACGAATCTCCGGCACCGAGTGGACGGAGAGCGACCAGGGAACATTAAGGGACGCTTTATGATCGACCATATTCTTGACCAGATGACGCTTGAGGAGCAGGTTTCGCTGCTTGCCGGTGCTGATTTCTGGACCACGGTGCCGGTTGAGCGGCTCGGTATTCCGAAGATCAAGGTCACCGATGGTCCGAACGGTGCACGGGGTGCAGGCTCACTGGTCGCTGGCGTCAATGCAGCCTGCTTTCCCGTCGCCATTGCGCTCGGTGCAACCTGGAATCCTGCGCTCGTCGAGCGCATGGGCGTTGCGCTCGCCGGCCAGGCCAAGAGCAAAGGTGCCTCCGTCCTGTTGGCACCGACCGTCAATATCCATCGCTCCGGCCTGAACGGACGCAACTTCGAATGTTATTCGGAAGATCCGATGCTGACCGCCGAACTCGCCGTCGCCTATATTCAGGGTGTACAGAGCCAGGGTATTGCCGCGACGATCAAGCATTTCGCCGGCAACGAATCCGAAATCGAACGGCAAACGATGTCCTCTAACATCGATGAGCGGGCGCTTCGGGAAATTTATCTGCCGCCATTCGAGCAGGCTGTCAAAAGGGCCGGCGTGATGGCGGTCATGTCCTCCTATAACAGGCTGAACGGCACCTATACCAGCGAACACCCATGGCTGTTGACGACGGTCCTGCGCGAGGAATGGGGATTTGGCGGCATCGTCATGTCCCATTGGTTCGGCTCGCATTCGACGGCGGCAACCGTCAATGCCGGCCTCGATCTGGAGATGCCGGGGCCGACGCGCGACCGCGGCGAAAAGCTCGTGCAGGCGGTGCGCGATGGCGAGGTCAAGCCTGAGACCATCCGTGCTGCCGCCGGGCGCATCCTGACATTGCTGGAGCGTGTCGGAGCCTTCGAGAGGGCGCCTGATCTGACCGAGCATGCGGTGGACTTGCCCGAGGATCGGGCTCTGATCCGCGAGCTTGGTTCGGAAGGTGCGGTTCTTCTGAAGAATGACGGCATCTTGCCGCTGCAGAAGACAGGGCTAGGACATGTCGCGGTCATCGGACCGAACGCTGCGGAAGCTCGCGTCATGGGCGGCGGTAGCGCCCAGATCGCCGCGCATTACAGGATCAGCCCGCTGGAGGGGATCCGTGAGGCTTTGTCGAATGCCAACAGCATTCGATATGCCGCCGGTTGCCGCAACAATAGGCTCATCAATGTCTTTTCCGGCGAGATGCGCGTCGAGTATTTCCGGGGCCGGACCCTGGCAGGCTCGCCGGTGGCGGCGGAGCCGGCGAACAAGGGTGAATTCTTCTGGTTCGATTTGCCATCTCCTGAGCTCGATCCCAGTGACTTTTCGGCGCGGATGACGGCTTTCTATACGCCGCTCGAAAGCGGCGAACACGTCTTCGGTATGACCAATGCGGGCCTTGCCAAGCTCTATGTCGATGGCAGGCTGGTGGTCAACGGCTCAGACGGCTGGAGCCGCGGCGACAATTATTTCGGCACTGCCAATGTCGAACAGCGTCAGGGCATCCATCTCGAGGCCGGCCAGAGATCGCGCATCGTGGTCGAATACTGTTCTCCGGCGACGACAGAGGAAGGCATCAACCTGACGGCCGTGCGCTTCGGCGTGGAAAAGCCTCTGGGTGAGGCGGATATGGCAGAGGCTGTCGAAACGGCACACAAGGCGGATGTGGCATTGCTCTTCGTTGGTCGCGATGGGCAATGGGATACCGAAGGGCTCGATCTGCCCGATATGCGGCTGCCTGGCCGACAGGAGGAACTGATCGAAAGGGTAGCGGCGGTCAACGCCAACACCGTGGTCGTGCTACAGACCGGAGGTCCCGTCGAGATGCCGTGGCTCGGCAAGGTCAAGGCCGTGCTGCAGATGTGGTATCCGGGCCAGGAGCTCGGTCATGCAGTTGCCGATGTTCTCTTCGGCGATGCCGAACCCGGTGGCCGCTTGCCGCAGACTTTTCCGAAGCGCCTCTCTGATAATTCCGCGATAACCGGTGACCCTTCCGTCTATCCTGGCAAGGATGGGCATGTGCGCTATGCCGAGGGCGTCTTTGTCGGCTATCGCCATCATGACACGCGCGGCATAGAACCCTTGTTCCCCTTCGGCTTCGGGCTCGGCTATACGAGCTTTTCCTGGGGCAGGGCGCAAACGTCGACAACACAGATGGCTCCGGATGGTATCACCGTCACGGTCGACATCACCAATATCGGCGGGAGAAGAGGATCTGAGCTTGTTCAGCTTTATGTGCGCCCGCTCGGTTCCACAATCGAGCGGCCGGACAAGGAGTTGCGGGCTTTTGCCAAGCTCCAGCTTGCGGCGGGTGAACCCGGCACAGCCTCGCTGCTCGTTCGCCCACGCGACCTCAGCTATTTCGATGAGGAGACGAAAGCATTCCGTGCCACTGCCGGTCGCTATGAATTGCTGGTGGCCGCCAATGCTGCGGACATCCGCTCGGCGGTCACAATCGAGCTTGGGAGGGAATGGATCGGCGAGACTACGGATCGCTCGATCTGAATTCGTGGAACAACCATCCATGAGCCGCGGATAAACTGACGATGCGCGATTTTGCCGGGCATCGTCAGTTTTCGACAGGCTTTCGGCTTCGGCGCTGTTGTTAGAACTCCGACCATTCCTTCATCGCGGCAGCTGTTGCTGTCTTGCCGCCAAAGGCGCGGCTTAACTTCTGTCCGAGTGCGCGGGCAGGCGAGGTCATCTGTTGGCCAGCAACCAAGGCCGGGAGTGTTGATGACGGGCCGGCATCGAGTTTGAAGCGGGCGATCAAGCGTGCGAGATTGGCGGCCTCGTTTGCCAGCGAAGTGCTGGCAGCCGTCGTCTCCTCCACCATGGCCGCATTCTTCTGGGTAACCTGATCCATCTGATTGACGGCGGTATTGACCTCGCTCAGCCCGACCGATTGCTCCCGTGCCGATGTCGCTATCTCTTCCATGTGATGGTTGATGGTCAGCACCTGGGCCTCGATCGTCTTCAGTACCGCACCGGTCTCGCTGACGAGTTTAACGCCATTGCCGACCTCGGCCGAAGACGACCGGATGAGGGCCTTGATCTCTTTCGCAGCTTGCGCGGAGCGCTGCGCCAATTCGCGCACTTCCTGCGCCACCACCGCAAAGCCCTTGCCCGCGTCACCCGCCCTTGCAGCTTCAACACCGGCGTTGAGCGCAAGAAGGTTCGTCTGGAATGCAATCTCGTCAATGACGCCGATGATGTTGGATATCTGGTTTGACGATTGTTCGATCCGGGTCATTGCATCGACGGCGCGGGCGACGACTTCCCCCGATTTTATGGCGTTCACGTTCGCTTGGTTGGCCACCTGCCGGGCTTCCTCGGCCCGCTTCGATGAACTGCCGACATTGGCGGTTATCTGGTCAAGTGCGGCCGCTGTTTCCTCCAGTGAGGCCGCTTGCTGCTCGGTGCGTCTGGAAAGATCGCTTGCGCCATGGCTGATTTCCTGCGTCCCGCTATCAATGGTCACTGTGGCATTTGAAATTGCGGAGAGGGTTGTGCTCAGCTGCTGGATCGAGCTGTTGAAATCATGCCGCAGAGCTTCGAAATCAACGGAAAACGCCTCGTTCAGCTGGAAGGCCAGATCACCCGATGCCAGTCGCTTGAGGCCGGCAGCCAATCCGGATGTCGCCAACTGCAGCCGCTCGGCGGCATCGGCTTCCGCCTGCTGCTGCACTGCAAGCCGGTCCTGCTCGGCGCGCTGCCGGCTGGCCTCCGCATCGGCTTCCAAACGCTTATTCTCAATGGCAGCTTGCCGAAAAGTCTCGACGGCGCCGGCCATTTCGCCGATCTCGTCTTTGCGGCCGCTTTCGGGCACGGTTTTCGTGGTGTCGCCCGTGCTCAGGAGAGTCATGTAGGCTGTCATGCGCGATAGCGGCCTGATCACCCTGAGCAGGGTCAAGAGCATCGCGCTGGCGCCAATGATGATGGCGAGCCCAAGTGCCGTAAAAACCGACAGAATGCTGAATTCGACGGCGGAGTTCGTGGTTTCCAGATTTTGCGTGTTGTCCGCAACGTTCTGGTCGACCGCCTGTTGAATGAACTCGCCTGCCTTGTCGTAGAGCGTCTTGCCGTCACCGAGCAGCAGAGCAATAGCTTCGCCATTCTTGCCATTCTCTTTGAGAGACTTGGCCTGTTCCCATACCTGTCGGTAGGCGGCATCGGCTTCGGCATATTTTTGATAGATTGCGCGCTCGGCATCGTTGCTGAGCGTCGACTGAGAGCCTTTCAGGTCTTTGTCGATTTGAGACTGCGTTTGCGCAATTTCCGATAGGATCTTCTGTTGCGCTTCCGGGGATGCAAGCATGTATCCCAAATGCTCGACCCGCAGATCGCCATAATCGGAATTGAGCTGCCCGAGAGCCAGGACGGATGGCACGGTGTCTTCCGAGATGGAATGCGTGGCCGCGCTGATGGCAGAAAGAGAATGAAGCGCGACGACGCCTTGACCGATGGATACCGCGGCCAAGCTGCCGAAAAGACTGAATAATGTAAATCTAATATTGATACGCATTCTATGCCGCTCCGATTAATTATAACGTGATCAAAAGCATCGTATTGATGCCCGGGAGCCAAGCATTCCTGCGGGTAAATATTTATTAAATTGACCTGATATCTTTGGCTGCGACGCAACATTGGTGCGCATAATGGCCACGGCCTCGCGCAGCGGATAGGCTCAGCAAAAGTTGCAATCGCCACTGATCGCGGCGAGTTGCGCCAAGCAATTGATGATGAGATGACAAAGACATGCTCGCCAAGGCGAGCATCTTCAGCGTGTGACCGGTTTCAGCGGCGGCGCATGCGATGTGGCGGAACACGACCGGAAAATGGGGAAGCTTGATCTTCGCTTGCCATCTCTTCCGTTTGAAAGATCTGTCCGATGGGCTGGGGTCTTCCCAAAAAGAAACCTTGTGCCTCGTCGCAGCCCTCGACGCGGAGGATTTCCAGCTGATGGTTGGTTTCCACGCCCTCTGCCAGAACTGGAATTTCGAGGCTCTTGCCAAGGGTCAAGACGGCACGGACGATCGCCTTTGCCTGAATGCTGTTGTCGACCTCGCTCATGAAGGAGCGATCGAGCTTGATCTTGTCGAAGGGAAACGAGCGCAGCGTGTCGAGCGAGGAATAGCCCGTTCCGAAATCGTCGATGGCAATCGTCACGCCAAGCGCCCTGATCTGTCGCAGCACATGCAGTGTCCGCGTCTTGTCGGCGATGATTGTCGACTCGGTAATTTCCAGCTCGAGCCTGTCCGGTGAAAGGCCGGTTTCCAGCAGGATCGAATGGACAAGCTTGGCGAGATCCGCGTGAGCAAATTGTACGGGCGAGAGATTGACGGCGATCTTGTATGGCTTGTCCCAGGAGGCTGCCTCTCGGCATGCCGTCCGCAACACCCATTCGCCGATGATGAGGATCGTACCGCTTTCCTCGGCGATGGGAATAAATTCCGAAGGGGGCACCGCGCCTCGTTCCGGATGGTGCCAGCGAAGCAGAACCTCGTAGCCGCAGATGTTTCCTGTGCGCACGGAGGTCTGCACCTGATAGTGCAGGTCGAGCTGATCCAATTCAACGGCACGACGCAGATCCTGTGCAAGCGTGTGGCGCGCACGCGCAGCCTCGTCCATCTTGGATTCATAAAAGCAGACGGCACGGCCGACATCGGCTTTGGCGCGATACATTGCGAGATCGGCATTGCTGATGAGGCGTTCCTGGTCGGTGCCATCATCGGGATAGACGGCGACGCCTATGCTGGCGCCGGTCGCTGTTTCGAAGTCGTCGATGCGGATGGGTTCGAACAGAGTCTTTTCCAGTCGAGCCACGAAATCCAGTAGTTCGCTCTGGGTCTGGAACCGCTTGGCTGCCGCGAATTCATCACCGCCGACACGCGCAACAAACTCGCCATCCTTGACCAGACGCAGAAGCCGACGCCCGATCGCCTTCAACGCCTGATCGCCTGCCTTATGGCCGCGCAGGTCGTTGATTTCCTTAAAGCGATCAAGGTCTATGCCTATGACCGCGAGCTTGAGCCCGTCTTCTTTGGCATGGCCGATTTCGTTATCGAGGTAGTCGCTGAAGCTGCCGCGGTTGGGCAGGCCCGTCAGCAGGTCATTCAACGCCATGTGCTGGAGTTTCTCGATGGATTCGCGCGAGGCGCGCTCGTCGATCATATAGCTGGCAACGCCCGTGCCAATGATAAGCAATCCGCCGCCAGCAACCGCGACCGCCATGGCTTTCAACGCATAGGTATCGATAATCCCGGCGCCGGTTGCCAGCGGCGTGACCGAGACTGCCGTCATTGCAGTGAAATGAAGCAGGACCACGGCAAAGACGAAAAAGATGAGTGCGGCCTGTGACGCGAAGCGCCAGGGCCGACGGATTGCCTGATTGAGGGCGAACGCGGCGAATGCTACCGACAATATGACCGAGGCGATGACGTAGCCCATGTCCCACTCGACGATGCCGTCGACGTGATAAGCCATCATGCCGGTGTAATGCATGCCCGCAACGGCGATCCCGACCAGGGCTCCGCCCAATTCCGGCGCCAATCGCGGCAGGCGCGATAGCGTGACTGCAAAGCCCGCGGCACATCCGGCTATCGCCAGCAGAAAGGAAGCCATCGTAAGGATCGGATCGAAAGCAACGGGCGCACCGACTTCATAGGCCAGCATGGCGACAAAGTGCGTGCACCAGATCGATGACCCGGCGGCTACCCCGGTGAGGAAGATCCAGCCGCCGCGCTGAACGCCATGCGTATTCTCGGCTCGTCGCAACAGATTGAGCGTTATCCATCCGCCGCTGACGCAGACAAATGCCGCAAGAAGAACGAGCCACAGATTATGTTCTGTAACGATGCATGAAAGGACGCGCACGCAGAGAATCCCGAATTTGGTCACCAAGCTCTATGGCATTGCAATATCGCGGCCGCCAGCCTGGATCAATGGCTCAGTGCTTTCACGGGTAAACACTGAAAATCGGGTAAAGACGCCTCGTTCAAAATAGCGCGAAAACGAAGCTCCGCGCCGATTTTCTGGTCGCTACTTAGCCGCGAGCGCGCTGCCTTTTTCGCGGAAAGATCAATTGCCAGCGTCAATTAGCGTTGATCTAGCCTGTGACTTTGTTTTCGCCGAATAATTCTGCGGCTATAAAAGTATATTTTCGTTTCTAGGTAAATATTCATTAAATTCATGAAATCTAAAATAGAATCATAGTCATTATCTGAATATCAATATTTATAACCGATAATATTTGTGAGTATATCTTAAAATACTACTGCAATCAATATATGCAACATTTGTTCTTGCAATTTCTACTATAGAGAGTTTGCTGGTGAAGGTATTGAAGGTCGGCGCTAAAGCCTTTCATTCCATATATAAGATTTCGCGAAAATTGGCCGCCGACAGGTCAGGCAATTTTGCGACGATGACGGTATTGCTTGCCGTCCCCCTGATTGCGGCTGCCGGTCTCGCCATCGATGTTACCAATGCCCTTGTGGTCAGAAGCGAGCTTTATAGCGCAGCCGATGCAGCAGCAGTGGGCGCCATCGCGACATCTTCGCCTGCCGTTGCGGCCGCTATGGCCATGACCAATGACGGGACAGTAACCGTTGGTCAGGATGACGCTAACAAGCTATTCTTCGGCCAGGCATCGAGCGATCTGCAGAACATGCCTGTCAACGTGAATATCGCGGTGACGCGAGCTGCGAACGTCGTATCGTCCAGCGTCAATTTCTCTGCCACCGTGCCAACGACCCTGATGCAGGTCCTGGGGAAAACCTCGATCCCGGTCAGCGGTACGGCTTCGGCTCAATATCAGACGGCAAGCTTCATTGATTTCTACATGCTGTTGGACAATACGCCGTCCATGGGCGTCGGCGCGACGGCGGACGATATTACTATGCTGCAGACGCATACAACTGACACCTGCGCCTTTGCCTGCCACAATCTGGATACGACAAACAACTACTACAACTTGGCGAAGAGCCTCAAAATTAATATGCGCATCGATGTCGTACGGCAGGCGACACAATCGCTGACAGATACTGCGACGACAAACCGCCAAACACCCGACCAGTATCGGATGGCTGTCTACACGTTCGGAACCAAGGCCGAAGCGGCGGGTTTGACCGATGTATCAGCACTTTCGTCGGATATGACGCAGGTCAAGGCATCGACGAGCACCGTCGACCTGATGACCACTCCCAGTCAGAATTATAATAGTGACCAGGATACAAGCTTCGATACGGTGCTGACGCAGATCAAACCGATCATCGGCACCGGTGGTGGCGGAACCACCAGCGCGGACCGGGCGAAGGTGCTGTTCTTCGTGACTGATGGCGTGGGTGACAGCGCGAAGCCGAACACATGCACCAAGCCGACGACGGGCGGTCGCTGCCAGGAGCCGCTCGATATATCCTTCTGTCAGCCGCTGAAGAATCAGAATATCAAGATCGCTATTCTCTACACGACCTATCTGCCGCTGCCGCAGAACGCCTGGTACAACACCTGGATCGCGCCGTTCCAATCGCAGATCGGTACCGATCTGCAAAACTGCGCATCGCCAGGGCTTTATTTCGAAGTCAGCCCGACGCAGGGGATTAACGACGCGATGAATGCGCTGTTCCTGAAAGTTATTCGCACGCCACGGCTCACAGGCTAACCACGCGCTCTTCAGAGGAGATCGCGTTCGTCATCACGGGCTCCCGCCCGATCCCGCAGCGAAAACATCGGCAGCGCTCTAAATTGCGGCCAGCGACTTGACCAAGCCCACGATCTTCTGCCGCGTCTTGGCATCCTTGATGTTAGCAAAGGCGCGGTTGAGTTCGGTGCCTTCTTCGGAAGACAAGAAACAAACCAGATCATTTCCCGCGCTGATCGTCTGATCCGTGGAAATAATGGATTGGTCGCTCGGCCTGTCGAAAAAATGCGAAATCGGCACGCCCAGACATTCGGCAACGCGCTGCAGGCGGCTTGCGCCGACGCGGTTGGTGCCCCTTTCGTATTTCTGAACCTGCTGGAATGTCACATTCAACCCCTTTGCAAGCGTTGATTGACTAATTCCCAATGCGTGCCGCTGCAGGCGGATGCGCCTGCCGACTTCGACATCGATCGGACTCGGTGATTTATTGTTGGAAATATCTCGCACTGACCCCTCTTTCAGACGATAGAGCCGCCCATCGAGCCATGAGGCGTCGATGAGCGGTGATAGCGAGGCCCCTAGACATCATGTCAGCTGGGCCCGCTACTAAGGACTGCCGGGCCTGACATGAATCCGCAATGTCAATCGATGCGCCTGGCCATCCCGCCCGTTCGTTTCATGCGCATTCGGGACAATGGTCGCGCTATCTGAACTTTTCCGAAGGGGATAGGTGGTGGGTAAGTGCCCGCTTGGTGACGTCCTGACCTAGCCGGCGACCGATTCGCGAGCGATCTGCCGGACGGTATCGATGAAGGCTCTGAGTTTCGGTGCGAGCTCTGCGCGACGGGGGAAATAGAGAAAGAGGCCTGCTTCCGTGACAGCGTGATCGCCCAGGAGTTCGATCAATCGGCCCGCTGCGATATCCGCCTGCACCAGGGGTTCGAAGACATAGGCGAGCCCGACACCGGCCAAGGCCAGCTCGATTGCCGAATGTGACTCCGTGACGATCGCCTGGCCTCGAACCGTGACCGCCACATCCTGCCCGTCTTCGACGAATTCCCATTGATAGAGGCCACCGGAACGGATGAGGCGATAGCCGATGCAATTGTGGTTGGAGAGCTCGCCGAGCGTCATGGGGCGGCCGAAACGCCCGACATAGCCGGGTGAGGCGACGACGATCGACCGGAAAGGTGGGGTGAGGCGGACGGCAACCATATCCTGATCGATCATCTCGCCGATCCGTATGCCTGCATCGAAGCCTTCCGCGACGATATCGGTCAGCCTCTCGTCGGAAAAGATCTCGACTTCCACTTCGGGATAGCGCTCGCTCATGGCTGCGACCAGGCGCGTGAGCGCAAGCGGCAGGCTGATGCGGGAGGCGTTGATGCGCAGTAGGCCGCTCGGCCTTCCCTTGACCGCGCGGATGCGTTCCATCCGCTCGTGAATGTCCTGCAAGGCCGGTGCCACCGTGGCAATGAGGTTCCGGCCCGCCTCGGTCAGCGCCACGCTGCGCGTCGTGCGGGCAAAGAGCGGCTGGCCGAGCCGTTCCTCTACCAGCCGGACGGCGTGGCTGACCGCAGACGCGCTCATGCCGAGTTCATTGGCGGCGGCCGCGAAACCACCGCGGCGAGCTACGGCGACAATGACGGGCAGATGTGTCAGCAGATCGCGATCCATTGCTGAGCAATATCGCATAATACATGCAAATTAAACTACCTTATCGAAGGGCCGGAAACCAGCGAACTTGCCTCCATCAAATCGCCCGACTCTAAAAGAACCGGTGAGTCCGGGCACCCAACGAGGAGTACATCCATGAGCATGGAATTCTATACACTCGGCAATAGCGGCCTGAAGGTGACACGGCTTGCACTCGGCACCATGACCTTCGGCACCGAATGGGGTTGGGGATCGGACAAGGAAGCGGCTCGCGCCATCTTCAACGCCTATGTCGATGCCGGCGGCAATTTCTTCGATACGGCCGATGCCTATACCGGCGGAACATCGGAAACTTGGCTTGGCGAGTTCATTGCCGAACGGGGACTGCGCGACGACGCCGTGATCTCGACGAAGTTCACCATGAACCTCTCGGCTCAAACACCCAACGCAGCCGGCAATGGTCGCAAGAACATATTGCGGGCCGTCGAAGCCTCGCTGAAGCGGCTGAACACCGACCATATCGATCTCTATCTGATGCATTGCTGGGACCGCCTGACCCCGCCGGAAGAGGTGATGCGTACCTTCGACGATCTTGTCCGCGCGGGAAAAGTGCTTCATGTCGGTCTATCCGACGTGCCGGCCTGGTACGCCAGCCGAGCCCAGGCTGTCGCCGAATACCGCGGCTACGAGCCGATATCGGCTCTGCAGCTGGAATATTCGCTGGCCGAGCGCAATATCGAAAACGAGTTCGTACCCTTCGGCACACGCTATGGAGCCGGCATAATGGCGTGGAGCCCGCTGGCGAGCGGTCTTTTGAGCGGCAAATATCGTCCAAGCGCTACGCAACAGACGGATGGCCGGCTTGAAACAGTGCGCGGCACCACAAATCCCGGCTTTCAGAAGTTCAACGAGCGCAACTGGGCTATCGTTGCGGAGCTGGAAAAGGTGTCGGCCGAGCTTGGCCGCAGCATGGCCCAGGTGGCGGTCAACTGGGCGATGACCCAGCCGGGCCTGGCCTCGATCATCATCGGCGCCACCAAGCTCGAGCAGCTGAAAGACAATCTCGGCGCCTTGGACTTCCAGATCCCGGCGGAGTTGCGTCAACGGCTCGATGACGTCAGTGCCCTGCAGCCAACCTTCCCCTATTCCTTCTTTGGATCGGAAATCCAGGGAGCGATGACCGGCGGCCAAACGGTCGGCGACAAGCCGGTCGGTTACTATCCGGATCTGAATATTTCGGGGAAGTTTGCGGGCGTTAGCTGACGTTGCGTGTAGGGAATTGGTTTGCGTCGGTAGCAATGCCGGCGCAAAACCCGTCATAATGCAGGGGTGCCTTGTTTCCTCCGACTTCTGCTGCTACTGAGCCCGCCGTGGCTTCAGGGAGCCATAAAATCCGGTCGCAGCCCACCCGGTCAAAACAAGGGATCCTGAATTATGAAGACTATCGTCGTCTGCTCCGGCGGACTGGACTCTGTTTCGCTCGCCCATAAGGTCGCAGCCGAACATCAGCTTATCGGCCTCGTCTCCTTCGACTATGGTCAACGGCATCGCAAGGAAGTAGAATTCGCCGCGGCCTGCGCAAAACGCCTCGGCGTGCCGCATGAGATCATCGACATCACGGCCATCGGCAAACACTTGACCGGATCGGCTCTCACCGACGACATTGACGTGCCGGACGGCCACTATGCCGAAGAGAGCATGAAGACGACCGTGGTCCCGAACCGCAACGCCATCATGCTCGCGATCGCCTTCGGGCTCGCGGCTGCGCAGAAGGCGGATGCGGTCGCCGTTGCGGTTCATGGCGGCGATCATTTCATCTATCCGGATTGTCGGCCCGGTTTCATCGATGCGTTCCAGCAGATGCAGAACCATGCGCTGGACGGCTATGCCAGCGTCTCGCTCTATGCGCCTTTCGTGACCGTCTCGAAGGCCGATATCGTCACAGATGGCGCGCGACATCAGACGCCCTTTGCCGAAACCTGGTCCTGCTACAAAGGCGGCGAGCGTCATTGCGGGCGCTGCGGCACCTGCGTCGAACGGCGCGAGGCCTTTCATCTCGCGGGCATCGCGGATCCGACCGACTACGAAGATCCGGATTTCTGGGTGTCGGCGACATCAGGCTTTTCAGCTGAAGAGGTGAAGTGATGTTCCGTATTACCAAGGAATTTCACTTCTCTGCGTCGCATCAGCTCTCGCATTTGCCCGACGATCACCAGTGCGCGCGGCTGCATGGGCATAATTATATCGTCGTTGTGGAGCTTTCGGCCGGTGAACTGGATGCCAACGGCTTCGTGCGCGATTATCACGAGCTTCAGCCGCTGAAGCGCTATATCGACGATGAATTCGACCATCGCCATCTCAACGATGTCCTCGGCCATGATCGCATCACGTCGGAGTATCTGGCCAAGCATTTCTACGACTGGTGCAAGGTTCGACTGCCGGAGACCTCCGCAGTGCGTGTCAGCGAGACGCCAAAAACCTGGGCGGAATATCGGCCATGAGCGCGTCGCGCATTCGCGTCAGCGAGATATTCGGGCCGACGATCCAGGGCGAGGGCATCCTGATTGGCCTTCCGACGGTTTTTGTGCGCACCGGCGGCTGCGACTACCGCTGTTCGTGGTGCGATACGCTGCATGCGGTCGATAGCGAATACCGCGACCAATGGCGGCCGATGTCGGTTGACGAAATCTGGCAAGAGGTGACGCGCCTTTCCGGTGGCAAGCCGCTGACGATATCGCTTTCGGGCGGCAATCCGGCAATCCAGCCGCTTGGCCCATTGATCGCGCATGGTCATGCCGAAGGCTATCGCTTCGCGTTGGAAACGCAGGGAAGTGTCGCTAAAGAGTGGTTTGCCGAGCTCGATACGCTGGTCTTGAGCCCGAAGCCGCCATCGAGCGGCATGGTGACGGATTGGGCCGCTTTCGACGACTGTCTGCGCATGGCTGAGAATGGACCGCAGATCGCGCTGAAGATCGTTGTGTTCGATGACGCGGACTATGCTTATGCACAGGAAGCCGCTTCCCGCTATCCGCATCTGCCGCTCTATCTGCAGCCCGGCAACCATACACCGCCGCCGCCGGATGAAGAGGATGCGGTTGTCGACATAGAGGGTGTCATGGACCGGATGCGCTGGCTGGTGGACAAGGTTTGTGATGACAGATGGTTCGAGGCGCGGGTTCTCCCGCAGCTGCATGTGCTCATCTGGGGTAACAGACGCGGCGTCTGAGCGTGAACCGAGCCTTATTGCCAGCTTGATGTCGCGACGGTCGCAACATAACTCAATATTTTCGAATACAGCTACATGAAGCGCCTGCTATTCCTCCCCGGAGCGGCATCGCAGGCGCGTGCGTGACAGATGCGCGGTCCGGTGAGATAGTTTTGCGCGCGATGGTTCGCGTATCCGGCATACCAGCGAAAGCAGCGAGCGCGACATGGCGACAACAGATCAATCTCATATTCTCATCGTCGAGGACGATGCCGATATAGCGGGGATGCTGGTCGAACTCGTGCGCAGCAATGGCTTCAGGGCTGTTTCCGCGCCGAACGGTGCGGAAATGGATCGTATGCTGGTGCGGCAAAGTTTCGATCTCATCGTGCTCGATGCTATGCTGCCCGGAGAAGACGGCTTCAGCATCTGCCGGCGTCTGCGTGCGGATAAAACCATTCCGATCCTCATGCTGACAGCTCTACAAGAAGACATCGATCGGATTCTGGGCCTCGAACTCGGCGCGGACGACTATGTGACGAAGCCTTTCAATTCCAGGGAGTTAATGGCTCGTATTAAAAGCATTCTGCGAAGAGCTTCCTATGCTCAGCAACCGGATGACAGCCTTATGCCCATGTCCTTTTCCGGTTGGCGCATCGACCCCAAGAGCCGGCAGCTATTCGATTCCGACGGCGCGGAAGTTTCCATGACAACAGCCGAGTTCGATCTGCTTCTCGCTTTCTGCCGCAATCCCAACCGGATATTGACGCGCGAGCAGCTTCTGTCGATGACGCATGCCGGTTCGGCCGGGCCGGTGGAGCGCAGCATCGATGCCCATATCAGCCGCGTGCGCCAGAAGATCGAGCCAAATCTCAAGGAGCCGTCCTTCATCAAGACGGTGCGGCTCGGCGGCTATCTCTTTGCATCCAAGGTGGAGCGGCTGGCATGATCAACTTTCGTACAGCCTCCATACGCACGCAGATCCTCGTACTTGCGACGCTGTTGACAGTCCTCGTTTCCGTCGTTGCCACGCTCTCCGAGCCGTATATCTACGGTCGCCATGACAAGGGCATCCAGATTGGCTTGCTCGCCGGCAGGATCGAGTTGGTCATGGACCAGTTCCGGCGCACTCGCACGGAGGAAGAGGAAGCAGCGGTTCTCTCGTCTGCAGCGACTCTGGGCATTCAGGTGGAAAAGGCATCTCCCGAACAAGTACGGGACGCAGATAGTGCGGATAAACCGGGCGATATCCTAATACGCGTGCGTGCTTTGCTTGAGGGTGGCTTTTTCCAAACTATCGAGTGGCTGCTTGCCGGCGCGTCGCAATCCCATGTGCTCCTGCTGAAAGTGGATGCCACGCGCGCACTCGTCTTTCACATGCCGGTCTTTTCGCCTTATCTCTGGCTTTTGCCGGCCGTGGCGAGCGGGGTTTTGAAGATCGTCATTCCGCTTGCGCTTTTGGCCTATTTCAGCAGCCGGCTGATCACCCACCCAGTTGCCCGCTTCGCGGCTGCCGCCGAGGAGGCGAGCATGGACGACAATCTGGAGAAACCTTTCGCTACCGAAGGCGCCGCGGAGATCAGGAGTCTTGCCACCTCGCTGAACATCATGCGCAGCCGCATCCTGGAGATGGTCGACAGCCGGACTCGAATGCTGAGCTCGATCAGCCATGATCTGAGGACGCCGTTGACCAGGCTGCGGATGCGGGCCGAGCATTGCGCACAGCCAGATCTGCAGCGTCAGATGCTCGCCGACATCACCACTCTCGGCAATATGATCGACGAAAGCCTGGCATTCCTGACGAATGCCTATCACAGCGTGCCATCCCGCAAGGTCGATATCTCAAGCCTGCTCCAGACGATCGCGACCGATTTTTCCGAGACGGGCATTGATGTGAGCTTCAGCGGGCCTCGGCGGCTCACCTGTATATGCAGGCCGGAATCCATCACACGGGCAGTGAACAATCTGGTCGAAAACGCCTCGCGCTACGCAAATCACATTGAGATCGAATTGCAGAGCGCGGCTGAAGGTGGTGTGCTGATCAGGGTCAGTGACAACGGGCCGGGCTTGAGCGACGAACTAAAGGCGCGCGCGCTGGAGCCGTTTTTCAAGGTCGACAAGGCCCGCACGACGGGTACAGGCGGTGGTTTCGGCCTCGGCCTGCCGACCGCCGAAGGAATTGTTCGGAAAGGACATGGCGGACGGATGACATTGAGCGATCGCAAGCCCCACGGCCTGATCGTCGAAATCAATCTTCCCTCCGGGCGGGAGCAAAGCGAGGTTAGGCTGGCCGGCGCATCACGCAGGTAGCCTAACGCTTTGGGCCTATCAGTCCCCATGCTTGCGGGCAGGCGGCTTGCTGGCGCGCGGATGCAAGACCCGCGAACATTTCCGCACATTAAAGAAAACACCGCAATCCGGCGAAGCAATAGAGCTGGCCCTGGCAAAATCCATTCACATTCCTCCAGGAGCCAAATCATTGCTCAGACCCTCTTTCGCCAGCGGCACGCTGATTGCCCTCTGTTTGGCTGTTGCCGGCTGCACGACAGCCGACCCGACCGTCTATTCAGGCTTGGCCTCAGCGCCACAACTCCGACCCAACACCCAGGATCAGACAGGTCGCACACCCTATCGATATAAAGGGCCCGTCGACTGGCGATCCTATAGCAAGATCATCGTCGATCCAGTTTCCGTCTATGGCGGTCCGGACAGTCAGTTCGTCAAGATCGCGGATGCGGACAAGTCGCTGCTTGCAGCCTACATGCAGCAACAATTTGTCGAGAAGCTTAGAACCCGCTTTGCAATCGCGACTATTCCAGGTCCCGGCACACTTCGGCTTCATTTGACGCTGACCGGCGCCAAGACCACAACGCCGGTGCTCGGCCCATTCACGCATATCGACGTCGGGGGCGGGGTCTACAACACCGTACAGTCGGCTCGCGGCCGCGAAGGCTCCATGACGGGCTCCGTCAATTACGCAGTGGAACTCTACGATGCCTCGACTAACCGCCTACTGCTCGCTTACGTGACCAAGCAATATCCGAACGCGCTCAATATCGGCGCGAGCTTCTCATCGCTGGAAGCCTCGAAGGTCGGCATTCGGAAAGGCGCCGAGGCTCTGCTCGCGGAGATCCAGTAATCGGCCACGGTCCATTACGTTGCCTCGCCGCCACGATTGCTATGGCGAGGCAACAGCCTGACGCTTCCTGGATCGCTCGCGCAACGAGCGCTCAATCTCGTCAGGATTAGTCTTGCTCGGAACGATCCGAGGCCTCGCTCGTTGTGTGATTCACGTCGCCATCGAAGATTTCCGACAACGTTTTCAGGATCTGCTGCACGCCCGGATGGTCGCAAGTATAATATCTAAACTGCGCCTGACGGCGCACTTTGACAATTCCGGAATGATAAAGTCGCGTCAAATGTTGGCTCAGTGCAGACTGAGATATTCCTAGCTTTTTAGCCAGGCTGTTTACGTCTTCCTCGTGCCCGGACAAGTAGATGCAAACTTCCAGGCGTTTCGGATTGGCAAGCTGGCTGAGAAGATCTGCGTGATATGTGAGACGCTCGTCTTCTGTAGTTTGATCTGAGTACATGACGCGGTCCGTCGTTTATAGCGAAAGCTGTTGACCTTCGAAGGTCAGATGTCACGCGATAAAAAACGCAAAAGTTGCAAAATTATGTTCGGAATTATTTGCAATATGCTGCGCTCCTCGCGGGGCAACCAGTCCTCCCACTCAGGCAGATCGGCATTGATCAACCCTTCGTCAATCGACAAGTAGGGTCGTATTGTGATTTGTGAATATGTGAAGCAGCCGTTTTGCAATTATTCTGTAACAAAATCGAACGAACTGCCTTGTTTTTGTCCGGCTTTTGACATCGCACTGCAAATTAAACCGCTTATCTTCCTTAGTAACGAACAGGAGATAACGATGACCCATAGGGACCTGACGATCGCCCAAGTTCTTAAAGACCCCTTGATCCGGCAGGTCATGCGGGCGGATCGCATCTCTGTTGCCGGCATGGCAAATCTGTTGCAGGACGCTGCGCACAGGCAACAGCTCGCGCAAGGGCTCTCCTTGTCGGCTGGCCGCGCGTCGATCGCCAAGACATCGACGCGGACCAACACTCAGATCGATTTGCGCTAGTTTGGTTGCTGCCATCTCCCAGTGCACCTCCATAAAGGAGAAACCGGCCGACGGTTCATCGGCCGGTTCGTTGTCAAAGTGCGCCACTCCGGTTGAGCGAAATCGCGTATACACTGGTGGTTGCGGTCATGAAGAGCTTGTGTTTGCCACGACCTCCGAAGCAGAGGTTGGAAACCGTCTCCGGCACCAGGATCTTGCCCATCAAATGACCGTCAGGCGCGATACAATGAACACCATCGGCCGCCGATGACCAGAGATTGCCATCGCTATCGAGCCGCATGCCATCGGCACAGCCCGGCGAAATCACATGGAATACCTCTCCGCCAGACAGGCGCCAGTTCTCGCCGACATTGAAGACGCGAATGTGCTGGGGATCACTGATATGCATGCGGCCGGTATCGGCGACATAGAGTTTCTTTTCGTCCGGGCTGAATGCGAGCCCATTCGGGCAATTGAAGTCCGTCAGCACCGCCTGCATGGTGCCGGATGGGTCGACACGATAAACATTGCAGGGCAGCTCCTGCTCACTTCTGTGACCCTCATAATCGGTGGCGATGCCGTAGTGAGGGTCGCTGAACCAGATGGCGCCGTCGGAAGCGACGATGACGTCATTCGGCGAATTCAGCCGCTTGCCCTGATAACTATCGGCAATCACGGTGATCGATCCATCATATTCGGTACGCGTCACGCGCCTGCCGCCGTGCTCGCAGCTGACGAGGCGGCCCTGCCGGTCGCGCGTATGGCCGTTCGAGAAGTTCGATGGCTCGCGGAATATGCTGGTACCGATGCCAGGTATCCAACGCATGATACGATTGTTGGGAATGTCGGAGAAGAGCAGGCAGTTCAGATCCCCGAACCAGACCGGTCCCTCGACCCAGTCGAACCCCGTGGCAATCTGCTTGACGGGAGCGTTGCCGAGGACAAATTTCCCGAAAGCGGGATCCATGATCTCGAAGAACGACATTGTGACAATACCTCCCATAATGTTACATCGCATGATCGATGTGTTATCGATAACATATCCAAATGAGTCCGCAAGCTGGGAGAATAGTGCATGAGCCATATTCTGACGTCGAGTGTCTTGAGCGACGAGGGTGTGATGACGTTGCTGACATCGGCCATTTCGGCCGCCAACGCGATGGGGCAGCCGCAATGCATCGTCATCGTCGATCAGAGCGGCGTGACGCTCGGTTCTTTCCGCATGCGCGGCTCGCGCTTCCAGTCGCTGAAAAGCGCGCTTGCCAAGGCGCAGACGGCTGCCTCGATCGGTGCGCCGAGCAATTCCCTGCCGGAACATGCGAGGGTGCCACTGGCGATCGCCACGCATGGCGAGATGACGGGTTTGCGCGGCGGCTTGCCCATCCGTATTGCCGGTGTGCTCTTGGGCGGTATCGGGGTTGGATCAGGCTCCGGCGAACAGGACGAACAGGTGGCACTTGCTGCCCTTAAGGCGATCGGCGCTGATCTCGAATAGTTAAATCCGTTATATGAGATCCGCCTTTCCCAGACGGATCTCATGCTATTCCTTGCAGATCAGGCAAAAACGATCTGCGCCTTCATGGCCTTGCTGCGGTCCGAGGCGATCTCGAACGCGCTGATCGCATCGGCGAGCGGCACCGAATGGGTGATGAGTGGGCGCACGTCGATGAGACGCTTGCGCATCAGGTCAACACCGACCGCAAACTCCTCATGGAAGCGGAAGGACCCGCGCAACTCCAGCTCCTTGGCAGTGATTGCAAGCATCGGCAGGCTCATGTCGCCGCCGATGCCGAGCTGCACGATGATGCCGCGCGGTCTGAGCGCCGCAATGCCGCCGACAAGAGCGGCGGCAGCGCCCGAGCATTCATAGAGCACGTCGAAAGTGCCCTTGTCCGCTGAGTAGGCGGCAAGCGCTTCAGGATCGTCCCTGGTATTGATGATCCTGTCGGCTCCCGCTTCCTTGGCGAGTGACAGGGTGAAATCCGAAAGGTCGGTGGCAACGATCTCAGCCGCGCCGGCGCGGCGTGCGGCGAGGATCGACAGGACGCCGATCGGGCCGCACCCCGTGACCAGAACGCGCTTGCCGAGCATCTCGCCGGCGCGTCTGGTCGCATGCAGCGTAACGGCCAGCGGTTCAGCCATGGCAGCTTCGCCGGGCGTCAGGCCATCAGCCGGCACGCATTGAATGGCATCGGCGACGAGCGTCTCGCGAAACGCGCCTTGAATATGCGGGAAGGGCATGGCGCTGCCATAAAAGCGCATGTTTAGGCATTGGTTGGGCAATCCCTGCAGACAGTAGCGGCACGCTCCGCAAGGGCGCGAAGGGGAAACGGCGACGAGTTGGCCGATCTCGAGGCCTTGAACGCCGGACCCGAGCGCAATCACGGTCGCGCTGACCTCGTGGCCCAGGATCATCGGCTCCTTCAAGCGCACGGCGCCGAAGCCGCCGTGATGGTAGTAATGCAGGTCGCTGCCGCAGACCCCACCGGTGGCAAGCTTCAGCTTGACTTCTCCCGTACCCGGCTCTTCCTCCGGATAATCCTCGATCCGCAGATCCTTGGCGGCGTGAGCGACGATGGCCTTCATGTCTTTCTCCTCAAAGAACGGGTGTCGGCAATGCCTGCCCGGCGAAATGGGCGGTGAGATTGTCGCGGACGAGCTGACCCATGGCCTTGCGTGTCTCAATGGTGCCGGAGGCATGATGCGGCTGAAGCAGCACGTTGTCGAGCGCCAGGAAGCGCGGATTGAGCTTCGGCTCGCCTTCGAAGACATCGAGCGCAGCTGATCCGAGTTTGCCGGCTTCCAGCGCCTCCAGCAGCGCTTCCTCATCGATGTTTGATGCGCGGGAAATGTTGATCAACATGCCTTCCCGACCGAGCGCCTCAATCACCTGCCGCCCGACGATGTGGCGAGTCACAGCCGATGCTGCGAGTGTCACGAACAGGAAGTCCGATTGCTTTGCTAATTCAATTGGATCGGCCACGAAGGTCATGTCGGATGCAAAGGATTTTGCCTCGACATCGGAGTAAGCAATCTGCATATCGAAGCCCTTCAAGCGCTTAGCAACTTCGAAACCGATGCGGCCAAGGCCGAGCACGCCGGCACGCCGCCCCCAGACGCGGCGCTTGAGGGGGTAGAGACCTTTTTCAGCCCAGCTGCCGTCACGCACCCAGGTTTCGGCGCCGAGCATGCCGCGTGACTGGCAGAGCATCATCGCGATTCCAAGGTCGGCGACGTCATTGGTGAGCACGTCGGGGGTATTCGTCACCCGGATGCCGCGCTCGCGGCAAGCCTGCAGATCCACGGCATCGAAGCCAACGCCATAGACCGAAATGAGCTCCAGATTGGGGCAGGCCTCGATCATGGCGCGGTTTGCGCCGAGCTCGCCGCGCGTGGCGATTGCTTTGATCGACGGCCCGATTTCGGCTAGCATTTTGGCCTTGTCGATGGCCTCGAAGTAACGATGGACCTGAAATGCTGCATCGAGCGGTTCCTGATCCCATTGCGGATAGGGCCCGACCTGCAGGACTGATGGCTTGCTCATCTTTCGCATCTTCCCTTGACATCGAATGTTATCGATAACATAAACAAGACCAACAGTGCTTGTCGAGATAAAAAACGGAGGAAACGGTGTCTCTTGGCCTCTTCGATCTGAAAGGGCGGCTCGCCCTTGTTACGGGTTCATCGCAAGGCATCGGGCTTGCGCTCGCAAGGGGACTGGCGGCCGCCGGTGCCGAACTGGTGCTCAATGGTCGCGACGAGGAGAAGCTTGCCAAGGCGGCTGAAGGTTTCGAAGGCAAGGCCCATATCCTGCCATTCGACGCCACGGATCATGAGGCCGTGCGCCGCGCCGTCGACGCTTTCGAGGCGGATACGGGCGCGATCGATATTCTGGTGAACAATGCCGGCATGCAGTTCCGCACGCCGCTGGAGGATTTTCCCGCCGATGCCTTCGAACGGTTGCTGCGCACGAACGTATCGAGCGTCTTCAATGTCGGGCAGGCGGTGGCACGGCACATGATCAAGCGAAAGGCCGGCAAGATCATCAACATTGCCAGCGTGCAGACGGCGCTGGCGCGTCCCTCGATCGCTCCCTATACCGCGACCAAGGGTGCCGTCGGCAATCTCACCAAGGGCATGGCGACGGATTGGGCGAAGCATGGGCTGCAATGCAATGCCATCGCGCCCGGTTATTTCGATACGCCATTGAATGCGGCGCTTGTCGCTGACGCCGATTTCTCGGCGTGGCTGGAAAAGCGCACGCCGGCCGGCCGCTGGGGGCAGGTCGAAGAACTCGTCGGCGCCTGCATCTTTCTTGCATCCGATGCATCCTCCTTTGTCAACGGACATGTCCTTTATGTCGATGGTGGCATTACTGCCTCGCTCTGACGAACGGCCATCACACCGTTTCGTCGTCATGGGCGTCAGCGGCTGTGGCAAGTCTTCAGTCGGCGCGATACTGGCCGCCCATCTTGCCGGCATCTATGTCGACGGCGACGATTTGCACCCGGCCGCTAACGTCGCCAAGATGCGCGTCGGCATCCCATTGACCGATGGCGATCGCTGGCCCTGGCTCGATAAGGTTGGTGCGTGTCTGGCACTGGCAGACGATACCGCGTTGATCGGATGTTCGGCATTGAAGCGCGTCTATCGCGATCGGATCCGCGCAGCGGTCGGCGCGCCGGTTTTCTTCATTCATCTTGCCGGCACAAAAGAGATCATCTTGCGACGTATGGAGGCGCGGCAGGATCATTTCATGCCACCGGCACTGCTGGACAGTCAGTTTGCAGCGCTTGAACCACCCGGTTCCGACGAGTGGGCAATTACCGTCGATATCGACCAGCCGCTGGATGCGATCGTGGCTGCGATCATCGCCGCATTGGAGGAGAAATAATCATGAGCAACAGAGTGGCGCTGATCGGCGCCGGCGCGATGGGCGGAGCCATCGGCACCCGTTTGGTGGAGACCGGCAACAGCTTGACGGTTTTCGATCTCGATAGGGAAAAGGTGGCAGCGCTCACCGGCAAGGGGGCGAGTGCTGCCGACACAGCCGCCGCGGCCGCCGCGGCATCGGATTTCGTCATCCTGAGCCTGAATTCTCCCGGGATCGTCCGTGCGGCGGTTTTCGGCCCGCGTGGTGTTGCTGAGGGGGCAAAGCCGGGCACCTTGATCATCGACATGTCGTCGATCGATCCCGATGCGACCAAGGCACTGGCGGCGGACGCCGCGGAAAAGGGATTGCGCTGGGTGGACAGTCCGCTTTCGGGCGGCGCGCCAAAGGCGCTGATCGGGCAGCTGACGCTGATGGCTGGCGGTAACGAGCAGGATGTCGCGGACGCGCATCAGGTGTTGCAGCATGTCGCTTCGAACTACACCCACATGGGGCCTGTCGGCGCAGGCCAGACGACAAAGCTCATCAACCAGGTTCTCTGCGCATTGAATTTCCTTGCGGTCGCCGAAGCGACGCAACTGGCGCTCGATGCGGGGGTCGATGCGGCAAAGATTCCGCAGGCACTGAAGGGAGGGCGGGCCGATAGCGCCATCCTTCAGGAATATATGCCGCGTTATGTCACCAAGGATTATCGGCGTACCGGCCGGATCGACAACATGGTCAAGGATCTGAACGGCGCCCAGGATCTTGCCCGGCGCACCAATACGGCCATGCCGCTGACGGCTGCCTGCGCCGAGATCCATCGCATGCTGACGGCCGCCGGCCTCGGCGGCGAGGATCAGGCGGCATTGATGGAATTCTTCAAGGGTCCGAACAAGGAGATCGCCGGATGATTACCCGCTATGCACTATTCGAAGGCAAGGTCAGGGATGGGGAGGCCGAGGCCTTTCGCACCGCTGTCATGGAGACGATCCTGCCGAAATGGAAACAGTTTCCAGGCGCGCTCGATGTGCGTGTGACATTTGGCGAAGCGCGCGATGAAGGCGCCCCGGAATTTCCGATGATTCTGGCCGTCAATTATCCGGATATGGCGGCAGTTGAGACGGCTCTCGCCAGTCCCGTCCGCACCGAGGCCCGGGCGGCGACGGAAGCCGTACTCTCGCGCTTTTTCGAGGGGCGGATCCATCATCATGTCACTCTCGCTCATGAGTTCGAGCTCTGAGCGGTCTTCCTCCCATTTCTTCTCGACACGGAGCCGTGAGGCTCCGTGCTCATATAGAGAGATGCATGGAGGGCAGCTCTTGCCATTCAGGGATGAGGCATACTACTCTTATGGTAACGATAACATAGGCCATTGATGAGTAACGATCGCAAAACACCCACTATGGCAGACATAGCCCGCGTCCTGGGCGTTTCGCCGATGACTGTGTCGCGCGCCTTCAAGGCCGACAGCCTTGTGAGCCCGGAGACCCGAGAAGCCATTTTGAAGGCGGCGGAAGAGCTGGGTTATGTCTTCGACAGCACGGCTGCCAATCTGCGCTCGCAAAAATCCGGCTTTGTCGCTGTCACCATTCCCTCCATCAACAACGCCAATTTTGCCGATACGGTCGGTGGTCTCTCCGATACGCTCGCCAAGCGGGATATGCAGATCCTGCTCGGCTACACGAACTACGATATCGATGAAGAGGAGCGGCTGATCGAGCAGCTTTTGCGCCGCAAACCGCAGGCGATCGTCGTAACCGGCGGGACTCATACCGAGCGCGCGCGCCGGCTTTTGCAGACGGTGGCGATCCCGGTGATCGAGACATGGGACATCCCCGCCGATCCCATCGGCCATTATGTCGGGTTCTCCAACAGGGCTGTCATGCGCGACATGGTGGATCACTTCGTATCTCTCGGCTGTCGCCGCATTGCCTTTATCGGGGGCGATGTCGCAAGGGATTCACGCGGCAGCGAACGCCGACTTGGTTTTGTCGCGGCGATGCAGGCGCATGGGCTGGATGCGACCAGGTTGATCGCTGCCGGCTCACCGCCGATTTCGATGCGCGAAGGCGCCAATGCCATGGCGAAGCTGATCGATCTCTATCCAGATACCGAAGCCGTCGTTTGCGTCTCGGATCTTGCCGCTTATGGCGCGCTCACGGAATGCCGCCGCCTCGGCGTTCCCGTGCCGGAGCGGTTTTTCATCGGCGGCTTCGGTAATTATGAGATCGGCGAGGTCTGTGTGCCGACGCTGACGACGATCAATGTTTTTGCCCGGGAAATAGGCGTGCGGACTGCACAATTGATCCTCGATATATTGGACGATATCCAGCCGGCCGGCGATGTCGGCATTTCGCCGCAGCTGATCGTGCGTGAAAGCAGCCGGCGATAGCGACTGACTCTCCTTTGTAAAATGGCGCGATCCGAGACCGCGCCATTTTCGTTTCAAGCTCGGATCACTTGGTCCAGAGCTTTTTGTACTCGTTCCGGTAACCGTTGTCCGGATCGAAGCTGTTGTTCGGGCCGCCGTCGGACTGAATGTTGTCCGATGTTACCACATGCAACGGTGAGAGGTATCCGGACCACTTCTCGCCGGAGAAAGCACGATTGAGCTCATCGACGAGCTGCCAGCCCTGGAGATTGAGGGGCTCGGCAACGGTTACCTTCTGATATCGACCGGCGCGGATGCGCTCATAGGCCGATTGCGAGCCGTCGCCAGCGGCAACGTTGATCGGCGCGTCCGTGCCACCCTTGCCGGCGGAGGCGAGGGAGGGACCCATGAAGTCGAAATAGAGGTCGTTGATGGCGAGCGAATGCGTCCAGCTGTCACCGTACTTCTGCAGAAGAGAGGTCGTCAGCTGCGGCATGCGCTGCGAAGTCTCCGCAATCGGGGTGTCGACATATTCGAGCACCTTGCCGCCCAAACGCTCGATCTCCTGCTTCATCCTGTCGGCCTTGGCGATGGCGATCGCGTAGGTGGAGTCGGTAAAGATGATGACGCCAGGCTTGCCCTTCGCATCGACAAAGGCCCAATCGGCCGCAGCCTTGGAGACTTCCATGGCATCCGTGCTGACATTGGCGAAAAGGCCGTTCTTGTCGTCTGGGCCGATGGTGGGGCCGGCATGCCAGGCAACGAGCGGGATCTTGGCCGCTTTTGCCTCTTCCAGTGCCGGCGCCTGCTCGACCGCATCGAAGCCATCGATGATTATGCCGTCCGGCTTCAGTGCCATGGCCTGACCGAAGGCGGCCGTGCGTCCACCGATAGAGCCGGCACCGTCGAGCACCTTCACCTGCCAGCCGATCGTCTTTGCCGCTTCCTCGACGCCGTTGCTGACGCCGAGAATGCCGCCATTCTTGAGATCGCCGGCCAAAACGACGATCGTCTTGCCCGTCTGCGCCTTGGGTCCGGTCGTCGGACCGTCCCACTTGGTGACCGGCGTCGCATATTTATCGACGACGGCTTTCGCATCCGTCATCGGATCGGCATAGGCCTGGCTGGCGCATAATACGAGCACCGCGGTCGTAGTGTGCAGGAATTGTCTGCGTTTCATGTTGTCTTCTCCCTTTGGACATTCAAACTAAGATGATTTTCACTTTTCCGTCGGCTTGGCTGACAATTGCGGCGCCTGCACCGGGGCCATGCGCCCTGCGTGGCTGCGGCGTCGTTGCGCATAGCCGGCGATGCCGATGGCAACGAGCAGGGTGACGCCGTTGAACAGCGGCTCGACATAGAAGGAGCCGCCGAATTGCTGGATGCCGGCAATGCCGACCGCCAGGATGATGACGCCGATCATCGTGCCCCATACGTTGACGCGGCCGGGCTTGATGGTGGTGGAGCCGAGGAACGCGCCGACCAGCGCCGGCAGAAGATATTCAAGCCCGACGCTCGCCTGACCGATGCGAAGCTTGGAGGCGAGCAGGACGCCGGCGATGGCGGCAAGCGTGCCTGAGGTGACGAAAGCGCCGATGACGAAGCGACGGACGGGGATACCGTTCAAGGCAGCGGCCTTCGGGTTGGCGCCGATGGCATAGATGTAACGGCCGATCGGCAGATATTCGAGGACGATCCACATCACGAAGGCAAGCGCCAGAACGTAGATGCCGGTGATCGGCAGGCCGAAGACCATGGTGCCGTTCAGCGCATAGAAACCCTGCGGCAGCATGCCGACCACCTGCCGGCCTCCGGTGTGCCAGAGCGCTATCGCGTAGAGAACGGTGCCGGTGCCGAGCGTGGCGATGAAGCTGTCGATCTTGGCGATCTCAACCAGAAGGCCGTTCAGAAATCCGGTGAAGGCACCGAGCAGGATGACGATCAGCACGGCGATGGGCCAGGGCAGGCCGAACATCGTCTGCAGGCTGATTGCGAGGACATGCCAGAGCACGATGCCATAGCCGATGGTCAGGTCGATGCGTCCTGCCGCCATCGGGATCATCGCTGCCAGCGACAGGATGGCGATGATGGTCTTGTCTGACACGATCGAGCGCAGATTGAGCATCGTCGGGAAGGTCTGCGGCAGCATAATGGAAAACAACAGGATCAGCAGAGCCGTCAGGATGACGAGGCCGTAGACCGGCAGGAGGCGCTGGATTTTCTGTCCGAAGCTCATGGCAGACAGCTCGGAGCGAGTGGGCTCGAGCGCATTGGATTCGATCGATTGCATGGGTTTCCTCTCCGGTTCAGGCCGCTTCGGATGCAGATGCGGCGGCGATGACCGCCGGCGTTGTGAGATCCGTACCACTCAATTCGCGCACGATCCGGCCGCGCGAGAACACAAGGGCACGATGGCAGATATGGGCGATTTCCTCGAAATCGGTTGATACAACGAGGACGGCCAGACCGCCTTCGACCGCCTCGGCAATCAGCCGGTAGATATCGGCCTTGGCGCCAACATCGACGCCGGCGGTCGGGTCCTCGGCGATCAGCAGCTTCCGGCCGGTTGCCAGCCATCGTCCCACGACGACTTTCTGCTGGTTGCCGCCCGACAGAGCTTCGATGGCAAGGCTCTGGTCGTTGGGCCTGAGGCCGACCTGACTGCCGAGCGAATAGGCCTGCTCGGCTTCGCGGCGCGGCGACAGGAACGAGAACAGACTGCGGCCGGAAGCGCCCGGGTTCAGAAAGGTATTTTCACGCAGGCTGAGCGACATGGCGACGGATTCCTCGGTGCGGTCCCGAGCAATCAGGCCGATGCCGGACGCCATGGCGGCGACCGGGCTCGAAAGATCGGGCTCGGCATCGTTGAGGCGCACTGTACCGTTCGATGGCTCGCAGCCGAACAGCGCTCGTCCGATCAGCTCCTGGCCGGCGCCGCGCAGACCGACGAGGCCGAGAAGCTCGCCCTCCCTGATATCGAAGGACACCGGCCCGGCGCCACGGCAAGACAGATCCTGGACGGAGACAATAGCGGGGCCGACCGTGCGCTCCGCTTTGACGAACAGCTGATCGGCCTTGCGTCCGACGATCATGCGGATCAATTCATCGGATGTGGTCTCCGAAACCGGCTTCTGCCCCACCAACTGCCCGTCGCGCAGCACAGCAACACGATCGGCGATGCGAAAGATCTCATCGAGCCGGTGAGAAACATAGATCATCGCCACGCCGCGCTCCTTGAGCGGGCGAATGGCTGCGAACAGTTTCTCGACTTCATCGGCCGGCAGGCTGGCCGTGGGCTCGTCGAGAACCAGCACGTCCGCCTCGACAGCGAGCGCGCGAGCGATCGCTACCAGCGATTTTTCCGTTCGGGTCAATTCCTGGACGCGGGTCGAGGGATCGAAGTCGCAGCCGACGAGCTTCAGCGCTTCCGCAGTTCGTCGTTCGGTCGCCCGCCAGTCGATCAACCGGGCGCGCAGGGAGTAACCCTGCGCAAGACCAACGTTTTCGCCCACCGTCATCCATTCGATCAGGCCGAGGTCCTGATGAATGAAGGCGACCGGCTGGCGTTGATTGGGTTGCGGCGGACGGTGCTGATAAGGCTTGCCGCGAAACAGGATCTCGCCGCCGTCCGGCTTGTAGATGCCCGCCAATGTCTTGATCAAAGTCGATTTGCCAGCACCGTTCTCGCCGAGAAGCGCGAGAATTTCTCCCTGCTTCAAATCAAGCGAAACGTTCGCCAATGCGCGCGTGCCACCAAATTCCTTGGTGATGTCGCAAAACTCGAGCAGCTTCCTGTCGTCCATTTGGCTCCTCCCAAAGCTTCGATGGGAAGAGGCTATGTTATCGATAACATCTCGTCAAGTGCCGCGATGATGGCATCATCCAAATAGCGGGTTTCCGTTTTTGGCGAGAAATTTTTCATGCAAAGACAACCATGGATTTCTTTATAGTTTAAATAAATTCCGGACTCGATCAGATGTCTGGTCGCAGAAGTTGGTATTGAGTAAATTTAATTCGTAATACCAATGCAAGTGTACTGCTTGGACGCATGAGTGTATTTATTTCATCTCGTGCATCTCGGCCATAAATCCGCTAAACTAGCGACATATCTGTATTTTTAACAGAAATATTATTTTATCATAACTTAAGAAATGCCTCAGAAACCAGGTCGGATTCCACAAGAGGATAGTATTTGAGGTACGTTACTCAATCGGTCTTCGAGATAGAGGGTGCGGAAGCCGAAGAGATGACGGCGCACTACGAAAGGACCCTGTTTCCGGCGGTGGTGGAACCCCTGCATCCGGGTGCGCTCGTATCCGTGGAAGACCGCCATTACACCCTGGGCGACTTCAGCGTCTGGAATGGGAAATGCCGTTCGGGGATGAGGGTTACATTGTCCGGCGGCCCTGATGCCTATGTGCTTTACCTTCCATCCTCGGGAAAGATGGCCGTTGACATCGGCGGCAAGAGATTGGAGTCCGAGCCGGGCAGGGGCCTGATGGGAAACATGTCGTCTTTCGAGAGGCTCATATTGCATGAGCAGCGCAGCCACATCGGCATTGCGTTCGAGAAATCCATGGTGACCCGGCAATTGAGCGAATTGCTGGACGCACCCGTGGTCGACGGGCTGGAGTTTACCGGCACAATCGACCTATCGGTCGCAGAGGGCCTCCAGATTGCAAGCCTTGGCCGTCTCATCTGGGAGAGCTTGACGGCAGACGATGCCGAGCGGTCCTCCTCGCTTTTCAGCGAGCGGCTTTTGCAGGCAATGATGATCGCGTTGCTTGAGGTAGTTCCTAACAATTATTCGATGCGATTGCTCAGGCCGGCGTCACCCGCGGTCCCCAAAACCCTCAAACGGGCCGTTGATTATATGCATGCCAACCCTGGATCGAACATCGGTATCGCGGATATTGCGCGGGAAGCCGGCGTGAGTGTGCGGACGCTGCAGGCGGTATTTCAGCAATTCAAGGAAACGACGCCTCTGAACTATCTGCGCACGATCCGTCTGAAGGGCGTGCGGAACAGCTTGACCGATCCCGGATGTTCGAGATCGGTCGCCGAAGTCGCGCGCGATTGGGGGTTCTCCCATATGGGGCGTTTCGCAGCCCTCTATCACCTGTCCTTCGGTGAGATGCCTTCTGATACGGTAAGGCTACGCCGGGGACAGAGATAGGCTCGGTTTATCCTTGCGATTCGATCGAGAGCGTCGGGGTGCGTTTATTCGCCGGCCGCGTTGGCGATCCGGCAAAGGTTCTTGCTGACACCTGGGGCGACTTGTCCTGCCTGCACCATGAAAAGTGCGTCGATGCGGCTGCCCTTGCCATTTTTGCGGACAACGACACGCAAGGTCTGTGGCCGTCCGGATCCGCTGGTTTCCTGCTGAGCAGTCAAGGTGCCGAGCTTCTTCTCCGCATTTACGTCGACAAAACCCTCGGCCAGAACGGCGCGGGAAACCTTGTCGAAGGCGGCATTGGGATTGACTGATGGGAAAACCATCCAGGTTTTGTAGGTAATGGCTGTGACCAACGGAACGCCGCTGCTCTCATAGTGATCCGCACAGGCATCTGCCAGCGCCGGAGAAGCCGAAAGAACTGCAAGCGCGAACGCAAAACCTACTCTTGTAAGCGTCATCATATAGCCTCTTGGTTGATTGGGGGCGGTCAAACCATTGCGGCGAAAGAGATACTATCCTGCCGGGAATATGTCTATCTCAGACAACGCTCATAAATAGCAGATTTTGACCTGTGATTTTTCTACGGTCACGGACGCACACCCGCTCCAGCGTCAACAAACGTATCCCGCATGGCGCGCAATATGATCACCGCCGATGCCGCTCCCGGATCGATGTGCCCGAGGGATCGTTCGCCGAGGCGGGCTGCCCTGCCACGGGCAGCGACCATGGAGCTTGTCGAATTTGCGCCGGTTTCGGCTGCATCCAGAATGGCTTTCCACATGGGAGCGACGTCAAGCGAGCGCGATAGGGCATCGCTGGCGGCTTCCGCAGCGGGGATCCAGGCATCCAGCATGGTCTTGTCGCCGCGCTGTCCCTTGCCACGTTGTTGAATGCCGGCCCTCATTTCGTCGATGATCATTGCCTGGCAGGTCGGTGAGAGCGATTCATCGGATTTCATCGCTTGCGAAGCCTTGCGGAAGGCGGTGGCATAGAGAGGTCCGGTCGAAGCGCCGACGGCATCCAGAAAGGCCGAGGCCGCAACGGCGAAAATTTCGGAGGGTAGGGCCTGGCTGGCATCGAGTTTTGCCAGCTCAGCATTCACCGCCATAAAGCCCAGCGACATGGTGATCCCGTGGTCGGCATCACCGATCGCGCCATCCAGCTCCGAAAGGTGATCCTTCTCGGCATTGATCGCGATGGATATGCGCTGAAACATATTGCCAAGGCATCGTGCGGCTTGTTCCGACATCGTCTTCCTCCCGGTCCCAGCAGTCTCGGACGCCGCCAGGCACATTCTTATACGATCATCCGACCCTCAGAGCGAAGGTGTCGCAGGGATGGTGCAACAGCTCCGTCAGCTCCTGGTCGAGATGCAATATGGATATGGATGCACCGACCATGTCGAGCGACGTGCAGTAGTGTCCCACCCAATTCGCCTCGATCTTGATATCCTTGGCGCTCAGTCTCTGCTCGACACGCCGGAACAATATATAAAGCTCCATCAGCGGTGTCGCGCCGAAGGAATTGATCAAAACCGCCACTCGATCTCCTGCCGCGGGTCTCATCTCGGTAAAAATACGGTCCATGACGCGGTCCGTGATCTCGTCGGCGGTCATCATTCTCTCGCGGGTGACGCCGCGTTCGCCGTGAATGCCCATGCCGAACTCGATATCATCAGGGCCAATCTCGAAATTGTGGCGGCGCGTCTGCGGCAGGGAGCAGGGTTCCAGTGCGACGCCCATGGTGAACGTCCTGTCATTGGCCCTGCGCGTCGCGGCCTCACAGGCATCGAGCGACAGGCCTCTATCGCAGGCCGCCCCCGCAATCTTGAAGATGAAGAAATTGCCGGCGACGCCGCGCCGTCCCTCTTTGTCCTCTATGGGGGATGATGCGATGTCGTCGGTCGTCAGAACGGTGCGGACCTCGATCTGCTGTTCCTGCGCCAATTCGGCAGCCATTTCGAAGTTCATGACATCTCCGGCATAATTGCCATAGACGAAGAGCACGCCTTCTCCGCCGGAAGCGGCCTTGGTGCATTCGAGGATCGGCGTCGGCGGTGGCGACGAAAAGATGTTTCCGACAGCGACTGCGTCGGCCAGGCCCTTGCCGACATAGCCCAGAAAGCCCGGCTCGTGGCCGGTGCCGCCACCGATGACCAGGCCGACCTTGCCTGACCTCGGACCGTTGCGCGCGACCAACGCACGGTTCGAGCCCTTGATCGGCGCAAGATATGACGCGTGCGCCTTGACGACGCCGTCGAGCATTTCGTCAACGACATCATCGGGATTGTTCAGGAATTTCTTGATATGCGTGCGATAGCTGCTGGGCAGGGCTACACTATTGTCCGTTCTTGGCCGCTGTGTTGCCTTCGGGTCGAACTCGGTCACGCCGTCAGCGTTCAGAATGCCCCGACCGGTCGCCGCGTCGGTGATGAGGACGTTGATATAGCCGCCGCGCAATGCCGCAAGAATAGCCGGCACCTTATCAAAGCCGCCGGCGACCGCGATGCGCATGCCGATCGATTTCAGCATGTCGAGGGAGATGCCGATGGTTCTATCATCAAGCGGACCGGCGATCGGCCGGCCTTTCGGATCGATGAAGCGGCCGGCGACGACACCAACCGCGTTCTTGGCGAGATAGTCCTGCAGCGAAACGGATTCGAAGAAGCCACTGCTATGGATCGTCGAGTTCGGCCGTAGCGACGATATGCCGAAGAGCGCCTTGTTGGCTCTGGCGAGCGTTGAAAACTGATCTTCGATCAGCGGTTCGCGCAGCAGCATATCGCGTACTTCGGCGGTTGAGACGATGGCCGGAGCTGTAATATTGATCAGCTTGCCGCTGACGGCATTGGCGAAGGCGGCTGCACAGAGCTCAGGCGTATAGGCAAAGCGCGCCCGAGTGCCTCCGGTCGCCTGAACGATGGTGACATCTTGCAAGTTCGGAACGTTAGACTGCTCGGCAATAGCCAGAACCGTTCGGCCCCAGGCAACAGTGAGCGTGTCGCCGGATTTCAGCAACTTTGCGATCGCCTGCGCACCAGCCGTGCCGAGACGATCGATCAGCGGGCGTGTTCCATCATCGCTCGGCACGACGAGACAGTCATGCAGTCCGAAATGGCGCTTGAGTTCCTGCGCGATGGAAAGCGAACTCAGGCGCGAAGGCTCGAGCGAGATGTTGACGATGCCGCGGCTGCGGGCATCGGCCAGATAGCTGTTCACGGTCGCCCGCGAAATGCCCATGATCTCGGCGATATCGCCCTGCGTCTTGCCATCCTCATAATAGAGCCAGCAGGCCCATACATAGGGGTCATCGCCATAGCGCAGCGGCATGGCGTCAAGCGCGTCCGGCACGCTCGCCTTGCTTCCACCCGTTTTGCTGACCGAAGATGCCTTGCCTGTCATGACGATTCACGGTTCCCCTGTTCCGCGCGAAGATGAAAGCAATGGCGCATCTTTGCAATCGCTTCTTCGAGGGACGGGCGGCGCGCGACCCCGTGCAGGGTCACGGGATCGCGCAGCCTTGGGAGATGAGAGGTTCCTGTCTATTGCAGCCTCGAGCGCGCGCCCGAGGAAAGCTCCTTCAGGATGATGGCGCAGGATGTCGCGCCGGCATCCAGCACGCCAAGCGAACGTTCGCCCAGCCGGCTGGCGCGGCCGATTTTTGCGACCAGATTGAGCGTGGAGTCGCGTCCGGCCTCGGCGGCTGTCACCAGCGCATCGAGCGCTTCTGCGAAGGATTTGCCGGCGGCATCGGCAGCATCGAAAGCTTCGATGGCCGGGATTAGCGTATCGAGCAGCGTTTTATCGCCCAGCTTGGCCGAACCGATCGACTGTATGCCCTCAAGCCCAGCATGCAGCATCCGGCTATAGGTGGCGCCGTCGATTGCGTCGACGCCTTCAAGCTTCTCGGCAAATTCAGTGAACATGACGCCATAGAGCGGGCCCATGGAGCCGCCGATCTCGGTCATCAGGACAGTGCCCAGCGTGTCGAGCGAAGCCGCCAGCGATTGGTTCTTGCCCTTCAGCCGCTCCGCAGCCATGCCGAAACCCTTGGCCATGTTCACGCCGTGATCGCCATCGCCGATCTTGCCGTCGATCTCGCTCAGATAGGCACGGTTCTCGACGATGCGCTCAGCCATCGCGAGCACGATGTCTCCGGCCGCTGCATTGTTGAATGTCTGCATATGTATGTCCCCCTTCAGAGCAATGTCGTGCATTGAACCTCGACATCCAGAAGCTCTTTCAGCTCATCGTCGAGCGCCATCACGGTCAGCGTTGCGCCGACCATTTCAAGCGACGTGAAGTAATTGCCGACATAGGTCTTGTAGATCTTGAGGCCGCGTTCGGAGATCTTCGCCTCGATCGTGTCGTTCAAAATGTAGAGTTCATTGACCGGTGTCGCACCGAGACCGGAGACAAGGACGGCAACTTCCGTTCCGGCGGCCAGATTGTGGTCGTCGAGAACGATCTGGCACATGTCCTCGGCAATCTCAGCCGCAGTCTTCAAAGGCTCGACACGAACGCCGGGCTCACCGTGGTGACCGATGCCGACTTCCATGGTGCCAGGCTCGATCTGGAAGTTCGGATGGCCGACTGCGGGCAGGGTGCACGGGCCAAGACCGATGCCGACGGAGCGGCAGCTGTCGATCGCCTTCTGCGAGACAAGGCGTACCTCTTCGAGGCTCGCGCCGGTCGCTGCCTTGGCGCCTCCGACCTTCCACATGAAGATCTCACCCGCCACGCCGCGGCGCTTTTCGCGCTCCTCGGGCGGTGCGGAGCAGACATCATCGTTCGCGACCACGGTCGCGACTTCGATGCCGTCTTTTGCCGCGAGCTTGATCGCCATCTTCACGTTCATGTTGTCGCCGGCGTAGTTGCCGTAAAGGCAGATCACGCCGCGGCCGCCATTGGCTTCGCGGACGGCATCGTAAAAACTCTTGGCCGTAGGGGAAGAAAAGAGCTCGCCGACTGCGACCGCATCCAGCATGTTCTTGCCGGCATAGCCGATGAAGGCCGGTTCGTGGCCGGAGCCGCCGCCGGTGATCACACCGACCTTCCCGGCGTGGGGTGCATCCTTGGCGACGACCACGCGTGGGTTTTCGGCCAGACGGACGATATCCGAATGCGCTTTGATGAAGCCTTTTACAGTATCTTCAACGACTTCATCGGGGTTGTTGATGAACCGCTGCATGGTCTCTCCTGTCGAATTGCCGAGCGCGTGCGCTCAAAGAATTGTGTAGCCGCCATCGATCAGAAGATCGGCGCCGTTGATCATGTCCGCACCTGCAGACGAGAGGAAAACAGCCGCGGCTGCGATCTCCTGCGGGAAGGCGAAGCGGCCGGTCGGGATGCGCTTCTTTGCCGCCTCGCCCTTCTCGCCGGCCCAGGCCTTCTTGCCGAGTTCGGTCAGAACGATGGTCGGTGAAATGGTGTTGACGCAGATACCGTGCTTGCCCCACTCGGCCGCAAAGGTCTTGGACATGCCGATGACGCCGAACTTGGAGGCGCAATAGGCGACATGCTCTTCGATGGCGACCGTGCCGGCCTGCGAGGCGAGGTTGACGATCTTGCCGCCCTTGCCGGCGGCGATCATGGCGCGACCGACGGCCTGCGTTACGAGGAATGTACCCTTGAGATTGATGTTTATCGTTTTATCCCAATAGTCTAGCGGCAGATCTTCAGCCGGTGCGAGGAAGACGACACCGGCGCTGTTGACAGCAATATCGATGCCGCCGAAGTGCCCGACGACATCGCTGACTGCCTTGTTGACCGAGGCGGGATCGGAAACGTCGCAGACGAACGCTTCAGCGCCGCCACCAATTTCGGTTGCCTTGGCCTTTGCCATATCGACATTGATATCGAGAACGGCGACCCTTGCGCCCTTGGATGCAAATGCCGTTGCGACCGCGGCGCCGATGCCGGATCCGCCGCCGGTGACGAGGGCGATCTTGCCCGACAGCGGGAAGTTCAAATCAATGTCTGGAGATGTCTCGGTCATCTTGTTCAAGCCTCTAGCTGGGAATTGGGTGGGGCGAGGTCTTCGCCCCACCCGCATTGATTTTACTTGCGGGTCTCAAGCAGCTTGTCGACGTTGTCGACCGTTACCGGGGTCCACGGAACATTGTAGTTCTTGTCCTTGCCATCATTGAAAGGCATGTCCGGATACTGCGTCCAGATCTTCGATTCCGGCTTGTAGTTGCCCTTCTTGGCGGCGAAGATCGCAAGATCGAGCGCGCCCTGTGCCTGTGCGCTGGCATCCTGCAGGATGGAGGTCATCGTACCCTGCTTGACGGCATGGAGTGCATCGGTGATGCCGTCGATACCGGCAATGGCGAAATCCTTAACGTTGAGCTTGGCAGCCTTGATCGCCTCGATCGCGCCGAGTGCCATCTCGTCATTCTGGCCGATGACGCCGTTGATCTGGCCCGGATGCGACGTCAGCCAGTTTTCCATCAGCGTCTGGGCTTCGGCACGCGACCAGTTTGCCGTCTGGTCTTCCAGCACCTTCACATTCGGGCACTCTGCCAGCGCCTTCTTGTTGCCTTCCAGGCGCGAGATCTGTGCGGACTGGCCGACCGGGCCTTCGAGGATAACGACATTGCCCTTGCAGCCGAGCTTGTCGAGGACGGTCTTGGCTTCCATGTAGCCGGAAATCGTATCGTCGGAGCCGACATAGGAGGTCAGGAGATCGGAATTGACGCGGGTATTGGAGCCGACGACCGGGATGCCGGCATCATGGGCAGCCTGAACCGCGGTAGCAGCAGCTTCGATATCGATCGGCACGAAGATGATCGCATCGAACTTCTGCGTGATCATCGTGTTGACCTGCTCCTGCTGGACGAGAGCATCGTAGCGGCCGTCGAAGATGGTGAGATCGACATCGCCGTTCTTGACGGCGGGGTGTTCCTTCAGCGCAGCCGACCAGATCTGCATGAATTCGGCATTGAGGCCGTAAGGCGCTGCGCCGATCTTCAGCTTCTTTTCCTGAGCGAGGGTCGGCGAGGCCAGAAGTGCGGTGGCCGCAGCAAGAGCAATCAGTAATTTCTTCATTATAATTCTCCTCCGTTGAAAAGTCCGGCGGCCGTCATGACGCGCCGTTTGGTTTCCGGGTGCGCAGCACCAGGATGTCTTCGGGCTTAGCCGCCCAGATTTCGCTTTTGGTCGAGCATGACGGCGCCGACGATGAGGGCGCCCTTCAGGACCTGCTGGTAGTAGGATTGGATCCCCATCAGATCGAGACCGTTGTTCATCACACCGATGATCAGGGCGCCGATGAGCGTGCCGGTGATGCGTCCGACGCCGCCGGAAAGGCTGGTTCCGCCGATGACGACAGCGGCGATCGCGTCGAGTTCGTAGGCGATCCCCGCCTGGGGCAAGGCCGAACCGGTGCGGGCAGCAAGCAGCATGCCAGCCAGCCCGGAAAGGCCACCCGAGATGACATAAACGAGGAAGCGCAGCTTGCTGACATTGATGCCCGAGGTAATGGCGGCGTGCGGATTGCCACCAACGGCATAGATATACCGGCCAAAGCGGGTGCGATTGAGGACCCACCAGGCGACGATGAAGACGATGGCCAGCAGGATGACCGGCATCGGAATGGACAAGACATTGCCAGTGCCGATCCAGCGGAAATCTGGCGTGAGAGCCGGAACCGGCTTGCCGCCACCATAGATCAGTGTCAGGCCGCGCGCCGCCGAGAGCATGCCGAGCGTTGCGACGAAGGCGGGGACGGCGAAGCGCGAAACGATGAGGCCGACGACAGCGCCGCAGGCAACGCCGACCAGTATTCCCACAGACAGGGCGACATAAGGCGGATATGGCGCGCCGAGGATGCCAGCGGTTGCAGAGGTCGTGGCGAAACTGGCGCTGACGATGCCGGTCAGCGCAACGACCGAGCCGACGGAAAGATCGATGCCGCGTGTCAGAATGACGAATGTCATGCCGATCGCCAGAACGCCGTTGATCGAGGTCTGCAGCAACACGTTGGAGATGTTGCCGGCCGTCAGGAAGTACTCATTCGAAAATGAGAGGACGATCGCGAGCAGAAGGAAGGCGAGAAAGATTCCATATTCCTGGATGATCAATCGGCGCCGGTCGGAGCCGAACCAGGAATTGGACTTGCTGTTTTCAGTGGCAGACATTGCGAATACCTTTTGTTGCCGGACGCATTCTTTTGAGCTTCATGCCTGCCGTATTCAGGTCGACAGATGCACGAGCGATTGCGCGTCGGCCTCCTCCCTCTTGAGAATTCCCGCGGAGCGGCCCTGACGCATCACCAGGATGCGATCGGACATGCCGAGCACTTCGTCTATTTCCGATGAGATCATGATGACCGTGCCGCCTTCGGCAGCGAAGTCGCAGATGATGCGATAGATTTCGCGCTTGGCGCCGACATCGACGCCGCGCGTCGGTTCATCCAAAAGGAGTACCTTCGGCTTGCGCAGGAACCACTTGCCGAGCACGACCTTCTGCTGGTTGCCGCCAGAGAGACCCGAGACCGGCATGCTGTCGCGCGCCGCCTTGATGCCGAAATGTTTGATCATCTCCTGGCTGGCCTCCGCCTCGGCTCGCCGATCCATCGAGAAACGCGGGCTCATTTCCGGCAGGCTCGCCAGGCAGATGTTATTGCGCACGCTGTCGATGAGATTGAGCCCGGTCAACTTACGGTCCTCGGTCACGAAGGCGATGCCGTGCTGCATGGCCTCCGCCGGCTTGCGCACAGTGATCGGCTGTCCACCGAGCTTTATGTTTCCGGAGCCGGTGGCATCGAGACCGAAGATGCAGTTGAAGATCTCGGTGCGACCCGAGCCCATCAGCCCGTAAATGCCGAATATCTCGCCCTTGTGGGCCGTGAAGGAGATATCGTTCACCTTGCCTGCGGCCGTCAGATCCGAGACTTCCAGTCCGGGCGTGTCTGTCGGCACGTTGGTCTTGATATATTCCTCGCCGAGCTCGCGGCCGACGATCATGCGGATAAGGCCGGGCCGGTCGATATCGGCGAGCGCACCGCTGCCAACATAGGAGCCATCGCGGAAGGCCGTGTAGGAATCGGCGATCTGGAAGATTTCCGAAAGCCGGTGCGAGACATAGACGATGCCCTTGCCCTCGGCCTTCAGCCGCTCGATGGTCGCAAACAGCTGCTGCGCTTCCTTCTCGCCGATGGCCGATGTCGGCTCGTCCATGAAGATCACTTCGGCATCGTGACTGAGCGCCTTGGCGATCTCGACGAGCTGAACCTGTGCCACAGAGAGGTTCATCATGAATTGCGTGGCGCGGATATTGAATTGCAGCCGGTCGAGTAGCGCCTGGGCGTTGCGGTTCATCGTCTTGAAATCGATGCCGCCGAAACGGGCCGACGGCTCGCGGCCGAGATAGATGTTCTCCGCAACCGTCATATGAGGGATCGGGCTGAGTTCCTGCTCGATGATGGCAATACCGGCGGCGAGCGCTTCGGCGGGGCTGGCGTAATCCACGTCCTTGCCGCGGCGGCGAATGGAGCCGGCATCGCGCTTGTGAATGCCCATGAGGATCTTCAGGAACGTCGACTTGCCCGCGCCGTTGCCGCCGCACAAGGCGTGGACCGAGCCGGCGCGCAACTGAAAGCGCCCATCTCGCAACGCGGCGACACCGCCAAAGGACTTCTTCAGCCCCTCTACTTCAAGCAGGAATTCCACGTTCCCCTCCGCACTCCCGATGCTGCGCCGAATGGCCGGCCGAAGCCGATTATCGTCTCTCAGCACCAATGTTGACAATATTCGAGATGCTTTCGACAAATGTCAATATGGTGATTTTGAAATCGACAAAGCGCTCTCGCGGGATGGTGCTATCTGCTGTGTTTCCAGTGCACGGAGGCCCTGTTGGAAGGCGCTTCACTATGATAGGTTGATGTCATATTATGAGTTTTTGGATCGTTTGACTGACCGGCGGAATGGTCGCCTTTGGGCAAGTGATTGAGAGGTAGGGAATGACATCAGTCAGCGGTGGCCGGCAGAGATTGGCGCAGCAAGTCATTGACAAGTTGCGTGCGCAGATTGAAGCGGGTCATCTTCGGGTAGGCGACCAGCTTCCGACCGAGCCTCAGTTGGAGGCGACTTACGGGGTCAGCCGCACGGTCGTGCGCGAGGCGATCGCTGATCTCCGCGCCGCCGGGCTCGTCAAGCCGATGCAGGGCAAGGGCGTGTTCGTTGCCGAGGCGACAGCTCGTCCAGGATTGATGTTGACCCCGGTTGAGATCCGAAGCATTCCGGAAACCCTGGAATTGCTGGAATTTCGCATGGCCGCCGAAGGTGAGGCGGCGGCGATTGCGGCCTATCGCAGGACGGCCGAGCAGGAGGCCGCGATCGCCGCCGCCAATCGCAAAATGGCGACGCTGATCGAGCAGGGGCTTCCGACCGTGGAGGCGGATTACGAATTCCACCTGGCTGTTGCCATCGCCACCAACAACCGTTTCTACGTCGATGTTCTCCGGCATTTCGGGGCACGCACCATCCCGCGCGGCCAGTTCCCAACCCTGCCCGAAGCCAATGATCGGACCTATCTGGAGAAGGTTCATGCGGAGCACGCGGAGATCCTGGCCGGGATTGCAGATCAGGACCCGGAGCGCGCGCGCCAGGCGATGCGGGCTCATATGATGGCAAGCCAGCGGCGCTATCGTTTCCTTGCCGAACAGCAGCAATAAGGCTCGACTCGCAACACAAGTCATATTATGTCATATGATATAAATCTCAGGGGAGATGCGGCAGGTGTATGTAGGAACGCAGGTCGAAGCACGGGACGATGACGACTATCGGGTTTTCAGACAGTTGGGGCTGAAGCGTATCTGCGCTGATCCGCCGGGGAAGCCTGACAGCTGGACTTTGTCTGACCTCAAGCGCCATCGCGACAAGATCGAAAGTTTCGGCCTGATCCTGGATATGATCCAGCTTCCGTTGCCATCGCAGCCGATCGAGAAGGCTTCCTACCCCGATATTCTGCTTGCCGGACCAGATCGCGACCGGCAGATCGACGCCGTCTGCAAGCTGATCGAGGATGCCGCTAGCGCCGGCATTCCCTCCGTGAAGTATAATCTCAACCTCATCGGCATTCCGCGCACGCCGGACGAGCCGGGGCGAGGGGGCTCGATGAATGCCAGCTTCCGCTGGGAGAAGGCCGACCATCAGGCGCCCCCCGGCCTAGCTGGTGTGCTGTCGGAAGACGAGAACTGGGAGCGGATCGACTATTTTCTGGAGCGCGTAGTCCCTGTAGCGGAAAGCAATCGCGTCCGTCTCGCCTGCCATCCGCACGATCCCTATACGCCGCCGGGCTATCGTGGTGTTACGCGTGTTCTCGGCACGGTGGAGGGGCTAAAGAAGTTCGTGCTCATGCGCGAAAGCCCCTATCACGGGCTGAACTTCTGCCAGGGCTCGATTGGCGAGATGCTCGACAATCCGCGTGAAGAGATCGACGACGTCATCCGCTGGTTCGGCACGCGCGACAAGATCTTCAACGTCCACTTCCGCAACATCCGGGGCGGCAAGCTGTCCTTCATGGAGACGTTCCCGGAGGAGGGCGACATGGACATGGTTCGCTCTGCCCGGATCTACAAGGAAGTCAGCTATCGCTACATGCTGATGCCCGATCACGTTCCAACGATCAGCGGCCGCGACCCCACCGGCGTCGCCTTTGCCTTTTGCTACGGCTACATCGCCGCCCTCGTTCAATCGCTCGAACAGGCCTGAGACATTCTCAGCCTATTGATCCACAGAAGGATTTCGCCATGAACCCGAATGAATTGAAGCAGGCGGTTGGCAGCGGTTTGCTGTCTTTTCCCGTCACGCATTTTAAGCAGGACCTGACATTCGACGAGGCCAAATATCGCAGCCATGTCGAGTGGCTGGCGGGCTATGATGCGGCAGCACTTTTTGCAGCCGGCGGCACCGGCGAATTCTTCTCTCTTAACCCTTCCGAGACCCCCCAGGTGGTGCGTGCCGCCAAGGCTTCTGCCGGCAATACACCGATCATTTCCGGAACAGGTTACGGCACCTCGCTTGCCGTCGAAATCGCCAAGTCGGCCGAGAAAGCGGGCGCCGACGGGCTGCTGCTTTTGCCGCCCTATCTGATGTTTGCCGAGCAGGCCGGTCTCATCGCGCATGTGAAGGCGGTCTGCCAGGCCGTCGGCATCGGCGTTATCGTCTACAACCGTGACAATGCCGTACTCACTGCCGAAAGCCTGAAGCGGCTTGCTGACGAATGCCCGAACCTCATCGGCTTCAAGGATGGTGTCGGCGATGTCGACAAGGTCATCGAGATCACCACGACCCTTAGGGATCGCCTGGTCTATGTCGGCGGCATGCCGACTCACGAAGTCTATGCCCAGGCCTATTTTGGTGCCGGCGTGACGACCTATTCTTCGGCGGTTTTCAACTTCGTGCCCGCGCTGGCACAGCGCTTCTATACAGCTCTGCGCCGCGGCGATCAGGCAGTGGTAGACGATATCCTCAAGCGCTTCTTCTTCCCGCTCGTAACCTTGCGTAATCGCAAGAAGGGCTATGCCGTGTCGATCATCAAGGCGGGGCTCCATGTTCTCGGCAAGGATCCAGGCCCGGTGAGGCCGCCTTTGACCGACCTGACAGCGGACGAGTTGGCCGCGCTGGAAAAGATCATCGCCGTCGCCGCGTGATATTTGCTAGAAGACTCCTATGGCTGCCGGCGGAGTCGGCAGTCGATGTTCTGGTGAGGTGACCCATGATTGAAGCTTCGGCCGCAGGACCGGCCCGGACCTTGGTCTATGTCGCGGCGGCGACCGCCGGGACGATCGATATCTATGAGATGGATGAGGCGACTGGCGCGCTGAAGCCGGTTTCGGCCTTCGAAGCCGGCAAAATGGTCATGCCAATGGCCGTCAGTCCGGACAGAACGCATCTCTACGCTGTCATCCGTGCAGAGCCCTACCGGGTGTTGACACTGGCGATCGACCGCACGGCGGGCGGGCTGACCCAACAAGGCGTTGCCGTCTTGCCCGACAACATGGCCTACATCTCCACCGATCCATCCGGCAAGCTGCTGCTTGCCGCATCATATGGCGGCAACAAGATCGCCGCCCTTTCAATCGGCAGGGATGGGCTCGTCAGTGAAGACGCGGGGCAAGTGATCCCGACGGGTCGTAACGCACATTCGATTGTGAGCGACAGGAGCGGCAAATACGTCTTTGCGACCAATCTCGGTTCCAATGCCGTGCTGCAATTCATCCTCAATGCCGAAACCGGCTTGCTGACCGCGAACGACCCGCCGCAGGTCGCCACCAGGGCCGGCTTTGGTCCGCGCCACATCGTCGTGTCTCCGGACAATAAGTCGATCTATGTCCTGACCGAGCTGACCGGCCATGTCATTCACTACGCGCTGGATGCCGTCCGGGGAACATTGACCGAGGTCGAAAGCATCGCCTCCGTTCCGGTCGATGCCGGACTATCTCCCGGCATTGCACCAACGGCACCAGCCTCATCCAACTTTGCGACGCCCATCACGGCTCCTGTGGAGGACGGCAAGCCGAGGGTCTGGGCGGCGGATATCGGCATCACGCCAAACGGCAAATTCCTCTATACGACCGAGCGGACGACCAGCACGATCGCACTCCTTCGCGTGGGGGAGCCCGACGGCAGGCTGACCTATGTCACCAATTACCCGACGGAGCAGCAACCTCGCGGTATCCGCATCGAACCGTCGGGCCGGTTCCTGGTGGCATCGGGCGAAAAATCCGACAGACTATCCGTCTACGCCATTGACCCGACCGACGGTGTTTTGACTCCCGCCGGACGATATCCGGTCAGTGCCGGTGCGAACTGGATCGAAATCGTAGCGTTTCCCTGACCCGGCCGCGCGATCCTGTACCACCGGGGCAGCTCAGCCGCGATCTGTCAGAATAGCCATCCCGGCGATCAACTCCTCGACCTCGGAAGCGGGCAGGGGTCTGGCAAACAGGTAACCCTGGAACATCTCGCATCCGGCGCCGGCCAGGAAATGCGCCTGTTCTTCGGTTTCCACACCTTCGGCGACGACTTCCAGCTCAAGCGTTCTGCCAAGCGACACAATGGCGGAGGTGATCGCCATGTCACCGGTCTTGCTCGGAATATCGGCAATGAACGATCTGTCGATCTTCAGGCGGGACAGAGGAAAGCGTCGAAGGGTACTCAGGCTCGAATATCCCGTGCCGAAATCATCGATCGCAAGGCTGACGCCGAGCTGCTTCAGCTCGTGCATGCGCTCTATGGCGCCTTCCACGTCATGCATGATCAGGCTCTCCGTCAGCTCAAGTTCAAGCCATTGTGGATCAAGCCCGGCAGATTTCAGCGCGGAGGCCACCTGATGTGTCAAGGACTTCTCCAGAAACTGGCGTGCGGATACGTTCACAGCCACTCGCAGTGCCGCAAGGCCTCGGTCCTGCCAGACCTGGGCTTGCTGACAAGCTTTCCGCAGCACGATATCGCCGATCGCAACGATGAGCCCGGTTTCCTCAGCCAGAGGTATGAAAGCACCCGGCAGCAGCAAGCCTTCGACCGGGTGCTGCCATCGCACCAGCGCCTCGACACCGATCACATTTCCGGTGCGGATGTCTTTCTGCGGCTGATAGTGGAGTACGAACTCGTCCCGCTCCACCGCGCGCCGTAGTTCGTCGATGCGGGTCAGCTTGTTGCGAGCCTCTTCCCCCATGGCGGCATTGAACATCTGAATGCCATTGCGGCCAGATTCCTTTGCGCGATAGAGCGCCATATCGGCATTGGCGAAGAGTTCGGACGCTGTGTCACCATGTTCAGTGGAGCATGCCACGCCCATGCTGCAAGTGACCCGAATTTCGACGCCATCGATGGTCAGCGGCTCAGAGATGCCTTCGAGAATGGCACGCAACCTTCGAGAAACGGGGTCGAGATTCTCCGTCAGGACAATTATGAATTCATCACCGCCGATCCTCGATACGATGCCACTGTTTCCGATCCGGGCTGATATTCGCTGGGCGACGACTTTCAACAACTCATCGCCAGCCGCATGTCCGAGATTGTCGTTGACCAGCTTGAAATTATCCAGATCGACAAAGGCGACGGCTACGCACTTTTGTTCCTGCGCGGCCTTTTCCAGCAATTCGGCAAGTTTGCGATCGAGCCGGGTGCGGTTTGGCAGGCCGGTCAGTGCATCATGTTCGGCAAGATAGGCGATATGAGCGATATCCTGATGTCGATCAATGGCGATTCCCACCGTCTGAGCCACACCGGCAAGAAATTCCATGAGGCCCTTTTCGTCGCCATTGGCTCTCTCGGCGACCAGGGTTCCGTGCCTGCCGCCATCCCGCGAAAAGATCGGGAATTCCATGGCGCCTTCTGCAATAGATTCCGTTTGGCCGCCATCGACGGCGAAGCTGACGTGCCTCCCGTCCAGCAGCCGCTCAAGGAGCATCTGAGCGTCCTTGAGAAAAGAGGAAAGCTCGACTCCTCTGGCGACATCCTGCAGAAGCTTGGTCTGCGCGCTCATCAGCTCCTCTGCCCGCTTGCGGGCGGTGATATCGCGGGATGCTCCCACCACGCCGATGATAATACCGTTTCGGTCCCGCAGCGGCACGCGGGACATCATCAGCCATCCTTCGCCCTTCATGCGCCGTTCTTCGACGCCTAGATCGGGCTTGCCCGTCTCCATGACACGTTGCTCGACTGCGTCGATCTTTTCAGCATCGGCCATCGGGTGAATTTCCGCGTCCGTGAGGCCAATCAGCTCTTCGACATCCAGAAAGCCGTTATTCGCGACGATGGCCTGATTGGCGAAGAGGAAACGGCCCTCTCTATCCTTGGCGTAGATGAAATCAGGGACATAGTTGATCATCGCCTCGAGCCATTCATATCGCTCGCTCAGCGCTAGATACTGAGCCTGGAGCAATTCGAACAACTCCCGAACATGCCGGTTCTCACCGTTCGGATCCACGTCTGTTGATTTCGACGATTTACCCGGCTGCTGCATCATCAATGTTCTCTCACTTGGCAGACAGACAATATCGGCAAGCAGTTATGCAAGCATGAAAGCTCAGAGCCATTTTAACGCTCATAGGCAAAGGTTTACAACGATTGAGGCGTACCGTGATGGTTGAAGCGCGCCTTGCGTGCCGGGGGTAAAACCGGCTAAAGCCGGGCAAGAGAGAAGCCGGGAATCGCAAAAGGAAATATCATGAACGTTCGCAAAGCCGGCACGAGCGGCAATCTCGTGCTTGCCGGCGTGCTTCTCATGCTTTTCGGCGATTTCATGTTTTCGCTGAACGATGCCATGGGCAAATGGCTGGTTGCTAGTTTTTCAGTCGGCCAAATCCTGGTGATACGCTCGTTCGGTTCCTTCATCATCCTCGCGCCGATGATCGCGAGGCAGGGAAGCGATGCTCTGTTTCGGCTGGAGCGGCCGCCATTGCAGATCCTGCGGGTCGTCATGACGACCGCCGATGTCGCTCTTTTCTATGCTGCAGTCGCCTATCTCCCGCTTGCCGATGTCATGACCTTCTACATGGCAGGCCCCATCTACGTTGCCGCGATTTCGCATTTCTTCCTGGGTGAACGGATAGGCTGGCGGCGCTGGCTGGCGGTTCTGGTCGGCTTTGTCGGTGTGCTGATCGCCTTGAGACCTTCAGCGGCAATGCTCTCCTGGCCATCGATTTTCGGCCTTGGCGCAGTCTCGCCTTCGCGCTGACTCTGGTCCTGAGCCGGCGGCTCCGGCAGACCAGCGACGCGACACTCGTTGCATGGCAGACGGTTGCCGCTCTCGCTACGGGCATTGTGCTGAGCATCGGCAACTGGCGTTCGGCATCGACACTCGATTACGCCGCCATGCTTGCACTCGGCGTCGTTGCGGGCAGTGCCCATATGATGATCACCCGATCGTTGAAGCTCGCGCCCGCATCGCTGCTTGCGCCGCTGCAATACAGCCTGCTGATCTGGGCGATCGCGCTGGGTTTTCTCTTCTTCGGCGATATTCCAGACGCTCAGATCATCGTCGGATCGGTCGTCATCGTGCTCGCCGGCCTCTTCATCTTCCACCGGAAGAACCTCACCGACACCATACCCAAGGATGCCGTCCCGCGGGATGGGCATTGAGGCAGGGCGCTGCCCGAGACTGGGTTTCTGATGGGACGCATCCTTCCGATGGAAATAACCACGATCGGCTTTGATTTGCCTAAGAGCGTCTTCGAGTTTGGTCTGCGCCCCTAAAATCTTTCTTTGAACACTTTTGTGTGTTGGCACACGCCGAATATGTGTATTCGGGCATTTTCACATGGTGTATTGGCTCGCGGAGGCGACGACCACACTTTACACGACGATCGGCTAACTGATACCGGCGTATGAAGGTGATGAAGTTTTAATATATGCGGAGTCGCTATGACGATTAAGGCGGTGCAAATCAACTCTGGGGATCTGATTGGCCGACGGTTTAATGGTTTTGATCTTAGGCCATATCTGCAAACACACGGGATCGCGACTTCGCAACTTGTCTATTGGAATAAACAATCGGACGCGGATTTTGTGTCTAAAGCCTTTGATTATCCAGGCAGCCGTATCGTTACGCGTGGTTTAATGCAAATCGAGAATCGGCTTTCGCTCCACGCGCGCCTGCAACCACATTCATGGACGTTGCCTTATCACGCAAAAGTTCGCGAGGCCGACATCGCGCATCTGCATATCATTCACGATGGCTATTTCAGTTTCTCGGCTCTGCCATTTCTCACTCGGCGCAAGCCAACTGTGTGGACCTGGCATGACCCATGGCCTATGACTGGCCATTGTATCTATCCCTTGCACTGTACGCGCTGGAGGCAGGGTTGCGGCTCCTGTCCGGACCTCAATATTCCGTTCGCCATGCGGCACGACAAGACGGCAGAACAATTTGCCTGGAAAAACAAAATCTATAAAAAAGTTAAAGCAGAGGTCGTGGTTGCATCGGAGTGGATGCGCGAAATGGCTTCGACCTCTCCACTGGCAAAGCACTTTAATTTTAATGTAATTCCATTCGGTCTCGATCTTCAGAAATACAGGCCAGCAGATAGGATGTTGGCACGAAACAAGCTCGGAATATTCCCCGATCGCTCCGTTATATTTTTGCGGTCGTCTTCAACTCAGTTCAAGGGACTTGCCCAGTTTGTAGCGGCTCTTGAGCAGCTGAGCCCCGATCTTAGGCTTTGCATTATCTCCTTGCAGGAACCCGGTCACTTCGATCGCTTTATCGGGAAACATCAGATTATCGAGTTTGGCTGGTCGAACGATGAAGAGCTGCTGCAGGACGCCTACGCGGCTTGTGATTTTTTCGCCATGCCTTCCACAGCAGAGGCTTTCGGTCTCATGGCAATCGAGGCTATGGCTTGCGCTCGACCAGTTCTATCTTTTGAAGGGACATCGCTTCCACAGGTCACCTTCGCCCCTCGCGCTGGCTTATCTGTTCCGCATGGTGATGTTAGTGAGCTGGCTCGCGCGATTGAGCGGTTGGTGCGGGATCCAGCTGAGTGTGAGAAGCGGGGAGAGCTTTCTCGCATGTTAGCGGAAAAACATTACGATATTCGCGACCAGGCGCTTTTGACTGCGCAACTCTACAAGCGTGTTTTATCCCAAGAAAAATCGGGTGATTGTGCAGAAATGCAGCTATGAAGATACTTTTGCTCTCTGATATCCCGCCTTGCGATAATTACACAGCGGGACTTGTGCTGTCGGCAATGGTGCGTTTCGTGCCACGCGATGGCATTTGCTGTTTCGCTGTTGTAAATGCAGGGCTTGATATTCGAACCACGTCGGAGTTTGCAAATATACCGACCGAAATCCATGCCAAGCCTAACGAGAACTGGTCTTGGCTGCCAAAGCGGCGTTTCATCCGTAAGGTGTCTTCCCTTGTGTCGCTTGCCGGGGAATTCTTTATAGAAAGGACGGCCGTTCGGTCCCTGATCGATAAGGCCGTTGCATTCGGCCGTGAACAAAACGTCGATCGCGTTTGGGCCGTACTACAAGGGCAGACGACAATCCGCATGGCGCAGTCGGTGGCGGACAAATTGGGTGTTCCGCTTCATACTCATGTATGGGATCCGTTCAGTTGGTGGGCCAAAGCTAATCGTATTGACGGACTGACCTCTCGTCGCGTTCAGTCGTTATTCGATCAAGCCATTCAAAACAGCCGATGCATTGCAACGGCATCGGAGCCTATGGCGCAACTCTATCGAGACCGGTTCAAGGTGAATGCGGTGCCAGTCATTTCGAGCCACGCTCGATCTATGGCCCATTTCTCGGAGGTTGTGGAAGATAAACGCAGGCCCATTTTGATCGGTATGGCTGGCCAGTTTTACGCGGCCGGTGAATGGTTGCAATTACTTCGGGCTATGCAGTCTTCCGGTTGGACAATAGCCGGCAGGCCGGTCCGTATTGTTGTGCTGGGTCCCCAACGTCCCCCGGGCGGCGTTGACGCGCATATTTCTTTCCTCGGTTGGAAATCCCAGCCGGACGCAGCGTCTGTTTTGTCGCAATGCGATCTCCTTTACTGTCCCTACCCCTTCGATCCAGGAATGAAGGAAGTGTCGCTGTATAGCTTCCCTAGCAAGCTGGTGCTTTATCTCGCCGCAGGCCGCCCTATCGTATTTCATGGACCGGCTTACTCGGCTCCCGCTCACTATATAAAGAGCAGACAATGTGGCCTCGTGGCTGAGAAGCTAAATGCTAGTGCCATATATAACGAATTGGAGAGGCTCATTTCCAATCCGGACGGCTATCGATCGATGGCATTGAATGCACACGCTGCGTTTCTCAAAGACTTCACCCTGGAGTCAATGGAACGTGCTTTCAATGCCTTCATTGGCGCTTCTACAGTTGAAGATACAGATAGTGCACGTCTACAAAATCATGCCGACGAAAGGGGCGCTGCGAACTTCGTTGCAGCCCAACTTGCAAAATCAGAACGCTATACGTCGTCGATTTGGCTTGCGCGAACGGTGGGTTCAGCGATTCGCCGGCGGCGAGCTCATTTTCGGGTTAAGATGAAAGGCCTCCTGCGGCGACTAGTGCTGAAGGTCCCGCGTATGCGCAGTCTCCATCACGAAATGCACGCCCTTTACGCAGAGAAAGCCAGTTTGAAGCGACAAATCGCGCGGCTTGAATATGAAAATACACGACTGAACGTCATGCAAGCCAGGTCTTCCGTCGACCCGAATAACGAGGTTGCTCAACACCGATTAATTGCTAGGGTTTCCGCTTCGGTCGCTGCGCCGCAAATGATTTCAACCCTTTATCCCGATACCCAGACGCTTGTCTTGACAAGTTTTCTGGATGATCTGAAGCCGATATTCACCGAGCACGGCGGAGAAAACCTAGCGCTGGATGACCGCCAAACCCATTTTACCGTTGGCGCTGTCAACTATGCGCAAGCGCCATCGCTGGTAAATTTCGACATTAGGCCCGGCGATGATTGGGCGGGTATTTATGCCTCACTTCCACCTAAGATAATCACATCGCTCTCGAGGTTCGTGCTTCAGGAAGGATTTGAGCGGCTCGTCGTTTCGGACGAGGATGTCGGCAGGATCGCGCTAGCAGCGGCTGCCGCCCGCTTAATATCGCTGCGTCTGACCGTAATCTTTGATGCGCAGAAACAGCCGTCGGCTCGTAGCTGGCTGGTGTCTCAAGATCATATTGATCTCGTTGACGCCGCGCTCCCCGAGCTATAATTACGCGATCGACGTGAATACCAGTGATGACGAGGCTGCAATCTGTCCCAAGAGATTTGTGCCGGATGAAAGGTTAACGAGACCCCATGACACTGAATAATGTCAACAGGCCGCCCTCTACGGCCGCGATGTTGGGGAGCTTTTGGACCAATAGGAATTTGCTTGTCCAGCTGTGGAAACGTGATTTTTCCATGCGCTACAGGAACGGATTATTGGGCGCAGCTTGGGCACTACTCAACCCGCTGATGATGCTTACACTTTACTCGTTCGTCTTTGTTTTCGTCTTTAAGATGCGATGGGGCGCGGGACCAGATACCAGGGGCAATTTCGTTATTCTCTTGTTCACCGGGCTTGTCGTGCACGGTTTCTTTGCAGAATTCGTTAATCGCGCACCACTGCTTATCGCGAGCAACCCCTCTTATGTTAAGAAGGTGGTATTTCCGTTGGAGTTGCTGCCACTGGTGCCTCTATTAGGTGCCCTTATCAATCTTGTCATTGGGATGTTGTTGATCGCGATTCTACTATTCTATCTACAAGGTAGCGTACCGTTAACGATTGTTTTCCTGCCAATCATCATTGCGCCATATGCATTGCTCATCCTTGGCCTCACATATTTTCTTAGCGCCACGGGTGTATTTGTGCGCGACCTAGCGCACATAGTTGGGATTCTTTCTACAGTGGCGATGTTTGCGTCACCGGTATTGTTTCCGCTTGAAAATGTACCGGTAGCGTATCGCCCTTTTTTATATGCTAATCCCCTAACGTTGATCGTAGAACAATTACGTGGTGTCGCAATCCTAGGCACCATGCCCGACTGGACTATGCTGATCGCTTATCTGTTAGTCGCCTGCATTGTCTTTCTTGCCGGTTTAGCCTGGTTTCAGGCAACGCGAAAAGGGTTTGCCGATGTACTTTAACGCGGTGATCGAGGCCGAAAATATTAGTAAAATCTACCGGCTCTACAACAGGCCCGAAGACCGCCTCAAGCAGATGCTGGTACCGAAGCTTAAGCGGCTGGCTGCGCCACTTTTTGGGAGAATTGTACCGCGCTTGCGGAGGGAGGCGCCACGTTATCGCGAATTCTGGGCGCTGCGCGACGTTTCCGTCAGCCTTAAGCCGCACGAAACGCTCGGTATCATTGGCCAAAACGGATCCGGTAAATCGACATTACTTCAGATCATCTGCGGTACGCTCACCCCATCGAGCGGAACCGCCCGCAGCCAGGGGAGGGTTGCGGCTCTGCTGGAGCTTGGCGCCGGCTTCAACCCGGATTTCACAGGGCGAGAAAACGTCTATCTTAATGCTACAATCTATGGATTGACGACAGCTGAAATTGACGAGCGTATGTCGGCGATCATAGACTTTGCAGAAATTGGCGAACATATAGACCAGCCGGTAAAGACCTACTCAAGCGGTATGTTCGTCCGCCTTGCCTTTAGTGTGATTGCCAATGTTGACGCAGATATCCTCATCATTGATGAGGCTTTGGCTGTGGGAGATGCTTACTTCCAGCAGAAATGCATGCGCTTCCTGCGGAGTTTCCAAGAGCGTGGATCCATTTTCTTCGTAAGCCACGATACCGGAGCAATGATGAGTTTTTGTGATCGGGTCATCTGGCTCCATCACGGTTCAATCCGAGCGCAGGGTGACCCAAAGGAGGTCTGCGAGGAATACTTAGCCAACCTATACGAGCAGCACACGGGCACTCTGCAAGAGCGATCCTCGCTGCCTAGTGACGGCGGGATCAAAAAAGAAGGCGCAGTCGTTTCGCATTCTCAACCGGGGGGAATGGTCGAGCCCGCAAATAAGCGTGGTTTCGGCGATGGCGCAGCGGAAATTTTTGCTTGTTCGCTTACGGACGAAAATGGAAGCGCTGTTCACGCCACTTATGGCGAGGAGCTATTAGACTTGAAAGTTGTAGTCCGAGCGTCGAAGGATTTGAGCTCCATCATTGCCGGCTTTGTAGTCAAGGACCGCCTCGGGCAGTATATTTTTGGCGACAACACATTTTCGACGACCGCTGAAAATCCGATTAGTATCTGTGCTGGCGGCACATTGACCGCTCGATTTCGCTTCCGCATGCCAAGATTAGCAGCAGGCACATACAGCATTGCCCTGGCAGTGGCGAGTGGAACTGTAAAAGATCACGTTCAACATCATTGGTTGCATGAAGGCTTAGTCTTTTCCGCACACACAACGGTTGAAACAGGTGTTCTAATCGGAATTCCTATGGTGGAAATTGAGTTGATTCCACTTTAGAGACGATGGGCAGGCAATCGTGCAGTCCAGACCAAGGAAGATATATGCATTCCGATCAATATAATGCGATATTCAATGATGGCGAGCGTCTTATTCCCGGCGAATCGCACGATCTTGCAGAAATAGTACGCCACAAAAGCAGTTACCGTTTCTTTCAAAATATCATCGAAGCCGATATAAAGCGCGCTCCGGGGAAAACTTTGCGAATTTTGGACCTTGGTTGTGGAGTAGGTCATGGCACATTTGCGCTAGCGAGCTTGCCGAACGTAGAGATTGTCGGCATCGACCCATCCCGGGAATCGATTGAATACGCACGTTCGAACTACCTAGCCGAGAACATTTCGTACGTGAATGCCGATGCGGAAGCCTTCCTTCAGCAGCGTGAGGTATTTGACTACGTCGTATCGCGCCATGCGTTGGAACATATTGAGAATGGGCTCGAATTAGCACGCCAATTTGATTTCTCACGACGCATTATGATCAATGTGCCGTATAGGGAACCGGAGGGTAACATTCACCACAAGGTTCATTTTATCGATGAAAGCAGTTTCGCGCGATATGACGACGCGGAATTCTTCTTTGAAGATATGATAGGCGTTACTGATACCTCTCCCGAGAAAATGGAATTTGCCAACTCGATCGTCTGCATCTTAACTCGCGATCACTCACCGAAGGTGGCGGACATCCTGAAATTTCCTTTTGCGCCCTGGCAGCCCGCGTTGCAGGAGCGCATCATAATCGATACGTCGACTTCCGTTAAACAGCTTCAATCGCGTGTATCGCTTCTTGACAGTTCGGTTCAAAGTCTTGCTAACGAACTAGAGGCATGCAAGGCCCAGCTTGCGACCGCGTTGTCTGAGATAATCTCGACAAAGGCCGAGGTTAAGGAAATTCGCAGTATGTTCCTATTGCGCATCTTTCGAAAAATCTCAGCACTGATACACCGGTAAGCATGTACGAGGGCGCATAGTGAGTGTTTGTATTACCACTATCGTTCACGATTCCAGCCGTCTAGGCGGAGGGATCGTAAATGTTGCACGGCCACTGCATACGCGTTTGCTCGCACTTGGCGCAGAAGCTCATTTCATAAGCGGCAACATCCCCTTTGAAAACATACCGAATACACAGGTCGTTGGGCTAAATGGGCAAGGGTTTGCAAGCTTAAAGAAAAATGCGGTTCAACCGTTGGTCCATATTCATGGGATCTGGACGCCTTTTGAATATCGCGCTTTCCGAGAAGCGCGTCGGCGAGGCGCCCTTGTTGTGATAAGCCCACATGGCGCGCTAGAACCGTGGGCCTTTCGTCACAAGCGTGTGAAAAAGCAAGTAGCCTGGTGGCTTTACCAGAAACGTATTTTGCAGGGTGCCGACCTTCTGGTTGTCAACTCCACGCAAGAAATGGAAAGGCTAAGAGACCTCGGTCTAACGCCGCCGATTGCCATTATTCCCAATGGTGTCGATCTTCAAGGCTTTCCACGAAACGGCGCCGAGCGTGAGCGGATAGTACTGTTCTTTTCCCGATTGGTACCGAAGAAGGGGGTACTCGACCTTATTGACGCATGGTCAGCCGTCGATAACCGTAAAGGTTTTCGCCTGCACATTCATGGTCACGGAGATATGGCCTATACGGAGAAAATAGAGCAGCGAATTGAGGCTTGCAATAGTGGTGACATTGCACTTATGCCGCCCGTTTTCGGAGGCGCACGTTGGGACGTCTTCACGAAAGCATCAGTCTATGTACTCCCGAGCTATTCGGAAAATTTCGGGATTACCGTTGCCGAAGCGTTAACTGCAGGTTTGCCGGTAATAACCACCCATGCAACGCCCTGGGGTGAGCTTTCGAGCGAAGGACTGGGCTGGGTCGTGGATAATGATGTGGGGCAGCTGCGCGATGCACTGCAAGCAGCAATCAACCTTGATGCGTCGATGCTTTCAGCTATGCGAAAGAAAGCGCAAATCTATGCTGGACAACGGTTCGGCTGGGACGCCATCGCAGAGCAATATGCCGAGACTTACAGATGGATATCTCAACCTGAGAAGGCATCACCCGGCTGGGTTGATCGGAGATAAATTCATGCGTATTCTCGTTGTTTCCCAGTATTTCTGGCCGGAATCCTTTATTATCAACGACTTCGCCCGGTCACTTGTGCTCGAAGGACACTCAGTCACCGTGGTGACAGGCAAACCAAACTATCCGACTGGGCGGATATGGCCTGGCTATGGGCAAGCCGGTACATCACGGGAAATCTTTAACGACAACATAGAGGTCTTCCGAGTCCCTCTTCGCCCTCGGGGGCGTGCGGGGGCGTTGGGATTGGCTCTAAATTACCTATCTTTTGTCGTTTCCGGATTGCTGCATTTCCCTCGGTTGGTTAGAAACCGGTCCTTTGATACGGTCCTATTTTTCGGTGTTTCCCCCATGACGGCGGCGATTCCTGCGGCGTTTCTCGCATGGCGCAAGAAAGCGCACCTTGCTTATTGGATCCAGGATCTTTGGCCTGACAGTCTGTCCGCGACCGGGATGGTAACCAACCGGCTCGCGCTTGGAATGGTGAGCCTGATGATGCGCGCCATATATAGTCGCGCCGATACGCTGCTGCTGCAATCTGAAGCGTTCTGGGAACCAGTTGCTATCTCTTCCGACGTTCGAAAGCTGGTTTATTTCCCAAATCCAGCGCCGTTGGAGGAGTTCACAGAAGAGCCACTGCCGCCTGAATTGGAAGCGGTGTTCTCCGATTGCTTTTCAATTATGTTCGCCGGAAACCTTGGGCGGGCGCAGGCCGTGGAGACGATCGTGGAGGCGGCACGGCAGTTGCGCGATCAACCGCAGATCCGTTTGGTTGTTGTTGGCACTGGCAGTGAAGCGAGTCATATGCAGACGATGATTTCCGAGCGCGGTCTCGACAATATCGTGCTTACGGGACTTGTTGAACGTAGATGGATGCCATCCCTATTTCGTCGCGCCGGCGCACTTCTGGTGACATTGAAAAACGAGCCGATATTGGGGAAGGTGGTGCCAAGCAAGATTCAGGCATATATGCAGGCGGGCAAGCCGATCATCGGCGCTCTCAACGGCGAAGGTGCTCGCATCATTGAGGCGACGGGTAGCGGGCTGGTGGTTGCAGCGGAGGATAGTGCGGGATTGGCAGATTCGATCTTGACCTTGTCGACCATGCCCGTCAGTAAGCTGGAAGCAATGGGATTGGCAGGGCAACGTTATTTCGAAGCCAATTTCGAAGCACGCGGCATGGCGAGAAGGCTAATTGCAATTCTCGAGACCAGAATGGGAGTTCGCTAGGATGACAAACAATAGAACGCTCGTTCTAGGCGCGAGTGGCATGCTGGGAAGCGCGGTATTACGTGCATTTCATGGAAGACCAGGCCAATCGATAGTTGCTACCGTGAGGAGCCCTTCGTCTATTAAATATTTCACCCCGGAGCAGCAGCCTGATATTATCAGCGATATTGATGTTCTGGATAACGATGCTCTGGTCTCGTTGCTAAACAGGACAAAGCCAAACGTAATCATCAACTGCGTCGGTCTTATAAAGCAGCTTCCATCGGCGAAAGATCCATTGGTGGCGTTGCCGTTGAACGCACTTTTTCCACACAAGCTGGCGCGTCTCGCCATGCTTTCGGGAATACGTGTCGTCCATGTCAGCACAGACTGTGTCTTTAGTGGCGCGACGGGAAATTACACTGAGGAAAGCAAAGCGGACGCAACTGATCTCTATGGCGTATCCAAGCATCTCGGCGAGCTTGTAGATTATGAGAACTCGATTACCCTTCGGACCTCGATCATCGGGCGCGAGTTGAAATCCACGAACTCGCTAGTTGATTGGTTCTTGGCGCAAAAAGGGGAAGTCAAAGGCTTTACGAAGGCGATTTTTTCAGGTTTGCCAACATCCGAGCTCGCGACAATCATCCGCGACGTGGTCATTCCCAACACCGCCCTGAGGGGCCTCTATCACGTTTCAGCAAAGCCGATCTCGAAATATGAGCTTCTGCGATTGATCGCAGTTGAATATAAAAAGGACATAAACATCGTCCCGGACGACCAGTTTGCCATCGACCGCTCATTGGTCTCGGCCCGCTTTTCGGCAGCGAGTGGCTATGTTGCTCCTGATTGGCACGAACTGATCAAACGCATGTACGAGACTGATTTTCGCGGAGATAAATGAATGTTTAACAACACGACCCTGCTCATCACCGGCGGCACCGGTTCATTCGGTAACGCGGTCCTTCGCCGCTTTCTCAATACAGATGTCCGTGAAATCCGTATCTTCAGCCGCGACGAGAAGAAGCAAGAAGACATGCGCATCGCGCTTAACAATGACAAGCTGAAATTCTTCATAGGCGACGTCCGCAATTATAATAGCGTACGCGACGCAATGACGGGCGTCGATTACGTTTTTCACGCTGCAGCTCTGAAACAGGTCCCATCCTGCGAATTCTACCCAATGGAGGCCTTACGCACCAATGTTCTCGGTACTGAAAATGTGATGACCGCAGCCGCTGAAAGATCAGTGAAGCGATTGATATTCCTCAGCACTGATAAGGCCGTCTATCCCATCAATGCCATGGGCATTTCCAAAGCAATGGCGGAAAAAGTCGTTGTAGCAAAGTCCCGAATGATGAACGGTGGTCCAATTCTGTGTGCCACTCGCTACGGCAATGTCATGGCATCGCGTGGCTCCGTCATTCCGCTCTTCATAAAGCAGATCAAAGCTGGTCTTCCACTCACGATCACCGATCCGTCGATGACTCGCTTCCTGATGTCGCTTGAAGATTCTGTCGACCTCGTTATCCATGCTTATGAAAATGGGGCGCAGGGCGACATCTTTGTACAAAAAGCGCCGGCCTCGACACTGGAAGATTTGGCGCTCGCGCTAAAGGATCTCTTCAATGCCACTAACCCCATCAAGGTCATTGGGACCCGGCATGGGGAAAAGCTCTACGAAACGTTGGTAGCGCGCGAGGAAATGGCGAAGGCCGACGACCAAGATCGCTATTATCGCATTCCTGCCGACAATCGCGACCTGAACTACAATAAGTTCTTTGTCGAAGGCGAGCAAAAGATCTCCGAGTTTGAAGACTACACGTCGCACAATACAGAGCGCCTCGACGTTGAAGGCGTGAAGAAGCTGCTTCTGACACTAGACTACATAAATGAGGAACTTGCCTCCTGATCGATGGCTGCTCACTTGTGTTCCAATTAACGACGGGAAGTGCAATGTTGAAGATCATGACTCTGGTCGGTACACGGCCTGAACTCATTAAGATGAGCCGCGTCATTGCGGAGTTTGATGCGCATGTGAACCATGTTCTGGTTCACTCCGGCCAGAATTATGATTATGAACTGAACCAGGTATTTTTCGACGATTTGGGCATTCGCAAGCCTGATTACTTCCTCGGAGCGGCCGGCGAAACCGCTGCAAAGACCATCGCAGACGTCATTGCCCGGTCCGACGAGGTCTTCGAGCAGGAAAAGCCGGATGCATTGATGCTTTACGGCGACACCAATACCTGCCTCGCCGTGATCGCTGCGAAACGCCGAAAGATTCCGGTCTTTCACATGGAAGCCGGTAACCGGTGCTTCGACCAGCGTGTGCCGGAAGAATTGAACCGCAAGGTGCTCGATCATCTCAGCGACGTTAATCTCGTCCTGACAGAGCATGCCCGCCGTTACTTGATTGCCGAGGGCATTAAGCCTGAGACGATCATCAAAAGCGGATCGCATATGCAAGAAGTTCTCGACTATTACATGCCCAAGATTGCCGCTTCGGATGTTCTTAGCCGCATGCAACTCGAGAAAGGCAAATACTTCGTCGTTAGCATTCATCGGGAGGAAAATGTCGATACGCCTGAAAACCTTAGAGACCTTCTTCAGACTTTAAAGAATTTGGCGGATCGTTACGGATACCCGATACTCATTTCAACTCATCCGCGCACGCGCAAGCGACTTGACGCATTGGGCCAGTCGACAGAACATCCGCTGCTTCACTTTATGAAGCCTTTTGGCTTCTTCGATTATATCCATCTGCAGATGTCTGCATTCTGTGTGCTATCCGACAGCGGCACTATTACGGAGGAGGCATCTCTCCTGAATATTCCCGCAATAACGCTGCGTAATGCACATGAACGGCCGGAGGGAATGGATGTCGGCACCCTCGTAATGAGTGGTCTGCGCAGCTCCCGCGTTCAAGAGGCCGTGGAAATAGTAACGGCTCAGCATGACTATGAAGGACGGATATTCAGCATAGTCGCCGACTACGAGGCTGGCATCGTTTCGAAGAAAATTTTGAGAATTGTCCTTAGTTATGTTGACTACGTTAATCGTACCGTTTGGCATCGAGATTAGACGTAATCTGGGCAATCTGAACCAGATGTATCGCTGCTATTTTTGAGGGCAGGGGGTTAGCCACTTCTAAGCAGATACGTGGTAAAAATTTCGGCGGGCGCCGAGTAGCCAAGGCATCTGCGTCGTTGCGAGTTCAGATGATGCGCCAGGTCTAGCGGGTATTGTTTGGTGACGCTGATGAGATCGGTGTGACCAATCATGACGATCCGGTGCGCTTGTTGGCGTTCTCGATAACACCTTTCTGCGGTGATGTATTGGTATCGCAGATTGAGGTTCTTACATCGATGCTATCCTCCTCACTGAAGTCGCTAAACTCCGCATCGCGTCGATATGCGAGTAGGTGCGTTTCATTGCGTGTTCCTTGCGAGTGACAACCCATTGGTATCATTCGCAAGTCGCACTTCATCCTTGAACTCACCCCGCTACAGAAAATCAGATAATCTATGTTATGGAACTATTCGTTGGCCCGTCGACGACCTCCTGAACTCCAAGTGCCAAACTACGCCGGACTTCACCAGCAGCATATGCCCATAGGCTCCACGTCCTAGCGGCAGGCTGGCGTGCTGAACAATCGTTCAGTCCTCCAATATCATCGGGAGGCGCTCGCGAAGCTCGTTCACCAGAACGCGTTCGTTCTCCGAATAGTCGACGGGAATATTCACCAGATGGACGCCTCCGTCCGAGAATGCCTTTTCGAGGGTCTGTTTGAATTGGCCGATATCATCGACCCTTGTGCCCCTGGCGCCGTATGATTCAGCATATTTTACAAAATCGGGATTCCCGAACGTCATTCCGAAGTCAGGGAATTTGTCGATGGCCTGTTTCCAGCGGATCATTCCATAGGCGTTATCCTCGATGACGAGGACAACGAGGTTCAGCTTCAGCCGTACGGCGGTTTCCAGCTCTTGCGAGTTCATCATGAAGCCGCCATCGCCACAGATCGCCATAACGCGCCGTCCCGGATATATCATCGATGCAACCAGCGCCGACGGCAGGCCCGCTCCCATGGTTGCAAGAGCATTGTCGAGCAGCAGCGTGTTCGCCATCTGCGTCCGATAGTTTCGTGCGAACCAGATCTTGTACATGCCATTGTCGAGCGCCAGGATGCCGTCGTGCGGCATCACTTCCCGAATGTCGTGGACGATGCGCTGCGGTGTAAAGCGGTCTTCGGTCGCTCTCGTACCAATGCGGTCGAGAATACGCTGGCGCAGATGAACGAGAGCCTGGGCATTCGGCAACTTGCCTTCGAGCCGATCCGCCAACGCACTGAGCGACGGACCGATATCGCCGATTACCTCGAATTGCGGGAAGTAAACCTGCTCGACGGTCGCCGGCTGATAGCTGATGTGCACAACTTTCGGTCCGCCCTTGCCCATGATGAATGGCGGCTTCTCGACCGTATCGTGGCCGATCGTAACGATAAGGTCTGCCTGCCCTATGGCCTCGTGGACATAGTCGCGCTCGGATAGAGCGGCGGTTCCCATGTACAGCTCCGTTCCACCCGGGACCGTTCCCTTACCCATCTGAGTGGTAAAGAATGGAATCCGCGTGCGGATCACGAACTGGCCGATATCGGACGTCGAACGCGGGCGCGAGGCGGCCGCACCGAACATCAGCAGCGGCCGCTTGGCCGCGATGATAAGCTCTGCAGCCCTGTCCAGCGCCGCGTCGCTTGCAGTTGGCAGTTCAAGCTGGTGCGGAGCAATAACCGGCACTTCCCGGCATTCTTCCGCTGCGATATCTTCCGGCAGCTCGAGATGTACGGGTCCGGGCCGCTCCTCCATGGCGATGCGGAATGCCTCCCTGACCATGGTCGGGATCAATAGCGGCGACACGATCTGCCGGGACGACTTGGTAAGCGGCTTCATCGACGCCACGACATCGACAACCTGAAAACGCGCCTGCTGGGAAGAAAGAATTCCCTTCTGGCCGGTGATCATCACCATAGGCATGGCGCCCAGCAGCGCATAGGCGGCACCCGTCGAGAGGTTCAGCGCGCCCGGCCCGAGCGTCGCCAGGCAAACGCCGGGCTTTCCCGTCAGCCGGCCATAGGCCGCCGCCATGAAGGCCGCTGCCTGTTCGTGCCGCGTGAGGACCAGTTCGATCGACGACTTGCGGATCGATTCAACCACATCAAGGTTTTCCTCACCGGGAATGCCGAAAATGCGGTCGACACCTTCGTTCTCCAGCGCCGCAACTAAAAGATCGGAGCCTTTGGTCATGGATATTGTCCTGCTGTTGCCTGAATGAAGTCTACGAGAGAGGCGAAGGGGACGCTAGAGGCTGGCTTCTTCGAGCGTCCAACACGCTGTCGGGTTGAGCACCATTCCCAGCCGCCCTCAGCATTCTCCTCTGCGGATGCAGCCAAGACGGTCAGGTCTCACCTGCCCTGTCAACAAGATGGGCACGCGACGGTGCGGCGTCAAAGCGATCAGCGAAATATTGTGTCTCGTTCACCACCAGTCCGTTGCTGAATTCCATGATGCTTACCGCGTAGGATGGAACGCCGTCATAGGAAAGCACGAATTCGGTGACCCAGAAATCGCCGCTGCCGATAATCCTTTGCACTGTGAAGCGCTTTTTATTGGGTTGGAGGAATCGGCTTTCCTGAATGTTGCGCCTGCCGCGGATCCACTCGTCTGATTGAGGATAGTGGAGCACCGCATCCTCGCGGTAGATGTCATGCTCGATTTCGAAATCGTTCGCATCGGAAGCATCCCAATGGCGTTCCAACGCTATCCGCAAGGTTCGATCGTCCATATTGGCCTCCCATTGACGATTTCGGCAATCCAAACTCACTCTGGAATACGGCAATGTCTTGCTGTCTTTGGCGCAGCGCCTGTGGCACGTCGCTGATGATTTGCTCATCATGGGCTGCATAATTTTCGCGCAACTGGGCCCATCCTCGCTTTCAGCAGGCGCCGGGTCAATGGGCAGTCAAATAAAATCAATGCGTTACAGTTTGGCATGCTGCTTGCTTCTTATCCGCTGAGTTGGTGGCTAGGGTTCCGGCGCTTCCGTAAGGGGGCGTGACTGGTCCGAGAGCTGCCACCGGTTGGGGGAGAAATCCCACCGGGTGCACGGCGGGATAAAAGCCCGGGAGACCTCGTAAGCCAAGGGATTGGCGGCGCGATGGTCTTTGCCGATCCCTTTTTGATGAAAAGCAAAAGGGGAATTTCAATGCAGACTTTTTCGAAGATCCTTTCCGTAACCGCTCTTTCGATGTCGCTGGCTCTCGGCCTTGGTTCCGCCGCCAGCGCCGCACCCAAGACCAGCTTCAAGGTGGCCTGGTCGATCTATGTCGGCTGGATGCCCTGGGGCTATGCCGCCGATCACGGCATCGTCAAGAAATGGGCCGATAAATACGGCATCAACATCGAGGTCACCCAGTTCAACGACTATGTCGAGTCGATGAACCAGTACACGGCAGGCGCCTTCGATGCCGTGACGCTCACCAACATGGACGGCTTGTCGATCCCGGCGGCGGGCGGCGTCGACACCACAGCCGTCATCGTCGGCGACTTCTCCAACGGCAATGACGCGGTCATCCTCAAGGACAAGACCAGCCTTGCCGATATCAAGGGCCAGAACGTCAATCTCGTACAATATTCCGTCTCGCATTACCTGCTCGCCCGCGCGCTCGACAGCATCAAGCTGACCGAACGCGACGTGAAGGTGGTCAACACCTCGGATGCCGACATGGTCGCGGCCTACAAGACACCGGATGTCTCCGCCGTCGTCACCTGGAACCCGCTGGTCTCGACGATCCTGGAAGACCCCACCGCCAAGAAGGTGTTCGACAGTTCACAAGTGCCGGGCGAGATCATCGATCTGATGGTCGCCAACAGCAGCGTGCTCAAGGACAACCCGAATTTCGGCAAGGCTCTCGCCGGCATCTGGTACGAAACGGCAGCGCTGATGAAGGCCGACACGCCGGAAGGCAAGGCCGCCCGCGAGGCGATGGGCGCAGCTTCAGGTACCGATCTCAAGGGCTTCGAGGCGCAGCTGGCTGCCACCAAGCTCTTCGACAAGCCGGCTGACGCCGTTGCCTTCACCGCATCGCCGAGCCTGCCCAAGACGATGGATCTCGTCCGTAACTTCCTGTTCCAGAAGGGCCTGCTTGGCAGTGGCGCTGCTTCTGCCGATGTCATCGGCATAGAAATGCCGGACGACAAGGTTCTCGGTGATGGCAACAACATCAAGCTTCGTTTTACCGAGACCTACATGAAGGCCGCCGCCGACGGTTCGCTCTGAGCAAAAGGCCCACCGGCGGCGCGATGGCGCCGCCCCGTTCCTTCATCTTCGGAGCACTCCCATGCGTTGGATCAACACCAGGCCGAGCCCGGGCGCGCAGCTTGCCTTGACGCTGCTGCCCTTCGCGCTGCTGATTATCGCCTACACCATCGGCTCGGCTGAGCGACTTGCCGTAAATGCCAACGACAAGCTGCTGCCCAGCCTCTCCGGCTTTGCCGACGCCATCAACCGCATGGCCTTCATCGCCGATCCGCGCACGGGAGACTATCTGCTGTGGTCGGATACGGGGGCTAGCCTGGTGCGGCTGCTATCCGGTCTCGGCATATCGACGGCGATCGCACTTTGCATCGGCATGCTCATTGGCATGCTGCCCTATCTCAGGGCCCTGCTTTCGCCGTTTGTCGCCGTCATCTCGATGGTGCCGCCTTTGGCGCTTCTGCCGATCCTCTTCATCGCCATGGGCCTGGGCGAGACATCGAAGATCGCGCTGATCGTCATCGGCGTCACGCCGACGATGATACGCGATCTGGCCCTGAAGGCTCTGGAACTGCCGCGCGAGCAGATCGTCAAGGCCGAAACGCTCGGCGGCTCTTCCTGGCAGATCGCCCTTCGCGTCGTGCTGCCGCAGATCCTGCCACGGCTGATCACCTGCCTGAAACTGCAGCTTGGTCCGGCCTGGCTGTTCCTGATTGCCGCCGAGGCGATCTCCTCGGATGCGGGCCTTGGCTACCGCATCTTCCTCGTCCGCCGATATTTGTCGATGGACGTGATCTTTCCCTATGTCGTCTGGATCACGCTGCTCGCCGTGCTCATGAACTATCTGCTCGATCGCATCCGCATCGCCGTCTTCCCCTGGTCGGAATTGGAGAGGCAGGCATGAGCGAGCTCAGGATCGAAAGAGTCTGGAAGGAATATGGCGACCAGATCGTGCTCGAGGACGTGTCGCTGACCGTGGATTCCCGCGCCTTCGTTGCGCTGGTTGGTCCCTCCGGTTGCGGTAAGTCGACCTTCCTGCGCATGCTCTTGGGACAGGAACAACCGACCAGGGGCAACATCCTTCTCGACGGCGTGGCGCTCCCGTCAGAACCCGGTGCCGACCGCGGTGTCGTCTTTCAACGCTATTCGGTCTTTCCACATTTGACCGTGCTCGGCAACGTGCTGCTCGGTAAAGAGCTCATCGCTTCGCGTTACAAGGCGAGGCTCTTCGGTGCGGCGCGCCGGAGCGCCCTCGAGGAAGCCCGTCAATTGATCGCCGAGGTCGGCCTTGCCGGCGCGGAGAACAAGTACCCGGCCCAGCTCTCCGGCGGCATGCAGCAGCGCCTCGCGCTCGCCCAGGCGCTGATCATGCGGCCCGAAGGTGCTGCTGCTCGACGAGCCCTTCGGCGCGCTCGATCCCGGCATTCGCGCCGAAATCCATATGCTGATGAAGCGGCTGTGGCATGAAACGCAGATGACCGTGGTCATGGTGACCCATGACATGCGCGAGGCTTTCACGCTCGCCACCCGTGTCGTCGCCTTCGAGCGCCGCCGCGACCGGCCGGAAGAAAAGGAGCGCTACGGCGCGACCATTACCAAGGACATTTCCATCTGGCCGCCGCGCATTGCTGGCGCAGCCTCGATCTTCAGCCCCGACCGGGACGGCCCGGTCACTTCCCTGGGGCATAGCCGGGACGACCTGGCACCATTGGGAGACATTTAGTCATGCAGCACATCAAACGTTCGCCGGAAGAAATCGCCGCCAATCGCGCGCGCTATGAGGAACACCAGAGGAAAGGCCTCGAATTCGCACCGAAGGCACTACCGGCTCCAAGCCCCCTTCCCGCCCCGCCGATCGACACGGCGTTGATCGTTCACGAGGAGATCATACCCGGCGGCTGGTGTTGGTCGACCCGGATCAAAAGCGGCGAGACATTGCGCATCGCCCTGCAGCAGGGTTTTTCGACCGTCTCGCTCGTCGCCTGGAATGCGGCAGATACCAGCGAGCGGCTGAACCTGCCCGATACGGTGAAGATGCAGTGGACCACCGCTCTGTCGAAAGGCCGGGTGATCTTCTCCGACATGGGCCGGGTGATGTTTTCCGTGACGGAAGATTCGTCCGGCGCCCATGATTGCCTGATGGGCGGCTCCACGGCCGCGTCCAATCTCGCGAGATATGGCGAGGGCACGCGCAACACCCGCGACAACCTCGTTCTGCTCACAACCAAGGCGGGGCTCGACAGGCGGGATATCCCGGCGGCGCTTTCGCTCTTTGCTCCGGTCCGCGTCGACCAGGACGGCAAGTTCGTGTGGAAACCCGACCTGCTGCATGAGGGCGACTATATCGAGCTTCGCGCCGAGATGGACATGATTGTCGGCCTCTCCAATTGCCCACATCCGCTCGATCCGAACCCCGACTACCGGCCCAACCTGGTTACGGTCACCCGCATCGGCGCGCTCGAACCGATCGCCGACGACCTTTGCCGGACGGCAACCGCCGAAGCCGCGCGCGGCTTTGAAAACAACGCGCTGGCGGCGATCTGAGCGAGGAGCGATATCATGACCACTTTCATCCAGACCGCATCCAGCCGCACAATCGAGAACGCGGCGCAGGATCACTCGATCGCTGCCGAAGCACCCTTCTCGACCATCATTCGCAAGGGCCAGACCTTGCGCATCGAGGATAGTTACGGCCAGCAGGCAATCGATACGCTGTTCTACAATGCCGAGGATCATTCCGAGCGCTATTCCAGCCAGGACACCATGCGCGAACAGAGCGCAGCCTATATCACCACGGGCACCCGGATTATCTCCAACGAAGGCCGGGTGATGCTGACCATGAGCGCCGACAGTTGCGGGCGCCACGACACCTCGGCCGGCGCATGCTCCTGCGAGAGCAATACCGTGCGCTTCGGCCACGGCACGAAATATCTGCATGCCTGCCGCGACAATTTCGTTCTGGAGGTCTCCAGGCACGGCATGGGCAAACGCGATGTCGTGCCCAACATCAATTTCTTCATGAACGTGCCGATCGAACCATCAGGTGAGATGACGATCGTCGACGGCATTTCAGCGCCGGGAGACTATGTCGAGCTGAAGGCCGAGATGGACGTGCTGCTCGTCATCTCCAATTGCCCGCAGATCAACAATCCCTGCAACGGCTTCGATCCGACGCCGATCCGGGTTCTCGTCTGGGATGGTGAGGCCTGAGATGTTCAAGAAGATATTGATCGCCAACCGAGGCGAAATCGCCGTTCGGATCATCCGGACATTGAAACGCATGGGTATCGCCTCCGTCGTCGTCTATTCGGACGCCGACCGGTTTTCCAAGGCGTCGCTCATGGCCGATGAGGCCATAAGACTAGGCCCCGCACCGGCATCCGAGAGCTATCTCAACGTCGAGGCCGTCATCGCCGCCTGCAAGGCAACGGGCGCCGAAGCCGTGCACCCGGGTTATGGTTTCCTGTCGGAGAACATCGGCTTTGCCGAGCGGTTGGCCGCGGAAGGCATCGTCTTCATCGGCCCAACGCCGGAAAACATTGCTGCTTTCGGGCTGAAGCACACGGCGCGCGAGCTGGCGCGAGCGAGCGGCGTGCCGCTGCTTCCCGGCAGCGGTCTTGTGGAGACGAGCGACGCGGCGCTCGCAGCCGCTATGGAGATCGATTACCCAATCATGCTGAAATCGACAGCGGGCGGCGGCGGTATCGGCATGCAGCTTTGCGAAGATGCCGATAGTCTGAAGTCTGCCTTCGAAAGCGTGCAGCGCACCGCCAAGGCAAGCTTCGGCGACGCGCGCGTCTTTCTCGAGCGCTTCGTCTCCAAGGCCCGGCACGTCGAGGTACAGATCTTCGGCGACGGCGAAGGACGGGTGATCGCGCTTGGCGAGCGCGACTGCTCGCTTCAGCGCCGGAACCAGAAGGTGATCGAGGAAACCCCCGCCCCCGGTCTTTCGCGGGCCGTACGAGAGCGCCTGCATGCCGCGGCCGTGGCACTCGGCACCTCCGCGCGCTATCAATCCGCCGGGACGGTGGAATTCATCTACGATCCGCTGCGCGAGGAATTCTACTTTCTGGAGGTCAATACCCGCCTGCAGGTCGAACATCCGGTCACAGAGGCCGTCTACGGCATCGACCTCGTCGGATGGATGATCCGCCAAGCGGCTGGCGAGGATGTGATATCGGGCAATGAGGATCTGAAGCCAAGCGGCGCTGCGATCGAAGCCCGCATCTATGCCGAGATGCCACATGCCGGCTTCCGGCCGAGCGCCGGCCTGTTGACGGAAGTTATCTTCCCGGCGAATGCGCGCGTGGACGGCTGGATCGAGACCGGCACGGAAGTCACGCCTTTTTATGATCCCATGCTTGCCAAGGTGATCGTCGCGGCCGAAGACCGGCCGGCCGCAATCGAGAAGCTGCAACATGCGCTTGCCGAGAGTTCCATCGCCGGCATCGAAACCAATCTCGAATACCTCAAGGCGATCGCGGGATCGGATCTGCTGTCGAGCGGCGATGTTGCGACGACCGCGCTCAAGGATTTCGCCTTCGTGCCCGATATCATCGAGGTGGTGGCGCCGGGTGCGCAGTCGAGCATTCAGGAGCTGCCCGGCAGGCTCGGCCTCTGGCATGTCGGCGTGCCGCCAAGCGGCCCGATGGACGAGCGCTCGTTCCGCCACGCCAACAGGCTCGTCGGCAACGCTGATGAGACGGCGGCGGTGGAACTTACCGTGTCTGGCCCGGTACTCAGGATCTTCTCGGACATCACCATCGCGCTCGCAGGCGCGCGCATGCCGATGAAACTCGACGGCGTACCGCTGCCGCATGACGAAGCCGTCAGCATCAAGGCAGGTCAGACGCTTGCGATCGGTGCGATAGAGGGTGCGGGCCAGCGAGCCTATCTTGCCGTAGCAGGTGGGTTTGCAGCCCCCGTCATGCTCGGATCGAGAGCGACCTTCGGCCTCGGGAAATTTGGAGGACACGCCACCGGCACGCTCCAGACCGGCCATGTGCTGCGACTGGCACGTGCAGCGCAACTGCGGGCCAAGGCGGCAGATACTCCTGCACCGCTGAGCCGCAGTTGGCAGGTTGGCGTTCTCTACGGGCCGCATGGCGCGCCCGATTTCTTTCTGGAAGACGATATCGAGACGCTTTTCTCGACGGAATACGAGGTGCATTTCAACAGCGCCCGTACCGGCGTACGCCTGATCGGCCCTGCACCGAAATGGGCGCGTAGCGATGGCGGAGAAGCAGGGCTTCATCCCTCCAATCTCCACGACAATGCCTATGCTGTGGGAGCCATCGACTTTACCGGCGACATGCCGATCATTCTCGGCCCGGATGGCCCAAGCCTAGGCGGTTTCGTCTGCCCTGCCGTCATAGCCCGCGACGAGCAATGGAAGATGGGGCAGTTCAAGCCGGGCGACAAAATCCGCTTTCATCCGGCCGCACGTGCGCAAGATCCCATTGCCGGTCCGGTTGTGCGGCGCATCGGCGATGAAGCGGGGTCGGCAATCATCGGCCAAAGCGAGAGCGGCCCGGTACCCGTCGTCTATCGACGCCAGGGTGACGACAATCTGTTGGTCGAATATGGCGCGATGACCCTCGACATCGCGCTGCGCCTGCGAGTGCACCTGCTGATGCAGGCGATCATCGAGGCCCGTTTACCCGGCATCATCGACCTAACTCCCGGCATCCGATCGCTGCAGATCCATTATGACGGCACCGGGCTCACGCGAACGCGGCTGCTCGGCCTGCTGGCTGAGATCGAGGCAAGCCTGCCGGCCGCGCAGCAGGTCAAGGTCCCGAGCCGCATCGTTCATCTGCCGCTCTCCTGGAATGATCCGGACGCCGAGCTCGCAATGCACAAATATCAGGAACTCGTGCGCCCGAACGCGCCCTGGTGCCCGTCCAATATCGAGTTCATTCGCCGCATCAACGACCTGCCGACGAGCAGGCCGTTCGCGACATCGTCTTCGATGCCAGCTATCTGGTGCTCGGCCTCGGGGATGTCTATCTTGGCGCGCCGGTCGCAACCCCCGTCGATCCGCGCCATCGGCTGGTGACGACGAAGTACAATCCGGCCCGCACCTGGACGCCGGAAAATGCCGTCGGCATCGGCGGCGCCTATATGTGCATCTATGGCATGGAGGGACCGGGCGGCTACCAGCTTTTCGGCCGCACCATCCAGGTCTGGAACAGCTGGCGGCAGACGCCGGTCTTTTCAGAGGGCAAACCGTGGCTGCTGAACTTCTTCGATCAGGTTCGTTTCTTTCCCGTCAGTCATAAGGAGCTGAAAGAGGCCCGCGCTTCCTTCCCGCATGGCGGCTATCCGGTTAAAATCGAGGAGACCGAGTTTTCCTACGGTGCCTATGAAGCAGGGCTCGCCCGCGACGCTGCCACCATCGGCGCTTTCAAGTCCAGGCAACAGGCGGCGTTCGAAGCGGAGCGCCAGCGCTGGAAGGAGCTCGGCCTCGACAGCTTTACGGTCGACGAAGGCGCCGGTCCCGGATTGGGCGGCGACATACCCGAAGGCTGCTTCGGCATCGAAAGTGCCGTACCCGGCAACGTTTGGAAAATACTCGTCGAAGAAGGCCAACCGGTTGCGGCCGGCGATACATTGGCCATCATCGAATCCATGAAAATGGAAATCAACGTCACGGCACACGCCGCCGGGCGTGTCCGCGATCTGCGCGCCGGCCCGGGACATAACGTCAAGGCTGGCGACGTGCTCGTCATACTGGAGGAAATCTGATGCTTCCCACCATTCTCGATCTTGCTTCGCTGAAAGAGGCCTACGCGACCGGTCTGTCGCCCCTCGATCTGGTGGAGGAGATCATCGCCAGACTTAAGGCATCGGACGATCCGGCGATCTTCATCACCATGACGCAGGACGATGATCTGCGCGCGGCAGCCCGCGAGCTTTTGGCAAAAGCACCCGAAGTCAACAGCCTGCCGCTTTGGGGAATCCCCTTCGCGGTCAAGGACAATATCGACGTTGCCGGCCTGCCGACAACAGCGGGTTGCCCGGCCTTCGCCTATCACCCTGAAGAGGATGCAACGGTGGTCGCGCGGCTGAAGGCGGCCGGTGCCATCGTCATCGGCAAGACCAACCTCGATCAATTCGCAACCGGCCTCAACGGCACGCGCTCGCCGCATGGTGCGCCGCGCTCGGTATTCGACCGCAATTACGTCTCCGGCGGCTCCAGCTCCGGCTCAGCCGTTGCCGTTGCAAGCGGATTGGCAAGCTTCTCGCTCGGCACCGACACGGCGGGCTCGGGCCGTGTACCGGCCGCGTTCAACAATCTCGTCGGCATCAAGCCGACGCCGGGGTTGGTGCCGAATGTCGGGGTGGTGCCGGCCTGCCGCAGCGTCGATGTCGTGACCGTGTTTGCCGCGACTGTCGGGGACGGCATTGCCGTGCGGCGGATCATGGAAGGTTATGACATCAGAGATCCGTTTTCGCGCCATGCCGTACCGGCCAGCCTGCCGTCGTCGGGTCCACGCATCGGCGTGCTCGATGGCGCCGAACGGGAGTTCTATGGGAATAAGGAAGTCGAGGCTCTCTATGACGCCGCTATCGAGCGGGCGAAGTCGCTGGGCGCCACTATTGTACCCTTCGACTATGCGCCTTTCAGGCAGGCTGCCGAATTGCTCTATAACGGCCCGTGGGTCGCCGAGCGGCTGGCGGCGGTGAAGGGTTTTCTGGCGACGAATGCCGGTGATTTCGACCCGACGGTGCGGACCATCATCGAAGGAGCAAAGGTCTATGACGCCGTCGCCGCCTTCGAGGGCCGTTACAGGCTGGAAGCTTTGCGGCAAAGGACGAAGGCAGAATGGGAGAAAGTGGATTTCCTGATGCTGCCGACCTCCCCCACTACCTACACTGTGGAGGAAATGCAGGCGGATCCAATCGTCAAGAACGGCCATTTCGGCCGCTATACCAATTTCGCCAATCTGCTCGACTGCGCGGCGATCGCCATACCCGCAGGCTTTGACGCCAACGGTCATCTGCCCGCCGGCGTGATGCTTGTCGGCTCTGCCTTCACCGATGAGGCACTGGCTCCCTTCGCCGACGCCATGCATCGCGCCTTGAGTGCGGGCATGGGCAAGGACCGCACAGCCAAATTGCCGGAGGCAAGTCGCGTAGCGCCAGCAAGTGACGACTTCGTGCCGATCGTTGTCGTCGGCGCACATCTCTCGGACATGCCACTCAATCATCAACTGACGGAGCCAGGCGGATATCGAGTGAAGATTTGCCGAACGGACGGCAGTTATCGTCTCTTCGCGCTTCCTGACACCACGCCACCCAAGCCGGGTCTGGTGCGCGATCCGGGTTTTGCGGGCAAGGGCGTGGAGGTCGAGGTCTGGGCCCTCCCCCCTGCGGCATTCGCTCGTTTCGTCCAGAATATTCCGGCACCCCTCGGCGTGGGCATGATCACGCTCGACGATGGAAGCGGTATTTCTGGTTTTCTCTGCGAGGTCCACGCCATCACCGGCGCTCGGGAGATTACCGAATTCGGCGGGTGGCGGAACTACGTTCACGCCGCCAATCCGACAGCCTGAGTCGAGGAGAGAGCGGCATGCGGAAATTGTTGACAAGGATAGCGCGACTTATCTGCCAAGGCCTGATCGCCCGGACTTCCGCGATCGGCACCTGGCGACCCGCCGCGATCATCAAGCACAAATGATGCGCATAGTAGATCTTCGCTGATAGCTGCCTTTTGGCTGATAATCGCGTTGAAGCTATTCGAGCCCGCTACACCCGCGTGTGGCCGGTTCTTGCTTTGCACCTGCCGTGTACTAGGGGACCCATCAAGGTTTTCCCGCTAATGCACCTTTTCTCGGACTGTGAACGCCCTCAACCGGCGGCTGCAAAGATGTCATCCTTGAGGCGGAGCGGCCAGTAATCGAGCGGGATCTCCGTCGCCTGCTGCCAAAGATAGTCGCCGGTCAGGCTGATGTGATTCCAGCCGAGTGGTGCGACATGGGACAGCACCTGGTTGGGCACTGGAATTCCTGTCGCACGCAGATGCTGCACAGCCCTGTCCATATAGATCGTGTTCCAATAGACGATCGCCGCGATCATTAGATTGAGGCCCGAGGCGCGGAAGCTCTGGTTGAGCAGGGTACGGTCCGTGATGCGGCCTTGACGCTGGGTGTAGATTGCCTGAGCCAGGGAGTGGCGGGCCTCTCCCTTGTTGAGGCCGGCACGACAGCGGCGCCGCAGATCCGCATCCTCGAGCCAGTCCAGGAGGAACAGGCTGCGCTCGATCCGGCCGACTTCCCGAAGCGCCAGATCGAGCCGATTCTGGCGACAGTAGGCGGCAAGCTTCTTGAGGATCGCCGATGGCGCCACGGTGCCGGCGTTGATCGACGCAACTGTGTGATCGACATCATCCCAGCACTCGGTGATGACATCCGTCGGCCACGCGGTGTCACGAATCTGGGGCATTGGGAGGTTGGAGGCCTCCACCTGAAAATATATGGTCTTGCCGCAGACGGAAAAAACATTGCCGATACATTGATCGCGCTTGCGGAAACCATCGTACAGGAAGAGGTTTTGCCGCGCGTTCGTGATGAAGGTGACGACAATGGCATGGGTTTCGTTATCATTCATCCGGGTGAAATGGGTGTTTCCATTCTCGCGCACTGGTGGATACAAGGATCCGTACTTTGTCAGCATATCTATCGTAAGCTATATGGCGCCGCCGAGCCGATGGATACTATGAAGCGACCAGTAATCGCTTGCGTTTGGGAGTTGGCTATCATCAACGCTGAGCAGGAAGCTTGGCGCAAGACAAAGATGAAACACGAGCCAAATTTATCCGGGTATATGGGAAGCGGGGCTGATTTTGACACAGCATAGTCTGGCGCGCTCGCTTGCCTCCGCCGATATGCGCTAACGTACGATTCCGCCCTCTCCCGGAACCGACCCCAAGTGGGACGGCCAGTCTTCTCAATAGGATTGAAAATCATGCGTCATGGAAATCCTATCAATTTAAGAGGTGCGGCACTTGGGTTGCTGGTCTCATCATTCGTGCCGCCGATAATTTTTTCCGTGACCTCCCCGCTTTCCGGCAAACAAGATGTAGTCTCGATTGTCGGGACAATGTTGGTCACGTCTCCATTCTCAGTGATGTTCACAGTTCTATTTGGACTGCCGCTTTGTCTTTTCGCTGTTTGGCTCAATCTGGTGAGATGGTGGACATGTTTCATCGGTGGGGCTTTGGCAGGAGCTACAACTCTCGTAGCGGTGTCATATCCGGCCGCATACGCGATCGATAGTCTTCTAATCTATGGGTTGATTGGCGCCCTATCGGGGCTAGCGTTTTGGGTATGCTGGCATCTGACGAGTGGCAAAATTATTCGAGGTGATTGCCGCAAAAACACTGCATCAGAGGAATGATATGTCTTTCAAGACCTTCTATCGGATTGCACTGGTTCTCCCACTTATTTTACCTGTTCTTTCTTTAGTGTTTTTCCAAAGTCGCTTTTTTTCAATTCTTTTTATTTTCCTCATGCTCTCCGGCGTCGAGTATCTGTTTTTTGTTGCGATCTCGTTTGTTTATCTCTGGAGAATTCATTCTATTGAGCAAGTTCAGAGGGTTGTGTGGTTAGCGCCGCTTATTTTTATTCTATTCGCACTCGTCGGTTCGTACTTGCAGCAATTTTGGAATCGTCGTTCCAATCCGGATTTGCTTATATCACTTGATTCTACCCTACCGATAATTGTCTACGGGCTGATGTTTGGTTACGGATATTGTGTGCTCATCGAATTGGCATGCCGAATTCTGCGTGCTTTTGGCTTTATAGTAAGCGCTCATTCCCCAGCACGTTGACGGCCGTCCGATGATCGATTGCGTTCAGTTGGACGCATCTGGTGGGGTCATGCGCGACGCAAGCTTACCTTCTGTTGGCTCTTAGCGGATTTTGTTTTGTTCCACCCTTATGATGGTCGTGCTTCTATTCGACCTTGGCGTACGATTCCGCCCCCTCCCGAAGCCGACTCCCACCAGGCATCTTGGGATGCCCGTGTTCTCGATATGTCCGAGGAAAGGTGCATTGGCGGGAAAACCTTGAGGTACCCCCTACTAGGAGCATGTAAAGGAGTGCTCCCCACCCATGAGCTGTCCAGAATCGTGCTGACCTCGACGCAGCTCAACCGTACGGCAAGAGAATGCGGTGACAGCCGCGATGGTCCGCATGCTAGCGCTGTCTGAACGAAAGCTCTCGAAGAATTTGCACACAAAGGGCTGGGATCGAGGATGCCTGCCAAGCCAAAATGTATATACAAAATGTCTTCTTCATTTATATAAAACGGGTTGTGAGTTTCGAATTCCCCCAGGAGGAGCGCATAATGAGTGGTGTCAAAACGAGCGATGGGCTCGCTGAACGCAGAACCATCGACAGAATACCGGAGGCCGAGCGGCATGGTTCCCCACGGGACCAGTTTACGCTCTGGTTCGGAGCAAACCTGCAGATCACGGCGGTACTCGATGGCGCATTGGCTGTCGTCTTCGGAGCGGAGGCGATGACTGCAATCATCGGGCTGGCCATCGGCAATATCCTTGGCGGGATCGTGATGGCGCTTCACTCGGCGCAGGGTCCTCGCCTGGGGCTGCCCCAGATGATCAGCAGCCGGGCGCAGTTCGGCGTCAAAGGCGCGACCCTCCCCTTGCTTCTGGTCATCCTTATGTATCTGGGCTTTGCCGCAACGGGCACCGTCCTTGCTGGCCAAGCCCTGAACCTTCTGCTTGGCTCATCCAATCCAGCCGTCGGCATGATCGTCTTCGGGGTGCTCACCTGCGTAATCGCGCTCGTCGGCTACAAGGTCATCCATATAATGGGACGGATTGCCACGGTCATCAGCATCATCGGTTTTGCATACCTATCCTACCAGCTGTTTCATCAGTACGACATTCACTCGGCCTTCGGGCAAAAACCGGCAACGGTCGCGACCTTCCTGCTCGCCGTTTCGCTGTCTGCCGGATGGCAGCTTACCTATGCGCCCTATGTTGCCGATTACTCCCGCTATCTTCCGTCCTCAACGGCTGATGGCAAAGCGTTCTTCTATACGCTGTTCGGCTCGGCGCTCGCCTCGCAACTTGCCATGACGTTTGGCGTGCTTGTCGCTGCTCTCGGCGCGAAATTCCTTTCAAACCAGGTCGGTTTCCTTGGAACGCTGGCGGGCGAAGGCGCAATTCTCGTTTACGTCGTCATCGTCTGCGGAAAGCTCACGATCAATTGCCTGAACGCCTATGGCGGGTTCATGGCGATCCTCACGACCTTCACCTCGTTCAGCAATCAGACCCGTATCTCCAAGGGCGCCAGGGCGGCCTACATTATCGGATTCGTTGCTTTGTCGGTGCTGATCGCCGTGCTGGCAAGCTCGGATTTTCTCTCGGCATTCAAGAACTTCGTCCTGATGCTTCTGGCGGTGTTCGTCCCGTGGAGCGCAATCAATCTCGTCGACTACTATCTCATCTCGAAGGAGAAGGTGGATATTCCCGCCCTCTACGATCCAAACGGCCGTTACGGTGCGTATAATTGGACTGCGCTGGGATGCTACATTCTGGGTGTGGTGGTTCAGATACCGCTTCTCAATCAGCCGCTCTATGAGGGGCCGATTGCAATCATGCTCAACGACGCCGACATTTCTTGGGCCGTCGGCCTCATTGTGACTGCGGTTGCCTACTATCTCCTGCAGCGCAACGCCAAAATGGCGCCGAGCGAAATGATCCTGGACGCTGCTGCTACAGCCCAGAAGTGACCCTCAAACGGTTGTGGCCGCCCGTCAAACAGGGCGGCCATCCTGATCCGGAAAAACCAACTGCTACCAGGCTCCGAGACGACATGGCATGCATCCATGCCGCGGTGTGTCGTTTACATCGCGGCCGCCATCACTTACGGGATGGCATAAGTCATGGGTTTAGGGTGAAGGATCATGTTGATCACGCAAAGCGACTACCATCGGATCTACCGGGTCATCAATAGCCTGCTGATCAACGAGAACGCCAATCCCGCCACGGCTTCGATGTATTTCAGCACCTTCGGAGCCTTCATTCTCGAACATCATTTCAAGGTCAAGGCAAAGCCGAAAGGCGGTCTAGCGGCCTATAATCTTGGCGGAAAGCACATCCTTTTCGCGGACCAGCGTGAAGATGGCCATGTCTCCGGCGCCGCGAAAATTTCCACTGCTGGATTGAAGCGGACGATTGGGCAATTGATTTCATGGCCCCGGCATTCTCGCAGAGTGCGCCGGATTTGCTGATACCGTCTAAGATGTTTCAGCGTCCGCTCTCCGCAATGGCCGCGTCCATCAACGATCTCGCTCAGAGCGGCGATTTCTTCTATCATTCCGAGCCCGACGCAACGAGCCGGCGTTTCGCGGACTGGCGCAAGCATCCGATGATCGGAGATCTCGCGATTGTCGCAACGAACTGGTTTCGGAAGTCTCCGAAGAAAATGCAGGCGTCGATCACCGTTCAGGATCGCGGCGGCAAAACCAATCTTGTGCCGCTCATCGGCAATTCCCTGGCTGGCGCTTGGTAGCCTTTTATCTCCAGGAACACGCCGCCTCCCCTCGGCCGATCACGTTTTTCCGCGTTCGACTTTTGCGCAAGGGATCGTATGATCGGGCGAGCCGCTAGTGAAGGCGAAATCCTCGATCACTGGCGTCAGCGGATTACGGGATAGAGGGAGGTGGATCTTGATAGCCAGGGCGATAGTCGCGATTGCACTTCTTGCGATTTCAAGCACAGCGCATGCAGCGCAGGTTATCTGCTTCCTCGAAGTGGAAGGCCAGATTTACCTTCAGGGCCGTTGTACCTATGTCCCAGACCCCAATGGCTCGTTTTCCATTGGAACCGATGATCCCGGCGGGAAGTATTTCGCCTATTTGGCGACCAGTGCTCCCAACGAGGCGACCGGTTTTTGGAATGGAACGGCGGGCGGTACGCATGCACACGAAGATCTGGGCAAGCTTCATAGAAATGGCGGATGCTGGGTCAACGACAAGGCAAAGATTTGCGCCTGGCGTTGAACTGTGATGCGCGCGGGTTCACCAGACGCGCAATCAGTCAGACCTGACAGCCCCTCAGAAAGATATCGGCGCAAATCCGTGCGCGCTGGGTGATCTCCTCGATGCCCGGCGGCTTCTCCTGGCGCAGGATGGCGGCGCGTTGAGGCTCCATGATCATCATGCCGCGCAGCATGCCGGAGGCCATGTGCGGGTCCTCCAGCCTGATCAGCCCACGCTCGGCCTGCTTCGTCAGCCATTTCTCCATGACGGCATTGGAGCCGATGATAGCGGTCTGATAGAAGTCCGTGGCGATCTCGGGAAAACGGTCTGATTCCGCAATGATGAGACGCATCATGTCGATCGTGTCCGGCGACATCGTCAGCATGCCGTAGGCCGTCAGCAGCCGCTCCAGCCCTTCCCGCAGGTCCATAGTGGCGAGCGTCGATTGGTCGAGGGCCAGAAAAAACCGATTGATTCGATCGGAGATGATGCTCGATAGCAGATCATCCTTGGCCGGGAAAAGCCGGTAAAGCGTCTTCGTCGACACCCCGGCTGCCTGTGCGATCACATTGATGCTCGTGGCCGCATAGCCATTCTCCCGGAATTGAACATCCGCAGCCTCGATGATCAGGCCCTTCGTGTCATCGTCGCAGCGGATTTGGGGACGGCCCCTCGACCTCTTCTCAATTAATTGAATTTCGACCATTTCTATTTTCCAAATTCCTGTTGACATCCATTCTATAGTGCATATTTTGGAAAACATCAAGTTTCCTAAATAGCAGGCCGAATTTTTCGCACCCCAAGCGATCGGCCCATTCGGAGAAGCAACAGTGGAAAACAAGGTTCATGTATTGAACGCCAACAAGCAGGCGCCATCAGCTGAAGCACCGGCGCCGACCATGGACGCCGGCAAGCCGGGCATCTCGGTAGAGCCGACGAAGGTTTCTGGCGAGGAAAAGCCGGCACCGAAGCGTGGCAAGTCGTTCCTGCTCGGAGCCACCGCGCTTGTGGTCATCGCTGCCGCCGCTTATTACGGTCACAACTACTGGACGGTCGGGCGCTTCCAGGTCTCCACAGACGATGCCTATGTGCAAGCCGACAACAGTGCGATCGCGCCGAAGATTTCCGGCTACATCACCAATGTTCTCGTCAACGACAACCAGACGGTCAAGGCTGGCCAGGTGCTCGCCCGCATCGATGATCGCGACTTCAAGACGGCATTGGATCAGGCCAAGGCCGATGTTGCTGCCGCTCAGGCCGATGTCGAAGCCAAGCAGGCATCTCTCGAGATGCAGCAATCGCTGATCCTGGCTGCCCAGGCGACCGTCGATGTCGACAAGGCCAACGAGACTTTTGCCGAGCAGAACGACAAGCGTTATGCCAGCCTTTCGGTCAACGGCTATGCCGCCGTGCAAACGGCACAGCAGGCCGCCTCGCAGATCGCTGCTGCTCGCGCTGCAATCGACCGCGATACGGCATCGCTCGCCGCCACCACCAAGCAGGTTGACCTGCTGAAGGCTCAATTGGCGCAGGCCAAGGCAACACTTGCCCATGACCAGGCCGTCCAGAGCCAGGCGGAACTCAACCTCTCCTACACGGCGATCACAGCGCCGCTCGACGGCGTCGTCGGCAACCGCACGCTGCGCGTCGGCCAGTATGTGCAAGCGGGCACGCAGTTGATGTCTGTCGTGCCGACGTCGGCTGCCTATATCATCGCCAATTACAAGGAGACCCAGTTGACCGACGTGCATGCCGGTCAGCCTGTCGACATCGAGGTCGACATGTTCCCCGGCCGGGTCTATCACGGCCACGTCGATAGTCTCGCGCCCGCCAGCGGTCAGGAATTCGCTCTGCTGCCGCCGGATAACGCCACGGGCAATTTCACCAAGGTCGTGCAGCGCATCCCCGTCAAGATCGTTCTCGATCGCGACAGCGCCACGTCGGGCGATCTGCGCCCTGGCATGTCGGTACAGCCGAGCATCGACATCAAGACGGTCGATCAGGGCCCTGGGGCCTGACCGGTGGGGGATGAGGAGTATTGAGCCATGTCCACCATCGCAGCCACCGCCGTGCCGCAGCCGAGCGCCAAGGCCAGCACCAGAGAATGGATCGCCGTGCTTGCCGGCATGATCGGCGCCTTCATGGCGATCCTCAACATTCAGATCACCAATGCGTCGCTTCTTGATATCGAAGGCGGTATCGGCACGGGCGTCGACAACGGCGCCTGGATTTCGACCTCCTATCTGATCGGCGAGATCGTCGTCATTCCGTTGACGGCTTTTTTCAGCAACGTCTTCTCGTTTCGCCGCTATATTCTCGTGAATTCGATTCTGTTTCCGCTGTTTTCGATCGCTTGCGCCTTCGCGCATGATCTCGGGACGATGATCGTATTGCGGGGATTGCAGGGCTTTGCCGGCGGCGTGCTGATCCCGATGGCCTTCACCATGATCCTCACCAAGCTGCCGAAGTCGCAGCAGCCGACAGGGCTGGCCCTTTTCGCGCTTTCGGTCACGGTCGCTCCGGCGATCGGCCCGACTATCGGTGGTTACCTTACGGAAAATTACGGCTGGCAGACGATCTTCTTCATCAACGCCCTGCCGAGCGCCATCATGGCGATCGCCCTTGCGCTGACGCTCGAAAAAGGCCCGATGCGGCTTGGTCTTCTGAAAGAAGGTGACTGGGCGGGGATTGCGACGATGGCGATCGGACTTTCGGCGCTGCAGACCGTGCTTGAAGAAGGCAACAAGGACGACTGGTTCTCGTCGCCCTTCATCCTGAAGCTCAGTGCCATTGCCGTCATCTCGCTCAGCGCCTTCATCTGGATAGAGCTGACGGTCAAGAACCCGCTGGTGAAGCTGCGGCTGCTGACGCAGCGCAATTTCGGCATCGGTGTTCTCGTCAACGTCCTGGTCGGCTTCGCCCTGTTCGGCTCGGTCTATATCTTGCCGCAATATCTCGGTCAGGTGCAACGCTACAATGCCGAGCAGATCGGCAACGTGCTTGCGTGGACAGGTCTGCCGCAGCTCATCCTCATCCCGCTGGTGCCGATGATGATGAAGCGCTTCGACGTCCGCTATATCGGGTTTCTCGGCATCGCCATCTTCGCGATCAGCTGCTTCATGAACGTGACGCTTTCGGCCGATACCGCCGGCGACCAGTTCTGGATCCCGAACATCGTGCGCGCCATCGGCCAGGCCATGGTCATCACGCCGATCACGGCCATCACGACCGCCGGTATCGCCGCTGCCGATGCCGCCGCCGCATCGGGTCTCACCAACATGCTGCGAAACCTCGGAGGCGCCGTCGGGACGGCTACGCTCGGCACGGTGCTCACCAAGCGCGAGCAGTTCCATTCCAATATCATTGGACAGTCGGTGACCCTATCCCGTGACGAGGTGCGCGAGCGGCTGACGCAGGTGACCAATTACTTCGTGTCGCATGGCGTCTCGGATCACGCCCTTGCCACCCAGAAAGCAACGGTTGCTCTCGGCAACATCATCAAGCGGCAGGCGCTGATCATGGGCTTTAGCGATACCTTTGCCGTGATCGGCATTCTGCTGGCAACAGCGGCGGTCGCCGTCCTCTTCGCGCGCAAGCCCGCGCCTGGTGGCGGAGCCGGCGCTCACTAAGCTGACTTTGGCCAAATCAACCTGGTTGAAGGGCGCAGGTAGCGAAAACCTGGGGCAAGACCAGAGGTCTTGCCCCCTTTATGAGTCCGGATTCCGTGCTCGAATGCTGCTTGTGTCATCCGCGGTTACCAGCAGCTTGTCGATCCTGCGCCCGTCGAGATCCACGACCTCGAACTGCCAGCCGTTTTTCGAAAAACACTCGCCTACTTCCGGAAGGTGACGCAATTCCTGGAGGACGAAGCCTGCGACGGTCTGATAGTCGCGATCGTCCTCGACAGGGAAGCTCATGAAATCAGAGAATTCGTCGATGGGCATCCAGCCGGAGACGAGATAGCTGCCATCGTGTCGCCGAACGATCGCCTGTTCGCCAGCGGAATCGGGTTCGTCCTGAACGGCTCCCAGGATCGCATCCAGAATGTCGCCTGATGTTATCACGCCTTCGAAGTGGCCATATTCATCATAGACGAGAACCATGTGCGATAGAGATTTGCGCAATGCCTTGACGACATCCAACGCGCTCGACAGATCGGAAACGATCGGCACCTGTTTCGCCAGCGCCAGGATATCGACTTCGCGGCCCGACGCTACTGCATCGAAGAAATCCCTGGTCACCAGCACGCCGACAATCTCGTCAGAACTGTCCTTGCGCAGCGGCAAACGTGCTTTTTCACTGCGGCGTAACTGGTCGCGGACTTCTTCGAAACTGTCTTCGATATCGATGACTTCCACATCGCGGCGCGGGGTCATCAGCGCTCTGGCATTTCGATCCGCCAGACGCATGACGCCTGAAATCATGGCGGACTCTTCGTTTGCAATAACGCCCGCACTCTGAGCCTCCGCCAGGATCGTCTTGATCTCCTCGTCGCTGACGCCATCGGCCGCTTTCCCGGATTGACCGAGTGCCCGGAGCACAAATCGTCCCGAGAAATCCAGAAGCCAGACCAGCGGTGCCGCCACGCGAGAGAGAAATACCATGGCCGGAGCAACCTTGCTCGCCACGGCTTCCGGCGCGCGCAGAGCGACCTGTTTCGGCACCAGCTCGCCGATGATCAACGAGAGATAGGTGATGGCGACGACGACCGAGCCGACGCCGATGGCGTCAGCGGCCGCGATGGACAAGCCCTTGGTGGCGAGCCAGCCCGATAATCTTGCGCCAAGCGTCGCTCCGGAAAAGGCGCCCGAGAGAACGCCGACGAGCGTGATGCCGATCTGTACGGTCGAGAGAAAGCGGCCCGGTTCTTCGGCAAGCCGGATTGCCATTGCGGCCCCTCGGCTTCCCTGATCGGAGAGAACCTTCAGGCGCGCGGGTCGTGACGACACGATCGCCAGTTCCGACATGGCAAGAACGCCGTTGAGAATGGTGAGAACGATGACGATTGAAATTTCGAGAAGCAAAGCCGGCCCTTTTTGTGTTGAGCACAAAGATAGGTTGCAAGAACAGTAAAAGCCAGCTTCTCCCCGTGATTTCCGCCGATGTCTCCTCAGGTCCCGCCTTATTCGACCGCCGGTATTACGTCGTGAGCAATCTCCTCCATCACGTCGCGGGTTGGCCTGCCCGCCGACGTAAGGCTGAAGGCGACGTGATGGATGCCAGCTTCGCGCATTGCCGATAGCGCGCCGATCAGGCCTCGCCTGCCCGTCCTTCCGCCGAGATTTATTTCCTCATAGGGCGCGTCTGGATTGTCGAGCAAATCCAAAACCATGGATTGGCCGAAGCCCCGGAACTCCGTGGTCACTTTCGTTCGCGCATTGTGCCAAAGCGCCAGACGGTCCTTTTGAACGGAGAGTGGGCGGTAATAGGTCATCCAGGCCGACGCATGCCGGGCGATCCACTCGAGCGATTGCGATGAAGAGCCGACAGCTATCATCGGAATGCTGGGCTGTTGCAGTGCCGGCCTTATGGCGAACTCGCTTCGCGCATGACCGCTGTCGTCGATGATCTTCTGATCCGGGGCAAGTGCGGCGGCAAGACGTTCCCACTCCGCCTGAAAGAGCGCCTTCCGGTTCTCGATATCTCGTCCGAAGACCTCATATTCCGTCGGCCTGTCGCCGGAACCCAGACCCAGCACGAACCGCCCTTTCGACAGCGCCCTTAGCGAAAGCGTCGCCTTGGCTATATGGAGAGGATGTCGCAGGGGAAGAACGATCGCGCCTGTCGCCAGGGCTATATTGGACGTGGATGCGGCCAGCGCCCCGAGGAAAACCCACGGATCGGCATGGCCGATCGGGTCGGGATAGCTCTCGCTGTTGAGGGGAACGTCCCTCACCCACAACGCATCGAAACCCAGCTCGTCGGCATGTCTTGCGATGCTCAACTGAGCATCAAAATCCACGTCGGCATGGGTTCTTGTTTGCGCCGGCAGGACTATGCCGAATGAAAGTCGATCTGGATGGAAAAACACGTCGCGTCCCGGAACATATTGCCTTGGCAAGGAGATAAGGACGATTGCGCCTGGGAAAAAGGGTGGGGCTGCGGCTTGTGGGTGGTCACGTCATTCACACCGAGTCAGCATAGCCCGCGCTCAATGGAGGCGGGCTATGTTGCCTGAAGGACGATAGTCCGTTCAGGCGGCTTGTTTCACCGGGTCAACCCGCCGCGATGCACTGTTTGACGAAGGCATGAAGCGCCTTCTTCTCCAGGCCCTTGGCTGTTCCCTGATCATGGCAGGTCTGACGTTTTGCCAGGACCGGATATTTCTGCTGCAGGCAGCTTTTTACAGAGTCTTTGCGTGCCTGGCCTTTCAGCGCCTGCCCCGTCGCGTCCTGCTGGCAGGCTTGCCGTGCTGTCTTGATATCGGCTTTCGATGGCATCATGGTGGCGGATGGCGTGGAGGCCGATGGAGTGGTGGCAGCTGCCGGCGTCGTCGTCGAAGGTGTTGCTGCTTGCGCGAAGACAGCGGTTGTCGAACACACGGTCAATAGGGCGGCTGCAGCTACACTCAGAAGCTTACTGGTCATTGGCATATCCTCTTGCCTGAAAGGCTCTTCCTGTTCGTGCCATCGGGCGTTTTCAATGCTCGACGGTCTACTTGAACGGTCGGCTTGAGCTTATCCGTCGTTTGGGAGGCCAATAAATTTTCTGCGGGTCGTCCGTTGCCGAGGGTCGCTGTATTGTCAGCCGGCAGCTCTGTCCCAAAGGTCGCGTATCTCCTGCCGTAGCAGCAGGGACTCTTCCCAGCGATCCGTGGAATCTTCGCCATCCCTCCCGGTGATCGCATAGGGCTTCGGCCCCAGCTCGCAAGTGAAAGCGAGAGTGGCATCTGCGCCGGCGCGCTTTCGCCAACTCTTGAATCCATACTCCCACCAGTCAAGAAAGAGATCGACCCAAGGGCGATGATGCGGGAAGGAGATTTCGATCTGGACCTGCTCGCGCGAGGCGACGCGGCCGTGGAAGGCCCATGAACTATCGAGTATCCGGTGCATGAGCGCATGATTTTCGTCTGATACCGGCCAGGCGAATTCACGCCCGACGAGGAAATGCGAGATGTCGCCGAGCAATCTCAGATTCGGCAGGCGATCGAGCAGGTCGAGCGTGAAGAATAGATCGGTTGTCATGCGGTCCCGATGCGTCTCGATCAACACATCGATGCCTGCCTCCTCCGCCAGGGCTTGCCAGCCTTCTAGCAAGGGAATGCAGTCCTCCAGGCGGCGCAGCCTCACATCAGGCTGAAGGCAGATGTGGTGGACATTGTATTCAGCGGCGATTTCCAGCACGGGCTTAAGATCGTCGACGGTCTTGGGAAAACACTGCCCTTCCGCCTGCAGGCCATGATGTTTGAGCAAGGCTGCGACCCGTCGAACAGCGTCGCGATCATGCCAATGCGTGCTGACGCCATCGAAGCCGGCCGCTGCGATTTTTTTTACATTCTCCTCGAGCGTGAGCTCCGGATATCTCGCGCTGCGCCGCTCCATGGCCCAGAGCGATTGAAAGATGAGCATATTTTGCATGGTGCCTCCCGTACCGCTGCGAAGGTCTCACCATGAATTCCGTGCTTTTGCTAGCGGATATGCCGACGACTTGTGTGCACCGGGCTATTTCATTGCAAGGCGGATGTATTCACACAAGCTGCGCCGCAGATGTGAGGGTTTTTCATCAAAATCACCCCACAGGCAATGCCCTGAGCCGTCTCTTGTCAAAGGCGCATCGCGCTCCATATGCCTTATTTGGTTCTCCCCCCGCCGCCGGCCTTAACTGGTTGTTGATGGCGGGAAATGCCGGAGCCTGCGGGCCCTCCTTCCGCAGGCTCCGGCGTTACCATTTCCAAAGCCACCGAAGAGCCATGATCTTTCCTGACGTTCGGCTGGAAAGGTGTCAGGCCGATTGCCGCATGACCAGCGTGCCATGCGGGCGAATGATGGAGGCGATCGTTCTGTCCGATGTATCGACGTCACCTAATAGTGACATCAGCGCCTCGACGCTCTTGGCCGTCATGGCGGCGAAATCCTGGGCCATCGTTGTCAAGGGCGGGCAAGCGTAGCGGCTGAGCGGATGGTCGTCATGTGCAGCGATCCGCAGATCATCGCCACTCTTACGACCGACCTTAAGCCCATGCGCAAAAGCAGCCGCCATGACACCGAAGGCCAGGCGATCGTTGGCGCAAAGGATCGTCTGGCGCGGCAGAGTATTCGTCTTCAGCATATCGTCCATCTGCTCGTAGCCGACACGCTCGAATTCCCACGTATAGGGCGATATTGTCTTGATCACCAAAGGTTCGTGACCCGACGCTTCCATGGTGGCGACATAGCTCGCCAGTCTTTCCGGCGAGTTGTGATTGACGTGCGGTCCATCGAGATAGGCGGGTGCCTCGCCGGACCGGCAGAGATATTCGACCATCGTCGCGACGCTCTGGCTGTTATCGTTGCCGATGAAAGGCGTATTCCCCTCGATATAAGTGTCGAAGCACACGACCGGCACATTCTGAGCCAGCCGCCCGAACGCCTTTGGATCGGATATCTGTCCCAATGGTGCGACAAGGGCGCCGGCGACCTTCAGGGAGAGAATGGTATTGATCGCGTCCGCCTCGAGTTCAGGCAAGCCATGCGAGGAAAACACGATTGGCCAGTAGCCCTCGTTGCGCAGCCGAAGCTCCAGGCGATTGACAATTTCCGCGTAGAATGGATCCGTCAGGGTCGGAACGAGGATGCCGATATTGCGGGTGCGCTTGCGATTGAGATTCCGGGCATAAATGTTCGGCTGATAATCCGAGGAGCGCAGGGCTGCCTCGATCAATGAGCGCGTCGCCGGCTTTACGCTTGTGGGATCATCGAAATATTTCGAAAGCGTCGGTCGGGAAACGCCGCAGGACCTGGCAAAATCCTCCATTGTTTTGTGCGTCATTTTTTCCATCGAAACCGACCATTCTCGCTGCGCAATTATCTGCCATCTGCCTTATGCGAATTCGTGAGAAGAAGTGCAAGCGATGACAAAATTCCCGTAAAAATTTTCCGAGTTTTATGACGCTTAAAATATTACGTGCGATAACTTATTAGTTGACGTGAAAAAGAGCAATCCATAGAACGAAGCTGGTTGCAGCGAGCTCGCCGATCGCGCGGGAAGCTGCCAGGTTCAATTCGAGGAGTAAGCTCAACCGCCATGAAGAAGCTCGTCAGCGCCGGAGAGATCGTCGTCGAAATCATGGCGGATCGCGTCGATCAAAGCCTTGCGGAACCCGGACTGTTGCACGGCCCCTTCCCGTCTGGAGCGCCGGCAATCTTCATCGCGCAGGCCGCCCGCCTTGGGCAGCCGGCCGGTCTCCTCAGTGCTGTGGGCGATGACGATTTCGGCCATCTCAACATTAATCGATTGCGGGATTGGGGCGCGGATGTCTCGGCCATTGCCGTGCACAAAGAGCAGGCAACGGGCTCCGCCTTTGTTTCTTATCGTGCCGACGGAAGCCGCCATTTCGTGTTCAATATAAAGAACAGCGCGGCCGGGTCGATCGAGATGGATCAACGGGCCGCCACACTTCTGGACGGCGCCGATCATTTTCACGTCATGGGTTCCTCGCTGTTTTCCGAGAGGGCCACATCCGTCATCCTTGCGGCTATCGAGAAGGTCAAGCGTAAGGGAGGTACAGTCTCCTTCGATCCCAACATCCGAAAGGAGATGATCGACCTGCCCGGCATGCGGGAGGCGCTGACCAAGGTCCTGACGCTGACGGATATTTTCCTGCCGAGCGGCGAGGAGCTATTCATCTTCACCGAGGCTACCGATGAGGCTGCAGCCGTAGCTGAAATGCTCGGGCGAGGCATGTCCGCCGTGATCGTCAAGAAAGGCTCCGCAGGTGCTGCCTACTACGACAGGAACAGCCAAGCGACGGTCGGGGGCTTTCCTGTGGTGGAGGTCGATCCAACCGGCGCAGGTGATTGTTTTGGCGCGGGATTTGTTTCTCTTTGGCTTCGTGGAGAGCGGCCCGAGAACGCGCTTCGAATTGCCTGCGGCTGCGGCGCGCTTGCCGTCACACGCAAGGGGCCGATGGAAGGGATTGCAACGCTTGCCGAGGTTCAGGCGTTTCTTGCTCGTGCCCCGCAGGAGGTAGCATCGTGAGTGCGGCGCAACGCCTTGCTGCCATGCCGCAGAAAAGGGCCAAAGGATTGCCATCCGGCGTCACCTCCGTGTGTTCGGCGCATCCGCTTGTTATCGAGGCAGCATTGCGGCATGGCAAAGCCAGAGATGCCGATGTGCTCATCGAGGCGACCTGCAATCAGGTTAATCAGGATGGCGGCTACACCGGAATGACGCCGGCCGATTTCCGGCGTTTCGTCGAAGCGATTGCCACGAAGGTTGGCTTTCATCGAGATAGGCTCATTCTGGGCGGCGATCATCTCGGTCCGAACCCTTGGAAACACCTGCGTGCCGAAGAGGCGATGTCAAAGGCGAAGGTGATGATCGGTGCTTTCGCCGCTGCCGGCTTTGCCAAGCTGCATCTCGATACCAGCATGGCCTGCTCGGACGACCCGCAGGCCCTCTTGGATGTAACTATTGCAGCCAGGGCGGCGCAATTGGCTGACGTATCAGAAGCCCGGATGCGCCACTTAGAGCTGCTTGCTCCAAGCTACATCATCGGTACTGAAGTTCCCGTTCCCGGCGGTGCAGTCGAAGCGCTCGATCATATGCATGTCACGACGCCGGATGACGCGCGCGCAACCGTGGAGCTGCATCGACAGGCCTTTACCCGCCTCGGCCTAGAGGCTGCATTCGATCGCGCAATCGGCGTCGTCGTCCAGCCAGGCGTCGAATTCGGCAATGCCGACGTTATCGGTTACCAGCGACCAGCGGCCGTCAAGCTGGCTGCGTCCTTGAAAGACATGCCGCAATTCGTGTTTGAGGCGCATTCCACGGACTATCAGAGCGCCGAAGCGCTTCGCGATCTCGTCAGCGATGGCTTTGCGATCCTGAAGGTCGGCCCATGGCTGACTTTCGCCCTCCGCGAAAGCCTCTACGGCTTGGGCGCCATTGCCGGTGTGGTTGCACCGAGCGGAACAGGAGAGGCCCTCTCAGCTGTCATGGAACGGATCATGCTCGCCTCACCAGCGCACTGGCAGAAATATTATCCCGGTGATGCCCACGAGCAGTTCATCCAACGGCATTATTCTTTCAGCGACCGCATTCGCTATTATTGGGCGTTGCCTGACGCGCAAGCTGCCGTCGAGAAGCTGCTGTCTGCTCTGGACGGACATAAAATCCCTCGCCCGCTGATCAGCCAATATCTGGGCCATCTGGAGCCCGCGGTTGCTGACGGATCGGTGAGACCCGAGGCCCGTGCCCTGCTTATCGCCAGCGTTTCCCGCGTGCTCGACATCTATGCGAATGCCATCGATTCCGCGGTGCGGGCGTAAAGTCCACTACGTCTCAGTCCATCTTTTTGGATAGGCGAAGAGCGCCGTTTGGGCTGACATCCAGCGCCAGATGGTCATAGTTTTCGATGCTCAGATGCGGCGTCGATAGCGGGACACTATGTGTTGCGCTGACGACGAGCACGGAAGCGCCCGATGCGTCGCCTGCCTCGATACCGGCAGGCGCGTCTTCAAAAACAAGACATTCCTCAATGGGTTGTCCCAATATGCTCGCAGCCAACACGAAGCAGTCCGGTGCAGGTTTACCGTTCTGCACGTCTTCACCGGCAATGAGGACCGGCGGCCAGGGAAGCCCGGCAGCCTCAAGGCGAACTCTGGCCAGCTCCCGTGGGGCAGATGTGACGATCGCCCAACGATCCCTGGGCAATCGCTTCAGGAAGTCGACAGCGCCGGCAATAGCCTCGACACCAGCGACATCGTCGATCTCGGCCTGTGTGAGAAGCCTTACCTCTTCGGCCGGATCGATCCCCGACAGGCCGAGCCGGGTAATGGTTTCTATCGCCTTTCTGCCGTGAACGGTGGCAAGCAGGCTTGCAGCATCGAGACCCTGTCGCTCCGCCCATGCCGTCCAGACGCGTTCGGCAACAGCGATCGAATTCAGCACTGTTCCATCCATGTCGAACAGGAAGGCGCCGAAGGAGCGTCCGTCGAAGAGCATCAGGGTTGATCCTCGGTTTTCTGGCTGGATGAAAGCCGGTCAAGAATCGCCTGGGCGGTGTTGGCGTCGGTAACCAGTGCGTTGATCATTCCTGACCGCGCCGCTCCTATGATGCCGGCTGCCTTGCCGGTGGTGGCCGCAACGGCGATACAGAGAGGCACCTTCCGCAATTGGTCCGGCGAAGCCGCGATCATCCCCTCCTCGCCATCCCAATGCAGGATTTCGCCGGCCTCGGTGACATAGTGGCGAAGCACATCGCCAGCCGCGTGGCTCAGCGCCTTTTCGCCTGGGAGCGCCGCCTCGGATGGGTTTGCGGCATGCGTCAGGCCCACGCCGACAATCGCTGCGTCCAGCCTGTCCCAGAGTGAGGTCACCTGCTGGACTGTCGGATCGGCAAGGAACGCATCTCTAAGCTCAGTCGACGAGATATAGGGCGCGTGCAGGAAATGCGGTGTTCCATTCATCTGCGCGGCTGCCTGGCGAACGAATTCATTAATCTGGAAATGTAACGCCGCTTGCGGCATGCCGCCATTGAGAGCCACGGTGACGATGCCTGGCAGTTGCGGCAGACCTGCCAGCGTCACCTCGCGCACTGCCCTTCCCCAGCCGATGCCGAGCGCTGAGCCCGAATGTAGACCAGCTTGCTGCAGAAGCGAGCCGACCGGCGCGGCAAGCGCGCTCAACACATTGGACGACGGCGTATCGATCACCGCGGCCGAGCGCAATTTCAACCCATCGATCAGCGCAGCGCTCAGATCCTCCGACGGGAAGTGATCGATCACCTCGATCCTGACGATCCCGACGGAACGGGCCCGCTGAAGCAACCGCGAGACCGTGGCCGTCGACAGGCCCAGCTTCTTCGCAATGTCGACCTGGGACATGTCGGACTGGTAGTGCAGCTTGGCGACCGTGTGCAGCAAAGCACGATTTGCCGCGGCCTCCTGCGACTGAGACGAATTCAGGTTGAAATTCCTTTCTGCAATGTGTTACACCTATCTCACTTGAGGAGTTATCGCTCAAAACAGCCGGTTTCGCAATGTCCATGCGGCGGCGACTGCGCACCCTCAATACCAGAGATTTGCCCTCTCCTGGGAGTGGGGAAGGCAAGCCTGCATCATCGCCGCTTCGCGCGGCCGGAGGAAGGTTCATATGACGAAGTTGACGACAGCGGAAATGCGCGGCTACCAGCAGATTTGCGGCAGCGATGGTGCCATGATGGTGATTGCCTGCGACCAGCGCGGCGGCATGCGCAGTTTGCTGGCCAAAGAGCCGGCCGATCAGGCGGCAATCTCGGACAAGGTACTGGGGGATACCAAGGCCGACATCGCCCGTTTCCTCGCCAGCAAGGCATCCTGCGTATTGGTCGACCCGATCTGCGCGGTGCCGGCACTCGTCGACGATCGTGTTCTTCAGCGCGATACCGCGCTGCTGATCGGCCTCGATGCTTCCGGCTGGGATACGTCTTCCGAGGGCTATCGTCTGTCGAAGCTGGTTCCGGGCATTTCCGCCCGTCGCGTGCGTCAGTTGGGCGCGACCGGCGGCAAGATCATGGTCTATCTTCGTTCCGATCGCGAAGAAGCGAATGCTCATAATATCGAGCTTATGCGAACATGCATCGAAGACTTCGCCCGCGAGGACCTGCTGCTCGTCGTCGAGTTCCTGACCTACAAGTTCGACGATGAGGACGAGGCCGAATACAAGGCAAAGATTCCATCTCTGATCGTCGGCGGCAGCAGGATTTGCCTGGATTGCAATGCCAAGGTTCTGAAAATTCCCTATCCAGGTTCATCCGAGGCCTGTGCGGAGGTGACGCGACTGGCTGGCGATGTGCCTTGGGCGGTTCTGTCCGCCGGCGTCGACCATGCAACGTTCCTCTCGCAAGTCGAAGACGCCATGCGCAACGGCGCATCGGGCGTCATTGCCGGGCGCTCACTCTGGAAGGACTGCATTTCGCTTGATCGTAGCGTAACGAAAGATCGACTGGAGAACGTCGCAGTGCCCAGGCTTCGCGAGATCCAGGCAGTTATCGCCACGCATTTCAAGGGCGCGGGCTTGCAGAGCGCTCAAGCCGGAAAACGCGCCAATGGTTGATATCGCCATCGGCGTCGACATTGGCGGCACGAATATTCGCGCCGCTCTCGTCTCCGGTCGTGGCGAGATCCTGACGAAATTATCGGAGCGAACACCAACCGATCCAGAACAAGTACTCGACCGCGTGATCGCCATGTCGCGTCAGCTCGACCGACCGGAGGTTCGCGGCATCGGTGTCGGAATCCCCGGCCGGGTGGATATAGCGAGCCGTGAGATCCTGTCCGGCGGCATCGTCAATCTTGCCGGGCTCAACTTTGTGGATCGGCTTGAAGCGGCACTCGGCAAGAGCGTCGTCATCGAGAATGACTGCAGCATGGCTCTGATCGCCGAGATGCGGATCGGTGGCGCCAAGGGCTATAAGAACGTCGCCATGCTGACGATCGGAACAGGCATCGGCGGCGCCGTCGCCCATGCCGGCAGCATCTATCACGGCCACAGGGCTGCCGGGCAGCTCGGCCATATCTGCGTGTCACAGGATGGGCCGCCATGCGCTTGCGGCAGGCGCGGCTGCGTTGAAACCTTCAGCTCCGGAACTGCGTTGCGCCGCCATATTGCCGAAGCCGGTTTGACGGCGGCGACGATTGGCGATGTTTTCGAGATGGTAGCCAGCGGAAATGAAGCAGCTCGACGCGTGCTGCATCAATGGGCGGTGCCCCTGCGAGCGGCTCTCGACAATATCGCGGCGACGATGGACCCAGAAGTCATCTTGCTCGGAGGCGGCCTCGGCTGTGACGCAGCGCGCGCACTTGCCGACCTTCCGGCGGTCGCACCTTGGTTTTGCCCGGCCATATTGCCAGCCAAGCTCGCGGATGATGCCGGGGTGATCGGCGCCGGCCTTGCAAATTTCGGCGATGTGTCGGAGCCGGCCGGAAAACATGTCGTGCTGGTCAATGGCGTGCCGGCCTCGGGAAAAAGCCGGCTTGCCAAGGCGCTGTCGGAGCGCACCGGCTGGTCGATCCTTTCGCTCGATGGCATCAAAAATCCGTTCCTGCAGCATATTGGCCCCGTCGACCGCGACTTCAATCGAACCTTGGGCAAGGCGAGCTATCAGGCCATCTGGTCCATCATTGCCGACGCCCCGGCCGGCTCGACCTTTATCGTCGATGCCTGGTTCGGCTTTCAGCCGAAGGCACAGCTCGAATCCTATCTTCACGACACAAGGATCGGGAGTGTTGCCGAGCTCTGGTGCAAGGTGCCCGGTAGTATCGCCGGAGAACGTTATGCCGGCCGTCTTAAGGATCGGTTGCCGGGCCATCCCGGCGTCGAATACGTGCCGGAACTGATAGCGCTTGCCGATCGGGCCGAGCCCATGGGGTGCGGCGCGGTGATGACCGTCGACCAGACGAAAGAGCTCGACATGGAAGCCATACTGGCCTGGGTTTCGCAAGTGTTCGATCGTCGGTGACAAAACGACTGCCCTGACGAGCGCAATGAGCTCGGACTAATCCTGCATCGCCGAGTGACACAATGTCTCCCGGCGGCTCACGATGTCGTGCTCAATCGAGAGTTATCCAATAATATCAAATGGATAATTGAAATTCATTGCGGAAAAAAATTACTTGACGTGCGCAACTATCCCACTAATGATCGCTTTACCGGACAGGGGAGGTTCGGCTTCAAGAGGAGGAAAAAATTATGGAGCGCCGCTCATTTCTAAAGGCTTCGGCCGTGGCATCGCTCGCGACTGGCGTCGCGGCAGTTGCCGGCACCGTTAAAGCAGCAGACAAGAAGTTTACCATTGCCCTCATTCCGGGGCTGACCACCGATGCTTTCTACATCACCATGCGCAAGGGTGCCGAAGCCGCCGCCAAGGCAGTTGGCGCGACGCTCGTGTTTCAGGGCGGCCCCGACTTCAACCCTGTCACGCAGGTGCCGGTGCTTGATGCGGTGATTGCCAAGAAGCCGGATTTCATTCTCATCGCACCGACCGACAAGGATCAGCTGATCCAGCCTCTGAAAAAGGCTGCCGACGCGGGCATCCCGATCATCACCGTCGATACCTTCATCGGCACCGGCGTCTACCAGACCGGCAATGGCGATGCGGATTTCCCGCTGGCTTACATTGCTTCCGATAATCTGCTCGGCGGTGCGATCGCTGCGCGCGCGCTTGCAAAGGCTGTTGGTGAAAAGGGCAAGGTCTACGTTTCCAACGTGAAGCCCGGCGTCTCCACAACGGACCAGCGCGAGCAGGGCTTCAAGGAAGAGATGAAGAAGTATCCGAACATCACCGTTCTGGACACGCAATACAATGACGACGATGCCAACAAGGCCGCGTCTCAGCTTCAGGCCGTCTATGCCCGCAACTCGGATCTCGATGGTGTCTTCGGCGCCAACCTGTTCTCCGCCCTTGGCGCTGCCAACGGCGTGCAGCAGGCCGGCCAGACGGGCAAGATCCGTGTGGTCGCCTTCGATGCACCGACATCGATCGTCGACAACATCAACTCCGGCCTCGTCGATCTGGCGATTGCGCAGCATCCGGCGGAAATCGGCTATTTTGGCGTGATGGCGGCCTATGCGCATCTGACCGGGAATTCGATCCCGACCGCGATTGGCACCGGCTTCACTGTTATCGACAAGTCGAATGTCGGCGACAAGAAAGTCGCGAAGTTCATCTATTCCGATTAATCGGATGCAGCCTGTGCCTCGCTGATGAGCGAGGCACACTTCCAACGATGATAGAGCGAACGGCGCCGCATTCGTTGCGCCATCAGGCTCCAGTTTGGACCGATCATGACAATTGACAATCTAGAGGTCCGCAAGGCGGATCAACATGTGGCGCCTCAGGCGGACCACGGCGATCAGGCAAAGACCATCCTTGGCCGCATCGCGCAATTGCGCGCCTGGCTTTTCCTTGCCGCGCTGATCGTGACTTTCGAGATCTGGGCGCAGATCGATTTCGGCGGCACATTTGTCGGCTCGAGCTTCAACTGGCAATCCGTGGCAATCTTCGCGGTGGCGCCGTTGCTGTTGGCGGTCGGGCAAACCTTCGTCATCATCTCAGGTGGTATCGATCTATCGACCGGCTTCATCATGGGGCTTGCGGCCGTTGTCGCCGCGCATGTCGCCAGTATTTCCGGTCTCTACATGCCTCTTCCGATCGCGATGGTGCTCGGCATCCTCGTTGCCATGCTGGCCGCTGCCGTGCCGGGCTTCATCAATGGTCTTTTGATCTCCCGCCTCAAGGTTCCGCCGTTCATCGGGACGCTCGGTATGTTCGGCGTTGCTCGCGGAACGGCCTTCCTGCTTGCCGGCGGAACGACGGTGCCGGTCAAGAACTCCTATTTTGCCGAGCTTGGCAACGGACGCTTCTTTGGCGTGCCCTATCTCGTCATCGTCACGCTCGTCTTCGTATTGATCATGCACTATCTCCTGAGCCAGACCCGTTTCGGCCAGCACAATTATGCCATCGGCGCGAATGCGCAGGCTGCACGCCGCGCTGGCATCAACATCAAGTCTCACCTGTTGCGGCTGTATATGTTGTCTGCCGTTTGCGCCGGCCTTGGTGGCGCGCTCTACGCCGCTCGCTTTACTGCCGGTGCGGCGCAGGCGGGTGAGCCGCTGCTGCTCGATAGCGTGGCCGCCGTCGTCATCGGCGGAGCGAGCCTCTTCGGCGGCTCAGGAACGATCATCGGCACTGTCGCCGGAGCGCTTGTCATCGCCGTCATTCAATATGGCCTCGTCTTCATGAATGTCGAGCCGTTCTGGCAGTTCATCGCCGTCGGTGTCGTCATCATCATTTCGGTGCTCATCGACCAGGCGCAGCGCCGGTTCAGCGGAGCGAAACAGGATGAATAGCGCAACTCCCCTCCTCGAAGTCCGCAATCTCTCGCGTTATTTCGGTGCCGTGCGTGCGCTGGACGATTGCTCGCTTGTGGTCCGCCCCGGCGAAGTCGTCGCCCTCGCCGGTGACAACGGCGCCGGCAAGACCACGATGATCAAGGCGATTTCCGGTGTCTACCCGCCGACATCGGGCGAAATCCTGATCGAAGGCAAGCCCGTCACCTTTTCTTCGCCACAGGACGCGCGCGAAAAGGGAATAGAGACGATCTATCAGGACCTGGCTCTCGCCGACAACCTGACCATCGGCGCTAATATCTTCCTGGGTCGCGAGCCGATGAAGAAGCTGTTCGGTTTCCTGCCGGTTCTCGATCGCAAGGCGATGGCGGAAGCGGCGCGCAAGACGATGGCGGAACTCGACTTCCATGTGAAGAGGCTCGACGCTCCCGTCAGCAACTTCTCGGGCGGCCAGCGTCAGGCCGTCGCCATCGGTCGTGCCGTCTATTGGAATGCCCGCATCCTGGTCATGGACGAGCCGACGGCAGCGCTCGGCGTGCCCGAGCAGCGCAAGGTCGTGGCCCTGATCAAGTCGTTGAAGGCACAGGGGCGCGGCGTCATCTTCATCTCGCACAATCTGCAGGATATTTTCGCAGTCTCGGATCGCATCGTCGTCCTGCGGCGCGGCATCGTCGCCGGCGAACGAAACATCGCCGACACCAATCATGAGGAAGTCGTCAAGCTCATGATCGGCGGCTGACACCACCGAGAATCCCGGGTTTGCTCAAAATAAAGCGGCGGTAGCGGATTATTGCTATCGCCGTTTTCTTACGTTCAGTTCCCGGAACGGGCGGCGCGGCGCGCTTGGCTTTTTCTCTACTCGGACGATTTTGTCGTAATGAGATAGCAGTGTTCTTCAATCGATATGACTGTTGCAGCCCCTGTGCCGTGATATGCGTGGTGCCTACCTATTCTGGCGGCAGAGATCGGCTGGAAGAGCGCAGCGGCGAAGATTGCAGCAAAGCGATCGCGTGTCTTGGAGGCAAGCAGGAATGAGCAAGGCGGGCAAGATCGTATCCTTCACTGGAGCAGCCCCAACGGTGAGCGATATCGCTGCGATCGCCCGGCGCCACGCCCGGATCGAGATTTCACCGGAGGTCGAAGGAAAGATCGTTGCCGCCCGCGCTGTCGTGGAACGCTACCTGGCCGATGACAAGCCGGTCTACGGTTTGACGACCGCGCTGGGCGCCGGCGTCGATACCAGGCTTGGTTCGGACGATCTCGTCGCGTTCCAGATGCGTGTGCCGCAGGCGCGCGCGGTCGGCGTCGGTGCAGCGCTGCCGCGCGACGTTGTGCGGGCGATGATGGCGCGCGTGTCGCCGGCATGGCAGCTGGCGGTTCCGGCGTGTCGCTGCCGGTATTCTCAGGTTTGGTGGCAGCGCTCAACGCCGGCTTTCATCCTGTCGTACCGTCACTCGGGTCGATCGGCGCCGCCGATCTTGCACCGCTTGCGCATATGGGACGGGCTTTGCTGGGGGATGGCGAGGCCGAAGTGGGCGGCACTGTGACGGCGGCGGCAGACGCACTTGAAAAGGCAGGTTTGAAGCCGTTGCCGATCGGGCCGAAGGACGGTCACGTTCTTGTGGTGGCAAACAGCCTGTCGGTCGGCAAGGCCTGTCTTTGTCTGGAAGATCTCGAGCGGCTGTTCGACTGGTCGCTCGCGGCAATCGCGCTGAATTTCGAGGCCTTCCGCGCCAACGTATCCGCTTTTGACGACCGCGCATTGGCGGCAAGACCGGCCTTCGGCCAGCGCGAGGCCGCCGCTAGGCTCCGCGATCTGCTTTCCGGAAGCTCGCTGTTGGCCGAGGGAGCAGCCCGGCGATTGCAGGACCCGCTGAGTTACCGCTGCGCGCCGCAAGTCTGGGGCGCCCTCCATCACGCGATAGCCGAGGCGCGGGCGATAACGGAGATCGAAATCGCCAGCTCCGGCGACAATCCTGTCGTGCTGACCGAGGAAGGCCTCATTCTCTCGCACGGCAATTTCGACATGACGGCATTCGTGCTTGCCTGGGAACGCCTCGGCCAGGCGCTGGCGCATTGCGCGGCGGCGACCGCTTACCGTACTATGAAGATTATGTCGGCCGCCATGTCCGAACTGCCGCGGTTTCTCACGCCACTTGGCCAGAGCCGAAGTGGCTTTGCGACGGTGCAAAAAACCGTCTCGGCACTCGAAGCCGAGATACGGCATTTCGCGGCGCCGATCTCGCTCACGCCCATTCCCGTTGCCGATGGTATCGAGGATCAGGCATCGATGGCGCCGAGCGTTCTAACGAAGACCGAGGCGATCATTGAGCGGCTGCGCTATCTCGTTGCCATCGAACTCGTCGCATCGGCGCAGGCCGTCGAGCTTCGCGGCGTGCAGGGCGAGCTTGGCACGGGTACGGAGCAGGCCTATCGGCGGGTTCGCACCCTCGTGCCGCCGCTCGAGGAGGACCGTGCGCAGGGGGCGGACTTCCAGAGACTATCGGAATTCATAGGGAACACTTCCTGGAGCAGCGAGCCCGACCATCATTCATGACGAGATCGGGGATGGTGAGGCCGTGAGCCCATCGCCTTACCCGACCGAAACTTTCCGGCAGGCCGCATGTGGTCTGCACCCAACGAGAAACCGGCGCAGCCGGAACAGGCCTGGAGAATGGCAATGCAGGAAATCTGGATCGACTATCTGAACGCCCTTGATGCGAAGGCATTGGCACTTTCCAACGATGAAATTCTCGATGCGGTGACCAAGGCGCTCGATGCCCAGGGGCGCGGCGAGACGGTGATTGAGCCTCGCGTCCATCTTGTGCCCGAAAGCTCGGACAAGGGTCATTTCAATGTGTTGCGTGGCTATGTGAAACCATTGGATTATGCTGGCGTCAAAGTGGTTGGCGATTTCGTCGACAACTACAAGCAGGGTCTGCCCTCGGAACTCGCCGTGCTCAACCTGTTTGATCCCCACACCGGCGTACCGAAGGCAATTGTCGATGCGACTGCCATCACCGACATGCGCACCGGCGCCGTCACCGCCATCGGCGCCCGTCATCTTGCCCGCAAGGATAGCAAGATACTCGGCCATATCGGCGCACGCGGCACATCCTATTGGAACGTCCGCTTGCTCGACCACATTTTCGATTTCGACGAAATCCGCGTACATTCGCGCCGCCCGGAAAGCCGCGATGCCTTCGCCGCACGGCTGGAGAAGGACCTCGGCAAGAAGATTATCGTCACCGACAATTGGGAAGACTGCCTCAAGGGTGCGGATATCATGATCGAGGCCAGCCGTCTGCCGGAGCCGACGCCGCTGTTCAAGACCGCCTGGGTCAAGAAAGGTGCCTTCGTCGTTCCCTATGGCACGATGAGCGCACTCGAATTCGACCTGACCGACATCATGGACAAGGTCGTGGTTGACGATTGGGGTCAGTGCGGTCCCGGCCGGCCGTTCGGCGCGCTGCGCCGCCATGTCGACGAAGGCAAGGTGACGGCCGAAACGCTGCATGCCGAGATCGGCCAGATCGTCTGCGGGGCGAAGCCCGGCCGCGAGAGCGACGACGAGACCATTCTCTTCTGGCACCGCGGGCTCAGCACCACGGACGTGGCGCTGGGTGCTGCGATGGTCGATAAGGCCAGGCGGATGAACATCGGCCAACGTCTTCGTTTTGCGTGACCACCATGACGACGCCCATCTCGCCTGCCATCGCCTGCTCCCGAATGTACAATCTCAGCCCGAGAATATCGGAGCATTGGGATCGGCTCTTTCATTGGCTCTCCGGCCAATCGGGTGTGGATCTCGAGGTCATTCCCCATGCGGCGCCTGCGCCGCTGTCGGAGCTGTGGGCACGGCCGGACATGGGCGCGGTCTTCATGTGCGGCTTTCCGTTTTCGAGATTGGCAGCCGATGAGCGTCCGATAGCCTTGGCCGCCCCGGTTTCCACGGCGGAATGGGCAGGCGGACAGCCAGTCTATGCAAGCCATATCGTGGCTGCACGTGACAGGCCGCTTGCTGACGCCGACCTTGCGGCGGTGCGTTGGGGCTGGACTGTCCGGGACTCGCAGTCTGGTTACAATGCCCCTCGGGAGTTCGTCGCCGAGCTTGCCAACGGGCGTTCGGTGCGCAACACTGTTGGCCCACTCCTCAATCCGCGCGGCGTGGTCGAGGCGATCCATACAGGTGCGATAGATGTCGGCGCTATCGACGCCTATGCCTTTCAGCTGATGGAGATGCATGAGCCGGAGATGATCGCGCCGCTGCGTGTGGTCGGAACGACAAGGCCTGCGCCCTTCCCGCTTCTCGTTGCGGCCAGAGGGCAGCCTGCCGAAATGATCACGGCGCTGAAGGGCGCGCTTTTGAGCATGCATCAGGACCCTAGCGGACGCGATATCCTGGGCTCGCTTGGCCTAGCGGCCTTTGCCGAGCCAGATCTGGCTGCCTATGATCAACTTCCGGCCAGAGCCAGGGCTGTTGATCATGCTCTTGGAGGGGCATGGTAAGCCCGCCTCTTTCCGCACACCATAAAAACAATCCCCGCCCGGCAGCGCCGCGGCGGGGATTGTCGTTTCACATGCCTGGGCTTCTTTAGGCCGGCAATTGGAAAGCCCAGTTGCCGATCAGCACGATGGCGAGGCCACCCAGCAGAGCAACATAGGGCAGAATTCCGGCTTTCTTCACGCCGAGATCCTGACCGACAAGACCGAGATCATCCATGGCGCCTGCCGGGAACTTGCCGCCGTCGCGTACATAATGCCTGTAGGCGAAGACGGGCAGGATCAATGCAGCGAAGGCAAAACCGATCCAGAGCGCATTCGCATAGCCCCAGACCTTGGCACCGGCACCGAGGAAAAGCGCATTGACGAAGGCGAGGATGGTGTTGAGGCCGATGAGCCAGGTGGGCGCTTTCCAGGGGCGCTCGACATGACCGGAATCCATGCGGTGGATCCATCCCGAATTGAGGTTCAGGAAGTTGAAGATGATGTATCCGACATTGGAAACGGCGAGCACGAAGAAATAGCCGCTGGTGTCCGAAGCGATTGCGAGCAGGCAGAGGTTGAAGGCGAAGTCCGTCCACATCGCCCTGGTGGGCGCGCCGTTCTCGTTCACATGGTCGAGATATTTCGGCAGCCAGCCGTCCTTCGAGCCCTGGTAGAGGGTGCGCGAAGAACCGGCCATGGCGGTCATGATCGCAAGGAATAGCGCCATGATCATCAATATGACGAGCAGCTGCGTGACGATGCGGCCGGCACCGATCAGGCCTCCCAGCGCTTCTGCGACGCCGGTGCCGTCGACAATGCCGGGTGCCAGCATGCCGGCATGTCCAAGCACGCCCTGGAACGCGAAGGGCACGAGGAAGAAGAAGACGCAGCAGGCAAGGCCGGAATAGAAGATTGCCTTGAACGTATCCGTCTTCGGATTTTTGAGCTCACGGGTATAGCACACTGCGGTTTCGAAGCCGTAGGTCGACCATGCCGCGATATAGAGGCCGCCGAGGAAGAGCGTCCAGCCACCATTGCTCCAGGTGCCATCCGTTCCGGCATAGGCCGCGGTGGGCGGTACAAGGCCGGTAACGTTGGAGGCGATGATCTGGCCGCTGACGATCGGATAGAGACCGATGATGAGCAGTGGCACGAGAACGATAATCGCCAGCCACTTCTGCACGCTCGCCGTCTCGGAGATACCGCGATGCTGGATCGCGAAGATGATCAGCATCAGGATACCGCCGATGAAGAAGGTGGCATTGATGTTGGCGGTCGCGAGGAAGGGAATGGTGAAGCTGATGACGGACCAGTTGCGGATAGCGGGTGTTAGTGCCGCCACGCCATCGGCACTGAGCAATGCGGTCACGGCATCTTGCGGCGATGTGCCGGCGTGAGCCGCGATATATTCGGCAACCCGGGGGCTATCGGCCGCAATGGACGTTGCATGCGCGCTGATCCAGCTGAGCACGGCCTGCGAATCCGCGGCGGGAATCGGGTAGAAGGCATTAAGGATATAGCCGGCAGCGATGGCGCAGCCGAGCGATAGCACCGGCGACCAGGCAAACCAGTTGCACCAGACCGAAAGCGGCGCGATGAACTTCGAATAGCGTAACCAGGCGGTCGCACCGTAAACCGAGGCGCCGCCCGACTTGTTGGCAAACATGCCGGCGATTTCAGCGTAGGTGAACGACTGCAGAAACCCCATGATCATCGAGATGATCCAGACGACGAAGGCGAGCTTGCCTGTCGTACCGGCGATACCGCCGATGGAGAAGAGAACAAGCGGCGGCACGCCCGCAGCCACCCAGAACGCGCCCTTCCAATCAAGCGCGCGTATAAGCTTACCTTCCGTGCCGGCGGAAACGCCGGCCTCCACAACATCTGTCATTGGTGAAATTCCCCATCTTTGTTCCGGACGTATCTCTCGTACGTCTCCCTGAACGTGCCTCCCATGGCATTTCAGGCTTGCTGGAGGTTTTCGCGAGCCGCGTCTATGCGCGGATTTCCAGTGGCAAGCCCTTTATGCATAGTGAAGATATTTTCTTTTTAGTCAACATCACTTTACTTTCCCACGGCATTTTGTCAGCATGAATCCGGTGCCTTGACGCACCTCGTTTTCCCGAGAGGGCCATATGCGAGAACTCCATCCGTCGATCGCCGGAGTGCGGCCCGTTTCGGCGAGTATTGTCCGTTATCCGGGCATCCCTGCATTGCCGCACGATACGGAACGCTATCGCTGCAAGGGCGGCGGAACGCTCGTTTTGCGTGTCGAGGCGGGTGACATGGTCACGCTCACCGACAGCGAAGGCGGCCAGGTTTGCGAACTCTCTTTTCTCGATGAGAAAGGTCGGTTTCAATCCGCCGGATTGGGAACTGCCTTCACCAGTGCTGCGGAAGGACTGAAGTCCATTCTGTCCTCCGATGAGGAGAGCGCGTCGCGTGTGCGCACCGCGCTGCAACGACGCGGCGCCGATCTCGCCTCGGCCGGCGCGCTCAGAATCTTCGGCGAAACTTCATCGCCCGGCAGCGCGGCTGAATTCACCATTGCTCTCAAGGGCCTGTTGATCGCCTGCGCTCCGGGTGCGGCCATGTCGCCGGAAGCACAGGATACGGCGACACCGATAGAAGTCCGGATACGCCGCACCGCGATCATCCGCGACTATGCTTCCGCCCTGCCCGAACCGCTAGCCGACCCCATCGAGGATATCCGTATCAAGGCGGCCACGGCGTCAGCCTATTTCGTGCGTGCCGGCGAATTCATCCAGATCATCGATGTCTATGGCCGGCAGTGCACCGACTTCCAGGCCTTCTCCGCCCGCAAGGTGGACAAGGGGCTTGATCTTGCGCTTGATTCCACCGTCACGCGCACCCTGCTCAGCCGCAGCTATCCGATACCCGGCCTGCCCTCCAAGGCCTTCGATCGCGATTTCGAGCCGCTGGTGGAAATCGTTCAGGATACGGTTGGCCGCCACGATGCTTTCGCCACGGCCTGCAATTCACGCTATTACGACGATATGGGCTATCCGGGCCATGTGAATTGCACGGACAATTTCAATGCGGCGCTCGCACCCTACGGCGTCCCCGCGCGCAAGGGCTGGGAAGCGCTGAACTACTTCTACAACACCAATATCGACCACAATAATCAGCTCTATCTCGACGAACCCTGGTCGCGGCCGGGTGACTATGTGCTGATGCGGGCGTTGACCGATCTTGTCTGCGTCTCCTCATCTTGTCCCGACGATATCGACGCGGCCAATGGCTGGGACCCGACCGACATTCATGTCCGCACCTTTTCCGGCAAAGAGAAATTCACAAGAGCGGTAGCCTATCGCATGACCCCTGACGCTGACGCCGAACTCACGCGGGAAACCGCATTCCACCCCCGCCTCTCCGCATTGACGCGGGACTACACCGAATATCGCGGCTTCTGGCTGCCGAACCGCTTCTCTTCGGAGGGACCGGTCGAGGAATATTGGGCCTGCCGCGAAAGGGCCGTGGTCATCGACCTCTCGCCGCTGCGCAAATTCGAGGTGACGGGACCGGATGCGGAAGAACTGCTGCAATATTGCCTGACCCGCGATGTCCGCAAGCTGTCGACCGGCCAGGTCGTGTATTCCGCCATGTGCTACGAAAATGGCGGCATGATCGACGATGGGACGCTCTTCCGCCTCGGCGACAAGAATTTCCGCTGGATCGGCGGCGATGACTACAGCGGTATCTGGTTGCGCGAGCAGGCGGAGAAGAAAGGCTTCAAAGCCTGGGTCCGCTCGTCCACGGATCAGATGCACAATATCGCGCTGCAAGGTCCGAAAAGCCGCGACATCCTGAAGGAGATCATCTGGACGGCGCCGCGCCAGCCGACCATCGGCGAACTCGAATGGTTCCGTTTCGCAGTGGGCCGCATCGGCCACTTCGAAGGCGCTCCGGTCGTTGTCTCACGCACCGGCTATACCGGCGAACTCGGCTATGAAATCTTCTGCCATCCGAAGGACGCCGCAACCGTCTTTGATGCGGTTTGGAAGGCCGGCGAACCCTATGGCTTGAAGCCCATGGGTCTGGAAGCGCTGGACATGGTGCGCATCGAGGCGGGGCTGATCTTCGCCCATCATGAATTCACCGATCAGACCGATCCTTTCGAGGCCGGTATCGGTTTCACCGTGCCGTTGAAGTCCAAGCAGGATGATTTCATCGGCCGCGAGGCGCTGATCCGGCGAAAGGAAAACCCGCGTCATCTAATGGTCGGGCTCGATATCGAGGCCAATGAAGCGGTGGGACATGGCGACTGTATCCATATCGGCCGCGCCCAGGTCGGCGTGATCACCAGCGCGACCCGATCGCCGATCCTCGGCAAGACGATTGCGCTTGCCCGTGTCGATGTCCTGCATGCCAGTGTCGGCACCAAAGTCGAGATCGGTAAGCTCGACGGCCATCAGAAGCGGCTTCCGGCCGTAATAGTGCCGCTGTCTCACTACGATCCGCAGAAGACGCGACCGCGCTCCTAGAGTCTTTCCGGCTCTCGCACCTTAAGGGCAACGCTAGTGGCCAATTATCTGGCTCGACATCATATCGCTGGCGGGCGAGTGTGATCTCATACGCCGCCCACTCCAGGTGTTGTCGTCCCATTCACCGACGGCGACGGACGGTAAGCGACTCCCAGCGCAAATAAGCTTATCGCGCCGCATGTCGCAGTTTTCGCGCAGTGATATTCCGTTCTGTCTGTGAGGTTCCGCACATATCGTTGAGGCAGCGACCTTCATTATGCGGCTGTCTTCAGGCGAGGAGGACACTGGGCTCCTTCGCGCAGGACATGGATACGATATTCAACAGGAGGAGCTGAAAATGGCAGTCGTCAATATACCACCAGATGGGCATATATATTCGCTGGGGAGAGTACCCGGAATTTTGCACGTCTATAACCGTGGTCCAAATGCATCGACGTACAATCTGACGATAGTCAACGTCAACAATTGGCAAAATGTCCATCTTCAAGCAGGACATACAAATTCCTATGCCGCCAATGGCAATGCAACCTACATTCAGAACCTGAATGGCAGTGGAACCCTGCAGTGCCTATGGGTCGCGTTGGCGGACGAGCTTACTCCCCAGCAGGCGGGTCTGGAGCAGGCGAAGAGCATGCCAGGTGTTTCAGGTCATCATAAGTAGCGTCCGATCGCGTCGACTGGGCGTGGCCGTGATTTTCGAACCATGAGCCACCTCCGCCCGTCCTCCTTGAAGGTTATCGCAAAGCAACCCGGCTCTGCCGGGGAGCTGCGATCAGACTCCTTTACTCATGCATTATTGGAAGTTGAGTTGCACCGAAATTGCGGAAGAACCGCCTAATCTGCCTTGCGCTGCGCATTGGAGATCGCCCGTGCCGCCTCTTCGGAGGAATTGGCAAGCGTGCGCATTTCTGCCGCCAGCACTGCAAAGCCCGACCCTGCCGTTCCGGCTCTTGCGGCCTCGATGCCGGCATTGACTGCGAGCAGTTTCAGGTAACGCAGCGACTGCAGGATTTCGTTGGTCTTGGAGGCCGTGACCCGCATGCCCGAGGTCTGTTCGTCGATGCGCTGGTAGAGCGACTCGATGTTGATGATGCTGCCCTCGAGATAGAGCAATTCTCCTGTCTCGTCCCAGACGCCGCCGCCCGTCTCCGTCACCCAGACGAGATGGCCGTCGCGATGGCGGATGCGATATTCCATCGTCCAGTCGGTACGGCTCTCCAGCGCCCTGCCGACAACCTCGTCCATGAGTGGAACATCCTCCTCGAACATAATGGAGGTGAAGGTGCGCGTGCGATTGCCGACGATCTCGTCGACAGGATAACCGAAGATGCGTTCGACGCCGTCGGTCATCTCTAGCATCGTATAATTCTCGTCAGCACGACAACGATAGAGAAAGCCGCTCATGCGGCTCAGTACGCTGCTTTGAAAATCCATGAAGGCGGTATCCGAAGAAAAAGTTGCTGATCAAATTGCTTCGTCTCAACTCAAACAGAGCCGGCAGGGATCGGCTTCAGCCTCCCCTGCCGGCTTACGCGAAAATGTGCGCCACATCAGTTGCGCAGATATTCTTCCATCGAGTCATCAAGCGCTTCGACCCATGGCGTATGATGTTTCGGCGACATATTACCGGTCATCAGAGAGCGATAGGCATGGTCACGGAAGCCCATGATGTTCTCGGCCTTGTGGTGCTCCCATTCCATGAAGGTCTTGTTCGTGCCTTCGATATCGAAGCTTGGATAGTCGGTCTCGGCGAGCAGTTCCTTCACATAGTCGCCCTGGTACCAGATCATCTGCTCGGCATCTTCAAGCGTTTCCTCGCGGCGCGCCACTTGTCGAAGTTGGCCTGCAACTCCTCTTCCGGCGGCAGCTTGATGCGGCCCATCATGACATCGCGTGCCCACCAGGCCTGCACGTCGAACATGTTGAAGGTGTAGAACTGGTCCTGCATGCCGATGTAGAAGAGCTGCGGATTGCTGTCGAAGACTACGCCCTTGTAGAGATGATCGGCCCAAAGGCGGTTTGCGGTCTTCAGCCGAAGCTCGTCCGGCAGGAATGGGAAATGATGCTGGTAGCCGGTGCAGAGGATCAGCGCATCGACCTCCTTGGATGAGCCGTCGAGGAAGTGCGCGGTCTTGTTTTCCAGCCGGGTGAGCAGCGGCCGCTCTTCGAAATTCGATGGCCATTTAAAGCCCATCGGCTTGGAGCGATAGCTTGTCGTCACCGATTTCGCGCCGTATTTCCAGCATTGCGAACCGATATCCTCGGCCGAATAGCTGCGGCCGACGAGCAAGACATCCTTACCCTTGAATTCCAGTGCGTCGCGGAAATCATGGGCGTGCAGGACGCGGCCATTGAAGGTTTTCACCCCTTCGAAATAGGGAACGTTCGGCGTCGAGAAGTGGCCGCTCGCGACCACGACATAGTCGAACTCCTCATCATACATGCGGTCCTGGGCGCGGTCATGTGCCGTCACGGTGAATTTCTTCGTTTCCTCGTCGAACCGCACCATGCGCACCGGCGTGCTGAAACGAACCCACTTGCGCACATCAGCCTTGTCGACACGACCCTTGATATAATCCCAAAGCACGGCGCGTGGCGGATAGGATGCGATCGGCTTGCCAAAATGCTCCTCGAATGAATAGTCAGCAAATTCAAGGCATTCTTTCGGTCCGTTCGACCAGAGGTATCGATACATGCTGCCGTGGACAGGCTCGCCATATTCGTCGAGGCCGGTGCGCCAGGTGTAGTTCCAAAGCCCGCCCCAATCGGACTGCTTCTCGTAGCAGACGACTTCCGGAATCTCGGCACCCTTCTGCGCTGCCGATTGGAAGGCCCGCAACTGAGCCAGTCCCGAGGGCCCGGCACCGATAACGGCAACTCTTGTCATGAAGCATTCCCCTTCTCGATTGTATCGAAATTCTTATCGCATGCGGTCGTCTTGGCGCGTCGTTGGCGTCAATCCGGGAAGGTGCCGGCGCTGGTTGCTGCCCCGTCATCATATTTTGAAAGCCAGTCGATCGTCATCTCGCGGAAACGCGTCAGGCCCTTATAGTCAATGAGCTCCGGCGGCAGGGTACGCAGCACGCGCGGAAAGCGGCGCGCCCATTTCGGCACGGTCACCAGCTCGTCCATGTTCATCAGATAGCAGCGGATAACGAAGAGGATGGCGTTCGAGCGCGGCAGACGCCACAGGCTCTGCAATTCCACGCGCAAATGCACCTTCTCGCCGACATTGTCAGGCGTCACCGTGGTGCGGTCTGGACCCCACTTCGGATAGTTCTCAGGGCTGGTGTCGAGACGTGGATTGATCGTCATCGTCCAGTTGAAGCGGCGCGTCGGCTTGCCCTGCTGCAGGTTCAACAGGAACTTCAACGCACGGTCGAAGACGCCGATCTGGTGGGCGAGCGGCACCGGGCCGTGCCATTCCATGAAATTCATGCCGATGTCGAAGTCGAGCGACCAATCGGCCTGGGTCGTCACCATGCCGGCATCCATCCAGAGGTTGCTGTCCCGCTGGTCTACGATGCAAAAATCGCCCTGCGCCTGGCGGGTGATGTATTCGAAGGGTTCATAGGGCAGCGTCGATGCATCGCCGAAGGTAAAGGTGTCATCGATACCGAGCGGCCGGTTGATCCAGCGCCATTGATCGCCGTTCTTGGTAAGCGTGAAGTGCTCGGGATAGCCGGCTGCCTGCTCTTCCATCAGCAGTTCCAGCGTATCCCATTGCGCGGACATCATGTGCGGCAGCGCCTGATAGCGCAGCGGATCTTCCTTTAATACCAGCGCCCGGTCGCGCATCTCGGCGACATAATGCTCGTCGACGTCGATCAGGCTTTCGTAGACGGTGTTCTTCTGCCCCTTCACATGCGGTTCCATATTGACGGAATACATGTATTCGTCTCGATCGAAGGGGAACGGAAAGCGCCGGATGTTTTCCGGACTGTTGCGATAGCTGAAATCGTCCCGGAACGTTTCGTGCTTGAAAGCGATTGCCATGTCCGTTCTCCTGGGTATCGGCGGGATGCCTAAAGGTCGAGATGCAGTGCGCTTCCCTCGAAACGGGAAACGCAGATCATCACCTTTCGGCCGGAAGCCTTTTCTTCGTCGGTCAGATAGACGTCATTGTGCAGAAGCTTGCCGTCGCAGGCGGCAACGCTAGTCTCGCATTGTCCGCAGGCGCCGCCGCGACAGAGAAATGGCGCGTCGACGCCGGCGGCTTCGATCGCCTCCAGCATGCTCTCGTGATGGCCGACATGCACAGTCTTGCCGGAGCGTGTCAGCTCGATCGAGAAAGGCTTGCCCGGCTGCGAGGATAGAAAGCGCTCGGAGTGCAGGTTCTGCTCCGGCCAACCGGCCTCGATGCCCGTTTTCAGCACACCGTCGATCATGCCCGACGGGCCGCAGACATAGAGATGCGTGCCGAGCGGTTGGCTTTCGAGAAGGCGGGCGACGGGGATGAAATTACGGTCGGCATCGCAATAGATCTTCACCCGCTGCGCCCCGTATTGCTCGACCAGCTCGCGGCAATAAGCGCCGCGATCCAGCGAGCGTACGGCATAATGCAGCTCGAAATTGGCGCCCTCGCGGGTAAACTGCTGCATCATTGCAATGAAGGGCGTGATGCCGATGCCGCCGGCGATGAGTAGGTGCTTGCGGCCGCGCCAATCCGGCTGAAAGAGATTGACGGGATAGCTGACTTTGAGTTGGTCACCTTCGCGCACTTTCTCATGCATAAAGGCCGAACCGCCACGCGAATCCTCGACGCGCAGCACGCTGATCTCATAGGCCGAGCAATCATGCGGCGGCGACATCAGCGAATAGGCATTGCGGCGCATATGCCCTTCGTCATTCATCGAAACGATCACATGGGCGCCGCCGGAGAAATAAGGCATCGGCTTGCCGTCGAGACGCTCGAAGCGGAAGCGTTTGATGCGCTCGGCAATGGGAGTGACCTTCGCAACGCGGACCGGGATTTCCGTACCACCGCTCATAGGAACAACTCCTCTGGATCGGGCGCGCTGCCGGGCTCTTCCGCGTCGATATTGACGCCCTGGAAAGCGCCGAGGCGGCGCGAATAGTGATCGCGCACCAGAAGCGGAAGCCCGCAATGGCTGCAGCTGAACGGACTATGGGTGACATCCTCGGTGATGCCCTTGCAGTGGACGCATTGGACGCGGCGCGCCAGCGAACCGCGATGCTCCGAGATGATCGAGGCGTGGTCCATGCCGTAGTCGAGCGCCACCATCATCGCCTGGCCGATGAAGCCTTCCGTGCCGGCAATATAAAGACGCGTCCCCATATGGGCTGATGCAAGCGACCCTTTCAGACGAAAGAGCAGCGTTGCAATGGTCGGCGCGGTGAAGAACATGTCGGCGCCGAGGTTACGCAGGGTCTCGTCATGACCCTTGCCCTGTGAGCCGCGCGCGACATAGAGGATTTCGCTGCGCGACAGGATCGTTTCGTCAAGTGTTGGCCTGTTATCGAGAAGGGCGTTGGCGCCCTCCCCTTCGAGAACGAAGAGGTGCCGACGAGCATGCGGCTGGATTGCGAGACCACGGTAAACCGGTCGGCTCTTGATGCCTTCGACAAGCATGAGCGCCTCCTTAGCCGATGGCCGTCCTCTTCTTCTTTTCCGGATCGTCGAAAGGCAGCGTATGCGCGATGGCGCTTGCCTTCAAGCTCTTGCCACGCACCTCAAGCTTGGTGCCCTGTACCGCCTTGTCGACATCGAGACGGGCGATTGCCATCGATTTCTTCGTCAGCGCAGAATAGCAGGGGCAGGTGATGACGCCGACCTTTTTGCCGTCGGCAAAGACTTCGTCGCCGAGATCGGCCGGGCCGTCGGCATCGATCAGCATGCCGAAAATCTTGAAACGCTCCTTGCCCTTGAGGCGGGCATGTTCCTCGGCACCGCGGAAGCCGGTCTTGCCGGGGCTGACTGTAAAGTCGAGGCCGAGTTCCCAGAGGCTGTCGCCGGGTGGCTGATCGGCGAAAGGATACATCTGCGAGTTATCATAGGGGTAGAAGAGCAGATAGCTTTCGACGCGCAGCATGTCGAGGACGCTGAAGCAGCAGGGAATGATCCCCATCTCCTTGCCCTCAGCGACGATGCGATCCCAGACCATCGCGGCATCCTGGCCGCGTACGAAGATTTCATAGCCGCGCTCACCGGTATAGCCGGTGCGCGAGATCATCACAGGGGCGCCGAATAGCGTCGTCTGCATGTGATGGAAATATTTGAGATCGCGGATCCCAGGCACGTATTTGGCGAGATAATCGACGGCGACCGGGCCTTGCAATGAGAGGTCGTGCAGATCGTCGTCGAATAGGACGGCGCAGTTGCGGCCGGCTGCCTGCTTGACGAGTTCCTCGTGGCCGGAGCCAGAACCATGCACCAGCATCCAGGAATTCGGGCCGGTACGGTAGACGATGCAGTCGTCGGTGAAGTAGCCGCGATCATTCAGCATCGCGGCGTAGACCGAGCGGCCGGGATAGATCTTCGACATGTCACGGGTGGTGATATGGTCGAGCACGGCGATGGCGTGCGGGCCGACCAGATGCACCTTCTTGAGGCCGGAAACGTCCATCAGCCCGGCCTTGGTGCGGATCGCGACATGTTCGTCCGACATGTCCTTCTCGTAGGTCCAGGCGGTTCCCATGCCGCTCCAGTCTTCGAGTTTCGATCCGAGAGCACGGTGCCGGTCCGCCAAGGCGGAGAAACGCCATGATAATGCCATTTCGTTCCCTCATTTTCTTCTATGGAATAATTATTTCCTGACTATAGTCGTCTTTCATGCCTTGGCAAGCCGATCCGAGTGGTTTTTTGTCATCGCCCGGACGGCATTTTGTTCAAAACTTCGGCGGCTGTTTTCCCGCGGTGCGATGAGCTGCAATGACGGTATTGGCCATCAGCATGGCAATCGTCATCGGCCCGACACCGCCCGGAACCGGCGTGATGGCAGCGGCGACATCGGACGCTTCCGCATAGGCGACATCGCCCACCAGACGGCTCTTGCCCTCGCCCCGCTCGGGTGCCGCAATCCGGTTGATGCCGACATCGATGACCGTTGCGCCCGGCTTGATCCAGTCAGCCTTGACCATCTCCGGGCGGCCGACGGCGGCAACCAGAATATCGGCACCGCGTGAGACCGAGGCCAGATCCTTCGTCCTCGAATGCGCCGTCGTCACAGTCGCATTGGCATTGAGCAGCAATTGCGCCATCGGCTTGCCGAACAGGTTGGAACGGCCGATGACGACGGCATTCAGCCCCGACAGGTCGTCGCCGTGAATACGCCGCACCAGAAGCATGGCGCCGGCCGGCGTGCAGGAGATCAGCCCTGTTTCAAGATCGCCGGTTGCCAGCTTGCCGGCATTCACGACATGCAGACCATCGACGTCCTTGTCCGGCCGGATCGACTGGATGATCGGATCGGCATCCAGATGCTTCGGCAGCGGCAGCTGCACCAGAATGCCGTGGATGGACGGATCTTCGTTCAGCGATGCCACGAGGCTTGCGAGCGCTTCCTGCGTCGTCTCGGCGGGCAGCGTGTGCTGGACCGACTTGAAGCCGCATTCCTTGGCCATCTTGCTCTTGGAGTTCACATAGGCGTGGCTGGCCGGATCGTCGCCGACGATGACGACCGCAAGTCCGGTCTTCACACCGGTCTCCGTCTCAAGCCCTGCCGCCGCCACCTTCACAGCCTCGATCACCGAAGCCGCTGCAACCTTGCCGTCGATCACTGTCGCGACAGCCATGGCTCAGCCCATCCGCTCGGAAGCATATGAGCCCGGGCTTGCCGGGAAGACGACGGTGCGGTTGCCGTTGATGAAATTGCGGTGATGGATATGCGCATGGATGGCGCGCGCCAGCACCTGGCTCTCCACATCGCGGCCGATCGAGACGTAATCATCGGCCGACTGCGCATGCGTGATGCGCGCCGTGTCCTGCTCGATGATCGGACCTTCGTCGAGATCGGCGGTGACGTAATGCGCCGTCGCCCCGATCAGCTTCACGCCGCGCTCATAGGCCTGCTTGTAAGGGTTTGCCCCCTTGAAGGACGGCAGGAAGGAATGGTGGATGTTGATGATGCGGCCAGACATCTTCTGGCACATCGAATCCGACAGGATCTGCATGTAGCGGGCAAGCACGATCAGTTCCGTGCCGGTCTGCTCGACAACATCCATGATCCGGGCTTCCGCCTCCGGCTTGTTGGCCTTGGTCACCGGAATATGGTGGAAGGGGATGTCGTGGTTGACCACGACCTTCTGATAGTCGAAATGGTTGGAGATGACGCCGACGATATCGATCGGCAGCGCGCCGATCTTCCAGCGGTAGAGCAGGTCGTTCAGGCAATGGCCGAAGCGCGAGACCATCAGCAGCACCTTCATGCGCTTCTTGGCATCGTGGAACTCTGAAGCCATGTCGAACTTGGTGGCGATCGGCTTGAAGCCTTCGACCAGCGCTGGTTCACCGATGCCCTCCTCGGAGATGAAGGAGACGCGCATGAAGAACATGCCGGTGTCGAGATCGTCGAACTGGCTGGAATCGACGATGTTGCAGCCTTGCTCGGCCAGATAGTTCGATATCGCCGCCACGATCCCGCGTGTCGACTTGCACGCAACTGTCAGTACATAGCTCTTCATGATGATCTTCCTCCGCCGTCTTAGGCCAAAGCTGCGCCGCGCCGGAGCATAAAACTCCGGCACACGCGCTTATCCGGGCAATCGTCCGCTCCGCGCTCAGATATCGAGCGTGCTGTCGCGCTCCCACTGCGTGAAATGCGAGCAGTAGGCGTTCCATTCCTGATGCTTGAGTTTCAGGTAGGCCGCGGAGAATTCCGAGCCGATGGCCTCCTTCAGGCCCTCGTCCTCGTCATAGGCTCTCAGCGCATCAAGCAGGTTGAGCGGCAGGCGCGGCGCATTCTTCACCAGATGCCCTTGCGCATACATGTCGATATCGTGATGCGGACCGGGATCGGCCTTGTTGCGCAAGCCGTCGAGGCCGGCAGCGATGATGATCGCCTGGAGCAGATAGGGATTGACCGCACCGTCAGGCAGGCGCAGTTCGAAGCGACCGGGACCCGGCACGCGAACCATATGGGTGCGGTTGTTGCCGGTCCATGTTACCGTATTCGGCGACCAGGTGGCGCCCGACGTCGTGCGCGGCGCATTGATGCGCTTGTAGGAATTCACAGTCGGATTGGTGATCGCCGCCAGCGATGAGGCATGCTTCATGATGCCGCCGAGGAAGTGCCTGCCTTCGGCCGAAAGACCGAATTCGGCTTCCCTGTCAGCAAAGACATTGGTCCTGCCGTCATTGCTCCAGACGGAGATATGGCAATGGCAGCCATTGCCCGTCAGACCCTTGAAGGGCTTCGGCATGAAGGTCGCGCGCAAGCCATGCTTCTCGGCAATGGACTTGACCATGAACTTGAAGAAGGAATGTTTGTCTGCCGTCTGAAGAGCGTCGTCAAACTCCCAGTTCATTTCGAACTGGCCGTTGGCGTCCTCGTGGTCGTTCTGGTAGGCGCCCCAGCCGAGTTCAAGCATATAGTCGCAGATCTCGGCGATGACATCGTAGCGGCGCATCACGGCCTGCTGATCGTAGCAGGGCTTTTCGGCCGTGTCGTATTCATCCGAAATCTTGCCGCCATCGGCGGTAATCAGGAAAAACTCGGCTTCTACGCCGGTCTTGACCCGCTTGCCTTCCGCTTCGGCCTGTTTGACCAGCTTCTTCAGCACGTTGCGAGGCGCCTGGGCGACGATCTCGCCATCCATCATCAAATCGGCGGCAACCCAGGCAACCTCTTTCTTCCATGGGAGCTGGATGACAGAGGATGGGTCCGGCACGGCAAAGAGGTCGGGATGGGCAGGCGTCATGTCGAGCCAGGTGGCAAAACCGGCAAAGCCCGCGCCATCCTCCTGCATTCCGGCAATCGCCTGGGCCGGCACCAGCTTGGCGCGCTGACCGGAAAAAAGATCGGTGTAGCTGATCATGAAATATTTGATGCCTTTGTCTTTCGCAAAAGCAGCAAGATCCAGTGTCATTCTCGTTCCCCTTTGGATTTCTTCGAGACACTTCGATGTATGCATGCAGCCGCCGGGCTCTTCGGCCCGATCGGAAAAGTCACTTGATTAGTAGCCTCCCTTGCCCGGATACCAGTTGGTGCCGGCAAGCGGGATCTGCGCCATGGCCGCGGCCTCCATCGTCAGCGCGCACAGGTCCTCCGGTTCGAGATTATGCAGATGATTCTTGCCGCAAGCACGCGCAATCGTCTGTGCTTCGAGCGTCATCACCTTAAGATAGTTGGCGAGGCGTCGGCCAGCAGCGACCGGATCGAGCCGCGCGGCAAGTTCCGGGTCCTGCGTGGTAATGCCGGCAGGGTCCTTGCCCTCGTGCCAGTCATCATAGGCGCCGGCCGTCGTGCCGAGCTTTTGATACTCTTCCTCCCAGCGCGGATCGTTGTCGCCGAGCGCAACAAGCGCCGCCGTACCGATGGCAACGGCATCGGCACCCAGCGCCAGCGCCTTGGCAACGTCGGCGCCGGAGCGAATGCCGCCGGAGATGATCAGCTGCACCTTGCGGTGCATACCCAGATCCTGCAGCGCCTGAACGGCGGGACGGATGCAGGCGAGGGTCGGTATGCCGACATTTTCGATGAAGACGTCCTGCGTCGCGGCCGTGCCGCCCTGCATGCCGTCGAGCACGACGACGTCCGCGCCGGCCTTTACCGCGAGGGCCGTATCGTAATAGGGACGCGCGCCGCCGACCTTGACGTAGATCGGCTTTTCCCAATCGGTGATTTCGCGCAGTTCCATGATCTTGATTTCAAGATCGTCCGGCCCGGTCCAGTCCGGATGGCGGCAGGCCGAGCGCTGGTCGATGCCTTTCGGCAGATTACGCATATGAGCGACGCGATCGGAGATCTTCTGGCCGAGCAGCATGCCGCCGCCGCCCGGTTTGGCACCCTGCCCCACGACGACCTCGATCGCGTCCGCGCGACGCAGATCCTTTGGGTTCATGCCATAGCGCGAGGGGAGATACTGATAGACGAGGGTCTGCGAATGGCCGCGCTCCTCGTCGGTCATGCCGCCGTCGCCGGTCGTGGTAGATGTGCCCGCAATCGTGGCGCCGCGACCGAGCGCTTCCTTGGCATTACCCGACAGGGCGCCGAAGCTCATGCCGGCGATGGTGATCGGGGTCTTGAGCGTGATGGGCTTCTTGGCAAAGCGGCTGCCGAGGACGACTGTTGTGTCGCACTTCTCGCGATAGCCTTCGAGCGGATAGCGCGAGATCGACGCGCCGAGGAAGAGAAGATCGTCGAAATGCGGCACCTTGCGCTTTGTACCGGCGCCACGGATATCGTAGATCCCCGTTGCTGCCGCCCGGCGGATTTCTGCCAGCGTATGATCGTCGAAGGTTGCGGATTTGCGGGGCGGCGTCAGCGGGTTGTGATAGCTCATGATGTCCCTTTCGCCTCAGTACGCGTCGGCATTGTCGATATTGAAATTGTAGAGCTTGCGCGCCGATCCATAACGCTTGAACTCTTCCGGCCTGACATCCTTGACACCTGCCTTTTCAAGAAGTTCGGAGAGCTTGGCGATATGCTCCGGCCGCATCTCCTTCTCGATGCAATCCGAACCCAGGCTCTGCACCGAGCCGCGGACGAAGAGCTTTGCCTCATAGAGGCTGTCGCCCAAGGCATCGCCGGCATCGCCGAGCACCACCAGATGGCCGGATTGCCCCATGAAGGCGGACATGTGGCCGATATTGCCGTGCACGACGATATCGATACCTTTCATCGAAATGCCGCAACGCGAAGCCGCATTGCCTTTGATGACCAGAAGGCCACCCTGGCCGGTTGCCCCGGCATATTGGCTGGCATCACCCTCGATAACGACGGTGCCCGACATCATGTTTTCCGCGACACCCGGTCCTGCCGAACCATGCACGGTGACCGTGCCGCCATCGTTCATGCCGGCACAATAATAGCCGACCGATCCTCTGATATCGACGGTGACCGGCGTGTCGATGCCGACGGCGACGGCATGATGGCCACGCGGATTGACGACTTCAAAGGCGGTGTCGTTGGCGCCGGCCGAAAGGCTGTGAAGTATGCTGTTAAATTCGCGCAGCGAAGTAACGGATAGATCGAAAACTGGCATGAAAGAACTTTCTCGATTGCACCAGGACTGAACTAGGCGGCCTTTTCGTGATCCCAGAAATAGACGGTGGCCGGCTCCGGCTCCCAGATGCGGGCATCTTCGATACCCGGCAGGCTGACGAGCGCGCGGTACTCGGAACCGAAAGCGACATATTGATCGGTTTCGGCCATGACGGCTGGCTTGCAGGCGATGGGGTCACGAACGACGCCGAAGCCTGACTTCGTGCCGACGACGAAGGTGAAGAAGCCATCGAGATCGCTGAGCGCGCCGGTCAAAGCCTCGCCGAGATCCTTGCCCTTTGCCATTTCGGCCGTCAGATAGGCGGCCGCGACTTCCGAGTCATTCTGCGTTTCGAAGGTCATGCCTTCCCGCACGAGTTCCCGACGAAGATTGTTGTGGTTCGACAGGGAGCCGTTATGGACAAGGCATTGATCGGAGCCGGTCGAGAATGGATGGGCGCCGAGCGTGGTGACTGCCGATTCCGTTGCCATGCGGGTGTGGCCGATGCCATGCGTTCCGGACATGGAGGTGACGCCGAAACGGGAGATGACGTCCTTCGGAAGGCCCGTTTCCTTGTAGATCTCGATGGCGTCGCCGCTGCTCATGACACGAACGTCGGGACGTAGAGCCGTAATCGCCGCCCTACCTTCATCCAGCTTGTCGCTGGCGAGCGTGATGACGGCATGCGTGCTTTTGACTTCGACCGAAACCGGCGCATCCAGTGCGCGTCTCAAATCGTGCTCAAGACCGTCAAAGTCCTTTTTGGGATTGGCTGACTGGATAGTGATTTTGGCATTTTTGCCGTCAGTGCCACCGTAAATCGCGATGCCGGCACTGTCCGGACCCCGGTCAGTCATCGTGACAAGCATGGACGAAAGAAGCGCGCCGAGCTTTGGCTCAAGGCTTTTGTCTTTCAGGAAGAGACCCACAATTCCGCACATGATCAGACCCTCCATTTCGCGTCTGCAAAATGGCTATCAGGTCCGTTTTCGAATTTCAACTGGAAAGAATAATTTTTTCTTTTAAGGCAAGTCAGTCGATCTTGCCGCGTTGTGGGTAACTGATGATCGAGAGGTATTTTGCCGGCAGTTTTACCAGCACTTCCGGGCCATGCGGCGCGTCCGCATCGAAGAACAGGCTGTCGCCGGGTTGCATGGGGAAAAGCTGGTCGCCATGGCGATAGACCACTTCGCCTTCGATCATATAGAGAAACTCCATCCCCTCATGCTGAAAGGTCGGGAAGACGTCGGAATCGACTGTCAGCGTGATCAGATAGGGTTCAACGATGACGCCGCTTGAATTGTTGTCGATATGGCCGAGCAGATTATATTGATGGCCGGCTCGCGTGCCGCGCCGTTCGAGCTCCACACCCTGGCCAGCCTTGACGAAAACGGCGTTGCGCGGCTCTTCATAGCGGCGGAAGAAGGCGGTGAGCGGCACGCCAAGCGCGCGAGAGAGCGATTGCAGCGTTGTCAGGGACGGCGAGATATTGCCGTTTTCGATCTTCGAGAGCATCCCGAGTGAAATTCCGGTCGCCGCCGCAAGGTCCGTCACCGTGATGCCGAGCTTTTTGCGATAGGCGCGCACCTCGTGGCCGATCGCCATTTCGAGATTGTTTTCTTTCGGCTCGCGCACTGCGTGCGGATCCTGGGAGAAAGCCGGCCGTCCGCCATGCGGATGCTCTTCGATCAATGTCTTCCCCGGCTTGCTCTTCATTCATAAATCCTTACGGCCATTTATTGTCATGGCCATCCTATCCTCACGGTGAAATTTTCTCAACTAAGACGAAAACTACGTCCTGCGCGTTTCGCTCGGCGCCATATCGTAAAGGTTGCGATAGGCACGGGAGAAATGCGCGCCGCTCGAAAAGCCGGTGGCAACAGCGATTTCAGAAATCGACAGCGGGCTCTGTTCGAGGAGCCGCCGGGCATGTTGCAGCCGGATGCGGCGATATTGGTCGAGGAATGTCGAACCGAGATGCGCGGCAAACAGCCGGTCGAGATGGCGTGGCGTAACGCCGGCGATCCGCGCCATGGCGGTGCGATCGAGCGGCATCTCGATCGTCTCTTCCATCTTCTCCAGCACACTCAACAGGCCGGGATGGTGTACGCCGTAGCGCTCGGCAAGCGAGCCGCGTTGAGGGGCGGTCGGTTCGCCGACCTCTGTGTGCAGATACCAGTCGCTGACGCGGCGGGCGAAATCGGGTCCCATGCGCTCGGAGATCAGCGCATGCATCATGTCGAGCGGCGCAATGCCGCCGCCGCAGGTGATGCGGTTGCCGTCGACGACGAAACGGGCCTGGCGTGGCGAAAGGGCTGGAAACGACTCGAGGAGTGCCGGCGCATGTTCCCAATGGATGGTGAAATCACGGTCGGCCAAAAGACCGGCGGCGGCAAGCAGATAGGGGCCGCCTGAGATGCGGCCGCTGCGCACCCCCTCGCGCGCCAATTGCCTGAGGCAGGCCAGCACCGCCGGATAGTGCCAGTCGCGTGGCGATCCGCCTGCGCACACGAACACCGTGCCAAGGCCGGAACCTCGCCCCGGAAGCGGGGCTGCCGGAACGGGTACACCGCCGGAGGACAGGGCTGATGCACCATCCGGCGAGAAGGTCGACAGTCGGTAGATCTCCCGCCCGGCCAGCAAATTGGCGGCGCGTAGCGGCTCGCTCGCCGAAGCATAGGACATCAGCGCGAATCCCGGGATCAGGATGAAACCGATATGCTGGAGGTTTTTCGCATCGATCGAAGACATGTCCCTTTTCTATCGAAATATGTCCTGAATAGGCAAGTCGACATTTCCTGCTCTGTCATCATCAGCGCAATTCCACCTGGATCAATCCATGCGCTATTCCGCTCTCTCCATTCTCCTCAACGGTCTCCGCGGCAATGCCGGCTGGGCTCCTGCCTGGCGCCAACCCGAGCCGAAGCCGCATTACGATGTCATCATCGTTGGCGGCGGCGGCCATGGATTGGCGACGGCGTATTATCTTGCGAAGACCTTCGGCATCACTAACGTTGCCGTTCTGGAAAAGGGCTATCTCGGCTCCGGCAATATCGGCCGCAACACGACGATCATCCGGTCCAACTACCTCCTGCCCGGCAACAACCCGTTCTACGAGCTCTCGATGAAGCTCTGGGAGGGGCTGGAGCAGGACTTCAATTTCAACGCCATGGTCTCGCAGCGCGGCGTGATCAACCTCTTTCACTCGGATGCACAGCGAGACGCTTATACGAGGCGCGGTAACGCCATGCGTCTGCATGGCGTCGATGCCGAATTTCTCGACCGGGAAATGGTTCGCCAGAAGCTGCCCTTCCTCGATTTCGATAATGCCCGCTTTCCCATCATGGGCGGCTTGTTGCAGCCACGCGGTGGTACGGTGCGCCACGACGCCGTTGCCTGGGGCTATGCGCGCGGCGCCGACAGCCGCGGCGTCGATATCATCACTGGCTGCGAAGTCACAGGCATTCGCAGTGAGAATGGCCGGGTGACCGGCGTCGAGACGACGAAGGGCTTCATCGGCTGCGGCAAGCTGGCGCTTGCGGCAGCCGGGAACTCCACCGTTGTCGCCGACATGGCCGGGCTACGTTTGCCGATCGAGAGCCATGTGCTTCAGGCTTTCGTTTCCGAAGGCTTGAAGCCTTTCATTGATTGCGTCGTTACCTTCGGTGCCGGGCATTTCTACGTTTCGCAGTCGGACAAGGGCGGCCTCGTCTTCGGCGGCGATATCGACGGCTATAATTCCTATGCGCAGCGCGGCAATCTCGCGACGGTCGAGCATGTTGCCGAAGCAGGTGTCGCCTTGATCCCGTCGCTGACCCGCGTGCGCTACCTGCGCAGCTGGGGTGGCGTGATGGATATGAGCATGGACGGCTCGCCGATTATCGATCGCACCCACATCGACAATCTCTATCTGAACGCCGGCTGGTGCTATGGCGGCTTCAAGGCCACGCCCGCGTCCGGCTACTGCTACGCCCATCTGATCGCTCGCAACGAGCCGCACGAAACGGCCACGCAACTGCGCATCGACCGTTTCCGGCGCGGCTATCAGATCGATGAAAAAGGTGTCGGCGCGCAGCCGAACCTGCATTGAGGACATGACGACATGGCAAGCCTGATTTCCTGCCCTCACTGCGGTCTTCGCCCGAAAGAGGAATTCACCATCAAGGGGGACGCGAACCTTGTTCGTCCCGCGCCGGATGCCGGTTCCGACGTCTGGTATGATTATGTCTATCTGCGCGACAATCCGAGGGGTCGACACAAGGAATATTGGCACCATTCCTCCGGCTGCCGGCGTTGGCTGGTCGTCGAGCGCGATACGGTCACCCATAAGGTCCATGGTGTGAGCGACGCAGCGCTTGCCAAGCTCGGAGGCCAGGGATGACCAGTTCTCGCCTTTCTTCCGGTGGCCGGATCGATCGTTCCAAGACCCTCAGCTTCAGTTTCGATGGTCGCGACCTTCAGGGCCACCCTGGCGATACGCTAGCCTCTGCCCTGCTCGCAAACGGTATCCAACTCGTCGGCCGCAGTTTCAAATATCATCGGCCGCGCGGCATCCTGACGGCGGGAGCCGCCGAGCCCAACGCTCTTGTCACGACTGGCGTAGGCGGGCGAACGGAAGCCAACAGTCGCGCCACGATGATCGAGCTTTATGACAGGCTGATCGCGCGCAGCCAGAACCGCTGGCCCTCGCTCGGCTTCGATGTCGGCGCCGTGAACAGCCTGCTCTCCCCCTTCCTCAGCGCCGGCTTCTACTACAAGACCTTCATGTGGCCGACCGGCTTCTGGGAGAAAGTCTACGAACCGATCATCCGCAAGGCTGCCGGTCTCGGCAAGGCATCCTACGAACCCGATCCCGACTCCTATGAAAAATGCTGGGCGCATTGCGATCTGCTCGTCATCGGCGCAGGGCCGGCAGGGCTTGCCGCCGCATTGACGGCGGGGCGTGCAGGCGCACGAGTCCTGCTTGCCGACGAGGGTTTTGCCTTTGGTGGCGGTCTGCTTGCAGAACGCGAGTCGCCACTCGGTGATATCTTGAAGGAACTCGAAGGCCTGCCGAACGTCCAGTGCCTGCCGCGCACGACTGTTATCGGCTGGTACGATGACAACGTCTTCGGCGCCGTGGAGCGCGTGCAGAAGCATGTGGCGGCACCCGACACACGCCGGCCGGTTGAGCGTCTTTGGCGCATCATCGCAAGGCAAGCCATTCTCGCTACTGGTGCGGAAGAGCGGCCGCTCGTCTTCGGCGGCAACGATATTCCGGGCGTCATGATGGCAGGTGCCATGCGCAGCTACCTGAACCGTCAGGCTGTCGCCCCCGGGAAGCGGACCATTGTGTTCACCACCAATCAATCCGGTTATCAGACAGCGGCCGATCTCGAAGCCGCCGGCGTCGAGGTTGCCGCCATCATCGATAGCCGCTCCGGCGGAAGCGATGCGTGGGCGGGTAAGGCCCGAGTGTTGACAGGTGCTTGCATCGTCGATGCGCATGGCGGCAAGCATGTGCGCGGCGTGAGCATCGCGAGTGCTTCGGGCACGCAAAAGATCGAGGCCGATGCGCTTGCCATGTCAGGCGGCTGGAGCCCGATCATTCACCTCGCCTGCCATCGCGGAGGAAAGCCCGTCTGGTCCGACAGGAATGCAGCCTTCCTCGCGCAGGAAAGGCAGGAGGGGCTGTTCGTCGCGGGCTCTGCAGCCGGTCTTGATTCGACGGAAGCGTGCCTTGGCGATGGAGCGGGCAAGGCAGCGGAAGCGCTCAAGGAGATAGGATTCGCCAAGGCGGAACCGGCCTTTGCTCCCGGAGACGATACCCAGTCATCCGCCACGCCGCTTTGGTCCGTCAAGGGAGGCAAGGGCAAGGCCTTTGTCGATTACCAGAACGATGTGCACCTCAAGGATCTCGGTCTTGCCGTGCGCGAAGGCTACGGTCATGTCGAGCTTGCCAAGCGCTATACGACGAATGGCATGGCGACCGATCAGGGCAAGCTCTCCAATATCAACGCCATCGGCATTCTCGCCGAGGCGCGCGGTGTCTCGCCTGCGGAGGTCGGCACCACGACATTCCGGCCCTTCTACACGCCGGTTTCTTTCGGCGCCCTCACCGGTTCGTCGCGCGGCAAGCATTTCCAGCCAGCCCGCAAATCCCCGCTGCATGGCTGGGCGAAGAAGAATGGCGCGGTCTTTGTCGAAACCGGCCTCTGGTATCGCTCCTCCTGGTTCCCGCGCAAAGGAGAAAAAACGTGGCGCGAAAGCGTCGATCGGGAAGTTCTCAACATCCGCAGGAATGCCGGCATCTGCGATGTCTCGACGCTCGGCAAGATCGAGATCTTCGGCAAGGACGCGGCGACCTTCCTCGACCGCATCTACTGCAACGGTTTTGCGAAGCTTCCGGTCGGCAAGGCGCGTTACGGCATCATGCTGCGTGAAGACGGCATGATCTATGACGATGGCACCACCAGCCGCTTGAGCGAAGATCATTTCTTCATGACCACGACGACGGCGCTTGCCGCCGGTGTGCTGACACACCTCGAATTCTGCGCCCAGACGCTTTGGCCCGAGCTCGAGGTCTATTTCGCCTCATCGACCGATCAATGGGCACAGATGGCGGTCGCGGGGCCGAAAGCCCGCGCCATCCTGGCCGAGATCGTCGATGACGACATTTCGGACGCGGCTTTCCCTTTCATGAGCGCACGCACGGTGACGCTGTTCGGCGGCAAGCTCGAGGGACGGCTGTTTCGCATCTCGTTTTCGGGTGAGCTTGCCTATGAACTCGGTGTACCCGCGGCCTATGGTGAGTCCGTCGCCGATGCCATCATGCACGCAGGACAGAAGCATGGAATTTGCCCCTATGGCGCCGAAGCGCTCGGCGTCATGCGCATCGAGAAGGGCCATGTCACTCATGCCGAGATCAACGGCACGGTGACACCAGGCGATCTCGGCTTTGCCCGCATGGTCTCCTCAAAAAAGGCTGATTTCATCGGCAAGGCGATGCTTGCGCGCAAGGGCCTTCAGGCCGCTGACCGCCCTCGCCTCGTCGGCGTCAAGCCGCTGGATCCGGCAACAAGCTTCCGCACTGGCGCCCATATTCTGGCGGAGGGCGCGGCAGCGACGCTCGAAAACGATCAGGGTTATGTGACCTCCAGCGCCTTCTCACCGAGCCTCGGCCATACGATCGGCCTCGCACTGGTCAAGAACGGACCCGAGCGGATTGGCGAGAAGGTCCTGATCTGGAACGGACTGCGTAACGAATTCACCGAAGGGCAGCTCTGCAGCCCCGTCTTCATCGATCCCGAAAACGAGAAGCTCCATGCCTGATCTCCTCGAAAGAAAACCCGTCCTCGCTGGCAAGGCCGCTCTGCATGGGCCGAGCATCCGGCTCGAAGCTTTGCCGGAGGGGCATATGCTGCATGTGATGGGAGCGCTCACGGCCGACGGGCTTGAGGCGCATCTTTCCGCAGTGGGCATCAAGGAAAGTTCCGTACGGCCGGCCGGATACCGGCAATGGTTCGTCGCCGGCAAAGACGTGCTTCCCAATGCGATTGTAAACCAGCTTTCCAGCGCCCTCGCCGGCACCGCCTTTGTCTCCGACCAGAGCCATGGCCGCATCCGGATCGGCGTTTCAGGCCCCCTTGCCACCGAATTGCTGAGCAGGGGCACAGCCGTCGATCTTCATGCTTCGGCTTTTCCTGAGGGACACGCGGCCATGACCCTCTTCGGCCATATCTCAATACAGTTGGCACGCACCGGCGCCGAAGACTTCGAGCTGACGGTACTGCGCAGCTTCGCGGAATCTCTTTATGAGGAACTTGAGGCGCTGGCGTTTTCGCTGGGTGCTGCGCATCTTGCATCCTAAGCCTATCAGCATTTGCGGCAAATCGGCCCGAGGCTCGATTCAGGCTCGGGCGGTCGTCTTCAGCAGTCTTTGCGCCGCCAGATTCAGGCACTCTTCAAACGCTGTCAGGTCGAGGAACAACTGATCCGGCGCCACCTTGCGGGTGATTATGGTGCCGTTGCGCGCCGCGATGCTTCCATCGAGCATCAGATTGTCGATCATGTCGAAATTTTCCAGCGACAATCCGTCCGGTCCGCGGTGGCGCCCGTCGGGACCGAGCTGCACGTCGCCGCCATGGAGACTGCTCACCCGCTTGAAATGGTTTTCCGCGCAATTGGAGAAAGCAAAGGCTGGACAGCCGCGGGCACACATGAAGCCAAGCTCGAAGACCGTGCCGACATCGGCCGATATGCCGCGAAACGGTGTCAGATTGGCGATGATCAGATCGGCGCTCGACATCAGGCTTTCGTTGATGGCGCTGATGGCGAGGCCGTGCTGATACCTCGTTTCCGTTTCCGGGATGGTCAGATCGCCGGGTGACACCGGAGTGAAACCATAGCTGCGCGCCAGGGCAATCTTGCGGTCCAGCATTTCCCTCGCATTGGGGAGGAAAACCTCCGGACCTGCCAAATATGCTCTCAATGCTTTTTGCCTTTCCGACAGACCGTTGCAGCGCGGAAGCTGCAGAACCATATGAGGCATATGACCGATTCAGCGTTTTCGCGCCATAGTCGAGCGCACGGCTGACAAAATTGCGAAATCGGGGCAAGTGCCGTTCCCGGCAAATCACAAGGGGCGTATGTTCACACCTTGAACCGGGGCGTTAAGACAGCCGATGGCAGGCGAAGAAATTTGTGGGGTAAAGGAAATGCAATCTTCTAGTGAAGCAGTGGCTAGCTTGGAAAAAGACGATCATGGCTGCTGGCCGACGAAACAGAACAAGATCCTCGATTGGCTGATGAATGATGTTCGCGATCAGCGTTTCATAGACAATATTCTCGTAGAGCTGTGCGAGAAGCTCGTGGCTGCCGGAATCCCCGTTGCACGATCGAGCATGCATTTCAGGACGCTGCATCCGCAGTGGCTCGGCGCGCGGATCCTCTGGCGGACAGGCATGAAGGAAGGCGATATCGCCACATTCAGCCACGGCGTCGACAAGACGCCGCAGTTTCTGGCAAGCCCCATCAATGAAATCTTCAATGGCGCAACCGAAGTCCGGAAAAATCTCGAGGTTCCAAATGGGGAGCAATTTGCCTATCCGCTCTACAGGGAACTGCATGCGGAAGGATTGACCGACTACATCGCCTGGCCGATTTACCACACGCTTGGCAAGCGTCATATCGTCACCTTCTCCTCGGATGCGCCCGGCGGCTTTACAGAAGCGCACATCACTGTCCTGAAGGATTTGCTCCCGGCCCTGACGATGGTGACCGAAATCAGGTTGAAGAACATCATGGCGCGCACACTATTGCGCACCTATGTCGGGCCGCATGCCAGCGAACAGATCCTTGCCGGCGCAACGACGCGTGGCAGCGGCGCCACCGTCGGCGCGGCCATCCTGATCTGCGATCTTCGCGACTTTACCACCATCTCTGATATGTGGCCGCGCGACGACGTCATCGAGTTGCTCAACGGCTATTTCGACGCGATGGTCGACCCCATCGAAAAGCATGGCGGCGAAATCCTGAAATTCATGGGCGACGGCTTGCTCGCCATCTTTCCGCTTAGCAACCCTGATGCCTGCCACAATCTGCTCCTTTCCATCAGCGAGGCGCAGGCGGCGGTCACGGCATTAAACGAGGAAAATCGTAAGAACGGTCGCGAAGTGCTTCGCTATGGCGTCGGCGTTCATGTCGGTGACGTGATGTACGGTAATATCGGTTCGCGCACCCGTCTCGACTTCACCGTCATCGGTCCAGCCGTGAACATCGCTTCGCGCCTGGAAACGCTGACCAAGGAAGTGAAACGGCCGGTGTTGCTGTCCAAGGCCTTCGTCGAAATGGCTGGCTGCCAGCGCGATATGGAAAGCCTGGGCGCCTTCCCGCTCAAGGGTCTTGGCGAACCGGTCGACGTTTTTGCTTTCACAGCCAAAGAGAAGCTGCTGCAGGAAGCGTGATCAAGGAAAAATAGGGACTCGTCTGTCTTGCGTGGCCGATTTGACGCGGCGCGATTCAGTCGGTTGCAAAACGTGAAAGGCAAGGGGCTGCCACTGCAGCCGCCGCTCCCTATATTGTTTGAGGGATCATGACGATAGCCGCCTTATTTTTGGGATCGTTCTGCGATTACAAGCGTTAGGTAGAGGTTGATTCTATCGGCTCGACCCGAGGGTGCCCGCCACCCATAAATACTCTGACAAGGAGAAAACAGATGAGAAAAATTCTGACACTGGCGTTTTCAGCCGCATCGTTGATTGTCGCCGGCACGGCAGTGGCACGCGCGGCGGACCTGCAGACCTACCGCGAGGACGATACCGACCAGCGCAACGGCGTCAAGATCGGCTACCTCGATTGCGAAATCGGTGGCGGTGTCGGCTACGTCCTCGGCTCGGCGAAGGAAGTGGATTGCACCTTCCATTCGACGGTCGGACGCGCACGCGTTGATCATTACACCGGCGCGATCAGGAAGATGGGCGTCGATCTGGGCTTTACGACTCGCAGCCGGCTTGTCTGGCTCGTCTTCGCACCGACAGCCGGCTATCATCGCGGCTCTCTGAGTGGCCTCTATCAAGGTGCAACCGTTGAAGCGACCGTGGGTGCCGGCGTCGGCACGAACATCCTCGTCGGTGGCACGGCTGGTTCCATCCAGCTTCAGACCGTGAGCGTGACGGGTCAGCTCGGCCTCAACGTCGCAGCGACCGGCACCTCGGTAACGCTGACCGCGACCGAGTAAGGTTTTACAGCCGGATGAATATAAGGCCGCCCCGTTACAAGACGGGGCGGCCTTTTCATTTGGCTGGCGTCGCTGTTTCGCAGTGGCCGTCGGCGGATATCTGCATCGTCCCCAGGATCGTCGATTTTCTTTTACAATAATGGATTCACGCCTACGTCTTCGGCGGCTATAGCTGTCAGCGCAAGGCCAAAACCATACCGGAGCCAAACCCTATGACCGATACCGTCGCCGATCGTTTCCTTCGTTACGTCGTCGTGGACACGCAGTCCGATGCGTCTTCGACCACACAGCCGTCCACGGAAAAGCAGAAGAACCTCGGGCGGATTCTGGTCGAAGAATTGCTGGCGATCGGCTTGAAGGATGCGCATCTGGACGAGCACGGTTATGTCTACGCGACCATTCCATCCAATGTCGACAAGCCGGTTCCGGTGATCTGCTTCTGCTCTCATATGGATACCGCGCCAGATTTCACGGGCACGAACGTCAAGCCGCAGGTCCTGCGAAACTATGGCGGCGGCGACATCAGGCTCACGGGCGACCCTCAGCAAATCATTCGCGTCGATGAGCACCCTGCCCTGCGCGACCAGCTCGGCAACGACATCATCACCTCGGACGGCACTACGCTGCTGGGTGCCGACGACAAGGCGGGCCTCGCCGAAATCGTGACGGCGGCTCAGTATCTCGTCGACAATCCCGACATCCGCCACGGCACGATCAAGCTCCTGTTCACGACTGATGAAGAGATCGGCCGCGGTGTCGACAAGGTGGATCTGAAAAAGCTCGGCGCGGAATTCGCCTACACGGTCGATGGCGAAACTGCCGGGCATATCGAGGATGAGACTTTTTCGGCGGATGGCGTCGAAATCGTGATCCAGGGTGTAGCCATCCATCCAGGTTTCGCCTTGGGAAAGATGGAAAACGCCATCAAGATTGCCGGCGCGATCATAGACAGGTTGCCGAAGGACCTGGCTCCCGAAACGACGGCTGGCCGAGATGGCTTCATTCATCCGACCGGTGTCAGCGGTTCAATGGAAAAGGCCTCGCTCGGCCTCATCATTCGTGACTTCGATGACGCAGGGCTCGCCGTCAAGGAGGCGATACTGGAGCAGATCGTCAAGGACGTCATGACTGCTTATCCCGGCTCTTCCTACACATTCACAGTCAGGCATCAGTACCGCAACATGAAGGTGATCCTCGATCGCCATCCGCAGATCGCCGATTATGCCGTAGAGGCAATCAGGCGCGCCGGCATGACGCCGGTGCGCGGCAGTATTCGCGGCGGTACTGACGGTTCAAGACTCTCCTTCATGGGGCTTCCATGCGCCAATCTTTTCGCCGGCGGCCATGCCTTTCACTCACCGCTTGAATGGGTTAGTCGGCAGGATATGGAAAAGTCGGTCAAGACGCTTGTTGAATTGGCAAAGATCTGGGCGGAGCGCGCATAGTCGCTCGCTCCTTCAGAATAGATTTCGTTTTTAATACTCAAGCATAATAGCCCTGTTGCAAAATAAGGCATCTCTACCGGTTGGAGGTTGGTAGCGTTGTCATTGTGCAAGGCATTCGTGTAAAATGTTATTGCAGCATTACTAAATTAGATTATACTGCAGGTTGGTCTTGGGAGGAAAGAACAATAAGTTTGTCCATTCATTCCAACTCTACGGCGCGCGCGCTCCGAATATCAGAAACTGGCTATTCAAGCAGCCAAAACTGAAACGGAGTTTAGTCATGAGAGTAGGATCTTCACGGATAGCGATTGTCGCATCCGCATTTCTTCTGTTGACTTCGACTGCTTATGCAGAGCCCGGCGGCGGAACGGATCACGGTGGCGGCCGGTCCGGAAGCAGTGGTGGGCTCGGCGCGGGTCTTGGCGTCTCCATTGGTGGGATCAATGCGGGCCTGGGTGCCGGCCTAGGCTCCAAGGGGCTTGGTGTCGGTGCCGGCGCTTCCGTTGGCGGCGCGAATGGCGTCAATGCCGGCTTGGGTGCCTCGGTATCCGGAACAAGTGGCGTCAATGCGGGTGTCGGTGCATCCGTCGGCGGATCCAACGGCATTAATGCCGGCGTCGGCGCATCGGCCAATACTGCCGGTGTCAACGCAGGCCTCGGAGCCTCTGTCGGTGGGTCCAGCGGCGTCAATGCCGGTGCTGGCGTTTCGCTCGGCGGATCCGGAGTTGGCGTCGGGGTCGGTGTGGGAGTCGGTGGCTCAGGTAGCGGTACTGGAGGGACTGGCACAGGCACTGGTTCAGGCACTGGTACTGGTTCGGGCAGTGGTACTGGAGTGACAACTGGCGGAACGAACGGCACGGGCGGCTTCGGGCTCGGCTCAGGAAGTACGGGCTCAAGCACCCGCACCCTGACCGCTTTCCACACGATGTCGAGCGCCGAGCAGAAGCGCATGCTGATTGCCTGTCGTCAGGTGACGGCCTCTGGCAATTTTGACTCTGGCCTTGTCAGCCTTTGCCGGCTGCTGCGCAGCACCGCGAGTGCTGGTGGACTGTAATCGCCATCCCATGGACACGGCTGGTTATGGCAGAAATAAAAGCACCCGTTGCCGTTCAAATACGGCAACGGGTGCTGATATCTGTTTCCGAAGTTGTCGATTTACCAGTCTGCGTTCGCGACATCGTCAAGCGCCTGTCGGCTGCGGCGAAGCATGATGACAGGAGCATCCACAGCTCGGCTTAACAGGTGGCGCGCGCCGGCCAGCGGGCGAAAACCTACTTTTTCCTCCGCAACCGGAGGCGGTTCGTTGGCCACCAAAGGCGGCTCGGCCTGGGCATATTCCGGACCTCCGGCAATCAAGGGGTCGCGTGTTTCACACTGCGGCAGGCAACGGTCGAACCGTGCGACATCGCCGGAAGCAGCGACCTTGGCCTTGGCCGTATCGGAACGCGAGGCAATGTGCTTCGCCGGCGCTGGAGTTTTCACCAACGCCAATGGAGATGGGGTCGGGACCGGCACGGTCATCAATTGCCGCGCTGGGCTTGCATCGATCGCGACCTGCAACTCGTTTGGCGCAGGATGCTGCAGGGATTTTGCGCTGCTGATTGCGATGCGACCGCTCTCATCGAAGAACCGCATGGCGCGCTCCGTCGGGGCGGTTTCAACGATCAGATAGAGAGCACCAACCACCGTTCCGCAAACCGCAAGCGCCGAGCCCAGCCTTCGGGTCGCCTCGCTTTGGCCATTCCACCATCCCACAGGCTGCGTATCCATCGACCGCTCCTTTTGACAAGATCTCAACTGGCCATTTTGGCGAGAACTGTGGCGCGGCTTTTACCGAAACATGGCTAATTGCAGACCTTTTGCAAAGAAATGTTGATGGAAATGACTGATTGACCGGTTCAACACAGACGATTCATGGGCCGCCATTCAATCCGAATTCCCTGAAGCCCGCCCGCGAGCATAGCCGCTCGTAGTAATCCTCGATGATGGGGAGGTCTGGCCTTGCCGCCGGCAGCGCTCGCCAGCGATGGATCGAGAGGCCTATGGGAATATCGGCAAGCGTAAAACTGCCGCCGCAGACATAACCACCGCTCCGATCGATCTGCGCGGCGACACGGCCGACCAGATCGGAAAATGTGTCCAGGGATTGAGCGATAGCGGTCTTGTCCTGATATGCCGGATTCTTGCGCACCAAAGCCTGGAAGGCGACGCGCCAACTATTGTTGAAATCGGAAACCTGCCAGTCCATCCACTTCTCGATGGAGGCGCGCTGCTTCAGATCATCCGGCAAGAGATCCGTGCGACCGCGGCTCGCCGCAAGGTAGCGCAGTATCGTGTTCGATTCCCAAAGGATGAAACCGCCATCATCGATGACGGGCACCATACCGGCCGGATTGAGGCGCAGAAACTCCGGAGACGATGTCGGGCGTGTGCCGCCGCCCCAATCTTCGGTGCCGTAGTTCAGACCGAGTTCAGCGCAAAGCCATAGAACCTTGCGCACATTAATGGACCCGCGATAACCAAAAATCGTCAACATTACAGGGGATGCCTTCACTTCGCTTCAGCGCGATAATCGCGGCAGCGCGTCGGGAAGCAATTTCTAAATTGTCATTGATACAATTCGGGAATCGGCCGGTTTCTCCGAGATTTCCGAGCAAGCACCTGATGCAGGATCGCATCATTAAGCTTTATCCTTAAAGTTAATCGGGAGTGTCAGCAGACAAGCAAATGATCTTGTGATCTTATTATGCTGTGGCTGGAGCTGGGGACTGACCACGATTCCTTTATGAACCTCAAGGCAATGAACTGCGGCGCCCATGGTATTAACGGCAAATGAGCTTGGTCGTAACGGACATTTTCTTTCGGCTATACTGCATAGTGCGCATGAGCTTATGGCTATTTACAGCGAGAATCCTCGCATAGCCTCGATTATGGCGGCTCAACAGCGATGGCTTCTTGCGCATGCCGGCTTCTCGCTGTCTCTCGGCTATCCCGATGAGCCGATACCCGGGCTTTATAGTAGCCGCTTCATCGACTTTGCGGTGAAACATGGCCTTGCCAGCCGCAACACGGCAGCCGCCTTCCTCAAGGAAATGCAGGCCTACAAGTTTATTCAGCCTGTGCCGCGCAGCTCGGACCGCCGCATCACGCTGTTTGAGCCATCTGCGCTTACCCGTGAATATATGGCGCGTTGGCTTCAGACGCATCTCATCGTGCTCGACACGCTCGACGGCGGCAACCGGATGGCCAAGGTCGCCATAGATCCGGATGTCATCTGGCGGATGCATCCCATCATCGCCAAGCGCATCATGGATAGTGATATTCTTCGCAATCCTGGCGTGACGTTCAGCCTGTTCAATTGGGCGACATCGGGTGGTGCGGTCATGGATTACCTCATTTCACGGATAACCTCGATCGATTTTGCCGCCGACAAAGTACTGATCGGCCCACTGTCGATGAAGGTAATGCAGAGCCAATTCATGATTTCCAGAACGCATCTGAAGCGACTGTTCAAGCGGGCAGCCGAATTCGGCAGTGTCGGCTGGGTAGGTGCGCCCGGGAAGAGCGGCTTTTGGCTATCCCATACGTTCGTATCGGAATACTGGAACTATCAGGCCGAGAAATATGCGATGATCGACGCCGTAAGCCACGCGATGCTTTCCGGCTCCAGCGACAGCCGCGAGAGATCGGATACGGCAATGTTGGGACTGACCAGTAACTGAAGATCTACGGTTTACCCATTCATTCCATGAAGGCGCCGAGAATATGCGACATATACTGCTCAGAGCGTAATCTCTTTGTCGCGATCGAATGGAATCACATTCTATTTATTATCACTGTTGAAAGTCGGCGGTCGCTAGAAGTCAAAAAGGTATTCCCGCTGTAATTGTTGAATCGCAAGACTGATGAATCGACATAACGTTAACCATATTTCTCAAAAATAGCGTTTATATACAAGTATGCGCTAAATAAATTTGGCCTATACTGCCACCTTGGCTCTTTGATACTGCCTCACCACGTACACTCGGTTTCTACCTCATTGCCAGAATCGATAACATATGATTAGTTTCTTATATTCTGATGTTTTCGAGAATGTGGTTAGGGGGATTGCGAATGCTGAGAGCACTACGTGGCGCCGTTCTTTTGGGTGCCGCTATGATCATCGCAGAACCATCCGCCATGGCCGCCACTGCGACCGGCAATATGAATGTTCGCATCACCATTCAGGCTCAATGCGTGATCCAGACCGCCAGTGATCTCGATTTTGGCACCAATGGCGTCATCGCCACCAACATCGACCAGACGAGCACCATAGGCGTCCAGTGCACAACAGGGCAGACCTACAATATCGGCCTGAGCGCTGGTTCAGGATCTGGCGCGACAACAGCCGTCCGCGTCATGACGGGTCCGGCGTCGGCGACGATAAATTATGGTCTCTATCGTGATAGTGCGCACCTGCAGCCATGGGGTGTGACGATCGGTACAGACACGGTATCGGACACCGGTAACGGCAGCGTCAAGAACGCTACCGTCTATGGGCGGGTTCCTCCGCAGACAACACCGGCTCCCGGTGTCTACACCGACATAGTGGCGATTACCGTCACTTACTAAAAACCGATAGGTCCAGGAGGCTACCATGCAACGCAGGTTGCCACGCATTGCTGCGACTACGTTTCTGCTACTGAGTACCTATGGCGTAAACGCTGCGTCATTAAGAGTGGCGCCCACCAGTCTTGAGCTTATTGCGCCGGCCGGTACCGCAGTCCTCAATCTCGCCAATGACGGGGACCATCCCATCAATGTCCAGATGCGCATCTTCAAGTGGAGCCAGACGGGCGGCGTAGAGAAGCTTGAGCCGACAAGGGACGTTGTTGCCAGCCCGCCTTCGGCCAAGATGAGCGCCAACGGCCAATATGTCGTGCGGGTGGTTCGCACCAGCAAAGCCCCGGTGCGGTCGGAGGAGACCTATCGCGTCATCGTTGATGAACTGCCGGATCCAGCGCGCGCTCGTGCCGGAACGGTAACGCTGATCATGCGCCACTCTATCCCCATTTTCTTCAAGAAGGCCGATGTGAAGCCGGCCGATGTCTCGTGGAACGTCAGCAAGCAAGGCAACAGCCTGGTTCTGACAGGCAAGAATAACGGCGGCAGCCGTTTCCGGCTGTCGAACGTAACACTCGCACAGGGAGCTGCAAAAATCGGTAGCCGCAACGGCCTAGTCGGCTACGTCCTGAGTGGCGCGACGATGCAATGGCCCATCGCGACCGCAAAGCCTTTATCCGCCAGCGTTGTCACCTTGCAAGGCCAGAGCGATCTTGGGCCGTTCAATGCGAACATCGCCGTTACCAAGCGTTAGGGCCGGCACCGTTCTTGTAAGCATCCTTCTTTCGGTTTCGGTGCTGCGTGCTCAGGAAGTCCCAAATCTGCCGGCAGCTGTTGTAACCGCCGACCAGCCCGCCGGCACGCGTGACGTCTACCTTGAAGTATTCATCAACAATGTTTCGATGAAGATGATCGGTAATTTCAAACAGCGCCCGAATGGTTCGCTCGCAGCAACGGCCGAGGAACTGCGCGAAGTCGGCATAAAGCCCCCAGCAGACGCCGACGAAAACAAGCTTATCGAACTCGGTGCCCTGCCCGGCCTGTCATATCAGGTCGATGACCAAACCCAGCGGCTCTATGTCCAGGCGACCGACAAGGGACGTGCGCCCCACGTGATCAATGTCAGGCAACAGGAGGAGAGCAAGATCCCGACACCGCAATCGGGCTACGGCGCTGTGCTCAACTACTCGCTTTTTGCCAGCTCCAACAGTCTGTTGAAAAGCGATACAGACATCTTCCAGGGGATATCCGGCTCATTTGATGCCCGAATCTTCAGCCCATACGGCACGCTCAGCCAATCTTTCCTCGCCGGCTATTCCAACGGCAGCCTCGACGGCGTGACGCGCCTCAATACCACCTGGAGCTATTCGGACCCGAAAAATCTGGTCACCTATCGCGCCGGCGATCTGACCACCGGCGGCCTGTCATGGACGCGGCCGGTCTATTTCGGCGGCATCCAGTTCCAACGCAATTTTGCGCTGCGCGCCGATCTGGTGACCGAACCCCTGCCCGCTTTCGCAGGAAGTGCGGCCGTTCCCTCGACGCTGGAGATCTATACGCAGAATGTCAGGACCTATTCCGGCGACGTCCCCGCCGGACCGTTCGAGGTTACCAACCTGCCTGTCTTCTCCGGCGGAGGACAGGCAACCGTCGTGCTGCGCGACAGCCTCGGGCGGGAAACGACCCAGACATTGCCGTTCTATTCTTCCAATCTGCTCTTGCGGCGTGGCCTTATGGATTTCTCCGCGGAGCTCGGCACTCCCCGGCGCAATTTCGGAACGGAATCGGACGACTATGACGGCCGGATCATGGGCGTCGCCACCGCTCGCTACGGGTTGACCGACTGGCTGACACTGGAGGGGCATTTTGAAGGCGGCACGGATCTGCTGAACGGCGGTGTGGGTGTCGCCTTTCCGGTAGGAACCTGGGGCGTGGCATCGGTCGCGGGAGCGGGAAGCAAGAGCGGCGACCGGTCCGGCGCGCTACTGAATGCCTCGCTGGAACTGGACTATGCCAGATGGTCTTTCTATGCGCGCATGCAGCGTGCCTTCGACGATTACGATGACATCGCATCCGTTTCCGCCAAACCAACGGCCAGCACCTCGGGAGAATTTACGATATTCAGCGCCGGCGTGCCGCGTGCCTTAGATCAGGTCACCCTCAGCGTACCGACGCCGCTCGATCTTTCCAGCCTCAACCTTTCCTACACGCGGCTTGAAAGCGCCGATCGCACCAAGAGCAATATCGCCAGTCTTTCCTATAGTCAGACGTTCAAGCGCATGACGCTCTACGCTACTGCATTCACCGACCTTGAGGACCGCAGCAATTTCGGCATCTTTGCCGGTATTTCAGTCCCCTTCGGCGGCAACATCAACGCGAACACCGGCGTTCAGAGCGGCCCGAACGGTCTCGATGTCGTCGCCGATGTCTCGAAGTCGCTACAGCAGGAAAATGGCAGTTTCGGCTGGCGGCTGCGTACATCCGAAGGTCAGGATACCAACCGGGAGGCGGCAGTCAGCTATCGGGCGCCATTTGCCCAGTTCGAGGCCGGCGTTCAACAGCAGGATAAGGATGCACGCGCGACGGCACGAATGGATGGCGCCATCGCCGTCGCCGGAGGAAGCGTCTTTGCAACGAACCGCATCGACGATGCCTTCGCTGTTGTCGATGTCGGTGCCCCAGATGTTGAAGTTCAACAGCAGAACAGGCCCGTCGGTAAAACCGGTCAAAGCGGCCGGATCCTGGTGCCTAACCTCAACTCCTATGAACCGAACACGGTGTCTATCGATCCGAAGAATCTTCCAGTCGATGCCGACGTGCCGGCAACGAAGGAAATTGTCGTCCCGGCGGACCGCAGCGGTGTCGTCGTCAAGTTCGGCGTGGCCGAAGCGCCGCAGGCTGCATTGGTCACGATCGAGGATAAGACCGGTGCATTCCTGCGGGCGGGGCTCAGCGGCAAATTGCAGGGCGCGGATGAGGAGTTCGTCATCGGCTATGACGGCCAAGCTTATATCCGCGGCCTGCATGGGCAAAACACCATCGAGGTGTCGCTGGAGGACGGAACGAAATGCCACGCCCAGTTTGCCTACAAGCCGCATCGGGGACAGCAGGTTGTTATCGATAATGTCAGGTGTTTTTGAGAGGGAGCTGGAAAAGTGTTTCGTTCGATTGCCTTTCTGCTCTTCCTGTTGCTACCGTCGTTGGCCTTCGCGCAAAGCTGCAGTTTCAGCGTCGCCAACGTAAATTTTGGTGCTGTCGATACCCTGTCCAACAACCCCGTTAATACCACCTCGACATTGACCGCCAGTTGCACTGGGGGATTGCTGGATATCGGCAAACGCCTGCTGATCTGCCCGAATATGGGCACAGGCAGCGGTGGCGCAACTTCGGCAGTCGCGCGGCAGATGTTGAATGGAACCAATCCATTGAACTATCAGCTTTATTCCGATACCGGCTACAGTGTGGTCTGGGGTTCGAGTACCTGGTCCTATCCATCGCGTGCGCCAGCTTATGCCCTGACGATGGCTTTGCTCAGCGGAGGTTCGCTGATCGGGGCTTCGGGTAGCTTTACCGTGTACGCCTCGGCTCTGGGCAATCAACCGACGGCAGCAACGGGAGCGTTTACATCGAGTTTCTCGGCTGCCGACACCGCTTTCATTTATAGCTACAGCAGTGCCACCACCTGCGCTGCTCCGTCGGGAACATTGGGATCGGCCCCCTTCACGGTCAATGCGAGCGTTGCTGCTAACTGCCTGATCAATATTCAGAATATCGATTTTGGCACGCAAGGCGTCTTGAGAGCCAACGTCGATGCCACGGGCTCGGTGACTGCAACCTGCACGCCGGGCACGACCTATACGATCTCGCTGAACGGCGGCACGGCGAATGCAGCGCCGACGGCGCGGAAGATGGCGAAGGGAGCGGAGACAGTAACTTATGGCCTCTACAAGGATCTAAATCGGCTGCAGCCATGGGGAGACGCCAGCACGCCCGGGAGCACCGTCGCTGGAACAGGAAACGGAACGGCTCAACTTCTCACGGTTTATGGTCGTGTGCCGCCGCAAACGACGCCATCTCCGGGCGTTTACACCGATACGGTGGTCGTCACATTGACCTACTGAACTGAAATCGCGACCGGCGGATGTATCTGGTCGGATTAAACACCGCTCTCCGCAGCGCTGAACGCCTGCGGCTCGATCATGCTGCGTCCGCGCCACCTGAGCCATGATCGCCACCTCCCACGGTCGGCGCCGTCGTCTTTTCCGCAGGCACGTCGGAAGAGCAAACCAAATTGCGGCCATTGCGCTTGGCTTGATAGAGCCGCCTGTCTGCTACAATGGCTAACTCTTCCCAGTGGTCGAATGTGCATTGGGGCCGCCAGTCGACGCCGAAGCTGGCTGTGACGGTCAGCTGATGTTCGTCGTTGATGATCGTTTTCGCCAATGTCTCTCGCAGCCTTTCCGCAGTTGCCTGTGCGGATGCCTCGGTCACGTCCGTCAATACGATGATGAATTCCTCGCCGCCATAGCGAGCGAACAGATCCTGCGAGCGAAGGCACGGGGCCAGGGTCTCCGCTGCCCTTTGAAGAACCAGGTCTCCGACAAGGTGGCCATAGCGATCGTTGATCGACTTGAAATGGTCGATGTCGAACATGATGACGCCGATGCCGAGGGAACCGTCTCTCGGCACAGTCAGCAATTCCCCCACCGCCTCACCAAGGGCACGGCGATTGAGGAGACCGGTGAGTGCATCCGTCTGCGAGAGACGCCGAAGCTCCTCCGTCATCGATTTGCGCTCCATCTCCAAATGCCTCTTGAGGCGCTGTTGCTCCCGAAGCAGATCGAGCCGCTGGAACATCTCGCGCACTTCATGCCCTGCGTGAGGCATCGGCGTTGGCTGCAAGAGATTACCGGCCGCGATATCGTCGATCTGCCGTATAGCCGCAAGCATCGGCCGGAAAAGCGATCGCCCGAGCAGATAGGCCAAGCCGACGACCACCGATATCGCCACGCCGGCCAGAAGTGTCGAAACCAGCATGGCGTTGAAGGCTTTCTCGCGCGCGGTCTCGAGAGAAGTGAGCGCTGTCTCTTCGATCAATTCGCGCAGGACTTCGGTAGATTTCATCCCGGGAACGTACTTCGCGGTAAATTCAGCCGGCGTTGGCGAATTGCTACCATTCAATCCAAATGCAACCCGTTGGGCATAGGGCAATGAGCCGGAGAAGTAGTTTACCGTTACCTGATCCAGCAATTGCGCAATGGCCTTGGACTCAAGGGTGGCGGGCGCATAGGTCTTCAGAAGCGCGTTCACCTCGAACAACCGGTTCAATTCGCTGTCGAATGCGGCGCGGTAATGCGAGCGCGCCTGCCCTTCCGAAGTCATCATCATGACGACATAGGATCCCACTCGTCCGGCTCGCTCCCTTAGCGTTCCGGCCATCGAGGTCAACATCACTTCGGCACCGGTCTCGGGCGCCAAAGCGATGATCGATCGTCCCGCAACGTCGCGATAGTCCTGAGCACGGTCCGCAGCACGGAACATTGCCTGGATGGCTTCGGCTATCTTTGCACCACTGCGCTCGCCGCGCGGGGTTGCCGCCACCGCGTCGACAGCACTCCTGCCGGCGCCCAATTGAGCTTTAACCGCCATGAACGCGCTGCGCATCTCCGGCGACGCATCTATCTCCGTCCGAAAAAGTGTCTCGACGCTGGCGATATTTCGGTCGGTCTCTTTGCGGCTCTCGTTGAGTGCCGCGGTAAATTGAGGCCGTTGCTCGTCGGATGCGCCCATAAGGCTGTTTGCAGGTCCACGTTCCCGCGAGATCGCGGCGGCGGTGTGCAAGGCGACATGAAACCGATTGAACTCTGTTACACCTCGCTTGTAGTTGTTGTAATCCGACAAGCTGAAGGCGATCGTCGAGCCAGCCATTATCAAGCAAACCATGATAACGGCTATTGCCCCTATCCATTGCAGCTGTTGAATTTTAAGCCGCCACAAGAAATGCACTCCGCAAACAAACATCTGGCCCAGATTACACCAGATTTGGTAGAATCTTCACTTAACGAACAGACCTAAATATTTCTCCCACACGCACGACCGACTCTGTGTTTCGCAACAGGTCTTGGCGGTGGCTCGTGAATATTAAGTGAAGGAAACAAATCGCGGCGAAAACTACGAAGCTCGAAGTGGCGGCCGTCGCGAAGACCTAATATTGCACGAAAACCTGTGGCATAAGGTTTGCGCGCGCCGAATAATGCGGCTGGCCGACCACGTGCGAAATCACCAGGGCATAGACAAGAATCGAACCGACGACGATGGCTATCCCACTCAGCGGAAAGTTCGGCCTGGATGTTGCGTTGGGTACCGAGATTTTCTGCACATTTGTACGAGGACGGCTCACCTCGAGCTTTGGCATTGCCGTAAAGGGAATTTGCAGCTCCCTTTCCAGGCGAGCCTGTGCGTCAGGGCGCTTACCGTAACGCATTAAGGGCCTGAACTGGATAATTTCGCCCATTTTCATGCGGTCCCTTTACCGCTCGCGGCTATTGCCCATTGTCCTGGTTACTATCAGTATCAGTAAAATCGACGGGAACGACAATCTTTTCTGGCCGATTGCCGCTATGCGGAACGATTACTGTGACGATACAGCGGTTCTCACGCGGCTTGACGGATAGCAGCCGCCCTTTTGTTTTTGACAGCACCTGGTCCGCGGCATTCGAGCAATCCTGGATTTTATCGCCGGATTGAACAACCTGACCCTGTCCCGCCAATACCGGGCCTGCTATCGAGATTCCGACAAGTGCTGCTGAGATCCTGATCATTGCGACAGTATATCTCAACGGGGACGCGGATGCGACCTTGGTCGGCAAGAAAGCGAGCCATTTTGCATGATCTTTTCGTTGCTTGTGACCTGGCCGCCCATGACGCTTCTCGCGCGTTGTCCAGGCAGGCCGGATGCACGCGTCGGTGGACATTCAGAGCGAATTCGTGGATGGAGATGCGGCGAAGCTCTTTAGCTTTGCGCAACATGCCGTTTAAAGCACCGCTATATCAACTATTCGCTGTAAAGGGTCGCCATGCTTACTCTCGAAACTTCCCGGCTCATTCTAAGGCCCTGGCAGGATCGTGATCGCGAGCCCTTTGCCGCCATCAATGCCGATGCCGAAGTGAGGAAATACTATTATCCGAGCCTGCTGACGGCGGCTGAGACGGATGAGCTGATCGATGAAGCCAATGAACAATTGGCACAGGACGGATACGGTTTCCTGGCCGTCGAACGGAAGGTCGATGGCGCGCTGATCGGCGGCGGCGGTCTGTCGCGTCCCGGACCGGAAGTGCCCGGTGATTTCCCGCTGGAGATCGGCTGGATTCTCGGGCGCGCCTATTGGCGCCAGGGCTACGCCACGGAGATCAGCCGTTGCTGGATTGATTTTGCCTGGCGGCAGTTGGAGGCCGATTGCCTCATCGGCTACACCTCGGACATCAATCTTCCCTCCCGGCAGGCGATGGAAAAGATCGGCATGGTTCGCGTCGAGGATGGGGATTTTGACGATATCACAGTGCCGCCGGGACATATTCTGCGGCCACATGTGCTATACCGCATCGACAGGCCGGCGCCATAGACACCGCAAGTAGCAGACGCAGTGGCGGGCCGCCGATCACGATCTTGCGCCGCTGAGGCATTCACGCGACAATTCTCCCATGAGCATACCGACAATCCATCCCTTCGCCTTCGATCCCACCTATGGCCTTAAGCCGGAGCAGTTGCGAGCCATCGAACCGCCGCAAGCGCCTGATGGGTTCGATGATTTCTGGCAGAAGCGCTACACCGCCGCCATTGCAGTCGACCCGCAGCCAAGGCTTCGCCATAGCAAACTGCACCATGACAAGTGGCATGTCTTCGATGTCAGCTACACCTCGACCGATTCAATTCAAATCAACGGCTGGCTTCTCATTCCAAGGCATGGGCAGGTCAGTCGTGGCCTTGTTGTCGGGCATGGCTATGGCGGCAGGGACCAGCCCGACTTTGATCTTCCTCTGAAAGAGACGGCGGTGCTGTTTCCCTGTTCACGCGGCCTGTCCCTCAGCGCCACTGCGGAAATTCCGGCGGATGCGCCGGGCCATGTTCTCCATGGTATAGAGAGCCGCGATACCTATGTCATCGGCGGCTGTGTCGAAGATCTCTGGCTTGCGGTTTCGGCGCTGGAGACGCTCTATCCCTGGATTGCCGGCCATATTGGCTATAGTGGCATCAGCTTCGGCGGCGGTCTCGGCGGCCTCGCAATTCCTTTCGATGCACGGATCGATCGCGGCCATCTGGTGGTGCCAACCTTTGGCGATCGGAAGGCTTGGCTGACCTTGCCCACCGTTGGCAGCGCCGACTCGGTCCAAGCTTATCAGAAGGAACACGGAAGCGTGTTTGAGACGCTGCGCTTTTTCGATGCCGCGATCGCTGCAAGCCGCATCAAGGTGCCGATGCTCATTGCTCCCGCTCTTTTCGATCCTGCAGTTGCGCCGCCCTGTCAGTTCGCCGTCGCAAATGCGACGCAGAAGTTTAACGAAATCTTCATTCTCGACGCCGGCCATTTCGAATACACTGGCATGGAGGAGCAGAACGCAATTCTGCGAGACAAGGTAGGGCAATTTTTCAAGGTGTCATGAACCGAGAATATCTGCGCTGGTACAGCCCGCGGCTGGAACGAGACATGGAGCTGCTGGTGTTCGGCCATGCAGGCGCCAAAGTCCTGATGTTTCCGACGAGAGACGGGCGCTTCTGGCAATATGAGCAGATCGGGATCGTGGCCAGCCTCGCGGAAAAATTGAACGCGGGACATCTTCAGCTTTACTGTATCGAGGGGCTCGCCGGCGAAACCTTTTACGGTTCGGCTCGCCATCCGGCCGAGCGCATTCGCCGTCACAGGGCTTTCGAGGAATATATCCTGAACGAAGTCCTGCCCTTGATGGCGGAAAAGAACCCGCATGATTGCACCATCGTCCATGGCTGCAGCCTCGGGGCCTTCCAGGCTGCAAGCCTGGTCTTTCGCCACCCTCACCTCTTTCGTAAACTCGTCGCCTTCTCGGGCCGCTACGACCTGACGATGCAGGTGGAATCCTTCAGTGATCTCTTCGACGGCTATTACGACGACGACATCTATTTCCACACACCGACGCATTTCCTGCCCGGACTAGGCTCGGACTGGCATTTGGAAAAGCTGCGGCAGGTCGATATCGTTCTGACGATCGGCGATGCCGATCCGTTTCTAGCCAACAACCGCCATTTGAGCCATCTCCTGGCCAGCAAACAGATCGATCATCGTTTGCATGTCTGGGATGGCCGAGCGCATCGCGCCGGCGCCTGGCGCAGGATGGCGCCGCTCTATATTTGAGACCGCCCTACGGGCTTGATCAGCAGTCGCTGCCAGTCAAATCAGACCAGACCAACAGGAATGGGTCTCATGACTTTGCGCGCACCATAGTCACGTTCGTGAGACTTACGATGCTGCTGCTCGTGACTTGCGGAGAACTCGATGTGGCTGCGCTCAACCATGCCATCTGGATAGGTCCCGGTGTCGTCGGTTTCGACTTCCGACTGCGCAGTGACGATCTTCAAATTCATCTCTAGTCCTCCGGCTTGGCACGGAAACCCTTGATTCCATGGTTTGTTCCGTTAGTATCCGCACAATTGTTAAAAAATTAACTACGTCCGTTAATGAATTTGGGCGTCGTGGTATCGAACTTGAACGACTGGTTGGATTGCGCCATTGTTGCAATCCAGGCGTTCAGTCTCCGAATTGGATCGGAGATCTGATGTATCGATACAATTGGCACCGGACACGACGCCGGCCGTCGTAGCCAACGCACTTTTTATGTATTTCAACTTCGTTCGGTGCCTGACCCAATAGGGGTGAAGCCGAGCTCTAAGTGCCTGCGATCAATCACTGTCAAATCGGCGGATAGACTGGAGCGGATCATGGCCATACTCATAACATCCATCATTCTGGCACTCGTTGGCCTAGCGCTCGGTGGTGGCGGCCTTTGGCTCGTGCTGCTTGGCGGCAGCGTCTTCTATCTTCTCGCCGGTCTCGCCTTCCTGGTGACCGGTATCCTGCTTGCCATGCGCAAGGCCGCAGCTCTCTGGCTCTACGCGGCTTTCGTGCTTGCGGCTCTTGCCTGGGCAATATGGGAAGTCGGTTTCGACTGGTGGCAGCTCGGTCCGCGCGGCGGATTGATCATCCTGATCGGTCTATGGCTGCTGACACCATGGATCAGGCGTCCACTCGGGTTCCGCAGCCTTGATGGTGTCCACTATGGCGCCAATCCTTGGCCGCTGGCAGCAACCCTGATCATTGCCGTCCTGATCGCTGTTTACTCGATGACGACAAATCCCCACGACCTATCTGGCGATCTGCCGACAACGGTGACGGCGAATGCGCCGACGGGAGGCGATGTGCCCGATGGCGAGTGGCATCACTATGGGCGCACATCTTTCGGCCAGCGTTACTCGCCTCTCGACCAGATCACGGCGCAGAATGTCGCAAATCTCAAGGAGGTCTGGCGCTACCAGACCGGTGATGTGAAACGTGCTGACGATATTGGCGAAACCACCTATCAGGTCACGCCGCTCAAGATCGGCGACACGCTCTTTCTGTGCACGCCGCATAGTTTGGCGATTGCCATCGATGCGAAAGACGGCAAGGAGAAATGGCGTTACGACGCCAATGCCGGCATGAACCCCAATCGCCAGCATCAGACTTGCCGAGGAGTCTCCTATTATCACGACAAGGCCGTGGCTGCCGGCGCGCCTTGCGCCGATCGCGTCTATCTTCCGACCTCCGACGCCCGGCTGATCGCGCTTGACGCAGCCAATGGTAAAGTATGCCCCAGCTTCGCCGATCAGGGCACGCTGCATCTCGAAACCGGCATGAAATACAATCCGGCCGGCTACTACTATTCGACATCGCCGCCCTTGATCGTGGCTGACAAAATCATCATCGGCGGCGCTGTCAACGACAACTACTCGACCCAGGAACAATCAGGCGTCATCCGCGCCTTCGACGCCAGAACCGGCGCGCTCATCTGGAACTGGGATTCAGGCAATCCCGACCAGACGGCGCCGCTACCCGCCGGACAGACCTACACCACCAATTCGCCAAACAGCTGGTCGGTCTCCAGCGCCGATGAGGCGCTGGGCATGGTCTATGTCCCGCTCGGCAACCAGACGCCTGACCAGCTCGGCATGGGACGCAGCGCCAATGTCGAGCGTTTCTCCTCCTCGGTGGTCGCGCTTGATATCAACACCGGCCAGCTGAAATGGGTGCAGCAGTTCGTCCATCACGACCTCTGGGACATGGACGTGCCGGCGCAGCCCGTGCTCTTCGATCTGACCAAGGCCGACGGCAGCGTCGTCCCTGCGGTGGTCGCCTCGACCAAGCAGGGCGACCTTTACGTGCTGGATCGTCGCACGGGTGCCGCGATCATACCCTTCAAGGAAATTCCGGCACCGGGCGGCACCATTCCGGAGGATCACGCCTCTCCGACGCAGCCGATCTCGGACCTGACCTTCTCGCCGCCGCCGCTTCAGGAAAAGGATATGTGGGGTGTCTCGCTGTTCGATCAGCTCGCCTGCCGCATCTCCTTCCATCTGCATCAATATGACGGCCGATACACGCCACCGTCCCTGCGTGGCTCGATCATCTATCCCGGCAACTTCGGCACCTTCAATTGGGGCAGCGTCGCGGTCGATCCGGAGCGCAGATCATGTTCGGCATGCCGACCTATCTGGCTTTCACCTCGAGGTTGGTGCCTCGCGCCGAGATCCCGCCGAAGGGAGAGGGAGACAAGGGTAGCGAACAGGGTCTGAACCGCAATGAGGGCTCCCCTTACGGCGTCTATATGGGCCCGTTTCTCAGCCCGCTTGGCGTTCCCTGCCAGGCACCGCCCTGGGGTTATGTTGCCGGCGTGGATCTGAAGACCGGCAAGATCGCCTACAAGCACAAGAACGGCACCATCTACGACATGACGCCGCTACCGCTGCCCATCAAGGTCGGCGTTCCCGGCATCGGCGGCCCGATCATCACCAAGGGCGGCGTCGCCTTCCTGGGTGCGGCAGTCGACGACTATCTGCGAGCCTATGACGTCACGACCGGCAAGCAGCTCTGGCAGGCACGCCTGCCCGCGGGCGGCCAGGCGACGCCGATGACCTATACAGCCAGCGACAACAAGCAATATGTCGTCATGGTGGCCGGTGGCCATGGCTCGGTTGGCACCAAGCCCGGCGACTATGTCATCGGCTACACGCTGCCGTAATTAGCATTGGGGGACTGCCTCGCCCCCAAGCGCTTGTGGGCGTCAATGCCGAAACGGCTAGGCGATCTGCTCAACGCGGCATTGCTGGCACAGCGGATAGGTATTCAGGAATGGCGCAAGCCGTTCGCGCATGATTTTGAAATCTGATCCGTACATGTAAAAGGCGGTTTCTTCCGGTCCTTGCCAATGGCTGCTGACCGCTCCAATGCCTTGCAACAGGCGCTGGCATTCCGCAAAAACATGATTGACATCAGAATCACGGTAGACCTCGTCTGGCAGGTCGGTACCGTTCAAATATAACGCCAACCCTTCCTGCAGGCCGAAATCAAGCCGCCGGTTCTGATCCGGGATATTCATCCGCGAGCCCTTTGGAGCCAGCATGGCCTCAAGGGTGCGCATAACCATTTCGATCGTCGCATCGGATGGGTCATCCAACTCGATCTCAATATCGCATTCGCTGACTTCGCCGTCGGGGGCCATCAAGGTGCCGCCGCCGACGACGCGTACGCCATGCTTGTGTTTCGCCATGGCGGCATCGAGAGCGTCTTCAATGTCGGCTCGATCATCCGGTTGCAGGCGTGCGTTCAGTGTGGCCACAACGACCATGGGTTTCTTTTTCTTGAAAAGATTGAACATGGGCTACCTGCTGCCTCCCCCGGCTTCAAAATCGCGAAAATCCCGGTTGTAGTTTGAGTTCCGCAACCGTTTATTGCAACGGCTTATTTTCCGCCGCCACGGCGTCGTCCTCGGAATTTGCCGGAGGCTCCCAGCCGAAGACACTGCGGCCGCCATAGGAGAACGATCTGTCAAATTCGCCGGCGACGATCTCCTTGAGATCAGGTCCAGTGACATATCGCTCCAAAATTCTCGACTGATCGTCCAGCCGCTTCAGGGCCGACAGCTCCTCATCTCGGCCAAGCCGCCCTTTCCTGACCGCAGATTTCATCACGCTGATGGTCTCGTCATAGACCTTCAATGGCACCGGAAAGGGATGCCGATCCTTGCCGCCATGGGCTAGCGAGAAGCGTGCGGGATCGGAAAAGCGGCAGGGCGCGCCGTGAACGACCTCAGCCACCATCGCCAGAGCTTTCACCGTCCGTGCGCCGACGCCGGGCGTCAGCAGCAAACCCTCGAAATCCACCGGGCCGCGATCGGCGGCAGCCGCGAGATTTCCATGCAGGCGGCGCATGTTCACATCTTCCTGGCGGACATCATGATGCGCAGGCATGATGAGGTATGGCAGCATCGGTTGAGCATCCTCCCTCCTGATTGCTGGAGCTTGTCCTTCCAGCACATTGAATTCACGAATGATTTTATCGGGACCAAGCGAGGCAAGCAGATCGAGCTGGCGGTTGCGGGAATGTTCGGCCCGCCGATCGGCGAGATTGATGATCTCTCCCTGCTCCCGCCCCTCGATGGCGGCATGAGGCGAATCCAGGAAGTTGGTCAGCCCCTCGGATAACCAGTGATAGCGCCGTGCCTGTCGACGGTCGCCGTTCATGCCCTGCTGGATGACGACCCATTTGCCGTCATCGGCCACGATGAAGCCATGCAGATAGAGATCGAAGCCATCCTGGAGCGCTGCACTATCCACCTTGGCGATCAGCCGGCTGGTGCTGGCAAGCGATGTTCCATCGATCCCGACCCTATCTCCGATGTGAAGCAACTCCTCCGGTGTCCTACGCGAATGCGAGCCGCGACCGCCGCAGACATGGATGCCGAGTTCACCCGAAAGCGGGGTCAGGCCACGCTTCAACGCGCCGAGCACGCTTGTGGTGATGCCGGAGGAATGCCAGTCCATGCCCATGACGGCGCCGAAGGACTGGAACCAGAATGGATTGGCCAAGCGGCGAAACAGTTCGTCACGGCCGTAGTGCTGCACGATCGCCTCTGTGATGACGGCACCCAGTCGCGTCATCCTCTCCCCAAGCCATCGCGGCACGCGGCCGCCATGCAACGGCAGGTCAGCTTTGCCAGTTCTCTGCGCCAAATTCGTCACTCTCGATCTGAGGTGACGATATTCTAGCGTCGATCGTCGATTTGCACCATATGTTCTCTTTTTGTCCCGATTTCGCGGTGCCAGAGAACCGGCGAGACAATCGCTAGGAGTGATTGCGCAACAAATGGGAGCGCATCGCCGCAATTCCCTCATCAATATTGGCGCGGCCGAACCCTATGCGGAAGCGGTCGTCCGGCGTTGCAGTGAGTTCCGAACGATAGAGGCTGGCCGGCAAGAGCAGCACGCCTGCCTGCTCCACCAGATTGCGCGTGAAGGTCTCGACACCATCCACACCTTTGTAGCGTGGATAGCAGACGCAGCCGCCATCAGGCGTATACCACTCGAAAAGATCCTCGAACTCTGAAAACAAAGCCTTCAGCTTTCCGAGATTGGAAGCGATCAGCCGATTATTGCGATTGAGAATCCTGTCGGCATTCAGCAAGCCGATCTTCGCCAGGCTCTCACTCGGCCCGGAGTTGCAGATGGAGAGATAATGCTTCATCCGCTCCATCTTCGAAATCAGCGCGTGATCGCGGCAGGCAATCCAGCCAATGCGCAGGCCCGGCAAGCCATAGGCCTTGGACATGACGCCAAGCGAGAGGCCCCGCTCATAGGCATCGGCAGCGGCCTGCGATACCGGCTTGTTGTCGACGGTCAGGCCGCGATAGACTTCGTCGCTGAATAGCCAGATGCCATGCCGCCGGCAGAGATCCACCAGTGCGTCGAACCTCTCCTTTTCCAGCACCTTGCCCGTGGGATTGTGCGGGAAGTTGATCGAGATCAGCTTGGTATTGGGTCTGATCGCCTTGCTGACTGCATCGATATCGAGCGACCAGCCGTCTTCCGGATCAAGCGCCACCGCTGAGACGTCGCAAATGCTGAGGGGTATCGTTTCGGACGATTGATAGTTGGGGGTTACGATGATCGTATGATCGCCCTTGTCGAGAAGCGCATGCATGGCGATGTAGATGCCCTCCTCCGCGCCGGCGAAGCATAGAATATCAGCGCGCTGCATCTGCTGATAAAGCCCGGCGATGATGTCGCGCAGGGCCGGATCGCCGAAGGTCTCCGTATAACCAAGCCAGAGATTGTCGTAGGCGGACCGCTGCTCCGATGTCGCCATGTCAAGCAGTTCGGCCATCGTCATGCTCTGAGCGTCCGAGGCCGTCATGTGATAGCGGGCGCTGAACTCCCACTTCGAAAAATGAGTCTCGAGCTTGAAATCCGGCAGCAGCGGCATGGCGACATTCTCCAATGGTGGTCGCCACGCATTCGTGTCGGCCCTTACTATAGCCCGACAATTAGTAGCGCATTTACAAATTGTCAAATATAGAGTGAATGTAAATAATCAGAAGGAAAGAGGCTATGGCGCGAAAGACAGGCACAGGCAATGACCAATCAACCGGTTCTAAGGACTTGCTGCGCTTCGCTTCCGTCGCCGATGCCATTGCAATCCTGCTCAAGCCCCATGCGGAGGTCGTCCTTCACGACCTGAGAACGCAGACGATTGCTCATATCGCCAACAACCTGTCGCGGCGCGAAGTCGGCGGCTCCTCCCTTGCCGAGTTGAAGGATATCGGGTCGCTCGGCCTCGATGTCATCGGCCCCTATCGGAAGACGAATTTCGATGGTCGCCAGCTCAAGTCGATCACTGCTGTTTTGCGCGACGAGGCAGGCGAGCCATTCGGCTTGCTCTGTATCAATTTCGATATTGCGCCGATCGAGGCGGCTCGTGATGCGTTAGGTCTTCTGGCGGCTTTTCAGGATGTCGGTCCGCAGCCGTCTGCACTATTCCGCGCAGACTGGCAGGAAACCGTCAATGCCGCGATCGCGGACTTTCTCGGCGAACGAGGGCTGGCCGCTTCTGCACTGGCGAAGGAGGACCATGCTGCCCTCGTCGAGATGCTGGAACAGGAGGGCTACTTCTCCATCCGCAATCTCGTCCCCTATCTTGCGCGGGTGCTCGGCATTTCGCGGCCGACCGTTTACAAGCACCTGCGCGAAGCCCGGCAGAGGAAGCTGCCGAAGCCGACGTTCTGACCCCGTTTGAAAAATTGACGCCGCCGCGCCGACAGCGCTTGCCAGTTAGGCCGGCATCGGAGCAAAGCCGCTCATTGCGCCGGAAAAAGGCTTGGGCAAAGGCGAAGCATAGGAACTGCGCTTGCTGGTGGACAGGCCGAGAGACACCAGCGCTTCGGCCTGTTTGACCGCCGCCGCCACGCCGTCCACCACCGGGACGCCGTAGATATCCTGCAGCTCGCGAGCAAGATCCGTCATCCCGGCACAACCGAGCACGATTGCCTCCGCACCGTCTTCGACTAGGGCTCTCTCGATTTCCGCTCGCAGTTTTCCAATGGCGCTAGGAGACGCCTTCTCAAGTTCCAGCACGGGGATATCGGAAGCACGTACCTTGGCGCGAGCACCCATGCCGTAACGCTGCACGAGATTGTCGATCAGGATGCGCGAACGCTCGAGCGTCGTCACCACGCTGAACCGCTGTGCCAGAAAGCCCGCTGTCGCGACAGCCGACTCGCAAAGCCCGACAACGGGCACGTCGCAGAACATGCGGGCGGCTTCGAGACCGGTATCGTCGAAACAGCAGATGATCGCGGCATCGTAACCGACGCCCTGCCTCTCTTTCAATTCACGCAGCATGCCGGGTACGGCGAGAGCCCCGTCGTAATAGCCTTCGATCGAGGCCGGCCCCATCTGCGACGTGGCCGCGATGATCTCGGTGCCGGAGGCCGCGACTGCGCGGGCCGCTATCGCGGCCTTCTCGGTCATCGAGGCCGTCGTATTCGGATTGATAAGCAATAAACGCATGATCTCAGCTTTTCTTGGCCTGGCGGCGGCCAAGCATGGTCATAATCCCGAGTGCCAGGAGAATGATGGTGAAGGAAAACAACGTCGTCACCGTTCCAAGCGCATAGAGCACCGGCGTGGTGACGTTGGTCGTCATCCCATAGATTTCGAGCGGCAGGGTGTTGTAGGTGCCCGAGGTCATCAGTGTGCGGGCGAACTCGTCATAGGAGAGCGTGAAGCCGAACAGGCCGACGCCGATAAGGCTTGGTGCGATCATCGGCAGCACGACATAACGGAAGGTTTGCCACGACGTGGCGCCCAGATCCCGAGCCGCCTCCTCATATGCCGGCGAGAAGCGGTTGAAGACGGCGAACATGATCAATACGCCGAAAGGCAAGGTCCAGGTGAGATGTGCGCCGAAGGCCGAGGAATACCAGGCAGGCCCAAGACCACCCTGCTGGAAGACGACGCCGATCCCGAGTGAAATGATGATCGAGGGCACTACGAGGCTGGCGACCGTAGCATAGAACAGAAATGTCGAGCCACGGAACCTGCGGCGAAAGGCAAGGCCCGCCAAAAGCGAGACGACCACGGTGACGATCATCACCATGACGCCGAGGATCAGCGATCGCTGGAACGACGCGCCGAAATCGCCGACCGCCTGCTTCTCGAAGAGATTGGCGAACCAGTGCAGTGACACGCCGTTCAACGGAAAGGTCAGACCGCCGTCCGGCCCCTGGAAGGACAGGATGACGATCGCCGACAGAGGGCCGTAGAGGAACAGCACGAAAATGGTGAAGAAGATCGCCAGGACATAGAATTCCAGGCTGCGCTTTTCCCGGTTCATCTCAAAGCTCCTTGCGGATATCGACGATGCGCAGGATGGCTGCGACCATCAGCAGGACGACGATCAGGAGCACCACGGCATTGGCGGCCGCAGCCGGATATTGCAGCAGGGACATCTGGTTCTTCATCATCAAGGCGATGGAAGCGCTCTGGCCGCCGGACATCACCTGGACGGTGGAGAAATCCGCCATGACGAGGGTGACGACGAAGATGCTGCCGATCGCCATGCCGGGCTTGGCAAGTGGGAGCACCACATTCCAGAGCACCTGCCACCCGCTGGCGCCCGCATCCCGTGCGGCCTCGAACAGCGAGCGGTCAATTCGCATCAGCGTGTTGAAGATCGGCGTCACCATGAACAGGGTGTAGAGATGCACCATGGCCAGTACCACGGCGAAATCGGAGTAGAGCAGCCATTCGATCGGCTGCGGGATGATGCCCATCTCGATCAAGGTCGAATTGACCAGCCCATTGCGCCCGAGCACCGGTATCCATGAGATCATGCGGATGATGTTCGACGTCATGAATGGCACGGTGCAGACTAGAAAAAGGATCATCTGCGTCGACGTGCGACGAATGTGGAAGGCGAGGAAATAGGCGACCCAGAAGCCGATGAAGAGCGTCAGCCCCCAGACAATGACAGTGAATTTCAATGTGTTGAGATAGGTTTTCCACGTAACCCATGAACCCAGTGTGTCAGTGTAGTTCGTGGTCAGGAAGGCCGGGTAAAGGCTGGCGAAGTCATAGTCCCAGAAACTGACGATACCGATCATCGCAATCGGCAAAAGGAAGAAGAAGCCGAGGATCAGAAAGAGCGGAGTAGCCTGCAGATAGGCGACGGCCCAGGCGGGCACCCCAATTCCGCGTCCAGCTTTCTGTGTTTCCTGCTCCGCGTCCGAGGAAGCGATCGTCGCCATGGTCCGGCTCTCCATTGATGGGCCTCCCCCCGCATAGGCGGGGAGAGGAAATGACGGATATGCAGCTTAGGCGGCGATGAACTCGTTCCAGCGACGGACCATGTAGCGATCTTCGTCCATGACCGAATTCCAGCAGGCGACAGCGCCCATGCGGGCTTCGAAGGAACCACCGTCGCGAACGGCGCCGGCCTTCTCCATGACCTTGCCTTCCGGAGACAGGATATCGCCCTGTGCCGGCTTGCCTTCGATCCAGTAGCCCCATTCGTCGGCCGACATGAAGTTCTTGGCGGTGTCCATGCAGGCGGAATAGTAGCCCTGGCGGTTGAGGTAGCCGCCAACCCAACCGGACGTGTACCAGTTGATATATTCATAGGCGGCGTCGAGCTGGGCGCCCTTCAGATGCGAGGCGAGGCCAAGACCGCCGCCCCAGGCGCGATAGCCTTCCTTCAGCGGCTGGAAGGTGCAGGCGATGCCCTTCGAGCGGACGGCGGCGACGGCCGGCGACCACATCGACTGGATGACGACTTCGCCCGATGCCATCAGGTTGACGCTTTCGTCGAACGACTTCCAGAAGGCGCGGAACTGGCCGTCGCCCTTGGTCTTGATCAGGAATTCAATCGTCTTGTCGATTTCTGCCTTCGTCATGTTGCCCTTGTCGGCATATTTGATCTTGCCGGCGGCTTCCATGATCATCGCGGCATCCATGATACCGATCGACGGGATGTTGAGGATGGCGGTCTTGCCCTTGAAGGCCGGATCGAGAATATCGGCCCAGCTGGTGATCGGGCGGCCTGTCAAGTCGGGGCGAATGCCGAGCGTATCGGCATTGTAGATGGTCGGAACCATCGTCATCCACTGCGTCGGTTCCTTGGCGAATTTCTTCGAGCCCTGCGCTTCGACGAAGCCGACCGTGTGCGGCGCCGTGCCCTGGGCGATGACGCTATCCGGCTTCAGCTTGCCGTTGATGAAGAGCGGCACGATCTTGTCGTAATATTTGAGCTTCTTGACGTCCATCGGCTGCAGAACGCCAGCCGGGAATACCTTCTTGGCGATCCAGTATTCGATATCGGCGATGTCGTAGCTATCAGGCTGGGTGACGGCGCGCTGCGCTGCGGCGTCGGAATCGGTCGCGGTCATCTCCAGGGTAATGCCGAGGTCGGCCTTGCACTTCTCGGCAATCGCATTGATGTTCGAAACGCCGGTGCCGAACTGGCGCAGCGTGATTTTCGTTTGCGCCCAGACTGTGGGAAAGCCGGTGATGAGGCCAGAGCCCACAACCGCGCCGGCGGCGGCAGCTCCGCCCTTCAGCAGCGAGCGGCGGGAAATGCCCTTTGTCGCCTTGGTAGTCTTCGTTTCATTCGTCATGTCTGTTCCCTCTTTTTGATGTTTAGGAGTCATGCGGAAATGCGGCCGAGGAGGATGGCATCCCCCAGAGCCCAACTCAGGGAGACGGCATCGCCGACCGATAGGAATTTGGCTGAAACGTCGTCGTCGCTTGCGATCACGGTGAAATCGTCGCTGCCGGCGCCGATGACCGTGATCTTCACGGTCGCGCCTCGGTACTCGACATTGGAAACGACGCCATTGAACCCGAGACCCTTGCCGGCGGATGAGGAAAGGCGGACCCGATCGGTGCGGATGCCGATATCGACCGCCTCTCCCACCTGACGACCGGTTCCTCGCACGGAGAAGCTCTGCCCTTCCGGCGCCGTCATGGTGATGATGCCGTCCTCGCTCAGCGTCACTCGCCCGGACAGCACGTTATGATCGCCCATGAAGCGCGCGACGAAAGCGGTCGCCGGACGCTCGAAAACCTCGCGCGGGGAGCCAGCCTGCTCGATGCGCCCATCGTTCATGATGACGATGATATCGGCGAGCGCCATCGCCTCTTCCTGGCTATGCGTGACGTGGACAAAGGTGATGCCGAGCGTCTTCTGCAGCTTCTTCAGTTCGGCGCGCATGCGAATCTTCAGAAAGGGGTCGAGTGCCGAGAGCGGTTCGTCCAGCAGCAGCGCCTCGGGATCGGTGATCAGGGCGCGGGCGAGCGCAACACGCTGCTGCTGGCCGCCGGAAAGCTGCGCCGGGCGACGGTTGGCATAGGCCTCCATCTGCATGAGCTTCAGCATTTCCAGCGCCTTGGCGCGGCGCTCTTCCTTGTCGACGCCTTTCATCTTCAGGCTGAAGGCGACGTTGTCGATAAGGTCGAGATGCGGAAACAACGCATAGGACTGAAACATCATTGCCGTGCCGCGCTTGGCGGGCGGGAAATCGGTGACGACGATATTGCCAAGGCGGACGTCACCCGACGAAATGCTTTCATGTCCCGCGATCATGCGCAGCGTCGATGTCTTGCCGCAGCCGGAAGGGCCGAGAAAGCAGCAATAGGACCCTGCCGGTATTTTCAAGCTGATCGCATGGACGGCCGTCGTGGTGCCGTAGACCTTCGAAACGGACGCTATATCTATCTCTGCCGCTTTCGACATCATCTTCCCCTTTTGTATGGGAAAGACACTGCATCAATCATGCCAGTTTTGTTGCGCTGCACTAAATATTTGTAATTCCGATACTTTTATCGAGACCGCAGATATTTGCCCTTTATTAGGCAAGCTATCAATTGCCCATTTAATAGGCCATTGTCTTCGATATATGCAGGCAATTGTATACAATTTGACGTCATGTTTGCGCCAGATTTCATTTAACTTCCGTGGAAAACCGCGATATCATTCGCTTGAGATACCGGGTCGGCGACTTCATGAACTCTTCAGCAGATGCGCTTCAGGCGCCCAGCGATTCCACGGAAAATGGTGCCCAGCAGATTCGCGACGCAATTCGCGATGCGATCGTCGAGCGCAGACTTTCGCCCGGCACCAAGCTATCCGAAAGCGATGTCGGCAACTTGTTCAACGTCAGCCGCACGCTGGCGCGCGCTGCCTTGCAGGCTCTTTCCTATGAGGGCCTTGTCAGCGTCGAGAAGAACAGGGGCGCCTTTGTCGCCTACCCTTCCCCGGAAGAGGCCGGACAGATATTCGCAGCCCGCCGCCTGGTCGAGCCGGGCATTTTGAGGTCCGCGGCCGAGCGGATTACCCCGGTCCAGCTCAGGCAGTTAAGGCAGCTGCTTGTGGAAGAAGGCCGCTTGATGAGCGAGCGGGGTCAGCCCGCCCGCCGCGCCGAAATCAAGGCATCCGGTGATTTCCACCTGATGCTGGCCTCGATATCGGGCAACCTCATAATGCAGCGCTTCATGGAAGAGCTGGTCGCGCGCTCTTCGCTTGTGATCGCGCTGTATGGTCAATCCAGCGTTTCGAGCTGCGGTCATTCAGAGCACGGCGATATTATCGATGCGCTCGAGCGCAAAGACGTCGAGACCGCCTGCCATCTGATGCTTCACCATATCGCGCATATCGAAGCCGACCTCGATTTGCGCGAGCGCAAGAGCTTCGGCCTGAGAGAAGCCTTCGAGCGCTAAAGGCTACCCATATCGGGACCAGACCCGAGCGATTGAGCTTCAGCAGTGAAGGAGAAGCATTTGAGCGTGATCGAGACGCTTTTTACCCGCGCCAAGCTCGCCAATGGCTCGATCAGGGATATCGGCGTCACGGACGGCCGCATTGTGGCGATCGAGCCAACGGGATCGGCGGTCGAGGCCGGCCAGATCGTGGAACTTGAGAGTGCATTGGTCGTCCCGGGTTTCGTCGAGGGCCATATTCATCTCGATACCAGCTTTTATGGTGACGCCTGGATACCGCATAAGCCGTGCACCAACGGCTTCGACGTTCACGAACGCGTGGCGTTTCAGGCAGAGAACATGGCGCAGGCCGCTCCCATGGACGTGCGAGCAAGAAGCCAGCTCGACCTCTGCATCGCCAACGGCAGCACGCATATGCGCAGCCATGTCATGGTGGACGGTTCCGTCGGGTTGAAATCGCTTGAGACGATACTGGCCGTGCGCGAGGAATATCGCGGACTGATCGATATCCAGCTCGTCGCCTTCCCGCAAAGCGGCATTTTGATGAGCCCGGGAACGCCGCAGCTTTTGGACGAGGCGATTGCGATGGGTGCCGATCTCGTTGGAGGACTCGATCCCGCAAGCTTCGATCGCGATATCGAAAGGCATCTCGACGTCGTTTTCGGTGTCGCCGAGAAACATGGCGTCGGTGTCGATATCCACCTCCATGATGGCGGCACGCTCGGCCTGTTCACCATCGAGCAGATCTGCGCCCGCACACGCGCGCGCTCCATGGGCGGACATGTGGCCGTCAGCCATGCCTATGGGCTCGGCGATCTCCCAAGCGAGGCGGCAAAGCGTGCGGCGGCTCTGATTGCCGAAAGTGGCATTGCCATCATGACGAATGCGCCGGGCAGTTACTCTTTTCCTCCCGTCGCCCTGCTCCGCTCCGCCGGCGTCACCGTCTTCAGCGGCAGCGACAATATTCGCGACTCATGGTGGCCCTATGGCGACGGTGACATGCTGGGGCGTGCGATGATGATCGGTTATCGTTCCGGCTTCTATACGGATGACGAATTGAAAGCCGCCTTCGACATCGTCACCGAAAGCGGCGCCAGAGCGCTTTGGCTTGAAGACTATGGCTTGCACATCGGCGCAAAAGCCGATTTTGTAACGTTGAAGGCTGAGCATGTGCCGGAGGCTGTCGTCGCTGTTCCGAAGGGACGCTCGGTCTACAAGGCCGGCAAGCTTGTCGCCAGAGATGGCGCGGTTCTGCGGAGCTGAGACAAGACAACCACCCCACCCTCCAATAACAGCGGTAGCTTCATGCTCGATCTGGTGATTTCGAATGTCCGCATCGCCAGACAGGAGGGTTGTTTCGAAATTGGGGTTAGAGGCGGCAAGATTGCCGCCATTGAACGGACGTTGGCCACGGACGCGCCACGTCACGATATGTGCGGCGGCTTCGCATTCGGTGGCTTTGCCGATAGCCACATCCATCTCGACAAGGCCTGCATTCTCGACCGTTGCCTCATATGTGAAGGCACGCTTGAGGAAGCCGTTCGCGAGACTGCCAAAGCGAAGCTCGGTTTTACGATCGAGGACGTCTATACGCGCGCTGCCCGCGTGGTCGAGAATGCCATCATGAATGGCACCACCGCGATGCGGACTTTCGTGGAAATCGATCGGCGCGCCGGTTTTCGATCGTTCGAAGCGATCAAGCAGATCAGACGCGCCTATGCCTGGGCCATCGATATCCAGATCTGCGCCTTCGCACAGGAAGGGCTGACCAATGAGCCTGAAACGTCAGAGATGCTGGATCATGCGCTTGAAAGCGGAGCGGATTTGATCGGCGGCTGCCCCTACACCGACCCTGATCCTCAAGCCCATATCTCGCGGATATTCGACCTTGCCGAACGTCACGGCGTCGATGTCGATTTTCATCTTGATTTCGACCTGAACCCGTCCGGCTCGGCAATCCCCGCTGTCTTGGCGGAAACCGAGCGGCGTGGCTATGGTGGCCGTGTTTCGATCGGCCACGCCACGAAGCTCTCCGCCATGCCGACGCCAACGGTCAGCGAATTTGCCAGGCGCCTCGCCGATGCTGGGGTAGCCGTGACGACTTTGCCGGCGACGGACATCTTCCTGCTCGGCCGTGGTGCTGATCATCTGATCCCGCGTGGCCTGGCGCCGGCAATGCTGCTGATGGACCATGGCGTCAACGTGACCGCCGCAACAAACAATGTCCTTAACCCGTTCACCCCTTACGGCGACGCTTCACTTGCGCGCATGGCCAATTTATTCGCGAATCTGGCGCAGCTGTCGCGTGACGATGACATTGCGCGGGCGTTCGACATGGTGACGATCAATGCCGCGCGACTGATGCGGCGCGACTATCGGCTGGAACCGGGTGCAACTGCGGACATCGTGGTGGTGGATGCGGCCGATCCATTGTCGCTGGTTCGCGAGATTCGCCAACCGATCGCTGGCTGGAAGAATGGCAGGCAGAGTTTCATCCGCCCACAGCCGCGCCTGCTGTCGCCTGGCCGCTAGGCACGCAAGCCGGATCTCCACGATCCCTTACCGCTTCAACTCACGCTCGAACTTTTCGATCTGCTGCAAAACCCAGGGGTCATCGGCCGAATATTGAATCGTCTCGGCCTCAAGCCGCTGTCGACGGCGACGCTGAATCCAATCGATGAAGGCGAGAAGCAGCCGCATGGGAATTTCCAAGCTCTTTCAATATCTACGAGGCCCGACGATCAGATTGGCAAGCCAATCGGAAGCCGGGCCTCGAGGACCGCAAGGCGTTGCGGCAGATGCCTTTTGCCTTCACGAAAATGAACGGTAGCTGAACACATATGCACGTTACGATGTTTTTAATTGCGTTGTTCGCGCAACCATGGAAAATATATCGGTGCCCTACACAACCTTCGAAGAGACGAAGGCGGTGGTGGTAAATTTGCGGCCATTTTTTATGAAAGCGTACCGTTATCGCCAAAACTGACCTAGTCGGAATGAATGACCGCGATTAAAAAACGCCGCGTCGCTTCCGATTTCCCCGGAGCGGCACAAGCTTAGCCTCGCCGATGCGAGGCTTTTTTGTTTTCAGGCATAATTGCCTTAACGGCGCGGCTCGCCGCCGGGTGCATAGACCGTATCCTGCTCGAAGCGGAAGACCGAGCCGCAGCGGCAACGCATCATGTGCTTGCGTGGATCGGTCGACGGCCGCTCGGTGGCAAAACCATGCGGCATCTGATCGATCTTGAAATCGCGGCTCGGTGCCCGACGATTGTCCGTCTCGGAAACCTCGGCAAAACCGATGTGCCCGCACCGCGCGCATTCCAGCTTCCGTGAATATCGATCTCGCGCAGCCATTCTTTTCCAACTCAGGGACTCACATCGCGCTCTTTCTATCAGCGCTCTCGGCGCTCTTGAAGCCGAAACGATCCTGTTTGTCTGTCCCGTCTTCGCTCACATCCATTCGGCCATTCACCATGCCGGCGACAGAAAATATGGAATCGGTGGAAAAAAGAGATTGACCTGATGGCAGATGTCAGACCAATTTATCAACCCATGACCAAGGCCATGCTCACACCCCTTCCCTCCATCGACCGGACGCAGCAAGTCATCGACGCGCTCTCGACCTTCGTCGAGTCGTCGAAGCTGCAGGCGGGTGATCGACTGCCGACCGAACGGGAACTGATGGCGGCGCTTTCTGTCGGGCGCTCTACTATCCGCGAAGTGCTCACCTATTTCCAGGCTCTGGGGGTGATGGAAACCCGGAAGGGCAGCGGCACCTATCTGCTGAAGCCCGTTTCCAGGGGCACCATTCACATGCCCCTGTCGCTCGATCCGCCGCATCTGCGCGATGCCTTGCTGCAGACGCTGGAAGTTCGCCGCGGCATCGAATGCGAAGCCGGCATGGTGGCCGCGAGGAAGCGCACGGACGAGGACATCGTCAACATCGAGCAGAAGCTCAACGAGATGGAACGCGTCCACATGGCCAAGGGCACATCCGGGCCTGAGGATCTCGCGTTTCACCTGGCGGTCTACGACGCCACGCACAATCCGTTGTTCAAGCAACTGCTCGAACAGATGCGCGAAACCTTCGAACGCTTCTGGGATCACCCCTTCGATCGGCAGGACTTTGCCCGCCGATCCTTCCCCTTTCACCGCACGCTGTTCAACGCAATCGTCGACCAGGATCCCGAGGCGGCGCGCGCCGAAACACTGAAAATTCTCGACGTTGTCGAGGAAGACATCAAGGAAATGTCCAAATGACTGACGGGCTAGAGCCGTTCGAACTCGCATCCCTTATCACCGCCCATGACGACGGCAATTTCGCCGACGCCGTCGTGCCGCCGATCTTTCAGACATCGCTGTTCACCTTCTCCAGCTATGACGAGATGATCGCCTCCTATCGCGGCGAGAAGGTGCGGCCGACCTATACGCGCGGCCTTAACCCGACGGTACGCCTGTTCGAGGAAATGCTGGCGAAGCTCGAGGGCGCCGAGGATGCGCTTGGATTTGCCAGCGGCATGGCCGCGATCTCGTCGGCCGTACTGAGTTTTGTCGAGCCGGGCGACCGGATCGTCGCGGTCAAGCATGTCTATCCCGATGCGTTCCGTCTCTTCGGCACCATTCTGAAGCGCATGAAGGTCGAAGTGACCTATGTCGACGGCCGCGATGAAGAAGCTGTCGCCAAGGCGTTGCCGGGCGCCAAGGTCTTCTACATGGAAAGCCCGACGAGCTGGGTCATGGAAGCGCATGATGTCGGCGCGCTGGCCGCACTCGCCAGGAAGCATGGCGTCGTCTCGATGATCGACAACAGCTGGGCCACACCCTATTTCCAGCAGCCGCTGAAGCTCGGCGTCGACCTCGTCATCCACTCCGCCTCGAAATATCTTGGTGGGCACAGCGATGTGGTCGCCGGCATCGTCGCTGGCTCGAAGGAGATGATCGCGCGGCTGAAGGCCGAAACCTACCCCTATCTCGGCGGCAAGCTTTCGCCCTTTGACGCCTGGCTGCTGATTCGCGGCCTTCGTACCCTGCCGATCCGCATGAGAGCCCATGAAGCCTCGGCGATGACGATCGCCAAGCGCCTGCAGGAACTCGACGTTGTCGAGCAGGTCTGCCACCCCGGCCTTGCCAATCGCCTGCCTGCCGGCCTCAACGGCACTTCGGGCCTGTTTTCCTTCATCTTCCGCGAAGGCGTCGATGTCCGAGCCTTTGCCGACCGTCTCAATCTCTTCAAGCTGGGTGTGAGCTGGGGCGGGCATGAAAGCCTGATCGTCCCGGGCGAAGTCGTGTTGCAGCAGAAGGCGCAGCCGAACTCGGCGCACACTTTCGGCATCAACCCGCGCTCCGTGCGTCTCCACATCGGCCTCGAAGGAACCGAGGCCCTGTGGAGAGAACTCGAGGAGGCAATCGCCGCCGCTTCGTGACTTTATCAACTGCGAGGAAAACCTAAAAAAGGGGAACCAACATGAAAAGACTGATAACTGCAGCACTCTTTACCGCCCTGATGGGCGGCACCGCCTTTGCCGATACGACGCTGAAGCTCGTCGAAGTGATCACCAGCCCCGAGCGCACCGAGACGCTCAAGTCGATCGTCGCCAAGTTCGAGGCGGACAATCCCGGCACCAAGGTCGACATCATCTCCCTGCCCTGGAATGAAGCCTTCCAGAAATTCGCCACCATGGTCTCGGCCGGCGATACGCCCGACGTCATGGAAATGCCCGACACCTGGGTATCGCTCTACGGCAACAACGGCATGCTCGAAAGCCTGGAGCCCTATCTGGCGAAGTGGGAGCACACCAAGGAGCTGACGCCTCGCGCGCTTGAACTCGGTCGCTACGTCAAGAACACCGCTTATATGCTGCCTTACGGCTTCTATCTGCGCGCCATGTTCTACAACAAGAAGCTTCTCCAGCAGGCCGGCGTCAGCGAGCCGCCGAAGACGATGGATGACTTCGTCAAGGCTTCCGAAGCCGTCTCCAAGCTGCCGGGCAAATACGGCTACTGCATGCGCGGCGGACCGGGCGGCCTTAATGGCTGGATGATCTTTGCTGCCTCCATGGCCGGCGACAACAAATACTTCACGGATGACGGCACCTCCACGATGAACAGCGCCGGCTGGGCCAAGGGCATCGAATGGATGGTCGATCTCTACAAGAAGGGCCTGGCGCCGAAGGATAGCGTCAACTGGGGCTTCAATGAAGTCGTCGCCGGCTTCTATTCCGGCACCTGCGCCTTCCTCGATCAGGACCCGGATGCTCTGATCGCCGTCGCCGAGCGCATGAACAAGGACGATTTCGGCGTTGCGCCGCTGCCGAAGGGACCGGACGGCAAGTCCTTCCCGACTATCGGCTATGGCGGCTGGTCGATGTTCTCCACCAGCCAGAACAAGGACCTCTCCTGGAAGCTGATCGCGACGCTCGAAGGCCCGGAAGGCAACCTCACCTGGAACAAGAAGATCGGCGCCTTGCCGGCCTACACGGCTGCCGAGAAGGATCCCTTCTATGCCGGCGATCAGTTCAAGGGCTGGTTCCAGGAACTGGCGGACAAGGACACAGTCCCGACTGTGATGCCGACCTACCTCGAGGAATTCGCTTTCTTCAAGGATTCGCTCGCCATCAAGACGTCTCAGCAGGCGATGCTCGGCGATATTTCGGCCAAGGACCTTGCCGACCAGTGGGCAGATTACCTGACCAAGGCGCAGCAGAAGTTCCTCGCCAAGAAATAATCCACATGCCCGGCGGCGGAGCGATCCGCCGCCGCTCTTGCTCACCTGAAACAGACGGCGTCCGAACGTCGCGAACGGGAACTCTTACAGATGACTTCGATCACCGACACGCTCGACAGGCGTCACGACCGCCGGCCGTGGCTGAAGCGCCTCGCCGACGCCTCGGAACCGTATCTCTACAGCGCCCCTGCCCTCATCCTCATCATCGCCGTGATGCTGGTGCCGCTGGCAATCGGCATATCCTACGCCTTCCGCGACATTCAGCTGCTCAATCCCTTTTCCGGGGGCTTCATCGGCCTGGAGCATTTTCGCGATCTCTCCAAGGACACGGCCTTTTACTGGGCGCTGAAGAATACCCTCTGGTGGACCGGTGCTTCCGTGGCGCTGCAGTTCATCTTCGGGCTGATCCTGGCGCTGTTGCTGGACAAACCGTTCTTCGGCAGGGCGATCGTGCAGGCATTGGTGTTTCTGCCCTGGGCCGTTCCGTCCTTCCTGGCCGGTCTCAATTGGTCGTGGCTGTTCAACCCCGTCATCGGGCCGATACCGCACTGGCTTTATGCGCTCGGCCTGATGAGCGAGCCTAGCAACATTCTGTCCGACCCGAATTATGCGATGTGGGGACCGATCGTCGCCAATGTCTGGTGGGGTATCCCGTTCTTTGCAATCACGCTGCTGGCAGCCCTTCAGGCGATCCCGCGCGATCTCTATGAGGCGGCTTCCATCGACGGCGCCGGCTGGTTCGAACGTTTCCGCTCGATCACGCTTCCCTTTCTCGCCCCGACTATCGCCATTACCGTGCTATTGCGCACCGTCTGGGTCTCCAACTTCGCCGACCTGATCGTGGTCATGACCGGCGGTGGTCCCGCGGACCGCACGCAGATCGTCGCCAGCTACATCTTCACGCAGGCCTTCAAGCGGCTCGACTTCGGCTATGCCTCGGCCATTGCGCTGGTGCTGCTGGTGCTGCTGCTCGCCTATTCCATGCTGATCATCCTGCTGCGGCAGACCCTGCTGAACAAGGATTGAGCCATGAGACGATCCATCCTTCCCACCATCGCGCATCGGCTGGCGATCCTCTGCTATGTCCTCTTCGCACTCTTCCCGCTCTTCTGGCTGCTGAAGGTTTCGGTCACGCCGAATGACCTGCTCTATACGGAAGGCGTGCGCATGTGGCCGTCGCGCACGACATGGGAACACTATGCCTTCGTGCTGCAGCACAGCGACTTTCCGACCTTCTTCAAGAACAGCGTGATCGTCGCCGGTTCGACGGCAATTGCAGTGACCATCTGCTCTTCGCTCTCCGGCTACGCGCTCTCCCGCTTCAACTTCCGCGCCAAATACTGGATCGTGGCGCTGATGCTGCTGACGCAAATGTTTCCACTGGTCATGCTGGTGGCGCCGATCTTCAAGATCCTGACGCCGCTGCATCTGACGAACAGCCTCACCGGCCTCGTCATCGTCTACACCGCTTTCAACGTGCCCTTCGCCACCTTCCTGATGCAGTCTTTCTTCGATGGCATTCCTAAGGATCTGGAGGAGGCGGCCATGATCGACGGTGCAACGCAGTTCACGGCCTTCCGGCAGATCATCTTGCCGCTGACGCTGCCTGGGATCGCCGCAACGCTCGGCTTCGTCTTCACGGCTGCCTGGAGCGAACTGCTCTTCGCGCTGATGCTGATTAACGGCAATCAGGCCGCGACCTTCCCTGTCGGGCTTCTCACCTTCGTCTCAAAATTCTCAGTGGATTTCGGGCAAATGATGGCGGCGGGCGTCATGGCGCTCATTCCGGCCGCGCTCTTCTTCCTGCTCATCCAACGTTATCTTGTGCAGGGCCTGACGGCCGGCGCGGTCAAGGGTTAGTCAAATGGCATCGATCGATATCCAGAACGTCAAGAAGGCATATGGCCATGTGCAGGTGCTGCACGACATCGATCTGAGGATCAAGGACGGCGAGTTCGTCGTCCTCGTCGGTCCGTCCGGATGCGGCAAGTCCACCTTGCTCAGGATGATTGCGGGCCTTGAAGACATTAGCGGCGGCGAAATCCGCATTGCCGACAATCGTGTCAACGAGCTGCATCCGAAGGACCGCGACATAGCCATGGTCTTCCAGTCCTATGCGCTCTATCCGCATATGAATGTCGCCGGCAACATGAGCTACAGCCTGCGGCTCCGGAAGATGGCGAAGGAGAGCATCGCCAAGGCGGTCGCAGGAGCTGCGACGAAGCTCGGCCTCGATCCGCTGCTTGAACGCCGGCCGAAGGCGCTTTCCGGCGGCCAGCGCCAGCGCGTTGCCATGGGTCGCGCCATTGTGCGCCAGCCGAAAGCCTTCCTCTTCGACGAACCGTTGTCGAACCTCGACGCCCGTCTGCGCGAACAGATGCGGGCCGAGATCAAGAAATTGCATGGCGACCTGAAAGCGACCTCGATCTACGTCACCCACGACCAGATCGAGGCGATGACGCTGGCGGACCGGATCGTCGCCATGCATGGCGGGGTGGTTCAGCAGGTCGGCAGCCCGCTAGAACTCTACGACCGCCCCGCCAATCTCTTCGTTGCCGGCTTCATCGGCTCGCCCGGCATGAATTTTCTGGATGCGATCTATCAGGAGGGTGGCGTCAAGCTGAAGGATGGCACCTTCGTACCGCTTGCTGAATCGCTAAAGCTGACGTCCGGCGCAAAGGTAACCCTCGGCATCCGCCCGGAACATGTCGTCCTGTCTTCGGATCAGTCCAACATGGCGGCTACTGTCGAACTCATCGAGCCCACGGGCTTCGGCATCATCCTGCACCTCTCGCTGCACGGCCTGCCGTTCAAGGTGTTCACGCTGGATCGCAGCGCGCTCAGCGCCGGGAACCAGGTCAATGTCGCCTTCCCGTCGCAGCATCTGCATGTTTTCGATGAGGACGGAAAAAGGGCGGCCTGAGCCGCCCTTTTCAGACGTTAATCCGTAAAAGGGTTCGTTGGCCCGTTGGACGGCGGCGTAAACCAGCGCGGGCCGTCCGCCGTCATGTACATATGATCCTCGAGCCTGATGCCGAATTTCTGCGGAAAGACGATCATCGGCTCATTCGAGAAGCACATGCCGACTTCAAGCGGTGTCGCATTGCCGCGCACGATATAGGGCTCTTCGTGGATCTCCAGCCCCAGGCCGTGACCGGCGCGATGCGGCAATCCGGGCAGCTTGTAGTCGGGACCCAGCGAATGTTTCGCGAGAACCGAACGCGCGGCATTGTCGAGGCTCGAGCAGGCAGCACCGAGCTTGGCGGCATCGAAGACCGCCTGCTGCGCTTCCCGCTCGATCGCCCAGGCATCTTCGAAGACGCTATCGCCGGCTTTCAGCTTGTATGTTCGCGTCAGATCGGAGTGATAGCCGTCAATGCGGGTGCCGGTGTCCACGAGGATGACATCGTCTTCGGCGAGCGTCTGGTCACCATTAGCGCCATGCGGCAGCGACGTCGCCTCGCCGAAGGAGACGATGCAGAAGGTCGAGCCGCCGTGAGCGCCAACCTCGCGATGCCGTCGATCGATGAACTCAACCACTTCGGAGGCGCGGATACCGGGCTTGAGCAAGGCGTGGGCCTGCTTGTGGATGCCAAGCGTCAAGTTCATCGCATATTGAATGAGCGCGATTTCAGCAGGAGACTTGATGCGGCGCAGGCGGTTGATGATCGGCCCACCATTTTTCAACCGCTCGGCACCGAGTTCCGCGGCCAGCGCATGATAGAAGAACAGCGGCATGTTGTCGTCGAGCGCCAGAATGCCCTTGTTGCCGAGCAGACGCGCAACGAGGCCCGCACTGCTCTCCTCCTCCTGCCATTCGAGGATTTCGGCGGGCAGATGCGTCAGCGTCTCGACGCGGCTGCGTTCGAAACCAGGAACGATGTAGTAAAGCTCGGTCGGCGTCACCAGCGCCCCGAGGAAACGTTCGCTGGCGTGCCAGACGAGGCCGGTGAAGTAGCGCAGGCTTTCACTCGGCCCAAGTAGCATGCCGGCGAGCCCCTCCGCATCCAGCAACTGGCGAAGCCGTGCGAGGCGTACCCGCTTTTCCTCTTCTGTGATCCGCGGGACTGGATGTTGCCACGACATTCTTCGACTCCTCAATATTCCAAATCGTATAGGCTTCGCGCCACATCGGCACGGTGACAGCGACACTAATAATCTTGTAGGCAAAATGTCGACAAGGAAAAACAAATCGCCGCATCAGGCGTTGTGATCGCTAAATTATCTGACAGCGCGAATAGGCCGCCAGTGGTTGATTGTCTCCATCGAAACACATGATCGAGGAGATCAACATGCAAACTTCCAGCATCGCAATCCAGTCCGCACGCGTCCGGACTTCAAGCAAATCCGGGCGGACGTCGCTCTCAGTCTTCATGGGGGCAATCCGACTGCTTGCGCGCAAGCTGGCGGAGCGACGCAACCGAAATGCGCTGATGGAGCTTTCGGATGATCAATTGAAGGATATCGGTCTCTCTCGCGGTCAAGCCGGGAGCGACGTTCATATTTACAGCCGCTACTAAAAAGATGGCGCAGAACATGTTAGCGTCATGCAACGCGACCGGCATATGCGGCATAATGGGGATTGCGGCATGTCACTGATTTCGACAGCTCTGCTGCTGAAAACGAATACGGTTATCATCCGCGATGTCGTGTGCAACGGTGAATGCCGTCACAAGAGCGACGAGGAGTGTGCGCACAAGACAAGCCTCGTCTATCCCTATCGCGGCGTCTTCAAGCGCCATGTAGGCCAGAATGACGTGGTCGCCGAGGCCAATCAGGTCGTGTTCTTCAATGGCGGACAGGACTATCGGATCAGCCATCCTGTAGAAGGCGGCGATTCCTGTCTCGATCTTTCGATCGACACGTCCGTCCTTCATGAACTTGCTCCGGCGGACCAGGTGCAGACCGGCGAAGGCGTCACCTTTCGCCGGCAGCGTCGTCGCGTCGATCCGCGCGCCCAGGCCCTCGTCGCACTTCTTCGCCACGGCTTGAGCCGCAACATCGCCGAAAGCCTTGAAGGCGAGACCCTGGCCTTGACGCTCGTGCGCCGCTCGCTTGGTGAGCGGACATCACATGCCGCCGGCGCGAGCTTTGGGCGGCAGAAACTCGTCGATCGGGCAAAGCTCGTCCTGTCTTCCGATCTCGCCCGCCGATGGACGCTTGCCGAAATCGCCAGGGAGGTCGGTGTCTCGCCGGTTTACCTCACTCAGGTCTTCCAGCAGGTCGAGGCCATGCCGCTCTATCGGTATCAACTGCGGCTACGGCTGGCGCGTGCGCTCGATCTTCTTGGCCAATATAACGACCTGACCATGCTCGGGCTCGATCTCGGCTTTTCCAGCCATAGCCATTTCAGCGCCAGCTTCAAGCAGACCTATGGCCTGACGCCCGCAGAATTCCAGCGTTCGGCACAGTTGAAACCGAAGCACTACACGACTCGCTAAAGATTCCGACAGCGCCGACTTGGCGATCGGTGGTCTGATGATCCCGCCCTGATTGAGGGATTTTTGAAAAGGATCACGCGATGAAGAAAACCACATGCGCCGCCTGCGACTGTGAACTCGGTACCGATGTCATCAAGGTTAACCTCGGAGGCAAGTCCGTCGAGGTCTGCTGCGAGGAATGTGCCGCGGCATTGAGGGAGGCCGACCAGTCGACGTCGGCGTCTTCGCTCGGCAAGGAATAGAGACCCGATTCACCTGCCAATGAAGCCGCGCCCGGAGTGCGGCTTCATTGGCGGAAAGTTGTAATGAATTGTTGCCTCGGGCTTCGCAGCAAACTTCGTTCGCAACATTCGCCCGTCAGAACATATTCGGAAATATCGAGAACTATTGCATTCATACGATTTCGTTAGCCTCGGTATCAGTAATCGCAACAAAGGCAATACTGATCATGAAGCAACGATACATCATCGCAACCTTGCTAGTGACAGCGATCGGCGGCATGGCCGCCCCGGCTCTCGCCGCCGAACCGACTGCCACACCGGACGCACAAAACCCTGCTGTCGCGGAAGCGGCGCAGCCCATCCAGGATCACGCGCCGCCGACCGGTTGGCCCTGGCCCGGCCCTCACATGCATCCGCCAATGATGGCCTTTGGCGAAGGCGGCCCAATGCCTCCATTCGGACCACCCGGCGGCTTCCCTCACGGCCCGAATCCCGCGCTGGAACTCGCCGGCAAGCTTTCGGCCATGGAAACGCTGATCGGCATTCGCAGCACACAGCTTGATGCCTGGCGGGATTATACCAGCGCACTGACGGATCTGCTGGCCTTTCCAAAGCATCGGCAGCCGGGCCAGCCAGAGGCGAGTGACGAAGCCGCGTCTCAGCCCGCGCAGGGTACCGACAATCAGGCCAATGGCTCGAAAGAACTCTTTGGCGAGCGCATAGCCGATCGCGTGCTGGATCGCGCCGCCAAGGCGACTGTCCTCAAGGATAAAGCCACTGCCCTGCGCAATGTGCTGACTGCCGATCAAGTGGCCAAACTCGAAGACGCCGAGCGCTCGCTCGTTCCTGGTCCCCACATGTTCCGCTAATCCGACCACACGGACGGAACACGCCTTCCTCTCCGCCTCCAGCCGATTGAGATTCCCCCCGGACGCCCTCATCGGCTGGACAGAGCGGCCCTTTAAAGGGCCGAAAGGCTCGGGAACACCCCGCCCGGTGTTCCCGAGCCATTGGCGCTTATGCATCCTCTGCGTTGCCAGAATCTCTATCAAGTCCGGCGGCCCTATCCTTGCCGTCAGCCGGCAAGATTGGCGACATCATCAAGACATTCTCTATCGGATGATTATTGGACTGTCGCTGATGGCGCCTCTGCTTCAGAGCAGCAAATCTCAGGCGATGCTTTGCTGCGCAAGACGAAGCCTGGTGGCAGGGAACGTGCCTATGCTCTCCGATCGGCACTGGCCTGCATTTGGCCATATCCAGATAGCCATGTGTCCGACGCCTTGATCTGGGCAAGGCACTATCAGTGCACCAATTTTCAGGAGAGTTTGTCCCGCTTCAAGGGTAATCCGGCTTCGCCAGTCGTGTTGGGGGCGTCATGGCGAAGCCGGGTATGCGGGGCGATCAAAGCCTGCTCGAGCACAGCATCTGATCGACTGCAATTCTACATTAATTGGCACCCACAGCATTTCCGAATATTGCTGAAAAGAGGCATTTTAGCGAAATTTAGTGTCTCTGCTTTTCTACTTCACTGTTATTATTTGATAAGTTTTGAGAACTTAATGTGGCGCCAACATTTATTGAAATTTTCGAAAGTTCTACGCAAGTAAATCCTGCTTTGATACAAATTTCCAGTGAAAAATCCGAGGATCATGAGCCTTCTTTAACTGAAAGGGCCAAGCTGATTCAACTGCAGCATTACGGCATCTTCGTAGGGAGGTAAGTTCAAATCATTGCTGAGAGCGTTCGGATCTTTACCTCAAGACATGAGAACGCGATCCTCGCTGTGGCTTAAACCGTCAGCTCAAATCGGTTTAGCTCGCGGATTTGCAGTTGGCACTTTTGAATGACACCACCTGCTCCAGACCCGTGGGTTGTCTGTTACGCACGATGATCTCTCCCCCGAAGCGGGTGACGATTTCGCGCGCGATGGCCATGCCTAGACCCGCACCAGGAAAGGATTTTTGCCTGGCTATGTCGATCCGGAAAAACGGCTCGAATACCTGATTGAGCCGCTCCTCGGGTATGCCGGGGCCAGTATCGATGATTCTCACCACTGCCCTGTTGCCAAGATGAGTGACCGTCACTGTTGCCGATTGGCCATGCGTCGCACTGTTTATCAGCAGATTGCGCAGCGCTCTCGTCACCGCCAACGGCCCTGCGCTGATCGTTGTGGGCTCCAGTTCGCCGCTGTTGACGTTCATATCGATCGCCTTCAGCTCGTCAACAATGTCCTGGACGATTGCATCGAGCCTGACCTGCTCCAGGCTATCGTTGGAAATCTCCTCTCGCACCAGCCTGATCGCGCTGTCGGCAATCCTGTCGAGCTCCTCGAGGTCGGCGAGCCATTTCTGCCGCTCTTCCTCGTCCTGGATGAACTCGGCGCGCAAGCGCATGCGCGTCATGGGAGTCCTGAGATCGTGCCCTGCGGCGGCGACAAGCCGCATGCGGCTTTCGGTGGCAGCCTTCACTCTGGCCGAGAGGCCGTTCAGCGCTTGCGCGGTGACGCGGATTTCTCCCGGGCCACTTTCCGGTATGTGCGGCAGCGTGCCGTCAGGATTGATGGCCGCTACAGCCTCTTCCAGCAGACGGAGAGGCTTCATGATTTTCGAAGCCGCGAAAATGGAAACCAGGACGCTGCCGATGATGATCAGGCCTAGCCACCCCGCCAATATTTTCCAGCCCCCCGGCGGTGGGCCGTGTTGCGGCATCGGCGTGATGAGCCATGTGCCGTCGGAGAGCTTCAGCGAGGCAATCATCTCTCCTGCCGATTGGTGGGATATGATCGCCTCGCGCATGCCGGAGATCCGGAACAGCGCCTCCATGAGAAAACGGGATAGTTCCTCGTCCCGCGGGCCATCGGCAGGCATCGGAGCGAAGATCAACCCGGCGGAGGCCGCCGTTGCTTTATCCTTCTCGGCAAAGGTTGCCATAATGGCGAGCTGGCGGGCCATCGGCTCGATCATCATATTTGGCCGGGGGCCGCGCATCACAAGGCTTGCCACGAATGATGAGGAGATGACGACCAGGACGATGGCTGTCAGCAGGAGCAACGCCAGGCGCGCGCCCAACGACCTCATGAATCACCCTTTATTGCCACCACCGGCACGACAAGCTGATAACCGCCATTGCGGATCGTCCGGAAGATCGGTTCGTCGGCTGTCTCGCCGAGCTTGCGGCGCAGCCGGCTCATCAGAACATCGATAGATCGATCGGCGGGATCGCGATCGCGGCCTTGCGTCAAATCGAGCAATTGATCACGCGACAACAATCGGCCGGCGCGTTCCAGAAATGCTTTCAGCAGATCGAATTCGGCTCCGGTCAGCGAGATCGCCTCGCCATTATCTCTGGCGACCCGGCGAAGCTGCGGATCGAGCATCATGTCGCCGAACTGAAACCGTCTTTGTTCGGGTTCGACCGAAAGATCTTCATGAGTACGACGCAGGACGGCGCGAATGCGCGCCGCCAGCTCACGCGGATTGAACGGTTTGCCGAGATAATCATCCGCGCCGATCTCAAGTCCGAGAATTCGATCTATGTCCTCCTTGAGGGCAGTCAAGAGGATGACCGGCACCCTCGGACGCCGGTTTCGAAGGTCACGGCACAGATCGAGGCCCGATCCATCGGGAAGCATCACATCCAGGACGATAAGGTCGGGAGGGCGCCGGTTGAGCGCATCGTTGCATCCGCGAAGATCGCCCGCCGTTGATACACGGAAGCCCTGCTCCTCAAGATACCGGCTGAGGAGAGAGCGAATCTCGTGGTCGTCGTCGACTATCAGGATGTCCGGTGCAGCGGTCGCATTCATAGGCTTCATTCCATTTTTCCCAACCGTTATACGAGTTATCAATCCTCTGAAAAGGAGGGGTTTGCGGCACTAATACGGAAAATCTGCTATGGGAAACCTTGATTTACAAAATTCTGGGCGTTGGAAACGTTCAGCAACACAATAATGTCATCGGGCAAGGTAGAGCACGACCAATAAGGCAGCAGAATACGCGGCAACCGCCGGGTATCTGCCATCCTTAAAACGGCACTGGAAGGGTATTGCCTATACTACGCGGCCCTGAGCCATTCGATGCTCCAGGCTGAAAGTCGCCCTTCGATGGCACCACTATCCATCATCAGCCGTATTTCGATCGGAGTACGTGGATCAAGCACTTCCACCGGAACCGCGGTCTCGAATGAGCCGGTGCCTTGCGGGCAGACGCGCAGCCTTCCCAGCAGCTCGTTTGCGTGGATTTCCAGAGTGAAGATCTGGCCGTGGCAATCTTCCTCGACGTCGAAGAGAAATTTGGCATCCCATCGGCCGGAAGGTAGATGGAGATACGGGCCATAGATGAGGCAGCGAGCGCCACCGGTCAGATCCAGACTACTATCGAGGCCTTCTCCCAATCGGTCACCCGCCAGGAACGTTTCACGAGGCCAGAAGATGGAGGGGCGCGCAGTCTCGGCGTGGCCGAACTGCAGTGGTCGCAGAACTTTGCCCGCAAGCTCACGCAATGATTCGCTGAGCTCTGGCACTTCCTCTTTCGGCGTCAGATATCCCACGATCACCGCTGCCGCTGCTTCCTCCAGTTTCGGTACGCCGGTGTTCGATGCCCCGTCTGGAGAACCCATGCCGACGTGCAGCAGAGCGCTTGAAATCTGCTCGAATGTAAGCTCGGTGCTAAAATGTTCGTCTATCTTTTTGAGTAGCAGATCAATGCTGCTTCGCTGCCCGATGTCATTGCGTCGCAAGACCAGCCCGGCCGACGCGCTTGTCAGCGGTTCGAGGCAGGCGAGGCTGGCCGAAACGGCCCTGACCAGCCCGAAGTCCCGCTGATCGGTCGCGCGTGCAAGATAGGAGACCGCATCTATCGGATCTTCGAGGCACAACAAAAAAGGGACATTAATCTTGACAATCAGTTCCGATAACCTGGCCTCAGGGAATTGCGAAACCAGCACGGCATGCGTGCCGGACCGGCTCTGGACGTGCTGCTTCAGGTCCTCGATCGTATCCGTCGTGATGATCGTATATTCGCCGAAGGCTTCACGCGCCAGCGCATGAACGGCAGCAACGCCCCAGGAAGACATGACGCCAGGCATGCCGAAAGCAAAGAGGATGGTCATCGTCGAACCCTCCCATACCTATCCGTTGAGGAGAGTATCATAAAGAGTACTCACCTTCTGCTGATATCGTTCCGTCGAGAAGCGCGCCGCTTGCTTCGGTCCGGCCTTGGCATAAGCGTCGCATAGTGCATCGTCCTGATCGAGGCTGGTGATGGCTTTGCGCATGTCCTCGGTATTGTAGGGATCGACGAGCAACGCAGCCTTTCCGGCGATTTCAGGGATAGATCCCTCGGTCGAGCTCAGGACTGGCGTCCCCAATTGCATGGATTCGAGAACTGGCAGGCCGAACCCCTCGTAAAGCGAGGGGAAAAGCACCGCTCGCGCGCCGCGGATCAAGCTGATCAGCAGCGGATAGGATACGAAGTCGAAACGCTGTATCTGCCGCTGCGGCACGATCCGGTCTTCGGAGCGAACGTAGAAGCGGAAGCGATCGTCATCGATCAATTCCTTCGTCTCCGCGCCTTTCCAGCCCGGCGCGCCAACGATGATCAGTGGCTTTGTCGTCTTTGCGGCGAGATAGGCCTCGATCAATCGGGAGATGTTCTTCTTGGGTTCGAAGGCGCCAAAGAACAGGAAATATCCCTTCCAATCGAGGTGAAAGATGCCGGCAATCTCATCGGCGATAACGTCCTCCGTCTTTTCCCGGAGCGACTCGGGCACATGCACCGCCTGATACGTGTTGGTAATGCGGGATTCGTCGACGCCAAGCACATTGATGATGTCGGCCCGCGAGGTGTCGGAGACCGTAACGATATGGTCGGCTCGTTTCACCAGAGCCCGCAACATCTTGTAATGATAGCGTTTGTCGTCCTCGGTCAGATAGGGCAAGCGCAACGGCACCAGGTCGTGGATCGTATAGACGTTCAACGCCCTCTTCGCCACGAGCGGCAGAGGGTAGGTGCAGTGCAGAAGGTCCGGTTGCGCATCGAACTTCATGGACAGGCTGTTGCCGTAACGTTTGAAATGATGGCGAGCGAGCTGGAACACGTCATTTGACGCATAGACCATGCCGGAGTCGCCGAACTGAGACTGAACCGATTTCAGAATAACAGTCCCGCTCAATGTTATCGGAACAGGCTTCACTCCGAATGGAGCGCCGATCTGTCGGCGCAGCCAGCGGCGGGCGATGAAGCTAGCCCCAGGCTTGCGGTTGCTGGCATCATCGAACAACACCACTTCCCGCAGGATGGGATCCTTTGGAACTTTTCCGGCCAATCCATGGACGACCCCGGTCTGATATCCGAGCGAATGGGCAGCAGACATCAACCCCCTGGTATAGGTGGCGACCCCGGTTCCTTTGCTCAATGAAAGGTTGAGACCGTCGTAAAGGATCGTCTTGCTCACGCCTGCCCTCCTCTGTTTTCAGCCGTCTCCGGCCTCACGCCGGTTTGTTGGGGGAAAGAACGAGCAGGGAATCATCGCTTGCGTATTTGGACAGCAGGTCCTCGCGCGCAACCGGCACGGCTTCACCGCTGAAATCGAGACGCCGTATCGAGCCATAAATGGCGGCGAGCCGATCGAAAAAGCCGCCGGCATCCGTGTATCGTGCCGGATTGAACTCCACGACAATCATCGGCCGGTGACGGCTTATGGTTTCGCTCATCCCTTCGAAGATGAACTCCTCAGCCCCTTCGGCATCGATCTTGATGAAATCGACGCGCTCGCACGATGCGCTCAGCCGATCGAGTGTCGTGACCGGAACCCTGATGACGCTGCCGTCCTCGACGCGGGGAACGAAGCCTTCCAGGACGATCAGCGCGTTCTTCGGTTCATTATGCGGCACGTAGAGAGGCGCGTCACCTGAAGCGTTCCTGCCAAGCGCCAGACCTTCGATGCGCGTCCGCCCGATCATTCCGTTCAGCTCGGCGCTGCGACGTAGGAAATCCGCAGCGTGGGGATTGGGCTCCACGGCGACCACCTGACCTTTGGCGCCAACAAGCTCGGCCAGAAGGACGGAATAATAGCCAAAGTTGGCGCCGACATCGATGGCGGTCATGCCACGCTTCACGTTGCGGGCGCAGAATAGCGTCAGCCATATTTCCCAAAAGCCGTCCAGAAGGATGTGTGATCCAAAGCCTCTGTCGCGGGTATCGACGTAGAGTTTGTAGCGCCCCAGCACGCGGACCAGAGCGGTATTATTGCCGAGATATGCGCTGCTCACGCGTTGCAAAATAGCAATCTCGGCTTGCTGCCGATCGAAGGCGATCAATTCATGGAGGTGCAGCAGCGCGGACGTACCCATTTTATTCCCCTCAAACCAACCTGCGTTTAGTGCAGTCCGTAGGCCGGACAACATTGTGATGGCTCCCTCAATCTCTGCTACGTCATTTCCGCTGTCCACGTCGGTTGCTTGCCGGCGAACCTATGCCGTCAGTTCGCCGTGGTTGCTGCTATGCCTACGGATGCTGCATTCAATGCCGTTCCGGTAAGGCCCTGGAAGAGACCCATGAATTTTTGGATATCGATCGACGAGGCATTGGAAATGTAAATGATATCCCGTGGTTGGACCTCGAAGTTCTGCATCGTCAGGAGCGTCGAACCATTCTTCAAGTCGAAGCGGTATACGATCGGAACCAGGCCTCCTCGCCGAAGAAGCGGATTGTTGGGCGCGACGACACGGCGAGCCACCTCCTGCGTTTCGTAGCGGAAGAGGAAGACACCGGAGACATCGGCGCGAGTATCCTGCAAGCCTCCTGCGCGAGCGACCGCATTGGCCATGCTCAGATGCTGCACACTGAAGGGTACTTCGCCATTCTGGCCGGACGCCCCGAGGATCGTATAGGTGTTCGGCGAGCGGACGACGGTGATCACGTCTTCTGGTCGCAATCTTATATTTTCGCGCGGGCTCTGAACGATCGCGGTGAAGGGAAGATGCATCGTTCTTCCCTGCCTCGTCAGATAGACGACGCTCTCGTTGACGCCAGCGCGCAAGCCTCCTGCCGCGGCGATTGCATCAAGCACCCTTTCACCGGCCGGCGAAAGCGAAACACGTGCGCCGCCAGCAACTTCGCCGGTGACTGTGACGGTGTTTGCGACGCTTTGCTGCACGGTTACCAGCGCTTGAGGCTGAACGGCCTTTCCGGCGAGACCGGAGACCACGGCGCGCTCGACAGCCGCAGGTGTCTGGCCTGCGGCGGTTATGCGGCCCACGTAGGGAATGCTGATCGTTCTGTCGGCGTTTACCGTCTGTGGCGGGATCGTGACCGCGCTACCGGTTGCCTGCTGTTGGCTTGAGATAGCGGAGGCCGTTCCAAATAGACTGCCGGGTGGCGCTTCCCAGAGGCTCACCGAAACGACGTCACCCACGGCAATGCGCAATCCGGGATCTCGCGCGCCTTCGCCGAAATAGGCAGCCAGGCTCGGTTCGGGCCGAGCGGCAAAGTTGACCATTGCCGGCGATGTCACATTGACCAATGCAAACGGCGGTACCGCGCGTGCCGCCGCCTCCTCCAGTATTCGGGAGGCCTTAGGTCCGGCCTCCGGTAGTGCACAGCCCGTAAGAACGCAGGCAAGAACAAAGAGCAGTCCAAACTTCAATGGCATCGATTATCCTGAACGGCACGGAGGCGGTTATGACTGGGCTTCGATGTGCTCAGCGCACTATGCTGTCCTGGCATCGTCACTATGCTCCCGGGTAAAACGAAGGATCGATGAGGGGCTAAAGCCATAAGCGTGCTTGTAGAGAACGGAGAACCGTCCGGGATTGGAGAACTGCAGGCTCATTGCCAGATCGGTGATGCTCTCCGCCTGTCCACCCTTGATGGCTCCATGTGCGGCGGCAAGCCGGTAGTTACATAAAATTCCCATCGGCGTATCGCCGCGATAAGTCTTGAACATGCGTTGCAGGGCGCGCGCACTGCAGCTGGCTGCATTGGCGAGATCTTCCAGCATGATCGCGTTATGCAGATTGTCGCGCATGAATGCCTCGGCTCGCAGAAGCTGCCGCGGTGCATCCTCCAATGTGCCTCGGCTAAAGGCGTCGGTCAGATTATGCGGGAGCTTTGCAAACAGCTTGACTAGCAGCAGTTCGCTGTAGGCCTTTGCCAGCATCACCCGTTCGGCCGGGCGCGCAGTCATAAGATCTTTTTCAGCCTGACGAAGAGTTTGGTAGAGACCTTGAGCGCCGCCCTGGCGAAAACTGACTGGCGAGAGAGAAAACTCCTGCACATAGGGCTTGCCCGTCAATTCCTCGAAATGCTGCCTTAAAACGGGTTCTGGTATTTGAAATACGAGCCACGAGCTTCGCGGTTTGATATCCAGCCGCTTGCCGTTACGGTCAGTGATGCTAGCGACACTGTTGGCAGGGATGCGCAGTTTCTTTTGCATCCTTCTGTGGTTGACCTCTATCTCTCCCGCCAGAACAAATATGATGCTCACACGCGGCAGATCGTGTTTGGCCACCCCTTCCAGCGCTCCAGAATGTTCAGCGCTGATGATGGAGGCGGATTGAAGGGGTTGCTTGCTGAATTTAAAGGAATAATCGCCGCTGGAATCCGAAGGAACCGACCATTTCCAATTTGGCTCAAGCACGTCAAGATTGCGAACTATTGCATCACGAGAGTATACCTCAAAAGTCCCAACGCATTGTTCGACAACTCTTCCCAGCATCGCCATCCGCTATCCTACTCAAAATCGTAAGTTGCATATTAGAAATCACTTACATTTGATTTCTACTCAGGTCAGATTTTTTAGCGTCCGCTACGATGACTCCATGGTCTCATCCCCTTCGATAGTTCTAACGGGGTATAATCATTCAGCTTACCTTACATTATTCATTGTTAAATTAGCACATCAATTTTTGACAACACAGTACAGATAGTGACGATGTTATACAGAATCCTACCGCCTCTCATTCTCGCAGAAGGCGAAATTGCGTTCGCGACATCGTCGGACAAAATGCATCCGATCAAATAACTATATTGGTCGGGCATGTTATCAAGGGTTGAATATTAATATTCTAATTTAGTAAGTACAGCTGTGCGTGGAGATAGTTGCGAGTGCGGTATCAAAACACCACTGCAGAAACGCTGAAAAGCAGACGAAGCAATCCAAGCAACCGGTAGGCGCGTAACGTCACTCCATTTGTGCGATATACGACCATAATTCGATTCAGGGCCCTCCGCGGCGACAGGCGACGGTTGAATCGACTTTAAAGTCGTGTCGAACATGGAGGAGCCTTCTGCTCACCCTTCCCTGATACTGTATCACTTTGGAGACGTGGCATGCCGCACCGTGCGCAGCCTTCGAAGCCAACAGCGCAAAAACGGCATATCTACAATGTGGAGTAGATTCTAAATGCCGCTTCAATGTCATGAAAGACGCGACCTCGGCCCTTTTTTAGCACAAGTGCCGAGCTGCAGAGATCGGCAATCACGTTGAGATTGTGTCCCACAATGATCATGGAACGATCTTTGCGTTTGACGAAGAGCTCCTCGAACGAGCGAGTCTGGAAGCGTTTGTCACCGACTGCGAGCACCTCATCGATGAGATAGCAATCGAAATCGATGGCAAGGGACATGCCAAAAGCCAGCCGCGCGCGCATGCCCGATGAATATGTTCTAATGGGCATGCGCAGGTATCGGCCGAGCTCACTGAACTCGTCGACCTGATCCCTAATTTCGGCAAACGGCTTGTTGTAGATTCGCGACAGGAAGCGCATGCAGTCAAACCCCGTCATAGAACCGCCGAAGCCGCCGCTCAGGGCAATGGGCCATGACATCGACATGTTGCGGACCACTTTGCCGGAGGTTGGCTCTTCTATGCCGGCGATCATGCGGACAAGAGTCGACTTGCCGGCACCATTATGCCCGAGAACGGCGATCTTCTCGCCACGACCGATCTTGAAGGTCAGACCGTCGAGCACCCGGTGCATGCGGCCGTTCACTTCGTATTCCTTGACGAGATCGAAGACGCCGACGATCCCATCCTCCTGTTCCGGATTCAAATTTTGTGGGGCCGGCGCATTAGACGATACGAACTGCGAAAGACTGGAAGGGAGACCACTCATTGCTGCGCCGCGTGCTCGTAGACCTGATTGATAAAAAAGCGCGTGATCCAGAAGCATGCAAAGCAAATGGCCAGCAGCATCGAGAATGCCACGATACGCTTCGGGTAAAGCGCATGATCCGGCAGGTTCGGGTCAGCGATTCGTTCCAGATACAATTGCTGCCGCTGCGCATCGATTTTCGCGTTTTCAAGGGAGACCGTGGCCGAAGTCAGCATCTTGGCCGCCATCTCCCGCTCCAGCAGAAGCTGTTCATATTGCGCGATACGCGGGGCCATCGACCCGTCATTGCCAACGATGTGGGCTCTTTCTTCGCTGATCTGACGCTCCATCGCAGTCACTCGTGCCCGCAATGCTTCCCCTTGGGGACTTTGCGGCGCCTGTTCGTCAAGAGCGGCGAGGCGCGTCTTGCTTGCGGCCAAATCGTCCGACAGCCGGGCAATCATGTCGAGCGCCGCTGTCGATTGCTTCGTCGGGTCGACGAGCGATTCGCGATTGCGAAAATCCGTCAATGTCTTCTGCATGTTCGATAGCCTGACCTGGCTGTCGCTCACCTCGACCTGCGCATAGCGTATGGCATCAGCCCTGGCGCGATCGTTAAGACGATTGATGAGTTCCTCGGCGTGCTGAACCAATGCACTTGCGAGCCGCTGGGCATCCTCCGCCCGAAAAGCCCGCACGCTTAGAGTCGTAACGCCGCTACCCGTATCCGTGCGAATATTGATGATATCAAGATAGTGCTTGAACAGCCCCTCGCCGTTGCCCTCGCTCCAGGACAAGGGGTAACGGCTAAGGAAATCCGCCTCGGGGCGCGAAAGTTTTTCCTTCAGTCCGTCCTTCTCGACAAGCGCGTCAACGGCCGCTCGGGATTTGATGAATTGAGTGACGATATAGCTGTCGTCCTGGGCACGGACAAAACCCGTGCTTTGAAGGAAGCCGCTCAGCAGGCCCGCACTATTCCGGTTCGGGCTACGCACGACAAACTGCGTTTCGGAAATATATTGATCGGCGCAGATGAAGCCGTAGTAGATGCCTCCGAGCAAGCCCGGAATGATGACCATCACAATCAGCAGTAATTGCGAACGCATCCATTTCGCAATCGATTGCGGCCACGGAAGCGGCCGGCCAATAACCACGCTGGAGGAGCGCGCCGTTACCAACGTAACGAAATCCGCAAACTCTCTGTTGTTCTCGATGCGGCTCATTTGAAGACCATCAAATCTCTCTCCTCGAGAAAAGCCGGAGCCTTTCACCGGTATTTTCTGGCTCTCCGCAGGATGCTGGAAACTCAGCTGTGCGTCGCATTTCCAGCTGCATGTACAACATCTGAGAAGCCTTTATTTTTGGCAAAGCTTCCACATATATCCTTGATTTGTCAAATATAATTCTCAAAATCGTAAAATTTAATCTCGCCAAGTAAGAATAGATGGAAAACTGTCGCAATTAATACTTTGGCGACGCGATCCGTATGGCGAGGCGAAATTGTGGCGGCGATAACTGCCATTCTATTAGCAATCTCTCTCATTACTGGCTCAAGGAATTCGGAATGGGAAAGCTCGGGGATGTCTCAAACCATGGCAACGATATCGCCCAGCCGCATCGCCGGGCGCAGTGGCCACTTTTCGGTCGGCTCCTGCCCTGGATCGGCACTCCGTTCATTCCAAAGCTCGGCTTCTTCTTGGTGCAAATCCTGATCGACGGTGCTTTACACGGCCGCGATCGCAGCCAAAGCGTCCAGACACAGCTTCCCGTCCCCCAGGGAGCGATTCCTCTCTTGCTGCCCGCGGAAGCGCGGCGCCGGCGCCATCTGCGCCTTGGCAACTACAGCCGCTTCTGACCAGGGAATTGGGGGGATTTATGTATTCTGATTTGACGATTTCTTCCCAGGCGATGCCGCCCTCATCCGCGGATCGACAGGCACGTGCGTCCTGGTTGCCTCCCGCCAATTCACGGCTGCTCGCATTTCTTTCGACCCGTCAGCATTTTCCGCTGATCGGTGCTGCGATCTCTGCATCGCTGCGGCCGATCGAATTGGCTATGGGGGTCGCAGACGGTGTCGTCGGGTGGGGAGGAAGACCTCATGCTCGCCTCGCTCATTTTTATGCGCGCATTCACCGGCTTCCATTCTGGGCTGTTGGGGACGGCTTCCTGCGATCGGTCGGCGGCGATCCTTCGGCACCTTCGGTTTCCATGGTCACCGATGATCTCGGCATCCATTTCTCCGCTCATGGCCCCTCCCGCCTCGAAGCGCTAATTCAAAGCGAGCTTTGCGATAGCGACCCTGAACGCGCGCGGAACCTCCGGCAATGGATCGTCCACGAGAGGCTTTCCAAGTACAATCACTTGCCGGAAGGGGTCGTGTCGCTGCGCCGGAGCAGCCACAAACGCATATTGCTTGTCGATCAGGTGGTGGGCGATCGTTCCGTTGAAGGCGCTGGCGCCGACGCAGCCACATTCAAAAGAATGTGGAACGCTGCCCTGGCCGAGAAAAATGCCGACATCATCATCAAGAGCCATCCAGACGTGGTTGCGGGACGTGCCAGAGGTTTCCTCGCTCCGCACGCCCATGGCGGTCGGGCACAGCTTATTGATAGTGCCGTTTCTGCCCATTCGGTGCTGGACGCAGTCGACGAGGTCTGGACAGTATCGAGCCAGCTCGGGCTGGACGCACTCCTCCGGAAAATACCGGTCACCACCTTCGGCATGCCGGCCTACGCCGGGTGGGGTCTTACAGAGGATCGCGCCGAAGGTACGGTGGCGACCGCCACGCGAGCGCGTCGCAAACGGCGCGTGAACATTGACGAGTTCGCGGATGCTGCATTCCTTCAATATTCACGATACGTCGATCCGGTATCGCGTCGTTCGATCGCCGCCGAGCAGGCTGTCGATCGGCTGCTGGAATGGCGCAGCCGTGCGCAATCGCTTTCCGGCCGTTATCTTTGTGTGAATTTCTCGCTGCACAAGCGCTCGGTCATGCGGCGCTATCTGACCGGACCACGATCACAGGTTCAGTTCGCCACCAATCCGACTGCTGAGCAGATTGCAGATGCCGACACTATCGTCCTTTGGGGGAATACGCCGCCTCCGAAGGAAAGCATGCTGTTGAAACAGGGCAAGAGATTGCCGATCGTTCGGATCGAAGACGGCTTTATTCGGTCGGCGGGACTCGGCACCTCGCTAGTGCCCCCCTCCTCTCTATGCTTCGACGCCGAAGGCATTTATTTCAACGCATCCGCTCCGAGCCAACTCGAAACGATCCTGAATGAAACGAACTTCGACGCCGCTCTCCTCGAGCGCGCCAAAAGCCTTCGTCAAGCCATCGTTTCGATGGGCATCACCAAATATAACCTCCCCCCGCAACCGGCTCCTGATTACAGGGCTTTGGCCGAAAAACGTGCCATCGTTCTCGTTGCCGGGCAGGTTCCGAATGACGCCTCCTTGCGGTTCGGCATGCCGAGCCATGCATCCGACATCGAATTGTTGAGAGCCGTCCGGCGTCTCAGGCCCAATGCATTCATCCTCTACAAGCAGCATCCGGATCTCCTGGCGAAGGCAGATCAGTCAGACTTGCTGTCGCCAATAGAAGTTGCGGACCTCGTCATCGGCAATGTCGATCTGAATCAGCTCCTGAGCGTCGTTGACGAAGTTCATGTCGCAACGTCACAGATCGGCTTCGAGGCCCTGCTGCGGGAAAAGCCGGTTTGGTGTCATGGTTTGCCATTTTATGCCGGCTGGGGTCTTACGCACGACAGCGTAGTCTCGCTTCGGCGCAAACGCATGTTGAGCCTTGATGGCTTGGTTGCCGGCTCGTTGATCCTCTATCCGCGCTACTGGTCGAACATCACGAATCTGCCTTGCAGGCCCGAAGACGTCGTTGCCGAGCTTTACAACGCTCGGCTGGGCACCGCACCCAATCCGTCGCGTCGTCGATTGTTGACGCAGATCATCCACATGCTTGACACGAGAAAATCGCGATGAACCCGATTGTAATGGATATCTCGCGATTGATGGAACGGGCGCATTGCTCGACACCGACAGGCATTGACCGCTATGAGCTGCACTATGCAGATTGGCTGAACGAGCGTCGCAAACGCGTTTTGCCGAGGCATGATTCCAAACAACCGCAATCGCCCTGGTTCGTCGAAACCGGCCACCACGGGGCAATTTCCGTCGCGACCGATCGGGCCGATCGGCTGGTATCGATGCTCAACACGCGCTGGGCGTCGACCGAGGTATCCGCTTCTCAGGCAGTTCTTCTCGAACGAATATTTGCCGCCATTGACGGCAAGATCCGGTGGGAGGTATCCGCAGAACTAAAAGCTGGTGAGGCTCAGTCTCAAAGGCTTCGCAAGATCGCGCATGTCGTTGCCAATCACTTCGCCCAAGGCGTGGCGCTCCCCGGCAGCGCATCTTTCGTGCACGTATCTCACAGCCGCCTGGAGCGAACATCCGCCTTCTCCTGGCTCGGAGAGACCCGCAGGAATAGCGTCTTCTACGTCCACGATCTCATTCCTCTATCTCATCCCGAATTCGTGCGGCCCGAAGAGCCGGAACGGCATCGCCGCCGTATGGAAACGGTATTGCAGCACGCCAGCCTCATTCTGTGCAATTCGCAGGTGACGGCACGTGCCTTGCGCACCTTCGCGCAAGAAAACAACAAGAGGCTGCCCTCCATCGCCGTGCTGCCGCCGGGCGTCGAGCAATGCTTCCAGGGGGCGATCGATGATTTCGCCCTTCCCCAAAAGCCGTATTTCGTGGCGATCGGCACGATCGAGCCGCGCAAGAACCACATGTTGCTCCTTCGCCTATGGCAGCACCTGGCCGAACGCGATGGCCCCAAAGCGCCACCTTTGGTGATCGTGGGTAAGAGAGGGTGGGAAAACAGCCATATCCTGGCGATGCTGGAGCGCTGCCCCGCCCTGCCGGGGCTCGTCATCGAGGTGCCCGGCTTGGAAGATGCTGCCTTGGCAAGGCTGGTGGCCGGAGCTGCGGCTCTGCTCTCACCGTCCTTTGCGGAAGGTTATGGGATGCCGATTACCGAGGCACTCGCTCTGGGCACGCCGGTTGTCGCGTCCAACATAGCTGCGCACCGCGAGGCCGCAGCCGGTCAAGCGGCAATTTTCCTGGATCCGTCGGACGGGCTGAGCTGGCGGGCCGCGGTGGACATGATCGCCGCCGCTCGCCGACACCGAGCCAGACCAAGCTTCGCGATGGGATGGGACACGCATTTCGACGATCTGGAAGCGCTGATCGAAGCCGATTTTTCGGCACGGCGCTATGCAGCACAACGAGCGCCACAACGCATGCGGGGACTGCTATCCGGCTCAACCCTGCGGCGATCGACGACATGACGATGGAAAATAACAATACAGACGCAACAAGGGATCAGAATTTATCTGGATCGTCTGCAGGACGAAGGGGCAACAAAGTGACGAGTTTTTACGATATCGAGAATTGTTACAAGTTTATCCTTGGCCGCCCGATAAACGAGGATGAGCGCAATGCGATCGGGCAAAATTTGCTGCAGCTCACGGACATTCCGCTCGCCGAACATCGCAGGCGTTTTCTCAGCTCCAATGAATTTCACGAGCGTCACGGTGAGCTGATTTTCGACAATTTCGTACCGAGGTCGATCTTCGTGCTATTCGAAACGAGATACAATTTTAAATTGTATCTCGATCTTCGCCAATACCATATTTCATTCGGCATCATGAACGGCGAATACGAGAAGTTTGATATCGATCTCGTCAAGGCGATCCTCCCCGACAACGGTCAGTTGATCGATGTCGGCGGCAATGTCGGCTATTATTCGCTTTCCGCGGCGGCGCATCCATCCTTCAGGGGCACAGTGCTTGCCTTCGAGCCGCTGCCCAAGCTTTGGGATCTGTTCAACCGCTCCATTATGGAGAACGGTTTTGAAGATCGTGTCAGCGTTCGGCAGCTCGCGCTGGCGGATGCTCCGGGAGAACTGCAGCTCAACGATGCCGAAAACACGGTCAACGCCGGTGCGACGCGACTTGTTACGAATGCAGCAGACAACAGGGTTGGCCGGATGACGAAAGTCGAGACGCTTGATCACGTCATCGGCAATCTCAGGCCAGATGTCATGAAAGTCGATATCGAGGGTGCGGAAGGTTTGTTCCTGAAGGGCGCTCAGCGAACCATAACGGCACACAAGCCATCTCTGCTGATGGAGATCAATCGAGACATGCTTGGAGTACTCTCCAAAACCTCGCCAGGCGCAATTTATCGCCACCTTTCGGAACGTGGCTATCATATTTGGACAAGCGAACAGAAACAGCTGACGCAGATCGCAACAGCTGATGAACTCGACGAGAATTTCCCCGTCGGTGCGGTGGCGAATATTCTGGCTGTCCATGGAGATCGTACTGACGAAGTCGGCGAGCGCGTGCAACGCCTCGGGCTGACCTTGAGGCCAGCAAAAGCCAAGCGACAACGCGTGAAGGAGGCAGCTCTCTAAACAATAGTCTTTGAACAATATGGCCGTGATTTGAAGAGCTGACGCGCTTGGCGTCCGTCATGGAGACCTTATTGAGCAAGGCGGGGCAATGACATGAGTGAGATCGCGTACTACGGCTCGTGCCCGAGCGAGGAATTCGTCAAATACGCATTCCCCGATAGCAAGATCACGTTCTTCTGCTACGGAATAAACGTTGCCAGCTTCATGGATGACCGGAAAGTCACCATCAAAGCCATCGAGGCTTGGCCGGAATCGATCAAAAAACGACTGAGATTCGAGTCACGGAAAGGTTTCTGCGGCCGATTGAAGAAAGCCGCGCCAAAAACTCTCGTCATTGATTTCAGCCGGGTCACGCGCGCCTCGTTGATGCGCTACAAGAACACTCTGCTGACGGTGCCTTACGAACTCCTGGAAGCCGCACCAGATTTGCAGCGCGATGCCTTCAGCATTCTAACGGTCATTCCTTTCGGCAACCGCGAATTTTGGACCCTTGTTGTCGACGCGATGCGGAAATTCTGTGACTTCGTCATACAGGATCTGCCTGAAACCGAGGTGATCCTTCTCGATGCTCCACCCACTGCCGACTATCGCGGGGCGCTCATCGATAGCAATACATACATGGTGGATTTCTGCCGCTGGCAAATGCGCTATCCGATGTCTCGCATGCTCATCGACTATTGTTTAGAGCGCATCAAGAACAGCCGGGTGTTGGCGCCGTCGCTCCACCTCTATTCCGACGATACCGCCCTATACGGGCCTGCGCCCATGCATTATTCGGAGAATGTCTGGAAGGAAATAGCGGCGCAATTTCACGCTGACGGCGGTTTCGAGGGGTTGCCTCGCTCAAGCGATCTGGTTTCCACGCTCACCAACTACTCGGGCCTGATGGATGCCTTCACCACGAGTGCACTATCGAACCAGAACCTGCAGCGGTTCAGCCTCGATATTCTGCATGGAGCCTTGCCTTATCTTTTCGCCAGGATAAGCAATCCTGCCGAAAACCATTTTGGCGATCCAGTCGATTCACACGATGTCGTAGCGGCCTTTCGCTGGATCCTAGGGCGCGAGCCTGAGTCGGCCCTGACCTTCCTCAATCACTATGCTCTCCCCAATCGCAGGGAGTTGCGTGAAACGCTGCTACGGTCCTTCGAGTTTCAGAGTCAGGTCCCCCTCTATGCCAGATAAGGGCGCTCCCCAGGACCGGACGTTCGCTGTCCTATTCGAACTTTATATGGTTGCGCGCCTGGTTGACCAGGAAAAGGCCGATGACCGTTGTGAACAGGCACACTTTGGTGATGAAGCCAAAATCGTAAAAGGTTTCAACGGTATCGCCGAACATGCCGGCGCGAAACAGTTCGAAGCAGTGAACGGTAGGGACATAAAGCGCGAGCCTCTGCAATCCGCTTGGCAGCCAGGCCACCATGAAGAACATGCCGCCAATTGGCAGCGTGAGGTACTGGAACGGCGAAATGAATTTATCCACAAATTCAAAGCGTTCGGAGGCGGCCGCGAAGATCAGCCCTACGCCGAAGGAAAACCAGGACATGTACAGCCAGCCCGCCAAAAGCAAACCGAGATCGTGATATGGCGGTATGAAGCCCGCCAAACGGACAATCGTGTAGACTACGATCAGAGCTGCCGTCGTGCCGGCGATCTCCAAAAGCGCACGCGCAATCAATGCGTCCGCAAGACGTATCTGCCGGTGATACATCAAGGGCAAGTTCTGGCGCAGACACGAGACGGCATGTCCGCTTATGTGGCGCCAGAGCGTCAGGGGCATGTAACCGCTCAAAACAAAGCCGGCGATCGTCAACCCGTGTGCGCCATGATCGAGCAGAGTCCAGGTAAACATGACGCCGCCGGTCAGGATCATCGGCTCCAGGGCCAACCACAGAAAGCCTATGTTTTCTCGCCCGTAGCGGATCAGCATCTCACGCATGATCAACGCCCCGAGAACCCGCGCCTGGATCTTCAATCCAGTCACGAACTGCGAACGGGCATGGGAGTTGTTCGGCATCGTATTCATTCGGAGGGCTCCAGTTCCGCAGGCGACCCGTACCGGACCGCCGCTCAACGATACTGTCGAAGGCTGCCCACTCAATCTTCATTGCGTCAGTTTTGGACAGTTACCGCACCGGATTCATGCATGACGGCTTACGATCGCAGGCAATCAACAGGAAGGGTACAGACATGGCTCTTATAAACTCCGAGGCCAAGGGCAAGGAGCTCGATGGAAAGCCGGGCCGGCAGCCGTTCCGCAAAGCGATTGCGCGGTCCTTCACCACGCTTCCGAAGGCAAAGAAGCGCCGCAAAGGCACCAATCGGCTTGCCATCTACGGACTTGTGGTCATCGTACCCACTTTGATTGTCAGCGGCTATTTCGCTTTCGTCGCAGCACCGATCTATGTATCGGAAGCGTCTTTTGTCGTGCGCATGGCGGCGCCACCATCATCTAACGTCTTCGGCTCCCTGCTGCAGAACAGTGGCATAACCCGCTCGCAGGACGACACCTTCTCGGTGCAGGAATATATCCGCTCGCGACAGGCGTTGAAGGAGCTTGGAGATCGACTTCCCGTGCGGGCCATTTTCGGCAGCCCACAAGCCGACTGGCTGACGCGGTTTCCGCGATTCTGGGAAAGCAACAGCGAGGAGGAACTCTACGGCTACTATTCGGATCGAGTCTCCGTCATCCACAATGACACCACCGGCATCACCGTGCTGCGCACAACCGCCTTTCATGCACAGGACGCCGCCGATCTGAATAACACGCTGTTGACGCTCGGCGGGGATCTCCTCGACCGCTTGAACGATCGTGCGCGTGGTGATGCCGTTCGCTTCGCCGACAAAGAAGTGCAGGAGGCACAACAGCGTGTCATCGATGCCCAGAAAAATATAACGAACTTCAGAAACAAGGAGTTGATGATCGACCCGAATGCCAGTTCCCTATCGATGGTCGATCTCATTACCGGTCTGAGTGCAGAACTGGCCAATACCAGCGCTCGTCTCGCTGAAACACGCAAGACCGCGCCCGACAGCAACTCCATCCCTTTCCTGACGAGCCAGATAGCCGCACTGGAGCAGCAGATCGAGAACGAACGCTCGAAGATGGTGGGTTCCGACAGTTCCGTCGCACCTAGGATTGCTGATTACGAGAGCCTCGTTCTCATGCGGGAATTTTCCAACAAGGCACTCATGTCGGCACTGGATTCGCTGGAGGCTGCCAGGGCGGATGCACGCCGGCAACAGCTTTATCTGGAAATCCTGGTGCCGCCGCATCTGCCCGATGAGGCGGAGATGCCCTATGCGCTGAAGAACATCCTCGTGGTCTTCCTGTCGCTGAGCCTTGCTTATCTTCTGGGTTGGCTGATGGTTACCGCCATCAGAGATCATGAAAGTGGCTGAGTATGGCGTCAGCCGGGCTCACGCCATACGGCGATGCCGCCCTTAATTGGGATGCCAGAAGCAGGTATATATCTGCGCCATGCAAGTGCGAATTTCCTGTCCGGAAATCGAATCCGGAGGAGTATGGCCATAGAGATCGAATTCGGCCTCTCGTGCCCGGATATAATGGCGCAAGGCGGATTCGATATCCCGCATCGCCTTGTAAAGATGCGCTGTCTGTATCTCGACATCGATCACTGCGGCCGGATCGCGGCCTTTGGCATACTCGCGATAAACATTGTAGAGCTGCAAGGCTTCGTCGAAATCACCGGTTTCTTTGGTAACGTTCGCATAGACGGCGATCAGGTCGTCTTCACCGTTTTCGACAACCAGTTCCCGCAATTCGGCTCTCGCCTGATGCCAGCGCCTCGCCTCGACGAGTTCCATGGCTTTGCGGCGCTTGAGCTCGACATCGGTGCGCGAAAACCGCCGGCGGGCAGCCTCCGTATGTTGGGTTATCTCAGCATCATTTGGCGCAAGCGCATGGGCGCGATCGTACCATTGGAGTGCTGCTTCGAGATTGCTCATACGATTATAGAGGTGGCCGAGCTGCAGATGAATCTCGGCATCGTCGGGTTCCTCTTCGAGGAAATGCCTGTAGGCTTCGAGGGCCGCTTCGTAATCGCCACTTTCCTTGTAGGCATGCCCGAGCTGCACGAACAACCCGAGCCGACCAGGCTGCTGCTCTACTGCCTGCGCGTAATAATAGGCGGCAGTCGCCCAATCCTGTCGATCTCGCGCTGCATCGGCCTCGGCCAGAAGATTTACGGGCGCCTTATTTTCTGTCGCCGCCTGGCCGACGCGAAGAAGCGTTGATGCAAATCGTAGCTCTCGTATCATGATATTTGCCGCATGGAGATATTGCGGGGACGCAACCAGGAATCTTCCGGGCTGCGTTCGTGAATGCGAATTCGCAACTCGAGGAAGCGATGCTCCCGCTTGATGGCAACGCACACCGTCCCCGAAAAGGAACCAACCAGCGTCATGGCCTGAAGTACATCAAGGCCTGAATTGGCGACGATTTCGATATCCAGTTTTGCTGTCTGCGGCTGGATGAGATCGAGATCGAGCAGCCAGTCTCCATCTGCGAAACTGCGTTTCGGACCTGTCAGCAGCCAGCCGGGCTGGACGCTCCAATTGCCGTCATTGATTTGCAAAGGCTGGCGCATGAGGTCGGGACCGATCATCCAGCCAATATTCTCGACCTCGCGCACGAAGACGACCATCGCCTGTCCGTCTGTGTTGACCAGCAGTCCGGAGGGAGTGATGCTTGCATTCGAGAAATCGGCAGTTTCCCGCACCTCGTTTTCGCTGTCGGGCAGCAATGTATCCCAGTAAGCGGTTTGGCCATCCCGGCGGGCGATGGCGACGATTCTCTTTACGACTGTGGTGCGGGTAAGAACGCGCCGCCTGAGATCGAATTCCAATTCCAGCCGTTCGGCCGAGGTCGGATCTCTGCCGCAGATTCGCGAAAAGGCGAAACGCAGGAAGGCACTATCATCCTCACGCGCGAAACGAACGAAATTCTCCACCATGGCGAATTGATCGGGCTCTCGTCGAAGTGCCTGCACGCTGGACAAACTACTCACCGGAGATGGCACTGGACGACGCGCCTTTAGCGCGTCAACTATCCGCAACCGGTTGGTACCGTTACGAATGGCATTTGCCAGTGAAAGGCGATCGTCAGAAGTGAGATCACTCTCCGTCAGATCCAACGCCCTCGCCCACGCATCGATGAAGGATTCGGCCGGCAATGAAAATACGTCTTTCGGAGGCACGCTCAAAGGCTGCCTATGCAACTCGGCGACGGTCAATATTGCCCCCTAACATTTTTTCGATTGCGGTGACGTAGCGTGCCGCAGTCCGCGGATATGAATACCAATGCGCTGCCTGGCTGCGATCCCGATCCAGCATCGTCAGGAGGGAAGGATTTTGCGCAAGGCTCAGCAGCGCCTCGGCGATGCATTCGATCTCCGAGCTTTTCACCACATGGCTGAACGGCCACAAATCCCGCAGCACCGGTGAGCGAGAGCATAACAGGGGACGGTTGACACTCATCGCGATGCGAGCCGCTCCTGTCGCCGTCTCGGTTGAATGGCCATACAGGAACGAAAGCAGGTCGCAGGTCATGAGTTCACGCCGCAGCTCCCCTTCGGGAACGAAGTCGAAACGCGCTGTGACCTTGTCCGATATTCCCAGATAGTCGATCAGATTTTCGACCATCGCCCGTGTTGCGCGCGACTCGTCGTTCGGCACGATGCAGTTGAATAGTTTCAATCGCAGTCTCGGCTCGTAGTTCAGCGCCTCGGCAAAGGCCAACACCAGCCGATCGATGTTCTTGTGCGGCATCAGGAAGCCAAAAGAGCCGATGGTAAAGCGCGATGGGTCCGGCTTCGACGCCTCCTCCGGCTCGCGAAGCACACCATGCGGAATGACGACCGGATTTGGGTGACCGGCAGCAGAAAGAGCGGCTGCGTCTTCTGCCGAATGCACAAAGACCACGTCGAATGCACGGGTCCAGCTCAAAACGCCGCCCCGCAGAGCCTCCTTGACGCTATGCATGGTCAAGACGCGCAATCGATGGCCGGTCGCCGCCAATGGCTGCACCAGCAACTCCATATCAGGCGTAGAAAAGAACCCTGGATGATGCTGCATCCACAGGACATCCGCCCGCCCCTGCTCCAGCCTCCCGGCAAGGCGCTTCAGAGACGCAAGATCATAGCCCCACAATCTCGACATGCTGCGCGGCGTCGCCTCCACACGGTCCGAAGAAGCCTCCGGCAAATCGTCGTTCATGATCCGCCGGGCGAAGATATGATCAATCCTGTCCTGGAAAGCAGGCGTGCTGTAGAGGTGTTGCGAATAGGTGGCAATGCCGCACTGCTGCTGCCAGGACGAAATGAGATCAAGCGACCAATCGCGCCGCGGTTCAGCTGCGACGGGAGCGGGTTTGGCGAGAGCGGCGAGCGTTCGCAGTGCAACGGAACGCCAGCTGAAATGGGCCGTGAGCAGCCTCTTGGCCCTCTCGCCTCGAAGGCGGGCTTCCTCAGGATGATCGAGGACTGCGCGCATCTGCAAGCCGAGATGCTCTACCGAAGGCTCCGCCCAGAGACTGTGGGAGCCCGCCACATGAGCCTGCGAGGCAGACATGTGATAATCAACGAGCCAAGCGGTATCGGGGCGGCAAAAATCGATCTGGCCGCTATAATTCGTCGTCACCACTGGGATATCGAGCAACATGGCCTCCGCCAGGGGCAGACCGAAACCTTCGCCCCGGCTGGGTGCCACCAACATCGCCGCGGACTTGTAGAGCGCGCGAAGCTGAGCAGGCTCATAATGCTCTTCAATGATGATGATGGGTGGCGCATCGGCGAGCCTGTCCCTTTTTTCCTCAAGCACTGATGCCAATATGTTGTTCGGATTAGGAAAGGTCTTGATCACCAGTTCGACCAGCTCACCTGCCCTGAAACTGCGCAGAAACGCTTCGATCAGAACATCGATACCCTTCCGCGCAAAGCACGAAGATACATGCAGGATGCGTCGACGCCCGCTGTCCGATTGGGCTGCGGGCAGGTCTCCAAAAGCGGCGGACAGATGATCGCAACCGTTTCCGGTGATTTCCACCGGGATTGTGATGCCGGATCGCTCGAAACTGTCGTGGACGAAATTCGAGATAACCGTAATGAGATCGAGATCGCTATTGAACCGATCCACCAGATATTGCGGGAATTCGAGTTCTTCCCAGGCGAACGCGACATAGGCATTGGTGCGACCGACCATATTGTGGGTTGCCGGCGGCCATGTATTGCGCAGATGGATATCGAAGCTGCCTTTGGATGGATAGTCATCACGCATGCGGCGCGTGATGTCGGTGGCAGCCGACAGGTTGGTGTCGCTCTGCCAATCATTCTCCGCCGTATAGCAGGTGAGTTTGATGCCCAGGTCGATCAGCGCCTGCGCGAGATGGCGATTGACGATCGCTAGGCTGTAATCGCCTTTGAACACGCCGTCGAAGAAGACCGTTTTGCCGGAGAATCTTTTCAGTAAAGATCGCTCCTCAGTCTGTCCGACATTGAGCGAATAGGGCGAAACGATATCATCTGAACGCATTCAGTTCTCCCAAGCCCTGGAGACAAACAGACAGGCGCTATGCTGCATTTGCAGATGCTTCTGGAGCATAAGAAAATTCAAATGAGGAAACGCCGCCTACATCATTCTTTTCATGGAGCGGACGGCCGAAGCCGCCCGCCCTGCTGTTATTCCTACGTTTCGTTAGGAAGCCTTGGCTTCCTCAACGACATAGCCCAGTTCCCGTGCGCGATCATCGAGCGTCAGGCGTGCGGCTTCCAGCACCGAGCCTGCGTAAACCGGCGGGTAGCACCAATCGTTCCAGGTGCGTGTACCGGTTACCGGACCAAAACGCAGAACACCGGGCTCGAGGAACGATAGGCGTCCACCGAGATCAAGATAGGTTTCGGTCTGAGCACCTTCCGCCAGGATGATGCTGTGTTGGTCCAGTTCGATATGGTAGTATTCGAACGGCGCCAGCGTCGCTTCCTGCGTGATCGTCGTCTCGTTGACGAGGAATTTTGCAGGAATCAATGACTCCTCAAGGAACATGCAATGATCAGGAGACACGAACAGATCGCGTGCCGGAATATTCTCGGCAATAGCGCCGGCCTGGATGCGGATCGGTAACGTTTCCCGCGGCTTGTCGATCGCCTTGGGATCGATCATACGACGGCCGACCCACTTGATTTCTGCGACACCTTTGTGTGTGACCACCAGATCGCCGACGCGCAGATCCTCGACTGGTACATCTCCTTCCGGCGTCCTGATCAGTGTACCCCGCATGAAGCAGCTCGTGAATGTCAGCGTATCCGTTGCCGCATCATAAGTGTAGGTGACGCCCGCCGGTATCGTATAGGAGCCCAGCGGGCTGAGAATACCCAATGCGCCATAGAAGGTTACGGTATTTCCGGACTGCTGGACGGAAGCGGAGCCCGCCACTTCAATCCTGTCGCCCGATTGAACGTTTGTGACGTTGGGTGGCGTCGAAATGTTCAAGTTGATGCCGCCGGGATTGTAGACGAAGAGGCCGCTGCCGTTTGCGGTAGCAAAGTCAACGGTAACGCCATTCAACAGGCCGACGTTGAGAGCACTCGCGTCGACCGTAATGCTGGAGCCAGCACCGATGCCATAAGTGTATGTCGATCCTGCACCGACGCTTGCAAGGCCGGCATTGATCGTTACGTTCGCACCATTGATTGCTTCAATTGTAGTGTTTGAAGCCGCACCGATGCCAACGATATTACTGATGTCGGCATTGACGCCGTCGACGACCACGGTGCCGCTGGCAACCAGGTTGAGCTGGATCGTGTCTCCTGGGTTGCCGACGTTACTACTGTTGATAGTAGTTGTCCCATTGTTGATTAGGTTAATGCCAATCAAAGCCATACGATTATCCTCTCTCTGTTTAGACTAATCTCTTGTCTTTTGGGCAAACCAATCGTCAGAACTTGTAGTTCAAACCTACCCGAATGGCATGGAAGTCGAGGCTTGCTTTGGAATTAAGCGCGTCTCCACCCACGTTGCTGCTGCCGAAATCGACATATTGATATTCGAGTTTTGCCGTCACGTGATCGGTGAAAGCGTGTTCGATACCGGCGCCTATCGTCCAGCCAGCCTTGGTCTTGTCGTCGCTGAAACTGCCGACACCGGCGACCGAGCCGTCGTATTTGACATGGCCATAGGCAAGACCGCCGGTGCCATAGAACAAAGTATTGTCATAGGAGTAACCGATGCGTGGACGGACTGTGCCGTACCAGTCGATCTTCGAGGAAGCGCTCGCTGCACTGTTGCTGAACGAGTCGCTGATGTCGGCACCCTGGAAATCGGCTTCCAGGCCGACCACCCAGTTAGGATCGAACTGATAGTTGTAGCCGACCTGACCGCCCCCGAGGAATCCGGACCCGTCAAGCTTGCCGTATCTGCCCAGATAGTTTCCAAAAGAATGGAAACCGACGTCGTCCTTGCCGCCGAATCCGCCGCCTGCATTCAAACCGACGTAAAAGCCTGTCCACGAAAACGTCGGCGCCACATCCACCGGCGCCTGCGGCGGAGTTGAGACTGAGAGGTCGGCCGCATAACCCACACTTGCCGCAACCGTTGCCAGAAGGAAGGCGGTAGATCCCAAAATCTTACCCATTCGAAAATTCTCCTCGAAGGAATTCACATGAATCAACATGTAACTTGCGAAAGTTCACGCCGAGGCCATAATATAGACGCGTTTATATCTGTAAATACGCAGTCTCTAATAAATATTATCGGAATGTATGCTTTTTTTGTATAGTCCTGTCGTAATATGTATTGTTGTAATACTGCTATTATACATGACGCTAATCGAAATATGAAAACTACAACTTGTTGACGCATTAATGTCGAGGCAGTGAGCGGTACCATCCCGCTTGAAGCGTGCTGATTCTGTATGGTGTCGTTGTCGTGGAGCTTCGCCGCGCATGAAAAGCGGCCGTTCGGGTGCGATCGGAATGACGACGCAATCCAGTGTGTGATGTCGTTTTTCAAATAGACCTGCCCGGTGGTAATCTGCAGGTTTAGGCCGCTACTGCAGATATTCATCCTCTGCAGCGGGAGGCTCGACGGGGCGGACCCTTGAAGGATCGTCGGGCCTCCTCATCCTCTTACGCCTCCCTGCCTCAAGGCGCATCCGCGAAGAATCAGCACCATTTCGCTGCGGCGGCCGAATGCCGCGTCAGCCCTGCCATGCCGCAATCGCGCTGGCGTTGTAATGCTATGAGACATACGGCAATCCACAGTTAAGCCTTCACTTACTCTGGCGCAGGCTTTCCGCCGCTAGGCGCGATCTGGCCCCTTCTGTCGTTTCTCGCATGGACGATCATACCGTCGCGGGCCACATCTTTGTCACTATCGCAACCGCCAAATTGCGATGGTCGGGAGGTCCGAGCGCTTTGTTAAGAGCAACGATCGGGCCTCCTTGCGGAGGCGGATGGAAGCCTTTCCGCGCGCTGTTCAAGCATTAATGGCGCCAAAAAACAAAGAGCATATGCGGCGCCCAGCCGATAGATTGGCCTTCATGTCAGGGAAGTATGAGAATTCCCGCCGCATTGGCGGCATTGACGAAAGTCGAGCGAACTTGCTGCGGCGACGCTCTGCCCTTGATGCCATCGATGCAGCTTTTAAGGGCGCCCTCAAATGCCTCGCCATGACGCACAGGCCATAATGTTGTCAGGTATTCAACGGCTTTCTCGATCGAGTCGATAACTTCAACCGCGTCTTTGCCTCGCACCGCTAGTCTGACCGGCAAGAATGCTACGGATTGGCTGTCGCTCACGCCGGCAGAACCGAAGTCTCGCCAGTCCTCGGCCACGAGCCCGCCCCTCTTAGCCGCCCTTCGTCTCGCCACCATGTCGGCCAGAAGCGACATGTCATGCGCGATTTGGCTTTGCTCGCCGGTTCCGACATCGTTGATTGGTATGATATCGCTGGAGCTTGTTAGCTCTGGCGAGCTGAACAAACTGCCATCAGATTGGGCCGAAGCGGTGGAGGTGTCAGGGGCTTCGGGATCGACCAGCTTCTCACCGACGATGAGATCGGCTCCAAAGTTATTGCTGTTCTGCCGCATGGCAACATTTCCCCACACGCGTCCGCTGAGTCCCCGGCGGGCCCAGACAACCACGATACAGTGCGCCAACAGAAAGTACTATTTATTCAAAGCAACTATGATATCTAGACTAGAGCTTTTTGTTGACTTTGACCAGTATCGTCCCAACAAAAGACATAATTACCGGTCCGCGCCGTCTCGTTTGGCTTATTTTTCATGTATAGATATAGGGATTTTTCTATTAAAAGTCCAGCGAGTCGTTTCACATCTGAAGCAGTATTCCGCTAATGGAATATCATCCCTGGCTGCCTTTCGTGGCAATCACCAGCCTCCCGGAGATCGAGCCAACACAGAAACTCGGCGCGTCGCCACCGCCAGCTCGAATCGATGGCAGCACGCTCGTGAACAGGCATATAGTAAAGAGCCGCACAAGGCGGCCGCCGCAGCCGCTATCCGATTAGAAAGGTAATCCTCGACGCCGGTTTTCATGGCGTGATGTCATTGTGTGGGCTTGATATGGATCGCCGTAGCGGCGCTTGTTGGCGCACCCTGCGCCGGGTGCGCCTATTGCTCAGACGATGAAGAAAGTCGAAGGCGGAACCTGCAACGCGGCAGCGATCCGTCGAAGTTTCGCCGGATCAGCCTCGGCGCCGGCCTCTATTTCAACAATTTCCTCACTGGTGAGACCACAGGTCTCAGAGAGATCGGCAATCGTGTAACCAATGGCTTCGCGGGCCTGCCGCACGGCAGCAGCGATTTCACCATGGGGAACGGTGGAAGCCTTTGAACTATCGATATTGTTCTGAGTAATGGACATGAAATTTCTCCTTCCAAAGTCCGCCGACAAAGGTTGCCGGGTGAAGGCAGCTATTGCAGCCATGGAGCATCTCGGCCCAAAAACATATGGCCGAATGCTGGGTCAATATAGGCATCAATGCGGCATAGGCAAGCGTGGAAGCGCATAGCAGCCAATCTCCTGGCTCGCAGCTCGTTTGGCAGAATCGGGAGAGCGAGTAACCGTATGCGCTATCGTCGTAAAGTCGTCGCTTTCTGTGCGTTCACGAGTGATCATCAACGACCAGACATAGGCCGCGACATGAAAGGAGTAGCCGTCGGGCTACTTCTTGCTTCTGGCCTTCCCCAGCTTTCGTTCAGCCGCGAGGAGAAGCCCCTTGAGCTCCGGTTCGCGGACGCGACTGGCAGCCTCTATAAAGGAGACCCACTCACTGCGGCGCTGGCCACGTTCTGGAAAATCCTCGAAAGTGCGCTCGACTTCGAGCAGATGCAGCTCCACCACACAGGGAACACCATTGCCACCGGCGAGCTGCTTTATATAGGTGAAGTAGCCAAAGGGCTTTTTCTTCACCTTTCCGCGCACGCCGGCCTCTTCGAACGCTTCTATGGCTGCCACCTCATGCGGCTTCTTTCCCTTGATCGGCCAGCCTTTTGGAACAACCCAGCGCCCGCTTTCGCGACTCGTGACGATCAGGACTTCTGCGGCGCCCCGCTCTGCCGATTTTCGGTAGCAGATGGCAGCATATTGCTCATAGGCCCGACCATGAAGCAGCGCGTCGGTGTGGGAGGCGAGTTCAGACAAGAAACTCTCCGACCGCCTCGAGGCTTTTTCCTGCGCTGATATTGAAGATGCCATGCCCTCGGCTACCCGCGATGATGTCTTCCGAAGCAAGCCCGGTCCAAAAGCCGCTAAGCGCGTATTCACAGAGATCTTCTGCGATGCGCTCACCGTTTATCTTACTTGGGACTCTGCCGAAGTTCGGAGTTTTCTACTCCATGCTCTGAGCCGTTCCGGTGACAGTTTTATGAAGGCGGCTGTTGATGAGGGCGGCATGGTTTGCCGTGGGCACCCGTGGATGCGACTGTGCCAACCAGGTCGGCAAACTGAAAACGGCCCCTCCAAGGGGCCGTTTCACATCGCGGAAGGATCAGCGAAAAGCCTATTCGGCGGCCTGTAGCGCGGGGACTTCGATCTCTTCGCTCAACTGGCCCGCCATGGCGGCGGCGAACTTCGTCTGATCGAGCTCATTCTCCCAGCGGGCGACGACGATCGTGGCAACCGCGTTGCCAACAAAGTTCGTCAGAGCGCGGCATTCCGACATGAAGCGGTCGATGCCGAGGATCAGCGCCATGCCGGCGATCGGAACAGACGGCACGACTGCGAGCGTGGCGGCAAGCGTGATGAAGCCCGCACCGGTAATGCCAGCTGCACCCTTTGAGCTCAACATGGCCACGAGCAGCAGTAAGATCTGGTCACCAAGCGCCAGCGGCGTATCAGTCGCCTGCGCAATGAAGAGCGCCGCCAGCGTCATGTAGATGTTCGTGCCGTCGAGATTGAAGGAATAACCCGTCGGGATGACCAGGCCGACGACAGAGCGCTTGCAGCCCGCGCGTTCCATCTTGTTCATCAGGCCAGGCAGCGCGGCTTCCGATGACGACGTGCCGAGCACGAGCAACAGCTCTTCCTTGATGTAACGGATCAAGGCCAGGATCGAGAAGCCGTTGTAACGGGCAACAGCACCAAGCACCACGAGCACGAAGAAGATGGAGGTCAGATAGAAGGTACCGATCAGGAATGCCAGGTTGGCGATCGTGCCGATGCCGTATTTGCCGATGGTGAAGGCCATGGCGCCGAAGGCACCGATGGGAGCGAACTTCATCAGCAGCGCGACCATACGGAAGATCGGCGTGGTCAGGGCCTGCAGGAAGTCCGTTACCGGGCGGCCGCGTTCGCCCGCAGCGCCAAGCGCGATACCGAAGACCACCGAGAAGAACAGCACCTGGAGAATGTCGCCCTTGGCGAAGGCGCCAACGATCGTATCCGGGATGATGTTCATCAGGAAGCCGATGACGGAGGCATCATGTGCCTGAGCCGCATAATTGGTGACGGCCTTGGTATCCAGCGTCGCCGGATTGATGTGCATGCCGGCACCCGGCTGCACGACATTGGCAACGATGAGACCGACGATCAGCGCCAAGGTCGAGAAGGTCAGGAAGTATATGAAGGCCTTGCCGACGACGCGGCCGAACTTCTTCAGATCGGACATGCCGGCGATGCCGTCGCGACCGTCAGGAAGATAACGGGCGCAATGACCATGCGCACCAGCTTGATGAAGGCATCGCCGAGCGGCTGCAGGGACGTGCCGAGCTGCGGATAGTAATGGCCGAGCAGGATGCCCGCGGCGATGGCTGTGAGAACCTGCACATAGAGATGCCGGTAAAAGGGAAGTTTAGCGCGCGTTTCGGCGGCAGCGATGGGAGCAATCATGATGTCCTCCGTTAAGCCCAACCGATTTCTCGGCCCTCCGGGCGACGACTAGAATTCAACAGCCTCCGACTGTTCCGCCTTTCTTTGCAACGAGCGTGCCAGATGAGTGACGCAGTGATAAATGACTGATTTATAATGACTTAATTTTCGCCCGACGTAACAAGCCCGTTGGCGTGTGCGAAATTCCGCACAGCTCCGATTGCGGTGCGCGCGAAAACATGCACAATATCGCAATGCTGCAGCGCCCGCCCACGGAACGATTTCTGACGCCGGAACAATTGAGCCGGCGATCCCGCAGGGTCTGGCTTATATTCGCGCTCCTAGGCGCGGCCGTCATTGGCGCCACCCTATATGGCGCCAATTTCTACGGTCGCATCGCCGCCATAGAGACATTGCAGCGACAAGGGCATACGGATGCGAACCTCAAGGTCGCTCTTTTGCGGGCAGTGCTCGAGCGCCCGCGGGCACTTCCATTGTTGCTGGCCGACGACCAGCAGGTGCGCGACGCGCTCGCCGGGCGGGAGCCGGATGCCGTCGTCTCCCTCGATCGCAAACTGGAAAGCCTGGTTTCCGGCACGAGCGCGTCAGTTCTCTACGTCGTCGGCAAGGACGGCATCGCGATGGCCTCCAGCAACTGGCGAGAGCCCCTGAGCTTCGTCGGCAACGATTATTCGTTCCGCGACTACTTCCGAAAAGCCATGGAGACGGGAACGGCCGAACACTATGCCCTCGGCACCGTCAGCAACCGTCCTGGCCTCTATATTTCCCGCCGCGTCGGCGAGGCCGGCTCCGCCCTTGGCGTCGTGGTCGTCAAGATGGAATTCGACCAGCTGGAAGCAGATTGGAGCGAGACCGGCCGCCCCGCCTATGTCGCCGACGAACGTGGCGTCGTGCTGATCACCAGCCTGCCCTCCTGGCGCTTCATGACCACCTCACCGCTTTCGCGTGAGGAGGCCGCGACCATTCGCAAGAGCCTGCAGTTTGGCGCGGCCCCTCTTTCACCGCTGCCGATCAACCGACCGGAAGCAGTGGGGCCGGACGCAACCATCGTGCGCGCCATCCTGCCCGGCAGCAGTGCCGCGGAATATCTGCGGCTGACAACCGCAATCCCGTCGACGCCCTGGCAGCTCGGCTATCTGGTTCCTACAGATCAGGCAGTTGCTTCCTCGGTGCGCGAGACGCGCTTTTTCGCGCTGACCGTCCTTTTGCCGATCCTGGCCTTCGCCGCCTTTCTGCTGCGCCGACGCCATGTTTCCGCGATGCAGATTGCCGTGAGCCGGATTGCCCGCGAGGAGCTGGAGCGGCGCGTGCTGGAGCGAACCGAAGACCTCAGCCGTGCCCGCGATCGGCTGGAGGCGGAGATTGCGACCACCGCACCACGGAGGCGAAGCTGCAAGGGGTCCAGCAGGATCTCGTGCAGGCCAATCGCCTCGCCATTCTCGGCCAGGTCGCTGCCGGCGTCGCCCATGAAATCAACCAGCCGCTCGCAACGATCCGCGCCTATGCCGAAAATGCCAATATCTTCCTCGAGAGGCGGCAGACCGAGCCGGTCAAGGACAATCTGTCTGCCATTGCGGCGCTGACGGAACGGATCAGCACGATTACCGAGGAGCTAAAGGCCTTTGCCCGCAAGGGCCGAACGGCACCGGAGCCGGTGGACCTGAGAAGCGTGATCGAAGGCGCCGTCATACTGCTGAGAAGCCGTTTCGCCGGCCGCCTCGATGCCCTCAAGATCGAACTGCCGCCGCCAGGCCTTAGCGTGGTCGGCACGAGAATCCGGCTGGAGCAGGTGTTGATCAACCTCTTTCAGAACGCTCTTGAAGCGCTCGAAGGTCGAGACAACGCGAAAGTCGAGGTTTCGGTGCATGAGACGGTCGATCATGTCGAAATTATCGTCTCGGATAATGGCCCCGGCATTCCGATCGCCATTCTCGATTCGCTCTTCACGCCATTCAATACCTCCAAGGAAAAGGGTCTCGGCCTTGGCCTCGTCATTTCCAAGGATATCGTCGTCGATTATGGCGGCCGTATCGAGGTCGAGAGCGATGCTGACGGTACCCGTTTCACCATCCATTTGTGCAGGGCCACGACATGAACGACAGCTCCCCGGTCTTTCTCATCGATGATGACAAGGACCTGTTGAAGGCAACGAAACAGACGCTTGAGCTCGCCGGTTTTGCCGTCTCGGCCTTCGCGGCCGCAAGTGACGCGCTCGCCGCCCTCACCCCCGGCTTCGCAGGGATCGTCGTTTCGGATATCCGCATGCCACAGATGGACGGGCAGCAGCTCTTCGCTCACATCAAGGAACGCGACGCCGACCTGCCTGTTATCCTGGTGACCGGCCACGGCGATATTCCGATGGCGGTACAGGCGATCCAGGACGGCGCCTATGATTTCATCGCCAAGCCCTTCGCCACCGACCGGCTGGTGCAGAGCGTGCGGCGCGCCGCCGAGAAGCGCCGGCTTGTTCTCGAAAACCGCTCGCTTCGCCTCGCCGCCGAGCAAGCACAGGGCGATCTTCCGCTCATCGGCCAGACCCCGGCGATGGAGCGCTTGCGTCACACGTTGCGGCAGATCGCTGATACGGATGTCGATGTGCTGGTGACAGGCGAGACGGGCAGCGGCAAGGAAGTCGTTGCCAGCCTGCTGCATCGCTGGAGCCGGCGTGCGAAAGGCAATTTCGTGGCGCTCAACTGTGGCGCCCTGCCCGAAACCGTCATTGAAAGCGAACTTTTCGGTCATGAGCCCGGCGCATTCACCGGCGCGCAGAAGAAGCGTATCGGGCGCATCGAATATGCAAGTTCAGGCACGCTGTTTCTCGATGAGATCGAGAGCATGCCGCCTGCAATTCAGGTGCAGTTGCTGCGCGTTCTGGAGATGCGGGAGGTGACGCCGCTCGGAACCAACGAGGTGCGGCCGATCGATCTGCGGGTCGTGGCAGCGGCAAAGGTCGATCTTGGCGATCCCGGCCAGCGCGGCGACTTCCGCGAGGATCTCTATTATCGGCTCAACGTCGTCACACTCTCCATTCCGCCGCTCCGCGACCGGCGCGACGATATTCCCTTGCTATTCGGCTATTTCGCCGAACGCGCCGCCAGCCGCTTCAAACGCGAAGCGCCTGCTGTCTCCACTACGGTACGCCGCCATCTGCAGCAGCATGACTGGCCTGGAAACGTTCGCGAACTGGCCCATTTTGCGGAGCGCTTCGTGCTGGGCCTTGAAAGCACGACGGCAAAACCTGGAGACGTGCCTGCCGCCGATGCGGCGCTGCCGCTGCCCGCCCGGATCGAACGCTATGAGGCGGAGCTCATCCGCGAGACCCTGTCGCAAAACAACGGCGATGTTCGCCGCACCATCGAAGCACTCGGAATCCCAAGGAAAACCTTCTACGACAAGCTGCAGCGCCACGGCATCGTGAGAGGCGAATTTGCCGGCTTCGACGGGGACGACAGGCGAAATTCCTAAAGCAACGCCTTAAGCGCTTGCGAGCAGAGCCTGTCCGTGGCCGGATTGTGCCGATACCCGAGCAGCCATGTCCGCCGTGCGATCGAGAACCGTCATGGCTTGGGCTATGAGATCCGACAGCGCCGCAACGCCTTCGCAAGCTGCAACGATCAGAGGCGCGCTCAGGCAGATTCTAAGGGCGCTTGCCGGAACATCACCGAAATCGGCGCAACGAACAGGCTGTCCGATACGGACAGCGGCAAGCTCGGCTTCATCGATTGCAAGCTGCTTGTAAACGCTGGCAGTCTCAGTCACCGTCAAAACGCCGGCGCCATGGGTGTTACGCAGATAAAACGAGATGATCGAGGGAATCTCATCCCAGCGGCGGATCGACGATGCGCCCCATAAATCGCTTCGATCAAGCGGCCTTGTATCCAGGAGATCGAAAGCTGCATCGCTCTCAAGCCGTGCGGTGACCGCTTCCGCGAAGGCCGTGAGAACCGCAATCACCTTTTCCTCGGGGATGGCGGAGAAGCGTTCGAGTTCGAACAAAGCAGCCTTCCAGCGCAACAGCAGCCCAAAATTGGCACGATGGGTCAGGGCCTCACGTGCCGCCCAGCCTTCCGGCCATTCTGCCTTGCCGCAGTAATCGGCAAGTGCTGCGGGCACGGCTCGGTGCCTGAAGCGTTCCGATATTGGTGGTGGGCACAGGAGGGCGCCGCTGAAAATCGGCCCGGCCAGAAATTTCGAACCCGTCAGTGCCACCATGAAATCATGAGCGAGATAGGCGCGGATCGTTGCCGCCGAAAGACGGAACTGGCAGGCGTCGATCACGATGTCGAGCATGGCGCCGAAGCGCGCCTTCAGACGCAGAGCCGTTTCCAGACTTGGAGCCAACAGGCTCGTCTTGGACACATCAGTCACGACGAGCAGGCATCTGAGGCCGGCTGCGCGGGCAAGCTCGATCAGACCCCGCAACTCTTCCTCGACTTCGAGATCGGTGCGCAGCGAGCCGTCCTTGTTGCGCACGGCGACGGTGGCGTTGCGCGTAGCGTCGCCCTCTCTCAGCTCTTCGCCCTTCGCGACGGCTTGGTCGCTGCTGACGCGCGCCATGAAATGCCGCCCGGACGCGGCCATCATCACACCGCTGCCGGTCTCATTGCCCATCAAAGTGATCGTCATCAAAGGCTGATCGTCTTCGCGCGCCAAGAGAGCTGCGGCAAAGAGGTGGATGTCCGTGCCCGACGTCGCCAATATGGCATCGACGCGTGGCTGGTCAGACGAGTGATTAAGGCCGAGCAGACGCAGGAGATCATGACGAACCTGTCCGATCTCACGCTCGTAGATTTCGGCAGACGAACCGCTTTCCATCTCGTGCTGCAACTCGGAATAATAGGCGCTTACGGCGGAAAACGCCGCCGCGGAAATGGTCGAAGCTGTCGACGAGCCGAAGGCCAGATCGCGCGGGCGGGGTGACGGACCATGGCCATACATGTTGAGGCCTGTGGTTTCGTCGCAATCCAGTCTCTCGTCGCCACCCGAGATCAGGCATCTCAGAAGAGTCGCCGCCTCCGTCTCCAACAGTTGCACCGGCGCGCCTGCAGCCACATTCCTGTCCCGGGCACGGTGGTCAACGATCTGCGGCATGGAGAAGTATTCCTCTGGCATCGTGGTTCGGAACGCCTTGCATGAATGTTCCGCGTTCTATTCGGCCAGCAGAAAGCTGCCAGCAACCGCACATTAGGCCAATCAAGATGGAGCGAGGCTGACTTGGCGACCGCAGGCCTTGCCGTTCAACGACAGATGCAACAAAAAACTCGCGGCTTTGGGCCGCGAGTTCATCAGGATCGGGAGCGAAATCCGAATGTCAGCCGGCGGGCACGATCTTGTCCTGCGTCTTCGTATCGAAATCGCTGGCATCGTGACGCTCACGCAATTGCTCAGACGGGTCGCCCGACATACGGTTGACCATGCGACCGCGCTTGACGGTCGGTCGTGCGTAGATCTGCTCGGCCCAGCGCTGGACGTTCTTATAGTCCTGCACCTGCAGGAATTCGGCCGCGCCATATTGCCAGCCCTTGGCGAGACCGCCGTACCAGGGCCAGATTGCGATATCGGCGATCGTGTATTCGCTGCCAGCTATATATTCGCTCTCAGCCAGACGACGGTCGAGCACGTCGAGTTCGCGCTTCACTTCCATGGCAAAACGATCGATCGCATATTCTATCTTCGTCGGTGCATAGGCGAAGAAATGGCCGAAGCCACCGCCGAGATAGGGCGCGCTGCCCATCTGCCAGAACAGCCAGGACAGGCATTCGGCGCGGGCCGGCTGCTCGGTCGGCAGGAAAGCGCCGAACTTTTCGGCGAGATAGGTCAGGATCGATCCCGATTCGAACACGCGGATCGGCTTGGGGCCGCTGCGATCCAGCAAGGCCGGGATCTTGGAGTTGGGATTGACGTCGACAAAGCCGCTGCCGAACTGGTCGCCATCGCCGATCTTGATCAGCCAGGCGTCATACTCCGCGCCGCTATGGCCAAGCGCCAGCAGTTCTTCAAGCATGATGGTGACCTTCACACCATTTGGCGTGCCCAGCGAATAAAGCTGCAGGGGATGGCGTCCCACAGGCAGTTCCTTTTCATGGGTAGGCCCGGCGATCGGCCGGTTGATATTGGCGAACTGGCCGCCATTCGCCTTGTTCCAGGTCCAGACTTTAGGGGGCGTGTATTCGGCAGAACCGGTCATGGGCATCCTCTCATTTTCAGTGAATCAGATTGGGCGTGATCATCGATGTAGCGCGCTACGTCAGTCGCACATAGTAGCGGCAATTCATTTTTGCGAGAGGAGCGCGAGCCGCTTTTGGGATGGTGCCGGATAAAACGAAAAAAGCCTGCCGCGGGAGGAGGTGCGGCAGGCTTTCGGCAATAATGAACAGCGCGCGGGAGGAGGAGTGGCGCTGTTCGCGCAGACGACCCTTGGGAGGAGGAGTAGGGCGTCTGCAGAGCGAAGGGATGCGGGAGGAGGTGCATCGCTTCGATGAGTAGAAGATACCAGTCTTTTGCTCAGTTCATAGGCATTTCTTTGCAGGGCAGTTATGCGCTATGCGAAAAGCTTAAGGCTGGGGTCGTGCATTTTTTCGGCAGACGGCCCAGCGCGCGGCTGCCTTGCGGACAAAACAAAAGCGCCTGCTCGGGAGGAAGCAGGCGCCAGGAAATACGGCTCTAAATTCAGTCGTCGGACTATTAGCCGGCAATGGCTGCGCGGGCGACATTGCGGATTTCGCCGCGATCGATACCGAGGTCATGCAGTTCGCGAGTGGACATGCGACCCAGTTCGGCAACCGTCTGACGGTACTTACGCCAGTTATTGAAAGAGCGTGCTACGTTCATGATGATCCCCTTTCCTTGGGTATTCGAAGCTGAGCTGCCGTGCTTGGCGCTTCGTTCGCTTCGATGACAAAAATATAGTGCAAACCCCTGCCCTTTTGCAGCGCCAAGGTGGCACTGCACCCATGCAACTGATGCATGGATTGCCGGAGGGTTTGGGTGTGCGATCGAGGCGCCGCCTGCCCTGGTTTGCGATTTGCTGATGACAGGGCCGCCTTTGTCTGCGAAAACAAGCGGATTGAGAGACAGGGGCGTCCGCTGTTCAGCGGGCTGAGAAGCACCCTTTGAACCTGAACCAGATCATGCTGGCGGAGGGAGTCGCTCGGGGCTTTGCAGTTTCCTATGCCGCCCCTCGCGTCTCGCCCGCCTGAAAGGGCGATATGCAAGACCATACCAATCCCGCCACTCTGCTCGGCGCCATGCGGGCGAACCCGCCGCTGGTGCAATGCATCACCAATTTCGTGGCAATGAACATCGCCGCCAATGTGATGCTCGCGGCCGGCGCGTCGCCTGCCATGGTTCACGCAGAGGAAGAGGCGGCCGAATTTGCCGCAATTTCCGGTGCGCTGACCATCAACATCGGTACCTTGTCGGCGGGATGGCTCGCCGGCATGCTTTCAGCCGCGCAATCGGCGGGAAAGGTCGGCAAGCATGGGTCCTCGATCCGGTTGCGCACTACGCAACCTCGTTCCGGCGCAAGGCGGTTGCGCAATTACTGGAGCTGCAGCCGACGATCATCCGTGGCAATGCCTCGGAAATCATCGCGCTTGCCGGTGGCGCCAGCCGCGGCCAAGGCGTCGATAGCCGCGATCCCGTTGAACTGGCCGAGGATGCGGCAAGACAACTCGCTCAAACGCACGGCTGCGTGGTTGCCGTAACCGGCGTCACCGATTTCGTCACTGACGGACAGAAGGCGCGGCGCGTAGAAGGCGGATCGCCACTCATGCCGCAGGTCACCGCACTCGGCTGCTCGCTGACCTGCCTTGTCGGGGCTTTCGCGGCGGCCACGCCCGACAATCCTTTCGACGCAACGGTGGCGGCGCTTGCCGTCTTTGCGGTTGCCGGAGAGCAGGCAGGAGCGGCGGCCGATGGCCCCGGCTCCTTTTCCTGGCGCTTCCTCGATGCGCTGACCGCCCTCGATGTGGAAACGCTTTCTGCCAAAGCCAGGATTTTGACGGCATGAAGAACTTCGATCTCTCACTCTATCTGGTTCTCGACCCCGTACTCTGCGCCGATATCGGCATGGTCGAAACTGCGCGTGCCGCAGTCGCTGGCGGCGCTACCATCGTGCAATTGCGCGACAAGCATGCTTCGACCGCAGTCATGATCGAGACCGGCCTTGCCCTCAAGCAAGCGCTGGCCGGCAGCAATGCTCTTCTTATCATCAATGATGATGTCGAGGCCGCCATCGCCATTGGTGCCGATGGCCTGCATATCGGCCAGGAAGATCTGGATGCCAGCGAGGCCCGCCGCCGGGTCGGGCCGGAGATGATTCTCGGCCTCTCGGTGGAGACGGAAGCTCTCGCCTCGGCCATCGATGCTGATGTCGTCGACTATGTCGGTGTCGGCCCAGTCTTTGCGACACCGACCAAACCCGACCACAAGCACCCGATCGGCTTTGACGGCCTTGCCCGCATCATCCAGCTTTGCCCGGTTCCGACGGTCGCCATCGGCGGGCTGAAAGCTGAGCACGCTGCCGATGCCCTCGCGGCCGGTGCAGACGGACTGGCCGTCGTCTCGGCGATCTGCGGCAAATCCGACCCAGAGGCCGCGACAGCCCTAATCGCCGAAGCTATCAAGGAGGCGCGCAAATGATCCGCAACGTTCTGTCCATCGCCGGCTCCGACCCCTCCGGCGGAGCGGGTATTCAGGCCGATCTGAAGGCCTTCTCGGCGCGCGGCGTCTACGGCATGGCCGTTCTCACAGCATTGACGGCCCAGAACACGCAGGGCGTTACCGGCGTCCATCCCGTACCGCCGCAATTCGTTGCTGATCAGATCGCCGCGATCTTCGCCGACATACGCGTCGATGCCGTTAAGATCGGCATGATCGCCAATGCGGCGATCGCCGAAGCTGTCGCCGATAGTCTGGCGCGGCATCGCGACGTTCCCATCGTCCTCGACCCGGTGATGATCGCCAAGGGCGGTGCGGCCCTTCTTGCTGCGGACGCCGTCGATGTGCTCACCCGACGTCTGTTGCCGCTGGCAACGGTGGTGACGCCGAACCTGCCGGAAGCGGCGGCCTTGCTGCATGAAGCCGAGGCAAAGAGCCGCGAAGACATGGCGCGTCAGGCGCTTGCCCTGGCCAAGCTCGGCCCGCCGCCGTTCTGGTGAAAGGCGGCCACCTTGAAGGTCGTGAGAGCCCCGACGTGCTGACAAGCGCCGGCGCCCTCACCTGGTTCGAGGCCGATCGGTTGCCGACAAAAAACACCCATGGAACTGGCTGCACGCTTTCCAGCGCCATTGCAGCCGAAATCGCCAAGGGCTTGCCGCTGCCGCAAACCGTCGCTTCTGCCAAAGACTATCTCGCAAACGCAGTGGCCGCCGCCGACCAGCTTTCAGTCGGCAGCGGCCACGGGCCCGTGCAGCATTTCCACGCGCTATGGGCAAACAATGAAGGAGTTGAAAAATGAGCCTGCCAATCAAGGACCAAGTCGTCATCGTCTCCGGCGCCGGGCGCGGTCTCGGCGCCGCCATCGCTGCGGCCTTTGCCCGCGAAGGCGCGAAAGTCGCGATCAACTACCGTGCAAGCCGCGAGCAAGCGGAAGCACTGGTGGCAGAGCTTGGCGATCGCGCGAGTGCATTCCAGGCCGATATGCGCAGCCTTACCGAAACGGAGCGGCTTGTTGCCGACGTAACAGCCCATCTCGGAGCACCGACGACAGTCGTTCACAATGCACTGGCTGATTTCAGCTTCAACGGCGACGCGCGTTCGAAGCTGGACGCCTTGAGCTGGGCTGAGATGGCAAAGCAGCTTGAGACGGCCCTGCAGGGCGCGCTCAACCTCATTCAGGCGGCGCGGCCGGGCATGGCAGCAGCGGGATTTGGCCGCATCGTCACGATCGGCACCAACCTTTTCCAGAATCCGGTCGTACCCTATCACGACTATACGGCGGCCAAGGCAGCGCTCCTGTCATTGACCCGTACGGCTGCCGCGGAACTCGGGCCGCTTGGAATTACCGTCAACATGGTTTCCGGCGGCCTGCTCCGGACCACAGATGCCAGCAGCGCCACACCTGAGGCCGTCTTCGACATCATCGCAGCCAATACGCCACTGCGTCGTGTCACCACGCCGGAAGAAGCTGCCGACGCAATTCTCTTCTTCGCAAGCCCTTGGGCACGCGCCGTGACCGGACAGAATCTGATCGTCGATGGCGGATTGGTGTTCGGCTGATCGCAATAGGAGGCGACGACCCATGGTCGCCGCCTCCATCTCTGGATGGACGATCAGGCCCAGCCCATGGTCAGCACGCCGAAGAGGATGACGACACCCAGTACGACGCGGTAGATCACGAAAGGCCAGGTGGAGAAGCGCTCCAGGAAGCGCATCAGGCCCCAGATGGTCACGAAGGACGATATGCTGCCGACAATGAGGCCGACGAGCAGGACAGACCATGCCTCCATCGGAATATGGGCCTTGTAGAGCTCGAACAGCTCCTTCAAGCCGGCAAGCGCGATAGCCGGAAGCCCGAGCAGGAACGAAAACCGCGCAGCCTCATCACGTTGCAGGCCAAGGAAAAGCGCGCCGGTCAAAGTCGAGCCCGAGCGCGATACGCCCGGTATAAGCGCGCCGACCTGGGTGATGCCGACAAACAGGGCATCGACCAGGGTCATCTCTTCGATGTTCTTCCTGTGGCGGCTGTAGAGTTCGGCAACAGCCAGAAGAATGCCCATCACAAGGCAGGCAATGCCGATAACCCACAGGCTGCGAAACGACGTGCCGCAGGCATTCAGCGAAGACGACAGCAGCAGGCCTGCGATCACGATCGGGATCGTGGCGATGATAATGGCAACCGCAAGCCTTATTGCGGGTGAACGCCAATTCCTGCTTCTTACGGCGTCGAGCGACCCGAAGGTGACAAAGCGGACGTCGCTCCAGAAATAAGAGACAATCGCCGCCAGCGCGGCGAGCTGCATAGTCGCCGAAAACGCCGAACCAGGATCCTGCCAGCCGAGCAGGGCCGGCACCAGGCGCATATGGGCGGTGGACGAAATCGGCAGGAGCTCCGTCAATCCCTGCACGACACCCAGAAAAGCAATTTTGGCATAGCCCAGGGCGACAAAGCCCGTGTCTACGCCCTGTGTACAAACATCAGCCACGTTTCGATATCCTCAGTTCTTAAGTGGGGGCTTAGCGCCGGAATGGCGCGATGAACCTTGCTGCGAAACAATTTTTGGCACGTTAGCGGCCGCACATGTCGAATGCGTTACCGATCCCGCACCAAGAATCGAGGCGGAGGATAGGTGGGAAGGCTGAACTCTATCTGAAATTACCGGCTTTATTTTCGAACGGCCGATGGAATCCGAGACTCAGGGGTCTTTGAGCCGGCCTGACGCTATAATTGCTACGGAGCCTAACCAGCCGCTGCTGTCTGACTCGCGAGCAGATTGCGAAGCATTTCGCCAAGCTCAGTCGGCGCCAACCCGGTTTCGCACGCTATCGCGGCAGCAGAAAACCATCTGAGCTCTATATGTTCATCACCGATGAGACTTGGGGCTCCGTGCCATCTATCCACATGATAAACATGGAAAGTGGCGGATGTCTCGGATAGGCCCTTTGAAACAAATCTCCCGAGAAGCTGCCAGTGCTCTGGCGTCACGTCTATTTCTTCAATCAGTTCTCGGCACATGGCGGTTTCAGCGCCTTCGCCATCCTCAATGTGGCCACCCGGAAGGCTCCAGCAATTTTGATGCACCTTGCGCCTGGGACCTCGCCTTGCGAGCAGAACAGTTCCGTTTCGGGTCAGGGCGCCGAGCGCAAGGTCAGGCATCTCCGTTTCTCCGTCCCGTCGAGATCATGTCGATAATGCTTACGCCGCTCGTTAAGGAGCGCCGCTCGATTTTCCAAAGATCGATGGAATCCTAGCTGTCGTCCTCGGGCAGCGACTGCATGTAACGGATGATGCCATAAAATCCGATGAAGAGGACGATGGCGCCGATTGCACGATGAAGATCATGCAGCATCGTGTGATGATGCCTGATCAGAAGGCACATCAAATTATAGATGGCTATGGCGAGCGCCGTCATGACCGGAGCCAGGACGAGCGCCATATTCCGCTGGATGAAGTTGATCATCACACACCTCTTATTTATTTCCCGAGATTCCACGAGGATTGAGGAGGAATTGCGACAGATATACGCGCCTTGCCGAAAGTAGCACGGCGGCCGCGTCAAGCCGACTATGTCTATTTGGTATAGAGCGCGCGCGATCTTTCCAGGTGCTTCAGCACCGCTGCCTCGGCGCCATCGGCGTCGTTCTCAGCGAGCCGCCCGAGGATCTCCTCGTGCTCGACCAGCGTGAACTTCTCCTTGCCGGTCCAGATCAGCATGTCCGTATGGTAGGCTTTCAGCCAGGCCAGCATGGCTTCGCTGACGGCAACAAAGATCGGATTGCCTGATATCTGGGCGATGCGTGTGTGAAACTGCATGTCGGCTGCGATGAATTCCTCGGCGTGGCCGAGGAAGGCACGCTGACGTTCGATGATTTCCTTGAGGTCAGCGACATCTTTTTCGCTTGCGCGCGCTGCTGCCTCGCGCGCCATGCCACGTTCAAAGAAGATACGCGCGCTCTTCAGATGCTCCAGAGAGTCAGACGACTGCGACAGCATGATCTTGGCCGTCAGATCCACCTGGCGGAAAATCGACTGTGCCGTGAGCTGCAGCACCTTTGCCCGCTCACCGTGGGAGATATTCACCAGCCCCATATTGGCAAGTGACTGCATGGCCTCGCGTATCGCCGGCCGGCCAACGCCGAAACGCTCCATAAGGACACGTTCCGATGGCATTTCATCACCCGGCTTAAGTTCTCCCGATGTGATCAACCGCTCCAACCGGTCGAAGACTTCATCGGAAAGCTTCCGGCGTACAATTTGTTCGGCTGGCTGACCCATGGAACCCCGCTTGCTCAAAGCTCTGCCTCCCTTATGCATTTTTGCTTGGTGCGGCGGAAGCCCATACGGAACAGCTTGCCGGCTATCGAACAAAAAAATCGTTGCAGAAGTTGGGATACTCATTATACCAGATTACCAGTTTACGCCACGCGAAAATCGTCGGCGCAAGGAGCTATCAGCCACTTATGACCATTACCATCACCTATCGCATCGAAACACCGGGCAGCATCGAGGCGATGGCTAGCAAGATTGCCAGCGATCAATCCACCGGCACCTTCGTTGCAGTTCCCGGCGAAACGGAAGAACTCAAGGCGCGCGTTGCCGCACGAGTGATCGCGATCCGTCCACTTGCTGACGCTGCGCGGCCGACATGGCCCGAGGTCGCGGAAGGTCACGGCCCCATCCGTCGGGCTGATGTCGATATCGCCTTTCCGCTCGATGCCATCGGCACGGATCTTGCGGCGCTGATGACGATTGCCATCGGCGGTGTCTATTCGATCAAGGGCATGACCGGCATCCGCGTCGTCGATATGAAGCTGCCGGAAGTCTTTCGCGATGCCCATCCCGGTCCGCAATTCGGTGTTGCCGGCAGCATGCGGCTCACCGGCGTCAGCGGCCGCCCGATCATCGGCACGATCGTCAAGCCGGCGCTGGGATTGCGGCCACAGGAGACGGCAGCGCTCGTCAGCGAGTTGATCGGCTCGGGCGTCGACTTCATCAAGGACGACGAGAAGCTCATGAGCCCGGCCTATTCGCCGCTGAAGGAACGTGTCGAGGCGATCATGCCGCTGATCCGCGATCACGAGCAGAAGACCGGCAAGAAGGTGATGTACGCTTTCGGTATTTCGCATGCTGACCCCGACGAGATGATGCGCAACCATGATCTGGTGCTGAAGGCCGGCGGCAATTGCGCCGTCGTCAACATCAACTCAGTCGGCTTCGGCGGCATGAGTTTTCTGCGCAAACGCTCCGCGCTGGTATTGCACGCCCATCGCAACGGCTGGGACGTGCTCACCCGCCATCCGGGCGCCGGCATGGATTTCAAAGTCTACCAGCAGTTCTGGCGCCTGCTCGGCGTCGACCAATTCCAGATCAATGGCATTCGGGTCAAATACTGGGAGCCCGACGACAGCTTCGTCGAGTCCTTCAAGGCCATCAGCACGCCGCTTTTCGATCAATCCGATTGCCCCCTGCCCGTGGCCGGCTCAGGCCAGTGGGGAGGCCAGGCGCCGGAAACCTACCAGCGCACCGGGCGGACCACGGATCTCCTCTATCTCTGCGGCGGAGGCATCGTCAGCCATCCCTTCGGACCGGCAGCCGGCGTTCGTGCGATCCAGCAGGCGTGGCAGGCCGCCGTTTCTGACATTCCGCTTGAGGACTACGCGAGGGATCATCCTGAGCTTGCCGCTTCGATCGCAAAATTCAGTGACGGCAAGGACGCCTGAGCGCAATGTCCAATCTTCTTCTCAGCTATTATGGCGATGATTTCACGGGCTCCACCGATGTGATGGAGGCACTGGCTTCGAACGGCGTGCCGACCGTGTTGTTTCTCGGCATTCCGAGCGGCGCCATGCTGGAGCGTTTCAAGGATTGCCGCGCCATCGGCATCGCCGGCACCAGCCGCAGCGAGACGCCCGAATGGATGGAACGTAATCTGAGGCCGATGTTCTCATGGCTGAAGAGCCTGAACTCCTCGATCTGTCACTACAAGGTATGCTCGACATTCGATTCCAACCCGAAGATCGGCAATATCGGCAAGGCTATCGAAATCGGCAGGGCGCTCTTTAATCCCTCGACCGTTCCGGTCGTCGTCGGCGCGCCGCAGCTCAGGCGCTATACCGCCTTCGGCCATCTCTTCGCCGCCTATCAGGGCCAGGTCTTCCGCATCGACCGCCATCCGGTCATGAGCCGCCACCCGGTCACCCCGATGGACGAGGCCGATCTTGCTATTCATCTCCGCAAGCAGACATCCCTGCCCGTTAGCCTCGCCGATCTCACGACCATGGTGGCCCCGGACGCCGATGAGCGGATCGATGGGCTTGCAAGGGAGGGTGACGGCATCCTGCTCATGGACGTCGTTAGCCCGGAAACACAGGCAGCCGCCGGCCGCCAGCTATGGCGCCTCAAAGGCAAGGGCAACGCCTTCGTCGCCGGCTCTTCCGGGGTCGAATATGCCCTGCTGAACGCCTGGCGCGACGAAAGGCTGATCGGACCGAAGCCGGAATTCCAGCAGCCCGGCAAAGTCGAGCGCCTCGCCGTCGTTTCCGGCAGCGTCTCCCCCACGACAGAGCGCCAAATTCGCCGGGCGACAACAGAGGGCTTCGAAGGAATCGCCGTCGATCCGCTGGAGTTGGTGGGCGAAAATGCCGAGATCGCGCTGGAGATGGCAGCCAATGCTGGCGCTGCCAGCCTGAAGAAAGGCCGAAGCGTCATTCTCCATACCGCCCTTGGGCCTTCGGCTGATCGAGGCGGCGATATCGATCGCATTCCCGGCGCTCGCCATCGCCTCGGGCAGGCTCTTGGCATCCTCCTCCGGCGCTTGATCGAACAGGAAGGTCTCGGCCGCGCCGTTATCGCCGGCGGCGATACTTCGAGCCACGCATTACAGGAACTGCGCGTCGAGGCACTCACCACCCTTTTGCCATTGCCGCAAACCCCAGGATCACCGCTCTGCACTGCGCATGGCAGCTACGCACCGACAAACGGTTTGCAGATTGCCCTCAAGGGTGGACAGGTCGGGACTGATGATTACTTCGCGCAGATCCGCGACGGCAGAGGTTCGTAGGCGGAAGCGCCATTTTCTGGCCGACACATTGGCATACTCATTGACTCATTATACCAGTTGCGATATCACGATTTGAACGTGAACGAGGTGTTATCATGACTGCAATTGCTCTTTTCGGCGCCGGCGGCAAAATGGGCTACCGGCTCGCCAAGAATCTGAAAGGCTCGCGCTTCGACGTGCGCCATGTCGAGGTCGGCGACGCTGGCAAAGCGCGCCTGAAGAACGATCTTGCCATTGATTGCGTGCCGGCGGACGCGGCGCTCGATGGCGCTGATGTGGTCATCCTTGCGGTTCCGGATACGGCGATCGGCAAGGTTGCCGCCGGCATTGTCGACAAGCTCAAGCCCGGCACGATGGTCGTCGCTCTCGACGCCGCCGCGCCCTTTGCCGGCCATCTGCCGCAGCGCGCAGACCTCACCTATTTCGTCACCCACCCCTGCCACCCGCCGATCTTCAACGATGAAACGGACATGCAGGCGAAGAAGGACCATTTTGGCGGCCTCTTCGCCAAGCAGCACATCGTTTCGGCTCTGATGCAGGGACCGGAAAGCGCCTATACGCTCGGCGAGGAAATCGCCAAGGTCATCTGGGCGCCGGTCATGCGCTCGCACCGTGTCACCGTCGAGCAGATGGCGATGCTGGAGCCCGGCCTTTCCGAGACGGTCTGCGCATCCCTGCTTGTCGTCATGCGTCAGGCGATGGATGAATGCGTTGCCCGCGGCGTGCCGGCGGAAGCCGCCCGCGACTTTCTGCTTGGTCATATGAACGTGCTCGGCGCGGTGATCTTCAAGGAAGTCGACGGTGTATTCTCCGATGCCTGCAACAAGGCAATCGAGTTCGGCATCCCCGCCTTGATGCGCGATGACTGGAAAAATGTCTTCGAACCACAGGAAATCGCCGCCAGCATCCAGCGCATTACCTGATGACATCCGAGGGAGGGCTTCTGGCCCTCCCTTTATCGCCTTGTCGGGAACTGCGCGTGTTTCGCACCCGGAAGGAGGCGACGAAACTGAGTGACATGAATGCAAATGACATAGGCAGGCTGACATGACAGACATCAAGGGCGCTTTGATCGGTTGCGGCTTCTTCGCGGTCAATCAGATGCACGCCTGGCAAAACGTCGACGGTGCCCATATCGTTGCGATCTGCGACCGCAATCCCGAGCGGCTGAAGATCGTCGGCGACCAGTTTGGCATCGAGCACCGCTATGCCGATGCCGGCGCGATGTTTGCCGATGGTGGCTTCGATTTCGTCGATATCGCGACGACAGTGCAAAGCCACCGCGCGCTGGTGGAAATGGCCGCCGCCCACAAGATACCGGCAATCTGCCAGAAGCCCTTTGCAAAGACGCTTGATGATGCGAAGGCAATGGTGGAAGCCTGCGCACAAGCCGGCATTCCCCTTATGGTCCATGAGAATTTCCGCTGGCAGACGCCTATTCAAGCAGTGAAGAGCGTCCTGTTATCCGGGGCAATTGGCGAGCCCTTCTGGGGCCGTTTTTCCTTCCGCTCGGGCTACGACGTCTTTTCCGGCCAGCCATATCTGGCGGAAGGCGAGCGTTTCATCATTGAGGATCTCGGTATCCACACGCTCGATATCGCCCGCTTCGTCCTTGGTGACGTCAGCTCGCTGACGGCCCGCATCAAGCGGGTCAATCCGAAGATCAAAGGCGAAGATGTCGCTACCATCCTGCTCGATCACGAAAGCGGGGCGACATCGATCGTCGATGTCAGCTATGCCACCAAGCTCGCAACCGAACCATTTCCGGAAACGCTGATCGAGCTTGATGGCACGAAGGGCACGATCCGGCTTTCCCAGGGCTATCGCCTGGAGGTCAATGGTCCTGACGGGCTGATCGTTTCCGACGCGTCACCTCGTCTTCTCCCTTGGGCTTCACGCCCATGGCATAACATCCAGAAGAGCGTTCTGGCGATCCAGCAACACTGGACCGATCGTCTGGCCGATGGCGGGGAGATCTCGACATCAGGCGCCGACAATCTGAAGACCCTGGCACTTGTCGAAGCAGCCTATGAGAGTGCGGCTGGCGGACATGCCGTCGATATCGGAGCAATGCTGCGATGACGACGGACATCGATCCGTTTCCGCTGTACGGCACGCATGAAGCCGAAACGCCTGCGCTTCAATTGACGGCCGGCAAACTTGTCGTTGACTTCAAAAACGGCAACCTGCGCAGCATCAGCTATGGCGGCGCCGAGGTGCTCCGCGCAATCTCCTATCTCGTGCGCGATCGAGATTGGGGCACCTACGCTCCATACGTCGAAGATCTGCGCATACAGCAACAGCCGAACGGCTTCTCGGTCAGCTATCTGGCCCGCTACACGGGGCCGGATGATACCGAACTTGTCGTTGACGTACGGATCGCCGCGCAGGCGGGCGAGCCTCTGATCTTCGAAACGGAAGCCCTGTCTGCGGCCGGTTTTGAAACGAACCGCTGCGGCTTCTGCATCCTGCATCCAATCGTCGGCGTCGCGGGTATGCCAGTGTCGATCGAGCACGTCGATGGCACTCGCGAAGATACGCATTTCCCGGACCTCATAGACCCGTGGCAGCCCTTCAAGGATATGCGCGCGATCACCCATCGCGTCACGCCGAGTGTCACGGCGGAATGCCGCATGGAGGGCGACACTTTCGAAATGGAAGACCAGCGCAACTGGTCGGATGCGTCCTATAAGACGTATGTCCGTCCCCTCGCCTTGCCATGGCCTTACCAAATAACGGCGGGCGAGCCGGTGCGGCAACGTATTGTGCTGACCGTCGGCGAGATGAGCCGTTCACCGGCAAACCCGCTCCCTCCCTCCGAAAATACAGCGCCGATCAGCCTTGGCCTCACGGCAAGGTCAGGCATCATGCCTGCGATCGGGTTCACCATCACGCCGGAGGAAGCGGCTGCGACGCTCAGGGCTCGCGACAAGCTCGCCGAGATCGCGGCACAGGAACTGCTGTTCCACTTCGATCCGAATGCCGGCCATGGCGGTGAAGCCTTTAAATCCTTCGCTGCCATAGCGGCACTTCACGCCGGCAAATCAACTTTGGAAATCGCGCTGCCGTGCCGCCAGACGCCGCTCGTTGAAGCAAGCCAAATCGCGGCCTGGATGCACGCTGCCAACTTCGACCCCGATGCAATTGTTATTTCACCGTCCGTCGACCGGCAATCGACCCCGCCGGGCAGCGAATGGCCGGAATGCCCACCGCTGGAGGAGGTCTATTCGGCCGCACATGCAGCCTTTCCCGGCATGCGTCTGGGCGGCGGGATGCTCAGCTATTTCACGGAACTCAACCGTAAGCGCGTTCCCGCAGAACCGCTGGATTTCATTACTCATTGCACCAATCCCATCGTGCACGCGGCCGATGACCTCAGCGTCATGCAGACGCTGGAGGCATTGCCCTTCATCACACGTTCGGTGCGCGCCATCTATGGCAACAGGCCCTATCGCATCGGCCCTTCGACCATACCCATGCGACAGAACCCCTATGGCAGCCGGACGATGGACAATTCTGGCGGCGCACGCATTGCCATGGCCAATGCGGACCCCCGCCACAATGCCCGCTTCGGCAAAGCTTTCGCTTTCGGCTATGCCGCTCGCGTGCTTGATGCCGAGCTGGAGTGCCTGACGCTTTCCGCACTGACCGGACCTTTCGGCCTCATCGCCGGCGACAACGAGCCGTCGCCAGCAGGCGCCAATCGCCCGATTTTCGACTCGATCGCGACGCTTGCCCGTCTTGCCGGCGGCCGCTGGCGCGAGTGCCTGTCGTCCGACCCATCCTCCGTGCTCGCCTTCGTCACCGCGCGCACCGACACGCAACGAGAATTGCATCTGGTCAACATCACCCCTGCGCCGCGCCGTATCGAGCTCGGAGCCCTTCGCCTCGCTGATCACCCCGGAAAGGACATCCTTACGCTGCGAGCCTATGAGGTGGCTTCCGTGAGTTTGATGGATTGACCTGAACTCGCAGACGCGCATGTTAGTCCTAACAATCGCAGTGATTTGGGAGGACCGGCGTGAAGACGAAGAAATTGATCAACGAGGGTGCGGCCGCCGTCGACGAGATGCTGGCGGGCATCCTGGCAGCCCATCCCCGACACCTTCGCGCCCTCGATGGATCGCCACGCTCGATCGTGGCGAAGCACGGACCGCGACCCGGCAAGGTCGGCATGGTCATCGGCGGCGGCTCCGGACATGAGCCGAGCTTTCTCGGTTTCGTCGGCAAGGGGCTTGCCGACGCAGCCGCGATCGGCAACGTCTTTGCCTCGCCGCCGCCCGACCCGATCATCGAATGTGCCAAGGCCGTCGACGGTGGCGTCGGCGTACTGTTCCTCTATGGCAATTATGCCGGCGACGTCATGAATTTCGACATGGCCGCAGAAATGCTTGCCATGGATGATCTCGAGGTCCGCACGGTCGTCACGACCGATGATATCGCCTCCGCATCACCGGAGCAGAAAGAGCGGCGTCGCGGTGTCGCGGGGAATGTCTTCGTCTTCAAGGCTGCGGGTGCCGCCTGCGATATGATGTATGGCTTCGACGAGGTCGAACGCGTTGCGCGCTGGGCCAATGAGCGGACGTTTACGATGGGCGTCGCGCTCTCCCCCTGCTCCCTGCCGCAGACTTTGAAGCCCAATTTCGAACTCGGGGCCGATGAAATGGAAATCGGCATGGGTATTCATGGCGAACCAGGCATTGCGCGCGGCCCGCTGAAACCGGCGGATGAGGTGGTGGACGAACTGCTCGGCAAGATACTGCACGAGATGAAACCCGCGCGCGGCGATCGCGTTGCCGTGCTCGTCAATTCGTTGGGCTCGACACCTTTGATGGAGCTCTACATCCTGATGCGCAAGGTGAAGTTGATGCTCGACGATGCGGGCTTGGTTATCCATCTGTCGCTGGTCGGCAACTATTGCACCTCGCTGGAAATGGCCGGCGCCTCGATCACGCTGATGCATCTCGATGACGAGCTCCAGCGACTGATCGACCATCCCTGCGATTGCGCGATGTTCCGCTCCGGCGAGGCTCTGCAATGACTGTTGTGACCGTGGAGGACCTGAAATCGCTGTTTACTGATATTGCCGAGGCGATGGAGCGTGAAAAAGATCGCCTCTGCGAGCTGGATGGCGTGATCGGCGATGCGGATCACGGTATCGCCATGGAACTTGGCTTCGCGGCCGCTGCCAAGGCCGTTTCTGAGCTGGATGCAACGGCCGATCCGACGATCGTGTTCAATACGGCCGCGAAATCATTCCTCAACGCGGTCGGCGCTTCCTCCGGTCCGCTTTATGCAACCGCACTCATGCGGGCAGGAGCATCCGCGAAGGGCAAAACGTCTTTGAACGATGACGACATGGTCGAGATCATTGCGGCCTTCGCCAAGGGAATTCAAGACCGCGGCAAGGCCGAGGTCGGCGAGAAGACGATGGTCGATGCCTGGGCGCCTGCCGCAGCGGCTTGCCGAGCTGCCCGTGATCAGGGCCAGCCTCTTGCCGCCTGCCTGACCGCCGCACTGGAGGCCGGAAATGCGGGAGCGGAAGCAACCAAGGGGATGATTGCCGCAAAAGGCCGCTCATCCCGACTTGGTGACCGCGCCCTGGGCCATATGGACCCAGGAGCCGCTTCGGCCGTCGTCGTGATCTCGTGCCTGCATGCGCATTTCTCGCCATAGTGATGATGAACTCATCATACCAGTTGACATGTTGACAACTATTTGCCAAAACCGCCCTCAGCTTTGCTCGGAGGAGGATGGGAGATGGCTATCAGCTATGGATATACGCGTTGGTTCGGCGCGGTTACGATTGCCGCGGCAGCGCTGGCGGCAACCAATGCCGCTGCAGAAGACCTGACGCTATGGACGCTGAATTTTGACAATGGCGGCGCCAACACCGCCCTCAAGAAGGTGGCGAGCGACTTCGAAGCCGCCAATCCCGGTACCCATATCCAGATCGTCCAGCGTGGCGTCGATGAACACAAGACCGCCCTTCGCGTGGCCGCCGGTTCCAGCAAAGGTCCGGATATCTATTTCAGCTGGGCCGGTCTCGGTCTCGGCGGCGAATATGTGAAGGCCGGCCTGTCGCTGCCGCTCGACAAATATTACACCCAGTACAAATGGAGCGACGAGCTGCTCCCGTCGGCAGCCGCTTTTGCTGATCTCTATCCGGGCGGCAAGCATGGCGTTCCCTTCACCTTCAAGGGTGAGGCCATCTATTACAACAAGAAGCTCTTCCAGAAGGCTGGCATTACTGAGGCGCCGAAGACCTACGAAGAGCTGCTTGCCGACGCGGAGAAGCTTAAGGCCGCCGGCATTCCGGCTTTCACCTTTGGCGGTTCGGTCAACTGGCATGTCATGCGCCTGATGGACGTGCTCTTGGAAACCAAATGCGGCGCCGACAAGCACGACGCGCTGATGGCAATGAAGACCGACTGGACCAAGGAACCCTGCGCGACCGACGCCTTTACCGAATTCGCCAAATGGACCAGTGACTACACGCTGAAACCCTTCATGGGCATCAGCAACCAGCAGTCCTATACGCTATTTGTCGCCGGTCGTGCTGCGATGATGCTGGAAGGCGACTGGCTTGTCAGCCAGCTGAGCGGCAGCGGCGTCAACCTCGACGATTATGGTGTCGTGCCGTTCCCGACGAACACCAACCGGCTCTATGGCTTTGCCGAATACAACTACGTCAGCACCAAGAGCAAAAATCCGGACCTCGCCGCCAAGTTCCTTGATTATTTCCTGTCGACCAAGGTCCAGCAGGATCTTGTCGGGCAGATCAGCTCGATCTCGGTCAACAAGAACGTCCAATATGCCAACCAGAAGCCGCTGGAGGCAAAGTGGCTGGATATCTTCAAGACCTATAGCAAGGTCTATATGAACGGTGACCAGGCGTTCCCGCTTGACGTCACCACCGAATATTTCCGGGTGATCAACGATGTCGCAGCCGGCAATATCAAGCCGGCTGATGCTGCCAAGCAGCTGCAGACCTTCATCTCGGGCCGCACCTGATCCTTCGAGGGAGGTCGCCGACCGGATCAATGATCACGGTCGACGGCTTCCCTCGCATCGGTGCCCATGCGCCAGCCGGCGCCGGGAGCTATCAGAATGTCAATCCGCAACAGAACCCATGATCCCCGCGTCCAGGCATTGATCCTGCTCGCCCCGGCCATGCTGATCTACGCGATCTTCGCGCTCTATCCCATGTTGAACGTGGTCGTGCTGAGCTTCCAGAAATGGAACGGCCTCGATCCCCAACGCCCATTCGTCGGTTTGGCGAACTATCAGTATATTTTCACGCAAGATCCCGTTTTCTGGGTCGCCTTCCGGAACACTGTCATCTGGACAATCATGTGCGTGGTCTTTCCGCCGATCGTCGGGCTGCTGCTGGCACTTAGCCTCAACCAGAAGATTTTCGCGCGCAACACCTTCCGCGCCATCTTCTACCTTCCCGTCATCATCGCGCCCATCGCGTCGCGACCATGTGGAAGTGGATGTACGACCCCTTCTTCGGCCTTTTCACCGAGATCCTGACCTCGATGGGGCTGCAGAGCTGGATCCAGGATTGGCTCGGAGACAAGAGCGTCGCGCTCTACTCCGTCTTTGTCGCCTATCTCTGGCAATCGGTCGGCTTCTCCATGGTGCTGTTTCTCGCCGGTCTGCAAAATGTTTCGCAGACGCTCGTCGAGGCCGCGCGTATCGATGGCGCCGGGCGATGGAACATCTTCAGATATGTCACGCTGCCGGCACTTCGTACCACGCTCACCATCGTGCTGGTGCTGTCGGTCATCTCGTCGCTGAAAGCCTTCGATATCGTCTATGGCCTGACCGGCGGCGGGCCGGCGCAATCCACGCAGATGCTGGCGCTCTGGGCCTTTACCCAGGCGATGCAGATCTTCGATTTCGGCCGCGGCGCTGCGATCTCCGTCGTCCTGCTCCTCATCACCATCGTCGTCGTCATTCCCTATCTGCGCTGGACGCAAAAGCATGAGGAGGCCGAGCAATGACGGCAACATCTGTGTCCGGCGACTTCGAAACCATTGCGGTCGCAAAGCGCAAGCGTGACCCCATCCTGATCGCCTTGTGGATCGCGCTGCTTGTCGTCGCGCTGATCTGGCTTGCCCCCTTCATCTTCATCGTCTTCACCTCGCTGAAAACGCAGGCTGACGTGACGACGACAGGCGCCTTCATGCCTCCGCTCAATCCTGCTTTCGGGAACTATGAGAGCGCCTGGGGCCGAGGCAATTTTGCCAGTGCCTTCCTTAACAGCGCCATCATCACCGTCATCAAGGTGCCGCTCGGGCTGATCCTGTCGGCGATGGCGGCCTATGCTCTTGCCAAGATCCGCTTGCGGTTCGGCAAGGCGCTGCTGCTTCTTGTCGTCTTCGGCACGATGATCCCCTTTCAGGTGATGCTGGCGCCGCTGTTCACGCTGGTCAATTCACTCGGCCTGATCGACACCTATCCGGGCGTCATCCTGCCCTACATCGCCTTCGGTGTACCTTATCAGGTCTTCATTCTGCATGGCTTCTTCCGGGGCATTCCGAAGGAATTGTCCGAGGCGGCGTTGATCGATGGAGCCAGTCATTTCACCATCTTCCGCCGGATATTCCTGCCGGTCTGCCTGCCGGTGCTCGCCGCCCTGCTCATCCTGGATTTCGTCTCCACATGGAATGAATTCGCGATGGCGCTGGTGCTGCTGCAGGATCAGCACATGTGGACGCTGCCTCTCGGGCTCATGTCCTTCCAGGGCCAGTTTTCCAATGATTACGGGCAGTTGAACGCCGCCATCGTCATGACCGTGCTGCCGGCAACCATCGTTTATCTGATCTTCCAGCGCTACTTCGTCTCCGGCCTTACCTCCGGCGCCGTCAAGGGCTGAACAGTCAAACTACTCATAGATCTTCCGAGGAGAATATCATGTCCAATGCGTCCGTCGAAAAATGGGGTGTCTTCGAAGCGGCTTTCAACGGCCCTTCGGGCGGCAATCCTTATCTCGATGTGGCATTCGATGCCGTTTTCAGCCAGCACAGCCGGGAGGTCCGCGTACCCGGCTTCTATGATGGCGACGGCACCTATCGCGTTCGTTTCATGCCCGACAACGAGGGGGAATGGTCGTTCCGCACGCGCTCGAAAACCACGGAGCTTGATGACAAGACCGGCTCTTTCGTCGCCACCGCGCCGTCGTCGGGCAATCACGGTCCGGTGCATGTGCGCAACAAGTTCCACTTCGCCTATGCCGACGGCAAGCCTTTCCTCTCATTCGGCACCACCTGCTACGCCTGGACGCATCAGCCGCTCGATATGCAGGCGCAAACACTCGAGACCTTGAAGCAGGCACGCTTCAACAAGATCCGCATGGGTGTATTCCCCAAGGATTATCCCTACAACGTCAACGAACCGCTTTACCCCTGCTTCGAAAAGGGCGCTAACGGCAAGGAGGACTTTGACAGGCCCAATCCCATCCTCTTCCGCCATTTCGAGCAGCAGGTCGCAGCTCTCTGCGAATTGGGCATCGAAGCCGACCTCATCATGTTCCACCCCTATGATCGCTGGGGCTATTCCGACATGTCGGCCGAGCAGGACTTCCGCTATGTCGCCTATCTCGCGGCGCGCCTTGCCGCCTATCGCAACGTCTGGTGGGCGCTTGCCAACGAGTATGACTTCCTCCTCGATACGAAGCCCATGTCGCAATGGGACCGCTACTTCCATATCCTCGAAGAGAACGACCCTTACGGTCACCTGAAATCCATCCATAACGGCGAAGCGACGATGAATTTCGATCATCGCAAGCCGTGGGTAACGCATACATGCATCCAGAACTGGGATGTAAAGCGGACCCAGGAATGGCGCGACGCCTACGGCAAGCCCGTCGTCAACGACGAGCCGGAATATGAAGGCAACATCATCCAGTCCTGGGGCAATCTGACCGCGCAGGAACTGGTGCATCGCTTCTGGATCACCACGACGCGTGGCGGCTATGCCGGCCATGGCGAAACCTATTCGCATCCGGACGATCTGATCTGGTGGGCCAAGGGCGGCGAGCTTCGCGGCGAAGCGTGGAAGCGCATCGGCTTCCTGCGGGAGTTGTTGGAGCAGGATGTCGTCAACGGACTTGAACCGATGGCCGGTGCCGGCGAATGGCCCTGGACGCGCGTCTCCGGCGCCCGCGATGGTGATGTCAGCTACATCTATCTCGGCGAGCATCAGCCGGTCGTCTGGTCGACGGGGCTGCCCAAGGACGGCACGGATTACGACGTCGACATCATCGACACATGGGAAATGACGATTAGGCCCGCCAAGAAGGTGGAGGCGCCGATCCCTCACCCGACGCGCCACGGCGCAATCGTCCGTGGTGGCAAGGCGGATGCGGCCTTCGGCGTCGAATTGCCGGGCAAGCCTTACCAGGCGCTGCGCATTCGTAAGAAGCACTGATTTAGAGGAAGAATTTCATGTCCGGATTGACCATCAAGAACGTCAGGAAGTCTTACGGCGCGATCAACATCATCCATGGCGTCGATGTCGAAATCTCGGACGGCGAATTTGTAATCCTCGTCGGCCCATCGGGCTGCGGCAAGTCAACCCTGCTGCGCATGATAGCGGGACTGGAAGATATTACCGGCGGCGAGATCTCGATCGGCGAGCGGGTCGTCAACGACCTGCCGCCTAAGGATCGCGACATCGCGATGGTATTCCAGAACTACGCGCTCTATCCGCAGATGACTGTGGCGGAAAATATGGGCTTTGCACTGCAGTTGGCCGGCGCAAAGCGCGACGAGATCGACCGGAAGGTCGGCGAGGCCGCCAACATTCTCGGGCTGCAGCCATTGCTCGGCCGCAAGCCCGCCCAGCTCTCAGGCGGCCAGCGCCAACGCGTCGCCATGGGCCGCGCCATCGTTCGCGATCCGAAGGTGTTCCTTTTCGACGAACCGCTTTCCAATCTCGATGCGAAGCTGCGCGTGAAAATGCGCGCCGAGATCAAGGCCCTGCATCAGCGCCTGAAAACGACCATCGTCTATGTTACACATGACCAGATCGAAGCCATGACGATGGCGGACAAGATTGTCGTGCTGCAAGGCGGGAAAGTTGAGCAGGTCGGCTCTCCGCTCGAACTCTACGACCGCCCGAAGAATGTGTTCGTCGCGGGCTTTCTCGGCTCGCCGGCGATGAATTTCCTCGAAGGCAGGATCACAGGCGATGCCACGCCGACACTCACCCTGTCCTCGGGAACGCGCATCGCTCTCTCCAACGCCCCTGCCCAGGCTGCAGATCGGGATGTCATCGTCGGCATTCGCCCCGAAGATATCGCCTTTGCCACAGATGATGGCACCTCTGCCACCGTGATGGTCGTCGAGCCAACCGGCTCCGAAACGCATGTCGCGCTTGATCTGGAAGGCAAGGAACTCACCTGGGTGATGAGAGAACGTGCCGAGCTCACACCGGGCCAGACCGTTCGGATCTCTCTGTCATCGCCCAACCTTCATTTCTTCGACAAGGTCAGTCAGCTGCGGCTGTAAATTGCCCGAAGTGCTGTGCGCGGATCATTGCGGACTGCGCTTGCGCGCGTCACTCATGACCGAGAAGACCCGTTTGATAAACGCATCGCCATCGAACTGGCGCGCGGCACCCTCGGCGACATGTTCGGGGCGATCGAAGATGAAGGCTTCGAGGTTCACGACCGGCAGCTTCAATCTCGTGCGCACCTGGCCAATCATCGCCGTATGCGTGATCACCACCTGGCAGCCGTTAGGCCCGATCCATTCCTGAATGCCGGTCGCCGGCATCGATGCCACCGTCAACCCCTGCTCTGACAGGACGGAACCGATGCGAGAAGCGACCTGCTGATTATCCAGACAGATCAGGACATCGGTCTGCGAAGGGGACGGCGAATTGTCTGAATGCATCAAGCTGCCTCTCGTTCAAGCTGAGGCAAATATACCGATTCGCATGTGAAACGGTGTTATGAGTTGTTACATTTTGTTGCAGCTTCATGACGGCCCGGCTGGCGACGCCCAGGTGCGCATGACTAAAAGAATACGCCGCAACATAACAACACACACGCGACCCCCGAATCCTGATTTCCTCAATTCATCGAGACGGAAATATAAGGGCCGGCATTGCGAGAACATTACGATGGGCGATCAGGCCGTGCCATAATCGCAGGTGGCGCATTCAGATGCGTGCGGCGCTGTTTTGCCAGGCGCACCCGTCTCTGGGCCGGCGCCATCATCTGCAATGCCGCCTTCAGCCTTATCGGCGCCAGCCCGCGCCAGTTCATACTCTTCAACATGCTGATATTGCTGACACTTTCGGCGAGGTCTTTTCACGATATGACCCGCGTCGAAAGCTTTTCATCCCGCGACTCATCGCCCGTCACAGCCCGCTGGAAGCCGCTGATCCTATATGTGATGGACTTGCTCGTCGCATGCTACGCGATGACCGTCTTTATCGACAATCTGGCCACGGCACCAACCTTAGTCGAGACGCTGCGCTGACCACCATGCCCAAGACGTTACAACAAGGAGCAGTAACGTAGCGCATCGTAGATGGCAGCGTGGATGTTGCGGCTCGCAATCGCATCACCGATACGGATCAGATCGAAGTTGCCGGCCGCATTTCTTTCCGGCAATGGCGCGCGGCGTGCAATCAAGGCCGGATAGTCGACGGCCCCGAGATTGCGCGACAGCGGCTTCAGCTCGAGATAAAGCTCGTCATTGGCCACGGTGCCATGCTCCACCACCACCTGGGAAACCCGCCGCTCCCATTGCGTCTTTTCGGAGAAATCGGAGCCGAGAACCGCCACCAGCGCATTGCCGTCGCGCCGCACCGATTTCAGTCGGGTGTTGATGGTGACGCGCACATTCTTTTCGGCAAAGGCCTTCGCGTAGGGCACATGGTTCATGCCGCCCATTTCAGGCGCGAAGAAACGTTCTGGCGAGACAAGCTCCAGCTCGGCGCCGCCATTGGCGATGACTTCGGCCGCCGACATGCCTGGATGGCCGCCATTGTCGTCATAGAGCAGGACCTGCCCTTCAGACTTCACGGCGCCGGCAAGAATATCCCATGAGGAGGTGACAAGAGCATCGCCGCTATCCAGTTCGGGTGACTGCGCAATGCCGCCCGTCGCCACCACGACGAGATCGGGTTCGAAGGCCATGACCTCATCCGCTCCGGCATAGACATCATAATGGATGGTGACGCCGAGGCGTTCCAACTCAGATAATCGCCAATCGATGATCCCGATCATTTCCTTGCGGCGGGGATTGCGGGTCAGCAGATTGACTTGGCCGCCGGCTTTGCTGCTTGCCTCAAGCACATCAACTGTGTGACCGCGTTCAGCAAGAACACGAGCCGCCTCCAGACCTGCAGGTCCGGCACCGATGACGACGACCTTTCGCGACACTGCTGCCCGCTCGATCTCATGCGGCATCTCGGCCTCGCGGCTGGTCGCCGCATTGTGAATACAGAGCGCCTCGCCGCCCTCGTAGATCCTGTCAAGACAGTAGGTGGCGCCGACGCAAGGGCGGATATGTGCCTCCTGCCCGGACATGATCTTTTTGACGATATGCGGGTCGGCAATATGGGCGCGGGTCATGCCGACCATGTCGAGCTTGCCTTCCGCGATCGCGTGTCGCGCGGTGGCGACATCGCTGATGCGCGCGGCATGGAAAACCGGGAACTTGGTCGCCGCCCTCACCTCGCCGGCAAAATCCAGATGCGGTGCAGATGCCATGCCCTGGATTGGAATGACATTGTTGAGCGCCGCGTCACTTTCGATATGGCCGCGAATGATGTTGAGAAAGTCGATATTGCCCGAGGCAACCAGCCGCCGCGCGATCTCGACACCCTCCTCTCGCGAAAGCCCCTTCTCCCAATCCTCATCGGCCACGAGCCGGATGCCAACGATGAAGTCCGGCCCGACCGCCTTGCGGATGGCCTCCGTCATCATCATCGAAAAGCGCATGCGGTTGTCGAGCGAACCGCCGAACTCGTCCTCGCGCCTGTTCGTCGCCGGCGACCAGAAGCCATCAGTCAAATGGCCGTAGGCTTCGATTTCTATACCATCGAGGCCGGCGTCCTGCATACGCTGGGCTGCCGCGGCGAAATCCGCGATGATGCGCTCGATATCCCATTCCTCGGCCGCTTTCGGAAAGGCGCGGTGCGCCGGCTCGCGGATCGGCGACGGCGCCAGCACCGGCAGCCAGTCTCCCTTGTTCCAGCCGGTGCGGCGGCCAAGATGGGTCAACTGGATCATGACGGCGGCACCATACTCATGACAGTCGTCGGTCAGCTTCTTCAGCCACGGAACGATCTCGTCGCGATAGGCATGGAGGTTGCCGAAGGAAGGCGGCGAATCCGGTGAGACGACTGCCGAGCCCGCGGTCATGGTCAGCGCGATGCCGCCCTTCGCCTTCTCGCGATGGTAGAGCCTGTATCGATCTGTCGGCATGCCGTCTTCCGAATAGGCCGGCTCATGTGCCGTCGACATGATGCGGTTCTTCAACGTGAGGTGCTTGAGTTGATAGGGCTGGAGCAAGGGGTCGTTGGAGGTCATATCGTTTTCATCGCTTCTGTGAAATCGAGGCTCAAGCCGCTATCTTTGCCGAGACGCGGGCCGATGGCTATAGCCTATTCCGCGGGCACACGGACACGGCGCCCATGCCGGAGATCGACGGCCGTATGCCAGACGATCGTCGCGAAGATGATCGCCCCGCCGATGAACGTGGCCACAGGCGGCGTCTCCGAAAAGAACAGCCAGACCCAGAACGGGGTCAGCACGATCTCCATCGAACTAATCAGGGCCGCGTCGGCCGCCGGCATTCGCCTGGAGCCGAAGAGGAAAAGAACGAAGGCGAGCGCGAAATTCGTCGCCCCGAAGGCAGCCAGCAGCAGCCAGTCGTTGACATCAACCGAGCTTGTCGAGGCGAAGGGCACGAAGATAACGAATGTCAGCAGCCCACTGACAACGCTCGACGGCAGGATCGGAATGCTACGATCCATGCGCGGGATGACGATAATGAGAGCGAAGGTGACAGTCATGCCAAGCGCCAGCAGATCGCCGATGCCTGTGCCGCCACCGATCGACGACGCTACGATAACGGCGACGCCGATGAGGCAGATGCCGCCGGCAATCAACGTTCGCTTCGCCACCCGCTCCTTCAGCATGGACCAGCTGAGAAACGCGGCGATGAATGGCGCCGTCGCATAGATCATGGTCACATTGGCGACCGTGGTCATATAAAGCGCGCCGATGAAGCAAGCCTGGCTTATCATCTGGCAGGCGAGCATCGCCAGGCCGGCCGGATGGAAGATCGAGGCCCATTGCCGCCTGGAAAACCCGCCTTCGAGGAAAAAGCTGGGAATCAGCAGGAACAGGCCACCGAACAGTGATCGCCAGGCGATCGTCGTCCAGATATCCGTGGTCAGAAGGCGTGCGTAGATGCCGCTGCAGCTCCACGCAAGCATTGCTGTAGCCACGAGTACAACGCCCCTCTCATAATCGCTGGCAAAAGCGGAGCGGGCCGGAAACTGGAATGTCATGTAATGGACTCAGTGAGGAAACCGAAGGAACGGCTCCTGTTTGCGCCGATATTTGACATCAGGCAAACGAATAGTAGAGATAGTAGCTATCAGAAATATTTGTGACCTGCGATGCACGATCCCATCGAAAGCGATTTGCTCCGGACCTTCCTCGTCATCAGCGAGACGTCGAATTTTTCCATAGCCGCGCAGCGCATCGGCCGCACGCAATCGGCCGTCAGTGCTCAGATCAAGCGCCTGGAGGAAACGATCGGCGAGACGCTCTTTGACAGGAATGCACGCGGAGCTGTCCTGACCCGGGCGGGTAATCAGTTACTCCCCTATGCCCAGAGGGTCATCGAGCTTTTGAACGAGGCGGCCGCCACAATCCGCACCAAGCCGCTCGACGGACCGGTGCGGATCGGAATTCCGGAAGAGTATAGCCAGACCATTCTGCCTGCTGCGCTGGCCGCCTTCGCCATCCGGCACCCGGCCGTCGAAGTCACAGTTTCCTGCGATTATACCGCGCACAATCTCGCCGCCCTGGAGAAGGATGAGCTCGACCTTGCTGTCGTCTTCGATTGGAGCAACCAGAACAAAGGCGAAGTCCTCTGTATCGATCCCACAGTCTGGGTAACATCCATGGTGCATCGGTTGCACGATGCCATACCATTGCCCATCGCAACCTATCGGAATTCGACATGGGCGCGGGATTTCGCGCTGCGCTCCCTTGAGCAACAGGGCCGCGCCTATCGCATCGCCTTCATCGCCGATACCAGTTCCGGCCTGAAGAACGCGGTTTCTGCCGGGCTGGCAGTGACGACCCTGTCACGCAGCAATATTCCACATGGCTGCCGGGAGCTGACGAGCGAAGATGGCTTTCCGCCCGTCGATTCCTCGCGCGTCGTACTGCGCCGCAATCCCTATCATTCGAGCGAGGCAATTCAGGAACTCGCCGAGAGGGTGCGGGAAGCCTTCCAGCCTATGTCGGTTCTGCCGCAGCCGTAGCGCGGCCGCGCAGCCTGCGACGGGTACCGGACGGGCTTTCGGAAAAGCTCGCCCGGTAACTGCGGGAAAAGGCAGAGGCCGAGTTGAAACCGGTTGCTGCCGCGATCTCGGCAAAGGAATCCTTCGTCTCGATCACTTTGCGGCGGGCGGCATTCAGTCGAAGTGCCAGATAATGCACATGCGGCGGCGCGCCGATGCTATCCTGAAAAAGCGCCTGCAGATGGCGGGCGCTGAGACCAACGCGGCGAGCCAGACGCGTGAGCACCAGCGGCTGCTCGATATGGTCCTCCATCAGGCGAATAGCCTGGGCAACGCGCGGATCGCGCATGCGCAGGCCGGCCGTCGAAGGCGATAACTCCGCCGCACTCTGCGTGGATGCCGGCTCATAAATGAACAGACGGCTGACCTCGAGCGCCAGCGAATAGCCTTGCCGCCGGCGGATGATTTCGAGCATCAGATCGACCGTCGGCAGAGAGCCGGCCGTGGTGATGCGTTTGCCGTCAATCACAAAGCGGTCCTTCACAGCCTTCACTTGCGGATAGGCAAGCGCAAAATCGTCGAAATCCTCCCAATGGACGGCAGCCGAGACATTGTCGAGAAGGCTCGCCTCGGCCAGAAGCCAGCTGCCGGATTCAATGCCGGCGATCATCGAGCGATGACGCGCGGTCTGCGATAGCTGCATCTTTAGGGCTTGCGTGGCGCTGCGCCGCCAGTTGTAGCTGGCGAGAACGAAGAGCGGCGCGGTCTCCGACATCGGCCTGAAGCTACCGGACGCCGGCACCGGGATGAGGCTGGTCGTCTCCACAGGCGAACCGTCAAGGGTAAACAGCCGCCAGCGATAGAGTTCCGCCCCGGAAATGCGATTGGCCCCGCGCAGCGCTCGATCACCGACGCGATCAGGATCAGGTTCGTTTCCGGCAGGACCAGCAGATCGATATCAAGGGGCGCGTTGGAAGGGTTCAGCATCGGCAGCATCTCGAGTTTCCGATAATGTATCGATTGGTTCCGATAATGCAAAGCATGAAGATGCCGCATGCCCCGTAATGTCCTCAATACGAGGGAGAACAAAATGCCTCTTGCGATGAACCGCGATGTCTTCATCACCTGTGCCGTGACCGGTGCCGGCGATACGGTTTCGAAATCCAGCCATGTTCCGATTACTCCCAAGCAGATCGCGGATTCGGCGATCGACGCCGCCAAGGCTGGGGCGGCAGTGGTTCACTGCCATGTCCGCGATCCGGAAACCGGGGCTGCCAGCCGCCGCAACGATCTCTACAGGGAAGTCACCGACCGCATCCGCTCGGCGGACGTCGATGTCGTGCTGAACCTGACAGCCGGCATGGGTGGTGACCTGATTTTCGGCGATGTCGAACGCCCATTGCCCCTGAACGACAAGGGCACGGACATGGCGGGCGCCTCCGAGCGCGTGAGCCATGTCGCCGAATGCCTGCCGGAAATCTGCACGCTCGATTGCGGCACGATGAATTTCAGCCTCGGCGACTACGTCATGACCAACACGCCCTCGATGCTGAGGGCCATGGCGAAGAAGATGACCGATCTCGGCGTCCGCCCGGAGATCGAGGCCTTCGACACCGGTCATCTCTGGTTCGCCAAGCAGCTTGCCGAGGAGGGTCTCATTGAGGATCCGGTTCTCATCCAGCTCTGCATGGGCATCCCGTGGGGAGCGCCCGACGACCTGAATACCTTCATGGCGATGGTCAATAATGTTCCCAAAAGCTGGACCTTCTCGGCCTTTTCCATCGGCCGCAACGCCATGGCCTATCCGGCTGCCGCGATCCTGGCCGGCGGCAATGTCCGCGTCGGGCTGGAAGACAATCTCTATGCCGGAAAGGGTGCGCTCGCGACCAACGCGCAGCTCGTCGAAAAGGCCGTGCAGGTGGTCGAAGGTATGGGCGCGCGCATCATCGGCCCCGAAGATGTCCGCAAGAAACTGAAATTGACGAAGCGCTGAGGCCCCGATGACCAAGATCAACAAGGCGGCCTGCATCGGCGGCGGCGTTATAGGCGGCGGATGGATCGCCCGTTTCCTCTTGGCAGGCATCGACGTCGATGTCTACGACCCGCATCCGGAGGCAACCCGCATCGTCGGTGAAGTGCTTGCCAACGCCGAAAAAGCCTATGCGATGCTGACCGGCGCGCCGCTTCCGCCGCGCGGCAAGCTGACATTCCGGGATACGCTGGAGGCGGCCGTCGCCGGCGCCGACTGGATCCAGGAAAGCGTGCCTGAGCGACTGGATCTCAAGCGCAACGTGCTGACGCAGATCGATTCTGCCGCAAAGCCCGATGCCTTGATCGGCTCCTCCACATCGGGGCTTCTGCCGACCGATTTGCAGCGCGACATGCGCCACCCGGAGCGCCTGTTTGTCGCCCACCCCTACAATCCGGTCTATCTGCTGCCGCTCGTGGAAATCGTCGGCGGCGAAAAGACCAGCGCCGCGACCATCCAGGCGGCGATGGAGCGCTTGCCGCCCATCGGCATGAAAGGCGTTCATATCGCCAAGGAAATCGAGGCTTTCGTCGGTGACCGCCTGCTGGAAGCCCTCTGGCGCGAAGCTTTGTGGCTGATCAAGGACGATATCTGCACCGTCGAGACGCTTGACGATGTCATCCGCTATTCCTTCGGCCTGCGCTGGGCGCAGATGGGCCTGTTCCAGACCTACCGTATTGCCGGCGGCGAAGCCGGCATGCGTCACTTCCTGGCGCAGTTCGGCCCGGCATTGCAGTGGAACTGGACGAAGCTGATGGATGTCGTCGATCTCGACGACGCACTCGTCGAAAAGATCGGCCATCAGTCCGACGAACAGGCAGACGGGCTTTCGATCCGCGAGCTCGAGCGCATCCGCGACGAAAACCTCGTCGGCATCTTCCAAAGCCTAAAGGCCAGCCATGGCGGCAAGGGCTGGGGCGCCGGCAAGCTGCTGAAGGATTTCGAGCAGCATCTTTGGGCTGCTGGTGGCGGCGAGAAGCAGGGTTTCGACGTCTCGAAGCCGCTGCGCCTGATCGACACCAAGGTCAGCCCGGCCTGGGTCGACTACAACGGCCACATGACCGAGCACCGCTATCTGCAGGTCTTCGGCGATACCTCGGATGCGCTTTTGCGCCTGATCGGCGTCGATCTCGCCTATGTCGCGCGCGGCCACAGCTACTATACGGTGGAGACGCATATGCGCCACATCGGCGAAGCCAAGCTCGGGCAGGCCATCCACTCGACGGCGCAGATCCTCGGCTCCGATGAAAAGCGGCTCCATGTGTTCCATACACTATACGACACTGCGAGCGGCGATGTGATCGCCACCGCCGAACAGATGCTGCTGCACGTCGACGCGAAAGCAGGCAAGGCCGTTGCAGCACCGGAGGAGGTGCTGGCGAAATTAAGGCCGATCGCCGCTGCGCATACGGACTTGCCAATGCCGGAGGGAGCCGGCCGCTATGTGGGACAAAAACGCTAGGAGGAAGCGATCGTGAATTTCGGACTCAGCGAAGAACAGGAAATGATCGTCAAGACGGTCCGGGACTTCGTGGAGACGGAGATCTATCCGCACGAAAACGAGGTCGAGCGCACCGGCATCGTGCCGCCGGATCTTGGGCAGGATATCAAGCGTAAATGCATCGAACTCGGCTTCTATGCCTGCGGTTTCCCCGAGGAAATCGGCGGCGCCGGCCTCGATCATCTGACCTTCACGCTTGTCGAGCGTGAACTTGGCCGCGGTTCGATGGCACTGACGGTCTTCTTCGGTCGCCCCTCGGGCATTCTGATGGCCTGCGAAGGCGAACAGCGTGAGCGTTATCTCCTGCCGGCCGTGCGTGGTGAACGCGTCGACGCGCTCGCCATTACCGAGCCGGACGCCGGCTCCGACATGCGCGGCATGAAATGCGCCGCAAGGCAGGATGGCGATGATTTTGTGCTCAACGGCACGAAGCATTTCATCTCTCATGCCGATGTCGCCGATTTCGTCATCGTCTTTGCGGCGACCGGCGAGGAAGAGACTGCTAAAGGCGTCAAGAAGAAGATCACCGCCTTCCTGGTCGATCGCGGCACACCGGGCTTCGACATTCTGAAGGGCTACGATTCACTCTCGCATCGCGGCTATCACAACTGCATCCTGAACTTTACCGATTGCCGATTACCGAAGTCGCAGGTGCTCGGCGAAGTGCATCGTGGCTTCGATCTTGCCAACGACTGGCTGTACGGGACACGTCTTACGGTCGCGGCGACCTGCGTCGGACGGGCTCGTCGCGTCTTTGATCTCGCCCTGCCCTATGCCGCCGAGCGCAAGCAATTCGGCAAGCCGATCGGCGCCAATCAGGGCGTATCGTTCAAGCTCGCCGACATGATCACCGAGATCGACGCCGCCGACTTGCTGACGCTATCGGCTGCCTGGAAGCTTGATGCCGGCATCCCGGCCAATCGCGAGATCGCATCCGCCAAGCTCTACGCCTCGGAAATGCTTGCCCGCGTCACCGACGAGGCAATCCAGATTTTCGGCGGCATGGGATTGATGGACGACCTGCCGCTCGCCCGCTTCTGGCGCGATGCCCGCGTCGAGCGCATCTGGGACGGCACCTCGGAAATCCAGCGGCACATCATCAGCCGCGACCTGCTTCGGCCATTCGGAGCATGACGACATGACGCAACGCCCGCTCGACCGCCTCATCAGACCCAGAACGATCGCCGTCTTCGGCGGCCGCGAGGCGCGACGGGTCATCGAGCAATGCGATCTCATGGGATTCGCCGGTGAGATCTGGCCGGTGCATCCGACGCAGGAAAGTGTGCTCAGCCGCCGATGCTATCGCTCAGTGGCAGAGCTACCGGATGCGCCGGACGCCGCCTTCGTTGGCGTCAACAGGACACTTACGGTGCAGATCGTTCGCGAGCTCTCCGCCAAAGGCGCCGGTGGCGCTGTCTGCTATGCCTCCGGGTTCAGCGAGGCGGTTTCAGAGCTGGCGGACGGCGCCGAGCTGCAGCAGGCTCTCGTCGAAGCCGCCGGCGATATGCCCATCGTCGGTCCCAACTGCTACGGCATGATCAACGGCCTTGATGGCGCCCTGCTCTGGCCCGATCAGCACGGTATAGTGCGCACCGAACGCGGCGTCGCGATCCTCACCCAATCCTCCAACATCGCCATCAATCTCAGCATGCAGAAGCGCGGCCTGCCCATCAGCTATCTGATGACGGCGGGCAATCAGGCGCAGATTGGTCTTTCGGATCTCGCGCGGGCAGTTCTCGAAGATCCTCGCGTGACGGCGGTCGGCCTGCATATCGAGGGATTTGGCGATATCCGATCTCTGGAGGCTCTGGCCGCCCGCGCTCGCGAGCTAAAAAAGCCGGTGATCGCGCTGAAGGTCGGCAAGTCCGAACAGGCCCAACACGCGGCAATCTCGCATACGGCATCGCTTGCCGGCAGTGACGCTGTGGCAGAGGCCGTTCTGCATCGCCTCGGTATCGGCCGCGTCACGACGCTGCCGGAGCTGATCGAAACACTGAAACTGCTGCATGTCGCAGGCCCGCTTGAGAGTAGTGCCATTTCCTCGATGAGCTGTTCTGGCGGCGAGGCCTCGCTGATGGCCGATGCGGCGGTCGGTCTGAATATCGAGTTCCGCGCCCTGAAGGCCGAACAGCTGCCTGCGCTCTGCGCAAGCCTCGGCCAGATGGTGACGCTTTCGAACCCACTCGACTATCACACCTTCGTCTGGGGCGATCTGGCGCGGCAGACAGAGGCTTTCAGTGCGATGTTCGCTGGCGGCTATGCCCTCAATCTACTCGTGCTCGACTTCCCGCGCGAAGATCGATGCGACGGGGCCGACTGGATGATAACCGTTGCAGCGGTTGCCGCAGCGGCCAAGCAAACCGGCGCGCGTGCCGGTATTCTAGCGACACTGCCCGAAAACATGCCGGAGGCAATCGCGCAGCAATTGATCGAAACCGGCATCGTGCCGCTCTGCGGCATCAGCGAGGCACTGGCGGCGGCTGATATCGCCAGCGGAATCGCCGATGCCTGGAAGAGACCGCAACCATTGCCGCTCCTTAGTACCCCGAGCGAAGCGGGCGAAATGGAGACCCTAAGCGAGGCTGCGGCCAAGGCCGAGCTTGCGGCCGTTGGGCTTATAGTTCCGCATGGAAAAACCGCCGCTACGGCGAGCGAGGCAGCCGACTGCGCGGAGCAGCTCGGTTTCCCTGTCGCTCTCAAGGCGCTCGGCGTCGAACACAAGTCCGAGGTGGGCGCCGTCAAGCTCAACCTATGGGATAGAAACGCCGTTATAGATGCCGCCGAAGGCATGGCTCGTGTCGCGCATGGATTTCTCGTCGAACGCATGATCGAGCGCCCACTCGCGGAGCTGATCGTCGGAGCGGTTCGTGATCCCGTCGTCGGCCTGACACTCACGGTCGGCGCAGGCGGGATCCTCGTGGAATTGCTCGAAGATTCCATCGTTTTGCCGCTCCCCGTGACGAAAGCCGAGGTGTTGTACCGGATTTCGCGGCTGAAGGTCCGGAAATTGATCGAAGGCTATCGCGGCGGCGCGGGCACCAATATCGAAATGGTTGCCGACGCCGTCGTATCAGCGGCAGAATATGTCGTAAAGAATGCCGCACGGCTTGAAGAACTGGACATTAATCCATTGATGGTTCTACCAGAATCTCGTGGCGTCGTAGCCGCGGATGCTCTCATCCGGCGAAGGAGGTAGCAGAAGTTGCAAGACCCCATTCGCACCCGAAGTGAGAACGGTATTCTTGAAGTGGTTATCGACCGGCCGAAGGCGAATGCCATCGATCTGGCGACCAGCCGCAAGATGGGGCTGATTTTTCGCGACTTCCGCGACAATCCGGATCTGCGCGTCGCCATCATCACCGGCACCGGCGAGAAGTTCTTTTCCGCAGGCTGGGATTTGAAGGCAGCCGCCGCCGGCGACGCGGTTGACGGCGATTACGGCGTCGGCGGCTTCGGCGGCCTGCAGGAGTTGCGCGACCTCAACAAGCCGGTTATCTGCGCCGTCAACGGCATCTGTTGCGGCGGTGGACTGGAGATTGCGCTTTCGGCTGATCTCATCATCGCTGCCCCCCATGCGACCTTCGCATTGCCCGAGATCCGTTCGGGCACAGTTGCCGATGCGGCCTCGATCAAATTGCCAAAGCGCATCCCCTATCATATCGCCATGGACATGCTTTTGACCGGCCGCTGGCTCAATGTCGAAGAAGCGCATCGCTGGGGTTTCGTCAACGAGATCGTCATGGCGGACAAGCTGATGGACAGGGCATGGGAACTTGCACGGCTGCTCGCAAGCGGGCCACCGCTCGTCTATGCGGCCATCAAGGAAATCGTTCGCGAAGCTGAGGGAACGACGTTTCAGACTGCCATGAACAAGATCACCAAACGGCAGTTTTCGACCGTCGACATCCTCTATTCGAGCGAGGATCAATTGGAAGGCGCACGGGCTTTCGCCGAAAAGCGGCCCCCAGTCTGGAAAGGAAAATAACGGCGGCGGCAATCGCTACATCTTCCCGCATGATCGCGGGCAAATCGGCTTCACACGGAAGAGGAAACCGTTTCGTGAGGCACGCTGCTCGGGAATTCTGTCAACATGGCAAGAAGAAGGAACAGGGGAATGAACGACTATACGAAATATCTGGCAAGCCGCGTCACCGCGGGCGGGCTCAGCCGCCGCGAATTCATGGGACGCGCCATGGCAGCCGGCGTCACTTTGACGCTCGCCGACAAACTCTTTACCGAAAGTGCAATGGCAGCCGAACCGAAGCGCGGCGGCCATCTGAAGCTCGGCCTCGAAGGCGGTGCTGCAACCGATTCCAAGGACCCGGCGAAATTTCTGTCTCAGGTCATGTTCTGCATCGGCCGCTGCTGGGGTGACATGCTGGTGGAATCCCACCCGCTGACCGGCGCCGCCGTCCCGTCGCTTGCCGAATCCTGGGAGCCGTCGAAGGACGCAGCCACCTGGACCTTCAAGATCCGCAAGGGCGTGAAATTCCACAACGGCAAGGATCTGACGATCGACGACGTCGTCGCCACGCTCAAGCGCCACACCGATGCGAAATCGGAATCCGGCGCGCTCGGCGTCGTGAAGTCGATCAAGGAGATCAAGGCCGACGGCGACAACCTCGTGTTGACGCTGACCGAAGGCAACGCCGACATGCCGTTGCTTCTGACCGACTACCACCTCGTCATTCAACCGAATGGCGGTTATGACGACCCCTTGGCCTCGATCGGCACAGGCCCCTACAAGATGGTCAGCTTCGAGCCCGGCGTGCGCGCCACGCTCGAGCGCAACAAGGACGACTGGCGCACGGATCGCGGCTTTGTCGACAGCGTCGAAATCATCACGATGAACGATGCGACGGCGCGTATCGCTGCTCTCTCGTCCGGCCAGGTGCACTACATCAACCGCGTCGATCCGAAGACCGTCGATCTTCTGAAGCGCGCACCGACCGTCGACATCCTGTCCACGGCCGGCCGTGGCCATTACGTCTTCATCATGCATTGCAACACAACGCCGTTCGACAACAACGACCTGCGCATGGCGTTAAAATATGCCATGGACCGCGAAACCATGGTCAAGAAGATCCTCGGCGGTTATGGTAAGGTCGGCAACGACTTCCCGATCAACAGCACCTATGCTCTCTTCCCCGAGGGGATCGAGCAGCGTGCCTATGATCCGGACAAGGCCGCCTTCCATTACAAGAAATCCGGTCATAGCGGTTCGGTGCTGCTGCGCACCTCCGAAGTCGCCTTCCCCGGCGCCGTCGACGCGGCTGTCCTCTATCAGGAAAGCTGCAAGAAGGCCGGGATCAACATCGAGGTCAAGCGCGAGCCGGGCGATGGCTACTGGACCAACGTCTGGAACGTGCAGCCCTTCTCCACCTCCTACTGGGGCGGCCGTCCCACGCAGGACCAGATGTACTCCACCGCCTATCTGTCGACGGCGGACTGGAACGACACGCGCTTCAAGCGCCCCGACTTCGACAAACTCCTGCTTCAGGCCCGCTCCGAACTGGACGAGGCCAAGCGCAAGGAGCTTTACCGCGCCATGGCAATGATGGTGCGCGACGAAGGCGGCGTTATCCTGCCGATGTTCAACGATTTCGTGAACGCCTCCACCAAGAAGGTGAAGGGCTACGTCCACGATATCGGCAACGACATGTCGAACGGCTACGTGGCGACTCGCGTCTGGCTTGACGCATAATGCCGGAAGCCGGGCGGCAACGCCCTCATCTCTGACGAAGCCGGGACCGCGGACACTCTTCGCGGTCCTCCCGACGTTTGGAGCAACTCCGGGAAAAGTGCGCAGCGGTTTTCCGTCCGGAATTGCGTAAAGCAACAAGAGCGCGAGGCATCGGCCATGTCCAATTCACCCCCCGGAACCGTTCTGCCCGGGCTGAGGTTCAAGCAGCGTTTTCCGTTGCTGTCCCTGATCATCGAGCGCTGCCTGCTCAGCATCGTCCTGCTGTTTGCGGTCTCCATTCTTATCTTCGGCGGGCTCGAAGCCCTGCCGGGCGATTTCGCCACCACCTATCTCGGCCAGTCGGCGACGCCGCAGGCGGTTGCCAACATTCGCGCCGACCTCGGCCTCAACCGGCCCGTTGTCACCCGTTATGTGGAATGGCTCGGCAATGCCGTGCAGGGCGATTTCGGCACTTCCTGGGCCAGCAAGAATTCCGTGAGCGAACAGATCGGCAAGCGGCTTGGCAACTCTCTGTTCCTGGCCGGTTTCGCCGCGCTGATTTCGGTGCCGCTCGCCGTCGGCCTGGGCATGCTGGCTGTTCATTTCAGGAACCGCATGCCCGACAAGATCATCAACGTCATCTCGCTGGCGGCGATCTCGCTGCCGGAATTCTTCATCGGCTACCTGCTGATCATGTTCTTCTCGGTCAAGTTCGGCATCGCAACCTTTCCGGCAACCGTTTATGACGGCATGAGCTTTACGGACCGCTTGCAGGCGATCGCGCTGCCGACTGCGACACTGGTGCTGGTCGTACTCGCGCACATGATGCGCATGACCCGCGCCGCCATCCTCTCCGTCATGTCGTCGGCCTATATGGAAACGGCGGAGCTCAAGGGGCTGTCCGCCTTCCGCGCCATCGTCAAACACGCCGCGCCCAATGCCCTGGCGCCGATCATCAACGTCATCGCACTGAACCTTGCCTATCTCATCGTCGGCGTCGTGGTCGTCGAAGTGGTCTTCGTCTATCCCGGCATGGGCCAATACATGGTCGACGCCGTGACGGTGCGCGACATGCCCGTCGTCCAGGCATGCGGGCTGATCTTCGCCACCGTCTACATCTTCCTCAACATGACGGCCGATATTCTCGCCATCGTTGCCAACCCCCGTCTGAGGCATCCACGATGAGATTGAGAGATATCCCCATTACCGCCTGGATAGGCATCATCGGTATCCTGATCGCCTTCATCTGTGCGATCTTCGCACCCTGGATCGCCCCCTATGGCGAAACTGAAGTCGTCGGCAACGTCTGGCAGCCCGCCGACGCGCAATACTTCTTCGGTCTCGATAATCTCGGTCGCGATATCCTGTCGCGTCTGATCTTTGGCACCCGCACGACGCTGTTCGTGGCGCTGGCGGCAACGATCATCTCCTTCTCGCTCGGCATCATCCTCAGCTTCACGGCGGCCGTCTCGCGTGGATTGATCGACACGATCTTTTCGCGGTTCAACGACCTGATGATGTCGATCCCGACGCTGATCTTCGCGCTGGTGGTGCTGGCCGTGCTGCCGCAGAACCTGATCGTGCTGATCCTCGTCATGGCCATCCTCGATTCCACCCGCGTCTATCGTCTTGGCCGCGCCGTGGCGCTCGACGTTGCGGTCATGGAGTTTGTGGAAGCCGCCAAGCTGCGCGGCGAAGGCAAGATCTGGATCATCTTTCGCGAGATCCTGCCGAATACGCTGTCGCCGCTGCTGGCGGAATTCGGGCTGCGCTTTGCCTTCTCGATCCTGTTCCTGTCCACCTTGTCCTTCCTCGGCCTCGGCATCCAGCCGCCTTCGGCCGATTGGGGCGGCATGGTCAAGGACAACAAGGATGGCATTATCTTCGGCATCTCCGCCGCTCTCGTGCCGGGTTCCGCCATCGCGGCGCTCGCAGTCTGTGTCAATCTGGTGGTCGACTGGCTCTTGAAGCGCACCTCCAGCCTCAAGGGAGGGCGTGGCGATGCCTGAGCTTCTTTCCGTTCGCGATCTCAAGATCGAGGCAACCAGCTATCCGCCAGGCGAACCGCCGAAACGCGTTACCATCGTCGACGGCGTGTCCTTCGATCTCCAGAAGGGCAAGGTGCTCGGCCTGATTGGCGAATCCGGCGCCGGCAAGTCAACCATCGGCCTTTCCGCTCTCGCCTATGGTCGCGGCGGCGCCGAGATCACCGGCGGCCAGGTGCTGCTCGATGGGGTGGATATCCTGCCGCTCGGCAAATCCGGCATCCGCAAGATCCGCGGCGCCCGCGTCTGCTATGTCGCCCAATCGGCGGCAGCAGCGTTCAATCCGGCGCACCGGCTCGGTGATCAGGTGATCGAAGCCACCGTCAAACACCGTCTGATGACGAAGGAAGAAGCCAGGAAGCGAGCACTCTACCTCTTCCAGGTGCTGGGCCTGCCCAACCCGGAAACCTTCGGCGAGCGCTATCCGCACCAGGTCTCCGGCGGCCAGCTCCAGCGGGCCATGACCGCCATGGCGCTCTGCTCCAATCCCGAACTGATCGTCTTCGACGAGCCGACAACCGCGCTTGATGTCACCACGCAGATCGACGTGCTTGCAGCCATCAAGCACGCGATCGAGGAGACGCACACGGCAGCGCTCTACATCACTCATGACCTTGCGGTCGTCGCCCAGATCTCCGACGACATCATGGTGCTGCGGTACGGCAAGACGGTGGAATATGGCAGCGTACAACAGATCATTGAAGAGCCGCGCCAGGACTACACCCGCGCGCTCGTCAATGTTCGCCAAGCGGCGCGAGACGAGGCGGCCGATCAATCGGGATCCATTCTGAGAGTCGAAAATATCAGTGCGCAATACTCAAACGGTTTCAAGGTATTGCACGATGTTTCTCTACACGTTCCTAAAGGACAGACGCTGGCTGTCGTCGGTGAATCCGGTTCGGGAAAATCGACGCTTGCCCGCGTCATCACGGGCCTGCTGCCGCCAAGCGACGGTCAGATTTCCTTCGACGGCAAACCACTGACACCGGCCCTGAAGAACCGCTCGCGCGAGGAGTTGCGGCGGATACAGCTGATCTACCAGATGGCCGATACCGCCATGAACCCCCGCCAGACCGTGCGCGATATCATCGGCCGGCCGCTAACCTTCTATGACGGCTTGCGCGGCTCGGCGAAGACCGCACGCGTGAAAGAACTGCTCGACCAGATCGAGATGGGCAACGGCTTCATCGACCGCTATCCGGCCGAGCTTTCCGGCGGCCAGAAGCAGCGTGTCGCAATCGCCCGCGCCCTTGCCGCCAAGCCGGAGCTCATCCTTTGCGACGAGCCGACCTCGGCGCTCGATCCGCTGGTTGCCGAAGGTATCTTGAAGCTGCTGCTGAAGCTGCAGGAGGAGACGCATCTCTCCTATATCTTCATCACCCACGACATCGCCATCGTCCGTGCCATCGCCGATAGCGTTGCTGTCATGCATCGCGGCAAGCTCGTGCGCTTCGGTCCGAAATCGCAAGCGCTGTCGCCGCCGTTCGATGACTATACGGATCTGCTGTTGAAGTCGGTTCCGGAAATGGAAATCGGCTGGCTGGAGCGCGTGTTGACGACGCGGAAGATGGAGAGTGCGGGAAACTGAAGGTCAACGCATGAGGCGGTTGCCGAGCTCACGGCCTAGCGTGCCGGCATTGCGCCCGACAATCATGCTCTGGTGATTGCCTGGAACGTCGACCCAGTCCGCATGAACAAGAAAGCGTCCCCAAATGGACTTCGGATCGCAATCGACCGGAGAGCCTTGAAGACTGCGATAGAAGGTGAGCTCCCCGTCATAACGGCTTGGCTTGTAGACACCTTTCATCCGGAGAAGCTGTCTGGCAGCGGCGTCGTAAAGTGGGGGATAATCCCCCATCCATTGTGGTGCCAGCTCGGGATAATAGGCGGTACGTGGATCGGCATAGCGGAAAGAGAGGGGTTTCAGCTTTCTTGCCAGGTATTCTCCTCGGCCGATAGCCGGCAAGCTCGGCCTGGCCTGTGTTTGGTCGCCTGCCGGAGGACCTGATTTTTTAAGGTTCTTCTTTCTGTTGCGCGCTCTTCGCCAGCGTTGCCACATGAATTTGGCCCAGGTCGTCAGCGGCCACTCCTGCTCGCCAAACGGGGTATCGAGCATCCCGAGGAACGCGATCTCCTGCCCCTGCGCCCGCAGCGCGCGCGCCAGTTCCAGAGCAAAAACACCGCCGAAGGAATAACCGAGCAATCGATAGGGTCCCTCGATCCCCGTCGCCTGTAACGCTTTCAGCGTGCTTTCAACCTCATCTTGCACGGTTGCCGGGTATTGACGGTCACGGTTGAAAGCCGTCAGGGCAACGCCGAGGATCGGCCCCGGGAAGCTGATTTCCTTGATGAGTTGCTGCATTTCCAGAAAGCAGCTTGCTCCCCCAGCGAATATCAGCAAAGGCGCCACACCATTTTGCCCGCTCCGCAGCTCAATGATTTTCGGTGATGCCGACAGGTCTTCGTGGTGGGAAATTGCAAAGCCGAGTGCTTCAAGGGTGCGGTGGCGATAGAATACGTTGACATCCATCTCCTCTCCGGTTTCACCCCACCAGTGCTTTATGAAATTCAAGGCTCGGTTGACTGAAACAGCGTCGGGAATGTCTGCGGCGCGATCTAGATTGATCTTCGCTTCCTGACGAAGCAGATCGTCAAGATAAGTAGGCCGGCTGGAATCTACATCCGCTCTCGTGGAGAAAAGCATCTAGGCACCCCAAATGTCAAAGCATGCGCCGCGGAACGATATGATAGATAGTATTCTTATAAAGTGATCATTAATATATTGCGTAAAGACCTGGCTTATTCTTCTGTTTTAAGAATTTTCACCGACGGAGAATCGAAACACCAAGTCATAGGTCTCTCAGGGCATTGCGATGGCAAACACCCCACCACGCAATCTGTGATACCAAAACAGCGGGCTATTGAGTCTCAAATTCCACCCTGGATCGCAGGCCCGTTCGTCAACCGGCAGCATCAATACTCTGCCGGCACCGCATAGACTTCGGCGGATGGGTCCGCGAGAAACGAACGCACCGTGGGTGGCAGTTTGCGTGACGATAGCGGCAGTGGTCCGCATCGCGACAGAAGTTCACGCAAATCGGGCTCGGCGCCGACATGCCGCCAGATCATCCGCGAAGCATAGGGGAGATTTTCCTTTCGCCATGAGACACCCATGGTCGTTCCGCGCAAATAGACCCGCTGGTGCTCGTCGAACGGCAGGAGGATCGTCTGCGACAACATGGAATTCGGACCGATGACACGCTCCGTAATGAAGATCCGGTTCCTGTAAAACGCCGCTAAACCCACATATTTCGAAAACTGCTGGATGCCATTTCCAAGATCCCGGAGACGCTCCATGGACTTGACACGCACCAAGCCGCCCTGCTCGCTAAGGCGACTGCAGGAACACACGACCATCCCCGGCCAGGACGGGGAGCGATGATAGGTCTGGAAATAGCCGAGATGGCGTCTGAGAGCCGTGAGATTTCCCGGAAAAGCCTTGAAAAGCTCGGAACCTTCGTTGGACCCGACTGACGGTCCCCGAAGCCGTTCGCGAAACAGTTTGGGTGCGAGAAGAAAATCCGCCGCATCTAGATCGAAATAGTTGGCAATGCGAGCGAGGTTATGGGCAGACGGCCTCGTTTCACCGTTGATGTATCGGTTGAATTGCTGCCGATTGATATCAATCGCACGGCAGACGTGCGAAATGGAACGTTGCGTCGCACAAGCAATCTTCAGGTTCTCGACCAGGTGAGGCATCGATAGCTCCGTCTTGATCATGCCAGCGTAAACTCGCTTAAAAATGCGTCAAGTCGCGAAATTGCTTGAGCCAATCCGACCTCTACGTTCCCTCCTAACAAAATTGAAAAAGGGAACTGCAATGACGCATCAAAAGGATCAACTTTCGGATCTGAAAATCGGCCGCCGCCACTTTCTCGGCGGTGCCGTCGCCCTCGGTGCTTTGCCGGGTCTCACCTCGGGGCTCCTGATGCCGCGTGACGCTCGCGCGCAGGAGACGAGGCATGGTGGCCATCTGAAGCTCGGCCTCAAGGGCGGCGCCACCAGCGATGAACTCGATCCGGCAACTTACAGCGCATCCGTATTGTTCGTTATTGGCCGCCTCTGGGGCGATACGCTTGTCGAATCCGATCCCAAGACTGGTGCGCCTTTGCCGTCATTGGCGACTTCATGGACGCCATCGGCCGACGCATCCGTCTGGACCTTCAAGATCCGGAACGACGTGCAGTTTCACGACGGCAGCAAGATGACCGTTGCCGACATCATCGCCACGCTGAAGCGGCATGCGGACAAGAATTCGCAATCAGGCGCTCTCGGGCTGATGGCCTCGATCACCGGCATCGAGGAAAAGGCGGGCGATCTCGTCCTGACGCTCTCGGAGGGCAATGCGGACCTGCCTCTGCTTCTGACCGACTACCACCTGATCATCCAGCCGAAGGGTGGCGTCGAGAAGCCGGCGGCCGCTATCGGCACCGGTCCCTACATCCTGAAAAGCTTTGAACCCGGCGTCCGCGCCACGTTCGAGAAGAACCCCAAGGATTGGCGCTCGGATCGCGGTTTTGTCGACAGCGTGGAAATACTCGTCATCAATGACAACACCGCCCGCATTGCAGCGCTTGCCTCTGGTCAGGTTCACTTCGTCAACAATGTCGATCCGAAGACGGTCCCGATGCTCAAGCGGGCGCCGAAAGTCGATATCGTCCGCAACGCCGGCAAGGGATTCTACTGCTTCCTGATGCATTGCGACACGGCGCCTTTCGACAATGCCGATCTTCGGCTCGCGCTGAAATATGCCATCGACCGACAGTCGATCCTGGACAAGGTGCTGGATGGCTACGGAACGATCGGCAATGACTATCCGGTCAATTCCAATTACGCCCTCGCGCCGACCGATATCGAACAGCGCCCGTATGACCCCGACAAGGCCGCCTTCCACTTCAAGAAATCGGGCATCGATCGACCGGTTCAGCTGCTCACGTCAGACGCAGCCTTTCCGGGCGCCGTGGATGCGGCGATCCTGTTTCAGGAGAGTGCGCGCAAGGCCGGCATCACGCTTGACGTAAAGCGCGAACCGGAAGACGGCTATTGGACCAACGTCTGGAACAAGCAGCCTTTCTGCGCCTCTTTCTGGGGCGGCCGTCCGACACAGGATTCGCGCTATTCCACCTCTTATCTGTCGACCGCGGAGTGGAACGACACTCGCTTCAAGCGCCCGGACTTCGATAAGATGGTGCTGCAGGCAAGATCTGAACTCGATGAGACGAGGCGCAAAGCGCTGTATCGGCAATTGGCGCTGATGGTGCGAGACGACGGAGGTCTGATCCTGCCCGTCTTCAACGATTACATCATGGCCGCCTCGAAAACGGTGAAGGGATACGTCGACGATATCGGCAATGATATGTCCAATGGCTATATCGGCAGCCGCGTCTGGTTCGATGCTTAAACATCCTCGGGATAAATGATCATGACTGAGCGCAGCTTTACCACTATCGAAAATCACTGGATCACCCTCAAGGACGGCACGCGCCTCGCCGCGCGTATCTGGATGCCGGATGGCGCAGATAGCGATCCCGTGCCTGCCGTCTTCGAGTTCCTGCCCTATCGCAAACGCGATGGAACCAGCCCCCGCGACGAATCCACCTACCCGGTCTTCGCCACCGCCGGCGTTGCCGGCGTGCGTGTCGACATCAGAGGCTCCGGTGAATCCGACGGCATCATCGATGGCGAATATACCGAGCTTGAGCTTGCCAACGCCTGCGAGCTGATCGCCTGGATTGCCGCGCAGCCCTGGTCCAACGGCTCGGTCGGCATGATGGGCATCTCCTGGGGCGCTTCAATTGCCTGCAGGTTGCAGCTTTGAAGCCGCCGGCGCTGAAGGCCGTCATATCGATCGCCTCCACCGTCGACCGCTACAACGACGATATCCACTACAAGAACGGCTGCCACCTCTCTGCCCAGCTCTCCTGGGCTGCGACCATGCTGGCCTATCAGTCACGCGCGCCCGATCCGGCCATTGTCGGTGAGCGCTGGCGGGAGATGTGGCTGGAGCGCCTTGAGCAGGAACCCTTCTTCATGGAAGAATGGCTTGAGCACCAGCGCCGCGACGACTTCTGGCGACACGGCTCGATCTGCGAGAATTTCGCGGAGTTCGATATTCCGGCCATCGTCATCGCCGGCTGGGCGGACGGCTATCGCAATACGCCGCTATTGGCTGTCGAAGGCCTCGGCGACAAGGCGAAGGCATTGATCGGCCCCTGGGTTCACAAATATCCGCATTTCGCCTGGCCGAAGCCGCGCGCCGATTTCCACGGCGAGGCTATCGCCTGGTGGAACCGCTGGCTGCGCGGCGAGCAAAATGGCGCGGAAAACATGCCTTCGGTTCGCGCCTATATACTCGACGCCATCAAACCCGCAACACGCCGCGATTTCGATCCCGGTTTCTGGATCGCCAAGGAAGAATGGCAAAAGCCTGAAATGCAGTGCTTCTATGTCGAGCAGTTCGGCACGCTGATGGAAGGCATGCCGATCCCGCATGCGCCGGAGCATCCCGTCTACTTGCGCTCGCCACTCGACACAGGCACGGCCTCGGGCGAATGGTTCACGCTCAAGCCCGATGCGGAACTGGCGATCGACCAGCGTCTCGATGATGCCGGCTCTCTCACCTTCCAGACTGCGCCACTTGCCGCGGATCACGACTATCTCGGTCGCCCGGTCATCACGCTAACGCTGCGATGCGATGCCGACACCGCCAATCTCTGCGCGCGACTTGTCGATGTCCATCCGGACGGTACGGCAACCCGTGTCTCCTTCGGCGTGCTCAATCTCGCCCATCGCAACGGCAATGCCGAACCAGAGCCGTTGAGTAAGGGGGAACGAACCACAATCACGCTGACGCTCGATGCCTGCGGCTACCGTTTCCGCAAGGGCCATCGCATTCGCCTGTCCCTGTCGACGTCCTATTGGCCGATGGTGCTGCCACCTCCGGAAAATCCAGGCCTGACAATCGATCTGGCTTCCATCGGCCTTGGCCTGCCATTACTCGGCGAACATGACATCATCGATCTGAAGCAGCCTGATAATCCCGATCCGCTGCCGAAATACATCGAGCATGCGCCAGGATCGACGAAACGGCAGGTACTCCGCGACCTCTCAGCGGGGCGCACTCGCTATGAAATTCAAGAGGATACTGGCCTTTCTGAACATCCCGATACAGGTCTTTCAACGCGCCAGGCACGCGAAGAGGTCTGGTCCATTGCACCGGATGATCCGCTTTCGATGACGGGTATCTCGATCTGGACCTGCGACATGAAACGGCCGAACTGGTTCGTCCGCACCGTCGCAACATCGGCCATATCCTGCACGGCAACCGACTGGGTCGTCCGCGCCTCAGTAATCGCCTATGAAGGCGAGACGCAGGTCTTTGAGAAGATCTTCGAGGAGAAGCGTATCCCACGCGATCTGATGTAGATCATCGCGAGCCTGCAAACCGGCTTGCCGCCGCACATATGGCGGCAAAGCCGGCGCGGGCCCCCTCGCTCATATGCCTTGCCCGCAGCCAGGCGTGTACCATCTGCGGCTCCTCACGGAACCAGACCTCAACGCCCGCCTGCGCCAGCCGCGCCGCATAGTTGCGGCCGTCGTCACGCAGCGGATCGAAATGGGCAACCGTGATGAACGTGGGCGGAAGGCCGGCAACAGAAGGCAAGGCAAGCGGCTCGGCAACGGGATTGCCTGACGGAGCCCGCAAGACGCTGCGGTAATAGCTGACATCGGCTGTTGTCAGCCCGGGCGCCTCAGCCATTTCCAAATATGAGCCGGAAACGAGATCGCCGCCGAGTGCCGGATAGATCAGGATCTGGCCGACAATTCCCGAAAGGCCCTCGGCCTTGGCGCGAATGGCCAATCCGGCCGCCAGATTGCCGCCGGCGCTATCGCCGATCAACACAATCTCTTTGCCCTCCGCGAGCAATTGTCTGAGGACACTGAAACAATCATCCGTCTGTGCCGGCCATCGATGTTCCGGCGCAAGACGATAGTCGACCGAGACAAGTTCCGCTCCGACATGGTCGGCAATCTCGGCACAGATCGCATGATGGCTATCGAGCGAGCCGACGACGAAGCCGCCGCCGTGAAGATAAAGCAGGCAGGTCGCGGTGCGGATGTCGGCTGGATTATAACGCCTGACGGGAATTGCCCCCGCCACGAGTTCATCACCTATGCGTAAGCCATCCGGCAACGGCCGATCGAAGCGAGCGCATAGCGCATCATACCATTGACGCTGCTGCTCTATCGAGGCGGAGACGGCATCCGGTGGATAGAAGGAGTCGCCGATCTCCATGAACTGCAAGATGCCTGCTTCGGTCGGCATGGGACGCTGCGGAGAATCCATTCGAAATCCTCAATATTCGCGGGCCCATTAAATAGCATGGCTCCTATTCAAACGCATATCTGCCTGCGGCCGCAGTCGTTATCGTAACGACATTGTGGATTGGTGCCTCCACAAGCGCTCAAAAAATAAAGCTTCAGGTAGAGGATAGCACTATACACTTTCCGCTTCCGTGTCCGTTTTGCGCAGTAATTTCTACCAGGAAATGCAGAATTAGGAACACATTAAGCTTCCTAGAGCATTTACCCATGCAAAAAATACTTTTTGTCGGCAGTAAGATCATTCCTGGAATCAAGTCGCCCTATCGATTTTACATCGCCCAAAACGCATCAATTCACGTCATGGAATTAGGAGACTTTCATATGAAAGCCATGTCATTGAATTTCGGCCTCGAAGCAACCGCTGTACTTACCGCGATCGATAAGTCGATGGCCATCATCGAGTTTGATATGTCCGGGAAAATCCTGACGGCGAACGCCAATTTCTGCCGCGTTTTCGGATATGATCTGAAAGAAATCATCGGCCAGCATCATCGCATCTTCGTTGCGCCCGCGGAAGCGGCGGCGCCGGAGTATGCACAATTCTGGGCAAAGATGGCGCGAGGCGAATTCGACAGCCGCCAATACAGACGACTTGGCAAGGGCGGCAAAGAGATCTGGATAGAGGCCACATACAATCCGGTGCGCAGGGGTAAGAAATTCCATAAGGTCGTAAAGATCGCCGCCGATATCACCGCTGCCAAATTGAAGAGCATTGAGGACGCCGGCAAGCTCGACGCGCTGTCGCGCTCACAAGCCGTTATCGAATTTACACCGGATGGCCGCATCCTTGGCGCAAACGAGAACTTTCTGCAAACCTTGGGCTACGAGCTGTCGGAAATACAGGGCATGCACCACTCCCTGTTTTGCGACAAAGCCTATAGCGGCAGCAACGAATACCGCCAATTCTGGAACAGGCTCGCCCAGGGCGAATTCATTGCCGACGAGTTCATGCGCATCGGCAAAGGCGGCCGGAAAGTCTTCATCCAGGCATCGTACAATCCGATCTTCGACACGGATGGCAGGGTCTTCAAGGTCGTGAAATTTGCGACAGACGTGACCGGCCGCGTCAACAATGTCGAGGCGCTGGGTGGCGCGCTCGGACAGATGTCCGACGGCGATCTGACGCAGCATCTGGCAACACCGTTCATTCCCACACTTGAAAGGCTACGCACCGATTTCAATGGTGCGGTCGGCAAGCTGCATGCTGCCATGCAATCCGTAGCCCGTGCCGCTGGCACGATTTCCTCTGGCACCCAGAGGATTCACGAAGCATCCGACGATATCGCCAAGCGCTCCGAGCAGCAGGCGGCTTCGGTGGAAGAAACGGCCGCAGCGCTGGAAGAGATCACCACCACCGTTGCCGACTCCAGTCAAAACGCCGATGCTGCCGGCAAGCTTGTACGGGAAACTCGGGAAAGTGCGGCCCATTCTGCAACCGTGGTGCGTCGCGCGATCGATGCCATGGGTCGGATAGAGACCTCGTCCCAGGAGATCACCAATATCGTGGGCGTGATCGATGAAATAGCCTTCCAGACCAATCTGCTCGCCCTGAACGCTGGCATAGAAGCTGCGCGTGCTGGCGATGCCGGCAAGGGCTTTGCCGTTGTTGCCCAGGAGGTGCGTGAACTTGCGCAGAGGTCAGCGGTCGCCGCCAAGGAGATCAAGGATCTGATCGCGCTTTCGAGTGACAATGTGCAGAGCGGCGTGGCTCTGGTTATGGAAACCGGTTCTGCCCTTGCAACAATCGAGTCCCAGGTTCAAAGCGTCGATGGCAATGTCTCGATGATCGTGGGTGTGGCAAAGGAACAGGCGGTAACCCTTAAGGAAGTCAGCAGCGCTGTTGGCGTGCTGGATCGCGGTACGCAGCAAACGACGACCCTCGTGCAGGAATCAGCTGCGGCCGCACTTGTCCTCGCGGCCGAGGCTGAGAATTTGTTCGAGCTGCTGAGCTTGTTTCAGTTGGAACGCCCTTCAGCGAAACAGGCGCATTCTGACCTTGATGCCGCAGGAAGGTTGCCGCGAAGAGCAGTGGGATAACGCTCGGCTTCTTGCGCCTTCACCCGTTTCTGACGACGGGAATGTTACAGATCATTCCCCCTGATACTGCTCGTCCGTCACATGCTCCATCCAATCGACGACCTTGCCGTCGAGATGTTCGTGGATGGCAATATGCGTTACGGCCGTGGTTGGCGAAGCGCCATGCCAGTGCCTTTCGCCCGGCTCGAACCACACGACGTCGCCCGGGCGGATCTCTTCGATCGGGCCACCTTCGCGTTGGACTCGCCCGAAACCCGCGGTGACGATCAGCGTCTGGCCGCGCGGATGCGTATGCCACGCAGTCCGCGCGCCCGGTTCGAAGGTGACGCTGCTGGATGCGGCACGCCGTGCTTCGTTCTCTGCAAACAATGGGTCGATACGCACAGTGCCGGTAAACCAGTCCGAAGGGCCCTTGCCTGATGGTTGCGAGCCGTTCCTGTTGATATCCATGGTCCACTCCTTTGTTGGGATGGGCCGCATGCTGCGGCGGTGAACCTGTAATCTAGTTTATAAGCGCGCGCAGGATAGATGCCGAATGACGTTTGAAGCTATTTTTGAACAAGATGCCGACCTCGCCTCCGCCGGCATCAGCGATGGAGGCGAGTTGATGACATTTACGACGCCATCAGCGAGCGGATGCTTCGATCGGCCGATTGCAGAAGTTCGAATGCGGCATAGCGACGGTCGTGTTGCGTCTTGATAGGCCTATCCGCCGGAACAAACACTTCCGCCAGCCTCGACATCGCCGCCATCGCCTCGGTCAGGGAGCCGTAGCGCTTGCCTGCCGTGGCACCAAGCATGGCAGCGCCGAGAAGAACAGGTTCTTCGGTATCGGTGACGGCGACCGGTCTATTGGTCGTATCGGCCAGAAGCTGGCGCACAAGGCCACTCTGGGCGGCACCACCACTGGCGACAATGAGATCGCAGCCGATACTATCCTGCGCCAGTTTTTCCAGCAGCTGGCGCAGCCCATAGCCAATCCCACAGAGGCCGGCGACGTAGAGCGCAATCAGATCGTCTATCCCTGTTTCCAGTGCCAGACCGGAGATGACAGCACGCGCATCGGGGTCCGCATAGGGAGATCTGTTGCCCAGAAATTCCGGCACGACCTGAATGGATTTCGCGAGCGCAATCGCATCCGACGCATTATTGCAGGCCGCAGTCGCCTGTCGGTCGAGCCAGGCAACAAGAGAGAGCCCTTCGGCCTCGGCCTTAGCACGCGCTTCGGCTGCTGCCGGATGCATGGTGACGAGATGGTCAATGGCGGCTCCCGCTGCAGACTGCCCGCCCTCTGTCAACCACAGGCCGGGCACCATCGCCGAATAATAGGGACCCCAGACGCCATCGACGAAAACCGCCGTCTCGCTCGATGCCATTGAGCACGCCGAGGTGCCGAAGACATAAGCGAGCCTGTTCCTGATATCGGCGTTGCCGTCAGCATCCTGGCCGCCCAAAGTGCCGACACCGCCAGCATGGGCGTCGATCAGCGATGCGCCGACGGGCGTGCCGGCAATCAGACCCAAATCACGTGCGGCAGCTTCGCTCAACCCATCGCCCAAGGCGGCGCCAGGCTCGACGATTTCGGTGCCAATCCGCTCGAAACCTTCATCCGCCAGCTCGCCGAGGCCGATATCCCTGAAGTACCGAGCATCCCAACGCTTTTCATGGGCGAGATAGGTCCACTTGCAGGTCACCGTGCAGACCGACCTCTGCAAAGAGCCCGTGGCGCGCCATGTCAGATAATCGGCGAGGTCGAAGAAATGGTCAGCCGCTGCAAAGGATTGCGGCAGGTTTCGCTTGAGCCAGAGAAGTTTCGGGGTCTCCATCTCCGGCGAGATGCGGCCGCCGACATAGCGCAGCACGGCGTGATTGCCGGCATTGATTTCCTCGGCTTCGCCGGCGGAGCGATGATCCATCCAGACGATGATGTTGCGTGCGGGATCGCCCGAGGGGCCAACGGCGATGGGTGCGCCATCCGCCTTGATCGCCACCAGCGAGCACGTAGCATCAAAGCCGATGCCGGCAACGGCGGATGCCGCTATTCCAGCCGAAGCGACGGCTTCCTTGACGCTGTCGCAAACCGCTTTCCAGATCTGCTCGCTAGACTGCTCAACAATGCTGCCAGCCTCGTGCCAGGTGGTGATCACGCGCTTGGCCGATGCGAGCAAATGTCCGCTTGCATCGAAGACACCGGCGCGGGCGCTGCCTGTCCCGACGTCGATGCCGATGAAATAAGATGCCGTCATCAGAGGTCCGTACTCAATGGCAGGATCACCAGATCCCGAATGACAATGTTGCGCGGCCTCGATAGCATGAACAGCACAGCCTCCGCCACCTCGGATGCCTCCATCAGACCGCCTGCGGCAATCGCTTCATCCAGCTTTGCCTGCGGCCAATCGCTGATGAGTGCGGTCACCACCGGCCCCGGTGCAACGGCACCGACGCGGATGCCATGCTTGGCGACTTGACGGCGGACGGTGTGGACGAAGGCCTGAACGGCATGTTTCGACGCCGTGTAGATCGGCTCCCAGACCACCGGAACGAGACCGGCAATCGAGCTGGTCATGATGATGTCGCCGGTCTTCCTCGCGACCATGTGCGGCAGCACCATCCGCACCGAACGGAAGGCGGCGTTGATGTTGAGATCCAGCATCCGGTCCCAGGCGTCCGGATCGCCTTCCACCACTTCGCCGCCGATATAGGCGCCGGCATTGGCGTGGAAGATGTCGAGCTTGCTGAACTTCTCCAGGATCTGCGGCATCATGGTGGCGACGCTTGCAGGGTTCAGAAGATCGACGATGACCGGATGGGCATTCGGGCCCAGTTCGGCGCAGAGGCTTTTCAGAGTGTCTTCGGCCCTATCGACGAGGGCGACGCTCGCGCCCTCGTTCAAAAGCGATTTGGCACATTCCAGGCCAATCCCGGAGGCGGCCCCGGTGATGGCGGCGACTTTACCGGTAAAATCCTGTCTCATATCAATCCTTACCTTGTGATGAAATCAGCCGCGTCCATGGGAAGCGCGGGAACGGCGGGCCAGTGAGTCGACGATGACGGCAATGGCAAGAACTGCGCCGGTGATCATGTAACGAAGCGCCGATGACAGATCGAGCATGGTCAGGCCGCTGGCGATCGACTGGATCACGATGATGCCAAGCAGCGCCGAATAGGCATTGCCACGACCACCGAACAGGCTTGTACCGCCGATGACGGCTGCGGCGATCGCATTCAGGTTGACGTCGCCGGTGCCGGCCTGCTGGCTGGCAGATGCCAGCGTGCCGCCGCCAGCACGCCGCCGAGGGCAGCAAACATGGCGCAGAGCACGAAGGCGCTTGTGTAGATCATCCGCACATTGATGCCGGCGCGCCGCGCAGCTTCCCGGTTGCCACCGACCGCAGACATGGACCGGCCCCATTGGGTGCGCGTCAGCGCATAGTCCATGACGATGACCAGCACCACGAACAGGGCGAACATCCACGGAATGCCGCGATCCTGATTGAGATAGAAGGCGACGAATTCCAGCGCGACCGTGATGGCGACAGCCTTCGCAATGAGGCCGCCGACCGAAGGGGTCGACAGGTTTGCCTGCCGGCGGCGGCGAACCATGCTGAAGCCGGCAAACAACATCACCGCGCCGGGAACGAGCGCGAGCAGATAGGCAAGCGGGCGCGGAATGACCAGGAGTTGGCCGAAGTTCACGAGCCCCGAACCATAAGGCAGATTGATGGAGCCGGTAGCGCCGAGCAGATAGAGCTGCATACCGAGCACCGCCAGAAGTCCCGCCAGAGTCGAAACGAAGCTCGGCATGCCCAGGCGGTTAAAGAGCAAGGCGTAGATGATGCCGATCACGCCGCCGAAGACGAGCGCGGCCAGAATGGCGAGAGCGACAGGCCAACCTTCATTGACCCAGAGCATGCCGACCATGGCCGAAGCAAAGCCGCTGATCGAGCCCACTGACAGATCGATTTCGCCGACCATCAGTACGCAGACGATGCCGAGCGAGATGATGCCGACCGTCGAGGCGTCGAACAGCAGATTGGCGAGATTGCTGCTGGAGAGGAATGTCGGATTGAGAGTGCCGAACACCGTCCAGATGATGACGAGGCCGACGACGACGGGCAATGAGCCGAGATCGCCTGATCGTACCTTGTCGATGGATGAGCGGATCGTTGCGACGATACCCGTTGCGTGGCTGACCCGAACGTCGCTGCGGTCGAGCAACACAGTCGGCTGCTTCGTGTCCTGGTTCATGGCTGGCCCCCATCTCTTTGTTCCTGTTGAGCCTGACGCCGCCCGGCGCGGCGCGACACGGAGTTTTCCGTGGCACCGGTGATGGCGCTGACAAGCTCCTGATTTGACGTGTCGGGATAGAAGATCCCGTTGTTGCGGCCAAGGCGCAACACGACGATGCGGTCGGCAACGGCGCGCACGTCTTCCATATTGTGGCTGATCATGATCACGCCGAGACCCCTGTCTCGGACGCGCTCGATGAGGTTCAGTACCTCTGCAGTCTGGGCCACGCCGAGTGCTGCTGTCGGTTCATCCAGCATGATCAGTTTCGGCTCAAGCAGCAGCGAACGGGCGATCGCCACCGTCTGCCGCTGGCCGCCGGAAAGCGAGGCGATCGGGATGCGTACGCTCGGGATGCGGGCGGCAAGCTCATTGAGCAAAGTCCAGGCGCGCACTTCCATGGCCGTTTCATCGAGCTTCAGCGGGCTGAGCTCCCGACCGAGAAAGATGTTGGCGACCACATCGAGGTTTTCGCACAGCGCCAGATCCTGAAAGACGGTGGCGATGCCGAGATCAAGCGCTGTGGCGGGATCGCTGAGCGTGACCGGCTTGCCTGCGAATGTAATCGTGCCGGCACTCGGCTGGTGGACGCCGGCCAAAACCTTGACGAGCGTCGATTTGCCGGCACCGTTGTCGCCGACAAGCGCCACGACTTCGCCGGCATGCACATCGAGGTTGATATCCGTCAGTGCCGAGACGGCGCCGAAGTGCTTGGAGACGCCTCGCAGGCTGAGCACAGGTTCGCCTGTGGGGCTTCTTTGATCGGAAGCGTCAATCATGGTTCGCCACCCTCTCGGTTTGAGATGCAATGAGATCTGGTTTGTTTCCGGCCGCCGAAGCGGCCGGAGCATATGGATATGCTGTGATCAGCCGCCGATACCGAGCTTCTTGCAGCCTTCAGCATAACGATCGGTGCAGAGCTGGGCCGGTGTCTGGATTGGCTTGCCGGCGACGGTCTTGTCGATGATCTCAGCCTTGAGATTGTCTGATGTGACCAGCGCCGGCGTGAAGAGCTTCGTCGGCGTATCGAAGAGTTTCGTATCCGCCTTCGGGGTCTCACCTGACAGTAATTCTATCGCGACGTTCGCGGCGGCAGCGGCGACGATCTCGCTCGGTTTGGAGATCGTGTTGTACTGGTCGCCGGAGATGATGAGCTGCAAGCCGGCGATCGTAGCGTCATTGCCTGTCACCGGCGGCACCGGATCGAAGCCGGCCGCCTTGAAGGCCGCCACGGCTGCGCCGCCTGTACCGTCATTGGCGGCAACCACGCCGAGGATCTTCTTGCCGAAGCGAGTGATCTGACCGCTTGCCCATTGCTGTGCCTTCGGCGGCGCCCAATCCGGCGTGTCGAATTCCGCCAGCACGGGATAACCGCCCTCGGCGAGACCGGCATGGATACCCTTCTTGATGAGGCCTGCGGCGGCATCGGTCGGCGAACCGTTGATCTCGAGCAGGCCGCCATCTCCGGCCTTCACGTTCTTGGCCTTCAGATGATCGACCAGCGACTTCGCGATCATCTTGCCGATCTCTTCATTGTTGAAGGACACGTAGTAATCGGCCGCAGCCGACGGGATCGGGCGGTCATAAGCGATGACGCGAACGCCCTGGCTTTGCGCCATTTTCACTAGCGAGGCCGCTGCGGTGGAATCGACCGGGTCGAGCACGATGGCCTTGGCGCCCTGCGAGATCGCCGAGTTGAACTGCTGCTGCTGGCGCGAAGCATCACCATTGGCGTTCTGATAGATGACCTTGCAGCCGGCGCAGAGCTTCTTCATCTCCGCCTGGAAGCCAGGGAAATCATGCTCTTCATAGCGCGTAGAGCTCTGGTCGGGCATCAGGAAGGCAACGGTTGCGTCCGTCACCTTGGCGGATTGCGCGAAAGCGGAAGTGCCGCTCATAAGACCGACTGCGAGCGCGGCTGCGCCGGCAATTTTCAGTGCGAAATGGTTCATTGGAAATTCTCCGTTCCAAATGGTAATGGTTTCCCTCGATCATCACGGCTGTCTGCGCGCGATGCTCTTGTTTGGCGTCCGCTCCGACGATCATCCGACCGAGGCGACGGCTATTTTTCGGACAAGCGGTCTCCTTCGGGCGACAGAGGTGCCCGTTCGCTTGGCCGGAATTGTTGTCTTTCCTCCCCTTCCTCCTTCGGTTAAGCGGCCTCCACCGCGCGTGCATGCTGTGCCAATAGTGATCTGAACCGCGAGGGCGCCATGCCCTTCTGATCCAGAAAACGGCGATTGAAATTCGAGATATTGTTGAAACCGGCGGCAAAGCAGATGTCGGTGATCGACATGTCGGCCTTGCTCATCAGCAGATGGCAGGCAAAGTTGACCCGCAGGCGGTTGACATATTGCACCAGCGCCATGCCGGTATGGCGGCGAAAGCTGCGCGAAAAGGCGCTCGGGCTCTGGCCGGTCAACTCGGCAAGATCGCATTCGCTGAAAGGTTCGGTCAGATGCGCATTGATATAGGACAGCGCCTGATTGACGCCCGCTGACATGAAGCCGGAAGGGTCCGGCTGATAGCCGGCGCTCGCAAGCGAGCGAGTGCCCTCGGCGCTACTCATCGCGTCGAGTATATTCATGAAAAGCTCGATGCGCCGGATGCCCGATGCCTGGACCAGCTCGCCAAGGATGGGGCCGACGACAGCCGCAGTCTCGGGCGTGAAAAGCGCGCCGCGGCGGCTGGTCTCCAGCATCTCGGCGCAGGCCGATAATTCCGGGAAGATCTTGCTGGCATCGGCAAAGAAGGATTCGGAAAATTGCAGGACACGGCAGCGCAAGGGAAGCGTCACGCCGGCCGGAACGTTGCTCACCCAGTTATGCGGCAGGTTCGGCCCGGTCAGGATCAGATTGCCGGGTTCGAACTCGCCGATGAAATCGCCAATGAAATATTGGCCTGTCGTGGCAACGACGTGATGGATTTCGTATTCGGGATGAAAATGCCAGCGGACCGTTCGGTAGGGATAGCCATGCTCCCAGGCCTTGAAGGACTCGCCACTGCCGATCGCCACAACTTCCAAATCAGGGTTCATCAGCCAGCCTCCTTTCGTCCGTCCGCACGCTACCAAGGCTGCGGCGCCTCCTCCCAGAGGCTATCACGTCTTCTATGAGGTCAAATCTACGCCTTGCGGCAACCTGCCGCTACTACGCCTTGTACGCTCGGTCGATACTTTTTTGACATGAAGGGCGGCTTATTTGGTCGAATGTGCAGTGCGGCATGGGCACTGCGATGCCGCAGCTTTGATATCCGGCGCGGAGCGCAGAGATTTCTGCGCCGAGCCAAAAGGACCAACGGCCGGTGTGCCGCTGGCCTGCCGGCAGCCACGGCCTTCTGGTTTCGTTATTTCTTCTTCCCTTGATCGTGATGCCACTTGATGGCGAAGTACATGCCGGTGCCTAGCACGACAACCTTGAACACAATGAAGACTATAGGGAACCAATCCACCATTTTGAATATTTCCAGGCTATGACTTGAGACTATCTATCGTGAGGGGCAGCGGCTCGAAACATCGTCGAATCCAACTTCCCTCATGGAATTCCCATCCCCGCAGACCTTAGTTCGCTGAATGCGGCGTCTCGGTTTCCGGCAGGTGGACGAGTTTGCCCTCTTCGGCCTTGTAGAAATACTGGCTTGCGACCAGCCAGCCCTTGAGCGGCCGCAATGGTGGAATGCAGGTCGCCAGCATGAATGGCCCGGTCAGAACGAAATGGACCCAGATCGGCGCGGAAAAGGCTACTTCGAGCCACACACCGAGGAGCACGCTTGGAATGCAGGCAAAGCAGATCACGAAGAAAGCCGGCCCGTCTGCAGGATCGGCAAAGGAATAATCCAGACCGCAGGCTTCGCATTCCTTGCGCAGGGTAAGAAAACCATCAAAGAGACGCCCCTGACCGCAACGTGGGCAACGACATCTCAAACCGGTCTGGAGAGGGCTCAGCGGCGGATATTCGGTATCCATAACAATCTCGCTTTCAAATGAGGTCATTGATGCGATGCATTCAATAGCCGTATTGATTACATTCAATATAGATACATTGAATGTAAGATGCGAGTCCATTCGTCAGAATGACGCAGCCTACTACGAAGACTCAGGCGGCAAAATCGCGCTGAACCGAAGTCCATTCATTGCGCATTCAATTTGTGCGCGGCGATGACTTATTCAGATCAGAAGAAGGAAGCTGCCATTTCCGGCGGACCTTCAAGGGCATGCGCCATGAAGTCCAACGCCACTTTCAGCCTGTCACGGCCGATCGGACCACCGAGGCAGACGCGCACTGCCTCCGGGGCCGATCCTGTAATCGTAAAAGCATCACTTGCTACAACGCCGATACCGGAATTGCGCATATGACTGCCAAAGGTCGAACGCGTCCAGCCTTTGGTCAAAGGCAGCCAGATGTTGAAGCTGAGCGGATCGGACCGGTAGCTGCCGGGCGGAAATATGCTTGCCACCATGTCCTGACGGGCGGCGGCTTCCGCGCGGATGAAGCGCAGAATACCATCGGCCGTGCCATCCTCGATCCAGCGGGTCGCCAGCGCCATATTGAGCGGCGAGGCCATGACATTGCCGGTGCGCATGGCGCTGACGAACGGCCACACCGATTTGGTATCGGGCACGACGACATAGGCAAGCCGAAGTCCGGCTCCGATGCATTTTGCAAGCCCGCCGATATGCCAGGTCAAATCCGGTGCAATTGCAGCAAAGGGCAGCGGTCCCTGCAAGGGAATAAAGCCATAGGCATCGTCTTCTATGATCGGCACCCGATGTCGGCGGGCAACGGCGACAATCTCCGCGCGGCGCTTCTCGGGAATGGTCAGAGTCAGCGGGTTTTGCAGTGTCGGATTGAGATAGAGCGCCTTCGGCCGCAGCCCTTTACAGGCTTCTTCAAAAGCTTCCGGCAAAATGCCGTTCTCATCCATCGCCAGACCGGCAAGGTTCAGGCGAAGCTGGGCAGCGATCGAGCGCATGCCAGCATAGGTGATATCTTCGCAAAGCACCACCTCGCCGGGCTTTGCAAGCATGCCTGAGATCGCAAGCAGGGTCGGATGAGCGCCCGGCGTGACGAAAATGCGCTCCTGTGGCGGCGCCACTCCACGGCGGCCGAGCCAGGTGGCGGCAGCCTCCTTGTCCATCTCCGAGCCGCCGAAATCCTGATAGCGCAGCAACGATGTGAGATTGGCGGCTACCGCGGACATTCCCTCATGCATGCGCGCAACAAGGTCCGGATCAGTGAGATCAGGCGGCAAGTTCATCGAAAAATCGACCGCAGCAGCGCGACGCGGATCGGCAGCCATATCAAGAGAGAAGCCTCGACGCTCCCTGCCCGTGCCGCCGGCGACGAAGGTGCCGCGACCGACATGCGAGTCCACCAGCCCTCGCTTCTGTGCCTCGACATAGCCGCGGGCGACAGTCGTGAAATCGATATTCAGGCGCTTGGCCAGTTCGCGCTGCGGCGGCAGCCTGTCGCCCGCAGCCAGGACGCCGCTGCGCAAATCAATCTCGATCAGATCGGCGATGGCCATATAGCGCGGGTTTGTGGAGCGGCTGAGATCAGGGTGCCAATTCTTCATGTCTGCGCTCCGAAATCTGGTTCGGATGGGAACCGGCCCAACCGATATTGATGGTACATTGTTGCATAACACATACGTTATGTAAAAATGGCGACCGTCTTTCGATAGCAGAATGACCAAATGTCGCAGCGCTGTATCCAGATCCGGCTTCGAGAAGACGAAGCCAGGATTGAATGCATCGTGATCTACATTGAATGTATGTCCACAACGGACACGAAACAGCACGCCGACTAGACCGGCGTGCCGTGTTTCCAAGTGAAGCCATCGTCAGGCGTTGGCCTGACGATCATTGCCCCTGCATGTCGGAGGCTTTCTCTTTTGCTCTATCATCGACGAGCTCGTACCACATGGCGTTGAGGACGGCGAAGGCGGCGGCAAGGGGAAAGCCGAGGAGCCAGGCGAAGTACCACATGCGAAATCTCCTTGAAATCAGTAGGCGTGACCGCCCTTGTCGTTGACGGTCTTCGCGTCGACCTTGCCCCACAGCACGCGGTAGACCCAGGCGGTGTAGGCCAGGATTATCGGCAGGAAGATGATCGTGACGACAAGCATGATGAACAGCGTCATGTGGCTCGACGAAGAGTCCCAAACCGTCAGGCTGGATCGTGGATCGAGCGATGATGGCAAGAGGAAGGGGAACATCGACAAGCCAACTGTCGAGATGATGCCGAAGATCGCAAGCTTGCTGAACAGCAGCACCGTCACTTCGCGCCGGCCGAGCAGCGCAAGCAGGGCGGCAGCCGCGCCGACAAAGCCAAGGACCGGGGCAACGATCATCCAGGGATGCGCGCTGTAATTGGCAAGCCAGGCTCCCGGACTATGCTCGGCGGTTTTGAGCAGCGGGTTGGACGGTCCGGTCGCGTCGATGACGCTGGAGATGCGATAGCCGTCGACCCCCATCCAGAGAAACACGCCGCCCAGCGCAAAGAGCACGATCACCGCCAAGGCAGCGATACTGCCATAAAGGCGAGCACGTTCCGCGACGACACCATCCGTCTTGACCCGGAGCCAGGCAGCGCCATGCATGACCAACATAGCGACGGACAGAACACCACAGAGGAGAGCATAGGGGTTGAGAAGCGCAAAGAAGGACCCTTCGTAATAGATCCGCATGTCGTCATCGAATCTGAAGGGAACCCCCTGGAGAACGTTGCCGACGGCAACGCCGAAGATCAGCGAGGGAACGAAGCCGCCGACGAACAATGCCCAGTCCCAGCCGGTTTTCCATGCGGCACTATCCCGCTTCGACCGATACTTGAAGGCGACCGGCCGCAGGATCAGAGCAAACAGGATGGCAAACATGGCGAGATAGAAGCCGGAGAAGGATACCGCGTAGAGCGGCGGCCAGGCGGCGAAAATGGCGCCGCCGCCAAGGATCAGCCAGACCTGGTTGCCTTCCCAGGTCGGGCCGATCGAGTTGATGGCAATGCGCCGCTCCGTATCCGTCCTTGCGACGAATGGGAGAAGCGTGCCGACGCCAAGGTCGAAACCATCGGTGACAGCAAAGCCGATCAGCAGCACGCCGAGAAGCAGCCACCAGATAATGCGCAGGGTCTCGTAGTCGATCAATTCATGCAGGATCATGGCGGTCACTCCGCAGCCGGAACGAGGTTTTCGGAAATCAGCTTGGCCTCCGGTTTATCGTCCGGATCGGGGCCTTTGCGGATCGCCTTGATCATCAGCGTCATCTCGATGACGATGAGGGCGGTATAAAGCGCGGCAAAGCCGAGAATGGTCAGAAGCACGGTGCCGGCGCCGAGATTGGAGACCGCAGCCGCCGTCGGCAGCACGCCTTCGATGATCCACGGCTGGCGGCCGAATTCGGCAACCACCCAACCCAGTTCGATGGCGACCCAGGGCAGCGGAATGGCGAAGACCGCGACCCTCAACAGGAGCGGATATCGATCAAGCTTACGCCGTGCCGACAGCCAGAAGAAGACCGCCGTCAGCAGGATGAAGAACATGCCGAGCCCGACCATGATGCGGAAGGACCAGAACAGCGTTGGCACATGCGGAATGGTATCGCGTGCCGCCTGCGCAATCTGCTCCTCGGTCGCCTGGCGCGGGTCGTTGACATAGCGCTTGAGCAAGAGCGCGTAGCCGAGCTGATGACCGATATCCTCAAAGGAGGAGCGCGCCTCGGTGATAGCGACATCCTGCGTGGTTTCGCCCGCAGTTGCCGGCTTTGCGGCGCGGATCTTCATCAGCGCGTCATAGGCCTTGATGCCCTGGCGAATATTGTCCTTGGCCTCGGCCTCGAGCTTGTCGATACCGGGAATTTCCGTCGTCAGCGAGCGGGTGCCGATCAGGCCCATGACCCAGGGGATGTGCACGGCGTAATGCGTCTCGCGCGCCTCCTGATCCGGAAAGCCGAAGGCGGTGAAGGCGGCCGGCGCCGGCTCGGTCGTCCACATGCCTTCGATCGCCGCGAGCTTCATCTTCTGATGCTCCGTCGTCAGATAGCCGCTCTCGTCACCGAGCACGACCACCGAAAGCGCCGAAGCCAGACCAAAGGATGCCGCGACCGTCATCGACCGTTTCGCCAGTTCGACGCTGCGGCCCTTCAAGAGATACCAGGCGGAGACGCCGAGTACGAAAACGGAGGCACAGACGTAGCCGGCCGAAACCGTGTGGACGAATTTCGCCTGCGCCACGGGGTTGAAGACGACATCGAAGAAACTGGTGATCTCCATGCGCATGGTCTGCGGGTTGAGCGCCGACCCCACAGGGTTTTGCATCCAGCCATTGGCGATCAGGATCCATAGAGCCGAGAAGTTCGAGCCGAGCGCGACGGCCCAAGTGGCGACGAGATGCCCGACCTTGGAGAGCTTGTCCCAGCCGAAGAAGAACAGGCCGACGAAGGTCGCCTCGAGGAAGAAAGCCATCAGGCCTTCGATCGCCAGCGGCGCTCCGAAAATATCGCCGACATAATAGCTGTAATAGCTCCAGTTCATGCCGAACTGGAATTCCATCACGATGCCGGTGGCGACGCCGAGTACGAAATTGATGCCGAAGAGCGTTCCCCAAAACTTCGTCATCTGCCGCCAGATCTGACGGCCGGTCATCACATAGGTCGTCTCCATGATGGCAAGCAGCACGGAAAGGCCGAGCGTCAGCGGCACGAACAAGAAGTGATACAACGCCGTCATGGCAAACTGCAGGCGCGATAGCGCCACGATATCAAGTTCCATAGTCTTTCTCCCACCCCCTACGGTGTGTCTGACAGGAATGCGGCGCCATTCGACGCGCCGCGGGCATGTTGTCTGCTCCTCAGTCCGGCCGAAGCCGGGCGAGAAGCGTTTCGAATTCCGGTGTGCCGCGCCGTGCTGTCGCGGTGATCTGACCGCCATCCAGAAGTACGATGCGGTCGGCTATTTCAGCCTCGCGACGAATGTGGGTGGCGATTACGAGGGTGCGCCCAACGGCCACTGCGGCCAATCTTTCGATAACAGCGCGCGCCGTCTTGGCATCGAGGCCTTCCGTCGGTTCATCGAGAAGCCAGATGGGTGTATCCCGCAGTAGAAGCCTGGCGAGCGCCAGCCGGCGCAACTGTCCACCGGAGAGACCACTGCCGCCCTCGCCGAGCCGGGTCGAAAGACCATGCGGCAAGGCTTCGATGTCCTCCCTTAGCCCCGCCGTCGCGAGCGCTTCCAGCAGTCGGCTATCGTCAGCATCCGGTGCGGCCAGCTGCAGATTGCCGCGCACCGTGTCCTGAAACAGCTCGCTGCGCTGCGTCAACCTCGCCGTCGGCACACAGGCAATAGAGCCGCTGTTCGCAGCGATCTCGCCTGCCAGCAATGCCAAAAGTGTCGATTTTCCCACTCCGCTCGGCCCGACGACGGCCAATCGTTCGCCGATTGCCAACGACAGAGACAGACCCGGCAAAGCAGGCCGCGCGGCACCTTCATGTCCGGCGACGGCACCTTTCGCTTTGAAGGCCCAGCCCGCCTCCGGCACGGCGATCTTCTGTGCCGTGGCAACCGGGCTCAACCGCGGAGCTATGCGCTTGGCAGCAAGCAAGGTGCGCCCGAGTTCCAGGGCGCCGCGTCGCATGGCCGCAAACGGCTCCGTGGCAGCGAAGGCAATGAGGAGTGCGAAGGCAGCAGCAGGCGCGCCGATGGTTCCCGCTTTGGCAAGCAACGCGACGCTCAGCAGGGTCGCAGTCAAAAGCAAGGTCGACGCCAGAGAAAAGCCGGCCGCAACCGCGCTGTCGATACGGTTGAGAGCATCATCCGCCTGCGCCAGACGGCGATCCGCCTCGGCAATCGCCTGCTGTTGCGCCTGCAACTGCCCGACCATTGCCAGCTCGGTCTGGCCCGCCACGAGATCGATACTCCGGGCTCGCAAGGCCTCCATCGCATGAGCGCGCCGCCGCCCCGGCTTCAGCGCCATGCGCGCAGCGATAAGCGAAAGACCAAGACAGATGGTTATGAGCCATAGCCCGGCAAGACCGCCAAGCATCGGATCGATGAAGAAGAGCGCGATCGTGATGGCAAACGCCGCGAGGATGGCGACAACGGCCGGCACCAACACACGAAGGTAGAGCGAGTCGAGCGCATCCACATCATTCGTCAGTCGAAACAGCATTTTCGCCGGCCGACGGATCATCGACGCCGCTGCGGCAGGCGCGGCCCAACCGCGAAACAGCCGCTCGCGCAGCGCCGCAAGCACCTTGAGCGTCGCATCATGCGTGACGATCCTTTCGGCGTATCGGGTTGCTGTACGGCCGATTGCCAGCATGCGAATGCCCGCCGATGGCGCAAAAACATCGAAGACCATGGCACTTGCAACTGACATGCCGGCAAAAGCCGAGGCGGTGATGAACCAGCCGGAGAGCCCCAGCAGTCCGCCGCCGGCAAGCATCGCCAGGGCTGAGAGGCCAGCACCGAGTGCAAGGCTCGCTCCGCGTTCGATCCAGAACAGCTTGATGACAGGAAGGAGAGCCGTCAGCGATCGTTTCATGCGGCCGCCCTCCGGGCTTGCGCATCCAGGCTGATAATGCGGCCCAGACGTCCGGCCAGAACTGCATCATGGGTGGCGACGATCAGGATGCGACCCTCGGCAAGCGCAAGCAGTGCATCTGTCACGGCAGACGCGGTCTCGGCGTCGAGATGGGCTGTCGGCTCATCAGCGAGGATGATGTCGGCCTGTTCATCGACCATCATCCGCGCCAGCGCCAATCGCAGCGCTTCACCGCCGGAAAGACCAAGACCTCCCTCCCCGACTGCCGCTACCCGCTCGGCAGTGAAGACCCGATCGAGAGCAACACCTGCAAGGGCAGCCGTAACCGCGTCCCGGTCGATACCGGCGCGCCCGAGAACAACATTGCGCATGACACTGCCGGCAAAGACATGGGGTGATTGGCCTATCCAGGCCATACGACGGCGCAATTCATCTGCCGTATCGTCCCTCAACGGCATGCCGCCGATGCGGATGATACCCGCCTCGTGGCGCGCCAGGCCCGCGATTAGTGACAGGATCGTGGTCTTACCACAGCCGCTTGCCCCCCACAGCGCCACATGTTCACCCGGTGCGATCGACAGATCGAAATGATCAATGACAGGTTTTCGCTCCGGGCTGTGGCGAAAGACCACCCCTTCCAGGTCAACCGAAGCGGCACCAATGGATACCGATGGTTTGCCATCGCTGCCGCCGAGAATGGTCTGTTGCAATGTCGCAAGATGCTTCAACGCCGCAAGAGCCGCCTCGCCATTGGCGCGGTCGTGCCAGACGGCCGACAGTTCGCGCAGCGGCTCGAAGAAGGCCGGAGCGAGCAGAAGGATAAACAGCCCCTGCGTCAGCGTCAGACGACTTCCCCAAGTGCCGACATCGATCGACCCAAGCAGGCTGAAGCCCACATAGACGGCGGTAGCGGCAACACCGAGAGCAGCGAAGAATTCGAGCACTGCCGAGGACAGGAAGGCGATCCTCAGCACAGCCATGGTGCGGACCCGCAGCGATTCCGCATCCGCCCGCAACCGCAACGCCGTCGCATCGACAGCATCGAGCGCACGAATAGTGGCAAGGCCGCGCAGCCGGTCGAGCAGAAAGGCGTTGATGCCGCCGGTTTCGGCGAGCTGCTTTTCGCTCGCAGCCTGGGCGCGCCAGCCGATCAACGCCATGAAAATCGGGATCAACGGCGCGCAGAGAGCCAGGACGAGTGCCGCCACCCAGGAAATCGGCAGAATGCAGGCAAACAAGACCAGCGGCACGGCGCTCGCCTTCAGGCGGGCGGGACGAAACCGTGCCAGATAGGGAACGATCGCTTCGGCCTGCTCACCCACAACGCTTGCGGCCAGTCCGGATGCCGGCCTGGCGCTATCGAGCGGCGAGCGCCTCGCGAGCGATGCAGCGGCGGCAGCGCGATGGACGCTCAATTCTCGTCGAGCCGCGCGGAAAGTCAATCGGCCGCCCACGGCATCCAGGGCTGCACGCAAAATACCAAGACCAGCAACGACAGCAGCGGGAACTGCCACCTCGCTTACGCCGCCGCCCTGGCTGATCGCTCCGACGCCGATCGAAAGCATCGCGGCCTGGCCGACCCACAGCAAAGAGGAAAGACAGAGAATGGCCGACGCAGGACCCAGGCCGGCAACCTGCCTCGTCCACCGATCGGACGTAGCCTCGGGAGTATTGTTGATTGTCGAAATGCTCGAACCCTGAGCCTCTCGTCTTTCCAACATTCCATCGCTGGTGGAGGAAACACTCACTTCGGCCGACCCTTTCCAATCTCATACCATCAAGGAGGGTCCGTCGACGGACGAAGATGGTATGATCCGCATCGCGGACGCATCTTTCCCTCGCCGAACCCAGAACACACTTGCTGCAATCGAAGATATAGGACCGCTAATATGACTGGCTTTCCAGCTCTTGTCAGCGACAAGAGTAACATAGCCCGCCTCGCCGCCAGGTTGATAAGGCAGCAAGTTGTTCGCGACATGGTTCTAGGCGGATTGTGCACTGCGCAAAAGCGCGCAGGATGTCGCAGGGCTTGTTCCTGGCGATGACAGATTGACGCAGAACACCCTGTTATCGCTTCAAAATAGCGAAACCGGCAGCTCATGTCTGCATTGCCGGAACCCAACTGCTGGTCAGATTATTTTTGCAATGCAACATAATGTCGCGACCAATGGACGCCTGCTCGGAGCGTATTGGAGTGCCGCACGCATATCCGAGAGCTCTGGTTATTCGCGCTGCAAGCATATGTGACAGCGGTGATTTTTGATCGCAATGATTGATCTTCGAGACACGGATCGCCGAATCAGCCCTGCACAACCATACTTCACGTCGCGGTCGGCATTCATGACAGCAAGCATAGTCGGGCGAGGCGCGGCCCATGTCGATCTCACAGGAGGCTTGACGGGCGGCGCCATTATCGATGTGCTGGACAAGCGACTAATTATGCAGACAAATTCAGCCTGACATTGCATACGGAACCAGCAGACCGTTCGGATGCCGAGGCGTTTAGGGAGATGACGATGTATGACAGGGTTATGTGTGCAATCGGGCTCGGATCACGCGAACGCGCCGAGCATCTGTTGCGCACCTCCTACGCCCTCCTCAAGCCGAACGGCCAGCTGACCGTAGTCCACATTGTCGAGCGATTTCCCTCGGGACATGAAAGCCCGGACGAATGGGCCGTGTCCGTGATCGGAGAAGCTGAGGAAAAGCTCAATGCGCTCTGCAGGCGTCTTGGCATCACCGCGACGATCGATGTGCGCACCGGCACGGCGTCGAAAACCTTGCTGATCATTGCCAAAGAGAGGAAGGCGGATTTGATTGTCCTAGCGACGCATGCCTCCGATATCCTTGACCGCATCTTCGGCTCGACCGTCGAATATGTCATCCGACATGCCGAATGTTCGGTTCTCATCGACCGCGCCGAGAGATCGGTAACCACGGGCAAAAACTAGCAAACCTCGCGTCCCATCGCGCAATAACCTTGTGATTGCTTGCTTTGCGGTTTGAGAGTGTTACATACCCGCTTCCATCCGGCACCCAAGATGATCTGAATGACCGAAGCCGCCATCACCTGGAGTATTGCCGGACTGACTGCTCTCGGCGTCGTTGCACGTCCGTTCCGATGGCCGGAAGCCGTCTGGGCGGTGCTTGGTGCCGCCCTCCTCCTCGCCTTTCAGCTGATAGGCCCAGCCGATGTCTGGGCAGGCGTATCCAAGGGCTTCGATGTCTATCTCTTCCTGATCGGCATGATGTTGCTGTCGGAGCTAGCCCGCCGGGAGGGGCTGTTCGATTGGGTCGCGGCGATCGCCACTTCCCATGCCAAAGGCTCGCCGCGCCGGCTGTTTCTGCTCGTCTACGTCGTTGGTGTTGTCGTGACCGTGTTTCTGTCGAACGACGCCACCGCGGTCGTCCTCACACCCGCGGTCTATGCCGCCTGCCGCGCGGCACGGGTCAAGGACCCCATGCCCTACCTGCTGGTCTGCGCCTTCATCGCCAATGCCGCCAGCTTCGTCCTGCCGATTTCAAATCCGGCCAATCTTGTCATCTTCGCCGGCGGCGAAATGCCCCCCTTGTCGCGCTGGATGGCAACATTCCTCTTGCCTTCGATCGTCTCGATCATAGTGACCTTTGTCTGCCTTTACTGGACGCAGAGGCAAGCGTTGGCCGAAGACACCATCGCACCAACCGTCGAACAGCCTGCCCTGTCGCAAAGCGCCAGGCTGGCAGGATGGGGACTTTTGGTAACGGCGCTGATCCTGATCAGCGCATCGGCGATGCATCTCGATCTCGGCATCCCCACCTTTGCGGCCGGTATTCTCACGACAGTCATCGTTCTTGCCATCACACGACAAAGCCCGATCGAGACCATCCAGGGGATAAGCTGGAGCGTGCTGCCGCTGGTTGCCGGGCTCTTCGTCATCGTCGAGGCGGTCAACCACACCGGCCTGACTGCTCTTCTATCCGAAAGGCTTGCGTCTCTCGCGGCTCAATCGCAGGTGCAGGCAATCGGGGCGGCAGGACTTTCGGTCGCGCTCGTCTCCAACCTCGTCAACAATTTGCCGGCTGGCCTCTTTGCCGGCAGCGCGGTGCAGACCGCCCATGTCCCCGATGCTATTGCGGGCGCCGTGCTGATCGGCGTCGACCTTGGCCCCAACCTGTCCGTCACGGGATCGCTCGCCACCATTCTTTGGCTTGCCGCCCTGCGTCGCGAAGGCCTTCACATGGGCACCTGGGCTTTCCTGAAGCTCGGCGTGGTCGTGATGTTCCCGGCGCTGATCCTGTCCCTGACAGCTCTCCTGTTGATATAGGACCAAACAAGGACCGCCTTATAGACGACCGGTCGATTATTTGTTACCCACTGGCCATGGTGACCAGAAAGAAATCCGATCTGACACGCAATCACATTCTCGAAATCGGGCGAGAGCTCGTATTGCGTAAGGGTTTTGGCGGTGTGGGGCTCAAGGAACTGCTCGAGCAGAGCGCCGTGCCTAAGGGATCTTTCTACTACTATTTTGCCTCCAAGGAGGCGTTTGGCTGTGCCCTGCTGAAAGACTATTGTGCTGACTATGCCCAGCGCCTTGATACGCTTTTCGGCTGGAAGGGAACCGGCCGCCAGCGATTGATGCACTATTGGAACGCATGGCTTTCGGACGGCAATGCCGGCAGCCTTGCCGATCGGTGCCTAGTCGTGAAACTCGCAGCCGAAATCTCCGATCTTTCGGAAAGCATGCGGGTGATCCTGCTCGGCGGTGTCGACGATCTCCTTCGACGCATCACTACAACGCTTACCGAAGGGCGCGCGGACGGCTCCATCTCCCCCGCTTGCGTCCCGGAGAAAATGGCCCGCTCGCTCTATAGCCTTTGGCTTGGTGCGGCGATCCTGGCCAAACTTGGAAAAGACAAGACACCACTCGATCAGGCCCTGTTTGCCACCGAGCAAGCCCTTTCCGCTCCCGGCAGTCTTTGACCCAAGCCGGGACCGACATATCAACATGCAAGGAAATCAAAATGCGTAGCGCCATTCACGAAGTCTTCGGCGACCCGGCTGCAGTTCTTCGTCTTGCCGAAATGCCTTTGCCGCAGCCGGACGCCGGACAAGTACGGATTCGCACGATTCTATCCCCCATCCACAATCATGACCTTTGGACGGTGCGAGGCGCCTATGGCTACAAGCCGGTATTGCCGGCCATCGGCGGTAGCGAGGCTGTGGGTATCGTCGATGCGATCGGCGCTGGCGTTGATGCGGCGCTGATCGGCAAGCGCGTCGTTGTGGCCGGCGTTCATGGAACCTGGGCCGAGCAGTTCACCGCGCCTGCGGCAAGCCTTGTTCCCGTGCCTGACATCATCAGCGACGAGGCCGCTGCACAGCTCATCGCCATGCCATTCAGCGCCATCGCGCTTTTGGAGTTCCTCAACGTCGAGAAGGGCGATTGGATCATCCAGAATGCGGCAAATGGAGCCGTCGGCAAGACCCTGGCCATGCTGGCGCATAGTCGTGGCGTCCATATCGTCAATCTCGTTCGGCGCGACGCCGGCGTCGAGGAATTGGCCGAATTCGGCATCGAGAATGTCGTCTCGACGGCATCGCCCGATTGGAAAACCAAGGTGCGCGCCATCGTCGGTGACGCCCATATCCGGGCGGCGGTCGATTCCGTTGGCGGCGTCGCAAGCAACAATCTCGCCGACCTGCTGGGGGAAAATGGCGTTCTGGTGTCCTTCGGTACGGCCGCGGGCAAGCCGATGCATATTGCCTCGGGTGCAATCATCTTCAAACAGCTGACCATAAAGGGCTTCTGGGGCAGCAAGATCAGCGCAGCCATGCCTACCGATGAGCGGAAGCGATTGATCGGCGAACTGATCACGCGTGTTGCTTCCGGCGACGTCAAGCTGCCGGTGGAAGCGGCCTATGACATGACGGAGATTGCTGAGGCGGTGAAATCTTCCCTCGCCCCCGGCAAAGTGGGCAAGGTTCTCCTGAAACCATGATCCATATCGATCTCACTCATATGTGACTCCCTTGATATCTCATCATTCTTTAGACCCTGATCAGACTTTTGCGTTATCACACGCAAAAGTCTGATGAGTCGGAGAAGCATTGGTGAGCGCCGTGACATTGGAAGAGGTTGACGATCAAATCCGAAACGGATTTCGACTTCTTCGCTTCAAGCCGGCAATAGAATCGCTCTTCCTCAAAGACTATGCGGTAACCCGCGTCAGATTGGCGCCTGTCTGGGCCATCGTCGGCACGCTGATCTATGATCTGGTCTATTTCGGCGACCGCACCATGATGGCGGACGTCTTTTCGCAGTTGGTGCTGGTGCGCTTCGGGATTTTTACGCCCTTTGCACTGTTCAGCGTCGTGGCATTGCGGCGATGGCCGAGTGCGCTGAACTACGATCTTCTTGCTATCGGCGTGGCCGTGCTCGGCGTTCTGCTGCCGATGTCGGTCGCCATGCACAGCGGCAGCCCATATCTATTCGTCTATCAGAATGGCAATGTCGCCGCCTTCTTGTTCTTCGTCATCGCCCTCAGGCCCCGGTTCGCGACGATCCTGATCGGTCTTGTGCTGATGTGTACGGTGCAGTTCACGACCACGAAGCTCAGCGGCGCCTTCGACGACGTCGTCTACACCGGCATCGTCACCTTCTATGTGACGCTTGCGATCTTCCTGGTGCTGAGCGCCTATTTTACCGAGCATAAGGACCGGCTGAATTTCCTCAATCAGCTTCGCGGCAGCCTGCTGCATGTGCAGCTGGAGCAGAAGTCGGAACGGGATGAACTCACCGGCCTCTTCAACCGCCACTCGCTCGAGCGCGTGCGCTCGTCGATCTGGCGTGCGAACGGCGAGATTGCGTCTGTCGCCATCATCATGCTCGATATCGACAGGTTCAAACTGTTCAACGATGTCCATGGTCATATGGAAGGCGACGATTGTATTCGCGCCGTCTGCCAGTGCATCTCGCGGGAGATCGGTGCCAACGGGACGGCATTCCGTTTCGGTGGAGAGGAAATTCTAGTGCTATTGCCCGATACCAATTGCGAGGTGGCCTACGCCATCGCCGAAAGAACTAGGCGCTCCATCGAAGCCCTCGGCATTCCCCATCGCGGGCTCGACGACGGGCATGTGACTGCCAGCCTTGGCGTCACCTGCGGCAAGACCACACAAGAGTCGCTCGAGGACCTCCTCAAGACAGCTGACGCCGCACTTTATGAGGCAAAGCGGGCGGGCCGAAACACGGTTACCGTGGCACATGTTCCGATGAAGAGCCACAGCCACGAGACCTAAACATCTGACCAACATGGTATTTTGGTGAATTCCCACCACTCGCAGGCGCCATGCAAAAATTCTAAAATTCGCTCTTGTCTCTCTAGTAGCTAGAGGATGTAGCAATGGTTCCAACAGCGAAATTGGAACCTGAACATGACTTCGACAACACAACAGAGCCGCTATCGCGTGGAGGGCATGGACTGCGCTTCCTGCGCCACCAAGATCGACACCGCCGTGCGCCGCCTCCCGGGAGTCGAAGACGTTTCAGTGTCGGTGACGGCCGGTACCATGACCGTCAAGCATCAGGACGACGCAACTCTTGCGCCGGCCATTACGAAGCGGGTCACCGGACTGGGCTACAAGGTCGTCCCACTTCCCCAAAGCGTTGCGCCCGTAGCGGTTAAAGTCGAAGAAGATCAGGCTTGCGGCTGCGGTCACGATCACCACGATCACCATGATCACAAATCGCATGACCATGACGAGCACGACCATGACCATCATAATCACGACCACGGTACGAGCGATCATCGGCACGATCACGCCGGACACAGCCACGCCGCCAAAGTTCAGGATGCAGCCGTTGCCGGTCTTCACGGACATGATCATGGACCGACCACAGGACCGTGGTGGAAATCGTCGAAAGGGCGTTTGACCATCGCCAGCGGCCTAGCCGTTGCGGCAGCCTGGGCTGTCGGCAAGATGGTGCCCGAACTGGACGCCTGGATCTTCACCGCTGCCATGCTGGTCGGCCTCATTCCGATCGCCCGTCGCGCTTTCATGGCCGCGATTGTGGGAACGCCGTTCTCGATCGAAATGCTGATGACGATCGCTGCAATCGGCGCAGTCATCATCGGCGCTAGCGAGGAAGCCGCAGCCGTCGTCTTCCTGTTCCTGATCGGCGAACTGCTGGAAGGTGTTGCGGCGAGCAAGGCGCGGGCCAGCATCCAATCACTGACGGATCTCGTGCCCAAGACCGCGCTTATCGAGGAGAACGGCAAGACCCGCGAAGTGCAGGCTGAAAGCCTGGCCGTGGGCGCGACTATCCTGGTTCGCCCCGGCGATCGAATTCCGGCTGACGGTGTCATCCTGTCCGGCGAAAGCGCCATCGACGAAGCGCCCGTCACCGGCGAGAGCACGCCTGTGCGCAAGGGAGCAGATGCGAACGTCTTTGCCGGAACCGTCAACGGCGATGCGGCCCTTCGCATCCGCGTCACTGCAGCTGCCGCCGACAACACTATCGCCCGTGTCGTCAAGCTGGTCGAGGAAGCACAGGAATCCAAGGCTCCGACTGAACGCTTCATCGATCGCTTTTCGCGCTACTATACGCCCGGCGTCGTTGTTGTCGGCGCGCTCGTCGCCGTCATCCCGCCACTGTTTCTCGGCGGCCCCTGGGGTGAATGGGTCTACAAGGGTCTGGCAATCCTGCTGATCGGCTGCCCCTGTGCCCTGGTCATTTCGACACCCGCCGCTATCGCAGCCTCGCTGTCATCCGGCGCACGGCGCGGCCTTCTCCTCAAGGGCGGAGCCGTCCTGGAAAACATCGGCAAAGTCACGGCCGTTGCCTTCGACAAGACCGGCACCCTGACGGAAGGAAAGCCGAAGGTCACGGATATCGTCGGGCTCGGCATGGACGGCGGCGCGGTGTTGCGCTTGGCGGCGGCCCTTGAAACCGGCTCGAACCACCCGCTTGCCCGCGCAATCCTTGATCGCGCCGCTGCCGATGCCATCGACATCCCTCAGGTCATCGATGCGAAGGCAATCGGTGGCAAGGGCGTGAGCGGCACCGTTGAAGGCGTCGAGGTCTTCCTCGGCTCGCCACAGCCGGCGGCAGACAAGGTTTCTCTGACTGAGGAACAGTTTGTACAGATCGCCAAGCTCAACGATGCCGGGAAGACAGTCTCCCTTTTATTGGTCAACGGTGCTGCCGCCGGCCTGCTGGCGATGCGTGACGAGCCGCGTGCCGATACGGCTGCGGGCCTGAAGGCGCTCACGGATGCCGGCATCAAGACGATCATGCTGACCGGCGACAACAGTCGTACAGCGGAAGCGATCGGCAAGACGCTTGGCATCGAAGTCAGGGCAGAACTGCTGCCCGAGGACAAGCAGCGGATCGTCGGCGAGTTGAAGCGCCAGGGCTTCCGCGTCGCCAAGGTCGGCGATGGCATCAATGATGCCCCGGCGCTCGCTGCGGCCGATGTCGGCATTGCCATGGGCGGCGGCACAGACGTCGCGCTTGAAACCGCCGACGCAGCCGTGCTGCATGGCCGGGTTGGCGACGTCATTGAGATGATCGACCTTTCGAAGCGGACGATGAGCAATATCGGCCAGAACATCACCATCGCGCTCGGCTTGAAGGGCGTGTTCCTGGTTACCACCATCATCGGCATCACGGGTCTGTGGCCGGCAATCCTTGCTGATACCGGAGCAACGGTACTGGTCACCATGAACGCCCTGCGTCTGCTCGGCGGCAAGCGCTGGCGAGTGGCAGCCTAGCAAAAGGAAGATATCGTACGCGGGCGCCGAACGACCTTCGGCGCCCGTCAGGATTTCCTGACGGAAAGATAGCGGCGCGGCGACAGGCCGAATGCCTTCCTGAACATGGCGATAAAGCTGCTGGCGCTCGCATAGCCCAAGCCGTCCGCCACCTCGATGATCGATCTGCCCGCAGTCAAATATTCGAGCGCGAGCAGCAATCGCGCCTGCTGCCGCCAGTTGGCAAAAGACATGCCCGTTTCCGCATTGAACAGCCGCCTCGCCGATCGCTCGGAGATACCGGCTTGTTGCGCTAGCTCATGAAAGGTTTGCTCGCGGGCGGGAACCGCCAGCACGGCTTCGGCGATGCGAAGCACACGCCGATCCGCAGGCATGGGCAGGTGCAGACTTTCGGTCGGCGCCGCGCGAACCTCGTCCATCAAGACAGCAGCAAGACGGCGCTGCTGTGGTGACAGGCCTTCCTCCCAATGCCAGGTGGCGGTTCTTTGTACCAGCGCGCGCAAGACTTCGGTGACGCTCAGAACGCATGGGGTTTTCGGCAAGCCGACACTGGCCGCTGGCGTCAGCAAGATGCCCCAGCCGCTCAACACGCCGTTTGTGCTTGCCTTGTGCATCACACCAGGCGGAATCCAGCCAGCCCGCCGCGGTGGAAGCAACCAGGAGCCCGCCGGCGTGCGCATGTGCACAAGCCCGCTTTCAATACAGAACAGCTGGCCGCGCGCATGGCAATGCCAGTCATATTCGAAGGTCCCGAGACGGAATGGACTGCCGGGCTCATCCGATCCCCAGAAGGTAATAAGCGGCGGTCCATCAAGGCTGTCGCCAATGTTTTCAAGGTCCACGTTTGTTTGACCGGTTTGCGATATTTATCGTCCGAATGTCATTATCACGTCCACGGCTCCCTGCGCTATCGTTCTTGCGAACCGAGAGTTTGAAAGCGGAACGGAACCGAAGAATTCATGCAGGATTTTCATGTCGTCATCATCGGCGCGGGCCTTGGGGGCCTGTGCCTCGCACAGGGTTTGAAGCGCTTCGGCATCAGTTTTGATGTCTATGAACGCGACCCGGCGCCCGATAGCCGCATTCAGGGCTATCGCATCCGGATAGACGCCGACGGGCAAAAGGCTCTGCAAGCGTGCCTGACACCCGAACTCTTTGACCTCTTTCGTGCCACTGCCTCCATCAGCATCTCGGCCGGTCGCTTCCTGACGCCGCAACTTCTGCCCATCTCCGGCCGAACGCCCGCAAGCTGGGCCACGGATGAGGACGAGGACGCAGGCGATCTGAGCGTCAACAGGCAGACCCTTCGCGAAATCCTGCTGTCCGGAATCGAAGAGCATGTTCATTTCGGGCATGGATTCACTAGATATCGCTGCATGGGCGATGGATCTGTAGAGGCTCTGTTCGAAGGCCTCTCTCCAATATTCTGCAACCTGCTGGTCGGCGCGGATGGCGTGAATTCGGCGGTGCGTCGACAGTTGATCCCCTATGCCGAACCGATCGATACAGGGTCGATCTGCGTCTACGGCAAGATCGAGTTGCCACTGGCGATGGATTCCGACGTGTTCAGCGATGGCACCACCGTGATCTTTGCCGATGGCTGCACCGCGATTTTCGATGCCATGCGTTTTGCCGGCGATTTTTCGAAGCTTGCCGCAGGGCACGTGCCCGGCTGCAAACTGACGCCGATAGCCGACTACCTCTATTGGGCTTTGATTGGCCCGGTTCAGCGACTGGGTCCGAAGAATTATGATCACGCGCAAGACCTGCCGATCCTGCTTCGGACTGCGCTGCGCGGCTGGCATCCCGATCTCAAACAGATCATCACCCGCAGCAAGCCAGAGGCGGTGGCTGCCCTGCCCGTTCGAAGCGGGCGCCCCGATGCTTTATGGCCGCTCGGCTCTGTCACGCTTCTGGGGGATGCGATCCATGCGATGAGCCCGGCCGGCGGCCTTGGCGCGAACACGGCGCTCGAAGATGCGCGTGTGCTTGCCAAGATTCTCGCCGATGCCCGCGCGGCCGCAAGGCCGGCCAATATCGCGCTGCTCGACTACGAAGCCGATATGCGCGAACGAGCGGGCCGCGCCATCGATACGTCCGAACGCGGCGCAGCAATGCTGTTCAAAGATATTGCTTGAGGAAAAAATATCATGACAATCGACACAACCACCTTCACCTTTCACGATGTCTCCCTGTGGCCGATCGTCCGCCAGAGCGCTCAATCGGTACGGCCTGGCTATGCGGCACAATGGGAGCGGGAGATGGATTCCTTCCTCGCCATCTCCATGCCCTTCGTCGTGATCATGGAAGGTGACCAGCCGGCCGAAGATCATGAGGATCGCAAGGCAAGGGGCATCTGGCTGAAAAGAAACAAGGCGGCTCTCGCCGCAAACTGCAAGGCAGTTATCGGCGTCGAGGCCAGCGCCATCAAGCGCGCTGCCATACAGGTTCAGATGAGCCTGGCAACGAAAGCGTTCGGCACCCGCATGGAAATTGTCGCCTCGCCGAGCGAGGCGCTCGAGCTCGCCGAGAAAATTCTCAAGGCAAAAGAGGACGGAGCTAATAGCTGATATCTGCCCCGGCTCCTGTAACAATACGTTGCCCAATGGCAACAGATGTTTAAAAACATGAGATTTATAATCAAGATAAATCCCGGCCACGCGGCAAGCGAGTCGAGCAAAAGCAAGCACTTATCGGGGCGGCGCGCTCATAACCATGGAGCGCGCACCCCCATTTTAGAAGCGATCTAATAGATTGAGATTGCGAGGCATTTATCGATCACCTACAGCCGACATTCGGGCCTTTCGAGGCTTGAAGTCTGGATGAAGTCGATGAATGCCAAGACCTTTGATATCGCTGGTTTATACGTTTCCGAACAAGGGCGCCTGCGCCAGCTCGTCCGGCGCCTTGTCGGCAACAGGGCGACGACGGAAGATCTCGTCCATCAGGCCTTCATCAAGCTGCTCGCAGCCGCGGATGCCGGCAATCTCGACAATTGCCCGGCCTATCTGACGACGACGGCGCGCAACCTCGCGCTAAATCACCTCCGTGATCTCAAGCGGCACGGCGAAATCGGCATTCCGGACACAGAGCTCCACGCCATACCGGATGCCCGTCCCTCACCGGAAATGACGGCGATTTATCGTTGCGAGTTGCGGCGCGTTCTGCAGGCGGTCGCATCGCTGCCGCCGAAACGTCGCGAGGCCTTCGTCCTCAACAAATTCGAGGGCATGAGCTACGATGAAATCGCCGCCCGTCAGGGCATTTCCCGTAACACCGTGATTTCCCACATTGTTATCGCTCTTGCCGATCTCGACCGGAAGATCGGCCGCAATTAATCCGGTTTCCGATTCATTAGATTGCTCGCCTGAAGTGTCATTGGGAATAGAGGCCTTGACACACCGGAGCGGGCCGAGCGCCCGGACTGTGAAGCGATATGAACGAAGACGCCACCGATCCGATCGTCATGGAAGCATTGGAATGGTTCGTGCGGATGCGCGACGACAAGGTTACGGCGGCCGACCGACAGGCCTTCGAGGCCTGGCTCACCGCGAATGACGCCCATGTAGCCGCCTGGGAGCACGCTCAGACCCTCTGGGCACGCTTCGACATCATGCAGCCGGAATTCGACCGAATGCGCCGCGGTCGTCCTCTCCTGTCGCGACGCAATTTCGTCCTGGGTTCCGTCGCAATCATCGGCGGGCTTGGTGGCCTCTATGCCATCAATCAGCCGGGCCTTTTTGCGGAATACAAAACCGACATAGGCGAGCGCAGGACGATCGGCCTGCCCGATGGCAGCACTGTCGAGCTAGGGAGCTATTCGGCACTCTCGACGCATTTCAGCGAGAAGGAGCGGCGCGTCGAGCTTTATCGCGGCGAAGGCTTCTTCGATGTGTCGCGCGATCCGGCTCGCCCTTTTCTAGTGGATGCCGGGGGTGGAAACACCCGCGCACTCGGAACGAAGTTCGATGTGAAATTCGTAGACGATCTCGTCACCGTCGCCGTCAGCGAACATGCTGTGCAAGTCCAAGGAGGCGGATTCTCCAACCTGCGACTGGAAGAGGGATGGCAGGTCAGCTATGGCCGCGACGGTCTCGGTCAGCCGATAGAGGCAAGTCTCGACACTGTGGAGGCATGGCGCAGCGACCGGATCATCTTCCAGGACGTGCCCTTGCGGCGCGTATTGGCGGAGCTGGAGCGCTACCGGCGCGGCCGCATCATTCTCATGGATAGCAGCATCGGCGACATACCGGTTACGGCGATTTTCGAGACCGCGCGCACCGAAAGCGCTCTGCAGACCATTGCCGATACGCTCGGTATCCGCCTCCTGAGTGCCGCCAACTATGTCACGCTTGTCTACCGCGCCGGCTAAATTCTAAAACATGAATTTTTTTCTCAACTCATTCATTAGTTCTGCCCAGCCGGGTGTCTAACCTTTCGAGGCCATCAAACCGAGGCCGTTGAGCAGCAATCCCGCATTGGCGGGCACAGAATGCAGGTGGGCGATGCAGTACCGCGGACATGACAATCAAATATCCCGGCAAAAATGCCGAAGCAGCAAACTGCGCTGCAACCATTCCCTTGCATTCGCGCTGCTGGTCACGACCGCGCTCGGCACCATCATTGCCGCCCCTGCGCCTGTCTTCGCGCAAGCGGCCGAGAAGACCGGCCGCGTCGCCTACAACATCCCGCCGCTGCCTCTGTCCCAAGCTCTCGTCCAATTCTCGAAAGTGACCGGCATCCAGCTTTTCTTCAGCGCCGATGTGGCGCGCGGCATAAGCTCGAGAGGTGCCAGCGGATCGCTGACCCGCACCGAAGCCTTGGACAAGATCCTGGCCGGATCAGGCCTGACCTATCATTTCACCAACGCAACGACGGTGACGATTTCCAACCCGGCCGCTGCAGCTGCAGGAGCGGCGGCGGCCAATGGAGCAACGACGCTCGCTCCCATCGTGGTGCAGGCGGCCAAGCAGAATGGTTTCGTCTCGACCGACGGCAACGTCGCGTCGAAGTCCGGCATCCCGCTGCTGGAAACGCCGCAATCCGTGCAGGTGGTCACCAAAGCTCAGCTTGAGGTTCAAAAGCCGCAGACCGTTCGTCAAGCCATTGCCTATTCGGCCGGCGTGACTACGCCTGACAGCCCTGACAACCGGCTGGACAATTTTCTGGTTCGCGGGTTCCAGATCGACCAATATTATAATGGCCTGAAGCTCCAGCAGGGAACCTGGGCCGTGCCGAAGGTCGATCCCTTCTTCCTCGACAGCATCGAAGTCCTGCAGGGTCCCGCCTCGGTTCTCTACGGCCAGGGATCGCCCGGCGGTCTTCTCAACATGGTCGGCAAGAAGCCGACGGATGAACCGCTGCACGAGATCCAGTTTCAGACCGGCAGCCACAACCGCGCCCAGGCGGCCTTCGATTTCAGCGGACCAGTGAATGACGATGGCACATTGCTCTATCGCCTGACCGGATTGGGCCGCACGACCGGCACCCAGGTCGAGAACCAGCGCGAAGAGCGCGTCGAGATTGCCCCATCCGTGACGATCAAGCCGGACGAAGATACCAAGCTGACGATCCTCGGCGACTACCTCAACGACCCGAGGGGCGGATTCTGGAGCCGTCTGCCGGCGACCGGAACCATACTCCCCACGAGCCGCGGCACCTATTTCCCGACTGACCTCTTCACGGGCGACAAGGATTTCGATCGCATGCGGCGCCAGCAGCAAAGCATCGGATACGAATTCGAGCACCGCTTCAACGATATCTGGACCATACGGCAGAACGTGCGCTTCCAGCACATGAGCGTCGACTATGCCGAATTGCAGGCCTCCGCCCTGGCCGCCGATGGCCATACATTGAGCCGATCGGCCTATACGGCGCAGGAACAGCTCAACACGCTTGCGATCGATAACCAGGCCGAAGCGGACTTCGATACCGGGCCCGCCGCGCACAAGGCCATTCTGGGATTGGACTACCAGTATAAGAACTGGAACAATCTCACCCATTATGGCGCAGGCCCGTCACTCGATCTCGACAATCCCGACTATACGCAGGCCGTGAAGCTGCCCGCCATTTTCCAGAATGCCAGCCAGAGACAGCAGCAGTTCGGCCTCTATGCGCAGGACCAGCTCAAGCTTGATAATTGGGCCCTGCTATTGTCCGCTCGCCACGATTGGGCCTCGACGGACAGCGACAATTACCTGAAGAACGTCACGACCGATCAGAACGACCATGCCTTCACATGGCGCGCCGGCCTGACCTATCTCTTCGACAATGGTTTCGCGCCCTATGCAAGCTACGCGACGTCCTTCAATCCCACGATCGGCGTCAGCGCCTCAGGCGACCCCTTCAAGCCGACCACAGGCGATCAGTACGAAGTCGGCATCAAATACCAGCCCACCGGCTATGACAGCTTCATCACCGCGTCGCTTTACGACCTGACGCAGCAGAACTACCTGACCAACACCCTGACGACACCCGTCGTCCAGACGCAGGTCGGAGAGGTCAGAAGCCGGGGCGGTCAGATCTCCGGTGTTGCCAGCATCAATGACGAGCTTAACCTGACCGCATCCTACGCCTATCTCAGCAACGAAATCCTGAAGGCGAGCGACGGCACGGCGGGCAACCGCATCGCCAACTTGCCTGCCAACACCGCATCGCTATGGGCCGACTACAAGTTCCAGGATGGAACAGCCGACGGGCTCGGCCTGGGCTTCGGCGTCCGCTATATCGGCAGCCGCTACGCCACCAACGCCAACACAGTGAAGATGCCCGACCATGTGGTGTTCGATGCGGCGGTGAACTACGATCTCGGAAAGCTATCAAACGAGATGCGTGGAGCGACATTTGCCTTGAACGTATCGAACCTGTTCGACAAGCACTTCATCAGCGATTGCACCGCGGCTGGTTGCGTGTACGGCATGCGCCGCACCGTCTTCGCCACGCTCGGGTACAAATGGTGACGAGAGAAGCAAAGGGCGCCATGGCCGGCATCGGGCGACGCGCGGTGCTGGCAGGTCTCGTAGCCACATGGGCCGGCGGCATATCCCTGCGGGCAGCCGGGCTGCCCGACGCTCCAGCGGCAGACGCTCCGCGCGTCGCCGCATTGGACTGGGGCATTGCCGCGACGCTTATGGCTCTTGGCGTCGTGCCGGTCGGCGTGCCCGCACCACGCTGGTGTGACCGCTACGTCGTCGACCCCGTCCTGCCGGCTTCCGTCGTCGATGTCGGGCTGTTGTTTACGCCGAATTTCGAGGTGCTGCTGGCGCTCGCTCCCAGCCTGATCGTCACCACGCCAACCTTGCAGCAGGCAGCGCCGATGCTTCAGCGCATCGCACCCGTCTATGGCGACCTGTTGTTCCAGCCCGCACCGGACGTTCTTGAAATCGCCGAGCGCGGGACACTCGGCCTTGCCGACAGGATCGGCATCCGCGATGCAGGCGAACGCCTCGTTGAATCCACGCGCGTCGAACTGAACATGGCTCGCCAGCGCCTCTCGGGCTATGCCGGAAGGCCCGTGCTGCTGGCAAGTCCGCTTGATAACCGGCATGTCAGCCTGTTCGGCCTCAATAGTCTCTATGGTGGCGTGCTGCGGCATATCGGCCTGCCGCTCGCTGAGCCGAATATATCGGGTGAATTCATGATCGTCGGGCTTGAGAAGCTCGGAGCCTATAACGACGCCACGATGGTGCTGATCGATAGTCCGCTCGCGCCGGGAATGGCGAGCCGACTGACGGAAAATCGCCTATGGCGAACCTTCCCATTTGTCCGCGAGGGGCGATTGCGTGCCATGCCCACCGTGCTGGGCTCCGGTGGCTTGCCATCCGCGTCCCGTTTCGCGCGGCTGCTTACCACCGCGTTGAGCGACAATGGCAAGGAAACGCCATGATGCTTGCACAAGACAAGTTTCGCCCAGGTCCGGCCGCGATCATCCTCTGCCTGTTTTTGGCCGCTCTCGTTTCCGCTGCAATGCGGCTCTCGGAGCTGTTGCCTGTGCATGATTGGTGGCAGGTGGCTGCCAATCCCGATCTCAATTCCTATGTGCAGGTGCTCGTTCACGACAGCGTCCTGCCGCGCTTTCTGATCGCGCTGGTCGCCGGGGGTGCGTTGGGACTGTCGGGCACCATATTCCAGCAGGTACTGCGCACGCCGCTTGCCGATCCATCGACGCTCGGCGTTTCGGCCGGTGCCTATCTTGCGCTGGCGCTTGCAACCCTTTGGTTTCCCGCCTTGGCATTGTCGGTGCGCGAGCTGATTGCTCTCGCCGGCGGGCTGGTGGCTTTTGCGCTCGTTTTCCTGATCGCATGGCCCCATCGTCTTTCGCCGGTTGCGCTGATTCTCGCCGGTCTTGTCGTCACCCTCCTGTGCGGGGCGGTGTCGGCCACCGTCAGCCTATCCTACAGTCTGGGAATGACGGGTCTCTTTGTCTGGGCGAGTGGCTCGCTCACGCAGAATGATTGGTCGGCGATTTCACGCCTGCTTCCCTGCGCGCTGTTCAGTTGCGTCGCTGCTGCGCTTCTGACGCGGCCGCTCGAATTGCTGTCGCTCAACGACGAAGGCGCGAGATCACTTGGCCTGCCGCTCTTTTACGTGCGCCTGCTGGCAATCGTCCTCGCCGTCGTGCTAGTCGCCTTCACCGTCAGCGCCGTCGGCGTCATCGGTTTCGTCGGGTTTGCCGCGCCGTTTATCGCTCGCGCGGCGGGCGCTCGCAGATTGCCGCACCGCATGGTCGCCAGCGTCGCGATCGGCGCGATCCTGCTGCTTGCCGCCGACGAGGCGATGCAGGCGAGCCGCGCGTTTCATGCGCGAAATTCCAGCCGGTGCCGCGACTGGCCTTCTCGGCGCGCCCCTTATCGCCATCTTCCTGCGGCGCCTGCCTGTCGTGGAAACACCCACCGCGCCAATCGCCGAGAATCGCAACAATCGCCCCCTTCTCTACCTCGCAATCACTGCAGCCGTGCTGTTTGTGGTGATCTGGGTTTCGCTGTCTCTCGGCCCGTCGCTGGGTGGCTGGAGCTTCGCATCGCCATCACAGATGCAATCGCTATTGATCTGGCGTCTGCCGCGCTTGGCGGCCGCTGCTTCCGCCGGCATTCTCTTCGCGCTCTCGGGAACGATCATCCAGCGCATGACGAGCAATCCGATGGCAAGCCCCGAAGTCATCGGCGTCAGCACGGGCGCCGCCCTCGGCATCCTGCTGCTGGTCCTGCTTGCGCCAAGCTTTACGCCACTCACACAGCTCGCCGCTGCGACTGCCGGCGCAATCGTCAGCCTGATCGCCGTTCTGCTCATGGGGTATCGCAGCCGTTACAATCCCGACCATGTGCTGCTTTTCGGCATCGCGATCAACACCGCTTTCGCCGCGCTGATCGCTGTGCTGCTTGGCACCGGACTGCCAAAGGTTTTCGGGGTCATGCAGTGGATGGCGGGTTCGACCTACAGCACGACCCCGATGCAGGCGACGATCGCAGTCACCGTTGCTGCCATCATATTGCTGATCGCGCCATTCTTTACCCGCTGGCTCGATCTGCTGCCGCTGGGCGCTGCGTCCTCGAAGGCGCTTGGCCTCAGCACATCAACAAGCCGGGCGGCACTTCTGCTGCTCTCGGCCGTCTCTGCCGCGGCAGCAACCTTGCTCATCGGCCCCTTGAGCTTCGTCGGCCTGATGGCGCCGCATATTGCGCGAACGCTCGGCTTCCAACGCGCGCTTCCGCATATGATCGCCGCCGCTTTGACCGGAGCCGCCATCACGACATGCGCTGATTTCATCGGGCGCGTCGCGCTTTTTCCGAACAAGCTGCCGGTCGGCATCGTCGCAACGCTGATTGGCGGTCCCTATTTTCTCTGGCTGATGCGAAAACAAGTGCATTAGGCTCAAGAATACCTATAGCAATACGGACGCATATCTTGGTAGGACGTGAGCGTACCTTCGAGTATCCACCAGCGGGTCGGACGGTACGAAGAGACGAAGGACTATGAATGATGATGACCAGTGGCTCCGAAGCCCGCGTTGTGCCTCCTGTCGACGCTTCGGCAATGGGTGGCGAAGATCTTTTCAGGCTCGACGAGGTCTCCTTTGCCGTCGCCGGTCGCACGTTGCTACAGCCGCTTTCGCTGACGCTCGCACCCCGTCAGATCGTCGGCCTCATCGGCCATAATGGCTCCGGCAAGTCGACGCTGCTGAAAATGCTCGCCCGCCAGCAGCCACCGGCCGGCGGCATCATCCGTTTCGAGGGCAAGCCGCTGACGGAATGGGGCGATCGCCCCTTCGCCCGCAAGGTCGCCTATCTGCCCCAGGCCACGCCGGCCGCCGCCGGCATGTTGGTGCGTGAGCTGGTGGCGCTTGGGCGTTATCCCTGGCACGGCGCGCTTGGCCGCTTCGGCCAGACCGACCGCGACAAGGTCGAGGAAGCCATGAAGCTGACCGACGTCGCGGGCATGGCCGACCGGCTCGTCGACACGCTCTCGGGCGGCGAGCGCCAACGCGTCTGGCTTGCCATGCTGGTTGCCCAGGATGCCGAATGCCTGCTGCTCGACGAGCCGATCTCGGCGCTCGATGTTGCCCATCAGATCGAGGTACTGTCGCTTGTGCAAAGCCTGAGCCACGCCAGAGGCCTCGGCGTCGTCGTCGTGCTGCACGATGTGAACATGGCCGCGCGCTTCTGCGACCACATCATTGCCCTGCATTCGGGCAGGATCATCGCCAACGGCCCGCCGGACGACATCCTCACCACCGAGGCGCTGCGTGCCATCTATGGCGTCGACATGCACATCATCCAGCACCCTGCCTCGGGCCACCCTGTCGCCATCCCGACCTGATCGAGTGGCGGGCCACATGGAAAACGGATCGACGAATATTCTCGACGATCCGCTTGATCATATTACCCGACTTTTGATTGTCAGGATGCTGCCCGGTGCAAGATGGGCGCGGCCTTCCACCCCAACTCCGGTGCGATTGATGTCACGAAATCATGAAGGATCTGCCGGTATTCCTCATCATGGAATTCGTAAGGCAACTCCAGTCGGAATTCGCTGACATAGGGCAGGATCGGATCGGCATAGAGCCGCTCGAGGATCTGCTCGGATGTTCCGACAATATCCTGCGCAAACAGCGTGCGACGTTCCCCTTGCGGCGAAAGCGTCCGTTCGTAGCGGCCGGCGGCATAGTCGGTATAGCGCTTGCGCGTCACGGCATCGGCACTGTCGAACGGAACGATGACCCGGCCGAGCGCCACTCGCCGCGTCTCGCCGCCGGAGGCACGATAGGTTTCGAGCTGCCGCGATTGCGCCAGGAAGAAATCATTCGTCTCTTCGCCCGTCGTCACGTTGCCAATCAGAAGATTGAAGCCGTTCTTGCCGGCCCAGGCCGCCGAACGCAATGAACCGCCGCCATACCAGATGCGATCGATCAGCCCCTTCGCATAGGGCTGCAGACGCGGCCGCTGCGGACCGAAGGGCGTCTTGATGACCGTTTGGTTATCACCGATGTAGGTACCTCGCAGATTGTCGGCAAAGCGCAGTACCCTCTGGTGCGAGAAGTCGTGGCTTTCCCAATCGCCATCAAAGGCGAGCGGGCCGATGAGGTCGGCATGCAAGGGGCGACCCGCGCTTAGCCCGATATTCAACCGCCCGCGCGACAGGACATCCACCGTGGCAAGGTCTTCGGCCAGACGATACGGGCTCTCGTAGCCGATCGGAATGACGGCGGTTCCAAGCTCGATATGGCGCGTCCGCTGCGTCGCCGCCGCAAGGAAGGCACTTGCTGAGGAGATGCCGGGCTCGAGATGCCGCTGGCGCACCCAGGCACTGTCGAAACCCTTGTATTCACCATGTTCCAGAAGCTGCAGGGTCTGCTCGAGGCCAGCCAGTGGATCTTCATCCGGATAGTTGCCTGGTGTCAGAAAGCCGATATGGCTAATCGATGGGGCTGGATGGCTCATATCGTTGTCTCCTCAATATTTCGGCAAGCCGGGCGGGTTGGTTTCCGACGCTGGCAGAGCTTCTTCGGCAAGATGCCAATGATCCAGGATGCGGGCATAGGTGCCGTCCTTGATCAGCCCGTTGGTGGCAACAGTAAGCGCATTCGCAAGGCCACTCCCCTTGCGCGTGGTAATCGCGACATCGGACCGATCCGGCCAGCCGGCACTCAAGGTGCCGACGCGTCTGATGTTCTTGTCTCGGGCGGCGATGTAGACCAGCTGTGCATGCGGCTGCACGATGACGTCGGCGCGGCCGGACTGGAGGGCGAGAAGGCTCGCCGCATCATCGTCATAATATTGCAGTTCGAGCGGCTTCAGGCCGGCGGCCACATCCTCGTCGCTCCATTTCAGCAGGATCCGCTCCTGATTGGTGCCCGCGCCGACGATGAACCTGAGGCCGGCTGCATCCTTGGGCTCCTTGATCGACGCCACCTTGCTGTCGGTCTTGACGAAGAAGCCGTGCAGACCCTGGCGATAGGTGGAGAAATCGAACTTCTCCTTGCGCTGCTCTGTTACGCCGACATTGGAGATGACGGCATCGTACTTGCCCGAGGTCAGCCCGAGCGGCCAGTCGATCCAGGCGACGGGAACGAGTTCCAGCTTCAGGCCGAGCGCATCGGCAACGGCATAGGCATAGTCCGGATCGGCGCCGACCACGGTCCTGGCGTCGGTCGCGTAGGTCGCAAGCGGCGGTCCGCCGGGCGCGACCGCCACGGTGAATGTGCCCGGTGTTACGAACTTGAAATCCTTGGGGATCGCAGCAACCGCAGTATCATTCTTTGCCGCGTGGACACGACCGGGCTGCTCCGGACTGAGATCGAAATCGGCAGCCGCCTTTACAGGACTGAACCCGATCAAGGTGACTGCGGTCACAGCGGCAAGCATGGTTCTAAAGTTGGGAAGGATCGTCACGAGCACTGTCTCTCCATGTCAGAAATGGGAGCGGACCGGCGCGGGCCCCACCGGCGCCGGTCCGCTCGACCAACTTTACGAACCGCTTTTCGGCAGGCCCGCAGGGTTGGTCTTGGATTGATCGACCGCTTCGGCGCTCAGGCTCCAGTGCTTCAGCACTTCGGCATACTTGCCGTCCTTGATCCGATCATTGATGGCGAGCGTGAGAGCATCGGCGAGGCCGGCGCCCTTCTTTGTCGTGACAGCGATTTCAGCCGTGATCGGCCAACCGCCCGAAACGGTGCCGACAAGTTTCCTGGTGCCGTTGATGGCGGCTTTATAGGCCTGCGTCGCATTCGGATTGAACTCCACATCGGCGCGACCCGATTGCAGGGCCAGATCGGCGGCGGCGCGGTCGTCGTAATACTGTATGTCAATCGGTTTGAGGCCAGCGGCTACGTTCTGGCGATCCCACTCGAGAATGATCTTTTCCTGGTTAGTGCCGGCTCCGGTGATCACCTTTAAACCTGCCACATCCTTGGGCTCCTTGATCTCGGTGATCTTGCTGTCGGCCTTCACGTAGAAGCCGAGCACATCACGACGATAGGTGGAGAAATCGAATTTCAGCTTGCGCTCCTCGGTGACGGTCACGTTGGAGATGACCGCATCATATTTGCCGGAGGAGACGCCGAGCGGCCAGTCTTCCCAGGCAACAGGCACCAGCTCGAGCTGAAGACCAAGGGAATCGGCGAGCAGTTGCGCGATATCCGGATCGGCGCCGACAACGGTCTTGGCATCCGTGGCGTAAGTAGCGATCGGCGGATCCCAGGCGTTGATAGCCACCGTGAATTTGCCGGGATTGACGAACTTGAAGCCGGGTGCGATCGCCTTGATCGCCGCGTCATCCTTCTCCGCCCTCACGCGATTGGACGTGTCCGGGCTCAGATTGAATTTCTCGGCCGCATTGGCGACCGCGCCGCTCATTACCACAGCGGTGACGACCCCTGCCAGCATGTATTTCGCTCTATTAAAGAATGTCATTTCCCTTCTCCAATTCATCCTAAGGTTGTTATTGTTGTCATTATCTTCCGAGTGCCCGTCACGGCCCGGCATTCTTCACCAGCTTGTGTCTGCTAGAGAACCTTGGCGAGGAATTCGCGCGTGCGCGGATGCCTCGCATCGTTGATGATCTGCGTCGGCGATCCCGCTTCGATAATGTGGCCGCCTTCCATGAAGACGACGGTATCGGCAACCTCTCGGGCAAAGCCTATCTCGTGGGTGACAATGACCAATGTCGTCCCGGTGCGGGCAAGCTCCTTGATGACGTCGAGCACTTCGCCGACGAGCTCCGGATCGAGCGCCGAGGTCGGCTCGTCGAACAGCAACACCTTCGGCCGCAATGCCAAAGCCCGGGCGATGGCAACGCGCTGCTGCTGGCCGCCGGAAAGCTGGCGGGGATAGGCATCGATCTTGTCGCTGAGGCCGACGCGGGCGAGCAATTCCTGCGCATAGGCTACTGCCTCCTCCCGGCTCAACCCGCGCACCTGGATCGGCGCCTCGATGAGGTTTTCCAACACGGTCAAATGCGGGAAGAGATTGAAGCTCTGGAAGACCATGCCGATATCGGTCCGGCGCTTCAGGATGTCCTTTTCCTTCAGCTCGTAGAGCACCTCGCCCTTTTGCGTGTAGCCGACAAGCTCGCCGTCCACTGAGATGAAGCCACTATCGACACGTTCCAGATGGTTGATGGAGCGCAGCAGCGTCGACTTTCCCGAGCCGGATGGGCCGATAATGGCGGTCACGCTTCCGGCCGGCAGGCTGAGCTCGATATCGTCAAGCACTTTCAGCGTGCCAAAGCTCTTCGATATACCATGAATACGCACCGCGCCGCCCTTGGCGCGAAGACCCGTCACGCTCCGGAAAGCGGCAAGCCTTCCATTGTCCACCCCAGCACCGGCGGCAACGACAGGCAGCGGGCGGCGGAAACGCTGGAAGAAGGCCTGGAATGGCAATGGGGTCGGATTGCGCAGAGCGCCGCGGGAAAAGTAGCGCTCGATATAGTGCTGGGCGATCGACAGAACCGTCATGATGACGAGATACCAGACCGTCGCCACCATCAGCAGCGGAATGACTTCCAGATTGCGGCGATAGATCACCTGCACGGTGTAGAAAAGCTCTGGCAGGGCCAGCACGTAGACCATGGATGTGCTTTTGGCGAGGCCGATGATTTCGTTGAAGCCCGTGGGAAGAATGGAGCGCATGGCCTGCGGCAGAACGATGCGAAATGCCTGGCGGCGTCGCGACAGGCCAAGCGCGGCAGCCGCTTCCAGCTGCCCCTGGTCGACCGACAGGATGCCGCCGCGAACGATCTCGGCGAAGAAGGCCGATTGGTTCAGCGTCAGCCCAAGAAAGGCGGCCGCAAACGGCGTCAGAAGCTGCGTTGTCGGATAGTCGAACAACACCTTGTCGGTGAAGGGCACGCCGACGGTGATCGTCTCATAGAGATAGCCGAGATTGTTGAGCACGAGCAGCAGCACGATCATCGGGATCGAGCGCAGCAGCCAGATATAGCCCCAGGAAAGACTGGAGAGCAGCGGCGATTTTGAGACGCGCGCCAGAGCCAGCGCCGTGCCGAGGATGGAGCCGGAGAAGGCAGCAAGTGCCGTCAGAAGAAGTGTCCTGCCGAGGCCCACGAGCACCGGCTCGGCAAAGAACCACTCGGCGAAGACGCCCCAGCCCCATCGGGGATTGGTGAAGGTGGAATAGAGGACGGCTGCAAGAACGAAGGCGGCGAATATCGTACCCGCCGTGCGCCAGGGATGGCGCGCCGGCACGATGCGATAGCGCGCATAATCGGTCTTCGTCTCGTTGCTTCCGGCGGCGGGATCGATACCGGCGAAATCCGTTGTCAGTGCCATGATGCTTGCCCCTTATGATTATTGTTGCTTCGATCCGCCGTCAGCGTCCGGCCGCGGCCAGTCGCTGCAGTGAGCCGGAGGTCTCGACGGAATAGGACGGCGCCAGATGGCTGACGTCCTTCTCGAAAGGCAGGCTCTTGTAGATTTCAGGATCGACCGTCGTGTCGAAGAGAGCGGTATAGCCGTTCGTCAGATAGAGGCCGACGGCCTCTGGCTGGCGGAAACCGGTCGTCAGGTAGATGCGTTGATAGCCTTGTTTGGCGGCCTGCAATTCCAGCTCGACCAGGAGCTTGCGCGCCAACCCCTGGCGCCGCAGATCATGCCTTGTCCAGATGCGCTTGAACTCGGCGGTCCGCTCGTCATAGCGCTTGAAGGCGCCGCCGCCGATCGTCTCGCCGTCCCTTAGGAGAAGCAGGAAATTGCCGTTCGGCGGCGCGAAGGCTTCCGGCGGATAGCGGTTCAGTTCGGCGGCAGCACCTTCGGCGTTGAAATAGGTGCCGTAGCGGCTGTCATATTCGAAAATCAATTCATCGATCAGCGGCTTGGCGCGCGGGTCGAGCGTGGTCGTATAGAGAAACGTGTCGCTCATGTCGTTCGTCACCTGTTGTCATCCGCAAGGAAGGTTTCGGCGAGCCGCACCCAGTAGCGGGCAGCGGGCGCGATGATGGCGTCGTTGAAATTGTAATGGGCACTGTGCAACGGGGCACTGTCGCCATTGCCGACGAAGAGATAGCTGCCGGGCTTGGCCTCCAGCAGGTAGGCGAAATCCTCGCTTGCCGTGCGCGGCCGGAAATCCGCCTCGACGGCCGCCGGGCCAAGCGCCTGTACGGCAACGCTGCGGGCAAAAGCGGTTTCATCGGCGTGGTTGACCAGAGCCGGAAAGCCCAGGCGATAGTTGACCTCAGCCACCGCGCCGAAGCTTTCGGCCTGCGCACGGGCGAGTGCCGGAATGCGCTCCTGAAGCTTTATGCGCACCCCTTCGCTGAAGGCGCGCATGGTGAGCTTCAGCTCGACGCTTTCCGGGATGACGTTCGATGCCGAGCCAGCATGGATCGAGCCCACCGTCGCCACGGCCATGTCCTGCGGATCGATATTGCGCGAGACCACGCTTTGCAGAGCCGTGATGAAGGAAGCCGACGCCAGCACGGGGTCGACGGCCCGATGCGGCTCGGCACCATGACCGCCCTTGCCGACGATCTTGATGAGCGCCTGGTCGACCGAGGCCATGGCAGGACCGGCAACGAAGCCGAACTGCCCCTCGGCAACACCGGGCCAATTGTGCAGGCCGAAGACGGCATCGACCGGAAAGCGATCAAAAAGCCCCTCGGACAGCATCTTGCGGGCACCCGCGCCAATCTCCTCGGCTGGCTGGAAGATCAGGCGGAGCGTACCGCTGAAATTACCGCTCTCGGCGAGATAACGGGCGGCGGCGAGCAGGATAGACGTGTGTCCGTCATGGCCGCAGGCATGCATGACGCCGGGATTGCTGCTGGCATAGTCAAGCCCTGTGGCTTCGTCGATCGGCAGGGCATCCATATCGGCGCGGATGCCGATACTGCGCTGCCCATCGCCCCGCTTCAGGGTGGCGACAACGCCCGTACCGGCAATGCCTGTCTCGACCTCGTAGCCCCAGTTGGTCAAGAGCGATGCCACCCGCTTGGAGGTGCGATGTTCCTGAAATGCCAGCTCGGGATATTGATGCAGATCGTGCCGCAGCGCGATGATCTCATCGAGATAGGCGGCGATCCCTTTCTCGACGGGGTCATTGAGGGAAGCAGTATTGACGATGGCGTTCATGGCGGATCAATCCGGGCTCAGGCGCCAACGGCCTTTGCAGGTTCGATATGATCGGATTGCGCCGTGTGACGGCTCTCGCGGAACGGCAGGCCGAGATGATCCCGCAGCGTCTCGCCCTTCAGCTCCGGATCGAAATAGCCACGGCTCGTCAGGATCGGCAGGACATGCTTGGCGAAATCGTCGAAGCCTTCTCCGATGACGGGGAAACCGAGGATGAAACCGTCAGCGCCTTCCTGATCCACCCAGCGGATGATCTCATCGGCGATATGGTCGGCAGTTCCGATGAAGGCGGTGCGCGGCGTTGCGGCGTCGAGCGCCACTTCGCGAAGGGTCAGCCCCTTTTCCCGCGCAGTCTTCTTGATACGGTCGGTCGTGGCGCGGAAGTTATTGCGGCCGATATCGCCGAGATCCGGGAAAGGCTCGTCCAGCGGATAGGCGCTGAAATCATGATGATCGAAGAAGCGGCCGAGATAGGCCAGCGCCTCTTCTATCGTGACGAGGTTGCGGATTGCCTGATATTTAGTCTCCGCCTCTTCCTGCGTCGCACCGACGATCGGGCCGATGCCGGGGAAAATACCGACCTCGGCAGCACTACGGCCATGGGCGATCGCGCTCTGCTTGACCTGCTTGTAGAAGACCTTGGCATCCTCAAGCGGACCGCCATTGGTAAAGACAGCATCAGCATGCTTGCCGGCAAGACGGATGCCGGAATCGGATGCACCGGCCTGGAACACCACAGGCTGCCCCTGCTTCGATCGGCCGATATTCAGCGGTCCCTCGATCCGGAAGAAGCGCCCCTTGTGGTTCAGACGATGCAGCTTGGCCTTGTCGGCATAAACGCCCGTTTCGCGATCGCGAGGGAAGGCATCGTCATCCCAGGAGTCCCACAGGCCCTTGGTGGCATCGAGATATTCGTCGGCGATCTCGTAGCGCAGCTCATGCTCGGGATGCTCGCGGCTGTAATTGCGGCCGGAGCCTTCGAGCGGCGAGGTCACGGCATTCCAGCCGGCGCGGCCGCCGCTGATCAGATCGAGCGAGGCGAACTGGCGGGCGATGGTGAAAGGATCGCTGTAGGATGTCGAGACCGTGCCGACCAGACCGAGCTTCGTCGTAAAGGCGGCCAGCGCGGACAGGATCGTCAGCGGCTCGAAGCGGTTGAGGAAATGCGGGATCGACTGCTCGTTGATGTAAAGCCCGTCGGCGACGAAAGCGAAAGCGATGCCGGCTTCTTCCGCCTTGCGCGCCGTCTTGACGAAAAAGTTGAGATTGGTGCTGGCATCAGCCGGGACGCTCGGATGCTTCCAGGCGTTCATGTGGCCGCCCGGGCCTTGCAGCATGATACCGAAAGTAATGTGTTTTTGAGCCATGATTGGTCCTCCTGGGACAGGCTGTTCAGGCGACGAGGGAAAGCCGTTCTTTGGCGAGCAGTTCAATTGAGGTGAGCCGTTCCGCCGCCGTCAGCGCCGGCGCGTCGAGCACGAACTCCTCGACACCGTATCGGCGGTGCAGCGCATCGAGTTCGGCACGGATCTGTGCCGCCGTGCCATGCAGCACGCTCGGCACCTTCTCTTCAGTGCGATAGTCCGTGAGGCCAGCCTGACGAGCGAATTCAGCCGCCTGCTCCAGACTGCCGACATTGACGCTCTGGCCGTTGGGCAGGAAAAGCTTCACAATGCGAAGCTGGCCAACGCGCTCGCGAGCATAGGCCTCGCTTTCAGCAGCAAAGGCAGCGAGCGCCAGGATCGGAACCTTGCCACCCGTCGCACGCCCGTATGCCTCGAAGGTTCGTTTCAGATTTTCGGGATCGCCGTTCAGATGGCCCGCGAAAACTAACGTCCAGCCCTTCTCCGCCGCAAGCTCGGCGCTCTCGACGCTGGCACCGAGGAGAAAACGCTCCGCTGCGCGAGGCGGAAACGGTGTCGCCAGCGCGCCGTCGGATTGAGGGTCGGCCGCGAGATAACGGTTCAGATCGGACAGCTGCTCGGCAAAGCCCGGCTTCTTCTCCGGATCAATGCCGATCTGCAATGCGCGTGTTGAGAGTGGAAAGCCACCGGGCGCCTTGCCGACACCAAGATCGATGCGGCCGGGCGCGAGCGACGCCAGAAGATTGAAGGCCTCGGCGACCTTATAGGCGCTGTAGTGCTGCAGCATGACGCCGCCGGAGCCGATGCGGATCTTCGAGGTTCTGGCAAGAAGATAGGCGATCAGCACTTCAGGCGCCGAACTCGCGAGGTTTGCCATGTTGTGATGCTCGGCAACCCAGAAGCGATGATAACCGAGCTCTTCGGCTCTGACCGCCAATCGCGTCGTGGCGCTAAGCGCGTCGCTAGCGCCAAGGCCCTGCTCGATCGGGCTCTTGTCGAGAAGGCTGAGAAGATAGGACATGCCGTTTCATTTCATCCATAATTGCAACCAATGCCGACCATTGTCGCCATAGTCTATAAAAAGCATAGATTTTAAGGAATTTAAGAAACAGCTTTCTTTTTCTTCACGCAGATGCGGAAAAAATCGGCAGTCGAGTAAAGTAGTGAAAGGGGCGATACAAAGGGCACGCGGCCGGAAAATGACACGGCCTTATGACAAGCAATCGCCGGTATTTCCGGCGCCTTGCCTGCTACCGCGGCGTCAAACCGCGCCCATGAGACGGGCTGTGTCCGAGCCCGGCGGTGCTCCAAACATCCGCTTATAGTCACGGCTGAACTGGGACTGGCTGTCATATCCGACCATGACGCCGGCAATCCCGGCCGTAAGCCGCTCCGAAAGCAGGATGCGTCTCGCCTCCTGCAACCGCACCTGCGTGCGATATTGGAACGGCGACATCAGGGTAATTGCCTTAAAATGGCGGTGGAACGAGGTGACGCTCATGCCTGCGAGATCCGCCAGGTCTTCGATGCTCATCGGCTCCTTGTAATTGGCCTTGATCCAGCTTGTTGCCTTGCTGATTTGCCAAAGATGGGAGCCGGCGAAGGCGAACTGCGCGAGGACGTCGCCAAGTCCGCTTCGAGCAAGACGATAATGGATTTCCTGGACAATCAACGGTCTGAGAAAATCGATTTCGTCTGGGTGGTCGAGCAGCGACAGGAGCCTTGCAAACGGCTCGAGCAATGCGCGCTCCAACGGCGCGGCGATGACACCCGCCAATGGGCTTACTGGCGCCTGACGCGTCGGGAGGCACTGCAGGACCTCGGCCAGCAGCGCGCGATCGAGATCCATTGTGAGCGCCAGATGGGAGCGCCCGTCATCGGCACTGAACACACGGGAAGCGACGGGCAGATCGGCAGTGACGAGAAGAAAAGTCGATGGATCAGCGTAGAAGGGCTCCTCGCCGAGGCTGACCGTCTTGCCACCCCGCAAGATGATGCAAACACGCGGATTGTACAGCGCATGGATGGGATGAACGCTCGTGCTCATCTGATAGAGCGTCAGGCCGGGAACGACGGTCGGGTAGCGTGGCACATGGGCGTGGCGCTCGACGACGTCGCACATGGTGTCCAGAAGTTGTTTCATGATGCACATCCTTTGAAACGAACCTGGCACGATGCCGAAGTCCTGAAAAGTCCCTCCCCACCAACCTTGGTAGGATCGTGCAAAATATTGGCACGATCGCCGTAGTTTAAAGACGCCAAAGCGACCAAATTCCGTTGCGTGTGCTGATCAAGGGTTGGCAGGTCAAGTGCTCCGCAGGCGGATGTCTGCATCACCGCCCTGCACCGACGATTGGCAACATGTTTGAAATAGGAAAGGTATTGCACGATGTCCGAAAAGATTTGGTTCATCACCGGCTGCTCCACGGGGCTCGGCCACGAACTCGCCAAGCAGGTCCTCGAGCGTGGCGACCGCGCTGTGCTAACCGCACGCCGACCTGAAAGCCTTGACGAGCTTGTAAGCAAGCATCCAGGCCGGGCCATCACACTTCCGCTGGATGTTACGAGCGGGACGGCAATCGAGAAGGCGGTCTCCGACGCCGAAGCTCACTTCGGGCGCATCGACGTGCTCGTCAACAATGCCGGCTACGGTTACTTCTCCGCCATCGAAGAGGGCGAGGATGACGAAATCCGGCGCCAGTTCGAGACAAACGTCTTCGGCCTATATGCGGTCACAAGGCGTGTGTTGGCAGGCATGCGCGCCAGGCGCGCCGGTCATATCGTCAACGTGTCGTCTATCGGCGGCCTGATGGCCTTCCCGGCCACTGGCTACTATCATGCCAGCAAGTTTGCCGTTGAGGGCTTCTCGGAATCGCTGTCGCAAGAGGTCGGGCCTCTTGGGATCAAGGTGACCATCGTCGAGCCCGGCGGGTTCCGGACGGATTGGGCCGGCCGGTCAATGGTCGAATCCAAGACGATTATCGACGATTACGCTGAAACGGCGGGCGCGCGCCGGAAGGCCGCCCACGAATATTCCGGCAAGCAGCGTGGCGACCCTGCCCGCGGCGTCGCCGCGATCATCAAGGCCGTCGATTCAGCCGAGCCGCCGCTGCGGCTGCTGCTTGGCTCCGACGCCTACCGGCTTGCCGAGTCGCGCCTCGCAGCCCTTCAGAAGAACTTCGAAGCCTGGAAGGACGTTACCCTCAGCACCGACTTTCCCCAGGACTAGTATCGCAAACCATCACGGAGTGGCCGGCTTTCAAGGGAGCCGGCCACTCCTGTCCCCCCTCGATTTCTACAGGCTTGCGCCGCGCCATTTTTGCTTCCGGAAAGATGCCAACGCTGCAGCCTTGGTCATTTCAGACAAACAATTCCGCTTATAGTCTATAAAAATAGTTTGTTATTTCTATCGCTCTTGCACCCTTCTTCTCTAGGTTCAAGCCATCGAACTCAGGAAGCCGCAGGACAATATGATCCGGCCAAAGGGACAAACATGAACCTCAAGACTCTGATCGCTGCGGCCGTCGTCGGTCTCGCCAGCATTTCGACGGCAGCCTCCGCCGCCGACAAGAAAGTCGTCGTCGGCTATCAGACGGACGCGCTGCCATCCTCCGTCGGCATCGCCAACGGCGATTTCGCCAAGGCAACCGGATACGAGATCGATTTCCGCAAGTTCAACTCCGGCGCGGAGATCTTTGCAGCCATCGCCTCTGGCGACGTCCAGATCGGTTATGTCGGCTCAAGCCCGTTTGCGGCCGCCGCATCGCGAGGCCTCGAGGTCAAGGCCTTCTATCTGTCGTCGATCTCGGGCATCGATGAAGCACTTGTGGTGCGCAACGGCTCGGGCATCAACACGCTTGCCGATCTCAAGGGCAAGAAGCTTGCGGCATCACCGGTCTCCACCGACCATTACCAGCTGCTCGCGCTCATCAAGTCTCTCGGCCTGACGGAAAAGGACGTGCAGGTCTTCGCCATCCCGCAGCCTGAAATCGTCGCCAGCTACAATCGCGGTGACATTGACGGCGGCTTCGTCTGGGATCCAGCGCTGACTGAACTCAAGAAGGGCGGCAAGGTGCTGGTGACTTCCAAGGATGTCGCCGACAAGGGCGCGCCGACCTTTTCCGCCTGGGTCGCGACCTCGAAATTCGCCGCAAGTGACCCGCAGTTCCTGAAGGCCTTCGCTTCGGTGATCAACAAGTACTACGCCTCCTTCGCAGCCGACAAGGCGGCATGGGGACCGGATAGCGACAACACCAAGGCCCTTGCCAAGCTTCTCGGTGGCACCGCGGATCAGCAGGCCGCAGCGCTCAAGAACCTCACCCTCCTGACACCCGACGTTCAGGCCTCGGCAGCCTGGCTCGGCGGTGGTGAGCAGTCCGGCGCCGCGAAGATCCTGAAGGACACAGCGACCTTCCTGAAGGGCCAGGGCAAAGTCTCCGAAGTCCTGCCAAGCTACAGCGCCTTTGTCACACCCGACGCGCTCGTCAGCGCCAGCAACTGATCCTCCCAACACCGGAGCAGCCACCGCTGCTCCGGTGTCGAATTTCTGAGAGACGTCATGCTTCAAGTCGATCATGCCAGTGTATTTTTTGCAGCGCGCGACGGCAGCACCGTTCACGCGCTCGATCGCGTTTCGTTCAATATTCCCGAGCGGGGTATCGTCGTGGCGCTGGGAGCATCAGGCTGCGGCAAGTCCACGCTCTTGAATGCGATAGCCGGCTTCCTGCCGCTTTCCGAGGGAACGATCACGCTCGATGGCCGACCTGTGTCCGGTCCCGGCGCCGACCGCGGTGTCGTCTTCCAGAAGGATTCACTGCTGCCGTGGAAATCCGTTGTCGACAACGTCGCCCTCGGATTGCAGTTCGCTGGGCTGGGTCGCCGGGAACGGCGGGACCGCGCCCTCGAATTGCTGCGGCTGGTCGGTCTGGCTGACTTTGCCGGTTCGATGACCTATGAACTGTCCGGCGGCATGCGTCAGCGCGTCGGCATAGCCCGCGCTCTTGCCACCGATCCCGATATACTGCTGATGGACGAGCCTTTCGGCGCGCTCGACAGCCTGACGCGCGAGCAGATGCAGGAGTTGCTGATCTCGGTCTGGGCTAGAACCGACAAACGCATTTTCTTCATAACCCACTCGATCGAGGAAGCGCTCTTTCTCGGCACCGAGGTGCTGGTCATGTCGCCGCGGCCGGGCCGGGTCCTCGCCCGTTTCGAACTTGATTTCGTGCATCGCTTTGCCGCCAGCGGCGATAGCAAGGCGATCGTCGCCTCTCCCGAATTCACCAATCTGCGAGAAGAAATCCGTACGATCCTTCACAAGGCTGATGATTTCAGGAGCGCTGCATGAGCGATATTACCCAGGCGCGCCCGATCGTCGTCTCCCGTGAGGCGGGGCCGAAACTCGTCGGCATGCCGAGCTTCGGCGTCGGCGGAAAGCCGACCGTTGCCATCAGCATCGTCACCGCAATCCTCTGTCTTACCCTGTGGTGGCTGGTCGCGAAGCTCGGTCTGGTATCCCACCTTTTTCTGCCAAGACCTGATGAAGTATTGATGCAGATCGGCGTCATCTACCGCGATGGCTATGCCGGTGCGTCGCTGTCCGAACACATCCTCGCAAGCGTAATCCGCATCGTCACTGCTGCGACGATTGCGATTGTCATCGGCATTCCCGTCGGACTGTTGATGGGCCTTAATCGCTGGGCGAAGGGAATTCTCGACACGCCAATCGAATTCTATTGGCCTTTGCCTCCGCTGTCCTATCTGCCGCTGATGATCATCTGGCTTGGCATTGGCGAGACCTCGAAAATCACCCTCCTGGTGTTGGCCATGTTCGCGCCAATCTGCCTCTCGGCCCAGGCCGGTGTACGATCGCTTCCGCTCGAGCGTGTCAACGCCGCCCGTTCACTTGGAGCGAACCGGCTGCAGCTTTTCATCTCTATCGTGCTGCCCTCGGCCTTGCCGGAGATCCTGACCGGTGTCCGCATCGCCTTCGGCATCGGCTGGGGTACATTGGTCGCCGCCGAACTGATCGCCTCGACACGCGGCATCGGCTTCATGATCATGTCGGCATCGCAATTCCTTGCAACCGACGTCGTCTTCGTCGGCATTGGTATTATCGCGATCTGCGCCTTCGCCTTCACGGCGGCAATCCGCATTCTCGAGGCCATTCTCGTTCCGTGGAAAGGCAAACTCTGAAGCCTCGATAGCAAGCGTATCGATCACGCCCGCATTCGGCGGGAATTTCCTATTCAATGCATTACAGGCCCCTGGACATGAGCAGCAGCGAGTTTCTTTGGTATATTCCCAACGACGTCAAATCCGGTCACCGTGGTGATTCTGCCGTCGAAAACCACAACAGTCTGGAAACGCTGACCAGCCATGCAAAGACCTTGGAGGATCACGGCTGGAAGGGAGCCTTGATCGGCACCGGCTGGGGCCGGCCCGATACATTCACCGTCGCCGCCGCTCTTACCGTCCGCACGACAAGCTTCGAACCATTGATCGCCATTCGCCCCGGCTATTGGCGCCCTGCACACTTCGCATCTGCAGCCGCCACTTTGGATCAGCTGAGCGGCGGCCGCGTGCGCGTCAATATCGTATCGGGCAAAGACAATCTCTCGGCCTATGGCGACAGCGAGGGCGACCAGGCGCATCGCTACGCCCGCACCAAGGAATTCATGCGCCTGGTTCGCCGGCTGTGGACCGAAGAAAACGTCACCTATGAGGGCGAGCATTTCGGCGTTACCGATTCTACCGTGGCGCCACGGATACGACAGAACGGCGAGCGCCGGCATCCGAAACTCTATTTCGGCGGCGCTTCGGAAGCAGCCGAGCGGGTTTCCGCCACTGAGGCGGATGTCCAGCTTTTCTGGGGCGAGCCGCTTGACGGCGTCCGGCAGCGGATCGAGCACCTGAAGTCATTGAGCAAAACGCTCGATCGCGATCTTCCGCCGCTGGAATTCGGATTGCGGATTACCACGCTGGTGCGTGACACCACCGAACAGGCATGGGCCGACGCCGAGGCGAAGGTTGCCGAAATGGCGAAGATCAACGGCGCCGGCTGGAACGACCATCTGCAGTCCATCGCCGTCGGCCAGCGCCGGTTGCTGGATCTGAATGCACGCGGAGACGTGCTTGATGACAACCTCTATACCGCACCCGGCAAGTACGGTGGCGGCGGTGCCGGCACTACCTGGCTGGTGGGTTCCGCCGAAGATGTCGCCCGCTCGCTGCGCAAATACCGGGATCTGGGCATCACGCATTTCGTCCTTTCGGATACTCCCTACCTCCCCGAGATCAAACGCCAAGGGGACCAACTCCTGCCCCTTCTGCGCGACTGATCGGTTAAGCTGACGATAGCTATACCCACAGAACAACGACACCTCGCGGCTTTCCAAGCTGTGCCTCGTCAATTATGACAGTTTCATGACAATGAATGCATGGAGCTTTGATGCTGGGCTGGTTTCGTAAACTCATGCCGCGCGAGGATCGTTTTTTCGATCTCTTCGCGCAGCACTCGCGCACGATCGTCAGCGCGGCTGAAGCATTGAACGAGCTGCTGGGCGGCCGGGATATCGATGCGAAATGCCGGGAGATCGTCGAACTTGAAAATCAGGCTGACGATATCACCCGCGACGTGCTGCTTGCGGTGCGGCGAAGCTTCATCACGCCATTCGACCGGGGCGACATCAAAGACCTGATCATGTCCATGGATGACGCCATCGACATGATGCACAAGACCGTGAAAACCATACGGCTCTTCGAGCAGAAGAGCTTCGATCCGGGCATGCAGCAGATGGGCGCCGTCATCGTCAAGGCGGCCTATCTCGTCGCCGAGGCGGTGCCGCTCCTGGATCGCATTGGCGCCAATGTCACCAAGCTCGGCAATCTCACGGAAGAGATCGTCAAGGTGGAAGGCCAGGCAGACGCCTTGCACGAACAGGGCCTGAAGGACCTCTTCCGCAATTACGGCGCCTCCAACGCCATGGCCTATATCATCGGCAGCGAGATATATGGCGAGTTGGAGAAAGTCGTCGATCGCTTCGAGGACGTCGCCAACGAGATCAACGGCATCGTGCTCGAGAGCGTCTGATGGAGGCCTCGCTCGCCTTTCCGCTGCTGGTGGGGATCATCGCCACCGCCTTGTTCTTCGACTTTCTGAACGGACTTCACGATGCGGCGAACTCCATCGCCACCATCGTATCGACCCGTGTGCTGCGGCCACAATATGCGGTGCTATGGGCCGCATTCTTCAACTTCATCGCCTTCCTGTTCTTCGGGCTGCATGTGGCGGAGACGCTTGGTACCGGCATCATCGATCCGAGTATCGTCGACCCCTCCGTCATCTTCGCAGCGCTCCTCGGAGCGATTGTCTGGAACATCGTCACTTGGATATTTGGCATACCCTCCAGCTCGTCGCATGCGCTGGTCGGCGGGCTGATCGGCGCTGGCCTCGCCAAAGTCGGCGTCAGCTCGATTGTCTGGCTCGGCGTCTTCAAGACCGCCGGCGCGATCGTCATGTCGCCATTGATAGGATTTGTGCTGGCGCTGTTTCTGGTCCTCATCGTGACCTGGCTGTTCGTCCGCCAGACACCATTCGCCGTCGATAGAACATTCCGCATATTGCAGTTCTTTTCGGCGTCGCTCTATTCGTTGGGGCATGGCGGCAACGACGCGCAGAAGACCATGGGTATTATCGCAATTCTCTTGTATTCACAGGGATATAGCGGCGGCTCCTTCCATGTTCCGTTATGGGTGGTGCTTTCCTGTCAGACAGCCATGGCCCTCGGCACGCTGTTTGGCGGCTGGCGGATCGTTCACACGATGGGTTCGAAAATCACCCGCCTCAATCCGATGCAAGGCTTTTGCGCGGAGACGGGCGGCGCGCTGACGCTGTTTGCGGCCACATGGCTCGGCATTCCGGTTTCCACCACGCACACGATCACCGGCGCCATCATCGGTGTCGGCGCTGCGCGGCGTGTATCGGCAGTGCGTTGGGGTCTCGCCGGCAATATTGTCATTGCCTGGGTCATCACCCTGCCCGCCGCCGCCATCATCTCGGCGCTCTCCTACTGGTGCATGCAGCTTTTCACGTAATCAGCGAGCATGGCTTTCTAAACATCTGTAATAAAATAAGAAAGATCGCGGCTGGAATGGCCGCGATCTCCTGACTTTAAGCCTGCCGATTGTTCAGCGAGCGCATTGCCCGAGCGAGATCAAAACTCTTCCCATGAGGATGCGGCCGCAGCCGATGCGCCGGAGCCTCCAAAGGCACCGGCAATCCTCGCCCGCAACGAACGAGCGGGCGAAGCGGCAGGGCTTGATTGCTCCGTAGCAGCCGCCGGTCGCGCCTGGTTGCTGCGACCAGCCTGCAGGGTGAATTGCCCGAGGAGGTCGTTCAAAGCCGACACTTCCTTGGCCAGGCTATAACTTGCAGCTGTGGACTCCTCGACCATTGCTGCGTTCTGCTGGGTTCCCTGGTCGATGGTGTTGACGGCCGTGTTGATCTCCTGCAGTCCGGTCGCCTGTTCACGGGCAGCTTCGACGATCGCACGGACGTTGCCGTCGATCTCCTCGACCTCCTTGACGATCTGCTGGAGCGACTGCCCGGTTCTGGTGACGAGATCGACACCGCTGTTGACCTGCTGACCCGATGTCGAAATGAGCGCCTTGATCTCCTTGGCCGCCTTGGCGGAGCGCTGCGCCAGTTCCCGCACTTCCTGGGCGACCACGGCAAAACCTTTGCCGGCCTCTCCCGCACGCGCCGCCTCTACCCCTGCATTAAGCGCGAGGAGGTTCGTCTGGAAGGCAATATCGTCGATGACGCCGATGATATTGCTGATCTCGCTCGACGATTTTGAAATGGCCTCCATGGCGGCAACCGCCTCGCGCATGACCTCGCCGGATTTCTCGGCGCCGACGCGAGCGCGGCCGACCAGCGAACTCGCTTCTTCCGCGCGCCGGGTCGAATCCTTGACCGTGGTGGTGATTTCCTCAAGTGCTGCGGCAGTCTCTTCAACGGAGGCTGCCTGTTGCTCGGTGCGCTTGGAGAGATCGTCTGCAGCAGAGCGGATCTGATTGGAGCCGGCGGCGATCGCCTGACCGCCCTGACCAACGGCCCGCAGCGTTTCCTCCAGCTTTTCCATCGATGCGTTGAAGTTTGCCCTCAGCTGGTCGAGATGAGCAACAAAAGGCTTTTCGATGCGATAAATCATGTTGCCGTTCGAAAGCTCGGCCAGGCCACCAGCCAAACCATCCACCGCAAATTGCGTATCCGCCGCATCCTTGGCCTTTTGGGCCTCGCGCTCCAAGCGTTCCTTTTCCGAAAGGCTCCGCCCGGCGGCAGCATCCTGCTCCAACCGGATACGCTCGATTGCGTTATCCCGGAAGATCGCGACGGCCGTGGCCATCTGGCCGACCTCGTCCCGACGACCGATCCCCGCAATCTCCTCCTCGGTATTACCGTCAGCGAGAGACGCCATACGGGCACGCAGCCGCTCGATCGGCGAGGCAATACCGCGAGCGGAAACCAGAATGGCAATGAGGATCGCTGCACCCAACAGGATACCAAGCGCAACGAGTGTATTGGTGATTGTCGACCCAGCCTGTTCGTCCAGCATATCGCTCTTGGCGTCGATATCCTTGTTGAAGGTATCGAGCCAAGCGCGGACTGCAAGAACCTCGTCATCAATCAGCGGATCCGCCTGCTTCAGCAGCTTCAGAGACCCTTCATTGTCGTCCACTAGGCCGGCCTTCACCGCTTGATCCGTCAACGCGATGACTGCCTTGGCCTTCACGGTCAGTTTATCCACGGCATCCGTCTCGGCCGGCATCAACTCTTTGACAGCGGCAAGGCGTTCGAGGAGCACTTTCTTGTTCTCCTCATAATCTCTGGAGAACTTGACCATTTCCTGGTCTTTCGAATTGTAGGCCAGGATTTGATAGGCATTGTAGCTCAGCGCGGTCACCCGTTGGCTGGCCCTCGACATCTCCACGGCCGCAGCTTCGTCCTTCGCTATGAAGTTCGAATAGGTGCTGACACTGTCTTTGTACTGACTTGATACGAAGAGGACACCCGAGATCCCGATCAGACAGATCGGAATCATGATGGAGAGTACTTTCGTCCTGATTTTAGCATTCTGGAGAAATGACATGATGGGGCTTGCTCTTCGTGAAGAGCTGACAAGCACTTGCACGCCGCAATGTGCGTACGCTTCGATGATTGCCTGCTTCGGGGTCGGGAGCACTGCAGAGAAGGAGCGTCCTGCTCACCGCCAATGGCGCTGCAAGGCTAAAAAACACAGCAATCTGACAAAATCATTAATACAATTAAATATTACATAAATTTAATTATAATGAAAATGTAATATTCAAGAGAGATACACAGCCGGTAATCGACAATTGTATTTTCAAACTATCCATTCAATCTTTACGTTGGCTTTTCTGGGCGATTAATTCAAAATCTATACCCAAATATGTCTTATTTACTTAAAACAACTCCGGCCTAAGTAAAAGCCTCCCATCTCTTGGCCGGCTGGATTTATTTCGCCCTCGTGCAGAGATCGGGGCATCGCTCAATCTTTTGCCTGATCCGACAGCCGCAAGCCATGCCTCCCCGCCAGCTCGATATTAGCACCAACTTCCAATAATGGCGCCTTGACATAAATTTAGCCGAGGCTATGTTTTAAATAACGAGCTGGAGAAAGCCCCATGACAGACTCGATTGTCCGGCAGACATTGTCGGAACGTACAGATATGCAGATTCGCGAAGTTCTGGCCGGCCGACGCCGGGGCTTTGGATCCATCCTGCTCTTTGCCGGCCCGGCGGTCGTCGCCTCCATTGCCTACATGGATCCCGGAAACTTCGCGACGAACATCCAGGCCGGCTCCGGCTATGGCTATTCCCTGCTGTGGGTGGTGTTGGTGGCAAACCTCATCGCCATGCTCTTCCAGGCACTTTCGGCAAAGCTCGGCATTGTCACCGGCCGCAATCTAGCCGAGCTCTGCCGCGATCAGTTTTCGGCGCCCATTCGGCTTGCGATGTGGGTCGTCAGCGAAATTGCTGCGATGGCCACCGATCTCGCCGAATTCCTCGGCGGCGCAATCGGTCTCTCCCTGCTCTTCGGCATGCCGCTCATCGCCGGAATGGGCGTCACCGCTGTGGTGACATACGCTGTCCTCTTGATGGAAGGACGCGGCTTCCGGCCGATGGAACTGATCATCGGTGGGCTCGTTGCAATAATAAGTCTTTGTTATGTTTTGGAGATGTTCATCGCGCCGGTTGCCTGGGGACAGGCGGGGCTCGGGACGATCCTGCCGTCGATCCCGGACTCCACAGCGCTGACAATCTCGGTCGGCATCATTGGCGCGACTGTCATGCCCCATGCCGTCTACCTGCATTCCGGCCTGACGCAGCACAGAGCCCCTGGACGCAACGACAATGAGCGGCGGAAACTGGTGTTCTTTTCCAATTGGGAATGCGTCATCGCCCTCGCCGTCGCCGGCGCCGTCAACATGGCGATGGTGATCATGGCCGCGGCCGCCTTCCATGCCGGCCACTCCGACGTTGCCGAGATCGAAACGGCCTATCATACCCTTACTCCTCTCCTCGGCGGCGCGGCAGCCAGCATTTTCCTGATCTCGCTGATGGCCTCCGGTATCTCTTCTTCGGCGGTCGGCACCATGGCCGGGCAGATGATCATGCAGGGCTTCGTCGGTTTCCGCATTCCAGTCTGGTTGCGCCGGCTGGTGACTATGCTGCCTGCTTTCGTCGTGGTGCTGTTGGGCGTCAACACCACCGAGGCGCTCGTCTACAGCCAGGTTATCCTTTCCTTCGCACTGCCGATTCCGATGATCGCGCTGGTTCTGTTCACCCGCAATCGCGCCATCATGGGCAATTTTGCCAACGGCCGGTTGACCGACATTGCTGCAATTGTCGGGACGATCATCATACTGTGCCTGAATGCCATCCTGCTCCTGCAGACCTTCGGCATCCCGATCCCCGGGCTCAGCAACGGCTGACCCGGATCAGCCGCCGGGCTTTCATAACGGAGTTGAATTATTTATAGTCGAGGCTAAACATCATCACGCAACTCGTGATCTTATGAAGGTAAGCCGCCTTGACGAAACCACCCGCCGCCCCGGAAAGCCGTCTGGCTTCGACAGAAGTCGAGACGCATGTCGAGGCCTTTCAGAAAAGCCGCGATGATCGACGCACGGAGCTGATGGAAGACTACGTGGAGCTGATCGCCGATCTGATAGAACATGCCGGAGAGGCCCGCCAGACCGATATCGCACAGCGGCTGGGAGTAACCCAACCCACTGTCGCCAAAATGCTCAAGCGCCTGGCCGAAGAAAACCTGATCACCCAGCGGCCCTATCGCGGCGTCTTCCTGACGGAAGAAGGTCATCGCTTGGCCGTTGCGACACGCCGGCGTCATGAAGTCGTGGAGGCAGTTCTTTGCCGTCTTGGCGTCGATCCCGACACCGCGCGAAACGACGCGGAGGGCATCGAACACCATGTTAGCGAAAAGACGCTCGAAGCCTTCGAGCGCTTTCTGAAGACGTAATGGCCGAATAACAGAATCAAAGAGCCATTTTTGGCACAGTTTTGGCGAGAATGATTTGAAAACTAGCCGGCAATAACTGTCTGTCTTGACCAATCAACCGGTATCAACGCAAGGTTTACAAATCTTCGCTAAGCAGCATTTAGCGAACCGCTGGTCTTTGTCACGAACAGACTGATTTTTATTACCGGCGCAGGGAATCATGATGAACGCCCAGGATCTGAGCACCACCGTATTTGACATCGCCCCAGTCGCCATGTGGCTGGAAGACTTCAGCGGCGTTAGAGAACAGTTCGAGCTGTGGCGGAGCGAAGGGGTGGCGGATCTGCGCTCCTTCCTGCTTGAGGATGAGCAACGCGTTGCGGCCTGCTCGCAAAAGATTCGGCTCCTCTCGGTCAACGCCAAGACCCTCGAATTGTTCGAGGCACAGTCCTTTGAGGCCCTGGTGGGCGGGCTTTCCAATGTTTTCCGTGGCGAGATGCTGCAAAGCCATGTGAATGAGCTGGTCGCGCTATGGGAGGGCAAGACCGAATTTTCCGGCACGGCGATCAACTATACGCTTGGCGGCCGCAGGCTGGACATACAGCTGCGCGGTATCGTGTTGCCGGGGCATGAGACGTCGTGGAGCCAGTTACTGCTGACGACAGAAGACGTGACCGCACGCGAGGAAGCAAGGCGGCAGGAGGAGCGCCAGCGCCGCTATGCCGAAGGCATGTTCGAACATTCTCCGGTATCGCTGTGGGTCGAGGATTTCAGCCGCATCAAGATCCTGCTCGATGAAATCCGCAGCCGTGGCATCGTCGATTTTCAGGTATTCCTCGACGTCCATCCGGAGTTCGTCCAGCAATGCATGAGCGAGATCAGCGTGCTTGACGTCAACCAGGCGACACTTGACCTGTTCTGTGCGCCCGATCGGCAAACCCTGCACCAGCGAATCGGCGAAGTCTTTCGCGACGACATGGAGAAGCATTTTCGCGGGCAACTGGTGGAATTGTGGAACGAGCGACTTTTCCATCAGCGCGAGGTGCTGAACTACGCCCTCGACGGCTCAGAACGCCATGTTCTCCTGCAGTTTTCCGTTTTCCCCGGCTACGAGCACGATTGGTCGCTGGTTCAGGTGGCGCTGACAGACATTACTGCCCGCAAGAAGGCTGAGGCCTATCTCGAATATCTCGGCAAGCACGACGTGCTCACCCGGCTCTACAATCGCGCTTTCTATATGGATGAGCTCAACAGGCTGGAGCGCAAATCGCTGCGGCCGGTCTCGGCCATCATTATCGATCTCAATGGCCTTAAAGCGGCCAATGACGAGAGCGGGCACGACGCTGGCGATTCTCTTCTGCGCCGCATGGGGGAAGTGCTGAACAGCGTGGTCTCTCAGCCAAATCATGCAGCCCGGATCGGTGGCGATGAATTTGCAGTCCTCATGCCCGGCGCCGATGAGATTGCGGCTACGGCCATGGTTGAAACGATCAACGAACTGTTGAAGATCAACAATCAGTTCTATTCCAGCTCCCCGCTCAGCACCGCAGTCGGCGTCGCGACGAGCCAGCAGGGAGAGACCATGGAGGCCATGGTCAAGCGTGCCGATTTAGGCATGTACGAACACAAGAAAGCCCATTATGCCGCGGCTATCGGTATCGGCCCGCATCAGGCAAAGCACGGCGCCTGATAACGGCGCGCCGCATTTCCTTTCCTTCGGCTGACCAAACAGCCCATCCCGGAATACCCCGTGACCAGGAACAAAAGCCGGGACTCAACATTTGGCTTTCTGGAAAAAGATGGAGTTTTAAATGGAAGATCAAACGACCAACGTCGTCGTCGCCACTCGAAGCGCTCTCGACCAGGCATCCGCACTCGCAGTCCAATATGGGTTCTCTATCCTCGGTGCGGTCATTCTGTTGGTGGTCGGCTGGATTTTGGCCGGCGTCATCAGCCGCGCGGCCTATCGCGTCATCTCGCGCATCCGCGGCATTGACGAGACACTGGCCAGCTTCTTCCAGAACGTCCTACATTACGGCCTTCTCGTCCTGGTGTTTATCACCGTCCTCGGACAATTCGGTGTCCAGACAGCCTCCATCATCGCTACCCTCGGCGCCGCCGGCCTCGCAGTCGGCCTGGCGCTACAGGGCACGCTTCAGAATATTGCCGCAGGCATCATGCTCTTGGTGCTCAGACCATTTCGGGTCGGCGAATATATAGAGACGACGAACGTCAAAGGCTTCATCAGAGATATCGGGCTGTTTGCAACGGAGATGAAGACGGAAGACGGTCTTTACCTCATGGCACCGAATTCCACACTCTGGAACACGCCCATCGTCAATCACAGCCGGGAGCCCGATCGCCGGCAGGAACTATCCATCGCCGTCGGCAATGATGTCGACATCGATATCGCTCGCAAAACCATTCTCGACGTCGTGAGTTCGGACCAGCGCGTGAAGAGCAAGCCTGCGCCGCTGGCCTATCTGGACGATCTTACGGCCGACCAGACCGTGGTGAAAATCCAATATTGGACGATTACCTCGGCCTGGACGGAAGCCCGGCACGAGATCATCTCAAAGCTGAAATCAAAGCTTGCCGAAGCCAATATTCCGATCAAGTAACAGTCTGGGCCGCGACTCTGGACATTGGAACCTGCCGTCAGCCGGGAGCAGGCTGACGGCAGGTTTTTACGAGGTTTGAATGCCTCGTGCGCGACCCAACGATCCCGCTATCTTCCAAACTGAGGCGCGAGATATTTGTTCCGCACTTCGCGCGAAATCAGTAAGCGCGATCAGAACTATGCCGCGAGTTCCTGCACTACCATTTGACACGGTAGTCAAGGCGCAGATTGCCGGCCGGCGTCAATGTCTGCGGGTCGAGGAACGAAGCAGAAAAATTTAGGTTCGGCGCAAGAGGCTGCTGAAACGAGACCGTGCTGGAGAAGGCATTGCCGACATCTTTCAGATTGCCGCTTGCCGATATGGATGTTCCTGTCCAGGGAACGGCAAGCGTCACGTCCTGTGTCGCGATAATAGTATTCGCACCGCTCCGCCCCCCTGCATAATTGACATTCAGCGATCTGGACGTGCGCATATCGAGGCCATCTGACACGATCCAGCTACGTGAGCGGCCAAAACAAAGGGTGCCGGCGCCGTTTAGCGTATCGACACGCAGCGCCACTTCGCGCCGCCAGCTGGTCGAGAAGCGGCTCTGGCTGTCGACAGCCGTTCCCCATAATGTCGCAAGACTGCTGCTGCGCAGGATCGTTCCATTCACGGAACCTCCCAGGCCGAGATCCACGCCCGCACTCGTTTCCCAAGCCATCGGCAATCGAAAACCCAGCGTCGTCTTATAGGTTCGTGGCGCAACCTTGACCGGCGACCAGATCATCAGATCGCTGGCATCGGCGGCCTGCGGCAACAACATCACGCTTGCAAGAACACCGAGAACGGCGCGCTGTGCAACAAAAGCCATCTATAAACCCACTTATCTCTGCCCAAAACTTTGGGCGCACCAAGACAACGGCCGAACACATGGCAAATGCCGCATTCAGGCCTCGGATTGATTTGTTCGGTTGAGCGCCCGAAATCGGAAGCGCTGCGGAGCCAAAAACAGGCATCCGCTCGAAGGATATATCGCCACCACGGAAACGGGTGACACCTTCGCCTAAAGACTCCCATCCACCGCCGGGCTTGTAAACCCCTTGAGACCAAGTTTTTTGCTGCGGTGCACATTTGCCGCATATGGTGGTGATAACGCCGGCCTTGCCGCCAGCCATCAAGACCGGCTGCGCAACATCACTCCACGCGAAGCCCGGCCTTCTTCAGAAGCGGGAGCACCCGATCGCAAAAATAGGGAAGTTCCTGGGTGTAATTGACGAATGACAAGGCGATGCCCGTATAGCCTTGCTCCGAAATGGCGATCATCTCGTCAGCGATGCGTTCCGGCGTCCCAATCAGCGGATAGCTGCCCGCTCCACCCGCGAAGCGCTGCCGATAGCGATCATAGGCTTCGCGATCATGTGATTGCGAAAACTCCTTCTTGCCGGCCATATGCTGGTCGACGGCAACGTGGTCGGCCATGGTGACGGCGTAGCGCGTGTAATAATCTTCCGCCTCTGCCTGCGTCTCGCGGCAAACGACATGGCAGACCGTGTAGACGCCGACCCGCCGGCCATTCTTTTCCGCACGTTCGCTGATGTCGATCACATGCTTTCCAGCGTCAGCAATCTCGGTGAAAGTGGTGAAGAGATAATCGCAATGGCCGGCCGCGAAATCTCGGCCGGGACCGCCGAATGCGGCATTCATCGTCACCGGGCGCGGCGTCTGCAGGCTTGCCGGACGGCTGACGGCCTCTTTCAGGCTGTAATAGCTTCCGGCGTAATCCAGCGGCTCGTCGGAGGCGTAGAGCTTTTCGACGATCTCGAGCCATTCCGTCGCCTGGTCGTAGCCCTTCTCGACAAGTGGCACGCCGAACATGCCGAATTCCTTCGGGTTCCAGCCGCAGACGATGTTGAGCCCTGCCCGCCCCTGGCTGATATGATCGACTGTCGCGAGCGACTTTGCCGCATAGAGCGGATGGACGAGTGGGACATGCACCGTCATGAACAGACCGATGCGATCCGTCGCAGCAGAAAGAGCCGCGGCCCAGGTGAAGGTCTCGAACGACCATTCCCGCACCCGGTTCTTGCCGCCGAAACCACGCCAGCGGGCGATCGGCAGTAAGAATTCAAGACCGGCGCGATCGGCGATCTGTGCGGCAGTCAAATTGTCCTGCCAGCCGGCCGTCCAACGCTCCGGCACATCGGTAATGGCAAGGCCGCCATCCGCATTGGTCGAGAACACGCCAAGCTTCAGCCGGTTCGGCCCCTTCAGCGGATGCATCTTCATGGCGCCTTCTCCTCCGACTCCACCCTGCAGCGTCCCGGCAGCCGGCAACGATGCGACACGCAAATGTGTGACGCTCACGGAAAAGAATTTCAAGCCTAAAATTTATTTGGTTGTTGTCGCTTGGGACGGCGGCGTTACCTGGCTCACAAGCCAATCCTGAAAGAGCATGGCGATCTGGTTGGTCTGCTTCTTTTCTGCCATGACGACATAGTAGCTGTTCTCGGTCGGCATCGGCAGTTCGAACAGAGGCAGCAGCGCGCCTGTCTGCAATTCCTCTTCGATGAGATAGGTGGGCAACAGCGCGACGCCGAGCCCGGAGATGGCGGCAGCGATGATCATGGAGAACTGATCGAAGCGGGCGCCGGGATAGGCATGTTCGGTCGGCAATTTCTGCAGATCGAACCATTGCGCCCAGAGCTTCGGACGTGTTGTCAGATGCAGCAGCGGAGCCAGTGACAGATCCTCCGGACCGCCGAGCTTCAATCGGCCGGCCAGTTGCCGGCCGGCAACCGGAAGAACCGTCTCATTGCAGAGAAACGTGGCAACGGCGCCAGCCCAGGCCGGCAGGCCGTAGTGAATGGCAAGGTCGAAATTGTCCTCATCGAAACTGAAGGGCTTGGAGCGCGACTCCATCGTAACCGCGACGTCCCGATGCTCCTCTAGGAAATGGCCGAGTCGCGGCACCAGCCACCGCGTGCCGAAGGTTGGCAAGGTCGCTACTTTCAACGATAGCTTCATTTGCCCCGAGGCGACGGCGCCGATCATCAGACGCTCTGAGCGTAGCAGCAGATCCTTGACCTCCGGCAAAAGCCGAAGCCCCGCTTCCGACAGGACGACGCGTTGTCGCACGCGCTCAAAGAGCTTCAGCCCGGTCTGCTGCTCCAGCTCGCTGATCTGACGGCTGACGGCGCTCTGGGTCAGGTTCAGTTCTTCGGCCGCCCGCGAAAAATTCTGATGCCGGGCCGCGCATTCGAACGCCTGCAGATTGACGATGTCAGGGATGAGGCGTCTGCGCATAATCATTCCATTTCCGCATCAAGTTAGAATTTTGTCTCACAAGACCGGCTGCGGGACAAGAGATATCCTGCAATATAGGAATGATATAGCCTTTTCAGGAACCGACCGCCCATGAAGTCTGATCACGTCTCCGCAAGCGATATTCGAAGCGCCTTTTCGGCCGCCATGTCCGCCATGTATCGCGAAGAAGTCCCCGCTTACGGCACGCTCATGGAGCTGGTAGGCCGCATCAACGACGCAACGCTCGCCGCCCAGCCGAAATTGAAGGAACGCCTTCAGGCGACCGACTATCTCGATCGCATTTCCGAGGAACGGCACGGCGCGATCCGGCTCGGGACGGCTGCAGAACTGGCGATGATGGCGCGCGTGTTCGCCGTCATGGGCATGTATCCCGTCGGCTATTACGACCTTTCCACGGCGGGCGTACCCGTACATTCGACGGCATTCCGACCCACCAGTGACGCCGAGCTGAAGCGCAACCCCTTCCGCGTTTTCACTTCGCTGCTGCGGCTTGACCTGATTGCAGATGAAGACCTGCGCGAGGCATCGGCTGAAATTCTTTCGAAGCGCCGGATCTTCACCGAAGACGCCGTTTCGCTCACAGTAAAAGCCGAACGCGACGGCGGCTTGACTATGGCCGACGCCAGCCGTTTCGTCGACGAAGTTCTGGAGACTTTCCGCTGGCACGACGAAGCCAACGTCGATGCCGCAATGTACCATCGCCTCCATGATGCCCATCGCCTGATTGCAGACGTCGTTTCGTTCAAGGGCCCACACATCAACCATCTGACGCCGCGCACCTTGGATATTGACCAGGTGCAGGCGCTGATGCCCGATTATGACATTGCGCCGAAGGCCATCGTCGAGGGCCCGCCGACACGCGCCTGCCCGATCCTGTTGCGCCAGACCTCCTTCAAGGCGCTGGAAGAGCCCGTATCCTTCCGCAATGCAAACGGCGTCTGGGAAACCGAGTCGCATACCGCCCGCTTCGGCGAGATCGAGCAGCGAGGCATTGCGCTCACGCCCAAGGGTCGCGCCCTGTACGACCACTTGCTCGATCAGTCCCGCAAGATTGTGCGGCCCGCCGCAGACGGATCGAATGCGCGCGAATATGAAGCCGCGCTGGCGCAGAGCTTTGGCGAATTTCCTGATGATTGGGCAGCGATCCGCGCTGAAGAACTCGGCTATTTCGCCTATTCGCTGACGGCCAAGGGCAAGGCAACGGCCGCAGGAGCCGGTCGCTCCCTCGAAACCCTGATCGAAGACGGGTTCATCCAGTTCGATCCGATCGTCTATGAAGACTTCCTGCCCGTCAGTGCCGCTGGCATCTTCCAATCCAACCTCGGCGATAGCGCCCAGCAGGAATTTGTCGCTAGCCCGAACCAGAAACGGTTCGAGGCCGACCTTGGCATGAAGGTCGTGAACGAATTCGACCATTATGCCGGCATCGAGCAGGCATCGATCGACGCATGCCTGCGGGCACTATCCCAACAAGACGCGGCCGAGTGAGATCGCGCGACCATAGAGATCGCGCCGCAGGCCCGGATCAGAGACAAGTGGAGTTATGAGATGAATATCGCAGCAAAGAATCTTTCCGTCGCGGCCGAAACCGCCGCCATCCTCGAAAAGCTCGGTGTCGACAAGGCGCTCTATATGCAGGGCGACATGCCCTCCTATTCGCCTGTAACCGGCGAGAAGATCGGCGATTTGAAAACCGTTTCGGCCGATGAAGCAGCCCGGCGGATCGAGAAGGCTCACGCCGCATTCCGCGCCTGGCGTCTGGTGCCGGCGCCCAAGCGTGGCGAACTGGTTCGCCTGCTCGGCGAAGAGCTGCGTGCCGCCAAGGACGACCTGGGTCGCCTGGTCTTGATCGAAGCCGGCAAGATCCGCTCCGAAGGCCTCGGCGAAGTGCAGGAAATGATCGACATCTGCGACTTCGCGGTCGGCCTCTCCCGCCAGCTCTACGGCCTGACGATCGCCACCGAGCGCCCCGGCCATCGCATGATGGAGACCTGGCATCCGCTCGGTGTCGTCGGCATCATCTCGGCCTTCAACTTCCCGGTCGCGGTGTGGTCGTGGAACGCGGCGCTCGCGCTGATCTGCGGCAATCCGGTCATCTGGAAACCCTCGGAAAAGACGCCGCTGACGGCACTGGCCTCGCAAGCCATCCTCGATCGTGCGCTCGCCCGCTTCGGCGATGCGCCGGAAGGCTTGTCGCAGATCCTCATCGGCGACCGCGCCATCGGCGAAGTGCTCGTCGATCATCCGAAGGTGCCGCTCGTCTCGGCGACGGGCTCGACCCGCATGGGCCGCGATGTCGGGCCGCGGCTCGCCAAGCGCTTCGCCCGCGCCATTCTCGAACTTGGCGGCAACAATGCGGGCATAGTCTGCCCCTCTGCCGATCTCGACATGGCGCTGCGCGCCATCGCCTTCGGCGCCATGGGCACCGCCGGTCAGCGCTGCACGACGCTGCGCCGCCTTTTCGTACATACGAGCGTTTACGACCAGCTCATGCCACGTCTGAAGAAGGCCTATCAGAGCGTCTCCGTCGGCGATCCCTTGCATTCCTCGGCTCTCGTCGGCCCACTGATCGACAAGGCGGCGTTCGATGGCATGCAGAAGGCGATTTCCGCCGCTAAGTCGCACGGCGGCACCGTCACCGGCGGCGAGCGCATCGATGTCGGCCATGCCGATGGCTATTATGCCAAGCCGGCGCTTGTGGAAATGCCGAAGCAGGCCGGCCCCGTTTTCGAAGAAACCTTCGCGCCAATCCTCTATGTCATGCCCTATGACGACTTCGATGCCGTGATCGAGGAACACAATGCCGTCTCGGCCGGCCTTTCCTCGTCGATCTTCACCCGCGACATGCAGGAATCCGAGCGCTTCCTCGCGGCTGACGGCTCGGATTGCGGCATCGCCAACGTCAACATCGGCACATCGGGCGCCGAAATCGGCGGCGCATTCGGCGGCGAGAAGGAAACCGGTGGCGGTCGTGAATCCGGATCGGATGCCTGGAGAGCCTATATGCGCCGGGCGACCAACACCGTGAACTATTCCAAGGCCCTGCCGCTGGCTCAGGGCGTATCCTTCGACATCGAGTAGGCCTCATGACGATCGCCACCACCATCGAGGAAGCGGGTTTTCGGCCCGCTTCGCGCATCGCCTCCATCGGCGTGTCGACAATCCTGCAGATCGGCGCGCGCGCCAATGCGATGAAGCGCGATGGCCTCCCCGTCATCATCCTCGGCGCCGGAGAGCCGGATTTCGATACGCCCGATAACGTCAAGGAGGCGGCAAAGGCCGCCATCGATCGTGGCGAAACGAAATACACCGCGCTCGATGGCACGCCGGAACTCAAGAAGGCGATTGCCGGCAAGTTCCTGCGCGAGAATGGCGTCGACTATGCTCTCGACGAAATCACCGTGGCGACGGGCGCAAAGCAGATTCTGTTCAATGCCTTCATGGCGTCGATCGATCCGGGCGACGAGGTGATCATCCCGACGCCCTACTGGACGTCCTATTCCGATATCGTCGAGATCTGCGGCGGTGTGCCGGTGCTGATCCCCTGCGATGTCGAGGCCGGTTTCCGCCTCAAGGCGGATCAACTCGAAAAGGCGATCACGCCGAAGACGCGCTGGCTGCTCCTCAATTCGCCGTCCAATCCATCGGGTGCGGCCTATTCGGAAGCGGATTACCTTCCGCTCATCGAGGTTCTGCAGCGCCATTCGCATGTCTGGCTGATGGTCGACGACATGTATGAGCACATCGTCTATGACGACTTCCGTTTCACGACGCCTGTCGCAATCGAGCCTAGCCTCAAGAGCCGGACGCTGACGGTGAATGGTGTTTCCAAGGCCTATGCGATGACCGGCTGGCGCATCGGCTATGCCGGTGGCCCGAAGGCACTGATCAAGGCCATGGCCGTCATCCAGAGCCAGGCGACCTCCTGCCCGTCCTCCGTCAGCCAGGCAGCCGCCGTTGCCGCACTGAATGGCCCACAGGATTTTCTCAAGGATCGCACCGCCAGCTTCCAGCGCCGGCGTGATCTCGTCGTCGGCATGCTCAATGCCATAAAGGGCCTGCATTGCCGCGTGCCTGAAGGTGCTTTCTATACATTCTCGAGCTGCGCCGGTGTGCTCGGCAAGACGACACCCTCGGGCAAGACCATCCTAACGGATACGGATTTCTGTGCCTATCTGCTCGACGAAGCCCATGTCGCCGTCGTGCCAGGTTCGGCATTCGGGCTGTCGCCCTATTTCCGCATTTCCTATGCGACATCCGAGGCAGATCTTGTCGAAGCGCTTGATCGCATCGAACGGGCCTGCGCAGCGCTACAGTCATGACCACAGAAGAGTGTGGCACCCTCACGGGCAGCCACTAACTCAACCGTGGAACCGCTTTCGCGCGAGATAGCTATGGGGTGACCATTTCCTGTGCCGGATGCCTAAGGCTGGAGCACGATTTTTCCGTGCGCATGTCCGCTCAGGCTAAGATCCATCGCCTCCTTCCAGCTTGCCAGCGGTAGTGCCAGAGCAAGCGGGATTGAGAATTCGCCGACAGCCGCGAGCTTGGCAAATTCCCCGATCACGTCATATCGTTGCGGTGCGTTTTCCGAAAACGAGTGCCGGATGCCCATTTCATCCGCCGCTGAGAAATCGCTAATGGTCAGAATGCGCCTGGGATCACCACCAGCAATTTCCAGCAGGTCTGGAAGACCGCCGTTGGCGGGTGCCGCATCAAGTATCAAATCGGGCGAGCCCTGTGCAATATCGCGAACCCGTTGGATCATCCCCTCCCCATAGCGCGTCACCTTCGCACCGAAGCCGCGGAGACGCTCGCCGAATGTCTCTCCCGCAGTTGTGATGACCTTCGCGCCACGGATCAGGGCTATCTGTACCGCTGCAAAGCCGACCATCGTCCCGCCGCCATGCACCAGCACGGTGTGGCCCTTTTCGACCCGAAGGCTTTCAATGCTTCGGAATGCGGTCTCAACGACGAGCGTTAGTGACGCGGCATGGATCATGTCGAGCCCCTCCGGAACCGGGGCCCAGTGATTGAGCACGGCGAAATCCGATGCGCCGGCGCTCGCATAACCTGCGAAATCGGCATTGCCAAGAACAGCATCGCCTATCCTGACATTGGTAACGCCCTCGCCAACTGAATCCACAAACCCGGCGACATCCAGACCAATGCCGCGAGGCATTTTTCCCGGAAACAGGCCGCGGCACAGCGCCCAGTCTGCCGGGTTGAGGCCGCAGGCGTGTACCCTTACCAAGATGCGGTTCTGGCCCGGCTCGGGGATAGTCACCCTCTCCAGAACCAAAACATCCTCAGGTTCCCCATAGTCATGAAACCGGATGCTGCGCATGTCTGAGGGCTTGGTATCGGTCATGTCTGTTCTCGCTTTCATTCTTCTCAAGCAAAGATGATCGCAGTTCCGTGGTTGCAAACTTGCACGGCGCTGCGTAGTATTGTCAGTGACTGACGATAAGCGTAAAGTCAGCCACTGACAATAGGGAAAGTTGATGCCACGAAATCGTGAAGAGGTGCGTCGCCGTCTCATGGAAGCGGCTCTGGAACTATACCAGGAGCGTGGGTACGAGCAGACGACGGCCGCCGAAATTGCACAAAAGGCTGGCGTGACGGAGCGAACTTTTTTCCGGCACTTTCCGGACAAGCGGGAGATGTTCTTTCACGGGGAGACGGCGCTGGGCGAAATGCTAACCGCGGCGGTGCGTAACGCTCCGCGTGAACTCGGCCCTTGGGAAACCCTATTCAAAGCCTTTCGTTCGGCGGAAAAGCTCTTCATTGAAAACCGCCACGTCTCCGAGCCGGGACGCCGGATTGTCGCTGCCAGCCCCGCTCTTCAGGAAAGACAGGCGGCGAAGGTCAATTCTCTGACGGAAGCGTTGGCTGCAGAGCTACGCGAGCGCGGCGTGGCTGCCCGGCGCGCTTCGCTGATTGCGAAAATCGGCATGGCAGTTCTTGCTCACGCCGTAGCCTCATGGCTTGATGGCGGCTCTCAAGAATTGGACGATCACCTGGTCCAGGCCTTTGAGGATGTGAGTGATCTCTCTGCTTTCAACGTGACGAGGTTCGCTGAAACTGCCGAACCGCAACTACGGACTGATAGCTGACGGCGCATTGGACCGCCGGAATGATGAGTCAAAATGTGAAATCGCGGCTTTGAGCGGCTCCGCATTTGGATCAATGGCGGGCCTGTCAGCCCACCATATTTTTAGTAAGTAAAAGCTTTTACTTAGACGGCTTCTCTCATGCGAAGCTTCTCCAGGCTGTAGACCTGCCCGAAGCGATTGTTGAGGAAGTCACCGAGGTCGATTTCTTCCTGGCAGACGAAGCCCTTGGTGGGAAGCTTGCCGTGGGAGAGCAGATCGAGAACTGTCGTGATGCCGGCAGCCGTGGTGATCTGGATGGCGCTCATCTTCTTGCCGGCAACGATGCCCGCATAGACCTTGTTGGCATAGGTTTCCTGCATGTAGCGACCTTCGCGCCAGCCGCAGACGGTGACGAAGACAACGACCACATCCTGCATTGTCGCAGGCAGGGCGTTTTCGAAGAGATCCTTCAGCACATCGCGGCGGTTCTTGAGGTTCAGGTCGTTCAAGAGTGCCTTGATGATAGCCTGATGGCCGGGGTAACGGATGGTGCGGTAGTTCATGGTGCGCACGCGGCCGGCAAGCGTCTTGGCAAGCGTGCCGAGGCCGCCGGAGGTGTTGAACGCCTCATAGGTGACGCCATCGAGGGAGAATTCCTCGCGCTCTTCCATGGCCGGTACGGTCACGAGCTTGCCTTCGACGATCGCTTCGCACGGCTCGATATATTCGTTGATCAGACCGTCCGTGCTCCAGGTCAGGTTATAGTTCAAAGCATTGGACGGGTATTGCGGCAGAGCGCCGACGCGCATGCGCACGCTGTCGAGGCTGTCGAAACGCTTGGCGAGATCGTTGGCGACAATCGAGATAAAGCCTGGTGCCAGGCCGCATTGCGGAATGAAGGCAGTTTTGGCCCCCTGGGCCAGCTCTTCCACCTTCTTCGTGGTGGCGACATCCTCGGTGAGGTCGAGATAGTGGACGCCCGCTTCGAGCGCGGCTTCGGCGACGAAGCCGGTGAGATGAAAAGGAGCGGCCGAGAGAACAGCGAACTTTCCGGTGAGAACAGCGACGAGCCCGGCGCGGTCGGCGATATCGACGGCTGCCGTGGAAATCGCAGGGTGGTGGTCGATCTTGGCGAGCTGCTCGGGGCTGCGGTCAGCGACGACAACCCTGTAATCGCCCGTGTCGGCCAGCATCAAAGCAATCGCTCCACCGATTTTGCCTGCGCCGATGACCACTATGTCTTTCATATAAATCCCCTGCATTTCATTGATAAGATTTTTATAAGTGTAGGCAGGGATTGGACGATTCATAGCGACATAAAGCGCTTTTCGTCGTATAAAAATAAGCAAAATGACACCATATTTTTGCAAAATGCAGGAATGACGATGCAGGTAACGGAAAAAGATCGGGAATTGCTGGCATTGCTCGGTCAAAATGCCCGCATGCCGGTGGCAACACTCGCCAAAAGGCTGTCGCTATCGCGCACCACGGTGCAGGCCCGACTCGAACGGCTTGAGAGAGAAGGGGTGATCGCCGGCTATGGTGTGCGGCTGTCGGAAACCTATCTCTCCGGCCTCATCCGCGCCCATGTTCTGATCACCATCGCACCGAAAGCGCTCTCGGCCGTAACGGCGTCGCTGGATGCGATCCATGAGGTAACGACGCTGCACTCCGTCAGCGGCTCCTTCGACTTGATCGCCATCGTTGCCGCACCGTCGATTTCCGAGCTGGATCAGCTGATCGACGAAATCGGCAAGATCGACGGCGTCGAGCGGACGCTATCGTCCATCGTCCTTTCGACGCGGATCTCGCGCTGAACCTACGGGCGCCGTTGGCTTAGGATACAGACTCCATATCCGGGCTGGCGGAAAGGACGGCCTCCTTCAAGGCGCGTGAATAGGGATGCTGCGGATTGTCGAGCACCGCACGCGCGCCGCCTTCTTCGACGATCTCGCCCTTCTTCATGATGATGATGCGATCGCTGATGTAGTAGGCGGTCGCGAGGTCATGGGTGATATAGATGATGGACAGGCCGAGGTCCCTCTTCAGCTGACTGAAGAGATTGACGATGGCCATCCTCAGCGAGGCATCGACCATGGAGACGGGCTCGTCGGCGACCAGTAGCCTCGGTTGCGGAATCAACGCGCGCGCAATGGCGGTGCGCTGCAGCTGACCGCCCGACAATTCATGCGGAAACCGGCCCTTTACTTCGGCAAGCGTCAAGCCGATATGGACAAGCGCCTTATCGGCCATGCGTTCAATATCGGACTGACTCGGCTTGGTACCGTCAGGTGAAAAATTTCGCGCTGTTTCAAAAAGATAGCGATCAACCCTCTTGAGTGGGTTGAACGCCTCGAACGGGTTTTGAAGGACTGGTTGCACCTGGCGCATGAAGGCACGCCGCTCAGCCTTCCCATGAACGGCAACGGGCCGGCCGCGAAAATTCAGGATACCCGATGTCGGCGGCGTCTGGCCGAGGATCATCGCGGCAATGGTTGATTTGCCCGAGCCGGATTCCCCCACAATGGAGAGGATCTCCGGCTCTTCCCCGAGCATCAGGCTGACATCGCGGACAGCAATGACATGCCGGCGGCTCAGCATACCGCCCTGGCGGTAGAGCTTGGTGACATGCGAAAGGGAAAGCAGGTCGCTCAAATCTGTGCTCCTGTCACGGCAAAACAGGCGACGCGACGATCCGGCTCGACGGTCACCATCGGCGGCGCTTCGCGGCTGCAGATATCCATGCGCTTGGGACAGCGCGGATGAAAACGGCACCCTTCCGGCGGCATGGCGAGATTGGGCGGCCTGCCCTCAAGCGAAGGCCTGGTGGAGAGATCGCCGATGCGCGGCAGGCTCGCCACCAGATGCTGCGTATAGGGGTGCAGCGGCAGGTGAAAGAGCTTGCGCGTCGGCGCCTCCTCGACCAGACGCCCGGCATAGACGATGCCGATGCGGTCGGAGACGGCGGCATGCACGCCCATGTCATGGGTAACGAACAGGAAGGAGGACCCCATCTCTCGCTGGATCTCGCGGATCATCTGCAGGACATCGCGCTGAACGATGACATCGAGCGCGGTCGTCGGCTCATCGGCGATGATGAATTCCGGCGTCAGGATAGTGGCGAGCGCAATCGTCATGCGCTGCCGCATGCCGCCGGACAATTCATGCGGATAGGCGTCGAGGAGGCCGGCATCGAGTTTCAGGCGCTGCAGATGGGCTGCAACCCGATCGAAGAAGGCACCGCGATCGACCTTCATATGGCGAAGTGCAAAATCCGTGAACGAGTGGCGAATGCGCCTTACGGGATTGAGCACGTTCATCGAGCCCTGCATGATATAGGACAAATGCCGCCACCGAAGCGCCGCCCGTTGCTCCGGTGTCATGGCGTAGATATCCTGCGTGGCGCCGTTGAATTGAAACTTGACCGAGCCCGAAACCACCCGAAGCGGCGGCCGGATGGCGCCGGCAATGGTCTTGATCAACGTCGTCTTGCCGCTGCTCGATTCACCGGCGACGCCATAGATCTCGCCGCGACCGATCCTCAGACTGACATCGTCCACGGCGCGCACCTCGCGATCGACGCCATAAAGGAAGGCCCGATAATATGCCCTGAGGTTGTTGACCTCGACCACAGCCTCCATTCCTAGCCCCCCATCCGGTTCAAGCGACTGCGCGGATCATTGTATTCGTTCATGGACATCGACAGCAGGAAGAGCGCCATGAACAGCACGACAATGGCGGCGACGGGTGCGGCCACCCACCACCAGGTGCCGGCGATCAGCGCGGAATGCGCATTGGCCCAATAGATCATCATGCCCATGGTCGGCGTCTCGATATCGGTGAAGCCGAGCACCGAGAGCGTGATCTCCATGCCGATCGACCAGATCATGTTGTTCATGGTCGTCGCAAAGACGATCGGTAACACATAGGGCAGATGCTCCTGGACGAGGATCTTGGACATGCTCATGCCGGAATAGACGCTCTGTGTGGTAAAGGGTCGCGTCTTCAGGCTGATCGCCACCGAGCGGATCAGGCGCGCATCATAGGACCAGCCGAGCGAAGCCATGACGATGATGAGCACCGTCCAGGTCATCCCGTCCTTCAGCACGAAATAGAACAGGATCAGCAGCGGAAACTGCGGGATGACCATGATGCTGTCATTGATCGCCATCAGCACCCGATCGACGACGCCGCCGGCATAGCCCGCAACCAATCCCACGACCAACGAGATGATGCGTGAGAGGAAGGCAACACCGATACCGAAGTAGAGTGTATTTCGGAGCGCCGTCGTGAGCTGCCAGAAAACGTCCTGGCCGCGAGAGGTCGTGCCCAGCCAATATTGCCCATCTGGCGGCATGTCCGGGGGCAGCAGATAGATATCCGATGGGCCATAAGGCGAGAAGTAGGACAGGACCACCAGCCCGACGATGATGGCGAGCAGCAGGAGGCCGAAGAGGAATTCGGTATTCTGGCGGGCAAGGTCGCGAACGATCGTCAACATGGCCCTACTCCACCTTGATGCGCGGGTCGATCAGCGGACCCAATATGTCGATGATGAAAACAGCGGCGGCGACACCCACGATCGACAGAGCGCTAAGCCCGAGCACGAGACTGTAGTCGCCGGCATGCACGGCCGAGATCAGCAGATTGCCGATGCCCGGATACCCGAAGACGATTTCGGTGATGACGGTACCGTTGAAGACGGCGCCGAGCGACATGGCAAGGCCGGTGAACTGCGGCACCATGGCATTGCGGGCGATATAGGAGCGCAGGATCTTGCGTTTCGGCACGCCCCCGAGTTCGGCGAAGACGACATAGTCCTCGGTGATGATATTGGAGACGAGCGCGCGCATCCCGATGAGCCAACCGCCTGTCCCGACAAGGATCAGCGACAGCGCCGGCAGGATGGAATGGCGCAGAATATCGAGTACCAGGGAAAAGGACAGCCGCAGATCGGTGTTCATCTCATAGCCGCCATTGATCGGCAGGATTGGCCAGAGATAGCCGAACAGGATGATGAGCACGAAGGCCAGGATGTAATAGGGTATCGGCTGCATGGCGATGAAGACGAGGCTGACGGCCTTCAGCACCATGCTTTTGCGGTAATAGCCCGCAAGCGCGCCGATCATGTTGCCGAGTACGAATGTGATGATCACCGAGACGGTCATCAGGCCAATGGTCCAGGGCAGCGCCCTTGCGATGATAGCGGATACCGGCGTCGGAAACGCCGAAAGCGACGGCCCGAGATCGCCTGTCGCGAGCCGCCCCCAGAAATGCAGATATTGCTGCCAGACCGAACCTTCGAGCCCGTAGAGCTCACGAAGCGACTGGCGCATCAATTCGACGGCGCGAGGGTCGGACTGCCCCATCTGCTGTATCGCGCCGATGCTTTCCTCGACGGGATCGATCGGCGTCATATGGGTGATAAAGAACGTCGCGGAAATGCCAAGGAAGACAACGAGCAGGAACTGACCAAATCGCTTCAATACGAAAACTGGATAGGACGTCATGCTGCCGTCTTCCTTGCTGCTTGCGCTTTATCTGTCACTGAAAAGATTCGCCGGACGTGCCTAATGTCCGGCGAAAGGTGCCTGACGCGGCAGCTGCCGCATCAAGGTGGGAGATCTACGGCTGCGCCGGCTTCAGCTTGACCATCATCAATCGGGAATTCGCCCAATTGGGAACGGGGTCGGTGTAGGGGTCCGATATGGTCGGGTAACCCTTCCAGTAGGTCGTATCCATCGACGTGAAGACGTTATAGGACATCAGCGGGATGGTCGGCATTTCGCGGGCGACCAGCTTGAGATAGTCCTTGCCGAGCTCGATGCCTTTCGGATCGTCGGCACTCACGTGGCGAATATTCTCGATGATCTTGTCGAGTTCCGGATTGGACCAGCGCTGCCAATTGCGTGGTGCCTGATTTTCACCCTTCTTGGCGACGAACTCCGAATGCCAGCTGTCGAGGAAGAATGACAGATCGGGATCGCCACCCCAGGTCTCCACGCTCCAGGCGATGGCGCACTGGAAATCGCCGGTCGCCAACCCCTGCCATACGGCTGACGACGGAACGGCCTTGGAGTCGATGCCGAAGGCTGCCCATTGCTGCGCGATCAAGGTGCCGGCCCGGGTGAAGACCGAGCGCGTATCACCCTCAACCGTCAGGCGGATCTTGAAGGGCTGGCCATCCGGCGTCATCCACTTGCCGGCAACCTTCTTGAAGCCTGCCTTTTCGAGCAGTTCCGCAGCGGCCTGCGGATCGGGTTTCCACCAGCCATAGCCAAAGGCGGCGCTGATGGCGGCCGGATCGGTGGGGATCTGATCCTTATATTTCGGCTGCTTGCGCAGCATATCGGCAATCTGTTGGCCGATGGTCGGATCATAGGGCTTGATCTTGCGCTTGCCGGTGTCGACCTCGAAATTCTTCAGCCAATCCTGCAACGGCGCCTGATAATCCGTCATAGCAATCGCCGTTGGCGGGACGCCGAGTGCGGACAGCGTCGCAGCGCCGCGATAGCTCGCCATGTCCACGGCCCTGATGTCGATGAGCAAGGCGAGAGCCCAGCGCACATCGGCATTCTGGAACAGCGGATCCTGATTGTTGAAAATCACCGCCGGCAGGGTCGGATCGGGATGGGCGAAGGGGAAGCCGGGGAACCAGCTTTCAACGGTCTTCGACTTTTCCTTCAGCGTGAACATGCCCTCTGGCGTGTTGTCGTGAATGATATCAAGGTTGTGCTCGAGCTGGGCGATGGTACGCTTATCCGGCGGGCCGGGATCGACATATGTGACGTATTTCGGAGCAGGCTCTCCGAAGCGGGCAAGCGAGGTGCGCTGCCAGTCGTCGCGCTTCTCCCAGGTGTACCATTTGCCTTGCGGGTCAAAGGTTTTCAGCTTGTAGGCGCCGAGCGAAACCGGATTGGCGAAATCATAGCGAACCGGATCGGCGACCTTTTCGAAGACATGCTTCGGCATGATCCAGGCGCCATTCCAGCGCACTGTGAAAATGGCGTGGAAGCGCGAGTTCGGCTTCTTCAGCTTGAAGGCGACGGTATAGGGATCCGGGGCTTCGACGCTTGCGACCTGCACCGAGAAAGCGGCGCTCCAGATCATGCCTGGATGATCCATCTGCGTCTTGACGGTGTAGACGACATCGTCTGCCGTGAATTCGACGCCGTCGCTCCAGTAGAGGCCTTTGCGCAGCTTCACCGTCATCTGGGTGAAGTCGTCATTATATTGCGGCTTGTCGGCGGCGAGCGAATTGTCCCAGGCCGAGCCGCCCAATCCTTTCTCAGGGTCGATGTACCACAGCGTGTCCATGGTCAGCTGCTGCAGGCCGGTCGAAACGCCGCCGCCGCCATTGACCCAGACGTTGAACCAGCCGGGATTCTTGATCGTTCCCTCAGGATTTTCGACGATCAGCGTCTCCTTGCGGGGCAAGGCGGTATAATCTTGAGCTTGGGCTGCCGCGATGAGGCCGAACGTGGCCAGTGCGACGCCGAAAGCAAGCTTCTTCCACTGCTGCATGATCTCCTCCCATTGTTATCGATTGTGCGCTGCGCCTGAGCTGTGTCGGGCGGACCGCGATTTTTCCCCTTATGCTTTCCAGACCAACGGGACCGCCTCCTCGCGATCCCGCAGCCGCCGATCGTCATACCGACAGCCGGATCACCGTGTAGGAGAGCGGCTTCAGCGTGGCGCGGAGCCGGCCATCTTCCACTTTCGCATCACCCGTGCTGGTCGGGACGACAGCATTCGGATGGGATGCCGTATTGGTCGCCTGCAGGTCCTGATGAACCATCTCGTGCTGCTCGACGACGCGCGCGCCGGCAAAGCCTTCCAGCCGGGTGTCGAGATCGAGCGAACTGTCGGGATGGCGGTTGACGGCAAATAGCGTGACCATCTTGCCCACCTCGTCGTGAACCGCCGATACATCGAGATAGGGCACGTCGTCGGCCTCGTCGCTGTCATAGGTCGGACCGTCGGTGACCAGGCGAAGCGCGTAGCCGCGACCGTATTTCGAGGCGAAATAAAGGGGATAATAGATGGTCTGCCGCCAGGCCGGACCGCCGTCCTCCGTCATGATCGGTGCGATAACGTTGACGAGCTGCGCGATGCACGCAATGCGCACACGGTCGGACCGGCGAATGAAGGTATTAAGAATGCCGCCGACCTGCAGCACATCCTCGAAATTATAGACATCCTCAAGCAGATGCGGCGCATCCGGCCATTCGTTCCGCGCCAGTATGTCCTTGTCCTGCTGGTTGGAATGGTACCAGACGTTCCATTCGTCGAAGGAGATGCCGATCGTCTTCTTCGAGCGCTTCTTCGCCTTGATATAGTCGATGACGCCGCCGATGGTGACGATGTAACGGTCGAGCTTTTCCGCCTTGGCGAGATAGTTCAGCGTGTTCTTCTCGCGGTTGGCGAAATACATGTGCAGCGAGATGTGATCGGCGCTGTCGTAGCACTGCTCCAGCACCTGGGCTTCCCAATCGGGATAGGTCTTCATGTCGGAATTCGACGAGCCGCAGACGACCAGTTCCAGCGACTTGTCGAAACCGCGCATGGCCTTGGCCGTTTCATCGGCGAGACGGCCATACTCATAAGCGGACTTGTGGCCAACCTGCCATGGACCATCCATCTCATTGCCGAGGCACCAAAGCTTCACATCATGAGGATCGGCCCAGCCGTGCTTGCGCCGCAGATCCGACCAGTAGGTGCCGCTCGGATGGTTGCAATATTCGAGGAAGTTTCGGGCCGCATCCAGCTCGCGTGAGCCGAGATTGACGGCAAGCATCGGCTTTGTATTGGCCTTCTTGCACCAATCGACGAATTCGTTGACGCCGATCTGGTTGCTTTCACGCGTCCGCCAGGCAAGATCGAGGCGAACGGGGCGTTCGGACCGGGGGCCGACACCATCTTCCCAATTATAGGCCGAAACGAAATTGCCGCCCGGATAGCGGCAATAGGGCGAGTTGAGCTCGCGCACGAGCTCGATCACATCCTTGCGAAATCCATTCTCATCGGCGGTCGGATGACCCGGCTCATAGATGCCGCCATAAATCGCCCGGCCCAGATGCTCCAGAAAAGAGCTGTAGAGCCGATCATCAATGTCGGCAATTCGGAAATCGCGATGGATGACCACGTTCGCCTTCACGGCTATCCTCCCATATATATCACATATCTCGTTCTTATACGCCGATCTTGATATACTTTTGAAAGGTCGTCAACGCGGCCGGAACGCAAAATGGTGCGAAAATAGGTGCAGAAGCAGTCCAAAACGGACAAAACTGCACGTAAAAACAAGTAATTATAAAAAATATGACTTATCGGGATTTTCCGACGGCTATCGGCTATATATCAGAATTTTCGATATAATTACGCCAGATCGATACGCATCAGGATATCGCGGCCATAATTGCCGAAGCCACGACCGAAGATGTTGACGCCGCCAGTATGGCGCGCGTCCTCGGCTATGCCGATTTTCAGCCGAATCGAGGAATGCTGACTGATGGCCAAGTCGTCTATGGTCACATCGGATACCGCGACGCCGTCGATGAAGGTACCTTTCTTCGAGATGCGCCAGGTCTTCAGCTTGCCGTATTGCGACCCTTCAAGCTTCCACCAGCTCGGCGTGAATGCCCCGCGCTTGTCGCCATAGTCCCCCGGTGATGTCCATGTGCCGACGGCAACGCCATTGACCCAGATGGTGATGTCGGACGGCCAGTCGGGATTGGTGCCCGGCACCTCCGACGACAACTCCATCGAGAACTCAATGGCATTGACAGCCTTGTTCAAGATCTTGGCATTGTTGGGAAATTTATACTCTACATGACCACGGCCGAACCAGAGGAGTCCCGCCTGCATACGCTGCGGATCAAGGAAATAATCGGGGACGTCGAGAAGCCCGATCACCCCTTCCGTCGAACACAGGCCGCAGGGCGCATGGGTCTCGCAGCTCGTATAGAGGCCGATTGGCATCGCGACTTCGATCACGTCCTCGACGCGCTTGAAGGCCGGCTCATCGAAACTCAGGAGAATCTCATCGTAAAGCGCCGTACAGATCTTCTGGTAACCCTTGCGGGCCTTCGCCGCCTTGGTTTCGACAAGGCCAGCCTCCTCCAGGATCATGATGGCGGTGGCGACGGTTGACTGCGGGAGATCGAGTTCACGGGCGATTTCATTGACGTTCATGGCGCCCTTGGCGCAGAGCAGCTTCAACATGTCGATACGCGCCGGCGCAGAAAGTGCCCGCAAAACTGCCGTGTTTTCACCCGCATAAATTGTCAGAAAGCCGCGCTTCATCGAATCCTGAATGCCTCATCAATGAGTTTCATTTATATCAGGATTTTTGATTTCACAAGAGGTAGCCGGCATGACGGCTGATTTGGCGCCCCGGCACGAGGCGGGACGCCCAAACAACTATCCATACACCATCAAAGACGATCGCTTGGGACGGACAGATATAAACGCTCAAGTTTGGCGAAACGCCTCATTTGCAGGTCTCAATTCGTTTCAATGCTGCCGTGATGCCGGAAAGCGAATAGGAATAGCTCGTGGCTGTGCCGCGTTTCGACGTCGCCTGCAGCTCCAGCTGTGCTCCACCCTTCATGGCATTGACCATGGAAGGTTCCTGGCTCTCGTCCCTCACCCAGCCATGCCGATCCTTGGTGAACATCGGAAACGTCTTGTCGCCGATCGCGGCCACCATCGCCTCGCCATCCTTCAGATCATAGCCCATTGCAGCTTCGGGAACCAATTTATTGCCCGGGGACGTGCGTGAGACGATAAAGAAATTATCCCCATGATCGACGCTGGCGGGCTTCTGTGCGATCGGCCGCGATACGACATAGCAACTGACGCTATCGCCGGATTTAAGGGAATATGCGCCCCAACTATCAAACTGATCGATACGAACGGGCACGTCGGCATGCGCCATCCCGGCGCTGATTGCCACGAAGACCAGAGCGGGGGCGAAATTTCTTGCAAACATAGTTTCCTGCCATTTCTTGTTTCAAGGACATTGAAAGCGAGAGATGTACTCACACACACGACAGTTTCGGTGCGGTGCGTTATCTGATTGTTAACGTGTCGGTTAAAATTTGTTCATGTTACAAGTGCCGCGGGTATCTGGTTCCAGGGGAGATTAAAGGTGGCAAGCGCGTCTATTGCAGTGTTGGACAATCCGTCGGACGCGGATCGCCGCGCGATTCTCACCCCTCTGGATGCCTTCAACAAAACGAAGGCCGGCGACGAGAATTACGAACCGATCGCGATCGTTCTTCGCGATGAGGCCGAAAAGATCGTCGGCGGGCTCTGGGCGCAGCTCTATTTCGACTGGGTTTTCATTGAGCTGCTTTTCATTCCTGAAAATCTGCGCGGCGACAACCTCGGAGCGAAACTGCTTTCCCAACTGGAAGAGATCGCGAAAGCAAAAAACTGTGTCGGCGTCTGGCTAGACACATTCAGCTTTCAGGCACCGGGTTTCTATGAGCGGCAGGGCTACGAACGCTTCGCAACCATGGATGACTATCCGAAAGGGATGGCACGTTTCTTCTTTCGCAAGGTCTTTTGAGCTTCCGTCGCTAAAAGCCCGGCACAAGCTCCTGACCGATGTCTTACCCATCGTGTTTCAGCCCAAAAATGGGCCTGACGCCACACGCAATATATATGGCTCCCAGGCGTCCAAAGTCTTAGAACAATACCGTCTCATTTTTGGACTAAAGGATTAATTCGATGACGAAATTTCGCTTCGCCCTCGCGGCGTCGGCAGCATTCTTTTGCCTCGCGGGCGTTGCGAGCGCGGAAGATCTGACCTTCACCCTCAAGAACGGCACCAAGTCCGTTCTCACCAACTTCTACACCTCGCCGGTCGGCGTCAACAATTGGGAAGACGACGTCTTCGGCAAACAGGTGCTGAACCCCGGCGAGAGCATGGATATCACCATCGGCGATGGGCGAACCGTCTGCAAATACGACATGAAGTTTGAATTCGAGGAAGGCTCCAACCTCGACACGACAACCGACACCCAGAACCTGTGCGAGCTCGGCACCTACACGATCCACGAATAAGGCGGATCGGGAAGCGTCGACACCAACCAAGCCAATTTGCAACTCGCGCGCGGTTGGAAATCAAACAATGAAATCCATGCCGGCCTTACCGGTTTCAGACGCTTCCCGGCATGAAATATCAGCAAGCAGATTGGAGAATGCGATGCGGCAAGTGCTTCTATTAATATTTGCGATATCGTTTGCCGCCGTCGCCCATGCCGACCCATTGGCAGATCTGGCTGTCGCGCAGAAGGCTGTGATCGAAGCCTGGAGCAAGGTGCCGTTCTCGCAGCAGAACGTCACCTTCGTGACAGAACCTTCAACCGGTTACGGGGTTTACAAGAAGCGGGACTCGAACGTTTTCAAACCGGGCGAACCGATCCTCACCTATGCCGAACCGATCGGCTACGGCTGGAAGCCGCTTGCGGACAATCGCTATGAACTCCACCTGATGGCCGACCTCGCCATTGTCGACGCCAGCGGGGATGTCGTGTGGAGCAAAAAGGGATTCCTGGACAGCACCCTTCAAAGCTTCAAGCAGAACATGGAGTTCAAGCTCGACATGACCTTGAACGTCGACGGTGCTCCAGCCGGCAAATACAAGCTCCGCTATACGCTTTATGACATGACCTCTTATGACATGACCTCGGGAAAGACGAGCTCCTTCGATCAGGATTTCGAGATCGCTTCGGCTGGCTAATGGACAGGCCGTGCTCCTTGCTCGACTGTTTCTAGAACTGCGAAAACCCCACCAATCTCGCGCATCTGCCGGGATTGAACAATGACCACAATACAAAGACAGAATGGAAGCCCCATGAAAAAGATACTGCTTATCGCCGCCGCGCTTGCGGCCTTTCCAATGCTCGCAAATGCCAAGACGCTCGCCTTCCCGAGCGAAGCGCCGATTGCCAGCGTCACCATTCCCGACAACTGGAAGCCGCAGGAAACCGAAACAGGTATTGACGCCAATTCGCCTGATGCCGCGATCTACTTCGCGCTCGACGTCGCCAGCGGCGACAATGTCGAAAAGGTGATCAGCGATGCCGTCGATTTCCTCGACAAGAACGGCGTCAAGATCGATGCCAACACGCGCAAGGATGACGACAGCAACGAAGTCAACGGCATGAAGATGTCGATCCTGAACTGGCAAGGCACCGATGCGGACGGTCCCGTCAACATCAATCTCGGTGTTCTCTCTCCGGCACCGAACAAGATCCTCGTGCTCACCTATTGGGGCTCCAAGGACGATCAGGCCAAGCACGAGAAGGAAGTGCTCGACATCATCGGCTCCATCAAGCCCGCGAAGTAATGACCTTCATCCGGCCGCCGCGGCGCAGCGGCGGTCGATTGCAACGATCTTCCTGGGTTCGCCGTGTCGGCGGCCCCTTTTTTACTCGATACCAAGGGCGCGATTGGCACCGACGAGATGCCGTCACGCCGCTTGTATCGGCGGCCAAAATCATGTCATGACTCAAAGCTGAGTGAACCAGATCAGCGGAGCGGGACCATGAAGAAGATCGGATTCCTTTCATTCGGCCACTGGACGCCCTCGCCCCAATCGCAAACGCGATCCGCAGCTGACACGCTTCTGCAATCGATCGACCTTGCCGTGGCGGCCGAGCAGCTGGGCGCGGACGGCGCCTATTTTCGCGTGCATCACTTCGCCCGCCAGCTTGCCTCGCCGTTTCCGCTATTGGCCGCCGTCGGCGCCAGGACCAGCCGCATCGAAATCGGCACCGCCGTCATCGACATGCGTTACGAGAACCCGCTTTACATGGCGGAGGATGCCGGCTCGGCCGACCTGATCGCCGGCGGCCGGTTGCAGCTTGGCATCAGCCGCGGCTCACCGGAACAGGTGATCGACGGGTGGCGCCATTTCGGCTATGCACCGGCAGAGGGCGAAAGCGATGCCGATATGGGGCGCCGTCACGCCGAAGTGCTGCTCGATATCCTGCGCGGCGAGGGATTTGCCAAGCCCAATCCTCGCCCGATGTTTCCCAATCCCCCTGGCCTTCTGCGCCTGGAGCCGCATTCGGAAGGCCTGCGCGAGCGAATCTGGTGGGGTGCCAGCTCCAACGCGACGGCCAAGTGGGCCGCCAAGCTCGGCATGAACCTGCAGAGCTCTACGCTCAAGGACGACGAGACCGGCGAGCCGTTTCATGTCCAGCAGGCCGATCAGATCAGGATCTACCGCGAAGCATGGAAGGAAGCCGGCCACAAGCGCGAGCCACGGGTCTCGGTGAGCCGTAGCATCTTCGCCCTGGTCAACGATCTCGACCGCGCCTATTTCGGCAGCAGCGGCAAGGAGGCGGACCAGATCGGCTTCATCGATGAAAAGACGCGGGCAATCTTCGGCCGCAGCTATGCCGCCGAGCCCGATAGACTGATCGAGGAATTGGCCAAGGATGAGGCAATTGCGGCGGCCGACACCCTGCTTCTGACGGTGCCCAACCAGCTCGGCGTCGAATATAACGCCCATGTGATCGAGGCGATCCTGACCCACGTCGCGCCGGCTCTCGGCTGGCGCTGATCGCTCGGCCATTGATCCGGTTTGAGTGCAAAACGGAGTGGAGCTCGATGAAGCGCTTGGGTATCGTCTTGGCACTGCTGGCGGCAAGCGGGATCGCACAGGCGAAACCGATGACCTGGCAGGCCCCGGAAGGGCTTACACAAATCACGCTATGGCCCGGGGCAGTCCCGGACGCACCGCCTGTCCCGGGACCGGAGGATGTCTCCGTCAGCACGGAGCTTATAGCGGGAAAAACCGTGACCAACATCACCAATGTGACCAACCCAACGATCACGGTCTACCCACCCAAGGGAAAGAATACCGGAGCGGCGTTGGTCGTGGTTCCAGGAGGAGGGTTCCAGGTCCTTGCGATTGATCTTGAAGGCACCGAGGTCTGCGATTGGGCTACCTCCATCGGCATGACATGCGTGCTGTTGAAGTATAGGGTTCCGAGCGCACCATATGTCTGGCAGTGCGATTGTCGCCCCCATAATCTAAAGGTATCGCAGCCTTCGTTGCAGGATCTGCAGCGAACAATGGGGCTGGTGCGCGATCACGCGGATCAATGGCACGTCGACCCCCATAAGGTTGGCGTTCTGGGGTTCTCGGCTGGCGGTTTCCTTGTGGCGGAGATCAGCTCGCTATTCGAGCACCGTCTGTATCCCCAGGTAGACAAGGCTGATAACGAAAGCGCTCGGCCGGATTTCGCCATAGCCATCTATCCCGGGCATCTTGCGAACCGGGACAACACGTTCAACACTAACATTCCGGTATCCAGCCTTACATCGCCGACATTCCTGGTTCAGGCAGAAGACGATTATGAGGATGGCATCCATCAGTCGCTGGCTTACTACGCCGCGCTGTCGAAAGCGCATGTGCCGGCTGAAATGCACCTTTACGCAAATGGAGGCCATGCATTCGGGCTGCGGCGGAATGAGCTACCCATCACGGACTGGCCAGCGCAGGTCGCACTATGGTTGCACACGATCGGCATCATGCGGAACTGAGCGACGCCAATGCATCGTCCCCAATGTAAGATGGGCGCCACTCGGCCGTGGCCGTTCCTGAGCATGGAGTCGTTGATCGAGGTGACACGCCAGGGAGCTCTTGCAGTCAATGCCACCTGATCTTGCGCGGCACTCCTCACCCCGAAAATGGCCAGCAAATCTAATGAATTATTAACCATGGCCGTGCCCTAACCTCTTGTAATTTCTTCACTGGAGCAGACCATGGTGCATGCATCGAAAATGAACGAGTTGAACGATCGGCTCGACTTTGTCGGACTGGGGCAGGATGCCCGTCAGGCCCTTGCGGAGTTGCAGCCTATCATCGAGTTTGCCGTCAAAGGTTCCCTTGACGTCTTCTATGAGAAGATCGCCAAGCACCCGGCAATGTCGAAGTTTTTCTCGTCGCAGCAGCATGTGGCCCATGCCAAATCCAAGCAGCAGGAACACTGGAAGACGATCGCATTGGGCCAATACGGTCCCGATTATGTCGAAGCAGTCTCGGCTGTCGGCAGGACCCATGCGCGCCTAGGGCTGGAGCCGCGTTGGTACATCGGCAGCTATGCCGTGATCCTTGAAGGCATGGTGCGCTCGATCGTCGCACAGCAGCTGAAGGGCGTCTTGTTACGCAAGCACGAACAGGCCCTGTCGCGCCGCCTGTCGGCCATCATCAAGGCAGCGCTGGTCGACATGGACTACGGCATTTCGGTCTACCTGCAGGTGCTAGCCGATGAACGCGACAAGGCCGAAGCCGAGCGCGCTGCGGCGCAGCAGGAACAGGAGCGTGCCCTCAACGCACTCGGCCTCGCCTTGACCGGCCTGGCGAACGGCGATCTGACGGCAGAGATCACGGAAACCCTCTCGGCCGAATTCGAAGTCCTGAAGAGCAATTACAACGAATCTCTCGCCTCTCTTGGAACGGCAATGCGGCATATAGACGATTCCGTGACCCGCGTTCGCGACGAGGCCGGCTCGATTTCCTCGGCAGCAGACAATATGGCGAGACGCACCGAGCAACAGGCCTCTGCGCTTGAGGAAAGTGCGGCGGCCATCGAGCAGATCACCACGATCTCCGAACAGACGGCCGAACGGACGCGCGAAGTCCAGGCGATCGTCAAGGAATCAGCTTCTGAGGCCGAGCGGTCCCGGGATGTCGTCCAGCAGGCCGTGTCGGCCATGGACGATATCGAGACTTCGTCGCGCAAGATGACCGATATCATCTCCGTCATCGACGAGATTGCCTTCCAGACCAACCTGCTGGCACTAAACGCCGGTGTCGAGGCTGCACGGGCCGGCGAACAGGGCAAGGGCTTTGCCGTCGTCGCACAGGAAGTCCGCGAACTGGCACAGCGCTCCGCCGCTGCAGCAAAGCAAATCAAGGATCTGATCGACCGCTCCTCCAACGACGTTCGCCGCGGTGTGGAACTGGTCAACCGTACCGGCGAAGCGCTGGAGCTCATTGGTAACCAGGTGGCCTCCATCGACAAGAATGTCGGCGCTATTGCCCGCTCGACACAAGAGCAGGCCGTCGGCATCAGCGAGATCAACTCGGCGGTCCGCAACATGGATCGGATGACGCAGCAGAACGTGGCGCTGATGGAGGAAACGAATGCCTCGACCCGGCATCTCGCCGATATCAGCAACGAGCTTGCCGGTCTGGTCGGGCGTTTCAAGACAGTGCGCTCAGGCACGCGGACCGGTGCGGTGAGGCTGAAGCTCGCAAGCTAGGCGTTGCGGCTTGGTAGAGGATTCGCCAGCCCCAAGCACTGCCCTGGGGTTGGCGAGGATTTGCGCCGCCTATGACGGCAATTCGTCGATTTCGGCAATCAGCCATTGCCGGAACGCTTTCATCGATGCCGTCTCCCCGCGCGACTTCAAGCGCGTGAGCCAATAGCTGCCGGTGACAGCCGTGATCTGGAACGGCTGGACGATCCGGCCGGCTTCGATCTCGTGCGAAAACATCGCAACAGGAACGAGCGCGACGCCGACGCCACGCGCGGCAGCCTCCACCAGCGTCAACGACGAATCAAACATCCAGCCGCGAAGATGGGGCGTCGTGAGGCCCGCCGCCCTGAACCACAGCGACCATTCGTCGAGCCGATAGGAGCGCAGCAGCTCAGCCTCCGCAAGATCGGCCGGCCCGCGCAATTTCTCAGCGATCGCCGGCGTGCAAACCGCAGACAGAGGCGCGTCCATCAGATGGATCGCCTCGGTTCCATGCCATGCGCCGTCGCCGAAGCGCAGAAAGAAATCCAAGCCATCCAGCACCATATCGGCACGGTTGTTGTTGGTTTTCAACCTGAGATCGACATGCGGATAGTGCGCTTTGAAGCCGCTCAATCGCGGCAATAGCCAGCCGATCGCGAAGGTGCCGACCACGCCGACTGTCAGTATCTCATCGAAATTGCCTTCCTCCAGCTGGCTCAAGGTGGCGCTCATACGGCGAAACGCGTCGGTTAGCACCGGGAGCAGAGCATGCCCCTCATCGGTAAGCGCCAGGCCCCGTGGGAGACGTTTGAACAGGGTCACTCCCAGCACGTCTTCCAGCGCCTTCACCTGATGGCTGACGGCCGTCTGCGTCACGCGAAGCTCCAGCCCTGCCCGCGTAAAACTGCAATGCCGCGCCGAGGCTTCGAAAACCCGCAGAGCGTTCAGCGGCAGTTGTGAAATGTCCATTGTGTCCTAAGCCCAAGTTTTTCTCATGCCTAAGCCCAAAATTGATCGTTTGTCTAGGGCACGAAGCGGCGCCATAGTCTGCGTCGTGAGGTGATTGCAGGATCCCAATGACGTCCACGGGCTCCATCGCGCACGCCTCCACCCAATGAACATCGAAGTGGAAACAGGAATGACGATCCTATTGTCACGCCGGCAGACCCTTGCCGGCAGTTTGCTTGCGATTCCCGCCCTTGCAGGAGCAACGACGGATGGCCGTGCCGAAGAGAGCAGCAGCCAACAGCAGCGGCTCGCGGCGCTCGAGAGCAAGCACCCCGGCCGCATCTGTGTGAGCATTCTCGACTTGGCAAGCGGCCGGCGTATCGAGCATCGCGCCGGTGAGCGCACGCTCATATGCAGCACCTTTAAGACGTTGATAGCAGCCTTGGTACTTACCCGTGTCGACAAAGGCGAAGAGAAGTTCGACCGACGCATCCGTTATTCGAAGAGTGATCTTGTAGAAAGCTCTCCGGCAACCGGGGCCCAGCTCGAAAACGGCAGCATGACTATCGCGCAGCTCTGTGCGGCAGCCATGACGCTCAGTGACAACACGGCGGCTAATCTTCTGCTCGCTAGCTTTGGCGGCCCCAAGGCTCTGACCGCCTTCTGCCGCAGCCTGGGCGACGATATCACCCGGCTCGATCGCACTGAGCCCGCCCTGAACTATCACGATACGCCGGACGACCAGCGCGACACCACGACCGCGGCCGCAATGCTGGAAAACCTCCGGCGGCTCCTGTTCACCGACGTGCTGTCCGCTGCTTCAAGATCTCAGCTTGCCGCGTGGCTGATAACCAACAAGACTGGCGATACCCGTTTGCGGGCCGGCGTTCCGAAAGATTGGCTGGCCGGCGACAAGGATGGCAATGCCAACGACATAGCCGTTCTATGGCCGACAAATCGCGCGCCGATCATCGTAACTGCCTATTGCGAGATACCGGGGATCCCCGCCGACGAACGCAATTCGATCATCGCCGAGATCGGCCGCATCGCCGCCGAGATCTGAAACGGCAGCCGCGTAACGGCGAGCACAGTCATCGCCATCCCTCTTCAATCCCAACTCCGGCCGCCACGTATGGCATACGGCCAGCATCGCCAAAAGGATATCATCTTGAACACGCATTTCATTTCACTGCGGAAGCTTGGCGCCGTCGCCAGCTGCCTCTTCTATGGTGTTGCCGCGCACGCTGCCGATGGCAGCGAGCAGGCGCAAATGGAGCAGACCGTCAATGCAATTATTCAGCCGCTGATGACGGAAAACGATGTTCCGGGGCTGGCAGTTGCCATCACGGTCAAGGGCAAGCGCTATACCTTCAACTATGGGGTTGCCTCGAAAGAGAGCGGCCAGAAGGTCACGGACGACACGCTGTTCGAACTTGGCTCGATCAGCAAGACCTTCACGGCGGCACTTGGCTCCTATGCCGAGGTCAGCGGCAAGCTTTCCTTCGCCGACAAGGCCACCAAATATCTGCCGGCGCTTTCTGGCACGAGCTTCGACAAGATAAGCCTTCTCGATCTCGTCACCTATAGCGCAGGCGGCCTGCCCCTGCAGTTTCCTGACGATGTGACCGACAACGACAAGATGATCGCCTATTATCGTAACTGGCGCCCTTCCTATGCTCCCGGCACCTATCGGCTCTATTCCAATACGAGCATCGGCCTCTTTGGCTATCTGGCGGCCCAAGCCATGGGCGAGCCATTCGATACGCTGATGCAGGACAAGATCATCAGAGGGCTCGGCCTCAACCATACCTTCGTCCGCGTCCCGCCCAGCGAGATGGGCAACTATGCCTATGGCTATTCCAAGGTGGGCAAGCCCATCCGGGTCAACCCCGGTGTTCTCGACACGCAGGCCTACGGCATCAAGACAACCGCACCCGACATGCTCAGCGTTCTAGAGGCCAATATGGACAGCTCCAAGCTCGATCCGACGCTGCAGCACGCAATCGCGGCGACCCATGTCGGCTTCTACACGGTCGGCGATACGACGCAGGGTCTGGGTTGGGAAATCTACGCCTATCCGACAACGCTTGCCCGACTGCTGGAAGGCAACTCATCAGACATGGCGCTCGACCCGCATAAGATCACCCGCCTCTCACCGCCGCAACAGCCGCGCAAGGACAGCTGGCTCAACAAGACCGGCTCGACAAATGGCTTTGGTGCCTATGCGGCTTTCGTTCCCGCCAAGCAGATTGGCATCGTGCTGCTGGCGAACAAGAACTATCCGATCCCGGAACGCGTCAAGGCCGCATATAAGATCATGACGGCAATCGGAAACCTGCCTGAGCAGAACGACGCGCAATAGCGGTATCAGCCGCAGGGTTTGCTCTGCCTGGCAAAAGACCGGCTCTCGGAAAAAACGAGGGCCGGTCACTTTCATTTGATGGGTTGATTGCTATCGATTGCCGGAAGACTGGCGCGGGGCAGCGTCTGCGTGGGAGGCTTCCGTCCCGTTGAAGAATTCCTGCAGGAGCCGGGTAATCCGCTCTGGGGATGTGCCCTTGGCATATTCTTCCTGCATCCGGCGTCTTACTAACATTTCCAAGACTGACATGTCTTTCACCTCATAAATCCGGCGCAAGGCAAATGTCGCTCTCATTGGCATGCGAGGCAAGTTACAGTTTTTTCATGGTTTTAGCGGGTGACAATCCGGACTCGAATGCCTATGTATCGCACCTCAGAAAGAACGCTGTCTCCAATCACGGCGTGATTTTCCCCTCAATTGCCGAATACCGGCACATCAAAAAATTGAAAGCGGCCAAACGGTCGGTTGTTTGCGTTTCGTTAACTTCCGTGCTTTAGCGCGCACACCCCGGCCTTTGGATGAGGTCGCATGCAAGGAATAAATAATGCCCGTAAAGAAAAGCTCCGCCTCCGATGTTTTCCAACGCAAGATCTCGGATTTTTGCGATCTGCGGCTCGCGCCGCTGCTGCAGCCCCGCAGCTTCGAAAACCTCAAGGGCTTCATGATCGGGCTCGTCGTCTTCCAGTCGCGTCCCCCTTTGCGCGCCGGAAGAGTGGACTGGCAGGAAATTGCATCGCTCTGTGGCATGGACGCAGAAATGAGCCCGGAGTTCAAGCGAGCGGCGCAACCTGGTTTTGACGCTATTCAGCGCTGGCTGAGAGCGACCAAAACCCCCGCGACGCCTATCGCACCCGCTCCTCGCGCCGCGCCCAAAGCCCCGCTGCGTGTCGCCAGCAAGCCGCGTATCACCATTCAGCCACAACGCCGCGCAGCCGCCTCCTAGAGGCCTGCTGCGGCCTCGCCGCCTTCTGACCATCCCGACATCTATCCTACCCTCCCTCGACAGATCATCAAAAGCTGTTCAGAATAATACCAGTAGCGAACAGGATGAAAATTATCCGTGGTCGCTCTGTGGAAGGGTAGGTTCTCCTTGGCGAATGAAATTATAGAGCTGGTCAGAAGCGAATTCGCCTCCGGCACCCAGGGAATGCCGCTCTACAAGCGGCTCAAGACAGCGATCGAAGCGGCCGTGCGCAACCATGCTTTCAAATCCGGTTCGGTACTGCCGGGTGAACGGTCGCTCGCCGAAGCTCTTTCGCTATCGAGGGTCACCGTTCGCAAGGCGCTTGCCATGCTGGAAGAGGAAGGCATGCTCAGCCGGCGGCAGGGCGCTCGCAGCGAAATCGGCTCCCGGGTCGAGAAGTCGCTTTCAACACTGACCAGCTTTTCCGAAGACCTGCGCGCCCGCGGAATGGAGCCCGGGTGCATATGGCTCTCCAAACAGTTAACCCGTCCCTCGCCAACTGAAATGATGGCGCTCGGCATCTCTGCAAACGCACAGGTTTTGCGCATGCGCAGGGTGCGAACCGCCGATGGCGCTCCGATTGCGGTCGAGCATGCGGCGGTGCCTGTGCGCTTTCTCCCTTCTCCATCTTCGGTCGGCGATTCCCTGTATGACGCGCTCGCCCAGCGCGGCTTTCTGCCCCGGCGCGCCATCCAGAGAATGCGGGCCCGCGCGGCCTCGCTCGAAGACGCTCAGCATCTGCGTTGCGAGCCGGGAGCCCCGATCCTGACGACGGAGCGACGCTGCTTTCTCGGTGACGGCGAGATCGTCGAATATTGCGAAACGCGCTACAAAGGCGAGGTCTACGACTTCGTCTTCGAGCTTCAGAGATAATACCAGTTTAAAACCGGTTGCTTTCTGGTAAGTGTCGTCTATCGTGGCGCTCCGAAAGGGGTGCCGAATGCGCAAGGAAGATCTCAATCTAAGTCTTATCGTCTCATGTCAGCCCGTGCCTGACGGGGCGATGGACGAGGCAATTTTCGTCACCGGCTTTGCGCGTGCAGCGCTGGCGGCCGGCGCGCGGGCACTGCGCATCGAATCCTCAGCCTATGTCGCCGCTGTCAGGGGCGCCGTCGACGCACCGATCATCGGCATCGTCAAACGCGATCTCGATGACAGCCCGGTGCGCATCACCCCCTTCGTCGCCGATGTCGAGGTTTTGGCCGATGCCGGCGCCGACATCATCGCTTTCGATGCGACCGACCGGCCCCGGCCCGAAACGATCGAGACGCTACTCGCCGCCATTAAGGCGAGAGGCCTGTTATCCATGGCGGATTGCTCGTGCCTGGATGATGCGAAGCGTGCGCTTTCGGCCGGCGTCGATTTCGTCGGCACCACCATGTCGGGCTATGTCGGCGGCCCTGAGCCGGTGGAGCCGGATATCCCATTGATCTCAGCCATGCGGCAACTGACGCCCTATGTGATTGCCGAGGGCCGCATCCGCACGCCGGAACAGGCAGCCAAGGCGGCGCGCGCCGGCGCTTGCGCCGTCGTCGTCGGATCGGCGATCACGCGGACCGAGCATGTGACTTCATGGTTTCACGAAGCGGTTTCAGCAGCCTTTTCGGAGCAAGATACAGCAACGCTCGCCATCGATATCGGCGGCACCAAGATGCTCGCGGCGTTGGTTCGCGGCGCGCAGGTGTTGGCCGAGGTGACCATCGCAACCAGCCGGGAGGCAGGACCCGACGCCTGGCTGGCGGCAATCGCCGAACAGGCAGAACCTTGGAATGGTCGATATGACCGCGTCGGCATTGCGGCGACCGGCATCATCAGCGACGGGCACTGGTCGGCGCTCAATCCCGCGACGCTTGCGATCCCGGATGGCTATCCCCTAGTGGCGAAGGCCGGCAAGCTGTTCGACAAACCGGTGTTTGCCGTCAATGATGCCCAGGCGGCAGCCTGGGGCGAACACAGGTTCGGAGCGGGTGAGAATGAAGACACCGTCTTCCTAACCATCTCCACCGGCATCGGCGGTGGCGTGGTGGTGAATGGACGCCCGTTGCTTGGTCTTGCCGGTCATTTCGGCCTGCTTCGCAGCCCGACGCTCGGCCAATCTCCGTTGGAAGACATCGTTTCCGGCCGCTGGATGGCGACCGAAGCAGCGAGCGCCGGGCATGCGGTCGAAGCCCCGGAGATATTCCGGCACGCCCGCAACGGCGCGGCCTGGGCGCAGGCCATCATCTCTCAATCGGCATCGCGCGTCGCGCTCCTTTGCCGCGACATCCAGATGATGTTTGCCCCCAAGCGCATCGTCATCGGCGGTGGCATAGGCCTCGCGCCTGGCTATCTCGATGCCGTCGAGGCCCAGTTGGCCGGACTTTCCGCGCATATCGCACCGCATCTGATCGCCGCAAGCCTTGGCCCCCATGCCGGCATCATCGGTGCCGCCGATCTTGCGAGGCGCGATCGATAAACAAGCTCAATGCAAGTCAAAAACAACGATAAAGGAAAGGGAACAATAATGAAATTCAAATACTTATCGTCTGCAATGCTCGCCCTGATGCTGTCGGCAACGGCATTGCCGGGCCTCGCGAACGCCAAGGTGGTCGTGCTCGGCTGGCCGGGCGGTTCTGAGGAAACCGCACTGCGCGCCACCACCGATCTCTACAACAAGACCGCGTCCGACGCCGACAAGATCGAGCTGCTTTTCTTCAACCGCGACGGCTTTTTCGACAAGCTTCAGGCCGATATGGCCGCCGGCTCCGACGCTTTCGACATCAACCTCGTCGCGACCTATTCGATCGGCCGTTACGCACCCTATATGGAGCCGATCGAGCTCAACGCCGACGCGCCGAAGGTATTCGGCGATACGGTGCTGAAGACCATGCAGTTCGATGGCAAGCAATATGGCGTGCCGACGGACCTGTCGCTGCACTTCATGTATTACCGCAAGGATCTGGTCGACGCGCTTATCGCCGACCCCGACGCCAAGGCCAAATATGCCGAGATCTCCAAGAAATATCTCGGCAAGGAACTTGCTCCCAAGCAACCTGACGAATGGACCTGGGATGACTGGGCGGCAACGTCGCTCTATTTCAGCAAGCAGGTGAACCGCCAAAGCCCGGTGCGCTATGGCGCCGTGCTGCAAATGAAGAACCTGCTCTTCAACATGATGGTGTTCCAATCCCTTCCCCGTGCCTATGGCGGCGACTGGATGGACGCCAGCGGCAATATCACCGTCGATTCCGACGCCTACAAGACTGGCCTGACACTTTATAAAACGCTTTATGACGCAGGCGTCTCGCCGAAGGATTCGCTGAGCTACGAATATGCCGAAACCAATGCAGCCTATAGCTCCGGACAGGCGGCGACTGCCCTGCAGTGGAATGCTGCTGCAGCCGAACTCACCGACGCCAAGAAATCGCCTGCCGTGGCCGATGTCACCGGTGTCGTAGCCCCGCCAGCCGGACCGAATGGACGCGCCGACCACATCCACGGTCTTGGCCTCGGCCTGAACAAAAACGCCAAGAACAAGGAAGGCGCCGTCAAGTTTCTGAAATGGCTGTCCTCCGAAGACGCGGCCCTTGCCTATGCCCGCGCGGGCGGCTCACCGGCGCTCACACCCGATGTTGTCGCCAAGGTGGCCAAGGAGCGTCCGGATCTGGTCAAGCTCGGCGAATTTGCCAGCAAGTACGGCTATGTGATGACAGGCGCCACCTCCGCCAAGGCACTTTCCGTCTATGAGCTGCAGGCCAAGGAGTTCACCGGTTATTGGTCTGGCCAGCAGAGCCTCGATGACGCGCTTGCCCACACCAAGGCCGGCATGCAGGACCTCTTGAAAAAATAAGGACAGAGGCCGGATGCCCGCTCAAAGGCATCCGGCTGCTGCTGACACCATGGCTCTCGTAAAACGCGCCGAAGGCAGGCTCTACCTGGCACCGCTTGTCGGGTTTCTGCTGCTGTTCCTCGGCTTTCCAGCCCTCCTCAATCTTGTCTATTCGGTCTCGACTGTCTCGTTCGAAACGTTGCGGAGTCCCCAGATCAGCGGCTTTGGCAATTACGTCACGGCCCTGACGGAAGCGGCGTTCTGGCAATCGGTGTGGTTCTCGCTGCGCTTCGGCATCATCACCGCTGTCAGCGAATGCCTGCTCGGTCTTTTCCTGGCGATTTTCCTGAAACCGCTTCTCTCGGCGCGGCCGGTGCTGATGGCGCCCCTGATGTTACCGCTGATGGTCGCGCCCGCCATGGTCGGCCTGATGTACCGGCTCGTGCTGCACGAGTTCGCCGGACCTGTGCCCTACTATCTCTACGAATGGTTCGGCGACAGCCCCGCTTTCCTCGACTACACCAATGCATTCCGCACGCTCATCGTCATCGAAGTGCTGCAGTGGACACCCTTCGCCTTCCTGCTTTTCTATGTCGCCTATATCGCGATCCCAGCGGATGTGCACGAAGCGGCCGCCCTCGACGGCGCAACGGGCCTGCAGCGACTATGGCGCATCGATCTGCCGCTGATGCTTCCGACGCTGGTTGTCGCCTTTTTCATCCGCTTCATTGACGGATTCCGGGTTTTCGACAATGTCTACGCGCTCACCGGCAGCGGAGCCGGCGGATCGACGACCTCGCTTTCGATCTACATCTATCAGGCCTTCTTCAAGGAAGGCGCCATCGGCAAGGCGGTCGCAGCCTCTGTCGTCCTGTTCGTCACCTCGCTGCTGGTACTCTCCGGCTTGAACTGGCTGAGCGCCCGGAGGAAGAGATAGGATGCTGAAGTCGCTACGCTGGATCGTCTACGGTATCGTGGTCCTTGCCTTGAATTTCCCGATCATCGTCACGCTCATCACCTCGTTCAAGACGACGCGGGAGATTTCCAATAATCCCGGCCTGTGGATCGAGCAGCCGACCTTCGACAATTACATCAAGGTCTTCACGGAAACCGAGCGCTTCAACATCTTCCTCTATCTTGCCAACAGCGCCGTGGTTGCGCTTATCGGCACGGCCCTCGCGATCCTGCTCTCCTTCCCGGCTGCCTATGTGATCGCCCGCGGCGAGATGGGGAAAAGGCTCCTGCTGCCGCTCGTCATCAATCTGCGCGCCGTTCCCCTCATTGTCTTCGCGATCCCGCTCTACATGATGTATCAGTGGCTCGGCCTGCTCGACACGCAGATCGGCCTCGGCCTGATCCTGACGATCGTCAACATTCCCCTTGCCCTGGTCATGCTGGTGAATGCGATATCGGACATACCGCTGGAGCTTGACGAAGCGGCCACCGTCGATGGTGCCAGCGTGTTCCAGATCATGATCAGGGTCATCCGTCCGGTGGTTCGCCCGGCGCTGGTGACCACCTTCATCTTCGGCTTCATCACCGCCTGGAACGAATTCCTCTTCGGGCTCATGCTGACGACCAGTCGCGCCGTGCCCATGACCGTCGGCGCCTCATTCTTCTTTGCCGCCAGCGGCGGCGGTGTGCAGTGGGGCATGGCGTCCGCCGTCATGGTCATCGGTGCTCTGCCGCCGGCTCTCCTCGGCCTCGTCATGTACCGGCAGCTCTCCGGCTCGATGACGGCGGGCGCGGTAAAGGGCTAGCTGCCTTCGTACCGAACAACCGGCAAACAGCGGGAGCGCGATACACATCACCCCCTGGCAGTCATCTCCTTCGAGGAGCGCAGACGGGGCGAGAGCCGGCTAGAGATGCGATCACAGGCTGCCTGCAGGACGCTCAACGTGGCGGCGTGACGGCTCTCCCGCGTATGGCGATTGACATAGGCGATGATGATGGATGCAATCGCGTTGCCATCGGCACCGATGATCGGGCAGCAAATATCGGTGATGCCGACGAAGTCGCGGCTGTCGTGCAGCTCGTAACCCCTTCCGCGGATGGCTGCCAGTTCCTTGTCGAGCGCCTTGCGGTCGATGGGTGTCGAAGATCGTCCCTGGCACTCATCGACAATCCGTTTTGCCGTGGCGGCTGACTGGAAAGCCAGGATGACCTGGCCGGAAGTCGAATCCGTCGCAAGTCGGCCGTAGCCAAGCTTCAGCGTGAAAGACATGTCCTCCCCGCCCGGAACGGCGGCGGTAACGACGGTCAGCCCGTGATTGACGACGACGAGATGCGGCGACTGTTGGCTTTCCATGGCGATCGCCGAAAGCTCAGGCATGGCGGCCGACATCAGATCCTGCGTGGTTGGGGTATGCAGGCCAAGCTTGAAGAGCCGATCGGTCAGCGAGAAGGCATCCGTTTCGGGATCCCGGTCTATATATCCGCGCTCCTGCAGCGCAACGAGCATGCGGAAGATCTCATTCTTTGAACGGCCCAGGCCATCCGCGATCGCCTTCATCGTCATCGACGTATCGGCTTCGGCAAGCAGCTCCAGGACTTCCAGGCCTTTGGTCAGGGCCGGTGCCGAATAGGAAAGCTTGCCGCTCTCATTCGAACCATTGCTCATCTCATCGAATCCTCCTTGGGAAGCCAACCATAAGAATTGCCATCGCTCTTGTCATTCGTTTCATATTTGAACTTGACACTATATATAAAACCTACATGATGCCTCCAATAGCAAAGACGAGTGGTTTCGATGAGCAATCTAAGCGTGGTGAAATCTGAGACACCGGGACGAAAGCTGGAGACGCCGCGTCGCAACAGCATCTTCACATCCATTGACCTTGATCGCCCGGGCAAACAGATCGGCTATTTCTGCGTGCCGCAATCGCCGCATGATGATGCCTGGGGCACGGTTCAGGTGCCGCTTGCCGTCGTCAAGAATGGCACCGGCCCGACGGTCTTGATCGAAGCCGGCAATCATGGCGACGAATATGAAGGACCGATTGCGCTCGGCGAACTTCTGCGTGAGATCGATCCGGCTGACGTCGCCGGCCGCATCATCGCGATTCCAGCCATCAATGTCCGTGCCGTCGAAGCCGGGCAGCGCACGTCTCCCGTCGACGGGCTCAATTTCAACCGCAGCTTTCCGGGCGACTTCAATGGCACGCTGACGAGCCAGACGGCCGCCTATGTGAACGACTACCTCTTCCCGATCGCGGATTACTTCCTCGACCTGCACTCTGGCGGCTCCTCGCTGATGATCCTCCCAAGCGCCATCATCGAGCCATCCCCGACGCCGGAAGGGCATCGCCGCAACATCAAGGCCACCCTCGCCTTCGGCGCGCGACCGTTGTTATGGTCGACAATCTCGGCGAGATGCGCACATCGACGGCAGCTGCCAATCAGCAGGGCCTGATCGTTATCGGCAGCGAGATGGCCGGCGGCGGTCTGGTCAGCCAGGATGCGCTCGCCATCTGCCGTCGCGGCATCCGCAACGTCCTCAAGCATGCCGGCGTGCTTAAAGGCGCGCCAGACATGCCAACGGAAGCGAACGCCCGCGTGCTGAAAGTGCCGGGCAGCCAAGGCTACATTCTCTCCGACGACGATGGCGTCTTCGAACCGATCAGCGAGCTCGGTACTGAAGTAAAAGCCGGCGATGTTGCCGGCCGCATCCATTTTCTGCGTTCGCCCGCCCGGGAGCCAGTCATCCTGCATCATCCCATCGATGGTATCGTCTTCGCCAAGCGCCAGCCCGGCCGGGTCCGCCCCGGCAATTGCTGCTTCGTGCTGGCCAACGAATATCCGGAGGCATTGAGTGATGAGCTATGAAGACATCAAGGCCGCGGCCACCCGCATCCAACCTTTCGTACGTCGCACGCCAGTGCTCAAACTCGAACATTGTGCCGGCTTCGATCTGCGCAACGATTTCCATCTGAAGCTCGAATGTCTGCAGGTCAGCGGCTCCTTCAAGATCCGCGGTGCCGCCAACAGGGTCAAATCGCTGTCACCCGAACATATTGAGCGTGGCCTGGTCGCGGCTTCCGGCGGCAATCACGGCCTAGCCACGGCCTATATGGCCCGTCAGTCCGGTGTTTCGGCGACGATCTTTTTGCCGAGCAATGCCAGCCCCGTCAAAGAGGAGAAGCTGCGCCGGCTGGGAGCCGATGTACGCTACGCCGGCAAAGTATGGGACGAGGCGCATGAAGCCGCCATTATTTTTGCCGAGCAACAGGGCGCATTCTACATGCATCCCTTCGCAGACGAGGCCATCGTTTCAGGCCAGGGAACGGTCGCGCTGGAGATGCTGGAACAACTGCCGCAGGCCGATCTCTATATTATTGCCATCGGCGGCGGCGGGCTGATCGCCGGCATGTCCCAGGCGATCAAGACGGTCAACCCGAAGGCGCGCATCATCGGGGTCGAACCCATCGGCTCCCCGACACTGCGCGCCTGCTTCGACGTCGCCCGCGTCGTGCGGCTTGCCGAGGTCACCACCAGGGTCGCGACGATGGCCTGCGGCCGCACCGATGAGGGCATCTATGAGATCGCGCGGCGCAATGTCGACGATATCGTTCTGATCGACGATGACGCTATGCAACGTGCTGCAGCATTGTTGTGGTTCGAGTATGGGATCGCCGCGGATATGAGCGGTGCGGCGTCGCTGGCTGCGGTCATGTCGGGTGCGATCCACCCGCCGCTTGGTAGCCGTATCGCCGGACTTGTCTGCGGCTCCGGCATTGATGGTTTTAACGCGTAAAGGTTGAATAATTCTGGCATCTTTAGAAAACGCTATATAAGAATAGACGCAAAGCGTCCAATCACCGGCAGGTCACGTCACTGGGGACGATGACTTACCGGACGGAATGTGAAGAAGAGGCGAGACAACGCCCGTCATGATCACGAAAAGCCTTCAAGGCAGAGGAGAACTGAAACATGCGCACACTTCTGAAAGCATCCGTCGCCCTGCTCGCGCTTGCGCTGGCAACCCCTTCGATCGCCAAGGACAAGGTTCTTGGCCTGGCAGCAATCGATCTACAAAACTCATTTTTCGTCCGCATGAAGGAAGCCGGCGACGTCGCCAGCAAGGATTATGGCGTCAAGGCCACCTGGCAGAGCGCCGAAGGCAGCCTGGAAAAGCAGGTTGGCATTATCGAAAATTTCGTCAACCAGGGCGTTAGCGCCATTTTGATCGATCCGATCGACAAAAATGCCGTCGTACCCGCCATCAAGAAGGCGCTGGCTGCCGGCATCCCGGTCATCACCATGGGCAACAAGGTCGAGGCCGACGGCAACTATTCGACGCTCTATCCGGACTATGACAACATGTCGATGGTTGCACGCGCTGTCGGCACGTCGCTCGGCGGCGAGGGCGAGATCGCCTTGCTCGTCGGCTCTCGCGGCAACTTCGTGTCAGACACGCGCGAAAAGGGCTTCGTCGAGACGATGAAGAAGGAGTTCCCGAAGATCAAGATCGTCGGCATCGAGCCGACCGGATGGGATGCCGCCAAAGCAACCAACGCTGCCCAGACATGGCTCACCACCTATCCCAATCTGAAAGCCATCGCCTGCATTTCCGACAGCCTCTGCCTTGCGGCCGATTCCGTCGCCAGCTCGATGAACGTCAACCTGATCTATGGCGGTTATGACGGCGATGCCGAAATGAAGGATCTGATCGACAACGGCAAGATGGTGATGGACGTCCTGACGGGCGCCTATCGCGTCGGCTACTGGAATATTGCCGTGGCCGCACGTCTTGCCAACGGCGAGAAAATGCCGAACGATCTCTTTATGCCGACCTATTTCGTGACCTCTGACACGACGGCGGAAAAACTGAAAAAGGCCGGCCTCAGCTTCGAGCATATCAACACCGACAAGGAAGCGGTGGAAGCAAAGAACTATACCGAACAGCTCGGACCCAAGGTTCCGACCTCGGCGATGACTGTCGGCAAATAAGTCGACGCAGGGCTGCCGGTGCGCATTCGCGCCGGCGCCCCCACTCCGTGAACATCCAGAATCCTCGCCTTCACCGGCGATGCGCATCGTGTTCGAGAGGCGGCCGACCATGTTTCAAAATCAGATTTCATACCTGCTCCGCCGCAACGAGCCGGTGCTTGTCATCGTCCTTGTCGTCGCGGTCGCCGTCTTCGGCTGGATCGACCCTCGGTTCCTCGCGGCCGGCAATTTCGTCAGCATCGCCCAGCAGAGCGCGGTGATCGCGCTCGTTGCCTTCGCCATGACCGCAGTCATCATTGCTCGTGGCATCGATATTTCCGTCGGCAGTACGCTGGCGTTTTCCGGCGTGGCCGCCGGCCTTGTCTACGCATCGACCGGCTCGGCTGCGGCAACACTGATGATGGCGATCCTAGCGGGCTCCGTCATCGGCCTGCTAAACGGCGTGCTGATCGGCTTTGCCGGCATTTCCCCCTTCATCGCGACGCTCGCGACCATGGCCTTTGCACGCGGACTATCGCTCAGTCTTTCCGGCGCATCGAGCATCGCCATCGACAATCCGATCATCCTCTATGCCGGGCGCGAAAGCATCGGGCCAATTCCGGCGGCTATCGTCGCGGCCGCAATCTGCCTCGTTGCATGGTGGTTCGTCCTCGCCCGCACCGTCTATGGCCGCTGGATCTACGCCGTCGGCGGCAATGCCGATGCGGCGCGGGCCTCCATGGTGCCGGTCACCCTCGTGCGCATCTCGGTCTATCTGATTGCCGGTGCCACTGCCGGTCTCGGCGCCATCCTGACGATCGGCCGTCTCGGCTCGGCCCAGCCGCTTGCCGGCTCCGGCCTCGAATTCACCGCCATCACGGCAGCAATCGTCGGCGGAACCAAGCTTTCCGGCGGACAAGGCTCCATCTGGGGAACGGCGATCGGGGCATTGCTTCTCGGCGTCATCAATACTGGGCTTTCCTTTTTGCAGGTGCCGCAGATCGTCATCTACTACATCACCGGCGCGCTCATTCTCGTTGCGGTGCTGGCCAGCCAACCGGAGAGCATCACTGCATTCGTCACGGGCAATCGTCGCAAAAGCGAAGGGCCAAAGGCCGCTCCACCTCAGAATGAGGTGGTAAGAACGCCGGCGCGCCGCCACATAGAACTGAGGGCGCTTGGCAAGTCATTCCCGGGCGTCAAGGCGCTCGATAGCGTTTCCTTCGCGATTTCCTCGGGCGAGGTCGTGGCGCTCGCCGGCGAAAACGGTGCCGGTAAATCCACTCTGGTGAAATGCATATCGGGTGTCTATCGACCCGACGAGGGCGAGATCGCCATTGACGGCCGACTGGTCGATTTTCATGCCCCGAGCGAAGCCGAGGGCATCAGCGTCATCCACCAGCACTTCAGCCTTTCGCCTGATCTCACCGTCGCCGAGAACCTCTTCGTCGGCCGCGAGCCGCATACCCGCTTCGGTTTGCTCGACCGCCGCCGCATGCGCCGCGAAGCCATCGCGATCATGCAGGAGCTGTCGCTCGATATCGACATCGACGCGGAGTTGCGGACCCTCTCCGTCGGACGCCAGCAAATGGTGGAAATCGCCCGCGCCGTTCTCTCCGACGCATGGCTTTTCATCATGGACGAGCCGACGAGTGCCCTCTCCAATCGCGAACGGGATCATCTCTACGAGCTGATTGCCAAGCTCAGGCAGCGTGGCGCCGGCATTCTCTACATCTCGCATAAGATGGAAGAGATCTTCAGCCAATGCGACCGCGTGGTCGTGTTGCGTGACGGTAAATTCATCGGTGAGCGCGAGACGCGGCTAACGAGCGAGGCGGAGATCGTTTCCATGATGGTCGGTCGCGAGTTGGGCGACATCTTCCCCTACCTCAAGGCCGACATTCGCGAAAAGGCGATCGAGATATTCGACGCCTCGAACGGCAAGCTGCTGAAATCGGCCTCGCTCTGTGTCCATCGCGGCGAGATCGTCGCCATTGCCGGGCTCATGGGCAGCGGCCGCTCGGAAGTCCTGCGTCTCATCGCCGGCCTGGAAACTCTGCATGAAGGCTCCATCGAGATCTTCGGCAAAAACCAGTCGGGCAGCGATATCAAGGCCGCGAACCGCGCCGGCATCGTCTATATACCGGAAGACCGGCACCTTGAGGGCTTTGTCGGCACCATGTCCATCCGCGACAACCTCTCGCTCGCCTGGATACGCGGCAACAGCCGTTTCGGCCTGCTGTCGCCGCGCCGGATCAGCAGTTTGGCGGGCGATTTGATCGCCTCGCTCGGGGTGCGACCGGCCCAGCCGGACAAGAGGACGATCGAGCTTTCCGGCGGCAACCAGCAGAAGGTCGTCATCGGCAAATGGCTGGCGACGAAACCGCAGATCATCCTGCTCGACGAGCCGACACGCGGCGTCGATGTCGGCGCCAAGTCCGAGCTGCATCACCTCATCGCCGAGTTGAAACGGCAGGGCGCCGCCATCCTGATGGTATCGAGCGAACTGCCTGAAGTGCTCGGCGTCGCCGATCGCATCATCGTCATGCGCGAGGGCCGCTCGGTCGGCGAACTCGGCCGTGGCGCCAGCGAACAGGATGTTATGGCGCTGGCCTTCAGCGAAAGCATCCGCCCTCCGAATATCAATCCGAGCGACGCCCTTGGCGCGCCGCAACATGTTGCGTGAGGGCCGCTCGATGAACAAACTGCGCATAGCCATCGTCGGTGCCGGCTTCATGGGATTTTTGCATGCCCGCGTGGTCGCCGACAGTGATCTTGCCGAAGTATCCGCGATCATCGACCCGAATGCCGAGCTTGGCAGACAGGCAGCAGCCGAGTTCGGTGTTCCGCATTTCGCAGACGCTGGATCGGCGCTTAGTGCTGGCGCGGCCGATGCCTATATCGTCGCCGCACCCGACCGGCTGCACGAAGCCGTTACCTGCGAATTGCTGGAGGCGGGCAAGCCGGTCCTTCTCGAAAAGCCGATGGCTCATACGCTCGATGCGGCCAAGGCCATCGCCAGATCAGCGAAAAGAAGCAGTGCGCGTCTGCTCGTCGCCCATATTCTTCGCTTCGATCCCCGCTATTGCGAGGCGGCTGCCGCCGTGCGCGAGGGCCGCATCGGCCAGCCGATCCATGCCAGCAGCGGCCGTTTCACAAAGCGCGATGTCGGCCAGCGGATGAATGGCAGGTCGAGTGTCTGCTTCTATCTGGGCATCCACGATATCGACATGCTGCAATGGATCAGCGGCGCCGACATCACGGCGGTCTATTCGCGCTCGGTCTCCAAGCTCATGCCATCCCTCGGCGTCGCGTCGGAGGATGCGATCTTTTCAACGGTCGAAATGTCGAACGGCATGAGCGGCCAGCTCTATTTCGGCTGGACGCTGCCGGATAGCGCTCCGACAGGCATATGGGCGCGCAGCGAAGTCGTCGGGACAGAGGGCCTGATCGATCTCGATGTCCGCGACCACGGCCTGCGCCTGCTGTCACGCGGGTCCTGGTCCCTGCCCGATAGTCAGCACTGGCCGACGACGAACGGGCACATCACCGGCGATCTCTACGAGGAGGTCAGGCACTTCATTTCGGCTGTCCGATCCGAAAAGCCCTTCGTCATGCCGGTCGAGGATGCCTTGCGGGCCGTTGCCGTCAACGATGCCATCCTACGTAGCGTCGAGACCGGCAGACGTGAAACGGTGGAAGATTGGGCAATTTGAGGCGAAACCAACGATGACGACGACAAACAACCTTCGACTGAGGCGCGTTCTCGACCTTTCGCCGGTAATCCTGCTGGTGTTGCTGCTGGTGGTCTTCAGTGCCGCCGACCCGCGCGTGATTTCGGCGCAGAGCCTGATCAATATCGTGTCGCAGGCGACCCCCATTGCGGTGCTCGCTCTTGGAGCACTGATCGTGCTCCTGACAGCCGGCATCGACCTCTCGGCCGGCATCGGCGTTGCCTTCTGCGCCGTGTTGATCGCGACCTTGATCGATGCAGGCCTCGGCCTGCCGGGCGCGCTCGCAATCGCACTCGTCACCATGCTCCTTGTCGGCCTTCTAAACGGCCTCGTCATTGCGCTGCTGAGGATCCCGCCTTTCGTCACGACGCTTGCGACCATGGTGGCACTACAGGGGGCAACGCTCGGCGTCGCCTCCAAGGGGGTGCTGGTGCTGCGCGAGCCGGCCTTGAAATTCATCGGCATCGAGCGCAGCTTCGGGATACCGAACGTCATTTTCGCAACGCTCATCATCGTCCTGATCGCTGCCGTGTTGATGCGCCGCAGCGCATTCGGGCTCAGAACCTATGCCCTCGGCTCGGACGCCGCGGCAGCACAACTTGCCGGTATCCCGGTCACCAGGCACATCATCCTCGTCTATTGCGCATCCGGCCTTTTCGTCTTTCTGACCGCCTTCGTCATGATCAGCCGCGTTCCTGTCGTGACGCCGAATATTGGCGGGACCACACTGCTGCTCGATGCGATCGCCGCTGCCGTTCTTGGTGGCACCAGCATCTTCGGCGGGCGCGGCACGGTCTGGGGCGGCGTCGTCGGCGCGCTGATCGTCAGCCTGCTGACGACCGCGCTGCGCATCTTCGGCACGGACCCGTCGAGCCTGGAGCTTTACAAGGGCGCCATCATCATCGCAGCACTCCTTGCCGATGCCGGCATGACTTATGCGAAGGCTCGCCTCGTGGAGGCCGCGCGATGAGTTCTTCCAACGATAAAACCAGCACCAAGGGCGCCGCCGGTTTCGCCTTCATGACCTCGCCGGATGCAAAGATGCTCAGCGAAAGCGGGCCGAAGCGGCCGGTCGCGATCCTGCCGGTCGGCGCAGTCGAACAGCACGGCCCACACCTGCCGCTCGGCGTCGACATCTGGCTTGCCCATGCCGTGGCGCTCGCTGCGGCCGAAGGCGAAGAGACCATGCGCGTCTGCGAACCCCTGGCCTATGGCTCTTCCCATCATCATCGCGCCTTTGCGGGAACAATGAGCCTGAGCCCGGACACATTAATCGCCGTTCTCGTCGATCTCTGCACCTGCCTTTCCGAGGACGGCTTTCTGCCTGTCATCCTCAACGGACATGGCGGCAACCGCGCCGCCATGCAGGTGGCAATCACCAAACTTGGCCAACGCGGCATCACCTCCGCCGGCCTCACCTATTTCGACCTGATCGTGGACGTGGCGAACGAAGTCCTGCCCGATGCGGCCGGGGGCACGGGCCATGCCTGCGCGCTCGAGACGTCCCTGATGATGCACGTCATCCCGGCAAGCGTTCGCGAATCCTTGATCCCCGAAGGCACGACCCCGCCCTCCTGGCCTGATCCGCATCTGTTCGCCGGCGCGGCCGTCACCGTCTGGCGGCCATTTGAAACGATCCGCGAGAATGGCGTCATCGGCACCCCGTCGCAGGCATCGAGACAAGCGGGCGAAACCCTGTTTGCCGCCGCTGTCGTGCGCAGCCGCGCCACAATCCTCAAGATCCAGTCGGACTACGGCCAAAGGAGCTTACCATGACATTCCATTTCAAATCCTCGATCGACGGCCCCAACCTGCGCGGCATACCCGTTGTCAAGGAAACGGAAGTCGGCGCACGCGTCGGCCTCAACCGCATCGGCTCGCAATGGGTCGCCGGCAGCGCCGGCACATTCCTTGCGGTCGATAGTCCGGCAACCGGCGAGAGGCTGGGATATCTGGCACTGTCGACCCGCGCCGATGTCGGGCGTGCGGTGGCTGCCGCGGAATCCGCGCGCGAAACCATGCGCAGGATGGGCGTCTTTGCCCGCGCGGCCCTATGTATGAAGATTGCCGACGCAATCGATCGCCGCGCCGAGGAGCTCGCCCGGCTCCTGTGCCTCGAGCAGGGCAAGCCCTTTCATGCCGAGGCAAAGGGGGAAGTTGCAGCGGCAGCACTCGGCTTCCGCAACGCTGCCGAACAAATCAAATGGCTGGAAACGGCGGCCTTCCCGGTCGCCGATGCCAACAAGCGCGCCTTCAGCTTCTTGCAGCCGAAGGGCGTCTTCGCCATCATCACACCGTGGAATTTTCCGGCGGCCTTGCCCTGCCTTTATTATCTCGGCCCCGCAGTCGCGACCGGCAACACCGTCGTCTGGGTTCCCGCACCGACGACGTCGCTCATCGCGGTAGCGCTGATGGAATGCATGATCGAAGCCGGTCTGCCGGATGGTGTCATCAACCTCGTTCTCGGTGATGGCGCGGAAGTGGGCGACGAAGCGGTTATCCATCCGGGCACGCATGCGATCGGCTTTACCGGCAGCTCTGCGACAGGTGCAACGATCGCGCGCCGCGGTGCCGGCAAGCCGCTGCTGCTCGAAATGGGCGGAAATGGCCCGACCATCGTGCTCGCCGATGCCGATATCGACATGGCCGCCGCCGAGATCGGCGCCGGCTGCTTTGCCAATGCCGGGCAGATCTGCACCGCGACCGAACGTGTTCTGGTTCACAGATCCGTGCATGATCGCTTCGTCGACGGGCTGATCAAGGCGGCCGGCAAGGTGCGCATGGGCGATCCCTTCGACCCATCGACGACGATGGGGCCGCTCAACAACGCCGCCTCGCTCGACAAGATCCTGAGCCACATGGCCGATGCCCATGCTCGTCAGGCCCGCGTTGTGACAGGAGGCAATATCGCTTCCGGGCTGCCCACCAATCTTTATTTCGAACCGACTGTCGTGACCGGCCTGACGCCAGAAAGCCTTCTGAACGTCGAGGAATCCTTCGGCCCTGTCGCCCCGGTGCTGACATTCGACACAGATGAAGAAGCACTGGAGCTTGCAGCCTCCAGCCCTTACGGCCTGTCGGCCGCAGTCTTCACCAACACGATCAAGAGAGCCTTCTTCTTCACCGAAAGCCTTCGTGTCGGCATCGTCAACGTCAATGAGAAGAGCTGCTATTGGGAGCCGCATATTCCAGCCGGCGGCGCAGCGGGAACCCAGAGCGGCCTCGGCCGTACAGGTGGCCGTCACACGTTGATGGATATGTGCGATCTCAAGACGATGACGATCGATATCTCACGGTAAATCAGATGCGACCGGCCCATACCGGCGCGAGATAAAAAACGGCCTTCGCTTACAAAGAAGCGAAGGCCAGGTGGGGAAAGCAATCATAGTCTGTCGCACGGCAGCTGCGTTACGCCGCCCCCTTCCGCATTTAGCGGAAGGCCCGACGCAGCCTATCGGCCATTTTCTCGCCGATCATGATGGTTGTCAGATTCGTGTTGGCTTGGCAGTCGAGCGGCATGATCGAGGCGTCGATGACGCGCAGACCTTCGAAACCATTGACGCGGCAGTCCGGATCGACAACGCCGGCTCCTGCCCGCCCCATGCTGCAGCCGCCGATACCATGCTGCGCATCGGAAGATTGTGTCAGCAGAAAATCCTCCACCGCCACATCGCTGGCCGTATCGAGCCACGAGAGAGGCTGATCGGAATCACCAAGCAATATGCTTTCGGTGATGGCCTGGATCGATGCCTGCGCCGCCATCTTGCCGAGATGGCGGTAGCCGTCACGCATACGCGCCAGATCAAGCGGATGGGACAGCATGTTCTCGTCGACGACAGGCTGATCGAACGGATTGGCGGACCGCAGGCAGACCGAACCCCGGCTCTTGGCCTCCATGAGGATCAGGTTGATCATTGCCTCGCCGAACTGCGCGCTATCCGACTCGACGCCGATCCCGCCATGGTTCATCGACACGAAGAGAATATCGTCGCGCTCAGCTCCCGGCAGACCCGAACTCATGCGAACGCAGCAGTTGGTATGCCGCGCATCGACGTCGGTCGCCTTGAATTCGCTCTTCAGCTTGAGCTCGATGCGGCAGTAAGGGTGATCGAAAAAATTCTCGCCGACCGGCAGGTCGGCGATAACCTCCACCCCACGCTTCCTCAGCAACGAGGCCGGACCGATACCGGAGCGCTGCAGAATGACCGGCGAGTGAATGGAGCCAGCCGAAAGAATGACGAGCGGCGCAAGAAATGTCTTCGCCTGACCATTGATGATGGCACTTACCCCGGTCGCCCTGCGGCCATCGAATATCACCTTGTCCACCATCGCCGATCCGACGATCGTCAGATTGGCACGGCCACGCGCCGGCTCCAGATAGGCATCATTGACCGAAACGCGCTTGCCGCCACGGCTATTAATGGGATAGCAGCACACGCCGTCAGCTTCGGGATCGTTCAGATCGTCGTTCCAGACATGGCCAAGGGCCAGTGCGCTCTCGCGCATCGCCTTGTCGACATTGCCCCATGTCTCGACCGGAGCGCGATAAATCGGAGTAGGCCCGCTGCGACCGTGATAATCCGCAACGATCGGATCCTCTTCGAGGCGGTTGAAGAAGGGAAGCACATCGGTGCCGGACCATCCGCTGCAGCCGATATCGGCCCAGCGATCGAAGGCATGCAGCATGCCGCGAATGGCGATCTGACCGTTGACCGCAGTCGAGCCGCCCATGCCCTTGCCGCGCCAATAGACACGGTACGGCTGCCTGCTCGTTCGCCGCGCCATCAGATCCGGATACATGTAAGCGTCCTGAAAGCGGCGCGGCAAAAGCAGATTGAACGGGTTCGGACTTTGCATCTCTGCGGGTTGCTCGCTGCTGCGATAATCCGGGCCGGCCTCCAGCAACAGCACCTTCTTGTTCGGATCTTCCGTCAATCGGGCGGCAAGCACTGCGCCTGCGGCTCCGGCACCAACAACGATGACGTCATAAGGCATGCGGTCATTCCCCGTTCTGTTCGTTGGATAATGGCTACGCGACGCTCTCCCTACAATCGATCACAGGAAGACCGACGAGATCAAGATGAACATATATCGGTTTATATGTAAATGTTATTTTGTATATGAAACTATGTTGCTCAATGTTGCTCCACGTCAAAGCCGCATCGCTACGGCAGAGACATCAAAGTCGGCTTGGAAATTGTCGCTGGTTTGCAGTTACAGTTGGGACTTGCCGATAAAACGCTGATGCTATCGATCATCGGCAAGCCTCTGTTTTTTATACCTACGATAGAATGACTTTGAACCCTTCCGGTTCCGAGGGTGCGACGAAATAGCTGGAGATCTGCTCGAATTCTGCATCGGAGGCGGCGAAGTCATGCGTGCCGGCCGCATTGCGTGCGCGAAGGCGGGCCTTGCAGACCTCGTCGGGCACGTCGAGGAAGTGGAGGCAATGATCAGCTCCCGCCGCTTCGAAAAGCGTTCTCATCCATGAACGCATGGCGGGCGTGTTTGCCGGAAAATCGAGCACGACCGACAGTCCCATGCGCAGTAGCTCCTGAATATGGGGGCCAATGGCATCGCGCAGCCGGCGCGAGCAGCGGATATAGTCCCCAACATCCTTCATCTCTGGGCCAAACAGGCGACTGAGCCAGAAATCCTCGCTGATGACCACGGTGGATGGCATACGGCTCAACTCAGCCGTCAGGGTGGATTTTCCAGCCGCGATCTTTCCGCACAGCATATGCAGTGTCGCTCGATGGGTGGCCTGGGGGACGTCGCTGAATTCTTGGTCTGACATTTCCGACTCCGGGAAAGCCCGCAAGACGGAAATGGAAAACCCGCCTCGAGGGCGGGTTGATTTACTGGACAAAGACATCCGACCCACCATTCAGTGAATGGCGAGAATAATCTGCATGGCTGTGCTGCGAACCTTGTCCATGTCTCTCAGTATCATAGGTTTTTGCGTCGTCAAACCTCGAACCGACATCACCTACATCGGCTCCGCCAAATCCGTCAGGAGGCACCCCTCTCGCCTGTTTTCGGCAATGACTCCTGCGCATCCGAGCGGCGGCGTCGCGGCATATCCCCGAACAAGCCGCCAGGACGCATCAAGAGGATGATACAGAGCATGACGCCGATCGCCACGATCTGCAGGGATGCGGCCCGCGCCTGCTGTTCCGGCGAGACGAGCGCACTCGTCAATGCGCCGGAGCCTGCCCATATCGCCCAGACCACGACGCTGCCGATAACCGCGCCTTTATTGCTACCCGAGCCACCGACGATCAGCATGACCCAGACCTGGAAAGTTAGGATCGGAACGTAATTATCCGGCGCGATAAAGCCGATGAAATGGGCCTGCAGGGCGCCGGCAAGCCCCATGATGGCGCCGCCGACGGCGAAGGCCTGGACGCGATAGAAGCGGGCGCTCTTGCCGAGCGAAACGGCGGCGCGCTCGTCCTCGCGCAGCGCCTTCAGCACGCGCCCCCAAGGGCTGCGCGACAGATGCTCGAGCGCCAGATAGACGATCAACAACACCACAACCACGACGCCGAGATTGGCGAAGTTGAAAAGCAATGGCGTTTCAGCAAGGCTGGCGAAAGGACGCGGTATAAAGCCGATGCCGAAGGGGCCACCGGTCAGGCCCTGCGCATTCAGCGCCACAAGCTGGACGACGACAGCCACGCCGAAGGTGGTGATCGCGAGATAGTCCGACTTCAACCGCAACGTCGCGACCCCGATGATAGCGGCGGCAAGACCGGCAACAACCATCGCGCCGAGCCAGCCGACAGCAATCGGCAGATCGAACCCGCCGAGGCGGCCTGCGGACTCCGGCGTCGTCAGAAGCGCCGACGTATAGGCACCGATGGCGACAAAACCGGCAAGACCGACGTTGAAGAGACCGGTCAGACCCCATTGCAGGTTCAGCCCAAGGGTGATGAAGGAAAAGATCAGCGCCGTCGTCAGAAAGAATGCGCCATAGCCGAGAATATCCATCATCGTTCCCTTACTCCGAAAAGGCCGATGGGCCGGATGAACAGCACCGCCATCAGGATGATGAACGAGACGGCGGCGCGCCATTCCGCCCCGATGAGCTGAACCGCACCGGCCTCGGCAAGACCGATGATCAGGCCGCCAAGGACAGCGCCCGGCACGCTGCCGATGCCGCCGAGAATGGCCGCAGCAAACATCGGCAGCAGCATGTCGAAGCCCATCAGCGGGCGGATCTGCACGAGAATGCCGATCATGACCCCGGCAACGCAGGCCAAGCCCCCGCCGATCAGCCAGGTGACGCGGACCACCTTGGCCACATCGATGCCGACGACACGCGCAAGTGCCGGGTTCTGGCTAAGTGCCTGCATGGAGCGGCCCGTTTGGGTTTTCGTGATCAGTATATGCACGCCGAGAACGAGCAATGCCGTGACGATCAGAAGCACGATCTGGTCGGGCGTGATGCGAATGCCGAAGCCGACGGGCATGGCGATCTGAATGGCGCGGCTGAAATAGGTCGGCCGCGAGGTGAAGAGGAATTCGAGCAGGCTGCGCAGGGCCATGGAAGCGCCGAAGCTCGCCATGACCACGATGATCGACTGCCCCTTGGATCGAAGCCTGGAAAACAGGATCTTGTCCAGAGACAGAGCGAGCAGGCCGGTGAAGCCCATGGCGATAATGACCGCCACGATTAACGGCCAACCGAAGGACAACGGCCCGATCGGCGCGACCTTGCCGAAGATCGCGCCGATGGCGCTGACGACAGCCAGCGTCGCATAGGTGCCCCAGGCCATGAAATCGCCATGGGCGAAATTCGAGAAGCGCAGGATCGAGTACGTCAGCGTCACGCCGATGGCACCAAGGCCGATCATCGAGCCTGTCAGCAGGCCGTCGACGATGAATTGCAGGTTCATGCCGCACCTCCTGCTTTAGAGACGGTTGGGCGTTGGCCGAGATAGAGTTCGGCGACAACAGGGTCGTTCCACAGCTCCGATGCTACCCCCTCATGCCTGTCCTTACCCTCGACGAGGACATAGGCTCGGTCGCCGATCGAAAGGGCAGCCTTGGCATTCTGCTCGACCAGAAGAATGGTGACGCCCGACTTGCGGATATCGGTCAGCATCTCAAAGACCATCGAGACAAATTTTGGCGAAAGACCAGCGGAGGGCTCATCAAGCACGAGGAGCTTCGGATGCACGATGAGGGCGCGCGCGACGGCCAGCATCTGCCGCTGCCCGCCCGAGAGATTTCCCGCTGCAATGCGGCGATGACGAGCCAGATCCGGAAAGGTCGTATACATTTCCTCGATACGGGCAGGCACTTCCTTCGCCTTGAGGATGCCGCCGGCAACTTTAAGGTTGTCGTCCACCGACATAAGCGGGAAGACGTTTTCTGTTTGCGGCACGAAGGCCAGACCGAGCCGCACCATGGTGTGAGCAGGCGCACCCGTGATATCCTTACCGGCTAGCTCCACCTTGCCGCTTTCGATCGGAACCAGGCCCGCAATTGCCTTGATAAAGCTCGACTTTCCGGCGCCGTTGGGCCCAAGGACGACGACAATCTCCTTTTCGGCGACCTTGATCGAAGCGCCACGCACGATCGGCACGCCGGGCTCGTAACCGGCGACGAGATCGCGAACAATGAGGACGGGCTCGCTCATGCAGCGCCTCCCAGATAGGCTTCGATGACGCGCGGATCGCGGGCCACCTCATCCGGCGTACCCTCGCAAAGGAGCTGGCCGCTCGCCATGACGAGGACGCGATGGCACAGGCGCGTGACCATATCGATATTGTGCTCGATCAGAAGAAAAGTGACGCCGCGCTGGTTGATGTCGCGGATGCGGTCGATGATCGTCTCAAGAAGCGTCGCGTTGACGCCGGCTGCCGGCTCATCCAGCAGAATGAGCGCGGGATCGGCCATCATCACGCGGGCAAGCTCCAGAAGCTTGCGCTGGCCACCCGAGAGCACCCTCGCAGGCTCATGCGCCAGCCGTGTCAGGTGGACCAGATCGAGCAACTCCATGGCCTTCGCCCGGGCCGCCTTCTCCTGCGTAGCAACCTTCATGGGACGCAGAAAATTCGACAGCAGCCGCTCCCCGGACTGCCCCTGGGCAGCGAGCATGACATTGTCGAGAAGCGTCAGATTGGGAAAAGGACGTGGAATCTGAAACGTTCGGCCGAGGCCGAGGCCGATACGGCGATGAGCCGCCTCGCCTGCAACCGACGCGCCGTTCAAACTGATTTCGCCGCTGCTCGGCGCAACGCTGCCGGCCAGCAGATCGAACATCGTCGTCTTGCCGGCGCCATTGGGGCCAATGAGGCCCAGAATTTCGCCTTGCCGTATCTGGAATGAAACGTCGTTGACGGCGGTGACGCCGCCGAAACGCCGCACCACATTCCTGGCGCTCAGAACAGGCCGGGCTTCCTCCCCTTGCCGTTCACTTGTCGTACTCATGAGATCCCTCTGGTCGGGAAACGGTCAATGCCGCACCCTGATTATTTGATTTGTGATCACACTTGCATTGATCACGCTAATCAGCTTTAATCTTCTCCGCAAGCCAAAAAGGGATTTCGAATGCAAAAGGCCGCCGCCGAAAAGAGCGATCCGATTGCCGCACAGCTTGCGCCCGTTGGCCGTGAGACCGTTCAGGATCGTGTCTATTCCGAGCTGCGCCGTGCTTTGATCGGCGGCCTGTTCGAACCCAGCCAGGTGTTGACGATCCGGGGGCTGGCCGATGCGCTGATGACCAGCACCATGCCGGTGCGCGAAGCTCTCGGGCGACTGATCACCGAAAAGGCGCTGGAAGCCCTCCCCAACCGCTCCGTGCGCGTGCCGCCCATCACGCTGGAGCGCATGGACGACCTCTTGCGCGCCCGCATCCTGATCGAGGGCGAGGCTATTGCGTTGGCGGCGACCCGCATGACCGCAAAGCAGATCTCGACCATCGAGACCATGCTCGGCGAATGGGACGAGATGCGCGCGCTGAAGCAAAAGAAGGATGTCGACCGCGAGGTGACGCTCAACCAGGCCTTCCATTTCGAAATCTACCGCGCCTGCGGCTCGGCCGTCTTGATCCCGATGATCGAGAGCCTGTGGCTGCAATCGGGGCCATGCATCCGCGTCGCCATCTACGCTTTCTCGGATGCCGGCGAAGTCGACACGGCCCATTACCACCGCACCATCGTCAAGGCACTTGCCAGACAGGACGCCAGGGAGGCTCGCGAAGCACTGGTCGCCGACATCAGCCGCCCCTTCGTGTTCCTGCGTAACAAACTGGAAGCCGATTCCAAGAAAGGCACCTCCGCATGAGCCAACGCGCCATCAAGATTTCCGAACCACGCTCCGGCCTTAGCGTCTTCGCACCACTTCTCGACGCCAAGGCGCCCGATAACGCCGCCTTCCTCTGGAGTTATCTGAGCGAGCCCCGCATCGTTCCCGGCATTCATGCGATGTGGACCGGACCGGAAATTTCCTGCCCGATCCCTGCAGCACACCTGAAGGGCGCCTCCTATGCCGCTGCACTGCCGGCTGAAAACGCGACGCTGACGCCGCAGCCCGGCGATATCGTGCTGAGCTACGTTCCGCCGCGCATGTGGGGCGGCAATCCCGATGCGATCTTCGACATCGGCCTGTTCTATGGACCGGGTGCGCGGCTGCTCTTCCCCATCGGCTGGCTTGCCGGCAGCGTCGTCGCGCAGGTCCGGCCAGAGGAGCGCGAGCAGTTCGCCGCCGCCTGCGGCATCATCCGCCGCAACGGTGCCTGCGACGTGACGTTCGAGCGCGCGGAGATCTGAGATGGCAACGGAAGCCGACGACAGTTTCGAACTCTTCGATCTTCGTGTCGAGGCCGTCATCCCCGAAGGCAAGCCGATCTATTGCGGCGCCAAGGCCGGTGACTATTTCGAACTCAAGGGCGAAATGCTCTCGCTGCCACCGGGCCAGGGCTTCTCGATCTACTCCATTTCCGCCGTGCTGCCCTTACTGGCGGCGAAACAGCGACCGACCCACAAGAATGACTGGATGACCTCGGACGCGGAAATCGCCTGCCCCGACCCGAACTGCGCGAGCCGGCTGCGGATCGTCAGGACGGGCAAGCGGCGGTTCAGCCATGCCGAAACAACGGCCGTGCCGTTGCCCGAAGGAGAATGAAGACAGATGCATGCCCAGACCTTCGAACTGAGCCCCGGATACAGGATTTCGCGCGTCATCCGCGGCGGCTGGCAGCTGGCCGGAGGCCATGGCGCCGTCGATCGATCGCAGGCCGTCACCGATCTGATCGCTGCCTTCGATGCCGGTATCCGCACCTATGACTGCGCCGATATCTATACCGGCGTCGAGGAGCTGATCGGCGAGGCGCGAGAGCGGCTTTTCAACGAGCGTGGCGCCGAAGCGGCAAAAGCCATGAAGGTGCACACCAAGCTTGTGCCGGATCTGGAGAAGCTTGCCACCATCGACCGTGACTATATCGGCGGCATCGTCGACAAGTCGCTGCGCAAGCTCAAAACCGAGCAGATCGATCTCGTCCAGTTCCACTGGTGGGACTATGCATTGCCCGGCTATCTCGACGCGCTTGGCTGGCTTGACGAGATGCGCCGCGAAGGCAAGGTGCGCAATGTCGGCACGACGAACTTCGACACGCCGCATATCGCCGAAATCCTCAATGCCGGCATCCCCCTGGTCAGCCAGCAGCTGCAATATTCGGTTCTCGACCAGCGACCCACCCATGGGCTCGCGCAACTCGCCGGGGAAAACAACGTCAAATTCCTCTGCTACGGCTCTGTGGCCGGCGGCTTCCTCAGCGACAAATGGCTGGGACAGCCCGAGCCGGAGATGCCGCTCGAAAACCGGTCGCTGGTCAAATACAAGCTGATCATCGACGATTTCGGCGGTTGGGACCTGTTCCAGTCGCTGCTCGGCACGCTGAAGACAATCGGCGCGCGGCACGGTGTCGACATCGCCACCATCGCCAGCGCCTGGGTGCTGGAGCAGCCGCTCGTCGCCGCCGTGATTGTCGGCGCCCGCAATCAGGCGCACGCCCTCGCCAACGCGAAGATCATGGATATCGAACTATCCGACGAAGACCGCCGGCAGATCGCAGCGATCATCGACCGAGCCCGTGGGCCGGAAGGCGATGTCTACACACTGGAACGCGACCGCACCGGCCGGCACGGTTCGATCATGCACTACAACCTGAATGCGGGGAAGAAATGAGCCAGGGTTCACCACTATTCGAGAAGGCCAGTGCCGAAGTTCTTGATTTCCATCGCTTCTTCGAAGCCTGGTACGACGCTGCAACCGCCGACAGCACCGATTTCGGCCGCTGCGAGCGCACCTTCGGCGGGGCCTTTCACATGATCCCGCCGACCGGCCGCATGTTCGACCGCGCCGAGACCATAGAGCTCATCCGTGCAAATCGGGCGACGTTTCAGGGCAACTTCACCATCGATATCTCAGATATCCGCGCGAGCTACGAAACCGGGGACACCATCGTCCTGACTTATGTCGAAGCCCAGTCGCGCGCCGGCAAGTACAGCCGGCGCCAGGCAAGCGCGCTCTTTACCGCAAGTTCATCGGCACCCAACGGCGTCGAATGGCAGCATCTGCATGAAACCTGGTTGCAGATGCCGGACAACTGACAGGTTCTCAAAAACCAAAATGAAAATCGTTGACCGAACAAGGGGAACAAAGATGAAAAAAACGATATTTCAGATCACCACGGCCCTGGCTCTTCTGGCCGCGGCCGGTGCCGCCAATGCTGCCGACTGCAAGGTGACCGTCGGCCTGGTGATGGAACTGACCGGCCCGGCCGGCGAATACGGCCAGGCGGGTGCCAAGTCCGTCGAGATGGCCTTCCGCGACATCAATGCCGCCGGCGGTGTGCATGGCTGCGATCTGGCCACGGATACCCGCGACAGCCAGAGCCAGGGCAATGTCGCCGTCGATGCGGCGACACAGCTCGTGCAGGTCAAGAAGGTGCCGGCCATCATCGGCGGCATCATCTCTTCGGTGACGATCCCGATCCTGACTTCGGTGACCGCACCTGCCAAGATCGTGCAGGTATCGCCTGCCGCCTCCTCGCCGACGCTGACGGCGCTCGGCCGCGACGGCAAGACCAACGGCATCTTCTTCCGCACCATCACCTCGGATTCTCTGCAGGGTATCGCGGCGGCGAAATATGCCATCGACAAGGGCTTCAAGAAGCTGGCGATCATCCATGTCAACAGCGACTTCGGCGTCAACATGGTTGCGGAATTCTCCAAGGCCTACAAGGCGCTCGGCGGCACGATCGTCTCGACCACGCCCTATAATGAGAAGCAGTCGAGCTACGCCTCGGAAGTCACCGCCGGCATGGCCGGCAGCCCGGATGGTCTCTATCTGGTCAGCACGCCGGTCGACGGCGCAACCATTGCCCGCACCTGGATCTCGCAGGGCGGCCCGCAGAAATTCCTGCTCAATGACGGCATGAACAGCCCGGACTTTATCGATTCCGTCGGCGCCGATTACCTGAAGGATGCCTACGGCACCTCCTCGGGCACCACCCCGACGCCATCGACCGACTATTTCAACAAGAACTACAAGGAATTCTCGGGCATCGAACCCTCCAATCCGGCCGCCGACCGTGCCTATGATGCCGGCGCCATCGTCGGGTTGGCCCTGGCGATCGCCGGCGACGACACATCCAAGTTGAAGGATGCGATGTTCAAGGTCGTCGATCCGAAGGGCACGCCGATCTATGCCGGCAAGGAGGAGTTCGCCAAGGCCCTCGATCTCATCAAGGATGGCAAGCCGATCCGCTACGAGGGCGTCATCGGGCCGGTTTCCTTCGATCAATATGGCGATATCACCGGCCCGTTCCGTCTCTGGAAGATCGCCGACGGCAAGGTTGCGACCGATGGCGAACTGTCGATGGATGACGTCTCGTCGCTCAAGGACAAGATCAAGTAAGCTCAGCGTCCTCACCTTACAAAACTGCGAGGCGTTTCGATCGGAGCGCCTTGCCTCTGAAAACTCCTGAGCAATCTCTTTCGGTGGCTGGCATATCGGGCCGGCTATCTGGCGTAGGTTTTGGAAGAATATCCGCGAATGTCTAGCCATATTGCTCGCCCCACCAATCCGACGCTTTGGACACTGACGGCCGGCCCTGCCCCTGAGCTTGCTCACGGGGCACCGTCGCGTTGCGATGTTGTCGTGATCGGCGGCGGCTTCACCGGGCTGACGGCCGCGCTCCATCTTCTCCGCGCCGGCCGCTCCGTCACCGTTCTCGAGGCTGCGCGGTTGGGGGCCGGCGCAAGCGGCATGAATGCCGGCTTTGTGGTCCCAAACTTTGCCAAGGCAGATCCAGCCACGGTTCGTCAGAAGCTGCCCCGCGACAAGGCGGATGCCCTCCTGTCGCTCGTCGGAACGGGCGCCGATCAGGTCTATGCGACGATCGCAGAAGAAGGGATTGCCTGCGACGCAGCGCAAACCGGCTGGCTGCAGCCGGCCTATGGCGAGGACATGGCGGATGTTCTGAGGCAACGCGCCCGCGACTGGGCAGAGCTCGGCCGTCCCGTCGAATTCCTCGATGCGCACGAGATCCAGGCCGAGACGGGAATGGAGATCTATTCCGGCGGGTTGATCGATTATTCCGGCGGGACCATCCATCCCCTGAATTATCTCTACGGCCTGGCGCAGGCCGTAACCCGGCGCGGCGGCACTATCTGCGAAGAGAGCCTGGTCGAGAAGATCGTTCGGCTAGGCAAAGGCTGGCTGATCACCTTCGCTGATAAGGAGATCGAGGCGGATCAGGTCATTCTCGCCACCAATGCCTTTACCGGCGGCATCGCATCGCGCATGGGGCGCACCGGCGTGCCGCTCCGGGTCTACCAGGTGGCAACCAAGCCGCTCGACGCAGAAACCGTCGCGCGCATTGCGCCCCACCGTCGGCCGGTTGGCGACACCCGTTCCAATCTCTTCACCTACCGGCTGGATCGCGACAACAGGCTGATTAGCGGCGGCATGGCCATCAACCCGATAGGTGCCTTCGAGCGGGTTGGGCGGGCCGTCGTCGATCGCCTGGTGTCTGAACTCCACCTTCCCCGCCACCCGCGCGTAGAGATCGTCTGGACCGGCGTTGCCATCATGACGCCGGACTTCCTGCCGCATCTTTATCGTTTCGGCGACGGCTTTTTCGGCGGTATCGGCTGCAATGGCCGGGGTATCGCGATGACGGCGCAGCTGGGTTGGGTGCTTGCCAGACTGGCGCTTGACGAACCTGCCGCGTCCCTGCCGATCCCTCTCAAAACTGCGCGCGCCTTACCTTTTCATGGGTTTACTCCCCTCGTCGCCTCGCTCGTGCTTGCACATGCCCGTTTTGACGACTGGCGAACGAGCCGGCTTTGACCGGCAGACGCAGGCAATCCTCATCTGCGATATGACTCCCAACGCAGATATTATCTATTCATTCTATAGATAAAGAAAACACGAACCGGGCACCTCGGTAAAAACGAAATGGCTTTCCTCGTAGCGCGCCTTTGAATGCTGCATCGTGGCGCCGAATGAAATCGGAGTCGGCCCATGAACGCGCAATTGCACCATCTCAACTCGACGCATCCGCAGGCCACGTTGCTGGAGACGGAACAGCAGGCGCTGGCTGTGGCACGCGAGCTTGCCGCGCATTTTGCCGCCGCGGCCTCCGACCGCGACAGCGAAAGGCAGCTTCCCTTCGCCGAGATGGATATTCTGGCGCAATCGGGATTGCTGGCGATCACGGTTCCCGAGGAATATGGCGGCCTGGATGTCTCGAATGCCACGCTAGCGGAAATCACCGCCATTCTGGCGCAAGCAGATGGCTCGATCGGCCAGATCCCGCAGAACCATTTCTACATCCTTGAAGCATTGCGCGTTGATGGCTCGGAAGATCAGAAGCGTTACTTTTTCGGCCGTGCCCTGGCCGGCGACCGCTTCGGCAATGCGCTATCGGAACGCGGCACGAAAACGGTCGGCCACTATAATACCCGTATCACCCGTGACGGCCCCGGCTACCGCATCAATGGACGGAAATTCTATTCGACGGGCGTTCTCTTCGCCGATTGGGTCACCGTCTTCGCCCTTGATGAAAGCGACAAGCTGGTCATGGCCTTCGTTCCCAAGGGAACCGAAGGCATCGATATTATCGACGATTGGGATGGCTTCGGCCAGCGCACCACCGGCAGCGGCACCACGGTCCTCAACAATGTCTATGTGAACGCCGACCATGTCGTCCTTCATCACAAGGGTTTCGAAAGGTCGACGACAATCGGCTCGGTCGGGCAGATCATCCATGCCGGTGTAGACCTTGGCATAGCCAGAGCCGCCTTTGCCGAAACGCTGGATTTCGTGAAAACCAAGTCGCGCCCCTGGATGGATAGCGGCGTGGAGCACGCGTCGGAAGACCCGCTGACGATCGCCAAGATCGGACAAATAGCAATCCGGCTGGAAGCCGCGACCGCGACCATCGAGCGCGCCGGCCGAAAGGTGGATGCGGCCCAGGTCGAAACAACAGAAAAGAGGGTGATAGAAGCAACGCTGGCGGTCGCCGCGGCGAAGGTGCTGACGACGGAAATCGCCATCGAAGCGACGAATACGCTGTTCGAACTGGCCGGGACGTCGTCCGTCAAGCTGGACCTCAACCTCGACCGCCACTGGCGCAACGCCCGCACCCATACGCTTCATGATCCCGTGCGCTGGAAATATCACGTCGTTGGCAACTATCATCTGAACGACGTCATCCCCCCGAAGAATGGCGCGCTCTGACCGAGGGGGAAGCGTCTTCCCATTTATTGGTATAGCCAGTCATCAAATGCCCAGAGACGGCGGCTTGAGAGCGTAAGAGCGCCCGCAAGTCGCCGCCGCGGGTTGCTGGTCGTTAATGGGCTTCGGCCGGGATCAGCGGAACCTCGGTGCCGCTGGCATCAAAGAGCCTGCCGTTCAGGAAATAGTCACCGTCATGGAGAACCGCGATATCCTGATACCGGATCAGACGCTCGGTTCCGGCAACGAATACCGACTGCTGATCCGAGTTACCTATTTTCAGATGGTTGAACAGCAGGTTCAGGGTAATGGCCATCAAGGCCGCAGAGCTGATGCCGGAGTGGAAAATCGTGATGACCCAGGCCGGAAAATGTTCATAGAAGGTCGGCGATGCGATCGGGATCATTCCGAAGCCGATCGAGGTCGCGACGATGATGAGATTCATGTTGTTCTCGTAATCGACCTTGGCGAGGGTTCGGATCCCGCTCGCGGCAACCGTTCCGAACAGGACGAGCCCCGCGCCGCCGAGGACGGAGCTGGGAACCGCCGCCACGATCCGGCCCACCACCGGCAGCAGCCCGAGAGCGACAAGAAAGAGCCCGCCAGTCGCCACCACATAGCGGCTCTTGATGCCGGTCACCGCGACGAGCCCGACATTCTGGGCAAAGGCGCTCTGCGTGAAGGAACCGAAGAACGGCGCTAGGATGCTCGACAGCATATCGGCGCGCAGACCGTCGCCAAGCCGACGTGCATCGACCTTGGTGCCAACGATTTCGCTCACCGCAAGAATATCGGCTGAGGTCTCGACGAGCGTCACCATGATGACGATGAACATCGAGATGATCGCGGCCGCATCAAAGATCGGATAACCAAAGTGGAAGATTTTCGGCAGGGCGATGAAAGGCCCATTCGCTACCTGCGAGAAATCAGTCAGGCCCGAGACATAGGCTATGCCGGTGCCGATGATGATGGCCAGCAGGATCGAGAGCCGCGATATGGACGCGCTGCCGAGCTTGCTCAGCAGCAATACGATCACGAGCGTTGCGGCGGCGAGCTGGATATTGGCCTGACTGCCGAAATCCGGAGCGCTCCTGTTGCCGCCCATTGCCCAGTTTGCAGCGACCGGCATGAGCGTAAGGCCAATCGTCGTAATGACGATGCCGGTGACGAGCGGCGGAAAGAAGCGCGTGATGCGCGAAAATACCGGCGTGATCGCCAGACCCAGGAAGGAAGCCGCGATAACCGCGCCGAGGACGGACTGGATTCCTCCATGTCCGGTGATGGCGATCATCGTTGCGACGCCGGAAAAGGATACGCCCTGTACGAGAGGCAGACGGCTGCCGAAGAACGGCACTCCGATCGTCTGCAGGATGGTTGCCAGGCCGCCAGCAAACAACGAAGCCGTCACCAGCAGGCCTATGTCCGATGCCGAAAGACCCGATGCCTGTCCGAGGATCAACGGAACGGCGACGATGCCGCCATACATCGTCAGAACATGCTGAAGCCCATAGGCCAGATTGGCGCCGAGGCTGAGCTTTTCATCCTCAGGGGATAGATGCGTGGTATTTTCCTCTGTGGTTGCTGCCAAGGTAAACTCCTCCATACCTTTGCGTTTCTCATTTCCTCCGAACGAGAAATACAGGTTACGGTGCTCAACCCCGCATGACTTTATAGAAAAATGCGAAACACCTTATGGAAGCGCTGGCAATCGGCCCGTCCTGCCGGCCTACGATACCGCACCGGCAGGATGGATATGATGGCCGCATGGGCGGCGCCGAAGGCAGTTAGCTGTAGAGGCTGACCTCGGGAATTTTGTCGTTGAGAACGAATTCACCGACTTCCTTGGCTTTGTAGAACACCGGGTCGTGCAGTGTATGTGTCCGCACATTACGCCAGAAGCGATCGAAGCGAAACTTCTCGGCCGTCGAGCGCGCACCGGTGAGCTCGAAAACGCGATTGGTCACGTCGAGTGCAACATGCGTGGCGTTCACCTTCGCCGCATAGGCTTCGGCCGCAGCTTCGCCGCGTTCGCGCGCGGTCGCCTTGTGTCCCTTGGCAAGACCGGCCTGAACGATAGCGGCTGCGCTGTCGGCAAGCGCCGCCGACGCCTTCAAAGCAGCCGTCAGCTCGCCGACGCGTTCGAGAATATAGGGATCATCCGCTGCCCGCTCGACACCGGAGGTCACCCAAGGCCGCGTGGTCGTGCGGACATAATCGACCGCTTCGCGCAAAGCGCCTTCAGCGGTTCCGAGATAGAAATTGACGAAAACCAGCTGGATGAGTGGCGTATTGAATGTCGCCAATACGGGCGCTGCGCCGCCACTCGTTCCGACCTTGTCCAGATCCTCTTCGTAGACGGGGAAGTCATGGAACTCGACGCTGCCGCTGTCGGACAGGCGCTGGCCGAAGTTGTCCCAGTCGTCATTGGCCTTATAGCCTGCCCGGCTTGTGGGGACGGCAAAGCCGACAATCTTGTCGTCAAGCGCCGCGTTGGCGTTGATGTAGTCGGAGACATGCGCGGCCGTGGAGAAGGATTTGCGCCCATTCAGAACATAGCCGTTACCACGGCGGGAGAGTACTAGGCCGGGATCGCGCGGATTGACGGCAGCACCCCAATAGAGGCTGTTGGCGACCGTCTTGTTGCCGAGTTCCTGGGCGCGCGCCTCATCGAAACCCCAATAGACGTATTGGCTGTTGACATAGTGATAGCCGAGAAGCTGGCCTATGGAGCTTTCGCCGCGGGCAAGGATACGCGTCAGCCGCAAGCCATCGACCCAATCGAGGCCACCACCGCCGATCTCCGGCGCATGCAGCGCGTTCAGCAATCCGGCATTCTTCAGCTTGACGATTTCGCCAAGCGGTGGCCGGCCCTCCCGGTCGAGTTCGGCAGCGCGCTTGGAAAGATCGGCCGAAATTTCCTCGGCGCTGGCGAAAAGGTCCTCCCGCGTGGCATTCCGATGGCCCGCAAAGACGACGTTGGACTGGCTCATGATATCACTCCGGTTCTTTGGCATGGTCCGGCGGGCACATGAGCCCGCCGGCAGTTCGAGGCGGGCAACCTAGAAAAGCTTGTTCGGGATCCAGCTTGCGGTCACCGCATCGCTCGTGCTGAAGGCCGGCACCTTCTTCGCCAGTTCCTCGATCGTCTTGACCCCGGCTGCACGCAGCGCCTCCTGCGTCAACAGTGTCGGCTTGACGCTGATCTGATGCGGAACATCCTGCCCGGCGATCTGCAGGGCAGCGGCACGAATGGAGACGGCGCCGACAACGGCAGGATTGGTGGCGACGGTCGCAACCCACGGGCTGCCGGGCTCGACGATCTCCTGGATATCGGCAGTGGAGACATCGGCCGAATAGATCTTCAGCTTGCTTGCAATGCCGAGGTCAGTGGCGGCGAGCTTCACGCCGCGGGCAAATTCGTCATAGGGGGCGAAGACAACGCTGACATCGGGATTTGCCGCCAGCGCCGCCTTTGCCTGGTCGGTCGTCGATGTTGCCGTGGTGTCGCTGACATTGCCGAAACGGGCCTTTTCGACAACACCGGCGTTTGCCTTCTTGAAGGTGTCCCAGACCTCGTTGCGGCGGTCGAGCGGCGCAAAGCCGGCAACATAGACATAGCCTGCCTTGAAGCTGGTGCCGTTGTCCTTGACGACCTGCTTCAAGGCGAGATCGGCAAGCTCGTGGTCGCTCTGCTCGACCTGCGGGATCTTCGGATTGTTGAGATTGACGTCAAAGGCGACGACCTTGATGCCCTTGTCCAGCGCCTGCTGAACGACGTCACTCAGCGATTCCGGCAGGCCGTGATCGATGACGATGCCGGAGACGCCGAGGTTGATCGCCTGCAGGATTTGCTCACGTTGCTCGGCGGCATCCTGACGGCCTGGAAAGACGCGCAGGTCGATATCGAGCGCCTTGGCCTGCGCCTCGGCACCCGCCTGATAGGCCTGGAAGAAGTCGCCAGCCGAAATATAGCTGATCAAAGCGACCTTCACGCCGCCCTTGTCGAAAGGAGCAGGAGCGCCATTCACACCGCCGGCAATCGCGGCCTGCGTGAAGAGAAACGGAATGGCGGTGGCTGACAGGGCAAGCCGTAGAAGGGACTTCATAGTAGCGAACCTCGCGTTCAATAAATCTGGAACGTCGTCTGACGGAACCCCCGCGACGTGTGCAATTATTAGATATAATCCCTATGTTTTTAGTAGAGTAAATCATCCGATTTTGGCGGTCTTCGGAGATTCTTTGTTCGTTTGAGGAAGCCTTGGCGGCAAGGCCTTGCCTTCAAAGCGAGCGTCACGTGACCGATAGCCTGATGCTCCTCGGTCGGAAATAACTGACCGCAGCCCCTACTCTATTCGTCGACTAGAAACACCGACCTGTGCTTCGGGCAGGCAACCCACGGAAATTCCCCTGTCCGCTCCGGTTTTGGAAAAACGTTCCTCCGTAAATGTCAAAATCTATCTATTTTGTATCCTATTGGAATTTATGGATTGCTGGAGAGGATGCTTTCATGACCAACGAACACACGACCGGCCTTGGGCGCCGGGATATTCTGAAACTGACCGCTGCCGGAGCAGCGCTGGCAACCGCCGGGCTCATTTCGAGCAAGGCAGCGGCTGCCGACGACGCCCTGTCCCTGAAAGGCAAGCGCATCGCCATCAGCGCCACCGGCACCGACCACTATTTCGATCTGCAAGCCTATAATGCCCAGATCGACGAAGTGAAGAAGCTCGGCGGCACGCCGATCGCCGTTGATGCCGGCCGCAACGACGGCAAGCTGGTGTCGCAGCTGCAGACGCTGATCGCGCAGCGGCCGGATGCGATCGTCCAGATCCTCGGCACCTTGAGCGTCATCGATCCGTGGCTGAAGAAGGCACGGGATGCGGGCATTCCCGTTCTGACCGTCGATGTCGGTTCCACCAATTCGATCAACAACACCACATCCGACAACTGGGGCATCGGCAAGGATCTGGCGCTGCAGCTCGTCTCCGATATTGGCGGCGAAGGCAATATCATCGCCTTCAACGGCTTCTACGGCGTCACGCCCTGCGCGATCCGCTACGATCAGCTTGTCAATGTCGTCAAATACTTCCCGAAGGTGAAGATCATTCAACCTGAACTGCGGGATGTCATTCCCAACACGGTCCAGGACGCCTTCACCCAAATCACCGCTATCCTCAACAAATATCCGGAAAAGGGTTCGATCAAGGCCATCTGGTCTGCCTGGGATATTCCGCAGCTCGGCGCCACGCAGGCGCTTGCCGCCGCCGGCCGCACGGAAATCCGCACCTATGGCGTCGACGGCAGCCCGGAAGTGCTGCAGTTGGTCGCCGATCCGAACTCGCCTGCTGGCGCCGATGCAGCCCAGCAACCGGCGGAGATCGGCCGCACCGCGATCCGCAACGTCGCCAAGCTGCTCGCAGGACAGACCCTGCCGCGCGAGACCTACGTACCTGCTCTCCTCGCCAACAAGGGCAACGTCGCCGACATCGTCAGAAGCCTCGGTATCGGCTGATACGTGAACCGGCGATGCGGCTTTGGCCGCATCGTCCCGCTTGATGCGAGGGCCTTTTCCAATGACAGCAACCACGCCTGCGGCAGACAATCAGGACCACGTCGTCCGCTTCGATCGTGTCGTGAAGCGTTTCGGCGGCGCACAGGCGCTGGCCGGTGCATCGCTGACCGTGCGGCACGGCACCGTACATGGACTTGTCGGGCAGAATGGTGCCGGCAAGTCGACGCTGATCAAGCTTCTTGCCGGCCTGCACAAGCCCGATGAGGGCCGCATCGAGATCGAGGGCCGAGACTACGATCGGCTGACGCCGCATCTCTGCGAGGAACTCGGCATTCACTTCATTCATCAGGACCGGTTGCTGGTACCCACATTTACCGTGGGCGAGACGCTGTTCCTCGGCAGGGAGCTGCGCGTTGGCGGCACGCCCTTCATCGACCGCAGCGCGATGCAGCGTCGCGCCAGCGAGATTCTTGCCAATTATTTCGGCGTGGACCTGCCAAGGAATGCATTGATCAGCGAGCTTTCGACGGCGGAACAGCAGATCGTCCAGATCACCCGGGCGCTGCTGCACCAGCCGAAGCTCCTCGTCTTCGACGAGCCGACCGCCGCTTTGGTGCGGCAGGAGGCAGACATCCTTTTTCGCCTGATCCGCCGCCTGCGCAGCGAAGGCGTGACCATCATCTATATTTCGCATTATCTCAACGAAATCGAGGCCTTGTGCGACGATGTCACTGTACTGCGTAACGGTGTCGATGTCGCCTCCCTGCCGATGAGCGAGACGTCTGCAAACGGCATCGCGACCCTGATGGTTGAGCGCGATATCGGGGAGATGTTCCCAAAGCGGCAGGTGGAGCTCGGCGCTGAAATTCTCAAAGTCCGCAATCTCTCGGCAGCGAACCGCTTCCACGACATCAGCTTCACGCTGCACCGTGGCGAGATCCTCGGCGTTACCGGCTTGCTTGGCTCCGGAGCTAAGGACTTGGTGCGGACGCTGTTCGGATTGCAGGCAGCAACAAGCGGAGAGATCGATATCGAGACGCAGGCCCTGAAGCCGCGCAATCCGGTGGAGGCCGTCAACCATCAACTGGCGCTGGTGCCGGAGGATCGGCGCGGCCATGGCGTCGGCCTCGATCTCAGCGTGCGCGAGAATATCACCCTGTCGAGCCTTTCCCGCTACACCCGCTTCGGCTTTCTCAACCGCAAACGCGAGGCCAGCGATACCGACGAGCTGATCAAGCGCCTGCAGATCAAGACGTCCGGCCGCGAAGCCCTGGTTCGCACGCTCTCGGGCGGCAACCAGCAGAAAGTGGCGATCGCCAAATGGCTGAGCCGCAAGTCGGAAATCTATCTGCTCGATGAGCCCACAGTCGGTGTTGATATCGGCTCCAAGGTCGAAATCTACAACCTGATCGGCGAACTCGCCGCGCGAGGCGCCGGCGTGATCGTACTGTCGTCGGATCTACCGGAGCTGGTGGGCATTACCGACAGGATCCTCGTGCTGTTTCGCGGCCGCCTGACGCGCGAGCTGATCTCCTCACAGACCACAACGGATGAAGTGCTGTCGGCATCGACCGGCGCCGTGGAAGGATTGCGCCATGTCGGCTGATGTCCAATTTGCCTCCCTCCCCGAGGCTCCGGCCGGGCGGTCGCTGCTATCGGGCAGCAAGCTTGCAGCCGCAACCCTGCGCTTCGGCTCCTTGCTCGCTTTCCTGTCGATCCTGGTGATCTTCGCCTTGACCGCACCCTACTTCCTGACGGTCGGCAATATCGGCAATGTGCTCGGCCAGTCGGCCATTTCAGGCGTTCTCGCTATTGGATTGACGATCGTGCTCATCGCCGGCGGCTCCAACGTCGTCACCGGTGGCATCGACCTCTCACTTGCGGCCAATATGGGCCTGAGCGCCGCCGTCTATGCGACGCTGATCCAACTGGGTTTCAATGATCTTGCCGCGGGCGCGGGCGCACTTGCCACCGGACTGGCAATCGGTGCCGTCAATGCGCTGGCGATCGTGCTGGCGGGCATCGTGCCCTTGCTGGCGACGCTTGCTGTCATGAATGTCGTCGCCGGACTGGAGCTGGTTCTGACCCAGAATACCGTTCTTCCCGCCTCGACCGATTTTCTGAGCCTGCTTTCGGCCTCGGATGGCTTCGGCATACCGATCCTCGCCTATGTGCTGATCGGCTTCACGATCATCGTCACCGCCATCGTGCAATATACGCCGCTTGGCCTCAGGCTCTATGCAGTAGGTGAATTTCCCGAAGCTGCGCGCGCCGCCGGCTTGCCGCTGAAAAAGCTGGTTGCCGGCGCATTCGTCGCCAGCGGTCTCTGCGGTGGCGTCGCCGGCATTCTGTCGGTGTCCTATCTCAGCGGCAGCACCACCGGTTCCGGCGAGATGCTGCTTCCCGTCGTCGTAACCGCCCTGCTCGGCTCGGTCTTCTCGCGCCGCCTTGTGCCGACGATCGGTGGAACGCTGATTTCGACCCTGTTCGTCGGCTTCCTCATCAACGGCTTCCAGCTTTTGAACCTGCCGAGCACGCTGGTCAGCGGCGTTCAAGGCCTGCTGATCCTGATCGTCGTTTCGGCGACGACATTGCTGCGCAAACGGGAGATCTGACCATGTCCGCTAGCGCTGCTTCAGGACGACCGCTTGCCGGTATTGCCCGATATGGCCTCATCGTCGCGCTGATCGCCGTCTTCTCGCTGTTTTCGGCATTGGCGCCGACATTCCTCAGCCCCGGCAACCTGCAGAGTATTCTCGTCAACAATTTCACGCTACTCGCCATCGTCTCCATCGCCATGACCTTTGCGGTTGCGGCTGGTGGTATCGATCTTTCTGTGGGAACGGCGGTCGACTTTGCGAGTTTTGCTTTCGTTTCCAGCATTCTGGCTGGGGTGCCTGTGCCTTTGGCTGCTCTGGCGGGCCTTGGCGCCGGGGCACTGGTCGGGGCGTTCAACGCCGTGCTGATTTCCGGGATCGGCGTATCGCCATTCCTGGCAACGCTTGGAACGCTGTTCATCGGCCGCAGCATCCAGCAACTGCTGACCGATGGCGGCAATCCGGTCTATCTGCCTCCGTCAGGCGTGCCCGAAGCATTTCGTTTTATCGGACATGGAACGCTCGGCACTATTCCCGTGCCGCTTCTGATCGCAGGCGTCATCATCGCCGGTGCCGCATTGCTGTTTGCGAGGATGCGCTTCGGGCGCGTGGTTCTGGCGATTGGTATCCAGCCGCGGACGGTGCGCTATTCGGGCATTGGGCTTAGAGCCCATGTCGCCGCCACCTTCATTCTCGCCGGCATCATCGCCGCCTTTGCCGGGTTGATCCTGACGGCGACGGTAACGGTCTATATCCCTTCCTCCGGCAACGGCTTCATGCTGAACGCCATCGGCGCCACCTTCATCGGCACGACCTTTTCGCCGCTCGGCCGGCCGAATGTCGCCGGCACGGTGCTCGGTGTGCTGCTTTTGAGCATCGTCGCGAACGGCCTGCTGCTGACCGGCCTGAACTTCTACTGGCAGCAGGTCGGCACAGGATTGCTGATCTTCGCAGTGCTCGCCTTCAGCTTCGTCAACAAGAAAGCCGTCGGCGCCTGAGTGCGGCCGATCCACATCATGCAGGAATAACAACATGACCCGCGAAATCAGGCTCAATGCCTTCGACATGAACTGCGTCGGACACCAGTCGCCCGGCCTGTGGCGCCACCCGCGCGACAAGTCCTGGACCTACAAGGACATGGACTACTGGGTCCATCTGGCAAAGACGCTGGAGCGCGGCAAGTTCGACGGGCTGTTCATCGCCGACGTGCTCGGCGTCTACGATGTGCAGAACGGAAGTGTCGACGCGGCGTTGCGCCATTCCGCGCAGGTGCCGGTCAATGATCCGCTGCAACTTATCCCGACCATGGCCTATGAGACCGAGCATCTTGGCTTCGGCCTGACCGCCTCGCTCTCCTTCGAGCATCCCTACACCTTCGCGCGGCGTATCTCGACACTTGACCACCTGACCAAGGGGCGTGTCGGCTGGAACATCGTCACATCCTATTTGAACAGCGGCGCGCTGAACATCGGCCAGTTGGTGCAGACGCAGCATGATGACCGCTACGGCCTGGCGGAGGAATATCTCGAAGTCTGTTACAAGCTCTGGGAAGGCAGCTGGGAAGACGATGCCGTCATTCGCGACCGGGAAAAAGGCATTTTCACCCGGCCGGAGAAGGTTCATCCCATTCGTCATTCCGGCAAGCATTTCACCGTTCCCGGCATCCATTTGAGCGAACCATCGCCGCAGCGGACACCGGTGCTTTATCAGGCAGGCGCTTCCAGTCGTGGCAAGGACTTCGCCGGCGCGCATGCGGAATGCATCTTCGTGGCGGCTCCCTCGAAGCCGGTACTGAAGCGCTATGTCGCCAATGTTCGCGAGGCAGCCGAGCGTGCCGGACGCAATCCGCGCGAAATTCTCGCCTTCAACCTCCAGACTGTGATCCTCGGCGAGACCGATGCCGAAGCGCAGCGCAAGTTCAACGAATATCGCCAGTACGCCTCCTTCGAAGGCGCGCAGACGCTGATATCAGGCTGGACCGGCATTGATTTCGGCCAGTTCTCGCCCGACGAGGTGCTTCGCCACCGCCATACCAACGCCGTGCAGTCCGCAGTCGAGACCTTCACCACGATCGATCCGAACAAGGAATGGACCGTGCGCGAAATGGCGGACTGGGTCGGCATCGGCGGCTTCGGCCCGGTCTTCGTCGGCTCGCCGCAAACCGTCGCCGACCTGATGCAGGAATGGATAGAGGATACCGATGTCGACGGCTTCAATCTGGCCTATGCCGTGACGCCTGAAAGCTTCGAGGATGCTGTGGATCTCCTAGTGCCCGAACTGCAGAAGCGCGGCGTCTACAAGACAGACTATCGCCCGGGAACACTACGCGAAAAGCTTGGCGGCGGCGGACCGAGGCTTGTCGCACCGCATCCGGCAACCGGCTACCGCAATCTCCGCGATGTCGTAGCGCAAGCGTCTTAAATCCGGCCTGCAATATTCAGAGCTCAAAAAAGGGCTCTGAAAGCACATCTTCCAGATCGGCCCTCGCCTGCGGCGACAAATAGGGACGCAAGAGGCTCGCAACCTGGCTCAGCCCCCAGTGGACATGCTGCGGGCCGAGATCGTGAACGCCTTCCTGCAGGCCGAGATAGACGGCCCAATAGGTCGAGACGATCCACATATTGGTCAATAGCGGCTTGCGGTCATCAGCGGAGACACTGATCAAGCCGAAACTTTCCATGCGCTGAAAGATGATATCGACCGAAAGACGCATGCCGGCACTGACGGCGAGGATTGGGTCTCGCAACGCTGGCGCCGTCGCCAACAAGCCTGGAATATCGCGAAACAGGAAGCGATAGGCCCAGACCAGCGCGAACCATTTGCGCAGAAAGCCGGCATAGGCCTTCGAGTCCGCTCCCTGCACCGCGTCCGCTTCGGTGACAACGGTCAGCGCATCGGCCTCGAAACGGGCGAAGAGGGCCAGCACCAGCGACTCCTTAGTGCGGAAATGATAATAGAGATTGCCCTGATTGATATGGACGGCCTTGGCGATCTCGGCCGTTGTTACCGATTCCGGGCCTTTTTGATTGAAGAGCGACAGTGTCGAAACAAGGATGCGCTCGCGGGTATCGGGCTTTGTTGCCGAGCCCGTTCTCTTGCCTTTGTTGTCCGACACGCTTTTTTTCCTCTTGAATGCCTAAGGTAATCACCTTACTTCTTTTAAGGTAAATGCCTTAATGTCGATCTACAGGCATTCGTGAAGCTGAACAAGGAGGCCGAAGGATGAATGCAGGCGTAAACACGGCCGATCTATCGCCAGGCGCATTTCCGCTGACCCCACGCTCGATGCCGCATGTGCTTCTTTCGCTGATCCGCAATCCCCTGGATGCGCTGCCGCCCGAGATCTTCAGGGAGCCGATCGTCTTCACTCAAATGGGTGGAAAGCTGCGGGTCTATCTCGCCGATCCCGAGCTGATCTATCAGGCTCTCGTCCGCAATTCAGACGCGCTCGGCAAGGGCGAGGATGTTCGCCGCCTGCTCGGCCCGGCGCTTGGCGACGGCATTTTGACCTCGGACGGCGCGCATTGGAAATGGCAGCGCCAATCCGTGGCCGGTGCCTTTCGCCACGAAAAGCTCCTGGAACTCCAGCCGGCCATGATTGCGGCGGCCGAGCGCAGGCGCGATCTTTGGCTCACCCACAAAGACGGCACCTTCGACCTGTGCCAGGAAATGATGCGCACCACTTTCGATATTATCGTCGAGACAATGATGTCGGGCGGCGATGGCATCGATGTCGACCGGGTCGAGCGCAACATCACCAACTATCTCAAGCCGACCGGCTGGAAATTCGCGTTGGGCCTTGTCGGAGCACCGGACTGGATGCCTCACCCCGGTAAAGAGAAGGCAAAGTCGGCCGTCATCTTCCTGCGCGCGACGCTTGGCAAGGTGATCGCCGAGCGCCGGCGCAGCGGTATCGAACGCCACGACCTCGTTTCCATGCTTCTTGGCGCAGCCGATCCGGAAACGGGCCGCACGATGACCGATGAAGAGATCATCGACAATCTGATGACCTTCATCACCGCAGGACATGAGACGACGGCGCTCGGCCTTGCCTGGACACTCCATCTTCTTGCCCGTCATCCGGACTATCAGGCGAGGCTCTTCGAGGAGATCGCCACCGTGACCGGTGGCGGTCCTCTCCTTTCCGAACATGTCGGCAAGCTCACCTATGCCAGACAGGTCTTTTCGGAGGCCATGCGGCTTTACCCGCCGGCGCCGATCATCTCGCGCGCCGCCGTACGCGACTTCACCCTTGGCGCCTATACGATCCCGGCCGGCACGATCCTCTATGTGCCGATCTATGCCGTGCATCGTCACGCCGCCATCTGGGAGGATCCGCTGGTCTTCGACCCCGAGCGTTTCGAACCCGAGACCGCCAAGAGCCGCCACCGCTTCGCTTTCATGCCCTTCGGCGCCGGCCCGCGCGTCTGCATCGGCAATGGCTTTGCCATGATGGAAGCCGTCGCGATCCTTGCCGTCCTGCTGCAGAGATTCCGCGTGACCGGCCCGGACGAACCTTCCCCCAAGCCAATCATGAAAGTCACCTTGCGGCCGATGCACCCCCTACCGATCCATCTCGTCGAACGATAGGCGGCGAAACACCCTATTTCGGACACAAGGCAAGTTGAGGTTCGCTCCACATATCATGGAGATGAGCATGCGCCTGTTGCTGTCTGCCCTCTTTTCGGTGCTTGCCATCACCGCTGCCATTGCCGCACCCTCGATCAAAACAGATCAGGCGGCCATGAAACTGGGGCGAGGCGTCAACGTTCTCGGTTATGACCCACTCTGGACCGATGCCGGGAAAGCCCGTTTCAAGCCCACCTACTATAAGATGCTGCATGACAGCGGCTTTCAGAACATCCGGGTCAATCTGCAAGCCTTTTCGCATATGGATTCATCCGACCGCCTCGATGCGCAATGGATCGCAAAGCTTGATGAGGTGGTGAAACAGGCGACCGGAGTGGGCCTGAAAGTCATCATCGACGAGCACGACTATCGCGGCTGCGCAGAGGATGCCGAGAATTGCAGATCGAAGCTGCTCGCTTTCTGGAACCAGATCGCGCCGCGCTACAAGGACGAACCCGATACAGTTCTCTTCGAGATCCTGAACGAGCCGAACAAGGCGATAACCCCGGATATCTGGAATGGGCTGCTGCGCGACGCTTTAGCCGTTATCCGCAAGACCAACCCAAATCGCAGCGTGGTGATCGGGCCGGCAAATTCCAACAACTTCCATTCGCTCGACAAGCTGTCGCTGCCGGAAGACGACCGCAACATCATCGTGACGGTCCACTATTACGATCCCTTCGCCTTCACCCATCAAGGTGCCACCTGGACGAATCCGAGCCGTGAAAAGCTGATCGGCGTCACATGGGGCACTCCTGCCGAGCGCGAACAGATCACCCGAGACTTTTCAACGATCGCCGCATGGTCCCACAGCCATAACCGCACGATATTGCTCGGTGAGTTCGGCGCCTACGACAAAGGCGACATCGCATCGCGAACGGCATGGACCGCAAGTGTCGCGCGGGCAGCCGAGAGCAACCATTTCGCCTGGAGCTATTGGCAATTCGAAGGCAGCTCGGCGCTTATGATGTCGTCAAGGACAAATGGGTCGAGCCGATCTACCAGGCGCTGATGTCAAAGCCGCAGAACTGAATTGGGGCGCAAGGCGCTGCCTTCGCATCGCGCCTTGCGCCCCAAGAGTTAGAGTCCGACCTCAGCCGCCCCAGCTGCGTTCGAGGACACGGATCCAGTTTTCATGGGCGATGTTTCTGATGGCTTGATCGTCAAAACCATGGGCGCGCAGGGCGTCGATCAGCTTCGGCAGGCCGGCGGCGTCGCCAAGCGCCTGCGGGATGGTCGTGCCGTCGAAATCGGAGCCGAGCGCCACATGCTCCATGCCAACCCGCTCGGCAATGTAGGCGATATGGCGAACGAGGAGTTCAATGGGCGTATCGGCATTTCTGGTGCCGTCGTCGCGCAGGAACAGCACGCCGAAATTGATGCCGACCAGACCGCCCGTGTCGCGGATGGCATCGAGCTGCTTGTCCGTCAGGTTGCGGCTGTGGGGCGAAATCGCGTGTGCGTTGGAATGCGAGGCAACCAGCGGCGCATCCGACAGCTTCGCAATATCCCAGAAGCCTTGCTCATTCATGTGTGAAAGGTCGATCATGATCCGCAATTCGTTGCAGGCGCGGATCAAATCCTTGCCGGCATCGCTGAGACCAGGCCCGATATCCGGTGTCGAACGGAAACGGAAAGGTACGCCATAGGCAAAGACGTTCGGTCGGCTCCATACAGGACCGAGCGTGCGCAGGCCGGCTTGATGCAGGACATAGAGCGCATCGAGATCCGCCGCGATCGCCTCTGCCCCTTCGATATGGAACACCGCGGCAAACCGGCCGTCTGCAATGGAGCTTCGAATGTCAGCAGCAGAGCGGCAAACCTTCACGGCGCCATCGGAGTGAGCTTCGATCGCTAGAAGAAGGCGAAACATCGCCAGCGTCTCGTTCAGTGCGTCCGGCTGGGAAGGCGTTGGGAAATCGGCATTCTCGGCGCGGGGCTGATCCGGAGACGGGATGAACACTGCGCAGAGGCCGCCCGCAAGACCGCCCTGCCGCGAACGCGGCAGATCGATATGCCCCGCACTCTCGCCTTGCAGAAAGGCATTGACGGAATTCAAGCCGTCGCGGCGCAGCCGCAGCAACACATCATTATGGCCATCGAAGACGGGGATTATCGAAGATTCGGTCATGTGCCATTCCAAAAACTGTTATCGATACCTGCCTAGGCAAGCTTACCTGCCTCGGCAAATGCAAACCGCGCATAGGGTCTGCGAAAAACGGAATTAGTCGCTCGCAAGACGCGCTGTTAGAGAAGCTAGCGAAAATACGATAGCGACAGAACCGTACCAAGTCCCGCCATGCTTGGGATAGAGCTGTTGTCAAAAGAGTGAAAGGGGATTTCGCGTGGTTTCCAGACGTCAGTTTCTCATCGGCAGCGGCACGCTGCCGTTCCTGTCCTATCTCGATCTTGCACAGACGGCATTCGCCGCGACGCCGAAAGACGTGCTTGTCGTAGCCCAGCAGCTCGACAACATGACGAGCCTCGATCCGCATGAAAGCTTCGAAGCCGTCGGCGGCGAAGTGATCAGCAACATGTATCAAAAGCTGGTCCATCCCAACACCGATGATCCCTCCAAGGTCGATCCGGCGTTGGCTGCATCCTGGCAGGCAGATGCGGACAGCAAGGTCTTCACCTTCAAGCTCGCCAAGGCAAGCTTCGCCAGCGGCGCGCCGGTGACGGCAGAGGACGTCGCCTTCTCGCTGCAGCGTGCGATCAAGATGAACAAGGGCGCGGCCTTCATCATCAATCAGTTCGGTTTCACGGCAGAGAATGTCGAAGGCCGGATCGTCGCGACCGATGCCGAAACGCTGACCCTGACCACCGAAAAGCCCACGGCGATCGCCTTTCTGCTCTATTGCCTCTCGGCCAATATCGCCGCCGTGGTCGAAAAGAAGACGGTGCTCGCCAATGAAGCTAATGGTGATATGGGCAATGCCTGGCTGCAGAAAAACAGCGCCGGCTCGGGCAGCTTCCAGCTTCAGGCCTGGAAGGCGAGCGAGTCCGTGGCGCTCACGCTTAACCCGCATGGCCCTTATAAGGGCAATCTGAAGCGCGTCATCCTGCGCCATGTTACCGATCCCGCCTCGCAGCTCCTGATGCTGAAGAAGGGCGACGCGGATATCGCCCGCGACCTGACTTCGGAACAGCTGCGCACCATCCATGACGATGCTGATTTTACGCTGGTCACCAAGAGCATTGCCTCGCTGGTGCTCATCTCCCTCAACCAGGGTGTGCCGAACCTGGCAAAGCCGCAGGTCTGGCAGGCCGTCAAATGGGCGCTCGACTACAAGGGCATGCAGGAAAACATCGTGCCGCTGACCCACAAGGTTCACCAGAGCTTCGAGCCGGAAGGCTTCCCGGCAGCGATCAGCGACACGCCGTTCCAGAAGGATGTGGCCAAGGCGAAGGCATTGATGGCCGAAGCCGGGCTTGCCGATGGCTTCGACGTGACCATGGATCATTACGCCGCCCAGCCCTATCCGGACCTCGCCCAGGCTATCCAGGCAAACCTTGCCGAGATCGGCATTCGCGTGAAGCTGCAGTCGGCCGAAAACCGGCAGGTGCTGACGAAGATGCGCGGCCGCCAGCACGAGATGGCTCTTTCCGCCTGGGGCACGGACTATTTCGATCCGAATTCCAACGGCGAAGTCTTCACTATCAACAAGGACAATTCCGACGACGCCAAGAGCAAGCCCTTCCTGTGGCGCTCGCGCTACAAGAACGACGACTTCGCCGCCAAGGCGGAAGCCGCCCGCGACGAGAAGGACCCGGCCAAACGTATCGCCCTCTATGAGGAACTACAGCGCGAGCACATGCAGAACAGCCCCTTCGCCTTCATGTTCCAGACGGTGAAGACGGCAGCATGCCGCAAGGCCGTATCCGGCTTCCAGCTCGGCGCTCTTTCGGAAGCCAATTCCTATCAGGAGACCAGTAAGGCTTGACCCGGCGGCTCAAATCCTTTTCCGCCATCCTGAGCAGCATCGTGTTGACGCTGCTCGGGCTGACGGTCGTCACCTTCCTGATCGGCCGCGTCATGCCGGTCGATCCGGTCATTGCTGCCGTCGGCGACAATGCGCCGGAGGCCGTGGTCATCCGCGTGCGGGCCGAAATGGGCCTCGACCAGCCCCTTCCGGTGCAGTTCCTGCACTATCTGGACCAGCTTCTGCATGGCGATCTCGGCATGTCGGTGCTGACGAAGAACCCGGTGTCGCAGGATATCGCCCGCTTCTTTCCGGCGACTTTCGAACTGGCAACCGCGGCACTCATTCTCGCCGCCATCATCGGCATTCCGCTTGGCGTCTGGGCGGCTGTCCGGCAGGGAACCATTACGGATCAGGCGATCCGCGTCGTTTGCCTTGCCGGCCATTCCATTCCGGTTTTCATGCTGTCCCTCATCTCGCTGCTGATCTTCTATTCGGCGCTCGGCATTGCGCCGGGGCCCGGGCGGCAGGACATCATTTATGACGGAATGATCACGCCGGTCACTGGACTGCTCTCAGTGGACACGCTGCTTGCCGGCGATCTCGATGCCTTCTGGGATGCGCTTGCCCACATGGCGCAGCCGGTCTGCATCCTCGCTTATTTCAGCATGGCCTACATTGCCCGCATGACACGCGCCTTCATGATCGACGCCCTGAAGGGTGAATTCGTCATCACCGCGCGCGCCAAGGGCCTGTCGCTCAGCAGGGTGATCTGGGGCCACGCCTTCCCGACCGTCGCCGTGCAACTGGTGACCGTGCTGGCGTTGACCTATGCCGGCCTGCTGGAGGGCGCCGTCGTCACCGAAACGGTGTTTTCCTGGCCCGGCATCGGCCAGTATCTGACCGCCTCGCTGATGAACGGCGACATGAACCCGGTCATCGGCACCACACTCCTGATCGGCATCATCTATGTGGGGCTCAACCTCGTCGCCGATCTCCTTTATCGTCTGCTGGACCCGAGGGTGCGATGATGCTGGCAACCTTCCGCAATTGGGCACTCGATGAGTCCCCCACCTCCCGACGCCAGGCGGCCTGGGGCGATCGCTATCGCATCTGGCTGGGCTTGAAGGGCAACGCACTCGGCATGATCGGCCTGTCGATCATCCTGCTGTTCATCCTGCTGGCGCTTTTTGCGCCGTGGCTCGCCACGCACGATCCTGCCACACAGGATTTGGCCAACCGGCTTGCCAAACCGAGCGCAGTCCACTGGCTCGGTACCGACGAGCTCGGGCGCGACATCTACTCGCGCCTGCTCTTTGGCGGCCGCGTCACGCTCGGCATGGTCATCGCCGTGGTCGTGCTCGTCGCCCCGATCGGTCTCGCCATCGGTTGCATCGCCGGCTATTTCGGCGGCGTGGTCGATACGGCGCTGATGCGGCTCACCGACATCTTCCTCGCCTTCCCCCGGCTGGTGCTGGCGCTTGCCTTCGTGGCAGCCCTGAAGCCGGGCGTCGAAAGCGCGGTGCTCGCGATCGCACTCACCGCCTGGCCGCCCTATGCCCGGCTGGCGCGCGCCGAAACCCTGACCGTGCGCGGCGCCGATTTCATCGCAGCCTATCGTCTCACAGGTGCCTCCTCCTGGCGCATCATCATGCGCCATATCGCGCCATTGTGCATGCCGAGCCTCATCGTTCGCGTCACGCTCGACATGAGCTCCATCATCATCACGGCAGCCAGCCTCGGCTTCCTCGGCATGGGCGCGCAACCGCCTTCGCCGGAGTGGGGCGCGATGATCGCGACTGCAAAGCGCTTCATCTTCGAACAGTGGTGGGTTGCGACCATCCCCGGCATCGCCATCTTCCTCGTCTCGCTCGCCTTCAATTTCTTGGGCGATGCGCTGCGTGACGTGCTCGATCCGAAGGGAAACTGATCCATGCTGGTCGAGATCGACAATCTGCGCATCGGCTTCAAGACGCGAACCGGCTTCGCCCCGGCCGTGAAGGGCGTGTCGCTGCGCCTCGGAGCCGAGAAGCTCGGCATCGTCGGCGAAAGCGGCTCCGGCAAGAGCCTGACAGCGCGCGCACTGATGAAACTCCTGCCAAGGCAGACCCGCATCGAGGCCGACAAGCTTTCCTTCGACGGCATCGACATCGTGTCGGCCAGCGAAAAGCAGATGCGCACCATCCGCGGCAAACGGGCAGGCTTCATCCTGCAGGACCCGAAATACTCGCTGAATCCGGTGAAGACCATCGGCAATCAGGTTGCCGAGTCATGGCGCACGCACAAGGGCGGCAGTCGCCGGGAGGCAGCGGAAGCCGCCGCCAATCTGCTGGAGCAGGTCAAGATCCGCAATCCGAAAGCAGTCGCAGCTTCCTATCCGCATGAAGTCTCCGGCGGCATGGGCCAGCGCGTCATGATCGCGATGATGCTCGCTCCCGATCCGGAACTGCTGATCGCCGACGAACCCACCAGTGCGCTGGACGCGACGGTGCAGGCCGAGATCCTGCGGCTAATCGAGGAGCTTGTCTCTGAGCGCTCCATGGGATTGATGCTTATCAGCCACGACCTGCCGCTCGTCTCGCATTTCTGCGACCGAGTGGCGGTCATGTATTCCGGGCGCGTCGTCGAGGAGCTGAAGGCATCGGAACTCCTGTCCGCAGCCCATCCCTATACGCGCGGTCTCCTCAACTGCATTCCTTCGCTGACGCATCCAAGAGAGCGGCTGCCCATTCTCGCGCGTGATCCGGAGTGGCTGAAATGACGATAGAGATCGACAATCTGCGCATACGCTTTGGCGAGCGTGAAGTCGTCAAGGGCGTTTCCTTCAAGGTCGAGGAAGGCGGCAGCTTCGGCATCGTCGGCGAAAGCGGCTCCGGCAAATCGACCGTATTACGCGCCATGGCAGGCCTCAACACCAGCTGGATGGGACGCATCGCCTTTGCTGGCGAAGCCGCTCCGCAGCGCCGCACACCGGATTTCTTTCGCAAGGTGCAGATGGTTTTTCAGGACCCCTACGGTTCCCTGCATCCACGCCAGACGATCGACCGCATTTTGAGCGAGCTGCCGCTCGTGCATCGTATGGGCGATGTCGACCAACGCATCGCCAGGGCGCTTTCGGACGTGGCGCTGCCGCAGAGTGCACGCTTTCGCTATCCGCACCAGCTTTCCGGCGGCCAGCGCCAGCGTGTCGCCATCGCTCGCGCCCTGATCGCCGATCCCAGGATCCTGTTGCTCGATGAGCCGACGAGCGCGCTCGACGTGTCGGTTCAGGCCGAGATCCTCAACCTGCTCTCCGATCTGCGTGTCGAGCGGAAGCTCACCTATGTGATGGTCAGCCACAATCTGGGCGTGATCGCCCATCTCTGCACTGATGTCGGCGTCATGATCGATGGCCAGATGGTCGAGCAGGTCACGGCCGACGATCTGCGGCGCGGCAATGTCACCCACCCCCATACGCAGGAACTGCGCCGTCTGAGCATCGAGTTCGAGGAAGCCGAACCGGTCTAATCTGCATTTGCGAGGCATGCATGTCTGAAACGGGAAACTGGAAGGCGGCGCAGTCCTGCGCGAGCCGATTCACGCAGAATTGGGGCAAGGACGAGCCAGGTGGCGCCGTCATCGGCTTCGATGCGCATGGCATTCGTTTTGCTGAGGCCGGCGGCGTGGAAAGCCTTTCGACGCTCGCACCCTTTACTGCGGCTAGCGTCGTTCGCTATGCCTCGGTGACGAAACATGCCTTCTGCGCCATGGTGCTGGCCCATTCCGACAAGATCGGTCTCGACGATCCGCTCGGGCAGCATTTGCCGGAACTGCGAGCGCCCCTTCGCGATGTCACCGTCGGCCGCGCGCTCGATATGAGCGGCGGCTTGCCTGACACGCGCGAATGCCTGTCGCTGCTTGGTCTGTCCGTCTATACGGAGACCAAGGCAGGCCCGTTGCTCGATTTTCTGGCGCGTCAGACGCGGCTGAACTATGAGGCAGGCACCGAGATTTCCTATTCCAACACGGGCTACCGGCTCGTGGAAGCCGCACTCGAGCGCCGTGGCGTTTTCTTTCGCGACTATGTTCGCCAGCTGGGTGCACAGGCAGGCGCGGTATTGGACGCTCCTGAAGTTTGGAACGATCCCGTCATCGGCCTGGTGCCGGGATACTGGCGCGACGGCGAGCATTGGCAGCTTTCGGCCGCCGGCCTGCATATTTCCGCCTCCGGCAGCATGACCGGCAGCGGCGAAAGCCTCGCCAAGTGGCTGATTGGCCTCCTCGGTGGCACCGGCTCTTTTTCGGGAGTGCTGGAACAGCTCTCGGCACCACGGCAGCTCGTCGATGGCAGGCCGAGCGGATACAGCCTTGGCTTCCGCCGCACCATTCTCGGCCCACGCTCGCTCATCGGCCACGGCGGCTCGCATCCCGGCTACAAGAGTTACTTCCTACTCGATCCCATTCAGAAAACCGGCTTCGTGGTGGTGTCGAACGGCGAGGATACCAACGGCTACAAGATCGCTCTTGAATCCATGGCAGCATTGACGGGCGAGGCACTGCCCCGCGCTTCGACTGCCCTGCGTGACGGCACCTATGTGACGGAGAGCGGGCCGTGGTGGATCAAGGTCGCCGGCAGCACGGTGACCTATCTCGATGCCGACGAAACGGTATATGAGGATGAAGGATCATGGGTTTCCTCGCGCTCGGCCTCCTCGCCAATGCGCCTGACCATGCAGTGTGAGGCGATTGTCGGAGAGATCGGACACGCCGAGCGGCGGTTCCTGCCCGTCGAAGAGCAGGCTGTGCCGACTTCGCTGTCGGGGGTCTGGAACTCTTCTGAAGGTGCGTGCTTCGAAATCGACAATGGCAGCGTCATCATGGGTGTCGGCCCGGTGCGCCATCGCATGGCCCTGCAGGCGCTCGGCTCCGGACGCTTCCTCTTCACCCTCAAGGACGGTCCCTGGACCAAGCGGGTCTGCCTCAATCTCCTTGACGGGGATCGGCTGGAACTGGTGCTTGCCCGCGCCAGAATGATCGAATATCGCCGCGCAAGCTGATTGCATTCCCGGCCCATTCGGGCCAAGGAGAACCCGGCTTTGATAGCCGGTTTCTTTCGGGAGCTTCGAGTGGAAGTCAAATGGCTTGAAGATTTTCTGGCGCTGGCGCGGACGCTGAACTTTTCCAAGGCCGCCGATGAGCGTCATGTGACGCAATCGGCCTTCAGCCGCCGCATCCGACAGCTGGAGGGCTGGGTAGGCGCGAGCCTGATCGACCGGGCCACCTATCCATCGCGGCTCACGGCGGCGGGTGAACGGTTCGTGCCGGTGGCCGAGCAGACCTTGCAGGCGCTCTACCAGGCACGGCGCAATCTTCAGCATGAGGATGGCACCGATGCGCGCACCGTGACCTTGACGGCGCTGCATACCCTCTCCTTCACCTTCTTTCCCGATTGGCTAAGCCGGCTCAACGCGAGCATCGGACCCATCGTCTCGCACATGCGGCCGGACTCCGGCACCATGGAAGAGAACCTGAATTCCCTCATCGATGGGGATTGCGATTTCCTGCTGACCTATCAGCACCTGCATGTGCCGATGCTGCTCGACCCGCAATTCGAACATCACACGCTTGGCCGCGAAACCATCCTGCCGGTCAGCGCCGCGAATGCGGACGGCTCGCCGCTGCATCGTATCGAACCCGGCTTCTGCCATGTCAGCTATCAGAAGACATCCTTCTTCGGGCAGCTGGTGGCTGGTGTCATTGGCGAGCGTCTGCCAGCGGAAAACCGCGTGCATGTCGGCAGCATGTCTGTGGGGTTGAAGGGCATGGTCGCCGCCGGCTTCGGCCTGGCCTGGATCCCGGAAAGCCTTGTCAGCGCCGAACTTGCCGACGGTCGGCTCGTGCATGCCGCCGATCGCGAATGGAATATAGACGTGGAAATCCGCCTCTATCGCTCGCGCGAAAATCGCCGTCCGATCGTCGGGCGCATCTGGTCGATGCTGGACTGATCCCGACGATCGGACGACCCTTGCGGCAGCTCAGATCGCGGTGCGCCGCGCGTTTTCCATGTAGAGGGTGCGCAGGCGCTTGAACATCGGCCCGGGCGTCCCGTTCCCGATGTCGACACCATCGATGTTGGTAATAGAGACGATAAAATTCGATGCGCTTGTCAGCCAGGCCTCGGCAGCCGCCTTCGCCTCCTCTACCGAGAACGGCCTTTCTTCCAGCACCAGGCCCGCTTCGCGCGCCAGATCCAGGACGGCGCGCCTCGTGCATCCCGGCAGGGTCGCGTGGCTATTGGCGCGGGTGATGATGCGGCCGTCGCGCGTCACGATGTAACCCGTCGACGACGCGCCCTCCGTCACCATGCCGTCCTCGACCAGCCAGGCTTCATCGAAGCCCTCTGCCTTGGCGGCGCGCTTGGCCAGCACCTGCGGCAGCAGGCCGACGCTCTTGATATCCCGCCGCGCCCAACGCTGATCCGGCATTGACTTTACCTTGAGGCCCTTTTCCACGGCAGCAACATGTTCGAGCGTCTTTGCCTGCGTGAAGAGCACCAGCGTCGGCTGCAAATCCTCGGAATAGAAGAAATTCCGGTCCTCGGCGCCACGGGTGTACTGGAGATAGACCATCCCTTCGACAAGCTGGTTTTCCTCCACGAGACGCTTCTCGATCGCCACGATCTCGTCTGTCGTAATGGGCAAGTGGCCGCCTATTTCCCGGACGCTGCGCTCCAGCCGGGCCATGTGCAAAGCGCTGTCGATCAACTTGCCGTCCAGTACGGCTGTAACCTCATAGATGCCGTCGCCGAACAGGAAACCTCGGTCGAAGATGGACAGATGCGCCTCATTCTCTGGCAAGAAGGCACCATTGAGATAGACGGTGCGGATCGTCGGGGCAGACATGGAAACTCCGTATGATGCGAGCTGAAAAAATGACGGTCAGCGATGACTTGGATGGGGAAGACTGATGGCATCGACAGTCGAGCTCTTGCCGGTCGCGGCGTTAAAGCCCGTCGTCGTGGTTGCCATGGCGAGAGAATTGAGGATTGCCTCTTCCGTGGCTTCGATCGCAGCTTCAAACAGCGGCGAGACGGCATCGTTGCCCAATGTCGGGATCGCACTGACGCCCTTGCGGCGTTCGGGAGTGCGCCGCACCGCCTCGGCCGTCGAAAAGGCCAGCGCATAGTCGCCCGAACCATTGCTTAATGCCGCTCCTGTGCGGGCAAGGCCGCCAAAGCAACGGCGCGCCAGTCTTTCCAGATTGCGCGGACAGAGCGGAGCATCGGTCGCAAGCACGATGACGATGGAGCCGTCCTTGTCGTGCTCGCTCAACGCGGCGTAGTCGCGCCCGGCGACGACAAGGCGACCGCCGTAGTTCGATTGGACGAGAACGCCGAGCCGATAGGTCTCGCCACCGACAGGCACGAGGCGCGAGCTGGTTCCCATGCCGCCCTTCAGGCTGAAGGCAACCGTGCCCGTTCCAGCGCCGACAGCGCCCTCCTCGACCGGGCCCGACGTCGCGGTATCGATCGCCAGTCGAATTTCATCGACGCGCGGACGTGCCGCCCGGATATCGTTGAGGCGTGAATCGTTGGTCTCGCCAACCACCGCGTTGATCGATACCACCTTCTCATTGCCCGGCTGAGCGAGGGTATGGCTGATGATGGCTTCGATGCCTCGCCCGACCGCCAGCGTGTTGGTCAACACGATCGGCGTCTCGATCTCGCCAAGCTCGACGATCTGGGTGGAGCCGGCGAACTTGCCGAAGCCATTAAAGACTGCAAATCCGGCCGGGACCTTGTCTTGGAACAGATTGCCGCCATGCGGCAGGATCGCCGTTGCGCCCGTGCGCGTGCGCTCACCTTCATGGCATGTGACATGCCCTACACGCAGGCCGTCGACATCGGTGATCGCGTTTAGCGGCCCAGGCGCGAAATGCCCGGGCGCAAAGCCAAGTTCACGGATTCTATGGCGCTTTTGGTCCATTACTCATGCCTCATAAAGATGGCGCGACATTACTCTGCCGTGCAGCAAGAAGGCATAACAAAAACGGAATAGTTTCAGACCGGCTTTGCAAGGAGGATGCCGCCCGCAGCCGCAGAGACCATCGATCAGCGCCGACGCGCGCTGCTATCTCTCATCACAGGAAATGATTGCCGCGCAACCATTGCTCCCACCAGCCCGGCCAATCGGCAGTTGGTGTACCCGGCTTTCCCATGCCGAAACCATGCCCGCCACTGGGCAACCGGTGCAACTCCACTGGAATGCCGGCCTTGCGGCAGGCATCGGCCATGATCAAAGTATTTGCCGGATCGGAAATCGGATCATCCTCGGCCTGCGCCAAGAAGACGGGCGGGCAACCGGAACGGACATGCGTTTCGACAGACCATTCCGCGCTGGCTTCCGCATCCGGATGACTGCCGATCAATGAGCGGCGGGTCGAGGTATGGTCGTAAGGCGGCTTCAGGGTGATGACCGGGTAGATCAAAGAAGCCAGATTGGGACGTGCGGATTGACCGTCGATCGCATCGTTCGCCTGATAGGAAGCAAAGGCAGAGCGCGTTGCAGCCAGGCCCAGCAGATGGCCACCGGCAGAAAACCCAAGCACGCCGACGCGCGATGAATCCAGCTGACGGCGCGCGGCTTCGGCACGAATGACGCGCATCGCACGTTGCGCGTCCTGAAGCGGTGCCAAGGGCCAATTCTCCCACCCTTCGCGCGGCAGCCGATAGGTCAGAACATAGGCTGTGATGCCCTTCGACGCCAACCAGCGAGCAGCCGGATAGGCTTCATTGCCGAGCTCGATGCGCTTGTAGCCGCCGCCAGCTGCAATCAACATGCTGGCGCCATTCGGCTTTTCGGGCGCGAAGACCTCCAGGCCCGGCGCAGCTATGTTGCTGACCGCACCCTTGTCGTTTCTCTGCACAGGGCCGGTTGGCCCACCGCCGCCCGGAGGCTGCCCAGGCCATAGTTGGATCATTGAATTCGATGACGCGGCTCGCACGGTCGTGGAAAGCGTTGCAAAGGCGGTGGCAATCAGGAAAGAGCGTCGATCCATCATCATGATTTTAAGGCCTTAACATCCTATTCCAACAGACACTGCGGTCTACAGCTCTGCGTCGAGAGATCACTGATCTTCCAAGCATCACCATATGGCGGCAATGTGTTTGGCGCTGAGGGCGCCGGCTTCGGGGTAATCCCTATGGGAACAACAAGTTGAGAGGCAGTGAGGCTTGCCTTTTCAGAAATACGCTGCAAATGAATGCTTTAGCATGGTAAAAGTCCCGGAGTCGGACCTGCGCCTCTCCCGGGAGCATGGTTTGGGGTAATATTAGGGACATATTCCATCGAAGCGGAGCATAGTCTACCGCCGGGATAGTGGGCGGATATTGGATGGCGATGCTCTTGCTCCGTCCCGGTGGTATCTGAGGAGACCGGATTGCCTGACTTTCGATGCGAGGAACGATCCGCTTCCGCGGCAACCGAAGCAAAAGATGAAGCACGGCACGAGGATCGCAAGCCCGTGCAGGGCGAACGACGCCGCTTTCCCCGGCCGACACGGCCCGCCAGCGAGGAGCCCCCACCGCCACCTGCCTTGAAGCCATTGCTGTTTTCGACCCGAGATTTCGATGCCGTCGAACAATTCGCCGCGTGGCGAGGCTACGTGGCGCCCCTCGTCGACACTCGCATGCCTGACAATACCTCACAGGAAGCCGGATTTGTTGCCGATCATACAGCGTGGAATCTCGGCGGAATGCTGATTTTTCAGCACGCCGCACCGCCCCATAGCTACATGCGCTCGCAGGCGAAGGTGAAATCGGACCTTATCGATCACTGGCACATTTCGGTGCTGCGCAGCGGCCGGACATGGACTGAGGTCGATGGTCTGGTTTCCGAAGGTGAGCCGGGCAAAATTCAGCTACGATCCCTGGGACACCCATTTCGAGGGCGTGCCACGGAGGCGAAAGTCCTGTCACTCATCCTGCCGCGCACCCTGCTGTTTGATGTTCCCGCCTCGGTCGAGATCAAGAACAATATCGTTCTCTCGGGAACCCTCACCAAGCTCCTTATCGAGTATCTGAATATCATCGAGGCCAACCTTCCGCATTTTATCGCGGCAGATTTGCCGCATGTGGTCCAGACGGTCCGCGACATGATCGTCGCTTGCGTTGCATCTTCGGCCGCACAATCGGCGGGCACGGAGCAACACAGCATACTCGCCTTGACGGAACGGGTGCGACGGTTCGTCGAGAGCAATCTTTCCTCGGAAGACCTGACGGTGGAACGCATATGCCGAGAACTCGGCATATCGCGCACCAGGCTGTATCAGGTGTTCGAACAGGAGGGCGGCGTTCATCACTATATTCAGCGGCGCCGTCTCCTATCCGCGCATGCCTCGCTCAGCGATCCCTCCAATCGGGAGCAGATCATCGATATTGCCTTTGCGGTCGGGTTCTCCTCGGCCGCGCACTTTAGCCGGGCATTCAGCAAGGAATTCGGCTATAGCCCTCGTGAAGCGCGAAACCTTACCGTTTCACCCTATCTCAGGCACGCGGCGTCGCAGGCATCAGCCGGCAGCGCGCACCCGTTCGACGAGTGGCTGAGAACGCTCGGCCATAGCCGTTAAAATCACCAAAATTCGACCCCTTGTCTGGATACGTGCAAGATTAAGCGCTCGCACGCCAGGGGAGAGTACGTCGCATCTCATTCCAAGCAAAGGCGCGGAGGCACACTTCAGCAGTTGCGAAAATGGACGCTGCTGCAAGTTTCCGGATGCGTGGCTAACGACAGCTAGCTCGTAACTTATTAAAAATGAAACGAATAATCGTTCGGACACCAAGCCTCACGTGCATGGCGAATGTGCTCTGCGTGCACCAAGGCGAGTTTTAGGGAACACACCGATGGTATCTACCCGCCAGACAGTACGGATCAGCAAGCCGCAACATTCCATGAGCGATTCCTATCGCACCGTCGAGCGTGAAGAAGTACTCGCGGTAGCGTTTCGCGATTTCGTACAGGTGGCGCTTGCTGCGGGCTGGAATGAACCAGAAGTCGCTTTGAGCTTGGCGGATATTGCGGACGATTACGTGATGGCTCTCGCTGGTAGAGTTGCCGAGAAATAGTGTTGCGTGTCCGTCGGTGCTCCGCAGGGGTGAGCACGAACGGTCTGGGCAGTTCTTCAGCCATGCCGCCGGTGCCACCGCTCGATAGAAGGCGGTCCACCGGCGACATGGATTTTTTTGATGGATGGCCGGCAACCGCCGTCCGCATGAGAGAATAAAGACGAGAGAAATGATGAAGGTCAGGCAACATCTCTGGTTCCGGCAGGACATGGAATCGGCGATTGAATTTTACACATCGCTGATCCCCGGTTCCGCGATCGGTTGGGTTTCGAACATCCTCACCAGCGATCCCAACGGTCCCGCTGGCAGCGCCAAATTCGCAGGTTTCACGCTCGGCAATCGCCCCTATATGGGTTTCGAGGCCGGCCCGCTGGATCGTTCCGAGCACAATTGCACGGTCACCATCGAGTGCGAGACCCAGGTTGAGGCAGATTGTCTGCAAATTGCGTTGGCCGAAGATGGCTCCGAGGAACCGGGCAATCGGGTCCGGGATGCCTGGGGCGTGACCTGGCAATTCATTGTCCGGCAGCAGGATGGTGGCACCCATGTGCCAGCCGAATCCGACACCGCCGATCTTGCGGAGACCGCCTGTTCCGTCGCGTAAGCGCAACGATGTGAAGCTGTAGCCGAGAAGCAACAGCCAGCAGACCGCTCCAGACAGTCGAGAGACATATCAATCCAAAGTAAGCGGAGGCCGACTGCGATCGACCTCCGCTTTCAGTATAGCTCCGGCGTTAGCGCAGAGTTGGGCAGCCGCGCCGGTTGGCGAAAACCATGCGATCGGGGCCACCGTCATTCCAGCCGCGAACGACAATGCGTCGACCGTCGCTTTGAACCGAATCGATGCGCCGGAAACCTTCCGCACGTGCCGCGCGCATGAGTTCGCCCCGGTCGCAACCGCCGCGATCTCGATCCCAACCGCGGTCACGGTCCCGGTCCCAGCCTCTCGGTGGCGGGCGATCCCAATCCCGACCCTGGTCGCGCTGCCAGCGTGGCGGCCTGTAATCGTCGTCGCCACCATAATATTGCGCCATCGCGGCCGAGGTCATTAGCTGCATCGCGGCAACCCCGACCAGGGCAACGCGAGAGAATCGTACCAATCGTTCCAACATTCCCTTACCCCCATTTTTGTCCATCGGACGGGGTAGCAATACGACGGCTCGCCTGAACTCCGCCTGAACGCGCAACAAAAATTCCGATCCTCTAGCCGTCATGTGGAAGCAATTACCATCCAAATGGCTTCGCGGCGGAATGGATCGATTCCGTGCCAAGACGTTTAAATCCGTCGGCATCAGCTAAAGGGGAAGGCGCGGAACGCGTCTGTCGCCTCGGCTCGTTCGGAAAGCGCGTAAAGGCGCGGATATTCCTCGGCGCTGAGGACATGTGGCAGCACTTCCCGGGTAAATCGTACTGCCACCGCACTCATGATATCAGCTTGCATCGGACCAGCGCCAAAGATCCAAGCATCGGTTTGCGGCATTTCCGCCTCGAGCATTCGATAGGCCGCCGCGACCTGCGCATGGACGCGATCGAGCCAGGGCTGGTGCTGCCTCTCCGGAGGACGGAGATTGTGCTCATAGACGATCTGCACCGACTTCTCGCATGCCGCAAGCGCAAGTCCGATGATGCGTAGCGAGCGTGTATGCTCTCTCGGATCGCTGGGCATGAGGCTGCGTCCCGATGCGGCAAAACGCTCGGCATGCTGAAGGATCAAGCTCGAATCCATCAAGACGATGCCGTCGTCGGTAACAAGTGACGGCGCTTTGACAACCGGGTTCACGGCGGCAAAAGCCTCGAACGTGCTGAAGACGGAAAGGGGTTCGTGCACGAACTCTATGCCCAGGATCCTGAGCGAGATTGCCACGCGTCGGACATAGGGCGAATCCAGCATTCCGATCAGTCTCATGTCCGTCACCGCGATCCCTTTGCGCAACCATTTGGACCAGACTTGGTCCGATGATTGATATTATCCGGGCATGGATCGCCCTTGCCAGTGGCCGAAATAGCCATTATCGAAAGGATCATGCCAAAACATACGAACCCGCTGATCGTCATCGTCGCCTATGACAGGCTCTGCACATTCGAATTCGGATGTGCATTCGAAGTGTTTGGACTGTCCAGGCCGGAGATGGGACCCGGCTGGTACCGCTGCATGACGGCGGCGATAGAGCCGGGACCGATTCGGGGTGCAGGTGGCTTGCTTCTCGATCCCGATGGCGGACTGGAACTGTTCGATCGAGCTGATACCATCATCATTCCCGGCTGGCGCGGACCCGATGCCGACGTGCCGGTGTTGTTTCTGCAGGCGTTGAAGACGGCACATGCCAAAGGTGTCCGGATCGTTTCGATCTGCGGCGGCGCCTTTGTGCTCGCCCGAGCCGGTCTGCTTGACGGCAGGCGGGCAACCACGCATTGGCACCACGCAGCCAGACTTGCCGCGACCTATCCCAAGATCAATGTCGAACCGCATGCCCTTTATGTCGATGACGAAGACATTTTGACATCGGCAGGTAGCGCCGCCGGGCTCGATCTTTGCATCCATGTGGTCCGGAAGGATTTCGGGATGAAGGCAGCCAATAGCGTGGCCCGACGTCTCGTGGTCGCCGCCCACCGGGAGGGCGGACAAGCACAGTTCATCGAAAGACCTGTGGTGCAGCGTTCGGCGACCCGGCTATCAGCGCTGCTGGACATGATCCGCGCTAATCTCGCGGAACAATGGTCCGTTCAACGCATGGCGGATGAAGCGCGTGTGAGCCTGCGTAGCCTTCATCGACATGTCCGCGAAGCGACGGGCACGGCACCCGGAGAATGGCTCCAGAACGAACGTCTTGCCCGGGCACGAGAGCTTCTGGAGGAAACGACATTATCGGTCTCAGCCATTGCGGCTCATACCGGCCTGGGAACTGCCACGAATTTCCGCAATCATTTCCGCGCCGATGTCGGGCTATCGCCGATCGCATATCGGTCGCGTTTCCATGCTGGAAAGGGTGCACCGGGACCACAATACCCTACTGCCGCCGCAGATTAGAGAGATCTCCTCCAGCTCGCGACTGCAGAATGAAGCGATTTTGACAGAAGCATCGCTCCGGCCAGAAAATATAGCAGCAGGATAATAGCGGCCTCAAAGATCAGCGGCAGAAACACGAACCGCGTTCCCGGAGGCTCTTCGTCATCCGGAATCAGGTCGGACAAACTGAGGAACATTGCCAGGAAGGGCGAAATTAGGATCACGCCAGAGGCAATCGCATGAAAGATCAGCCGCCCACGAGGAAGTTGCCCTGCCGCCCAAAAGGCGAAGAGCGGAGCAATGATGTTGCATACCAACCCAAGCACCACTGCTACATCTGTCGGCAGAACCGAATCGTCGTACATGCACCCGGATTCCTTATTGCGACTTAAATTAGAGCCACGCTCCTGAAATGACAATCATTTCGCAGCCTGTCGTTATCGGCGTGAGAGGACAAATCCTCCCTGACACGCCCGATCGTCACCATTGCCACCACGCCTCGCGCCGGTACCATTTCAAATCGCGCCTGCGGCTCTTTCCGGCCGCTTTCCGATCGCCCTTGAGATGATCCATGTATCCGCCAAGAGCACTGTTGATGAAGACGTGTGTCTTCGTCAGACATGATCCAAGGCGCTTGAATTGGGCTTCCTGATCAAGCTCCATCTGCTGGAGCACTTTCCAGAAAACGAAGCTGTCATGGCTTTCTTTCAAATTCAGGAAATAGCCGGAGGAATAGGCGCCTTCGAAACGGTCCACGAAGCTCAAGAGCGCCGGATGGCGCAAATTATAGGCCACCCACCCGCACTCCGGATATATTCGACGGTTCAAATAGGCGGCAAGCTGATTGCCGCGCGGCGCAATTCCATCGATGAAGCTTCGGGGAATCTCCCTATGGGTAACCGTATCGGCGTCGAGCCATATCAATTGATCGACCGTGGTCCGGTAACGCCTGATGGCGTCGGCCACCGCAAACACCTTGTTGGAAAAGCGAACCGCATCCCAGCGAAAATCACGCATCAGGCCGTTGCGCACAGGCCGAAAGCCATTGGCCTGCAAGTTCTCGCCGTAGGCCGCGCGAAAATCGCGCAATAGCGGCAATTCCTCACTTTGGTTGAACACCAGCAGCCGGCGATCTTTCTCTTCGACATCGACATCCTCGGCATAAACAACCAAAGCGATGTCCCTCGGCCAATGTCGGAGAAATGTCTCGATGCATTTCCTGCCGTAGTCGCGATAACCCTTTTCATGAAAGGTCGTCACGACGACGTGGCTTAATTGTTCTCGCCGCCATGAATTTGTAAAAAGCATTCGACGATCGAACTCCGCAAGAGAATGGCCCTCCGTGCTGATCTATTCGATTGTCTGGTTTCGATGGTGTCCGAATGTTTCCATGCGGTGGAGTTTGTGGGAAATCATGTTGCTGAACATGGGGTAGTGCAACTCTCACGCCATGAAACAGCCATCTGAATCACTGCACCGGAAAGTCGTCCGGTGCAGTGATTTGACCTTGCCGAGGAAGGTCTTACTTCGGTGTAACGTCGAAGCCGAACCACTTCGCCGACAGCTTGGCAATCGTGCCGTCGGCCTTGGCAGCCGCGATCGCATCGTTGAACATCGCCTTCAACTGTGTGTCGTCCTTGCGCAGGCCAACGGAGCTGCCACGGCCGAGAAGGCCGCCCTGGAAGCGCGGACCTGCGACAGTCATGTCCTCGTTGCCCGGCTTTGCCGCTGCCGTCGAGAGATAGGCCATGGACGCCATGATGATATCGACGCGACCGGCTTTAAGGTCCAGGTCGTGCTGCTCGGTGGTCTTGTATTCGCGAATGTCGGCAACGCCCTTCAAGTACTTATCGAGGAAGGTTGCCGCGATCGAAGCCGTCTGCACACCGATCGTCTTGCCCTTGAGCAACGGCTCGAGCTTCTTCACGGCAGCAGCCGCACCGGGCTCATCCGTCGCCAGCGAAAAGACCTCGCCCTTCAGCGGCAGATCCACAAGCGGGGAATCCTTCAGCGTCGCAAAGGTCTGGCCTGTCGTGCCATAGGAATCACTGAAGGCAATGACCTCTTCGCGCTTGGCAGTTGCCGACATGCCCGAAATGATCGCATCGAACTTGCCGGCATTGAGCGCGGGGATCATGCCGTCAAAGGGCTGGATGACCGTCGTGCATTCGACCTTCATGTGGTCGCAGAGATATTTGATCAGCTCGATTTCATAGCCATCCAGAGTGCCGTCCGGCTTCGTGAAATTCCAGGGGCGGAATGCACCCTCGGTCGCGATCGTCACATGCGTCCATTTCTTCTCTTCCGCTCGCGCGACCGTCGAGACGGCAAGCGTGGCGACCATCATCACGGCCGCCAGAATCCCGGTAAGATATTTCATCGTTAAGTTCCCTTTTTTTGATTGAGTTTGACTGTCATTGGCTGATGAACTGGCGAAAGCGCTCCGAGCGCGAGCTGGCAAATACGTCCTGCGGCTTGCCGTCTTCCTCGACCACGCCCTTGTGCAGGAAGATGACCCGGCTGGAGACATCGCGCGCAAAGCCCATCTCGTGCGTGACGACGAGCATGGTGCGCCCCTCCTCGGCCAGTGCGCGCATCACGCGCAGGACTTCACCAACCAATTCCGGATCGAGCGCCGATGTGGGCTCGTCGAAGAGCATCACCTTCGGGCGCATGGCAAGCGCGCGGGCAATGGCGGCGCGTTGCTGCTGGCCACCCGACAGATGCGCCGGATAGAAATTGCGCTTCTCGGCAATGCCGACCTTGGCTAGGAGTGCCTCGGCTTCCTCGATGCATTCAGCTCGCGAACGGCGCTGAACGTGGATCGGCGCCTCGATGACGTTTTCGAGGATGGTCTTGTGAGACCAGAGATTGAAGCTCTGGAACACCATGCCAAGCTGCGAACGAATGCGGTCGACCTGCTTGCCGTCTGCCGGGCGATGCACGCCCCGGCCGTTGCTTTGCATGCGGATGGTTTCGCCGGCTACGGTGACCTCGCCGGAATCGGGCGTCTCCAGAAGGTTGATGCAGCGCAGGAATGTCGATTTGCCCGAGCCCGAGGAACCGAGAATGGAGACGACATCCCCTTCCAGAGCATCGAGCGAAATACCCTTCAGAACCTCGACAGGTCCGAAGCTCTTGTGCATGTCGCGCACGCGAAGTGCGATTGGCATGGCCGTCATTGCGGGTCTCCTGCGGCAATTGCCTCGGTGGTCGAGTTGATACTGGAGGGAGCAGGACGCAGGTGCGGGCTCAGCCTGTATTCGGCAAACTGTATGAGACGCGTCAGCACGAAATTGATGAGAAGATAGATGGCGCCGGAGACGACGAAGACTTCGATCGCACGGTAGGTTTCCGAGATGATCTTGGCAGCAACGCCGGTTACTTCCATCAGTGTGATGATGGAGGCAAGCGAGGTCGCCTTGACCATCGAAATCATTTCGTTGCCATAGCCCGGCAGCGCCTGGCGGATGGCAAGCGGCAGCACGATCCGGCGAAACAGCATGATGCGATGCATGCCGCAGGCCCGGGCCGCTTCGACCTGCCCGTGCGGGACGGACAACAGGCCGCCGCGAATGATCTCGCTGCCATAGGCGGCGGTGTTTAAGGTCAGAGCCAGGACGGCACACCAATAGGGATCGCGCAGGAGCGGCCAGAAAATGCTGTGGCGGATGGTGGGAAACTGGCCAAGCCCGTAATAGATCAGGAAGATCTGTACCAACAGCGGCGTGCCGCGGAACACGAAGACATAGAGGCGCGCAAACCAATCGAGAACGGCAAGGCCGGAGAGCCGAGCCAAAGCCAGCAGCAGCGCCAGAACCATACCGAGGCAGATCGAGGTCGCGGCGAGCTCGATCGTCAGGGGGAGCGCTCCGATGAGACTTACGAAGGTTTCTTCGAGGAAAGACCAATCCATCAGCGTCTCCTCGCGCCACGCGACAAATGCCGATCGGCTCGTTGAAAGACGACGCTCGAAACGGTCGAGATCATCAGATAAATGACGCCGGCAATCAGGTAGAAATCGAATGGCAGTCCGGTCGAGCCGGCACCGACCTGGGCTTGGCGCAGCAGTTCGGCGACGCCGGTGATGGACACCAGCGCCGATTCCTTCAGGACGACCTGCCAGACATTGCCGAGGCCGGGCAGAGCGTGCCGCAGCGTCAGCGGGCGCGATGATACGGCGCAGCCGCAACCCGCGCGGCATGCCGCAGGCGATGGCCGCCTCGATTTCACCCGGATGCACCGCCTTGAAGCCGCCTCGCAGCACCTCGGTAAACTGAGCACCTGAGGTGACGCCAACGGCCAGCGAGCCCGCAAGAAAGCCGGGAAAGCCGAGAAAGCCATCCGCACCGAAAAACTTGCCGACCGCCGTGACGACAGCACTACCACCGAAATAGAAGAGATAGATGACCAGAAGATCGGGAATACCGCGCAATACGGTCGTGTAGGCATCGGCAACCGTGCGCGCAAAGCGATTGCCGGCAATCTTCGCCCAGGCACCGAAAGTGCCGATGCAAGCACCGACGGCGTAGCCGGACATGGCGATAAGGATGGTCATCCACGCCCCGGCGAGAAGGATTTTCCCCCAACCGTCCGGACCGAAGCCGGCAAGTTCGAACAGGCCCGGCTGGTTCATGAAGTCGTCCCGCAGCAGCAGTTGCTACCGATTGCAGAGAGCGACGTCTGCGCCTGAGAATTGCTGGAGTTCCCCACCTCCTCAGGCATCGGCCTTCTCCGGAAGTGGCGGCTGGACATCGTCCGGGATCGGGTTGACGAAAGGCGTTCCTTCAAGCCTTGCCTTGTGATCGGCCTTGGCCGCCTCGATAAGTTGCGGATTGCGGATAAGCTCGGCGGCAGTGCTCGCCATCACCTTCGCCGCATGCTCGGTCCCCTTGTGCGCCACCGGCAGCTTGCCTTGGGCAACGAGCTGCCAGGAATGCCCCGGCGTGCCGATCGCATAGGTGGCGCCGCGCATCTGCACGGTGGGCACGACCCAGCTCACAGTGCCGACATCGGTAGAGCCGACCAACGTGCCATCACCGGCATTCAGCGGGAAAATCTCCTCGCAGAGCGCCTGACCCTTCTTCGGCTTCAGCGCAAAGCGACCATAGGAGGCTGCGATATCCTCGGCACTGAAAGTCTGCTGAAATTTGCGGGCCGTCTCCCGATCCGCATCATCGAACACCGGCGGTCCAAGCCGCTCCAGGTGCGAGAACATGCATTCTTCGAGCGGGGTGTTGCCGACCAGATTGGCGTCGCCGCTGATAATCTCGCTGCGGACGGTCGTCTCAGTCATCAGTGCGGCACCCTCCGCCACCTTCTTGACCCGCGCAACCAGCACCAGAAGTTCCGGCAGCGTCCGTGCGCGAACAAGATAGCGAACGGTCGCACGCGCCTGCACGACGTTTGGCGCCCCGCCGCCAGCATCGGTAATGGCGTAGTGAATACGTGCCGACGACGGCATGTGTTCACGCATGTAGTTGACGCCGACATTCATCAGCTCGACGGCATCGAGCGCGCTACGGCCAAGATGAGGCGTGGCGGAAGCATGCGACGCGCGGCCGGAGAAGTGGAAGTTGAGTTCGTTGCAAGCAAGTGAGATCGGGTTGTTGACGCCGGCGAAAGGTGCCGGATGCCAGGAAATCGCGATGTCGACATCATCGAAAACGCCAGACCGTACCATGAAGCCCTTGGAGGAACCGCCCTCTTCGGCGGGGCAGCCATAATAGCGCACCCTGCCCTTCAGACCGTTTTCGGCGAGGAAATCTTTGACGGCAGCGGCGGCCAGCATCGATCCGGAGCCGAGCATGTTGTGGCCACAACCGTGACCATTGCCACCGTCGATCAAGGGACGCTCCTCGGCAATGCCGGCCTCCTGGCTCAGTCCCGGCAAGGCATCGAACTCACCGAGAATGGCGATGACCGGTCCACCCTCGCCTGCTTCGCCCATGACAGCCGTCGGCAGACCGGCGAGCCCACGCTCAACCCGAAAGCCCTCGCTCTCGAGCATGCGAGCATGCTCCTCGGCGGATTGGTATTCGAGATAATTCGTCTCGGGAATTTCCCAGATCCGATCGCTGAGCTCAAAGAACGCTTGGCGTTTTCTCTCGACGATGTCCCATACCGCATCAGAATTCTGCATGGACTTGCATCTGCCTCATGTAATGGATATCAAATTGGTACCAATTTATGTGCCAATTAGAATAACTGCGCAAGAGATGTGCATGGATATTTTTTCGGCAGCGATTACGGGTCCGTTGGCCAAGAACCGGGTCCATGATAGTCATCGCCAAAAACGGGAGGCTTGGGAGAGCTGCATGAATTCGCTGGAAGCTGACGCGGCAGCGCGCGCGCAAGAGGCGGAGACGCCGGATGTGACTGAGCTCATTCTCCAGGACATCCTTGCCGGCAGGCTTCCGCCCGGAACGTGGCTGAAGCAGATCGATCTGGAACGGAGGTATCACTGTACGCGGCCGCAGGTGCGGCTAGCGTTGGACAGGCTGGTGCAGAAGCGGCTGGTCGAACACATTCCCAACCGTGGTTACCACGTCCATGAGCAGGATGGGCGCCGCGCCCAGGAAGTCAGCGACATCCGCGTCATCCTCGAAACGGCAGTCAGCGATCGAATCATCGAAAACGCATCCGAGGCCGATATCGTCACCCTGCGCGCGCTTGCCACGCGCTTCGACGAACTCGTCCTGACCGGCACCATGCTCGAGCTCTACGAAGCCAATCTTGCCTTTCATCGGCACTTGCTAGCGCTTGCCGGCAATCAGGAACTCGTCGACCTGGTCACCGAAATCCGGCAACGGACCTCATCGGCGCCGGTTTCGCAATGGCGAACTCGCGCCCGGATCGAGCAATCCGGCCGCGAGCACCAATTGATGGTCGACGCCATCGCAATGCGCGATGTGGATATGCTCAAGGAGCTGACACGCCGACATATATTGCAGGCGTGACAGCAGATAACCTCATTTTATGCTGAAACCGACCGATTCCATCGGCTTGCCGTCCACGGAGAATTCGATCTTGTAAGTCCCGACAGGCCAGCCATTATTCGGCTTGCTCAATGCGGAATTTACATGGTTGATCATCGAGGTAATGTCGAGATTGACCTCATCGATCTTGTAGTTTGGCGGAGCGACCCCGCCCGTGTCGATGGCGATCCAGGCGATATTCACCTTGCTTCCCGACGGAACGTCCTTGGTGAGTTCGGCCGACACAAAGATCTTCGGCGTATCTGCAGCAAAGCTATCTTGCGTCGCGTCGGCATCCTCCTCCGTCGAAACGACAATATTTTCAAAGCCGGCAGCCCATGCATAGGATGAAACGGCGGTCATGGTACTAAAGGCGAGCGCGAAAAGCAGTTTTTGGGGGCGATGCATTCTCAATATCCTCCATTTGAGAAGAAGATGCGGTGTCAGCGCCATCGTCGATCTAGCAAAGACTCGACCAACACCTGCATCCAAGAGAATTGATAGCACGCAATGCGCTGACAGCCACGCCAGTTGTTCCGGATAATCGTCGGTCAACCGAGAACTCAACATCATCTCAGCCTGATCTTGGCAGCGAGTAAACTCGCTAACCTTCATCTTCAAAGCCATCAATTCCCGTAATCATCGGCTTGAACTTGACGGTTCTTTGCTCCGTCTCCTGATTGCCGGCCACGGCCTGACGCACCAATTGCGCAGCGACCTCGCCGATCGCACGCCTTGGCGAACGGGACGTCGCAATTGGCGCCGGCAGGGAGTTGATGAGATCCAATCCGTTAAATCCAGCGATCAAGATCTTCTCGGGGACTGCGACCCCCAGCTCCATGCAGGCGAACAATCCGCCGCTCGCCATATCGTCGTTGGAATAATAGAAGCAATCGAGATCGGGAACGGCGGCAAGCATGGCAATCGTCAACCGCTTCCCAAGTGCAATCGAGGAAAAGGCATCATCGATCGCCAGTTCCACGAAGTGCAGGCCGTGCTCGCGCAACACGCGCTCGAAACCAGCCTTGCGCTTGCCCGCGCGCAAATCCTTCTCCAGCGCGCTGCCGACATAGCCGAACCGCCGGCGCCGGCCGCGATCAGCGCCCTTGCCATATCGGCGCCCGCCTCGCCATGCGACAACCCGACATTGAAATCGATCGGCGTACCATCGAGATCCATAAGCTGGATGACCGGGATGTCTGCGTGCTTCAGCAATTTCACCGTTTCCTCCGGCTGGTCGAGGCCGGTGACGATGATGGCGCAAGGCTGCCAGGAGAGCATATCGCGGATGATGTCCCGCTCCTTGGCAACATCGTAATCGCAAATGCCGAATACAGCCTGCATGCCCGAGCCGTCGAGGCCGGCGGAGATGCCCGCCAGCACTTCCGGAAAGACGATATTCGACATGCTGGGCACGACCACGGCGACGAGATTGGTGCGCTGCGAAGACAGCGAGAGCGCCAGCCGGTTGCCGACATAGCTTAGCCGCCTCGCCACCTCCAGCACCCTGTCGCGGGTTTCACTTGAGACATCGCCAGCGCCACGGAGGGCACGCGAGGCGGTCATCTTGCTAACCCCAGCCTCGATCGCGACTTCTTCCAGAGTGGGTTTGCGCATTCCCCGGCGACCCTCGACATTGGTAGCGACCCCCGACGGCGTCGCTCTTCCTCATAGGATATTTCCGGGAAAAGGAAAACTGGCGCTATTGACAGATACAGGAGAAATTGGCCATGTTAACGATACCGGTACCGGTAACATGGCCTAAATTACAGAGGTAACATCGTGCAGGAAACGAAGAAGGCAGCCGTCATCGGCTTGGGATCGATGGGCTGGGGCGCAGCCCTGTCCCTTCTCAAGACAGGCTTCGCGGTGCGGGGATGTGATATTCGCAGCGATGCCCTCGCACGCTTCACGGAAGCCGGCGGGGACGCTTGCACAACGCCGGCACTGGCTGCCGAAACCGCCGATGTCATCCTTGTCTACGTTATCAACAGCAAGCAGGTTGAGGACGTCGTATTCGGCCCGAATGGCGCACTGGAGACGGCAAAGCCTGGCACCGTGTTTCTGCTCTGCGCCACCATGGCGCCGAGCGCCACCACCGATATTGCCGAAAGACTTGAGACGGCGGGCATGCTTGTCATCGATGCGCCGGTTTCCGGCGGCCATGTTCGCGCGCTGGCCGGCGAAATCACTGTCATGGCCTCCGGCTCGCAAGAGGCCTTCGATCGGGCTTCCGCCGCCCTCGATGCCATCTCGGCCAAGGTGTTCCGGCTGGGGGATCGTCCCGGAGCAGGTTCGCAAGTGAAGATGATCAACCAACTTCTCGCCGGCGTCCATATCGCCGCTACAGCCGAAGCCATGACGCTTGCCGCCAAGGCCGGCATCGACCTGAAGACGCTTTATGACGTGATCCGCGTTTCCGCAGGCTCCTCATGGATGTTCGAGAACCGCGGTGAGCACATTGTTTCCGGCAATTATGCGCCACGTTCGGCGGTCAACATTTTCGTCAAGGATCTCGGCATCGTTGCGTCCGAAGCCGAAAAGGCTGGCGCGATCACGCCGCTAGCCGCCTCCGCACTCAGCCTTTTCGTCGAGGCGTCAGAGGCGGGCCTTGGTCAGGAGGATGACGCTGCCGTCGTCAAGATCCTTGCGCGCAAGAGCGGCGCCATCCTTCCCGGCATGGAGGAATAGCTTATGGCCCTCCTGCTCGGCTGCATCGCCGATGATTTTACCGGGGCCACGGATCTCGCCGCCCTCCTGTCGCGCAGCGGTCTACCCGTATCGCTACGGATCGGCGTGCCGCCGACGAAACGAGATGATAGCGATAGTCCGTCATCGAAGTCATCGCCCTGAAATGCCGGACATCGCCGGTCCAGAGCGCCGTCGAGCAAGCGCGCCAGGCGCTGGACTGGCTGAAAGATGCCGGAGCGATGCGCTTCTTCTGGAAATACTGCTCGACCTTCGACAGCACATCAGAGGGCAATATCGGGCCGATCGCAGAAATGCTGATGGCGCAGACCGGCGCGGAGCAAACGATCTATTGCCCGGCCTTCCCCGAAAACGGTCGCAGCGTATTCATGGGCCATCTGTTTGTCGGCGAGCAGCTTCTTGCCGAAAGCCCGATGAAGGACCACCCACTGACGCCGATGCGCGATTCCAGCCTAGTGCGACTGCTGTCGTCACAGGTGCGCGGCAAAGTCGGCCTTGCCAGTCGCACCGTGGTGTCGGAAGGCCCGGCAGCCCTAAAGGCGAGGCTGGAGCGGCTCAAGGAAGACGATGTGCAGCATGTCATCGTCGACGCCGTCTGCGACGACGATCTACGCACCATTGCCGCCGCGACGGTCGATATGCCGCTTCTGACCGGTGGCAGCGCAGTCGCCGGCCAGCTGCCGCGATTGTACGTCGAACAGGGTTTCGCAACAGCGCCTGATGCTCAAAAACTCTTGCCACATGTGGCGGGCGGCCAAATCGTCCTGTCTGGAAGCTGCTCCGCGATGACACGCAGGCAAGTGGCGGATTACACAGCACATAGCGCCGGCCTCAAGCTTGACCCTATCAACCTTTTCAAGCAGGGCTCTGCAGCCGCACGCCTGTGGCTGAGACAGCAGCCGGCAGACGCCCGCAAGATCATCTACGCCACCGCGGAGCCCGCCGATGTGCGCCAAGCGCAGGAACGATTGGGACGTGACGAGGCAGGCCAAGTCATCGAGGAAGCATTGTCGGAGATCGCCCGCGAGGCTTTTCAACAGGGAACTCGCCGTTTTGTCGTCGCCGGCGGCGAGACATCGGGGGCGATCACCCAGGCACTCGGGATCACCCACCTGACCATCGGCCCGGAAATAGCCCCAGGTGTACCCTGGACTTTCGCAGAGGTGGAGGGCGAGATGATCGCGCTCGCTCTGAAATCAGGCAATTTCGGCAGTGAGACCTTCTTCACGGATGCCTTCACCAGGCTGGAGGAAGCATGAGCGAAGAAGCCAGCCTGCGCGAGCAGATATGCCAGATGGCCAAGTCGCTTTACGATCGGGGCCTTACCGCCGGCTCGTCCGGAAACATCTCCGCGCGCCTCAGTGATGGACGCCTGCTGGTCACGCCGACAGGCAGTTCCTTCGGACGGCTGGACCCGGCACGGCTTTCGCTGTTTGACCATGATTTGCGCCTGATCGGCGGAGACAAGCCGACGAAGGAAATGCCGCTGCACGCCGCTTTCTACGAGACGCGACCGGACAAGACCGGAGCCGTCGTGCATCTGCATTCCAGTCATTCCATCGCGCTGTCCGTTCTGCCTGATGTCGACAGCGACAATATGCTGCCGCCCCTGACAGCCTATTCGATCATGAAGCTCGGCAAGGTGAAACTTCTGCCCTATTTCATGCCGGGAGATCCGGCCATGGGCGACGCGATCCGCGGCCTTGCCGGCAAACGCAGCGCCGTCATGCTGGCGGCGCACGGACCAGTCGTCTCGGCTAAGGATCTGGAAGCGGCGGTGTATGCGATCGAGGAACTGGAAGAGACGGCAAAGCTGGCCATTCTGACGCGCGGGGCCAACCCTGCCCTGTTGACGGATGCCCAGATCGCCGATCTGGTTCGCACCTATGATGTGGAGTGGGACTGAACATGCTGCGTTTTTCCGCCAATCTCGGCTTTCTCTGGCAGGAGCTTTCGCTTCCCGACGCAATCCGGGCCGCCAAATCCGCCGGCTTCGATGCGGTGGAATGCCATTATCCCTATGACACGCCAGTCGAAGCAGTGCGCCAGGCGCTCGCCGAAACAGGTCTTTCCATGCTTGGCCTGAACACCAGTCGTGGCAATGTCCAGGCCGGCGACAATGGGTTGGCGGCCCTACCGGGCCGAGAGGCCGAGGCACGCCGCGCAATCGACCAGGCAATCGGCTATGCCGCCGCGATCGGCGCGCAGAATGTCCATGTCATGGCGGGAAAAAGCAGCGGCGAGGAAGCGCGCGCCACCTTCATCGCCAATCTGCGCCATACCTGCGGGCGGGCCAGCGAGGTGGGCATTACGGTGTTGATCGAGCCGCTGAACAGCCGCGACGCACCCGGGTATTTTCTACAGACGACCGATCAGGCGCTCGACATCATATCTGCTGTTGGCGCAGGGAACATCAAGCTGATGTTCGACTGCTATCACATCCAGATCATGCAGGGCGACCTGACCCAGAAGCTCGAAGCACTTCTGGGCGCCATCGGCCATATCCAGATCGCATCTGTCCCCGACCGGCGCGAACCGGATCACGGCGAAATCGACTATCGTCACATTTTCCGCTTCATCGAAAGGCTTGGCTATGACAGGCCCATCGGAGCCGAATATCGGCCCGCCACGACAACGGAGGCTGGACTGGGCTGGCTGCAGGCATATCGCAGCTGAACCATTTGATTGTTGTCGACCGGGCGCGGAGACGGCGAACCACATTGAAGACCGATACCGATTCCTTGAGGAGGAAAAGCCGAAATGCATGTGTTGATTTTGGGGGCCGCCGGCATGGTCGGCCGCAAGCTTGTCGAACGGATCGCCAAGGAACCGAAGGCGCTCGGACAGTCGATCGATCGACTTACTCTCGCGGATGCTTTTCAGTCGCCCATACCGGAAGCTCTCAGAGACATCTCGAAGGCTGTCACCGTCGACCTCGCCAATGCCAGCGTCGCGGATAAGCTCATCGAAGAACGCCCTGACCTCATTTTCCATCTGGCGGCCGTCGTTTCAGGCGAAGCGGAAGCGGATTTCGACAAGGGCTACACGGTCAATCTTGACGGAACACGGGCGCTGTTCGAGGCGATCCGGCAACAAGGTCTGACGGCTGCTTATGTGCCACGCGTCATCTTTGCGTCGTCCCTCGCGGTGTTCGGTACGCCCTTCCCCGAGATTATCGGCGACGAGTTCCTGACTGCGCCGCTCACCAGCTACGGCACGCAGAAGGCGATAGCCGAACTTCTGCTCTCCGATTATTCGAGGCGCGGGATTTTCGATGGCATCGGCATCAGGTTGCCGACCATCTGTGTGCGGCCGGGCGCTCCGAACAAGGCGGCCTCGGGCTTCTTCTCGAATATCCTGCGCGAGCCGTTGATCGGCAAGGAAGCGATCCTGCCGGTCAGCGATACGGTGCGGCACTGGTTTGCCAGCCCGCGCTCTGCGGTCGGCTTCTTCGTGCACGCCGCAGCGCTCGACACTGCGAAGATCGGGCCGCGGCGCAATCTCACCATGCCCGGGCTCTCGGCCGTCGTTTCCGATGAAATCGACGCGCTGCGGCGGGTGGCCGGCGACAAGGCAGTCGCCCTCATCCGGCGGGAGGCAGATCCGGTGATCGAGAAGATCGTCACCGGCTGGGCGCAGCGGTTCGATGCAGAGCGCGCGCGTGACCTCGGCTTCAAGGCGGAGCAGAGCTTCGACGAGATCCTGCAGGTGCATATCGAGGATGAATTGGGCGGGAGGCTTGCATGAGCGAAGGTTTGGCTAAAACACAAAATGGAATAGCGCTCGTCACCGGCGGCGGCACGGGCCTTGGGCGCGCCATGGCGAAAGCGCTTGGAGCGGCCGGCTTCAAGGTCGTGATTTCGGGACGCCGTGCGGATGTGCTTGAAACATCCGCCAGGGAGCTTTCCGAAGAGACGGGCGCGGAATTTTTCGCCGTTGCCGCCGATGTCGGCGATCCCAATTCCGTTCGCGCCCTCTTCGATGCCATCGCCAGCCGATATGGCCGCCTCGATCTGCTGGTCAACAATGCCGGCATGGGCCTTCCGGCCGTACCGATGGAGGAACTGTCTTTCGAGCAGTGGAACGCCATCCTCGGCGCGAACCTCACCGGCGCCTTCCTGTGCACGCAGCAGGCCTTCCGGCTGATGAAGAACCAGGTGCCGCACGGCGGCCGCATCATCAATAACGGCTCGATTTCGGCAACGACGCCACGGCCGCATTCGGCACCCTATACGGCGACCAAGCATGCCATCACTGGCCTCACGAAATCGACGGCGCTCGACGGCCGTCCCTTCGACATAGCCTGCGGCCAGATCGATATCGGCAATGCCGCGACCGACATGACCGCAAGGATGAGCGCCGGCGTGCTGCAGGCGAACGGAGAGGTGGCGGCCGAGCCGACGATCTCGGCCGAACATGTCGCCCGCGCCGTCGTCTATATGGCCACCCTGCCGCTTGATGCCAACGTGCTGTCGATGACCGTTATGGCAACGAAAATGCCATTGGTCGGCAGAGGCTAGCGACCGGCAGCCTCGGAGCATTTCCACGAAAAGCGGAAATGCTCTATCTTTTTGTTTCCTGACGCATTCCGGACGGAAAACCGCTACGCACTTTTCCTGGAGGTGCTCTAGATCGCAGGACGAGCCGACGGCTTCACTTGCCGTCGCTCGATCAGCCCGGCGACGCTGAAGATCAGAACCTCGATCTCGGTATCGATCTTGTCGCCGTCCAGAAGCCTGACAACATCGTCTATGCCCGAGACGGCGTGGCCCTCGATGGCGAGCAGGTAGTCGCCTTCCTGCAGGCCTGCCTTTTCCGCCGGGCTATCCTTTTCGACGCGGCGCAGACGCACTGCGGTCGAATGCGTGACGCCGGCCTCCAGCGCGATGCGTCGCTGCAACTCGACAGTGTCGGCAGCGATACCGATATAGGCACGCCGGACATGACCGAAGCGCAGGATTTCGGACACGACATGCCTGGCCGTGTTCGAGGCGACCGAAAAGGCGATGCTCTGGGCACCCTGGATAACCGCCGTATTGACACCAATTACCTCGCCTGCCGACGATACCAGCGGTCCACCTGAATTACCCGGATTGAGCGCCGCGTCCGTCTGGATGATGTCATCCATCAGCCGGCCGCTCGCGGCGCGCATCGACCTGCCGAGCGCCGATACGATGCCGGCCGTAACGGTCCATTCGAAGCCGAGCGGGTTGCCGATGGCGATGGCGATATGGCCGCGCTTCAACGTCTTGGAATCACCGAGCCGGGCCCATGCACCGGGCCAGTCATTGGCCCGGATCAGCGCAAGATCGGTGTCCGGATCACGGCCAAGCACCCTGCCCTCGACGGTTGCTCCTTCCGGCGTCTTGATACGGACCGTCTTGGCATCGTCGACCACATGGTTATTGGTGACGACGAGGCCATCCGGCGAGATGGCGAAGCCGGAACCATGCCCGGCACGGCGGCCCAAGCGCTCGATCCGGCTCACGGCCGGACCAACGATATCGACGGCGCCAGATACCGATTGAGAATAGGCATCCAGCAGCCCGGCATCGGGTGACGGCTGGATGTCGCGATCAATGAATCCCATAGAAACTCCTCCGACGCGGGCGCGTCGCTACGAGGACCGGCAGCTACTGTGAAAAGCGAGAGGCTGTCAGTTCGACAGATTGAAACAATTGATATTCAGATGAGGAGGCGACGAGCCAAGTTCAAGAGCTGGGAATATGCACCGCCATGCGGCGCCGGCCCATTACTTCATACGCCTCGAGACGGCCCGACGACGGACGCTGGCGGCCATCCGCCAGGTATTCCGGCCGCTGGCCTTTGCCTGATAAAGTGCGCGGTCGGCCTCCTGAACGAGTGCCTCCCCGTTCTGGCCGTCCTCCGGCGACGACGAGACGCCGATGCTGATGCCGATATCCACCGCCACGCCCCCGATGAAGAAAGAGGACTTGAAGGCGGCGATGCAACCGCGCGCAACATCACCGATATTTCCATCGGCTGCTTCCATCAGGATGGCGAATTCGTCACCGCCCAACCGCGCCACCATATGTTCTCTTGCCGCGCCGCGCAGCCGCTCTGCGACCATCTTGAGAACCTCATCACCAGCGGCATGCCCGAACGTGTCGTTGACCGGCTTGAACCCATCGAGGTCAAGACAGAAGACAGCGATGCCTTTTCCCCCACTCGTCTTCAGAGCTTCGCTGAGAGCTTTGTAAAAACACATCCGGTTCGGCAATCCGGTCAGCATATCGTGTGCGGCCAGACGGTTGGCTTCGGCCTCGGCGAGAATTCGGTCGCTGACATCGGCGATCGTCAGCAGCAGGCGGCGCTCCAGCCCCTCGTGGAGCAGCCGAACATAGACGAGCACATGGCGCTCCGAACCATCGGCTATTCTCTGCCGCCAAACGGTTCTGGCCTCGCAATCACCTTCAAGTTCGAGAAGTGCGGCCGCAAATCGCTCGGCCTCGCTTTCGACATGCATGTCGCATGCCCTTGATGAGAATAATGTCACGGCATCAAAACCGTAGAAGTCCAATGCTGCCCGGTTAGCCTGGAGAATATCGAGGCTGGTGCCGTCGCACAGGAGCATCGGCATCGGATTGGCGTCGAAAAGCTGGCTCAGCCATTCCTCGCGCTGCTTCAGCTCGCTGATGTCTATCCGCATCCCAATGGCGCCACCATCCGGGGTACGCCGGTCATCATGCCGAAGCCATCGTCCGTCGCGCAGCTGCTGCTCTTCCTGAGAAACCGGCTGGCGAAACTTTCGCATGCGCTGCCGCAGCCAGATATCCTTGTCTCCGACGACTTCCGGCATACGGCCGCTTGCAAGGCTGATCTTCAATATGTCTTCGAAAGCAGTCCCCGGTTTGAGATGACCGGCAATATCCGGATAGAGCTCCGCATATTTCTCGTTCCATAGGACATAGCGGTCGTTCGCATCGAAGACGCACACGGCTTCCGGCAGCATCTCTATGACATATCGCAGGCGCAAATTGGCGTCTCGTGCCGCGACGGCCGCCTGGCGCTCCTGGTTCTCCGGCTCGATGAGAATTGCGGTCAGCACATCGGATGCGGAGCGCCATGTCGTCACCCTGACCTGACAGTTTCGCCGATCGCCATCGCCAGCCACGACAAGCGCGTGGGATACTGTAGCTTGTAACGGCCAGTCCGGCAGCAAAGCCGAGATAGCGAGATCGGGAGGTACTTCGTCAAATGCAAAGAGATCACGGGCCCCCTCATTCGCAAAGACAACAACACCAGCGGCGTCAACTACAAGCGCCGCCATCGGATATGCTTGGAGAAATGCGACGATTTCCGCGCTCAGCATCTTATCCCGGTATGTGCCTTTCGAATTTGAACCTGTCTTCAACCATAACACCCGATGGTAAAGGAATGTCCTCGGCCGCGACAGTATGCACGAATCACCCTTCCGGCCCGATGGGATCAGCTCGCTCCCCTCTCCTGCAGTCGTTCGAGTTCGTGCTCCTGCATCTCTATCGCTTGCGTCAGAAACCGCAGGACGACCTGCTTTTCCGCTTCTGAAAACTGCCCAAGCATCCGCATGCCAGCCTCATGGATAGGGCCGTAAATTTCCCTGCCGAGCTTTACGGCCTTCTCCGAGGGGGCGACCAGGATCTTGCGCCGATCTTTCGGATCGGCGACGCGATGAACAAGATCGCGCGCCGTGAGGCGATCGATCAACGCTGTCACCGATGGAGGTGCAAGTCCGATGGCCTTGGCGACGGCGTTCGCCGGTTGCGGCGCTCTCATGATGACACTCAGGCATTGGCGCTCGGCGCTATTCAACCCGTAAAGCTTGCCGAAGGTTTCATCGAAGGCTTCCACCGCTTCCTGCCATCGCATGCAGGCGAACCCGATCTCCTCGGCAAGGCGCTGCGGCTCCTCATTTGACTTTTGTTCGATCATCGAATAATTCATCTATCTAACGATTAGAAGGAAGAAACAATGTGCCCTATGACGGACGGTGCTGCAACTCCCGATGCCAATAACCACGAATTGACGATCGGCATTTGCGGTGCCGGCATAGGCGGGCTGGTGCTCGCTTTGCGGCTGGCAAAGCTGGGTTTTCGCCCGAACCTGTTCGAGGCACGCTCGCGGGAAGCCGCTCTCTCCGAAGGCGAATTCCTGACGCTCGCGCCCAATGGAATGAACGGGCTTCGGGCCGTGGATTGCTGTGATGAAGTCCTGCGCGCGGGGCTGGAGACCAAAGCCATCGAGCTTTGCAATGCGCGCGGCCGCAGGCTGGCTCTCGTGGACCAGAGCGACCATCGGTCGACATTCGGCGCCCCGTCCGTCACGGTCAAGCGGGGAACACTGGCCCGGATACTGATCGAGCAATGCGAAGCGCGAGGGATCGCCGTGCAATTCGACCGACGCATTTCCGGCGTCGAGAGCCGTATCCATTCCGTTTCGCTAAACTTTGCGGATGCGGCCAGCCTTTCGGTGGGCCTTCTCGTCGCCGCCGATGGTCTGCGCTCGCAGGTCCGTTCGCAGGTGTTCCCGGACTTCCCGGCCCCGCACTTTACCGGCCTGATCGGCGCCGGCGGCATCGTCGCCGCCGATATACCGGCAACGGATGGCCTGATGCGCATGACATTCGGTGAGAAAGCCTTCTTCGGTTACATCAAGACGGCATCGTATCCGGTTTACTGGTTCAACTCCTTCGCCGCGGACAACCCCGATATGGTGCGCGGAATGGATCCTCATGACCTGGCAGACCGCATCCGTGAGATGCATGCCGACGATCCGTTTCCCAATGCGGCGATCCTGCAAGAGGTTGAGAGGGTCGAGCGCAGCTACCCGATCTTTGACATGCCGCCGCTTCCCACCTGGTCGAAAGGGCGCGTGGTTCTGCTCGGGGATGCTGCCCATGCCATTGGCCCGCACGCCGGACAGGGAGCCTCGATGGCGATAGAAGATGCACTCATCCTATCGTCATGCCTGGCCGAAACGATCGACCACAACGACGCCTTCGCCCGCTATGAAGCATTGCGGCGCCCGAGGATCGAGCGCGTCGTAAAGCTCACAAGGCAGAACGCCTCGAGGAAGCGCAAATCCACCCGGTTAAGGCTGTTGCTGCGGGACCTGCTTCTGCCCCTGTTGCTGCCACTCGGCATAAGGATGGGCCGCAAACTGTTTGCCTATCGCGCCGATCTCGAAGCTGTGGGTCCAGGCGGCATCGATAGTATGGGTCAAAAGAACCGGCGGGACGCCGCATAGGCGTACCGAAGGCATTTCGTCATCTGGTGCTTTTGTTGGCCGTTGCACCAGTCACCTTCCGAGGCCAAGCCAGTCTGCTCCAGTTCGCGATGTAAATCACAAAGACGACGAACATGCCCGAACCGATCACATCGAGCCGGTGATGGCCGAAGAGGAAAAGGCCAAGCACAGCCAATCCGATCGAAGATAGCATTAGAAAAACGGACGGGAGCGGACTGGTGATGCGCGTTCCCGCTTCACCCTCGGCTTCGACACCGCCGCCGGTCATATGGCCGCTTGAGCCTGGCGATCCGTTATTAAGCCGGATAGAAACCCTGCCTCTCCTGACACCGACATTGCCTTTAGTCTGCCTCCCCGAGGTCAACAGCACGAGCATCATGGCGACGACCATGCTGCCGAAACCCCATGCAAAAACCACACAAGCCGCCATTGCGGTTGCCGTTGCGTTTGTTCTGTAAAGGTGGATTCCCAACGCCGCCATTCCGATGGTGACGGCAACGAAAACCGATCCGACGACCAGGAACGTGACTCTGCCAGACAATTGTGTTTCGCCCTTCACCCCACTCCTCCGCCGATCTGCAAATTGCCTTGATCAGCAAAACTAGGTCCCTCCTCGCAATCTTCAAATGCGGCGCGGATCAAATCTCTCGCATTGCGATATGCGCTGCGAGGCCTTTACGACGACGAGGTGCGGCATAATTAGCAGGGATGATTGCGGACGGAGGACCCCATGACTATTTCGAAATTCGCCATGGCGATGCTGGCAGCTAACCTATTTGCAATGCCGGTTTCGGCTGCGGGCATTGATTGCAAAAAGCCTTCCACGGAAAGCGACCATGTGATTTGCGGGGATCAATCCCTGCGGATACGGGATGCGATGACCAGCGATCTCTACACCGCCGCCCGCAAAAGTGGTGATACCAACACCATCGAAGGACGGCAGCAACGCTGGCTCAAATCCGTGCAATCATGCGGGGATGCGGCATGCGTCCGGCAAGCCTATGACAATCAGATCGGATATCTTCAGGCGACAAAGGGCGGACAAAGCGTCTCCACCAATTTTCTAGCCGAAGGCGGCAAGGGCGACGAGGGTAATCTATCCATATTCGGCCCGGTCGGCGGCCTCACGGCAATCCTGTTGACCGCGACCCATGTCGGCCCCGGCGGCGCCGATGCAGGCGATGTCGATGCCGGCAGTATCAATGGCGTCATTCCGCTAAAAGGCGGCCGTGGCAAGCTTTCCGTCGACAATTGCTCCATCGGCTTCGAACGGCTCAATGCCCAAACATGGCAGGTTACGCAAGCAGGCGTGTGCAATTTCGCCGATGGCGTGACCATGCAGGGCACCTATCGAAAACAGTAACGAAACCGGCTCCAATCGAGGGCGGAAATTGGCTTGACGATGTGGGTACAAAACGCAGCGACACGGCACTTCGTATCGCTGCGTCCCGATCTTAACACTCAACTATCTCACTTGCGCTCAGCGGCACTCAGGATAATTGCGTGAAAGCTTGATGTCAGCGATCAACCGCCGACGGCGTCGGCGTTGCACTTCTTGACAAAGCTCGTCTTGGCAGCTCCGGCAAGTTTCTTGGCAGCGGCCTGCGCATCGCAAGAAGTAGCCGCATCCTTGGCGCACTTGTTGGTAAAGCTGGTCAAGGCAGCTCCCGCCAGCTTCTTGTCTGCGGCCTGCGCCTTGCAGGTGGCGTCCGCTGCCATGGCTCCAGTGGCAAGGCAGGTAGAAAAAATCGCAAGTCCGAGCAGTCTGATCATCGAAATCCTCCAGGGGCTATCCTCTGCAAAAGCCGAGGTAACCGGAGTCTAACCTAACATTTGTCATAGTAAAGGCTTGCCCGTTCGCCTAAGCAGCGGAAAAAGGGCGCAGAAAACGCCAAGCTTTGGCCTATTGATCGCTAACGTCTTGAACCGTTGGACAAAAGGATGGAAACTACCCAAATACCGGGCGAACAACGGTAATTTGCGCCCCGCCTTCTCCGTCACGCAGCAGCAGCCGTGACAAGCAACAACGCTAACGAACGCTGATCCAGAAACTTCCAATCATCTCATGAAGACAATTTCAGGCACGAATCTCGAACAGGCCAAATCGCATAACAGGCGTGTCGTGATCGAGGCCATCCGCACCAACGGGCCGATGTCGCGGGCAGCAATAGCCCGCATAACAGCGCTGACGACCCAGACCGTATCGAATATCGTCGAGGAGCTCGCGCGTTCGCATCTGCTGATCCCGATGGAAGCGCAGAAGATCGCCCGCGGCCAGCCGATCATTCCCTATACCATCAATCCAAACGGGGCCTACTCCATCGGCCTGGAGCTCGGCCGACAGAGGGCGATCGGGGTACTGACAGATCTGTCCGGCACGGTTTGCGCCCGCATCGAACGCCATGTCGACAGACCCGGGCCGACTGAAGCGATCCCCGTCCTTGCCGCCATCGTCCGGGATTTGCAGGACGCCTTCTCCTTCGATCGCAACCGCTTGCTTGGCGCCGGCATTGCGTTGCCGGGGCGCTATGCGGATGGCGGCGTCACCTCGCTCAGCCCGCTCAATCTGCCCGGCTGGCAGGACTTCCCCGTCGCCAGCGAATTGGAGCGACGTATCGGCGTGCCTGTGCTCGTCGAAAATGATGCAACGGCTGCGGCGATCGGCGAGCGGCTATACGGCGTCGCACGCGGTCTCGGAAGCTTCGTCTATCTCTTTCTCGCGGGCGATGGCGGCATCGGCGCCGGCATGTTCCTGGACGGCCATCTCTACAAGGGCAGCCGCGCCAATGCCGGCGAAATCGGCCATATCATCGTCGAACCACATGGCCGGCTGTGCACCTGCGGCAAGCGCGGCTGTCTCGACCGCTATGTGTCGCCATCCGTCGCCTACGAATATCTTGGAATCGAGAACGCCCAGGAGCTTTCGCCCGACGATCTCGATGCAATGATCGCAGCCAATCACCAGGGACTTGAGACCTGGGTTGAGCAGGCCGCCCAGCCGCTGCGCCAGACGATCGATTTTCTCGAGCTTGCCTTCGATCCGCAGACGATCGTGCTTGGCGGCAGCGCACCAACGGCCTTGATGACACGGCTCGCAGCTCGCGTAGAGCCATTGCATATTCCGGTGAACCCGTCGGAAGAGCGCACGATCCCGCGGCTGATGATCGGCGCTTCCGGCAAGGACACGGCCATTCTCGGCGCCGCCGCACTACCGATCTTTTCGGAAACGAACCCGCAATTCGATGTCCTGCAAAAGCCGATCCTCCATCGCGCTGCCCAGCAGCTGTAACGACAGGAGATGCCATCAAACGCAATCGGGCGCGGCACCTAAACCGCGCCGAGGGCCATACATCAAGCTGTCAGAATTGATGCAGGCCGTATAGCAGCGGCATCGTGCCGACAAGCGCCTTGAACCGCTCCCAGGACTTTGCCGATGGCTTCGTCCAGCCCGTTTCGGCAAGTGCCGATAGCCGCGGGAACACCAGTCGGTCGAAGATGGCCCGGTCCGTCATCGATTCCGACCAGATGCAGGCCTGGATGCCGCGAAGCTTTTCCTTCTGGACGTCCGTCCAGCCGCCGATCGGATCGAAGTTATACAGTTTCTCCGGATCCGAGTGGCCCGCCCAGCTCGCACCGGGCTCGTCCCAATCCGGGCGCATCGCCATATCGAGATAATAGACCTGCCCCGGGCAAACCACCATCTCATAGCCGCGACCGGCAAGCTCGGCCGCCACCTCGACATTGCGCCAGCTGCAGAGATAGCTCTTGTCCTTGTCGATCCTGTCGCCATGAGCCGCCTCTTCCCAACCACCCGTTATGCAGCCCTTTGAGGCGAGAAACGCCTGGATGCGCTCCAGGAATTCCGCCTGCAGGTAGGCCGCGCCGGAGCCGTGAATATCGTCGGCACCATGCGTGTTGGTGATGACGTTCAACCGCTTGGCATGTGCTTCCGCAACCTCGTCGCCGGCGAGTTCGCGCAGCCGAGCCAGCGCTTCCGGCGAACCGGACCATGCGCCGAGCGGAACTTCATCGGCACCGATGTGGATCGTCTTGAACGGGAAGAGCTCGATCAATTCGGAGAGGATCGTCTCGATGACCTCATAGGTCTTTTCGCGCGCCGGGTTGATGCAGTTATCAGGGAAACCCTGAACCGAGTAATAGCTGCCGGCTTCATTCGGATCGCGAAGCTCGGGAATTGCCTGCAGCATGGCGTAGCAATGGCCTGGGATATCGATCTCGGGCAGCACCTCAATGCCGAAACCCTTGGCATAGCTGACAATGTCGCGCACGGCTGCCTTGGTATAGTAGCCGCCAGTGCGAGCCGGGCTGGAGCCCAGAAGCGGCGGCATCGGCAGACCATGGCCGCGCCATGCGCCGATCTCCGTCAGCGCCGGATAGGCGTCGATTTCGACACGCCAGGATTCATCATCCGACAGATGCCAATGGAAGCGGTTGAGCTTGTTCCAGGCAAGCACCGCCATCAGCTTCTTGATCTCGGCAGTGCCATAAAACTGGCGTGCGACATCCAGATGCAGGCCACGCCATCCCATGGCGGGCTCGTCGACGATCTCGCCACCCGCCGGGAAATGGAATGCCTGCGGGTGCAGACGCGCGCCGCGCCAGATCTGCCCAATGGTCACGAGGCCATAGACGAAACCGGTCTGTGCGCTCGCTTCGACCGTGATGGCTTCAGACGAGAATACCAGCCTGTAGGCCTCTGCACCGAGACCGGCTACCTGGCGCAACTCGACGGACACAGCCCCTTCCGCCTCGGAACGGATGAGACCTTCGGCCGAGAAAAGATGCTCGACAAGCGCGGTGAAACTTGCGGCAGCAGCCTGCGCTTCCGGCGTGGTGGCCTTCAGGGCAAAGCCTGCCGGCAGCGGGCGGCGGGCAGAAACGGCAACGCGGTTCGGCCAGGGAATGATCGACAGCGGCACCGGCGGATTGGCCGGTACAGGGTAGATTTCCGCGCCGCGCTTCAACGGCGCATTGCTTGACGATGTGCGTGTCGGCTCCGTGCCGAGTGAAACCGTCCCGCCATCGGCCAATGCGAGATAGGCGCTATTGGCACCGTCATTCCAGTGGCGAAACTGCCAGCTCAGCGCACGAACGGTGATCGTCCAGGTTTCGCCGCCAGCCAACACGAAACCTTCCGGTGGCTGGAATTCGGTGAAGTTGGACAGCCGCTTGGTCACCGTCGCGCCATCGACAACGCCAGCGGGGTCGACACGGCCGGGACCGCTGACGCAGAGCGAGAAGCCCGAAAGCGCATCAGACGAAAGGTTTTTCAGCCGCAGCACATAGGAAAAATCCTTGCCGTCGGCGGGGGGATTCCAGGTTGTTTCAAGCCGCAAAGCTAGAGATCGCGGTGTCGACATGGGTATTCTCTCTTTATCTAATGGGTCGTTCAGAGCTTGAGCAGGCCGGCATAAATGCCGGGCTCGGAATTGGGGATCTGGATCGCGCCAACCGTCTTCTCGTAGAATTCCGAAGGGCCGACATCGCCGATGACGGTATAGGCATAACCCATCGCCTTGTGGTCGTTGAGGCATGCAAACAGCAGCGCACGGCCGATGCCGAGGCCACGGACGCTCTCATCGACACCGGTCGGGCCGAAGAAGCCACGCGCCGTCGCCTCGTGGCAGGCAAAGCCGACCAGCTCCTGATTGCGCGTGGCGATGAAGCAGGTCGGCGGCTGGCGCGTCATCGCCACCGTCGTCTCGCTTGCCCATCCCTCGCTGAAATGCTTGCTGACCCAACCGACGATAAGCCGCAGTTCCGGCGGCAATGCCCTTCTGATGGTGACACCTGCCTTCGCCATCCGCTCGGGCGACTGTGTATCCACTGGCAAGGTCGATAGATTGACCAGATAATCCACGATGAAATCCCTCTAGTTCGATGCGACGAGCGCACGCATGAAATGATTGTCGCCGAGCTGTTCCACCACGGTCGAAATCGGCCGGCTGAGCGAGCGGATCTTCTCCGCCTGCTCGAGAAAGCGGGCGCTGCCGCCTGTGACGAACCTGCGGCCGCCATCCGGAATGGCGGAGAGCAGGAGCTGGGTATACGGATGCTTCGGGGCGGCGAGCACAGCGTTGGTATCGCCCCACTCGACCATCTGGCCGGCGAACATCACAACGATCTCCTCGGCAACATGGGCAGCCGTGGCGATATCGTGGGTGATGTAGAGCATGGCGAGGTCGTTCTCCCGCTTCACCCGCGCTAGCAGATCCAGGATGTCCTTGCGGATCGAAACATCAAGCATCGACGTCGGCTCGTCGGCCACCAGAACGCTGGGTGAAACCGCCAATGCACGGGCGATATTGACGCGCTGGCGCTGGCCACCTGACAGTTCATGCGGAAATTTCTGACGTGTCAGGGCAGGATCGAGACCAACGCTCTCAAGCAGCTTGGATATCTGATCATCGCGCTCGGCCTTCGACTTGTCTTCGCCATGGAGCTGCAGCGGACGAGCGATATGATGATTGACCGTAAAGGCCGGGTTCAGCGAGGAGAACGGATCCTGGAATACCATCTGGACGTCCTTGCGGTACATCCGCTCTTCCTTGCCTGTGGCACGCGCGGTGCGATCCTGCCCACGAAAGAAAAGCTTACCGGCGCTCGACCTGTCGAGCCGCGCGATAATGCGGGCGCATGTGGTCTTGCCGCAGCCGGATTCCCCGACCAGCGCCAGCGCTCGCCCGGCAAACAGGGAGAAGGAGACGCTCTTCAGCGCATGGACCGAACCGAAATGGCGCTGAACATCCTCAAGCCGGATGACGGGTTCGGCAGCGACTGCCTGTATCTGCGGTTTCATGCCAAAGCTCCGGAAAAGTGGGCGCTGGCTGGAAGCTGGGGAATGGCGTTCCAGAGCTTGCGCGTATAGTCGTGAACGGGCGATTGGCTGACCTGTGCCACATCGCCGACTTCGACGAGTTCGCCCTTCAGCATGACACCGATGCGCCCGCAAAGCTGCGCCATCAGATGCAGGTCATGGGTGATGAACAGCACCGAGAAACCATAGGTCTGCTGGAGGTCGAGGACCTGCTCCAGGATCTCGCGCTGGACGACGACATCGAGCGCAGTCGTCGGCTCGTCCATGATGATGAGTTCGGGTCTGAGCGCCAGGCAAATGGCGATGACGATGCGCTGGCGCATGCCGCCGGAAAACTGGTGCGGATAGTCGCTGACGCGGTGCGTGGGAATGCCGACCAGCTTGAACATTTCCTCGGCACGGGCGCGGGATTCCTGCTTGGAGCAGCCGGTATGGCGATGGAGGACATCATGAAACTGCGCTTCCACCCGCATCAGCGGATTGAGCGAGTTCATCGCGCTCTGGAACACCATGCCGATCCGCTTCCAGCGGATCTTCTGCAGCTCGTTTTCCGGCATGCGCAGCAGATCCTGCCCATCCAGACGGATGCTTCCACCGCTGATCCATGCCGGTGCCTTGGAGAGCCGGGTTATGGCATAGGCAATCGTGCTCTTGCCGCAACCGGACTCACCGGCGAGACCGAAAATCTCGCCACGGCCGATGTTGAATGAAACATTCTTCACCGCCCGGAAGTCGCCCTTGTCGACCAGATAGTCGATGTTCAGGTTTTCAATCTCAAGCAGATTGTCGCTCATTGGCCAGCCCTCATCATACGGTTGCGGGCGCGGGTCAGGCGGAACCATCGGGTCAGTGCCGGGCCTGAGCGCAATTGCGGATTGGCGATTTCGTCGAAGGTGAAGTTGATCAGCGCAAGGCCGAGGCCCGTAAGGGCAATACCGGCGGCCGGGACTGCAATATCCCACCAGGCGCCGACCATGATGGCCGAAGCATTCTGCGCATTATAGAGCATAGTGCCCCAAGTGACCCTCAGCGGATCGCCGAAGCCGAGATATTCGAGCGTAGTCTGGGCAACGATGGCATAGATGATGCTGCCGACAAGATTGATGCCGATCAATGGCGTCAGATTGGGAAGAATTTCAACGAAGATGATGCGCCAGGCCGGCTCGCCGATCATCTTGGCGGCGGTGACGAAATCGCGATTGCGCAGCGCCATCGTCTGAGATCGGGTCATGCGCGCGCCCCAGGGCCATGACGTCAGGGCGATGATCGTCATGATCGTCATCGGCCCGACCGTCCCCGAGAAGGAGGCAAGCAGAATGAGAAGCGGCATGTTCGGTATGACGAGCACGGCGTTGGTCGCAAGATCAAGCACCGCATCTGTCTTGCCGCCGGCGTAACCCGCGATGAGACCGATGGCAGTTCCAATGACCGTGATGGCGATGCCGGTCGCGAAGCCTACGGAGAGCGAGCTTCTGGCACCCCAGACGAACTGACGATAGACGTCGCGGCCCATCTTCGTGGTGCCGAAGACATGCTCGACCGATGGCGCCTGGTGGGAGCGACCGACGCGTGCACCGGGCTCGCCCGGAGCAATGATCGGTGCAAAGATTGCCATCAGGCACAATGCGGCAACAATGATGAAGCCGACGAGGGCCTTTTTCTGGCTAAAAATTGATTTCAACGCGAAGCCCATTATCTGCCCTCCCGCAATCTCGGATCGACCAGGCCGTAGATGATGTCGACCATGAAATTCGCTATGAGGGTTGCCATGGTCATCAGAAGCAATTGCCCCTGAATGACGGGGTAGTCGCGGGCAACACTGGCGGTGAACAGCGTCAGGCCAAGGCCCGGATAATTGAAGACGATCTCCGTGACGATCGAGCCGCCGAAGACAGCGCCGAGCATCAGCGCCAGATTGGTCAATACGGGCAGCAAGGCATTGCGGGCGCCATAGCTGAACATGACGGCGAGGTTGCTAAGCCCCTTCGCCCGCCCCATGGTGACGTAATCCTCACCCAGCACGACGATCATCGAGGAGCGCATCGTCGTCTGGAACTCGCCGATGAGAAATGGCGAGAGCGTCAGGACCGGCAGGATGGCGTGCATGAACACGCTGCTGACGAAGGTGAAGTTGAAGCCCGGATCGAGATTGGGATCATAGGCATAACCCACGGGGAACCAGCGCAGCGATACCGCAAAGATGAAGAGGATCGTCAGGGCGATGATGACGGGCGGGATCGAGAACATGATGACGGCGAGAGGCGATACGACCGTGTCGAACCGCCCGCCGCGACGCCAGGCGGAGATCGCGCCGAGCACGACGCCGACGCACAGCGAAAAGATGATCGCCGTCACCACCAGGAAGATCGTCCAGAGCGTGGCGCGGCTTAACACCTGCACCACGGTCTGGGGATAGTATTTGACCGAAACGCCAAGATCGAGCGTTGCGAGGCCTTTGAGATAATCGACGAACTGCATCATGATCGGTTGATCGATCTCGCCGAAGCGCGCCTTGATCGCCTCTACGGCGGCAGGCGTCGCCCGCGGCCCAAGCTGGGCCACCATGGCGTCGACGGGACTCCCCGGCATAAGCCGGGGAAGAATGAAGTTCACGACGATCGCGAAGGCCAAAGCCACCGCATAGACGCCTAGGCGCCGGCTTGAAATACGCATATCTGCTTCCCTTGCTTAGGTCTTATTGGACCGGCTTCAGACGCAAGAGATGCATGAGGCGCATGCGATTATTGTCGTGGTTTTCCGGGTTCATCACCGGATCCTTGTCAGTGACCCAACCGGTGAACCGCTTGCTGGAATACTGGTACCAGGTCGGACCGTTGAAGACCGGCACGACCGGGAAATCATCGGCGATCAGAACCTGAATATCGTTGAAGATCTTCTTGTGATCCGCATCGGAAGACGACTTGCGGTACTGATCGAACAGCGCGTCGAGCTTCGGGTTGGAGTAGCGTGGCGCGGAGACGGTGAGCTTGCCGGCATAGTCCGTCGACAGGCTCTGATAATAGCCCTGGAACGGGGTGGCGCTGTCGGCGCGGGAGTTCATGACGACATCGAAGCTGCCATCGAGAAGCTGCTTGCGCCACTGTTCGTATTCAGGCGTTGCAACAGAGGCGTTGATGCCCGCAGCGCGCAGCCCTTCGACGGCGATCTGTACGGCATCAATCCAGTCGGTCCAGCCGTTCGGCACGATGACCGGGAAAGCGATCGGCTTGCCGCTTGGCGTGGTGCGGAAGCCGTCGGCGCCCTTCTTGTAGCCGGCGTCGTCGAGGATCTTGTTTGCCTTGTCGGTGTCGAAGCCCATGAAGGCATCCTTGTCACCTTCAGCGGCCTTGTTGCGCCAGCTGTCGAAACGCGGCGGCAGGCCGCTGGCATGCAGGTTGACGACCGGATAACCGAAGCCGGCAATATCGACCATCGACTGGCGGTCCATCGCCAGGCTGAAGGCGTGACGGAAATTCAGATCCTTGAAGGCCTCGAGATTGCCGGCGTTCGTGGACTTGAAGTTCATCTGGAAGGCGACGGTTTCAGCCGGCGGCTGCCAGTAGCCATTGTGCTGCGGATCAAGCGCAACAAAGGTCTTGTCGATCTGCGGCAGGAAAGAGCCGATCCAGTCGACATTGCCTTCCGGCAGCAAAGCCAGCATCTGGTCGTTGCCCGAAATCTGCGGCAGGCGCAGGCAATCGACATGCAGCGATGCGGCATCCCAGTAGTTCGGATTGCGGCACTGCTCGTAGACCTGCGGCGTGAAGCGGCGAACTTCGGTCATCGGACCGGAACCGACGGGCTTTTCATTCTTGAAGGCCACCGGATCGGCAACGTCCTTCCAGATATGCTCCGGCACGACGGCGAGATCGGCGAGCGATTCAGGGAATTCCGAATTCACCGCCTTGAGGTTGATCTTGATCTGCGTCGGCGACGGCGCTTCGACGGAAGCAACGGTCTGGCCGACACCAACGGTGTCGACCGCCGGGTTCTTCAGCATCAGGTCGATGGTGTATTTCACGTCGGCCGACGTCAGCGGCTGTCCGTCGGACCATTTCACGCCGGGGCGCAGGTCATAGGTGATCGACATCAGATCGTCAGAGAACTTATAGCTGGTGGCTAGGCGCCAGACCGGCTTGCCGCCGTCATTGGCGTTGAAGATGACCAGCGGCTCGTAGATGAAATCCATCGTGCTCTGGCGGCGACCGGCCAGATCGAAAGGATTGAAGTTGCTGACCCAGCTGGTCTGCTCCTCGATGTGCATCGTGAGCACGGATTCGGCAGCCGAGGCGACACCGGCACCGAATGCCAGCGAGACGCCGAGTGCTGCCGTTGCCAGCCATGGAGCCCGGTACACGAAATTACGCAATCTGCTTTTTTTCATTCCCATTTGCAGTTCCCTCTCGTTGATTTCGAGTAGTCAATCAAATTGATTTAATCGTGAGTTTGCGCGCTCGTCAATCCGCTGATTTGAAATCAACAGGCAAAGCGACAAGCATCGGGACGCATCGGCGGCCGACCGAACAACGATTTGTAGCAATAAGGAATTCGGGAAAAACTGCGCGTTGCCCTGCCCTACCAATCTGGACCCGCAGGCCAATATCAAGGCGCACATTTGCGACCGGAGTAACGAGCGACCGGCTTTGGCAAAAAGACTAGGGAGATCGCATGCGCTTGAAAAGCCAGAGCTAAATCGGCGGCGCAGCTATTTAAGGGACCAACGTTCAAGGGCACGTGTTTCGGTGGCGCAGTTGCTGCGCCTCCGAAATCGGCTAATTGCAGAACCGCACCGTCGCAGCGGTTTTCACACCAGACAACGGAGCTTCTGATAATCAGGGATTGTCAGCTCAATCGAGCGGCTTGTAGGCGATGACATCCATCTCGATCTTCACATCCACCATCATCGGCGACTGGACGGTGGAGCGCGCCGGCGGGTGATCGATGAAATGCTTCTGGAAAACGGCGTTGAAGCTCGAGAAGTCGCGGGCATCGTCGAGCCAGACATTGACCTTCACCACATGCTCAAGGGTGCAATCGGCAAGAGCGAGGACATCCTTGATATTGGCGATGACCTGCTCGGTCTGCGCAACGATATTGCCGACGATAACCTCGCCGTTAACAGTCGGGACCTGACCCGAGACGTAGACGAAATCGCCGGCGCGCACGGCCTTGGCGAAAGGACGGCGCTGGCCGCCGGCCTGACTGTCGGCAATATCGAAACGGATCAGCTTGTTCTTGCTCATGATATCCTCGGTCTCTCTCTGTTATTCAAAGTCGCAGCCGGCACCCTCGAACGCACAGGACCAGGCACGCGACTCCCCTTCGCTCTTCAATATCCGCCATGACGCAGCCACGCCAGATCGTTTTTCGGCGGAGCACAATGCTCGAAATATTGTTCGGCGATCATATCATCGTGTCCATTTACTGGGGCGGCTTGCATTGCATTGCCGCGCCCGCACCTGTTAAGACTGGACGAATTCGTCATATGATTATTGAGGTTCAGGAGGAGTCGTCATGACAGAACTCGCGCAGTCGCTCGCGTCCATTCGTATTCCCGATCTTGCAGGCAAGCGTGTGCTGATTACCGGCGCGTCTACAGGTATCGGTGCAGCCCTTGCGTTCGCCTTCGCCAAGCAGGGTATGAAGATCGCTCTTCACTTCAATGCCAGCCGCGAGCCAGCCGAGCAGCTGGCTGCCGAAATCAAGGCGAGCGGCGGTACTGTTCACCTGATCCAAGGCGATGTGTCACAGGATGGCGAGACCGAAAAAGTCATCGACAAGGCAGCTGAAGCGCTCGGCGGTCTCGATGGTTTGGTGAACAATGCCGGCGGCATGTTGGGACGGCTTCCGACCTCGGACATGACCGACGAGCATTACGATCGCGTGATGAATTTGAACGCCCGCTCGGTGCTGGCCGCGACCCGGGCGGCCCATCCCCACCTCAAGAAGCAGGGCGGCTTCATCATCAACACCACGTCGATTGCTGCCCGCAACGGGGGCGGCAACGGCGCGATCCTCTACGCTGCCGCCAAAGGCTTCGTTTCGACCATCACCCATGGTCACGCCAAGGAATTCGTCAACGACAAGATCCGGGTCAATGCGGTAGCGCCGGGCGTCATCGCGACGCCATTCCATGAACGCTATACCAATGACGAGCAGATGGAATTGCAGCGCAAGTCCATTCCCATGGGCTTCGTCGGCACTCCGGAAGATTGTGTCGGCGCCTATCTGTTTTTGGCATCGCAGACATTGTCCGGCTACATCACCGGGCAAATCATCGAGGTCAATGGCGGTCAGCTCATGCCGTAAGGCATGCAGGACGATCGACTTTTCGCGCCGGGCAATGCTAGTCTACGCCCGGCGCGGCTCTCGCGTCGAAACAAGATGGAGCGCATGCGAATGGCAAGGACGCCCATTGAGAATCGGATCGAAACCTCCGTTCAGTTGACGCATCCAGAGCGGGTCTACTGGCCCGACGATGGCGTGAGCAAGCAGGACCTCGTTGATTATTATGCGCTGGCCTGGCCTCGCATGGCACCCTTCGTCGTTAATCGGCCCCTGGCACTGCTGCGTTGCCCTGATGGCATAAGCGGCCCTCGCTTCTTCCAGAAACATGCCTGGAAGGGAATCAACCCGCATATCATCGAAATTGCCGATCCCGACGACGAGGAGAGCGCCAAGTTCCTGAAGATCGAGGATTTCGACGGGCTTGCGGCGCTCGTCCAGTCCGCGGCGCTCGAAATGCACCCCTGGGGCACGACCACCGATCATTGGGAAAAGCCCGACATGATCATCATGATCTCGATCCCGGTGAGGATGTCAGCTGGGCCAAGGTCATCAAGGCTGCGCTGGAAATAAGGGAGCGCTTTACAGCGCTGGGGCTCGCCTCCTTCGTCAAGACCTCAGGCGGCAAGGGCCTGCATGTCGTCGCATCCCTCAAGCCCAAGGCGGAGTGGCCGCAGATCAAGGACGTCGCCGAAGCGATGGCGCACGCCATGAGTGCCGACAGCCCTGACGCATATCTCTCCGTCGCCAGCAAAGCAAAGCGGACCGGCCATATCTTCATCGACTACCTGCGCAATGGCCGCGGCAACACTGCAGTTGCGCCCTATTCGACGCGCGCAAGACCAGGGGCGACAGTCTCGATGCCGATCGCCTGGGAAGAATTAAACGACAAGATCGGGCCGGCCTCTTTCACGGTCAAGAATGCCGCCGCGCGCCTGGGCAATTCCAACGCTGATCCCTGGTCCGATTTTTTCAAGGCAGCGTCAACTCTGAAAGCTTAACGCTATACCAGGAATGGGATGAGTGCCGGCGTCGTGGCGTTGTAGTCGGCATATTCTAGACCAAAGGTCTCGCTCATCCAGCGCTCCTCAATGCCCACACGTCGCAGAACCGCGTAAAGCATGAAGGCAAACGCAAGCAACGCGGCGACATCACCACGCGCAAGCACCGCACCGAGGATCGCCAGTATCAGGCCGGAATAGATCGGATGGCGGACGAGAGCGTAGGGACCGGTGCGGATCAGTGCATGATCTTGCTTGACCGTGATCACGCCACTCCAGTTACGACCGAGATGATAGCGCGCCCAGATGGCAAAGCCGAGGCCAATGACGGTCATGGCGGCGCCGATGCCATAATAGGTCAGATTTTGCGGGACAAGCCGGAACGACAAAGGCCCGAGCCAGGATGGCGGCACGACCAGCAGGAAGGCGCAGATCCAGATCGGGACGGTATTCGACAATCGCGACCAAGGATCCTCATGCCGCGCCGCCTTCTTGACGCCGAACGAAGCGATGAACCAGATGGCTGCCCAAATACCCCAGCAGACTGGAAAAAATAAACCCAGCAGCCTTGCTTCGGTCATGCATCGCTCCTGTCGAGCTCGGGATAGTGCCGGAAGATGCCATCCTCGTTGAAGGGAATGCGGCGATCCGATTGAAGATAGCGAGCAATATTGGGCCGTTTCGCGACAGCCGCATGCAGAGCGGCGAAATGCGGATAGCGATCGGCCAGATGCGCGGTGGCGCGCGGAAAGGCATAGCGCAATCCCTCGTAAATCTGAAACAGCGATAGGTCGACATAGGTCAGACCATCGCCAAAGGCATGATCAGGTCCATGCGGGTTCTGCTGCAGCACGCGCTCAAAATAGCCGAGATATTTCGGGATGCGATTGCCGATGAATTCGGCCGACCGAGCCTTTGCCTCCTCCTTCTGGTCCTCATAATATTTCGAAGTGGCGATCGGGTGGTGCGTGTCGTGCACCTCGGCGACGAGATCGGTGACGGTCAATTGCAGCGCGTTCAGCTCATGCCGCTGCGCTTCATCCCTGGGGGCAAGACCAAGAGTCGGCCCGAGATACATCAGGATGTTCGCCACATGCGAGATGATCAGATCGCCATCCTTCAGAAACGGCGGCGCGAAGGGAACGGCGGGTTCGACCTTGCTGTCCATGATGGCCAACATGGCGCCTGTGCCCTGCCCCTTGCTGGCCGGACCACGGCAAATATCGACATAATCGGCGCCAGCCTCTTCCAGGGCCAGCCGTACGAATTCGCCGCGACCCTGAATACCGTCCCAATAGTAAAGTTCATAAGGCATTCCGGTCACTCCTTGGCGCATATGGCGATCAGTCGCTCTCTTCATACTGTGGGAGATTATCGGTGATTTCAAACCACTCGGCCTTTGAGCCGACGAAAACATGATGCGTCGGACGTATGCTCGGTGTGTCGACTAGCGTCCCCATGGTGACATGGGCGTAGGTTCCGTTCTTGACGATTGCATACAATAGCGAGCCACACTTCCCACAGTGCATATATGTCGAAGCATTGTCCCCATAGGACATGATGCTCTCCAGGCCGTCGGCAATTCTGATTTTTTCAATCTCAATGCCCGCCAGGGGCTTGAATGCCGACCCGGTTGTGCGCCGGCAATTCGAGCAATGACAGTTCACGGCATAGACAAATTCGTCAGCGACTTCATAGGTGACGGTCCGGCATCTGCACTGTCCGGTGAGCATTCTCATCAATCCGCCTCCGCACCATTTGCCGGTTGCCATGACCGAAAGCCATGCCTCAACGCCTCGGTGATACTACGACCCCGATTGACCCGACAATATGCGGCATAGAGCCTGCGCGACAAAGTCGCGGCCACTAGTGATGAGCATCGTGCTCGTGGCGCTTGCGGGTTGCGGCAGCCTTCTTTGCCGATGCGGAACGCGCTGCCGCCGGGCGGCCTGCAGAGGCACGACCGCCGATCCTGCCGCCCTTCTCCGACGATTCATGATTTTCCGGGTGACCGCGGCCGGAGCCGGACTTGTTGCCGCCGCCGCTTTCCTTGTTCACCGTCGCCCATGCGCGTCGCTCGGCTTCCTCATGGGAAACGCCGCGGTCTTCATACCCTTCTTCGATGTGTTCGGCTTTGCGCTTCTGCTTGTCCGTATAAGCGGATTTGTCTCCTCGGGGCATGGTCTTTCTCCTTGTTGTGGATGAAAGACCAACCCACGGTCAGGGAAAAGGTTCCGATATCCGGCTCGGTGCACTGCGATCGACCGGCGCGAACCACGACCGGCGACCATGCCGTGGCGCAGCCCGATGTTTGGCGGACGCAGGAAAGAATACGCCCACTGAACGGTCGATGATCAGGATGAGGATTAATGCAGCCAGAAGATAGAGGGCGGCAAGAATGAGGAGGGATGTCACCGCATTCCCTCCACGCGGTGAACGGGGACCTGAGGACAGCGCGCTGCGACGATCGTCAAAACAGTAATTTCCAGATCATCAGCATAACGACTACGCATGGCGGGGCTCCCTACCCGGCCTGATAGCACCGATGTGTGACAACTATTTTGTGCCTGAGGCCCAAGCTACCGAAATTATTGCAGATATTTTATCGGCCCCGATCAAAAAGGAGCGGCTCGATGGTTGTTGTCGAGCCGCTCCCGCTTCCGCCACATCCGAAGGACCGGACATGTATCAGACTTTGGCTTTGACGGCCTTCTTAGACGTCCGTTTCACGGCAGGCTTGGCCACTGGCTCTTCGACAACTGCCGCGATGGCAACCGTCGGCTTGCGCTTTGCCTTGGATTTGGCGCCAAGCTTCGCTTCCTTGCCAGCGCTTTTCTCAAGCGCGATGCGTTCGCTGCTTGCCTGTTCCCAGTGTATGCCGTCACGGCCGGCGGGATAGCCTTCTTCTTCCCAGATGGCATATGCGCGTTTCTTGATCCATTCGTCCCGAGATTCCAACATCTGCTGTTCTCCGTTCGCATCATTGAACATGGTTGATGAACAATGCCCGTTCTTGAAATGCGGGCTTCGTGCCTCCCCTGAGCAGCCAAGACTCCATGGCGGCGAAAATGCCCATGGAACGATTCCTCTAGTCTCGACTCCCGAACCGCAGTGGCGCTTCACACAAGAAACACGGATACCGTGGGGGACGGTAGCGAAGCAGCCGAAGCACCCTCAATATGAAGACTGCAACAGGGCTGTTCAATTAAAAATATCTAATAAGGCAGCTTTTCGCACCGCTATCAGCCATATAAAGCGGATTGTAAGGCCGCCGATTGCAGCTTTCGCGGGCCGGGATATATTCGCATCATGATCGACCTTCTGGTTGCCCATTGGGGCCAAATTCTTGCCGTCCTGTCCATTGCCATGGGAGCGGCGGCGGCAATTCATGCCACCATGACGAAGGAGGATGTGCGAGCAGCGATCGGCTGGGTCGGCGTCATCATCCTGTCGCCCATCATCGGTGCCCTGCTCTATGCCGTCGCGGGCATCAACCGTATGCGCCGGGCCTCCCTAAGTTCCCACCGTGACGCCTTCTTTCGCAAGGATGCGTCCGGAGAACTTGCCAGTTTCGATGCAGACGACCACCGGGTGCGGCAGCTCTTCGGCGACCATTTCGGCTCAATGAAGACGCTCGGCGACCGCGTGGCCCGCTACACCATGAGCACCGGCAACACCATCGAGATGCTGGCGAGCGGCGATGCGGCCTATGCGGCAATGAAGGCGGCGATCGATGGCGCCGAGCGCAGCATTCTGATGGAGACCTATATATTCGACCGCGACCCGATCGGCCTGCGCATCGCTGATGCACTGATTCAAGCGGTCAAGCGCGGCGTCAGCGTTCGCGTGCTGATCGATTCCGTCGGCGCTCGCTACTCCGTGCCGACGATCATGGGCTATCTCAGCCATGGCGGGGTCGCCGCCGATGTGTTCAACGGCAACGTTATCATCGGTCTTCGATTGCCCTATGCCAATCTGCGCACCCACCGCAAGATCCTGAGCATCGACGGGCGGATCGCCTTTACCGGGGGTATGAATATTCGCGAGGGTTTCACGCGTGAGTTCGCCGGGGATCATTGCGCCCGCGACATGCATTTCTGCGTCACGGGCCCCGCGGTAGCCGATCTCTTCAATACGGCCGCCGAGGATTGGCGCTTCACGACCGGTGAAGTGCTTGATGGAGACGAATGGCGGATTTCAGCGCCCTCCAACGAGCCGGGCGCGCCGGTATTCATGCGGGTAGTGACCTCCGGCCCCGACCGCAGCGTCGAGACAAACCACAAGATGCTCATTGGCGCATTGTCGGTCGCACACAAGTCGATCCGCATCATGTCACCCTATTTCCTGCCCGATCGGGAACTGATCAGCGCCCTGGTCACAGCGGCAAGACGCGGCGTTGAGGTCGACATTGTCGTCCCGACGGCCAATAATCTCGTACTGGTCGATCGCGCCATGACCGCGCAATTCGACCAGATGCTGAAGAATTACTGCCGCATCTGGCGTGCCGAGGGACCATTCAACCATTCCAAGCTTCTGGCCGTCGATGGCACATGGGCCTATGTCGGCTCTTCCAACCTCGATCCTCGCTCCCTGCGGCTGAATTTCGAGGTGGATCTGGAAGTGATCGACCGCGGCTTCGCCGGCACGATCGACGCTCATATCGCAACAATCCTTGAAACGGCCCACCCCGTCGATCTCGAGAAACTGCGCGCCCGGCCCTTCATCGTCAGGCTGATCGAGAAGGTCTTCTGGCTCGGTTCGCCCTATCTCTGAATGAGTTCAGATCGACATTCTGCGGTGGTCGCGGCCTTTTTACATGACAAGGCCCGCCATCGCTTCCTATATTCCCAGGGGAGTGCCCGGCATAGTTTGGTCAAGGAAACGATCGGCGGACAGATGCGGAAGAAGAAAGAAAGTCTCCGTGCGAGCATCCTGGAAAGCCTGAAGAACAGAAACCAGGCACGCCCGAAACAGGCCGCCAAGACCGCCCACGCGGCCGGCACGCTGATCGCTTCCTACAATGTCCATAAATGCGTCGGCGCCGACCGCCGCTTCGATCCGGATCGGATCAGCCGCGTCATTCACGAGATCGATGCCGATGTCATCGGCCTGCAGGAGGCCGATACGCGCTTTGGCGAACGCACCGGCCTGCTCGATCTGCGCAGGCTTGAACGCGACACCGGGCTCATTCCCGTGCCGATCGCGGGAACCAGCAAGGCGCATGGCTGGCACGGCAATGTCGTCCTTTTCAAGCAAGGCACGGTGCGCGACGTGCATCAGATTAAATTGCCCGGGCTGGAGCCGCGTGGCGCGCTGATTGCCGAGATAGAACTGGCGCATGGCGGCAACATCCGGATCATCGCAGCCCATCTCGGCCTGCTGCACCGTTCGCGCGCCCAGCAAACGCGGCTGATCGTCGAACTGATGAATGATGGAGGCGATACGCCGACCATCCTGCTCGGCGATCTCAACGAATGGCGGCTGGGTGACCGTTCCTCGCTCAATACCTTCCAGGCAGCCTTCGGCCCTCTCCCGCCGGCCGTCCCAAGCTTTCCCTCGGCACTGCCGCTCTTGGCCCTGGATCGCATCATGGCAAACCGGCGCGGCATGATCTCGGCAGTCGAGGTACACGACTCCCCGCTCGCCCGCGTGGCCTCCGATCATTTGCCCATCAAGGCCATGGTCAGCCTCGAAGCGCTCGACGGCGGAGCCAAGATGCATTCGCACACCGCTTGAGCGCAGAGCCTGTCGTTTAATTCGGCATGTCATTCACGGCCTCCAAAGGAAGGCCGTGAATGATCCGTCTGCTTCCGTCAGGCCCGCCCCGGCTTTCAAACCGGGTTGATCGCGGCGTAAACCTCCTCGTAGCGGCCTTCCCGCTCGGCCGAGCGCCGTGCACGATCGCGCTCGACCAGCACCTCTCCCCTTGGATGGTTGCCCGCCTCCAGCAGTTGCATGACCTCCGCCACATAGGCGGCAAGAGGGATAGCGCGCGGATCGGATGCCTGATGATCGCCGGTCAATTCAGTCTGCACATAGGGTGGCGAAAGCTCCAGCACCTCGACCGGAATCTTTCGAAGCTGATGCCGCAACGACTGCAGCCAGGAATGCAGGAAGGCCTTGCTGGCGCAATAGGTCGGGAAATCGGCGCGCGGAATGAAGGCGAGGTTTGAACTGGTCGCCATGATGGTCGCACCTTGCCGGCCCTTCAGCATCGGCAGGAACGCCGCCGTCACCCGCAGCACGCCCATGATATTGGTATCGACGACCGATTGAGCGGCGGAAACATCCCAGCCCTCCGCTGTCATATCCTCCGACCGAGATATGCCGGCATTCGCGATCAGCATATTCAACTCGGGGAAAAGTAACCGAACATCGCTTGCAAGGCGAGGCAAGGAATCCGGGTCATCAAGATCAAGTGGTAAGCCAACCAAACCGGGGCGTTCCGCGGCGATCTCTTCAAGCAAGGCCCGCCGCCGCCCCGTGACGATCACGCGATTGCCGCGGTCGTGGAAGGCTTCGGCGAGCGCGCGGCCAATGCCGCTGGTGCCGCCGGTAATGAGGATCGTATTGCCAGTCATCTGCATAGTTTTTGCTCCATTGTTCAATGTCGGCCGTCAGCCGATGGTTCGCCCGTGGCCCTGGCCTCTTTGGGGAGGTCCGAACGTCCACGGCCGTCGAGAGCGCATAGCTGTGCCGCTGTCCTTATCATTGCCCCCTCGGCGGAACCGAAGCGAGGAATGGACAGCAGGCCAGATTGCGCTGGCGCCAATGGGAAACGTGTTTTCTCGAACCGCAGGGCCGCAGGCTCTCTCTTCGGCATGGTCGTGCCAAAGAGGATGCTGCCAACCGCATAGCCGCACCGGTCAGATCGGGCGAATTTACTCCGCAGTGCACCCGTTGCGGGTAGCATTGTGGGAGCCATCAAACGGCTTGCGAATGGGATCGGGAAAAACAATGTCATACCATGAACGCCTCTTGCATCGAGACCTCCCTGCTGGGACCTTCTCGACAAAGGACGCGTTGGATGACGGTAACGCCTACGACAGTGCTACTGGAGCAACTGCAGTTTCGCGTCTAACGCGACAGGCAGCTTGTTGTCAAGCTGAAGCCTTCGCAGGCAAGATTACGTGAACGCCGCTTGGGGAAGAGCAGCACCGCTGCGCTTTTCGTGTGCCGCAGAAAAGATGGCGACCAGGCAGGCTAAAGCAAGCGCTACGGCACCCAGCACCGGCAAACTGCGATAACCATAACCACCCTCAAGCAGACCGGCCCCTATGACCGCCGCAATGGCAATCCCGATGTTGAACCCCGATGGGATGAGCGAGGAAGCAAGGGTTGGCGCATCGGCGGTCCACATCAAGATGCGGGCCTGAATCGGGGCGCCAATGGCAAAATTCAGGGCGCCCCAGACGAAGATCGTTACGGTCATCAGCACGGGATAGGGGCTGACCAGGTAGAGAATGACAAGTATCGCGGCCTGAATGGCGAGCATGACAATAAGCGCGGGCATCAACTTCCAATCGGACAGTCGTCCCCCGATAAAAACACCCAGCGTTGCTCCGACGCCATTCAGCAGGAGCACCCATGGAATAATCATGCCATCAAGGCCCGTCACCTCCCGCAAGAGAGGCGTTATATAGGTAAACGGCACCATCTGCCCGATCATCAGCGCGAGCATGATGATGAGGGAGGTCCAAACCTGCTGACGGCCAAGAACACGGACTTCGCGTCCCAAATGGCCGGGTTGCTGGGGCTCGGCTTTCGTCTGGGGGATCAGAGCCCATATTGCGATCAATGCGAGGACGCCGACCAAGGTCATCGCCCAGAATGTCGTCCGCCATCCCCAAAGCCCACCGATCGCCGCGCCTGCGGGGACGCCGATAATGTTCGAGACCGTCAAACCCGCGAGGATCACGGACACCGCGCGGCCTCGAAATGCGGGCGGGACGAGGCCGACCGCTACCACCATCGCAATACCGAAATAGGCGCCATGGGCGATGGCGGTCGCAACCCGGAAAGCGAGCATGGCGGCGAAGCTGGGCGCGAGCGCGCAGGCGATTTGCCCAAAGCAAAAGGCGATCGTGAGGGCTATCAGAATCGTGCGACGCGATACCCGTCGTGTCGCCATGGTCAGGAATGGCCCGCCGACGGCAATACCCAGCGCATATCCGGACACCAGATAGCCGGCGAAAGGAATGGAGACGCCTAGCCCCTGCGCCACGTCCGGAAGAATGCCCGCGATGACGAACTCGGTTGTGCCGAACGCAAACGCAGCCAGAAACAAGGCGAAGAGGGGCAAGGACAAGGGCGGCTCCCATATAAGGACATAAGAGTTTCTTTATATCTCAACCAAAAGTACATCAAGTACGCGCTGGCAGAAAGCAAGCGCTGGGGGATGGTTGCGCGGGATCATCTTTCTGACGGTCAAGCCCAGAAACTCCTTGAAACGCGGCTTGCTGGTCGCCTCCGCTATGGCTAGAGGAAAGGCCATATTATAACCTGCCCATCGACCAGATTGATCCGGGAGACAACCATGCTGAAAACTCTGCTGCTCACGGGCGCTGCCGGTGGCGTCGGCCAGGCGCTGCGGCCGCTTCTGTCGCAAATCGCCGAGATTGTCGTTCTCTCCGATCTCACGCCGATACATGATTTGCGACCCAACGAGCGCTTCGTTGGCTGCGATCTCGCCGATCGCAGCGGTGTCGACGAACTGGTTTCCGGCGTCGACGGCATCATCCACCTCGGCGGCATCTCGGTGGAGAAGCCCTTCGACCTGATCATGCAGGGCAATATCCTCGGCCTATACAATCTCTATGAGGCAGCCCGGGCAGCAGGCAGGCCGCGCATCGTCTTTGCAAGCTCGAACCACGCGATCGGCTTTTATCGCCGCGACGAGCGGATCGACAACAGGGTGCCGACCCGCCCGGATTCTCTCTACGGTGTCTCCAAGGTATTTGGCGAAGCAGTCGCGAGCCTCTACTTCGACAAGTTCGGTCAGGAAACCCTGACCGTGCGCATCGGCTCCTGCTTTCCCGAGCCGCGCAATCCGCGCATGCTGGCCACCTGGTTCAGCGCAAGGGATTTTCTGTCGCTCTGCGGCTGCGCCTTCGATGCGCCCCGGCTCGGACATACGATCGTCTACGGCGCTTCGGACAATGACGAGCAATGGTGGGACAATAGCCAAGCGGCCTTCCTGGGCTGGCGGCCGCGTGATAGTTCCGCCCCGTGGCGCGCCGAAGTTCTCGCAAGAACACCGCAGGAAGACCCCAACGATCCGGCAGTCATCTACCAGGGCGGCGGCTTTGTCTCAGCCGCTCATCCCGAGGATTGACCGAAGCCGGCCAATCTGTGGCGAACGGCAGGCCGTCAGCCACCGTTGCGGAACAGCTTCCACTTGGTCGGCCGGAAGGCGATGCGGTTACGGTCGAGCGCATCGGCCTTGTTCGGCGGCAGCTCGATCTCGATATGGTCGTGGTTTTCGCCGATATTGATTTCGAGATGCCGCGTGCCAGCAACGCGCCGGCTGGAAAAGAGCAGGCCGGCAATCGCACCGCCATCGCCTTCATGCAGCTCGATATCGTGCGGGCGGAAATAGAGATAGGCCTCGCCATCCGGCTCGTGCGGCGTGCTCAACCCGAGCGGCCGGTCCTCGAACCATATTTCCCCACTGGTAATGCGCACCTTGACGCGATTGGACTGGCCGATGAAGCCGTACACGAAGGGGGAATTCGGCGTATCGTAGATCTCGTCTGGAGTACCGACCTGCTCGATGGCGCCCTTGTTGAGAACGACGACCCTGTCGGCAAGCTCCAGTGCTTCTTCCTGGTCATGCGTCACGAAAACCGTCGTGTGACCAGTGCGATCGTGAATTTCCCGCAGCCACTTGCGCAGATCCTTGCGCACCTGCGCGTCAAGCGCGCCAAAGGGCTCGTCCAGAAGCAGCACATTCGGCTCGACCGCCATGGCGCGCGCCAGCGCCACGCGCTGCCGCTGCCCGCCTGAAAGCTGCGCCGGATAGCGCTTTTCCAGGCCGTTGAGCTGCACCAGCTCCAGCAATTCCGTGGCGCGCCGGTGAATTTCCGCGCGTGGCGGACGACGAGAGGCCGAGCGAACCTTGAGGCCGAAGGAGATATTTTCCAGCACGGTCATATGCCGAAACAGTGCGTAATGCTGGAACACGAAGCCGATATTGCGCTGCTGCACGGTCTTTCGCGAAGCATCCTCCTCACCGAAAAAGATCTGGCCTTCCGTCGGCGTTTCCAGCCCGGCGATCAGACGCAGAAGCGTCGTCTTGCCGGAGCCTGAAGGACCAAGAAGCGCGATCAGCTCGCTCGAACGAATATCCAGGGAAACGTCATGCAATGCGGGAAAGCGACCGAATTCCTTGCGCAGGTTTTGAACGCGAACTTCCATCAAAAATTCCTTCAGTGACGCCGGCTGGCTGCGATCTCTTCGCTATAGCGCATTTCCAGCAACGTCTTCAGTATAAGTGTGACAAGGGCAAGCAGGGCCAGCAATGTGGCAACAGCAAAAGCCCCCGAGAAATTATAGTCGTTATAAAGGATCTCGACCTGCAGCGGCATCGTGTTCGTTTCGCCGCGGATATGACCGGAGACGACCGAAACGGCGCCGAACTCGCCCATGGCGCGGGCGTTGCAAAGCAATACGCCGTAAAGCAGACCCCATTTGATGTTCGGCAGCGTGACATACCAGAAGGTCTGCCAGCCATTGGCCCCGAGCGAGAGTGCCGCCTCCTCATCCGCATTCCCCTGCTCCTGCATCAGCGGGATCAATTCACGGGCTACGAAGGGGAAAGTGACGAACATCGTCGCCAGGACCAGGGCTGGAACAGCAAACAGGATCTGTATGCCATGGCTCTGCAGCCAGGGCCCGAGTGTGCTGCTGGAACTGAACAGCAACACGAACACCAGACCGGATATAACAGGCGAGACGGAGAAAGGCAGGTCGATCAAGGTGGTCAGGAACGCTTTGCCCTTGAACTCGAACTTGGCGATCGCCCAGGCTGCTGCAACGCCGCAGACAAGGTTCAGCGGCACGCTGATACCGGCCACGATCAATGTCAGCCGGATGGCGGCGAAGGTCTCGTCGTCGACCAGGGCATCGAAGAAGGCCTCGATACCCTTGCGGAAGGCCTCGACGAAGACGGCAGCCAAGGGCAGCAGCACCATCAGCGTCAGAAAGGTAAGGGAAATTAGCACGAAGATGATGCGTGCCGTCCGGCTTTCTGTGATGACCGGATGCTCCACAGCGGAGGCGGCAGAAAGATCATGTGCCATAGCCGTACCTCTTTCTGCTCCAGGACTGGATGAGATTGATGATCAAAAGCATGGTGAAGGAAATGAACAACATCACCGTCGCGATCGCCGTTGCCGCCGCGTAGTTATATTCCTCGAGGCGGATGACGATGAGCAAGGGTGCGATTTCCGAGACATAGGGCTTGTTACCGGCGATGAAGATCACCGAGCCGTATTCGCCGGCAGCACGCGCAAAGGCCAATGCGAAACCGGTGAGCGCGGCGGGCGCCAATCCCGGCAGCAAGACCCGAGTGATCGTCTGGAAACGGGTCGCCCCCAAGGTTGCGGCCGCCTCTTCGACCTCACGGTCGATCTCTTCCATGACCGGCTGAGCCGTACGCACCACGAAAGGCAGACCGACGAAAATCAGCGCGATGACGATGCCAATCGGCGTGAAGGCGATCTTGATGCCGAGCGGCGCCAGGAACTGCCCGATCCATCCGTTCGGCGAATAGAGCGTCGTCAGCGCGATACCAGCCACCGCCGTCGGCAATGCGAACGGCAGATCGACCATGGCGTCGATGATGCGCTTGCCAGGAAAGCGGTAGCGCACCAGCACCCAGGCCATGATAAGCCCGAGGACGGCATTGACGAGCGCCGCGATGAAGGCGCCGCCAAAACTCATGCGCAGCGCATAAAGCGTGCGCAGATCAAGAGCCAGGGCCCAGAATTTATCCCAGCCGAGAGAGCTGCTTTTCCATAGCAGTCCAGACAGCGGAATGAGGACGATGAAGATGAGCCAAGCCAAGGTAACGCCGAGCGCCAATCCGAAGCCCGGAATGACACTCGGCTGCCGAAACCGCCACCGTTTGCGGGTTATGGAATGCATTCAGAGTTATTTTCCCGGCTTGTAGACCTGATCGAAGACGCCACCATCGTCGAAGAACTTGGGCTGAGCTTTAGCCCATCCGCCGAAATCGTCAATCGTTGCGAGCTTCAGGTTCGGGAAGCGGGCGATATCCTTGGGATCGGCTGCCGCCGGCTTGATCGGCCGATAGTAATGCTTGGCAGCGATCTTCTGACCTTCGTCAGAATACAGATAGTTCAGATAGGCTTCCGCGATCTTCCGGGTGCCCTTGGTATCGACATTGCCATCGACGACAGCAACCGGCGGATCCGCACGGATCGAGAAGGACGGGGTTACGACCTCGAATTTATCCGGGCCGAGTTCGTCAAGCGACAGATAGGCTTCGTTCTCCCAGGCGAGCAGAACATCGCCGAGGCCCCGCTGTACGAAGGTCGTCGTTGCGCCGCGCGCACCGGTATCGAGAACCGGGACGTGCTTCAGAAGCTGCGTGAGATAGTCCTGCGCCTTTGCATCGTCGCCGCCATTCGCCTGCTTGGCCCAGGCCCAGGCCGCCAGAATGTTCCATCGCGCGCCGCCCGATGTCTTCGGGTTCGGGGTGATGACTTCCACGCCGTCCTTGACCAGATCAGACCAGTCCTTGATGCCCTTCGGATTGCCCTTGCGCACCAGGAAGACGATGGTCGAGGTATAGGGAACGGAATTATTCGGAAACTTGGTTTTCCAGTCGGCCGGGATCTTGTGCGTCGCCTTGGCGATCGCATCGATATCGCCTTCCAGCGCCAGCGTGACGACATCAGCATCGAGACCGTCGATAACCGAACGCGCCTGCGCGCCGGAGCCGCCATGCGAGGCCTTGATGTTGATAGTCTCGCCGGTATCCTTCTTCCACTTCGCCGCGAATACGGTGTTGAAATCCTTGTACAACTCACGCGTCGGATCGTAGGAAACATTCAGAAGCGTCTTGTCGGCGGCCCATGTCGGCGCAACTGCCGCAACGGAAAAACTGCCGATCAGAACTGCGGTGGCGAGAAGCCGGGAAAGCTTTATCGTCTGCATGGAAAACCCCCTTCGTTAGTTCCTAAACCCTATCAACTTGGTCGTATAAAGTAACGAAGACCGTTCCCGTTTTAAGGAACTCCGGAGAACACCATCCCATAGAATCCAAAAAAGTGAAATCACATTCCCGCTTGGCCACGAGGGTCCACAATCAGCGGTATCAAACGATGGAGTCGGACATGAAGACGGAATAGAGTTCGTCCGCCGTTTTTGCCTTCAGCATCGCGGTCAGCACGCCCTCTGTCCTCAAGCGCCTGGCGATTGCGGCAAGCACGTTCAGATAATCGCTGCGACCGCCCTCCCCGAAAAGCAGCACAAAGGCCCATCTGGTCGGGGCATCGTCGATCGCCTCGAAATCCACGGGATGCGCAAAGCGAACCAGCAGGCCGCGCGGCCTGGTCATGCCGGCGATCGCCGCATGCGGAACCGCGACACCATTGCCGATACCGGTCGTTCCCAGCTTCTCCCGGGTCTCAAGCGCCCTCAGGACCATCCCCTCATCCAGGCCGAAACAGCTGGCCGCCTTCGATGACAGCATCTGCAGCGCCCGCCATTTGGTTGGGGCGGACACCCCTATGAAGACGTGCTCGGGCAAGATGATAGTAGAAAGGGCCATGGTCGCTCTTGAGGATCGGACAATCGTTAATGCTGGTGTTCATGCGACGACGATGAGGATCAGGGCGCCTCATCGCGGGCCGGACAGCGGCTCATTCCGGCTCGCGAAGGCGATAGCCCACGCCTGTTTCGGTGGTGATGTAATGCGGCTGATCGGGGATCTGCTCGATCTTCTGCCGGAGCTGGCGGACATAGACGCGCAGATATTGCACATCCGCGGCCGGCCCCCAGATCTGCTTCAACAGGAACTGATGGGTCAACACCTTGCCGGCGTGCTGGGCAAGCACCCGCAGAATATCGTATTCCTTCGGCGACAGCTTGATCTCCTTGCCCTCGACCTTGACGATGCGCTTGACGAGATCGATCGAGAGGGCGCCGGTCTGGAAGATCGCCTTTTCACCCTGCTGCTGCAGCCGGTGGCGCAGAGCGACACGAATGCGCGCCGCAAGCTCATTGACGCCAAAAGGCTTGGTGACATAGTCGTCCGCGCCGCTTTCCAGCGCCTTGACTATGCCGGCCTCGTCCGTGCGGCTCGACAGGATGACCACCGGAATCTGCACGCCATCCTCGCGCCATTCCAGGAGCAGATCCTGGCCGGATTTATCGGGCAGCCCGAGATCGAGGACGATCAGGTCGGGCCGATCCTCATTCACCGAGGCCTTCGCGGCGGCGGCATTCTGCGCCTCGTTGACCGTATAACCTTGGGCACCAAGGCCGACGCGCAGCAACTTGCGGATCGGCGGCTCGTCATCGACGACGAGAATCTTGACGGCAGTCGTGTTCATTTCAATTCATCCAGCTTCGGGACATCCGTTGGTCTTGGCAGGCGGATGGTGAAGACCGCCCCTTGGCGATCGGTTCTGTTGCCGGCGGCAATCGTGCCGCCCATGGCTTCAATGAAACCGCGGCAGATGGAAAGGCCGAGGCCGGTGCCCGCCCTCACCTGATCACCCTTGCGCACGCGGTAGAAGGTGTCGAAGACGCGCTCAAGATCGGCGGGCGGAATGCCGGGCCCCTCGTCCATCACTCTGAAAACGATATTGTCGATATCCGCCCATGCTTCGAGGCGGATGGCCGAGGCCTCAGGTGCGTATTTCGCTCCATTATCGAGCAGATTGAACAGCACTTGCTCGAAGAGCACCGGATCGACCCGCACCATCGGCAGGTCGACAGGTATCTGCACCTCCAAACGATGGTGGCTCAGAATTTTCTGCGCGCGCCGCAAGGCGCTGCCGACGATATCGCCGCCATAATGCAGGGCGTAATTCGGCTCCATCGCGCCTGATTCAATCTTCGTCATGTCGAGCAGATTGACGATGAAACGGTTTAGGCGTTCGGATTCGTCGATGACGGTCGACAGAAGATCCACGCGATCTTCATGCGGCAGCGTTTCCAGATAATCGCGCAGCGTCCCGGCGGCCCCCATGATCGCGGCAAGCGGCGTCTTCAAGTCATGGGAAATGGAGGTCAGCAGCGCCGAGCGCAGCCTATCCGCCTCGACGGCCAGTTTCGCGCGATCAACGTCTGCCACAAGTTGAACGCGCTCGACGGCAAGCGCGGCCTGATCGGCGAGCGCATCGAGCAATCGTTGCTGCTCCGGCGTGAGCAGCGGCCCGTCGCGACGATCGCTATCGAGGCCGATGACGCCGACCGCGGTGCGGCCCGTTCGCAGCGGAACGTAGAGGCGGCGGGCGCCGGGCAAAGTATCCGCGCCGCGCCCTGCCGCATGATTGTGCTCCCAGGCCCAGCGTGCCGCAGCAATATCGGCATCGTCGAGCGTGTCATCAGGTGGATAGCCGGCCTTGACCGCGATCGTGCCGTCCTCCGGCAGCAGCAGCACGACGCGCAGCTTCAGCATCGAGGCGAGCTGAAAAGCCGTTGCCCACAATACGTCGTCAAGCGTGCCGGTGCCGGCGAGCTTCTTGGAAAAGAGATACAGATCTTCCGTCGTTCGCGCCCGCTGGCGTGCGGCGGCGGCCTGCCGCTGCACGGTCGCCGTCAGATTGCTGGCGATAATGGCGACCCCCAGGAAGAAGAAGAAGGCGAGCACGCTTTCCGGATCGCTGATGGTCAAGGTGTAGCGCGGCGGCAAGAAGAAGAAATTGAAGGCCAATGCGCCGAGAATACAGGAATAGAGTGCCGGTCGCAGCCCTTGCGTCACCGCAGTCGCCAGCACCGCCATCAGGAAGACAAGCGCCAGATTGCGCACATCCAACACCTGATCGAGGATGACGCAGAAGCCGAGCGCAACGGCTACATAGAGCGTTGCCAGAACATAGCCGCGCAACTGGAAGGGAGGAGGCGAAGGCGCTGCCTTGACGCCTCGGCTGGCGGGCTGTCCCTCAGCATCCGTGCCGGAAATGACATGGACGCTGATATCGCCGGCCTTGCGGATCAGATCATAGGAAACCGAACGCCGCGACCAATCCCGCCAGGATCCAATTTTCGGCGAGCCGATGACGATATGGGTGACGTTGTTGCTGGCGGAATGGCGGATCAGTTCCTCTGCCACCTCGCGGCCCGGAATGGTGATGGCTTCGCCGCCTAGCTGTTCGGCAAGCCGCAGCGTTGCGGCTATGGTGTCGCGCTGCGGCTCCGTCAGGCTGATCGAACGGTTGGTTTCGACATATACGGCCGCCCAGGGAGCCCGCAGGCGCGAAGCCATCCGCGCGGCATAGCGCACCAGCGAGGCGGAACGCGGATGATGATCGATGGACACCAGCACCCGCTCGCCTGCAGCCCACGGGCCGGAGATTGCATGCGCCTGCATATGGGTCAGCAGCTGATCGTCGACGCGCTGCGCGGTGCGCCGCAGCGCCAGCTCGCGCAGCGCCGTCAGATTGCCGGGCGTGAAATAATTGGTCAGCGCCCGCTCGGCCGTTTTCGACACATAGACCTTGCCGTCATGCAAGCGCTTGATCAGGTCGTCCGGCGTCAGGTCGATGATCTCGACATCGTCGGCCAGATCGATGATCGAATCCGGCACGGTCTCTCGCACCCGGACGCGCGTGATCTGGGAAACGACATCGTTCAGGCTTTCGACATGCTGGATGTTCAGCGTCGTATAGACGTCAATGCCGCGCTCCAGCAGTTCCTTGACGTCGAGGTAGCGCTTTGGATGACGGCTGCCCTGCGCGTTGGTGTGCGCAAGCTCGTCGACCAATACAAGCTGGGGCCGGCGCTTGAGAATGGCGTCGAGATCCATTTCCTCAAGCGATCGCCCCTTGTAGTCGACCTCGACACGCGGGATGATTTCGAAGCCTTCGATCAGAGCCTGCGTCTCGCGCCGCCCATGGGTTTCGACCACACCGACAATCACATCCACGCCATCGGCGATCTTCGCCTTGCCGGAAATCAGCATCTCATAAGTCTTGCCGACTCCGGGCGCCGCGCCCAGAAAGATTTTCAGCCGCCCGCGTGCCTCGGCCTTCGCTTTTTCCAGAAGCGCGTCGGGTGAAGGCCTGCTCATCATGTCGCGGCTGTCATCTGCCATCAGTGGGTTCGTCTTCCGTTACAAGGTTGAGACGGCCATTGCCGTCCCAACCTTCACAACCTATTGATTCATAGAGGCATCGAGCGCTTGGTTCAATGCCAGTACGTTGACGACAGGCTCACCGAAAATACCGAGCTCCCTGGATTCGACAGCCGCGTCGACGATCGACTTGAGCTTGGCTTCATCCATGTTGCGCGCCTTGGCCACGCGCGGGATCTGAAAGTAGGCATCCTCAGGCGAAATATGCGGATCGAGACCACTGCCCGAGGTCGTGACCAGGTCGATCGGAACCGGCATGTTCGGGTTCTGAGCCTGCAGCGCCGCGGCGTCACCTTTGATGCGGGTCATCAGCGAAGCGCTGGTCGGACCGAGATTGGAGCCGCCGGAATTGGCCGCGTTATATGGAGCAGCAACCGATTTGGTTGGGTCATTCGGGTCCGTTCCTGTCGTCGCCGACAAGCGACCGTGGAAATAGCGGTCTGTGGTGAAGCTCTGGCCGATCAGGCTGGAGCCGATGACCTTCCCATCCTTCTCCACCAAGCTGCCATTTGCCTGATGGGGGAAGAGAGCCTGGGCGACGCCTGTCATGGCGAGCGGATAGGCAAGGCCGGTCAAAACGGTCGTGGCGACGATCATGACGATGGCAGGTCTGATTTGTTTCAGCATGGGAGATCTCCTTAGACCAGGCCAATGGCGGTAATCGCCATGTCGATGGCCTTGATGCCGATGAAAGGTACGATGATGCCGCCAAGGCCGTAGATCAGCAGGTTGCGGCTCAGCAGCGCGCCGGCGCCGATCGGGCGATAACGAACGCCCTTGAGCGACAGCGGGATCAGCGCAACGATGATCAGGGCGTTGAAGATGATCGCGGAAAGGATGGCGCTCTGCGGCGTGGCGAGCCCCATGATGTTCAGCGTCTTCAGCTGCGGATAGAAGGCAATGAACATTGCCGGGATGATGGCGAAATACTTCGCGATATCATTGGCGATCGAGAAGGTGGTGAGCGCGCCGCGGGTCATCAGCAACTGCTTGCCGATTTCGACGATCTCGATCAGCTTCGTCGGGTCGCTGTCGAGGTCGACCATGTTGCCGGCCTCGCGGGCGGCCACGGTGCCGGTGTTCATGGCGACGCCGACGTCGGCCTGGGCTAGTGCCGGGGCGTCGTTGGTGCCGTCACCGCACATGGCGACGAGCTTGCCCTTGGCCTGCTCTTCGCGCATCAGCGCCAGCTTCATTTCCGGAGTTGCCTGGGCGAGGAAATCGTCCACTCCGGCTTCGGCGGCGATAGCAGCAGCCGTGAGCGGATTATCACCCGTGATCATTACCGTGCGGATACCCATGCGACGCAATTCTGCAAAGCGCTCGCGGATGCCGCCCTTGATGATGTCCTTGAGATGGATGACGCCGAGCAGGCGGCCATCACGAGCAACAGCAAGCGGCGTGCCGCCGGCCTTGGCGATCTCGTCGGCGATCCCCTGCAGCTCGCGAAGCGTCTCGCTGGTGGTACGCGAGATCACCGCGGTGCCATCGCTGCCGCTATTGGCAGCACCGTCCACATAGGCAAGAACCGCATCGACAGCGCCCTTACGGATCGACGAACCCTCGAGATCGACACCGCTCATGCGGGTCTGGGCAGTGAAGGGTACGAAGGTGGCCTTGAGGCTCGTCATGTCGCGACCACGGATGGCATACTTCTCCTTGGCAAGCACGACGATGGAGCGCCCTTCCGGCGTTTCGTCGGCAAGCGAGGCGAGCTGGGCAGCATCGGCCAGATCCTGCTCGCTGACACCCCGAACCGGGCGGAAGGCGGTAGCCTGACGGTTGCCGAGGGTGATCGTGCCGGTTTTATCGAGCAAGAGCGTGTCGACGTCGCCGGCTGCCTCGACGGCACGGCCCGACATGGCAAGCACATTGAAGCGCACCAGACGGTCCATGCCGGCGATACCGATCGCCGACAGAAGCGCACCGATTGTCGTCGGGATCAGCGTCACGAACAGGGCAACGAGCACGACCGTCTGGATCGAGCCGCCGGCATAGGCCGCAAAGCTCGGGATCGTGACCGTGGCAAGCACGAAGATCAGCGTCATGCCGGCAAGCAGGATGTTGAGCGCGATCTCATTCGGCGTCTTCTGACGTTCGGCACCCTCGACCAGTGCGATCATGCGGTCGATGAAGGTCGAGCCGGCTGCTGCCGTGATGCGCACGCGGATCTCGTCCGACAAGGACCTGTGTGCCGCCCGTGACGGCCGAACGGTCGCCACCCGATTCACGGATGACCGGGGCCGATTCACCTGTGATCGCCGCTTCGTTGACCGAGGCGACGCCTTCGATGACTTCGCCGTCCGACGGGATGATGTCGCCAGCCTCGACCAGCACGACGTCACCGACCTTGAGGCTGGTGCCCGGCACCATCTTGTAGTCGGTGCGGCTGGTGCCGCTCAGAAGCTTTGCCTGGGTTTCGGTGCGCGACTTGCGCAGCGAATCCGCCTGCGCCTTGCCACGGCCTTCGGCGACAGCTTCCGCGAAATTGGCAAACAGCACCGTGAACCACAGCCAAATATTGATCTGCAGGGAGAAGGCGAGATTGCCGCCGCCGACGATCAGGTCGCGCAGAAACAGAACGGTCGTCAGTGCCGAAACGACGGCGACCACGAACATGACGGGGTTCTTGGCAAGCGTGCGCGGGTTCAGCTTTTTGAAAGCAGCGCCGACCGCCGGAACGAGGATGCGAGAATCCAGGATACTCGCTGATTTTAACTGGCTCATAAGAGGCTCCAGCGTGAAGAGGAAAACGTCAGATCGGAACGCACCGATCAGCCGATTAGAAATCCGAAGATGACAAGGCCGAGAAACAGGGTGACCATCGCCAACAGAATGGCGTCGGAAGCACAGGTCGTTCCCGCCGGGCCACGCCCCCTGTCGAAGGGGCGTGGGTCGATGACTTTTCTAAGCTTGCTCAGAAGCGGCTGGCTCATGGCCTTCACCCCTTAAAAGGTCTGGCCGGCGATCATTGCCAGGTGGTCGACGATCGGTCCGAGCGCGAGGGCCGGGAAGAAGGTCAAGCCGCCGACGATCAGGATCGTACCGACAAGCAGGCCGACGAAGAGCGGGCCATCGGTCGGGAAGGTGCCTGCCGAAGCGGGGACAGTCTTCTTGGTAATCAGCGAACCGGCAATCGCAAGAGCGGGAACGATGACCAAGAAGCGGCCGATCAGCATGACCATGCCGAGGGTGATGTTGTACCAGGGCGTATTGCCGGACAGACCGCCGAAGGCCGAGCCGTTGTTTGCCGCAGCCGAGCTATAGGCGTAGAGGATTTCCGAGAAGCCATGCGGACCGGAATTGCCGACCGAGGCCACTGCCGAAGGCAGCACGACGGAGATCGCCGTGAAGATCAGCATGCCGAAGGGCAGGCAAAGCACGGCAAGCATTGCCATCTTCACTTCTTTGGCCTCGATCTTCTTGCCGAGATATTCGGGCGTGCGTCCAACCATCAGGCCGGCAACGAAGATGGCGATGATGACGAACATCAGGATGCCGTAGAAACCGGCGCCGACGCCGCCGACGATGACTTCGCCAAGCTGCAGGTTGATGAGCGGGATCAAGCCGCCAATCGCGGTGAAGCTGTCGAGCATGCCGTTGACCGCGCCGCAGGATGCAGCCGTGGTGATGACGGCAAACAGTGAGGAGGCGGCAATGCCGAAGCGGACTTCCTTGCCTTCCATATTGCCGCCCTGCACGCCAAGCGCATGGATCAGCGGATTGCCGGCAGCCTCGGCCCAATAGGTGACGATCACGCCCGCAATGAACAGAGTGCCCATGGCGGCGAGGATGGCCCAGCCCTGACGCTGGCTGCCGACCATACGGCCGAAGACGTTGGTAAGCGCAGCGCCGATGGCGAAGATCGCCAGCATCTGAATGAGGTTGGAGATCGCGTCCGGGTTTTCGAACGGATGGGCCGAGTTGGCGTTGAAGAAGCCACCGCCATTGGTGCCGAGCATCTTGATGGCAAGCTGCGAGGCAACAGGGCCGACAGCGATGGTCTGCTGTGCGCCTTCAAGCGTCGTCGCATTGACATAGGGCCCGAGCGTCTGCGGCACGCCGAGATAGACGAAAGCAATCGTCAGGACGATGCAGATCGGCAGCAGCACGTAGAGCGTCGCTCTGGTCATATCGACCCAGAAATTGCCGATCACCTTGCCCGAGGCGCGCGCAAAGGCGCGGATCAGGGCAATGGCGATGGCAATGCCTGTTGCCGCAGATACGAAGTTCTGCACCGTCAGGCCGGCCATCTGCACGAGATAGGACATCGTGCTTTCACCGCCATAGTTCTGCCAGTTGGTATTGGTGACGAAACTGGTGGCCGTGTTGAAGGACAATTCCGGCCCAACCGCCGTCATGCCTGCCGGATTATACGGCAAGCCGGCCTGCAGTCGCTGCAGCGCATAGAGCACGAGGAAGCCGGCGAGGCTGAATAGCAACATGGAGATCGAGTAGGTCGTCCAGTGCTGCTCTTCGCGCTCGTCCGTGCCGGCGAGGCGATAAAGCGCCCGCTCCACCGGACCGAAGACATAAGAGAGAGGTGTGCGCTCGCCGGTAAAGACACGCGTCATATAACCGCCGAGCGGTTTGACGAGCAGGAGAAGGATCCCGATATAAATGAGGATCTGAAGCCATCCGTTGAGGGTCATGGAAGTAACTTTCCCTATCCAGCGCTGTTAGAAGCGCTCGGGGCGAATGAGAGCGTAGATCAGATAAGCGGTGAGAAATAGCGTCACGCCGCCACCGAGGATGTAATCGAGAAGCATTGCCGTCTCTCCGACTAAAGGCTGTCGCAGGCCTTGGTGTAAGCGACACAAATGAGGAAGAATAAAACGCCGATCCCGATAAGAATGATGTCCATCATCGATCGCATTCCTTGCTTGTTATTGTTGACTGCAGAAGCGATGGGAGCGCTCCGGATGAGAAGCACCTCTTTTCATTCTGCCGAGGGAGAAGACCCACTTCGCGTGTATCTTCGTCATACTATATGCGGCCGAACCGCATTAACGTTCGAGACGGCGGGATGAAGGAAGATATAAAAATCTTATAAATGCCGATGCTGCTGACGGCGGCTGGTACACATGCCTACATGCCGAGCCGACGCCCACTCTCGTTGCCAAATTCATCTAGAGAATCGGGCATACGCCGTAAGTGCGCCGCCGCTATTTCATTGAATTTCCTTGGTCATCTTCCCAAGACGCCAAGGTCGAGCAAGTGATACAAACTACCCTCAATGATTGCATGATACAATATGCATTAATGCTAACATAGTTGGAATCAGTGTGATGACATATAAGGCCGTATGTATCGCGCTTGATGCCGCATCCTGCCGATGATCTAGTCCGAGACGAGATGGGTTGCGCCTCTCATAGCCATTCGACCGCTAAACAAAAGAAATGCGAGCCAGTGACGACCAGCATCAGACATATCGCCAAACTCGCAGGAACATCGGTGTCTTCGGTCTCGCGCGTCCTCAACAATAGTGGTTATGCCTCCCCCGAACTCCGCGAACGCGTCGAGACGGCCATCCGCACGCTGAATTACACACCGAGCAAAGGCGCGCGTATGCTGCGTGGCGCACCGAGCCGGATGATCGGGCTCATGCTGCCGTCAATCGACGTGCCGTTTTTCGGGATCCTGGCCCATACCATCGAGCAGGAGTTGTTCCAGCGTGGCTATCAGACGCTGATCTGCAGCACTGCGGAAAATATGGAACACGAGGCGCGCTACATTTCCATGCTGCTGTCCCAGCGCGTCGACGGCGTTATCGTCGCTAGCGCCTTTGGCAGCATCGAGCATTTCGGGGTCTTTCGCGATGCCGATATTCCGATCGTCGCCATCGATCGCGAACTGAACGGCATCGCCGACGACGCCATCATGGCCGATCACGAGGAGGGTGGACGGCTGATGGCACGCCATCTGCTTGGCCTTGGCCATCGCTCGATCGCCATCGTCGGCGCGCCTTCGCACAGTCAGCCCGTCCAGCTTCGCCTTCGAGGCATCACGGCGGAAATGGCGGAGAGTGGGGTCTCGCCCGCAGCCGTTGGCATGGCGGACGAACATAGCTTTGCAGCGGCCTATGGGCTCGCGACCGAGGTTCTTGCCTCCAGGCCTGATATCACAGCCATCATCGGCACATCTGATATTTCGGCCATCGCCGTCATTCATGCGATCCAGGATCGCGGCTTCTCCGTGCCGCGCGACTATTCGGTGATCGGTTTCGATGACCTGCCCGAAACTGCCTATGTATTTCCACGGCTGACAACCGTGGCGCAGCCGATCCGCGAAGTCGGCCAGCGAGCCACCCGGCGGTTGGAAGCCTTGATCAGGGATCACCAGATGGGGCATGAGCCGGCGGCCGGCGCCATCGTCAGGGTACCTGTCGCCCTGATCGAGCGTGATTCAACAGGGCCTGTCCGCAGCTGATGCGGCCAAGCTCAGGGCCGGACGATGACCTTGATTTCACCGGGTAGCGGCGCGCTGCCGACCACTTCGGCAACAGCTTCGAGAGAGATCGTCTTCGTTACCAGCGAATCCAGCTCCAACGCCCCGCTCGCCACCATCGCCGCAGCCCGCGCATGCGTGAACGGGTTGAGATAGGCGGCCCTGATCTCGACTTCGTTGACAAGCAGATCGAAAGGCAGAACGGGCACTTCAAGCCCCGCTGGCGTCACACCGAACAGGACGAAGGTGCCACCCCGCCGCAGCATCTTCACGCCCGTCTGCAACGTCTCGGGGACCCCGGCACACTCGATGACGATGTCGGCGCCGCCTTGCGTCACCTCTCGCGTCAAAGCTACCGTGTCGGAGGCCGTCGGATCAAAGGCGTGTGTGGCGCCCAGACGCAATGCCGCCTCGCGTCTCGATAGTTGTCGTGTGATCAGGATTATCTGGCCTGCACCGGCCTGACGCGCCAATTGCACCATCAGCAGCCCGATGACGCCGCCACCCAGGATGGCGACACTATCTCCCGGGATGATCCTTGCTTTGTCCATCGCATGAATGCAGCAGGCCAGAGGCTCGCAGAAGGCACCATGGACCGGATCGAGATCGGAAGGCAGGATGAATGCCTGGCCACACGGCACCGCGACATATTCGGCAAAGCCGCCATCCCGGGTCACTCCGATAGCATTCAGATTCGCACAGAGGTTCGGGCGCCCACGCCGGCAGGCCGGGCAAGTGCCGCAGGCTATATTCGGGTCGATGGTGACGAGTTCACCACCGGTAAACGACGAGACGCCATCGCCAACCTCCTCCACCAGACCGCAGAATTCATGGCCGAGGGTCACCGGGATCGCTGTCGGATACTCCCCTTTGAACATATGACGATCCGAGCCGCAAATGCCGGCTGCGAGGACCCGAATTATGAGTTCACCCGGCCCGGCGCTCGGCCGCTCGACGCTGCGCATGGCCATGGCCCCGGTGGATTCCAATCGTACTGCCCTCATTCTCCTCCTCCGGACACAAAGTTCTGTTGACGGGTGCCGCAGCACCACTCCCCTGAGTACTGTAGCATTGAATGATGCCTGGTAACGACTTCAAGCCGAGCCGTTAGTCATACCGGATGCATCTCGTTCGCATCCGCCAGAAGAACCGACATGTCGGGAACGCCATCTGTCGCGGTTGCCCCGCCAAGGCAGCGGGCAGCGGCGGCATGCGCGATGGCACAAGTTCGCTCGACCGGCCAATTCTCATGCAGGCCATACAGCACCGCGGCACAGAAGGCGTCGCCGGCGCCCACCGTACTGACGATCTCGGTTGGATCGACCGGCCTTGAGCGTGTGACCACAGGCGCGGCACCGGGCGTAAACCAGAAGCAGATCTCCGGCGCATGAATGATCGCCCCCTTGGCAACGCCTGCCGCCAGCAAACGCTCACCGGCCGTCAAAAGACCAGCCTCGATCAAGTCGCCGTTTGCATCGCGAACGGTCACGCCGGTGGCCCGCTCCGCCTCAATCTCATTGATGATCAGAAAATCGCAGTAGGGCAGCGAAACGCCGACCTTCGCCGCAAACTCCGGATCCTCGCTCGATACGAAATCGACACAGGTGGTAAGACCGGCGTTGCGGGCCGCCTCCAACAGGCGCGATGCTCCCGACCGGCCATCGGCATCGATCCCGTCAAGGCCGGGCAGCAACATGAGATAGCCGAGATAGAAAAGCCGGTAGCCCGCCTCCGCGAAGATCGCTGGTGAAATGAGCGCGTCCGTCACGGCATCATTGGCGCCGCCATGATAGAAGAAGGTGCGATTTTGGCCCGGCACATTCATGACGTGGGTATGCGCCGTCGCCCGACCGGAAAGCACCTGCAAACCGCCGATGTCGATGCCGGCGTCCACAAGACGCGTCTTGACGATCTCTCCGTCGATGTCAGCACCGATGCATCCGGCTGCCCCCAGCTTGCCGGGAAAGCCGAGCGAAGCCAAGTCGGCCACAACGTTGGCAGCGCCGCCGCCGACGCCAACATCCTGATGGACGATATGGGCGAGATTACCCTGCTCGGGCCAGTAGGACAGCGTGTGAACACGGTCGACTATGAAGTTTCCCGCGCAAACGATGCCTCTCCGGCTCTGCTTTTCGCTGTCGCGAATCTCCTCCCCGGTTCGCATCAGCCACCTGCCTCGTTCCACAAAGGCCTGAGCGGCGGCTCGTCTTCCTCGATCGCAGCGAAACGCCCGATCGGCTCCAGAAAATAATTATCGCTATTGTCATCGTTGACCTGGCTGACCTCGCCAACGAAGACCGGCCCGCCACCCTTTCGACCATAGAAGCGATGGTAGAGCCCGGTTTGAATCGTCACGCTCTGACCCGGCGACAGAACCAGGGGCTCCCATGCGGCGAGCTTGCGCGGCAATCCGTCCACGGGGACGGTTATATCGTCGTCCAGCACCTTGCCTTCAGCATCGGCCGCTGCAAACTCGATGACGAGATCGCCGCCGGCGCGATTGATGATATCTTCCATCTTCGCCGCATGGCGGTGGGTCGGCGTCACCTGCCCTTCCTCGACGAACAGCAGCTTCTCGGCATAGGTGCGCTCGCCCTCGACGCCGACGATGCCGTTGCGCAAGCAGAACAGCACGAGGCCGCATTCGGCGAACCGGCCTGAACCGAAGTCCGTTACGTCCCAGCCGAGTTGATGGCTGCGCAGGTAGCTTGCCGCCTGCGGATTGGCGGCAAAATCCGCCGCAGTCCAATATCCCCATTCCGGCAGCGCCCACCGCCAGTGCTCAAGCGTCTTGGTTGCCCGCCGCAACGCCGCGTTGATCTCGGATCGCTTCATCAGGCAGTCTCCCCTTGGTAATCGACGGACACCACGATGTTTTCGCGACCGGATTTGAGAGCTGCCGTCAGCACCGCGTGATGCGCCTGCGCTTCTGCCGGCGTGGCGCAGGCAAAGCCGTTGGCATTTCCGCCTGCCAGCTCATCGACGAAAGCTGCCCACATCTGCTGGATGGCGTCAGCAAAGCCGAACTCGAAAATCTTGCCGGTTATGGCGGGAAACAGCGAACCATATCCGAGATCCTCAGTACTCCAAGCCTGTGCACCGCCGGTATAGTCCATCCACTGCCACTGACGCGGCGATTTCGTGCTGAAGAAGGCGCTCTTCTTCATGCCGAGAACACGAATGTACCAGCTATTGGATTCGCCGGGCGCGATGCGCCAGGTCTTGAGCACCATCGGGAAATCCTGATCCGCCGTCTGCACGCGACTGCTGATCGTGGCGTTGTCCCAAGTGGTGCAGGGCGCCATCCCGCCCTTGCCGTCAGGGCGTTCGGTGACTTTCTTGACCAGTTGCGCATGCAACGTGGTCGGGCGCCAACCGAGGCGCAGCGGCACATGCAGGACATGCATGCCGAGATCACCCATGCAGCCATATTCGCCATTGATCTCGGCCATGCGCTTCCAGTTGATCGGCTTCTGCCGGTCGATATCGGACGAATGGAGAAAGCCGGCTTCGACCTCGAGGATATCCCCCATCTCGCCGCTCTGGGCGAGCGCGATCACCTTCTGTGCACCCGGGAAGAAAGGCATCTCCGACGAGCAGCGGACCAGAAGCTCCGGATGCTCGGCAAGCGCCGCCATGATTGCCTGGTTCTGCGCTGCATCCATGCCGAACGGCTTCTCGCCCAGCAGATGCTTTCCCGCCTTCAGGATATCGATATAGAATTGCTGATGCAGCACATGCGGCACGGCGCAATAGACGGCGTCGACCTCCGGATTGGCCAGAAGCTCCTTATAGTCTTCGGTGGATTGCCGCACGCTCGGCACATGATCCCTAAACCAGTCGCGCAGCGCGGCATTGGTATCGCAGACGGCGACGATTTCCGGTCGCGCCTTCACATCGGCAAGATGCAGCCAGCGCGCCGCGGCGCTTGCAAATTCGCGCCCCATCAGGCCGCAGCCGATGACGCCGAAACGGAATATCTTGGTCATGTCTCCTCCTCCCAAAAGTGCGTCAGGCGAGATGCCGCGAGGCGTCTTCGACGGAAGCTCCGTCATGGACGATCGCCATCAAGGCGCGCGTCATGCCAGCGGGATTTTGATGCTGGATGACATTGCGGCCATAGACGATGCCGCGAGCGCCCTGCCCCATCAGTTGCTTGGTGCGGGCGAGGATTTCCTGATCCGAAACGCGGCCGCCGCCGCGCACCAGGACCGGCAGCCCCTGAGCAATCTCGATAACGCGATGATATTCCTCGACGTTGTCGCACGGATCGGCCTTGATGATATCGGCTCCGAGCTCCGCCGCCTGGCGAACGAGCGGCAGGATCTTGTCGATCGCGCCATCGACCATATACGCGCCCTTGGAATTGTCCTGCATCACCAGCGGCTCCACCATCAGCGGCATGCCATAGATTTCGCATTCGCGCTTCAGGCTGTTCACGTTGCGCACGCAGGCGCGATAGACCTCGGGCTGGTTCGGCAGCATCAGAAGATTGACGACGACACAGGCAGCGTCGAGTACCACAGCCTGCTCCACACCCCGATCGATGATTTCGGAAAACAGCGCCGAGGGCAGAGGATTGCCGTAGATATTGGCGATATCCGTCCGCAGCACCAAGGCAGGACGATGCTTGCCGGGGATCGCCTGCAGGATGGGCGCAGTTCCCGGCGGAAGCTGAATGGCATCGGGTGCAGCATCGGCAATCACCTTGATCGCCGTCTTCATGTTCTCGATACCGGCAAGAAAAGTCCGCTCATTGAACATGCCGTGGTCAATGGCGACGTCGAAGCAGTTTCCCGAGACGCCAAAAAGGCGGTTGAGCCGCGCGGATTTCATTCAGTTCCTCCCAATGTGGTAACGTTTCCACATTCAGATTAGAGAACATGTCTCATGAGTCAAGATGGATGCGGTATCGTTTCCACATCTACCGTATTGAGACAAACCGTGCGCAAACTACCGCAAATAGGAGGAATCGAAATCGGCCAAACGCTCCAACCGCTGGCAATCGAGAAGCCTCACCCATCCTTCATGAAAGGTCATCACTTTCAATTCGCGCAACTGCCTGAGAACCCGATTGAAATGAACAGCGGTCAAGCCGAGTGCATCGGCGATCAGCGATTGTGTCAATGGGCATTGATAGGCCGACCTTGTGCCCAACCCGAGAAGAGCCAGCCTCGAGCCAAGTTCGAGGAAGAAATGAGCCACCCTGTCGATGGGGCGACGCCGGCCGACATCGACCAGATGCTGGACGAGAATGGCTTCATCCCTCAAGGTGGACCAGAGTATCGACATTGCAAGGCGGCCGTTGCCATCAAACGCCTCAACGAGGTCTTCGACATTTATCTCGCCGACCTCGACGCGCGTTACGGCGCAAAGATTGTCGTCGGCACTGGACAGCAAGAGCCGCCGAATGCCGATCAGATCGCCAGGAACGTAGAAATTGATGACTTGCCGCGTGCCATTGCGCATCAGCTTGTAGGAACAGGCCCAGCCTGCGCGAAGAATATAGGCGCTTTGAGGCGATTGCCCCTCATGCGTGATATCGGATCCCTTGATGAAGACGCGCTTTCGGATTTGGAGAGCGTCGAGGATCGCCTTGTCTTCAGGCAGGAAGGCAATATGCATATCGAGTTTCCCGGCAATCGGGCTTGCCGGGAGATGAAGAGTTCTCGATTTTGCGCCGGGCAGACTTGAATCATGCGGCATGGGGATGCCTTTAAGGTTCGCTACTGATCAAGATCGATTCACGGCTCCCTCCGGTCAGATATTGTAAGGAAACACTCTCGTCACAAGCCGGGTTCAGATTAAATAATGGTTAGGAAAGTGACGAGTGCGGCACAACCAGTCGCGAGAAATCCCTAGGATTCCCAACGTGTTATAGGCGCACGGGATTGTTGCGCCTCATCTCACGGTTCTTGCACTTGTTGGTGAAACGAACGTGATCGGCTCTACTGATTGAGATCATATCGAGGTCGCGCGAAACGGTTCATGACTGGAGTGTGCTCGATTTCTTCAAACCGACGCACCTTAGGAAACACGAACCCATGTCTGCTCAAGAGAGCCGGCAGCAGCTCCTAATGGAGATCGAGATGTTCAAGACGTTCAAACCAGCCATCATGTTCGCCCTTGTGGGTACGACCTTTGCCACCCTTGCGGTCTCGTCTGTCCCCAGCGTTGCTGCGCCGACCTGCGCGACAGACCTTCGGCTCACCAGAACCGAATTGAGTGAAGCCCCTGACGGCCAGCAAAAGACCGAAGCCATGGGGCTCTATACTGCGGCAATGAATGCGCGCCGCGATGGACAGAACGGACAATGTCTGGGAGATCTAAACGAGGCATCCACGGTACTCGCCTATGCTTCCTTGTACCCCGTCGACGCTGGTAGCGTTGGCGTTAATCCGGCCTCAACGCCCTCAACACCGGAGCATACCCATGGCAGCGGTGACCACCACGGGCATGGACATCATTAGACTTGCATGAGTTCGATCGGCAGACGTTCGTCTGGAGATGCCGCCGAGACTAGGCGGTGCTAACCGGCCCTCAGGTGAGCAAGCTGTGGCACAAGATTGCGAGATGAAGCAGCGAGTACCATCGACATCCCGACCGCGGCTGTCGCTTCGCTCCCAAGCTGCTATTGGCCGCCGCTGGCGACAAATAGCGCGGGATCACAGCCCATAAGGAAAGGTACCATCTATCGATTGCCCTCGGCTTGCGGCGAGGGCAATCCTTTGCGAGGGCACAGGTTTAGGCCTGATGAGCCTCCGTCCCCTGGATAGCAGAAAGCTTCCAGTCGGAACCCGGCTTACGCACGAAGGTCCACAGCTCGACGGTTTCCGAGGGATTGCGATCGTCGCCATCGACGAGCTTCCCCGTCGTGCGATCGACCATGGCGTCGATGCTGGAATAACGCATCGCAAGCGTCGCATATTCGGCATTGTCTTCGCGCCAGGCCTCGGCGATATCCCCCTGCAGCAGGTGGACATCGGAAACGCTGTTGCGCACTCCATTCGTTGCGTGTTCTCCAAGTTCCTCGGCCAGATAGGACATTGCCTCGGGCGTGGTCAGCCCACGCAACGTTGCATAGTCTTCCTTGCCATAGGCCGACTGAACTTCGGTCAGAAGTTGTTCGAAGCGATCAAGGTCGGCCTGCTGAAGCCCGATCTCGTCATTGGCCTGTCGCGTCTTCTGCGTGGCGGCGGCTGCGGCCGCTCCGCCGCCGATTGCCGGAATGGAGAAGGAAGAGCGCGGCGATGCGCTCGGATTGCTCATTGCATTCGTATTATAGGACGAGCCTGCTCCGGGCGCCGCAAACTGCGTGCGCTGACGGTTTGCAAAAAAGCGCATGGCAAGGCTCACCGCTGCAATGATCAGGCCGATTTGCAGCAGCATGCCCAGGAAGCCGAAGCCGCCGCCGAAGCCTTGTCCGATCAGCATGCCGAGGAGACCGCCGGCAATCAATCCGCCGATCATCGATCCGCCGAAACCACCAAAGAAGCCGGGACGCTGCTGCGCGCCGAGCGGCGGCTGGGTCGCAGTTTGCTGCTGCGGCGGCCGGGTCGTCATCGTCCTATCGATCGGAGCGGCTTGCGTCGGCGCCGTCCGCGTTACGGCTGGCGCGTCAAAGGTCCGGGTTCCACGGCTGCCGAACCCGCTGGAGCCACCGCGACGTGCGTCAGCATCGGCGAAGGTAGCCAGAACGGATACGGTGGCGAGGGCGACGATAGCTGCGATCTTGGCAAAACGAGGAACTGCACTGAGCATTGGCTCTCCCTGTGAACTCGGCGGAAAACTATTCCGTCCGAATGTGGGTACGCCAAGTTGCGATTGTAAGTTCGTGCGCTCAAAAATTTTAAACGACGTCGCGTCCTGTGTCGGCCGTCTGGGAGACTTTGTTTAGATCGGCGACATGACGCGAAGGCCTAGCCTTCTTCGGCACCATCGAGCAGGCCGTCATAAACTTCCATGAGCGCATTGGTGATCGCCTGCCCAAGCGCATTGCCGGCCTCGCGTAGATCGTCGTCCGTACCGTCGCGCGCCGCCTTGGCGAGATCGAAGCCCTCCCCGCTGACGATCTGCTTTGCCACCTCGATGGCCCAGAGGCCAAAGTCGCCACGATTGTCTATCTTGATCGCGTCTTCCATTATACGTCCTGTTCATTCGTCGTGGTCAGGCATCTATACGCTCATGCCGAGCAAGGCCAGCAGCCATCGCTCGGCAATCGAGACGACGGTCACGAGCACTTCAGTCTCCGTAGAATATGGCGCCCGACCGTATATTGTCCATCCGATCAGCCGGCTCTGCCGAGGTTTCCGCCTCCTCTGAACGAACCCCTTATTTCTCGGAATCGTCCCGCAAGTGCGTTGCAAAAGCCATTTTGGCGTTAGAAATTGTGGAAATACACCTCTCCAGGCCCGCAAAGAGCAAGAGGCCTCGTGACAATGACGGGCGGCAATGGAAATGATTCCGCTGTAAACAATGCGGGGAAGCATCATGACCACCACAAATGAAATCGCAGACAAGATTGCCGCCGATCACAACCTCACCAAGGCTCAGGGCAAGGCAATCGTCGAAGCTGTTTTTGCGTCCATCGCCGGAGCAGCATCTTCCGGCGCTGAGACCTCTATTCCAGGCTTCGGCAAATTCAAGGTCAAGGACACGCCGGAACGCGAAGCACGTAACCCAGGAACGGGCGCGACCATCAAGGTTGCTGCAGCAAAGAAACTCACCTTCACGCCGGCTAAGGCGCTCAAGGATGCACTCAACAAGTAATCTTGAGTTTTGAGCCGTTGGGGCTCAGGGCATCGAGCGGCCGGCCCCATTAAGTGAGGCCGGCCCACTAACGCGACCTGATATAATTCTTCAACGCTGCGGGTTCGTCGGTCTGGATGGCGGAGATACCTGCGTCGATCAACCGGCCCCAGATCGATTCCGGATCCTTCAGCGCGGCGGAATCGGTAAAGCCTGCAGAGGAAACCGAGTCGAGCGTGTTGACCCACAGAGCGATACCGGCCTTCTGGAAAAGCGCCTTCCGCTCGACAACCTGTTCAAGCCTGTCGAAATAGATCTCGCACAGGAACGGGTTCAGCTGAAACAGCAGATGAAGCTGGCTAGCCGCATCCGGGGCTTCAAGGCGAGTTTTGGCCATAAAGAGAACGGCCTGCGGCGAGACGTTGGCACGGATCCAGGCGAGATCGTCGGCGGTTTTCAGATTGCCCCAAAAATCGACCTGCTGGTCGACGCCCATTGCACGCGCACAGGCAATGACATCCGGGATTAGCTGCCTGTCTTTGACATCGAGATGGATGAAAATGCGATCGCGCGTCAGCTCAAAGACGTCTTTCAGGCTCGGCAGCTTTTCGCCCGTCATCGGGTTCGCCTCGCCGCCATCCCGGTCACGCAAATTGAGGCTGGACAATTGCTGCAAGGTCAGCGCCTCCGGCTCCTGATTGAGGCCAGCCATGCGTTCGAGCGTATCGTCATGCAGCAGGAAAAGCTCGCCGTCGCTGCTGCGCCGGACGTCGATCTCGACCACATCGTAGCCGGCAGACATCGCCCGTTCGATCGAAAGAAGGCTATTTTCCGGTGCGGCGCGCCAGATCCCGCGATGAACGACGATCGCGCAGTCGCGTGTGGGATCGGCGACGTAGTCGATATAATTCATGATGCGCCCTTCCAGCCCCAGGCGAATCATCCGCGACTGACTGCTCCGGGCAGGACCTATCATGCGATCTTGTCAGCTTTGCAAAGCGCTGAGCCTATCGCAGGCAGCGCGGAAAACGACGATCGCAGCCAACAGGCTGCGATCGAGAGAGATTGATTGCTGTTAAATAGCAGTCACTTATCTTTAGAAGTTCCAGTCTTCATCCTCGGTGGCAACAGCCTTGCCGATGACATAGGACGAGCCCGAACCAGAGAAGAAGTCATGGTTTTCATCGGCGTTCGGCGACAGCGCCGAAAGGATCGCCGGATTGACCTTGCAGGCCTCCGCCGGGAAGAGCGCCTCGTAGCCGAGGTTCATCAGCGCCTTGTTGGCGTTGTAGTGCAGGAATTTCTTCACGTCTTCGGTCAGACCGACACCGTCATAGAGTGACTCGGTGTACTTGGCCTCATTGTCGTAGAGCTCGAGCAGCAGATCGAAGGCGAAATCCTTGATCTCCTGCTTGCGCTCTTCCGGCTGCCGGTCCAGCTCGCGCTGGAACTTGTAGCCGATATAGTAGCCATGCACGGCCTCATCACGGATGATGAGGCGGATCATGTCGGCGGTGTTGGTGAGCTTGGCACGGCTCGACCAGAACATCGGCAGATAGAAGCCCGAATAGAACAGGAAGCTTTCGAGGAAGACGCTTGCGACCTTCTTCTTCAGCGAGTCGCCGGATGCATACTGCTCCATGATCAGCGTTGACTTGCGCTGCAGGAACTCGTTCTCCTCAGACCAGCGATAGGCATCATCAACGTCAGGCGTGGAGCACAGCGTCGAGAAGATAGAAGAATAGGACCGCGCATGCACGGCCTCCATGAAGGAGATGTTCGACAGCACGGCTTCTTCATGCTGCGTGGCGGCATCGGCCATCAGCTTCACCGAACCCACACCGTTCTGGATAGTATCGAGCAATGTCAGGCCGGTGAAGACGCGGATGGTGAGCTGCTGCTCTTCCGGCTTCAGGGTCGCCCAGGACGGAATGTCGTTCGACAGCGGCACCTTTTCCGGCAACCAGAAATTTCCGGTCAGGCGGTTCCAGACTTCGAGATCCTTGTCGTCCTCAATGCGGTTCCAGTTAATGGCACGGATACGGCTTACCGGCTTGAATTGCATGTTCACGGGAATGTCCTTTTTCAAACCGGAAATCAAAGGGCGCAGGAAACGCAGCCCTGCACCTCGGTGCCGGACAGCGCCATCTGACGAAGGCGGATGTAGTAGATGGTCTTGATGCCCTTCTTCCAGGCGTAGATCTGCGCCTTGTTGATATCGCGCGTGGTCGCGGTATCGCGGAAAAACAGCGTCAAGGACAGTCCCTGATCGACATGCTGGGTGGCCGCCGCATAGGTGTCGATGATCTTTTCCGGTCCGATCTCGTAGGCGTCCTGATAGTAGTCGAGATTGTCGTTGCTCATGAAGGCGGCTGGGTAATAGACGCGACCTATCTTGCCTTCCTTGCGGATCTCGATCTTGGAGACGATCGGATGGATCGAGGAGGTCGAATGGTTGATGTAGGAGATCGAACCAGTCGGCGGCACGGCCTGCAGGTTCTGGTTATAGAGACCGCCCTTCATCACGGACTGCTTCAGTTCCGCCCAATCTTCCTGCGTCGGGATGGCAATGCCGGCCTTTTCGAAGATCTCGGCGACGCGTTCGGTCGCAGGCACCCACGCCTGATGGGTATATTTGTCGAAATAGTCGCCGGAGGCATATTTCGAATTCTCGAAGCCCTTGAAGCTCTGTCCGCGTTCGACCGCGAGGAGATTCGAGGCGCGGATGGCGTGATAGGTCACCGTGTAGAAATAGATGTTGGTGAAATCGACACCCTCTTCCGAGCCGTAGAAGATGCGCTCGCGGGCGAGATAGCCGTGCAGGTTCATCTGGCCGAGGCCGATGGCGTGACTGTCATCATTGCCCTTCTCGATCGAAGGCACCGACGAGATGTGGCTCATGTCGGAGACCGCCGTCAGCGCACGGATCGACATTTCGATCGTCTTGCCGAAATCCGGGCTGTCCATCGCAGCGGCAATATTGAGCGAGCCGAGGTTGCAGGAGATGTCCTTGCCCAAATGGGTATAGGAGAGGTCTTCGCTATATTCGCTGGCTTCGCTGACCTGCAGGATTTCCGAGCACAGATTGCTCATGGTGATGCGGCCGGCAACCGGGTTGGCACGGTTCACCGTGTCCTCGAACATGATGTAGGGATAGCCGCTCTCGAACTGGATCTCGGCGATCACCTGGAAGAAGTCGCGCGCCTTGATCTTCTTCTTGCGGATGCGGCTGTCGGCCACCATCTCGCGGTACTTTTCGGTCACCGAAATTTCCGTGAACGGCACGCCATAGACCCGTTCCACATCATAAGGCGAGAACAGATACATATCGTCGTTGTTCTTCGCGAGCTCGAAGGTGATGTCGGGAATGACCACCCCGAGCGACAGCGTCTTGATGCGGATCTTCTCGTCGGCATTTTCGCGCTTGGTATCGAGGAACCGCATGATATCAGGGTGATGGGCGTTGAGATAAACCGCACCTGCACCCTGCCTGGCGCCAAGCTGGTTGGCGTAGGAGAAGGAGTCTTCGAGCAGCTTCATCACCGGGATGATACCGGAGGACTGGTTCTCGATGTGCTTGATCGGCGCACCGGCCTCGCGAATATTGGTGAGAGACAGCGCCACGCCACCACCGCGCTTGGAAAGCTGCAGGGCGGAATTGATGGCGCGGCCGATCGACTCCATGTTGTCTTCGACACGCAGCAGGAAGCAGGAAACCAGCTCGCCGCGCTGCTTCTTGCCGGCATTGAGGAAGGTCGGCGTCGCCGGCTGGAAGCGGCCGGAGATGATTTCGTCCACCATATTGTGGGCAAGCTGCTCATTGCCGCGCGCCAGCGCCAGCGCAACCATGCAGACGCGGTCTTCATAGCGCTCCAGATAGCGCTTACCGTCGAAAGTCTTCAGCGTGTAGCTGGTGTAATATTTAAAAGCGCCGAGGAACGTCGGAAAACGGAACTTCTTCGCGTAAGCGTGATCGAAGAGATCGCGCACGAAATTGAACGAATATTGGTCCAGCACTTCCTGCTCGTAATAGCCCTCGGTCACCAGATAATCGAGCTTCTCCCGCAAGTTATGGAAGAACACGGTGTTCTGGTTGACGTGTTGCAGGAAATACTGCTTGGCCGCCATGCGGTCTTTGTCGAGCTGGATCTGCCCCTGCTCGTCATAGAGGTTCAGCATGGCGTTGAGCGCGTGATAGTCCAGTGCCGTTTCCGTGGCCTTTGCTGGCCGGTCGAGCGTTAGCGTGTCCAAAATCGTTCCAATCCGTGTCTGACATTCACGACATCATCGTCCGTACCCAGCAGCTCGAACCGGTAGAGGTACGGCACCTGGCATTTGGTGGAGATGATGTCGCCGGCGATACCGAAGGTCGCCCCGAAGTTGCTGTTGCCCGCGGCAATGACACCGCGGATGTTTGAACGGTTATTCGCATCATTGAGGAAGCGGATAACCTGCTTGGGCACGGCACCCCTGCCACCTTCACCACAATAGGTAGGGACAATGAGAACGTAAGGACGGGCCACTCGGAGCTCTTCTCCCGCATTGAGAGGAATGCGAGCGGCCGACAAGGCGAGCTTGGCAACGAAGCGATGGGTGTTCTCGGATCTGCTGGAGAAATAGACGATCTCGCCCACCGCCTGGTTCCTCAGGCGAGAGAGCTGATCATGTCAGGGCGGAAACCGGCCCAATGCTGCTCGCCGGCGATGACAACCGGTACCTGACGATAGCCGAGGCCCTGCACGAGCTCATAGGCTTCACTATCGGTGGACACGTCAATGATGGTGTAATCGATACCCTGGCGATCGAGAGCGCGGGTCGTCGCGGTGCATTGGACGCAGGCGGGCTTGCTGTAGACGGTAATGCTCATTGGATATCCTCGTATAGTGATAGGCGTGCAGATGCGTTCGGGCATTAGTCGATGCCCGTGTTGCAGGATGAAAAATGGAGACGGATGCGGTCGAAGACTGGCCGGTTAGAGGGCCGTCACTCGCGTAGCCGGTTATCGGTACTCAAAAACATGGACTTCACCCCGAAGTTATTCTTGCGGGATCTTCGCGGGAGCGAGGGTAACAGCAATCATGCCGCACAGATCCACGCTCGCCATCCGGACACCCCGCCCGTGGACGTTATGCTCGAGGCAGGTCTCCTGGCTCGCGGGTCGCAGCATTCAATCTCGCCTTCCCAAGACACAAGTGTCTCAGTGGCCATGTCGAACGAACGCTCGCCGCTCACAGTTGCGGGGGCAGCTCCGGCTTTGCAATCATCATGACCGCCGACCGAATTCCCGTCTTAGCCTCCAATCCTTGCGAATCGAAGGAACCTCGAACACTATATATAGTATATGAGGTTAAAATTGCGTCAACTGGTTCCGCGCGCCGCCACGGATTTCAATGTTGATAATATGTGGATAGCACCACCAAACCCTGCATCTGCAGGGCTGGACAACCGTGACGTTACTTTATAACAATTTCTATGTAATGTTATTACATAAAGGATCATTCATGTCCCGCTCCAATCCCGGTACTCTCCTTGCGGCCTCGTCGTTGGCCTGCGCATTGCTGTTTCCATTTCCGTCCGTCGCAGATGAAGAAAGCAAGACGGAACGCTGGAGATTATTCATCGCCGATCATAGCCTACCCGTCGTCCATGTCGTAGACCTCGAGAGCGGCAAGGAAATCAGCCGCTTCGACATCGACGGATATGCCGCACTTTCGCTGAGCCAATCCGGCAGGACAGTCTTTGCCGTACAGGGCGAAAAGAATGTGGTGCACGCGCTAGACACCGGCATATCGCTTTCCGACCATGGAGAGCATCGTGATATCGAGCTTTCCGATCCGAAATTGCGCTCGACGGTAATCAAGGGCGAAAAGCCTGGTCACGTTGTCACCCACGGCGACGATGTGGCGATCTTCTACGATCGCGGCGGTAAATTCGATCTCCTCTCGGAAGCCGACCTCACCAGGGACAAAGCCGACATCCGTGCATTCGGCACCACTGCCGCACATCACGGCGTTGCTGTCGCGATGGGCAGCCATCTCCTGGTGTCAGTGCCGAATATGGCCGCCCCCGTCAAGGATGGCGAATTGCCACCGCGCCTGGGCCTGCGGGTGCTCGACCGCAAAGGCGAGCAGGTCGGACAGGTGGAAACCTGCACCGGCCTACATGGTGAGGCGACATCCGCCCGGCTGGTTGCCTTCGGTTGCGAGGAAGGCGTCCTCGTCGTTCGCCCCGGCGGTATTGACGGCCCGAAGATCGAGATGCTCGCTTATGGTTCCGATATGCCGAAGGGCAAGGTCTCGACCTTGCTCGGCGGCACGTCCATGCAATTCTTCCTGGGCAATTATGGGGAACGGAACATTGTCCTCATCGATCCCGATAGTAAGGCCGAGCCCTACAAGCTGATCGAGTTGCCGACACGGCGTATCGACTTCGTGCTCGATGCGGCCGATCCACGCCACGCCTACGTCCTCACGGAAGACGGAAACCTGCATCGCATCGATGTGGTAGAAGGCGGCATCACGAAATCTGGAAACGTGACTGAACCCTACAGCAAGGATGGTCATTGGCGCGATCCGCGACCACGCCTCGCCATGGCAGGCAATCTCATCGCCGTTACCGATCCGCGCCATAGCTTGGTGCGTTTGGTGGATGGCGAGACGTTGAAGGAGATTCGCAGCATTCCCGTCGAGGGACAGCCCTTTGCAATTGTCGCGGCCGGCGGCTCCGGTGCAGTCCATTAAGGGCGGCGCGCAAGTAGTATCCACTCTATAAGAAGGGAGCCGGTCGCTCGGACCGGCTCTCCATTCCATCAAACAATGAGGAAATTCGAACCGGTGACCGCTTTAGGCGGTCCGCGCAGGAAACACGGCTTTCCAGGAAGCTTCCAAGCGACGCTTCAGCTCATATGACAGGGCACAGACTGCGAAGGTCGCAACCGCGATCGGTAGGAAAGACGATGCTGACAGCAGCCCTGCCCGATCCAGCTCATAGGCGATGAGCAACATGACCGTTTGGTGCAGCACATAATAGGTGAGAATTGCCTTGTTGAGATAACGGACAACGGCATTTTCGGACCTGCACCAAATTCTCGCATAGCCGAGAATCGCCACGATGGCACTCCATTGGAAGATGCCGCCGAACACTCTCCCCGTGGCCACACGCCAAATTTCGGGCGTATCCGACGGCAAGGCGGGAAAGAGCAATGTCAGACCGACCGCGCATACGACGGCCAGGATCATTGCCGGCCTTCGCATATGGACGATGGTATCCCAATAATCGTCGCGGCTTGTCATAATCGCGCCGAGCAGGAAGGACAGCAGGTAAGCGGCGTGGTTGTACCAATCGGTTACGATATCCAGCGTCGGCGGAAACGCCGGTCTCAGCAAAAGCTTGAGCAGAACGAAAAGCAAGGCCGGCATCATCAGCATCCAGCGACCCGATAGCCATACCGCCAAGCGATTTCCAACCGTAGACAACAGGTTTGGCCATATGGATACGGCAAGCGTTATCAGCGCGGTATACAGCCACAGATAGGCCAAATACCACAGGTGCTGCAGGCCAATCAGCACTGCCTGCCCGCCATTCGGTAAGGAGACCGGAGTGAAGGTCGCATAGTGCCAGAGAAGATCTGTAAAGCTGATGTCGACGCCCTGATCGGCACGCAGCCACACGTACATCTGCGGAGGAATCAGGAACAGAAGACCCAAAACGAAGGGCATCAGCAACTGCCGCGTGCGCGCACTCCGCAAAGCGTCAGGAGAATGCCGCTTCAACAGCATACCTGTCACAGCGCCTGAAATAAGGAATAGCAAAGACATGCGCCAGGGATGTGTCCACAGATGGATCACGTCAAAGACCGGCGAACTGTCCGGCGCCTTCAGCAGAAAGGTTCTCGAATTATACATCAAGCTGACGTGATAGAGGATCAGCAGCATAAACGCTGCAACCCTGACGAAGTCCAGATCGTGTCTGCGCGGCATCCCCAACATGATTTAGCATTCTAGATTGCAACCCTTAATGGATTGCAAAAAAGATCTCTACAAAATCAGGCCGAGTAAACACCGATGCAACTGAGCGTGCCGATCGCCCCTAGCGCGAAAGGCCCAATCATCATGACTTTGGCTCTTAAGCCGACCTCTGTTCGCGCGTGCCGATTATCCGATCACCACCATGCGGTGCTTGACAGCAAAATTTTGACCACTTATTGATACGTATCACTAATACGTATAACTAAATGGACGACGATGAACAGCCGAGCAACGCAAAAAGATGTCGCAAAGGCTGCCGGGGTCTCTCAGGCCACCGTCTCCATGGTGCTGAGCGGCGGCGGCGCGTCCATTCCGGCGGAGACATGGGAGCGGATCACAAAGGCCGCGAAAGATCTTGGTTATGTCCCGAACCGCTTCGCGCAAGCTTTGAAAACCAGCCGTTCGATGACAATCGCCTGCATCGTGCCCGATATCACCAACCCGTTCTATCCGTCGCTGATCCGCGGCATACAATCAATCGCCGACGGGCTGAATTACGATGTCATAACGGTCAATACCGACGGCACGCCGGAACGCGAGCGGCACTTTCTCGATTGGGCGCGGCAGGGAAGAGTGGACGGCGTGATCGGCGTCTTCTTCACCTTGAAGGCAAAGGACTTCAGTCCCCTGCTCGAAGCCGGCGTCCCCGTGGTGCGCATTGAATCATCGAAAAAACGCGGCGGGGAGATCCCCGTCGACGATATCTATGTCGACAGTCGCGCGGCCGCTCAGGCGGTGACGGAGTATCTGCTCTCCCTTGGGCACAAGCGCATTGCGCTTGTCGCCGGTCGCGGCGGTCCGCAGGCTCATCGGATCGAGGGGTATCGCACGGCACTGGCCGGGTTCGGTCATCCCGACCATGTCGTCATTGACGACGAGTTTTCCGAAATGGGAGGCATTCGCGCGGCCGAGAGCATCCTCGAGGGCGATTTTCAGCCGACCGCGATCTTCGCCGCAAACGACCTGATGGCGATCGGCGTGATGCAATCCCTGCGCGAGCGCCACATTCGGATCCCGGAGGACATCGCGGTCGTCGGTTTTGACGACATTTCTGCCGCCAAGCTCGTCACCCCGACGCTGACGACGGTCGCGCAGTTTCAGTGGAAAATGGGAGAACGTGCCGCGCAGACGCTCATGGAGCGCCTGCGCGGAGAGAAGACCGGTGCAGGAACCGCTGTCGAAATGCCCTTCGACCTCATCGTCAGGGGCTCGACGAACAACGAATAAAAGCAAATCGGGAGGAGAAAACCGATGCATAGACGTACAATTCTGAAGGCCGGCCTCGGCCTTGCCGCCATGCCATTCATGTCCCGCCTCGCATTTGCTGCGGATCAGAAACCCGTATCCTTCTGGTATGAGTCCGCGTCGCCGGAAAACCAGGATAATCTTAAGAATATCCTGGTCGATCCGTTCAACGCTGCTCATCCCGAGGACCTTTTGAGCATCGATTTCCGCGGCTCCGACCTCGACAAGCAACTGCGCGTCGCCATGCTGGCCAGCACCGGCCCCGATGTCGTCTTCACGGCCGGTCCGAGCTACGTTGCATCCATGGCCCAGGCTGGCCAATTGTTGCCTTTGGACGATTATGCCAAGAAATACGGGTGGAACGAGCGCCTGCTGCCGCTCTTCCTCGACCTCGGCCGTTATAACGGCAAGCTCTATGCCCTTGCCAAGACCTATGAAACCCTCGGCCTCTTCTACAACAAGACATTGTTCAGCCAGAACAAATGGAACGTGCCGGTGACACTCGCCGAATTCGAGGCACTTGCCGAGGAGATGAAGGCCAAGGGTCTTGTTCCCTTCGGCGCCGGCAATGCCGATTGGCGTCCCGCTAACGAGCATTACGTGTCAATCGCATTCAATTCGATCGCAGGCCCGGAGAATGTCTACAAGGCGCTGACGGGCGCCATCCCCTGGACCGATCCGGCTTTCGTGCATTCGATCGACAAGCTCGCCGAGTGGTGGGACAAGGGCTACTTCGGCGAAAACTACTTCTCATTGACGCTCGAGCAGGCCTTCGCCCAGGTCGCCACTGGCCAGGCCGGCATGGCTCCGACCGGCACTTGGAACTTTACCAACGTCCAGACCTACTTCCCGCAAAACAATGCAGAGCCGGGCTTTGTCGGCTTCCCCAGTGAAAAGGGCGACCCCATTTTTGCGCTCGGCATCGGCTCGACACTGTCGGTCAATGCCAAATCGAGCAATGCCGATGGAGCAGCCACAGTTCTCGACTACATTTTCTCGGATGACTATTACAGCAAGATCAATTCCGCCTGGCAGGGCGAATGGAACCTGCCGCTGGCCGATCTTTCCAAGGTCAAATTGTCCGACAAGGTGCTGCCTCTCTATGAGGAGGCAATGAAGGAACTGTCTGCCGCCGTCAGCGACGGCAAGTATGGCTATACGACCTGGACCTTCCTTCCGCCGGCGACGGACACGTATCTGGTCAGCGGCATGGAGGAGGTCTGGCTCAAGAAAACCACCTCAGCCGACTTCCTCAAGAAGCTTGACGAGACCTTCAAGCAGGAACGCGACGCCGGCAAGGCGCCCGCGGTCCCGCCGCGCGTCTAACTGGACCACAGCAGGGCGGCGCAAGGCGCGCCGCCCTTCCCCGGAGGATATCATGCATCGACTTTATCTCGTCCCGACGATGATCATCAACGTCGCCATCGTGCTCGTTCCAGCCTTGCTGACGGTGGCGCTCGCATTCTGCAATTGGGACGGCATTTCGGCTCCTACCTTTGCGGGTCTCGACAATTTTCGTGCCCTGGCCGCCGATCGCGTCTTCTGGTCGGCACTTGGCAACAACATCATCTGGATGCTGGTCTTCCTGACCGTGCCGATCTTCATGGGGCTGCTGGCAGCTTCGATGCTGCTGATCGTACGTCGCGGCAGCAACTTCTTTCAGGTCGTCTATTTCCTGCCCGTCGTTATTGCCACGGCCATTACCGCCCGCATCTGGCAGGGTATGATCTATAGCCCGGTCACCGGCGTCTTCGGGCTTCTCAAGAAATATGGCCTGCCGATCCCCAATCCGCTGACCCAGCCGCCGCTTGCCCTTTTCGGTGTCGCGACTGTCGACCTCTGGCATTGGTGGGGGTTTCTGTGCGTGATCTTCTACGCTGCGCTTCGCCAGGTGCCGCAAGAGCAGATCGAGGCGGCCCGCATCGAAGGCGCCACTTATTTCCAGATGATGCGCTACGTGCTGCTTCCCGGCATCAAGCCGACCATCATGCTGTTGATGATCATGACCGTCATCTGGTCGCTGCTGGCCTTCGATTTCGTCTATATCCTCACTCAGGGCGGTCCGGCCTTTTCGAGTGAGCTGCTTTCAACCCTCGCCTACCGCAAGGCCTTCTACGATCTGAACGTCGGACAGGCGGCAGCCGCAGCGTTGGTCATCAGCCTGTTCGGACTGGTCGGCACGTTCTTCTATGTTCGCATCCAAACCAAGGAGGGCGAGCAATGAGACTTGTCGAAAGCCGCCTGACCCTCTGGGTCTGCTATATCCTTCTGGGCATCTTTGCCTTTATCGCGCTCTTCCCTATCGCCCTTCTGGTGCTCAATTCGCTGAAGCCGGCGGCGCAGATCGTCCAGAACCCGCTCGGCCTGCCGCAGCAGATCCGCTGGCAGAACTTCGCCAATGCTTGGAACCACGCGAAATTCTCGAGGACCTTCATCAATTCGCTGATCGTTTCAGGCACGACCATCGCGCTCGTCTGCTCGACCTCGTCGCTGACCGCCTTTGTGATCGCGCGCCGCAAGATCAAAAGCTGGAAGATCTTCACCTTCTATCTTCTGGCAACGACGACGGCACCGATCCAGCTCTACATCTTCCCGCTCTATTTCGGCTTCGCAAAACTCGGCCTGATCAACAACATCTTCGGCGTGGCACTGATCTATACCGCCCTTTACAGCCCCTTCGCCGTGATGCTGCTCAGGACCTATTTCATTGCGGTGCCGAAGGAGCTTGAGGAGGCGGCGATCGTCGATGGCGCCACGCATTGGCAGGTCTTCTGGCGCGTGATGCTCCCCATCGTCTCGCCGGGCATTCTGACCGTGGCGCTGATCATCGGGTTGAATTCCTGGAACGAATTCCTGATCGCCACCACCTTCCTGCAGAAGCAGGAGAACACGACGGCCGTCATCGCCTTCTTTCTCCTGTCCGGCCAATACAGCTCCGACTGGGGCGAGATCATGGCTGCCGCCCTCATCATCGTCGTGCCGGTCGTGGTGCTTTTTGTCTTCATGCAGAAGCGCTTCATCGAGGGCATGGCCGGCGGCTCGGTCAAGGGTTGAATCATCTTTCAAGTACATATGGAGTGAGCAATGCAGCTTCCGAACGACTATCTCGAACGCGTCTATGCAGGCGTCCTGGGCAAGCTCATCGGCGTCTATCTGGGCCGCCCTTTCGAGGGATGGACCCATCAGAAGATCATGGAGGAGCTCGGGCCGATCGAATATTACGTGCATGAGCGTCTGAACCAGCCGCTTGTTGTGACGGATGACGACGTAGCCGGCACTTTCACTTTTGTTCGCGCGCTTGAGGATTATGGCGTCAAGCCCGACCTCTCGGCCGAGGAAATCGGCAAGGCATGGCTTAACTATATCGTCGAGGAACGCGCCATCCTCTGGTGGGGCGGCAACGGCAATTCCACCGAGCACACCGCCTGGCTCAATCTCAAGAAAGGCGTGCCCGCGCCGCATTCCGGCTCGATCGCCACGAATGGTCAGGCCGTTGCGGAGCAGATCGGCGCGCAGATCTTCATCGATGGCTGGGCCATGGTGGCCCCCGGTCAGCCGGAACTGGCGGCCAGGCTTGCCGACCAGGCGGGCAAGGTCAGCCATGACGGCGAATCCGTCTACGCCGCTATGCTCTGGGCCGCGATGGAAGCCGAAGCCTTCGTTGCCTCCGACATCGACCACCTCATCGATACCGGCCTGAAGCAGATACCAAGCGACAGCTTGATTGCCCGGTTGATCGCCGACATCCGCGCCTGGCATAAGGCTCATCCGGATTGGCGCGATACACGCCAGAAGATCCAGGACAAATACGGCTACGACAAATATCCCGGCAACTGCCATGTCGTGCCCAATCATGCGCTGATGATCATGTCGGTGCTCTATGCACCTGATGACTTCCAGAAGGCGCAGATGATCGTCAACACGTCAGGCTGGGATACCGACTGCAATGCCGGCAATGTCGGCTGCCTGCTTGGTATCATGAACGGGCTCGACGGCCTCTCGGAAGGTCCCGATTTCCGCGGCCCGATCGCCGACCGGATGCTGATATCCTCAGCCGACGGCGGCAACTCCATCAACGATGCCGTCCGCCAGGCCTATTTTCTTGCCAATCTCGGCGTGCAGCTGGCGGGTCGCCCCTCCCTTGAGGCACCCAAGAATGGTGCGCAATTCCATTTCTCGCTTCCCGGCAGCCAGCAGGGCTTCCGTCCGCAGACGGATCTCGATGCCACAAACTCCGTCCGCATCGGCAATACCGAGTTCGAAGGCAGCCGCGCGCTGACTATCGACTATGAAGCACTCGGCCCCTCACAAAGCGCCGTCGTGACGACACCGACTTTCTCCCCGCGTGAAATGCTCGACATGCGGACCTACGATCTGATGGCGACGCCGCTCCTCTATTCCGGCCAGAAACTGAAGGCGCGCGTGAAAGCCGACGAGCGCAATCGCGGCACGATCGAAGCGCGCCTGCGCATCCGGGTCTATGACGAACGCGACCAGCTTCGCGATATCGACGCAGAGCCGGTTGTCGTTCAGGCTGGCGCTGAAGCTCTGCTCCAATGGACCCTTCCCGACACCGGCGGTCAGCCGATCGCCGAGCTCGGCATTGTCGTAACAAGCACCGACAGGCGCGCCGACGGACGGCTGATCGTCGATTATATCCGCTGGGATGGGACACCGAACCTCACGCTCAAGCGCCCGGCCGGCGATGGCGATTTCTGGCGCATGGCCTGGGTCAACGGCGCAAGCTTCTTCTCGAAGCGCTTCCCGGCCGCATTCCGCATCGCGCAGAACCGCGGCGAAGGCATCATCATCCACGGCACGCGCCAATGGACCGATTATCAGGCCTCCGGCAACGTGATGATCCACCTCGGCAATTACGGCGGCCTCGCCGTGCGCGCACAGGGCCTGCGCCGCTATTACGGCGCTCGCGTCACGCGCGACGGCAAGATGCAGATCGTGCGGGTGCGCGACGAGGATACCAAGGTGCTGGCCGAAATCGCCTTCAAGACGGAATTCGAGAAGCACATCGCAATGAAGGTCAAGGCGGAGGGCACACGCATCACCTTCGAGGCAGATGGCGTGTCCCTGACGGCCGAAGACACCTCCTCCGATGCCTTCCGCGATGGCGGCGTTGGGCTGCTTGTCCATGAAGGCGCTCTGTCGTCCAACGAGATCCGGATCGGAGCGGCATGATGGCGACCGTCACCATAGACAAGGCACGCAAGGCCTATGGCGCCGTGGATGTCCTCCACGGTGTCTCCGCCGATATTGCAGATGGAGAATTCGTCGTTCTCGTCGGCCCTTCCGGCTGCGGAAAGTCAACCTTGCTGCGGATGATCGCAGGGCTGGAAGACATCAGTGGCGGCACGATCAGCATCGGCGGGCGCGTGGTCAACGACTTGCCGCCCAAACAGCGCGACATCTCCATGGTCTTCCAGAATTATGCGCTCTATCCGCATATGACGGTTGCCGAGAACATGGCCTTCTCGTTGACGCTCGCCGGTGCACCGAAAGCCGAGAAGCAGAAGCGTGTGGAGCAGGCGGCGCAAATCCTCGGCCTCACCGAGTTGCTCGGGCGCTATCCGCGCCAACTTTCAGGCGGGCAGCGGCAGCGCGTGGCCATGGGCCGTTCGATCGTCCGCAACCCGCAGGTCTTCCTGTTTGACGAACCTCTGTCCAACCTCGACGCCAAGCTTCGGGTGGCCATGCGCGCCGAAATCAAGAGCCTGCATCGTCGTCTTGCCACGACCACGGTCTATGTCACTCACGACCAGGTCGAGGCGATGACCATGGCAGACCGCATCGTCGTGATGAATGGCGGCCGCATCGAGCAGGTCGGCAGGCCACTGGAGCTATACGACAACCCTCGCAGTACATTCGTCGCCGAGTTCATCGGATCTCCGGCGATGAATCTGTTGAAAGGACGCTTCGATAATGCCGCCGGCCGGGCCGTCTTCAGAACGAATGACGGCATCATGCTACCCCTGCCCGCTGACGCCGCTGAGATGGCAGGCACGGATGCTATCTATGGCATTCGCCCGGAATATTTCGCCATCTCGGCTGCCAACACGGGCATTCCGGCTCGCGTCGTCGTGGTCGAGCCGCTGGGTTCGGAAACGCAAGTGACAGCGAAAGTCGGCGAGCAGACAATCGTCATCGTGTTCCACGAGCGGATTAGCATCGAGCCCGATGAAACCGTCTGGCTCCAGCCGCAAGCGGAGCGCGTCTGCCTGTTCGATACCAACGGACGGCGCATCGCCGATGCCAACACAGGCAAAATCCTCGAACACGCCTGAACTGGGAGGCTTTGCCGCAAATCATAGAAGCACTTGCGCTGCTACCCCACGGACACCGCGCAGAGCTTTGCAAAATGCCGGCCAGATCAAGCGATCGGGCCGGCAATTCCCGTTCGCACGGACATCTCGGCCAGACTGACGTCGAGCGTTGCGGGATCGATCGACTGGCGCACGTGCAGCAGCATCTCGCCGAGATCGACCATCATCTCCCGCACAAACTTCTCCGTGCGGGCGCGATCTCCGGACACGATGAGACGGAGCAGCGAAATATGGCTCTCGATCATCGTTTCCATCGACGCATTAGGACCGAGATAGGTATGGAATATCCAGCCGGTGCGGCGATAGAGCGTTTGAAGCGGGATGAGCGTGTTGGCGAGAAGCGGCTCCCCGGATGCCGTCAGGATTGCCTTGTTGAGTAGCCGATCGGTGAAGTTGAACCGTTCAAGGCTGAGATCGGCCTTTGAAGCCTCCATATCCGCGATGAAGGTTCTGAGGATCATGTGATCCTGTGGCGTCGCCCGCTCGCTCGCCAGCCCGCAGCCGATCACTTCCATCTCCGTGCGCAGGGGCAGCAATGTCCTCTCCTGCGCCAGATTGACCGGTGCTACACGCAGGCCCGAGCGCGGGCTGACGTGAATGAGCTGGTTGCTGGAAAGGCGCTTTACCGCATCGTGAACGGGCGTGCGGCCGAGGCCGGATTGCTGTTGCAACTGCTGGATCGTGTAGCGCGCGCCGGGCAGCAGCTCCGTCGAAACGATCATGCTTTCGAGGCGATCATAGGCTTCCTCAGACAGGCTCCGGGGCTGCTTCTCTTTCTTTGTCATCGCGCTGTCGATCTTCTCTCGCCCGGCCTGGCCGTCGCTTCTCATATCCGATCCACAGGGATCGGCATTGACTTTCGGCTGCATATATCAAATTTATTGCCTCATGTGAAATTTCAGATTACTAGCGTGATATTTCATAAGGGGAGGAATTATGACAATCGAACACACAACCACTGCCGAAGCTCTACAGCGCCCATCCACCAATCGCCGCTGGTGGATTGCCGGGCTGCTCGCGATCGGCGTTCTCGTCAATTACTTTGATCGGGTGAATCTCACCGTCGCCTCGCCGCTCATCCAGGATGAGTTTCACATCGGGCCGGCGGAGATGGGCATCCTGTTCAGCGCCTTCGGCTGGACCTACGGCTTTCTGCAAATCCCCGTGGGCATGCTGCTCGATCGTTTCGGTGTCCAGCGCGTCATGCGCTGGAGCACTTTCTCCTGGGGCATCGCCTCGGTGATCACGGCCTTTTCGACGGGCATGTCGACGCTCTTTCTATCCCGCATGCTTCTCGGCGTGGCGGAGACCCCAGGCTTTCCGGCCAATTCCAAGGCGACGGGCTATTGGTTCCCGCGCCATGAACGGGGTCTCGCAACGGCTCTCTTTGATGCCGCCGCGAAGTTTTCCAACGTCATCGCCATCCCGCTGGTTGCGTTCCTGATGCTGCATTTCGGCTGGCGCGGTGGCTTCGTCGCCACAGCCATCATCAGCTTCGTCTTCTTCGCGATGTTCTGGCTGTTCTATCGCGATCCGAGCGCCGACAAGAACCTGTCGAGTGAGGAGCGGACCTATCTCAAGGCCGGCGGAGCCGCCCAGGAAGGCGAAGCTGCTGCCAATGCCGTCGGGATGCTCGGCTATCTCCTGCGCAATCGCAAGGTCTGGGGCCTTTCGATCGGCTTTGCCGCCTATGGCTACGCCTTCGCCCTCTTCATCTTCTGGCTGCCGGATTATCTGGTGAAGGAGATGCATATGGATATCCTGAAATCGGCAACCTTCACGACGATCCCGTGGATCTTTGCCACCGCTTCGGATCTCCTGATCGGCGGCTGGCTGATCGACCATCTCATCCGCAAGGGTCATGACGAATCGCAGGTGCGCAAGACGATCATCGTCTTCGGCATGCTGATGGGCCTTGCCGTTGTCGGCGCAGGGCTGACGGCCGATCCCTATTGGGCGATCTTCTGGATCACGGTTTCCCTGAGCGGGCTCGCCGCCGCTGCTCCGGCCGGCTGGTCGATCCCGTCGCTGATTGCGCCAAAGGGTGGTGCGGCTACCATCGGCGGCATCATGAACTTCCTCAACAGCGTTACCGGCATTGCCGCGCCGATCATCACCGGCTTCATCGTCGGTGCCACGCAATCCTTCAGCCGCGCCTTCCTTCTGGCCGGCGTCATGCTGGCAATCGGCATCGTCTCCTACGTCTTCGTGCTCGGCCGCATCGAGCAGATCCCCGATCCGAAGGCCTGATTTCGCCTAAAGACCAAGAAAGGTTTCCCATGAAAATCACCAATGCGAAGGTCATCGTCTGCTCGCCCGGCCGTAACTTCGTCACGCTCAAGATCGAGACGGACGAGGGCATTTACGGAATCGGCGACGCCACGGTGAACGGCCGCGAACTGGCCGTAGCCTCCTATCTCCAGGATCACCTCGTCCCCTGCCTGATCGGTCGCGACGCCTCGCAGATCGAGGACATCTGGCAGTATTTCTACAAGGGCGCCTATTGGCGCCGTGGTCCCATCACCATGGCAGCGATCGCGGCTGTCGACGTGGCGCTTTGGGACATTAAGGCCAAGGCGGCGAATATGCCGCTTTACCAACTACTGGGCGGTGCCAGCCGCACCCACATGCTGACCTATACCCACGCAAATGGCGAAACGATCGAAGAAACGGCCGACAAGGTTGCCGCCTTCAAGGAGGAAGGCTGGAAGGCGATCCGCGTGCAAAGCGCCGTCCCCGGCCTGCCGATCACTTACGGCGTCGAAAAGGTCGGTTCCCTGGCGCAGGCCGAGGACAAGCCGCGTGAGACGCTCTGGGACACGCCGGCCTATCTTCGTTTTCTGCCGCAGCTTCTCGACCATCTGCGTGACCGCTTCGGCTACGAGCTGCATCTGCTGCATGACGTCCATCATCGCCTGACGCCGCAGGAAGCGGCAGGCCTTGCGAAGGAAGTCGAGCGTCACAAGCTCTTCTGGCTCGAGGATGCGGTTCCAGCCGAGAACCAGGAATCCTATCGTCTCATCCGCCAGCATTCGACCACGCCGCTCGCGCTCGGCGAGGTTTTCAACTCAATCCATGATTGCCGCCAGCTGATCCAGGAGCAGCTGATCGACTATATCCGCACGACGCCGCTGCATGCCGGCGGCATCACCCATGTGCGGCGCATCGCCGATCTCGCCGGCCTCTACCACATCCGCACGGCCTGCCATGGCGCGGCCGACATGTCGCCGATCACCATGGGTGCGGCGCTGCATTTCGATCGCTGGGTGCCGAATTTCGGCATCCAGGAATATGCCTTCCATCCCGACGAAGCCAAGAATGTCTTTCCGCACGAATGGCACCTGAAGGATGGTTATCTCTATAGCGGTGAAAAGCCGGGACATGGCGTCGATATCGACGAGAAGGCGGCAGAGAAATACCCCTATAGACGCGCCTATCTCGATGTTGCCCGGCTTTCGGATGGAACGCTCTGGAGCTGGTAATTTCCTGCGATCGGCCGGCTTGTCCAGGCCGGCCGATCGTCGTCAGTTGCCCTGCCCTTCGCGGATACGATCGGCAAGATCCAGAAAATTCTGGCGCATGCGGCCCAATGTGAAGTCAAGGCCGAACAGGCGGCCTGTATCGCTAAAGCTGATCGACTGGGCAGCCTCGGAATGTTGAAACACTTCGAAGGCTGCGGCAAGGCTACTATCGGCTTCGGTCAGGAGCTCTGAATCGATCTCGCCGCCGCTGCGCATAGCCTTGCCGCAAGCCTCGGCAAAGCCTGCCTGCGAGCGCAAAACCTGCGCGGCCTGCGGCCCGATGGCGTTCACCACCTCGGCCGGAAATGGCGTTTCCACCAGATGACTGACATAGGTCATGTCATTGCGAATACGCCACAGCGAGCGCGGGATGGCGTCGGATATGCCCTGCCTTGCGAGCCAAAGCGCGCGTTCGCGCTGCGCATCGGCCAGTAGCCCCTCGGCGGCCATAAGGGACTGTCGCAGCCCGATATTCGCCTCCGTCGCCGACACCGCCTCCCCCTTTTCCACGGCAGCCGCCAAAGTTCGCAGTATCTGTGCCGTCACGTCGAGTGCCGATGCGAAGCGATCGAGCACGACGGTGCGTGACCGGGTTGGCAGGATGAACAGGCTGGCAAGGACGCCGACAACGCCGCCCAGCGTGATCTCGGCAATGCGGTCGATCATGAAGACCTCGACCGGAACCGCCTGGGAGTGGGTCAGCATGACGATCGCCGCGGTCAAGCCGGCATTACGCAGGCGCGGTGCGCGCATCGAGGCGAAGCTGGCGATCCCGACGACGAAAATAAGGGCTATCCCGATGGCTAGCGGCTCATGCGGCGTCAGCAATACCGCTGCGCCGCCAAGCACTGCGCCGGCGATCGTCGCTACCAGACGGTCGACAGCCATGCCGGCCGTGGCACCGACCGATGTTTGCATGACGATCAGCACCGTGAAGACGGCCCAATAGCCCTGCTGAAGATTGAGGAATTGGGTGATGCTATAGGTGACCGTGCAGGCAATCATCACCCGCAGCGCCTGTATCGCCGCGCGCTTCGTCTGGATCAATGAGGTTTTCGGCGGAGACGGAGGCCCGCTTTGACGAGATTCCGGCTCGGTCATCGCGCAACTTTCCGCATGGAAACGTGTGTTGACAATGGCCGTTCGGGTCTTGCCCCTCCCTGCTGCAGTGCAGACGCTATGAACCGCATCCGACTTCCACCATGGCAGCATTTCTTGCGATGTGGAAGAAGCGCGGACTGGGACACCTGCCCCATTCCACGCCTTTGTCATGACCGCAAATAGCGCGCTGCCACGGTTAGTGAACAGCCGTGCTGATCAACCGGTACGGATGGGTTACCTTGAAGTGCGAGATGACTTCGCTCGCCTGCTGGAACACCTTATCAGCGTTCTCAGGGTCCTCATGGGCAAGCTCATCGGCGTTGATGCGGATCGCTTCCGCCATATTGCGTGAAAATTCCGCGAACTTCTGGTCGCCTTCGACCAATGCTTCACGCGCAGCACCTTCCAATGTCCGAGCGACATCGATCAGGATTTCCTCGCGCTCTTCGGCGCTCAGGGTTTCGATAGATTTCGTTCTGTCTTCCATTTTGATCACTCACTCCGATTAGACGTGACGGTGACCGAGCTCATGAAGCCTCGGTAACCTACAGCTAAGAAGGGAGAAATCCGGATACAAGATCTTGAAATTTCAGCCGGCGTACCGTGCCTCCAACATATCCAGCTCCCGCACGAGTTTGGTCGCGATTTCGTTGCCGAGCTGTTTTGCACGGAGCTTTCGAAAGATCTCGCTGCGCTCTGCCCGGACCGCGGCCAGTCGCAACTCCATCTCGATGCGGGTCATACGCTTGGAAAGCTCCAGCTCTTCGCCCTCACCGGATTGGTTGCGGATGCGCTCGCGGTAGAGCTCCATGACCCTCGCCGCCACGTCCACATAGAGGTCCGCATCATCATGGCCCTTTGACAGCGAATGCTGCAGACGGGCTATTTCTGTGATCGCCGCACGGGCGGCATCGACCCTGGCCGCCGCCTCGTCCTCCTCATGCTTCGTATCTTTCGGAAGCTCGAGATTCTTGAGCAACGGCGGAAGGAACAGTGCTGCCGTTATCAACGACATGATGATCACGCCCATGGCAAGGCAAATGGCGAGATCACGAGCCGGAAAGGGCGAACCGTCGCTCATCGCGAGAGGCAAGGTCAACACACCGGCAAGCGTGATGGCGCCGCGAACACCCGCGAACGAAAACGCCGCCAGGATACGCCAGTTCGGGGACGTCTGCCGCTGCCGCCTCTGGCGGAAGAGCGTCAGATGAAGCGACAGCCAGACCCAGGTGAAACGTAGCGCGACAAGACCGAATGTGAGCCCGACAACATAGGCCGCGAGCCACCAGAATTCGTGATGCCCCGTCACCTGAACCGTTGCCGAGGCTCTTGCCGCGATCGACGGAAGTTGCTCGCCGAGAAGCACGAAGATGGTGCCGTTCGCGGCGAACTGGATCATATCCCATACCGCGCGCTGGCGAACGCGGGTTGCCGCCATCGCGCGCCCGGAATTCTCAACCACGCTCATGGTCGTCCCCGCCGAAACTGCAGCCAGAATGCCGGAGCAATGAACCTGTTCTGCAAGGAGATATGCCGCAAAGGGTATGAGGATACTGACCAGAATCTGCGAGCCGCTCTCCTCACCATAACGCAACGAAACTCGCGTGCTCAGCCAGGTGATGGCCCAGGTGACGCTGACACCGATCGCCAGGCCGCCGATTGCAGTCCAGAGAAAGCTCAGCGTGGCGTCGTAGAGCGAGAAACTGCCCGTCAGCGCCGCGGCAATCGCAAACCTGAGGCAGACTAGGCCCGACGCATCATTCAGAAGGGATTCGCCCTCGAGTATGTGCATCATCCGGGGCGGGATCGGCACCCTTTGCGCAATTGCCGAAACGGCAATGGGGTCAGTCGGGGAGATGACGGCCGCCAGCGCGAAGGCAACTGGAAGCGGCATCGCAGGGATCATCCAATGAACGAGGAGGCCGGCGCCGACGACGGTGAAAATCACCAGCCCCAGGGCCAACTCCACGACGATATTCATGTCCTGCCGAAGCTCGTCGGCCGGAATCCGCCACCCGTCCAGGAAAAGTAGCGGCGGCAGAAACAGCAGGAAGAAAATCTCGGGGTCCAGTCTCACGCTGAGATTGGCCGACAGCCCGATGACTGCTCCAAGCGCAATCTGAATAAGCGGCAGCGGCAGGACAATCGGTATCGCACGGGAAACTGCGCCACTAACGACGATCGCCAGAAGAAGGACGAGGGTCGTGGTGATGATTTCCATTATGCTGCCCTCTGCTCCGTATGCCCTGCAACCTTCGCCATCTGCCGCCAAATGCCCTTTCACCCAGAGCTGCCCTAAATGAGAAGGAACATTGATGGCGGCCGGCTATTTGGTCACTGCAGTCTGCCTTTTGCGATCACAAGAGCAAGTTCAAAACGAACCGCGTTCGCCGAAACGGCAAACTTCAGGATCAGACAGATAGGATGAGCAACGTGACTGGCAATTGAGAGAGGTCTTATCAACGCCTTGGGCATGGGGTTGGGCCGCCCGCAGAAGGCGACCCCACCTTAAATAGTCTCCATAGATGATCAGGCGAAGCCCTCGGAAAATTCAGCAGTGCAGCTTCGGAGCACGGAAGAAACCTATTCCGCCGCCACCGCGACGGTGCCTTCCGCCTCTTCCAGTGCGCGCACCAGCGGAATGACCTGCTTGCCAAAATACTCCACTTCCTCCTGAAAATGCAGGAAGCCTAGCAAGACCAAATCCGCACCAGCCTGCTTCAGGCGAACGATACGTTCGGCCACCTGCTGCGGCGTGCCGATGAGGTTCGAGCGGAAGCCGTCATTGTACTGCACCAGATCCTCGAAGCTGGATTTTGCCCAATTGCCTTCACCCTCAGGCGAAGACTTGCCGGCATTCTTCACCTCGTGCCCGAAGGCCTTCACCGCTTCGGGATTGGCCTTCTCGATGATCTCGGCGAGGACGGCTTTCGCCTCTTCCTCGGTATCTCGCACAATGGCAAAGGCGTTGACGCCAACGCGCACATGATGACCGTTGTCTCTCGCCTTGGCCTGGATATCCTCGACCTGCTTGGCGATTTCCTCCGGCGTATTGCCATTGGTGAAATACCAATCCGACACGCGCGAGGCCATGTCGCGCGCCGCACGCGACGAACCGCCCTGGAAGATCTCCGGCTGCGGGTCGATCGGCTTCGGCTTCAAGGAATAGTCGGTGAAGCGATAGAAATCGCCGCGAAAGGTGAAGCTTTCCTCGGTCCAGATACCGCGCAGCGCGCGGATGAATTCCTCGGAGCGACGATAGCGCTCATCATGATCGAGCCAGGGCTCGCCGATGGCATGAAACTCGCCACGGAACCAGCCGCTGACGATGTTGACCGCAACACGGCCGTTGGTGAGATGGTTGATGGTAGCGATCTGCTTGGCTGCAAGCGCGGGCGCCCATGGACCGGGCAGGATAGCCGCGATCACCTTCAGCCGTGTCGTCGCCTCCAGCAGCGAATGACTGAAAGCAACCGATTCATGCTGATATTCGGCGCCGTAACCGGCTGTGAAGCGGATCTGGCTCAGCGCATAATCGAAGCCGTTCGCTTCGGCGATCTGCGCAAGCTTGCGATTGTAGTCGATTGTCCAGCTCGTGCGCTGCTCGATGTTCGAGATGACAAGCCCGCCGGAGACGTTTGGCACCCAGTAGGCGAACTTCAAAGGCTCTCTGTTTACATCGCTCATTGACATCTCCCGGTTTGAAGGCTCTTCAGCCGAGCAGCAAGATCAGGTCCCGCAGCTCACCCGGATATACTCTATAGATTTTATGGCATATCGAACAAACTCATCCCAAGTTTCGGCCATTTCGGGAAAAAGCTGCCTCGTAAAGCCTCAACGATGTGAGCAGTGAAGCACATGGCGGAATTTCGATCCCCACGAAACACCAGCGGGAACAGCTAAGAAGGCGATCGATTAGAATGTTGGCCCGGTTGCCCCACCGTTCAGGGTGAAGTAAGTGAAGGCCGCTATGAAAAATGCGATAATGATAATGATCGCCAGCAAACGCTTCAGCCACGGAGGCGTTTGTCTCGGTGGCTTCGGTTTGGGACGGCGCTCAAATTTGACAACATTATCGGACATGCGCATTCGATTAGCGAAGATCAGGCGATTTGCCAATCCGGGACCGGCGTCAACGAGGTGACCTTTCTACAATTGACCTAACAAAACTACTCACCCTGCTTAAAGTCCTTGGAACCTGCGGCGCATCAGGGGCGGTGCCGGCAAGTTCTCCACAAATGTTGGGATTTGGAAACAAGTGCATCGAACTCGAATTGCGAAGGCAAACGAGCGGGCATTTGAACGTATCTGTCTAACCCCCAAAGGTGCCTTCTTGAATATCCTGAATAAAATCCGCCCCTGGACAGCCCAGCAGCGTGCATTGATCGTCCCCTTTCCTAACGAGCAAGATCTGGCAGAGCGTAAATCGAAGACGACTGCCACCGATGGCCCGATCGTTGCATTTTTCACCGAAGGCAGTTTTTACGAACAGGAAAAGGAGCGCATGTCGCGCTCCGCCGAACGCATCGGCCTCAAGGTACAGGCAATGGCATTGCCGAGTGCCGGCAGCTGGGTGCTGAATGCCGGGCTGAAACCAGGTTTTCTGTTGCAGGAAAGAGCGAGGCTGCGCGGACCGCTGCTCTATGTCGACGTCGATGCTGTCTTCCATCGCAATCCCTGGCCGGAACTCCACAAGCTCGATTGCGATATCGCCGCCTACTACGAAGGCAATCAACGCCTGATCAGCGCGACCATCCTCATCAAGGACACGCCCGCGGCGGCGCAGCTGCTGGAACGCTGGCGGCAGGGATGCCTCGCCAATCCAGAGATGTGGGATCAGCTCGTTCTTGAGCAGATCATAGCCGAAGATGCGGCGAGCGGCCAACCGCTGTTCCGAGTGGCTAAATTGCCCGCATCCTTCTGCTGGATCTTCGATCGTGTCGAGAATGGAGCCGTCAGCCAGGTCTTCATCGAGCAGCTCCAGGCGAGCCGAGAGGCAACAAAGCGCAAGCGCTGGTTCGGCCGCATCGGCAAGCGCCTCAAGCGCCGGCGCGACCGGGTCGAAGACATAGAGCGTATCTTGAACGGCTACGCTTGAGCCGACAATTGCGGGCTCAAGTCACAGCATGTCGTCCAGGCTCCAATGGTTGTTCCAGCGGGCGTCGATCTCGTCATTGACGTTCTGATAGCGGATATCGGTGGAGAGGCGCAGGCGGTGGCCCTTGTCCTGGTTTGTGGTCGAGGCATGAATCATGAAGGGCGAATGGAGCATGATGTCGCCGGCTTCATAGTCGGCGATCAGCCAGCGGGTGTCGAAACGCTCCGCCATCTCAGGCAGGTCCTTCGATACCCATCCGCCCTCGGTCATGTTGCGATTATAGGCACTTACGCGTTCCTCGGGGCTGAGATCTCCGTTCCGCTCGTTGAACTCACGCTCCATCCTCGCGCCGATTGCGTGCGATCCCTCGAGATAGGTCAGGCCGCCCATTTCTGTGGGGATATCGCCGATGGGAATCCAGGATGTCACAACCCTGCTTGTGCCGCCACGCAGATAGACGAGATCATAATGCGCCGGCGTCGCGGTCGTCGTCCCGGGCCGGACATGGCGCATGATCTTGCGCTTGTGCAGATAGGAAATGCCAGCCAGGAATTCGTCCATGAAGCGGGCCATGCGGGGTTGTGTACAGAAGCCCTCATAGGCCACCGAACGTACCAGAGACATCAGATAGCGATCCACCGCTCTGTTCTCCGGCGTGATCGCTGAGGCGATCCCATCCCGCGGATCTGTTCCCGGTGCAATCAATCCGGTGTTGGCCAGATGACCGAACACCCAGCCACGGAATTCGATGACCTCGCGTCGCGGTAATAAGCCCTTGAGCCAGACATAGCCATTCTCTTCATAGAGGTGGCGGATTGCCGCGACGCCGATGCCGGGATCGGTGGGAGTGAGATCACCGAGCCGATTTGGTGCCGTCGACAGGATCTTGCCGTTGGCAACAAGGCTGAACCTTTCCTCATCGCTTTGCGTCGTCTGCATGGAAATCGACATTTCACTCACCAGAAATCTGAATTGAAGACCAGTTGAATCTAGCTGCTGAAACTGATTTCCTACATGGAGGAAAATAATACTGGACTTTTCGCTCACCATGAAAACGACGAATGCTATCTATCGCTCACCTCTCGCAACCATGGGAGGGCTGGCTGTTACCGGCAGCGGCAGGCAGCATGTCACGCATTCGGTGAAGACACGAAAATTGCCGAGCTATGCTGCCGTCCTGGTGGAGCATGGCCAAGGATTCCTCGAAACCGAGGCCGTCGGCCGGCAGAGCGTGAAGGGGCCGGCCCTCTTCTGGCTCTTTCCAAACCGCCAACATTCATATGGGCCGGATGAGGATGGCTGGAGCGAGCGATGGGCGCTTTTCGAGGGCTCTTTGGTGCGCGACTTCCTACGTCTGCGGCTGATCAGCGAACAATCTCCGCTTATCCCCCTCCGCAATCTCGATCGCCTGCAGCGTCTGTTCAGCGGCCTTCACGCCGATCTCCTGGAGGACACCAATCTCGCCAGAGCCTCAGCTGCATCGGCACTGCACCAGATCGTCATTCTGTCAGCCCGCCAACCGAGCGGAATAACTCCTTCTCCACATGAAGGGCCTGACATCGTCGAGATCATCGAGGCCCTGCGCAGGCGAGCAACGGAACCTCTGGACATGACGGCCTTCGCCGCCGAATACGGCATATCGCCCGCAACGCTGCGCCGGAAGGTGGCGACGGAAGTCGGGCTGCCGCCGAAAGGCTTCCAGCTTCGGGTGCGCATGGACCACGCCAAGCAACTGCTGGCGACGACGGATGACAAGATCGAGATCATCGCCTCCAGGATCGGGTTTGACGATGCATTCTACTTCTCGCGGCTGTTTCACGGGCGGGAAAACTGCACGCCGCGCGAATTCCGCACCCGCTACCGGAGAAGCTGATTAACCCAAAGCCGCCGTTTACGCCTCGTCATCCCGGCCGGCAGGACCACGCTCCAAATTCCGCCGCCGCCATGCTGCCGGCGCTTCTCCCATCCGCTTGCGGAAAAACCGCGAAAAATAGGCCGGATCCTCGAACCCCACCTCGCGGCCGATATCTTCGACAGAGCGGATGGTGAACATCAATAGTCGCTTGGCCTCCAGCAGCCGCCGCTCGAGCAGCATCTCCTTGACGGTGAGCCCGAAAACCTCGCGACATGCCTTGTCAAGCAGATGCGGCGTCGTCGCAAGCAGCTCGACATAGCGGCCAACCGGCCAATCGCTCTTGTAATGCCGATCGACGGCGCTGCGCAGCGATAGGGCAAGGGTGACCATGGGTGAGGCCGATGGCAGCGCGGCGCTGCCGCCGAGCCTGCTCATCAGAGACAGCACGACCCCGATCAATCCCAGCATGACTTTTTCGCTTTGCCCGCCGCGCTCCCTGTATTCGACGCTGATCATCTCCAGCAGCACACCAAGCTTCTGCCATGACGGATCCTCCGGCCGGCCTGTCAGAAAAGTCGGCATGTCCAGGCTGACGTCCACCTGGGGTGCAAGCGCCTTCAGCGTATCGTCCGATATGGATACGACAATGGCATCCGATTGATCGTCAACCTCGAATCCGTGGATGATGTTGCTGGGCACGAAACTGATGGTCGGAGCGGAAAAATTCCAAGTCCGGTCCTCGATCCGATAATGACCACCGCCCTTGTACCAGTATGTGATCTGCCCCATCGACGGATGTTTATGGGAAGCCACATGCCCGAAATGCAGCGTTTTTCGGTCCATGACTGTTTCGACATGCAGGAATCCGACGTCGAGCGCGCGGCTCGGCTCGCCATAGACAAAGAAATTCGGGATTTCGTTTTTCAGCGACATGTCGGAAAAAGTACCAGCGAATTGCCTCCTTTGTCCATGGCCGATGCCGCGGCAGAAACGTAGCATCGGTCAATATCTCAAGGGAGGAATACGAGATGCGAGCTGAAGATCACCGCGGCGACAAGACGCGCCCATTTACCGGCGCCGAATATCTGGAAAGCCTGCGCGATGGCCGTGAAGTTTACATCAATGGCGAACGCATCGCCGATGTGACCACCCATCCATCCATGCGCAATTCCGCTCGCTCGATCGCGCGTATGTACGATGCGTTGCATGATGAAAAGTCCAAGGATCGCCTGACTTCGCCGACCGACACCGGATCGGGCGGTTACACACACAAATACTTCCGCGTGGCGAAATCCTCCGCCGAGCTTGTCGCTCAACAGGGCGCTATCGCCGATTGGGCACGCATGTCCTACGGCTGGATGGGCCGCACGGCCGACTACAAGGCAGCCCTCATGAACACGCTCGGCGCCAATGCCGACTGGTATGGGCCGTTCAAGGACAATGCGCTTTCCTGGCACAAGCGTGCTCAGGAATCGGTGCTCTTCATGAACCACGCGATCGTCAATCCGCCGATCGATCGCCACAAGCCGGCCGATGCCGTCAAGGACGTCTTCGTCCATATCACCAAGGAAACTGACGCCGGCATCTATGTCTCGGGCGCCAAGGTGGTGGCGACATCCTCGGCACTCACCCACTACAACTTCCTCGCCCAGAGTTCGGCAACAGTCACGGAAGATCCGTCGCTGTCGGTCATGTTCATCGTTCCAATGAATGCCCCCGGGATCAAGATGTTCTGCCGCGTCTCCTACGAGCAAACAGCCAATACCGTCGGCCATCCCTTCGACTATCCGCTGTCGTCGCGTTTCGACGAGAATGACGCGATCCTGGTGCTCGACAATGTCTTCGTGCCCTGGGAGGACGTGCTGGTGTTGCGCGACGCGGCCAAGATCCTCTCGTTCCATCCGGCCTCCGGCTTCATGCACGGCTATTGCTTCCAGGGCTGCACGCGCTTTGCCGTCAAGCTTGATTTCCTCGCCGGGCTTCTGGCGAAGGCACTGCGCGCGACGGGTGGCGATGCCTTCCGCGGCAATCAGGCCGCACTCGGCGAAGTGATCGCGCTTCGCCACATGTTCTGGTCCTTCTCAAACGCCATGGCCTACAACCCTCAACCCTGGGCCAACGGCGCGGTACTGCCGAACATGGAGGCAGCCCTTTCCTACCGCACCTTCATGTCGGAGGCCTATCCGCGCGTCATCGAAACGGTGCGCAAGGTCGTCGCCTCCGGCCTTATCTACCTGCCCTCCTCGGCCAAGGATTTCGGCAACCCGGAGATCGACCGCTACCTCGCCCAATATGTGCGCGGTTCCGACAATATGGGCCATGTCGAGCGCATCAAGATCATGAAGCTGCTCTGGGACGCCACCGGCACCGAATTCGGCGGGCGCCATGCCCTCTACGAACTCAATTATGCCGGCGCACCGGAAGAAGTTCGGCTGCAGGTGCTGAAAGGCGCCGAGCGCGGCGGTCGGTTGAAGGAGATGGAGGCGCTGGTCGATCGCTGCATGAGCGATTACGACGAAAACGGCTGGACCGGAGATACCTGGCTTCCGCCGCTTGGGCAAACCTCCCCCATCCGCAACGCCGCCGAATGAGGGCTTTGCCATGGAGGAGCAACTCTCGAAAAGCGAATTCCGCAACGCGATGGCGCGTGTCTGCGCGCCGGTCAACGTGATCACGACAAATGGTCCTGCCGGCCGTGGCGGCTTCACCGCCACCGCCATGTGCAGTGTCACCGACGAGCCGCCGACGCTGCTCGTCTGCATGAACAGCCGTTCGGCGCAAACCGGCCTCTTCTTCGAGAACCGCCGTTTCTGCGTCAATGTCCTGACGCAAGAGCACAAGGAACTGGCCGGCTATTTCGCCGGCCAGCGTGCCGAGATGGAAGAGCGTTACGCCGCCGCGAATTGGATCGATTTCCGCTCCGGCAGCCAGGCCCTGTCGGATGCCATCGTGTCCTTCGATTGCCGCCTGACGGAAGCGCGACTGGTCGGCACGCACCATATCTTCATCGGCGAGGTGATCGATATCCGCAGCCGCAAGGATGGGCATGCGCTGCTCTATTTCGACCGCAACTATGTGCACGTGCCGACGCAGGCAGGGAGTTTCGGCGGCTGAGTGCAAGACCACCGAAGAACGTGAAGCGAATGGGGATGCAGTGAAGCACGGCATCCCCATCACGTCTTGCAGGGTGCCACTATCTCGTCAGGCAGCAGCATCTCCAAGATAGAGACGATGAAGCTGCGCCGGATCATTGGCGAGCGTGGCGCAATCGCCGTCATAGACGATGCCACCTCTGCGCAGCACATAGGCGCGGTCGCCGATCGCAAGGGCAAGGGCTGCGAACTGCTCGACCAGAATAACCGCCATGCCGGCATCGGCCAGTTGCCGGACCGCCCGCATCAGGCGGCTGACGATGACCGGCGCCAGGCCGGACGACATTTCATCGATCATGATCACCTTCGGCCGCGTCAGCAGCGACCGGGCGATGACGAGCATCTGCTGCTCGCCGCCGGACAGCATGCCGGCCTTGATATCGCGACGTTGACGCAGCTCCGGAAACAAGTCGTAAGCCTCCTGCAGATCGGCGCCGGGATCGAGCGCGACCTTGAGATTTTCTTCGGTGGTCATTTCCGGAAATACGGTTCGCCCCTGCTCGACGTGGCTGATGCCGGCACGGGCACGCAGGCCCGCGCGCAATTTCAGAAGCTCCGCACCATCCATCGTGGCCGAACCGGACGCTGCCGGAATGATGCCAGAGAGGCTTTCGAGCAGCGTGGTCTTACCGGCCCCATTGGAGCCAAGGAGAACGCTGATCTCTCCGCTCGAAACGGCAAGATCAACGCCGCGAACGACAGGGATGCCGGATCGGTTGACGACGAGACCTTTGATGGAAAGCGCGGTCATTCGGCGGCCTCCTCAAGTTCGATGCCCATATAGGCTTTCTGGACGATTGGCATGGCGAGAACGCTCTGCGGCGCGCCATTGGCGATCACGCGTCCGAAATCGAACACCGTGATCGCCGAGCAGGCCCGCCGCACCAGATCCATGTCATGCTCGATCAGAAGGACGGCACTGCCGAACGCCTCGGGAATGGCGGCAATCCGTTCGCCGAGCCTGACAGCATCGGCGTAGGATTGGCCGGCGGCCGGCTCGTCGAGAAGGATGACGGGCGGCCGCGATGCGACCACGCCGGCGACATCGAGCAGCCGCCGAGTACCCGCATCGACCAAAGCGATCGGCGTATCGGCCGGTGGGCAATCGAACCATTGCAGGATGGCGGAAAGCTCGTCATCGCTGATGGCGCCGGCCGCAAGTCGCACATAGTTGCCAACGCTGAGTTCCGGCGCGATGCGCGTGGTCTGCCACGTACGGCGGATGCCCAGCCGGGCGCGGCTCGTGGCGGAAAGGCCTTCCAGAGGTTTGCCATTCAGCTTCACCGACCCATCATAGCCAGCGAGAAATCCGGCGATAGCATCGACCATGGTCGACTTTCCAGCGCCGTTCGGGCCGACAAGGCCAACGACCGTGCCTGCCGGCACCTGCAGATTGACCTTGTCCAGCGCGACGACGGCGCCATAGCGGACCGTGAGATCGCTGACCTCAAGCGCTAGCCCTGGTTCGTGCACACCGGCAGCCGGAAGATGGCTCGATCGCCTATGCGTGGAGGCTGCAAGGCGCTTGGGAAGCAGTTTGCGCGCAAGCCGTGCCCAAGTCTCGCTGATGGTTTCGCCCGAGGAAAGGGCATGTACGGCGCCGATTGCGAAGAAGACGTTGCCGACATCCTGCGGCAGGTTGAGCCTGCGCAGCAGTTCGGGAAACAACGTGATCAACATGCCGCCGATGACAGCCCCGAGGGTGAAATGTGCGCCGACCATCGTCGCGACGGCGAAGAGCGCCAGGGATTGCATCATCGAGAAATTTTCTGAGACCAGCGTCCCGAGATAGCCGGCAAGCAAACCGCCCGACACGCCGGAAATAAAGGCGCTGATCGCAAAGGCGCTGAGCTTTGCGCGAGGAATGGAGATACCATGCGCCGCCGCCGCCCGCTCCGAGTGTCGCACCGCGAGCCAGGAGGCGCCGAGCCGCGACCGGCTGACGAATTCGAGCGCCACGGCGATCACGCCGTAAGTCAGAAGCACGAAGATGAAGAAGCCGTAGTCGCTCTCAAAGAGCGCCGGGCGCACGACCTGCGTAAACGTCGTCTGGCCTGGAAAAGTGATCGTCGCGAGCACGGTATCGAAGGCCGCGGCAAAGCCGAGGGTAACGATTGCGAGATTGATGCCGCGCAGGCGCAACGCCGGCAGGCCGATGGCGATGCCGACAGGCACGGCTGCGAGACCACCGACAATCATCCAGACGACAAGGCCGCCGGGCGCCTTGATGACGTTCAGATATCCGGTCACCCAAGCGCCGACCCCTGCAAAGGACATCTGGCAAAGCGAGATCATGCCTGTCCGCCCGGCGACGAGGCCGAGGCTCTGCAGGGCGATGCCCGTTATGAAAACTGCGGTCAGCAGAAACACCCAATATTTGGGCAGCAGCAAAAGGATGAGTACGCCGATTGCGGCCAGTGACAGGGCGGTAACGGCGGCTGCGCGGAAACTAGCGTGCTTCATCCCAGCGGGCTCCTCTTTGCGACCACAGGAGGACAGCAAGAATGACGATAAACGGAACGGTGCTGCGATACTGGCTGATGAAATCGACAGCGCTGACGGCGCCTTCCAATATGCCGATCGTCACGCCACCCAAAAGGGCCGCGCGAAAGCTGGCGAAGGCGCCGATCAGGGCCGCGGCCAGAGCCGGGACAACAAGCAGGCTCAACGAAGCAAAATCGGGAGAGCGCAGCGGCGCAATGATCATCAGGGCGAAGGAGGTCACAGCACCAGTCACCGCCCAGACGCCGAGGGCCAGCAGCCTTACCCGAATGCCGATCAGCTCAGCCGCCATTGGCCGCTGCGACAGCGCCCGCAATTGCAGTCCAATCCGCGTCCGAGCCAGAAATTGCTCTGTCAATACGGTGAAGACGATGGCGAGGAGCAACGTCGTGACAGCGGCCCAAGTCACCTCGACGCCGGCGAGACGGAAGGCCGAACCGGAAATCAGCTCGGGGAAGTTATGCGGATGCTGGCCGCCGGTCAGCCGCAGTCCGATGGCGATGATGCCGACCAGAAGAGCGGCCGTCACCGCCGCCTTGGTGGAGGCATTGGCGTTTGCAAACCATGTGGTCATCACAAGGCCGATCAGAACGCCGGCAAAGGCACCGGCGGCGATGCCCAACAACACCGCCGGTAGCAACGGCACGCCAGCCTCGTGCAGTGCGACCATGATGAAGGTGCCCATGGCACCAATCGCGGCGCCGGTGAAGTTCACCACGGCCACCAGACGATAGGTGAAAATCGCGCAGACCCCCAGGATGGCATAGGCGCCACCTGCGGAAAGACCAGCCACAGCGGCTGTAAATAGAGCGTTCATTGCAGAACTCCGGAAGCGGGCAAATCTTGCCTCGCCAGATCAGATCGTCGCATCGAGGCCGATACCCGATCCTGCCCTTCGAATGCAGGATCGGGCACGAGAGCCATTACTTGGCCTTGGCCAGCGTGTACCAATCCGGCGTCTTGACGGTCCATTTGCCGTCGACGAGCTGCATGATCTTGGTCGACTTCATCGGCGAGTGCGCGCGGGCGTCACCAAAGACATAGGGGCTGCCTGCCAGCGAATAGTGCAGCTCCTTGCCTTCCTTCAGCGCAGAGGTCACGGCATCGCGGGTGACATCGCCATCGATGCCGGAGATCGTGTCGATCATCACCTTGGCAGCGAGATAGCCGCCTTGGGAGAAGGCAGTCTTTGCGAGACCGGCCTTGTCCATGGTCTTGATCCAGTCGGCATTTGCCTCGTTATTCTCGGTGTAGGGCTCCCATTCGGTGCCGACATAGATCGGCTGCTTGCTGTCGGCCAGCGCCTTGGCGACGCCTTCGGTGTAGCCGGGGGCGAGGAACAGCCAGTTGATACCGGAAATCTTCTGCACGTCGGCGGTCTTGACCCACTGTACGACACCCGGCTCGACCTGATTGGTGAGCACGGCGTCGCAGCCGGCATCACGCGCCTTGATGACATAAGGCGTCAGATCGCCCTGCGGCGGCAGCGTCATGTCGACAAGACCGACCTTGTTGCCGGTCAGCTTCTGCCAGGCCGCGACCGCATTGCCGTAAGCCTCCTGCGTACCACCGAGGATCAGGAAGAAAGCGCAGACTTTCTTGGCCCCAAGGTTCTTCGTTGCATAGTCGAGCATGACCGTGGTCAGCGTGAAAGGACCGACGTTGACGGGAGAGATGCTCGGTGCGTTGAAGCAAAGGGGATCAACGCCGACGCCCTGAACCGCGAGCACTTCGTTGCGGTTGTAAGTGCCAGCATTGACGGCGCAATCGAGCAGGCTTGCGCCACCTGCCAGAGCAACGACGCCCTTGTTGTCAATCAGGTCACGCGCCGCCTGGGCGGCCACCTGCGGATCACCCTTGTCGTCGGCCAGCGAATACTCGATCTTGCAGCCGTTGATGCCACCCGCTTCGTTCAGCTGTTCGAAAACGGCCTTGGTCGCCTTCGGTGCGTCGGAGAAATCGACCACGCCGGTAACAGTGGAAACGGCGCCGATCTTGATCGGACCATCCTTGCAGGTCGGCCCGGCCGCGAAAGCGGATGATCCCGTGAATGCCAGGCCGGCGGTAGCCAAGCCCAGGGCTATGAATGCGGATCTCAATTTCATTTTGTTCCCTTCCCTTTTTATGAATTGCGGCGTTTCCTCTTCGCCGCGCCAGCTAGCGCTGGTAGACAGGCTCACCTGCGAAATAAGTGGTGAGAACCTTGGTGTCGGCGATGCGGTCGGCAGGCACCTCGAAGACATTCTGGTCGAGCACGATAATGTCCGCGGACTTGCCGACGGCGAGCGACCCTGTCTCCGCTTCTATCCGCATCGCCTTCGCTGAATTGAGCGTGTAGATCTCGATCGCCGAGGCGAGATCGATCGCCTGCTCCGCCCAGAGCGATACGCCCGGAAAGGCGCCCGACGGATTCTGGCGCGTGACCAGTCCTTCGATGCCGTTCCATGGGTCCGGGATCGGAATGACAGGCCAGTCCGACCCGCCGGCCAGCAGCGCGCCGGTGGCTTTCAGCGTCGCGATTGGCCAGAAGCGGGTGGCACGCTCCTCGCCCATCGCTTCCTTGTGGCCCTCGAGAAACGTCGTCGGATACCAGATCATCGGGCAGAGATCGGCGACGACGCCAAGCGGGCCGAAGCGGCCGACATCCTCCTCGCGGATGTAGCTCGCATGGGCGATGTGATGCTTGATATCGGTCGGGCCGTTGAAATGCCTGACGGCTTCGACCGCGTCCAGCATCTCGGTGACGGCATAATCGCCGGTGCAATGGATCTTCAGGCCCATGCCGAGCTTTTCTGATTTGTCGATATGACGAACGAGATCGGGATAGCTGACCAATACCTCGCCGCGATATCCCTCTGGATGCGCCGCATCCGCCACATAGGGATCGTGGAAGGCAGCGGTGCGGGCACCGGGAACGCCATCGAGAAAGATCTTCGTGAAATTCGGCCTCACATGCGCGCTGCGATATTCATCCCGCAACGCCAGCAGCTCGTAACCGGAGAGCCCGAACATGAAACTCGGCTCGATCAGTGGCAGCGAGGTGACAGCCCAGGCGGAAAGTTTGCCGCTGATATCAAGATGCTTCAGCGCCTTGAGAATCGGCAGCACCGACGCGGCATCCTGAAAGGCCGTGACGCCATAGGAATTAACGATCTCGACGGCGCGGGCAACGGCTGCCTCGCCCATCTCCTCGGTAAAGGCTTCTGCGGCGGTGCGCTCGACGATGCCGGCAGCGGATTCGATCAGTATGCCGGTCAGCCTGCCTGTCACCGGATCGCGGCCGAAAGAGCCTTGCGGTGGATCGGGCTGATTGTCGGAGATGCCGGCAAGCCGCATCGCCTCGCTGTTGACCCAGCGGTTATGCATGGTCTCGTCGCGCAATAGCACGGGATGCCCAAAGCTCGCTTCATCAAGCTTCCTGAGGGCAGCCTCGCTATTGAGTGCCGTGATCATATCGGCGCCCCACTGATTGGCGACGATCCACTGCCCCTTTGGCGTCGTCTCGACCTGCGCACGGACATGGGCGCAGATCGCATCCACCGAAGCGCCCGCCGCAATTTGCGTCTCGAATAGGTCGGCCTGCCCGCCCATCATGATATGATTGTGGATATCGACAAAGCCGGGCATCGCCATCTTGCCCGCGAGATCGATGACTTGCGTTTCAGCGCCCTTCAGCGCCTCGATTTCAGCTCGATTTCCGACAGCCATGATGCGGCCGCTCTTGACGGCGAGAGCCTCCACCCACGGATGGGTCGGCTCGACAGTATAGATTCGTCCATTGATGAGAATTAGATCGGCAGAGCCGCGCAAAGTATCCATTATCTTGTTCCCGTGTCGGTTCATTATTTGAACCAATCATTCAATTATTAGAGTGATGCAGGGTTTGATGTTTGTCAATATAGTTCACACGTTAATTATATTGACAAGATGGTTGCTGGCTCCGGATTAGTGGTAAGCCCCCGCGCATGCGAATTCGGTCGCTCGCGAAGCGAATACTTCGAGGACGCCGAGACCAAATTTAAGCCGGTCGTTTTTCCAGGCCTTTACGCCCTAGAGCTGAATCCATGCAGTTTTCAGATCGACATATTTGTCGAGCGCATGCATCGATTTGTCATGGCCGTTACCCGATTGTTTGACGCCGCCGAGCGGCACGCTGTTGTCGGCACCGCCATAGGTGTTGACATGCACGACGCCGGCGCGGATGCCGCGCACCATTCGATGCGCGCGCGACAGGTTCGAGGTCCAGACGGCCGAAGCGAGGCCGTATTCGGTAGCATTGGCAATCTGCAGGGCTTCCGCCTCGGTCTCGAACGGGATAATCGACAGGATCGGACCGAAGACCTCTTCCCGCGCCAGCGTCATCGACGGCGAAACATCGAACACCGTCGGCTGCATGTAGTAACCGCCGGTTTCCTCAAGCAGGCGCGCGCCGCCTGTACGTAGAGCCGCACCCTCGGACAATGCCTGCCCGACATAGCCGAGATCCTTCTTCAACTGGATCTCGCTGGAGATGGCGCCGGCTTCCGTCGACAATTGCAGGGGATCGCCGACCTTCATGGCGCCGGCGATCTTCGCGACCTTTTCCGAAAAAGCCTCGTGGATCGATTTCTCGACAAGCAGGCGCGAGCCGGCGACGCAGACTTGGCCGGAATTGCGAAAGATGCCGTAGGCCGAAACTTTTGCCGCCTGATCCAGATCCGGCGCATCGGCAAAGACGATATTCGGAGACTTGCCGCCGAGCTCCAGATAGACGCGCTTCAGGTTGGAGCGTGCCGAATATTCCAGAAGCCGTCGTCCGACAGGGCCGGAACCGGTGAAGGCAAGCACATCGATATCCATGTGCAGTCCGAGTGCCTCACCGCTGACGGCGCCGCGGCCGGTGACGACGTTGAACACACCCTCAGGCAATCCAGCTTCGGCGCAAATTTCGGCAAGCCTCAGCAGCGTCAACGACGCGCCTTCGGCGGGCTTCAGCACAACAGAATTACCGGCAGCAAGCGCCGGCGCGATCTTCCAGGCGCCGATCATCATCGGGAAATTCCATGGCACGATAGCGGCGACAACGCCGATGGGCTCGCGATGGACGAGACCTAGAATATTTTCCGCCGTCGGCGCGATCTCGCCATAGACCTTGTCGATTGCCTCGGCATAGTAGCGAAAGGTGCCCGCGGCACTGCCGGGCTCGGCCTTCAAGGCCATGGAGATTTCCGTGCCGTTGTCACGCACGCCGAGCACGGCCAGTTCCAGCGCGTTCTTCTCGATCAGTTCGGCGATCTTCAGCAGCACCTTCTTGCGTTCGGCAGGCGCGGCCTTCGACCAGCTGCCTTTCTCAAAAGCGCGCCGTGCAGCCTTGACGGCAAGATCGATATCCTCGGTGCCGGCATCGGCGATCGTGGTCAATCGGGTTCCATCGATCGGGGATATGACGTCCATGGAGGCGCCGCTGACCGGCGGCCGCCAGGCGCCATCGATAAACAGCGATTGCGGAGAAACGGACACTGTCCGGTGCTGATCGATCTTGTCCTGCATCTCATTCTCTCACGAAGGAAAGTGGCGGGCACAATACCCGCCACTGCTGTTAGAGGATCACATCAAGCTTCCTGTCCGGCACCAAGCCGGGCAAAACCGACGGCGTCCGATGACTTCAGGCGAATGGCGGCCAGAAATCCGATGATACCGGCGATCAGGACAAGGCCCGGCAGCAACACGGCGAGCACGCCATTGGCACCGGCGATCGCGCCGAAATTCGCCGAGATGTAATAAACAAGCGCCAGAAGAATCAGCCCGGTCACAACAGGCAGAATCTTGACTGCGAGTACGTTGCTCTCAAGCCCAGGATTGCGGCTGAAGAATACGACGATCGCAAAGGCGGTAAAGGCCATCAGCAGAATGATTGCCAGCGTGGCGACATTGGTGAGCCATGAGAACAGCGCCAGCACCGGGTCCTGACCTGTCACCGCAAAAAGTGCGATCACAAGCACGGCAATAACCGTCTGGATGATCGAGCCGACATGCGGGCTCTGGAACACCGGGTGGGTAACCCCGACTGACTTCGGCAGCAGGCCTTCACGGCCGGCGACATACATGTAGCGCGCCACGCCATTATGGAACGCAAGAATGCCGGCAAAGAGGCTGGTGATGAAGAGAACGCTCATCACGACAGTGATCCAGTGGCCTACATAGCGCTCGGCAAGGCCGAAGAGGAAGGTCGTCGGATCGGCAAGACCCTGCAGGGTGGGCACGAGCTTGTCAGCGCCGGCGCCCGTCACCATCAACCAGGAGGTCAGCATATAGAATAGGCCGATGATCAGCACGGAGATATAGGTGGCGCGCGGCACGGTCTTGTGCGGTTCGCGTGCCTCTTCACTATAGATCGTCGTCGCTTCGAAACCGATAAAGGCAGCGAAGCAGAACAGAAGGCCGATGGCCGGCGTGCCGCTCCAGAAGGCAGTCGGCGTGAAAGGCACGGCGGAGAGGCCGCTATCGCCCCCCTTGACGAAGATCGCGGCGTCGATGACGAGGACGACGAGATATTCCAGAATAACCAGCACCGTCAGCACCTTGGCCGAGAGATCAACACGACGGTAGCCGAAAACGGCAACGAAAGCGATGCCGACAAAGCTCCAGACCCACCAGGGCAGATCAAGGCCAAGCTGCTCGGCAAAAAAGCCCTTGGTCGCGGCACCGAAAAGCCCGAGAACGCCGACCTGCATGGCATTATAGGCGAGGATGGCGATGAGCGCTGCCGCACCGCCCATCAGGCCACCGAGACCCTGGGCCGTATAGGCATAGAAGGCGCCGGCATTGCGGATATGGCGGGCCATGGCGACATAGCCGACCGCGAATAGAAGCAGAATGCCCGTTACCAGCAGGAAGGTGAGCGGGATGCCAGGCCCATTGCCGAGCATCATTGACAGTGGCACGCCACCGGCGACCGCCGTCAGCGGCGCTGCGGCCGAAACCACCAGGAAGGTCACGGCACCCACGCCGAGACTGTTTTTGCGCAGCTGGTTCTCAGCCGCGCCTTGCGAATTTTGTGTGCTCATTTGCGTTCGTTCCCCTTGTTGAGAGTATCCGATCATCGCTGCGATTGCGCGCAGGCGACCTCCATCAAAACCGGACTGACGAGCGGGGCTTAGGCTTTTGTTGATTTTGCCGCCGTCAGCGCTTATGGTTCATTATTTGAACCTTAGCTTCAAATATAGACTTGCAAACATTCCTGGCCTCTGTCAAGTTATTTCGCATGTTAAGTATCTTGGGTCGCTGCTATCGTGCCGCGGCGCAGGGTCTGCGGTCTGATTTGACGAAAGCTATGGCTGGACGCACAGAATCAGACCCTGACCAACCCAAGAGGAGGAACGATGAGCACGATCGGAAAGGCGCTGGCGTTGCTGGACACCCTGTCACGACTGGACAAGGAAGCGGGTCTGACCGACATCGCCCGGCTGTGCACGCTCGACAAGGCAACGGCGCGACGCTTTCTGGTGGAACTGGAGAAGCACGGCTTCGTCGAGCAGGACGCGGATACGCGCCGCTATCGCATCGGTTCCGCGCCCGTTCGCCTCGCCCGTATCCGCGAAGCGCGCTTTCCCTTCCTGCGAGTCGCCATTCCCTTCATCAAGGCGCTCGCCGAATCGTCGACAGAGACAGTGCATCTGTCGGAATTTTCCGGCGAGCAGCTTTCGACCATCCACGTCGAAGACTCACCCCGCGCGCATCGCATCATCGTCGATGTCGGCAGCCTCCTGCCCTTTCACGCCACCGCATCCGGCCTTGCCTTCCTCGCCTTCTGCCCAGCGGCAGAGATCGACAAAGCGCTGAAGAAGCCGTTCGAGAAATTCACTGAACATACCGTCGTCGACCCGCAATTGGTCCGAGGTCTGCTCGATGAGACCAGAGGGCGGGGCTTCTCGATCAGCCATCAGGGGCTCGAGGCCGGGGTCATCAGCACGGCCGCGCCCATCCGCACACCCAGCGGCCGCCCGATCGGCTGCGTCGCCATCGCCGCGCCGCTCTCGCGCACGACGAAAACGGCTATCCACGAATTCGGCGTGCAGGCCATCGCCGCCGCCAATGCCATCTCAGAAAAATATTACGGGTCGGAAAGACCCATGGGAACCATTGCAAACATCAGGAGGACAGATTGATGAGCCCTGCGGCTCCCTCACCAAGGATACTCGTCATCGGAACCGGTGACACCAAATCCGACGAACTGCAGTTCATGGCATCCGTCATCAAGGAAGCCGGCGGCCAGCCTGCTATGATGGATGTCAGCATTCTCGGCGACCCGCCATACATTCCGGATTATTCCAGGCACGACATCGCCAAGGCCGCCGCAACCACCATCGAGGCCATTGCCGAAAGCGGTGACGAAAACAGCGCCATGGCTGCCATGGCAAAGGGCGCGACGGCACTGACCCTCCGCCTTTACGAGGATGGACTCGTCGATGGCATCATCGTGCTCGGCGGCTCCATGGGCACCGATCTCGCGCTCGATGTCGCCGCCGTTCTACCGCTCGGCGTCCCGAAATTCGTCGTTTCCACCATCGCCTATTCGCATCTGATCCCGCCGGAACGCATTGCGCCCGATCTGATGATGATCCTCTGGGCCGGCGGTCTCTACGGCCTCAACAGCATCTGCCAGTCGGTTCTGTCGCAGGCCTGCGGCGCTGTTGTCGGAGCCGCGAAGCACGGCACCAAGCCCGACCGCACGCGGCCGCTCATCGGCATGACCTCGCTCGGCTCGTCCTGCCTGAAATATATGAAATATCTGCGACCCGAGTTGGAAAAGCGCGGCTACGACGTCGCCGTATTTCACTCCACCGGCATGGGCGGCCGCGCCTTTGAAGCCATCGCCTCCAAGGGCGACTTTGCTGCCGTCTTCGACTTCTGCATCCAAGAGGTCAGCAATCATCACTATGGCAGCGTCGTCACCTCCGGGCCGGACAGGCTCGAAAATGCCGGACGCGCCGGCATCCCGCAGATCGTCGCTCCCGGTGCCATCGATATGGTCGATATTCAGGCCTGGCAGGTGCTGCCTGAGATTTTTGTCGATCGGCCCTATCATGCCCACAACCGGCTGATCGGATCGGTGACGACATCGCCGGAGGGGCGGCGTGAAGTCGCCCGGCTGATCGGACAAAAACTCGGCCGTTCAGACGCAAGGATTGCCTTCCTGCTGCCAACCGAAGGGTTGCAGGAGTGGGACAAGCCGGATGAGCCGTTGCACGATCCGGAAGGTCTCGACGCCTTTCTCGAGGAGATGCGCCGCGCCATTCCGCCGAGCGTCACCCTGCATGAGGTCGATACCCATATCAACGCACCGGCTTTCTCCGCCGCCGCGCTTGCCATCTTCGATCAATGGGTAGCCGAAGGCATCATTCCGGAGGGGCGTCGATGAGCGTAGAGCGCGCCCTCATTCTCGATTTCGGCGGGGTCGTCACCCGTACGCTGTTCGAAACCCATGACGTCACCGAGTGCACGCTTGGCCTTCCCAAGGGGTCGCTGACCTGGCTCGGACCATTCGATACGACGACGGACCCGCTCTGGGTGGCGATGCAGAACCGCGAGATCACCGAACGTGACTATTGGCTGCAGCGCACCGGCGAAGTCGGCAAGCTGGTCGGCGAAGACTGGAGCGATATGCAAACCTTCGTGCGCCGGGCGCGCGGCGCCGAGCCGGAGCTGGTCCTGCGCCGGGAAGCGCGCGATGCCATCCTGCGCGCCAAGGAGGCCGGCCTGAAGCTGGCAATCCTGTCCAACGAACTCGACCTTTTCTATGGCGTCGAGTTCCGCCAGCGTTTTCCGCTGATCGAGCTTTTCGACGTCATCGTCGATGCCACCTACACGAAGATCCTCAAGCCCGATCCCCGCGCCTACGAGCTTGTTCTTGCCGAGCTCAACCTGCCGCGCGAGGCCTGCGTCTTCGTCGACGACCAGAGGAAGAACATCGAGGGCGCCGAAGCCGTGAACTTGCCATACGTGCATTTCGACGTCACCCGCCCCGCCGAAAGCTATGCCCGCGCCCTTGCCATGCTTGGGCTCTGAAACAAGAGGATTAGACATGCGTGAAACCAATTTCATCATCGAAAACAACGCCCGTCACCTGTGGCACCCGATGGCGCACCCCGCAGAAATGCAAGCGCATCCGCCGCGCATCATCAATTCTGGCGAAGGCGTCGAGATCGTCGATATCCAGGGCAAGAAGGTATTGGACGCAGTCGGCGGCCTCTGGAACGTCAATCTCGGCTATTCCTGCGAGCCGGTGAAAAAGGCGATCCGCGACCAGCTCGACGATCTGCCCTATTATTCGACCTTCCGCGGCACGACCAACTCGCCGCTGATTGAACTGTCCTATGAGCTGGCCGAATGGTTCCAGCCGGATGGCCTCAGCCGCTCATTCTTCACGTCTGGCGGCTCAGACTCGGTCGAGACCTGCCTGCGTCTGGCGCGCCAGTACCACAAGGTCAACGGCCAGCCGGAGCGCACCAAGTTCGTCGCGTTGAAGAAGGGCTATCACGGCACGCATTTTGGCGGCGCCTCGGTCAACGGCAATCAGAATTTCCGCCGCAACTATGAGCCGTTGCTGCCGGGGATCATCCACCTGCCTGCCCCGTTTGCCTATCGCAACCCGTTCAACACCACAGACGGCGCGGAGATCACAGCGGCCATCGGCCGGCTCTTCGAGGACGAGATCGCCTTCCAGGGTGCCGATACCATCGCCGCTCTGATCGTCGAGCCGGTGCTGGGTGCCGGCGGCGTCATCGTCCCGCACGAGACCTTCCTGCCGCTGATGCGCGAAATCTGCGATCGTCACGGCATCCTCCTGATCGCCGACGAAGTCATCACCGCCTTCGGCCGCACCGGCGCCTGGACCGGATCGCGCCTCTGGGGCGTCAAGCCGGACATGATGTCGACCGCCAAGGCGATCACCAACGGCTATTTCCCCTTCGGCGCGGTGATGATCTCAGACAGGGTCGCCGAGGCCTTCGAGAGCAACAAGAACTCGGTCGGCAACATCGGCCACGGCTACACCTATTCCGGCCACCCGGTCGGTGCTGCCGCTGCACTTGCCACATTGAAAGAAACCAAGCGGCTCGATGTCGCCGCCAATGCCGCCGCCCGCGGCGAAGAACTTCTGGCCGGCCTGAAGGCATTGCAAAACAAGCATGAACTGGTCGGCGACATCAGAGGCAAGGGCCTGATGTGCGCCCTCGAACTCGTCAGCGACCGTGCGAAGAAGAGTGCCGCCGCCAAGGACATCGTCCAGAAGGTCCATGACGCAACCTATGAGGCGGGCGTGATGGTCCGCACCTCCGGCGCCAATGTCATCCTGTCGCCACCGCTGATCCTGACGGCCGGGGATGTGCAGAAGATCCTGACGGCGCTCGATGCCGGCCTTGCCGCAGCGGGAGCCTGATCATGTCCGATAACGCAGCCCTTATCGCGCGCCGCGACCGACTTCTCGGCCGCAACATGTCGCTCTTCTACGACGACCCGGTGCATCTGGTGCGCGGAGAAGGCGTCTGGCTCTGGGATGCCGACGGGCGCAAATATCTCGATTGCTACAACAATGTGCCGCATGTCGGCCATTGCCATCCCCGCGTGGTCGAGGCGATCACGAAGCAGGCCTCGACGCTGAACACGCATACGCGCTACCTGCATGAAGGCATTCTCAACTATGTCGAGCGGCTGACGGCAACCTTCGACCAAAGCCTGAACGCCGCGATCCTGACCTGCACGGGCAGCGAAGCCAACGACGTGGCCCTGCGCATGGCGCAGGCGGTAACAGGCAAGACGGGCGTCATCGCCACCAACCACACCTACCATGGCAACACCGCGGCCGTGTCACAGCTATCGACCCGCATGCCACCGGTCGGCGGCTTCGGCGGCCATGTCCGGCATGTGCCGGCGCCGGACAGCTATCGTCCTATCGGTGGCGAAGGCGGAGATGCCTTTGCCACGGCCTTTGCGGCCGAGGTGGAAAAGGCAATCGCCTCGCTTCAGGAGAGCCCGCACGGCTTTTCCGCCATCATCATCGACCCGTTCTTCGCCAATGAAGGCTTTCCGGATCTGCCGCCCGGTTTTCTCGACAAGACGGTCGCAGCCGTGCGCAAGGCCGGCGGCCTCGTGATTACCGACGAAGTGCAGCCCGGTTTCGGCCGCACCGGCACGCATATGTGGGGCCACCAGCACGCCGGCATCGTCCCTGACATCGTCACGCTCGGCAAGCCGATGGCCAACGGCCATCCGGTCGGCGGAGTCATTGCCAACATCGACACGATCAACGCCTTCCGCAAGGCCTTCCGCTACTTCAACACCTTCGGCGGCAATCCGGTCTCCTGCGCGGCGGCGATGGCGGTCCTTGACGTCATCGAGGACGAAAACCTTATCGAGAATGCCCGCAATGTCGGCGAATACACGCGTACCGCCTTCACGCAGCTTGCCGAGAAACATTCGATCATAGGCGATGTGCGCGGCAGCGGTCTCTTCATGGGCACGGAATTCGTGCTCGACGGGCAAACGAAGGAGCCGGCGGCAGCGCAGGCAACCCGGATCGTCAACGCCACGCGCGAACGCGGCGTACTGATGGGCAAGATCGGCATTCACCAATGTGCCACGAAGATCCGTCCGCCCATGCCGTTTACCCAAGAGAATGCCGACTACATGTTGTCGATCTTCGACGACGTGCTGTCCGGTCTGTGAGGCGGTATGGCTGATCAGTTGCCGCAGACCATCCGCGACGCCCTGCAGAAGCGCGCGCGGGAGGCAATCGCCCATTGGCCGGTGCAGGCACATGAGCCTGTCCTGATGAAGTATCGGGAGAACGCCGTTTTCCGCATTACGCTGGAGGATGGTCAGTTCGCCGCGCTCCGGCTGCATCGACCGGGCTATCACGACGAGACGAGCCTGCGCTCGGAACTGCATTTCATGGCGGCGCTCAAGCTCGGTGGTTTGAATGTGCCGAGCCCGGTTGCGACGAGCAGCAGGCAAAGCCTCGTCCGCTTGCCAGCCAACCGGCATTTTGCCGAACAGCATGCCGATGTGGTGAGCTGGATTGACGGCACTCCACTCGGCCAGAGCGGCATACCGCTCTCGCTACCGGCTGAAAGGCAGGCGGAAATCTTCTTCTGTATCGGCCGGAACATGGCGACCATGCACAATCTCGCCGACGCCTGGCAACCGCCGGAGCGGTTCCGTCGCCCGGCATGGGATGCCGAAGGCCTGGTCGGAGAGAAGCCGCTTTGGGGACGCTTCTGGGATTGCCAGGGGTTTTCGCGTGATGACGCGGACGCACTTTCGGCATTGCGTGGGGAGTTGCGCCATGCGCTCGCGGAGGCAAGCGGGCATGGTCTAGACTACGGACTGATCCATGCCGACCTCGTACGCGAAAACATTTTCCTCACGAAAAACGAAAGCAATGTCGCCTTCATTGATTTCGACGATGCCGGCCATGGCTTTCGCCTCTTCGATCTCGCGACCACGCTGCTGAAAAATCGCAAAGAGCCGACCTACCCAACCATCGAGAGGGCCTTGATCAGCGGCTATCGCAGCCGACGCGAGCTTTCAGATGCGACGCTCGAAATCCTCCCTCTCTTCATGGTCCTGAGAAGCCTTACCTATATCGGCTGGTTCGCCGAGCGGCCGGAAATACCTGGCGCCACCGAGCGCCTGGCGCGCTACGTCAACGAAAGTCTGGAGATGGCGAGAAAGCTCAATGCGGCCGCTTGACATCTTTTCCATTATTGTTAACGTGTTAAGTAAATGAGGTTCGGGAGGACTTAATGCCACATCTCGCCATCGAATATTCGGCCAATCTCGACGGCCGCGCCGATATCGGCGCGCTCTGCGACCGGCTGTTGAAGACGGTTCTGGAGACCGGCCTTTTCGAGGTCGGCGCCGTGCGTGTTCGCGCCTTTCGCGCCGAGCATTATGCCATCGCCGACAAACTGCCCGAAAACGCCTTCGTCGATTTGAACTTCCGCATCGGCAAGGGCCGCACGGAAGAGGAAAAGAAGCGCACCGGCGAAGCAGTCTTCGCTGCGGCCATCGATGTTCTCGGCCCCCTCTTCGACACGCCGCATTTCGCGCTGTCGCTGGAAATCCGCGAGATCGATGCGGAGCTTAGCTGGAAAAAAAAACGCCATCCATCCGCGGCTGCGCGGCAAGTAAAACAGTCCCCTAGCGGGATGCTGCAACATCAAGGGAAGAGACGATGTCCAAATTGCAGGAAAACATCGCAAAGGCCGAAACCTATTTGGCCCAGTTCAGGGATCGCGGTGTTCTCAACCGCATCAACGGCGAGGATGTGCCGGCTGATGATGGCTCGACCTTCGAGACCATTTCGCCTGTCGATCTGAAGCCGCTTGCCACCGTCGCCCGCGGCAAGGCCGCCGATATCGACCGTGCTGCAAAAGCCGCAAAGGCTGCCTTTGCCGAGTGGGCCGCAATGCCCGGCGACGCGCGCAAGAAGCTTCTGCATAAAATAGCTGACGCGATAGTTGCGCGCGCCGAAGAGATCGCCTTCGTCGAATGCATGGACACCGGGCAATCCATGAAATTCATGGCGAAGGCCGCTCTGCGCGGCGCCGAGAACTTCCGCTTCTTCGCCGATCGCGCGCCGGAAGCCCGTGACGGCAAAACGCTGCGCGCCGAGGGTCAGGTGAACCTGACGACGCGCGTGCCGATCGGCCCGGTCGGCATCATCACGCCCTGGAACACGCCCTTTATGCTGTCGACCTGGAAGATCGCGCCGGCTCTCGCCGCCGGCTGCACCATCGTCCACAAGCCGGCTGAATTCTCGCCGCTGACCGCGCGTCTGCTGGTGGAGATCGCCGAGGAAGCGGGCCTGCCCAAGGGTGTCTGGAACCTCGTCAACGGTTTTGGCGAGGATGCCGGCAAGGCTCTGACGGAACATCCCCTGATCAAGGCCATCGGCTTCGTCGGTGAAAGCCGCACCGGCTCGATGATCATGAAGCAGGGTGCCGACACGCTGAAGCGTGTGCATTTCGAGCTTGGCGGCAAGAACCCGGTCATCGTCTTTGCCGATGCCGATCTGGAGCGCGCAGCCGATGCCGCTGTCTTCATGATCTACTCTTTGAATGGCGAGCGCTGCACGTCCTCTTCGCGCCTGCTGGTCGAGGAAAGCGTCTACGACAAATTCACCGCCATAGTTGCCGAGAAGGCCAAGCGCATCAAGGTCGGCCATCCGCTGGATCCCGAAACCGTCGTCGGTCCGCTCGTTCATCCCGTGCACGAAAAGAAGGTGCTGGAATATATCCAGATTGGCCGCTCGGAAGGTGCCACGCTTGCGGCCGGCGGCGAGAAGGTCAATGGCCCCGGTGGCGGTTGTTATGTGTCGCCCACCTTGTTCACCGGTGCCAACAACCGGATGCGCATTGCCCAGGAAGAGATCTTCGGGCCAGTGCTGACGGCCATCCCCTTCAAGGACGAAGCCGATGCGCTCGCCCTTGCCAATGATGTCCAGTACGGCCTGACGGGCTATCTCTGGACTTCCGACGTGACGCGCGCCTTCCGTTTCACCGATCATCTCGAAGCCGGCATGATCTGGGTGAACTCGGAAAACGTGCGCCACCTCCCCACCCCGTTCGGTGGGGTGAAGAATTCCGGCATCGGCCGCGACGGCGGCGACTGGTCTTTCGATTTCTACATGGAAACCAAGAACGTCGCCTTCGCCACCAAGCCGCACGCCATCCAGAAACTCGGCGGCTGAGCTGCCAATACACACAATAAGTACGCATAAAGAGGAGGAACAAATGCCCCTGCCGAAACCCAATCTCTATCCGCCCTTCAACATCGTGCGCCTCAGCCACATCGAATTCGGCGTCACTGATCTTGCCAAGTCCCGCGCGTTCTATGTCGACACGCTTGGCCTGCAGGTAACGGACGAGACGGCCGATACGATCTACCTACGGGCGATGGAAGAGCGCGGGCATCACTGCATCGTGCTGAAAAAGTCCGATAAGGCCGAAGCTCGCGATCTCGGCTTCAAGGTGTTCAGCGACGAGGACCTCGACAAGGCGGCTCATTTCTTCAAGGGTAAGGACCTGCCGGTAGAATGGGTCGAGCGTCCGTATCAGGCGCGCACCTTCCGCACCCGCGACCCGCACGGCATCCCGCTTGAATTCTATTCGAAGATGGACCGCTTGCCGCCGATCCATCAGAAATACGCCCTCTACAAGGGCGTTAAGCCGCTGCGTATCGACCACTTCAACTGCTTCTCGACCAATGTCGACGAGAGCGTTGCCTTCTACAACGAGCTCGGCTTCCGCGTCACCGAGTATACGGCGGATGAAGAAACCGGACGTCTCTGGGCTGCCTGGACCCACCGCAAGGGCGGCGTCCATGATATCGCCTTCACCAATGGCCGTGGCCCGCGCCTGCACCATACCGCCTTCTGGGTGCCGACGCCGCTCAACATCATCGACTTGCTCGACCTGATGGCGACCACCGGCTGGGTCTCCAATATCGAACGCGGACCGGGGCGCCACGGCATCTCTAACGCCTTCTTCCTCTATATCCTCGATCCCGATGGCCACCGCATCGAGATCTACTGCTCGGACTATCAGACGGTCGACCCCGATCTCGAGCCGATCAAGTGGGATCTCAAGGACCCGCAGCGTCAGACACTTTGGGGTGCACCGGCTCCCAAATCCTGGTTTGAACATGGTAGCCTGTTTGCCGGTGCGGAAGTGGCCGAGCCTGACCTGAAGGCGCAGCCGATTATCGCTCCTTAAGCGTTACCCTTGAGAGCGGGTGAAAAACGCCCGCTCCTCATCAACGTTCGCAAGCGCGAGGAGGCAGTCATGAATTTGAAAGACCCAACATTGTTCCGGCAGGCGGCATTGGTCGGCGGCGAGTGGATCGAAGCCGATCCATCCAATGCGATCAAGGTCGACAATCCGGCGACAGGCGAGATCATCGGTGTCGTTCCCAATCTTGGCGCCGCCGAGACTAAGAAGGCGATTGCCGCAGCCGAGATCGCCCAGAAGGAATGGGCCGCCCGCACTGCTAAGGAACGCTCCGGCATCCTGAAGCGCTGGTTCGAGCTGATGATGGAAAACCAGGATGATCTCGGACGCATCCTGACGGCGGAACAGGGCAAGCCGCTGGCCGAGGCCAAGGGCGAGATCGCCTATGGCGCCAGCTTCGTCGAATGGTTTGCCGAAGAGGCCCGCCGCGTCTATGGCGACATCATTCCCGGCCACCAGAAGGACAAGCGCATTCTGGTGATGAAGCAGCCGATCGGCGTCGTCGCGGCCATCACCCCCTGGAACTTCCCGAATGCGATGATCACCCGCAAGGCCGGCCCTGCCTTTGCCGCCGGCTGCGCCATGGTGCTGAAGCCGGCCTCGCAGACGCCGTTTTCGGCCATTGCCATTGCCATCCTTGCCGAGCGCGCCGGCCTGCCGAAGGGTCTCTTCAGCGTCATTACCGGTTCGGCCCGCCAGATCGGCGCCGAGATGACTGCAAGTCCGATCGTGCGCAAGCTCACCTTCACCGGCTCGACCGAAGTCGGCGCCGAGCTTTACAAGCAGAGCGCACCGACCATCAAGAAACTCGGGCTCGAACTCGGCGGCAATGCACCCTTTATCGTCTTCGACGATGCCGATCTCGATGCGGCTGTCGAAGGCGCGCTGATCGCCAAGTTCCGCAACAACGGCCAGACCTGTGTCTGCGCCAATCGTCTCTATGTGCAGGATGGCGTCTATGATGCCTTTGCCGAGAAGCTTGCCAAGGCAGTCGGTTCGCTGAAGACCGGCAACGGTTTCGACGAGGGCATCAATCTTGGCCCGCTGATCGACGAGGCGGCGCTTGCCAAGGTCGAGGAGCATGTCGCCGATGCCCTTTCCAAGGGCGGCCGCGTCGTTGCCGGCGGTCATCGCCACCAGCTGGGCGGACGCTTCTATGAGGCAACGGTGCTGGCCGATGTCACGCCTGCCATGGCCGTCGCGAAGGAAGAGACCTTTGGCCCCGTGGCTCCCCTCTTTCGCTTCAAGGACGAGGCCGATGTCATCGCCCAGGCCAATGATACCGAGTTTGGCCTTGCCTCCTATTTCTATGCCAAGGATCTCGCCCGCGTCTTCCGCGTCGCGGAAGCGCTGGAATACGGCATGGTCGGGGTCAATACCGGTCTGATCTCGACGGCCGAAGCCCCGTTCGGTGGCGTCAAGCTTTCCGGCCTTGGCCGCGAGGGCTCGCGCTACGGCATCGAGGAATTCACCGAAATCAAATATGTCTGCCTCGGCGGAATAGCCTGAGGCCAAGAGAAGGCCATGAAAGCATGACCCATCCTAGATTCCTGTCTTTTTCCAGAAACGGCCGTCATGGCTACGGGCTCGCGGTCGACGGCGGTTTCGTCGACCTCTCCGCCCGCCATGGCGCGACATGGCCAACTTTGCGCGAAGTGATCGAGGCCGGTCGCCTCGTTCAGCTCGCAGAGGAGGCCAAGACTTTGAAGCCGGATTTCGCGCTCGACGACATCCGCTTCGAAATTCCCATTCCGTCGCCGGAAAAGATCATTTGCGTCGGGGTCAATTTCCCCGACCGCAACGAGGAATACAAGGATGGGCAGGCTGCTCCCCCCAACCCCTCGCTTTTCATCCGCTTTCCGCGGTCGTTCACAGGGCATGAACAGCCCTTGATCCGGCCGCCGGAAAGCCCGCAGCTCGATTATGAGGGCGAGGTCGTCATCGTCATCGGCAAGGGCGGTCGCAGGATCGCCGAAGCCGATGCCTTCTCCCATATTGCGGCCCTGTCGCTCTGCAACGAGGGCACGATCCGCGACTGGGTGCGGCACGCGAAATTCAACGTCACCCAGGGCAAGAACTTCGACAATACCGGCTCGATCGGCCCCTGGCTAATCCCCTTCACCGATGCAGCGCAGCTCGAGGACATTGCGCTGACGACCCGCGTCAACGGTGAGGTGCGCCAGAGCGACCGCAGCAGCCGGATGATCTTCTCCTTCCGCAAGATCATCAACTACATCTCGACCTTCACCACGCTCGTTCCCGGCGACGTCATCGTCACCGGCACGCCGACCGGCGCCGGCGCCCGCTTCGATCCGCCGATCTGGCTGAAACCCGGCGATGTCGTCGAAGTCGAGGCCGATGGCCTCGGCATCCTGAAAAACACCATCGCCGACGAGGTGCGCTGATGCTGTCGCATGACGAAATCCAGGCCGCCGCCGAAAGCCTTGATCAGGCGGAGCGGACGCGCGTCCAGACCGGGCTCCTCTCGCTCAAGTATCCGCAGATGACGATGGACGATTCCTATGCCGTGCAGAGCGCCTGGGTCAAAAAGAAGATCGCGGCGGGCCGCAAGCCGATCGGCTGGAAGATCGGACTGACGTCGAAGGCGATGCAATATGCCCTCAACATCAATATCCCGGATTCCGGCGTGCTCTTCGACGACATGGTCTTCGAGGATGGCGCCACCGTGCCGGCCGACCGCTTCATTCAGCCGCGCATCGAGGCCGAGATCGCCTTCGTGATGAAGGCACCGCTCAAGGGGCCGAACGTCTCGATTTTCGATGTGCTGAACGCTACCGACTATGTCACGCCGGCGCTTGAAATTCTCGACACGCGCATCCTTCGCGTCGATCCCGATACCAAGAAGGCGCGCACCATCGTCGATACCATCTCCGACAACGCCGCCAATGCCGGCATCGTCACCGGCGGTCGCGCCGTGAGGCCGGACCAGATCGACATGCGCTGGATGGGCGCCATCGTCAGCCGCAATGCGGAGGTCGAAGAAACGGGTCTCGGTGCCGGCGTGCTCAACCAGCCCGCACGCGGCATTGCCTGGCTTGCCAATCGGTTGTCTCAGTACGGCGATGGCATCGAAGCCGGCCAGATCGTGCTTGCCGGTTCGTTCATCCGCCCGATCGAGGCGCGGCATGGTGATACGATCAATGCCGATTTCGGTCCCTACGGATCGGTCAGCCTGTTCTTTGCATGAAGGAGTGAACCATGCCGGCGCCCAAGAACCTCTTCAAACAAGCCCTGAAAGAAGGGCGGGCGCAGATCGGCCTCTGGCAGGCGCTCGCCAATGCCTACACGGTCGAAATCTCCGCCGGCGCCGGCTATGACTGGCTGCTGCTCGACGCCGAGCATGCGCCGAACGACGTGCCGCTTCTCGTCTCGCAACTGCAGGCGATGAAGGGCACTCCAAGTCATGCAATCATCCGCCCGCCGATCGGCGAGACCTGGATCATCAAGCAGATGCTCGATATCGGCGCGCAGACGCTGCTGATCCCGATGGTCGACAGTAAGGAGATGGCCGAGACCATGGTGAAGGCGGTTCGCTACCCGCCGCATGGCGTGCGGGGTGTCGGCGCAGCCCTTGCCCGCGCCTCGGCTTTCAACCGCATACCCGACTATCTGCCGACGGCCAATGACGAGATCTGTCTGCTGCTGCAGGTGGAAAGCCGTGCGGGGCTTGCGGCGCTCGACGACATTGCCTCGACCGAAGGCGTCGACGGCGTCTTTATCGGCCCGGCCGATCTTGCAGCCGACATGGGCTATCTCGGCAAGCCCGGTGCACCTGAGGTTCAAGCCGAAGTCGAGAAGGCGCTCGCCAAAATTCAATCACACGGCAAGGCGGCCGGAATCCTGATCGGCGATCTCTCGCTTGCGAAACGCTATCTCGAGCTTGGCGCGACTTTCGTCGCCATCGGCAATGACGTCACCCTGCTTGCCAATGCCACGACAAAGCTGCTGGACGACTTCAAGAAGGCGGAGGCTGCCAAGCCGGCGGCGGAGGCCAAAGTCTACTGATCATGGACGCTGCCCTCCCCGGCGTCGCATGACCCCGCGTTTCGTCACGCAAATTTTCGGCATGAGGCAAGCGTTGTGCACGCTCAGTCAAAACCGACTGCACAGCTGGACGCGACGCCTCTGCGCCCATCGTTCATGATGAACCCGAAAGCCAAGAGGAGGAAACATGCGTTTCAAGAACAAGACCGCCCTGATCACCGGCGGCGGTACGGGCATCGGCGCGGCGGTTGCGCGCCGCATCCGCCAGGAGGGCGGCAATGTCGCGCTCGTCGGCCGTCGCCCTGAGCCGCTGAGAAGTGTTGCCGATGAAATCGGCGCGACCATCGTCGCCGCCGATGCCGCCGATGGCGCCGCGATGAAGGCTGCCGTCGAGAAGGTCGTCGAGACCCATGGCGGTCTCGATATCCTGATTGCCAATGCCGGCGGCCATGGCGTCGGGCCGACGGTCAGCATGTCGGACGAGACCTGGGATCTCGCCGTCCGCCTCAACCTCAACACCGCCTTCGTCAGCGCCCGCGAATCCCTGCCGCACCTCATCAAGAACCAGGGCAATATCGTCGTCCTAGCCTCGATTGCCGGTCTTTTTGCCGGGCCTGATGCGGCGGGCTACGTCACCATGAAGCATGGCTGCATCGGCCTTGCGAAATCGCTCGCCCGCGACTACGGCCGCAAGGGCGTGCGCACCAATACCGTCTGCCCCGGCTGGGTCACGACCGCCATGGCCGACGAGCAGATGGAATTCATCGTCGAGAAATACAAGCTGAACAGCATCGAGGAAGCCTATGCGCTCGTCACCAAGGACGTGCCGCTTGGCCGTCCGGCGACCGCAGAGGATGTCGCCAATGCCGTCTGCTTTCTGGCGTCGGGCGAGGCATCGATGATCAATGGCGCGGTGCTCACCGTCGACGGCGGCGCCGGCACCGTCGATCTGCCGACGCTGGCTTTTGTAGAATAAGGGAGAGGAAATACCGATGAACCAGAATCCCAAGGACTGGAAAACCTACGACGAATTCGCCTATGGCATCGACACCAACCGTCTGCCCGCCACGGAGGCCCTGACCGGCTCGTCGCACAAGATCTCCTTCGACGACGGCCGCACGCTGGAGCTCGCCTTCGCCAAGGGCGAGATCAAATGGTCCGATGGCAAAGGCAGCGGCACTGACTTGTCCGAGGTGATCGAAGTCGCGCCGAAGACCTATTTCGTCGAGATCATCTTTGCCGGTCGCCCCAAGGAAGCAGAGACGCTGATCCTCAACATCGAAACGCGCCGCGTGCTTTCCATTTACTCGGTCGTTCGCGACCTCAAGGATTCCGTTGGCGAGCCTCAGGTCGCTCAGATCTTCCGCTCAGGTCTTATCGAAGGTGGTGCGGCAAGCGGGCCTGTGCCGCATGAAAGCCGTGATCTGATCGGTCTCAGGGCGCACTTCACCTACAGTCCCAACCATGTCTACGAGCACACCTATCTCTCGTCGCAGCGCTATGCCTGGCAATGCCTCGTCGGCGTGCAGCGCGGCCATGGCGATGTCGATTTGACCACGACCTACAAGTTCGACGACAACCTCTACATCTTCACCTTCCGTGAGTTCAAGATCGCGGTGGCATCGACATTCTTCTACAATTTCAACGACATGCGCTCGACAGGCAAGTTCCTCGGCATCACCGGCGACGGGCGCATCCAGAACAGCCCGGCTGGCGCCTTCATCCGCAAGGCATCGATGACCTATTACCTGCCCGGCCAGGAACCAGTGTGAGGACGCCATGCGCACAGCATTCGATATCGTAAAGGCCCATTACGACGCCAACGACCGCCGTGACATGGATGGCATGCTTGCCGACATCGCTCCCGATTGCCGCTGGACCGAGATGGATGGCTTTCCCTGCGCCGGCACCTATATCGGCCCGCAGGAAATCGTCAAGAACGTCTTCCAGGCGCTTGGACAGTCCTTCGATGGATACACCTTCAAGCTCGAACGCCTGCTCGACGCCGGCGACGAGGTTGTTGGCGTCGGCGACTACAGCGGCACCAACAAGCAAACCGGCAAAGCGTTCAAGGCTCGCGTCGTTCACGTCTGGGGCGTGGCGGGAGACAAGATCCGGCGTTTCGAGCAGTTCACGGATACGCTGAGAGTGGCCGAATCCATGAAATGAGAAACGGGGCGGCCCGGCTCCGGCAGGGCCGCCTTGTCCCACTAGGACATATTCGCTTTGCGCCATTGCGACGGTGAAACGCCATAACGATGGCGGAAGGCGCGGGAAAAATGTGCGCTGGAGGAAAAGCCGAGCGCAAAGGCGATTTCGGATATTTCCCCGGCATAGCCGCCGGCATCCCGCAACCGTGCCGCAGCTTTCTGCACACGCAGATCCCAGATGTAATCGGAGGGCGTCAGGGACTCGACTTCAAACGCGCGATAGACGTAACGCACCGAGCAGCCCATGCGGCGCGCGATCATGGTAACAGTCAGATCCGGCCGTTCTAGGTTGATATCGATGAAATCCGTGATCCGCTGCAACAGCGTGTGAAGCGGGTTTGCGACCGGTATTGCCTGTTGCAGGTCTGCGCCAATCATGCTGCGCACGAGCTCGATCATGGTCTGGCCAACACTTGCGCGCCTGGCCTCGTCGAGATGATCGATCTCATGAATGGTCGAATCCATCAGCGACAGAAGAATCCGGCACACGCCATCCTTATCGGCATGTGCCGTGAAAGGTTGCGACAACCGTTCTACGGTCGTCGCGGGCAGGCTATGACGCGGCAATTGCAGCAGCAACTGGCGAACTGGCGTGCTGTTCGTCAGCATATAGGGGCGGCTGGGATCGTAGACTACGAGCGCATTTCGCGAGACGGGCGCATGCAATCCGCCCTGCTTGAGCGAAGCGCTGCCTTCTGTCTGCACGATCAGTTTGATCGCGTCCGGATCATCCGGTGCTGCCATGACATGATCGCCGAAGACGACGTGTCGGTCCGCCTCCAGTCGCGTCAGCCGGCAAGCGCCCAGCATGGCGGATGTCATGCGGCTCTTTTCCTCGTCCGCAGCGCCGAAATCGAGCCGGACATTACCGAAGAGATTGCGCGCCAACCCCGCGAACGCCCGGCCGCTGGCGCTTTCGACATGCCGATGAAGTGCTGCAGCCATGTTGAGTGTCCTCAGGAAGTGAGATAACCGCCATCGACCGGTACGCACGCGCCGGTAATATAGCGCGCTGCGTCGGACGACAGAAAGACGATCGCATCAGCGACTTCCTCGGAAGCGCCCCAGCGGCCAGCCGGGATGCGTCGGAGGATCGGCGTCGAGGCCCCTTCGTCGGCAAACAGTGCGCGGCTCAACGGCGTGACGATCCAGCCGGGTGCCACCGCATTCACGCGGATATCGGCTTGTGCATATTCCTGGGCAAGGGATTTCGTCAGTTGCACGATCGCGCCTTTGCTTGCGGCATAGGCTGGACGATCGGCGGCGCCAAAAGTCGAATACATCGAAGCTATGTTGACGATCGCCGATCCCGTCCGCATGTGCGGACGGGCCAGCCGGCAGCAATCCATGACCGATGTCAGATTGATTGCCATCACCCCGTCGAATGCAACCTTCTCCCATTCGCCCCGATCGCGGCTGACGCCGGTGCAATTGACCAGAATGTCGATCACCTCGACCGAAGAGAAGAAAACTTCCAGCGCACCGGGCTTCAACACATCGATCTCGTGATGTTCGATCTGCCGGCCTACGGGCGCCTTCGAAGCACCGAGCCCGAAACTAAGCACCCGGGCACCAAGATCGGCAAAGCGCTGGGCGGTCGCCGCCCCGATGCCCGATGTACCACCGGCTATGACGACCGTTCGTCCAGCAAAAAGATCGGCAGAAAATGTCATGAAGGCTCCTTCGCTTCAGCTTGCCAGATAGGCGCCGTGCAGAATGTCCGGCTGGGCTTTGAGCATGGCGGCCGTGCCTGAAAAGACGAGACGCCCGCGCTCCAGCACGAGAGCCTGGTCGGCGAGATCGAGCGCGAGATTGGCGAACTGCTCGATCAGCAGAACGCCGATGCCGCGGGCGGCAGCAATTTTCAATGCTTCGGCCAGGCGCTTGACGACGGAAGGCGCCAGGCCGAGGGACAGTTCGTCGACGATCATGAAGCGGGGCTTGGCGACGAAGGCCTGCGCCATCGCCACCATTTGCTTCTGGCCGCCGGAAAGATTCGATGCCGATTGGCGTCGCCGCTCGGCAAGCTCGGGAAAGATCTCATACGCGTGCGCAAGATTTTCCCGGCGCGCGGCCGCCGACCCATTGAGCGACGCGACGAGAATATTGTCCTCGACGGATAATTGCCCGAGAACGCGATGCCCTTCCGGCACGAGCGCAAGACCGGCACGGCGAATGCGGTCCGGTGAGAACCCTTCTAGCGCCGTGTCCCCCAGACGCACCGAGCCGCCACGGGTCAGAACGCCCGCCATAGCCATGACCGTGCTCGACTTGCCGGCGCCGTTGGCACCAAGCAATGTCGTGATCTTGCCGGCTGCAACCGAGAAGGAGATATCATGGATGACGCGCTTGCCGCCGCGCTCGACGGTGAGATTTTCGACGCGGACTTCGGATGGCTCGTTCATGTCAAAACTCCCCCAGATAGGCACGCCGCACATTGGGATCGGCCAGCACGGTCTGCGTCGGGCCAAGGGCCAGGAGCTTGCCGTAGTCAAGCACCATGGTTTCGCTGCACATCGAGCGGATGAGATCGACATCATGGTCGATGACCAGAACCTGTGCCCGGAATTCTGCGGGGATACGCAGCACCAGTTCACGAAAGGCCTTGCCCTCCTCTTCGGTCAGGCCTGCAGCCGGTTCATCGAGCAGGATAAGCTTCGGCTCGCCGACCACGCATTTTGCCAATTCGACAAGACGGCGCTGGAAGAGATTGAGGGATTGACCGAGCCTCTCGGCAACATCCGTCAAACCGACAAAGGCAAGAGCGTGCTCGACTGCACGGGCATGATGTCCAGCACCGACGACATGATCGGCGATAGCGGCAATATTGCCGGCCACCGTCAGATCTTCCACCACCTGTTCCGTCTGGAACGAACGGCGCAAGCCGGCGCGCACCCGCTGCAACGGCGTCATCGGCAGTAACGGCCGATCTCCGAGCGTGACAGATCCCTGCACCGGTTTCACGAAACCGGAGAGCACGTTGAGCAATGTGGTCTTGCCCGCACCATTCGGCCCGATGAGACCGGCGACGGGCGCTGTCAGCACCGCGCTCAGCTCATTGATCGGTCGGACACCGCCGAATTGAACGACGAGATTGTCGATCTTGATCATCGCGCCCTCCCCCGCGAAAGAAGGGCATTCAGCCTGATGATGAGAGCCGATATCTGGCCGGCAATGCCTGTCGGTGCGGTTGCCAGTGCATGGAACAGGGCGACGCCGAAAATCCCGATCGTGACATAGCCATCAATACCGAGATCGGTGAGCAAGGCCGGCACGGCACGCAGCAGCAGGCCTGCGATGACGGCGCCGTACCAGTTGAAGACACCGCCTACAATGGCAAGCGCGAAGAGATTGAGGCTGTCAAAAGCGCCGAAGGCACGACCGTCAAGCTGACCGACGTTGCCGGCCAGCAGGCCACCGGCAAGACCGGCGAGAAAGCCGCTCAGCGCAAAGGCCCACGCCTTGTACATAAGGACATTGACGCCGCTTGCGATCGCAACAGTCTCGCCCTTGCGGATCAGCGCCCAGGCCCGGCCGGGACGCGCAAGCTTGTGCCATTGCGCGATCAACAGGCCGAAAGCAGCGGCAGCGCAGACATAGAGGAAATAGGCCACTTCGCCATCGGCTATGACAGGCCTTGCCAGCATCTCGCGCCCGACACCATCGGCCCGCCCCAGGAAACCCGGGCCGCCATCCGGGAAACCCCATGCGCTGATGATGATCTGGAAAGCTCCCGCAAGCATCAACGTTACGAGCGCGAGATAGAGGCCGCGCAGACGCAGTGCCGGTAAGCCGAATGCCAATCCCACCACCGAAGCGACGATACCGCCTGCGAGCAAGCTGACCTCGAAAGGCGGATGGAAGGCGTGGCCGATCCGAAGCGTCACCCAGCCGCCGACACCGACGAGCGCAAACTGACAAAGTGACACCAGTCCAAGCTGACCATAGAGAATGGCAAGCCCAGCGACCGAGAGCGACAGGGCGACGGCGGATGTGGCCGCCGAGAGCCAGAAGGAATTGGCGATCAAGGCAACGACGAGCGCGAAGATCACCATCGTCATAGGCACATGAAGAAGCTGCTTGGGCAGACGCACCATCGATATGCTTCCGGCTGTTGGGGCGATTGTTTGCTCCTGAATGGTCATCGGTCCTTCAACGCGGCCCTGGCCGTGCCTCCCAGGATGGTGACTGCAACGAGCGCGATGATAAAGGGTGCCGCCGCGCGATAGGGCGAGATCCAGGCGATCGGCGTCAGCACGGCTTCGGCAATGCCGATCAGAATGCCGGCGACGGCCGTTTGCCACAGCGACTGCAACTGTCCGAGGATGGCGGCGGCGATCGCCGGGATGACCAGCAGGGTCAGGAATGTTCCCTGCAGCCGGACAAGATCGGCGAGCAGCAGGCCAGCAAAGCCGGAGAAAATGCCGGTCATGATCCAGGCGGCGGTCTCCGTGTAGAGAATGCGCACACCGAGGATGGCGCTGAGGTCTCGATCATTGGCAAGTGCCCGCATATCGAGGCCAAGGCGCGTGCGGGTGAGCAGCAGCGTGATGACGACGACCATGACGACCGCGAGAATGATGGCGATGATGCGCGTGAAGGTGAGGCGCACGGCAAAGATGGAAACGAACATCTGGTCGGTCGGAAACTGCAGCCGGCGCGGCAACTCGCCCCAGATGACACCCATGATCGCGATCAGGATCAGCGCGGGCGCCAGCGTCCCGACGGCGCGCACGACAATGTCGCGATGCGACAGCAAGGGCGCAAAGACCCGGCCATAGAGAAAGCTGATCGCCGTCGAGACGGCAACGGCGGCAAGAATGGCGACGGCGAGCGGCATCTTCCACTCAAGCAATTGCCAGGCGCAATGTGCACCGATCGCACCGAAGGCACCGAAAGCGAAATTGAGAACGCCGGTCGCTCTGAACAAGACGACGAGACCGACGCCGGAGAGCGCATAGACGGCGCCGATCCCAAGCCCTGAAATGACGAAGGGTAGAAAATTCATGGATCGATCCTCTACGGCGCAGCGCATCCTTCAGACGCGCAAAGGACGCCGTAACACTTTAGATCAACGCATCGGGCTTTCCGAAAATCGATCCCGATTTTCGGGCTGATGCGTGTGGTCGTTCGGTCCCGCGGCCTCTCAGCCGCGAAACCGATGGCAAAGATCAGGGCTCAGTTGATGCCGGCCGACTTTTCGAAGGCGCGGATGTCTTTGAGTTCGGGATCGGGCGACGGCACGCAGTCGGAGACGACCTTCCATTTTCCGCCCTCGCTGACGGCCATGCGCGTTGTCGAATTGGCGTTATGACGCGTCTGGCCGTCGCCGAAGTACCAGGGAGCACAGAAAATATCGCTCCTGAAGTCCTTGATACCCCGCACCGCCGCAGACGCGGTCTCGCGGTTGATTTTGGCGGGATCGAGCGTCATCAGCGCCTTCTCCGCGATGCGCGCCGCCAGATAGCCAGCCTGGGCGAAGGTGTCGCGCGGGTCGGACTTCTGGCCGTACTGATCCATGACCGCGAGCCAGTTCTGATTGTCCGGGGTCTGCGCATTCAGATCGTTGAATTCCATGTTGACATAGAATTTGTCGTCCCAGCCCGCACCGATGGTCGAGGGAACCGAGAGATCATAGGCCGAGGCAGCGCTCAGGAAGGTGATCGACTGGTTGAGGCCCTGCTCTTCAGCCGCCGTCAGCAGCGGCACGGCGACACCCTTGGACAGGCCGAGGACGATGACGTCGGGCTTGCTCGAAGCCGCCTGCAGAATGATCGATGTGGCGTCCGCCGAGCCTGGATCCATCAGGATCGTCTGTGCGGCAAAGCCCTTTTCCTTGGCAAGCAGCATGACGCCGTCGCAGGACCATGTGCCGACATTCGGAATATTCGGGCTGATGCAGACGACCGACTTGGCATTGAGCTTGTCGAGCGCATAGCCCATCGCACCCAGCATGGAGACGCGTGGCCCCGCATTCGTCGGAGCGATGTTGTCGGCAAAGAAGCATTCGCGTGGTACGCCGACACCCGCCAGCACCAGAATGCCGGCTTTCTTGTAAAGCTCGGCATTGGCGCCGCATTCGACATAGCTGGAATTGCCGACCATCAGCACGGCCTTTTCGTCATTGACGAGCTTGGCAGCCAGCTGCGCGGCGATCTCCGGATTCCACTGATCGTCCTCGACGAGGTATTTGACCGGCCGTCCCTTGATGCCGCCATTGGCGTTCAGGCAGTCGAAATAGGCTTTTGCCGCCTTGGTCGAATTCGAGAAATCGTCAGGCCCGGTCTTGCCGGTGATGGCGCCGATGATGATCGGCTCGCCGGTCGCCGGCTTGCCGCTATTGTCGCCGCAGGATGCGGCTGCATGCGCGCTGAACGCCGAAACGAGCGTCAGGAAAAGGCCGATTGCCAGCCCTCTTAGATTGATAGGCATAGTCTCCTCCAGTTTGTTGTCCCGCTCCCCACGGGATCTTTGCTTCGATGATCTCCGGCTCAGCCGGAAATCGCCTTTCCAGTCATGAAGGCTGCAGCCTTTGCCGCAATCATCATCGTCGGCGCGTTGGTATTGCCGGATACCAGCGTCGGCATGACCGAGGCGTCGCAGATGCGCAGCCCCTCGATCCCCCGCACCTTTAAATCCGGTCCGACGACCGCCATGCGATCGTCGGCGCGACCCATGCGGGCCGTGCCTGCCGGATGGAACACGGTCTTGCAGGATTGGCGGATGTAATCGCGCAAAGCTTCGGGATCTTTCTCAACACCCGGTTTCGGCAACACCCGGCGCTTGACCAGCTTGGCAAGCGCCGGCGCGTCAAGGATGCGGATCGCCGTTTCGACACCGCGCACTAAGGTCTCAATATCGACGGGATCCGACAGCAGATTGGCGTTGAAATCCGTCTGCTCTGCCGGATTGGCGCTCTTCAGCCGTATCCAGCCGCGCGAGCGCGGGCGCAGATAGCATGGGCCGATGCTGAGCCCATGGCCAGGCTCCGGTTCGCGATCGACGAAGCCGATCAGGCACGGCAGGACGTGAAACTGCACATCGGGTTGCCCCGTGCCCGCGGTGTCTACAAAGCCGCCGCACTCGACGACGTTGGAGGACAGCAGTCCGCGATGCGAGGTCAGATAGCGCAGCATATGGCCGGCGGCGCGCAGCCCCTTGTCATGGCCGAGGATCGAGATCGGCTCATGCGTCTCGCCTTGCACCGGCACTTCCAGATGGTCCTGGTAATTGGCACCGACACCCGGCAGATCGGCGACGACCTTGATGCCGAGTGAGGTGAGATGCTCGCCATCGCCGATACCGGAAAGCTGCAGGATCTTCGGCGTGGCGATGGCGCCGGCGGTCAGCGCAATCTCGTGGGATGCCTTGAATATCGTGCCGTCGAGCAGCTCGACACCAACGGCTTTCTGTCCTTCGAACAGGATACGTGCGACCTTGCGCTCCGTCAGCACGGTCAGGTTCTGCCGCTTCTCCGCCTCGCGCAGGAAGGCCTGCGCCGAACTCCAGCGCCGGCCGCCATAGGTCGTGCTCTGATAGAAACCGACGCCGGCCTGATCCGCACCGTTGAAATCGTCATTGTGGGGAATGCCGATTTCAGTCGCCGCCTTGATGAAGGCCTCGCTCAACGGATGCCGATGACGTGGATCGGAGACGCGCAGCCCGCCCTTTTTGCCGTGGAAATGGCCGTTCAGCCGCTCGTTATTCTCAAGCGAGCGGAAGGCCGGCAGCACGTCATCATAGGACCAGCCCTGGCAGCCCATTTGCGACCAGGTGTCGTAATCGTTGCGATGACCGCGAACGTAGATCATCGCATTGACCGAGCTGCCGCCGCCCAGAACATTGCCCTGCGGCACGATGCTCGGCCGCCCGTTCAAGCCCTTGTCAGGGTTCGAAGCATAGGGATGGATGTCGATCCCCTTGCCCAGCACCTTGAAAAAGGTCGCAGGGATATGAATCCAGGGATCGGCATCCCGGCGACCGGACTCGATCAGCAAGACCTTATGCGCCGGGTTTTCCGAAAGCCGGTTCGCCAACACGCAACCAGAGGAGCCGCCACCGACGATGATATAGTCGTAACTCGCCATGGTCAGCTCAACACCGTCTGGATCGTAGTGAACTCTTTCAGTCCTTCGGCGCCGAACTCGACGCCGATACCGGACTGCTTCACCCCACCGAAAGGCGCGTTCGGCTGGATCGTGCCGTGCTTGTTGATCCAGACGGAGCCGCATTCGAGCTGCATCGCATAATGCTTGGCCTTTTCGGCGTCGGCGGACCAGACCGAGCCGCCAAGACCTGCCGGGTTCTGATTGGCGCGCGTAATCACCTCATCGATATCGCTGTAGCGGATAATCGGCAGGGCGGGACCGAACTGTTCCTCATCGACCAGCCGCACGCCGTGATCGACATCGGCAACGAGCGTGATCGGGTAGAAATAACCGGGCCGATCCATCGGCGCTCCGCCGGTCAGGATGCGGCCGCCCCGAGCGCGCGCGTCGTCGACAAGCGCGCGCACCTTGTTGAACTGCATCTCGTTCTGAACGGGGCCAAGGATGCTTGCGTCGTCCAGACCGTCGCCGACGACGATCTTGGCGGTGTAGTCGGCAAGACCCTGGCAAACCTCTTCATAAATGCTGTCATGCACATAGAGACGTTTCAGCGCCGCGCAGGTCTGGCCGTTATTGATGAAGGCGCCCCAGAAAAGACCCTCGACGATGGCTTTCGGGTCGGCATCGGGCAGAACGATGCCCGCATCGTTGCCGCCGAGCTCCAACGTCAGGCGCTTCAAGTCGCGACCGCCGAAGCCATGACCTTCTTGCCGGTTTCCGTCGAACCGGTGAAGGTCATCTTGGCGATGCCCGGATGGGCCGACAGGGCAGCGCCGATACTGTTTTCGCCAGTGATAACGTTGACGACGCCCGCCGGCAGAACCTCGTTCATGATCTCGACAAGGCGGATGGTCGAAAGCGGCGTCAAAGGCGATGGCTTGATGACGACGGTGTTTCCGGCGCGCACTGCTGGTACGATATGCCAGCAGGCGATCATGACAGGCCAATTCCACGGCGTGATCGAACCGACGACGCCGACAGGCTTGCGGCGCAACTCGACCCGGCCTTCGCTATCGTCCTGCAGGATTTCGACGGGCAGATCGAGTTCGGCGGTATGGCGCGTCCAGGCGAGCGCGGCGCCGATCTCGAAACGTGAGCCAAGACCGTTGAGCGGCTTGCCCTGCTCTCGCGTCAGGATCTGGGCTAGCTCCTCGGCATGTTCATTGATCTTTTCGGCCATGGCACGGCAAGCGCCGGCGCGCTCTTCGTTCGAAACCTGCGACCAGGTCTTGAAGGCCTTGGCGGCAGCGGCGACCGCTTGATCGAGGTCTGCTTCCGAGCCGAGCGGCATATAGCCGACAGTGTCACCATTCGACGGATTTGCAACCGGTGCATGATGGGACGTGGCGACAGGCTCGCCGCCGATAAGCAGGGTATACTGCTTCACGATATTCTCCTCCCGTGACTTTCGGGAGGACTATGACTTTTGCCGCAGGACCCGTCTTGGGGAGAAACGCGCCTCGTCTTGGACTGGAACGCAGACTGCGCGTCAGTCCAACTTGTGTGCCGGCTCGGTGGGGCGAAGCAGCTCGCTCGGTGCGCAATCGAACAGCTCCTTGAAGCTGCGATTGAAATAGGAAATGTCGTTGAAACCGGCCGAATAGGCGACTTCAGCGATGGTCGTCGGATTGCGTTGCTCTTTAAGCTGCTCGATCTTCTCGCGTGCCAAGCGCAGGCGCTTGTCGCGAATGACGGTCGTGCAGGTCATGCCCATGCCCTGAAAATCCTGCTGTAGAGTGCGGATCGACACACCTAGCCGCGTCGCCAGCCACTTGGCATTGAGATCGGTATCTGTGAGATGCCTGTCGATCAGGATATCGACCATCTGCATGCGCTTACTCGCGCTGTCGTGCAGCGAGTTCAGACTTGCCGTCTGCATGCCGGTCGACAGAAACGCCTGGCGCGTCGTATCGAACATCAGCTGACGAAGGAACGGCGAGGCCGCTTCGCTGTCCGGCGTCGTCATCATCTTGGCGATCAGCGCCCGCAGCATCATCGCCATCGGATCGCTGGCGACAAGCTTGCGCGCCACATCGAAATCCATCCTGCTATCGGAATACATTAGCTGACGCGGCAGATGCAGCGACAGATGGTTGGAGAAGTGGCCCCGGAAATAGAAGGTGGTCGGGCGCGTGGAGTCCACGAGAATGCATTCGCCGACATCGAGAATGTTCTGCTGGCCGGAATGTTCGACCCCGCAGACGCCCTCGAGCTGAAGGATCAGGAACAGGTGCTCATTAGCATCGCGACGGATGTCGTCCCAATCGCGGTGAACATAATCGAGATCGTTGGAGACATGGGCAAACTCCATGCCGCACACGTCGATGCGACTGGCGGTGCCGATCACGCTATCGCCGCGTTTCACCGTATGGGGATTGAAATTTCCACAAATACCTTGGAGATCGTCCACCCATTGATCGTAGGGCGTCGGCGACCAGGTTCGATCCACGAGGCTGCGGTTCTGCAATAGATCCAACTCTGCCTCCCAACAGTGTCAGCACTGCCGAAGACTGCTACAGATCCCCTCGTTCGTCAATTAAATATTTAACACATTAATTAAATTGAAATGCGACCTCACTCATCGCCGACCGAGCCGTTATCCAGCTTCAACGCCGCCAATTCCTCCAGCATGTCGAGAAGCTGGTCCACGCGTTCCGCACCAAAGCGAACACCGATGTCGGCATAGACCTTCAGGCTCTCCGGCATGACGTCTTCGACGATCGCCTCTCCCGCCGGTGTGATCTGCAAAAGCACTCTTCTGCCGTCGGCCTCATCCTTGTGCTTGGTGATGAAGCCGCGCTCCTCGAGCGACCGGATCATCCGCGTCAGGCTCGGCGCCAGAATGGACGCCTTGTCGGCCAGTTCCGTTGCATCGAGCTGACCGGCCTCGGAGAGCACGCGAATGACCCGCCATTGCTGTTCGGTGACATCATGCGCCGCCAGGATCGGCCGGAAGTGGCTCATGACCGCCTCGCGGGCACGCAAGAGCCCGATCGCCAGGGAACGGCGGCGATCGCGCAACGGTCGTTTGGACTTCGTTTTCCCGCTATCGAATTCCGGTGGCTGCTTGGCGTCGCTATCTGTTTTATCTGGCATGTTTCGCATGTTCGCTGAGATCACTGTTCTCATTGATTAACATGAGAATCATGCAGCGCAAGATGATCGCAAAATCTCAACCAAACGCCCACAGCAAAGGCATGGCCCTGTGCCCACTTTCCAGTCATAGTTTTATGGCGTTTGCACGATGCGACCGCTGCCCCGGATCTGCGAACGACGCAGCACCGGGTGCCCGAACAACTCGACATTGCCGCTTCCGGAAATCGACACGTCAGCATCCGCCTGCGCGGTCATCTGTGCGTCGCCGCTGCCGCGAATATCTACCTGCACGGACTTGGCTGTGAGTTCCTGGAGACGCGCCGCGCCCGAACCTGAGATGTCGAGGCCGACGGTATCGGCAGCTCCACTCGCAGCCACACTGCCGCTACCCTTGATGCTCACCCGCAACTGCGGCTGATTGATCTGCGACAGGGTAAGGTCACCACTGCCGAGCAGTTTCCAATTCGATATTGCCGGTCCGGAGAGGCTGACATCGACCCGGGCGTCACCCCAGCCCGGGTCGCAATCCACGCTTAGTCTGCCACCTGCGATCCGCACGTGATCGAGAAGGGTCGGATCGCCGGTCACCACGGCTTCTGCCTTGTCTCCCGGCTGATATCGAACGGAAGCCGGCAGATCGACCACCATAGTGTCGGTCGCGGTAAATGGCAGCGTCACCTGCTCGCGGGTTGGTGCCGTGGGTTCGCAGGAGGATCGCATTGTGCCCCACAAATGCATGGCATCGACCCGATCCCGCCCGGAAAGCCCGACACCCAGAGACAGAAGAACAACTGCGCCGATCGTTCCGGCTATTGCGACGAGTGCTAACCTTCCAATCATTGTCCTGCTCCTTCAACGCAGCGTGACGAAAGCTTCAAGCCCGCTCATATTCGGGTTGAGCCAAGCGGAAATGCAGGCGCGCGTAATGGCCGAGCATGCGGATGCCGGCGCCCAGAGCCATGAGCAGCAAAGCGCCGCCGCCGATGAGACAGCTTACGAGCCCGGCGCCGATGAGCAACCTCGCCAATATCCCGATGATGGGCCCGCCAATGTGAAACAGCAGGGTTGTCAGGATGATCTTCAAACCGACGACACCAATCACGACAAGCCCGATCGCAACGCCGAAAGTGACAAACATCGTGACGATCAGCAGCGGCAGCAAAAAGAGAATGTCGACGATGGCGAGGCCCGCCAGCGCCATCATGGCGGCCAGAAGGTTCGACACGCTCCAATGCGCCTCGAAGCGACGCAGCCCGGCATCGGCACGCAATTCCCTGGCAATTCTGGCCGGATCGCCCAATGCCGCCGCAACATCGGCTTCGCTGCGTCCCGAAGCCTCGGATTCCGCAAAATGGCCGGCATAGTCGGCGACGATATCCTCGATCTCTTGCGGCGGCAGGCCGGTAAGCCCCAGTCTCAGCGTGCGCAAGAAGGCGTCCCTGGTCATGGCAAATCCTCAAGAAGTTTATCGACAGCGTCAGCAAAGGAACGCCAGTCACGGCGATGAGCTTCAAAAACCGTCTGGCCGAGCGGCGTGAGCCGGTAATATTTGCGCGGCGGCCCATTGGCAGACTCGACGATACGGGTCGCCACCAGGCCGTCATTCTGCATCCGCCGCATCAGCGGGTAGATCGTACCTTCCCCCATGCCGACTGCCGCAACCAGGGTGCTGGCGATCTCATAGCCATAGCTTTCGCCCCGCGACAGCACGGCCAGGACGCACAGATCGAGGGCGCCTTTACGCAGTTGAACTTGGATCGAGTCGGTCATGAAAGGCTCGGGTTTACAAAACACATATAACAAGCTATCTGTTTATGCAAGGTACTGGTTGTTCAGAGGCTCAGCCACATCATCCAGTCGGGACAATGGCGGCTCAAGGCTTCCTCGTGATGCATGCGCACCGCCCGTTTTCGGGCCTCCACCTCTCAATAAAGGAGTTGTTGCAATGACCCGCCTAGGCTTCATTCTTGCCGCTTCCCTGTCCCTCGCGACCTCGATGGCACATGCCGCCGGCTTCAAACCGATCGAGGTGGCGGGCGAAGGCTCCCTTCCGGCGATCAAGGGCGGTGTCTGGTATCCGTGCTCCCAGCCGGTCGGCGACATCAAGGTCGGCCCCTTCATCATGGCCGCGACTAAGGATTGTCCGGTCACAGGAGAAAAGCTGCCGCTTGTCATCATCTCGCATGGCAGGGGCGGCACGTTTGTCGGTCACCATGACACGGCGGGGACACTGGCGGATGCAGGCTTTGTCGTCGTCGCCATCAGCCACCCCGGTGACAACGCCCTAGACAAAAGCCGCATCGACGACCCCTCGGTCTTCGTCGAGCGACCAGCCGACATCCAGCGGACGCTCGACTTCATGCTCGGCTCATGGCCGGATGCAGCCAAGATCGATGCTGCGCGCATTGGATTTTTCGGCTTCTCGCGTGGCGGATATACCGGCCTCGTCGTCATCGGTGCCAACCCGCATTTCGGCAAGCGCCTGAGAGCGTGTGAGGGCAACGACAGTGCACTTTGCGATCAGGTCCACAAAGGCACGCTTCCGGAACTGACCCATGATCCACGCATCAAGGCCGCTGTGATTGCCGACCCGCTCAGTGTCTTTTTCACGCCGGATAGCTTCAATGCGGTGAAGGTCCCCGTGCAGCTCTGGGGGTCTGAACGCGGCGGCGATGGCGTAACGCCGGAAAGTGTCGTGGCGATAGCCAGTCAGCTGCCGGAAAAGCCCGAATTTCACACCGTACCCAACTCACAGCATTTCGACTTCCTGCCTCCCTGCCCTGCCGAACTGGCAAAGACCGCATTGGTCATCTGCGCAGACCCACCGAATTTCGACCGGGTAGCATTTCATCGGGAATTGAATGCCGCGACACTTGTCTTCTTCCGCAAACATCTGGTGGATGAAAAACAGCCCTGACGGAGAAGGCAGCTACACAGTTGAAACCCGGCCGCGAATCCGATCAGATTGATGCATGACGAAGACAATACGGATAGCGGCAGCGCTGCTATTGCGTCCCGATGGCGATACGCTGCTCGTGCGCAAGCGCGGCACCACGGCCTTTATGCAGCCGGGTGGCAAGATCGAGCCGCAGGAAGCACCTGGGCAGGCTCTCGTTAGAGAGCTTTTCGAGGAATTGGGGCTCATCGTGGAAACGGAAGCCTTGAGATTCCTTGGCACGTTCCAGGCACCAGCAGCCAATGAGTCGGAGCATATCGTCGTTGCGGATGTATTCCGGCTGGATGTCGGCGATATCGCCATTAGGGCGGCGGCCGAAATCGAGGAAATCCGCTGGGTCTCTCCCCTTCGTCCCGGCAATTTGCCGATGGCGCCGCTGACCGAGCACCATATCCTGCCGTTTCATCGGCAATGAGGCACCCCGCATCGGAACAGGCCTTGCAGGCTAGCGCCGCCGGAAGACGATCAGGGAATTCATCGAGAAATTGGCAATAAAGGCAATTCCGATCCCGATGATTTTTGCAAGGACCGGCCAGATCCCATAGGCGGAAAGATAGAACGTGATCGACACGTTGATCGACAGGCCGACAAGGGCTGCTGCCAGAAAAGACAGAGCGCGCGTCGCCGAGCGCCAATTCGCTGCAAAAACGAAGATCGATGACGTGATGTAATTGAAGAGACAGGCAACAACAAAGCCTATTGTCGCGGCCGCGAGCACTCCGAACTGGAGGTTGTTGAAGTAGGAAAACACCGACACGTCTATTATGGCGGCAAGCCCGCCGGTTACGAGATAGCGCACAAAGGTCGACCGAATTTCAGCCGAAAACAAGGATTGCTTCATCAGGCGAGAAATCATCGACGAGCCTAGAACTCCATATTTGCGTTGCATATTATCGTTCAAAATTATGAACGCCAGTTGTGCAAAAACCTTGTGGTCGTTGCAGCAATACGCTGCAAGCGAAATATAGCTCACAGAATGGCGAAGATGAGCCCTATCGGGCCGTACGGGCGCGTGCATCAGCCGCTGAACATTTACTGGCGCCCTCCCCCGACACCGACGGGCGTCTAAAGGTGAAGGTATCGAAATTCGTTCCGACAAAACTATTCGCGATCTTTCCCGCGCCTGAAAGCAGCGTACTGCTTGCGTTGGTCACAATACACAATCCGGCATCTAATATATTCCATCGAAATGTAAATAAATCCGTATTGGAGATGCTATTTAATCTATTGTTCGGTCGATTTCACCATCATAAAAACATTTTGTGTACTAATTTTTTTATTTTATCACGAACAGCATTAGTTATAATGGCGCCCAGAGAATATGAGGCGTTGGAAAATGGAAAAAGAGCATACCGCAGACAATAAAATCTTTGTTGAACTCACCAGCATGATTGTCTCTGCATATATCACGCATAATGTCACTGCACCTGAAGATTTGCCCAGACTCATTCTGGAGACCCACGCGGCACTAACAGGGTCGTTTACCCCCGGCCTTTCAGCGTCGGAAAAGACCCTGAAGCCAGCCGTGCCGATCAAGAAATCCATTACCGAAGAATATCTTATCTGTTTGGAAGATGGTGGGAAGTTTAAGTCGCTGAAACGGCATCTCAACACGAAATATGGGCTTTCCCCCGACGAATATCGAAAGAAATGGGGATTACCTGCGGACTATCCAATGGTTGCAGCATCTTACGCCGCCACAAGGTCGACACTGGCCAAGAAGGCCTTGCTGGGCCACTCGAAACCTGCCGAGAGCCCGGATGCAGCTCCGATACAGCCGCGGCGAAAAGCTGGCTGAATTCGGCCGGCTCTACTTCCGCAACTCCCGCTGGAGCCAATGTATTCGCAACGATAGAGCGGCACCTTGTCGGCGCCGCTCCGCAACTCCCTGACGGCCCATCGCTTAGGCCAACTCGTTAGATGATGTCAGGCCCAAACTATGGAGTTTCGATCGTCTTGGCATTGACCGAGATGGCACGCCCGGCAAACCAGCCGTTGATGGCGGCCCCCAGGCCGAGCAGGACGAACAGAACCGAGCTCCAGGCAAAGCTGCCCGTCCAGCCATGGATCATGCCGACGACGAGCGGGCCGATTGCCGCCAGCAGATAGCCGACAAACTGCGCCATGCCGGAAAGATGTGCAGCAACATGCGCGTCGGGTGAGCGCAGCACGATGACTGTTAGCGCTACCGCAATCAGCCCTCCCTGCCCTATGCCTTGCAGCACGGCCCAGAACCACACGGTCCAAAGCGGCGCGAAGAGCAGGCCAAGCAGGGCCACGACCGCAATCACGCAGAGACTGACATTGATGACGCGCTGATCCCGGCCCTTGACGGCAATATGAGGCGTCACCAGGCAGGAAGCGGCCTGCACCATGACCGAGACCGATACGATAGCACCCGCCGTCACGCCGTCGAGGCCGCGCTCGCGCAGAATGGGAACGAGCCAGCCGAAGATGCAGTAGGCGAGCGCCGATTGCAGCCCCATGAACAGCGTCACCTGCCAGGCGATCGGATCGGTCCAGAGCCCGGTAGACGACGAAAAGCGCTGCGGCGGGTCTGGCTGCGGGTCCCGATGACCTGCGGCAGCCATAAAAGCCCGACCACCAGTGCCGGTAGCGCCCAGGCAGCAAGCGCACCACCAAGCGATCCACCAAGGGCGTGCTCGATCGGCAAGGTCAGTCCGGCCGCACTGGCCGCGCCAGCACACAGCGCCATCGTGTAGCAACCCGTCATCAGCGCCGCCTTGTCCGGGAAATCCCGCTTGACGACCCCAGGCAGGAGCACGTTGCCGACGGCGATGCAGGCGCCGGTTAGTGCCGTGCCGAAGAACAGCATGGAAATCGAAGAAAAGCCGCGCAGCGCCGTGCCGAGCGCAAGCAGAAGGATCACGCCCAGCAAGACGCGCTCGGTTCCCACACGCTGCGCAAGCCTCGGTGCGAGAGGCGAAAACAATCCCATGCAGACAACGGGCAGCGTGGTCAGGATACTGGCGCCGAATGAGGACAGATCGAGCCCGGTTCTGATCTCCGGCAAAAGCGCCGATGCACTCGAAAAGACCGGCCTGAGGTTGAATGCAATCAACACCAGGCTTGTCCCGAGAACAAACCGGCCAATGGGCGATTTACCCCTGTGCGGCTGCGGCGGAGGCAGCTCATCGGCCTCGGCATCGATCAAATCGAGCGGGGAGGCATTCTGTGAAGGCATGGTCATGACATCAGCAACCGATCAAGAGCAGCGATAACGGGAGCCATGAAGCGGCGCACGGCAAAACCGGTCGCTTCCTGATCACCGGATTCAATGGCATCGACGATCGCAACATGCGCCTGCATGTCCGGCTCCGGAATATCCGCGCCAAGCGTCGCCTCGATGGTGTCGGCAATCGATAGAGAGAAAAATTCGTAGATCTCCACCATCGCCCTGTTCTGCGAGGCAGCGATGACCGCCTTGTGGAAGGCAAGGTCGCGTTCGATGAAGGCGGCCTTGCCTCCCCCTCGTAATTTCCGCGCGCGACCAGCAACGCCCGCAACTGGGATATCACCTCGGGGGTATGACGCAGGGCGGCCAATCGCGCAGCCTCGACCTCAAGGGCCAGCCGGGTTTCGAACTGATCTCTCAAGCCGGCGCGGCGGGCCATGTCGAGAGGGCGCCCGAAATCCGCTGTCGAGCGCACATAGGTACCAGACCCCTGGCGCGTCTCCAGATAACCTTGCGACGCCAACACTCTCACAGCTTCGCGGATCGTGCCGCGACTGACCGACAGCATCGAGGAAAGCGAGGCTTCATTGGGCAGCTTTTCGCCGACAAGCCAGCGTCGAGCGAGTATTTCGCTGCGAATGGCCTCCACGGCTGTATCCGCAAGGGTGGTTTTAGTCAGGGCGCGCATGGCTCAATCTTGTCAAGTCATCAGATGACTTTATGATTAGTTGAAAGGCGCGACATCGTCAACACGTGTTCGCGCCCATGCCGGATCGCCGGACGAGGATCGTATCTCTCTACCTGTGCCGTCTGACGCCATCGCAGTAGAGCAGAATGGCAAGGACCGGCGGTCGTCGGGCGAAGGGCGTTTAACAGGTTTGGGATGGTCCGAAACCCGCCCAATGCGAAATATTAAACTACCGGCCGGCGGCGCTTATCGGATGATGCCGCGCCTCGCCATGACGGCCAGACCGATAACGGCCACCAGTGAGAACGCCGCAGGAATGTAGAAAACATTGGGAAGGCCCAGATAGGCAACACCGACGCCTCCGATCCCGCCGCCAAGCGCACTCGCAAGCGCCGACGAGCTCATGAAAATTGCCGAAGCGGTTGCCACGGCATTCGGAAGAAGTCGCTGGGCAACGATCAGGCCGAGAACCATGTACAGGCCCCAGACGCCACCCATCAGTACCTGTCCGGCAAACATACCGATGGCGCTTGGCCACATGGCAAAACACAAATTGGCGACGACGCCGAATGCTGCCGCGATGCACATGAGCCAGAGCGTTCCGATCCGTCGCGCAAGCATGACGCTGAAGGGCATCAGAAGCAATTCGATCAAGGGCTGCGTTCCGATGACGGCACCCCGGACGCCGGGGTCGATCCCGAGGTGCTCCTCCATGTAAAGCAGAAGGAAGCCATACTTGATCGGCTCTCCGGCATAGACGAGAACGTAAAGGCCGGTAAACGCCAAGAGAGGCAACATCTCGGACCAGCGCGTCGAGGTACCCAGGCCGGTTGCGTGACTTGCTCGCGGCCTGGGATTGGCCGAGACACGCAAGGTTCCGAGCGGGATGATCTGCGCCAGAAAACAGATCGACGTTGCCCAGAACATGGCGCGCAGGCTCGTTTCCGCCGCAAGCCAGGTGCCGAGAAATGGGCCGACCACCCAGCCTGCCGTCAAGGCTATCCGGACGATCGCCACCACGCTCTCGTTTGCTCCCGACGTGTTTCTGCTCAGATCGTCATGGATGGCGGTAAAGAGCTGAGATGTGGCCGACCCGGAAAAGCCGAGCACGACGGCACCGATGACGAAGGGTATCCAGGGCGCGTTGGAAACCGCAAATCCGGCCCACCCAAGAGCCCCGGCCATAGCACACAGCCGGAAGAGACCGAGGCGATGGCCGGTCCTGTCGGAGTAATTGCCGACCAGATAACCGGCGACCGGTGCGGCAAGGCCGGTGAGATAGTAGAGCCCTGCCACCGGCAGGGATGTTCCGAGTTCCTTTACGAGGAAGACAACGATTTGCGGCAGTGAAGCCGAGACCCCCACCCCCGAAAGAAACAGAGCAAGCGTCGCGCCGCGATACAGCGGCGAGGCCCATACCTGTTGAAGCGCTGTGGCTTTGCTGGAGGCCGCCAGGGATTGTGTGTCCATAACCTCATCGTCCGTCATAACCGATTGCCGAAATGTCAGCTCCGGCTAGACGCCACACGATTGTCCCGATCGATTGCAGCCAAACCGCTGTTTACTGACCGATGGAAATCACGCCGTCATCCGGGGTGCCGCATATCCTTCCGCCAAAGCAGATCGGGACGCAAACGGTTGCATCGCGCTTTGACCCATCAAGCGCGGATTGTCCACATCATTCATCACACCAATGACCTCGACCGGGCCTCAGCCGGGTATGGCCCGTGAATAAGCGGCCAGGATGAAGCGCTCCGCTTGATACAAATACTTCTCAAGCGCCTCGGCCGCCGTCGACGTCGCACCCTCCTCGAGATGAGCGAGGATGGTGGCGTTTTGCCCTACATAGGGAGCATGCAGGTATTCCGGGTCTCGTATCAAGCCGAAGACAAGACGCAGCTCCAGCGAAATCTGAGCATAGAATGCGGAGAGCCGAGGGCTATCGGCGAGCTCGACAATGGCAGCATGAAAGGCAATGTCCGCGCTGCCGACCTCCAGCCATTCCCCGAGATCACGATGCCGGATCGCGGCATCGATAGCCGCCCGCATCTTGCCGACGCTCGGATGGCGATGATGCGCGCCGGCAAGCGCCGAACACTCGATGAGCCGACGAATATGGAAGATGTCTATGATCGTCGATATGCTCGGCGTGGTGACGAAAACGCCGCGATTGGCCTCGTGGCGCAGCACACCCTCCGTCGTCAGCAGCCGAAAGACCTCCCGCAGCGTATTGCGTGAAATCTGCAATTCCTCGCACAGAGCCGCCTCGGAGAGATGGCTGCCCGGCGACAGGGTTCCGCTGATCACGCGCTCCCGAATCCGCGCCGCCGTCAGTTCCGTTACCGTCTGACCGGTTTCCGCAGCAGCCGAAGTCGGCTCGATACTCGCAAGATTTGTCTGCTTCATTTGCTCCCCTGGCGCTTGCGATAAATCGGACTGCGGGTACCTGCTCCATATCTCTGCCCTCCGCCAAGCTACGCATCGCCACAAAGGCTCACAAGCAATCGGATTTCTGATCACAGATATTGGATTGGCTCCTCAACGGCGCCGGTCCGTTGGACGATTTCTCGCAAGTTCCTCCCATTATTTGACATGCATCGCTAAAATTGTTCAACAATGTAGACCAGATTGTTGTTTGATGCTATCTCGTGTTTCAAGAAATATAACGGGAACGCGGATACAGATGACCATCAGGCGTCTGATTTGGAGGAGAATATCGCTTGATTTTCCAGGATCGAATGATTGCGGGCATCAACGCACTAGTATCCAATCCTAGCGGTGATCTCGGCGAGGCAACAGCGAAAATGCAAGCACAGGTCACGCGCATCGATCCGCAGATTTCCGAGAGTTCCGGAGCCTGCATTCCCAATACCGAGGTGAGCGCATGACGATGGCGGCGGACGCAAACCGGCAGCTTCTGTCGATCAAGGACCTGACGGTCCGGTTCGGCGAAAACCGCGTGGTGGAAGGCCTTTCGCTTTCCGTGGCACCGGGCCGGACGCTCGCAGTCGTCGGCGAATCCGGCTCCGGCAAATCGGTGACATCGCTTTCGATCATGCGGCTTGCCGATATGATGGGTGCACGCTTCGAGAGCGGCAGCATCTCTTTCAACGGCAAGGATCTGCTCAAGCTCTCGCAGAAGGAAGTCCGCTCCATTCGCGGCAAGGAGATCGCCATGATCTTCCAGGAGCCGATGACCTCGCTGAACCCTGTCTTCACCATCGGCGATCAGATCTGCGAAGTCCTGTTGCTGCACGAAAATGTCAGCAAATCTGCGGCCATGGCCGAAGCGCAACGCCTTCTCGAAATGGTGCGCCTGCCGGATGCGGAAGCGCTGTTGAAGCGTTATCCGCATCAGCTCTCCGGCGGCATGCGCCAGCGCGTGATGATTGCCATGGCGCTCGCCTGCCGCCCCAAGCTTTTGATCGCAGACGAGCCGACGACGGCACTCGACGTCACCATCCAGGCGCAAATTCTCAACATCATGCGGGACCTCCAGAAGGATCTCGGCATGGGCATGATTTTCATCACCCATGACATGGGCGTCGTCGCCGAAATGGCTGACGACGTGGTCGTCATGTGGAAAGGCAAGAAGGTCGAGGAAGGCCCGGTTCGCGAGATATTCGCCAATCCGCAGCATCCCTACACCCGCACATTGCTTGCAGCCGTGCCAAAGCTCGGCAGCATGACAGGAGAGGACTTTCCCAAGCGCCTGCCACTGACTATCCTTGAGGACGGTGAGCCGAAAATCGTCGGCGAAGAGCGGGTTCAAAACACCGCCCGCTATGATCAGCCGCCGCTTCTATCCGTGCGCGATCTCTTCGTGCGCTTCGATATAAGAAAGAATATATTCGGTCAGGTTACGCATCGCTGCAGTGCCGTCCAGAAGGTCGGTTTCGACATTCATCCGGGCGAAACTCTCGCCCTGGTTGGCGAATCCGGCTCCGGCAAATCGACCATCGGCCGCACGATCCAGCAATTGCAGAAGGCACGCTCCGGCGAGATCTCCTTCAACGGCAAGAGCTTCGCCGCGATGTCGGCGCTGGAACGTTTCCGCTTGCGCAGGGACGTGCAATATATTTTCCAGGATCCCTTTGCCTCGCTCGATCCGCGCAAGACGGTCGGCTTCTCGATCGCAGAACCGATCAACACGCACGGCATCATCTCAGCATCAAAGGAGGTGCGCCGCCGGGTGGACGAGTTGCTGGAGCGTGTCGGCCTCTCGTCCGCACATGCGGATCGCTATCCGCACGAATTCTCCGGTGGCCAGCGCCAGCGCGTCTGCATCGCCCGCGCACTCGCCTCCGATCCCAAGCTCATCATCGCCGATGAGGCGCTTTCGGCGCTGGACGTGTCGATCCAGGCGCAGATCATCAATCTGTTCATGGATTTGCAGGCCGAACGCGGCCTTGCCTATCTGTTCATCAGCCATGACATGGCCGTCGTGGAAAAGATCAGCCACCGCGTCGCCGTGCTCTATCTCGGGCAAATCATGGAAATGGGCAGCCGGAGGCAGGTCTTCGAAACGCCGATGCATGATTACACCCGCCGCCTGCTATCCGCCGTGCCGGTCGCCGATCCGACGGTCGAGCGCAAGACCGCGCTGATCGAGGGGGAGATTCCAAATCCCGTGCGGCGCGTCGGCGACGAGCCGCCAATCCTCGCGCGCGAGGAAATCAATTCGGGCCACTTTATCGCAAGAAGCGCCTGAACAGTTTGAGCCACAGCAACGATCTGAAGAGGAAACAGATTTAATGAAAAAAATGAAATGGGGACTGAAAGCCGCCCTGACGGCGCTTGCCTTGTCGAGCGTTGCCATCAACGCCGCGCCAGCGCTCGCAGCCGGCAAACTGACGGTTTCGTCGTCGCAAGACCCAGGCAGCTGGGACCCGATCGATACGTTTCTTGTGGCATGGGCTGCCGTATCGACCAATATCTTCGACGGGCTGACCTATCGCGGGCCGGACCTCAAGCTCGTGCCGGGCCTTGCCGAATCCTGGGAAGAGTTGGATCAGGGCAAGCGCATCCGCTTCAAGTTGCGCCACAATGTCAAATTCCATGACGGCGAGCCCTTCAATGCCGACGCGGTGAAATTCACCTTCGATCGCCTGCTCGGCGAGCAGGGCGCCAAGGGGCCACAGCGCTCCAACTACACCGCGATCGACAGCGTCGAGGTCATCGACGATTACACGGTCGACATGAAGCTGAAGACGCCTGATCCGGTGCTGTTGACTAAGCTTGCCGGCTATGGCGCCATGATCGTTCCGCCGAAATACATCAAGGAAAAGGGCGAGGACTTTTTCAATCTCAACCCGGTCGGCACAGGCGCCTTCAAGTTCGTTTCCTATTCGCCGAAGGTGAACATCAAGCTGGAAGCCAATCCTGATTACTGGGGCGGCGCGCCGAAGATTTCCGAGCTCGAATATCGCTTCATCAGCGAGCCGGCGACAGCTGTTGCCGAGCTTCAGGCCGGCCGCGTCGATCTCGTCATCCCGCCGACCATTCCGATCGGCATGCTTCCAGTCATCCAGGGTGACTCCAAGCTGGAAATTGCCAGCGTTCCCGGCCCAACCGTGGACTCGCTGCGCTTCAATACCCGCGACGGCATAACGGCCGATCCGCGTGTGCGCAAAGCCATCATCATGGCCGTCGACCGCGACACAATCGTCAAATCGATCCTCGCAGGCCAAGGAACCGAGATCGTCAGCTTCCAGAACTCCCTGTCCTTCGGCTACGACCCGGACTTGAAGCCAATCCCCTTTGATCCCGCAGGTGCCAAGAAATTGCTGACCGAGGCAGGCGTTAAGCCTGGCGCCCCCATCCAGATCGACATTCGCGGCAATGATGCGACCATGAACGAAGTGGCACAGGTCGTAGCAAGCTATCTGCAGATGGTCGGCCTCACCGCTACCATCAAGCCCTATGAGACCAATGTTTTGCTCAACGACATCATCCCGCAGGGCAAGACCGGCGCAATGTTCCAGCAGAAATGGGGTGGCTGGACCTTCGATTACGACAACACGGCCTATTCGATGTACCACTCCGGCGAAAAGTGGAATCCTTATGAAAAGGACACGACGCTGGACAAACTGCTGGAATCCCAGCGTCCGCTCACCGATCGCGCCGCGCGCGAAAAGATCCTCAAGGACATCGGCAAGTATGTCGCCGACAAGGCGCTCGAACTGCCGCTCTACAATTCCAATGCGATCTACGGCGTCAGCAAGCGGGTGAAGGGCTTCGTGCCTGCACCGGATACCCGCATCAAGCTGAACGAAGTCACCGTCGAATAGTCGTCAAACGTGACGCCGCCGGCAGAACCGGCGGCGTCCCTCCAGAAACTTTCGGGAAAAGAACGTGGCCGGTTTTCTCATCAAGCGATTGCTGCAGGCGATTTTCGTCGTGATCGTCATCACACTGCTCGTCTCCTTCGCCATCCGCCTCACCGGCGATCCCGCCGTGACGATGTTTCAGGGCGGTGGCAGCATGACGGAAGACGATCTGGCACGCATCCGCACGGCGCTCGGTACCGACCGGCCGTTCATCGTGCAATATCTGACCTTCATGAAGGGGTTGCTGACGCTGGACCTTGGCCGCAGCTTCACTGGCGGAACGCCCGTTTCGCGACTGATCGCCGATGCCCTGCCCGCCACTCTGCTGCTCGCCTTCATCTCGATGGTCGTCTCGATCGCGATCTCCATTCCCCTCGGCATCAAAGCCGCGACCGCACGCGGCAAGACCGCAGACCAGATCATCCGCATTCTCTCCCTGCTCGGCCTATCGTTTCCGAATTTCTGGCTGGCACTGATGATGGTACTGCTGTTTTCCATCACGCTTGGCTGGCTGCCGCCGAGCGGCATGGTCGGCATTTCGAGCTATGTCATGCCGGCTTTGACGATGGGTGTGATCCTGACGGCCACCAACGTCCGGCTGGTGCGCACGGCAATGCTGGAAACGCTGCAGTCGCAATACATCATGGTCGCCCGCGCCAAGGGCCTGAGCGAAACCAAGGTGCTCTACAAGCATGCGCTGCGCAATTGCGCCATTCCGCTGATCACCTATTTCGGCATCCAGTTCGGCGGGCTACTGGGCGGCATCGTCGTCATCGAGCGCGTCTTCAATTGGCCCGGCCTCGGAACCCTGGCGTTCGACGCCGTCGGCGCGCGCGACTATCCGGTATTGCAGGGCGTCATCACCGTGCTCGCCCTGTTCATCATCGGCGTCAATCTGTTGGTCGATATCGCCTACGGGCTCGTCGATCCCCGTATCCGCACGGAGTAACCGCCCATGGCCACCACGACATCAAGCCGTTCGCGCCTCTCCAGCTTCGAATTCCTGTTCGGCGCAACGCTTACCATCGTCATATGCCTTGCCGCCATTTTCTCGGATGTGCTCTTTCCAGGCGGCGCGGAGAAGATCGATCTGATGGCCCGTCTGGCAAGACCCTTTGCCAGCCTTGCCCATCCCTTCGGCACCGATCCGCTCGGGCGCGACGTGCTTGCTCGCGTCGTGGCCGGCGGCCGGATATCGCTGCTGGTCGGGTTCACCTCGGTGATCGGCGGTGTCGTTCTTGGCGTGCTGGTTGGCCTTGCGGCCGGCTATTATCGCGGCATCTGGGATATGATCCTCATGCGCTTTGCCGATATTCAGCTCGCCATGCCTTTCATCCTGCTGGCGATCACCTTCATCGCCATCGTCGGCGGCAGCCTTACCAACACCATCATCCTGCTGATCGTGTCGCAATGGGTGCAATATGCCCGCCTCGTGCGCGGCTCGGTGCTGAGCCTGCGGGAGCGCGAATTCATCCTGTCGGCGCGGGCCATCGGCGTGAAAGACTGGCGCATCATCTTCCAGCATCTGCTGCCGAACCTCATCGGCCCGGTGATCGTGCTGATGACGCTGAACATCGCCACCAACATCCTGCTGGAAAGCAGCCTGACATTCCTCGGGCTCGGCGTCGATCCGACCATCCCTAGCTGGGGCGGCATGCTGGCGGACGGGCGCACCTATCTGCAGACGGCATGGTGGGTCAGCCTTTTCCCTGGCCTCGCCATCCTGCTCACCGTGCTTGGCCTCAATCTACTTGGCGACTGGCTGCGCGACAGCCTCGACCCGACAGGCAGAACCACAAGGTAAGACATCATGACGCTGATTTTCGAAAAAAGCTTTGAGCGCACGCTCTCGCAGCTCGTCGGGCAAGCAAAACCGGGTCAGGATATTGAGGCCTGGACCTTCGCCGACCGACGGAGCCGCCGTGAGGCGGAACTCAAGCTTGCCGAGAAAGGCATACGAGCGCGCATCCGTAGTGCCTATAAGCCGCTGGTCAATGCCTTTCTCGAAGAGATCGATCTGGAGGGTGTGGAAGCAATCGAGATCCGCTATCCCGTACACCCGAATGCACCGGATAATCGCTTCCGGCTGGAGGCCTATCCTCTTGGTGCGATGGTCGGCGATCGCAAGATCGATTTTTTCGCCCGCAGCGACAGCGAATTTCATTACGATGTTGTGCTGAAATCCACCATGACAGGCGAGCGCCTTGTGAAGGTTTTAGCACCAAACCGCGTCCACATCGATGCGGCAGGTGAGACGAGCGTCTCCCCGACCGGCTGGCTGGTTACCGAGAGTGGCACGGCCGGCGCGCGCCTGCCCTCGGATTACGAAACACTGTTCGAAGATGCGATTGCTGCGGTGACTGGCCACGACTGGGGCACCACCGAACCCTATTTCGGTGAACTCAACATCCGCGTCACTCTGCCGGCAGCCGATGAAGCCTTGCCTGTCGGCGACGAGGTCATGAGCCTTAGGGAAGCGCTGCATGAGGATTTCTATTTTTCGCTGCTCGAATTCTTCCAGAAGAAATCCGGGCGTCCGCTCGGCGATCGCGGATTGAAGCCCGGCCAGATCGTTCCGGAAATCGTTCAATCCGAGGGGGACATCTCGGTACGGATCGAAACCAAGCCCCTTTCAACCGGTTTCTCCGATGGCCCACAGCAACAGATTGACGTTGCCGAAGAGCCTTTGGCCGCAGAACAGATCGAAGCCGAACTCGATGCCATCGGCGGCGTGCCGTTTGAGGCCACCACGCGCTCCGGCCGCACGGTGAGAGCACGTTATATCAAGGGCAGAGACGCGGCCGTCATGATCAGCGGCGGCCAGCATGCCAACGAGACGACCGGCGGAGCCGGCGCATTGCGCGCGGCGCGGCGGCTGGCTGCGCTCGACGGCGCGCACTTCACCATCTCGCCACTCGAAAACCCCGATGGTTACGCCCTTCACCAGCGCCTGCGCAAAGGCAGCCCGCGCCACATGTATCATGCCGCCCGCTATACGGCGCTGGGCGATGATCTCGAATACCGCACCGAGGAAAACTCCGGTGCCTATCTCTGCGAAAAAAAGATCCGCATCCAGGCGGAGACGCTGAGCGGCGCGCAGCTGCACGTCAACCTGCATGGTTATCCCGCCCATGAATGGACACGTCCCCTCTCCGGCTATGTCCCGCGCAATTTCGCCATGTGGACGCTGCCGAAGGGCTTTTTCCTGATTGCCCGCTATCATTCCGGTTGGGCAACCCAAGCCGAGCAATTGCTGGACAAGGTGACCAGGCATCTTGGCGCCATTCCCGGGCTGCTGGACTACAACAACAGGCAGATCGGGCTCTACGAAACACATGCCGGCGAGACAGGTTTCCGCATCATCAACGGCTTCCCCTGCCTTGCCGACATCGATGACCGCCATAGCGTGCCGATGACGCTGATCACCGAATATCCGGACGAGACCATTTACGGCCCAGAGTTTATTGCCGGCCACACCGCGCAGATGGAAACCGTACTCTCCGCATATGCCGCCTGGCAGCAAATCATGGCTTCGAGCTAAGCGGTCCTGTCGCAGATTTTGGTCGCACCATGTCGAGAAGTGCGGTCATGGCGCTTGATGTGTAGGCATCCGAGCGGCGTACGAACAGCGTGTCCACCAGCGATCGCTCCGGTGGGAGTTCGTGGACCGCGACCCGGCCGTCCTGCCAGGCTGCGGCAACAATGCCTTTCGGAAGAAGAGCGATACCGACGCCTGCCGAGACACAGCTGATGATGGCATCGAGCGAGCCGAACTCCAGCGGTTTTGCAGTGACGATGCCCATTTCGGCCAGAAGGGTTTCCAGCCGCTGGCGATAAGAGCATCCGATCTGGAAAACGATGGTGCGCAGGTCGGTGATTTTTACGAGCTCATCCATCGAATGGATCGAGCGGGAGGTTACGAGAACGAGTTCCTCCTGGAACACCACCTGCTGATCGAGATCGGGATGGCTGACCGGCCCCGCGACGAACGCTCCCTCGAGCCTGCACTCGATGACCTCGTCAAGCAGCTTCCGCGTCGTGCCCGTGGTGACGACGAGACGGACCTCCGGATAGGACTTGGCGAACTGACTGAGCAGCGGAGACAGTCTCAATGCCGTTGTTGTCTCCAGGCTGCCGAGAAGAAGCGCGCCGCTCGGTGAACCATCGTCCTGCGCAGCTGCGCGCGCATCGGCCAGAAGTTTGGTGATGCGCCCAACGAACGGCAGGATGCGCTGTCCGGCCGGCGTGGTCGAAACGCCGCGAGCGTGTCGTTGAAAGAGGCTGACACCCAATTCCTCTTCCAGCACCCGGATGCGCGCCGTCACATTCGACTGCACCGTATGCAGCTCCTGCGCAGCGCGATTCATGCTGCCGTGCCGGGAAACCGCTTCGAAAAATCTGAGATCGGATATATTCATGCCTCACCTATCTCCAATAGAGATAACTATTCTCATAATAAATCAATTTTAATGATATAGCGAGCGGCCTACTATCTCAAGCACTGATAGCTGAGAGAGTTCCTATGATGGGCACCGCCATACATGAAGCCGAGCCAAGCCATTCCAACGCAAGACTTGCCTGGCGCGCCGTTCTATCGGCGTTCTGCGCCAGCCTGATCGGCATCGGGCTCGCGCGTTTCGCCTATACGCCGCTTCTGCCGGCTATTGTCGACGCACATTGGTTCGAACAATCGGCCGCCGCCTATCTCGGCGCAGCAAACCTCACGGGCTATCTGGCCGGTGCACTGCTCGGACGTCCCGTCGCGGCGCGCATCTCCATTGTCCCCACGCTCCGGATCATGATGCTCGCAGCCACGGCAGCGTTCTTTGCCTGCGCCTTCCCCATCGGCTTTGCCTGGTTCTTTATCTGGCGCTCCGCAGCCGGCTTTGCTGGCGGAGCTTTGATGGTATTGGCGGCGACGACCGTCTTGCCGCTGGTTGCGCCTTCCCGCCGAGGTCTTGCGGGCGGCGTGATCTTCATGGGCATTGGCGCGGGCATCGCCTTGTCTGGCACGCTGGTGCCGCTGCTGCTTCAGCAGGGCCTGCGCGACACATGGCTCGGCCTCGGCGCACTTTCCCTGCTGCTGACCGTTATTGCCTGGGCCGGATGGCCGCAGGAGAGTGAAATATCCCCTGTCCCGCAGCATACCACTCATGTCCCGGCACGCGGAACGCTGCGCGCCCTCTATGTCGAATATGCTTTGAATGCCGCCGGCTGGGTTCCCCACATGATTTTCCTCGTCGATTTCGTCGCGCGAGGGATGGGAAAAGGCCTGCAGGTGGGCGCGGAATACTGGGCGCTGTTCGGGATTGGCGCGACACTCGGGCCTATCCTTGCCGGCCATCTTGCGGATCGTACCGGCTTCGGTGCCGCCATGCGTTTCGCTTTCCTGCTCGAAGCGGTCGCGGTCGCCATTCCCGCCTTTGGCCTCGGGCAGGCATGGCTCATCGCCTCGAGCCTTGTAGTCGGCGCATTCGTGACCGGAACCGTGCCCCTGATGTTGGGGCGGATCGCCGAATTGCTGCCGCATCATCCGGCGCAACAGAAGGCGGCCTGGAGCGTGGCAACGGTATTCTTTGCCCTGTTTCAGGCGGCCGCCGCCTACGGGCTTTCCTTCACCTTCGCCCGCAGCGGCGGAAACTACCAGCTGCTCTTTTTCATCGGGACGGCGGCGATGGTCCTCGCGCTTGCAATCGATCTTGCTGCCGCAGTGTTCTTCCGCACTCCACCGCAGGAACGCGAGAAACTAAATCCGGCGCAGCATGGCTCGACTGCTACGGAGTGATGCCGCGACATCAGTCCCGGATATTGGCAGCCGTCGCAAGTTTTTACTGCTCGCGTCATATCATGCCCACATGGCGCCAAAGTTTAAAGCGACTGGAGGTTCATGAGGCATTTTCTGCTGTTGCTAGTCAGCCTGTCCGCCATCTCCATTATGTGGCTCGTGTCTCCGTTGCATGCGCAAGGATTTGTGCGCGCCGACCACAAGCAGATCGTCGATGCCAAGGGCAATCCGCTTATCTTGCGTGGCCTGGGCCTCGGAGGCTGGATGGTTCAGGAAGGCTATATGATGGGCCTGCCCAACCTGAAGGCGCAGCGCGTCATTCGCCACCGTATTTCCGAAATCATCGGCGAGACGAAGACAGAGCAATTCTATCGGGCTTGGCAGGACAATGCCGTGACGAAGGCCGATATCGATGCGATGGGCAAATGGGGCTTCAACAGCGTTCGCCTGCCGATGCATTGGAACCTGTTCATCAAGGATATGTCCGGCAAGGATGCAGGCAACCGGATCGTCTGGAACGAAGAAGGGTTTCGCCGCGTCGATGCGCTGATCGAGTGGCTTAAAGCCAACCATATGTATCTGATCCTCGACATGCATGCCGCGCCGGGTGGCCAGGGGCACGACATTGCCATTTCGGATCGCGATCCGAACAGCCCCTCGCTCTGGGACAGTGGCGAGAACCAGGCGACGATGATCGCGCTCTGGAGCGAGATTGCCAGGCGCTACAAGGACGAGACGACGATTGCCGGCTATGACCTCCTGAACGAACCGAACTGGGGCTTTCAGGACGCAGAAGACAAGGGCGGTTGCCGCGAAACTGCAAACCAGCCGTTGCACGACCTCTATGAGCGTACCATCAGTGCGATCCGCGCGGTCGACACCAACCATATGCTGATCATCGAGGGCAATTGCTGGGGCAACAACTATGCCGGTGTGCTGCCCGTTGCCGATCACAACACGGTGCTGAGCTTTCACAAATACTGGACCCCGACCACGCAAGAGTCGATCGAGCCTTTCCTCAAGCTGCGCGAGCAATATGACATGCCGCTATGGAACGGCGAATCCGGCGAGAATACCAACGACTGGTACGCTCGCGCCGTAGCACTACAGGAGAAGAACGGCATCGGCTGGTCATGGTGGCCGCTCAAGAAGATCGGTCGGGGCAATCCGCTTGAAATCCAGGCGAACGCGAACTATCGCCGCCTGACTGCCTATCTCCGCGGGGAAGGCAAGAAGCCCTCGGCGAAAGACGCCTTCGCAGGATTGATGCAACTGGCGAAAGACAGCCGTTTCGACAGGAATATCCACCATCAAGCTACCATCGATGCATTGCTTGGGCCTGCGCGCAAATCAGGAAATCCGGATTAGGAGAGCCTCGCCAATTCAGAGGCAACCCTACCCGACGGCATGCCGAATGGCCTTCGAAAGGCGCAGGAGGAATTGCGGTCTCGATGATGCGACGAGCTTCCATGACAAAACAGCTTTCGCCATCTGATGCGGAAGGATGCCGACCGATAGGAACCAGGCGGCCAGCATGGCACGACGTCTTCGGGATGCATTCATTTCCAGGCTGGCAACAGCGCCCGCGGCGGCAAGCGAAAGCCTGGAATCGCTGGCGACCGGATGCCGCTCCCTGTCGATGCAAAGCGATGCCAGACGCTCCTCGATATGCACGGGGTCATGGAGACCTGCATCATCAGGCACTTCCAGCCCCACCTCCGTTGCCTGGTCCGACAGCGCTTCCAGCCGGCGAAAATCGTGCTCAATACGCCAGCGCGCCCGTTGGCCGAGTTTCTCCGCAAAGACGGAGTGGTTGGCGCCATGAATGCGGTAAGCGCCGAGGCATTCCTCAATAGAGGTGACCTCGCCATGCAGCGGAGCAACCGTGGCCAGGTATCCATCGGCGCCCTGACGAAAGTTCTGCTCGGGGACCGGCATGACCGAATTAAGAACCGAGCGCTTGAATGCCAGACCGCTTGTCACCGTTGTCTGATAGCGACCCTTTCGCAGCAGTTTCGATGTGACGTCGCCGGAATCGAATGGCAATTCTGCAGGCGGAAATACATCCTTTACATGCATCTGCTCGTCAACGATATGCAGCCTGAACTGCACTTGTGCCGTATTCTCCTCCCATGCATCGACAACATCGGATACTGCATTCGGATAAAGATAATCATCCGCATCGAGAAACAGAACGATCTCCCCGCTGCTCGATGCGAAGCCTGTGTTGAATGCGGCAGCATGTCCACCATTCACCTCTCGCAGACACGGCTTTATCCGTGAGCCATAGGAAGCAATGACATCAGCTGTACCATCGGTTGATGCATCATCGACAACAATAACCTCCGCATCGTCGTAGGTCTGCCCCAACGCACTGTCGATGCTACGCCGAAGAAAGCGTGCGTAGTTGTAGTTCGCGATAACAATGGAAACGGGAACATGGTCTTGGATGGAATACATCGCATTGAACCTCGCAATTCTGCTTTGGTCGCGGCGAACCTTCTCACTCAGGTCCTTATGGCCAAATCGGCTGTCGCCCAGGCTTGGCCTTAGAGGCACATGTGGCACCTCGGAAATATATCAAGCACAATTGTGTGGATCATATTGACCCGCTTTGTCTTCTTGAGGTTCTTCTATTTCAGGCCTGCCGATGATCGGCACTCGCTATCGGAGTGCCGATCAACTCTTCTACCAGGATGGAATGATTTGCATCTCAACCAAGCGTGGTGGCTGGGACGCATTGCTCATCCGAGCAATTACTTCACTTTACCTTATAGCGCGAGGCCGGCACGGTGCGGGACAGATTGGGCATCAATGCCTGTCGTGCATCTTCATAGGCCTTCTGCAGCCCGGCATCCTCGAGCGCCGGGATCGTCACCAACTCACCCTCATCAAATCCAACCAGCGAAGCATCGACCATATCCTCGGCGGACATCACGATTTCAGAAGGAAGATGCTCGATAGGCACACCCGCGACGGCCCAGAATTCCGTAGCCGTTGCACCGGGCAGAACAGCCTGCACACGAATGTTCTTGTCTGCGAGCTCATGCTTCAGCGATTGGCTGAAGGCCAGCACGAAGGCCTTCGTGCCGCCATAGACGCCATTCAGCAATTCCGGCGCGATAGCCACAATCGAGGCGATGTTGATGATGGAGCCACCGCCACGCCTAACGAAGCCCGGCACGGCAGCATAGGTCAGCCTCATTAGCGCCGTGACGTTCAACTCGATCATCTGCTGCATCTTGTCGACGTCAGCTTCGAACGATGTCGCACCGCCGCCAAAACCGGCATTGTTGACGAGCAACGTGATGGCCTCATCTTTCCTTAACACCTGCTCGATGCGATGCTGGTCACTTGCCACGCCAAGATCGGCAGCGATCACCTCGACATTTCGGCCCGTCTCCGTGCGCAGTCGATCGGCAATCGCCAAAAGCCGCTCCTTGTTGCGCGCGACCAGAATGAGATCGAAACCTCGCTTTGCAAGCCGATGCGCGTAAACGGCGCCAATGCCTGATGAGGCACCTGTCACCAATGCTTTTCCTGAGGATGAATTTGTCATCGTTTTGTCCTTTTTCGCGGGGGGAGGTCCTATCCGCATGACAAGACAATACGCCTGAAAGCTCACGTCCCAAATGTCATATTCACCACGTTTTCAGCCATTCTGCGCCGATATACCGAGGCGATTGAGCGGAAGAGCCACGGTTATTTGACAGGATCGTCTGTCTGATAAATACTATAAGCACCTTTTTCAGCCGTAGGCACCGCCATGCATACCATCGGATTTCTCGTCTTCCCCGACTTCCAGATCATGGGTTTCACCGCCATTACCGCCTTCGAGGTTGCAAATCTGGCGGGCGAAAGGGAGCTCTATCGCGTGACGCTCCTGTCGGAGGCAGGTGGGCTCGTGCGCTCGTCGGCAGGGTTCAGTGTCGAAACAGAACCCTTTGGCAACAGTTCGTTTGATTCCCTCTTCATAGGCGCAGCCACACAAGTCTCCTCCATGTCGCCGGCGACGCTCGATTATATCCGTCAGTCGGCAAAAGTCTGCCGGCGTGTCGCGGCCCCCTGCACGGGCGCGTTCACTTTGGCGGAAGCCGGCCTGCTCGATGGGCGCCGCGCCACGACACATTGGGTCTACGCGCGTGAATTGCGCGATCGTTTCCCCGCTTTGAAAGTCGACGAGGACAAGATCTTCATCATCGACGGATCTATCTGGACATCCGCAGGCATGACCGCCACCATCGATCTCGCCCTTGCGATGATCGAGAAGGACCACGGCGAGGAACTGGCTCGCGCCGTTGCTAAGAAGCTCGTCGTCTATCATCGCCGCGCCGGCGGACAGTCGCAATTCTCAACCCTTCTGGAACTGGAACCGAAATCGGACCGGGTTCAACGCGCCCTCGATTTTGCAGGACGAAACCTGCGCAAGATCGTCTCGGTCGAGGAACTGGCGGAAGCGGCCAGCCTCAGCCCTCGCCAGTTCAACCGCGTCTTTCGCAGCGAAACCGGGCAGTCGCCGGCAAAGGCGATCGAGAACATGCGGGTCGAGGCAGCCCGGCTGATGATCGAGGACGGACGCCATTCGATGGACGAGATCGCCGTCGAAGTCGGCTTTGCCGACCGCGAACGCATGCGGCGAGCCTTCCTGCGCGTGCTCGGCCAACCGCCTCAGACAATCCGCCGCAATGTTCGCGCCGTCGCTTGAGTTTCGAGATCAGGCTTGGGCTGAAGCGCGATGACCTGTGCATTCGCTGATTTATGTCACAAGCTCGTAACAACCCCTGATTAGGTCGATAGCGTTCAACCTTAACGCGGGGGCGTTTATGAAAAAGCTTATCTCTGTCATTGCATTTGCCATGCTGTCCGGCACGGCTGCGTCGGCTTCCGATTATGTATCCTATATCGATTATCCTCAGCCGAAAGACGAAAGCCGCGAATTCTATACGGCGATCGAGATCCCTGCCGGCAGCTTCACCAAATACGAGATCGACGCCAAGACCGGTCACATCGTTGTCGACCGCTTCCAGTCCATGCCGGTCGCCTATCCGGCGAACTACGGCTCGATCACTAGCTCGCTCGGTGGTGACGGCGATCCGCTCGACGCCATCGTCTATTCGCGCGAGCCCATCGTTCCCGGCGCTATCATCCGCGTTCGAGCGATCGGGGTTCTGAAGATGATCGACGGTGGCGAGGTCGACAACAAGATCGTCGCCGTTCCGACGACGAAGATCGATCCGACCTATGACAACGTCAAGGAGATCTCCGATCTTCCAAAGCTGGAACAGGACCGCCTGCAGGCGTTCTTCCGCGTCTACAAGCAGCTTCCGGACGCCCGTAAGGTCGTCGAAGTCGGCGGCTTCGAGACGGCAGAAAACGCTCGCAACGAAGTCGCTGCTGCGATCAAGGCCTACAGCGAAAAGAAGTAAGCCAGCAGAAGGGAGTGGCATCAACCACTTCCTTTAAAACGCAGCCTTCTCAAAGCCGACCGATCGCGCCCCCACGATCGGTCGGCAAATCTAACGAGAAGCGCTCACCAATTCATTGACCTGCTCCAACCCGTAAGCGGCGGCATCCCCTTCAGCACGGCAGGCTGGATCTCACCACGCGCGCTCCTGCCGATATCAGGCGCCGAGGTCATCACTTCATGGATGGCGAAAGAGGTCTATGGGCTGCATATCAACTCATGGAAGTCTTCTCGATTGATGATGCGGGCTTGTCACCTCCACAGCCGTCAAACTACAATCTGCCTCTGCCTCTGCCTCTGCCTCTGCCTCTGCCTCTGCCTCTGCCTCTGCCTCTGCCTCTGCCTCGAAGACATTCTAGTCAATTGCGCTTCCAATACCGGTTATCAATAAAATGACTTGGAGAAAATAGCGGCAATTGCACTTATTATTGATGGATCATGAACAGATAAAATGCTCCACTAATCAAATATCATCACGATGCTGAGCTGCCATGGAGTGATGGCATCTGTATTATTTTGCACCGCATTGATGCAAAATATCGTTTCAAGAAAGCTTTGCTTCGGTAATTGAGAAGACCTCCACTCACTCATCCTCATATTGAAGGCAGCATAGTGGATATGTGCAGGTGGTACGATGGTGAATTGGTTGATATCTGACAGATAAAATAAAGCCCGCTCGAAGCGGGCTTTATTCTTATTCGGCGGCGGCCTCGGTCTTCGGCTTGCGGCTTCGTTTCGGCGTTGCCACCTCCGTCGCAGCAACGGCAGCCGGTTTGGCCTTGGCGGCCTTTGGCGCCGGTTTACTTGGGGCAGACTTCGCAGCAGCCGGCTTGGCTGCAACAGCTTTTGCTGCGGCAGGCTTTGCTGCGGCAGGCTTCGCTACAGCGGCTTTGGTCGCAGCAGGTTTAGCAGCAGCCGGCTTTGCCTTTGCCTTCGAGGTCGCCGCGCTTCCTTTTGCCTTGCCCGCATTCAGCGATGCGACACGTCGCAGACGGTTTTTCTCAAGCGCCTGCTGAAAGCCGGAATCCTTCTCCGCGTGATGCGCGAGATCGTCGAGAAACTCTGACACCTGCTTGATGGATTCAACAACGATATAGTTCAGCCCCGCGCCTGCATTGATAGAGTCGCGGCCAACCGTGACTCCGAAGCCGCCGGGAACACGCTGAAACCATGTGGAACGCCACTTCTTGAAGCCGGCGATGTCTCGCTCATACTCCTCAAGATATCCCTTCTGTTCTTCTACTCTTGCCCGAAAGGTATCAACTACATTCCGCGCTCCAGCCTTCGGCTTTTCAGCCTTCTTTGAAGACCATTTCTCCAGAAAGTTTGCCATTGTGTGTTTCCCTTCAAGTTGGCGTTCCGTCCAAGCGGCCGTTTGCTTCGAAAAAGCGAAACGGTACTCCTCCACGTGGATAACGTGCTATATGTATAAGATACGTATATAATGGCAATATTGTCCGCCATAATTGTCGGCTAACGGCTTTCTCGCTTAGGCAGCTTTCAGCCCTCCAGCCGCGATGACAATGGTGGCGATGTACATCCGACCGCTGATGATAGTGTCTCGTTGATCTTTTTCTCCACACTCTGCAGCGCCCTCTAAGACGCAAGAAGGCTACCGAGCAGATGCGGCGGTCCGAAACCCTCCTCTTCTACTGCATCCATACATCATGAGATCTGCAAGGTGCACCTGGATGATTTCGCATTGAAGTGGCGCGCATCTGTCAGTTCGTTGTTCGGCAAACTCATGACCGGCTGCTTGAAACGACAGCGGGAACCGAGAGGTTTTCTCGGTTCCCGGCATCATGCTTGTCGGTTGTCACTATATGACGATGCAGTGCTTCAGGCCGCTCAGGCAGCCTTTAGCAGATCGCCATGCGGATCGAGGACGAATTTCGTCGCAGCGCCCTGATCGAAGCTCTCATAGCCTTGGGCGGCATCATCGAGCGAGATGATCTTGGCATTGACGATATCCGCAATCGGCAACCGATCATGCAGGATCGCCTGCATGAGCTGCCGGTTGTACTTGATGACGGGTGTCTGGCCCGTGTGGAACGACTGCGCCTTCGCCCAGCCAAGCCCGAAGCGCAGCGACAGGCTGCCCTGCTTGGCCGCAGCCTCGGCAGCGCCGGGATCTTCCGTGACGTAGAGTCCGGGAATGCCGATCGAGCCGGCCGCGCGCGTGATCTCCATCATCTGATTGAGCACGATCGCCGGCTGTTCGCCGCCCGCATGACCGCGCGCCTCGAAACCAACGGCGTCGATGGCACTGTCCACCTCGTTGACGCCGACGACTTGCGCGATCATGTCGCCAAGACGATCACTCTTGGAGAGATCAATGGGCTCGAAGCCGACATTGGCCGCATGTGCAAGCCGATCCTTGTTGAAATCGCCGATCATGACGACAGCAGCCCCCAGGATGCGAGCAGAAGCAGCAGCGGCCAGACCGACGGGGCCAGCGCCCGCGACATAGACCGTAGACCCTACGCCGACGCCTGCACGAACGGCGCCGTGAAAGCCGGTCGGCAGGATATCGGATAGCATCGTGAGATCGCGGATCTTCGCCAGAGCCTGATCGCGATCGGGGAATTTCAGCAGGTTGAAATCCGCATAAGGCACTGTGACGTAACGCGCCTGACCGCCGATCCAGCCGCCCATGTCGACGTAGCCATAAGCGCCGCCGGCGCGCGCCGGATTCACCGTCAGACAAACTCCAGTATCCTGCGATTTGCAGCAACGGCAACGGCCACATGCCACGTTGAACGGCACGGAGACGATATCGCCGATCTCGAGCATTTCGACATCGATGCCCTTTTCGATGACCTGTCCGGTGATTTCATGCCCGAGTATCAGGCCCGGCATGGCTGTCGTACGGCCGCGCACCATGTGCTGGTCTGATCCGCAGATATTTGTGGAGATCACCTTCAGGATCACGCCATGCTCGATACGGCGGCCATCCGGCGCCTCCAGTTTCGGGTCGTCAATATCGCGAACCTCGACTTTGCCAGGCCGCACATAGACCACGCCTCTGTTCCCAGTCATGCCATCTCCTCCTTGGTTTAACGCTTGATCATCATTGCCCACAATTCCTCATGGGCATCTTCGGATCGGCCCGCTCCTCAACGGGCTGAACAGCAGCAAATCGGTCACGGCGACCGCATCGGCGGCGCCCTGTCCGGCACGTCCATGACTGATGCGATATGGCGAGACGTGAACGGAGTGATCTTGCGGCCCCTCCCTTCGCCTCCCGATCACCCTCCGCGATCAATCGAGTCTACCGTCAAGGCTGGTTTCCGGGCTTCGGACCTATCCCTCTGGATGGCCTCGACACCTTCCCGGTCAAGAGACCAGTGGCATTGGTCGAGACTTTCGGTCCGCTACCGTTGCGGGGGCAGCACCGGCCTATCACCGGTTTCCCAATTATCCATCCGGACTCTATCCGGATGGCACCTTGAACATGTCCAGAAGATCACGCCCGGTGATGTGGCGCGCACAGGAAAACGACATCAGCGCCCTGTAGGACGACATGAAGCGTTTTCGTCTCGCATTGCCGTCCGGGCCGGATTTTGGCCCTGAGCTAACTCTCAGGAGAGCGGGTGTCCGCCGGCGTCGAAGAGATGGTAGCGATCGCCTTTCGGCGAAAAGGAAAGACGCGCGCCGGCCCGATAGTCGGACTTGCCTTCCTGGCGGATGATGACCGGCTTCAAGCCACCCATATCGATATAGATGTAGGAGTCGGAGCCGAGGTTTTCCGAGTGCATGACCGTGCCCGACCATACCCCGCCTGACTGCTCTATGGTCAGATGCTCCGGGCGGACGCCAACGGTCTCGGCCTTATAAGCCTTGGCATCCTCGCCCGTCATGAAATTCATCTCGGGCGAGCCGATGAACTTGGCGACGAAGAGGTTCTGCGGGTTTTCGTAAAGCTCCAGCGGCGAACCGACCTGCTGCACGATACCGTCCCGCAGCACGACGATCTTGTCCGCCATGGTCATGGCCTCGACCTGATCGTGGGTCACATAGATCATCGCAGTGTCGGAAAGGTTCTTGTTGAGTTGGGCTATCTCGATGCGCATCTGCACGCGCAGCGAAGCATCGAGATTGGAGAGCGGCTCGTCAAACAGGAAGACCTTCGGATTGCGGACGATCGCCCGGCCGATGGCGACGCGCTGGCGCTGGCCGCCCGACAAGGCCTTGGGCAGCCGTTTCAGGTAAGGCACGAGCTGCAGTTTTTCCGCTGCCGCCATGACCATCCTCTCGATCTGATCCTTCGGCAGCTTCTGCAGCTGCAGCGAATAGGCCATGTTGTCGTAGACCGTCTTGTGCGGGTAGAGCGCATAGGACTGGAAGACCATGGCGATGCCGCGCTGCGAGGGACCAATATCGTTGACGACCCTACCGCCGATCTCGAGCGTTCCGTCGGAAATCTGCTCCAGGCCGGAGATGCAGCGCAACAGGGTCGACTTGCCGCAGCCGGAAGGCCCGACGAAAGCAACGAACTCGCCCGATTTGATATCGAGATTGATGTTCTTCAGGACTTCGACCGCGCCATAGCGCTTGTAGAGATTGCTGATTTTGACATCGGCCATGGGGTACTCCACTTCAAAATTTTATGAGGATGACGATGCGAGGTGCTACTTGCCGACACCCTGGCTCAGACCCTTGATGAACTGCCGCGAGAAGATCACGTAGAGCAGGATCAAAGGCACCGCGCCGAGCGTCAGCGCCGCAAGCAGCGCCGGATAGTCGCTCAGAAACTGGCCGACGAACTGCTGGACGCCGAGCGTAACAGTCTGATTGCTCTTGCTGGGCGCCAGCACGAGCGGAAACCACAGATCGTTCCAGACCGGCAGCATCGTCAACGTCGCCACTGCAGCAAGCCCCGGCTTGACGACCGGAAGCGCGATCAGAAAAGTGCGGAATTCGCCGGCGCCATCGATGCGTGCCGCCTCCTTCAGTTCGGTGGGAACCGTGCGGAAATAGGCGACCATCAAGGTGACCGCGATCGGGATGCTCATCGCGGTATAGACGAGGATCAACGCGGTCAATGTATCGATCAGGTTCCAGGAGATCATGATCTCGAGGATCGGCACCGTGCCGAGGCGTATCGGCAACATGATGCCGACGATGAACAACCCGGCAAGCACGGGCGCGAGCCGCACCTTGTATTCCACAAGGCCGTAGGCAGCGAGCGTCGCGGTTACGATCGTGAGTACGATCGTAACCACCGTGACGATCAGGCTGTTTTGATAGTTCAGAAGAAAGTTGCCGCGCGTGAAGACGCGCAGATAGCCATCGATGCCGAAGGTCTTGGTCGTCGGCAGATCGAACGGGCCTCCGAAGATCGCCGGTGTCGTCTTGAACGAATTCATGATGACGAGAAGGATCGGGCCGATGGCCAGCAGGACAAAGAAGATCAGCAACGCATGCACAACGATGCGGTCAGCGGTCCATGCCCGCCCATCTTTGCTTTTGCGTGCGGTGTGTACGGCCTTGTCGTCAGATAATGTCATGGTCATGCCTGATCCTCCTCAGATCTGGTGGGGCTTCAGGCGGCGCTGGACGAGCCAAAAATAGATCGCAGTCACGACAAGGATGATCAGGAAGATCACCGTCGCAACCGTTGCACCGAGGTCGATGTCGGCGACCTGTCCGCTCGATCCGAAGAAGGTGCGGTAGAACAGCGTGCCGAGAATATCGGTGCTGTAGTTCGGGCCGGGTGCTGCGCCATTCAGCGCAAAGACCAGGTCGAAACCGTTGAAGGTCCAGATATAGGTCAGGATGACGATCAGGCCGAATTGCGGTGCGATCAGCGGAAACTTGATGCCCCAGAAAATGCGCCAGTTGCTGGCGCCATCGATGCGGGCGGCCTCGACGATATCCTCGGGCACCGCAAGCAAGGCGCTGTAAAGAAAGATCATGGGAATGCCGACATATTGCCAGACCGACATCAGCGAGATCGTCGGCAGTGCCGTCAGTTCATTGCCGAGCAATGGGAAGTGCACGAGACCCCAGAGTGGATTGATAATCAACCGCCAGATAAAGCCGACAATGACGACGGAGAGCGTCGCCGGAATGAAGAGCAGCGTGCGATAGACGCCTTCGGAACGGCGCAGCAGACCCGAGGTCAATAGTGCGGCCATCAACAGGCCGATCGGCACCTCAACGATCAGATGGATTGCGAAGTATTCGATATTGTTCAGCAGCGCGTTCCAGAAGCGGGCACTGGTGACGGGATGCGTGAATAAATAATAATAATTCTGCAATCCGACAAAGATACGCCCCGTGGAGCTTTTGGTATCGAAGAAGCTCATCAGGATGGAAAGAGCCAGCGGCAGCACGGCAAAGGCGACATAAATTGTCAGAGCCGGCAAAACGAACAGCACCAAGCTGATGCGCGCGGTTGTTGGGCGTATCACTCGGAAGGCCTCCCATTCCTGTATGAACGTCGTAGATGCGAAAAAGGCCCGCATGTCTTCCCGCGAAGGACAACACGCGGACCCAAGAGACTTACTTCTGTGGCTTGTACCAGGAGTCGAGGCCCTTCTGCAGCTCGGCGGTGGCGGTATCGGGCGTCAGCTTGTCGCTGGTCATCATGACCTGCAGCACACGCCAGATCTCGTCGTCGAGCGGCGGGTTGCCGGCGCTGAGCCGATCAAGCGCGAGACGCGGCGTAAGCTCGGCACCCTTCTTCAGATCAGCGAATTTCTGCGCCAATTCGTTCTTGTAGGTGACCGGTTTTGAGCCCATGGCAAAGAAGCCGGGAGCCTCATTGACATAGAGTTCTTGAAACGCGGGGCTGGCAAGCCAGGTCAGGAATACCTTGGCGGCATCCTTGTGTTTGCCGGCGGCATTGAGGCCGATTGCCATATCGGGCATTTCCTGCAGATAGCGCTTGCCATCGGCAGTCGCCGTCGGCGGACCGAAGACGCCGACATTCAGCCCGGTTGCTGTCACCTGATTGATGTTCCAGGAACCGTCGGGCAGGATTGCCGCGCGGCCGATCGTGAACAGCTGCGTCATGTCGGCATATTGCAGGCTGGCCTGACCATCGGGCATGAACGGCCGCCAAGAGGCGAAGGCCTTGAAGGCGGCGACAAAATCCGGATCGGTCAGTTTTTTCGTGCCGTTGATCAGACCCTGGCGGCCCTCCTCGCCCTTCCAATAGGAAGGACCGATATTGTAGAGGCCGTTATAGGCAAGCTGCCAGCTCTCGGCGGAGCCATAGGCGAGCGGCGTATATTTGCCGTTGTCCTTGATCTTCTGAAGGACTGCGGTGAATTCATCCGCCGTCTTTGGCGGCTCAATGCCCAACTCCTTGAAGATATCGACATTGTAGTAGAAGCCGGCGAGTACCGCAGCAATCGGCAGGCAGAAGGGCTCGCCCTTGGCATCAGCCCAGGCCGCCTTCGATGTATCGCTGAAATCCTTGATCGGAGCGAAATCCTTCAGCGGCTCGAAATAGCCACGACGGATCCATTCGCGGTTCACGTCGAAGGGCCGGCAGGTCATCAGATCCGGACCAGCGCCGGCGTCGATCTGCGACTGGATGGCGGCATTGTATTCATTGGTATTGATCGGAGCGAATTCGACCTTGATCTCCGGATGCTCCTTTTCGAAGGCCGGGAGCAGCTTGTCCTGCCAGACGGCAATATCCTCCGTGCGCCAGCTTCCCAATTTGATCGTCACGGGATCCGCGGCAAACGCGCTGCCGGCCATAAGTGCCAGGCCCAGCGACGCGACGGCGCCCTTGATGCATGCATGCTTCGAACGCATCTGAAATGCTCCCCTCTTTTTGTGCTTGGATTGCGCAGCGCCGATTGGCACTCGCAATGAACGATAAAAAGATACATCTCAATACAATATGTGACAAGAAGTTTTTTCTCTTTCCATTTTTGTCTTATGTGGTATTCATTTGTCGCATGTGACGGTTGGCGATATTGGTATCCAGGGGGAAGTTTTTATGATTGGCGTAGGGATCTTGGGGTCGGGCTTCATCAGCGATTGCTATGCGGATGCGCTTCTCGACGTGCGTAATGGCCAGCTGGTGGCCTGCTATTCGCGCAATGGCGAGCGCGCCGCCGAGCTTGCCAGGAAATGGGGACCCGGCGTTACGGCCTATCAGGATATGGACGCGCTCTGCGCCGATCCGGCCGTACAGCTGGTCGTCATCGCGCTACCGAACGAAGTGCATCTCGAAGCCGTCAGGATCGTCGCCCGTCACGGCAAGGCCGTGATCTGCACCAAGCCGCTCGCGCGCACCGAAAAGGAAGCCGCCGAAATGCTGAAGGTGGTGATCGAGGCCGGCATATGGCATGGCTACGCCGAAAGCTCGGTTTTTTCGCCCAATATCGCCAAGGCGTACCAGATGGTGCAGGCCGGCGGCATTGGCGATCTACTGACCATGCGGGCGCGCGAGGCACATTCGGGACCGCATGCCCCGCATTTCTGGGACGCCGAGACGGCGGGCGGCGGCGCCCTGCTCGACATGGGCTGCCACACGGTCGAATCAGCGCGGCATTTCTTCGGCAAGGACAATCCGGTCGTCGAGGTCATGGCCTGGGGCGCAACGCTTGCCCATTCCGACAAGACGACCGGAGAGGATACGGCAATCGCTCTGTTGAAATTCGCAGGTAGCCAGCTCGCGACGATCGAATCCTCCTGGATCGAAAAAGGCGGCATGCAATTGCGCCATGAACTTGTGGGATCGGCCGGCCGCATCGTCACCGACAGTTCCGTCGGTCCGGTCTGGGGTTTCATTGAGAAGCCGGTCGGATATCTTGTGGAAAAGGCGAATGCCGATACCGGCTGGGTCTATCCCGTTCCCGAGGAAACGCGTGCTTATGGATTCTCGCAACAGATGCGCCACTTTGTTGATTGCTTTGCCGCTGGAACTCAGCCAGTGGAAACCTTCGAGGACGGCGTCGTGGTCAACCGCATCCTGGACGCCTGCTACCGTTCGATGCGGACGAAAATGTGGGAAAAGGTGACGATAAGCTGATGGTCAGGATGGACGGCGCAGTCGCCCCACTTCAATCGGACTCCCCCGAACCGCTCTGGCAGCAGGCTGCCAAGGCGATTACCCGAGAGATCACAGCCGGGAAACTTTCGCCGGGCAGCCGCCTGCCGCCGGAACGCGATCTGATCGACCGACTGGCGATCAGCCGCGTGACGTTGCGGCGCGCCTTGCAGAGCCTGGTCAGCAGCGGTGTGCTGGTGTCCTCCCATGGCCGCGGCTGGTATGTGGCGGCCGAGGCCCATCAGGAATTCCCCCAGACGCTGGAGTCCTTCAGCGAGACCGCTGCAAGGCTCGGCCTCAAGGCATCGTCGGAAGTCCTGAGGGCCGAGGAAGCCTCGGCCACGCTCGATCAGGCGGAGGAGCTTTCGATCGCCCCGGGCTCAAGGCTGTTTCACCTCGTGCGTATCCGTAAGCTCGACGGCGTACCCGTTGCTGTCGACAGTTCCTATTTCCCAGCCCTGAGCGAATTGAACCTTTCGTCAGCGGATTTCGGCTCGGCCTCACTCTTTCGCCTGATGAGCGATGCCGGCATCGAACTCAGCCGGGCAGAATCGACGATCGAGGCGCAGGAGGCGGATCTGGTGACCGCCAAGCATCTGGGGATCGAGGCCGGAATGCCGATCCTCACCATGTATCAGCTCATCGAAGATAGCGCCGGAAAGCCGCTGATATCCTCGACCATACGTTATGCCGGCGATCGATATCGCCTTCGGACCTCCTTCAGCCGCGTCAAGACAGGCGGATAGGCTTGGGGGAAGGAAGTATCAAAACCATGGCAGGGTGAAGCCTGCCTTCGCAACAATCGACGACGGATTGCCGCTGGCGCCTTGCGCCAGTGGAAGGCCTCGTTTTGTCTATAAGCAAGGAGAGACCAGTTGCCCAAAGGATATATCCCGCTCGCAGAAGCCCGCGCCGCACAGGCCGATGCTCTGGCCAAAGCCATCGCTGCGATTTCAGCAGATATTGAGCTTTTGCAAGGCCGCGGCGTCCTTCAAGGTCCCGGCCCCATATTCCTCGGCATCGGCGCAAGCTTTGCCGCCAGTGCCGCTGCCGTATGGACGTTGAGGAGCCGCGCCATTCACAGCTGGCGCCTCAATGCCGGCGAGCACCCGCTCCCCTTCCCTGCCACCTCCCATCCTCTGATCGGCGTTTCGCAGAGCGGCAAGAGCTCGGAAACGCTGGCGACGCTGAATACGGTCGAAGAGCGGTTGCGCTTTTCCGTCGTCAACGCCAAAGATTCGCCGATCGAGGCAACCTCCGCCGTCAGCATATCGCTGGGCAATATCCCGGACAGCTATGCCTCCACCATCGGTTATACCGCGACGATCGCTGCTCTCGGCATGATCGCCGAAGCCTGGGATGGCGGATCGATCGATGTCAGTTGGCCGGCGGTTTCCGATGCTCTTCGCGCTGTGGAGAAAAGCCTCGCGAGCCGGATAGCCAACCTGATCGTCCCGCTGCAAACAGCCCAATATGTCGATTGCGTCGGAGCCGCGCCGTCGGTCGGCTCGGCTGAGGTCGGCTCCCTGTTGCTGCGCGAGATCGCGCGCATCCCATCGACGGGCATGTCCACACGCCAATATCTGCACGGCGCGATGGAATCCGCGGGCCAGGGCGTGCACATCATCTTCGGCGAGGAGCGCGAACTACAGCTTGCTCAGAAGCTCGCCCGCGCCGGTCACGACGTCGTTCTCGTAAGCCCGCTCGATATCGATGAGGAAAACCACCTGGCGCATATCGCCATCCCCTCCCTCACGCCGACGCAGCGTCCTATTATCGAGGCATTGGTCATGCAGACCATTGCGGTCGAAACCGCGATCGCACGAGGGCTCGATCCCGATGCTTTCGTGTTCGAAAACAACGATACCAAAGTCGCCTGAAGGGGCTCGGATATGACGGATTGCCTGCTTGCGCTCGATATCGGCGGCACCAAGACCCATCTGGTCATCGAGGATATCCACGGCGCTCGTCTCCTCGACACCGTCCTGCACAGCCGTGAATGGGACGCCGAACCGGCCGACCTGGCCGCTGAATGGATTGCGGAGCGTATCACGCCGCATATCCCGGCAGGCGCACGCGTCGCCGCCATGGCTTTCGGCGCCCAGGGCATCAACCGCGCCGAGACGGCAGAGGACTTGCAGAAAGCTCTTGCCGGCCATGGCCTGCGCGCAAGCATCGTCAACGACGCCTCCCTGATCGCGCTGGCCGCGGGCTTTCCCGACGGCATCGGCATCATCGCCGGAACCGGCGCGATTGGCGTCGGAAAAGACGCCTCCGGTGCGCATCTGGCAACCGGCGGCTGGGGGCCGGTGATCGGCGATGAAGGTGGTGCCGCAGCCTTGGTACGCGAGGCCGCCCGCGCGGCACTCCGCGCCCTTGATGAGGGCAAGCCCGACGACGGTTTGCTCGGCGCGCTGATCAGCGATTTTGGAGTTGCCGATGCCGAGCGGCTGACACGCAAGGTCAATGACGAGCCGACTTCGGACAATTGGGCGCCGCATTGCCCGGCCATCTTTGCCGCCGCCGCCGCTGGTTCGGTGCTGGCCGCCCGCGTCATCGATGAAGGCGCGCAATATCTGGCAGCGTTGGTTGATCAACTACTGGCGCGAGGTGCTGTTGGAACAGATGTCGTTGTCGCCGGCAGCGTCATCGTCAATCAACCGCCGCTCTTCGAAGCCTTCAAGCATCACGTATCCGCGCGGCATAACCATCTGCGGATCCACAAGCTGACGATCGCGCCTGTCGAGGGTGCAGTGTTCCTCGCACGTCGGGCGTTTGAGGTAGCAGCGTCCTTAGATCACTGAATAACCTGGCCGGCCCAAACAGGCCGGCCAGATCGCAAGTATCAAGCGGCACGTTTCAGGGCGTCGCCGAGCTTGGACACGATCGTTTCGATCTCGGCCCGTTCGATAATGAGCGGCGGCGACAGCGCGATGATATCGCCGGTTACTCGGACCAACAGCCCCTTGTTGAAGCAATCGACGAAGACGTCATAGGCGCGCGTGCCGGGAGCACCATCACGCGGAGCAAGCTCGATCGCGCCGACGAGGCCGAGATTGCGGATATCCACAACATGCGGCAGGCCCTTCAAAGAATGCAGAGCGTTCTGCCAGTCGTCCGCCAGTTCGCCGGCGCGGGTCAGCAGACCCTCTTCCTCATAGATTTCCATCGTCGCAAGACCCGCGGCGCAGGCGACCGGATGGCCCGAATAGGTATAGCCATGGAACAGTTCGATCTGGTATTCCGGGCCGTTCATCAGGCCATCATAGACCTTGCGGCTGGAGAAGACCGCACCCATCGGGATGGTGCCGTTGGTGATGCCCTTGGCCGTCGTGACGAGATCGGGGATGACGCCAAAATACTCGGTTGCAAAAGGCGTGCCCAGACGACCGAAGCCGGTGATCACCTCATCGAAGATCAACAGGATGCCGTGTTTGTCGGCGATCGCCCGCAGCCGCTCAAGATAGCCCTTCGGCGGCAGAATGACGCGGCGGAACCGGACATCGGCTCGACGATGACGGCAGCGATCGTCTCAGCGCCGTGCAACGCCACCAGCCGCTCCAGATCTTCGGCAAGTTCGATACCGTGCGCCGGCAGCCCCTTGCTGAAAGCGTTGCGTTCGACATCGAGCGTGTGACGCATGTGATCGGCAGGGATCTGCGGGAAGACGCGGCGGTTGTTGACGAGGCCACCGACGGAAATGCCGCCGAAGCCGACGCCATGATAGCCCTTTTCACGGCCGATGATGCGGGTGCGGGTGCCCTGCCCGATGGCGCGCTGATAGGCGATGGCGATCTTCAGCGCGGTATCGACGGATTCGGAACCGGAACCGGTAAAGAATACCCGATCAAGCCCTGCCTCGGGGCCGCCCGGTGCGTGCGCTGCAAGCTTTGCGGCAAAGTCGAAGGCGATCGGGTGCCCCATCTGGAAGGTCGGGGCAAAATCCATCGTCGCCAGCTGGCGCTCGACCGCCTGGGCGATCTTCTTGCGACCGTGGCCGGCATTCACGCACCACAGGCCGGCCGTGCCATCCAGCACCTTGTTGCCGTCGACATCGGTGTAGTACATGCCGTCGGCCGCAGCCAGCAGCCGTGGCGCCGCCTTGAACTGGCGGTTGGCCGTAAACGGCATCCAGAAATTATCGAGAACAGGGGTGTTGGGATGGGTGATATTGTCCATGGTTGCCTCCATTACGCTGCCATTGACATCAGTGATTTTCGCTTGTCGAACAAGTCCTTTTCTATGTGAATTTAACACATTGATATTATTGGATTTCGATGTAAAGTTTTCGATATTTCGAACACCTGAAACCCGAGGCCATGATGTCCGTCGATATCGGCAATCGCCTGCGTCACCTTCGCCTGGCGCACAACCTTTCCCAGCGCGAGCTTGCCAAGCGCGCGGGGGTGACCAATTCGACGATTTCGTTGATCGAGTCCAACTCCTCCAACCCTTCGGTCGGGGCGCTGAAGCGCATTCTCGACGGCATCCCGATCGGCCTTGCCGAGTTCTTTGCGTTTGAGCCGGACACGCCGAAGAAAGCCTTCTACGCCGCCGAGGAACTAGTGGAGATCGGCAAGGGTCCTATTTCCTATCGCCAGATCGGCGAGAACCTCTTCGGCCGCAGCCTGCAGATCCTGAAGGAGTGCTACCAGCCGGGTGCCGATACGGGCAAAGTGCCGCTGGTGCATGAGGGCGAAGAAGGCGGCATCGTTCTGTCAGGCCGCCTCGAAGTGACCGTCGATGATGAACGGCGCATCCTCGGGCCGGGCGACGCCTATTATTTCGAAAGCCGCCGGCCGCATCGCTTTCGCTGCGTTGGGCCGGTGCCATGTGAGGTCATCAGCGCCTGCACGCCGCCCAGCTTCTGATGAGCGGCGTGGGAGACGCTGACGATCGCCGTCAGCCGAAGGTAAAGGCGAAGGCCTGAGCGCCGGGATCGAGGAACTTGATCTCGAACGTATGATCCGCGACAGCACCACTGGTGCGGACGAGCTGGTAAAGCCTCTGTCCGGTCACCACACCATTGCCGTTCGCATCCGTGTCGACGCCGTGATTATCCCCGGGCGGCTTGCCGTCGATGGTAATCTGGAAGCGGATGGGCTTTCCATCGGCCGCCGGTCCAAGCACCAGATGCAGGTCGCGGGCGTGGAAATGATAATACAGGCTGGTATCCGCGCCGTTTGAAGTTGCCTGCTGTCCACCAACTGTCCAGTTGCCGGCAAGACCCCATTCGTTGAGTTTAGGCGTTGCCGCGACGTAGTCATGGGCCGCGTCATTCACCGTGCCGGCATCATCAACGAAATTCTGCGACCGCAGATAGCCGACATAGGTTTCCGGTGATTGGACATCGGCCTCGCTTGAGGCAGCAGCCTCCGCCCCCGTCGCCTTTACGGCGACGATATCGCTGGAAACATTGGTCTTTCCGGCCTCGGCGAGCAGTTGCTGGATGACACGTTCGGACTGATCGTAATCACCTTCGCCGAAGTGGTGGTGGCGCACCTGGCCCTTGGCATCGATGAAGTAATGCGCCGGCCAGTACTCATTGTCGAAGGCACGCCAGATCGCATAATTGTTGTCGATGGCGACAGGATAGGTGATGCCGATATCCGCAATGGCCTTCTTGACGTTGTCGACATTCTTCTCGAAGGCGAATTCGGGTGCGTGGACGCCGATGACGACGAGGCCCTGATCCTTATATTTCTGCGCCCAGGCTTCGACGTAAGGGATAGCGCGCAGGCAGTTGATGCAGGAATAGGTCCAGAAGTCGACCAGAACGACCTTACCCTTCAACCCGGCTGCGGTCAGCGGCTCCGAGTTGAGCCATTGCACGGCGCCATCGAGCGACGGAGCGGCACGTTCGACAGGCAATTGCTCCACGGCAGGCTTCGCCGTCATCGCCATCGCCATGGAGCCTCCTGCCCCGGCCGCTGCATCGGGCTTGGCGCTCATCATCATGGTATTGGTGGCGCTCATCATCGCGCCGCCATCGTTCTTCATGACTACGGACGAAGGCTTGTCTTGATTCAGCGGATGGAAGCGATCGACCAGGCCCTGCTCCAGCGAAGCGGTGCTGGCGAGTGAAGCCTGCGTCAACAGACCCGTATCAAGTCCCAAAGCAATCGCAACGACGGCGAGCAGCACGGCGACACCAACGCCACGGCGCAGCCACTCACCAACGCCGAGCGAGCGCTTCATGACCTGATAGACGCGGCCGCCGATGATCAGCGCAAGCGCAAGCGAGGTAGCAGCACCCAGCGCATAGGCCAGCAGCAGCAATGTGGTGCCGACGCTTGCGCCCTGCAAGGCAGCTCCCGTCAGGATAAGGCCGAGCACCGGACCCGCACAAGGTGCCCACAGCAGGCCAGTGGCAACACCGAGCAGCAGCGAGGCTGCGATCGCCGAGCCACCGCTGCGGCTCGAACGATCCGCCGACTGCGACAGGCGTGCGCCGAGAGATACCAGCGGCCGTGTCAGATAATCCGAAAGCGATGGAAACAGGAGGATGACGCCAAAGATCGCCAGCAATACAAGCGCCGCATAACGCCCATATTCATTGGCTTCGACCGCCCAGCCACCGCCGAGCGCAGCCAGTGTCGCGACGCGGCGAAGGTCGCCGCCATGCCGATCAGCATCGGCAGCGTGCTACGCAGAAAGGGCTGGCCGGCCCGCGCAAACACGAACGGTAGGACCGGCAGGATGCAGGGGCTGACAATGGTCAGAACGCCGCCGAGATAGGCTAGGATAAACAGGATCATTGGTCAGTCTCTGATCTTCAGGCCGAAGCCGGATGGAATTTCATGGCAACACCATTCATGCAGTAGCGCAGGCCGGTCGGTTTCGGCCCGTCGTCAAAGACATGGCCGAGATGGCTACCGCAACGACTGCAATGCACCTCGGTGCGCACCATGCCGAAGGACGTGTCGCGCGACGATTCAAGAGCGCCATCGATCGGCGCCCAGAAGCTCGGCCAACCCGTGCCGCTTTCGAATTTCGTGTTTGACGAGAACGCGTCCTGCTCGCAGCCAAGACAGGCAAAATTGCCCTTCCTATGCTCGTTCAGCAGTTCGCTGGTGTACGGAAGTTCGGTCCCCTCCTCCCTAAGCACGGCATATTGGTCTGATGTCAGCATCTTGTGCCACTCCGCATCGCTATGGGTCACAGCGAAACTCGTGGCAGCCTTGGCTGCCGTGCCGCCAATACCCAATCGCCAACCAACGGCACCAAGAGCAACGGTTAGAAGTAACAATCGTCTGTTCAGCATCGCACTCTTCTCCCTGGGCGGATAGGCCGCCAACGCGCAGAACGTCCAGCCGCTGTTCTTCGGCACCGCATACGTCCTGTCGTTATGAACTACGAGATACAACGCTATCTTGTTACACACATGCCAGTGAAAACACCGAAACGTGATCAGCCGCTATTCCGCCACAGCCAGCGGCTGTGCAATCGCGGCTGCAAAACTGGCCAGACTTGCGGATCGCAGCGGCAGATAAGGCTTCTCATTTTCGCGGCAAAGGCGCTTGACCATGTCGGCGGCCGAATGGCTGATGCAGTCGACCGGGAAAATCGCCCATGAGACCCGACCGACCATCGCCGGCAGCAGCGAGAGATTGTCCTCAACGCCGCCATCGTGAAGCACAAGATCGATGTTCCGGCTCTCGGCCAGCTTTCGCAACCGGTCGAACAGGTTGGGACGACCACCGACATAAAGAAGCGCTTGAGGCTCGTTCGAATGGATAGCGCCGGATGCATCGGGCATGGTCACGACAGATTCGAGCAGTTCCAGTTCACGCCGCAGCGCTTTGTTCTCCTCTGCGAGCGCGACCGCACGCCTGTCAGCCTCGGCAAGCTTTGCTTCCAGTGCCGCAAGACGGTCATCATATTCATCTGCGCGCTGATCGGCAGCCTGCAGCCGTTGCAGCAATCTTGCCTCCTGCCGCTGATCTGCGCCCATCGGTGCGGGCTCGCCGGTCATCGCCTTCTTCCTCAACAGGCTTACTTCCAGCTCATCGACGCGCTTCTGCAAAAGCGCATGATCCGTGGCTGCCGTCTGAAGCCGAGTCTCCTGGCGAGCGATCTTTTCATCCCTGGCTTCGATATCCAGCTGCAATTTGCGAAGGCGCGCCAGATCGAGCCGGCTGGAGCTGCCGACCAGATGCGAGAGCATATGCACCTCGCCAAAGACCTCATTGACAAGCGCGCGTTCGCTCGCGGGATGGCTTAGAACCGCCCAATATGCCCCCGATATGTCGCCTTCATCGACGGCCTTGTTCCATTGCGCCTTGATTTCGGACGGACTAGAAAGCCTCGAAAACTGCTTGAGAATGCGCTCATGGCGGCGATCAAGCGCCTTGTTCAGCAGCTTGCCGCTGATATCGCGCTGGCCGGCGGCCCTGACGCCGCGGCTGTGCAGCGCATGGTCGGTCGCGACCTTGGCATCGATATCTCCGACCTTGGCAAGGACTTGCCGCAGCTCTGAGGTCGTCAGACAGGTCCCAACGATCGAGCAATGGAACATCGGTGCCAGATCCCAGGTCTTCAGTCGCTGGCTCTTTGCCGCCACAGCCTGATCCGGTGCCGGTTGCTGGTCCAATCGCTTGGCAGCATTCGGAAGTGCGAGCGGAAGCGGCTGTTTATGGTTGAGCAGAACTGACATATCCGCACTAGCGTTATATTTCACTGGATATTACGCTAGTGCGTCTTCCCCCATCAGGCAAGCCCGCTTGTCAGGGCCAGAGCTGCTCCTTGATCCAGCCGGCCTTTTCGCGCTTATAGCGCAAACGATGATGGCGGCGTTCGCTGTCGCCCTGCCAGAACTCGACGTCATGCGGCATGACGATGAAGAGCGCCCAGCTCGGTGAAACAAGGTCGGGCTCTTCCTGCAATCGGCGAGACTGGAGGAAGAGCGCATCGTCCAATTCCTGTCGGGATCCCATAACCTCGCTCTGCCTGCCGACCATGGCGACGGCTTTGGCGCCTGGCGCACGGGCGCGAAAATCGGCATCGCGCTCATGGACCTCGGCTTGCAGAGCCATCCCGTGCAGACGAACCTGCCGCCCAAGCACCGGCCAATAAAAGGTCAAGGCCACTGTGGGGTTCTGGGCGATCTGCCGCCCCTTTGGCCCGTTGCCCGTCGTTGCGAAATGCCAACCGCGATGATCGAGGTTCTTCAGAATAAGAACACGCGCATCCGGCACGCCACTTTCATCGACGGTAGAAAGCACCATCGCATGCGGTTCCCGGATGCCGGCCGCGATCGCATCACGAAGCCAATCGGAGAACAGCTCGCGCGGCTCGTCAGGGGTAAGATCGACATCGAAGGCGGGAAACGGTCCCGCCAATGATGTCAGCAAGCGCAATTCATTCTTCACCGCGCACCTTATGGTCTTGCGATAATGAGCCGCAGCGACCCTTCGAAGAAGGGCTGCGTGCGAAGCTCGCCATAGCGGCGGTCCCAGCTTCCATCCGCCAGATCGCGGCCCAGCTCCGCGGCGAAACGCTCGCCGACCGATGGATCGACAAAACTCCAGGCCGAATTGGCCAGCCGCGCGCCGGGATCGAGCATCCGTTCGGGCCGACCGTAATAGGCCTCGCCAAAACCGTCGACGCAATTCAACGGGATCGGCACAGCCTTGACCTCGGCATTGCCGCCCAGCCCCTTGACGATGGCCGCCATGGACGGATAGCGGCGTGCTTCGACGGTGATCATCTCAGGTGCATAGGCATGCAGCCAGGAGCGTTCGAGCAGATCGGGGTCGCAGCTCAGAATGAGCACGGGGCCGCGTGTGACACGGCGCATTTCGCTGAGCCCGCGCTCGAGATTCGACCATTGATGAACCGTGAAGGTTGCCATGGCGGCGTCGAATGCCTGGTCAGGGAATGGCAGGTTTTCCGCCGTGCCATCGATCGCGACGGGCAGATGCGCCGGCCGCTGCGCCCGCATCGAAGCCGAAGGCTCGACGGCTGTGACCTCGCGATCAACCGGTTCATAGGAGCCAGCACCCGCACCGACGTTCAAGACCGTCGCCGCATCGCCGAGCGCCTGGCGGATGAATTCTGCGATATGAGGATCCGGCTGGCGGTAGCGGGTGTAGCCCGTTCCGATCACACCGTAATTCGCGTCGCCGGCGCTGCCATCCTGATGTCTGCTGTTCATTCCATGTCTCCGTTGCTCATTGTGGGCAAAGCTTCGCCATGCGTGAAAATGCTTGTGGCATCATCACGTCATTGTTCTGCAATCGCATTGTCCGTTCGTTTCGACCGCAAGAAACACGCTATTCTGGCGAAAGAAAATCGATATGATCGAACAGTCAATGTTCGGAAAATGCACATGGCCAGACGTATTCCCTCTTTGAATGCCTTGCGCGCCTTCGAGGCGGCCGGCCGGCTTGGCCGCATGACCCTTGCGGCCGAGGAATTGAATGTAACGCACAGCGCGGTGAGCCGGCAGATACAACATCTGGAGGACGTGCTTGGCATTCCGCTGTTCGAAGGGCCGAAGAACAGGTTGAGGCTCACGGAAGGTGGCGCGACGCTGCTTTCGGGGCTGACGACGGCATTCGACCAGATGGACATGTCGGTGCGCTCAGTGGCCGATACCGAAGATGGTCAGCTTGACGTATCCTGCCCCGGCACCTTCACGATGCGGTGGCTTATCCCGCGCCTTTATCGTTTTCAGGCACAATACCCGAATATAGAAGTGCGCCTCTCTGCCTCGTCAAAGCCTGTCGACTTCAGCCGCGACGGCTTCGATGTCGCGATCCGCGTCGGCACTGCGCCGTGGCCTGGAGGTGCCGATGTCATCTCGCTGTTTCCCGAACAGACGGGGGCAGTGCTTTCGCCATCTCTCTTTGCCGAATCCACGCCGGAGTTCGAGGGCCTGCCGCAGCTCCATACGCGGACGCGGCTGCGTGCATGGGGTGATTGGCTCGCCCGCTCCGACAGAGCGGTCGCCACCGGTCCGCGTGTCGAATACGAGCATTTCTATTTCATGCTCGAAGCCGCCAGCGCCGGGCTTGGCGTCTGCGTGGCGCCTTGGCCCTATGTCAGCGACGACATCCGCTTCGGCCGTCTAACGGCACCCTATGGCTTTCTCGAAAGCGGCCACGAGTATGTGGCGCTGCGCCGTGCCCGCCGTAACAGGAAATCGGTTCTCTTCTGCGAGTGGCTGCACAGCGAGGCCGAGGCCTATGCGGGTGCCAGTACCCCTCCGAGAGGCTGATCTTTGAGGATAGATTAGCCGATTGGAGAAAAGCCCGCCTCGCTCAGAATTCTCTGCCCACGAGCCGACAGCAGAAAATCCTGCAGAAGCCTGGTGTCGACACTCGCCTCCCGGCGAACGACAACGCCATATTCGATGAGCGGCTGAAACTCGTCGGGGATATCGACGACAGCGAAGGCCGGATCGGCGACCAGCAGACGGGCGTTCGAAGAGTAGCTCATCATCAGGTCGACCTCGCCGTCGGTGATCAGATAGCCAGCACCCTTGCCCGGCGGCGTCGGCGGAGAGTTGCGACCACCGACCAATTGACGTGCCTGGGCTTTCATCGCCTCGCCCCTCCCCGGATGACGGGCTTCGACGAGATCAAACACCTCGAAGGCATAGTCGCCACCGGGATCGTCACCCGGCGTTGATGTGCCGATCCGCACGGCCGGATCGGACAACACAGCAAGAAAGTTTTCTGTGGTGAGGCCGAGATCGGCCCGAGCAAGTACGTACAGCCGATTGCGCGCAAAACATACGGCATCTTCCGTAAGGCCCATGGCAGCAAGGCGCCGCGGATGCGCCATGTTAGCGGAAACGAAGAGATCGAAGTGTGTACCTGTCTCAATGCTCTCCCGCAGCAACCCTGCCGGCCCGAGTGTGAGCGACATCGCAATGCCGGTTTCGTAAGCAAAAGCGGTGATGATCGGCGGGAAAGCGTGCCGCATGCTGCCGGCGGACAGAACCTCAACTGCATTGCTCACGAATGATTTCCCTTCCTATCCCTTTGCCGGAACAACGGCACGAAAGCGGTCTCCATGAGTTCACCGGTACCAAGCGCCGCCGACCGGACCGGAATGCCATAAAGCGCTTCGAGATTGGCCTCGGTCATCACATCGTCGGTTGCACCCAACATTGCCTTGACCTGGTCGAGCATCAGCAGCACCGTGTCGGCCACAGCCACGGCATGGTTCGGCTGATGCGTCGTAAAGGCAATCGCCAATCCCTGGCTATCGGCCAGCGTTCCGAGCAATGAAAGCACCACATCCTGGTTCTTGAGGTCAAGCGCCGAGGCCGGCTCGTCTAGCAGCAGCACTTCATTCTCGCCGGCCAGCGCCCGGGCAATCAGCACGAGCTGACGCTCGCCGCCGGAAAGAGCATCGATGTTGCGTGGCGCATAATCGGCCATGCCGGTGGCAGCGAGCGCCTCCATCGCCTTCTCGACATCAATCTTGCGCGGCGTTTGAAATAGGCCAATGTGGCGGGCACGACCCATCAGTACGACATCGAGTACCGAATAGGGAAACGAGCCGGAAAATTCCTGTGGCACAAAGCCGGTGCGTTCGTTCAACTGGATTGCACCTGAGGTCGGCTTCTGCAAACCCGCCAACACGCGCAGCAACGTCGATTTGCCTCGACCATTCGGCCCGAGGATCGCAACGATCTCGCCGGCGCGGAGATCAAAGTCGAGATCGCGGAACTGCCAGCGCTCGCCGTCATAGGACTGGCTGGCCTTCGTCATATGCAGCTTGACCGGATCAGAAGCCACGCGCGCCTCTCTGGGTCTGTTTCAGCACAAGCGCGAAGACGGGCGTGCCGATCAATGCCGTGAGGATTCCGAGCGGGATTTCGGTGCCGGTGACGGTGCGCGCGACCGTATCGATGATCAGCAGGTAGAGCGCGCCGATCAGCAACGAGGCCGGCATCATCACGCGGTGATCGGGGCCAACGAGCATGCGCGCCATATGCGGCACCACGAGGCCGACCCATCCGATGATGCCGCTGACGGCAACCTGCGCCGCGACGATGCAGGAGACCAATATTAGGATCAGCCAGCGCAGTGGCTCGACATTGACGCCGAGCGCGCGGGCGTCCTCGTCACCGATCGACAGGAGATTGATGCGCCAGCGCAGGCCCAGCAATAAGAGGCTGCAGATCACGACCGGCCCGATCACCAGCGAGAATTTCTCCCAGTTGGCCGTCGCAAAGCTGCCAAGCAGCCAGAAGACCATGGCGGGCAGCTTATCCTCGGTGTCGGCAAGATATTGGACAAGGCTGACGAGTGCCCCGAAGAAACCGCTGACCACGACACCGGCAAGTACCAGCGCCAGGATGTTGCGGCGCGCGACGATACCGTTCAGCGCATAGACGACAATGAGAGCAGAGAGCCCGAACGCAAAGGCCGAGGCCAGCAGGCCATAGCGCGAAAAGCTCAGGAGAATGGCAAGCGTGCCGCCGAAAGCGGCCCCGGAGGAAACACCCACCACCTGCGGCCCGACCAGTGGATTGCGAAACACGCCTTGCAGTGTCGCCCCCGACAGCGCGAGACCTGCTCCGGTCAGGAGAGCCAGCAGGATGCGCGGCATTCGCACCGTGAAGACGACATTGGCCTCCGTCGGCGTGACCGGCACCGCCGGTGCGGAAATCGGCGCCCAGAGAATCTGCACGACCCGCACAAACGGAATGTCATAACGACCGATGCCGAGGGAAACGACTGCAGCCAGCACCACGAGGATCGCCAATACGGCAATGATCACCCGCGGTGCCCGCCGCTGAAGGGCGTCGGTGCTCATTGCGCCGCGCGATAGTCGGTGCGGTAGAATTCCTTGTAATAGGCGTCGGCTTCCTTCTGCATGTCGATGTCCTTGAAGCGCTCGGGATAGAGCTCTTTCGCCATCCACAGTTCGCCGAGCGCCATGGCCTCCGGCATCGGATAACCCCAGGCCTTGGCATATTCCGGCATCAGGTAAATGCGGCCGTTCTTGACGGCATCGATGGTCTGCCAGGATGGGGCCTTCTTGATATCATCCACGACGGCAGGATAACGCTCCTGAACGAAGATGACGGCCGGATCCCACTTCAGCACGTCTTCCATCGTCACCTGCTTGAAGCCGGTGATCGAACTGGCGACATTGTGGGCGCCGGCGCGCTCCATCATCAGGCCGGTATATTTCCCGCGGCCGTAGGTAGTGAGGTCAGGATTGGCCATATAGACGGGCACGCGCTTGTCCTGAGGAATATCGGCAAGACGATCGGCAACCAGTTTGCGGGTCTTCTTGGTGACCGCAATCATCTCCTCGCCCTTGTCCTTGCGGCCGAGAACGTCAGCAATCAGCCGCACGCCCGTCGCAAAGCCGGCATCGATCGCGGCAGGCTCGTCCTTGACGGAAGGATTGAGTTTCGTCGCCTCTTCCGGCGGAACGTCCAGCAGCGAGATCGCCACGACGGCAAGGCCCGAATCCTCGATCTGCTTGACCATATCGGCCGGCGCATAATTGGTGACGAAGACGACGTCCGGCTTCAGCTTCAACAGCTCTTCGATATTCACCTTGGTCAGCCCGCCTGGCATCGGCAGATTGGGCAGTTGCGGCGCTAGCCGAACATAGTTGGCGCCGAGCTGCTTCTTCCACTCGTCGAGAACGCCGACCACCTTGTCCATCGCATCAAGCTGCACGGCGATGTTGAGCGTCTGGTGCTGCAGGATCACGACGCGGTTCACGGCATCTGGAATATGCACCTGTCGCCCGATCTGATCAGTGACGACACGGTCGGCCCAGGCGGGCGCGGAAAACAGCAAGCTGGCGAAAAGAATAGCAATTTTCGCAATGAAGGACAGATGGCGGCGGCGCATGGAATTCTCCTGAAACGGTGCCAATCGCTATCATTATATTTTTGCGGATACAACGGTTCCGACCTTGCAGAAACACACTCTCGCCCCGGGGCCACGTTGCAAGTGAAGCCTCGGAAATATTTCGATTTTCTGAAATATCGCAGAATACTCATCCTGGAACGGCAAAGGCGCGAGGTCTACCTCGCGCCTTGTTGGAAGCCGCTGAAATTCAGCTGCAAATCACCGCGTTTCCAGTATCCGCATCAGGCGGCCTCGGTAGCTGTCGAGAATGACGGCCAGCACGATGACGGCACCGATGACGATCGGCTTGATGTTGTCATCAGCGCCCAGGAGCTGCAGGCCTGTGGACAGCACCTGCAGAATGCACGCGCCTACCAACGTTCCGATGATCGATCCCTTGCCGCCCGAAAGGCTGGTGCCGCCGATGATGACCGCAGCGATGGCATTCAGCTCATAGCCGATGCCGGCGACCGGGCTACCGACATTGAGGCGCAGCAGATAGACCATGGCGGCAATGCCCGCCGTCAGCCCGGAGATCGTGAAGACTGCAATTTTGATCTTCTTTGGCTCATGCCCCGACAGCCGCACTGCCTCCTCATTGGTGCCGACGGCGAAGACGAAGCGGCCGAACACCGTGTAGCGCAGCACGAACCAGCCGATGAGGACAACGACCATCGCAATCAGGAAGATCGATGGGAGTATGTCCCAGAAGATCAGGTTGCCAAAGTCGACGAAAGGCTGCGGCAAGCCGGTGATGGTGGAGTTATCGCTGACGACGCGCGCCAGGCCGCTTGCGACATTCAGCATACCGAGCGTGACGATGAAGGACGGCAGCTTCCACTTCTCGCACACCCATCCGTTGACCGCACCGAGAACGGCACCCGTACCCATAGAGGCGAGCGACGCCAGTACGATTGCCTGCCAGGGCGTGAATCGCGGATCGACCATGATCGTCGCCCCGATGACGGTGCAAAGGGCCAGCAGCGAGCCGACCGAAAGATCGATGCCGCCGACCAGAATGACGAAGGTCATGCCCGAGGCAAGCACGGTGTTGATGGCGATCTGCACGAAGATCTTCAGAAAGTTCTCCGGCGTCGCGAAATAGGGCGCGGTTGCCGAGAAGAAGATCAGGATCAGAACAAGCGCGATGGCAACACCCGCTTCTTTCATCGAAATCCGGATGAGCTTGTCCCAGACGCTGCTCTCTTTCGCCTCGGTCTTTTGTTCAATGCTGCCGGACACGACTGTACTCCTTATAGGCGAGTGAGAGGATCCTGCTCTCTTCGAATTGGTCCCGGGCTATTTCTCCGGCGATCTTGCCATCCGAGAAAACGATGATGCGATGGCAAATGCTGATGAGCTCGGGAAGATCGGAGGAAACGACCAGAACGCCCTTTCCTTCAGCGGCAAACTTCCACAGAAGATCGTAGATCTCGGCCTTTGCACCCACGTCGATCCCGCGGGTCGGCTCATCGAAGATCAGCACCTTCGGGCCGCGGAACAGCCATTTGGCGATGACCACCTTCTGCTGATTGCCGCCGGAAAATGTCCGGACCACCTGATGGACGGACGGTGTCTTTATATGCAGTTCCCGCACGAGGCGTTGCGACTGCTCGTCCTCGGCCTTTCGGCTCATCAAGCCCCTGCTGGAGACCTTGCCGAGATCGGTGATCGTGGTGTTTTCGGCGCAGCTCATGTCAAGCATCAAGCCCTGCGTCTTGCGGTCTTCGGTTGCCAAGCACAGCCCCGCTGCAACGGCATCCCTTGGCGAATTGATCTGGACCGGCTCGCCATCTATGCGAATTTCGCCGGCGGCCTTCATATCGGCGCCGAATATGGCGCGAACAGCTTCCGTTCGACCACTGCCCACGAGACCAGCAATGCCAACGATTTCACCCTTGGCGACGGAAAATGATAGTTCCGGGCTGCTTCGCGTCACCTTCAAGCCGGAAACACCGAGCGCCTCGCCGGAGACGGTGCTGTCGCCACGAAAAGCATTGTGATCGGAGAGCGCGCGCCCGACCATCAGCTCAACGATTTGCGGAATACCCAGTCCTGCCAGTGGCCGGGTGACCACATGCTGGCCATCGCGCAGGATAGTGACGTCGTCACCCACCTCGAAGATCTCCTCGAGCCTGTGGGAGATATAAAGCGTCGTGACGCCGCGCGCCTTCAGGCGCTTCAGAATTTCAAACAGGCGGTCGACCTCCTTGGAGGTCAAGGTCGCCGTCGGTTCGTCGAGAACCAATAGCTTGCTTTCGTAGCAGAGCGCCTTGGCGATCTCGAGCAGCTGCAGCTGCGCGACGCTCAAGCGGCTCGCCAAGGTCGTCGGCGCCACGTCGAGGCCGACCTCGGCCAGGAGTTCCGCCGCCCTGGCGTTCATCTGCTTGTAATTCACCAGACCATATCGGCGCGGCAGATGTTCAAACAGGAGATTTTCGGCAACGCTGAGATTGGAAAGAGGATGCAATTCCTGATGGATGACGCGGATGCCGGCCTTGAACGCTTCCAGTGGAGACGCCGGATCATAGCGCGCGCCGTCGAACAGGATTTGACCGTCATCGGGTTTGAAGACGCCGCCGAGCAGGTTGATCAGGGTGGACTTGCCCGCACCGTTTTCACCCAGGAGAACATGCCCCTTGCCGCGGCCAATGTTTATCGAGACATCCCTGAGCGCAACGACACCCGGGAAGCGCTTGCCGATCCCTTCCAGCTTCAGGATGTAGTCATCTGCCGCGTCTGACACGTCCACCTCATGCATGGTCTATTGAAATAGAAAATGGCCATCTGCCCACTGGTGACGCCGGCGCGAGCCAAAACGAGTTTTGGCGGGCATCACATGGGCAAGTCATCGCTTGGCAGTCAACGCCGGCCAAATAGCCGGCGTTTTCTCTAGCCACGAAGCCAGTGGCTCGGACTACTTGATGTCCTTGGCGGTGATGAGCGTGACGTCCGTCTTGACCCAACCAGTGAACTTTTCGCCGGCATATTCGCGAAGGCCGTACTTGATGCCCATGGCCGCCATTTCCGCGCCATACTGCTCGACGGTGGCAAGCATCTTGCCGTCCTTGATCAAGGGCTTGACGGACGGGATATTATCGAAGCCGACGACCTTGATCTTACCGCTTTGGCCCGACGCATCGAGAGCCTTGACCACGCCGAGAGCCATGGAGTCGTTTGCAGCCATGACGCCCTGAATATCCTTATACTTGGTCAGGAAATTGGTCATGACGGTGTTGGCTTCTTCCGTCTCCCAATGCGCGGTCTTGCTGTCGAGAAGCTCGAGCTTGCCGTTCTTGATGGAGTCCATGAAGCCGACCTTGCGCTCCTTGGCGTTATCGGCCTCGGGATTACCTTCCAGGATCACGACCTTGGCGCCCGGACCTAGATCCTTGGCAAGCGCATCGCCCGAAAGCTTGGCGCCCTCGGTGTTGTCAGGCCCGAAGAAAGCGAGATCGATGCCGGCTGCCTTCTTGGCATCGGCATCGAGCGGCACGTCGATGTTGATGACCTTGACGCCGGCCTTCACAGCCTTTGCAAGCGGCGTGGCCATGGCCTTCGAGTCCGCAGGCGCCACGACGATGATGTCGTATTTCTGCGTCACGAAGTTTTCAACGGCATCGACCTGCGAAGCAAAGTCACGTTCGTCCTTCATGCCAACGGCTTTAAAGTCGAACTTGTCCTTGTTTTCAGCCGCATATTTGTCGGCACCAGCCTTCATCTGCTTGAAGAACTCGTTGGACAAGGACTTCATGATCAAGCCGACTTTTGGCTTGCCGGCCGCGAAGGCGGGCGAGACGCCGCAGGACAGCGCAAGCGCCAGCGTCCCTGCAAGACCAATCTTCAGCGCGGCACGGCGCGGTGCGTTGATCAAAACGGATTCATGCTTTTTGGAATTGGACATTTTTCTCCTCCCGAACGGTTCTGAGCTCAGCTCCACCTGAGTTGTCAGCGACAATGAACCGTTTCCACGTCTATTGGGTAGCAACGCTCCCGGAGATTGTCAAGGCGCCAGAAACGGCACAAAATCCAGCATTGGATTGCAATTTGCAGCGCTTGCGTCAGAATGCATGATGAACCGGTTCCATGCCTCACGATCTATGCGGCCAGATTTAAGATGCGCCGCTTCGACTAAGACGATAGAGACCACTAGCTGAAAGCCTGAATCACGCGCCTTTGGGGCGGCTGACGGCGAAGAAAAAGGACTTATGTTTCTGTTATGCCAAAGGTCGGAATTCGAGACGTTGCCAGGCTCGCAGGCGTTTCTACCGGGACTGTTTCGAGGGTCTTGAATGACCACCCCTCCGTCACCCAGGAATTGAGGACGCGGGTCAGCGGCATCATCAATGAACTCGGCTATATGCCAGATCCGTCCGCAAGAAGTATGCGCAGCAAGGTCAGCCGCCTCATCGGCATCGTCATTCCGGATCTGACCAATCCCTTCTTTTCGGAACTTGTCCAGTCTGCCGAGCAAGCCGCCGCTGATCACGGCTACAACATCATCGTCATGACGTCTTTCGACCACGCGGCCAAGGAAGCCGACCGTATCAGGCAGCTGACCAGCCGAAAGGTGGATGGCATCATCCTCGTTCCCAGCAACGATTTCCATACGCTGAAACTGCCAAAGGGGCTGCCGATCGTCGTCGTCGACCGCCTCATGCCGGGATATTCAGGCATCGCCTCCGATCATAGCAATGGAGTGCGCCTTGGCGTCGAATATCTTCTCAAGCTCGGCCACTGCCGCATCGGCTTCATTTCCGGCCCCAAACACTCAGTCCCAGCCAATGATCGCCTCAAGGGCTATCTGGAAGCGATGGAACATGCTGGCGGAGCCGTGCAGAAGATCGGATCGACGCTGGTTGCCGAGGCCGCGTTCGACTATGAGAGCGGCCGATCCGCCGGAAACTATCTTCTCGCGCGAGCACGCAATGAGCGCCCGACCGCCATATTCGCAAGCTCCGACCAGCAGGCAATTGGCTGCATGAGGGCGGCCTATGACCTAGGAATCCCGATACCCGCAGCCCTTTCCATCGTCGGGTTCGACGGCATCCCGCTCTCCAGCATGACAATCCCGCGCCTAACGACAGTGAAGCAACCAATTCAAAAGATCGCGGCGGCGGCAGTGGCGGTTCTGTTGAACGAGCAACCCGTGCCGAGCATCGGCAACTCCACCCTATTTCCTTGCGAACTGTCGGAGGGCGAAACGACCGCCGCTCCTCAGCCCGACTAGAACAACTCTACTTCATGGACCTCTTCATGAGTGGCAACGAAGGCCCTACCCTCCGGCGTCACCCAGCCGCGAAACATCCCCGGCGTGTTATAAGGCGCGACGATGACACCCTCGGCGTCGATCGCAATCAGCCCGGCTCCGATTTGATGGGGCGCCAGATCTTCATTGATAAGCCCCTCGGCCGCGGTTGCAATGTCCTGCTTTAGATAAGCTATACGAGACGCAATCTCGTGTCCCAGCACATAGCGAATGAAGAACTCGCCCTTGCCGGTGCCTGAAACGGCGCAGACGCCATCCCTTGCGTAGGTTCCGGCTCCGATCACCGGGCTGTCGCCTACACGCCCGTCAGGCTTGTTGGTGTAGCCGCCCGTCGAGGTCGCCGCTGCAAGATGGCCGGCGACATCGAGCGCCACCGCGCCGACCGTTCCATGCTTCTCGTTTTCGCTCGCTTCCGTTCCCGCCGCTGCGTGACGCTTCATCGCCGCCAGAGCCTCGACCCGTTTCGGCGTGGTGAAATAGGACTGCGGCTCGACCTGCAAACCCTTTTCCTCCGCAAAGCGATCGGCTGCGGGGCCGGTCAGATAGACGGCACGACCATCCTCCATCAGGACACGCGCCGCCTTGATCGGATTGCGGATCGCTCGCGACGCGCTGATGGCGCCCGCCTCCAGCGTCGCTCCATTCATGATCGACGCATCGAGCTCGTGCACGCCGTTTTCATTGAGAGCAGCGCCATGGCCGGCATTGAAATGCGGGCTGTCCTCCATCACAAGGACAGCGGCCTCGACCGCATCAATCGCATGGCGACCGGCCTTGAGCTGTGCATAGCCGGCGCGCAAGGCAGCGGCCAGGTCGCGGCGGGCGCCATCCCATTCTTCCACCGTCATACTGTCTTGCGACATGACCCCACAGCCACCATGAATGGCAAGTGCAATTCCAGTCATTTCCTTCTCCCATTCCGCATCATTGCGCCACCAGCGCTCATTGCCGGTCCGGCGAATAGCATCTGGCCGAAAAGATAGGGAGCTCTCAGCGCATGTCCCACCTTATCCGAACGAAAACCGGCACCTTCGGTATCAGACAAGGCTGGCCTTGTCCGTATCCTCCTGCAGCGCACGGCTAGCGCCGCTGTCTTCGGCACCCAGCACAGCGTAGCCAATGCTTGCAAGATGGGAGTTCACCAGCTTGAGATCACGAAGCGTCGCCAGAAACAGGCTGCTTGAACCGAGCACGGCGGGATTGGCGCCGCCGAGACGGACAAGATGATCCCTTGCCGCGGTGCGCTCCGCTTCATTGAGGTGCCGCTTGGCATCCACCAATTCCTGCGCCGAGCGTGGATCTTCCGTCGTCAATGTCGACAGTGCCAGCCGCAGATCCGAGGCAACTTCGGTCTGAATGGTTTGCAAGGCAGCGTGGTCGGCAGCATTGATGGAGCCCTCAGGCCGCCGCGCGACCTGATCGAGGCAACGCTCGAGAATATCGCCGGCATGGCCGAGATTGACGGCGAATTCGATGACATCGGACAGGCGGCTGGCATCACGATCTGTCAGTTCCGATGGTTCCAGCCGGGCCAGATAGGCCTTGACGGCCTCGTGCAGCATATCGAGCTCTTTGCCAAGCCGAACGGCCTGCGACGTCGCCTGCTTGTCCGGCCGGGAAAGATCGGCCGGAACCAGTCGCAAGAGCGCCTCGACGAGATCACCCATGCGCAGGATTTCACGCGCGGCGCTGGCAAGAGCAAGATAGGGGGTTTCGAGCACTGACTTGTCGAGGAAAAGCGGGCGCGCCGCGTCGCCGGACGCCTTGATTTTTTCGGGATACAACTTGATCAACAGGGACTGAGTTGGCCCGAGCAGACCGACGCAGACGACCGCCAGAACCACATTGAAAGCGAGATGAAAATCCGTAAGCACCGAGGCCGGATCCCCGACATACCGCTGGAAAAGATCTGCCAGGGGCTGCAGAAAAGGCAGCGCGACAATGCAGCCGATCGCACGGAACAGCAAGTTGCCGACCGGCACGCGGCGGTTGGCGGGGTTGGCGCCGTTTGTTTCAAAAACCGGAGGCAGCGCGCCTCCAAGGTTGGCGCCCAGCACCAATGCGAGGCCGGCGGTCGGCGTTATGACGTCACCGGCCGCAAGCCCCACCAGCAGCAGCATAACGGCAACGCTGGAATGCGCCGCAAATGTCAGGGCAGCCGCCAGCAATACATCGAGTACCGGATCACCGGTGATCGCATCGAGGATGCTGCGGAGAACCGGAGCCGTGCTGACCGGTTGGATCGTCTGCACGAGACCATGCAGCGCAAGCAGCATCAGGCCGAGCCCGATACCGACGCGTCCCAGTTGCCGCATGCGGCCCTTGGGTCCACGTTTGAACGCGACATATCCGGCCAGCAGCAGCAGAGGCGAAATGAAAGAAACGTCGAAGGAAAGCGCCTTGACGATCAGCGCGGTCCCGACATTGGCGCCGAGCATCACCGCCAGGGCCGGAATAAGCGCGACTGCGCCACGCGCGGCAAAGGATGTGACCATCATGACCGTCGCCGTGCTGCTCTGGAGCAGCATGGTGACGCCCGCACCGGCAGCAACGGCAACCAGTCGGTTGCGCAAGGCGCGTCCGAGCACACGTCTCAGATCCGAGCCGAAAGCCTTTTCGATGCCGCCCTGAACCATACGCATGCCCCAAAGCAGCAGCGCGACGTGTCCCATGAGTTCCAAGATGACGAGACTGCCGGTCATGACGAATATCCGGTTGGTGTTGAAACGTTTGGCAGCACGACGCCGGCGGGCCGACCCGCCGGACGTCATCATTTGTATGGCGGGATATCTCCGCCATGACTAGGCTCAGCCCTGGCCGAATGCAAGCTGGACCACACGCACAAGTACCATGCCGACCGCGACAACAAGATAACCGCGCAGCACGATCATCCACACGCGCCTCGAAAGCGAGAGCTGTATGGGCTCCAGAGCGGAAAGCGGCGGCATGCGCCAGGTGGGACGCAGGGACCTGTCTTTGACACGCTGCCGTATTTCGCCTCGGTTGACGGATCGGCGGTTCAGCAGGCCGGTCGCAGCAAGACCAAGGAAGCCGAGCAACGTGCCGCCTGCGAGGATCCACAGGATCTGTTCGCCCGTGATCTCCGGATAAAGAACTGAGGCCGTAAGAATAATCGACAACATCACCAGCACGGCGATAACAGCACCAGTGAAGAGGTTCATGACCTTACCATTGACCCATGGGCCCAGCACGGCCTTGTCGTTGCACAGCAGCAACAGGAACACGGTCGCGCTGGGCAACAGCACGCCGGCCAAAGTCTGCACAGCAAGCGTGATGAGACCGAGCGGCGAACCGGGGATCAGGACGAGAGCAGCTGCCGCAGCGATCAAGCCGCAATAGACGAAGTAAAAGCCCTTTGCTTCGCTCGCCTTGCGGTGAAGCGAATGGTTGAGCGAAAGAACATCGCCGATCGCGTAGGCGGTTGCCAGCGACACGGCAGCGGCTCCAATGATCGCCGCATCGATAAGTGCGATGGCAAACAGCACGCCCATCGTCGGGCTTACATATTTGCCAAGCCCTGCAGCAATGCCACCGGCATCTGTAAAGTTGCCGAACTCGGGCTGACCCTGGAAGATGGCTGCGCAGAACACCATCATCGCGACGGCACCGATCATGACCATGACGATGCCGAGCCAGAGGTCGGCCTTTTCATAGCCGATGAAGCGCGGCGTGATGCGCTTGTCGATCACATAGCTTTGCTGGAAGAACAGCTGCCACGGAGCGACCGTCGTGCCGACGATGCCGATGATGAGAAGCAAGATGTCCGACAGCTTGCCTTCAGGCAGATTGGGGATCGTCAGGTCCCGCACGATCTGGTGGCCGGACACATGCGCAACCAGCACGATCGGCACGAGCAGCAGGCTGCCAAGGCACAGCATCAGGGCGAAACGTTCGAAACGGCGGAAGCTGCCGGTGCTTGCGGCAATCATGGTGAGTGCTGCCGCGATCGCAACGCCGGCAACCTTCGATACGCCGAGATAATCAAGCGCCAGGCTGATGCCGATGAATTCGGTGACGATCGTCAAACCGTTCAGAATGAACAGGTCAATGACGCTGAAGGCGCCCCAGAACTTGCCGAAGCGCTCCAGAATGAGACGCGCATGACCGACGCCGGTCACCGCGCCTAGCCGCAGCACCATCTCCTGGTTCACATAGAGCACCGGCACAAGCAGCAACAATGTCCACAGCAGGGATGTGCCATAATTCTGTCCCGCCTGGGTATAGGTGGCGAACGCACCGGCATCATTATCGCCAACCATGACGATAAGGCCCGGTCCGAGAATAGCCAGCAACGTCATCAGACGTGCCCGCCAGGTGGTGCGTGCGGCAATATCGCCGTGGTTGATGGTACCGAGCGCGCCGTTGATGTCGCCGACATGCGCCGTGTCGAGAACAGCTGATGCCGTCCCGTTTGCTTGCAAATTATCCATAGTTTTACTCCCACGCAGGCCAATGGCCGCGCTGCGATCGATTATCGAAGAGCCGCCGACATTGGCGGCCTGAATGAGCATCTGTAATGAGAAGCCGGATCGAGCGGCTTAGTCCGATGGCGTCGCCGACGCAGCATCCCGTTCCCGAAGGAGAAACGATCGGAAGCCCGCCCCCGCTAACGCGCAGCTAGGCCAGACAGACATGGGATAACGCCCCTCGACGCGATGGTGAGAGATTGGCGTGGTCGAGCCACCCTTCATGACGGCAGGTTCGAAGATGATGGTCATGCTACTGACCTCCTCCTGGTTCGATAGTTGCTCGAACCCGGGAGGCCAGTGCCGCGGGTCAACGCCGGCGGCGGTGGCCCTCGCGGTCACATGGTCTACCCGGGCGATGGGTCAGCACAGCGATAAGGACAAACGACGAGCGTCGACTGTCGCATTCCGTGTGCTGGCTACTAGATCGCGGGTTCATGTGGTCCTCTATGACATTGCACGTCCGGCCAAACCGGACATCCCGAGATGTGAACATTCGGGATAGTTTGGTGTATACGCCGCTCCGAACAAGGATCAATCGATACCTTGGTATAATGGATCGCAACAGGTGACCGCGAAGGCTACTCGACCGGAGGCTCAGTCGGTATGTTCTTCGGCGGAACAATGCCGTTCTGCTCGGCACGATCGCGATGCAGCGCCGCACGAGCCAGCAGCATGAAGGTGATCGGTGTTGTCACGGTCACGAAGATCCCGATCAGAAGCTCGTGGATGACGAGCGATTCGGTCGATATCGAGAAAAAGATCATCGATGCCAGCATGATCGCGCCGATACCGCCGCTCGTCCCCAATGTCGGGGCGTGAATGCGCTCGTAAAACGTTCCGAGCTTCAGGAAACCGATGGCACCGACGAGGGTGAGAAAGGCGCCGATGACGAGCAATCCGCCGACAGGAATCGCGGCCCAAAGCGGCAAGGTTTCAAACGAGGTGCTCATTCGATCACCTCCCCACGCATCAGAAATTTCGCCAGCGCGACGGTTGCGACAAAGCCCAGCATGCCGATGACGAGAGCAGCTTCGAAATAGACGACACGCCCGGTCCCGATGCCGAAGGTGAGCAGCAGCAGCATGGCATTCACATACAGCGTATCGAGCGCGATGATGCGATCCTGGGCGCGCGGACCACGAAACATGCGAATGGACGCAATCGCCATGGCGGCCATGATCATCAACTGCGCTGCAGCGACGGATATCTGGATGATCATTGCACTCATGCAAATATCTCCATCAGCAAACTCTCGTATCGATTGGCGACGGTGTCACGCCATTGCGCCTCGTTTTCAAGATCAAGCACATGAAGCAGCACCGTATTGTCGTTGGAATCATACTCAAGCCATGCAGACCCGGGCGTGCTGGTGAGAATGACGGCCAACAGCGCCAGCGGAATCTGATCTCGAACCCTAAGCTCCAAGGTCACGAAACCCGGCGTCGTCTTTCGCGAACGGCCCCTCAGAATGATCCAGGCCACCTGAACATTCGACTTCAGGACATCGAAGACAACACGAAAGAACAGCTGTGGCAGCAGATACCATTTCCGCAGTTTCGGCTTCTCGGGACGCAATGACGCCATGGCCCAGGAGGCAAAGACGGCGACAATGATGCCAAGGATAAGATGGCCGAGCGTGAAACCGTTCAGCAACAGCCAGGTCAGGATCAAGCTTAGCGTCAGAAGCGGATATGGCAGCATCACGGACCTCCCGCCTGGTTCGACACGGTCGCGGAAGCGTCCGAGATAACAGCCGCATTGTGGACCGCATCGACATAGATGCGCGGATCGCTCAGCGTACGGATGGTCGCTTCCATATATTGCATGACCGGGCCCGCCCAGATGGTCAGCGCCAGCGTCAGGGCAAGCAAGCCCATGACCGGCAATATCTCGATCACGAGCACACGCGGAACCGTGCCTTCAAGAGAACTCCAGAATGTGCGTATGCCGGCACGTGTCATCGAAATCAGTGCAGCAATACCCGAAAGGATAACGAGGAAGATCAGCACCCAGACGGCAGCACTTGGCGGCACGCCGATCGCACCGGTCCCCATCATCGCCGACAGCATCGCGAATTTTGCGATAAAACCCGAAAGCGGCGGCAAGCCGGACAGCAATATTCCACAAGCTGCAAAGCAGATGCCGAGCATCGCCATGGTGCCGGGCATGGTGACGCCCTCGCCCTCCGCAGGCTCTTTCTCCTCGGCGTCGCCATAGGCTTCCATGGTGACCGCCAGGACGCTGGCGCCCGCATCCTGCCCGCGTTCGACAAGCTCGATCAGCATGAAGAAGGCACTGATCGTCAGCGTCGAGCTGACAAGATACATCAGAGCGCCGGCTGAGATGGAGCCGTCATTGATGCCGATCACCATCAGCAAGGTTCCAGACGAGACAAGCACCGAAAAGCCGGCCAGCCGGCCGAGCGCCTGCGATGCCAATACCCCGACGGTTCCGAAGATCAGCGTCGCCATGCCGCCATAGAGAAGCACGGAGGAGCCGAAACCGGCGGAAGGCCCTTCGCCAAAAAGAAGCATGGTCAACCGCAGGATGACATAGATCCCGAGCTTGCTCAGAATGGCAAATACGCCGGCGACCGGCGCGGATGCCGCGCTATAGGCCGTCGGCAGCCAGAAGCAGAGCGGCCACATGCCGGCCTTGATGAGGAAGGCGATGCCGAGCACGCCGGCCCCTGCCTGCATCAGCATGCGGCGGTCGGCGGACATTTCGGGAATGCGCACCGCCAGATCTGCCATGTTCAGCGTACCCGCCGTGCCATAGATCAGGCTCACACCGATCAGGAAGAGCAGCGCTGCGGCAAGATTGACGGCGATATAGTGCAGGCCGGCCTTGACGCGAAGCGGACCGGATCCATGCAGCAGCAGGCCGTAGGATGCGGCCAGCATCACCTCGAAGAAAACGAAGAGATTGAAGAGGTCGCCGGTCAGAAAGGCGCCGTTCACGCCCATGAGCAGCAGCTGGAACATGGTGTGGAAATGTGCGCCCACAGCATGCCAGCGCGCCAGCGAGAATATCAACGCGGCAAGAGCGACGATGGAGGTCAGTAACAGCATGAGCGCTGAAAGACTATCGAGCACCAGCACGATGCCGAAGGGCGCGCTCCAGTTGCCGAGCAGATAGGCACGCTCCTGGCCCGCCGATCCACCTTCAGCGCGAAAAAGTGCAAGCGTTATTCCGACCAGCAGAAGCGTGGCCGCCAAACTGACAAGCGCCTTCCACGTCCGCTCGCGCTCGTCGATGAACAATAAAACAGCGGCAGCCACCAGCGGCAGCAGGATCGGCGCGATGATGAGATGATGCGACCAACCTGTCACTTCCGGTCGCTCCTTCCGTCCACATGATCGGTGCCGGTCATGCCGCGTGAAGCAAGCAGCACGACGAGAAATAGAGCTGTCGTCGCAAAGCCGATGACGATCGCCGTCAGCACCAGCGCCTGCGGCACTGGATCGGCCAGTGCGGGCGCCGCGCTGCCGTCCGCCAGCACCGGCGGCATATTGGTCTTCACACCACCGACGCCAAATATGAAGAGATTAACGGCATAAGACAGCAGCGACAGGCCGATGATGACCTGGTAGGTGCGCGGACGCAGGATCAGCCAGACGCCGCAGGCCGTCATCACACCGATCGCAACGGACAAGATGAGTTCCATCAATCCCCCTTTGCCTTTTCCGCCTCGATGGTGCGGAGGCGATTTATGCGGATCGATTGGTGGGCGAGCGCAACGAGGATCAGAACCGTGGAGCCGACAACCAGCATGAAGACGCCGAGGTCGAACAGCAGCGCGCTCGCAGCGGGCACCTTGCCGATCAAAGGCACGTCCAGATACTGGAAGTGCGATGTGAGGAAGGGATAGCCGAAGAACCAAGCGCCGATGCCCGTCGCGGTCGCCGCGAGAAGGCCGGCCCCCATCCAGCGCAAGGGCAGAATGCGGATACGGTCCTCCGCCCAGCGCGTGCCGCCGGCCAGATACTGCAGCAGGAACGCGATCGACAGCGTCAGCCCGGCCGAAAAGCCGCCACCGGGCAGGTCATGCCCGCGCATGAAAATATAGACCGAGAGCGTGATCACGAACGGGAACATCCATTGCATGATCACCGACGGTACGAGAATATAGTCACGCACCGTATCCCCAGCAGAGCGCTCCGGCCGTTCCTCGTCGAAACGGTTCTGGATCCTCTGCTGCTCGGGCATTTCCATGCTGTCGGGTGCCGGGCGGAAACGACGCAGCAGCGCATAGACGGTCAAGGCGACAATGCCAAGGACGGCGATTTCCCCCAGAGTGTCGAAACCGCGGAAATCGACCAGGATGACGTTGACGACATTGCGACCCCCACCCTTCGAATAGGCATTCTCAAGGAAATAATTGGCGATGGCGTCAGGCACCGGCATGGTCATGACGGCATAAGAGATGAACATCATGCCGACGCCGCAGGCGACTGCAAGCGCAAGGTCGCGAAAACGGCGGAAGCGGGCACGGAAATCGACAGTATCATCGATCCCCTCCGTCCGCTTCGGCAGCCAGCGCAGTCCCAGCAGAATGAGAACCGTCGTGACGACCTCAACGAGTAGCTGGGTGATGGCAAGATCCGGCGCCGAAAGCCAAATAAAGGTCATGCAGACGATCAAACCGACGCCGCCGAGCATTACCAGCGCCGCCAGGCGGTGATATTTGGCAACGAATGCGGTGCCGATTGCCAGGCAGATACCGATTGCCCAGATCGATGCAAAGACAGGATCGGCGCCGGAAAAGGCAAAATGCGGTGCTTCGAAACCGGAGAGATAGAGCGGCAGCAGGCCCGCCGCAAAGCCTGTCACAACCACCCAGCGAAGTTGAGGCTGCAGCTTGCGCGTGCCGATCCGTCGCTCGGCCACTCTGGCCCAATGCCAGGAGACCTCCACCAGAACGCGCTCGAAGATGCGCTGGCCTCTCAGGCGCCGAAAAATCGGCGGTCCGTCTTCGCATCGCGAAAGATAATCCTTGAAGACGAAATAGAACACCGTCCCGCCGATGAGAGCGACCACGCTCATCAGAAGCGGAAGGTTGAGACCATGCCAAAGGGAGAGGCTGTATTCCGGCGTCTGCCCTTGCAGAACGCTGACAACGGCCGCCTGCAGGAACGGAGCGACCGACAAAGCGGGGACGATGCCGACCACAAGGCAGACGACGACCAAAAGCTCGATCGGAAAACGCATCCAGCGCGGCGGCTCATGCGGCTTGGCGATCGGCATATCGGTCGGTGCCGGCCCGAAGAATACCGTCTGGATAAAGCGCAAGGAATAGGCAACGCTGAAGGCGCTCGCCAGAGTTGCCACATAGGGCAGTATCCGGTCGAGAATGGAATCGGCATGCGTCTCGATGGCTTCCGCGAAGAACATTTCTTTCGACAGGAAGCCGTTCAGCAGGGGGACGCCGGCCATGGCCGCGCTTGCGACGATGGCAAGCGCCCCGGTGAATGGCATGTAGCGGAACAGACCGCTCAAGCGGCGCATATCACGCGTGCCGGTCTCATGATCGATAATGCCGGCGGCCATGAACAACGAGGCCTTGAAGGTCGCGTGGTTCACCATGTGGAAGATGGCGGCTACTGTCGCAAGCGGGCTGCCGAGGCTGAGCAGGGTGGTGATGAGGCCGAGATGGCTGATCGTCGAATAGGCCAGCAGTCCCTTGAGGTCCTGCTGGAACATCGCGAAATAAGCGCCGAGCAGCAAGGTGGTGATGCCGGCCGCGCCGACGATGTAGAACCATTCGTCCGTGCCCGCCAGAACCGGCCAGAAGCGGGCAAGCAGGAAGACACCAGCCTTCACCAGCGTGGCGGAATGCAGATAGGCCGAGACGGGCGTCGGCGCCGCCATGGCATTCGGCAGCCAGAAATGGAAGGGAAACTGCGCGCTCTTCGTCAGCGCACCCAGCAGGATCAGCACCAGGGCCGGCGAATAGAGCGGATGATTGCGAATGATGTCGCCGGACGCCAGGATCTTGTCCAGATCATAGCTGCCGACAATGTGGCCAAGAAGGATCAGGCCGATCAACAGGCAGAAACCGCCGATCCCGGTAATCGTCAGCGCCATGCGCGCACCATCGCGGGCCGCAGCGCTGTTGTGCCAATAGCTGATCAGCAGGAAGGAAAAGATGCTCGTCAGCTCCCAGAATATCGAGAGCAGGATGACATTGCCTGATAAGACGATGCCAAGCATTGCCCCCATGAAGGCCAGCAGGAAAGAGAAGAACCGGGGAACGGGGTCCTCTTCCGACATGTAGTATCGGGCATAGACGATGACGAGAAAACCGATAGCCGTGATGACGACAGAGAAAAGCCAGGAAAACCCGTCGAGCCGCAGCGTGAAATCAAGCCCGAGTTGCGGCAGCCATTCTATGCTGTATCGCACCACGCCCCCATCCATGATGGCGGGGTAGAAGCTTATGGCGATCAGGAGCGCCACGAAGGTCACTGTGCCGGCGATCCAGGCGGGAACGCGTCGCGACTGCGAGCGCAGAAGGCATACGGATAAGAGACTTCCGATAAACGGCAGAGCCAAAAGTACCAGGATAAGAGTAGGCCCGCTGGTTATCCCAAAACGTCGTTCCTTTCCTCGGCCGAATCACGGTGGCCGCCATGGCGGCAAACACCTCTAGCAAACCGGCGTAATATGCCCTATATGATAGATATTGCCCAATATGGGCAGCTTGGAGCCGCGCGTCAAGGTAAGATGGCGATGATTTTAACACCAGCGCTCTGTCGCGCAGCCCGGGGCTATCTCGACTGGACCCAGACGGACCTTGCCGACCGATCCGGCGTGTCGCGTAGCACGATACGCGACTATGAGGGCGATCGCCACAGCCTGCATCGGGCAACGGAAGCGCAATTGCGATTGGCTCTGGAGACCGGTGGAATTGCCTTTTTCCGTATCGACGGACACGAGGTCGGAATCTGCTCCAAGATCCCCACCGCAGATGCGGCAACGGCGGTGCATACCGAAAGCTGCGAGATCTTGTCAGCCTCCGGCGATCAGGGCCAGACGACGACGCGCAAGCCCGGACAGTGAGCCACGGGCACCTAAGACAGCATTGGCTTTGCTACTTCAGCGCTAGGCATCTCCAGTAACCATTTCCGAGCGCGAAAAACGCTTGTAACCAGGATGGCCCGCTCGCGAGAAGGTGAACGGAGAGGCCCTCAAATCAGCCATATTTCGACCGATCACCGCATCCGCGCCGTACCCCCAGACGACCCGGAGAAGCATATGTCCGCCACTTTAGCGCCTGAAGAAGACGCGCCAAACACCCGATACCGACCATCGCAGCGGATCCTGCATTGGCTAATGGCTATCGTCATTATTTCCGCCCTCGCCATCGGCCTCTACTGTTCCTACCTCGTGCCGGGCACACCGCTACGCCAAGCCCTTCTCGACATACATAAATCACTTGGCATGACCGCACTCTTCCTCATCGCCATCCGCCTGCCGCTCAGGCTTTCGCTTGGCGAGCCTGCCTATCGGCAGCCGCTCGATGGCTTCAACCACTATGCCGCGCGCACGGCGCGCATATCCTGCTCTACGCATTGATGATCCTGATGCCGCTGGCCGGCTACACCACCTCGGCCGCCGGCGGGCGTGATCTCCCCTGGTTCGGCCTCTTCGAATGGCCAAATCTGCTGCCGCTCGACAGGCCGCTGGCGCGAGCCGCTGCCGAAGTCCACGAATATGGCGCCTACTGCCTCTATGCGGTCGTCAGCCTGCATATTCTGGCGGCTCTCTGGCATCATTTCTTCCGGAAGGATGAAGTGCTGCGACGCATGCTGTAGCGGGATGACTGCCGAAACCGTGTGAACGGGACTAGCGCATGTTGAGGCGTGAGAGGGTGAGGCGCGATTGCTCGCATAGCGCCTCGTTTCGCCCGCCCCGATAATAGCTCAGCGCGATGACGGCGCCATAAAGCGCCCAGCCTTCGGCCCGCAGCCAATCGGCATCACTCACATCGCAGGCCACCCGAAAGGTTTCTCGCGCGGCGGGCTCCACCCAGGACCAAGCCGCCGCATAATCCGCGGCCGGATCGCCCACAGCGCAAAGGCCCCAGTCGATCACTCCCGTAAGATGCCCGTCTCTGGCAATCAAATTATCCGCCTTGATGTCCCCATGCAGCCAGACCGGTTGGCCTCGATGCACAGTCGCGCACGCTTTCTGCCAAAGCCGCCGCGCAGCCTCTGCATCGATCTCGTCCGCCAGAATATCGATGGCAGGCAGCGCCACGGAAGACAAAACCTCCAGCGCCACGCCGCGGCGATGATTGAGTTCGCCCGCATGCGGCGCTCCACGGATATCGACCTGATGCAGCGCTTTCAGAAAGGCCGCAAGCGCGAGTGCGGCCGCATCGGGCTCGGCAATAGCTTGTGGAGACGCAATATCCCCGTCCATCCACTCGAAAATCCCGAAATCGCATTTCAGGCCGAAATCGGCACTCCCCCGGAACAGCAATCTCGGCACGTCGAGTGGGAGGTTTGTGAAACGGGGCAACCAATCGAGTTCTTTGGCGACGAGATTCGCCGCAGCTTCGCGGCGCGGAAGGCGCAGCAGCAACCGCTCTCCGATGCGATAGATCGCATTGTCGGTACCCGACGATATTAGCCGCCGAACCGGAAGATCGGCCCATTGCGGCGTCATTTCCCGCAGCAGGCGCCGGATGGCGGTTTCTTCAGGCGCAATATCATCGTGCATCATAAAAGCCAGATAGCATATTTCATCACTGTAGAAGCCCGACAACATCATCGGTCGAGCGCACATCGCCAGAGCTACGATAACGGAGATAGTGGGTAAAGCCATTCCTCGGCTCGTGCCGAAAGCCGATGGCTTCCCAGAATGCAGCCGCCTCAGCGCTATCGGTATTCACCGTGATAATCGTCCCGCTCGAAATTGGCCGGTTCAAGATCGTCGCCACCAACTGGCGGCCGAGGCCATGTCGCCGGTATGCCGGACGCACAAAAAAGCGGCGCATACGCATGGCGGAAGATATAACGGGATCGATCGTCATCCCGCCGATCCCCGCCAACTCGCCATTCACCCTGGCCGCCAACAGAGCTTCATGTGTCCCGCTGAAACGCTGTTCACCGCTCTGCCACTCGGCACACAGTCGCTCCAAAAACCGTTTGCCCTCTGCAGCAGCATCCCGGCGCAGCACATCAAAATCCGGCGGAAGATGTTCCGTCAGCTGCTCGAATTTGAGACCACGCAAGGCTTGCATCCTCATTCTCTATCGTTTCGGCTCAACAGCTTGACCTCAACCGGGCTTGAGGTTGCAAACTCAGCTTTGAGTTGGAGATTCCCGATGATGAAAATACTGCAAGACCAGGATTTGGACAGTATCGCATTGATGCCCGTCGCAATCGACGCGATGGAAGCGGCCCTCCATGCCAAAGCAACGGGCAAATTTGTCTCCCCGCCTCGACATCATGTCCCGTTTCCCGGCCAAGGCGATCTGGTGTTTACCGTTGGAGGCATCCTTGGAGAGACGCCGCTTGCCGGTTTCCGTGTCTATGAGACGTTCAACGGAACTGAGCACACGCAGATTGTCGCTGTTTGGTCTGCGGCTGATGCCAAACTCATAGGGATCATCATAGGTGAGCGGCTGGGCCAAATCAGGACGGGAGCAATCGGAGGCCTCGCCATACGTCATCTCAGCGCCCCAAACGCCAGAACCGTTGGTATTTTGGGCAGTGGCGCTCAAGCGAGAACTCAGCTGATTGCCGCAGCCGCGGTTCGAGACATAACAGCCGTCCGCGTCTTCAGCCGCGACGAGAGAAGCCGCACCGCCTTTGCCGAAGACATGCATAGTGAGTTGGGTATAGCGATCGACCCCGTCGAAAGCGCTGCCGAGGCCGTAGCGGATGCCGATATCGTGCTTTGCGCAACAAGCAGCGATGCACCGGTCATCCATGCGGCGGATTTGAAGCCCGGGGTGCATATCAACACGGTCGGCCCGAAAACACGGCAGGCAAATGAAATCGGTTTGGACATAGCAGATGCCGCCAACATGATCGTCACCGATTCCCTGGAGCAGACACAGGCTTATGCCTCGCCCTTTTTTCTTGCCGGGTCAGGTCACGAACATCGCATGAAGGAACTGGCCGACGTTGTCACCAACACCGTCCCCGCTCGAATATCTGCACTCGACATGACGCTTTTTTGCTCTGTTGGTCTGGCAGGGACGGAAGTCATGGTGGCGTCAGCGATATTCGACAGGCTTTGAGAGCGCAGACGCAATAGAAGTGTTCTCACATCATGTACCTTTAGCCTTCAGCGATCCCGACAGACTGCGGCTCGCCGATCTCCACCGCATGACCGTCGGGATCGTGGAAACGGAAGACCCGCTGTCCCCATTCCTGCCGCTCGACGGGATGAATAAGCTCGGCATGCGGCGCTATTCTCTCAAAGGCCGCATCCACATCGTCGTCCTCGAAATAGAGAAGGATGTTGCGGCGGCCATATGGCTCCAACATTTCGGCCGATGTCTTCCAGACTGTCCGTTCGAGCGCTTTTCCGTCATGAATCGCAAAGCCTGTCTCGAACAGAACGAAGCTTCCGAAATCGCTCAGGACTTTGAGCCCCACGATGTCGCGATAAAACATCTTTGAGCGTTCGATATCGCTGACGAAAGGGATTGGGTTGACGAAGCGCATTTCAAATCACTTTCGAAAAGTGCATCTACCATCGTCTCACCGTTTCCAAAGGCCGGGCTGATGTCAATTCTTCGGGCTCGGCGATCTCGATAAGAACCTATGGAGGATCGAACAATGACGGATACTGCACGCACCATGATCGTCGTGGACGCCGGAGATTCACGCTTCCAATTGCGGGCTGGTGCACTGATCCGTTCCAACGGCCACATCCTCATTCATCGGGCCGTTGGAGACCGGTTCTGGGTTCTGCCCGGCGGTCGGGTGGAGTTTCACGAGGCGAGCGCCGAAACGCTGGCGCGCGAGATCGAGGAAGAGATCGGCTGTCCGGCAGCGATCGGTCCGCTGCGCTTCATCATCGAAAATTTCTTCGAATTCGCGGGTACGCGCGTACATGAACTCGGCTTCTATTATGAAGCGGAGCTGTCGCGGCCATTGCCCTTCCACGAGAACGAGATCGTGCATCGGATCAGGGACGGCAATGCCGAGCTTGAATTTCGATGGGCATTGTCTACCCGGGCCGCCCTGGATCAGTTCGATCTGCAGCCCTTGCCCGTGCGAAACCTCATCGAAACCATGCCCGCCGGTATCCAACATCTCGTGCGGCGCGATGCTGCCTGATTGTGCGACCAGTTGACCACAAGCTGCAAAATGGGTTGGTTGCAGTATGGGTAGGCAATTCGCCCAATCATGTCACATCAAAGCCGGATCGCTCAGGTTGTTCATATGATGTCGCGCATCGTCATTCTAGGAAATGCTGGCGGCGGAAAATCCACGCTCGCGCGCAACATGGCCAAGCAACGCGGCCTTGCCCATTTCGAAATCGACAAGCTCCTTTGGCGGGAAGGCTGGATCCCGGCGCCGATAGACGACTATTCCGAACAGCATCAGCGGATCATATCCGAGGAAAGCTGGATCATCGATGGGCTCGGGCATCGGGATTCGATACCTGCTCGTATAAATCGGGCGACCGAGATCATTCTCATCGACATGCCGCTCTGGATGCACTTCTGGCTCGCCGCTGAGAGGCAAATCGCCTGGCATTCGGGCACGCTGAAGCATTCTCCCGGCGGCCTCTCAGCCATGCCGCCGACGCGAGATCTTTTCAGAACCATATGGGCGATCGAGCAAGACTGGATGTCTGACATCCGAGCCACGTGCGTGGCGGCAGAGAAAGCCGGCAAAAAGTTAACTCGCATTTGCGACGTGGACGAGCTGGAAAGATTGACGCAAGGATCAGGTACAGCTCACCGGGACTGAAAGTTGTAAAGATCACAGACAATCACCTCTCCGGCAAAAGCCGAATGGGTGGGGATCAAGCAGTACCTCATGGTGCAGTCCGCGAATACATACCTTTCGCCGCCCCTCGCTCAATCCGCCTTCATCACCAATTCCGCGGTGCGGCGCAACCAGTCGGCCGGGTCGCCTTGATGATAGACCTGCTCCGACGGTTCGATATTGTCGAGGAAATGCTGATAGATCACGGCTCTTCTGGCTGCCGCGAGCGGGGCCAGCAGATCGGCGGCGCGTGTCGGGTTACAGCCGGGCACGCGGGTCAACCATTGCCGGTTCCAGTGATCCTTGACCGTCTGCAGATGCTCCGGCGGGACCGCATCGAGAAAGGCCGGCTGGTCGAGCAAAGGATGGCCGATGCCGCTATCGCCCCAATCAAGCAGCGTCAGCTCCAATTCCGTCCCGCGAAAATTGCCGGGATGGCAATCGCCATGGACAAGCGTGTCCGGCAATCCGCAGGCATCGACTTCGGCAAAGCGGGCGGCAAGACCTTCGACAAAGCGGGATAGCGCCGCATGCTCGTCCGCGGACAATTCCTCGCGTGTCCGTTGCACGACATCGGCGATCGCCATGGACAAGCCCGGCCCACGCCAATCGGGCAACCCCATCCCGCGCAATTCTTCGACGCGGCCAATCCATGAGGCCTGTATGTCGACAAGGACAGTCACCATGCCCAGCAATTGCGGTAGATCGGCCTCAAACATGTCCTCGCCGGGAATCTCCGCGAGCAAAATGCGCCCGTCTTCGTCGTGGCCGAATAGTGTTGGAACATGCTGGCCCGCCAAAGCTGCAATGACACGGCCCTCATGCCCGAAGAACGGCGGCACGACTTTCAGCCATGCTGATTGGTCGCCGATGGGCAAGCGCCAGACACTGGAGAGATTCCAGGTGCGAACCTGCACGGGTTTGGCCGTAGGTGTAAGGCCATGCCCGGCCAACACCCGCACTGCCCAAGCAAGATCGGCGGCGGGACCGCCGGGCTGCGCATAGGCTTGACGCAGCGGATGAGCCTCGATCTTCCCCGTCCAAACTTCGGCCGGTACGGGCTCGGCAATCTCTGCCAAATAGGTGACTTCCACGCCATCGGGCCGCTCAGGAGAGACTTCGAGCAGGCGCAGGATGGTTACGTCAATGCCATAGTGTTCGCGCGCGGCGCGTATGACGGATTCCACTTCCTGCCGCCACGGGACGTCGACAGGAACCGGTGGCCAACATCCAACGACCGCACCATCAGGTGTCATCAAGACGAGACGTGCCAGACGCTTCGGCACGGGTGCTTGTTCCTGGCTTCCTATCTTTTTGCCCTCTCGTCAAAAATGCCCTGCACAACTCGACGGTTGTGAAAGGTTCGGAGCCCGATATACGCGATGTCGCTATGGAATTCTACCGAGAGATGCTCTTGCGAGCGGGTGGCGGCCGGCGACTGTGGCATCCACAGTTCTCTTACCGAACAGGGGAGTAAGTCACACCACGTCGCGAACCCGCTCCCAGGCATTGGCGAGATGACGACCGAGAATCTTTGAAAGCCGCGCCCCGTCACGCGCCTCCAAAGCCGCGATCATCTCCTCATGCTCGGCGACGGCAGCTGCCCATTTTTCCGGGCCTTCGTGGCCGATAAAGCGGATGCGTTTCAGCCGCGTCTGCAACATATGATGCATCTCGGACAGGGATGCATTTTTGGTCAGCCGGACGATTGCCGTGTGAATGGCCTGGTTGAGCTTGTAATATTGCAGACGGTCGCCCACCCGATAGCAGCGGACCATTTCGTCATGCAAGGCCCGAACTTCGGCGATCTCCGCATCACTGCCGAGCTGGCAGGCGAGCTTGCCCGCCAGTTCCTCGAGCGTGCGCAGGACGCTCAACATGTCCTCAACATCCTTGCCGCTGAAGCGTTTGACCGACGCTCCACGGCTTGGGGTCAGTTCGACGAGGCCTTCGCTCGCCAGAAACTTGATCGCCTCGCGCAACGGCGTACGCGATACGCCAAGCCGTTCGCCGAGTTGGCCTTCGTGCAGACGTATGCCGGGCTCCAGAATGCCCTCGATAATCATGTCGCGGAGATGGCTGACGATCGTATCATGCAGCACGGTGCGCTGGATGGGGCCCGGACCGCCTTCGGCTTTCCAATCCAACCTGCCGGTCTCATCCATTCTCGATTCCCACTGCAATGGCTCTCGCAAATCGCCGCGAGCCGACCCTCTTCCACGATTCCCTGAGCATGGCGATGGCGCATATCCGCGTCAATGTAAAATTCTGTATACAGAATACTTGATGCAGAATTTTGAATGCTCTATCAGAAATCATTGGGTTTAACGAGGAGGAAGATCATCATGGCCATCAATGACGCAGCAAATATCCGCCCCGTTATAGCGCTAGCCATGGGTGATCCCGCCGGCATCAGTGCTGAATTGGCCGCGAGGGTTCTAGCGCTTCCCGAAATTAAAGAGGCCGCTCATATCGTCGCCATCGGCGATCGGCGCATTCTCGACGAGGGAGCCAAGGTGGCGGGTCTTTCACTCGAGCTGCGGGATGCTTCATTCGAAAGCATCGGCGACGCCGGCACGGATCGTCATGTCTTCATCGATCTGCAGAATCTGGACCCGGCGGACGTTACACGCGGCGAAGCGACGCTTGCCGGCGGCAAATTTGCGACGCGGAACTTCCGCGAGGCGCTGATGCTTGCCCATTCGGGGCATGCGCAGGCCGTCTGCTTCACCCCCTTCAACAAGAAGGCGATGCGGCTTGCCTATCCGGGCTATGACGACGAGATCCGTTTCGTCTCCGATGTCCTGGGCTTCACCGGCAGGTTGCGCGAGTTCAACGTTCTGGAAAAGGTCTGGAATGCCCGCGTCACCTCGCATATTCCGCTGTCTCAGGTTGCTCGTCACTCTCGATCGACGGCATTCTGGATGGGCTGGAGCTGACGATGGCCTGCCTGAAGAGCGCGGGCTATGACGATCCGAAGATCGCGGTTGCTGGCATCAATCCGCATGCGGGCGATGGCGGCAGCTTCGGCATGGAGGAGATCGACATCATCGAACCCGCCGTCGCCGCGGCAAAGGCGAGAGGCTACAATGTCGAAGGCCCCTTCCCGGCCGACACCGTGTTCTTGCGAGCGCTCAAAGAAGGTTTCCAAGCCGTGCTGACCATGTATCACGACCAGGGTCAGATCGCCATGAAGCTCATCGGCTTCGACAAGGGCGTGACGATGATGGGCGGCCTGCCCTTCCCGCTCTGCACGCCCGCGCATGGCACCGCCTATGATATTGCCGGCAAGGGAGTTGCCGATGTCGGTGCGAGCCGGGAAGCGATCTTGCTGGCGGCACGCATGGCAAGACGAGCCGCAAGCCTGTCAGCCGCCGCCTGACGGCGCAAAGAGCGTCGAAACGGACAAGCAACCGCCACGTCACACCCTCATCGCCATGCAGAACGTCAATGATGGCCGAAGGAGGCGCACAAATTCGCGCAGCAGGACTTGCCTTTCAGACTCGCGTTTCCGGCCCATCCTCTGCCCCCGCTGCGGGAATGAGAAATCGACCACGATCGGGAGCGCCCCTGTTGCCGCCTTCGATCGCCACAGCCTGGGAATGGCGGCCGCAAAAAACATTCCCTGAGATCCGCAATCTTTGAGATGATCTTGTTTGCATCCGGAAATAATCGGCCATAGCGTCTCCTCAATCAGCAAGACGCATTCCGTCTTGCCCGGCTCAGCCACAAGATCCTGAGGGAGGAAACACCCGTGACCGTTCACACGACGCCGGCTGAAGCCGAAACATCGTTGCCGACCCTTGATCTCTCCCGTCTTCATGTTTCGGCCGAGGAGCGGCAAGTCTTCATCGCCGAGCTTCGCACGGTGCTCCACGACCATGGCTTCTTCTATCTGACCGGGCACGGCGTCGATCCGAAGTTGATTGAGGATGTCGTTGCGACGGCGAAGCGCTTCTTTTCTCTTCCCCTCGAAGAGAAGCTCAAGATCGAGATGGTGAAATCACCGCACTTCCGTGGCTACAACCGGGCCGGCCAGGAACGTACCCGCGGCGAACAGGATTGGCGCGAGCAGCTCGATATCAACACGGAAGACAAGCCGGCCGAGATTGGCCCGGATACGCCGGCATGGCGGCGCCTGCAAGGCCCCAACCAATGGCCCGAGGCCCTGCCGGAGCTCAAACCGCTGCTGCTCGCCTATCAGGCTGAGGTCACGCGGATCGGCATTGATATTCTGAAGGCCATTGCCGCAGCCCTCGGCCAGCCGGAGAATGTCTTTGCCGACATATACCAGCCGCAGCCATCGCAGCTTCTGAAAATCATCCGCTATCCGGGCCGCGACGTCGCCGAAACGGACCAGGGCGTCGGCGCCCACAAGGATGGCGGCTTCGTGACCGTGCTGCTTCAGGATACGACGCCCGGCTTGCGCGTGCGCACCGAAGATGGCGTGTGGATCAACGCGCCGCCGGTTCCCGGCACCTTCGTCATCAACACCGGCGAATTGCTAGAGCTTGCGACCAACGGCTTCGTGCGCGCCGACGTGCACGATGTGATCGCGCCGCCTGCGGGCGTCGAGCGATTTTCCGTGGCATTCTTCCTAGGCTCCCGCCCGGACGCCACAATCCCCGTCATCGAGCTACCGGAAGATCTGAAACGCGCTGAGCGCGGCATTTCGGTCGACCCCCTCAATCCGATCTTCCGTGAAGTCGGCCAGAACCAGCTCAAGAGCCGCCTGCGTTCGCATCCGGATGTGGCGCGGGCACATTATGGGGAGCTGCTGGCTTCGGAACAATTGGCTACGACTGGTCGGTAGTCAGCACTTCACCCAGCGTGCTCATATCCACCACCTTGTCGCTCTTCGCGATGACGGAACGCCTGTGGGTGATGGCCAGCACGGTGACATCGCGGGCAAGCACGCGAATGTGCTCCATGATGTCACGCTCCGTTGCCTCGTCCAGTGCCGAACTTGCCTCGTCGAGAAAGAGGATGGCCGGATTGCCATAGACAGCCCGCGCAATGGCTATGCGCTGGCGCTCGCCGCCGGAAAGCTTCAGGCCGCGCTCGCCGACCGTCGTTTCGAAACCATCGGGCAGCGCATCGACGAAGGGCAAGATCGCCGCCTTTTCGGCTGCAAGCTGCAGGCGCGCCTCATCTTTCGGACGACCAAGCAGAATATTTTCGGCCAGGCTTTCATTCAGCAGGATGGCATCCTGTGGCACGACGGCAATCGCCGAATACCAATCAGCCCGGTCGATCGAGGCTATGTCGACCTCGTCGATGAGGATGCGCCCGGAATCCGGCTCGATCGATTTCAGCGCCAGCTTGAAGATGGTCGACTTGCCCGAGCCGGTTTCACCGACAAGAAATGTCATGCCGCCGCGTTGCGCCTCGAAACTGATCTCCTTCACGCCACGGCCGTTGTCATAGGCATGGCTGACGCGATCAAAAACGAGGCGGCCGTTCTTCGTCACAAAGGATGTCGCCTGCGAAACCTGACGCTCCTCCGGCGCCTGCCACATTTCTGCCAATGGCGTGAGTGTCGAACGCGAACGCGCCACGTCGTCGATCGCATGAGCAATCATCTCGAACGGCATGTTGAGCTGCAGTAGAAGGGTATTGAACAGAACGATATCGCCAACCGTCACTTGGCCTGCTCTGTAGCGCGGCAGCAACAGCAGGAAGGTTACGGCAAACTGTACCGAGAGCGCTATTCCCAGCACGGCGATGTAACCGACTCGTTGCAGCACATAGCCACGCCAAGCATCCCGCACTTCCGCCGCCTTGGTTGCGAAGCGCCGTTTCATCCAGTCATGACTGCCGAAATGGCGCAGCGTTTCCATCGCGTTCATGGCATTTCCCACGAAACGCGCATTTTCCTGACCGGCTTCAATCGCCTTGTCGAGGTAGACTCGGGCGCGGCGAACGGAAATCACGGTCAACGCAATGGTCATCGCGCCATAGAGTATGACGATGGTCATCACCTGCAGATCGATCAACGCGCCCAGCGTCGCCAGTGTGAGCAAGATTTGCATGATACCGGGAATGAAGACGATAAGGCCAAGCTGAACGAGCATCGTCAACGCATTGCTTCCGCTCGAACTTGCGGTTTGAATTTCAGCCGGATTGTGCTCGATGAAGAAGACCGTGGTCTTCTTTAAAATACGTTCAAAGAAGCGAGTTTGCGCTATGAAACCAAGGTTTTCCGAACTCATGAACGAGAGGTATTGCATCATATGCTGGAGCGCCGCAGCAACGCCGACCAGTACCGCATAGATCACCAACCCCAACACGACGCCCATGACGGCACCATCCTGCGGCAAACGATCGATAATTCGCGAAAATATATAGGGCGCGGCGACGCTGCTGACGCTTGCGAGAAGCACCACCACGATGCCGATCAGAAGCATCCAGCGATCGGATTTCCAATAGGCCTTTAGAATTTCGGAAATGGGCTCAAGAACGCTGGTTTTTTCAGCCATCGAAATACCCTGATCTGTGAAATGGTAAGCTCGGCATGGAGCACCGGACTGTTTTCGGCGATCACGCAGAGGCTATTCGGGGTTGCGGGCACAACCTATATGTAGCAAAAATGTTTACCAAAATACTCATGAATCTTGCCGTGTTTCGAGTTCAAAAGGGCATTATCGGGAGCGATCCGACCTATGGCGGCTGCCGCCTTTGCACCATGCAACCTCGCCGCCGGATACTGTCAAAATAAGCGCATTTCCATTCGGCCCCTTTCCACCAGCAAAGGCTGAGCCGGCCCGGCAGTCAACATTCAATCGTCCACCTCCACACAACCTCCACATATAGCAAACACAAGCGTAACAATCTTCGGGTCATATCGTATTCGACAAAAAGCATGGGTTGTATCCGGCAAGCTCCGGCGGAGCCCATGCGTTTCCCTCCTTTCGATCTCGCCATGAAGGCGGGTAGCCAGGACATGCATCGATGCGGACTGCCCTTAGACCGACATGCCCGAGGGCTCATCTCCTCGCCTGGCTTCTTCTCGCCTCGATGGCCGGCATTGCCCACGCACGGGAAAGTGCGGAAGTGGCGATGCCCGCAGTCGGCGGCGTCAAGCTTGTCGCCCACTTTATTCCCGTCGCAAACGAGCTTCCGGGCCACGCTGATCCCCACGTTCTCCTTGCAGGGCTTCAGAGCACGGAAGACCCTCCGCAGCACGCAAAGGCGGCGCAGCCGAACGCCCATCAACGTTTGGCTCGACACATACGCTTCGCAAGCAGAACACCGCGGCAAGCAGCGACCTGGCACAAGCCAACGCGGCTATGGCATTGGCGCAGGCGACGCTGGAAGAAGCAATCCCAGCCTCCGCCACACCGAGGGACACGCTCCGACCAGAAGCTTCATCGAAGCGAAATCACTTTGGGGCTAGATCGTCGGGCCGACGCTGGCCTGTTTCGGGCCGAAATCAAAAACCTTGTTGCTGAATCAAGCGGCGGAAGCTTCTTCCCTGCCATGCAAAGAAGCTTCCCCCCAGCACCATTGCCTGTCGCTACCTCGCCAAACCATGCGCCCCGCGGACTTCTCCGCGCGGGCGGCACAACTGTGTAACCCTTGACCATGAATGACACTCCGGGCGAATGCTCATCAATCTCCGATAGCCGCCGCATTTGTATCGGCACGATCACGCGCGGGAGGCCAGTGATGCTACGCGCGCTGCTGGCATCCTATGCCGAAATGTATATTCCCCCGAATACCCATCTGCATTTCATCATCGTCGAGAACAACGACATCCCCACTTTACAAGATGTCATCGATGAATTTGGCAAGCGGCTGCCGCAGTGCACGATCCAGTACGAAATCGAGCCGCGTCTCGGTATCGCATTCGCACGCAATCACGTTCTGGAAGCCGCGCTCAGCGCCAACGGTCACCTGCTGACATTTGCCGACGATGACGAGGTCGTATCTAAAGACTGGCTTATCGAATTGCTTGCCGAAAGAGATGCCTCTCATCTCGATATTCTCGGATCTCCCGTCCGTTTTGCATCCCCTTCGCCTGACATATCGATGTGGAGGAAAATGGTCTGGTCGGGAATGAACAAGGTAAACAGAAGCGGCGAGGCGAAAGCGCTGCGCAATCACAGCATCGGCAAATCCCACTGCATCAGGATTGCGACCGGGAGCTGGATGGCAAATCTGACATTTTTCCGCAACACGGGTTTGCGCTTCGACAATAGTCTCGGGCTATCTGGTGGTGAAGACTGGCAGCTCTGGTTGCAGGCGAAGAGACTGGGAGCAAAGACCGGATGGGCGCCGCGTGCCATTGTCTTTGAGACCGTTCCGATAGAACGGCTCACCCTGCGCTACCAATACCTGCGCAGTCGGGATCACAGCACTAACCTGATCAGCAAGAAATTGAAGGCCAAGCCGGCCATCGTGGCCGTCCATTTGGCCGGCTCGATCGCCGGCAGGATATTGAGGCTATCATTCTATGTTGTAGCCGCGCCATTCACCCGCGGGAACTCGCTTGTGCGAGCCGCATCATGCCTGGGCAGCATGGCGGGCCTTGTCCAGGCATGCCTTGGGCGGACTTCCGCGCACTATGACAGGATCCATGGATCGTAGAACGGTGCGGGAAAGTGAACCGGCTGTCCTGCGACCACAAAGGGCTTGGGATGCAGGCGAATGATAAACCGCCTGCATCCCATATTTTTCCGTGCACTCTATCGGGATCCGAGAGGGACCAATCCGTCAGCGCACGGTGTTGAATTACAAGCACCGTGCGCTTTCCCGAGCTACTTTATCGCGTCGATCTTCGAGACCACGGACTTTGTGCCTGCCTGATCGTATTTGATGGTAACCTTCTCGCCAATTTTCAGGCTATCAACCTTCTGGGCGACAGTAAGCCAATAAACTTTCCCATCGCTAAGAGTGATCGTTCGCTGCTTGGCATCGACGAATTTGATCTCGCCGGAAATGGTCGCAGCCGAAACCGCACTGGCTGCAAGAACAGTTGTCGTTGCTGCAATGATGAGTAGCTTTCGCATTCTTGTTGTCTCCTTGTTAACGAGCTTGTTAACAACCGACATGTAGCGCTACTATAATGAGATAGTGTGGAGCCTCTGTGTAATGAGTGTGGATGTGTATACCCGTGATCGCTACCAACAGTGATAGTCATTACAAAATTGATCGCTGAGATACCAGCCGGCCATCTAAGTGACTGTTGCGCATTATCACCATTCAGCGATTGAGGGAGATCATCGACCTCAAGTCTTAGAGCCGCTGGATCAGCCACGACAACGAGGTAAAGGCGGAAAATTCGAATGGCCGAGATAGTTCTCGACCCGCCATGCACGCGCGAACATCGATCAGTAAACAACAGATCTATCTGGATGTAGACGAGATCCTACTCGTGCAGTTAAATTATCACCTACTCGAGGGTATAGGCGACTTTGCTTGCGGCGGAGAGCGGAAAGACAGATGGATTGCTCAGCCAACAGCCCCGACCGGAAACCGGAATGCTGAAGAACGTGGGATCAGAGACTGCAAGGCGGATGGGTAGCGGAAAAAACGCATCGCTCACGGGCGATCTGGCGACCTTCGAGCACATCGTCACCGACGTCAACGAGACATTTCTCTGGCGAATGGACGACTATCCATGGGCAAGAAACGTCTGGAACTTCCATCCAGAGATCGAGATACATCTCCTGAGGAAGACACGCGGATTGGCATTCGTCGGCGATCATATCGGCGAATTCGATCCGGGCTATCTGACAATCGTCGGCCCCAATCTTCCGCATGACTGGGTGACCACGACCGAACCCGGAGAGATTATTCAAGGCAGGGATATCGTTATCCAGTTCGACCCCGCTCGGCTTCGGGCCATCACCCAGGCCATGCCGGAATTCAATCAGCTCGAAGACTTCTTTCGCCGCACCGAACGCGGCCTGGTGTTCACGGGCAACACGCGAAAGGAGGGTGGCGAATTGATTGAACGGATGGGGCATCTTAAAGGCTTTGCCCGCCTGTCCCTTTTCGTCAACCTGCTCGATTTGCTGTCATCCTCGAACGAATACGAGATCCTGTCGTCATTGGAGTTTGCCCCCAAGCTCGACGCCGAGAGGCTGGATGTCCTTCAGCGATCTCTGATCTATATTTTCGAGCATCTGGCCTCCGACATTCACATCGGCGAATTGGCGGAACTGGCAGGAATGAGCGAAAGTGCATTTTCCCGGTTCTTCAAAAAGAACACCGGCAACAACTTTACGGATCACGTCAACAAGCTCCGGGTTTGGCAGGCCTGCAAATTGCTGTCCGAAACAGATATGCCAATCACGGATATCTGCTTCGAAGTCGGCTATCTAAACATCTCCAACTTCAACAGAACATTCCTTCGCCAACACAAGGTTACGCCATCGGCTTATCGAAAACTGACCAGCCAAAGACGGCCGGTTCGTACGATGAATAGCCAATCCAATTAGCGCATTAAAGTATAGAATCCTTGCATGACGCACGCTAGCAGCGCGTGTCATGCTCCGTACTATTTGTGCCGGCGATCAACATCGCTTCGGAGGCGCAGATCGGATCGGGACATCCGCTATCTGCACAGTGGACCTTTAGGGGAGGAATTTCGATGAGAACCATGAAATCGCTCGTTTCGAGCATCGCGATCGCATGCGCATTTTTCGGCGCTGCACCATCATTCGCATATGCAGCACAATGCTCAGGCACCATTCGCGTCCTGGCTCAGCCGCGCGACGGCCTGACCTTGCTGGAACAATACAAGGATGAATTCAGCAAGCTGAGCGGCGGCGCCAGCTTCCAGATCGACTATCTCAACGAGAACGACCGTCGTGCCAAAACCAAGGCCGACGCTTCGACGATCGGCAAGTACAATGTGTACTATGTTGACGAAGCCAATGTTGCACTCTTCGCATCGTCCGGCTGGGTCATGCCGCTGCTGGATTATTATCCCAAGGACTATGACTACGCCGATTTCGATCCGGGCCGGCAGAAGATTGCGACCTACGACGGCAAGGTCTGGTTCGCGCCGGTAACCGGTGGCGGTGACCTGATGATCTACCGCAAGGATTTGCTCGATGCGGCCGGCATTCAGCCACCGAAGACGCTCGACGAGTATATTGCCGCGGTCAAGAAGCTCAATCAGCCGGACAAAGGTATCTACGGAACGGCATTGCGCGGTCAGCGCGGCTCGGGCGCCAACGTCTGGCGCTGGATGCCGTTCTTCAAGGGCTTCGGCGGCCAGTGGTTTGACGGCAAGACACCGACCTTCGACAGCGATGCCGCCGTGAAGGCGACGCAGACCTATCTGGAGCTTTTCAAGTATTCCGCGCCGGGAAGCCAGACCGGCAGCTGGGATGAGGCCGTTGGCGCCTTTACCTCCGGACAGGTCGCGATCCTGATCGAGTCGACGCCGCTGGTCGGCATGGCGCTCGACAAGAAATCCTCGCAGGTCGCCGACAAGATCGGCTACCTGCCGCCACCCGCGCCGTTGACGGGCGGTGGCTATGGCCATGGCCTTGCCATCGGCACGAAGGCCAACAAGGACGAAGCTTCGAAGCAGTGCGCGGGCCTCTTCATTGCCTGGGCGACATCCAAGGAGAATGAGGAGCGTCGTCTTGATGCGGGTCAGTTCAGTGAACTCAATCGCACGAGCATCATGACGAGCAAGAAATTCGCCGACACCTACGGACCGGCGCTTGGACAAGCCCTTGCAGACACCGGCAAGGTGACCGCCGTCAACTTCTGGCAGAGCCCACAATGGCCGGATCTCGGCGACCGCTGGGGCATCATCCTGGAAGAGCTGATCACGGGCACGCGCACCGATATCAAGGGCGGTCTCGACGAACTCAACGACTTCGCCAAGGACCTGGTGGCCCGCAACCAATAGCACTGCGATCTCCCTCTCCCGTCCCGATGGGTGTTTCACCCATCGGGCTTTCCGTCCATCGGTGCGAAGGCCGCCGGAAGGTAAGTCATGAAAAACAAACGTACATTACTACCGGCGGTCTTTTTGACGCCCGCCATGATCATCCTGGCAATATTGGCCTTCGTGCCGACGGTCTATGCCATCGTTATTTCCCTCGAGGATCGCGAGCTCAGCAGGCCGGATGGCCGGTTCATCGGCCTTGCGAACTACCTTTCGCTCTTTTCCGATCGGCGTTTTCTCAATGCCATTCAGGTATCGCTCAAATGGGAAGCATTGACGGTGGTTCTGACCCTCGTCCTCGCCATCGGCCTCGGCATCCTTCTGTTTGAATGCACGGCGGCGAAAACGCGCAATCTGCTGTCGCTACTGTTCCTGATCCCGGTCATCCTTCCCCGCGTTTCCGCGGCTTTTGTCTGGAAATTCGCCTTTCATCCGCTCTATGGGATCATCACCTACCCGTATAAGGCAATCACGGGCCAGCCTTTGGACCTGCTTTCGAACGCCACCACGGCGCTTGGCACGGTCGCACTGGTCGATGTCTGGCAATGGGGTCTCTTCTTCTCGGTCATTGTCCTCAAGCTGCTCGAGACCCTCCCGCCGCAGCCGTTTGAAGCCGCGCGGCTCGATCACGCGCGCAGCTGGGAAGTCTATGCCTATGTCGCCTTGCCCATGCTCAAGGCACCGCTCATCTCGCTTGCATTCATCAAAATGATCGAGTCGCTGCGCGCCTTCGACCTGATCTATGTGATGACGCGCGGCGGTCCGGGCATCTCGACCGAGACCCTGGATATGTATGCCTTTTCTCAGGGCTTCATCGAATCCGGCCGCATTTCCTATGCGTCGAGCATGGCGGTCCTGATGATGATCGCGACATCCGTGGCATTCACCTTCATCTGGAAGAGGGCGAAGATATGAGCAATCGTCGCACGGGCCGTCTTGTCGGCAAGCTCATCCTGGCATTGGCAGCACTGTCGGCCGTTTTCCCGCTGTTCTGGACAACGCTCAACGCGTTCAAGAACCGCGTCGACATCGTCACGCCGACGCCGCTCTTCTTCTTCACGCCGACGCTCGACAATTTCGCCTATGTGCTGGGGCGCGACAGTGTCTTTGCCGGGCTGACGAACTCGGTGCTGATCTCGGGCATTTCCGTGCTCATCGGCACGGTCCTCGGGCTGCCAGCCGCTTACGCAATCGCGCGTTATCCGAACCGCTGGTCGAAGGACATCCAGTTCTTCGTCCTGTCGCTCCGCTTCCTGCCACCGGTTGCCGTCGCCATTCCGCTGATGGTGATCTGGCTGGATTTCGGCTTCTACGATACCAGGCTGTCGATGATCGTCACCTACACGCTGCTGACGCTCGCGACCATCATCTGGCTTAGTGTTCCGGCCTTCGCGCGCGTACCGAAAGAGGTCGAGGAGGCCGGGCGCGTCGATGGCTACGGTCCCTTCGCCATCTTTTTCCGCATCGCGCTGCCGATTGCCTCGCGGTCCCTGATCGGTGCGATCGCCTTCGCTTTCGTCCTGGTTTGGAACGAGTTCCTGATTGCGCTCATGCTGACGACCTCCGATGCCAAGACCCTGCCGATCGTCGCATCCGAGCTTACCCAGCTCGGCCGCGATGTCCCCTGGGGCATTCTCAACGCATCGGTCGTTCTTCTGTCCATTCCCCCGCTGCTCTTCATCGGAGTGCTGAGCGGGCTGCTCAATAGCGCCTTCAAGCGCAAGTCATCTTAAAGAGGATTATCTATATGGAAGCTCTCGTTCTCGAGCAAAAGGGCAAGCTATCCCTGAGGGAGATCGACCTGCCGCTCGAACTCGGCCCAGGCGACGTCAAGATCAAGATCCACACCGTCGGCATTTGCGGCAGCGATGTCCACTATTACACCCATGGCGCCATCGGCTCCTTCGTGGTGCGCGAGCCGATGGTGCTCGGCCACGAGGCCGCCGGCACGGTCGTTGAAGTCGGCCGGAATGTCACAAACCTGCAGCCGGGCGACCGTGTCTGCATGGAGCCCGGCATACCCGATCTGTCCTCCCGCGCCTCGAAGCTCGGCATCTACAATGTCGATCCGAGTGTCCGCTTTTGGGCGACGCCGCCGATCCATGGCGTCCTCACGCCCTTCGTCGTCCATCCCGCTGCCTTCACCTACAAGTTACCGGACAATGTAACCTTCGCCGAAGGCGCGATGGTCGAGCCGTTTGCGATCGGCATGCAGGCTGCCGCGCGAGCACGGATCGTTCCCGGCGACGTCGCGGCCGTGATTGGCTGCGGTCCCATCGGCATCATGGTTGCTCTTGCGGCGCTCGCCGGCGGCTGCAGCCGCGTCTACATCTCCGACTTCAGCGCCGAAAAGCTCGCAATCGCAGGCCGGTACCCGGGGATCATTCCCGTCAATATCGGCAAGCAATCCCTGAACGATGTCATTCAATCCTCCACCGAGGGCTGGGGGGCGGATATCGTCTTTGAAGCGAGTGGCAGTCCGAAGGCCTATAACGGTCTCTTCGATCTCGTTCGCCCGGGCGGCGCGCTGGTTATGGTCGGCCTGCCGGTAGAGCCTGTGGTCTTCGACGTATCCGGAGCAATCGCCAGGGAAGTCCGGATCGAGACCGTTTTCCGTTACGCCAACATTTTCGATCGCGCCCTCCAGCTCATTGCCTCGGGCAAGGTCGACCTGAACCCACTCATCACCGAGACCTTCAAATTCAGCGACAGCATTGGGGCATTCGAGCGTGCGGCCTCTGGAAGACCCACCGATGTCAAGCTGCAGATCGTGATGGAAAGCGAGGGGAACTGAGATGTCGAATATCGTCTGTGCCAATATCGACAAGAGCTACGGCGCCATCAACGTCATCAACAACTTCAATCTCGACGTCTCGGATCGCGAATTCATCGTCTTCCTCGGCCCCTCCGGATGCGGAAAATCCACTTTGCTGCGGATGATTGCCGGACTTGAGGAGATCTCCGGTGGCACGGTGTCGATCGGCGGCAAAGAGGTCAACGACCTCGAACCACGCGACAGGGGAGTGGCGATGGTCTTTCAGAACTATGCGCTTTACCCCCACATGACCATCTACGACAACATCGCCTTCGGCCTCAAGCGGATGAAGGTGCCGAAGGACCAGATCGACGAGCGCATCAAGGCCGTCTCGGCAACCCTCGGCCTGGAGCCCTATCTCGCCCGCAAGCCGGCCGAACTATCCGGCGGACAGCAACAGCGCGTGGCGATCGCGCGCGCCATGATCAAAACACCAAAGGTCTTCCTCTTCGACGAGCCGCTCTCCAATCTCGACGCCAAGCTCAGACATCACATGCGGGTGGAGATCGCGAGACTGCATCAAAAGCTCCAGACGACAACCGTCTATGTCACCCACGATCAACTCGAAGCCATGACGCTTGCCGACAGGATCGTGTTGATGCGGGCCGGCGCAATCGAGCAGGTCGGCACGCCTGCCGAGATCTATGAAAAGCCCCGCACCCTCTTCGTTGCCGGGTTCATCGGCACGCCGAACATGAACTTCCTCAACGTCGTCATACATCAGGTGGAAGACGGTTGGCTTCTCGTCGGAGACGGCATCAATTTCAGGATCGAAGGCCATGGCTTCCGGCTGCAACACGGCCAGAAGGCGACCCTCGGCATCCGGCCTGCCGATCTTCTGGTCTCAAACGGGGCCGATGTGAACGTTTTGTCCGGAACCGCAAACCTGATCGAATTTCACGGCAATGACGCGCTGATCACCTTCACCCACGGCGATATCGAGATAGGAGCACTCGTCAAGGCTTCTAGCCGTGCAAAACCGGGAGATCAGGTCAGCTTCTCCCTCCTGGAATCACGGCTGCATCTTTTCGATGCGCAGAGCGGTGTAAGTCTAAGAGAAGATGATGCTGGAGGGGCAACCCAGTAAGCTCGCTCGGGTCGAGCGAGCCATGGATGCTTCTCAGCCAGCCGGCTGGCCCTTCTTCCTGACATCTTCGAAACGGAGCTCGAAACGGGCAAGATATTTGGTCAAGCGATCCGCATCATTGCTGCTCTTTTTTTCCAATCGCGAGACCGCGAACAAGGCTCTGCCGGCAGCGCTCGCTGTCGCATGTTCGCGGCAGACATGAAGAACAGTGGCAAGCTGCGCTGCGTCAAAGTGATCGAGGCGTGCAGCAGCTTCCGCGCCCAACACGTCTTCAATGATCAGATCCGGCCCGCCGCCATCGCTCGAACTGCGCCAAAACGCGTTGAGCCGTCGGACTTCATCATCAACGACGTCGGTCGTGATGCGCCCGTGCGGCGCAAGCGTCGCCATACGCGTGACCGAGGCTGACAGGTCACGGAAGTTGGCGCTCCAGACGGCCTGTGGGCCGGTCGCGAAGGCAAGATAGCGTTCTCGCGCTTCCCTGTTGAAGGTGATGTTCTCGCCTTCACGTTCCAGATAGCGCCTGAGTTCGAAGTCGAGATTGGGTTCTATGTCCTCCTTGCGCTCACGCAAGGCCGGCAGCTGGAAAGTCCAGAGATTGAGCCGGGCATAGAGATCTTCGCGGAACCTACCCTTGCGGACATCGTCACCGAGATCGCGATTGGTGCCGGCAAGCAGCTGGAAATCTGCTGACGTTTCCCGGTCGGCACCGACGGGGAGGAACCTCTATTCCTCGATGGCACGCAAGCACATGGCCTGCTCGTCAAGACCAAGCTCGCCAATTTCGTCAAGGAACAGCACACCCTTGTCGGCGGCCTTGAGCAAGCCGGCGCGTTCGCCGGCCGAGCCGGTAAACGCTCCCTTCACATGGCCGAACAGGGTGGACATGGCCTGGTCGCCGCGCAGGGTCGCGCAGTTGACCTCGATGAACGGGCCACTGATCTTGCGCTGGCTTTTTTTCAGCTCATAGATCCTGCGTGCGAGCTGCGATTTGCCGGCGCCGGTCGGTCCAGTCAGCAGAACGGGCGCCGTCGAGCGGATCACCACCCTTTCGATTTCGTCGATCATTCTGTTGAAGGCGGCGTTCCGGGTCGAAATCCCCGATTTCAGGAAGGACGCCGCATCTTCGCGCTCCGAAGCGAAGCGCTTGGCGATCTCGTCATAGCGTGACAGGTCGAGGTCGATGATCCGATGCGTGCCGGCGAAGTTCTGCTCTGGCTCGCGATCGCGAGGCGGCGAAAGCTGCAGAATCCTGCCGGGGATGATGCGGGCTTCGGTCAGCAGAAACCAGCAGATCTGCGCCACATGGGTGCCGGTGGTGATGTTGACGAGATAGTCTTCCGTTTCGGGGTCGAAGCTATAGTTGCGGGCAAAGTCCCGGAGGTTCGTATAGACCTCCGAAAAATCCCAGGGATCCCTAAAGTTGATGACGTTGCTGCGCACCTCCGTCGCCGGCGCCACCGCACCGATATCGCCGACAATACGATTGCAAAGGGGTTGCGAGCGATCGTCATGGATTAACTCAAGCCGATCGATGAACAGGCCCGGTTGCTGGCAAAGCGCAACGGTGGGTCGCCAGCGGCTCCAGCGGTTTTCCCATTTCCCCGCATCCAGGACGGTTCCCAATATGCTGATGGCGACGCGACGCTTCATGGCTTATCCAAAGTTATAAAACTCTATAGGATAAGATAATATAATCGGGATTGGATTTTTAGCAAACCGTACTCACGTTCGAGGACGTATAAAAATTTCTCATTTTAAAACAATATGATAAAAGAAATTTTCACAAATCTCTCGCTCCTCTCCCCAAACTGGCACGCGTCTTGAAATGTATCTGGCACGAAAGAAACAAGAGGTGCTGTCATGGTCAACAAGGCAATCTTCAAAACCTACCTCGGAAAACTGCTTCCGGGAACGGACACAAAAAATCATGAAGCTGCGCCGGCCTATCGGCTGACGCCGCACGAAGCGCTGGCTCAATACGCTGTGACCGGCACGTTCAACGGCACCTTCTATGCGGATGGAGCCGAGCAACTCGATGCGGTAAAGACGCTCGCCCTTCAGGTCGAGCCGGAATTTCTCGCCAAGGTCGCTATCTATGCCGCTGAAAAGGGTCACATGAAGGACATGCCGGTGACGCTGCTCGCCATGCTTTCCAGCCTTCAGAGCGATGCCTTCGCCCGTGCATTTCCTCGGGTGGTGAAGAGCGGCAAGATGCTGCGCGGCTTCGTGCAGGTCATGCGCTCTGGGGCCACCGGTCGAAAGTCACTCGGCACGCGCCCGAAGAAGGTCGTGCAGGCTTGGCTCGAACGGGCGAGCACCGAGCAGATCCTGCGTGCGATGGTCGGAAACGACCCTTCGCTTGCCGACGTGATCCGCATGGTGCATCCGAAGCCGGCGACGGAGGAGCGCAAGGCGCTCTATGCCTGGGCGATCGGCAAGCCGCACGACTACGCGGCGCTGCCGGAACTCGTCAAGGCACTGGAAGCGTTTCGACGCGACCAGACCTGCCCGGTGCCGGACGTGCCGTTCCAGATGCTGACCTCGCTGCCGCTGACGCGGGAGCATTGGGTCGAGATCGCCCGCAAGGGCGGCTGGCAGATGGTGCGGCAGAACCTCAATACCTTTGCACGCAACGGCGTGTTCGAGGTCAGGGGTTTCGCCGAGGCATTGGCGGCGCGGCTTGCCGATCCGGAGGAAATCCGCAAGGCGAAGGTCTTCCCCTATCAGCTGATGATGGCGTGGAAGATGGTCGACGGCCAGGTTCCGGATGTCGTGCGGGATGCGCTTCAGGATGCGATGGATATCGCCATTGCCAACGTGCCGTCGCTGACGGGCAATGTTGTGCTTTGCCCCGACGTTTCGGGTTCCATGGGCTCGCCCGTAACCGGTCACCGGAAGGGCGCGACGTCCTCGGTCCGTTGCATCGATGTTGCAGGTCTCATGACCGCGGCATTCCTGCAGCGCAATCCGAAGGCACGGGTCCTGCCGTTCGAGAATGACGTCGTGCACGTCAGTCTCAACAAGCGGGATTCGGTGATGACCAATGCCGACAAGCTGGCGAAAATCGGCGGCGGCGGAACGAATTGCTCCGCACCGTTGAAGAGGCTCGCAAACGAGAAGGCGAAGGTTGATCTCGTGGTGTTCATCTCGGATAACGAATCCTGGGTGGACGCACGCAAGAATGGCCAGCCGACCGCTGTGATGACGGAATGGGCGAGGATCAAGGGGAATAATCCGGCTGCAAAGCTGGTTTGTCTCGATGTCCAGCCCCACGCCACCACACAGGCAACGACGCGGGAAGACGTGCTCAACATCGGCGGGTTCTCGGACGCCGTCTATGGAGTGATCGCGGCTTTCGCAGCCGACACCAACGGCTCGGATGGCTGGGTGAAAGCCATCGAGGCGATCGAGCTCTGACGAGCTCACAAGAAGCACTACCCCCCGCGCCGCCGTGAACGATGCGGGGGGCCGTGACGAATGCCGGATGAAACTACAGGCTATTACCCTCCAGGTCGCGGGTTCGAATCCCGTCGGGTCCTCCAGTTCATGGACCCGTAGCTCAGCGGATAGAGCAGGACGTTTCACCACACCTCGTCATCACGGACGAATGGAATGACATGGCGAATGCAAAAGAAACTACATGGCCGCGGCAGGTTCGAACCCTGCAAGGGACTGAATGTCTCCTTGGTAGCGGAAGTTTCTTTGGTCACTTGTCGCCATGGCTGAAAAAGCGGCGAATGCCGGACGGAACTACAGCCTCCAAAGTTGGATGGTCTGGCAGGTTCGACTCCTCCTGGGCATACGCTCTATGGCACGAGCGGGGCCATCCGGTTTCGTCCATCCTCGTCGCCGCTGTAAGTTCCTACCCGGTAGGAACGAACTATCCCGGCAAATGCCGGCAGGACTACAGGTAGAGCGGCTTGCCGGATTTTCGGCAAGCAGGTCGGATGTTCAAGTCATCCCGTGTTCCCCAGGGAATGCGTAGCTCAGTAAACTGTCCTGCCAAATTTGTTGTCGGGGCTGAAATGAAGGAAATGCCCGGCGAATGCCGGCAGGACTACAGGGATAGAGCAGCCCGCCGGATTTCGGTGGGCAGGTCGGATGTTCAAATCATCCCGCGTTCCCCAGGGAGCGCGTAGCTCAGTAAACTGTCCTGCCAAATGTCGTCGCCGGGATGATGAAGACGAGCCTGGGCGAATGCCGCCGGTGACTACAGGGGCCGCATAGCGCCATTCGTGGAATGCGTGCGGTGAGATAGATCTCCGGCTACGCTTGTCGCCCAGGCGGTGTGAAGAAAAGCAACTGAACAAGAAGGACTGCGGACGCAGAAAAGACAATGACAACGGTAATGAGCGGACAGGATTTGATCGATGCCGGCATGAGCCAGGGGAAGTGGTTTCGCCCGGCCCTTGACGCGGCCAACGCGGTCTTGAGCAAGGGGGGCTCCGTGACGGATGCCCTGGAAGCGGCAAAGGCATTTGAGCCGGGGCCAACTCTAGCCTTGAAGGCGGACAACGACATCGAGATCTATTCCAACATCCGTGCTGAAAACGCATTCGAGCAGGACAATGTGGAAAAGGTGAATGCGACGATGCGCGCGCTCGTGCGCACGCCCGTCGTTCGGGCCGCGGCGATCATGCCGGATGCTTGCCCGGCTGGTCCGGTCGGAACGATTCCGGTCGGCGGTGTGGTCGCATCCGAAGCGATCCATCCGGGTATGCATTCGGCCGACATCTGCTGCTCGATGGCGATCTCGATTTTTCCGGGCGTGGATCCGAAGTCGCTGCTGGATGCCGTGCATGCGGTGACGCATTTCGGCCCTGGCGGCCGTCCGCGCGGCGCGCAGCTGAAGCCTTCAGACGCTACGCTTTCAGCCTTCGAGCAGAACCCATACCTGCGCGACGGTGCGCTGAGCGTCGGGATCGAGCATTTCGCAACCCAGGGCGACGGTAATCATTTCGCCTATGTCGGAACGATGAAGTCGACCGGTGAAACCGCGCTTGTGACCCATCACGGATCGCGAGCACCGGGTGCCCGGCTCTACGACAAGGGTATGAAGGTCGCCAACCGGTTTCGCGAGCGCATCTCGCCCGAGACGCACAGGGAGAATGCCTGGATTCCGGCGGATACGGAGGAAGGTGACTTCTACTGGTCGGCGCTGCAGACGATCCGCCAGTGGACGAAGGAAAACCACTATGCGCTGCACGACATGGCGGCGGAAAGGCTGTCGGCCAAGGTCGCAGACCGCTTCTGGAACGAACATAACTTCGTCTTCCGCAAGTCGGACGGGCTGTTCTACCACGGAAAGGGTGCGACGCCTGCCTTCGACAACTGGGCTGACGACGCGACCGATCTGACCATCATTCCGCTCAACATGGCGGAGCCGATCCTGATCGTACGCGGGTCGAACGTTGCCCATGGTCTCGGCTTCTCGCCGCATGGCGCCGGCCGCAACTTTTCGCGCAGCGCGCATATGAGGCAGTTGTCTGCTGAGTATGGCGCAGATTCGCGAGGCCTGAGCCCGAACAACATCGCGGCTATTCTGGAGAAGGAAACAAGCGGCCTGGACGCGCGCTTCTTCTCCGGTTTCGCGGATGTGTCGGAACTGCCGAGCGCCTACAAGAACGCTGCGAACGTGCGGGCGCAGATCAACCATTATGGCTTGGCCGAAGTGGTCGATGAGGTGATCCCGTACGGGAGTATCATGGCCGGCGACTGGCAGAAGACTGCACCATGGCGAAAGAAGCGCCAATAAACATGGGGGAAGGCGGCAAACCCGCCTTCCCTCCGATGACCGTCTCGATCTGCCCCTTCCCGTCATTTTGGCGTTCGCTTGATCGACTGGCGAAAAGCCAAATACTCCACAGGCCGGAAAATCACAGCTTTGAAGCTGTATTGCCACAATTACGCCCGCCGTTTCCGGAATTGTCGGCGGCACATACCCCGCCAAGGCGGGGCGCAGACCCGTGCGTTCTTCGGGAAATTGGTTGTGACATGAAGACTGTGAAATTGGTTCTTTTGCCCGTTCTGGCCGTACTGATGGCAGGCGTCTCGGTACATGCTCAGGAATGGAGATATCTGCCTGACTATGGCGACGAGCCGGATTATGGCTATGCACCTCCCCGCTACTTGCGTCAGGCGCCGCCGCCGCGCTATCGCGATGATCCGCGTTTAAACGATGACTACTACTATCGGGGCGATCGCTACGGCTATTATGACGACGAAGACGGCGATTTCCCGCCGCCGCCCCGTTCACAGCGGCGAGGTTCGGTCGATTCGGGCGCAGCCTCTCCCCAGCTCAATTCCGGTCTCAAGGATGACAGGCGGGCGAGCCTTGCGCAGTCACCCATCCCGCGCAAGGTTGTCCCCTTTTCCGGCTACGACCCCGGCACGATCGTGATCTCCACCAAGGAAAAGCGCCTCTACCTTGTGCTTAACGACGGAACCGCCGTCAAATACGGTATCGGTGTCGGCAAGCAGGGTTTTGCGTGGAAAGGCACGGAGACGATCAGCCGCAAGGCGGAGTGGCCGAGCTGGACGCCGCCCAAGGAAATGATCGCGCGCCGGCCGGAGCTACCTGACCATATGGAGGGCGGCCTCAACAATCCTCTTGGAGCAAGAGCGCTTTATCTCGGCTCCACCCTCTACCGCATCCACGGCACCAACGAGCCGAACTCGATCGGCAAGGCCGTATCCTCCGGCTGCATCCGCATGGCAAATCCTGATGTGATGGACCTCTATGGCCGGGTCGGCGTGGGTACCAAGGTCGTGGTACTTTGATAGCGCCCCGGCGCTGCCGGGGACTGCCAATCCGGAAAGGTCACGCCGATTTCGCGCAAGATGTCGAAACCAGCCCGTGATACTCACTTGGCCGATACGGTTGATTTTGACCAGGCGGGATCACTGGAAGGGTCCGTCGACCAGAACTGAATATCCGCGAAGTCGATGGATTGCGTCACATCAGGCAGCGTGTCCCGATAGATCCCGAAGCGCGGTTGAGTGTCGATGAAGGGGTGGCCGTCCTGATCCCGCATGCCATGATCGAGAAAGCCAAGGCGCCCTGTGTAAGAGATGTCGCAGTCACGGCCGTTGAGATAGACCTTTAAGGCGCTTTCTCCCTCCGTCAGGCTGGGTTTGAGCATTACGTTCACATCATTCCATTCACCCAGATTCAGATGCCACGGCCCGCAAACTATCCTGGATTGACCGGCATTGCAGTCGGCGCTTCCCCTCACCTTGGCAACGAAATTCGCGCCCGTCTCAGTCGGTATGGCCTCTATCTTGAAGAGCGGGTTTGCCGCCTGGCACATTCCGAGAGGCTTTGTCTCCTCAGTCGGAATATTCTGCTTCACCTGATGGATGACGGTGCGGTTGCCAAGCCCTCGCCAGGGAGCTTCCAGCCGAAAGGCAAAGTGATACCAGGTCGGCCTGTCGAATTTGATGACCTGCTTCCTGATCTGGATTTCCACCCGTTCGGTTGGCGCGTCGCCGACACTTTGGTCGGGGGCGTCCCCTGGATGCACGGTGAGACGCAATATCGGCCTGGCGGGAGAAGAAGGATCGCAAACGATACGCGACCTCCATAGTGCAGGGTCCAGCCTGCTGCTGATCTTCCAAAGCTTCGATGGATGCTCGCTGTCGGCGGCACACAGGTCGGCAAAGCTGCCCGAGAGCGTGGGCATTGCATCCTGTGCCAAGGCCTCCGATCCGTTCGAGGCGCCCAGGCACAATAGAACGAAGGCAAGCTGCAGCATCTTCAGGGGCATCATCATCAACCTTTTGCGGGAGAGAATGCGGGGTCTGCGAAGTAGTGGCTCAAGCCAGCTTTCTTGGACGACTCTGTGGTCGTGAAGCCTCGAATGCAGCTCTACCGGCCACGCAATACAAGTCAAGAGTAGCTAGGTTGAAGCCATGCGATCGGGAGATCGCAATTCCATTCCAGGGCGAATCCACCAGTTGGGCGACCATGATCAAGGTAGCGATGCCCAGCGAGCACGTTTACCATCGGACTTGAGTTTACTCTTGCGCTGCCCGCCGGATGGTCGCAAAACGTTTTGAAATATCTGCTAGCACTACCGCCCCCAGGCGACCTTGGCCTTGTCGAATTCGAGACCCGAAAGCAATTCAATGACCATCCAACTTTCTCTTCCGCGCGATCGAATTTCCGTGCTTCTGCTCGAAGGCATCAGCCAGAGCGCCGTGGACTACTTTTCGTCGTCCGGTTACGTCAACCTCACGCACTTGCCAAAGGCGCTTGATGACAAGGATCTCAAAAACCTCATCGCCGAGGCGCATATTATCGGAATTCGCTCACGCACCCAGCTGACGGAGGAAATTTTTAGTTCCGCCAGAAAGCTCATGGCGGTCGGTTGCTTTTCTGTAGGGACAAATCAGGTCGATCTGGATGCGGCCCGCCGACGCGGGATCCCGGTTTTCAATGCGCCCTATTCGAACACGCGCTCGGTCGCCGAGCTTGTGATCGGCGAGATCATCATGCTGACAAGGCGGATTTTCCCGCGTTCGACTTCGGCCCATGAAGGCGGCTGGGACAAGTCTGCCGAAGGCAGCCGCGAGATGCGTGGAAAGACGCTCGGCATCGTGGGCTACGGCAATATCGGTTCGCAGCTCAGCGTTCTTGCGGAAAGCATGGGCATGAACGTGCGTTACTTCGACCCCTCGGACAAGCTTCGCCACGGCAACTCCGAATCGATGGCGACACTCGGTGAGCTGCTCGAAATCTCGGACTTCGTGACGATGCACGTTCCAGAGACCAGCTCGACGCAGAACATGATCACGGAGATCGAGCTGCGCCGTATGAAGAAGGGCGCCATTTTCATCAACAACTCCCGCGGGACCGTGGTCGACCTCGATGCACTTGCGAAGGTTCTGAAAGACGGTCATCTCGCAGGCGCGGCTGTGGACGTGTTTCCGAAGGAGCCGGCATCAAATAACGAGCGCTTCGAAACGCCGCTGCAGGGGTTGAACAATGTAATTCTCACGCCGCATATCGGCGGATCAACTGAAGAAGCCCAGGAGCGCATCGGAAGGGAAGTCTCCCGGAAGCTCGTGGAGTATTCCGACATCGGCTCGACACTGGGCGCCGTCAACTTTCCCCAGGTTCAGCTGCCGCCACGCTCGAACGGCACGCGTTTCATCCATGTTCATGAAAATCGTCCTGGCATGCTGAACAGTCTGAACACGATCTTTTCGTCCCGCTCGCTCAATATCGTCGGTGAGTTCCTGCAGACCTATGGCGAAACAGGCTATGTGGTCATCGAAGCCGAAGGCGTCGGCCAGACGGCGGACGAGATCTTGGATGCGCTTCGCAAAATTCCGGGAACTGTGAGAGCTCGGTTGCTCTACTGACGCCGGCGGATCTAAGGCCGAGGACGATCGGGAACCTGCCATGCTGTCGGTAGATCGGCAAAATTGCCCCATCGCTCCCATTCGAGATCGTATCGACCATTGGGACGGGATGCCAGACCCCATTGCGGTGGATCAGGCCAACCAAACCAGACGTTTTCGATCAGCAGTAAATCTTCACCGCCTGATGAGGCTATGAACTCGACCTCAGCCGAAACAAACCAATCCTTTCGGTGGCCGAAAATGCCATCGGAAGGAAAGCGTTTCCATGGGACTGGCCGCCATTTGATCGGCATCATCGCACGCTCATGAAATGCCCGCCTTTGAGCGTCCGCGGCGCTGGTAGCCATTTCCCAGGGATCAGGCTCCCATCCAGGCGTGAACTCATCGTGTCGATAAAGGCTCATGCTCCCAATCACAATTTGAACGGTGTCACTTCGCTCTTTGCAAAGAAGCGGTTTGCGAAACCATATTTATCCCAAACATGCGCCAGGCGGAAATCATGTGTTTCCCTCAATGTGCAGAGGCGGATATTAGTGATAGCCGGGATCAAGAGGCACACGCCGCCGAACGGCTTGAACAATTTCCTTTATGCTGATGAACTCGCACAGACGAGAGCCGCAACCACGAGGACAGATATGATCTTTGCAGACTATGTCGAGGCTTTACGGCGCGTTTATTCCAAGCATGACGCCCATCTCAATCTTGCCGAGGGCAATGCGGAGACGACGCTGGCCGAAGCAGAAGCGCGGCTTGACTTCGCCCTGGATCCCGACTTGCGTGAGGCATGGCGCATAGCTGACGGCAGTGAACATGAAGTGCGTGTTTTTCTAAGGCCGGACTTTCTGACAGGATATGATTTTCTGTCTCTGACTTCCGCCCAAAAGGCGCGAGCCGGTATGGAACGCGTATCCCCTCAGTATGAGGGATATATCGAACCCTCACCCCGCGACCCACGCATCCGCGACGGCTGGTTTCAGCGCGGATGGCTTCCGTTTGCTGCCTTCGGCGGCAACTCCCTCATGTTGATCCAGGATTATACCCCCACCGAGAAAGGGAAGATCGGGCAGATCATCGCCTTCACGCATGACCCCGATGAGATCAGCTATGTAGCGCCGGACTTCCGCACCTTTCTCAAGCTTTCGCTGCAGGCCATCAAGGACGATCCCGAAGAGTTCCTCGAGCTATTTTAGAGCCGCAGTGCAAGGCTACCAGGATGTGACCGCGATCAGAACTTGACGCTCGCCGATCTGGTTGCCGAGATTGGTCGATCCGATGGAGGAGCTGTAGTAGGTCTTGTTGAGGATGTTTTTCAGATTGAGCTGCAGCGTCAGCGGGCGTCCATCCGGAAGGTGTAGGCGGCAAAGGCGTCAGCCACGACGTAACCGGGCAGGAAATAGGCGTTGATGTTGATGCCGGCGCGCTTGCCGGCTCCGCGCGCACCCAGGCCAACCTTCAGCGTATTGCCGTTGCCACCGACTTCGCCGAAATCATAGGTAAAGAACAGTGAGCCGGTATGACGCGGCACGTTGACGGGCCATTTGCCGGCGTAAGTCGGATCTTCGAGCACCTTGGCGTCGGTGAAGCCGTAGCTGGCAATCATGCTTAGCTCGTCGGTCAATTCGCCCGCAACATCCACTTCCACACCCCGGGCGCGCACGAGGCCAGCAGTCTGGATATAGATCTCGCCGTTGATGACTTCGGAATAGGCGACATTCTTCCTGTCGCTGGTGTAGAGCGCAACATTGGCCGTCAGCCCGTCGGCAATCTCGAACTTGCTGCCGACCTCGTAGAATACTCCCTCCTCCAGCGTCAGCTTATAGACAATGCCGCCGCTCGGTACCCACTTGCTGCCATTGCTATCCGTATTGGTGACGAAGGGCCGCCCCTTGCCGGGCCATCAGGTCATAATACTGATAGCGCAGGCCGCCGACGAGGATCCATTGGTCGGTCAGATGCAGGGAATCCTGCATGTAGGCCGAGGCGGTGGAAATAATCTCCGCCGACAACATATGAGATCGAGGTCTGTCGATAAGACGGGGCGCAGTTCCGTCATTTGCCTTCCCTACAATGTAGAGCGTTGTAAAGGGCCGTTATTGCCTCACACAAGGCTTGCCTGGCATCATCAAGTTGATGGTAAATCCATATATTTGTCCCGGCACATTCATCCAGCCGAATACGGACTCGTTATCATTGCCTGGAGCCGGAGACCGTACGTTGCCAGCCATCGACCGGATGCGCGTTCTCCGCAACGATATGGCATGTCTTACCGCTTTTTTTCTCGCAATAGGCCTGCGCCTGCCGGCGGGCATCCTCGATGGAACGAAGGCCGTACCACCAATAAAAGCCGGTGCCATCCTCAGCCATGGCCGCGGCTTTCTCGGTCACTTGCTTCAGGTAAAGCTCTGCGCTTGCGCGATCGACAGGCGTCAGCGCGGAAATCAAGGGCGCCAATTCGTCTTGGTTCATCGCGGGCAGATGATTGCGTCGCAGGAAGTCGTCAATCCTGGGTTCAAGCAATGGATTTGCGTTCCATTTGTACAATGTATGCCCGTCCTGCCCGAAAGGCGGAAGCCCGACGAAATCGACGTTTCCACCCCCTGAACGATATCCGGCCAACAGTCGCTGAGCGAGATCCGGCCCGAAATAAGGATCATTGGCAGCGTAGAACCAGAGCGTCGGTGTCGGATTGTTGCGACCGAACCCGGTGAAGTCCCGCACAAGATCATCCTGGAAGAGCGAGCAATTGGGATCGGCCACCCCCACCGTCGTATAGTGATACACACCGCCGGAAATATTGATGACAGCCGTCAGCGGCCGGTCCGTGCGTCCGGCAAGATCGAGCATGGAAGCCCCGCCGATCGATATGCCCAAACCCAATGTTACAGACGGATCGACATCGCTGCGTGTGCGAAGCGTCTTCAATGCAGCGGCAAGCTCATCGCCATGCGCATTGAGAAACATGGAAACATCGGGCCTTGAACAGTTTCCAGCCTTGTTCATGAAGGTTCCGGTGGAGCGACCGTAGCCCGGCCAGACGACCGATGCGGCAATCCAGCCGCGATGGGCAAAATCATGCGCGATATGCGCCAGCCACTCGGGATGCATCTCCGATGGATTGGCTCCGGCCGATCCGTTGACGATCAACACAAGTGGAAACCTGTCACCATCAACCGGCCGAACCACCAGCGTTTCAAGCTCCATTGTCTTGGAACCGATCTGGATCGGCAGCGAGAGACTCTCCTCCTTCACCAGCTCGGCAGCAGTTGCTTGCTGGAGGGACAGGAGCAGACCAACAGAAACCAACACGATCCACCGCCAGAACTGCATATCCAAACACTCCGCAATAAATACATTTCGCTAATGCAATGCCGCAATCAGACAGGTTCTTCTAAATTGGAAATTTCGCAATGTTATTACATGCTGGCGTGAATGCCGTAGCTCGCCTCTTAGCACGAGGCGCTGCGAGTTGGCAGTTCCGCGCTTCCTTAATTCAATCGATGACGGAACATCCATGCAGCGACCGGCATGGTTGCGGCAGCTATCGCAACCAGCGCCAGCATGTCGGGTAGCAGAGCGTTCAGCCCCGCGCCTTCGAGATAGACCCCACGGGTGATGTTGATCGCATATTTCAGCGGATTGATCATCGTCGCATATTGCAAGACCTCCGGCATGTTGTCGGTCGGAGACATCAGCCCGGACAGCAGCATGAATGGCATCAGGAAGACGAAGCAGAGGATCATCGCCTGCTGCATGTTCGCCGCGATGGATGACAGGAACAATCCGAAGCCGATGGCGGCGGCAAGGAAGAGGCTGAGCCCGAGATAAAGCGTCATGAACGAGCCAGCAAACGGGATGCGGAACCAGAACAACGCCACCAGCAGGATAGTAGATGCCTGGGTGATGCCGACGATCATCGAGGGCACAGCCTTGCCGATCATGATCTCTGTCGGGGTGAAGGGTGCCACAAGCAGCTGGTCGAAAGTTCCTTCCTCGCGTTCGCGCGCGACGGACATGGCAGTCAGCATCATCGTCATCAGCATGGTGATCGTTCCGATGAGCGAGGGGACCATGCTCCATCGCGTTTCCAGCTGCGGATTGTACCATGCGCGGGTCGTGACCCTGACGGCACTCCCGGAACCTCCCTTCCGTGCAAGCCAGTCGGATGTGAAATCGCCGACGATGGTGTTGACGTAGCCTTGCGCTATGCCGCTGGTGTTGGAATTCCGGCCATCCGCGACGACCTGCACAGTGCCGGGGACGCCCGCTTCCAATTGCCGCTCGAAATCGTGCTCGATGACGATGATCAGGACGACCTGCTTGGTGTCGAGCAGCCGCACGGCCTGGCCCGTCTGCGTCAGCGTCGCCACTCTTTCGAAGATGCCGGACCCTTCGAGCTTCGCGACGAGGTTTCTCGACGTCGCAGTCCTGTCCTGGTCCACGAGCGCATAGGGGACGTTGTTGAGATCGTAGGTCGCGGCATAGCCGAAGATCAGGCATTGCAGGATCGGTGGCACGACGAGGCTTGCCCGGCTTCTCGGATCCTTCAGGATCACGAGAAGTTCCTTTCGGATGAGAGTGAGGATGCGCAGAAGCGACGCGATGAACATGGCTAGGCGATCCTCTTGCGGGTCATGCGGACGGCAAGTGCCAGGAGCGCCGTCGCCATGCCGGCGAGCACCGCCGCATTGGGCAGGATGACGCTCCAGATGTTGCCGGCGAGAAACAGGGTTTGCAACAGAGTGACGAAGTACCGGCCCGGGAAGATATAGGTGATGATCTGCACCGCCAAGGGCATGCTCCTCGGATCGAACATGAAGCCCGAGAGCATCATGGCCGGCAGGAAGGTGGCGAGAACGGTAATCTGGCTGGCGATGAACTGGCTCTTGGTGATTGAGGATATGGCAAGGCCAAGCCCCAGAGCGACCAGAAGATAGAGCATGGATACGATGGTGAGCACCAGCAGCGATCCGCGAAGCGGCACGCCGAAGAGCAACCGGCTGCCGACGACGCAGAGCGCCAGGCCCGCCAGCCCGAGCACAAAATAAGGAACCGTCTTGCCGAGCAGGATTTCGGTCGAGCGCACCGGTGTTACGAAGAGCGCCTCGAAGGTGCCGCGCTCCCATTCCCGCGCCATGACAAGGGCGGTGAGAAGCGCGCCGATCAGCGTCATGACGAGAACGACGAGACCCGGCACGAGGAAATAGCTGCTGTCATTGGCCTCGTTGAACCAGAGCCGGGATTGGATCGTCACGCCGCTGCCGGTGGATGCCCCTTGGCGCGATGCCTCCTTCGCGGCCCAGACGCCGACCGCTGCTTCCGCATAGCTGAGCGAGATACGGGCGGTGTTGGCATCACTGCCGTTGACGACGACCTGGACCTCGCCATTGCCCACGGCGGCGTTGCGGGCAAAGTCGGAAGGGATCCGCACGATCGCCCTTGCCTGCGATGAGAGAAGCATTGCTTCGGCCTCGGCCATCGTCTTGACGGGCTTTGGAGAAAAATAGCTGGAGAGTCCGAAGGCGGATGCGAGCCCGCGCGCCTCGGCCGAATTCTCCTCCATGACGATGGCAACGGGAACATTCTTGACGTCGAGATTGATGCCGTATCCGAACAGGATCAGCAGCGCCACGGGCATAACAATGCCGATCGCGATGCTGCTCGGGTCGCGCAAGAGCTGCCAGGTCTCCTTGCGGATGAGCGCGCGGATGCGGCGCAAGGCCGCGCGCAATCCTTGGCCGGGATGTTTGACGGGTACGCTCATGCAGCCTTCTCCGCTTGTCTGTGGCGTTCCTTCTCGACGATCGCGATGAAGGCCTCCTCCATGGTCGCTGCCGTCTCGCCGTGCGCACCCGCATGGGCGCGGATTTCGACCGGCGTTCCCTCCGCCAGATTGCGGCCGGCGTCGAGGATGATAATCCGGTCGCAATACTCGGCTTCTTCCATGAAGTGCGTCGTGACGATGATGGTGACTCCCTGCTCGGACAGGGCGGTGATCCGCCCCCAGAATTGCCGCCTTGCGAGTGGATCGGCGCCGCTTGTCGCCTCATCGAGAAAGAGAATATCCGGCTCGTGCAGCAGGGCGGCGGCAAGCGCCAGCCGCTGCTTGAACCCGCCGGGCAACTGCCCGCTCGGCAATCTTGAAAACTGGCCCAATTCGAACTGGTTCTTCAGGGAGTCGATCCTCTCCTTCCTGTGCTTGCCGCGCAGTCCATAGGCGCTTGCGAAGAACTCCAGGTTTTCATCGACGCTGAGCTGCCCATAGAGCGAAAATTTCTGCGCGACATAGCCCAGCCGCTCTCTCGCCTTTGCGCCCGCCGTCAACAGGTCGGAGCCGGCGACCATAAGGGTGCCGCTGGTGGCGGGAAGCAAGCCGCAGAGCATCCGGAATGTGGTGCTTTTGCCGGCACCGTTCGGACCGAGCAGACCGTAGACCTCGCCCTTGCGGACACTGAAGCTGACATGGTCGACGGCGGTGAAATCCCCGAACTTGCGGACGAGGTCGCGAACCTGCACGATCGTTTCATCGCCGTTTCGCTTCTCCGCGGGCTGACTGACATGCGTCTGGCGCTCTCCATCGCCGGCAACAGCGGCAAACAGCATCATGAAGGCATCTTCGAACCGCGGCGCGACGCTTTCGGTGTCGAGCTTCGTCTCATCCAGCTGCAGCGGTTCGTCCTTCTGGTCCGGCTTGCGCACGATCCGGACGCGCCCGGCTTCGGGAACGGCATCGACAATGCCAGGCAGTGCGAAGAGGCGGGCCTGCAGCGATCTTGCGGCCATGCCCTCGGGGGTATCGACCATAAAGCAGCATCCCTCTGCCTTCGCCGTGATCTCGGCCGGCGGTCCCTGATCGAGGATTTTTCCCGCATGCATGAGCACGGCATGTTCGCAGCGCTCGGCTTCGTCGAGATAGGAGGTTGCCACGATCACCGACAGCCCGTCCTCCTTTATGAGCCTGAAGACGATGTCCCAGAGCTCACGCCGAGATAGCGGATCGACACCCACTGTGGGTTCGTCGAGAAGCAGCAGTTCCGGCGCGCGCACCAGAGTGCAGGCAAGACCAAGCTTCTGCTTCATGCCGCCCGACAATTTTCCCGCGGGCCTTTGCTTGAACCGCCCGAGCTGCGTCATCTCGAAGAGGCGTGGGTAGGTTTCGTTGCGCTGGGATTGCGTCACGCCATGCAGATCGGCGTAGAGATCGAGGTTCTCCTGAACACTCAAATCTTCGTATAGGCCGAACTTCTGCGGCATGTAGCCGATGCGGTCCTGGACATGCTGCGGCTCCTTGGCGATATCGACGCCGATAACCTCCAAACTGCCGCCATCCGGCGCGATGAGGCCGCAGGCCAGGCGCAGCAATGTCGTCTTGCCGGCGCCATCCGGACCGACGAGCGCCGTCAAGGCGCCCTTGCGAACGTCGAGCGAGATATCGGCAAGCGCCTCCACCGTTTCCCCGGTGTCCCGGCGAAACGCCTTGCGGAGATTGCGTGCGATCACCGAGAGATTGCTGTCGCTCATCACATCCTCGCCTATTGCTGCTGGGCGGTGGCAAGGCGTGCCTGCTCGCCCGGAAGCGGCGTCACGGTTGCCGGCATCCCCAGGCGCAACATATTGTTGGGATCGTCGACGAAGACCCTCACCTCATACACAAGGCTGGTGCGCAGCTCCTCCGTCTGCACCGATTTCGGCGTGAACTCGGCAACCGAGGAAATGAAGCCGACCCATCCGGGGATCGTTTGCCCCGGAAGCGAATCCACGGCCACGGAGGCTTTCATGCCGGGGCGGAGCATGCCGAGCTGGGTTTCGGAGGCATAGGTGCGCACCCATTTCGGGCTGATGGTCGCAAGCGAGAAGGCAGCGCGGGTCGGCGAGGCCATCTCGCCGGGTTCGATCAGCCTGGATTGCACGATCGCATCGACAGGCGCCTTCAGCTCGGCATCCGCGAGTTGCTGATGCAGCAGCGAGACATTGGCTTCGGCGGCATGAAGTTGCGCTTCCGCCTCATCGATATCTTCTAGACGGGAACCGACGACCAGCAGATCCAGCGCCTTCTGGTTCGAAACGACCTTGGCGTCGGCAACCGCCGCTGCTGATCGAGCCTCATCCAGCGCTTGCTGGCTGACCACGGCCTTCGGCGCGAGTGCGTTCTGGCGCTCGAACTGGGCACGGGCGTTGACGGCCTCCGCCTTGGCGGATTCGAGATTGGCGCGCCCCTGGGCGATCTCTTCGGGGCGGCTGCCGTTCTTCAGACGCGCCAGGTTGGCGCGCTGGCTGGCCGCCTGCGCCTCGGCCTGAGCAACCTGCGGCTGGAGCCGGCTGGTATCCAGCCTGGCGACGATCTGGCCTTTCTTGACTTGTGCGCCCTCTTCGACAAGGACTTCGGCGACGCGTTCGCTACCGTTGAAGGCTAGGGTAAGCTGCCTGAAGTCGACGTTTCCATAGAGAACGAGTGCGTTGGAGCCGTCGTCCCGATGGAGATACCACCAGGTACCGCCGGCTGCGGCGATCACGAGGATCAAGATGACTAAGATGCGCTGCATGGTCTATTTGAACTCCAAACGAGATGCCGGCTCTAGTGAGGCGAACGACGACCTAAAATCGATGCATGCCCGATTATAGCACTTGTGAAATTAAAATTTCAATTTAATATTTGAACTAATGGAAGGCAGAGAGAATGGTCGAGAGCAACAGACGATCATCGCGCTCCAGGGATCGGCAGGACGGCGCGGCAACGCGGATGAGCCTGCTCGAGGCAGGAGGCGCCGTCTTCGCCGAACTCGGATTCGACCGTGCGACGGCAAAGGAAATTGCTCTCAGGGCGGGCACGAATGCCGCGGCGGTCAACTACCACTTCGGCGGCATCGAGGCCCTATATGAAGACGTCCTCGCCGAAGGCCACCGCCGCCTCATGAGCTACGAAGTGCTTGCCCACGCAGTGGCAGCGGATATTGCCGCCGAGGAAAAATTGCGCCGGCTCATTGGCCTGCTGGTCAAGGTCGTGCGAGCCAACAGCGAGAATTCCTGGCCGGCGAAGGTGATCGTCCGCGAACTCATTGCGCCAACACCCCATATCGACAAGCTCCGTCGTGAAGAGATAGAGCCGAAGAAAGCATTGCTGTTCGGTGTCATCGCCGAGATCATCGGCGTCACCCCGGATCACCCGTTAGTCGCACAGGCCGCCCTTTCCACGATGGCGCCGTGCTTCATGCTGCTCGTGGCCGAGAAACGCGTATCCGAAATCATTCCGGCACTCGGCAAGGAAGTGACGACCGATGAGGAACTGGCGGACCGGCTGGTTCGCTTCACCCTCGGCGGCATCAGTCGGCTTTCGTCGTGAGTGGCCTAAGCCAGAACTTTAGAGCTTGAATGCATCCCCCGATCCCTGCCAGTCGCGAAGCAAGGCGAACAACTCGTCGCGATCCTTCTGGTCGAGGCGCGGCAAGCCCGGAACGCGGACGGGGCCGACATCAAGGCCCGAATAGGTGACAGCCTCCTTGACGACGGTGACGTTGGCGCCGTTGCGGAATTTGGTGCGCATGCGCTCGAAGGGCTCGAGCTTGTTGACGATCGCGCGAGCGCCAGCGAAATCGCCCCGTGCCAGGGCTGCATGCACGGCAAGCGACAGCTTCGGTGCGACGTTGACGAGACCAGAGGTGAAGCCGCGTGCGCCGGCCGCTGCAAAACTCGGCGCCCAGCTTTCCGCCAGACCACAGACGAAAAGCGCACCGTTCGGATCGGAAGCAGCAATCGCCTTCGAAAGCAGCATCAGATCCGTCGTGGCAAATTTGATGCCAACGATGTTGCCGTGACTGGCAAGGCGAACCATATCGTCGACGCTGAAACCGTCGGCCCTGACATAGGCGACCAGCGGCAACGGCGAGGCTTCCGCAAGGCTTCGGAAATAATCGATCTGCGAGGCCGGTGCTGCGAAAGGGTCCACCGGCTGATGTGACATCACGGCGGTCGCGCCGATCGCTTTGGCATCCTTGGCCATGCCGATCGCCTCGCGCAGCGAGCGGCCGATTGCCGCCGTCACCGGCGCGTTGCCGTCGACACCCGATATTGCAGCTTCATGGACGCGGCGGATTTCTTCCGGCGTCAGGGCATAGAACTCGCCGGTATTTCCCGCCGCGACGATATTGTGAATGCCGGCTGCGGCCACTCGCCCGTAAACCTGAGCCGTTACGCGTGGCTCCACTTCGCCGTTTGCATCATAGGCGGTTACCGGAACGCCGGATACGCCGGTCAAAGCCTGGCGCATGGTTTCAACACTCATCGTCTTACCTCTTCATCGATCATCACTGCACAGGCATAGAGGCGATATTCAAAGGCCGCCACGTTGCCTCCGCTGACATCAAACGCCCTGGAACATGCGGGCGCGTGCATTCAAAATATGCCTCTTCATGGCATCATGAGCCTCGGTCTCCTGCCGGGCAAAAATCGCCTCGACGATGACCGCATGCTCGTCCTGGACGCTGCGGATCTGCTCCGGCGTGCGCTTGAGACTAAGGCTCCGGGTTACCGAATGCCCGATGGCGAAATGCGGCTTGAACCATTCGCGGACGGTGATGTGGAACTGGTTGCCGGTCGCGATCGCGATGGCATCGTGCAACTCCTGGTCCTCCTCGGCGCCGAGCCGGCCCTCACCAAGACATTGTTCGAGGTTTTGAAGCGCCGCCGTGATGCGCTCTCTATCCGCCGGCTGCCAGTTGCGCGCGGCAAGCTCGGCTGCCTCGGCCTCAAGCCCTGCACGGAATTCGAAGAAACGCTGGACATCGGCGAGCGACCCCACAGGCACCATGTTGAGGACCGATGAATCCGGCCGCTGCCGGACATAGGAACCGGACCCCTTGCGGGAGACGATCAGGCCGTCGGTGCGCAATCGTTCAAGCGCATCACGCACCACGGGTCGCGAGGCGCCGAACATTTCCGCAAGCCTGGCTTCCGACGGCAGGCGCTCGTTCACTGGAAACTTTCCATCAGCGATCATGGCGACGATCCTCTCATAGATGATGTCGCCAAAGCGGGTCGGCCCCGTGCCGGAATCGTTGGCGACCGAGAGTTTCATGGTGGTCCTTCTTGATGCTGCTGAATGGCAAGCAATAGCACACGCCTACGGCTAGGTAGGGCTACCTAATTTGTAAAAATCTGTCAACTCTTGTAATTATTTGAGAACGTAAATATGCTCGTCCCGCTGCACCAGGAGGGTGCGTGCGACGGGTTGGGAGCTTGTCGCGCCGAGGCGGAGAAAGCCGTTGGGCGTTCAAAGGGAGGGATTCGATGCGCGATAAGATAGTGTCTCGCGGCATGAGCCGGCGTGCAGTGCTCGGCGGCATGGCGGGAATGGCAGCCTTGTCTCTGGCCGGCCGTGTCAGTGCCGCCGACGGCGGCGAGGCTCCGGCGCTGGCCCAACTCGTCAAGGACGGCAAACTGCCGTCGCTTGCCGATCGCCTGCCGAAGAAGCCCATGGTCGTCACCCCTTACGAAAAGGTCGGCACCTATGGCGGCACGCTGCGGCGTGGCCTCAGGGGCTCGTCCGACCATAACGGTATCCTGCGCATGGTAGGCAACCAGAGCCTTGTGCGCTGGAACCTCGACTTCACCCAGGTCCTGCCCAATCTGGCCGAGCGCTGGGACGTCAACGCCGACGCCTCGCAGTTCACCTTCTACCTGATCCAGGGCGCACGCTGGTCGGACGGGCACCCGTTCACCGCCGACGATGTCGTGTTCGCCATCGAGGATTGCGTCAAGAACACCGATCTCTATAGCGCGACACCAGCCCAACTTGCCGTCGCCGGCAAGGCGGTCGATGTCACGAAGATCGACGATTACACGGTGAAGTTCGCCTTCGCGGCACCGAACGCGCTCTATCTGGAAAATCTAGCCACCCCGCTTGGCCAGCATCCGACACTGTTTCCCAAGCACTACTGCAGCCAGTTCCTGCCGAAATATAATCCCAACGTTGCCGAAGACGCCAAGAAGGCCGGCTCCAACAGCTGGCCGGAGCTTTTCCGCGCGCGCTGCGGCGATATCGAGATTCCCTCGCGCTGGGGCAACCCCGACAAGCCGACGCTCGACCCTTGGGTCGTCAAGGAGCCCTATACTGGTGGCGCCACCCGCGTCGTCATGACCCGCAATCCTTACTTCTGGCAGGTCGATACATCGGGCAATCAGCTTCCCTATGTCGACGAGATCAATTTCGGCATCTCGCAGGACGTGGAATCGCTGATGCTGAATGTCATTTCCGGCAAGATCGATATCCAGGAACGCCACATCAGCGTGCTGGCGAACAAGCCGACACTCTCGCAGAACATGAAGAAGGGCGACTATCGCCTTTTAACGCTCATTCCTTCCAGCTCGCAGCAATGCCAGATCTACTTCAACATCACCCACAAAGATCCAGCGATGCGCAAGATGTTTGCCGACAAATCGGTGAGACAAGCGCTTTCGCTCGGAATCAACCGGCAAGAAATCATCGACATCGTCTATTTCGGCCAGAGCGAAGGCTATCAGGCGGGGCCGCGGCCGGAGCATCCCTGGTACAATGAAAAATACGCCCGCCAATTCACGAACTACGATCCGGACAAGGCCGGCGCGATGCTCGATCAAGCCGGTTACGGGAAGAAGGATGCGAGCGGCTTTCGCCTGAGGCCGGACGGCCAGAAGATGTTCTTCACCGTCGACGTCATTCCGACTCTCTATCCCGATCTGGTCGATGCCCTCGAACTGGTAAAGGCGCATTGGGCGCAGATCGGCGTCGACATGAAGGTCAACACGGTCGAACGCGCGCTTTATTACACCCGCGGCGACGACAATGCGCATGATGCCCAGGTGTGGCCAGGGCCAGGCGGTCTCGACCCGATGCTCGATCCGCGCGATTTCTTCGCCTTCCATCCGCAGGGCTCGCGCTACGCCATCCCGTGGTCCGTTTGGTACACCTCGAACGGCAAACAGGGCGAAGAGCCGCCGGAAAGCCAGAAGAAGCGTATGAAGCTCTTCGACGAGGCGCGCTCGACGGCGGATCTCGAAAAGCGCGGCGCCGTGATGAAGCAGATCTTCGACATCGCCGCTGAGGAATTTGAAACGGTCGGGCTTTGCCTTGCGGTCGGCGGCTTCGGCATCATCCGCAATAATCTGCGCAATGTCCCGGAAAAGCAGCCGGATAGCTGGTCCTGGCCCAATCCGGGACCTGCCATGCCGCAGCAATTCTTCTTCACCAGCTGATTGGATTGATCAAGCGCCGCCTTCCATGGGCGGCGCTTTCCTTCATGCGGAGCTGCCCGGAGCAGCGCTCAACGCGAGACATAGCCATGCTGGTCTTCATCGGTAAACGCCTGTTGTGGATGATCCCATCCCTGTTCGCCATCAGCTTCCTCGCCTTCGTGCTGATCCAGCTGCCGCCCGGCGATTATGTGACGACCTATATCGCCACGCTTGCCTCCTCGAACGAGGTCGTCGACCAGAACACAGCGGCGCAGCTTCGCGAACGCTTCGGCCTCGATCAGCCGATGCTCATTCAGTATCTGAAATGGATGTGGGGCATTCTTTCCCGTGGCGATTTCGGCATTTCGTTCGAATGGCAACAGCCGGTCTCCGGTCTCATCTGGGAGCGCATGGCGCTGACGCTGATACTGGCGCTTGCCGCCCTGATAGCCACCTGGGCAATCGCGCTGCCGATCGGCGTCTATTCCGCCGTCAAGAAATACTCGATCGGCGACTATCTCTTCACTGCCTTCACCTTTCTCGGCCTTGCGATCCCATCCTTCCTGCTGGCGCTGGTGCTGATGTATGTCGCCGCCGTGGAATTCGGCCAGGATGTCGGCGGCCTGTTTTCCTCCGAATATGAGACGGCGCCCTGGAGCATCGCCAAGATGCTGGACCTGCTGTCACATCTCTGGCTACCCGTCATCATTCTCGCCGTCTCTTCAACGGCAAGCCTCATCCGCGTCATGCGCGCCAACATGCTCGATGAGCTGCCGAAGCCCTATGTGACGACAGCGCGGGCGAAGGGCCTCTCCGAGTTCAGGCTGCTGGTGAAATATCCCCTGCGCATCGCGCTCAATCCGTTCATCTCGACCATTGCCTGGCTGCTGCCCAACCTCATCTCGGGGTCCGTCGTCGTCGCCATCGTCCTCAACCTGCCGACAGCGGCACCGCTGCTGCTGCAGGCCCTGATGGCGCAGGACATGTATCTGGCCGGCGCCTTCGTGCTGCTGATCTGCGCACTGACACTTGTGGGGTCGCTCATCAGCGACATCCTGCTTGCCCTCGTCGATCCCCGCATCCGGTTGGAGTAGAAGCGCCCATGGCCGACATCGCCGTCACGAACCTGCGTCCCGACCGCGCCGCTGTGGCATCGCAATGGCAGCTGATCTGGTGGGCATTTCGCCGCCACAAGCTGGCCATGGTCGCTCTCGTCGTCACCGTCATGATGTATATCGTCGCCCTCGTTCCCGGGTTCTTCGCGATCAACGATCCCATCCTGCAGAATGCGCGGGCAACCTTCCATCCGCCGCAGAGACTGCATTTCATCGATACGGACAACGGCTTCTCGATCGGTCTCCACTACTACCCCCTGAAGCTCACCCGCGATCCGGAAACGCTGGCGGCGATCTTCAAGGAGGACACGACGAAGCGGGTCTCCGTCAGCCTGTTCGGGCGCGGCTACGAATATTCGGTGCTCGGTCTGTTTACGAGCAACATCCACCTGCTCGTCTCATCCGACAAATCCACGCCGCTCCTGCTGTTCGGAGCCGACCGGCTGGGCCGAGACGTCTTCAGCCGCACCATTCAGGGCGCTCAGATCTCGCTGTCGATCGGGCTTGTCGGCGTCTTCTTCTCCTTGCTGCTCGGCATCGTTCTAGGGGGGATTTCTGGTTACTACGGCGGGAAACTCGATTTCTTCATCCAGCGGCTGATCGACTTCGTGTTGTCGCTGCCGACGATCCCGATCTGGCTCGCCATGGCCGCCGCCCTGCCGCAAGGCTGGCCGGCGGCACTGCAATATATGATGATCACCATCATCCTGTCGCTCACGGGCTGGGCACAGCTTGCTCGTGTGGTGCGCGGTCGCTTCCTGTCGCTGCGCACGGAGGAATTCGTGGCCGCCGCGAGACTGGACGGCGCGAGTGAGGGACGCATCATCTTCCGCCACATGCTGCCGAGTTTCGCCAGCCATATCATCGCCTCCATCACGCTTGCCGTGCCGGCGATGATCCTCGCCGAAACATCCCTCTCCTTTCTCGGGCTTGGCCTGCAGCCGCCGACCGTCTCCTGGGGCGTGCTGCTACGCGAAGCGCAGAACATCCGCTCGATTGCCACCGCGCCGTGGCTGTTCCTGCCGGGTGCGGCCGTCGTCGTTGCCGTCATGGCACTGAACCTTCTTGGCGACGGCCTGCGCGATGCAGCCGATCCCTACAACAAATGAGGTGGGCATGACCGATATCGTTTCCATGGCCACCACCCGTCCGCTGCTGCAGGTCAAGAACTTGACGGTCGACTTTCCCTTGCGAACCGGCACCTTTCGCGCGGTCGACAATCTCTCCTTCGCCATCGAGCCGGGCAAAACGCTCTGCGTCGTCGGCGAGAGCGGTTCGGGCAAGTCGGTGACCGCGCGCTCCATCCTGCAGATCGTCGATGCGCCCGGGCGCATCAGTGGCGGCTCGATCATTCTGAACGCCGCCGATGGCAGCTCCATCGATCTCGTCAAACTCAATCCGCGCGGCCGCCAGATCAGGGCGATCCGCGGGCGCGACATCGCCATGATTTTCCAGGAACCGATGGCATCGCTGTCACCGGTTCATACGGTCGGCGACCAGATCATGGAAGCGCTTCGGCTGCATACGAAAATGAGCAAGGCGGAGGCGCGCGTCGAGGCGATCTCGCTGCTGAAGCAGGTTGAAATCCCCTCCCCGGAAAAAGCCGTCGACCGCTACGCCTTCCAATATTCGGGCGGCATGCGCCAGCGCGCCATGATCGCCATGGCGCTTGCCTGCAAGCCACAACTTCTGATCGCCGACGAGCCGACAACGGCGCTCGACGTGACGACGCAGGCCGAAATCCTCGACCTGATCGGCCGCTTGCAGAAGGCCTACGGCATGGCGGTGCTGTTCATTACCCATGACATGGGCGTCGTCGCCCAAATCGCCGACGACGTGCTCGTCATGCACAACGGCCTCGTCAAAGAATATGGCCCGGTCGAACAGATCTTCCATGCACCGAAGGACGACTATACGCGCATGCTGATCGGCTCGGTGCTGAAGCTAGAGCAGAAGGCCGAGATACGGCTAGCGCGGCCGCCGCTCGACCGGGCGGTCGCCCCCATTCTCGAATTGCGCAACGTGTCGATGGCCTTCGGCGAAGTCCGCGCCTTGAACGAGGTTTCCATATCGCTGCTGCCGCGCGAAACGCTCGGCATTGTCGGCGAGAGCGGCTCCGGCAAGACGACGATGGGCCGCTCGATCATGCGCCTCATCGATCCGAGCGCTGGCGAGATCCTCTATCGCCGAACCGATGGCGACGTGGTCGACCTGGCAAGTGCCAGAGGATCGACGCTTGCGGCAGCGCGGCGCGAATTGCGCATGGTCTTTCAGGACCCGTTCGGCTCGCTCAATCCACGCATGACCGTCTCGCAGATCATCGGCGAACCGCTGCTCGTCAACGGCATCGCCAAAGGCCGGGCGCTCGAAGAGCGGGTCTGCCACCTGATGGAGCAGGTCGGTCTCGACCCGAAGACGCGCGAGCGTTATCCGCATGCCTTTTCCGGCGGGCAGCGCCAGCGTATCGGTATCGCCCGCGCAATCACACTCAACCCTCGCATCATCGTCGCCGACGAAGCGACCTCGGCGCTTGATGTCTCTGTCCGCTCGCAAGTGCTCGACCTTTTGATGCGACTGCAGGACGAACTCGGCCTCGCTTACATCTTCATCAGTCACGATATCGGCGTCATCCGCTACATGTGCGACCGCGTCGGCGTCATGTACAAAGGACGGCTGGTCGAAGTTGGCGATGCCGAAAAGGTCTGCAACGCCCCTGAACACGCCTATACCCAGGCATTGATATCGGCCATCCCGCGCCCCGATCCGCGCGACCGCGATCGCTCGCGACGCTTCCGCTATGTCGAGCCGGAGGTGCTGAAGAACGGGAGCGCAGCATGATGACGACCCTCTCGGCAAAGATTTCCAAACCTGCGGCGCGTCCCACGCTGCATCCATAAGCATCGATAGAAGGAAATGAAGATGAAAATCGACCGCATGCGGGTATTCATGACCCGCGACAAGGACCGCCCGCGCGTCATCGTCGCGCTCGACACCGATGATGGACTGACAGGCTGGGGCGAATGCTACAATCACGGCCCCGACAAGGCGCTGCCGCCACTGCTCGACTATCTCTACGGCTTCATCGCCGGCCAAGACCCAAGCCGCATCGACTATCTCGTCAATCTGCTGATCCAGCAGAGCCGGTTCCCGCCGGGCGCGCTCGGATTGGCCGCAATCTCCGCGCTGGATCATTGCCTTTGGGATCTCTCCGCCAAAGCGCTCAATGTACCGGTCTACAAGCTGCTCGGTGGTGCCGTGCGCGATCGCGTCAAGGTCTATGCCGGCGTCTATACGGCACCGGACGCGCCGGCCGCGCGTGACGAATTCGACCGCCTGAATGCCGAATGGGGCTTTACCGCCTTCAAGCTCAGCCCCTGGCGCATCGACATGCACGCCCATCGCTGGGGCAATGTCGTGAAAGCTTCGGCGGACTACTTCCGTTCGCTGCGCGAAACCGTGCGCGACGACTATGAAATAGCCTTCGACGCCCACGCGAAGATCTTCGAACCGGTCGCCGCGCGCCAGCTCGGCAATGCCCTCGCGCCCTACGATCCGCTCTTCTATGAGGAGCCGCTGCGCCCGGAGAATATCGAGATGTGGGGCGAGCTGAAACAGGGGCTCAACTGCGTGCTGGCGACGGGCGAGTCGCTCTATAATCGCAACGAATTCCTGCGCCTGTTGCAGGTGAAAGGCGCGGATCTCATCCAGCCCGACATCTGCGTCGTCGGCGGCATCAGCGAGATGCGCCGCATCGCAACCCTTGCCGAAGCGCATTTCGTCGGCGTTGCCCCGCATAATCCGATGGGTCCGCTGGCAACCGCCGTCAATGTTCATTTCTCGGCCGCCGCGCAGAACTTCAAGATACTCGAATACCGGCTGCCGAAGGGCCAGGCCTATGTCTACGGCGGCAACGATATCGAACAGCGCCAGGGCGAAACCCGCTATGTTGTCGATCCCTATCTTCCGAAGGACGGCTATCTGGAACTCAGGCCGGACCGGCCCGGCTGGGGCGTCGAGATGGACGAGAAGGCGATGGAGGAAGAGGGCTATATCCATTGGCAGCGCCGCGTGCCGAAGCGCCCCGATGGCTCCTATGCCTTTGCCTGAACCCAGCCAAGCAATCAGAGGGGCCGCCGTCAGGCCGTCCCTCTGATTCATAGGACAAGCACGCCAGCCTGGTGGGGATCACTTCACGCGGGCCGCATTCGGACCCCCGATATCCTCCCGCTTCGGCGCGCTTGGCACCATGCGTCCGATCACGAGAACCAGGAGAGCTGCAGCCAAGAGGCAGGCCGCGAGGAAGAACATCGGTGCAATCGTGCTTCCGGTGGAGTCCTTGATCCAGGGAACGACGTTCTGGGCGACGAAGCCGCCGAGGTTGCCGACCGAATTGATAGCGGCAAGGCCTGCCGCAGCCCCGGCCCCCTGCAGGAAGCGCGACGGCAGGCTCCAGAAGACGGGCTGACCGGCAAAAATACCGGCTGCCGCGATGCAGAGGAAGGTGAACTGCAATGTATGGTCGGGGATCACGGCCGACAGCACCAGGCACACGGCGCCAACCAGGGCGGGAATGACGATGAACGGCGTCTTCGAGGTTGCCTTGTCCGCCGCCGCCGGCACGGCGTAAAGCGCAACGGCAACGAGAAGCCAGGGAATGATATTCAGGAAGCCGTTGGTAGTGTTGCTGACGCCGAAATTCTTGACGATGGTCGGCAGCCAGTAGCTAAGCCCATAGGCGGCCAGCGGGAAGCCGACATAGCAAAGAGCCATCAACAGCACGCGCGGATTGATCAGCGCCCGGAAACCATCGGAGGCATTTTGCTCCATGTCCGAATTTTCCGCCGCCAGCCGATCCTTGAGCCAGGACTTCTCGCTATCGCTGAGGAAAGACGCCTTCGATGGCAGATCAGGGAGATAAAACAGCGTGATGATGCCGGCAATGACGGCAGGCACGCCGGTAACGAGGAAGACCCATTGCCATCCGGCCATGCCGTAGAGGCCGTTGAGATCCAGCAGCACACCGCCAAGGGGCGCACCGATCGCATTGGCAAATGCGCTGAAGATCATGAAGAGGCCGACCATCGTGCCGCGATAGGCCGAAGGATACCAGAGAGTGAGCAGATAGAGCACGCCGGGAAAGAAGCCCGCCTCGCAGGCGCCGAGCAGGAAGCGTAGAATGTAGAACATGGTCGCGTTCTGCGTATAGGCGAGCGCGATCGTGACGATCCCCCATGACACCAGGATGCGGGCGAACCACTTGCTGGCACCGAACCTGTCGAGCAGCAGGTTGCTCGGCACTTCGAAGATGAAATAGCCAATGAAGAACAGCGAGGCTCCGAGACCATAGGCATATTCGCTCATGCCGAGATCGCCGACCATCTCCAGCTTTGCGTAACTGACATTCTGGCGATCGATATAGGCGATCAGATAAAGGATCCCCAGAAATGGCATGAGCCTCCAGGTGATCTTGGAGATAAGCTGCTTCTCATCCACCACGTTACGTCCTCCCCGTAAGTCGATATTGACGACTATAGATAGCGCAACTCAGCGTTTATCAATGAAGATCTGGACGGAAACGTCGCGGCTCCTCCGGTTTCACCTCGAACGTAGGTGTAAATACAGAACTGCGGATTTGCGCTGACGGTGCCGTCGGCGACGGCGACCGCATCAAGGCTAGCATCTAGGGCCTCAAAGAGGAACTACGGCGCCATGGCGCGACCACGTCCTGGCCGCACGATCCAAGGTGGCTCGTGGCTTCGGCGCACCCCAAAAGCGCAGTTGGGAGCGAAGCAGCGCGCCGCCTCGACTGCCCCTCAGGCGACGCGTTCGAACTGCGTGCGGATGTGCTCAATATAGTGCTGACCTGGCGAGGATGACTTTACCATCGCCAGCGCGGCCTTCTGCGGAACGCCAGTAAATTGGCGTTCCTCGCCGTTCTTGAAGCGAATATAAAGCCGCCCGTCGTCGGGGCGGAAGAAGACGGATTTAATGATTTTCGACGAAACCTGGAGCTCTTGCATGGGTCACCTACCTTTGCTCCAGTTTGTGGCACGAAAACCGAAAATATTGAGTGAAATGACCTAGTTAACGAAAGATAGAATTGCTGCGGTGAATTTTATCTTTCGTCGGTCAGCTATCGCAATCAGCCTTTCGGCAGGGCATCATCGGCGTATAGCGCTGCAAACTCGGCGCTTGGCGGTATCGGCTTTATAACGTCGATCAAGACGCCGTTCGGATCGGCAGTAATGAAATGACGCTGACCGAAAGCTTCGTCACGGATGGCAAGCAGGATCGGCAGGCCGGCTTGCCTTGTGCGCTCGTAAACGGCATCCACGTCTTCCACTTCGAAATTGAGCAGAAGCCCCGCCACCCGACCACGGCCTTCGGCGGGGATCGTCTCGTGCCGTCCGTCCAGAATGGCGAGGTTGATCCCGCTATCCTGCGCCAACTGCAGATGCACGTACCAATCGCTCGCGAAGTTTTCCTGAAAATCGAAATGCGCGATGTAGAAGGCTGCGGTCTCCTCGACACGCTCCGTCATGATGACGGGATAATAGCTGGTCACCTTCATGCTTCACTTCCTCCTTAAAATAACATACAGTCTGCCTGTATTTCTTCAAATAACATACAGGCTGCATGCATGCAAGACTATCGCTCCAATCGGGAAAGAACCGAAAAGACCAAGGCTGCCCTCATCGCCGCCGCGCGCGCATTGTTCGTGGAAAAAGGCTATGCGGAGACATCGACGCCGGAGATTGTCACGGCGGCCGGCATCACCCGCGGCGCGCTCTACCATCATTTCGAAGATAAGCGGGCGCTATTCCGTGCTGTCGTGCAAGACGAAGCGCTTGCGGTGACGCGCGCTATCGAACATGCGACACCGGAGCGCCTTGCACCGCTTGACGCGCTGATTGCCGGCAGCAACGCCTATATCGACGCGATGCGGGTCACGGGGCGCACCCGGCTTCTCCTCATCGAGGGCCCCACAGTGCTCGGTTTCAAGGACATGAAGCAACTGGACGAAGAAACGACGACCCTCTCGCTGAAACAGGGGCTTGAGGCGGCGCTTGATCCAGACACAAGCTCGAGCGCAGCCGTTGACGCATTGGCAGACATTCTTTCGGCCGCCTTTGATAGGGCTGCGCTCGCGATCGATGCCGGGGGAGATGCCAAGCGCTACCGCACGGCGATCGCATATCTGATCAAGCGCATTGCGGGTTGAGAGCCGAAGCCTTCCATCGAAAAAGGCTGAATAGACTGTTTGAAAGCAGCAAAATTCTACAGATTTTCGCCGCCGACGCATAATAATTAAGCACGCCGATTGCTTGACACTTTTTTAGCCCTCTCCTATGATTTTTACCAAATGATCAAAAAAATAGGGAACTAGAAAATGACCAATGAAATCATGCTGTCACGCCGTGCCGTCATCGCTTCGGGTATCGCGCTTGGAGTGAGCGCGCTTGCGCCCGCCGCCCGTGCCGCCGCCCCTCTCAAAGTGGCGGGGATCCACGCTTCGCCGGTCGAAAACGCCTGGAACTCCTGTCTTCACAAGGCGCTCCAGGACGCAGCAAAGGAAGGCGTCATCGAATACGTCTTCTCCGAGGGCGTCTCGGGCACGGATTATCCCCGCGCCATGCGCGAATATGCCGAGCAGGGCAACAAGCTGATCATTGGCGAAGCCTATGCCGTCGAGAAGGAAGCGCGGCAGGTCGCGGCAGACTATCCGGACACGGCTTTCGTTCTCGGGTCGAGCGGTGAGGCAGCCGGCAGCAATTTCGGCGTCTTCGGCACCTGGAACTATGACGGCGCTTATCTCGCCGGCATGCTGGCGGGCAAGATGACCAAATCCAACGTCGTCGGCTCTGTCGGCGCAATCCCGATCCCTGAAGTCAACATGTTGATCAACGCCTTTGGCGCAGGCGCCAAGGCCGTCAATCCCGACTGCAAGCATCTGGTCTCCTTCATCGGCACCTTCTTCGACCCGCCGAAGGCGCGCGAAGCAGGCCTTGCTCAGATCGATGCCGGCGCCGACGTCCTCTTCGGCGAGCGCATCGGTACCGCGGACGCCGCCAAGGAGCGTCACATCAAGTCCGTGGGATCGCTCATCGACTATACGCCGCGTTATCCGGATACGGTCTTCGCCAACGCCATGTGGTACTTCCGTCCCATTCTCAATGCGGCGATCGCCGATGTCGCCGCCGGCAAGCCTGTGGGACGCAGCTACACGGCTTACGGCCTGATGAAGGAAGGCGGTAGCGACATCGTCTACGTCAAGGGCGTTGCCTCGTCGGATGCGGAAGCCGCGATGGAGAAGGTTCGCGCCGATATCAAGGCCGGCACTTTCGAAGTGCCGAAAGTCATGGACCAGCCGAAGTAATTCGGCTTCATCATGAGCACCCAGTCGTCCGCCGACGCCACCGATCTTGCCGGAGCCATCAAGTCCGGCAAGCTCTCCTGCATGGATGCGATGCAGGCCTCACTTGCAGCCTGTGAAACACATCAAGATCTCGGCGCCATCGCCTATCTCGATGCTGCTTTGGGGCTTGCAACCGCACAAATGCTGGATCGTGAAGCGTCAGAGCAGCCTGAACGCTTCGCCGCCCGATCCTTCGCCGGCGTACCCACCATCGCCAAGGATCTCGGCGGCCCCTTCGCTGGGCTGCCGGTGACGGCTGGCTCGCGCCTTTTCAAGCGCGAAGGCAAAGGCGCCGATAGCGATCTCGCAAAGCGATTTCGCGACGTGGGCCTCTGTCCATTCGGGCTGAGCACCAGCCCGGAATTCGGCTTTTCGCTGGCTTCCGAGCCAGCCATCGGCCCGCTCTGTCGAAACCCGCTGGACCCGAGCCGCACAGCCGGCGGCTCTTCCGGTGGCGCGGCTGCCGCCGTAGCCGCAGGCATCGTGGCGATCGCCCATGCGACGGACGCCGGCGGTCGATCGCGTGCCAGCAGCATGTTGCGGCCTGATCGGGCTGAAGCCGACGCGCGGCGCCGTGCCTGCAGGCCCCTCCTTCGGCAATCATCTCGGCGGCATTGCCAGCGAACTCGCGGTAACACGTTCCGTGCGCGACGCGGCTCGGATTTTCGATGCCATTCACGGCAAGACCAGAGGCCCGTTCGCAGACATTCTGACGCCTATCACGCAGGCCGCCTCCCTCCGGGTCGGACTGCTCCTGGACACGGGCGACCGCTACCCGACGACCACCGACCGGCTCGAGGCCGTAGAAGCAGCTGCCGGGCATCTCGAGAAACAGGAACACCACCTCGTTGCGCTCGACTGGGCGCAGTTCGAGGAGGCAGTCGCGGCCAGCGGCCGCGCCTTCGGGGACATCATTTCCGTCAATATCGCCGGCTTGGTGGACGAGCTCAAACTGGATAGTCTCGCAGCCGAAACAATGACGCAGGCTTTCATCATGCGTGGACACGCGACATCGGGAACGGCACTTTGGAACTCCCTCAACGGCGCGGTGAGAGCAAGCCGCACACTGTGGGACCTGTTCGAAACGGTCGATGTCATCGTCATGCCGATGCTGGCAACGGCACCGCCACCGATTGGCTCCTTTCCAACGGATCATGCCGATACCGACCTGCATCTTGAACGGATGACAGCCTTCGCACCGCTTGCATCGCTTGCCAACGTCTCCGGCTTTCCGGCCATCACCCTCCCCTTCGGCATCGATAGGGATGGTCTGCCGCTGCCGGTCCAGATCATGGCGCCGATGGGCGAAGAAGCGCTGTTGCTTTCGCTGGCAGCCCAGCTTGAAGCGGACGGCCGCTGGCAGCATCGCTATCCGATCGCGGGGCTTGCCGCATGAACACACCCGTTCTCACCATCGAAGGTGTCAGCAAGCGGTTCGGCAGCACCGTCGCCAACGACAATATCTCGCTGACATTGGCCAAGGGCGAGATTGTCGCCCTGCTTGGCGAAAACGGCGCCGGCAAGACCACGCTCATGAGCATTCTCTTCGGCCATTACGTGCCCGACACCGGGCGCATTCTCGTTGACGGCTCCGAACTCCCGCGCGGCAAACCACGCGCCGCAATTCGCGCCGGTGTCGGCATGGTCCATCAGCATTTTTCGCTCGCACCCAATCTGACCGTGCTTGAAAACGTCATGACCGGCACGGAAAAGCTGTGGTCGCTGCGATCGCAGTCAGGAGCCGCGCGCCGAAAGCTGATGGCGATTGCCGAACGCTTCGGCCTGAAGGTCGATCCGGACGCACGTCTCGGCGACCTCTCGGTCGGCGAGCAGCAGCGCGTCGAGATCCTCAAGGCGCTCTATAATGATGCGCGCATCCTGATCCTCGACGAACCCACGGCTGTGCTCACGCAAATCGAGGCGGAACGGCTGTTTGCGACGCTGAAGCAGATGGCCGCGCAGGGCCTGTCATTGATCTTCATCTCGCACAAGCTCGATGAAGTCATGGCGACGGCCGATCGTATCGTCGTCCTGCGGGGCGGCAAGGTTGCAGCGGAGCGGCTGGCATCCGAGACCAGCAAGGCTGAACTTGCAGAACTCATGGTCGGCCATCGCGTGACGCGGCCGACCCGCGAGGCAAGTGCGCCCGGTGACATCGCGCTGGAAGCACGCGATATCACGGTGAAAATCGGCGGTGTCGAACGGCTGAAGAAGGTCAGTTTCCATCTACGTGCCGGCGAAATCCTCGGCATTATCGGCGTATCCGGCAACGGGCAGGCAGCACTGGGACAAGTTCTATCGGGCATATTGGGCCGCACGTCCGGCGAGCTTCTGCTATTCGGCGAGCCCATCGGCGATCTCGATGTGGCTTCCGTCATCAACGTCGGCATCGGACGCATACCGGAGGATCGCAACCGCGACGGCGCGATCGGCGAAATGGCGATCTGGGAGAATGCCGTACTGGAGCGCCTCCCTGCCTTCTCGAAGCGCGGATTGGTCGATCGTAAGGCCGGCATGGCCTTCGCGCAGGAGATCATCGACGCATTCGATGTGCGCGGCGGCAATCCGACGAGCCGCACCCGGCTTTTGTCCGGTGGCAACATGCAGAAGCTGATCCTTGGCCGCAATCTGCGCGAACGCCCGCGCATCCTTGTTGCCGCCCAGCCGGCGCGTGGCCTGGACGAAGGTGCAGTGGCCGCCGTTCATGGTCGTATATTGGAGGCACGCCGGCAGGGTACGGCCGTGCTGCTGATTTCGGAGGATCTGGATGAGGTCATCGCCTTGGCAGACCGCATTCAGGCCATCGTCGGCGGTCAGCTCTCGTCGCCCATCGATGCAGGCATGGCAGATGCCCGGTCGCTGGGGCTGATGATGGCCGGAGAATGGAACAGCAATAACAGGGACGGTCATGCGGTTTGAACGGCGCGAACATCGCCCCCTCTATATGATGATCCTCGCCCCCTTGCTCGCGGTCATTGCCGCGCTGGCACTGGCCGGAATCCTCATCGCCATCGCCGGCGCGCCGGTTCTCGAAGCCTATTGGCGCATTCTGATGGGTGCCTTCGGCTCGCGGCTTTCCGCCACCGAGACGCTGACCCGCGCCACGCCGCTGATCCTGACGGGACTTGCGGCTGCAGTCGCGTTTCGCGCAAGGCTTTGGAATATCGGCGCCGAGGGCCAGTTCTATTTCGGCGCGATTGCCGTCGCTGCCTTTGGCTCGAAATGGCTCGCCGGACTGCCCGCACCCATCCTCATTCCGCTGCTTTTGATCATCGGCGCCCTCGCCGGCATGGTATTGATCCTCGTTCCCCTGTGGTTGAGACTTCGCTTTTCCGTCGACGAGGTCGTGACCAGCCTCATTCTCAACTTCGTTGCAGTACTCTTCGTCTCGATGCTGATCGATGGCGTATTGAAGGACCCCATGGCCTTCGGCTGGCCGCAATCCCAGGCCGTCGTCGATCATGCCATGCTGCCGAAACTGATCGCCCGTTCGCGTCTCCATATCGGCTTTGCGATCGCCATCGGGCTTGCTGCCGTCGTTTACTTCATCCAGTCGCGCACGGTGTTCGGCATGCAGTCCCGTGCGGCAGGCCTCAACCCATCCGGCGCCGCCTTTGCCGGCGTCCGGCTTGGATCGACACTGGTCAAGGTTGCCTGCCTTTCTGGCGGACTTGCGGGGCTTGCCGGCGCAATCGAGGTACTGGGCGTCAAGGGCTATGTCACGACGGATCTGTCGCCAGGCTTTGGCTATGCCGGCATCGTCGTTGCCATGCTTGCCAATCTCAACGCGCTCGGCGTGGTGCTTGCCGCGATCTTCACCGCAACGATGTTTGTCGGCGCCGATGGGATGAGCCGAAGCCTCGGCATTCCCACCTATATCGCCGACGTCACGGTCGCCTTGTCGCTATTGACCATGCTGATCGCACTGTTCTTCACGCAATACAGGATCCGCCGATGAGCACGCTGATCGACATCATAGCATCAGCCGGACTTTGGGCAGCCGTGCTGCGCATAGCAACACCGCTGATCTTCGGTACGCTTGGAGCGCTTCTTTGCGAGCGCGCGGGCGTCCTCAATCTCGGCATCGAGGGCATCATGACCTTCGGCGCGATGATCGGCTGGCTCTCTGTCTATCATGGCGCCGATCTCTGGACCGGGCTTCTCGTCGCGGCGATCGCTGGCGGCATTTTCGGACTGCTCCATTCGGCCCTGACGGTGACGCTCGGCCTGTCGCAACACGTCTCCGGCCTCGGTGTGACGCTCTTTGCCTCCAGTTTCAGCTACTATGTCTTCCGGCTGATCGTGCCGGTCGCGGGGACGCCGCCGACGATCGCGCCCTTCCAGCCGATCGCCATTCCCGGGCTGTCCACTCTGCCGTTCATTGGCCCTGCCCTGTTCACACAGACGGCGCCGACCTATCTCGCAATTGTCCTGGCGCTCGTCCTCGCCTACATCATCTTTCGGACACCGGTCGGGCTTGCCATTCGCATGACCGGTGAGAACCCGCACGCCGCGGAGGCACAGGGTGTAAACCCGATGAAGGTGCGCTATGGCGCCGTCATTGCCGGCAGCGCCTTGATGGGGATGGGCGGTGCATTCCTGACGCTTTCAGCCTTCAACAGCTTCTTTCCGACCATGGTGCAGGGCCGTGGCTGGATCTGCATCGCACTCGTGGTCTTCTCCTCCTGGCGACCGGGCCGCGCGCTGTTTGGAGCGCTGCTCTTCGCCTTCTTCGATGCCTTCCAGCTGCGGCTGCAGACGGCGGTGCAAGGCATACCCTACCAGATCTTCCTGATGACACCCTACATCCTGTCCATTGTCGCACTTGCCGTCATGAGCCGGCACGCCCGCGTGCCGCAGGCGCTGATGCAGCCCTACCGCCGCGGCGAAAGATAATCCGAGGAGCCTTCCATGTTCGACCTGATCATTCGCAACGCCAATCTCCCCGACGGCCGCAAGGGCATCGATATCGCTGTCAAGGATGGCAAGATCGCCGCGGCCGAAGCCAAGATCACGGCAGAGGCGAAAGAAGAGATCGATGCGACCAACCGGCTGGTCAGCCCGCCCTTCATCGATCCGCATTTTCATATGGATGCGACCCTCTCGCTCGGCCTGCCACGCATGAATGTGTCAGGCACGCTCCTTGAAGGCATCGCACTTTGGGGAGAGCTGCGCCCGATCGTGACGAAGGAAGAGCTCGTCGAACGCGCGCTGCGCTATTGCGACCTAGCAGTCACCCAAGGCCTGCTTTTCATTCGCAGCCATGTCGATACCTCCGACCCCAAGCTGGTGACGGCCGAAGCGCTGCTTGAGGTCAGGGATAGGGTCAAACCCTATATCGACCTGCAGCTCGTCGCGTTCCCGCAGGATGGCTATTACCGCGCCAAGGACGGGGTAGCGTCGCTGAACCGCGCCCTCGACATGGGCGTCGATATCGTCGGCGGCATCCCGCATTTCGAGCGCACCATGGACGAAGGCAAGGCTTCCGTCGAAGCGCTTTGCCGGATCGCTGCCGATCGCGACCTTCCCGTCGATATGCATTGCGACGAGACCGACGATCCGATGTCGCGCCACATCGAGACGCTTGCAGCCGAAACAATTCGCTTTGGGCTGCAGGGCCGGGTTGCCGGCTCGCATCTGACCTCGATGCATTCGATGGACAATTACTACGTCTCCAAGCTCATCCCGCTGATGGCGGAAGCGAAGATCAACGTCATCCCCAACCCGCTGATCAACATCATGCTGCAGGGCCGACACGATACCTATCCGAAGCGCCGCGGCATGACGCGCGTGCGCGAACTGATGGACGCCGGCCTCAACGTTTCCTTCGGCCATGATTGCGTGATGGATCCCTGGTATTCGATGGGCTCGGGCGACATGCTCGAAGTCGGTCACATGGCGATCCACGTCGCGCAGATGGCCGGTATAGAGGACAAGAAGAAGATCTTCGATGCACTGACCGTTAATTCCGCCAAAACGCTTGGCCTGGAGGGTTATGGCCTGGCAAAGGGCTGCAACGCCGATTTTGTCATCCTGCAGGCCGTCGACACGGTGGAAGCACTGCGCCTGAAGCCCAATCGCCTGGCCGTCATCAAGAGCGGCAAGGTGATCGCCCGCTCGGCGCCACGCATCGGTGAACTCTTCCTCGACGGCAGGCCTACGCGGATCGATGGCGGGCTCGACTACGTGCCGGTTCAAAGCTAGCGGGCGCGCGTTCTCCATTCATCCCCAACCAAACACGCACTTGTGATGCACTGATTGCCAGTTACCTTTACAACTAACATGTCAGCATGATACGCCTGATCTCACAAGATCGGGAGGATCGTATGAAAGAGCGTTTTGGCCTGTCGGCTGCCCTGGCAACCCCTTTTGACGCCAATGGCGAGATTGCCGTTTCGGGCGTGATCACCCAGGCCAAGCACTGCCTTTCGAATGGATGCACGAGCGTGACGCTTTTCGGCACCACGGGTGAAGGCGCCTCGATCGGCATGCAAGAACGGCAACAAGTGCTGACCGCGATGATCACGGCAGGCATCGCTCCCTCGCAGATCGTCATGGGTGTGCTTGTTGATGCCGCCGAAGACGCAGCGTCCCAGGCGGGCCAAGCCCTTGCCCAGGGTGTCCGCAGCATTCTTCTGGCGCCTCCCTCCTATTTCAAGAATGTCAGCGACGATGGGCTCTTCAAGTGGTTCGCGGCTGTCTTCACCATACTCGGCAAGCATGCGCGTGACGTCATCGTCTATAATATTCCATCGGTGACGATGGTGCCTCTCTCCGTTGCTCTGGTCGGCCGGCTGCGCGAGGCTTTTCCGGATGTCGTCGTCGGCGTCAAGGATTCCTCCGGTGACTGGCCCTATACCGAGACGCTGCTGAAGACGCATGGCGATCTCATCATCCTGATTGGCGACGAACGGCATCTGGCGCGCGGCGTGCGCCTCGGCGGACAAGGCGCGATTTCTGGTATGGCCAACCTGCTTCCGAGAGAAGTGCAGGCCATGGCGGAAAAGGGTGTCGACGACGCCAATGTCGAGCGCTTTGTCGAGGAACTGGTGCGCCATCCTGTCATCCCTTCCATCAAGGCCATCCTTGCTCGAGTGACGAATGACGAAAGCTGGCTTGCCGTGCGGCCACCTCTTGTGCCAATCAGCAGGCAAGATTGTGACAAGCTCTTTACTGACTTCGGCGCCTTGTTCCGCGCCAAGGCAGCCTAACCGAACTGTCCGGAGCCGCCGATGGATGGAACAGAACAGCCGACCTTGAGAGAGAAAGCCTATGAGAGCTTCACGCGCCATCTGCTGGCGCGCGACGTTCGGCCTGGCCAGTTCATCTCGCAAAGACGGCTTGTCGAACTGACAGGATTGACGCTTGGAGCCATCCGCGAGCTGATCCCCCGCCTGGAAGCCGAGGGGCTGATCAAGACGGTGCCGCAGCGCGGGCTCCAGATCGCCCATATCGATCTCGACCTGATCCGCGAGGCATTCCAGCTTCGCATCTTCCTGGAGAAGGAAGCCGTCGCGCTTTTTACCTATTCGGCGTCCGACGAGACGATTGCCAAGCTCATGAAGGATCATCGCGACATCGCCGATGCCATCCGTTCCGGCGACACATCGCAGGAACTCGAGCTTCACGCGCAATCCGTCGATTGGGGCATGCACGATGCCTTTATCGATGCGCTGGGAAATACCATCATTTCGAATGCCTACCGGGTCAATTCCATCAAGATGCGTCTGATCAGCCAGGACAGGTTCCGCATTAACGGACATGTCGGACCCGTCATGAGCGAGCACCTGAAAGTGCTCGAAGCAATCCAGCGTCGATCGGCAGAGGAAGCCGTTGCCGCACTCGCCTCCCACATCAACGGAGCACGGGACCGCGCATTGAAATTTTGAATAAACAAGGCCGCGAATGAGGAGATTTTCGGCCAAAGGAGGAGGAACAGCATGTCATCGTCATTGTTCAATCCAACGCGTCGCGGTTTCATGGCCGGCACGGCAGCGCTTGGCGCCGCAAGCTTGCTGGGCGTGCGCACCGCATCGGCCGCCGTCGACTGGAAGCGCTTTTCCGGCACGACGCTCGAAGTCAACCTGATCAAGAGCCCGCGCAGCGACACGCTGCTCAAATATCTGAGCGAGTTCGAGGCGCTGACGGGGATCAAGGTCAATGCCGAGGCGACCCCGGAACAGCAGCAGCGCCAGAAGACGACCATTGAACTGAGCACCGGCAAACCAAGCTTCGACGTCGTCCACCTGAGTTATCACGTCCAGAAGCGACAATTCGAAAAGGGTGGCTGGCTTGCCGATATCAGCGGCTTCCTCAAGGACCCGTCGCTGACCGATCCATCGCTGACGGAAAGCGATTTTGCCGAGGCGGGCCTGAAATTCGCCAAGGATTCCGCAGGCGTCATGCGCTCCCTGCCCTTCTCGGTGGATTACTGGATCGTCTACTGGAACAAGACCCTGTTCGAAAAGAAGGGCCTTGCTTATCCTGAGACCTTCGAGGACATGGCGAAGGCTGCCGAGGCGCTGACGGACAAGTCCACAAACACCTACGGTTTCGTCGCACGCGGCCTCAAGAACGCCAATGCGCCAGTCTGGACGACCTTCATGCTCGGCTACGGCGGGACACCGCTTTCGCCCGACGGAAAGCTGCAGACGACATCGCAGGCCGCGGTGGATGCCGCGGCTCTCTATCAGCGCCTGATGACCAAAGCGGCTCCTCCCGGCGTTTCCGGCTTTAACTGGGCGGAGGCGCAGTCGGCCTTCCTGCAGGGCAAGATCGGCATGTGGCTTGACGGCGTCGGCTTTGCGCCGCCGATCGAAAATCCGGAAAAGTCCCGCGTGGTCGGCCAGGTCGGCTATGGTGTCATACCGAAGGGACCGAGTGCACAGGCCGCGGCAACCACCGGCGATGGCATCGGTGTAACCGCCGCCAGCCAGAAGAAGGAAGCCGCCTATCTCTTCTGCCAATGGGCGATCTCCCACGATATGGGCGCACGCCTGCTGCAGGCCGGCGCCGGCGTTCCATTCCGCCAGTCCATTCTCGAGGATCAGAAGGTCCGTGAGGGCGTCAAAATGCCCGGCCCGTGGCTGGACGCCGTTGCCGGCTCCGCCAAGGTCTCGCAGCTCGCTCTGCCCGTCATCATCCCGGTCACCGAGTTCCGCGACATCTACGGCGTGGCGCTGACCAACATGATCGGCGGCGCCGACCCGGCAAGCGAACTGAAGACGGCAACGGCGCAATTCGAGCCGGTGCTGGCGCGAAGCGAGGGATAATGGCCTCCGTGAGCATCGAAGATACGAGAGCGGCGACAGTTGAGAAGAGGAGCAAGCCGAAAAGGCTTGTTCCCAACTACTGGCCTTTCGTCATTCCGGCATTGATCGTGATTGCGGCCGTCATCGTTTTCCCCTGGGTCTTCACCCTGTGGATGAGCGTGAACAAATGGACGCTCGGCCAATCGCAGAGCTTCATCGGCTGGGACAATTACGTCCGGCTGGCGACTGATCTGCGCTTCTGGGAGTCGCTCTGGCACACGGTCCTCTATACCGTGCTGTCAGTCGTCGCTCCGCTCATCTTCGGAACACTGGCGGCTTTGATCTTCGATACGAATTTTCCGCTGCGCGGCTTCCTGCGCGGCGTCTTCGTCATGCCGATGATGGCAACTCCAGTCGCGGTCGCACTCGTCTGGACGATGATGTTCCACCCGCAGCTCGGTGTGCTCAACTATCTGCTGTCGCTTGTGGGCATCGGGCCGCAGGAATGGATCTACAATCAGGTGAGCGTCATTCCCTCGCTCGTTCTGGTCGAGGTCTGGCAATGGACGCCGCTGGTCATGCTGATCGTGCTCGGCGGCCTCGCCTCAGTCCCGCGCGAACCCTATGAGAGCGCCGAAATCGACGGCGCCAACGCCTGGCAGAAATTCCGCTACCTGACACTGCCGATGATATCGCCCTTCCTGATGATCGCCGTCATCATCCGCGGCATCGACGCGATCAAGAGCTTCGACATCATCTATGCGATGACCCAGGGCGGCCCGGGAACGGCATCGGAAACCATCAACATCTATCTCTACAACACCGCCTTTGCCTATTACGACATCGGCTATGGCTCGGCCATGGCGGTGGTGTTCTTCATCGTCATCGTCGCGCTGTCCTTCATGCTGCTGATGATGCGCCAGCGGACAAAATGGACCGACGCGGAGGGGCAATGATATGAAGCGCTCGACACTCAACCGCATCGGCCTCCTCTTCGTGGCCCTGGTCATGGTCTCGCCGGTCGTCCTGTTCTTCCTCTGGATGATCTCGCTGTCGCTGAAATATGAGATCGACAACGGCGCCTATCCGCCAATCCTCATTCCGGATCGCTTCGCCTGGTCGAACTACGTCCAGGTATTCCAGGAGAACAACTTCTTCCTCTATTTCTGGAACTCCGTATTGGTGACGGGGGCTGCCACACTGCTCGCGCTCATCATCGGCGTGCCGGCTGGCTATGGCATCGCGCGGCTGAAGGCGGAGAAGTCGGCGATCGTCATCATGATCGCCCGCATGACGCCCGGCCTCTCCTTCCTCATTCCGCTGTTCCTGCTGTTCCAATGGCTCAATCTATTGGGAACGCTGTGGCCGCAGATCATCATCCATCTCGTGGTCACCGTGCCGATCGTCGTCTGGATCATGATCGGCTATTTCGAGACGACCCCGATGGAGTTGGAGGAAGCGGCAAGCATCGATGGCGCCACCCCCTGGCAGGTTTTTCGCCTCATCGCACTGCCAATCGCGCGGCCCGGCATCGTCGTCGCCTTCATCCTCTCGGTCATCTTCTCCTGGAACAACTTCGTCTTCGGCATCGTGCTTGCCAGCCGCGAGACCCGGACGCTGCCCGTTGCCGTCTACAACATGCTCTCCTTCGAGCAGGTGAGCTGGGGGCCGCTTGCGGCAGCTGCCCTGATCGTGACGCTGCCGGTGCTTGTGCTGACGATGTTCGCGCAACGGCAAATCATCGCGGGCCTGACTGCTGGAGCTGTCAAATGACATCTCTCCCCTTTGACAGGATCCCATTCCTGGCATCCGCAGACATAGGGAGCGGAAATCGGCTTTGACGTCCTCATCTGTTTTCGATCCGCCGGCAGGTTTACCCAAGCACGTCCTTTGCGTCGGGGCCGCCGTTCTCGATACGCTCTTTCGGGTCCGAACGCTGCCGTCCGGCCAGGGCAAGGTACTTCCCTACGACATGTTGCAGATCGCCGAGGGCATGGCCTCAAGTGCTGCTTACGCAGTTGCGCGCCTCGGCGGCTACGCAAGTCTTTGGGGTGCGGTTGGGAATGACGAGACCGGCAAACAAATCATTCATGAACTGGGTAGCGCCGGGATCATCACAGATGGTGTAGTGCGCGTCGAAGGCGCGCGTTCGGCTGTCGCGACCGTCCTCGTGGACGACGACGGTGAAAGATTGATCGTCCCGTTCTACGATCCGAACCTGCATCACACCGTGAAAGCCTTCACGCCAGAGGATATTGCCGCTTTTGATGCCGTGCTTGTCGATGTCCGCTGGCCGGCACTCGCGCTCAAGGTTCTGCAAGCGGCAAGAAGCATGGGCAAGCCGGCCATCCTCGACGGTGATGTGGCTCCAGACGGCATCATTGAACAGCTGGCACCCGAGGCAACTCACATCGTCTTTTCCGAACCTGCCGCACAAAGCCTCACCGGAACGGAGGATTTCTCCGAGATGGTCCGCGTATTGAAGCAAAGGTTCAGCCATTCCTTCATTTGCGTCACGGCAGGTGCGGCGGGCAGCTTCTGGTTTGACGACCACGGCAATGACATCAGGCACAGCCCGACGATCGCGATCAAGGCCGTCGACACACTGGCTGCCGGCGACATTTTCCATGGTGCCTTCGCTCTTGCCATTGCCGAGGGGAAGACCCCCGCGGACGCCATCCAGCTCTCCTCTGTAGCTGCGGCCATGAAGTGCGAGGTGTTTGGAGGGCGATCAGGAGCGCCGACGCGCGCCGATGTGATTACGCGTCTGCATTCACGCATGACACCGCACCTCCTATAGATCGCAACATTCGGTTCTTGAGACAGGGCACCGCCACCTGTTGTTTATGAAGTGACAGCGATGCACGCGTGGATTATATGAATCCCGCGACTCAAGCAGGAGAAACGCCAGATGAGAAACTTCAGCACCCACTAAGGCTGAACGGCGACGCCGAATCCGGGCTGCTCAGTCCGTTCTTCTCCCATCATATCCTCTTCAGTTTGCCCATGGAGGGCATTCATGCTTCGTCGGTTCTTTTCCTATTATGCCCGTTATAAACGGCTGTTTTTCCTCGACTTTGGCTGCGCCGTGCTCGCGGGTCTGCTCGAACTCGGCTTCCCGCTGGCGGTCAAGCTCTTCATCGATCAGTTGCTGCCGAGCCGCGACTGGGGCCTGATTTTCGGCACTGCTGCGCTGCTGCTCGTCGTCTACGCCATGAACACCGGCCTCTCGGCGATCGTCAACTACTGGGGCCATGCGCTCGGCATCTCGATCGAGTCCGATATGCGCCGCCAGGCCTTCGACCATATCCAGAAGCTGTCCTTCCGTTACTTCGACAACAACCGCACCGGCCACCTGATCACCCACGTCACCAAGGATCTCGAGGAAGTGGGCGAAATCGCCCACCACGGTCCAGAGGACCTGTTCATCGCGATCATGACCTTCATCGGCGCCTTCCTGCTGATGTTCAGCGTGCACTGGAAGCTGGCGCTGCTGACGACGACTATCGTGCCGTTCATGACCTGGCTGGTCAGCCGTTATGGCTCCAAAATGACCGTGAACTCCCGCAGCCTGTTCGGCAAGGTGGGCAACTTCAATACGCGCATGCAGGAAACCGTTGGCGGCATCCGCGTGGTCAAGGCTTTCGCCAATGAGCGATACGAAAGCCAGCTGTTTGCCAGCGACAACGAAGACTACAAGGCAACCAAACTGGATGGCTATGCCTATATGACGGCGAGCATAGCGCTCAGCTATTTCAGCACGCGCCTGGTGCAGCTCGTTGTCATGATGGCAGGAACCTGGTTCGTTATATCCGCCGAGCTGAGCTATGGCGGCTTCGTCAGCTTCCTGTTGCTGATCAACGTCTTCTTCCGCCCGATCGACAAGATTACGTCTGTCATCGAGACTTATCCCAAGGGCATTGCCGGCTTCAAACGCTTCCTCTCCTTGATCGACACCGAACCGGACCTTGCCGACAGGGCAAATGCAGTTACGGTCGAGCATCTGAAGGGTGATATCGCCTATAACAGCGTCGCCTTCGGCTACTCAGATCAGACCACGATCTTCAAGGATCTCAATCTGACGATCGCGGCCGGCGAGACGGTCGCCTTCGTCGGTGCGTCCGGCACCGGCAAAACGACCATCTGCTCTTTGCTGCCACGCTTTTACGACGTGACGGCAGGCAGCATCACCATTGACGGCATCGATATCCGCGACATGACCCAGGCCTCGCTGCGCAGCCAGATCGGCATCGTGCAGCAGGACGTCTTCCTGTTCGGCTCGACCATTCGCGAAAACATCGCCTATGGAAGGCTGGGCGCTGCCGACGAGGATATCATGAAGGCGCTGCAGCGCGCTTCGCTCGATGAATTCGTGCGCTCCCTGCCTGCCGGTCTCGATACACCGACGGGCGAGCGTGGGGTCAAGCTTTCGGGCGGGCAGAAGCAGCGTCTGGCGATTGCCCGCATCTTCCTCAAGGATCCACCGATCCTCATCCTAGATGAGGCCACCTCGGCGCTGGATACGGCAACGGAGTATGCCATCCAGCAGGCGCTTCTGGAGCTTGCGAAAGGGCGCACGACACTGGTGGTCGCCCACCGGCTGTCGACCATCCGCAATGCCGACCGCATCATCGTCATGGGCGACAATGGTATTGTCGAGCAGGGCTCACATGACGAGCTGCTTGCTCGGCGCGGAGCCTATGCCCGACTGCATAACGCCCAGTTCGGTCTGTACGCTTGATCTCAGCAAATGACCTGGAGCCGAGGCTTAACGCCTCGGCGACCGTCACGCCCAGGCAGGCCGCTTGAGACCAAGGTGGTCGCGCAGCGTCGTGCCTTCGTAGTCGCGGCGGAAGAGGCCCCGATCCTGCAGGATCGGCACGACCTCACGGGTGAAATCCTCAAGGCCGGCCGGGAAGAAGGGCGGCATGACGTTGAAACCATCAGCAGCGCCATTCTCGAACCATAGCTGCATGCGGTCAGCGATCTCTTCCGCGGTTCCAAGCACGATGTGATGGCCGCGGCCAGCCGCGACGCGCAGGGCAAGCTCGCGGATCGTCAGCTTTTCACGACGGGCAAGTTCGGTCAGAAGCTCGGCGCGGCTGCGCAGCTGGTCCGAGATCGGCAGGTCGGGCAGCGGGCCGTCGAGATCGTATTCGGCCAGGCTATGACCAATGCGTTCTTCCAGCAGCGGCATGGCGCTCTTGATGTCGGTCCAGCGGTTCAGCACGTCGAGCTTCTCGCGCGCCTCGGCTGCCGTCCTGCCGATAACGGGCAGAAAGCCCGGCATGACGGCGACATCGTCCGCACTGCGCCCGAAGCCGACGACGCGGCCCTTCAGGCTCTTATAAAACGCCTGCGCCTCGTCGAGGCTCTGCTGGGCGGTAAAGACGATATCGGCGGTACGAGCGGCAAGATCCTGGCCGGGGCCGGAGGAACCGGCCTGAATGAGGATCGGATGGCCCTGCGGCGAGCGCGGGATGTTCAGCGGTCCTTTGACCGAATAATATTTGCCGGCGTGGTCGAGCACCCGCACCTTGGCGGGATCGGCATAGACGCCGCTTTCCTTATCCTTCGGAAAAGCATCGTCGGCCCAGCTGTCCCAGAGACCGCGGACGACATCAACGAACTCTTCGGCCACCGCGTAACGCTCGTCATGCTCCGGATGGCTCTTGGAGAAATTGGCGGCCGTGCGCGCATAGGAGGTCGTGACGATGTTCCAGGCGGCGCGGCCGTGGCTCAGATGGTCGATCGAGGCGAAGGCGCGGGCCAGATGGTAAGGTTCGCCGTAGGTGGTGGAGGCAGTGGCGGCGAGGCCGATCTTCTCCGTCACCATGGCGAGAGAGGCAAGCAGCGTCAGCGGCTCGAAACGGGCGATCATCGACGGATGCGCATCGAGGGCGCTCGTCAGGCCATCGGCCAGGAACAGCATGTCGAACTTGGCGGCTTCGGCGATCTGCGCGACCCGGCGCAGGAGATCGAAATTCTCGCTGCCGGCTTCCGCCTCAGGATGACGCCAGCCGGACACATGATGACCGGCACCCTGCAGGAAAAGGCCGAGATGGATCTTGCGTGTCGTGCTCATGGATAGATGCCTTGCGTTTCTTGGAAGAAGATCAATTCGGACGGTGAGCCAAAAGCGCGATGAGGCGATGAAGATCGTCCTCGCTGCGCATGGTCCTCACCAGTTCGGGAATGGCCGATACGGACGGGTGATTGCCCGTCGCATCGTGGAATTTTTCGGTCGGATCGTTCAAACCGGGCAGGCCTTTGAAGTCGCGGACCAGCCGGCTTCCGTCCTTGAGCGTCACTTCGGCAATGACGAAGCGCGTCTTCGGATCGTTCGACATGCGCGGGGCCGTCTCATCGTGCCAGCGGCGAACGCGCCCGGCGATCTCAATCAGATCGTCGCGCACCGGCGTCTCGCCGAAATGGCTGATCTTCAGCGCACCATCGACCAACGCGGTGGCGAAGACATATTCGGCGCTGAAGCGAGCGTCGATACCGGTCGTGGGGCTTGTCACGACCAGCGCGGCGTCACCACCCGGCGGGAAGGTGATGACCACCTCGTCGATCGTTTCGGCATTCAGCCCTTCGCCATGTAGCTGAAGGCCGATCATGCCGACCGGATGGCTGGCCGTGCAGCATGGAAACGCCTTGAGCGTCAGCCCCGGAGCGACTATCTGCCAGGGAGCGCCCCAACCTTCCACCGCCGCCTGCGGCCGCTGTTCGCCAAACGCAAAGGCCGAAAAGAAGCCGAGCGGATTGTCGAGAAAATCCCTGGCGCCGCCAAAGCCGGCCCCGGCGAGCTTGGCAGACAGCAGGCCGGAGCGAGCCGCCATGCCGGCGTGATAGGGCTTGGCATCGTGGCCGAACTGCAGGCGCAAGCCGCTCGAATGCGTGGCGGCAAGACCCAGCGCCGTCGCAGTCTCTTCGACCGAGTAGCGCGCACATGCCGCGACAGCGGCGGCAGCGGCGATGGTGCCGAGCGTCGCAGTCGCGTGAAAGCCGTTCTCGTAGTGGCGCATGCCGATCGCAAGGCCGAGACGCGCCATGGCCTCGAGACCGACGATATAACCGGCGATCAGCCGATCAGCAGACAGCCGCTCTTCCGATGCCAGTGCGAGCAGCACGGGCACGATCACCGTCGTCGGATGACCGCGCACGCTCGCATGCACATCGTCATAATCAAGCACATGGCCGGCATGGGCATTGACCAGAGCGGCGGTCAGCGCATCGGTGCGACGTCCTCCCTGCCCGATAATCACGGCCTCACCCGCACCCGCCGGCAGCTGCTCCAGCAGGATGCGTGTCGTGCGATCATCAGCGCCGCCAAAGGCGCAGGCGAGCCAATCGACGATCGCCTTGCGCGCGCCGGCGACGGCTGCCTCATCCTTCAACGGTTCGGCGGAGACGATGGCCTCGGCAAAGGCGGTGGTCAGGGGAAAGGTCTTTTCCATCATCGATCCCTTCAGATGCCTTCCCCGTCTTCAAGCGAGTTGCGGCCGCCGGCAAGTCCGTTGACGAAACGGCGGATACGGGCGTTCGTCGACTTCTGGAAGATATCCTCGGGCGCCCCCTGGTCAACGATAAGGCCATTCTCGGTGAAGACCACGACATCGCTGATTTCTTCGGCAAAGCGCATTTCGTGCGTCACCAGAATACTGGTCATGCCTTCCTTGACGAGATCGCGGATGACGGCAAGCACCTCGCCGACGGTTTCGGGATCGAGCGCCGAAGTCACCTCGTCGAACAGCACAAGATCGGGCCGCATCGCCAGCGCCCGGGCGATCGCCACACGCTGCTGCTGGCCGCCGGAAAGCTGTCCAGGATAGACGCCCGCCTTCTCGGACAGGCGTACCTGCGCCAGCAGATCGCGGGCGTGCCGTTCGGCCTCGGTCTTGTTGACGCCGAGAATTCGTGTCGGCGCCAGCGTGATATTGTCGAGCACGGACAGGTGCGGAAAGAGATTATACTGCTGGAAGACGATGCCAATCTTCTGCCTGAGCTTGATACGCTCGGCCTCGCTGCGCATCTGGTCGACGCGCGCGCCGTTGACGTGATGCGCCCGGTCTGCGGCGCAACCAGCGCATTGATGCAGCGCAGGATCGTCGACTTGCCGGAGCCGGACGGGCCGATGATCGAAACGGTCTGGCCGCGCGCAACCGTCAGATCGATGCCCTTCAGGACCTCGGTCGATCCAAAGGCGAGATGCACGTCGGCCAGTTCGACGATCGGATTGATCTGAGCTTGGCTCATGCCGGCTCCTTTAAGCTTTGAAGCGGCGCTCGAGGCGGCGCGTCAGGCTGGAAATGGGATAGCAGAGGGCGAAGAACGCCGCCATCACGACGAGATAGGCAAGCACGGTGAAATCGAGGCGGCGCACGGCGGTGCTGGCATCGGTCGCCGCATGCAGCAATTCGTGAACGCCGACCAGCGAAGCGAGCGCGCTTGCCATGGTGATCGAGGCGAACAGGTTCATCCAGGGCGGCAGCGAGCGGCGGGCGCATTGCGGCAGGATGACCCAACGCAGCGCCTGCATCCGGGAGAAACCGAGCCCTTTCGACGCCTCCCATTGCGTTGTCGGGATCGACTGGATGGCGCCGCGCGTGATCTCGGCGACATAGGCGCTGGCCGGAATGGCAAGGCCAATCACGGCCTTCACCCAATCGGGAAAGGGCAGATAGTGGCCGAAGACGACGATTTCGAAGGGGAAAATATAGGTTGTGGCGAAGATCAGCACGAGATGCGGAGCATTGCGGAAAATCTGGACATAGGCAACGACCGGATAGCGGACGATCTTCAGCGGCGTCAGCTCGAGAATGCCGAGCGCCACGCCGACCAATGTACCGCCTGCCATGGCGAGCAGGCTGATGAGGATATTCATCAGGAAGCCGCTGCCGAGATAGGGCAGCCATTCGATCAGCACGTGCAGCAGCGAGAGATCGGCGAGAAGCCAGACGACAGCCGCCGCGACCAGAGCGCCAAACGCCCAGGGTAACCAGTTGCTCGAAGAAGCGGGTGAGAGTTTTGCGACGCTCATGTGCCGACCCCGAAGCCCGGCACGGCGAGCCGCTTCTCGATCCAGCGCCCGATCCTCGCCACAGCAAGATTGATGGCGCTGAAGAACAGCAGAATGACGATCATCAGCTCGACGACATTATCGCGCTGCGTCCAGACCATGATCGAGGCATAGGTGATCTCGCTGACCGCGATCGCATTGCCGACGGTAGTCAGCTTCACCAGATTGATCATGTTGTTGACAATCGCCGGCAAAGACGCCCTGATGGCAAGGGGTATGGCCACGAAGCGCAGGATTTGCAGGCGGGTAAAACCGATCGCACGGGCCGCCTCGACAGTCTGTTCCGGCACAGCCTCGATGCCGGCGCGAAGCGCATCGGCATGGAGCGCGGCCACATGCAGCCCAACGACGGCAATCACCCAGAAGAACGGCGTCAAGGGATTATGCTGCGCACCGCCAAGACCGTTGGAAACGAGCGTATTCAGCACGAGAAAGCTGAACATCAGCTGCACCAGTGTCGGCGTATTGCGGGTCACTTCGATGAAGGCCCTGACCGGCGCGGACAGGGCCTTGCGGCCGGATGTCAGCATGGCGGCGAACAGCAGGCCGAAAATCAGGCTGACCGGAATGAGGATCACAATCAGATAAAGCGTGGTGATGAAACCACCACGCCAGATCTGCGATTCATAGCCGCTGGCCAGGAACTCGTAGTGGAGCCCGATTTTGCCAGTCCAGTCGATGAAGGTCTGAAGAATCGAATTCCCCATGCAATCGGCTCCTCAAGCGACCGACAAGGTCACTTGCCCTCGAGCTTCTTGTGTTCTTCTTCCAGGAAGGTCGTGTTGAGCAGGCGGTTCGCCTTGGCGTATTCGAGGAGCTTGCCATTGGCATGCAGCTCAAGAATGGCCTTGTCGAGCGCATCGCGCGTGTCGCCATCGCCCTTGCGTAGCCAGATCACCGAATCCGAGGGAACGAGTTCGGTGGGGAACAGGATCTTGTAATCCTTCCAGTCTTCCGGACGATCCTGAAGAAGGAGGCCGACGGTCGCGCCGACATGCACGGCAGCGACGCAATTGCCGCCCTGCAGTGCCAGAAGCGATTCCGGCTGGCTCGGGAGCGCCTTCACTTCGGCACCATATTGTTCGATCAGCGGCTGCGTGTAGTTCGAGCCCTGGGAGACGCAAACCGGCTTGCCCTTGAGGTCGCTCCAGTCGTTCAGGCCGCTATCCTTGCGGCCGACAGCGGCGCCACCGCTGCGGTCATAAGGCGTCGGCACGTAATCGAGGATCTTCGCGCGCTCTTCGGTGTACTGCATGTTGGCGATCAGGATATCGACCTTGCCCTGCTGCAGGAACTGCACCCGGTTCGGCGGTGTTACCGTCACCGTTTCCAGCTTGACGCCGAGCTTGTCGGCCAGCGCCTTGGCGATGTCGAGATTATAGCCCTTCTGCTCCTGGCTTGCCGGATCGATATAGCCGAAAGGCGCACCTGACAGGATGACACCGACCGTTAGCGCACCGCGACCCTTGATGCGATCGAGCGTCGCGTCAGCATGCGCGATCGTGGTAAAAAGCGCGCCGCAGGAAAGCGCAGCGGCAAAAATGGCAGCAGATGTTCGCCTGGCAAAATTCATGGGTGTCGGACTCCTTGTCTGCGCGGAACCTAGAGAGGGCGCGTGCGCCGCGCGAGGAATCCCATGCTATTTACTTCGGTATTGGCGCAAGGATTATCCATATAAACGATAGATTTTAACATGCTATATCTGCTGTCAGGCCCGCCTCCTTATCGGCAGCCAATGCGATCATTGAAAATCAAACACACTGAGGCCCGCTGCCATCTCGTCGAGACCAAGCGGGCGCGTCACCGGCGGCTCCGCCCTCGCCAGACAACCCTGACGCTCGCACAGCCGACAGGCCGGACCGATCGCCACCGGTGCTGAACCGGTCACACGTCCGTAGGTGACTTCCTCGCGATGCGCAATATCGCAGCCGATGAGAAGCGCCGTACGGCGCACCCTTTCACCAAAGTCCGCCCGAGGACCTTCGACGCTGCGCGATATCGTCAGAAAACCCGCCCCATCGGGCATTTCCGCTGCTTCGACCAGTATCTGCCCCGGTTGGGCGAAGGCGGAGTGAATATTGAGTTTGGGACAGCCTCCGCCGAAGCGGGCTTGCGGGAAGCCCTGCGCTCCTGCTTTGCGCAGGCGATGGCCGGCGCTATCGATTTCCATCAGGAAAAAGCCGATGCCCGAGGCGCCGGGACGCTGCAAGGTCGTCAAGCGCGTGGCAGCCTGCTCATAGGAAACGCCGAAACGGGCGCTGAGCCCGTCAATATCGTAATGCAGGCGCTGGGCGACTGAAAGATAGGCGCCATAGGGCATCAGCAGAGCATGCGAAGCATAGCGCGCCAGCTCGAAGCGAGCGATGCGCTTGGCTTCCGGCGTCGAGAGGGCGAGGGCATCCAACTCGGCGGCAATCTCATCGCGCATCACAAGCAGCGAGACTTCGGTCGCGATCTCCCGAAGCTGATCGAAGGGCGACAAGCGTTCCGAAAGGAAGAGGCGCATGGAATGGCGGTCGTAGCGCCGGCGCAGACCCGGCATGGCACGCACCGGCAGCAGGCGCACGGCAATGCCATGCTCGCTTTTCAGCCATGCTTTCAGGGCGCTCGCCATATCATCGCCGGGTGCGAGGTGGGCGTGAAAGGCTTCTGCGGCATCCTCGATACGAGCAAAGAAATTCGCCCTGCCCTGCAGCCGATCGTGGACCTCGTCCAGAGGTAAGCGCGGGCCGGCCACATCAGCAACCCGCCCCTCGCGGCCAAGAAGTTCGGCGAGATCGGATAGCCGCGCCGCCTGTTCGCGATAGGCTCGGTAAAGCCGGATCATGCCATTCGCGGCATTGGGCGCGATTTCGGCAAGCTCGATCAGCTCCTGATCGGCGGGGATTTCGCCGAACAGTAGCGGATCGGCAAAGATCTCGCGCAACTGCCCGGCATTACCGCTCTGTTCACCCTGCAGTTCATCAAGGTCGATCTTGTAGACCGACGACAGCTTCAACAGCAGCTGAACGGTCAGCGGCCGTTGGTTGCGTTCGATGAGATTGAGATAGGACGGCGAAATCTCAAGGGCTTGCGCCATGGTCGTCTGCGTCAGACCAAGCCCCATACGAACGCGTCGAACCCGAGGGCCTGCAAAGATCTTGCGCTCAGCCATTTGTCATTCCTTTTACAAGAATCGTCCAAAGTTGAGATTTACAATATTTACAAATTTACCGAAGATTGCCGTCAACGATAGCACATCATAACCCTTTTATCTAATGGTCTCTTTTGGTTTTTCTGGCCTTTCGCGCGCATTCTTGTAAATCTAGTCATGCATCCCACAATGATCAAACGGCGGATAGAAGAGCATCAGGAGATTGTCATGACAGATTTTTACAAACTGATCCCAGGCGCGCCAAGCGGGCGTTTCGATGGTGTCGAGCGCCCCTATACCGCCGAGGATGTGAAGCGGCTGCGTGGATCAATCACCATTCGCCACTCGCTCGCCGAGATGGGTGCGAACCGGCTTTGGCAGCTCATTCACGAAGAGGATTTCGTCAACGCGCTCGGCGCGCTCTCAGGCAATCAGGCCATGCAGATGGTCCGTGCCGGGCTGAAGGCGATCTATCTCTCGGGCTGGCAGGTCGCAGCGGACGCCAACACCGCCTCGGCCATGTATCCCGACCAGTCCCTCTACCCCGCCAACGCGGGCCCTGAACTGGCAAAGCGCATCAATCGCACCCTGCAGCGGGCCGATCAGATAGAGACTGCCGAGGGCAAGGGCCTTTCGGTCGACACATGGTTCGCGCCGATCGTTGCCGATGCCGAAGCTGGCTTCGGCGGCCCCCTCAACGCCTTCGAGATCATGAAGGCCTATATCGAGGCCGGTGCCGCGGGCGTCCATTTCGAGGATCAGCTCGCTTCGGAGAAGAAGTGCGGCCATCTCGGCGGCAAGGTTCTCATCCCGACGGCTGCCCATATCCGCAATCTCGACGCCGCGCGTCTCGCGGCCGACGTCATGGGTGTGCCGACATTGGTCGTCGCCCGCACGGACGCGGAGGCTGCCAAGCTTCTGACCTCCGATATCGACGAGCGCGACCAGCCCTTCGTCGATTATGATGCAGGCCGTACGGTCGAGGGCTTCTACCAGGTCCGAAACGGTATCGATCCGTGCATCGCCCGCGCCGTGGCTTACGCGCCGCATTGCGACCTCATCTGGTGCGAGACGTCGAAGCCGGATCTCGAGCAGGCGCGCCGGTTTGCAGAAGGGGTGCATCGCGTTCATCCCGGCAAGCTGCTTGCCTATAATTGCTCGCCGTCCTTCAACTGGAAGAAAAATCTCGATGACGCGACAATCGCCAAGTTCCAACGCGAGCTGGGCGCGATGGGCTACAAGTTCCAGTTCATCACGCTTGCCGGCTTCCATCAGCTGAACTTCGGCATGTTCGAACTTGCTCGCGGCTACAAGGCCCGCCAGATGGCCGCCTATTCCGAATTGCAAGAAGCCGAATTTGCCGCAGAAGCCAACGGCTATACCGCCACCAAGCACCAGCGCGAGGTCGGCACCGGCTATTTCGACGCCGTGTCGCTGGCGATCACCGGCGGCCAGTCTTCCACCACGGCCATGCATGGCTCGACCGAGCACGCGCAGTTCAAGCCGGCAGCAGAGTAACACTCAATTCAACAGGAGGAGAATAACATGCCATCGATAGCACGCGTTCGCGAGAGAGCCGAGGAGCAATCTCTCACCATGAACACCGACCAGCAGGCCGTCATCCGTATGCTGGCGAATGAACTGCACCGCCTCAACCAGGCCGTCATGAATGCGGTCGAAGCTGGCGTCTCCGTCGAGCTCGTCCGCTCTTCCCGCCACCACGGTGGCGACGGCAATTGGGGCGATTTGCTGATCCCCGTCGTTGTCACCAATGCGGCGCGGCCGGCCTGACGATTGCACTCTCCAGTCAAACTTCGGGCCGCGCCGTCAATCGACGAGCGGCCCGCTTTTATGACTTCACGACACGAAGTGAGATCAGGATGGAGTGTCGCGTGAAAAATCGGAGAACGCCTGCGCGATGACCTCGGCACCAGCGCCGGACGCGACGAGGGCTGCCAGCAGGATTCTTGCCTGCCCGGGCCGCAGCGTCGAGGAATGAACTGCGCCGGCATCGGCGAGATCATGTCCGCCGCCACCGCCGCCATAGCTCGAAACGAGCAGTCCGTCCGGCACCCGGCTCGACACCACGACAGGCACGCCGACACCGGCACAGCGCCTGACCGCTTCGACCAGACGCGGATTGGCATTGCCCGAGCCGAGAGCGGCGAGAACGATGCCATGAGCGTCGGCTCTGAGACTGGCATCCACATGCACCGAGTCGCAACCCGGATAGATCGCCACAACGTCGACACGCACGCTATCGAGCGCTGCGGCAAGGCGCGGGCTCTGCGGATTTTCAAGCGGGCGTGATTGCCGGAAGGCATCGGCAACATCCGAAGACTGCTTGTAGAGCCCCCATGCAGGCAAAAGCCGACCGCCAAAACAGACAAGCACGCCCCGACCTGCATTCTCGGGATCTGTTGCGGCAATGACCGCGGCTGCAAGATTGGCAGGCCCATCAGCCTTCGGGTGATCCGCGGTGAATTGCGCGCCGGTGAACAGCACGGGCTTGGTCAGTTCATGCTGCAGATGGACGAGCAGCGCCGTCTCCTCCATGGCATCCGTGCCATGCAGAACGACAATGCCGCTCACGTCGGCATCCTGCAGAAGCTCGCCAATCTTGTCGCTGATCCGCTGCATATCCGTGAGGGTCAGGCTCGCGGAATCCTTTGCCATCAGTTCGATGGGCCGCAATGCGACCGGCATTTCGGGAAGAAGAGACAGCAGGCTCTTCCCCGACAGCGACGGCGTACTCGCGCCGTTATCGGCGCGCTCGCTCGCAATGGTTCCGCCGGTGGCGATGACTGCCACCAGCGGATTGATCTTTCCGGCCGTCAAGATTGGCCTCGCTCGGCGGCCAGCCGATGGATGCGGTCACGCAGCAGATACCAGCCGATCACCAAAGCCGGCACGATCAGGATCAGTGAGGCGATCGTCCATGTCCCAACCGGATAATCCAATGCCATCAGCACCAACACGGCAAACAGGAACAACAGCGTCAAAAGGCCGGTATAGGGCGCGCCGAACATGCGGAAATCCGGCCGCGCCATCTCGCCGCGCTTCGACAGCTTCCAGAGCTTCAGCTGGCAGAGCACAATGACGGCCCAAGCCGAGATGATACCCAGGGCCGAGAGGTTCAACGCGATCTCGAAGGCGGACGAAGGAACAACGGCGTTCAGCGCCACACCGATGACGGTGACGGCGGCGGTAACCGCAATGCCGCCATAGGGCACGCCGGCCTTGTTCATCTTCGCAAGCGCTGCAGGCGCCGAGCCGGAAACTGCCATAGAGTGCAGGATGCGACCGGTGGAGTAAAGGCCGGCATTCAGCGAGGACAGCACGGCGGTCAGCACCACGAGGTTCATGATGATGTCTGCCCCCTCGATGCCGACGGCGCCGAAGAAGGTGACAAACGGGCTCTCGCCGGACTTGTAGGCGGTGTAGGGCAGAAGCAGCGACAGAAGCAGGACGGAGCCGACATAGAAGATCAGAAGACGGGCGACCACCGTGCGGATCGCACGCGGCATGACCTTGCGCGGATCTTCGGTCTCGCCCGCTGTCGTGCCGATCAGCTCGATCGACGCATAGGCAAAGACCACGCCCTGTATGATGACAAAGGCGGGCAGGATGCCATTGGGGAAAAAGCCGCCGCTATCGCTGATGATGCTGAAACCAGCCGAATGACCTGCAACCGGGGTGCCGGAGACGACGAAATAGATGCCGATGACCAGGAAGCTGACAAGCGCCAGCACCTTGACCAGGCTGAACCAGAATTCAAGTTCGCCAAAGACCTTGACCGACAGAAGGTTCATACCGAGCACGATCACCAAAGCAATCAGCGCGAAGACCCACTGGTCGATGCCGGCAAGCCACGGAACATAGTGCTTGAAGAAATTCATGTAGAGCGCAACGGCCGTGACATCGGCAACCGAGGTCATGGCCCAGTTCAGCCAATACATCCAGCCAACGGCGAAGGCCATTTTTTCGCCGTAGAACTCACGGGCATAGGAGACGAAGGAGCCGGAGCTTGGGCGATGCATGATCAATTCGCCAAGCGCACGCAGCACCAGAAAGGCGAAGAAGCCGCAGATCGCATAAACGAAGATCAGGGCCGGGCCTGCCGCTGCGAGCCGACCGCCTGCGCCGAGGAAAAGACCGGTGCCGATAGCGCCGCCAATGGCGATCATCTGGATCTGCCGCGGCTTCAGCGCCTTGTGGTAGCCAAGATCTTCATTGGCCGGCGGCCGGCGGTCCGCCGGGATATTCTCAGTGGTTTCGACTGACATTGCTCCTCCCTTGAGCCGTTGTCTGTGGGCGGGTCCCGGGGTGCTCCATTCGCACCCGCCTGGATGCCTTCCGCTTCGATCGAACCATCGATCAAGACTTATGATTGGCGGCGATCCTGTAATGCTGTATGACAGATTTTTTCCTCTTAGTAATAGAACCACTGCGATGTCAAGCCGGCCATGAGCTTATTGACGCGCTTGGGCGTAGCGGATAACAGATTCATAAATCTGTCTTACAGCTTGACAGATATGACGAGCCGGACCTTAGGAGGATAATGTGGTCGCGACGCGAAGTGAGTATGATCTGCTGGGCACGAAGGATATTCCGGCCGAGGTTTATTGGGGGGTGCACACCGCACGCGCCGTGGAAAACTTCCAGGTGACCGGCACGCCGATCGGGCGTTACACGCATCTGATCCGCGGCCTCGCCTTCGTCAAGGAAGCCGCCGCCCTTGCCAACCATGAGCTTGGCCTGCTCGACAAGCAAAAGCTCGATGCCATCGTGCGCGCCTGCCGCGAAATTCGCGCCGGCGAGCTTCACGAGCAATTCGTCGTCGATGTCATCCAAGGCGGCGCCGGCACCTCGACCAACATGAACGCCAACGAGGTCATCGCCAATCGGGCGCTTGAGTTGCTCGGCTACACCAAGGGCGACTATGCCCATCTGCACCCGAACGATCACGTCAATCTCAGCCAGTCCACCAATGACGCCTATCCGACAGCCGTCAATGTCGCGCTGATCGAAGCGATCGACGGGCTGGCCTCGGCAATGGAGATCCTGCAGGAGGCTTTCGCGCGCAAGGCGAGGGAATTCGACAGCATTCTCAAGGTCGGGCGCACGCAGCTACAGGACGCCGTGCCGATGACCCTCGGCCAGGAATTCCGGACCTTTGCCGTGATGCTCGGCGAAGACCGCTCACGCCTCATCGAATCCACAGCTCTGCTGCATGAAATCAATCTCGGCGCGACCGCCATCGGCACCGGCCTCAATGCGCCGGTCGGCTATGCGGCACTCGCCTGCAGCCATCTTGCCCGCTTGACCGGCCGGCCACTCGTGACCGCAAGTGACCTGATCGAAGCCACGCAGGATCCCGGCGCCTTCGTGCATCTCTCCGGCGTGCTGAAGCGTGTCGCGGTCAAATTGTCGAAGACCTGCAACGACTTGCGTCTGCTCTCTTCCGGCCCACGGGCCGGCATCGGCGAGATCAACCTGCCGGCGATGCAGGCCGGATCGAGCATCATGCCGGGCAAGGTCAATCCGGTGATCCCGGAAATGGTCAACCAGGTCGCCTTCTCGGTGATCGGCAACGACATCACCGTGACCATGGCCGCGGAAGCAGGACAGCTGCAGCTCAACGCGTTCGAACCGATCATCGTGCGCTCATTGTCGGAAAGCATCACGCATTTGACGGCGGCCTGCCATATCCTTGCCGAACGTTGCGTCGACGGCATCACCGCCAACCCGGCCATCATGGCGCAGCGCCTGCAGGAATCGATCGGCCTTGCGACCGCGCTCAATCCGCTCATCGGCTATCAGGCGGCGACACAGGTCGCTCGCGAGGCGTTGGCAACCGGCCGTACCGTGCCGGAAATCGTGCTGGAGCATGGGCATCTGACCGCAGAGCAGCTTTTCGAAGCGCTCCGGCCGGAGCGGCTCGCCAACCTGCCCGCGGCCATCAACGGTGCGGCGGATCCTCACCTATGATGGTGGTCACCACCTGCTTGACTTGACCAAGATGGGTCTCCATCGCGGCGATGGCCCCTTGCTCCGAACCCGCCACGATCGCCTCGGCGATCTGGCGGTGCTCGACATTCGAGGCGACACGTCGTTGCGCCATCATGTTGACGAGCTCCGACTGCTGCATCAGCGCGTCGCGGGCATCCGTGACGATCTTGGTGAAGACGGCGTTTCCGGAGGCTTCCGCGATCATGCTGTGGAATTCGGAGTCGAGTTGCACCCACTTGTGAGGGTCTTCCTGGACGTCCATCTCGTCGCATAGTTCCAGCAATCGTGCCAGTTGAGCATCCGTGCGCCGCAACGCTGCCCAGCCGGCGGCCGGCACCTCGATGAAAGGCCGCGCCTCGATGAGATCGCGCGCCGAATAGCGGCCATAGTGCAATTCAGCGCTGGGTGCCGACGTGACCACGAAAGTGCCGCTGCCCGTGCGCGTCTGCGTAAGCCCCAAGGTCTGTAGCGAGCGCAGCGCTTCGCGGACGATGGGGCGGCTCACGCCATAGCGGCTCGCAAGCTGAGCCTCGGAGGGCAGCCGTGTTCCCACAGCCAACCGTCCCGATGTAATTGCCGAACGAATATCTTCGAACACCGCCTCAGCGGCGTTCTTCCGACTGATCGGACTTGTAAAAGATAACCAATCAGTCACTTCACCCATGACACTCAACCTTCATAAACATTCGATGCTTGTCAAGGATCGCGGCTGGAACTGCCGATCCCGTGGCACGCCCAACCTCAATCCGAATGATCGCCGGCATAGACGCGTTTCAGGAAACCGACAAAGGTTTTCAACTCCTTATCCGAGAAACGTTCGGTGAATTTGCGCTCATGCGCCGATATCAGCTGGCGACACGCGGTGAGCATATCCTGCCCGGCGCCTGTCAGGATCAATTGCTGGCGACGTCGATCGACTTGAGACGGCCGACGCTCCACCAGGTCGCGATCTTCCAGCCGGTTGATCAGCGCCATCATCGTGGCACGGTCCATGCCGAGCGTTGCGGCGATATCGATCTGGCTCGCGCCCTCGTTCTCTGCGATCAGCTCCAGCACGGCGACCTGCTTCTGTGTCAAACCAAGCTCTTCCATGGCTTTGGAAAAGTCATGATAGAGCGCGACATTGGCCATGCGCAGATGAAATCCAAGGACATTTTCCAGGCGGCCGAGATCGATCCGGCGCAGGTCGTCCACGCTTTCCGACCGTTGGCTTTTCTCATCGCTTTTTCCGGCCGCCATCATTCCTCCATGGCGGGTGCCGCCCGCGAACGCTGCTAGCCTTACAAGCATAATTTCATGTGCGCAGCAAATTTCCCTTGTGACGGGTGGGATTATTATTGTATGTGTTACGTACAAATTTCGCTTGAGGAGAAGCGAAATGGAGGAGCGCATGCAAGAGGTACCGCAACGGGTGCAGGCGGAAATCGGTCCGGTCGGATTGGAGACGGACGACCCTCTTGTCTTCCGGGCCAAAGTCATCCCCGATCATCCGGCGCTGATCGAGGCAGCGACAGGCAGAGAGTTGAGCTATGGCGAACTCGATGGACTGGTTTCGCGCTGCGCGGGCTTCCTTGCAAAGGCCTTTCCTGATGGCGAGGACCATCCGCGCATCGCCTATCTCGGCCGCAACTCGATTGCCGAAGTCGTCGCATGTCTCGGGTGCCAGCGTCGGGGAGCAATCTTCATACCCCTTAATTGGCGGCTCAGCACAGCGGAGCTTCAGCAGATCCTTGCGGACTGCCGCCCGCATATGCTGATCGTCGATCAGGAATTCGGCGGTGTCGCCGGCGAGATCGGACCGACCTTGCCGCAAGTCCTGACTGTGGAGGGTGCCGAAGGGTTTCTCTCGCGCCTGAAGACTTCGGACCGCTATGCCGGCCCACAAATTCCGGCGGATACGCCCTGCATCATTCTCTACACCTCCGGCACGACAGGCACGCCGAAGGGCGTGATCATCACCCGGCGCAACGCCTTCTCCTCGTCGATCAATTTTGCCGTCGTTGGCGAGGTCACAGCGCGATCCGTGACGCTCTGTGACCTGCCCTTCTTCCACACGATCGGAATCATAGCCATCGCGCGCACGACGCTGCTCATGGGCGGACGGCTTGTGATCTCGGATCGCTTCCAGCCGGAGCGGACACTCTCCCTCCTCGCCGATCCCGCTCTCGGCGTGACGCATTATTTCGCCGTGCCACAGATGGCGTCGGCATTGCGCGCCTCGCCCCATTGGAATCCCGCCGCTTTGAAAGCCTTAAGGGCCATCTTCATCGGCGGCGCCCCGCTTTCGCCTGCCCTGATCGAGGGATTTCTCCAGGATGATATTGCCCTCGTCAACGGCTACGGCATGAGCGAAGCGGGTACCGTCCTGCACATGCCGCTCGACAAGGACATGATCGCTGCCCATCGCGGCAGCGTCGGCTTCGCCGCGCCACTGACCGATGTGCGCCTCGTGTCGCCGGACGGCACGGATGTTGCCGATGGTGAAGTGGGCGAGATCTGGCTGCGCGGGCCGGCCGTGACACCAGGCTATTGGAACAAGCCGAGGGAGACGGCAGCCACCTTTGTTGATGGATGGTATCGAACCGGCGATCTCGGCAGGCGTGACGAGACCGGCCTGGTCTACATACCCGACCGGTTGAAGGACATGTATATCAGCGGTGGCGAGAATGTCTTTCCGGCCGAAGTGGAAGCTGTCATCGCGACACATCCAGCCGTGCGCGATGTGGCCGTCATTGGCATTCCGGATGCGCGTTGGGGCGAGAGCGGTGTTGCTTTCGTCGTACCCGCCTCCCCCGAAACGATCGCTGAAGACATCCTCAGCCACTGCGCCGCCCGCCTTGCTGCCTTTAAACGCCCGCTGCGCGTCGTCTTCGTTGAAACCATTCCGCGCACCGCATCCGGCAAGGCGCAGAAACACATCCTCAGGCAATCGCATGTCGACGCCGATCCACGGCCGCTCTGACCGCCGGGCAAAATTCCAGAAACAACGAACATGTGCAGGAGAAACAGATGACGGAAACTGAGAAGACAACGGCCGATCCGGTGCTCGTCGAATTCGACGGCGGCATCGCCTTCGTGACACTCAATCGCCCCGATAAGCGCAATGCGATGAACCCCGCACTCAACAGGCGCATGCTCGAGGTGCTGGACGATCTCGAAGGTGACGAGCGTTGCGGTGTTCTCGTTCTGCGAGGTGCCGGCTCATCCTGGTCGGCCGGCATGGATCTGAAGGAATATTTCCGCGACAATGACGGCAAGCCGCGCGATGCGACGCTGAAGAGCCGCAGACAATCCGGCGGCTGGTGGAGCCGGCTGATGTATTTCGAGAAGCCAACGATTGCCATGGTCAACGGCTGGTGCTTCGGCGGCGCCTTCACGCCGCTTGTGGCGTGCGACCTGGCGATCGCGGCCGACGAAGCCACCTTCGGCCTTTCTGAGATCAACTGGGGCATCCTGCCCGGCGGCAACGTCACGCGCGCCGTTGCCGAAGTGATGAACCACCGCGATTCCCTCTACTACATCATGACCGGGGAAACCTTCGGCGGGCAAAAGGCCCGTGACATGGGCCTCATCAATGAATCCGTGCCGCTCGATCAGCTCGAAAGCCGCGTCCGCACCATCTGCTCGACACTTCTGGAAAAGAACCCGGTCGTGCTCAAGGCCGCAAAGGACACATTCAAACGCGTGCGCAACCTGCCCTGGGATCTGGCCGATGACTATATCTACGCCAAGCTCGAACAGATGCTGTTTCTCGACAAGACGAGAGGACGCGACGAGGGCCTCAAGCAGTTTCTCGACGACAAGGCCTATCGGCCGGGCCTTGGCGCCTACAAGCGCTAGCCGGTAGAGGTAGAATTCGCGGCGGCCAATCAGCCATTGGCCGCCGCAATTTCGTTCGCTCAGAATGGATAGTGCTGTGCCGAATCCTCGATGGTGATCCATCTGAGATCGGTGAACTCGGCAATTGCCGCCTTGCCACCGAAGCGGCCGTAGCCGCTGCCCTTGACGCCGCCGAAGGGCATCTGCGCTTCATCGTTCAGAGTCGGGCCGTTGATATGGCAAATGCCGGACTGGATGCGTCCGGCCACAGCAAGAGCCCGCTGCACATCACGGCTGAAGACAGCCGACGACAGGCCATATTCGGTGTCGTTGGCAACGCGCACTGCCTCGTCCTCGTTCGCCACACGGATGATCGGCTTTACCGGCCCGAAGGATTCTTCCGAGTAGACGCGCATGTCGGGCGTGACAAAGTCGAGCAGTGTTGCTTCGACCACGGTGCCCGTGCGCTTGCCGCCGGCCACCAGCTTGGCTCCCTTTGCCTGCGCATCGGCGATCAGTTCTTCCATTTTCTTGGCTGCATCGAGGCTGATCAGCGAACCCAGCACCACATGGCCACGCGGATCGCCGGCAGGCAGGGCGCCGGCGCGCGCCGCAAGCTTGGCGACGAAGGCATCGGCGATCGCCTGATGCACGATGATGCGCTCGGTCGACATGCAGATCTGGCCCTGATGCATGAAGGCGCCGAAGATCGCCGCATTGACGGCGCCGTCTATATCGGCATCCTCAAGCACGACAAGCGGCGCCTTGCCGCCAAGTTCCAGTAGCGCTGGCTTCAGATGCTTGCCGCTGAGTTCGGCGATGATCTTGCCCACCTTGGTCGAGCCGGTGAAATTGACGCGGCGCACCGCCGGGTGTGCGATCAGCGCCTCGACGATTTGAGGCGCATCCTCGGGCGCATTGGTGATGACGTTGATGACGCCCGCCGGCAGGCCGGCTTCCGTCAGGGCCGTCGCGATCAGTCGCTGCGTGCCGGGGCATTGTTCGGAAGCCTTCAGGATCACCGTGTTGCCGCAGGCAATCGGCATGGCGATGGCGCGCGTTGCCAGGATGACAGGCGCATTCCACGGCGCGATCGCCAGGCAGACACCGGCCGCCTGACGCACGCCCATGGCAAGCGTGCCGGGCTTGTCGGACGGAATGATCTCGCCGCCGATCTGCGTCGTCATGGCCGCCGCCTCGCGCAGGATATTGGCGGCCAGCATGACGTTGAAGCCGGCCCAGGGCGCGGTTGCCCCCGTCTCTTCCATCATCAGCGCCGTGAACTCGCCGACCTTGGCGTCCATGATATCGGCCGCCTTTGCCAAGATGGCGCGGCGCTGACCGGGGCCGGTGCTCGACCAGGCCGGAAAGGCGTTCGATGCAGCTTCGATTGCTGCCGCCACATCCTCAAGCCCGGCCGCCGGCGCCCGGCTTGCCAGCTTTTCTGTGAAGGGGTCCAAGCGGTCATAGGTTCGGCCGCTAGCGGCTGGTCTGTCGACGCCATTGATGAGAAGGGAAATATTCATCTCGTGTCTCCTGATGCGAAGGATGTCTAAAAGCCGAGCACATCGGCATTGATGGAAGCTTCAAGCCCGCCATCGGTGGGAAGATTTGCGCCATTGATCCAACGGGCACCGTCCGAGCACAGAAACAGGACGGCGGGCGCGATGTCGGCCGATGTCCCGGCCCGACCGACGCGCGTGATGTCGCTATCCACGCGGGCGTCCCCGAGCACGGCGCGGAACTGCTTGAGGATCGGCGTTTCCACTGGCCCCGGGCTGACGGCATTGACACGAATTCCACGGCCCCTGAAGAGAGGCTGGTGTGCGGCCCGCATGGTCCAGAGAAGCAGAAGCTCCTTGGACAGGGGATAACCTTCCTCATCCTTCAGCCCATGCTCGCTGACGAGAGAAGCGACATCGGGAAAGCCCTCGATTGCCGTCAGTGTCTTTGCCCGCTCCAGATTGGCCCGCCAGCCATAGCCGGCGATCGAGGCGACGTTGACGATCGCTCCACCCTCGCGAAGGCGAGGCACGACTGCTTCCGATAGGGCGCGCAGGCCGTAGAAATTGACCGCGAGCGTTGCTGCCACGCCGGTATTTCCGGAAAGCCCAGCGACATTGGCCAGCGCATCGATGCGGTTGGGCAACTGCCGGGCGATGTCTGTGACGCCGCCGGCGGTCGAGATATCGCCCTTGATGAAGGAGCTGACGCCCGAGGACGGTTCGCGCATGTCTACGCCGATGACGTCGGCGCCCATTTGTCCCGCAAGTTCCGCGGTGCGCGCACCGATGCCCGAGGCGACCCCGGTAACGAGGATGGTCTTGCCGAAAAGCATAATTTCACCTTTCTCATAAAACACGACGACAGATGCCGCCGCTATTGTTTGTCCTTGAACAGATCCGAAAACGTCAGCCGATATCCCACAGGCAGCAGCTGCAGATCGAAGCGTCGCTCGATCGCGCCCCAGAGGCCCTGCGGTAGATAGAGCGAGAACAGCAGCGCTGCGGCGCCAAGGCCGACCAGATACCAGACGCCCGTTCCGCCGAAGACGGTCTCGACGACGAAGAACAGCACGGCGCCCAGGATCGCACCCTCGAACTTGCCGATGCCACCAACCAGGACCATGAAGATCATGTAGGCGGTCCATTGCACGCTGAAATAGGTCTTGGGTTGGAAGGTGACCGCGGTTGCCAGCCAGAGACCGCCGGCAACGGCGATGCCGAAGGCGGCAAGCACGAAAAGCAACCGCTTGGTTGAGGCCACCCGCACGCCGACGGAGGTTGCCGCATCCTCATTGTCGCGGATCGCCTGCATTGCAGCCCCTGCCCGGCTACGCATGAGGGCAAAGAGCGCGCCGAGCAAGGCAATCATGGCGGCAAGCGCCAACCAATAGATCACGACGCGCCGCGTGCCGCTCTCATAGGCGTTGAGCGCTATGAGCGAAGTGCCCGTTTCTCCCTGAATCAGCCGGTCGAGATTGACAAGCAAATGGGCAAGCTCGGCGATCACCCACATGCCGATCGCAAACTCCCCGCCCTTCAGCCGCAGCATGAACCATGAGAGCGGAACGGAGAGAATGCCGGTGATGCCGGCAGCCACGAAGAGCGAGACGAAGGGATCGATCCCCGCATCCGCCAGCCGGATGGTGAAATAGGCACCAAGGCCGAAGAAGACCTGTTGGCCGACGGAAACGAGGCGCCGAAGCCTGCGAGCGCATTCCACATGGCGGCGAGGATCACGTAGATGAAGAGGGCCGTCATCCGATCGATAGCGCCGGCTCCCAGGAACGCGGGCGATACGGCCAGCAGGATCGCCGCTGTTGTCATGATAGCCAATGTCAGGCGGGACGATGCCGTCCAGCGTTCGACTGAAATTCCGGGTGCGATCACGGTCATGTCGGGCTCCGAAGAAGAGCACGGATCCTGCCGAGCCCGGGCATGCCGAACCGGTGGAGCCGAACGAAGAGAACGAGGAGAAAGGCGACATGGCCGCCGATCAGGAAGCCTTGCGGATGGATCTGTGCGCCAAGGGATTGCGCCAAGCCGAGGACAATGCCGCCGACCAGAGTTCCCCACAGCGATCCCGCGCCGCCGATCACGGCCGCCTCGAAGGCGAACAATAATTGCGGGCCGCCCGAATAGGGATTGAAAGTCGCACGCATCGCCAGGAAGGCGCCGGCAATGCCGACCGTGACCATGGTGATCGCGGTTGCAACCGCGTTGACCCTGCGGGCATCGATACCGACCAGCCCCGCCGTATCCGGGTCCTCCGCCGTCGCGCGGATGGAACGGCCGAGCGCGAAACGGCTCAAAAAGAACTGAAGCCCGCCGAGGATGACGATCGCAATCACCATCGTCAGCGCGGCGAGTTTGCCGACAAAGATATGGCCCGGCAACTGCCATGAGGCGTAGGACAGATTGCCAATGAATGGCGCCAGCGAGCGCGTGTCGGCGCCGAATTGTTCGAACAGTAGATTGTCGATGACGATCGACAGGCCGAAGGTCGTCAGGATCGGCAGCAGCGTGCCGCCGCCAGCACTGCGCTCCAGCACGAAGCGCTGCAGCAGCCAGCCGAGCACGGCCATGACAGGCAAAACGATCAGCAGGCCGGCAAAGGGCGGGACGCCGAGCTTCGCGGCGAGCAGCCAAAGGCCATAGGCGGCAACGATGGCAAGGCTGCCATGCGCGAGATTTATGATGCGCATGACCGAGAACATGAAGGACAGTCCGCAGGCGATGACGGCATAATAGCCGCCGAGCAGAATGCCTTGAATGAGGGTGTTGATCATGAGGCATTCCTTTCAGCGGCGTGCCGGTGGAGCCCGAAATAGGCCTGTGTGACCTCTTCGCGCGTCACGCCATTGGCCGGCCTGTCGAGCACGATGCGCCCCTCGAGCATGCAGATGACGCGGCTTGCGACGCTCATGGCGCGCGCCAGATCCTGTTCAACGAGAATGATCGTCGTGCCCGATGACAACAGGCTTTGCAGCTGCTGGTAGACACGATCGACCACCAGCGGCGACAGGCCGAGCGACACTTCGTCCAGCAACAGGATATCGGGATTGCTCATCAGTGCCCGGCCGATGGCGGTCGCCTGCTGCTCGCCGCCTGAGAGATGCCCGGTCTTGGCGTGGCGGCGCGGCTTCAGGTTCGGAAAGGCATCGAAGATCCGCTCGACAGTCCACTCGCCCTTGCGGCCGGCGCTTTTGCCGAGCAACAGATTTTCCTCGACTGTCATTTGAGAAAACAGCCGCCTTCCCTCCGGCACCAGGGCAATACCTCTGGCGATCCGCTTGTGCGAGGGAACTGCGGTAACATCCTCGCCATCGAGCATGATCTGGCCGCCGGCCGGAAGGTGAGCGCCGGCAATGGAGCGCAGCAGTGTCGTCTTGCCGGCGCCATTGGCACCGACGAGCGCCAGCACCTCACCCTTGGCCAGATTGAAGCTGACGTCGCGCACGGCCTGCAACAGGCCGTGGCGGACATCCAGATTGCGAATGGAAAGAATGCTCATGTGGGCGCTCCTCCAAGATAGGCGCGCACCACGTCGGCATCAGCCATCACAGCCTTTGGATCACCATCGGCAATGATCTTGCCGGCATCCATGCAGATCAGCCGTTCGACGACCTGCAGCAGAATGTGGACCATATGCTCGATCCAGACGATGCCAATGCCGCGCCGGCGTAGTTCAAGAATTGTCTCCACCAGCTCGCTCGCCTCGCCATCAGTCAACCCACCACCAATCTCGTCGAGCAGCAGCAGCCGGGGGCCGGTCGCAAGCGCCCGGGCAAGCTCCAGACGTTTGCGATCGAGCAGGCCAAGCGTATCGGCACGGCGATTGGCAACGCCGAGCATGCCGCAGAGCCGCAGAGAATCGGCAACCCGTTCATAGGCCTCCTCGCGGCTTGATGTTTTGCCATGCGAGGCGGCAACAAAGACATTCTCGAAGGTCGTCATGCCGCTGAAGGGTTTCGGGATCTGATGCGTTCTGACAAGCCCGGAGCGGCAACGGTCCGCCGCCGTCAGCGCCGTGACGTTCTGGCCGCCAAAGGTGATGGTTCCGGCATTCAGTGGAAATGCACCGGCCAGCGCGCTCAGGAAAGTCGTCTTGCCGGCACCGTTCGGACCGACGATGCCGACGGCATCGCCCTCGCCCATCGAAAAGTCGAGGTTTTCCAGAACCACAAGCGCTCCGAAGCGCTTGTGAATCCCTTTGGCTGACAGGAAATCCTGTCCCGGCCGCTGTTGTTCTCTAACCTGCACGATGCGTTATCCGTTGTAAGCGATGAGTTTGGCGCCGACCGGCACGTTCGGATCGGTGGCGTGCTCGGTCACGACATAATCGAGCGCGAATTTCGAGCCGGCCGATGCCTTGACCCATTGCGTGCCGATGATCGGTCCCGGAGAGACGTTGGCGACTGGCCCGCTGGTGAAATCGACCTTGCCGGCGATCGTCGTGGTCTTCAGCGTGCTCATCGCCTTGGCGACGGCCTCCTTGCTCTTGACATCGGAGGCAGCCTTCAGCGCGTCGAAGCCGGCATCAAGCAGCGACAGGCTGGCACCGAGCTGCTGGGTCCATTGCTTGCCGCTCGCGGCCTCATAGCCATCGGCCAGTTCGTTGCCGGAAACACCCGTCAGCGACGATTTGTAGGGGAAGGCCTTGTGCCAATAGGCGGCACTGGCGATGTTCATGCCGAGATCGCCCAGTGCTTCGATATCCGACGGGAAGAGGCCCGTCTTGGCGACCTGGCAGATCTTGATCTGCTGCGTCAAACCCTGCTGCGCCGCCTGCCGCCAGAAGGCCGCGAAATCCGGCGGGATCGGGAAGCTGTTGAATATCTCCACGCCCTCCTGCCGGAAGAGCGCGATCTGCGAGGAGAAGTCGGTCGTGCCCGTCTCATAGGCACCGGGGTCGACGATGGTGAAGCCGGCCTTGGCAAGTGCGGGCGCCAGATTGGCGCGGATCGCATTGCCATCGGCATCGTTCGGATACATGACACCGACCTTCTTGTTGGTCTCGATCAGGTTCCATTGCGAAATATAGGTCTTGAGGAACTCACCGACGCCGAAGCCGAAATGGTAGGTCCACTTGAACGGCGACGGCGCGCCGGGCTTGGCGCCGCGGCCGAAATACCAGGCTTCCCACGGCATGACTGTCGACAGGCAGGGCACGCCCGCCGCCTCGCAGGCATCTGCCACAGGATTGATTGTCTCAGGCGTCGAGACCACCAGCATCAAGTCGATGGCCTGATTGTTGATCAGGTCCTTCGCCAGTTGTCCGGCGCGGGACGGATCGGATTGCGTATCGCGGTCGAGGATCTCCACCTTCCATGTCTTGCCGCCGGCCTGCAATCCGCCCGCGAGCGCCTTGCGCGCAAGCTCCAAAACATAGCCATCAGTCTCGCCGAAGCCTCCAAGCGGGCCGGTACGCGGGCTGATGAAGCCGACCTTCAGCGTGTCATCGGCGGCAAAGGCCGCTCGCCCGCCCAAGGCCATGGCGGCAGTGCCTGCTGCTGTGGCGGCCATAAAGCCACGTCGTGTCAATCCACGTTTCAATATCGGCCTGTTGAAACTATAAGTCATGAAATAATCCTCCCTTGTTGTCGGAGCCCTCTTACTCCGCATGTCCCAGTCTTTTGCCGATCAGGCGCCCCGGAAGGCTCAGATCGGATATTGCCGTTTGCCCGATGCAAGCGTGATCCAGCGCAGTTCGGTGAATTCGTCGATTGCCCCTTTGCCACCGAAGCGGCCGTATCCACTCGATTTGACACCGCCGAACGGCATTTGCGGCTCGTCGGCGACTGTGGCTTCGTTGATGTGGCAGATGCCGGTCTCGATGCGCCTTGCGACCGAAAGCGCCTGGTTGATATCGCGGCTGAACACAGCCGAAGACAGGCCGTATTCGTTGTCGTTGGCGACGGTGATCGCCTCGTCGATGCTCTCGACCCGGATGATCGCAGCGAGTGGTCCAAAGCTCTCCTCGCGGTAGATCCGCATCGCCGGCGTCACCTGGTCGATGACAGTAGCGTCGATCAGCGTGCCATGCGCCTGCCCTCCGCAAACCACAACCGCACCTTTCTGCGTCGCGTCCTCCACCAGGGCACGGACGCGCCTTGCAGCCTCCGCGGTGATCATCGTTCCGAGCGGCGTGTTGCCATCGCGCGGATTGCCAGCAACAAGCGTCATAGCCTTTGCCTTGAATTTCTCGACGAACTCGTCGGCGATCTCTTCCATGAGGATGATACGCTCGGTCGACATGCAGATCTGGCCCTGGTTCATGAAAGCGCCAAAAGCGGCAGCTCGCACCGCCTCGTCGATATCGGCGTCGGCAAGCACGACGAACGGCGCCTTGCCGCCAAGTTCCAGCAGGCAACGTTTGAGATGACGCGCCGACGCTTCCGCAATCAGCCGCCCGACGCGCGTCGAGCCGGTGAAATTGATCCGGCGCACGGCCGGATGCGCAATCAAGGTCTCGACGATCGCTGCCGCATCCTTGGGCGCATTGGTGATGACATTGACGACGCCCGGCGGAAAGCCGGCCTCGCGCATGACCTCGCCGATCAGGCAATGGGTTCGCGGGCAAAGTTCGGAAGCCTTCAGAATAACAGTATTACCGCACGCAAGCGGCAGGGCGATGGCGCGCACGCCGAGGATGATCGGTGCATTCCATGGCGCGATGCCGAGGCAGACCCCGGCCGGCTGACGTACCGCCATGGCGAGACTGCCCGGCTCGCTGGACGGGATGATTTCGCCCGCGACCTGCGTCGTCATGGCGGCTGCCTCACGCAGAATATCAACGCCGAGATTACAGTTGATCCCGGCCCAGAGAGCGGTCGCTCCAGTTTCACCGACCATCGCCTCGACAAAATCAGTCGTGCGGGCGGCGAGAATATCGGCAGCCTTGTTCAAGAGCGCACGCCGTTCGCCCGGCCCTGTCTGCGACCAGGAAGGAAAGGCTGCGGCGGCAGCGCAGGCGGCGCGGGACGCATCGGCGACGGAAGCGGCCGGCGCGATGGTTGCGACATCGCCGGTTGCCGGATCGAAGGATTCGAAGGTGGCGGCGTCAGACGCATCCAGCGCTTCATCATCGATTAGCAGTTTTGCCACGAACATGGCGCTCGTCCGCTGTTGGCAGGCTCTACCTGCAGTGATCTGAATGGGAGAAAGCGCGCACGGCCAAACACGGCCGGGATGCAGCCTTGTGTGACGAAATCTTTTGTGCGGAGGCCTCCTCCCAAAGGCTCATGAGAGAAGATTACGCTGTTGCTGCACGCTTTGAATGTGATTTTCTGGGTTAATATTGTAATTATCTGGCAATCATGTCACGTTCTCGTCAACCATACTGAGGAGGATGCATTGGTTTCCGACAGCGGCATTCATCTTCATGCGCGCGGAGAGTGGCGCGAGCCCTCGTTGACGCCTCGCACCATCCGTTTCCAAAAGGGCTTCTACACCCAATTCCATCACCTGTTCCTGCTGCAGGTGGGGACGGCAACGCTCATTCTCGAGGGTGAAGACCGAAGGGCCTTGCTTGGGCCGACCATCGCCCATCTGCCGCCGCAGTCACGCTGCGAGCTGCACATGGCGGCCGGTGCCTCCGGTTTCATTATCGGCGCCTCGCCGCAGATCGTGGTCGATGCGATCGGTGATCGAGCGGAATCCTACGCGCTCAGAATCTTCAGCGAAAAGCCCTGGTTCATGGCAGAGCCGGACGCCGCTGCCGTTGGCGAGGTGCAACCGCTCCTGGCCGGTTTCGTTCGCGAACTCGGCGATCCTGCACGTGCATCATGGATGGCGATTGCCGCCTATATGCGCTTGATTTTAATGGCGCTTTGGCGAGCCGGCGGCGCGGAAACCGCCGAGCAGCGCGGGCGCGGCGGAAGCGCGTCGGTGCTGCAGAGATACCGGCAGCTGGTGGAAACATGGTTCCGACAGCATCGACCGATGACGGATTATGCCCGCGAACTCGGCGTAACCACCGATCGCCTGCACTCCATCTGCCGCAGCGCGCTTGGCCGCTCGCCGGTGCAACTGCTGCATGAACGGCTCGTGCAGGAAGCGAAATTGCGGCTGGAGCGCTCGGCGCGAACGGTCCAGGAAATTTCCGATGGGCTCGGCTTTCGCGATCCCACCTATTTCAGCCACTTCTTCAAGAAGAAGACGGGTTTTTCCCCGGCCACCTATCGAGACGTCGCCCGTAAGAGCGAGGTCTCGGAAGGCACCCTCTCTTCGGGCTATGCCGACTGGCCGTAACGGCGGCTATCATCAAGCGATCAGCCCCTTCATCGGCAGGACATGGTCGGAGCCGGGGAAGACGTCGCGGGTCAATATCGCCGGCGAGGCACCGAGCAGATCGACGGCGATGCCCTTGATGACCGCGCGCAGATCGGTCGTGGCCGCCAGATCGCGGCCATCGCGCAGTTGCGCCGGCTTGAGGCCCGGCCAGTCGGCGATTACCCGGCCACCCTTGATCGCACCACCGGCAAGGAATGCCGTCGTTCCCGTCCCGTGATCCGTACCCTCGGTGCCGTTGACCTGTGCGGTACGGCCAAACTCCGTCGCAACGACGATGGCCGTGTCCTTCCAGGCGGGGCCAAGCTCCTGCTGGAACGCGGCAAATGAATTGTCGAGACCGACAAGCAATTTGTTCAGCCGATCGACCTCGCCGGCATGGGTGTCCCATCCTTCAAAGGCAAGCGCCGCGACGCGAGGACCGTCATCCTGCGCCAGCAAGCGTGCGGCACCCCTTGCCATCTGCTCCATCCCGGTGGGATCACCGGGGCCGCCTCTTGCCTTGACATCGAGGCCGGCCGCAATTTTGCCGGTGGAAATGCCCTCGGCAAGGATCTTTGCGAACAGGGGGTCGGTGTGGTTGTAGAGATCCATCAGGCGCGGCGGCAGATCGTCGCTGACGGGCTGAAGGTTGGATGGCGACCAGCCCAAAACCGGCGCCTTGCCGCGAATGACCAAAGGCGCATTGGCTCCGACAGACAATCCGCGGATGCCGGAAGAACCGGGCGAGACTTTGTCGCCCTTGGGCAAGCCCTCCAGCATGCGGTTCAGCCAACCGGAATCGACGCGCCCGGGCATCTCATAACCGGATTCCAGCACATCCTGACCGTCGAAATGCGAGCGGTCGCGGTAGGGAGTGGCGCTGGCGTGAACGACGACCGCCTGCCCTGCGCGGTAGAGGCCGTTGAAGTTCGGCATCGACGGATGCAGCGCGAAAAAGCTGTCGAGCGGCAGCGCCGCATGAGGGCCACTCGTGGTCATGGCGATTGCCTGACGCAGCGCTTCGTAGTCCGGATCGCCGACGGGTGGCACGGCCGTCAGGCCATCGAGCGCGCCACGCAGGATGATCGTGATGAAACGCGGATCGCGGCCACCGGCGGCATGGGCGAAACGGGGAATGAACGCCCAGGCAAACAAGGCGCCGGAAGCACCAAGAACGGCTCGGCGAGTGGGAGTCATGAGTTCGCAAGTCATGGTCAGCGCCTTTGAAATTCGGGGGAAAGATAGGCGATCGCAAAGCCCTGGTTGCGGGTCTCCGCGCGCGATACGGCCTGCAGTGTTTCATTGGAGAGAAGCGGGCCGAGACTGTCCGAGACGAAGCGCCTCGGATCGATCTGCGGCGGCACGGCATTGGCGATCATGCTGGCGACATCCATCCGCATGCTGAGGCTTTCGCTGGACGCCCACACATCGGCAGTATCGGCAAAGCCGTTCGGACCGGCAGGAGCCCAAAATGGTTGGCCCATAGCAGTGAGGGTGCCGAGGATGACATTCGGCTTCGGAGTTTCACCGCTAGCCCGCAGCAGCGCCGCCATGAATTCCAGCGGCGAGCGGACCTTGACGAGAGCCGGGTTCCAGGCCTCTTCCGAGGCGAGCAAGGCCCGATAGACCGCCGAGAGATCGCCGTCCGTCTTGGTGAACGTTGCCGAAACGGTTTGCACGAGTGCCGGTGGCGGCATATCGGCGATGAAATGCCGGACAAGCTTGGTGGCGATATGCTGCGCGGTTGCCGGATGACGGGCAAGGTCGCGCAGCGCTTCCCGCCCCTGCCCGACGCCGTTGTCGGCATAGGTTAGGCCGAGCAAAGTCTGGTCGCCTGGCTCGTGAGCCCCTGCATTGAAGACGAAGGTACCGGGCGTGCCGAGCTTTCCTTCCGCGCGTGCCACCGTCCAGCCGGTGATGATTTTCGCAAGCGTCGTCACATCGGTCTGTGTGTAACCGCCATTGACGCCGAGCGTGTGCAGCTCCAGCGTTTCGCGGGCAAGATTCTCGTTAAGGCCGCGCTTCTTGTTGGCGTTGGCTTTCGAGTTTGGACCGATCGACTGTTGATTGTCTAGGTATCCGAGCATGGCCGGATGCGTCTCGACCGCAAGCAGCATGTCCGCAAAGCGCCCGAAGACATGCGGCCGGATGGCTTCACGCTCGAAGGCACCTGCCAGAATGTGACATTCCTCGCTCTTCGATGTCGCCACGGCAAAATGATTTGCCCAGAACATGGCCAGTCGTTCGCCGAAGCCGATGAGCGGTTGACGAATGGTGCCGTTGAAGCGCGCATCCGCTTCCGCCATCAAGATCTGCTGGGGAAGATAGGGCACCGAGGGCTTTTCCAGCTTCTCGACCACCTTGGTGATCGCGCCTGCCATCTCCTGAGCGGCAGGTTGTTTGGCGGCGAGCTGGGCGCGCATCGCGGCGGGGAGTTGCGGTCCCTGCTGCGGAGCCTGTCCCGGCTTGTCCGGCAGGGTGGCCGGCGCTGCGCTTTGCTGGCGGGCTTCCTTGCGTTGATCCTGGAAAGCATAGAGCGCAACAAGCAGATCAGAGGTCGACTGCAATTGCGGCTCGACCGGAACCGGGACGAAGCGCTCGGTAATTTCTTCAAGCAACGCACCGCGCGGATCCGATTGGATCGAAGCGATGCCGTTATGGTCCGCTCCTAGTCCAAACCGGGATAGAGCGAGCGCGGCATAAACATCATTCGACTGCTGAGCCATGTTCTTGCCAACTCCTGCATCAAACATGCTCCTTTAACGCAGGCGCCTTGCCGATCCGTCGGTCGGCAAGTGTGATCATTTTGTGGCAGCGGCCTTCGGCATGTTGCGGCGGATCAGGCTCCCGGCAAGCGCACGCCGTTCGTCATACGATAGCGTTGCAGCGAAATCGACGGCACGCTGCTCTACCTTTGCCCTCAAAGCAACATCAGCATTGCGGGCCCTTGCCAGAGCCGCCGACAACGCTTCCGTATCCAGCACCGGCTGCCCAAGAAGAGACGCGGCATCGATCTTGGCCTGTTGCGCCTCAAGAATGGTTTGGCGCTCATCCCTACGCGCTTCGTTGAGGGCCGCACGCAGCGCCTTTTTCTGGGATGACGGCAGTTGCTCGCCGCCCAGGGGCATGAGGCCGGCTCCCGGCTGCGAATTGCGGATCCATGTCAATCCTCCACCGGCCAGCGCCCCGATCAGGAAGGTATTCAACACCAACAGGGATATGACCAATATTCGGAAGCTGCGGTCTGTCATTGGCTTTCCTGCGTTATGGTCACGTCGGGCCCGATATCGCCGAACATGGTGCTGGTTCCATCCGATACGACTGTTGTCTCCGATGTCAGGCTGGGTGCCAATACGGCGATCGCGACGCTACCCGCAAGAGCGCCGGCTATGCCGATGCCGACGAGGCCGACGCCGGCTGAGCCAAAGCGGAACCAGTTGCGGATCTTCGACCGGCGGGTGATCTGCGCAATTATCCGGGCGTCCAGGCCCTGATGTTTGGTTTTCACGACATAGGTATCGAGCAGCGCATCCAGATCGGCAGCGCGCGATAGCGCGCCGATCGCATCGGAATTTTCCGCATATTCGCGCGCAGCCGCGCGCTCCGTCTGCGGCCATCGGCCGATATCACCACCATAGGCATCGGCCAATTCGGCAAACCGCTCCGCACTCATAGGACCTGCGACTTGTTCAGTCATCGCTCTGTTCCTTCAACAACAGCACCTGCAAGGAACGCCTTCCACGCGCCAGCAGGCTTTCCAACGCATCCACGCTCACGTCCATGATCGCAGCCGCTTCCGCATTCGACAGCGCCTGATAGTAAACCAGAACGATCGCCTCCCGCTGCCGGGGCGCAATCATCTGCATGGCGCGCTCCACCCGCCGCGACGGATCGTCCTCATTCAGCAGCCCTGCATCCGGCGCCGGACCTTCGTACTCGATGTCGGGCGGATGTTCGGCAAGCACATCCTTGCGCCGGCGGAGCCGGTCGTAGCAAAGATTGATCGCCACGCGGTGCACCCAGGTGCTGAAGCGGGCGTTGCGCTGGCGCCAGCCGCCGGCATTTCGCCATACGCGCAGGAACGTCTCCTGGGCGACGTCCTCGGCCTCGGCGGCGTCGCCAAGCATACGAGTCGCCACCGAAAGGATCCTCGGCAATTGCCGTGTCACCATCGTACGCATCGCCGGAACGTCGCCGGCAGCGATGCGACCCAGCAAATCTCCATCCGGGTCGCCATTCTCGGGCGTGCGATCCGTTTTCATCGACAATCGCCACCGTTCCAATTTCGTGCGACATCCGCATTGCACGCCCCTCGGCCGCCGTTGACAAGAGGTCTTTGCCTATTCGTCATTTCCGGCGCATCGTACCAATCTGATCGCAGCGTCTCTTTCCTTCGACATCGAAGCATATGTTGTCGATGATTGAACGGGCCGTCAGCCGAAATCCGTCGCTCTCACATTATCGATTTGTTCATTTTTTCTGCGGCGGGCCCAATGGTTATCCGTGCCATGAGCAACGTCCGCGCGACAACCGGCCTTTTCAACACAATCCTGTGCGAGCGGGGCAACAAAAAGCCGGCACGCTTGGATGTGGAGGCCCCAACGTCTCTCGTCCAAGCTGCCGGCACATTCGCAAGTTCAGATGCGAAAGGTTTTTCGGTCAGAGTGAGAGCAGATCGCTCGTCGTCTGATCCTGTTCATTGAAGGCGTAAAGATTGTTGAAATCGGGCATCTGCGGCTGCTGCGCCTTCATCGCCGATTCGAACTGGCTCTGCGTCAACGACCCAGAACCGGACGTATCCAGGCTCTTGAACAGGGTCGTCGCCTGATCCTGACTGACATCGGAGGGACGGGCCGCCACGAATTCGGCTTCGCTTACACTGCCATCGCCGTTTGTATCCATCGAGGAAAACAGGCTGGAGAGCTGGTCATCGTTCGATTGTCCACCATGATGTACGTGATGACCCGACTGCATTGCGCTTGCCAGCTGCGAGTCGGTCAACGAACCAGTACCGTCCTTGTCGAAGCTTTCAAACAGCTTCTGAGCCTGGTCCTCGCTGACATTGGACGGCCGAGCGGCAACGAATTCCGCCTCGCTGATACTGCCATCGCCATTGGTATCCATGGCGCTGATTCTGTCAGTCAGCTTGCTGCTCTGCGTGGCGGTTGCCGAGGACTGCTGGGTGCTGGACGTCGAATCGACCGAATCACCACTGGAACTCGATGCAGAGCTGTCGCCGCTACTGCTGCTGCCGCCACCACTGTTCGCCTGAAGATTTAGGATGATGTTCATCAGCTGGGCAATCAGCTGCTCTGCCGCGGTGATCTGCGACTGGTCGTCCGACGAGGACGAAGAACTCGTGGTGGAAGAACTGCCGGACGAAGTGCCGGACAGTATCGAGGACGCAGAATCGTCTGACGATGACGTCGCCGAACGAGACGTCGGATACTGATAGTAGTTGTTTGATAAGACCGAGGTAATGCTCGTCATGGGGCCTCCGGATACGAGCGTTGAGAGGGACTCGGATGGTTTACACATACGCGACTTGAACACATGACCGTCATGCCCGACCGCACGGATGCGGAGCCATGACTTCGATTATCGATATGAGCTGATGGAACTGCCGAACGCCGGAGACCAAATCTCTGCCGCGACCCGTCATGGTGAATGCACCACTCCGAGATGACTGGATTTACGATCGTCCGTAGCGAGCTTTCGCCCTCATGGCGCTATCGGCATCTGCACATTTTCGACTTTGCACTTCCCAACGCGTGAAAATTGCACGAGGAAACTTGCGCGTGGCTTATAGGTGCTTGACGAATACATCGCGTTGCGATTTCCTTTATCGATTTTGAGGAAACATCTAAACGCTGCTATGCTGCTGAATATAGCCGGTATGGGGATCCCGGCTTTGACGCCGCATAGACGGAGCAAAAATATAAAAAGGGGCACAGCTTGAGAATCTGTTTCTGTGGAGAGCGGAATGAGGCGGACTAAGGAGGAGGCGGCAGAAACGAGGAGCGAGATTTTGCAATCGGCAAAAGCTCTGTTTCTCGACAAGGGCTATGAGAATGTCAGCCTCGAGGAGATAGCTGCATCCGCCGGAGTTACGCGCGGCGCGGTTCACTGGCATTTCAAGAACAAGCAGGGCCTCATGTTCGCGATACGCGATGAAGCCCAGCAGCCGTTTCAGGAATTGGCCGAGCGGATGTCGAAGGAATTGCCGCCCAATCCGCTCGATCTCGTTGCCGACGCGATTGCCGCGATATTCGAGGATGTTCAGCACGATCCGCGCAAGCGCAGCATGCTGAAGGTGATGATGCATCTCGATATGGCGTTCTGCGACGGAACCACAAGCCGCGCGAGCTCCTTCCGGCAGGACATGCACGACAACTTCGAGCGTATATTCACCTTGATGGATGCGAAGACGAAGTTGCCGGCACCCTGGACGCCGGATACGGCCGCCTCGTCGCTCACCGCCGTCATCGGTGGCCTCATCACGGAGTGGACCCTCGACAGGGGCAATTTCCAGCTCGTGCCCTGCGGGCAGATGTTCATCAAAATGGTCTTGAAGACTTGGTTCCCGTCAGCCCAGGCGCGCGAAATGGCGACTTCAGCGGCTTAAGATAAAAAGCGGCTCAAAATAAAAAGGATCCGGAGGGAAAGCCGGATCCTTTCTCTTTGATCGGAGGTCAACCGATCACTGAAAGAAGCCTGACGGATTGGAACATCAGGCTTCTCTTACCCGGCACGAGGCCGGGTAATTCTTGATTAGAAGCTGCGCTCGAAGCGCATGATACCAGCCCACTGATCCTGGTTCACAGAATCGAAGTTGGTGTAGGAAACTTCCGGACGGAGCGTCAGGTTCTTAACCGGGTTCCAGGTGAGGTTCGTCGTAGCGGCGAAGATCTTGGAGTCGGTGTAAGCGAGCTGCAGGTTCCACTTCAGCTTGTCGTTGATCGGAACGCTACCGCCGCCCCAGACGGCCCAGTCGCCCCAGCCGCACTTCGAAGCATCGTTAACCGGGCAAGCCGAACGATCGAGGTTGGTGCCGGCGTACTTGTTGAGCTTGCTGCCGTCGGTGTTGTAACCGCCCATCAAAAAGGCCGAGAATACGCCGAAGTCAGCGTCTACACGAACCTTGACAGCGCCTTCTTCAACGATCGAGTCGTAACCGCCAACGACCTTGACGCCCCATGCGCCAGACTTGAAGCCGAGACCGGCGACAACGTCAGGAGCGTAATGGTTGGTCTTGTCGTCCGTCCACCAGCTCGCGCCGTAGGAAGACTTGTCCGAACCGCTGGAGTTCGAGTCTTCGAGCGAGACCATAGCCGTGAAGCCGTTGCCGGCGTCGTAGTTGTAGGTCAACTGGTTGAGTTCGTACGGGCCGTCATAGATCACGTCGTCGTTGATGACGTCGCCAGCGTAGCCGACATACAGGTTGTACTGCGAGTCAAGCTTACCAACGGTGAAGCCGCCGAGGCTGATGTTAGCAAACAGCAGCTTCGTGGAGGTCGCGCCGCCATCGTTCCAGTCCCAACGGAAAACCGTGTTGGTCTTCAGCGGGCCGTATTCGGTGTCGGTTGCGGTGTCGAGGCTCAGCTCAGCACGGGTGTGCCACAGCGTGCCAACCTTGCTGTTCGGGTTGTAAGCGTCGTACCATTCGCCTTCAGAACGGACACGTCCGCCGATTTTGAGGCAGGTCTCGGTACCCGGGATGAAGAAGTAGCCAGCACCATATGCGTCGCAGATGCGAACGTATTCCAACGGCTCCGGCTCAGCAGCAACGATAGCGTCAGCTGCATGGGCACCGGAAGCTGCAGCGAGCGCAGCAGCGGAGCCGAGAAGAAGGCTCTTGATGTTCATTATAAACTCCTGGTTGTAATATGCATTTCTTGTCTGCAGCGAGTACTGAGCTGGAATACCAACTCAGAGATCGGTTCGGCCTCAACACGAGCGGGTAGCCCGGCAAAATACGCACCTAATGTTGGCTTGAGTCCCCCCGAACCTTCATAATCGACCCCACAGCAAGGCCTTGAAATGCCTCTACCGATCCGGCCGATTACCCGACCGTAAGACAACTTATGTCCTGTATTTGACTTACAAACAGCCCGTATGTTTGTCAATTATGTGAAACCGCTTCAAGCGTTAGTCTTGATCTCTGTTGCCTAAATGCAACTGCGCTCAGTAGGGCACAGGAGTTTCGTCCGCTGACGGCAGAAACGCGTCGATTCATGCCTTTAAGGAGCGAGATAGCGGCTCCGGCTGATGGCCTTGCCGTCAAAACCGGGTCTGCGCCTTCAAATTCCATGGGCCACTGACAGCCATTGGCATTGGAGCCGACGCCGGCCGACAATCTCTCTCCAGCAACATCCAGCAAACTTTCAGAAACAAAATTCAACAATTCGGTACACACAGAAATAGTGAATCTCCCTAGATTCTGGCGAATCGCACTTCCGGAAAGGAACCAACTGCGAATGACCGAGAATCGGCTGATCTTCATTGCGACTCCCTGTTTCGGCGGTCTCGTCACCAAGGATTATATGCAATCCATCTTCTCGCTCATGCAGCGAGGCGCTCAGGCAGGCATTCAGCTGACACTCGCCCTGCTCGGCAATGACGCGCTGATCACCCGCAGCCGCAATACGCTGGTGTCATCCTTCCTCAACGATACTGCGGCGACTCATCTGCTCTTCGTCGATGCGGACATCAGTTTCGAGCCCGATCAGGTCATGCGCCTGCTGGATGCCGACAAGGACGTCGTTGCCGCCATGTATCCGATCAAGGATTACGATTGGGAGACCGCCGCCCGCATCAATTCGCAGGATGGCTCGTCGCTTGCTGCAGCCGCTCTTCACTATGTCGGCACGCCCTTGGTTGGCCAGAACGCAGAGCGTGATGGTGATTTTGTTAGCGCCGTCTATGCCGGCACCGGCATGCTTCTCATCAAACGCGCGGTCCTGGAGCAGATGAGCGAATCCTATCCAGGGTTGCGCTACAATGCCATCCATGCCTATCCGAGCACGAAGGCCTCGCCGGGTACGCAATATGCGCTGTTCGAATGCATGATCGAGGAAGAAACCGGCCTATATCTCAGCGAGGATTTCGCCTTCTGCCGCCGCTGGCGCGCCTTGGGCGGCAAGATCTGGCTCGATACGGCCAGCAAGCTGAACCATACCGGCCCTCATCGCTTCGTCGGCAATACCGCACCCCGCTACTGATCCGGCGCGAGACTACAACCACTCTCGGCTTTGTGCCTGCCGTGTAGCTGAAAAGTCGCCGTGCGCACTCTTGAGTTGTGAGTGGCGAAAGAGGTCGCGAGGGCAACAATGGCTGCGGGGTTGACAGCAGCCGAAGAGAGAGCATAGCCTTTCGATATTCACCAGGGGGGTCCCGGCAAGGGGCTGAGATACTGCTGGACAATACGACTCTGTCGATTGTGGCGCAGTGACCCGTTGAACCTGATCCAGTTCATACTGGCGTAGGGACGGTGCAAGCGCTCGATGGCTTCGGATTCACGCGTGGAATCCATGCCGGCGTCTTTTCATCATTCCGGCTGATTGACTGGGTCTCCAACAACCACTTGGAGCCTCAAACCATGACCATTGCCGCAAAAAACCTCACCCCCACCGTTACCACCGGGCCGCTGCCGGCATCGCGGAAAATCTACATTCCGGGGGAGATCCACCCCGATATCCGCGTGCCGATGCGCGAGATCAGCGTCCATCCGACCGCGGGCGAGCCGCCTGTCGTTGTCTATGATTCCTCCGGCCCCTATACGATCGAAGGCGCAGATATCCTTATCGAGCAAGGCCTCGCGCAGCTGCGGCGCGACTGGGTGCTCGCCCGCGGCGATGTCGAAGCCTATGAGGGTCGCCACATCCGCCCCGAAGACAATGGCTTCGTCAGCGCCGATCGGCTGACGCCGGAATTTCCCGCCAAGCGCCAGCCATTGCGTGCCACGGGTGGTAAGGCCGTCACGCAGCTGGCCTATGCACGGGCCGGCATCATCACGCCAGAGATGGAATTCATCGCTATTCGCGAAAATCTCGGCCGCAAGGCAAAGGCCGAAGCCCTGATTCGCGACGGTGAGAGCTTCGGCGCCCATATTCCAGACCATGTGACGCCGGAATTCGTCCGCCAGGAAGTCGCTGCCGGTCGGGCGATCATCCCTGCCAACATCAACCACCCCGAGGCCGAACCGATGATCATCGGCCGGAACTTTCTGGTGAAGATCAACGCCAATATCGGCAATTCCGCCGTCACGTCGTCGATGGCGGAAGAGGTCGAGAAGATGGTCTGGGCCGCCCGCTGGGGCGCCGATACCGTCATGGACCTCTCAACCGGCCGCAACATCCACAACATCCGCGAATGGATCATCCGCAATTCGCCGCTGCCGATCGGCACCGTGCCGCTCTATCAGGCGCTGGAAAAGGTCAGCGGTATTGCCGAAGACCTCACCTGGGAGGTCTATCGCGACACGTTGATCGAACAGGCCGAACAGGGCGTCGACTACTTCACCATCCATGCCGGCGTGCGGCTGCATTACATCCCGCTAACGGTCAATCGTGTCACCGGCATCGTCTCGCGCGGCGGCTCGATCATGGCCAAGTGGTGTCTCCATCACCACCGCGAGAGCTTCCTTTACGAGCATTTCGAGGAGATCTGCGACATCTGCCGCGCCTACGACGTCTCCTTCTCGCTTGGCGACGGCCTTCGTCCCGGCTCGATCGCTGATGCCAACGACGCCGCGCAATTCGCCGAGCTGGAAACCCTCGGCGAATTGACCAAGATCGCCTGGGCCAAGGATTGCCAGGTGATGATCGAAGGCCCCGGCCATGTGCCGATGCACAAGATCAAGGAAAACATGGACAAGCAGCTGAAGGTTTGCGGCGAAGCCCCCTTCTACACGCTCGGGCCGCTGACGACCGATATCGCGCCGGGTTACGATCATATCACCTCCGGCATAGGCGCTGCGATGATCGGCTGGTTCGGCACGGCGATGCTCTGCTATGTCACGCCGAAGGAACATCTCGGCCTGCCCGATCGCAATGACGTCAAGACCGGCGTTATCACCTACAAGATCGCCGCCCATGCCGCCGATCTTGCCAAGGGACATCCGGCCGCGCAGGTGCGTGACGATGCCCTGTCGCGGGCGCGATTCGAATTCCGCTGGGAAGATCAGTTCAACCTCTCGCTCGATCCCGATACGGCCCGCAGCTTCCATGACGAGACCTTGCCGAAGGAAGCGCACAAGGTCGCGCATTTCTGCTCGATGTGCGGTCCGAAATTCTGCTCGATGCGGATTTCGCACGACATTCGCGCCGAGGCCCAGAAGGAGGGCTTGGACGCGATGGCGGCAAAATATCGCGAGGGCGGGGATCTCTATATGCCCATCGAAAACCTTGCTCATCCGGCCGAGTGAGATGCGCGTCCTGATCAAAGGGGCCGGCGTTGCCGGCCTCACTCTCGCACATGAACTGAATGTCCGCGGCGCCGAAGTCACGGTCTTCGACCCGCGTCCGGAGTTCGGCAATGCCGCCTCCTGGCTCGCCGGCGGCATGCTGGCGCCATGGTGCGAACGGGAAAGCGCCGATGCGGCGGTACTCTCGCTCGGAATCGATGCCGCCGACCGGTGGGATACGATGCTGCCGGGAGAAGTCGTGCGCAACGGAACTCTCGTTGTCGCGCCGACACGCGATCAGGTGGAGCTGAAACGATTCGCCGGCCGCACGAGCGGCTATCGCCGGGTCGAAGAAAGCGAAATCGCTGCCCTGGAGCCCGCTCTTGCGGGCCGCTTCAGGCATGGGTTGTTCTTTCCCGAGGAGGCCCATCTGGATCCGCGCCGGGCGTTGACCAGACTGAAAGGGGGACTTTTGGCGAAGGGTGTCGCCTTTGCCAGCGGTGATATCGACGAAAGCGGCTTCTCCGAGATCGCCGATTGCACAGGGGCTGCTCGTATCGGGCAAACCCATGATCTGCGCGGGGTGCGCGGTGAAATGCTCTATCTAAGCGCCGAAGAAATAACGCTCGCCCGGCCCATCCGCCTGCTGCATCCACGCTTTCCCGTCTATATCGTGCCGCGCGCAACGGCCTTTTCATGGTCGGTGCCACGATGATCGAAACCGAATTCGACGGGCCGATCACGGCGCGTTCGCTGATGGAACTGCTGAATGCGGCCTACGCGCTACACCCGGCCTTTGCCGACGCCACTGTCGTCGAAACCGGCGCCGGCATCCGCCCAGCCTTCCCCGATAATCTCCCGAAAGTGACCCGGGAAGGCAACGTCACCATCCTCAACGGTTTCTACCGCCACGGCTTCCTGCTGGCGCCGGCAATGGCGGTGGAAGCTGCCGATCTCATCCTTTCCGAGCAGACGAAACAAGGGAGCTCCCTATGCGCCTGATCATCAACGGCGAAGCCCAGACGATCGCCGTTACCACGCTCACCCAGCTTCTCGTCGCACTCGACTATGAGGGCGACTGGCTGGCCACCGCCGTCAACGGCGAGCTCGTCCACCGCGAAGATCGCGACGACCATTCGCTTGATGACAATGACAGGATCGAGATCCTGACACCGATGCAGGGAGGCTGAGCCATGCTTGATCTTTATGGAAGCCAAGTCGGATCGCGGCTACTTCTTGGTACGGCTCGCTACCCCTCACCGGCCATCCTTGCCGAAGCGGTTAGGCGGTCGGGAACGGAGATCGTCACCGTCTCGCTGCGCCGTGAAACGTCCGGCGGACGCGGTGGCGGTGCTTTCTTCGAGATGATCCGCGATCTCGGCGTTCGCGTTCTTCCCAACACGGCCGGTTGCCATGGTGTTTCGGAAGCGGTGCTGACGGCGAAGATGGCTCGCGAAGTGTTCCGAACCAACTGGATCAAGCTCGAGGTGATCGGCAATCACGACACGCTGCAGCCGGATGTCTTCGCGCTGGTGGAAGCGGCACGCATTCTCAGCGGAGACGGCTTCGAGGTCTTTCCCTATACGACGGACGATCTTGTGGTCGCCGAACGCCTGGTCGAAGCCGGTTGCAAGGTGCTGATGCCCTGGTGTGCGCCGATCGGCACAGCGGCCGGGCCACTCAATCTCTCGGCCCTTCGCTCGATGCGCGCGCATTTTCCCGAGGTGCCGCTGATCGTGGATGCCGGTATCGGCCGACCCTCGCATGCGACCACGGTCATGGAGCTGGGTTTCGATGCAGTGCTATTGAACACCGCCGTTGCCGGTGCGGCTGATCCCGCTGCGATGGCCGAAGCCTTCGCAAAGGCAATCGATGCCGGTAGGCAAGCATTCGGCGCGGGCATGCTGGAGCCGCGCGACATGGCGGTGCCATCGACACCGGTCATCGGAAAGGCGGTTTTCGCGTGAAAATCGACCCCTTCTACCTGATCGTCGATAGCGCCGCATGGATCGAAAGGCTGGTGCCGCTCGGCGTAAAACTGGTGCAGCTGCGTATCAAGGATCGCCCTCTCGCCGAGATACGCACGGACATTCAAGCTGCAAAGGCGATTTGTGCAGCACATGGGTGCCAGCTGATCGTCAATGATTATTGGCAGCTTGCGATCGAAGAAGGCTGTGACTTCATTCACCTGGGACAGGAGGATCTGGCGACGACCGATCTCGGCGCCATCCGCAAGGCCGGTTTGAAGCTGGGGCTTTCGACACATGACGAGACCGAGCTGGCGACAGCTCTTACGGCAAGTCCCGATTATATCGCGCTCGGGCCGATCTACCCCACCATCCTCAAAGCCATGGCCTGGGCGCCGCAAGGTCTTGAGCGAATCGGCCAATGGAAGGCCGAAATAGGCAACATCCCGCTTGTCGCGATCGGCGGCCTCACGATTGCGCGTATTGCCGGCGTGTTCGAAAATGGCGCCGATATTGCCGCCGTCGTGACCGATATCACCCGCAATTCCGACCCCGAATCACGCACGCAGGAATGGATCAAGGCAACGCGTCCATGGCTTTCCAGCTGATCGATACGGCTGAAAATCATCGCCAGACGGCTGGTTTTCCGGGATTCGGCTGCGATGAACGATACATTCATAAAATATTCAGGTGAACATAATCATGCTTAGAACGTTGAATAAATGACTCGCGCATTCGCTGAGCATGAAGACTGCTTTGGAGGTAGTCATGATAAAGAAAACAGTTCTAACGGTTTTGCTGGCCGCTACGGTCGTAGGTGGCGCATTGGCGCCCGTCAGCAGCGCGCAGGCGCAGTATTACGACGGCCGGCCGCCCTATCGTGGCGACTGGCGCGGCCATGACGACTGGCGTGGCCATCGTCACCATGGCAATGGTGGCGCAATCGCCGGCGGCGTCGCCGCAGGCCTCATCGGCGGCCTGATCGTCGGTGGCGCCCTTGCCAACCGCGGTCCGGTGTATGAAGCACCTCCGCCGCCGCCCAGATGCTGGTGGGAGAACCGTCAGGTTGAAAACCAGTATGACGACGGCTGGCACTACGAACGCGTCCGCGTCTGCAATTAAGCAATCAACCGAGTGTCGGCGACGAGCCGATGCTTGATTGGACAGTCATTTCAAATCGCCGGCGCCAGACCGCCGGCGATTTATTTATGTGGCCTTACAGATGCGAAGCGCTGCCAAACTTAAAGCCCATGCGTTCTCGGATACAGGCTGCGCTCCGGAAAGGCCCTACCCGCAAGACTTTCCGGATCAGGCCGCAAGATTTCCACCCGCAGCGGATAGCAGGGCGCCGCGTCGCTCGAATGGCCGCTGCCGCAATCGCCGCCTGGGCAAGCCGACAGCGCGCCCAGAAGATCGATCTCCGCGAAAAACTCGATGAAATCGCCTGGCCGCACCGGGCTTGCCTTCATGAAATACTGATGCGTGTCACGCGTGAACCCGGTGCACATGAAGACGTTCAGCACGTCATGAACATGCATTTCCGCTTCCTGGACGGGAATGTTCATTTCGGACGCAAGCGCCCGCGACAGGTTCGAATGGCAGCAATGATGGTAGTCGTCGCCCTTCAGCAGCCGGTTGGTATAGGGATCGCAGCGTGTGCCAATGACATCGTGGACACCGGCTCCATCAGCATCCCAGCCATACCAGCCGAGCGTGTCGTGGGTGATCGTCGCCATCGGCCGCAGATATGGCAGAGTGCTCCACAGCCGATCGCCGAGGCCGACATGCGTGGCATGAAGGGCACGCGTCTTGCCGCTGAAAAAGCGTTCCGAAAGATCATCGGCATTCCACAGATTGAGGTCGCCGACCTGCGATCCTTCCACGCTGACGATGCGAAAGAAATGCCCCTTCGGCACACGGAAACTGCCCGCTTCTCGCGGCGGCACGATGATCTCGCTGACCTTGGTCAAGCTTTGCCTTGCGGAATGGAGCACATCCAGATCCGCCGGAGGCAGCGTTTCATTGGGATAGACGACCACCGGCGGCTTGCCGCGCCGCTCCTCGGCATCGGGGGGAACGGGAATATCCATGGTCCTATGCATCACGATCCCTAGTCCTTTGTCAGTTCGCTTGCCGATTTCATTGTGCCAATGGGGCCGCACTCTAACGAGATTGGCCTATTGCACAACGCTCATTGTTCTTGCTCTATGGCCAAGTATTACTTAGCCTTGGCCTATGCGCCAGTTTCCCCTCGCCTCCCTTCGCGCCTTTGAGGCAGCCTTCCGCCATCAGAGCTTCGTCAAGGCTGCCGCGGAACTCAATATGACGGCTACCGGTATCAGCCAGCATGTGCGGGCCATGGAAAACTGGCTCGGTGTTTCGCTATTCGTCCGCCATGCCCGCGGCGTAACGCTGACGGCGGCCGGACGCGAATTCGGGACGGCGGTGGCCAATGGGCTCGGGCATATCGAGATCGCCGCCCGGCAATTGAAGCTCGAGAGCCCTGAGCGGCCGGTGAGTGTCGCATGCATCGCTTCCGTCGCCACCCGCTGGCTAATCCCGCAATTGCCGGCATTCAGGCGAGAGCATCCAGATATCCGCATCAACATCGTCTATGCGCTCGATGCAAGAACGCCGGAAACCGCGAGCGTCGATCTGCTGATTCGGCATGGGACACAGCCCGGCACAAATGCCGTCGCTCTTTTGAGCGGCGAGACGCGACCCACCTGCTCGGCGGAATTCGCCCGACGCCACGGCCCGATCACCTCCCCCGCCGATCTGGTCGACGCCGATCTTCTGCACGATGAGACCACCGCCGCCTGGGGCCGCTGGTTCGCACTCGCCGGCATTCACCAGCATCCGAAATCGGGGCCGATCTTCGCCGACTTCAGCTTGATGATCGGGTCCGTCATGGGCGGACAGGGCATCGGCCTCTGCCCGACCGCGCTGATCGGCGACGAACTGGCTAATGGGACATTGGTCACTCTGTTCGACATGCCTCTGGACACGGAGAAATCCTATTGGCTCATCGAAGCCGCCAGGCTTTCCATTGAGGCGGAGATATTCCGCGACTGGCTCATGAAGGCAAGCTCAGCATCCCGAAACGCTCGGGAAAGCTGAGGCTTTTGCTCAGCCGAAGCGAGCCACGAGGAAATCGATCGCGCTGCGCAGCATCGCTGTGGGACGGCGATCCGGCGCATAGACCAAATGCATCGGCGTCGGCTTGTAGGACCATTGCGGCAGCACCGGCTCCAGCCGCCCGGCATCAAGATCGGCGGCCAACAGCAGCTCAGGCTGGAGCACGATGCCAGCTCCGTGGAGCGCAGCAACCCGCAACGCCCCGCCCTGGTTCGTGGTAAACCTGCCCCTTATAGCGATTTCGCGTGTTTCCCCTTCCGGGCCGACAAGATGCCAGCGCCCCTGCAGACGCCAATAGGAGTGGCCAAGGCATACGTGTTTCGTGAGGTCCTCGGGCGTCTCGGGCCTGCCATGGCGGGCAAGATAGTCAGGCGAAGCAGCAAGCATGCGCCGATACGGTTTCAAAGGCCGAGCCACCAGATTTGTATCCGTCAGCTCGCCAATATGGATGCAAAGTTCATAGCCCTCGCCAATCAGATCATGCGGATTGTTGTCGAGCGCCAGATCGACGCTGACGTCGAGATTCTCGTGCAGATAATCGACAAGAGCCGGGACCAGGCTCTGGGTTCCGAAGCTGACGGGTGCGACGAGCCGAAGCTTGCCGCGCGGCGCCGACTGCAATTCCGACGCAGACGCCTCGGCCAGATCAACTTCCGTCAGAACAGTCTTGCAGCGCTCATAATAGAGCTTGCCAACCTCGGTCAGCTGGTGGCGGCGGGTGGTTCGATGAAGCAATCGCGCGCCGAGGCGCTGTTCGATCGTCCGGATATGCTTGGCAACCATGGTGGCGGATACCTGGCTGATCTCCGCCGCGGCGGCAAAGCTGCCTTCCTCGACGACCCTGACAAACATCGCCATGCCAGCCAACTTGTCCATGATTGCGTACCCAATGGTTCTGAATGAAGCAAATGGTAGCCTATTTATCCACCTATGGTTTTGCAAGATAGTCGGAACTGCCTAACATCAGGCTATATTCTCTCAAGGAGTCGTCATGCCCATCTTGCGCTTGGAAATGCATCCCGGACGTACACAGGACCAGAAGCGTGCCTTCGTTCGTGAAGCCACCAAGGTCGTCGTCGAAACGCTGGTTTGCCCGCCGGAATCGGTGGAAATCATCATTACCGAGATTTCGAAGGATTCCTGGGCGACGGCGGGCAAACTGAAATCGGATAGCTGAGACGTTCCGATCGAAAATATCGAGCCTGACGGCGCTATACCGGCCGTCAGGCCGGGCTTATCGTCAAGCTTTGACGGCCCCAGGCCTCGGCCCAATCCATCAGACGGGCCAATTCCTGCTTGAGGGCGTGGGAGCGGATAATATCAGGGGCGTGATCACTATTGGTGCGCGGATTGTAAAATGCGCCGATCTCCTCGCCGCTTTCCCGTCTTGCCGCCTCAAGCCGGGCCTTTAGATCTTCCACTTCGGCCTTCACCGCAAAGTACCGCTTCATGACCTCAATGAGGTCGCGGTCGCTTGCATTCATTTCCATGCATACTCCACCTTACTAAACTTAGCCCTCGGCACTGATCCGATTCGAATGGCGAAATCTAGATCGTTGTTGAGCCGGCAACGTGGATTGCGACGAATGCGCCAGAACACAAAAGGTGGTCGCCATCGGAATTGCGATGCGATTTTACGACCAGTTTTCCTTGACCGACTGCATCACTACATTGGTCGACGTGCTTGCCACGAAAGGCAGGCTGGAGATTTTTTCGCCCAGGACGATGCGGTAGCGCCGGATATCCGACGTGCGAACTTTCAGCAGATAATCGAAGCGCCCGGCGATCATATGGCACTCCTCAATTTCCTTGATTTTCTTGATGGCATTGTTGAAGCTGAGCAAGGCCTCCTCGCGGGTATCAGTCAGCTTCACTTCGGCGAAGGCGACGTGATCGAGGCCGAGCTTGACCGGATTGAGCACAGCCTTGAAGCCATCGATATAGCCGGAATCGATCAATTTCTTCAGCCGCGCCTGGCACGGCGTCTTTGAAAGACCGACACGCTCGGAGAGCTCCGTGATCGACATGCGGCCGTCTTCGACCAGTGCATCGAGGATCTTTTGATCGAACTGGTCAATTTCACTGGATTTGATCATTTCTGTAGGCATTCCTATTTGAAATGGACATTATTGAAGTCCAATATGACTGAAAAGCCGCAGTTTCAAGGCGGAACGCCTTTCGGGAATGAAGTATGTTCCGCAGCGAAGCAACGGGAGGGCCGCAGGGAGCGAAATCGCTCGCGCCTATGTGGTTACAGGGACCCTTGCACCTTGAGGTTATCATGACTGCTACTGTCGCACTCGCCGCCGAAGAACCGTCCCCGGACGCTGCCCCGTTTTCACATTTCGCCCCTCCCATCCGTGAGCAAAGCCCGCTTCGAAAGGCGATTACTGCGGCCTATCGGCGTCCGGAGACCGAATGCCTCCCCATGCTGGTCGAGGCGGCTACTTTGCCGGCACCCGTTCGTGAAGCTGCGAAGAATACGGCCAGGACGCTGATCGAGGCGTTGCGCGCCAAGCACAAGGGCACCGGCGTCGAAGGTCTGGTGCACGAATATTCGCTGTCGAGCCAGGAAGGCGTGGCGCTGATGTGCCTTGCCGAGGCACTGCTGCGCATTCCCGACACGGCAACGCGCGACGCGCTGATCCGCGACAAGATCGCCGGCGGCGACTGGAAGTCGCATCTGGGCGGTGGCCGCTCGATGTTCGTCAATGCCGCGACATGGGGACTGGTGGTTACCGGCAAGCTGACATCAACGGTCAGCGAAAGCGGGCTGTCGGCCTCGCTGACGCGGCTGATCGCGCGTGCTGGCGAGCCGGTGATCCGGCGCGGCGTCGACATGGCGATGCGGATGATGGGCGAGCAATTCGTCACGGGCGAGACGATCGACGAGGCACTGAAGCGTGCCCGCGCGCTCGAGGCCCAAGGCTTTCGCTATTCCTACGATATGCTCGGCGAGGCAGCGACGACACACGCCGATGCAGAACGCTACTATCGCGACTATGAAAACGCGATTCATGCCATCGGCAAGGCCTCGGCCGGCCGCGGCATCTATGAAGGCCCTGGCATCTCCATCAAGCTCTCCGCCTTGCATCCTCGCTATTCGCGCTCGCAGGTCGACAGGGTCATGGGCGAACTGCTGCCGAAGGTGAAAGCGCTCGCCCTTCTCTCCAAGAGTTACAATATCGGCCTGAACATCGACGCCGAGGAAGCTGACCGGCTGGAGCTGTCGCTCGACCTGCTGGAAGCACTTTGCCTCGATCCGGATCTCGACGGCTGGGATGGCATCGGCTTCGTTGTGCAGGCCTATGGCAAGCGCTGCCCCTTCGTCCTCGATTTCATCATCGATCTCGCCCGCCGCTCAGGCCACCGGCTGATGGTACGCCTCGTCAAGGGCGCCTATTGGGATGCCGAGATCAAGCGCGCCCAGGTAGACGGCCTCGAAGGCTTCCCGGTCTACACCCGCAAGATCTACACCGATGTCTCCTATATCGCCTGCGCCAAGAAGCTGCTTTCGGCAACCGATGTGGTCTTCCCGCAGTTCGCCACCCACAATGCGCAGTCGCTGGCAACGATCTACCAGATGGCCGGAAGCGATTTTGCCGTTGGCAAATATGAGTTCCAATGCCTGCACGGCATGGGCGAACCGCTTTACGAGGAAGTAGTCGGCGCCGAAAACCTGGATCGTCCATGCCGGATCTACGCGCCTGTCGGTACGCATGAAACGCTGCTCGCCTATCTTGTCCGCCGCCTGCTCGAAAACGGCGCCAACTCCTCCTTCGTCAACAAGATCGCCGATCCGGCCGTTCCCGTTTCCGAATTGATCGCCGATCCTGTCGAGATCGTCAGTGCGATGCCCATCATGGGCGCACAGCACGACAAGATCGTCCTTCCCGCCGATCTGTTCGAGGGCGCTCGGAAGAATTCAGCCGGCATAGATTTGTCGAATGAAGCGGCGCTCTCCGGGCTCTCCGCCGAACTGCACGCCTCCGCCGCCAGGGATTGGGTCGCAAAGCCGCTGCTCGCCGATAGCTCCGAGCGCGGCGAGACGCGCCCGATCCTCAATCCCGCCGACCATTCCGACGTTGTCGGCCACGTTACCGAGCTCGGCCTGGATGACGCCGCCGACGTGATGCGCCTTGCGGCCGGCGCTACTGGATCATGGGCGTCCGTCAGCCCGGATGCTCGCGCAGCGATCCTGGAGCGCGCCGCCGAACTGATGCAAGGCGAGATGCCCCTGCTTGTCGGCCTGACGATCCGCGAAGCGGGCAAGTCTACAGCAAATGCCGTCGGCGAGGTCCGGGAGGCCATTGATTTCCTGCGCTATTACGCTGCGCTGCGCGCGCAAAGTATTGAAGCCCGACAGCGTTCCGCTCGGTCCGGTCGTCTGCATCAGCCCATGGAACTTCCCGCTGGCGATCTTCACCGGCCAGGTTGCCGCAGCACTGGTTGCCGGCAATCCGGTTGTCGCCAAGCCGGCTGGCAACACGCCGCTGATTGCTGCCCAGGGCATTCGCATCCTGCATGAAGCGGGCATTCCGCGCGACGTTCTCCAATTCGCTCCAGGTAGCGGCCGCATGGGGGCAGCCCTCGTCGGTGCGCCTGAAACCGCCGGCGTCATGTTCACCGGTTCGACGGAAGTCGCCCGCCTCATTCAGGCGCAGCTCGCCGAGCGGCTGTCGAAATTCGGCAAGCCGATCCCGCTGATCGCCGAGACCGGCGGCCAGAACGGCATGATCGTCGACTCCTCGGCGCTCGCGAACAGGTCGTCGCCGACGTCATCGCTTCTGCCTTCGATAGCGCCGGACAGCGCTGCTCGGCGCTGCGCGTGCTATGCCTGCAGGACGAAGTCGCCGATCGTACGCTGACCATGCTGCGCGGTGCGCTTCGCGAGCTCTCTGTCGGCCGTACCGACCGGCTTGCCATCGACATTGGGCCCGTCATCGACGACAACGCCAAGCGCGGCATCGATGAGCACATCGAACGCATGCGTAAGCTTGGCTGCGCCGTCGAACAGCTCGACCTTCCGACAAGCGCCGCCAAGGGCACCTTCGTCGCCCCGACGATCATCGAGCTGAAGAAGCTGAGCGATCTGAAGCGCGAGGTGTTTGGGCCCGTCCTCCATATCATCCGCTACAAGCGCAAGGGGCTGGACAGGCTGATTGATGATGTCAACGCGTCCGGCTACGGCTTGACCTTCGGCCTGCACACCCGGCTGGATGACACGATCGCCCATGTCACCAGCCGCGTGAAAGCAGGCAATCTTTACGTCAACCGCAACATCATCGGCGCTGTCGTCGGTGTTCAGCCCTTCGGCGGCCGCGGCCTCTCCGGTACCGGCCCGAAGGCAGGCGGCCCGATGTATCTGCGTCGTCTGACCGCCTCATCGACCGAGCCACTGCGCGACGAAACAGTACAGGTCGATCCAGCCGCTCAGGAGTTTCTTGCCTGGCTCGACAGCAAAGGAGCACCGGCTGCAAAGCAGGCTCGCGCCGTTGCCGACCAGTCGTCGCTGGGTTTCAACGCCGAACTGCCCGGCCCGGTCGGTGAGTTGAACCTCTATGCGCTGCATCCGCGTGGCAGGGTCCTGCTCGTTCCACAGACGGCGCTTGGCCTGCATGTCCAGGTCGCCGCCGCACTTGCGACGGGCAATTCGATCGTCATCGACGCTGCTTCGGGTCTGCAGGACGAACTCCAAAATCTGCCAGCGGTGGTTACGGCCCGCATCTCGTGGTCAAAGGATTGGGCTGCGGATGGCCCATTCGCCGGCGCTCTCATCGAAGGAGATGCCGCGCGCGTCCAGCGGGCCATCAAGACGATATCAGCTCTTCCCGGCCCCCTGCTGCTCACGCAGGCCGCCTCTAGCGAGGAAATCGCCGGGAGCGCCGATGCCTACTGCCTGAACTGGCTGCTGGAAGAAGTGACGACGTCGATCAACACGGCAGCCGCCGGCGGCAATGCCAGCCTGATGACGATCGGCTAACGCCGCGATCTCGAATGAACTCGGCGGCCGGGATAGTCATGTCCCGGCCGCTTTTTTTGTGACTGCATCTGTCGGATTCATTCACGCTGCCTCAAACCTGATCCTTTGGCAGCCATGTGCTCATCCCTTCCGAACGTCATTTGATTGGCCGCTTAAAAAATTTTGAGAAAAGCTTTTCTCTTATTGACTCTGACATTGAGAAAAGCTTTTCTCAAGAAAATCGAGTGGGAGAAGACATCTGGAAAATCAGCGTGCGAAAAGCGGACGCGCAACGATTCACGACGTTGCGGCGGCTGCAGGTGTGAGCATTTCGACAGCATCGAAAGCCCTCAACAATACCGGCCGCATGGGTGACGACACTCGCGAGCGGGTCAAGCGGGCCGCTGCCGAGATCGGCTTCCGGCCGAATACTCTCGCCAAGGGGCTGCTCAGCAATCGCACCTTCACGATCGGTCTTCTGACCAACGACACATATGGCCGCTTCACGCTGCCGGTCATGGCCGGCATCACCGAAGCGCTCGTCGATCATGGGGTTTCGGTCTTCCTGTGTACCATCGAGGATGATCCGGTGCTTGGAAAGGTTCACGTGGACGCGCTGCTGGACAAGCATGTTGACGGCATCATCGCCTCGGGCAAGCGGATCGACCGCCGCTTGCCGGTGGATCTGTCCAACCTGCCCGTGCCGGTCGTCTACGCGTTCACAGAGGGTGCGCCTGATAGCGTCACCTTCTGCGCCGACGATTTTCAGGGAGCGGTTCTTGCCGTCGAATGGCTTCAGGGCCTCGGCCGACGCCGGATAGCCCATGTGACGGGGCCGGACAGCTTCGTCTCGGTGCGCGAGCGCGCCAAGGCCTATCGCGGCCTTGTCGGCGACGCGCTGCCGGTCATGTACGGCACCTGGTCCGAGGCATGGGGTCACGAAGCGGTGGCACAGCTATGGAATGCGGCCGGCGCAAAACCAGACGCGATCTTCTGCGGCAACGACCAGATCGCGCGGGCGGTCGTTGATGCGCTGCGCGAGCGCGGCGTGCGGGTGCCGGAGGATGTCTCGGTGGTTGGTTTCGACAATTGGGAGATCGTCGCCGCGCAAACAAGGCCGCCGCTGACGACGGTCGACATGAATCTCAAGGCGCTCGGAAGAGAGGCCGGACTGACGGTTCTAGCGCTCGCGGAAGGACGCAGCGTCGAACCGGGGATCAGGACATTGCCCTGCGAACTCGTCGTGCGGCAGTCGTGCGGGGGAGACCCCGAGCTTTAATCAAGAAAGGGCAATGGGAGTTGCCCCATGGGAGGAGAACATGATGAAGCGATTTCTGGCCGCAACCGGCCTCATATCCCTATGCTTGGCACCTGCCGCATCTGCTGAAAACATCTCCATGTGGGTGCGCAGCGGCATCGGCGATTCCTTCAAGAAGGTCGTCGAGGCCTATAATGCCGGCCATGACGACAAGGTCGCGCTGACGGAAGTGCCTTTCGGCGAACTCGTGCAAAAATACGCGACAGCCATCGCCGGCAGTCAGGCGCCGGATGCGCTATCGATGGATCTAATCTATACGCCGGCCTTTGCCGCAGCCGGCCAGCTCGCGGACCTGACCGACTGGGCGAAAAGCCTGCCCTATTTCAACTCGCTCTCGCCATCGCATGTGAAGCTCGGCACTTATGACGGCCATATCTATGGCCTGCCACTCTCGGTCGAGACCTCCGTCTTTGCCTGGAACAAGGATCTCTACAAGAAGGCCGGCCTCGACCCGGAAAAGGCGCCGGCAACCTGGGAAGAGATCGAGCAGAATGCCGAAAAGATCCGCGCCCTCGGCGGCGACACCTACGGCTTCTATTTCTCCGGCGGTGGCTGTGGCGGCTGCATGATCTTCACCTTCACCCCGCTCGTCTGGGGTGCAGGGGCAGACATTCTTTCGGCCGACGGCAAGACCGCGACGCTCGACACGCCACAAATGCGCAAGGCGGTCGGCATCTACCGCGACATGGTGAAAAAGGATCTGGTACCGGCAGGGGCGGCAAGCGATACCGGCGCCAATTTCCTGAGCATCAGCAACGGCAAGATCGGTCAGCAGAGCATCGGTGCCTTCTCGATCGGCACGCTCATTACGCAATATCCCGATATCCATTTCGGGGTGACTCTGATCCCCGGCGCTGACGGCAAGCCGTCGTCCTTTGCCGGCGGCGACAATTTCGTCATCTCCAAGGGCACCAAGAAGCTCGATGCAGTGAAGAAATTCCTCGAATACACCTATTCGCTCGAGGGGCAGAAGATCATGGCGAAATATGGCAGCCTGCCGACGCGCGGCGATATCGCTCAGCAGGTGCTTGAGGGCCTCGATCCGCGCATGCAGGTTGGCCTGAAAGCCATATCGATCGCCAAGACGCCCTATACGCTGCAGTTCAACGATCTGATCAACAGCGCCAACGGCCCCTGGGCAGGCTTTACCAATGCCGCGATCTTCGGCAGCGATGTCGACGGCGCCTTTGCCAATGCCCAATCGGAAATGCAGTCGATCATCGACACCGCCCAACAGCAATAAGCGCACGATTGCCGGGAGGCTTCACGCTTCCCGGTCCTTCCATCGCAACATCGGGAGCATTCCATGGCGGGTCCTGGAGCTATCGCAACCGCGCGGCTTCGCAAACGGCGAAGACGTGCCGGCTGGCACGGATTTCTCTACATCGCGCCGGCCATGGCGCTGGTCATCGTCTTCTTCATCCTGCCCGTTGTCTTCACCGTCTGGATGAGCCTGCATAACTGGCCGCTGCTCGGCAATCCGCGCTGGATCGGCTTCGGCAACTATATCCGCATGTTCTCCGACATACGCTTCATGGCGGCGCTACGCTTTACCGCCTATTACACGGTCGTCGTCACCATAGTGATTTTCGCCGTCGCCTTTCCGCTGGCACTCTATGTGGAGAAGCAGCGGCCTTTCGTCGGCTTCTATCGGACGATCATCTTCCTTCCTGTTGTCGTCGGCCTTGCCACGGCCTCGCTACTCTGGGTCTGGCTCGCCAATGTCGATAGCGGCTTCTTCGCCCCGGTGGCGCTGGCGCTCGGTCTGGTCGACAAGAGGCCGAACCTGCTTGCCGATTTCGACATGGCATTTGCCACGATCGTCGTCATGGTGGTCTGGAAGATCGCCGGCTTCACCATGATCATCCTGCTGACCGGCCTGCAGGCGATCCCATCCGAGCTCACGGAAGCCGCCCGCATCGATGGCGCGAGGCGCTGGCAGCGCTTCCGGCACCTGACCTTGCCACTGATGCGCCGCACCATCGCGCTCGCGCTCATCATCTCCATCACCGGCTCGGTGCTGGCCTTCGACCAGTTCTACATCATGACATCAGGCGGACCGCAGAACCGGATGATCTCCGTGGTTTACTACATCTTCAACCAGTCCTTCGTGTCCTTCAATCTCGGCTATGGCGCAGCATTGTCGATCGCGCTGCTCGTCATCCTCGTGCTGATCAGCATCGTCCAGCTCTGGCTTCTACGCGGTGGGGAGGGCCGGCCATGAACACAGCAAAAGAGCGCCGCGCAAGGCGCAAGCTCTGGGGCGGTATCGGCTATCACGGTATCGGCGTCATCATCGTCATTTTTTTCTTCGCGCCCTTTGCGATCGCGCTCCTTTCCTCATTCAGGCACGGTAGCGAAGCCAGCCTTCCGCCGTTGCCGCCCTGGCCGACGACCGGTTTCAGCTTCGATGCCTATCGCTCGCTGGATGGCTTCGGGGCGGGCGTTCTGCAACACACGCTGAATTCGCTGTTCGTCTCCGTCGGTACGGTAGTACTGACCGTCCTCGTCAGCCTGCTGGCCGGCTACGGTTTCTCGCGCTACCAATTCCCCTTCAAGGGCGCTCTCTTCATTCTCGTCATCGCGACGCTGATGATCCCCTTCCAGTCGATCCTGACGCCGCTTTTCATCATTCTGGCGAAGCTCGGCCTCAACAATTCGCTGATCGGGCTGACGCTGGTCTATGTGACGCTGCAATTGCCCTTCTCGGTCTTCATGATGCGCAACGCCTTCGACGCCGTGCCGAAGGAAATCGAGGAGGCGGCCCGCATCGACGGCGCGCGCGATCTGAAACTCCTCTTCCGCGTGCTGTTTCCGCTGGTGCTGCCGGGCGTGGCAACGGTTGCGATCTTCGCCTTCCTCAACGCCTGGAACGAATTCCTGGCGGCCCTGATCCTTCTCTCCAGCAATGAGAAATTCACCCTGCCGGTGCTGATGATCGCCGTCAGGACCGGCCGCCTCGGTGCCGTCAACTGGGGAGCGGTCCAGGCCGGCATCGCCGTCATGACCATCCCCTGCGTCATCGTCTTCCTGCTTTTGCAACGCTACTACATGCGCGGGCTGATGGCCGGCGCGGTGAAATGACCCCTTCAAACAAACGGATGAAAGCCATGTCAGACAAGCAAAGCCGCCAGTTCCGCCCCCTGCCCGTTCCAAATGTCGAGCTCGCCGGCCTGTTCGGCGACCGCCAGGATGCTATCTGCAATTCGACGGCCGCCACCCTGCTCGACCGCTGCGTCGAGGCCGGCATGATCCGCGCCATCGATGTCGGCCAGCCGAGCCCCGGCATCGTCATCCCCCTGCAGACATGGTCGGGCTCCACACAGATGTTCTGGGACAGCGATCTCGGCAAATCGATCGAGACCATCGCCTATTCGCTCTATCGCCGGCCCAATCCAGAGCTGGAGGCACGCGCCGACGCCATCATCGACATGTATGAAAAGATGCAGGAGAAGGATGGTTATCTGAACGCCTGGTTCCAGCGCGTCCAGCCCGGGCGCCGCTGGACCAACCTGCGCGACCACCATGAGCTTTATTGCGCCGGCCATCTGATCGAGGCGGCCGTCGCCTATTATCAGGCGACGGGCAAGCGCAAGCTGCTCGACATCATGAGCCGCTTTGCCGACTACATGCTGACCGTCTTCGGCCATGGCGAAGGACAGTTGCGCGGCTATTGCGGCCACGAGGAGGTAGAACTCGCGCTCGTAAAGCTCGCCCGCGTCACGGGTGAGAAGAAGTACCTGGATCTGGCCAAATACTTCATCGACGAGCGCGGTCAGCAGCCGCATTTCTTCACCGAGGAAGCGCTGCGCGACGGCCGCGACCCCAAGAACTTCGTGCAGAAGACCTATGAGTACAGCCAGTCGCATCTGCCGGTGCGCGACCAGACCAAGGTGGTGGGGCATGCCGTGCGCGCCATGTATCTCTATTCCGGCATGGCCGACATCGCGACGGAATATAACGACGACACGCTAACTTCGGCGCTGGAGACGCTCTGGGACGATCTGACGACCAAGCAGATGTATGTCACGGGCGGCATCGGTCCGGCTGCCTCCAACGAAGGCTTCACCGACTATTACGACCTGCCGAACGAAAGCGCCTATGCCGAGACCTGTGCCTCGGTCGGCCTTGTCTTCTGGGCCAACCGCATGCTCGGGCGCGGCCCGAACCGCCGCTATGCGGACATCATGGAACAGGCGCTCTACAACGGCGCGATGGCCGGGCTATCACTCGACGGCAAGACCTTTTTCTATGAAAATCCGCTGGAGAGTGCCGGCAAGCATCACCGCTGGACCTGGCATCATTGCCCCTGCTGCCCGCCCAACATCGCCCGCCTGCTCGCTTCGGTCGGTTCCTACATGTATGCCGCAGCGGACAACGAAATCGCCGTGCATCTCTATGGCGAGAGCAAGGCCCGTGTGCCGTTGGCGAGCGGCGTGACCGTGACGCTTGCCCAGGCGACGCGCTATCCTTGGGATGGTGCCATCCATTTCGAGGTCAACCCGGATCGCAATGCCGAATTCGCACTGTCGCTGCGCATACCCGAATGGGCCGAGGGCGCAACGCTTGCGGTCAATGGCAAGACCATCGATCTCCCAGCGGTTACCGTCGACGGCTATGCCCGTATCGACCGCGAGTGGCAGGCCGGCGACAAGGTCGACCTTAACATTCCGCTGATCCCGCGCACCCTTTTCGCTAATCCCAGGGTCCGCCAGGATGCCGGGCGCGCCGCCCTGATGCGCGGCCCGCTCGTCTATTGCGTCGAGACAACGGATAACGGCCAGGACCTCAACAGCATTTCGCTCGCGGGCAAGCCCGCCTCGGCAAGGACTGCCGAAATCGCCGCCCTCGAAGGTGCCGTCGCGCTCGATATTCCAGTCACACGCGACGAGGCGGACTGGGGATCGGATCTTTACCGGACGACGCCCCCGAAGAGCCGAGCCGCCACCGCACGCTTCGTGCCCTATCATCTCTGGGACAACCGCGAGCCGGGCGAAATGCTGGTCTGGATCCGCACCGAGCAAAGCCGTGAGGCCTGACATGACGAAGAACGGCATGAAGCTCACCGGCGTCCGCAAGAGCTTCGGCGGGCTGGAGGTCATTCACGGCATCGATCTCGATGTGCCGGAGGGCGCTTTCGTCGTCTTCGTCGGCCCGTCCGGCTGCGGCAAATCCACCCTGCTGCGGATGATTGCCGGGCTGGAAGAGGTCACGGACGGCGAGATCGCCATCAAGGGCCGCGATGTCACCGATCTCGATCCCTCCGAGCGCGGCATCGCCATGGTCTTTCAGTCCTATGCGCTCTATCCGCATATGAGCGTACGCGACAATCTCGGTTTCGGGCTGAAAATGGCCCGGACCGATGCGGGCGAAATCGAGCAGCGCGTCGGCTCCGCCGCCGCGATCCTCAAGATCGATCATCTGCTCGATCGCCGGCCGGGGCAGCTCTCGGGCGGTCAGCGCCAGCGCGTCGCCATCGGCCGGGCGATCGTGCGCAAACCGGAGGTCTTCCTGTTCGATGAGCCGCTTTCCAATCTCGATGCCGAACTGCGCGTCTCCATGCGCATCGAAATTGCCCGACTGCACCGCGAACTCGGCAATACCATGATCTACGTCACCCATGATCAGACCGAGGCCATGACGCTCGCCGACAAGATCGTCGTGCTGAAGGATGGTCGGATCGAACAGGTGGGCAGTCCGCGGGAGATCTATGAGGACCCGGCCAACAGTTTCGTTGCAGGGTTCATCGGTTCTCCCCGCATGAACATGATTGACGCCATCTGGTCCCACGAAGGGACAGCCAAGGTCGGCAATGGCATTATCAGGGTCGATCTGGCCCGCCACAAGCCATCAACCGGCGAAAACCTGCTGCTTGGCATGCGCCCGGAACATTTGATTGTGACGTCAGACCAGGAAGATGCTGTCCGGGTCACGGTCGACGTCACCGAATATCTGGGCGGCACGCGTTATCTCTATTGCCAGACGGAAGATGGCCAATCCCTGATCGCCGAATATCGCGAAGGGCCTGATATCGGGCGCGGCGACACGCTCCATCTGCGCTGCCCGCCCGAGCGGCGGCGCTATTTCGACAAGCAAGGCGAGCGGCTTCGCTAAGCCGCATATTTTCACCGCAACGACGCGCCAATCATTTGACGGACAAGGATGATTTGGAGAAGGTTGCTGATGGAGATTGCATGCCACGCGCCCGTCCCATGCGGGACGACGCGCGATATCAAACCGGAGAGGCCTTGTGGCGAAGACATATGATTTCATCATCGCCGGCGGCGGTTCGGCTGCCTGCGTCGCGGCCATGCGGCTCGTGCGTGACTTCGGCTTTTCGGTGCTCATCATCGAACGCGGCCCGCGCAACACCGCAAAGCTGATGGCCTTTCCCGCCGGCTACATGAAATATCTCGCCCGCGATGATTTCCTCGAAATGCATCATACGGTCGCCCAACCGCAGCTCGGTGGCCGCGGCCCGATTGTTCCGGTCGCCAAGGCGCTCGGCGGCGGCAGCGCCGTCAACGCCATGGTCTACATGCGCGGCCAGAAGGAGGATTATGATCATTGGGCCGCCCATCTGGGCAACGGCACCGAGTGGTCCTACGAAGACATGCTGCCGCACTTCAAAGGCATCGAGGGCAATACCCGCTTCAACGACGACTATCACGGCATATCAGGCAATCTACGCGTTTCAGAGCCGCGCCATACCTGCGATACGACACAGGATTTCCTGCTCGCAGCCCAGGGCCTCGGCCACGCCTACAATCCCGATTTCAACGGCATCAGGCAAAACGGCGTCGGCATCATGCAGCACACCTACGGATTATGGGGCGGCAAGACGGAGCGTTCCGACGCGAAGAAAGCCTTTCTTGATCCGCTGGCTGACGACGAGCGACTGGATATCATCACCGACACCCGCATCGATCGCATCGTCATCGAAAACGGCCGCGCAACCGGCGTCGGCTATGTGCAGAATGGGCAGACCTATACCGTCAGAGCCGCTCGCGAGGTTCTCGTGGCAGCCGGGACCTATAACAGCGCCAAGCTGATGATGCTCTCCGGCATCGGCCCGGCCGATCACCTCCGCGAGCATGGCATCGACGTCGTGCTCGATCTCCCCGGCGTCGGCGCCAATCTGCAGGACCATCACGAGGTTCCGGTCATCGCCACCACCAAGGGCAAGTCCGGTTATTTCGGCGAGGACAAGGGCTGGCCGATGCTGCGCAACGGCCTGCAATATATCCTGTTCAACTCAGGTCCGGTAACGACGACGGGCATCGAATCCTGCCTGTTCTACGATCCCGATGGCGGCGAGCGGCCGACGATCCAGCTCTATTGCGCGCCAATCGTCTATCTCGATCGCGACGTTTCCTCGGCAAAGCCAACCCACGGCGTCACCTTCACCTCCTGCCTGCTACGGCCGAAGGCGCGCGGCAGCGTGAAACTGCGCTCGGCCAATCCGACAGACCAGCCGCTGGTCGACTGTAACTTCTTCGGCGATTCCGACGATCTACGCCTGACGCTTGCCTCACTGAAAGTCGCCCGGCAACTACTCGAAACCGAGCCGTTCAAATCAAAGATCGCGGATGAGATCCTGCCCGGTCGGGCGCTGCAGGACGAAGAGTCCCTGGCAAAATTCGCCGGCCAGACAGTCAAGACCAACTACCACCCCTCCGGCAGCCTGCGCATGGGGCCGGAGAGCGATCCCATGTCAGTAGTCGACGGCAGGCTGCGCGTGCGCGGCATCGAGGGGTTGAGGGTTATCGATTGCTCGATCATTCCCTTCATCCCCTCGGGCAACACCAACGCGCCGGCGATGGCGATCGGCTCCAAGGCGGCGGAGATGATTGCCGGGGATTATTGACGCGCCAGGATTTCCAAGACGGCCACTTGAGTCAGTGGCCGCAGCGTCTAGCGACGTTTACGCAGCCTTGCTGATGCGCACCGGAATGGACTTATAGGAAGGCGTGCCGCTTTCCTTGTCCTGATAGTCGAGCGGGATCAGGCAGTTGGCCTCCGGATAATAGGCGGCGACGGAGCCTTCGGAGATATCATAGGAAATCGCCGTCAGCTGCAGCAGCCGCTTGCCGCCGGAAGGGAGTGCCGTCTCGATCTCCACGAGATCGCCATGCTCCAATCCCTTGGCCGTCAGGTCCTTGTCATTCATGAACAGTACATCTCGGCGGCCGAAGACACCGCGATAGCGGTCGTCGAGGCCGTAGATCGTCGTGTTGTACTGATCGTGGCTGCGGATCGTCGCGAGCTTGAGGATGCTGGTGTCGGAAAAGGAGATGTCCTCGTTGAGGCCGGAGAAAAGCTTGAACTCGGCTTTGCCGGAGGGCGTCTTCCAGACGCGTTCCGTCGCTGCCAGCGGCAGGCGAAAACCGCCTGGCACAGCGATGCGCTCGTTGTAACGAGCAAAATCCGGGTAGACGATTTCGATCTTGTCGCGGATCAGAGCATAATCGTTGATGAGCTCCATCCAGGCGACCCTGCTTTCCGGCAAGGTGGCATGCGCCATGGCGGCAACGATGGCCGGCTCGGAACGCAGCTGGTCGGAGGCCGGTTTCAGCCTGCCTTGTGAGGCATGCACCATCGACATCGAATCCTCGATCGTCACAGCCTGCGGGCCGGTGGCCTGGACATCCACCTCGGTGCGGCCAAGTACCGGCAGCAGGAAGGATTCCTTGCCGATCAGCAGATTCGAGCGATTGAGCTTGGTGTTCATATGAACGGCGAGATCGAGCCTACGCATGCCCTCGGCGCACAATTGCGGGTCCGGAAGCGCAATTGAAAAATTGCCGCCGAGGCTCAGCAATATCTTCGAACGCCCATCGGCCATCGCCTGCATCGCTGCAACCGCGTCATGGCCATGATGAGCCGGAGACTTGAAGCCAAAGGCACGCTCGATGCCCTCGATCAGTGCCGCATTTGGCTTCTCGGTAATCCCGACTGTACGATTGCCCTGCACGTTTGAATGGCCGCGCAGCGGGCAGATGCCGGCGCCGGGCTTGCCGAAATTGCCGCGCAGCAGCAGGAGATTGGCGATCTGCTGCACATTGGCCGTGCCCTTCGCATGCTGCGTGATACCCATGCCATAGGCTACGATCGTGGCCTTCGATTTGGCATAGGCGGCGGCGACCCGCTCCAGATCGGCGCGGGCAAGGCCTGAAACCCGCTCGATATCCGCCCATTCCGTCTGATTGAGGTCAGCGACGAGAGCATCGAAGCCGCTGGTATGCTCGGCGATGAAGGCGTGATCGAGCACATCTTCCGAGGTCTCGGCAAGCGCCAGAACGCCCTTCATGATGCCCTTGAGTGCTGCCGCATCGCCGCCGATCTTCACCTGATAGTAGGAAGACGCGATGCGAGTCGATCCGAAGGTTCCCATTTCGATCGGGCTCTGCGGGTCGGCGAAGCGTTCGAGCGCCCGCTCCTTCAGCGGATTGAACACGATGATCGGCACGCCGCGGCGCGAACACTCGTGCAGCGTGCCCATCATGCGCGGGTGATTGGTGCCGGGATTGTGTCCCATGGAGATAATCAGGTCGCACTCGTCGAAATCGTCGAGCGAGACCGTGCCCTTGCCGATGCCGATCGATTGCGGCAGGCCGACGCTGGTTGCCTCATGGCACATGTTCGAGCAATCGGGGAAATTGTTGGTGCCATATTCGCGCGCAAAGATCTGGAAGAGGAAAGCCGCCTCGTTTGAGGCGCGGCCCGAGGTGTAGAACTCGACCATATCCGGATCGGGCATGCTGCGCATGACCTCGCCGATGCGGGCAAACGCATCCTCCCAGGCAATCGGCTTATAGGTGTCGGTTGCGGGATCATAGACCATCGGATGCGTCAGCCGACCGGAATTCTCCAGATCATAGTCGCTCCAAGTCAAGAGTTCGCTCACCGTATGTTCAGCGAAGAAATCCGGCGTGACGCGCTTGTTCGTCGCCTCCCAGGTGACAGCCTTGGCGCCATTTTCACAAAACTGGAATGTAGACGTATGCTCCTTGTCGGGCCAGGCGCAGCCGGGGCAGTCAAAGCCTGTGGGCTTGTTGGTGCGCAGGAGCAGACCGGGCGCCTCGGTCACGTCCATCTGGTCGCGAACTGCTTTCGCAGTGGCTTTCAGCGCTCCCCAGCCGCCGGCCGGGCTGTTGTAGGGACGGATACCAGGGACTTCACGTTTCTGCGCCATCGCATGCTCCTTCGGTTACCCAATGGCTTCCTCCCAAAGGCCGGGCCTTCAAGGAATAAGCGTGAGGCAGGAGGGTGTAAAGCACTACCAATAGGCACTTGACAAAACAATCGATACGCGCCGGTGTCCAAGGACATAGATATTGGGATGTTCAAACTCAGTTCTTGAAGACGAGGCAGCTGCCTCCTTGCTGCCGAACCTGGGTGCAAACGGCATCCGCCTCCGCCCGCGTTTGACGTCCGATACGGGCCGCATAGCGGATGCGCCGACCGAAATCGGCATTGCGCTGCCGCACGATCAACGGCTTTTCGGCATTGAGGGGAGATGGTAATTTCTGAACGTTCATTGCAAAGAGGCGACGAGCGGCATCGACCTGAAAGTGCTCAGCCAGTTGAACACCCCAAGGCGCCCAGGGCCGCTCCTGTTCGAAGGGAACTTGCTTCAACCGCCGACTTCCAGCGAGTGCCACACAGGACTGAATAAAGGGCTTGCCCTTGTCCAGTGCCGGCGCGGCGACATCGGGCGGCCCATCCCGCCACTCTTCGACCGAGTGCGCGGTTATTGCGCTCACATAGCTACGCGTCTCATACGGAAGATCACCGGAGTTAAGGAAGTTCGCCAGGCCAGCCTCGCCGGCATTATAGGCAGCGGCCGCCAAGCCAAGATTACCGAAGCGGTTGCGCAGCTCATCAAGATAAGCAGCCGCCTTGCCAAGCGCCTCCAGCGCATCATAGCTGTCGCGGACGCCACGAAGCTTTGCCGTTCCCGGCATGAACTGCGCAATACCGCGTGCGCCTTTGGGGCTGATGGCATCCGAGCGAAAGGTGCTCTCACGCCAAACCAGCCGGGCCAGATAATCCGGCGGCAGGTGATTGATACTGGCGAAATAGTCGATGGCGGCGCAGAGATCGCTATTGTAGCTCTCTTTGCGGAGGCACAATGTCTCGCCGGTCTCTGTGATCATCGGGCCGGAGACGCAGGTAGGCGGTGGCGCAACGCTCCATTCCGGCTGCGCGCTGGCGGGGCGAAAGGCTGATATAGTCGCGACGCACAAAACGGCGAAGGCGACCATGCCGCCGACAAAGCCTGCTCTATGCTGCCTGCCTGCCATCCGTGCGATACCCGTCCAAGCCAGTTCGATCGCAAAATTGCGATCTCTTCATAGCATCGATGGACTGTGGCGAAAACCTTTGACGGCGTGATGATGTCGCCGGTGGTTACACAGCCAGACGGCCGCCACGCATTGGCTCAGGCGCGCCGGTCGTGCCGGGGAAGCTGATCGGCAAGCCCCGCAGCACGCGCACGGCCAGAAATGCGAAGCATTCCGCTTCGACGGCATCGCCGCGCCACCCCAAATCTTCGGCAAAAATCGGCTCCACGCCGGCGCGGCTTTGCAACATCGACATGATCGTCGGGTTGTGACGCCCGCCGCCGCTGACGATGACTTTCTTTGGTCGGCGCGGCAACAGATCGAGCGCCTTGCCGACAGCACCGGCAGTGAAGGCAGACAGCGTTGCCGCACCATCTTCGGGGCTCAAACCATCGGCCATCGATGCACCGAAATCGAAGCGGTCCAGCGACTTCGGATAGGAGGCGCTAAGATAAGGATGCTGCAGCAGCTTTTCGAGCCTCGCCTCATCGACCTTGCCGGCTCGTCCGAGCGCACCGTCGCGGTCCATTTCGCCGAGGCCATGCGACTTGATGAAATCATTGAGCGGAGCATTGGCCGGACCGGTGTCGAAGGCGACGAAATTGCCCTCTCCGTCCCACCAGGTGATATTGGCGACGCCGCCGAGATTGAGGATTGCGGTCTCGTCCGGCCGCACCCGCACCGCGCAGCAAGGCAGTGTGATAGGCGGCAGCAAGCGGCGCACCCTGACCGCCGGCGCGCATGTCGGCCGAGCGGAAATCATAGGCGACCTTGGTGACGAGGATGGAGCGCATCAGCTCGCCATCGCCAAGCTGGCGCGTCTGCCCCAACCGATCCTTCTGCGGCGCGCGGTGCAGCACGGTCTGCCCGTGAAAGCCGACGATACCGATATCGGCCATGGTCATGCCCTGGCTCTCGACCAGCTGCCTGACAGCCTCCGACTGCGCTCGCGTCAGAGCCTCTTCGGCCTCCTTGAAGATCGCCGGTTCGGGGCCATCGAAATTCCACACCCGCGCCTGCCGCAGCGTTTCTTCCAGAAGCGCTCGGATCCAATCGGGATAAGGGGCGAGAACATAGGGGCCGAATTCCTCGATCCGCTCGCCATCCGTCTTCAGCATGGCAACATCGATATTGCCGTCGAGGACGGTTCCGGTCATCAGACCGACTGCCCAGATTGGTTCCATGGTCAGGCTCCTATGCTGCATTGACGAGATCGCTGACGGTCTGACGAAGCGCCAGGATGCCGCTGTCGAAATGGCGTGTCGGATGAATGCGGTTGGTGAGCAAGGTCCAGGCCCTGCCCTTGGTAAAGTCGATCCAGAGAGCCGTACCGGTGAAGCCTGTATGGCCGATCGTCTCCGGCGAACACAGCGCCCCGCCCGACCAGCCCTCATGGGGCCGCTCCCAGCCATGCGTCCGTGTGGCCGAAAGCGGTGCCCGCATCAGCGCGATCGAATTGGTGGAGGCTCCGCTGCCGTCGAGCAAGCCCTCGGCGAAATCGAGGACGGACGCTGCCGTTCCGAAAAGCCCCGCATGACCGGCGCCCTGAAGTGCGGAACAATTATCGTCATGAACTTCGCCCGAGAGGATGCGATGACGCCAGGTGCAGTCCTCCGTCGCGGCTGCCTGATCGGGCGCGGCGGAAAAGGCAAAGCCTGGCCCCGGATCCATGGCGCGGATCGTCTGGCCGGTCAGGCGCTCCAGCGCAAAGCCCAGCAGAATGAAGTTGATGTCGGAATAAACGGGCGGTCCTGCTCGCCATTCGCGCTGCAGGATGAAAGCGCGCAAAAGCTCCGGGTCTCGGCCATAGGTGTAGATGGGTTCCACGGCCGGAAAGGGCGTCTGATGACCTAGGCACTGACGGAACGTCACTTTTCGCTCCCAGGCCTCGGCACTGTACTGGCGCAGATCCGGCAGAAGTGTCGTCAGCGGCGCATCGAGATCGATGGTGCCAGCCTCCGCCAGCGCCAGGATGCGCGGCGTCGTGAAAATGACCTTGGTGAGCGAGGCAAGATCAAACCATGTGTCCGTCAGCATCGGCCTGACGCTCGGGATCTTCTGTGCCGAACCGACCGCGCGCACCAGCCGATTGCCATCGAGATCGACCATGCCAAGCACACCGCCTGGAATGCGCGCGGACCTTACAGCCTCTTCAAGCGGCGCAAAGGCCCGGTCGAAACGCTCTTCAAACTGCATGCTCCCCCCAGATGCCATGCTTGCCTCTCCACGCCCTTGCTTCAGGCTTCCGCCAGAGCGATGTGATCCGGCGCGAACCGGCGCCATTCAGGGGCGGCAGGCTCGAAACCGAGCGGACGCACCAGCGACGGCACCTGCCGCGTATCGAGCGTGAAATTTTCCTTTCGCCGCGCGACCGTCGGCACCGCCGAGATCAGCCGCCTGGTATAGGAATGCTTCGGCTGCGACAAGATCGAGGCTGCGTCGCCGATCTCGACGATCTGCCCGGCATAGAGCACGGCGATGCGGTGGGCGATCCGCTCCACTACGGCCATGTCATGCGAGATGAACAGGTAGGCGAGCCCGTATTCGCGCTGAAGCTCGATCAGAAGGTTCAGAACCTGCGCCTGAACGGAGACATCGAGTGCGGAAACCGCCTCGTCCAGCACCAGCACGGACGGGTTCAACATCAGGGCGCGGGCGATGCACAGCCTCTGGCGCTGGCCGCCCGAAAACTCATGCGGATAGCGCTCAAGGGCGTTTTCCGGCAATCCCACCCGCTTCAGCAGCATGGCCATCCGCTCGCGTGTCTCGGCCGAGACGCGACCGCCGGCCGCGATCACCGGTTCGGCAAGAATGCTGTCGACCCGCAGCCGCGGATTGAGCGAGGCGTAGGGGTTCTGAAAGACCATCTGCACTGCGCTGGTGCGATCGGCAGCCTTGCCACCACTGGTCGTGAACGTGCCGCGTGTTGATTTGACCAGTCCTAGGATCGCCCGTGCGGTCGTGGACTTGCCCGAGCCGCTCTCGCCGACGATCGCCAGCGTCTCGCCCGACATCAGATCGAAGCCGACCCCCTCGACGGCATGGACGGCGCCTGTCGTGCGGCGGAAGAAGCTGTTCGACACCGCGAAACGGACGGTCAAGGCATCCACTTTCAGCGCCGGTTTGGCCTGCGATTCATCGCGCTGGAAATCCGTGCGCGCGGCACTCCCGGCTGCGAAATGCGGAACGGAATGCAGCAGGTGCTGCGTATAGGGATGAGCGGGATTGTCGAGGATCTGGTTGAGTTCGCCCTGCTCCACGGCCTCTCCGGCCTGCATCACCATCACCTTGTCGGCGATGCCGGCGACAAGGCCGATATCGTGGGTGATGAAGATCATCGACATGCCGGTCTCGCGTTTCAACTCGGCGAGCAGCGCCATGATCTGCGCCTGCACGGTGACGTCGAGCGCCGTTGTCGGCTCATCGGCGATCAGCAGGCGCGGATTGCAGGCAAGCGCCGTCGCGATCATCACCCGCTGCAGCATGCCGCCGGAAAGCTGGTTAGGGCAATAGGTCAGCCGTCGCGCCGCATCGGGAATGCGTACGCGATCGAGCGCATCCTTGGCGGCGGCCTTTGCCTGACTGCCGGTCAAGCCGCGATGCAGCCGGAAGGATTCCTCGATCTGCGTGCCGATCGTCAGCACCGGATTGAGCGAGGTCATCGGCTCCTGGAAGATCATGCCGATCTCGCCGCCGCGGATCTTCGTCAACTGAGCTTCGCTGGCCTCCGTGAGGTCGAGGATGCTGTTGTCTGCACGCTTCAGTCGGATCGATCCGCCGACGATGCGGCCGCCGCCGAAATCGACGAGGCGGTTGATGGAGAGCGCAGTGACGGATTTGCCTGAACCGCTCTCACCAACGATTGCCAGCGTCTCGCCGGCTTCGACATCGAAACTGACACCGCGAACGATAGGATTGGCCTGCGGATTGCGCCCGAAACCGACGCGAAGATCAGAGACCGATAGCAAAGGGTTCATGCCGTCGCCCTCCGCATTTTCGGATCGAGAATATCGCGCAGGGCATCGCCCAGCAGGTTGAAGCCGAGAATGGAGATCATGATGGTCACGCCGGGGAAGATCAGCAGCCAGGGCGCCGTCTCCATGAGGTTGCGGCTGTCGCTCAGCATCAAGCCCAATGAGGAGGCAGGCGGCTGGGTTCCAAGCCCGAGAAAGCTCAAGCCGGCTTCCGTCAAGAGCGACCAGGCAAGCGCCAGCGTCACCTGCACGGTCAACGGTGCGACGAGATTGAGCAGCAGATGCCGCGTTAGGATATAGGAGCGGCTGCTGCCGAAGGTGCGGGCGGCGTCGACAAAATCGCGCCCCTTCAACGACAGCGCCGGACCGCGCACGACGCGGGTGAAGATCGGCGTATAGACGATGGCGATCGCCGCAACGCTGGTCCAGGTCCCTGCCCGACGATGGAGATGATCAGAAGCGCGAGAAGGATGGCGGGGAAGGCCAGAAGCACATCCATCATGCGCATGATCACACCGTCCCACCGCTTGCCCGACCAGGCGGCGGTCAGGCCGAGTACGGTGCCGATCAGGGTCGCGGTGGCCACCGAAAGGAAGGCTACGGTGAAAGATTCGCCGATGCCGCGCATCAGACGGCTCGCCACGTCGCGGCCGAAGAGATCGGTGCCCATCCAATAGGTAAAGCTCGGGGCATGCAGGCGGTCGATGCGGTTCTGCATCAAGGGATCGTGCGGCGTCACGCCCAGCGTACCGAGAATAGCAAGCACGATGTAGATGAGCACGATAACGCCGCCGATACGGCCGCTCATGTGTCCGAAAATCGCTTTGACGATCCGCATCAGCCTTCTCCCAGCCGCACGCGCGGATCGAGTGCGATATAGGCAAGATCGACGAGCAGATTGACGATCATGAAGTTGAAGGCGATGAACAGCACACTGCCCTGTACCAGCGCATAGTCGCGCTGCAGGATGGCGTCGAGCACCATGCGCCCGAGGCCGGGCAGAGCATAGATCTGCTCCACCAGCACCGCGCCGCCGAGCAGGTAGCCGAATTCGACACCGCTCAGCGTCACCACCGGGATCAAAGCATTCGGCAAGGCATGCCGCCAGATGACACCACGCGCCGGCACGCCGCGACTGCGCGCCGTGCGGACATAATCATCGCTCAGAACATCGAGCATGGCCGAACGTACGACGCGCGTGACCGAAGCTGCGAAGGCAAAGCCGAGTGTCAGCGCCGGCAGGATCATCTGGCCGAGATTACCGAGCGGATCCTGCCAGATGGGCGTAAACTCACCCATGGTCGGCAGGACGCCGAAGCCGGCCGACAAGGCATAGATCAGCAGGAGCCCGAGAACGAAATTCGGCGTGGACTGCCCGATCATGGCGACGATACGCACAAGAAGATCGGACAGCTTTTCGTTTCGTGTCGCGGCAAAGACGCCCGCCGGCAGGCCGATGGCAAGCGCTATCACCATGGAGAGCAAGGCAAGCTCGAGCGTCAGCGGAAAACGCTCGAGGATGATATCGAGCACCGGCTTGCCGTAAGTGACGGAGATGCCGAGATTGCCCTGGAACAGACCCAGCAGCCAATGCCAGTACTGAACAGGCCAGGACTGATCGATGCCGAAATAGGCGGCCAGGGCCTGCCGCTGCTCCGGCGTCAGCAGGCCCGCATTGGTTCCGAGCATCGCCGTGATCGCATCGCCCGGCACCAGCCGGATGGCGACGAAGACGAAGATGGATACGCCCAGCATGATCAGCGGGAATATCATCAGCCGGCGCGTCAGGTATGCCATGGAACTTCCCTTAAATCTCGACTGCCGTCACTTGATCGAGACTTTGGCGAGGCCGAACAGCGAGCCCGTCGGCGTTGGCACGAAGCCTTCGACGTTTTTCTGCTCCGCCGTGTAGCCATAGGCCGTGTAGAGCCAGATCCAGGGCGAGACTTCGGCGATATGCTTCTCGAATTCGGCAAAGATCGCCTTGCGCTTGGCCGGGTCGGTTTCGACGCGGCCCTTCTGCATCAGGCTATCGAGCGTATCGTCGATATAGTTGGCGACCTTCTGCAGATTGCCGGTTTTCGTCCAATAACGGTTATACATCGAATAGGGATCGGCACTGCCGCCGTTCAGCGCGACCGCCATGTCGAAATTGCCCTTCAGCCAGGTATCGACGTAGACGTTGAGCTCCATCACCTTGATATCGAGCTTGATGCCGATTTCGGCGAGCTGCGATTGGATGACCTGCGCTTCGGCGGTGGCGGTCGGCGGTTCGCCGGTAGCGGCGATCACGGTCGCCGAGAAACCATTGGCAAGGCCGGCATCGGCCAACAGCTTCTTGGCCTTGGCCACATCGCGCGTATAGCAGAACAGTTGGCTTGGGTCGGTCGCATAGAGCGGCATAGTCAGCGGGCCGGTCACTTTGCCTTCGCCGAGTGCTGCGGTATCCATCACGTCCTTGCGGTCGATGGCGCAGGAGATCGCCTGGCGTACTGCCAGCTGATCCATCGGCTTGCGCGAGGGGTTGAGCTGCAGGACGTTATAGGACAGGACCGGCGTGCGGGTAAGCTGCAGCTTTGGCTCCTTGGGAACCAATGTTGCCACGAGCGGATCATTCAGAAGCGCAAAATCGATCTGGCCGGTGCGCAGCGAGGCGAGGATTGCGGTCTCGTCCGGCAATACGCTGATGTTGATGCCATCGACGCCGACAGCGCCGCCTGCCCAATCCTTGTTGGCGCTCAGCACTTCCTTGGAGTTCGGAACCCAGCTGTCCAGCTTGAAGGGGCCGGAGCCGATCGCCTTGGTACCGATGGTGCCGGCGGTAATTTCGCTTGCCGGAACAATGGCGGCGTTGAGGCTCGTCATCGCCGTCAGCAGCGGAACGTCGGGCTGGGACAGGTTGAAAACCACGGTATTGGCATCGGGCGTATCGATGCTCGCGATCGACAGGAAGTTGGCACGGGCAACGGCGCCGGTCGCCTGATCGAGAACGCGCTGGAAGGAAGCTTTTACATCAGCCGACGTGACTGGGGCGCCGTTCTGGAACTTTGCCTTGGCGTTGAGCTTGAAGGTCAGCTGCTTGCCGTCGGCCGAAAACTGCCAGCTGTCGGCGATGCCGGGCACGATCTGCAGATTGCCGTCGAGGCGAACGAGCGGTTCGTAGATCAGTTCCAGCAGGCGGATGGAGGAGAAGGCCGTCTGCTTGTGCGGGTCGAGCCCGGTCGCATCCTGCGACCATGCCATGCGCAGCGTCGCTGCTTCGACTGGCATCGCGACCGTCGCCAGGCCAATCCCCACGGCCAGCGCCATTCCCGAAATCAGCGTCTTTCCAAAATTCCCCTTCATTCCAATTCCTCCAAATTTTTTTAAATGTCCCCGGCCGATTTTGGCCCATTGATTGCCATCGCGGCTTGCCGCGACGTTCGTTCAAGCAGTTTTCGCATTGATGGCCTTGCGCAGGAATCCATCAGCGTTTTGCAATGCCGCGCGGGCTTCTTCAATGCCCATTCCGGTTATTTCCATGAGAATGGCAAGCTTGACGTCATTTCCCGTCAGGTCGAGGACGCGACGCGCCTCCTGCTGAGAAGAACCGGTCGCCTGCATGACGATGCGCGCGGCGCGGGCCACCAGCTTCTTGTTGCTGGCGCTGACATCAACCATCAGATTCTGGTAGCTTTTGCCGATGCGGATCATGCTGGCCGTCGTCAGCATATTGAGAATGAGCTTCTGTGCCGTGCCGGACTTCAGGCGCGTCGAACCCGTCAGGATTTCTGGTCCGACAACCGGGGAAATGGCCAGATCGGCAATGCCGGCAATGATGGAATTGGGATTGCAGGACAGGGCAACAGTAAAGGCGCCGATGCTTTTCGCATAATTCAAGCCGCCGATGACATAGGGGGTGCGGCCGCTGACGGCGATGCCGACGACGACATCAGCCTTCGTCAGCTTGATCTCCTCCAGCGCCTGGCGGCCCTGCTCCGGATCGTCCTCGGCCCCTTCGATCGAGCGCCGCAGCGCATCGGGACCGCCGGCGATCAGACCGACAACCATATCTGGCGGCACGCTAAAGGTCGGCGGGCATTCGGAGGCATCGAGCACGCCAAGCCGGCCGCTGGTTCCCGCTCCCATGTAGATCAGCCGACCACCCTTCTGAAAGGCGGTGACGATCTGGTTGACGGCAGCGGCGATTGCCGGAATGACCTTTTCGACGGCAATCGGCACCGTCTGGTCCTCGTAATTCATCTCGCGCAGGATATCGAAGGTCGGCAGCAGATCGATATGCATCGTATTCGGATTGCGGCCTTCGGAAACCAACTGCTCCAGTTCGGATATCAACTTCTGCTCTGTCATGGGACTGCTCTCGAAATGACGCTTCGATACCAATAGGTCAGGGATGGCGAGCTCGACCAATGGGGTGTCGGGCCTGCCGCGGCAAAATTCGGTTCTCAACACATCGGAAGGCTGACATCAGCCAGGCGCAGCAGCCCTTTTCGGCTTTGTTCCGCGCCCAATCCCTGTTTACCTTCGTTAACATTATGACCGTTTATTCCTTTCGTCAATCCAGAGAGGAATAAAATATTCCATATCGGTCGTGCGAAAATTCCCGCCCCGATCGTATCGTTCAATGTTGGCAAATCGCCCTTCTGGCGAGGATGATGGCACCCGATACGGCATCGCCGTCGATCGGCTTGAGACTGCGGCGCACATCCGGCGCAAGCCAAGGCTCCAGTGGGCTTGCAAGCCCGCCAAGCAGGCAGACGCGCGGCGCCCCCTTCTCGAACAGGGTGCGCACCAATGTGTCGATATGCCCAGCCGCATTCTGCACGATGCGCCGCGCCACGGAATCTCCCTGGTCTGCATGACGCAGAACCATGGGTGCGAGTGCGGCGTAATCGGTGGCGGAAGCACGATCCATCCAGGCGACCGCCTCCGCCGGATCATTCTGGAACCGCTGCATGATCTCGGCCAGCAACGCCGTCTTCTGCTCGCGACCGTCATGAGCGCGGAGCGCAAGCTGCACTGCCTTCAGCCCGAGATAAGCGCCACTGCCTTCGTCCGAGATCGGAAAGCCGTAGCCGCCAACGCGCAATTGCCGCCCTTCGACAAGACCGAGCCCGATGGACCCCGTGCCGGCAATGACGATCGCCCCATCGCGGCCGGAATGAGCGCCGAGGCAAGCCCCCTCGCCATCGCTGACAAAATCGATGCTGGCGAAGGGATGTTCTATGGCTCGAAGGGCAGCCAGAGCACCTTTGCGGCTGATCCCAGCCAGGCCGACGCCTGCATGGATATGCCTGATATCCGCTGCACTCAGACCTGCCTCCTCGATTGCCGCATCGAAAGCCCTCGTGATCGAAGCCCACGCCTGCTCAATGCCGAGACGGGTCGTCGCGGGGCCGGACAATCCCTGCCCCAATACCGTGCCGTCAGCATCCTCGATGCGGGCGCGGCAACCGGTGCCGCCGCCATCGACGCCAAGGAAATAATGGGCGCTTTTGGCTACATCGCTCATGACGTCAATCGCTCGATATCGGCGCCGCAAAGGCGAAGCTTGCGATCGAGCTGTTCGTAGCCGCGATCGAGATGATAAACGCGATTGACGATGGTCTCGCCCTCAGAGACGAGCGCCGCCAGCACCAGCGAGACCGAGGCGCGGAGGTCCGTCGCCATCACCTGCGCGCCCTTGAGCGGTGGACCGCCCCGCACGAGAGCCGTCGTGCCCTGCAGCGTGATATTCGCGCCGAGCCGCATCAGCTCCGGCACATGCATGAAGCGGTTTTCGAACACGGTCTCGCGGATCAGCGACGCACCCTCTGCGCAACAGGCAAGAGCCATGAATTGCGCCTGCACATCCGTCGGGAAACCCGGATAGGGTTCGGTGGTGAGGTCAGTGCCCTTGAGCGGCCGGTCGCTTGAGACAACAAGGCCGCGGTCGCTCGGCCAAACGCTGACGCCCATGGCTTCCAGCGCCTGCACGACCGAGGCCAGGTTTTCAAGGCGGGCATGGATAAGCTCCAGCTGTCCGCCGGTAATGGCCGCAGCCACGGCATAGGTGCCGGCCTCGATACGATCCGGGATGCCGTGGTGTTTGGCAGCACGCCAGCTGGTATCGCCGTCAATCAGGATGCGATGCGTGCCCGCCCCCTCGATCCGCGCGCCCATGGCGCTGAGGCAGGCGGCGAGATCCGCAACCTCCGGCTCGCGCGCGGCATTCAGAATTTCCGTCTCGCCCTTGGCGGCGCAAGCGGCCATCATGGCGGTCTCCGTCGCGCCGACCGATGGCGAGCTCAGCACGATGCGGGCGCCTTTCAGCCCATTCGTGGCAGAGGCGACGATCACGCCGCCTTCGATCGCAATATCGGCGCCGAGGGTTGCGAGCGCCTTGATGTGCATATCGACTGGCCGGGCACCGATGGCGCAGCCGCCGGGAAGGGAGACACGCGCCTGGCCGAAACGGGCGAGCAGCGGCGCCAGCACCAGAACCGTTGCCCGCATGCGCCGGACCGTGTCGTAGGAGGTTTCCTTCGAGACGATGGCACTCGAATCGATCGTGGTGACGTGCCCCGCGCGGGTGACCTTCGCACCGTGAAGGGCGATGACGCCAAGCATGTTCTCGACATCGCTCACCAACGGCAGGTTGGTGAGCTCCAGCGGATACGGGCTCAAAAGCGCCGCCGCGATCTGCGGCAAAGCGGCATTCTTGGCGCCTGAAATCGTCACGGCACCCTGCAACCTTTTGCCGCCGGAGATGCGAAGTCTATCCATGATCAGAACCCGTTGAAGAGCAGCGCGAAGTCCCAGAGACTCCACCACCTGCTTCCTGCCGAAGACTATTCGTCCATTCCATACTGTCAACGGAAATTGGAATTTTTTATTCCAATTCTCTGTGATAACCTCCACTACTCGAAGCACGGTTGCCCGGCTTCGCTCAAATGCTATTTTCACTGTGTTCGTGGTGACGCGTGAATCGGCCTCGGCGGCCTGAAGGAACAGATGTCTATCCTGAAGAAAATCAGCGCGCAGCTCGAGACCATGGCGCCGGCCGACCGCCAGATCGGGCAATTCATCGTCGACAAACCCGACCAGATGCTGCGGCTCTCATCGGCGGCTCTTGCCGTCGAAACCGGCCGCAGCCAATCGAGCGTCGTCAAGTTCAGCCAAAAACTCGGCTATGCCGGCTATCAGGAACTGAAGCTCGCGGTCAGCGAGGCGAAGGCGCAGGAATGGCCGGCGCCCGCGGGCATGATCCACGGCACGATCGAAGTGGATGACGGCTATCTGACCATCCTGCAGAAGCTGCTGGGCAGCAAATTGCAGGCCATGCAGCAGACCATCGCGGTCAACAACGAGGCCGATATCGAAAAGGCGCTGGAGGCTCTTCACGATGCCAGGCGCATCCACCTGGCCGGTGTCGGCGCCTCGTCGCTGGTCGCCAGAGACTTTTCCTACAAGCTTATGAAGCTCGGCCGCAATGTCCTGCACGATAGCGACAGCCATGTGCAGATGGCGAATGCTTCGACGCTCGGGCCGGACGATCTGCTCTTTGCCCTTTCCTATTCCGGCGCCAGCATCGAGACACTGCGGATCGCCGAGCTGGCAAGCCAACGCAAGGCGACCGTCATCGCCGTGACCGGGCTTCAGGACAATCCGCTCGCGCGTGTCGCCGACATCCGCCTTCACACCGTCGGTGATGAGGACCGCGTTCGCTCTTCATCGATCACGGCGCGCGATGCCCAGCTGATGCTGACGGATTTGCTGTTCATTCTGTTGGTACAGCGCCAGCCCGATGCCCACGACTATGTCCACAACAGTGAAACCGCCGTCTCCGTGCTGAAGGCCAAGCGCCTTTCGTAGAGGCCGGTAAACAAGCTGTGACGGCTGCAAGTCTATACGGCGCGGATTTCCGGACGTAGCTTGCGGACCCTTTCGCAATGCACCCGGAGATATCTCATGGACCTCGGCCTCAAGGATAAAGTCGTTCTGATCACGGGCGGCTCGAAGGGCATCGGCTATGCCTGCGCCGAACTCTTCCTCTCGGAAGGCGCACGCGTCGCCATCTGCTCTCGGTCGCAAGCCAATATCGATGCCGCCCTCTCCAGGCTTTCGAGCGCACATGGCTATGCCGCCGACCTGATATCCGATGAGCAGGCACTCGCGGTCGTTAACAAGGTCGAGGCCGAAACCGGCCCCATCGATATTCTCGTCAACAGCGCAGGGGCCGCGGCACGCACGCCGGCAGACGAACTGACCCCCGCCATCTGGCGCGCCGCGATGGATGCGAAATACTTTTCCTATATCAACGTGATCGATCCCGTCATCAAGCGGATGGGCGCGCGCGGCTCGGGCGCCGTCATCAATATCATCGGCAATGGCGGCAAGGTCGCCTCGCCCTTCCATCTGGCCGGCGGCTCGGCCAATGCCGCTCTGATGCTCGCAAGCGTCGGGCTTGCCAATGCCTATGCCGGCAAGGGCGTGCGGGTCATCGGCCTCAATCCCGGCCTGACGGAAACGGACCGAGTCGCCGAAGGCCTGAAGGCCGCGGCTAAAGCGACCGGCTCGACCGAGACGGAAGCACTCGCGGATGCCTTGAAGCGCATCCCGATCGGCCGTATGGCCGATCCAGCTGATATCGCCAATGTTGTTGCCTTCCTGAGTTCGGTCAAGGCAAGCTACGTCACCGGCGTCGTCATCAGCATGGACGGCGCGCAAGTGCCAGTCGTGGTCTAGAGGACCAAGCGGCGGCTCAAGCCGCCGCCTTCCAGTCCAGACCGATATCGAGCGTCGGCGCGCTATGCGTCAGCCATCCCGCGGAAATGAGATCGACGCCGGAGGCGGCAATGGCGGCAGCGGTTGCCGGCGTGATACGGCCCGATGCTTCGGTAATGGCACGGCCGGCGACGATATCGACAGCGGCGCGTAACTGATCCGGCCTCATATTGTCGAGCAGCACGGCATCCACACCCTCGGCCATAGCTTCGCGAAGCTGTTCCAGCGTATCGACCTCGACTTGGATCTTGACCATATGGCCGACGCCCGCCTTGGCGCGTCGGATCGCCTCGACGACACCGCCGGCAATGGCGACATGATTGTCCTTGATCAGAACCGCATCATAGAGCGCGAAGCGATGGTTCATGCCGCCGCCGGCGCGGATTGCATATTTCTCCAGCGCTCGAAGACCCGGCGTTGTCTTACGGGTGCAGACGATCGACGCCTTCATGCCGGCGATCGCCTCGACGATGCCACCCGTCACCGACGCGATGCCGGAGAGATGACCGAGGAAATTGAGCGCAGTGCGCTCCGCCGTCAGCAGGCCGCGCGACGGCCCCTCGATCGTTGCGATCACGTCACCGACGTCGACCTTAGTCCCGTCTGGCACATGGCGGGTCATGACGATCGCCGGATCAACGAGCTGGAAGGCAAGCTCAGAGGCATCGAGGCCAGCAATCACGCCCGGCTGTCGCGTCACCATCGCTACGCGGGACCGATGTGTTGCGGGGATCACGGCTGTCGATGTGACGTCACCGGCGAGGCCGAGATCTTCCAGTAGCGCATTGCGCACCAGCGGCTCGACGATGAGGCGAGGAAGGGGGGCGAGGGTCATGTCAGGCACTCCTGGCAAGAGAATAAGGGGGAACGGATCTGGCGATATCAAGCGCATCGGACAGGCGCATGGTGCGGCGCTGCGCATGCGGCAGCTTCAGCGGGAAATCCGTGCGGGCATGGGCTCCGCGCGATTCCGTGCGAAGGCTGGCAAAGACGGCGATCAACAGCGCGACGAGAGCCGGATCGGCCGACGCCCCGTCCGCATCGAACAACGGCAGGAGGGCCGCGATCGCGCCGTGAATGGCGCCGGCATTGCGCAGCACACCGAGATGGCGCGAGACGATTGGCCGAACGAGCGACAGATCTGGCGCCGCAATGCTCGGATTGTCTCGCGGCAATTTCGCCTGGCTCGCATCGGCTTCGGCAATATCCCGCGCCGCCCGTATGCCCATGACGGCAGCTTCCAGCAAAGAGTTGCTGGCAAGACGATTGGCGCCATGTAGACCGGTGGAAGCTGCCTCGCCGACGACCCAAAGGCCCGGCACAGAACTGCGACCAGCCTCATCCGTCGCGACGCCGCCCATATGATAATGAACGGCAGGACGCACGGGGATAAGCTCGTGGGACGGATCGACACCGGCCTCGCCGCACAACGCGTCGATGACGGGGAAGCGCTGGGCGAAGCTGTTGCCAAGCGCCTGACGGGCATCGAGGAAAACCCGGCCGCCCCGCGCGATCTCCGCGCTGATGGCGCGCGCAACGACATCGCGGGGTGCAAGTTCCGCACCGTCGACTTCGGCCATGAAGCGCTCGCTCTTTTCATTCAGGAGCAAGGCACCCTCGCCGCGAACCGCCTCGCTGACAAGTGCCAGCGGCCACCGGCGGCTATCGAGCGCCGTCGGGTGGAACTGCACGAACTCGATGTCGGCCAGCAGTGCTCCGGCGCGGGCGGCAAGCGCGATCCCTTGACCGAAATTGCCGACCGGATTGGTCGTGGCATCGTAAAGGCCGCCTATGCCGCCCGTCGCAAGCACGATGCGGGAGGATGGCAGGATGACCGTGCCCTTCTCCGTTGCGCACAGGAGACCGGCAACATGATCGCCGTCCAGCAACAGGCGTCTTGCTTCATAGCCTTCGAGCACCGTGATCGATGGGGTGCGGGCGACCGCTTCGACCAGCGCGCGAACGATGGTCGCACCCGACCCGTCACCCTTGGCATGTACGATGCGGCGTAACGAATGAGCCGCTTCGAGACCCAGGGACAATTCGCCAGCACTATCGCGATCAAACTCGACGCCGGCGCGCTCAAGAGCCGCAATGGCAGCAGGCCCCTCCGCGAGAATTCTCGCCGCGACCTGCGCGTCGCAGAGGCCATCGCCGGCGGCGAGCGTATCCGCCAGATGCAGCGCTGCGCTGTGATCCCGGCCGACGCAGGCAGCGATGCCGCCCTGTGCCCAACCGCTCGACGTTTCCGCGCCGAGCGCAGCACGCGTTACGATCACGGTCGGCTCAGGCGCCAATGTCAGCGCCGTCATCAGCCCGGCAAGGCCGCTGCCGACGATGACGATACGACCGCTTAATTCCTCAAGGATCTCGCTCATATCGCCAGCATCCTCTCTACCGCGCGCCGCGCGTCGGCCGCGATGGCCGGATCGATGGTGACTTCATGCTGGCCTTGTTCCAGTGCCTTGCGGATATTGCCGAGCGTGATGCGTTTCATGTGCGGGCAGAGATTGCAGGGCCGGATGAACTCGACGTCGGGATGATGCACGGCGACATTGTCGCTCATCGAACATTCCGTCAGCAGCACGACGCGTGCCGGACGCTTGTTGCCAACGTAGTCGGACATGACGGCGGTCGAGCCGGCAAAATCGGCCGCCTCGACGACATCCGGCGGGCATTCCGGATGCGCAAGCACCGTTACGCCAGGATAGTTCTCTCGAAGCTGGCGAATATCATCCGCAGTGAAAAGCTCATGAACCTCGCAATGCCCATGCCAGGCGATGAGCTCGACATTGGTTTCGCGCGCGACGTTGCGTGCCAGATATTCATCTGGAAGCATCAGCACCTTCGGCACGCCAAGCGATTCCACCACTTGGCGGGCATTGCCCGAGGTGCAGCAGATATCCGATGCCGCCTTCACGGCCGCCGACGTATTCACATAGGTGACGACGGGAACACCCGGATGCGCCTGCCGCAGTAGGGCGATATCCGCTGGCGTAATCGATTCCGCCAGCGAGCAGCCAGCCTCCATATCCGGGATCAGAACTGTCTTGGTCGGGTTCAAGAGTTTCGCCGTCTCGGCCATGAAGTGCACGCCGGCAAGCACGATGACGTCGGCGTCCACTTCCACAGCCTTGCGGGCAAGAGCCAGACTGTCGCCCACGATATCAGCAACGCCGTGGAAGATTTCCGGCGTCTGGTAGTTGTGCGCGAGAATGACGGCATTGTGCCGTCGCTTCAGCTCAAGGATGGCGTCAACGTCATCCTGAAACGTCAGCCATTCGGCTTTCGGGATAACGCGGCTCACGCGCTCGTACAGGGAAGATGCGGATACGGGAAGATTCATGACCGGCTCCTTATTATACTCATTTTGAGTATATCCTGCGCAAATAGATATTCTCGATATGAGCATATGTCAATTGCGGGAGAGCGGTAATTTCGTTCCGGAGAATTCGCGTTCTTCAAGGATGGCGCGGCGGAAGCGGAAGAGCTTGGCCGGACGGCCGCCAGTCTCGCTTTCAGTGCCGCCGGTCTCTTCCACGAGTTCCTGCTGTTCGATCAGCCGACGGAAATTCTGCTTGTGCAGCGTGAGGCCCGCCAATGCCTCGACGGTTTTCTGCAATTGCAGAAGCGTGAAATTTTCGGGCAGGAGCTCGAACACAACGGGGCGATACTTGATCTTGGCCCGCAGCCGCGCCATGCCGGTGGCAAGGATACGGCGATGATCGGCAAACATCGTCCGGCCGAACGTCCGTGACCCGTCGCAACCCGCCTCTGCAACGAGACGCGCCTCGTAAAGCAGCTCATAGCGCTGCAGAACAAGATCTTCGTTCCATCCAGCCCCATTCATCCCGAAATCGAAGTCGACGCGACGGCGGCGCTGACCGCTCCTTGTTGTATCCGCGTCGACCCATGCGGCCAGACTGGCAGCGATATCATCGAGAATTGCCGGACGGCCCTTGCGGTGGTCTTCCCAGGGTAGATATTCGTACCAGCCATGCCAACCCGGCAGGCGGCCGCCTGGCGCCGCCTGCTCCCGCACGAGACCGAGATAGCTGATCGAAATCGTCCGTCCGCCCAGGATTTCATTGTTCCGGTCGCGATCGGCGAACGTATAGAGCTGTTCGAGATAGCCGACCGGATGGGCCGTTTGCTCCCTGATCCATTCGCGCAGCCCGCTTTGCAGCGTTCGATGCCCAAGCTCGAACGGACCGGACGGCAAGGCTTCGCCCGAACGCACCGTCATCACCCGGGGATCATTCCCCGTAACGGCCGTCAGAACCGCGATCAGTTCGGCATGCGCAAGCCCTATGGTCAAGCGAACTCCATCATTCGTTTCACTATGGATGTTCTCGCATGAAGCGAGGCTCAAGCCAATGCGGGCGTTTGCGCACTCCACATCTGGCGAGAATGGATCGCGCTTAACGGCTCACATAGTCGGGATACTGCTCGCAGATCAGATCGATGATCGACAAGGTGCCGGATAGATGCTGGCGCAGCGCGGCCACGGCCGCCTCAGGATCGCCCAGGCGAACGGCATCGACGACGGCCTGATGATCGACGATGATCTGCTCCAGCTTGCCCGGCATCGGCAGGTTGAGCATGCGCAGCCGGTCGATATGCACGCCCTGGCGCCGGACGGTCGCCCACAGGCCGAGAATGTCCGCCCTCTCGTAAAGCACCCGATGAAAATCCTTGTCGAGCGTGTCGAAGAGATCATAGGTTTCCGGCGAAACGACATGCTTCTGGCGAGACAGAACCGTTTCCAAAGTTGCCGCCGTCTCATCGGGCGACTCCAGCGTCAGCCGGCGGACCGCCTCAAGCTCGATCGACAGCCGCAGGAAATGCGCCTCGATCGCATTGCGGACATCGATCCTTGAGACAACCGTCGCATATTGCGGATAGACCTCAACCAGCCCTTCCTCCTCCAACCGGATCAGGGCATCGCGCACGGGCGTCTGGCTGACGTTGAATTCGCTTTGCAGCGAGATGCGCGACAGGACAGTCGTCGGCGGCAAGCTCATGGAAAGAATACGGGATCGCAGGATTTCGAGGATCTGCGGCGCGACCTGACGGGAACGATCCAGGGCGAATTCTTTCGGGTTGAGCTTCACTGGCGGCCTTTCTGATCGAGAGCGTCGATCCATTAAGCACAGTTTGGGACTTGATGCACTGATACATTAGTGCTTTAGTCTTACCAACCCAACTTCATTTCTCAAGGGTTGGATCCAAGGGGAGGAATAAATGAGAGGATTTCTTCGCTGTCTGACCGCGGCTGGCATCATCGTCGCCGGTGCTTTTTCAGCCAGCGCCGCCGAGAAGACCGACATCTCGATCACGCGCCAGCCGGGCATTCTTTATCTCGCCAGCCACGTCATGGAGACGCAGAAGCTGATCGAGAAACATGCGGCGGCCGATGGTCTGCCCGGTGTTGCAGTGGAATGGCGCACCTTCAGCGGCGGCGGGGCGCAGACCGATGCGCTACTGTCCGGCAATGTCGACATCGTCAACACCGGCACCGGTAATCTGCTGCTGCTCTGGGATCGCACCAGGGGCAAGGTCAAGGGCATCGTCACCAATTCCGCCCAGCCGGTCATCATGGTCTCGCGCGATCCGCGGGTTCAGTCGCTGAAGGATATCCAGCCGGGCGACAAGATCGCGGTGCCGACAGTCGGCGTTTCGACGCAGGCGATCCTGTTGCAAATGGCCGCCGCACAGATGTATGGCGACGACCAGGTGCACAAGTTCGATCCCAATACCGTGCAGCTCGGCCATCCCGATGCCATGGCCGCGCTCGCCAACCAGACGCATGAGGTCAAGAACCACTTTTCCGCTCCGCCTTTCCAGTATCTGGAATTGAAGCAGGCCGGCGTCCACAAGGTCATCGATTCCCGCGACATCATCGGTGGCGAGCTGACCCAGGGCACCTTCTTCACCACGACACAGTTTGCGAGCGCAAATCCGACGATCATCAAGGCAGTGCGCGAGGCGACGGCGGAAGCGATCGATTTCATCAAGAAGGATCCGAAATCGGCAGTGGAGGCCTACAAGACCGTCAGCGGCGACAAAACGAGCGTCGAGGACCTGCTGGCGATCCTCAACGAGCCGCACATGATGGAATTCCGCATGGACCCGCAGGGCACCATGAAGTTCGCGGACCACCTCTACAAGACAGGCGTGTTGAAGACGATGCCCAAGGCCTGGACGGATTATTATCTGCCGGAAGCGGCCGATCTCAACGGCAACTGACGCCCGCGGGCGGCATCAATGCCGCCTGCAAGCCATCTCTTGGAGGAGCCCTCATGCTTCAGGCAAATATTGCCGCCGACAGGCCGATGACAGAAACGACGATCGCCAAGCCGCTGTTGAATGTCGAGAAGGTGACGCTGCGTTACAAGACGCCGAACCTCCTCATCACTGCGACGGAAAACGTCAGTTTTTCGGTGGCCCAATCGGACCGCTTCGTCCTCCTCGGCCCTTCCGGCTGCGGGAAATCGACGCTGTTGAAGGCCATCGGCGGCTACATGACACCTACGACAGGCCGCATCGAGATCAAGGGGCAGCCAATCAGGAAGCCCGGCGCCGACCGCATGATGGTCTTCCAGGAGTTCGACCAGCTGCTGCCATGGAAGACTGTGCTGGAAAACGTCATGTTTCCGCTGACGACGGCGCGCCGCCTACCGCGCAAAGAGGCGGAGGCCATTGCCCACGACTATATCGATAAGGTGAAACTGACACGCGCTGTGGACACCTATCCGCATATGCTTTCCGGCGGCATGAAGCAGCGCGTTGCTATTGCCCGAGGCATGGCGATGCAGCCCGACATTCTCCTAATGGACGAGCCCTTTGCCGCGCTCGACGCGCTCACCCGCCGCCAGATGCAGGACGAATTGCTGCAGCTCTGGGAAGATACCCGTTTCACCGTCATCTTCGTGACCCACTCGATCGCCGAGGCAATCAAGATCTCCAACCGCATCCTGCTGCTGTCGCCGCATCCTGGCCGCGTCAAGGCCGAGGTGCGTGATGTGGAATCGGTCCGTGACGATGCCGCGGCCGCCGCAAAGCTGGAACAGGAAATCCATCACATGCTGTTTGCCGAACAGGGGCACAGGGAGTGAGACCATGAGCGCACCACAGATCATCCTTGCTCCCCAGGCAGCCGAAACCGCTGGCCATATCGCCGCTGTCGAGCAGAAGCTCGGCACGCTCGAACTCCTCTGGCAATCGAGCCTGTTCCGCAAATCCCTGCTGATCGTCGCCCTCGCCATCATATGGGAGGCCTATGCCCGGCATCTCGACAATCCACTGCTGTTCCCAACACTCAGCGACACCCTAACGGCACTCTATGACCGTTTCGCCGACGGCGTTCTGCCGGCACGCATCTGGACCACACTCAAGGTGCTGGTGACGGGCTACGTGGCGGGAACGGTGCTTGCCGCTATCCTCACGGTCGTCGCGATCAACACGCGCATAGGCACCGATTTTCTGGAAACCATGACGGCGATGTTCAATCCGCTGCCGGCGATTTCACTGCTGCCGCTCGCCCTCATCTGGTTCGGCCTCGGTCCGGCAAGCCTCGTCTTCGTGCTCATACATTCGGTCCTTTGGGCTGTCGCGCTCAACACCCATGCCGGCTTCCTCGGCGTCTCTCGCACCCTGCGCATGGTCGGCGCCAATTATGGGCTGACCGGACTATCCTATGTTTTCCGTATTCTCATCCCCGCTGCCTTCCCCTCGATCCTCACCGGCTTGAAAATCGGCTGGGCCTTTTCCTGGCGCACGCTGATTGCCGCCGAGCTTGTGTTCGGTGTTTCCTCCGGCCAGGGCGGCCTTGGCTGGTTTATCTTCGAAAACCGCAATCTGCTCGACATTCCCTCGGTCTTCGCCGGCCTGCTGACTGTGATCGTCATCGGGCTTATTGTCGAAAACCTGGTCTTCCAGACGATCGAGCGTCGGACCCTGCAAAAATGGGGCATGAAGGAATGACGCGGCGTATCGATTTCTCGCTTCCACCAACATTCGGATATAAGGCTGGAATATAATGAGCAGCAGGAAAAAGCCCTCGGAACTGCGCAGCGCCAGATGGTTCGCCCCGGACGATCTCAGAAGCTCAGGCCATCGCTCGCGCACCATGCAGATGGGCTATGCGCCCGAAGAATGGGCAGACAAGCCCGTTATCGCCATCCTCAACACCTGGTCGGATGCCAATCCGTGCCACGCGCATTTCAAGCATCGCGTCGAGGATGTAAAGCGCGGCATCCTGCAGGCCGGCGGCTTCCCACTGGAACTGCCGGCCCTGTCGCTATCGGAAAGCTATGTGAAGCCGACAACCATGCTCTATCGCAACATGCTGGCGATGGAGGCCGAGGAGTTGCTGCGCTCGCATCCGGTCGACGGCGCCGTGCTCATGGGCGGCTGCGACAAGACCACGCCGGGCCTCGTCATGGGCGCGCTTTCGATGGGTCTGCCGATGATCTATCTGCCGGCCGGCCCGATGCTGCGCGGCAATATCGCGGCGAATATCTGGGCTCCGGCTCCGACGCCTGGAAGTTTTGGGACGAACGCCGCGCCGGCACCATTTCGGAGAAGGAATGGGTCGATGTCGAGGCCGGCATCGCCCGCTCCTACGGCCACTGCATGACCATGGGCACGGCGAGCACGATGACGGCGATCGCCGAAGCACTCGGCCTCACCCTGCCCGGCGCCAGCTCTATCCCCGCACCGGATGCCAACCATATCCGAATGTCCTCGGCCGTCGGCCGCCGCATCGTCGAGATGGTGTGGGAGGATCTCGTTCCCTCCAAGATTGTCACGGAAGCCGCTGTCAACAATGCCGTTGCTGTCGCGATGGCGACGGGCTGTTCCACCAATGCCGTCGTCCACCTCATCGCCATGGCGCGGCGAGCCGGCACCAATCTCTCGCTCGACGACCTCGACAGGGCCGGCCGCACCACGCCGGTACTGGCCAATATCAGGCCGACCGGTAAGACCTATCTGATGGAGGATTTCTATTACGCCGGGGGCTTGCGCGCGCTGATGTCGAAGCTTTCCTCCAAGCTCGACCTGTCGGCCCTCACCGTATCGGGCTTCACCCTCGGCGAAACGCTCGAGGGTGCCAAATGCTACAATGACGACGTTATCCGTTCGCTCGACAATCCGGTCTATCATGAGGGCTCGCTTGCGGTGCTGAAGGGCAATCTCGCTCCGACAGGCGCCGTCATCAAACCCGCCGCCTGCGATCCGCGCTTCCATAAGCATCAGGGACCGGCGCTGGTGTTCGACACCTATCCAGAGATGAAGGCGGCAGTGGACGATGAAAATCTCGACATCACGCCCGATCACGTCATGGTGCTGCGCGCGCCGGCCCGCAAGGTGGCCCCGGCATGCCGGAATGGGGCATGCTGCCGATCCCCAAGGCGCTCCTGAAGCAGGGTCATCGCGACATGCTGCGCCTCTCCGACGCCCGCATGAGCGGCACCAGCTACGGCGCCTGCATCCTGCATGTCTCGCCTGAATCCTACGTCGGCGGCCCGCTGGCGCTTCTGCGCAACGGCGATATCATTCGTCTCGATCTGGAGGCGCGGCGCATCGACATGCTTGTCGATGAGGACGAGTTGCAGCGCCGCCGCGACGCATGGGTCAAGCCGGCGGAAAAATTCGGCCGCGGCTATGGCTGGATGTTCTCGCGCCATGTGGCGCAGGCCGACACCGGCTGCGACTTCGACTTTCTGGAAACCAGCTTCGGCCCGACGCCGGGCGAACCCGACATCTACTGATCACGGAGGATACATCGCATGAGCAATTACGTGCTGAGCAACGAGACGCGCGACAAGCTGAAGGGTGTCGCGACGCCGACGATCGCAACCGCCCTCTTCAGGCGCGGTCTGCGCAACCAGTTCATCCAGGATGTCCGGCCGCTTTCGCCGAAGAAGGCGAACATGGTCGGCCAAGCCTTTACGCTGCGCTATATTCCGGCGCGCGAGGACCTGAACACGCTTGAAGTCTTCCGCAACCCGGAACATCCGCAACGCGCCGCCGTCGAACAATGCCCGCCCGGTTTCATTCTGGTCATGGATAGCCGCAAGGATGCGCGAGCAGCCTCGGCGGGCTCGATCCTGATCTCGAGGCTGCAGGTGCGTGGCGTCGCAGGCGTCGTCACCGATGGCGGTTTCCGCGACAGCCCGGAAATTGCCGCCCTCGACATCCCCTCCTATCATCACCGCCCGTCCGCCCCGACAAACCTTACGCTGCATCAGGCAATCGAGATCAACGGCCCAATCGGCTGCGGCGATGTCGCAGTTTTCCCCGGCGACGTTCTGGTCGGCGACAATGAAGGCGTTATCGTCATTCCCGCCCATATCGCCGACGAGATTGCCGACGAGACGGTGGAGATGACGGCCTATGAGGACTTCGTCACCGAAGAGGTCTTGAACGGCGCCACGATCATCGGCCTTTATCCGGCGACCAGCGACGCTCCGAAGCTGAAATTCGCCGAATGGCGGAAAAAGAACGGTCGCTAATCCCTCATCGAACAAACGCAGCCGGCCGCACCGCCGGCTGCGTTCCTCACAGCCTATTCTTCCCTGACCAGTTTCAGAACGAGCTGCTGGAGATTGCCGCCGTCGCTGAATTCGACCTTGTCGAAGTCGACATTGCGCTGCCGCTCCTTTTTGGAAATCTCGCCGAGCCGCTTCGTCAGTTCCACGCGGATCTTGCTGCATTTCGGATCGTCGGGCACGGAAAAACCGACGCTCATGGCCTCGATCTCCTTGACCATGTCCTTGATATATCCGCCATGCACCCGCTCATGCGCCTCGACGCCGGCGATGAATTTCTGCCAGCTTCTGCGGGTCGAGGCAGGCAGCTGCCCGGTGGGTTTCGGTAAGGTGTAGGTGATGATCACCTTGGGAATGTTGGTGGTGATGGTGCAGGCACCATCCGGCTGCGGCTCGTATTTGCGGGTCCAGGTGAGCTTGAAATCCGTGTGGGCGATCGCCCTTATCTTAGGACCAAGCAGCGGACCGCGCTCGCCGATCGAATCATAAAGTTCGGCGCCGGACGTTCCGGTAATCGCATAGGTCTTGATAATCTCGATCGGCTGCCAATCGGCATAGGCAGTCATCGGCAGAAAAGCGATGCATAGCGCCATCGCCGGCAATCGAATAGCTGATCTCACAAACTTCCCCGTACACGCTGCTCAAGCGCGGCAAGCTAGCTGGTGACCCACGCCATTTCAATGAGCGTCAGGCGTCAGAATGCCGAAGCAGAGTACAGCAACTCTTCGGCGTCCTCTCGCTCCATATCGAAAACCCGTTTGCCGATGGCGAAGCTGAAGCCGTTGCGGGCAAAGGCGGAGAGTTCCTTCGCCTTGCGCTTCTCGTCGAGATCGCCACGGCGAAAAGGCCCGAAACCACGCTTCCTGGCAAAGATGACGGCGGATTGGAGATCATCGACCTCCTCCACTGCCGCGACGACCGTCTCGCCGGCAATGCCTTTGGAGGCGAGCCTGAAGGCAATGGCTTTCTTCGACTTGCCGGAGCGAACCGCCGAACGCGTGCTGATCTCGGCAAAGGCGACATCATCAAGCACCTTCAGCTCATAGGCGAACTTGATGGCAAAATCGGCTAGCGCCTTGATCTGGATTTCGCTGATATCCTCGAACTTCTGCTTCGCTTTCTTGGCGATCGCATCGAACAGCTGCTTCTCGGTCATCATCCGGCGTTCAAGACGATAGATCGTGGAGTTGCGCGCCCAGGAGAGCATGCGGCTGGTCGGCGGTGTTTCATCCATGAAAGAAGGCATTCGGCGAAAGAGGAATCATCACGGAGAATTTTACGCAAGCCATGCCGTTCAGGCAATGAATGCCCTTGGTTATCATGGGATGATTGGTTAAGTTGGCGCTGCGGCCTCGGCAGTAACATGTCGAGCGTCGAACCCCATCGACGGTGGAGGCCGTCTCAAGCATCACATTGCTATGGATTACGGAGCCTGCGGCTCTCCCGGCCGCGTTGCCGATCGGGCATCGGTGCTCCGTCAGAGGAGACAAAAATGGATTATCGCAAGCTCGGCCCAAGCGGGGCCGTAGTCACCGCCTATTGCCTTGGCACCATGACCTTCGGCGCGGAAGCGGACGAGGCCGCGTCCCACAAGCTGCTGGACGATTATTTCGTCTGGGGCGGCAATTTCATCGATACCGCCGACGTCTATAGCGCCGGCAAATCGGAAGAGATCATCGGGCGCTGGCTGAAGGCACGTCCGACCGAGGCTCGACAAGCCGTGGTCGCCACCAAGGGCCGTTTTCCTATGGGCAAGGGCCCGAACGATATCGGTCTGTCGCGCCGGCATCTGGGCCAAGCCCTGGACGGCTCGCTGCGCCGACTCGGCATCGATCACATCGATCTCTACCAGATGCATGCCTGGGATGCCCTGACCCCGATCGAGGAGACGCTGCGCTTTCTCGACGACGCCGTACGCGCCGGCAAGATCGGCTATTACGGCTTCTCCAACTATGTCGGCTGGCACATTGCCAAGGCCGCCGAGATCGCCAAGGCGCACGGATACACGCGGCCGGTGACGCTGCAGCCGCAATATAATCTGCTCGCCCGCGAGATCGAACTTGAGATCGTCGACGCGTGCTGGATGCCGGCATGGGCCTTCTGCCGTGGTCGCCGCTCGGCGGTGGCTGGCTGACCGGCAAATACAAGCGCGACGAGACGCCGACCGGCGCCACCCGTCTCGGCGAGAACCCAAATCGCGGCAACGAATCCTATGCCGCCCGCAATGCACAGGAGCGGACCTGGGCGATCATCGATGCCGTTGCAGAGATCGCTAGGGCACGTGACGTCAGCATGGCGCAGGTGGCGCTTGCCTGGACGGCGGCGCGTCCAGCCGTGACCTCTGTCATCCTCGGCGCCCGTACGCGCGAGCAGCTTGCCGACAATCTCGGCTCGGCAGAACTGAAACTGTCGGAAGTGGAGATGGGCAGGCTGAACGACATCAGCGCACCGCAGGCAGCGGCCTACCCCTATGGCGAAGGCGGCAGGAACCAACGCCATCGCAAGATCGAGGGTGGCCGGTAACACGAACTTGGCGGCGAAGATTGCTTTTCGCCGCCAGTTTTTTCACTCTGATATCGGAGTGGCGCAAGAATCTCCGGTCAGACCAGCGGCGGATTGAGCCGGGCAAACCCTTCCTGCCGCCGATAGGGAAAATAGGGATAGGGCGCGGTCACGGCGCTCACCCGGTCCAGTTTTTCGATCTGTTCCTTGGAAAGCATCCAGCCGACTGCACCGAGATTCTGCCGCAACTGCTCCTCGTTGCGCGCGCCGATGATGACGCTCGATACCGTCGGGCGGCTCAAGAGCCAGTTGATCGATATCTGCGGCACGCTCTTGCCGGTTTCGGCGGCAATCTCATCCAGCACTTCGACAATATCGAACAGCTTTTCGTCATCGACCGGCGGACCGAAGGTAGCAGTCTCGTGCAGGCGGCTTTTCTCCGGCAGCGGCTGACCACGGCGGATCTTGCCCGTTAGCCTGCCCCATGCAAGCGGGCTCCAGACCAGGGCGCCGACATTCTGATCAGCGCCAAGCGGCATCAATTCCCATTCATAATCCCGGCCAGCAAGCGAATAATAGACCTGATGGGCGACGTGGCGTGCATAGGAATGCTGGTCGGAGATGGCGAGCGATTTCATCAGCTCCCAGCCAGCAAAGTTCGAAGCGCCGATGTAGCGGATCTTGCCCGCCTTCACGAGGCTGTCGAGCGTCGAGAGCGTCTCCTCGATCGGCGTCGAGGCATCGAAAGCATGCAACTGCAACAGGTCGATATAATCGGTGCCGAGGCGGCGCAGGGCAGCATCGACCGATTTGATCAACCGGGAACGCGAGGTGCCCCAATCGGCCGGTCCATCCCCCATCGGCAGAGCCGTCTTGGTCGAGATCAGCACCGCATCGCGCCGGCCTTTGATCGCCTCGCCGAGGACTTCTTCCGAGGCACCGGCCGAATAGACATCAGCCGTATCGAAGAGATTGACGCCGGCCTCGAGGCAGATATCGACGAGGCGCCGCGCCTCCGTCGCATCCGTCGAGCCCCAGGCGCTAAAGAGCGGCCCGCTGCCGGCAAACGTTCCAGCTCCGAAGCTGAGCACGGGCACTCTCAAACCGGAAGCACCAAGATTTCTGTAATCCATCGTCTGTCTCCTTTGCTTTCCCAATAGATAGACGCTCCCGCGCCATTGATATAGATTGCCGACAAGAAACTGATTTGTGATTTCAATTCATCATGAGCCGTCAAGATATCAATCGCTCCGGTGAGATGGAGGTCTTCGTCCGCGCCGTGGAGCTCGGTGGCTTCACCGCCGCGGCCACAGCCTGCCGCATGACACCCTCAGCCGTCAGCAAACTCGTTGCAAGGCTGGAAAAACGCCTCGGCACGCGCCTCATCAACCGCTCGACGAGACGTCTGCAACTGACGCCCGAGGGGTGCGGCTTCTATGAGCGCAGCGTGGCAATTCTGGCCGACATGGCCGAGGCGGAACGTCATGCTTCGACAGGTGAACGAGTAGCAGGGCATATCCGCATCAACACCAGCGGTTCCTTCGGCAATCATTTGCTCGCCCCGCTCATTCCCGCCTTCATGGCGCTCTATCCGGATGTCTCGCTTGAGGTCTTTCACACCGATCGTGTCGTGGATCTGATGGAAGAGCGGGCGGATGTCGCAATCCGCGCCGGCCCGCTGAAGAGTTCCAGCCTCACCGCACGCAAGCTCGGCACGACGCGCAGCATGATCGTCGCATCACCGGACTATTTGCAGCGGCATGGCGTCCCCCGCTCGCCGGAAGAGCTGAAAAAACATAGCCGCATCGACTTTTCTTATTCTCGGGCGATTGAAGGCTGGCCCCTGCGGCTCGGCAATGAAATGATGAGACTTCCCGCCCTGCGTGGCCTGCAGGTGGGTGACGGCGAGGCCATGCGGCATCTCGTGCTTGCGGGGGCCGGCATTGCGCGCCTTGCCACCTTCACCATCAAAGCCGACCTCGAAGCTGGACGGCTGCTTCCGATCCTGGAAGAGTTCAATCCGGGTGATGTCGAAGAATTCTACGCCGTTTATATCGGCCAGGGCGGACCGCTACCGGCTCGGGTGCGGGCGCTTCTGGAATTCCTGCGCGACAATGTCAGGCTATGAAAACGCGATGCGGCCCCTTGGGAGCCGCATCGCTCAATTTGAAAGCAATAGCCATCTATTCCTGATCAAGCCGCCGGCTGACGGGTCTTGCGCAGATAGGGCAATACCGTGTCGAACGAGCCGAAGCGGGTGATCGCATCCTCGTTGGAAACGGCAGCCGTGATGATGACGTCTTCGCCCTGCTGCCAGTTTGCCGGCGTTGCCACCTGGTGCTTTGCCGTCAGTTGGATCGAGTCGATGGCGCGGAGAATTTCGCCGAAGTTGCGGCCTGTCGTCATCGGATAGGTGAGGATCAACTTGATCTTCTTGTCCGGGCCGATGACGAAGACGGAGCGAACGGTGGCATTGTCGGCGGGCGTGCGCCCTTCCGAGCTTTCACCGGCACCTGCCGGCAGCATGTCGTAGAGTTTGGCGACCTTGAGATCCTTGTCGCCGATCAGCGGATATTCGACTTCGAAGCCGGTTGCCGTCTTGATGTCGCTCTTCCACTTGCTGTGGCTTTCGACCGGATCGACGGAAATGCCGATAACCTTGACGCCGCGCCCGGCAAATTCCTGCTCCAGGCCTGCCATCGCCCCCAGTTCGGTGGTGCAGACGGGCGTGAAGTTCTTCGGGTGAGAGAACAGCACGGCCCAGCCGCCGCCAATCCAGTCATGGAACTGGATCTCGCCCTGCGTCGTCTCAGCGGTGAAATCAGGAGCAATATCGTTGATACGCAAACTCATTATAGTACCTCCAAAATGTGAGCCTCGCCGCATGCCTTGAAGGCTGGGCGAGAAACAGCACGGTCAAAAAAGTCGGCCGCACAATGACGTCGAATGCCTCGCATGAAAAGCCCTCTTTCAGGCGGATGCGGCGATCGCTGTCGAAAATCCGTGCGGCCTGCGATGCCTGGCACGCGCCTTCACCATTTCGAGGAAAGCGTAGCCGCTGGGCCACCGTCCAAAGCCGCTGGCGACATTGATATGGCCGGCCAGGCCAATATTGCGGATATCGGAGTTCCACAGCCGCCCGAACATTGTGAGGCGATCCAGCCGCATATAGATGTCGTTCAGGCTGCCGATCGTCATGCTCGGGAAAGGCAGTGTCTCCGTCGGCATGGTCCCGAAGGAAAGATGGCCCGGATGAAGCGTCTCGGTCGCGGGAATATCGCAAGGCGCGACGAGAAGCGCACCCTTGATCCTTCGCGCAGCCGGGCGACCGGCCAACCTGGCCGTCAGCAGGCAACCGAGGCTGTGGGCGACGATATAGGCTTCGCCTGCCTCTTCCAGCGCTGCTTCCAGCCTTTCCCTCCAAATGCCGAGATTGGGAAAATCCCAATCATCCTGCTCGACAAGCCGTGCGTCAGGCTGGTCCTGCAGCCAATGGCGCTGCCAATGGCCTTCGCCCGACCCGAACAATCCCGGCACGATCAGCACTCTGGTCATGATACCCCCGCCGCCGATTTAAGCGAGAACCGTAGCTCGCGACACGAAACCAAAGGCAGCCCCTTCAATACCAGGGCGCCGGCATGGAGCACCAATAGTAGAGTTCATAATCGCGGGCTGAAGGCTCCCGGTCGTGAGAGACCGGCACCGCCGCTTGCACGGACACGTCCCTCTTTCCATCCAACGGGAAGAAACCGAAAATCGTCTTCAGGCGACTGATGATATTAGATCTCATGCAACCCTCCATCACGTTGAATTCCGGCCCGATGCTCGCAGACCGCATCTCTCCAGGCACTATTCCGCAGCGACCAGCGCCGCTGCCCGATGCGGAAAGAAGGCGGCGAGCTCGCCGACAACCTCGTTGATCCGGTTGGCGAGCGGCTCCGAGGAAACTTTGTAATTGGTGAAATCGCGATCCGAGGCATAGACCGCGGTCGGCAGCGTATGGGCCATGAAGAAACCGAAGAGCGGCCGCAGCTGGTGTTCCACCATCAAAGCGTGGCGATCGCCGCCGCCGGTAGCGGTGATGATGATCGGCTTGGCGCGCAGCTCGTGCGGATCGATAAGGTCGATGAGATGCTTGAAGAGCCCCGGATAAGATCCCTTATAGGTCGGCGAACCGATGATCAGCGCGTCCGACGAGACGATATCGTCGATCACGCGCTTCGCCCGATCGTCAAGATCCTGGCGCGATAGCGCAAGGCCGAGCGAAGGGCCGACATCGTGCAGGTCGTGGACCTTGGCTGAGAACCCGTATCGGTCGCTCGCCAGATCGGCGACGGTCTGGACCAGTGCGTAGGTCTTCGATGGCCGGTTGAAGCTGCCGGCAATGCCGACCAGTTTAGGCGCACTCATTCTCATCCCTTTCAGAACGTCGGGCATGTTTTCGATAATGCGAATATTGTCCATAAAAATGGTAGATTAAAAGAAATAGCGATCTCTGAACGCACCGAAAACGAGAAATCTCTTTCCCGCGTCGCGGCGTTTGAAATCAGCCGCCCTTCCGTTCACCAGGCCCAAAATGCAGATGAAACCAATCGCAACAGGTCATTTCCTGTGGGAAAGCTGCAAACTTCATCCGTCCAACACATGATGCCGGTGCACATGTGGCAGTAGTCCCCACGCATCCCGACCCCGATAGTGGATCGGGTTTACCCGGCGTAGCCTTACGCATCCGGGTATCGCAAAAGCGAATGGAGACAGTCCATTGGGTTCGCCCGTGGCAGCCTTCCAGAACAGCAACATCAGGACCTGGAGGTCTTAAATGAAGAAGCATATCGCTGCCGCCTTATTCGCCGCAGCACTCTATACCTTTGCCGGCGCCGCACATGCCGATTGCGGCTCGGTATCGATCGCCGAAATGAACTGGGCGTCGGCGGGCGTCGCGGCAAATGTCGACAAGATCATCCTCCAGGAAGGTTATGGCTGCTCGGTAGAACTCGTCACCGGCGATACCTTGCCGACCTTCACCTCGATGAACGAGAAGGGACAGCCCGACATCGCTCCCGAGCTTTGGATCAATGCAGTCCGCACGCCTCTGGATCAGGCCGTCTCCGAAGGGCGTTTGGTCATCGCCGCCGGCATTCTCTCCGAAGGCGGCCAGGACGGCTGGTGGATTCCGAAATTCCTCGCCGACGCACATCCCGATATCAAGACCGTTCAACAGGCCCTGGAACATCCCGAACTCTTCCCCGCGTCGGACGACCCGAAAAAGGGCGTCATCTACAATTGCCCGCCCGGCTGGCAGTGCCAGGCATCGCTCGGCAATCTCTTCAAGGCACTCGATGGAGAGAAGAAGGGCTTCGAAATCGTCGAGACCGGCTCCGCCGCGGCCCTTGACGGCACGATCGCCAACGCATTCGAGAGAAAGACCGGCTGGCTTGGCTACTATTGGTCGCCGACATCAATCCTCGGCAAGTACCCGATGGTTCGCCTCTCCTTCGGCGTACCCCACGACAAGGCCGAATGGGATGCCTGCACATCCGTCATCGACTGCGCCAATCCGAAGGTCAACTCCTATCCCGTCTCGGAAGTCTACACCGTCGTCACCAAGAAATTCGCCGAAAAGGCCGGGGTTGCGATGGACTATCTGAAGAAGCGGAAATGGGCCAACGACACGGTGAACAGCCTCCTTGCCTGGCAAACGGACAACCAGGGCACCAACGAAGACGCGGCCAAATATTTCCTGAAGACCCACGAAGACATCTGGACGACATGGGTGAGCCCAGAAATTGCCGCCAAGGTAAAGGCTTCCCTTTAAAAACCTCGAACATTGGCGACGCGATGAACGATCGCGTCGTCAGCCCCCGCGCCGTGCCTGCGCACGCCCCAATCCCCTCTCGAATGGTGTGATGAAAAAACTTGCTCCAGGGGGTGGGCAGAAAAATAAAGCACGCTATGTAACGCATATAAGTGGAGAGAAATATTAAGTCGGCGGAGGAGACAGCCCGGCACAAAGGAAGAGGTTTGCGATGCCCAATTCAGTTTTGAATGCCCTAGGCCAGCCACTCTACTATAGCGACACCTCGACGGGGTTCTTCTCCGCGACCGGTTCAGGCCCGACGCTCTACGGCACCAGCGGCAATGACTCCATGTGGGGCGACAGCTCCGTCAACGTGACCATGGTGGGCGGCACCGGCGACGATATCTACTACCTCTATTCGAGCCTCAATCACGCCTACGAAGCCCCCAATGCAGGTGTCGACACCATCAACACCTGGATGGACTATACCCTCCCAGAAAACTTCGAAAACCTGACAGTGACCGGCAACAACCGCCATGCCTATGGCAACGATGCCGATAACATCATCACCGGCGGCAGCGGCAGCCAGACCATCGACGGCGGCGCCGGCAACGATGTGTTGACGGGCGGCGGCGGGGCCGATACCTTCATCATCTCCAAGGGCAATGGCAGCGATCTCATCACCGACTTCAGCGATGATGACAAGGTGCGCCTCAACCAGTATGGCCTGACGTCCTTTGATCAAGTCATCAGCCATTCCAGCCAGGAAGGTGCGAATGTCCGTCTTGATCTCGGCAATGGTGAAAGCCTGGTTCTCGCCAACAAGACCGTTGCCGACCTGCACGAGGATCAATTCCAGCTCGGGCTGGACAGGTCTTCGCTGACGCAAACCTTTTCGGACGATTTCAACTCGCTCTCCCTGCATGAGGGAACACAGGGCACCTGGGATGCGAAGTATTCCTGGGCGCCCGACAAGGGCAGCAGCCTGAACGACGAGCTGCAATGGTACATTAACCCGTCCTACGCGCCGACCGCATCGGCAAACCCGTTTTCCATATCTTCCGACGGTATCCTGACCATCACGGCGAAACCGACGCCCGACGCATTGAAGACAATCGTCGAGGGCCATGACTATACATCCGGCATTCTGACGACCTATTCCTCCTTCTCCCAGACCTATGGCTATTTCGAAATGCGGGCGGAGATGCCGCATGACCAGGGCGTCTGGCCGGCCTTCTGGCTGCTGCCGGAGGACGGCTCCTGGCCGCCGGAACTCGATGTCGTGGAAATGCGCGGCCAGAATCCGAACACCGTCAACGTGACTGCCCATTCGAACGCCACCGGCGAACACACGATGACGTCCATTCCAGTCGAAGTGCCAAGCACGGACGGCTTCCACAATTACGGCGTGCTCTGGGAGAAAGATCAGATCACCTGGTATTTCGACGACGTCGCCGTCGCCCATGCCGCAACGCCCGCCGACATGCACAGCCCAATGTACATGATTGTCGATCTCGCCGTCGGCGGTGTGGCAGGCACGCCGTCAAATGGGCTTCCAAACGGGTCGGAAATGAAGATCGACTACATCAAAGCCTATTCGCTGGACGACCACGCGTCAGAACTCGCCTCCTCGGCTCAAACAGCCCATACATCGGACTGGCACATCTAAGGTCCGGCCGTCAGATCCAGAATTAGGGTGCCTCGCAGAGGCACCCTAATCCTCCTTGAATGCCCGCCGGATCTGATCGGTCATCGGCTTCGTCAGATAGGCCAGAACGCTTCTCTGGCCTGTTTGCATGAAGGCTTCTGCCGGCATGCCGGGCAGCGGCGTCAGTTCCCCCAACCGATCCCACTCCTGCTTCGGCATCCTCGCCCGCACGATGTAGTAGCTCTGGCCTGAACGCTGATCCGTCGCCAGATCGGCAGAGACTGTTTCCACACGCCCGTTCAGCTCTGGCGTGATCCGCTGATTGAAGGCCGGAAATCGAAGCGAGACCGGCTGCCCGACAGAAATCTGATCGATATCCTGGGGTGAAAGTTTCAGCTCGGCCACGAGCGCATCCTTGTCGGGGACGATCTGCATGACCGCTTCGGCGGGTGAAATCACGGCTCCTTCGGCGTGGATGCTTAATTGATCCACGACACCCGCTTGCGGCGCCCTGATGTCCACCCGCTTCAAATCATCTTCCGCAGCAACCAGACGTTCCGAATATTGTCCCGTATCACTCTCCGCCTGTCGCAGCTGATCGGAAACCTGCGAACTCTGATCGGCATCGATCTGGAGGATCTGCAGCTCGGTTTCCGCGATCTTGCCACGGGTCTGGGCGATCGACGAGACGACATTGCCGAGGTCGCCGTTCAGCGAAGCACTCTCCCTTTGCAACGAATAGACCTTGGTCGCCGAAATGATACCCTGGCTGAGCAGCCCTTCAAGGCTGCCAAGCTCCTTGCCGATCAGCGCGATCTCGCTGCGCTTGCCCTGCTCCTGTGCCAGAAGACCCTCGATCTCCTGCTGCAGTTGCTGAATTCGCTCGCGCAGCTGCGATTTCTGGCCGTTGCGTGAAGTCTGCCGATCCTGAAAGAGGCGGCGCTCGCCGGCCAGAATGGCCTCGACGTCTTCGTTACTGGCGGCACCAAGCAGATCGGCTGGAAAGGCGATGTCATCCTTGCCGTCACGCTCGGCGACCAGACGCGCGGTGCGGGCGGAGAGTTCATTGAGGCGCTTGCGAATGATCGCAAGATTGGCCTTGGTCTGCGTGTCGTCGAGCCGCACCAGCACCTGACCTGCGTCGACATGGTCGCCATTCTTCACGAAGATCGTCTTTGCGATGCCGCCCTTGAGGTGCTTCACCGACTTTACATAGCTGTCGACAACCAGGCTGCCGGAGGCAATCACCGCACCGGAAATCTTCGTCGCGGCGGCAAGGCCGCCCATCACGCCGAACAGCAGCAATATTGCCGCCACGATGAGAAGGGACAGGCGGCGTATGGCGCGTTCGGTTGAGGGCGAAGGCCTGTCGTTCATCGTGCTTCTCCCCCGGCGATCGCGAGTGCCGCTGACCCCGCATGCTTGGGCGGCAACCCAAGGATCTCCTTCTTCGGACCGAATGCCTGCACTTGGCCGCCGGCAACGATCATCACCGTATCGGCAGCAGCAAGTGCGCTCGGCCTGTGGGCAATGACGATGGCGATGCCGCCGCGCTCCCTCACGCCAGTCAGCGCCGCGCTCAGGCACGCCTCTCCTTCCGCATCGAGGTTGGAATTGGGCTCGTCCAGCACCACCAGGAACGGATCGCCATAAAGTGCGCGCGCCAATGCGATGCGCTGCCTCTGGCCGGCCGAAAGCCGCGAGCCGCTTTCACCGATCACCGTATCGAATCCTTCGGGGAGCTTGACGATCATGTCGTAGACGCCAGCAGCCCTGGCGGCCGTTATGATTGGTTCGGGCGCCATATCCCTGGCGAAGCGGGAAATATTATCCGCGATCGACCCTTCGAGCAGACCGACATCCTGCGGCAGATAGCCGATATGCCGGCCGAGTTCATCCGAATCCCATTGCGACAGCGCTGCCTTGTCGAGCCTGACGCTGCCGATCGCAACCGGCCAAAGGCCGGTGATCGCGCGTGCCAGTGACGATTTTCCCGATGCACTCGGGCCGATGACGCCCAGCACCGTTCCCGCCGATATCTTGAACGACACATTGCGCAGGATGAGATCGCGGCCACCGGGAGATGCCACACTGATGTTCTCGACGCTGAGCTCCTGCATTGGTGCCGGCAGCGTGAGCACGTGCTGCTCGACGGGTGCGACATCGATGAGTTTCGCAAGCCGCGCCCAGCCCTGACGCGCCGCAATGAAACCCTTCCATTGCCCGATTGCAAGCTCGACGGGCGCCAGCGCCCGCGTCACCAGGATTGAGCTGGCGATGATGATGCCGCCCGTCGCTTCCTGACGGATGACGAGGATTGCGCCGACCGCCAGCACTGCGGATTGAAGCATCATGCGCGCGATCTTTGCCGTAATCGTCAGCGCGCCGACGATGGAGCCCGCGGCCGCCTGATGCTTCAGATAGTCATCATTCATGGCGACCCATTTCTCGGTCAGCCGGCCGGCAAAACCCATCGAGATCGCCGCCTCCCAGTTTCGCCGAGCAGCCTGGGCAAAACCAAGGCGCTGCGCTGAGGATTTGGCCGCCTCGAGCGCCGGCCGCCGCGACAATATTTCCGCGAGCAGGGTAATGCCGACCAGTAAAACGGCGCCAGACAGGGCGGTGACGCCGATCCACACATGGAAAAGCGAGCAGAGGATCAGATAGAACGGCACCCAGGGCAGATCGAAGAGCGCAGTCGCGCCGCTGCCGGATAAAAACGTGCGGATCTGCTCGAGATCGCGGACAGACTGCAGCCCGTCATCCGATGTCTGTTTCTGGGTCGGCAGAAACAGAAGCGAGCGGAAAACCTTTCTGTTCAAGCGCTCGTCCAGAGACATGCCGATGCGCGCAAGCAGCATGGTGCGCAGCAGCTCCAGTGCCCCCTGGAAAAGGAAGAGGGTCGCCACGATGATGACGAGCCCCGACAGCGTCGGCAGGCTGTGGCTCGGAATGACCCGGTCGTAAACCTGCAGCATGAAGAAGGAGCCGGTCAGTGCCAGCACATTGATGGCGGCGCTTGCGAGCGCAATGCTGAAGAAGGCCTTGCGCAGCGACGACAGCATCAGCGAGACGAATGTCTGCGGCGGTTCTTTCGGGACGGCAAGCATCTCGCTTCGTTCCTCAATATTGGCCGTCGCATGCGGCAGGGGTTTGCGTGACGTTCGTCAGCATCGCCTCCCGCTCGACGCCTGGAACCTGCAAGACGATCGGTGGTGCTTTCTCCACCGTTTCCGTCCTGCACCTAACCTTCGGCGATCCCACGCAATTTAGGAAGTCGAAATCTGCCCCGATTTCAGTAGAGGTGAACCCAATCTTAGCATCGAGCCCCTCGTCCATTTACGGCACAGTTGTGCCATGAGATGGAGCAGCAGGATTGGCCGGCAAGATCTGCCGGTCTTCACATTGCGATTGGCGGGCGGTTTTTCATATCCGCCCGCCATATCGACGCTTATTCGAACTTCTCTGTCGTATCGGCCTTGCCCTTCACCCAATAGCCGGATGCCTTGATCCAGCTCAGCGGATAGCCGCGCTCTTCGACGAGATAGGCGCGCAGCGCGCGCGTCACCGAGGCCTCGGCGGCAATCCAGACGAAGGTGCCGGGCGCCAGCTCGATTGACCGGAGAACGGCCAGCAGCGCCGAGGCATCGGTCGCTTGCGACAAAGGCCGATGCGCCCAATGGGTTTTCAGTTGGGCATCGGTCTGAAAGACCTGATGTTCGGCGCCATCCGCAACCGCGACGATCGCCGTGACGTGTGCATCGCCACCCGTCTCCTCGATGCGGCGGCCGATTGCCGGCAAAGCCGTCTCGTCGCCGATGAGCAGCCAGTTCTTGATGTCGCTGGAAATGACTGCGGACCCGCGGGGACCGCCGATCTCGAGCTTGTCGCCAAGACGAGCGTCGAGCGCCCATTGGGTAACCGGCCCGGCTTCATGAATGGCAAAATCGATGATGAGCGTGCGAGCGTTATTATCGTAGCGCCGAGGCGTGTAGTCGCGCCGTTCCATCTCCTCGCCCGCGCCGGCGACGAAGATCTTGATGTGATCGTCAGGCGCCAGGCTGACAAAATCGGCAAGGTCTTCGCCGGCAAGCTCGATGCGCAGCATGCCCGGCGTGATGTTCTCAATATTGGAAATGGTCAGGGAGCGCCGCTTCAACTCATGACGCACTCGCTCGATCTTCGGAGCCGAGCTATTCGGATTTGATGTTTGGGGGTTATCCATCTGTACCCTTTCGAGGCTCTCGAACCTCGATCTGCAGGACACAGCCGCGCAGATCGAAGCCGCAAAGCCGTCCGATCATACGCGTTGAGTGACGTTAACGCTTACGTGGCCGGACATAACCAGGCCAATTGGGGCCTTCTATAGAAGAAGAATTCTCATCTCGCAACAAAAGATGATAATTTGAGACAAGATTTTATTACGGCGAGCTGATCTAACGGCCTGATCATTTCATGGACAGGCCGGCACGGCTCTTTCGAACCGTGCCAACCGCATTGACTACTGAAGAGCCTTTTCCATCACCCGTACCAGACGCTCGGCAAAAGCGCGCGGATCGGCCGGCTTGTCGCCATCGAGCACACGCGCCTGGTCGAGGAGCAGGAATGCCGCATCGTCGCGCAGCGACGGTGCATCGATCTTGGCGGCGATCGCCTTGACGACAGGGTGATCCATGTTGACTTCCAGGATCGGCTTGGCACCAGACTGCAAGCGGCCGGCGCCCTGCAGGATTTTTTCGAGCTGGCGGTCGTAACCCTGCTCGGAAGCGACGAGGCAGACGGCGCTTTCGATCAGGCGATCGGATGCGCGCACATCGGACACCTCGTCGGCAAGCTTTTCCTTGGCGAAATCGATGAAGGCCTGCACTTCGGCAGGAGCGCTCGTGCTTTCCGCCTTGTCCTCCTCCAGCTTCTTGAACTGCGCGAGATCGGCGGAACCCTGGGTGATCGACTTGAAGCTCTTGCCCTCAAATTCAGGCGCATTCATCACCCAGAAGCTGTCGACGGAATCCGACAGCAGCAGCACTTCGATGCCACGGGCGCGGAACCCTTCGAGCTGCGGCGAAGCTTTCAGCTGTTCCAGGCTGCCGCCAACAAGATAATAGACCGCCTCTTGACCTTCCTTGCCATCCTTGACGTAATCGGCAAGCGAACGATAGCCCTCGCCGGAGGCCGTCGTACGGAAGCGTGACAGCGCCAGCAATTGCGAGCGCCGCTCGAAGTCCTCGTGGATGCCTTCCTTGATCAGGCTGCCAAAGTTTTCCCAGAGCTTCAGGAAAGCATCCTGGTCGCTTTCGGCCAGCTTCTCGATCGCCGTGATGATGCGGTTGGTGACGCCCTTGCGGATTGCCGACAGGATCGCGCTTTCCTGGATCATCTCGCGCGAAACGTTGAGCGGCAGGTCATTCGTATCGACAAGGCCGCGCACGAAACGCAGATAGCGCGGCAGCAATTCCGCCTCGTCGGTAATGAAGACCCGCTTCACATAAAGCTTCATGCGGCCCTTGCGATCCGGATCGAAGAGATCGAACGGCTGCGAGCCGGGCACGAAGGCAAGCGCCGAATATTCGTGGCGGCCTTCGGCGCGGAAATGTACTGTCAGGGCCGGCTCGTCATATTGGCCGGACATGCCGCGGTAGAAATCGGTATATTCTTCGCTGGTGATGTCATTCTTCGACTTGGTCCAGAGTGCCGTGCCGTCGGTCAGCTGCGTGGCTTCGTCACCCGGCTTTTCGGCGATCTTGATCGGCACCGGCACATGGCCGGATTGCTCCTTGACGATGCGCTCGACGCTCCAGCGCGATGCATAGTTCTTGGCGTCATCCATCAAATGCAGCGTGATGCGCGTACCACGGGCGGGCGCCTCGGCCGCATCGATCGGTGCGACGCTGTAGCCGCCCTTGCCGTCCGACGACCAGATCCAGGCTTCCTCGGCGCCGGCGCGACGGGAGACGACATCGACCCGGTCGGCAACCATGAAGCAGGAATAGAAGCCGACACCGAACTGGCCGATGAGCTGGGCGCCCTCGCCCTGCTTCTGGGCCTCGATGCGTTCCATGAAGGCGCGCGTGCCCGAGCGGGCGATCGTACCGAGCGCTTCGATCATTTCCTCGCGGCTCATCCCGATGCCGTTATCCTCGACGATGAGCTTGTTGGCATCGGCGTCGAGCGTCAACAGGATGCGGCTTTCGGGGTCCTTGGCCAGCAGCGCCGGTGCGGCGATCGCTTCATAGCGCAGCTTCTCGCAGGCATCGGCCGCATTCGAGATCAGCTCGCGCAGGAAGACGTCCTTATCCGAATAAACCGAGTGAACCATCATGTGCAGAAGGCGGGCAACGTCAGCCTCAAAGACGTGGCTCTCGGCGGTATGTTCTGCGGTGGTGGCTGTCATATGCGTCTAGTCTCCTGGGAATAACAAATGTCGCGCCGAACAGGTGGCGGAAGACGAGGCAAATTTCAAGCGGACGTTGTTGCCTCATTGCATGATGGCGGGAGATTTCCGTCGCATCAGGTCCAGTTTTTCAGCCGCGACATCAGTTCATCCGCACAGCCTGCGACCCTTAAACAAGCCATCTTGCCATCCAAAGTCGGGAACTATAAAGCCCGCAATCGCCGGATTGCCAGCGGCACAGCTCTGCTATAATAACTTGAGTTTAATCTGAAGGATTATCACGCGGAGCAACATCGGAAGCTGCAAATGACGTTTCAGCCCAGAATGCAAAACAAGATCGGCGGCTTTTCCGTCATTGGTGGCGTTCATCGCCGCCAATGGAACGGCATCGTCGCCGATATATGGAACGTCAATTGCGCGGCGCAGGCCGGTGGGTACTACGTTGCGCAAGACCCTCGGCTGTTCATCCTGCTCGATCAACGCGGCTCCGGAGCGACAAACGTCCGGCTATCGCCACGCGCACAGGCCCGCCCGCAAGATTATGATCACGGCAAGATCTCCTACATCCCTGGCGGCATGGAGCTCTGGGCCGATCTCACCGGCATCGAATTCGTGCGCCATCTCGACATCCATTTCGACGCCGCGATCATCGGCCAAAGGCTGATGGAAGACATCGATCCCGCACGGATCGATCATCCGCGCCTGCACTTCACCGATCCGCGCCTGATCGCGCTCGCCGAGCTGATCGCCGCCGAATGCGAGAACCCCGAGCCGCTCCACGATCTCTATGGCGATGGCCTGACGCTCTCGCTGCTGATCGATGTGCTGCAATTGCACGCGCCGCAGCCGCGTCGGCGCAGCGCGCTCGCCGCCTGGCAGCTCCGCCGCGCCGTCGATTACATCGAGGAGAATTGCGTTCGCAACATTCGGCTCGAAGAACTGGCCTCGCTCACCGGCCTGTCGCAATCGCACTTCAGCCACGCCTTCAAGGCGTCGACCGGCCTGCCGCCGCATCAATGGCAGACGCAGGCGAGGATCGAGCGGGCCAAGCACCTGTTGTTGAAGAGCGAGATGCCGCTGACGACGGTTGCCGTCGAAACCGGCTTTGCCGATCAGGCGCATTTCACCCGCGTTTTCCGCAAGAATGTCGGCGCGGCTCCGGCCAACTGGAAACGCAGCATGCTTGCCTGAAAACCACAGTTCGCGAGCAATTGCATGCACCGCGGAGAATTGCCCAAAAACGTACAATTTTCCCAGTAACGGACAAGCGCCGCCGTTAAATATGAGTTAACTACTCATCTTATTGAGGGATCGGCCGCCCTGGTCGAGCAGGCGTAAAATCGGGACAGATGACGGAAATGCTGGGATTGAAGCAAGACGTATCACGGGCGTGGATATTGGCGACGGGCGTAGCCATTACCGCATTGCTGGCGGGTTCGCAGGTAGCGGCACAGGAAAAGGCCACGGAATTGCAGCCGCTGGTCATTCAAGGCGGCGGCGGCTCGCAGCAGAAGGGTGAAGATAGCGGCACTGCTCCGGTCAAGGGCTACGTCGCCAAGAAAACGACCTCCGGTTCGAAATCCGACACGCCGATCACCGAAGTCCCGCAATCCGTCTCCGTCATCGGCCAGCAGGAAATGCAGGATCGCGGCATTACCAACAAGGTCGATGAAGCACTGCGCTATACGCCGGGCGTCACTACGCAGCCTTTCGGCAATGACGGCGATACCGACTGGTTCTATATTCGCGGCTTCGACGCGACGCAGAGCGGCGTCTTCATGAATGGCCTGACGCTCTACAGCTACGGCTTCGGCGGCTTCCAGATCGATCCTTACATGCTCGAGCGCGTCGAGGTCCTGAAGGGGCCTGCCTCCGTGCTTTATGGTGGTGCCAATCCGGGCGGCCTCGTCAACATGGTCCGCAAGGAGCCGACGGACACGCCGCAATATTCCACCGAGATCGGCATCAACAATCTCGGCAACGCTTTCGTCGGCTTCGATTTCTCCGACAAGCTCTCGGCCGATGGCGTCTTTCGCTACCGCCTGACCGGCAAGATCGCCGGCGGCGATACCTATAGCGACGGCACGCACGACCTGCGTGGCTTCATCATGCCGCAGGTGACAATCTCTCCCGACGAATCCACCAAGCTCACCGTTTTCGGCATGCTGAGCGGCCTCGATGAGATCCACAGCGGCAACGGCTTCTTCCCCTATGTCGGCACCGTGGTCGACGCACCTTTCGGCAAGATCAAGCGCGATGCCTTCTATGGCGAACGCAGCATCGACAACCTGAAATACGCCCAGCAGATGCTCGGCTACGAGTTCTCGCATGACTTCGACGGCGGCTGGACCGTGTCGCAGAATGCGCGCTACGGCCACCTCTACAAGCGCGAGGAAGGCCCGTATCTGAACGGCTACGTAGATGGCAATCCGCTCAGCCCAGGCTATAACGACCCGAATTACATGCTGAACCGCATCGGCTTCTTCGAGCGCTCAAAGGTGGACACCTTCTCGGTCGATACCCGCGCGGAGAACAAGTTCGATACCGGCCCGATCAGCCATGACTTCCTGATCGGCACCGATTACTCGATCTACCGCCTCGATCAGATCCAGTCCTGCTGCGGCTCCAATCCGATCAGTGCCACCAACCCGGTCTATGGCACGCCGCAGGGAACCAACTTCGTCTACCTCAATCAGGTCATGACGCAGCAGCAGCTCGGCATCTATACCCAGGACCAGATGCGCTTCGGCGACGGCTGGCTGGTAACGCTCAACGGCCGTTACGACTTCGTTGATACCAATTCCGACTCCAAGGTCGGCACAAGCTACAAGTCGAACGAAAATGCGCCGAGCGGCCGTGCAGGCCTTGCCTACGAGTTCTCCAACGGCATCACGCCCTATATCAGCGCCGGCACCTTCTTCAATCCGCTGATCGGCACCAGCGTCACCGGCGGCGGCCTGACACCTGAAAAGGGCGAGCAATACGAAGCCGGCGTCAAGTACCAGCCTGACTTTATCGACGGCCTGTTCACCGCCTCCATCTTCCAGATCGACCGCAAGAACATGGCGCTCACCGATCCGACGACCTTCCTGCAGCGCCAGATCGGCGAGGTCCGTTCGCGCGGCGTCGAATTCGAAGGCAAGGTCAATCTCGACGACAACTGGAAGGTGCTGGGCTCCTATTCCTATACGGATCTGGAAGTCATCAAGGATCTGAATACCGCCATCATCGGGAATTCACCCTACCTCGTGCCGAACTCCACCGCCTCACTCTGGCTCGACTACGCCTTCACCAGTGAAGCGCTTGATGGTCTCAGCATTGGCGCCGGCGTACGCTACCAGGGCAAATCCTGGGCGGACCAGGCCAACACGCTGCGCGTACCTTCCGCAACGCTCTTCGACGCTGGCATCCGCTACGAGAAGAAGGGCTGGGGCGCTTCGCTCAACGTCGCCAACCTGTTCGACAAGGACTATGTCTCGGGCTGCGCGGGGGAGAATGTCTGCGGCTATGGCGAAGCACGCACGGTCACCTTCAAGCTCACCAAGAAGTGGTAAGTTGAGATTAAAAGTATACTTTTGTTCTCGATCATGGCAAAGAGCCTGGGATTGCCGAATGGCAATCCCCTTACCCGTTTGAAACCGAAGGCGTCGTGATGAAGACGGCTGGACAGCTACAGCGAATTTTCCCCGTCGATATGGACGTGCTTTCCGGCCTGCCGCGTTGCGAAACCATCAGCTATCTTCCATGACTGCGCGACGCGAACATACCCTATCACGCCGGCAATTCCTGGCTACGGCTGCGGCCGGCGCGGTTGCCGGTTTTGCGCCGGCGCAGGCAGCAACGAGCCCGCGCGTCGCAACGCTCGATTGGGCGATCCTCGAAACCCTGTTCGCCATTAATGCCAACGTCGTCGCCGGGACCGAGCTTCTGCAGTTCAGGGACGTCGCGGTCACGCCTCAGGTACCTCCCGGCGTCGCCGATCTTGGCCTGCGCGGCACCCCGAATTTCGAAGTCCTCTACGCCACCAAGCCCGACCTGATCTTCAACTCCAATTTTTACGCCTGGGCCGATGATCGCATGCGCCTGATTGCGCCGGTCGAAAGCTATGCCGTCTATAAGCCGGGCAGCAGCCCCTACCAGCTCTCCGAGCAGATGACGCTTGGGCTGGGCGACCGGCTTGGACTGGCCGCCGGCCTTGCACTGGTCGATACAATGCGAGCAAAGCTCGAAACCTATCGCGACCGGTTCAGCAAAGGCGACCGTCGGCCGATCCTGCTGATCAACCTCGGTGATGCCAGGCACTTCCGCGTCTTCGGCTCCGACAGCATGTTCGGCGAAGTTCTCACCCGCACCGGCCTCACCAATGCCTGGCCTGACCTCACCAGCTATTCGGCCACCGCCCCGGTCGGGATCGAGCGTCTGGCCGCCATGCCGGAAGCATGGATCGTGCTGATCCCGCCGCATCCGGCGGATGCTTTTGCCGAGTTGCAGCAAAGCGCCTTCTGGAAGGCGCTACCATCGGTCCAGGCCGGTCGCGTCCTTCTGCTCGGCTCGATCAACCCTTACGGCGCTCTGTCGGCAGCCGGACGTTTTGCTGATCTCCTTGCAGGAGGGCTCTCCCATGCATGGAACGGTTGAGCGGCCAGGCATCGTCAGACGCAGACCGCTGGGCCTAAACAGCCTCGTCCTTGGCCTTGCCTGCATCCTCGCCTTCACTCTGCTGGTCGCCCTGCGTCCACAGCTCACTCCGGATTTGACCGGTGCCGCGGTTCTCAATCGCATCCTGCTTGTCGACAGCCTGTTGCCGCGCTCGGCCATCGCGCTCATCGCGGGCGCGGCTCTCGGCCTTTCCGGCGCACTGCTGCAGAGGGTTCTGCGTAACCCCATCGCCGACGCATCGACACTCGGGATCGCCGCCGGCGCGCAACTGGCGATGACAATCACCATCGGCTTTTTCCCGCTTCTGGTCGGCTTGCCACGCGAGATCGCGGCGTTTGCCGGCGGACTAGCGGCTGTCCTGATCGTGCTGGCGCTGAGCTGGCGCCGTGGTCTTGATCCGGTGACAGTAGCGCTTTGCGGCATGATGGTGACATTGGTCGCCTCGGCACTCAGCGTGACCATCATTCTTGCGCGCGGCGAATATGCCATGTCGATCTTCATCTGGGGTGCCGGCGCCCTGAACCAGCAAAGCTGGGATGGCATCATCACACTTGCCCCGCGCCTCGCCATAGGCTTCATCGCCGCTGCCGTGCTGATCCGTCCGCTTGCTATCATGAGCCTAGACGACACCAGCGCGAAGAGCCTCGGGCTCGGCCTCCACAGCACGCGCTTCGCCATTCTGGCGCTTGCAGTCTGGCTCTCGGCCTCGGTGACGGCTGAGGTCGGGATCATCGGCTTTCTCGGGCTTGCCGCACCACATCTCGCCCGGTTTTGCGGCGCACGCCGCACGGGGCAGTTGCTGATCGCCGCACCGCTTGCCGGGGCCGGCCTGCTGTTCCTCACGGATTGCGCAGTGCAATTGCTCTCGCCCGGCTTTTCCGATCTTGCGCCGACCGGTGCGGCAACGGCGCTCCTCGGCGGCCCGCTGCTGTTGCTGCTTTTGCCACGGCTGCGTTCCGTCAGCGCACCTCACGCCCAAAGCACGCCACGCGTAAGGCAAAATCTAGCCAAGCCGCATCAAACGCTGGCTCTCCTCGCCATCGCTTTCATTGCCCTGATCCTGTGGGCGCTGTCGGTCGGTCGCGGCATGGATGGCTGGCATGTGGCAATTGGCAACCAATTCTCGGAGCTTCTGCCGTTCCGCCTGCCAAGGACCGTAGTCGCCGGTGCCGCCGGCGCGATGCTCGCGGCCGCCGGCTTCATCATGCAGCGTCTTACGGGCAATCCGCTCGCCAGCCCCGAAGTGCTCGGCGTCAGCGCCGGCGGCGGCGCGGGGCTGACGGTGGCCCTGTTCCTGTTCGCCTTCCCCTCGCCCGCGATCATGATCACGGCCATGACGCTCGGCGCACTCGTTGCCTTCCTGGTGATGCTGACGATCAGCGCGCGTGGCGGCTTCGGGCCGGAACGGCTGCTGCTGTCGGGAATTGCGATCGGCGCGCTATCGATGGCAATCGTTACCGTCGTTCTCGCCCTTGGCGACCTGCGCGGCTATCTGTTGCTGACCTGGCTGTCGGGCTCCACCAATCGCGCCGGGTCTTTTGAAGCCTGGACAGGGGTCGTTTCGGCCGCCATCCTCATTCTGCTGCTGCCACTATTGCGGCGATGGTTCGACATTCTGCCGATGGGCGGCGGGGTCTCCCGCTCGGTCGGCCTATCGGTTGCGATAAGCCGGTTCGTTCTGGCGGTGCTGGCCGCCCTCTTGACCGCCATTCCCTCTTATCTCGTCGGTCCCCTGAGCCTGACGGGACTGATCGCGCCGCATCTCGCCCGTCTGATCGGGTTTCGCAGCACCCTCCATCAGCTGATCGCCAGCGTAGTGCTCGGTGCGATGCTACTGACCATCGCCGACTGGTTGTCGCGAATGGTGATTTTTCCCTACGAGGTGCCGGTTGGCCTTTTTGCGGCCCTGATCGGCGGCCCGTATCTCATCTGGTTCCTGACCCGCAAGGAGACAAAGCAATGATGCATGCAAGGGACTTCACAGCGTCCGGCGTCGCCACACTACATCAGGATGCCGGGCAGTTGCTGGAGCAGTTCTGCGGGCGTTTTGCCGAGCACGTCAAAGTCACACGGAGCCCATCCGGCGCCCGCATGGAGACCGTCATCGGCAGCGCCGACATCGCCATTTCCGACAACCGCCTCGACATCAAATTGCGTTGCCCGACGGCTGCAATGCTTTTCACCGTGCGCAGCATGGTGGCCGAGAACCTTTTTGAGCTGTCGGCCGGCAATACGCTCGATCTCACCTGGGCCGATGGGCCGCAACCATCAGTCATTCCGAACCTTCGCGAGATTACCGTCGTCAACGCCTATAACGTTACCCCGCATATGCGCCGTGTCGTGGTCGCGACCGATGACGTCAAGCATTTCTCCGAGGGTGGCATGCATGCCCGCCTTCTCATTCCGCCGAAGGGCCGCGAGCCGGTCTGGCCGCACACGGAGCCGGACGGCCGCATCCATTGGCCCAAGGGCGATGACGCGCTGACCATTCGTGCCTATACGATCCGCAGCATCGATCTTGTTCGCGGCCAGATGAACATCGATTTCGTTGTCCATGAAGGCGATGACGTCCCCGGCGCAACATGGGCGTTGAAGGCCCAGCCCGGCGACCGCGCGGCTCTTATCGGCCCCGGCGGCGGCGGCGTTCCTGCGGCGCGCAAGCTCATTCTGGCCGGCGACGAAACGGCCCTGCCCGCCATCGCCCGCATCGCAGCCGCTGTGCCCGCCGAGACCGATCTGCGTATTTTCCTGGAGGTCGCCGACAGGCTTGAGGAGCAGCCTTTGACCTCCAGTGCGCCGATGAACATCACCTGGCTTCACCGCAACGGTGCCGATGCGGGAACGACGGATACGCTCGAGCGCATCCTGAAAGACAGCGTGCCATCAGCCGATCCCGAAACCTTCGTCTGGGCTGCCTGCGAGCAGCAGCAAGCCCGCACCATCCGCTCCTTCATGAAAGGCGAGATGGCCAGAGATGCCGGCACCTTCAGCATTGCCGCCTATTGGCAGCGCTGAAGGATGGATGCTCTCGAACAGTCATATCGCATAATATTTAGGCAAATTCTTTTCCGCCTAATATTTTAGCGCATGACTTGCCCGTTTTGCTGCATTGCGTCATAAAGGCGCAATGAGCCGTCTCGATCTGACCATTCTTGTGATCGATGAGAACGCCATCCGCGCCTCGATCATCGAAGAGGGCCTGCGGGAGGCTGGGCACGAGCGCGTGACCGTCATCCATGAAGTCCATGGCGTGGCACGCACCATCGATACGCTGCGACCGGACGTCATCATCATCGATCTCGAAAACCCCAACCGCGACATGATGGAGCATCTTTTCCAGCTGACGCGGACTGTGGGGCGCCCGATCGCCATGTTCGTCGACCGCTCCGACACGGCCTCGATCGAGGCGGCGGTCGATGCCGGTGTCTCCGCCTATATCGTTGATGGCCTCAGAAAAGAGCGAGTGAAGCCGATCCTCGACATGGCTGTCAGCCGCTTCAACGCCTTCAGCCGGCTGCAGCGCGAGCTCGCGGATGCCAAGTCGGCCCTTGAGGAGCGCAAAGTCGTCGAGCGTGCCAAGGGCATTTTGATGAAGATGCGCGGGCTGTCGGAAGAACAAGCCTTCGCCCTGCTGCGGCAAACGGCCATGAACGAAAAGAAGAAGATGTCCGACATCGCACAAAGCGTGGTGACCGCAGCGGGGTTACTGATGTGACCGACCGTCGCCCCATCTCGTCCGCTACCCCTAAAGGGGAGACATCGGAGTGAACATGAGAGCGCAAGCAGGCAATTCCACTGGGGATCGCGTGGCAGGCGGTAGCAAACTGGCCGCACCTTTGCGTACCAATGGCGAAGGCCCGCGCACGCTGCGCGCCGGCTTTATTCCGCTGGTCGACGCATCCGTACTGATCGCCGCGGCGGAATTCGGCTTTGCGCGCAAGGAAGGCATCACGCTCGATCTCGTCAAGGATGTGTCCTGGGCGAATGTCCGTGACCGTCTCGCCTTCCGGCAATTCGACATCGCCCATATGCTCTCGCCGATGCCGGTCGCCGCGATGTTGGGGCTGGGGTCGAACCCGTCGCCGACGATTACACCGTTCTCGCTCGGCTGCGGCGGTAGCGCCATCACCCTGTCGACACGGTTGTTCGACCGCATGAGCAACGAGGCCGGCCTTTCCGACCACGCAAGTGCGTTGGAGAATTCAAACGCCTTGGCCAAGGTCGTGGGAGCGATGAAGGAGCGTGGCGAGCAGCCGCCGACGCTCGGCATGACCTATCCGTTCTCGTCGCATAATTACGAATTCCGCTATTGGCTGGCAGCTGGCGGCATCGATCCGGATCGGGACGTGAAGCTCGTCGTCGTGCCGCCGCCACTGACGTCAGACGCGCTAGCGGCAGGTGCCATCGACGGCTTCTGCGTCGGCGCACCATGGAACATGGTCGCATCCGAGCGTGGCGTCGGCCGCATCGTCGCCGCCAAGCAGGATATCTGGCCTTCCGGACCGGAAAAGGTGATCGGCATGCGTCCAGAATGGGCCGAAAGCCACCCCGAGACCGTGTCACGCCTGATCGTGGCACTGGATGCCGCCGCACGCTGGTGCGATCATGCGGAAAACCATACCGCCCTTGCCGAGGCGCTGGCCGATCAGCGCTATATCGCCGCCCCCGTCGAGATCATCCGCCATGTGCTGGCGGGGGAATTCAACCTCGATGCCAAGGGTCACCGCCGCGTGATCGATCGATATTTCAGCTTCCATGGCGGCTTTGCCAATTATCCGCGCCCGAGCCAGGCTCTTTGGATTCTCAGCCAGATGGTGCGCTGGGGCCAGACCGCTCTCTCCGAGCAGAATATGAAGATGGCAGCCTCCGCCTACCGCTCCGATCTCTATCGGCTGGCGCTAGGAAACGAGGCATCGCCTGATGATGCCGATATACGCATCGAAGGTGACAAGGACGGCGATCGATTCATGGACGGCCACGTCTTCGACCCAGCAGATATGGCAGGTTATGTTGCCGGCTTCGCAGTCAAGGCGAAGACCGCCGGGCCAGCTTCCAGCGACGAAATCTGACGCCTCAATACGCTGCGTTGCACAAAATCGACGCAACCCGCAAAGCCCGGCGTCGCCTATTCGCTCAAAATATTTGCAACCGCGCTGACTGCCCACGCAATGCGCAGCCGCATGAAACTGCAAAATAACAAAGACATTACAATGCCGTAGCCTCCACATCAAAAAACTGGCACACGGTTTGCTTGGTTAAATTCGCTTCGGTCAATGGCGATCGAAGCACGCAATGCGCGGAAAACGCGCTCGCAAAGACATTGACGTCGCAAGGTTCTTGCCCCGGGGACTCTCTTCCTGTTCCGGGCCGCATCGACCGAGCGGCGTTTTTTTATGTCCGAATTTCACCCGTCACGAGCAAAACAAGGGGAACTGCAAGTGAAGAAGATCCTGTCCGGTGGCGTTACCCGCCGAAACCTTTTGAAGACGTCCGCTACCGCAGCCCTGATCAGCGCTGTGAGGGCGGCCTTCCCCTCCGGCGCCTTTGCAGCGAGCGCCGGCCCGGAAGTATCGGGGGTAAAGCTCGGCTACATCGCTCTGACGGACGCAGCCCCGCTGGTCATAGCCAAGGAAAAGGGTCTGTTCGAAAAGCATGGCCTTGCCGACGTCGATGTCGCCAAGCAGGCATCCTGGGGCGCAACTCGCGACAATCTCGTGCTCGGCGGCGCCGCCAATGGCATCGATGGCGCGCATATCCTCTCGCCTCTCCCCTACCTGATGCATACCGGCAAGGTGACCCAGAACAACCAGCCGGTGCCGATGGCGATCCTGGCTCGCCTCAACTACGACAGCCAGGGCATTTCGGTTGCCAAGGAATATGCCGACACCGGTGTCGAGCTGGATGCCTCCAAGCTGAAGGCTGCCTTCGACGCCAAGCGCGCGGCCGGCAAGGAAATCAAGGCAGCGATGACCTTCCCGGGCGGCACGCACGACCTCTGGATCCGCTACTGGCTCGCCGCCGGCGGCATCGACCCTGACAAGGACGTATCCACAATCGTCGTGCCGCCGCCGCAGATGGTGGCGAACATGAAGGTCGGCAACATGGATGTCTTCTGTGTCGGCGAGCCCTGGAACGAGCAGCTCGTCAATCAGGGCATCGGTTTTACGGCCTGTACGACCGGTGAGATCTGGAAAGGCCATCCGGAAAAGGCGCTGGGCATGCGTGCCGACTGGATCGAGAAGAACCCCAATGCCGCCAAGGCACTGCTGATGGCCGTCATGGAAGCCCAGCAATGGTGCGACAGCATGGACAACAAGGAGGAAATGGCGACCATCCTCGGCAAGCGCCAATGGTTTAACGTGCCGCCCAAGGATGTGCTCGGCCGCCTGAAGGGCGATATCAATTACGGCAGCGGCCATATCGCCAAGGGCACCGATCTCTACATGAAATTCTGGAAGGGCGGCGTTTCCTATCCCTATCAGAGCCATGACGCATGGTTCATCACCGAGAACATGCGCTGGGGCAAATTCGCTCCCAACACGGACGTCAAGACCCTGGTCGGGCAGGTAAACCGTCAGGATATCTGGCGCGATGCCGCCAAGGATCTCGGCGTCGCCGCATCGGACATTCCCGCCTCGACTTCGCGCGGCAAGGAAACATTCTTCGACGGCAAGGTCTTCGACCCGGGAAACCCTTCCGCCTACCTCGAAAGCCTCTCGATCAAGGTGGCGTCGTGATGTCTGCACTCGCTCGCAAACAGACACCCAATCCGGCAGCACCAACTGTGCCCAAGAGCCAGGTTGTCACCCTCTCGGCCCGCCCTGCCCGCCGCATCGACATCCGTCAGATCGCTTTCGCGATCCTGCGGGCCGTGGTGCCGCCGCTGGTGGTTCTCACGATCATGCTCGGCGTCTGGCAATTGCTCTGTGAGCAGCCGGGCGCCAGCCTGCCGCCGCCCTCAGTGGTCTGGCAGGAGAGTTACGACCTCATCGTCAATCCGTTCTTCAACAACGGGCCGCAAGATATCGGGCTTGCCTGGCGTGTGCTCGTCTCGCTGCAGCGCGTCGCCTATGGTTTCGGCCTTGCCGCTGTCACCGGCGTGCTGATCGGCGCACTCATTGGGCAATCCATCTGGGCGATGCGCGGGCTTGATCCGATCTTCCAGGTGCTGCGCACCGTGCCGCCACTCGCCTGGCTGCCGCTGTCGCTTGCCGCCTTCCAGAATTCCAACCCGTCGGCGATCTTCGTGATCTTCATCACCTCGATCTGGCCCGTGATCATCAACACGGCGGTTGGCGTACGTAACATTCCGCAGGATTATCGCAATGTCGCAAGAGTACTGCGGCTGAACCAGATCGAATTCTTCTTCCGCATCATGGTGCCTGCCGCCGCGCCTTACATCTTCACCGGCCTGCGCATCGGCGCTGGGCTGTCGTGGCTTGCCATCGTCGCCGCCGAAATGCTGACCGGCGGTGTCGGTATCGGCTTCTTCATCTGGGACGCGTGGAACTCCTCGCGCCTGCCCGACATCATCGTGGCTCTCGCCTATATCGGCGTCACCGGCTTTGTCCTCGACCGACTGGTCGCTGGGCTTGGCGCCATCGTCACTCGCGGCATGACCAGCAATTGAGGAGAACAGGATGAGCGCTTATCTGAAGCTCGATCATATCGACAAGCATTTCGATCGTGGCGGCCAGCGGGCCGAGGTGCTGAAAGGCATCGAACTCACCATCGACAAGGGCGAATTCGTCTCGATCATCGGCCATTCCGGCTGTGGCAAATCCACCCTGCTCAATCTCATCGCCGGCCTCACTCGGGTCTCCGCCGGTGCAGTGCTTCTGGAAAACCGCGAGGTCAATGAGCCAGGCCCCGAGCGCGCCGTGGTCTTCCAGAACCATAGCCTGCTGCCATGGCTCACCGTCTACGAGAACGTCAATCTCGCCGTCTCGAAAGTGTTTCGTGGCAAGAAGACGAAGGCCGAGCGACATGAATGGGTGATGCGCAATCTCGATCTCGTGCAGATGGCCCATGCCAAGGACAAGCGCCCCTCGGAAATCTCCGGCGGCATGAAGCAGCGCGTCGGCATCGCTCGCGCGCTTGCCATGGAGCCGAAGATCCTGCTGCTCGACGAGCCCTTCGGCGCGCTCGACGCGCTCACTCGCGCCCATCTGCAGGATGCCGTCATGGAAATCCATGCCCGCCTCGGCAGCACGATGGTCATGATCACCCATGATGTCGACGAGGCCGTGCTGCTCTCCGACCGCATCGTGATGATGACCAACGGTCCTGCCGCTCATATCGGCGACGTCCTTGAGGTACCGATGCCCCGGCCGCGAAGTCGCCTCGAGCTCGCCTCCGACCGAACGTACCTCAAATGCCGCGAAGCCGTGCTGAAGTTCCTCTACGAACGCCACCGCTTCGTCGAAGCCGCGGAGTGATCTCCATGACCCAGAAACTCGTCATCATCGGCAATGGCATGGCGCCCGGTCGCATGCTGGAGCACCTTCTCGAAAAGGCGCCCGACCTCTATCAGGTCACGATCTTCAATGCCGAGCCGCGCGTCAACTACGACCGCATCATGCTCTCGCCGGTACTGTCGGGCGAAAAGAGCTATGAGGAAATCGTCATTCATGGCGACGGCTGGTACATCAAGAACAACATCACCCTCTACAAGGGCCACAAGATCGTCGCCATCGATCGCGCCGCCAAGACCGTAACCTCGGATCACGGCGTCACCGAGAGCTACGACAAGCTGGTCATCGCCACCGGCTCCGTTCCCTTCATCATCCCCGTTCCCGGAGCAAACTTACCTGGCGTCCTGAGTTATCGCGATCTGGATGATGTCAATGCCATGTTGCTTGCGGCGCAATCGCGCGCCAAGGCGGTGGTCATCGGTGGTGGCCTGCTCGGCCTCGAGGCGGCGGCGGGCCTCAACCTGCGCGGCATGGATGTCACCGTGCTGCACGTCAATGCGACCCTTCTCGAGCGTCAGCTCGACCCCGCCGCCGGCTATCTCCTGCAGAAGGCGATCGAGGAGCGCGGCATCAAGGTCATCACCAAGGCCAATACCAAAGCCATCGTCGGGAACGGCAAGGTCGAGGGTCTGGAACTCTCCGACGGTACGATCATACCAGCAACGCTGGTGGTCATGGCTGTCGGTATCCGCCCAAGCGCCGGGCTTGCGAAGGAAGCCGGCCTTGCTGTCAACCGAGGCATCGTCGTCGATGCCGGTATGGGCACTTCTGACGGCGATATCCTTGCGCTGGGCGAATGCGCCGAAGTCGGCGGGCAGGTCTATGGCCTTGTCGCGCCGCTTTACGAGATGGCGCGCGTTGCAGCCGCGCGGCTTGCCGCCGATACCTCCGCCAGCTTCGTGCATTCGGATACGCCAACCAAGTTGAAGGTCACGGGCATCGACCTGTTTTCGCTCGGCGACTTCGCCGATGGCGACGACCGCGAAGAGATCGTCCTGCGCGATGCGGCAGCCGGCGTCTACAAGCGACTGATACTCAAGGACAACCGCATCATCGGCACCGTACTCTACGGAGAAACGGCGGATGGCGCCTGGTTCAACGACCTGAAGAAGAAGGCGACCGACATCTCCGAGATGCGCGAGACGCTGATCTTCGGGCAGGCCTATCAGGGAGGGTCGCCGCTGGACCCTATGGCGGCCGTTGCAGCCTTGCCGGATGACGCGGAAATCTGCGGCTGCAACGGCGTCTGCAAGGGCAAGATCACCTCGACCATATCGGCCAAGGGCCTGACCTCGCTCGATGACGTCAGAGCCCATACCAAGGCCTCCGCATCCTGCGGCTCGTGCACCGGTCTCGTCGAGCAACTGATGTCGATTACGCTTGGCGATGCCTATAATCCAAAGGCTGTGCAGCCGATGTGCACCTGCACCGAGCTTGGCCATGACGACGTGCGCCGCCTGATCAAGGCCAAGAAGCTGAAGACCATACCGGCCGTGATGCAGGAGCTGGAATGGAAGACATCCTGCGGCTGCGCCAAGTGCCGGCCGGCACTGAACTATTATCTCGTCTGCGATTGGCCGGACGAGTATGCCGACGACTACCAGTCGCGCTTCATCAACGAACGCGTCCACGCCAACATCCAGAAAGACGGCACCTATTCGGTCGTGCCGCGCATGTGGGGTGGCGTCACCAATTCCGGCGAGCTGCGCGCCATCGCCGATGTCGTCGACAAGTTCGAGATCCCGATGGTGAAGGTGACCGGCGGCCAGCGCATCGATCTGCTCGGCATTCATAAGGAGGACCTGCCGGCCGTCTGGGCCGACCTCGGCAAGGCCGGCTTCATCTCCGGCCAGGCCTATGCCAAGGGCCTGCGTACGGTGAAGACCTGCGTCGGTTCCGACTGGTGCCGTTTCGGCACGCAGGATTCCACCGGCCTCGGCATCCGCATCGAGAAATTCATGTGGGGCTCCTGGACACCGGCAAAGCTCAAGCTGGCGGTATCAGGGTGTCCGAGAAACTGCGCCGAGGCAACCTGCAAGGACATCGGCGTCATCTGCGTCGACAGCGGCTTCGAGATCCATTTTGCCGGCGCCGCCGGCCTCGACATCAAGGGCACGGAAGTGCTCGGCCTCGTCAAGACGGAAGACGAGGCACTGGAGCATATCGTGGCGTTGACGCAGATGTACCGCGAACAGGGCCGCTATCTCGAACGCATCTATAAATGGGCCAAGCGCATCGGCCTTGACGAGATCCGTCGCCAGATCATGACTGACCAGGAAAAGCGCGAAGCCTATTACCAGCGCTTCGTCTTCAGCCAGAAATTTGCGCAGGTCGACCCCTGGTCCGAGCGCGTCTCAGGCAAGGACAAGCACGAATTCCGGCCGATGGCGACGGTCGGCTTCCATCAGGCGGCCGAGTGAGGAGATGGACATGAACTGGATCGAAATCGGCAACATCTCGGATATTCCCTTGCGTGGCGCGCGGTGCGTGAAAACCCCGCAGGGCAAGATCGCCGTCTTCCGCACCGCCGAAAACCAGATCTTCGCCATCGAGGATCACTGCCCGCACAAGGGCGGCCCGCTGAGCCAGGGGATCGTCCATGGTGCGGCCGTCACCTGTCCGCTGCACAATTGGGTGATTTCGCTCGAAACCGGCGAAGCGCTTGGTGCGGACAAGGGCGCGGTCAGGACCATTCCGGTGCGCAACGAAAATGGCGTGCTGTCGATCGCGCTCGACAGCCTGATGATGGCGGCGGAGTGAGCGGCGCGACCATGCCCGTTGAGACCAAAACTACCTGCCCTTATTGCGGCGTTGGCTGCGGAGTTGTCGCCAGCGTCGGCGGTGACGGCAAGGTCTCCGTCAAGGGCGATCCCGATCATCCGGCCAATTTCGGCCGGCTGTGTTCAAAGGGATCAGCGCTCGCCGAGACCATCGACCTCGACGGTCGTCTCCTCCATCCGGAGATCGAAGGCGAGCGGGCGAGTTGGAACCAGGCACTCGATCTCGTCGCGAAACGCTTCGGCGAGGCGATTGCCGAGCATGGCCCGGATTCCGTTGCCTTCTATGTGTCCGGCCAACTGCTGACGGAAGATTATTACGTCGCCAACAAGCTGATGAAGGGCTTCATCGGCTCGGCCAATATCGACACGAATTCCCGGCTCTGCATGTCATCCTCCGTTGCCGGTCATCGCCGCGCCTTTGGCGCTGATACCGTGCCAGGCACTTATGAAGATATCGAGCTTGCCGATCTGGTGATCTTGACCGGCTCCAATCTCGCCTGGTGCCACCCGGTCATCTACCAGCGGCTGGCCGCAGCCAAAGCGGCGCGACCATCCATGAAGATCGTCGTCATCGACCCGCGCCGGACGATGAGCTGCGACATAGCCGACCTGCATCTGGCAATCCGGCCAGACGGCGACGTCGCGCTCTTCCTCGGCCTCTTCGCGCATCTGATCGCAAGCAATGCCGTCGACCAGAATTATGTGGCCGAACATACCAATGGCTTTGCCGAGGCTTTTGCCACCGCATGCGCCGCGTCGTTCAACGAGGTGCTTGACCTCACTGGCCTGCCGGCGATGCAGCTTCGCGAATTCTACCGGCTGTTTGCCGCGACCGAGAAAGTCGTCACCTGCTACAGCCAGGGCGTCAACCAATCCTCGTCCGGCACGGACAAGGTCAACGCCATCATCAATTGTCACCTCGCCACCGGCCGCGTCGGTCGGCCCGGCATGGGACCCTTCTCGTTGACGGGACAACCGAATGCCATGGGCGGCCGCGAAGTCGGCGGCCTCGCCAACATGCTCGCCGCCCACATGGCGATCGAGAGTGCTGGAGACCGCGACCGCGTGCAGCGCTTCTGGCAGGCGCCGGGGATTGCCGCCAGGCCGGGGCTGAAAGCTGTCGACATGTTTCGCGCAGTCGGTGACGGGCGCATCAAGGCAATATGGATCATGGCCACCAATCCTGTGGTCTCGATGCCGGATGCCGACGCAGTCAAGGCCGCGATCGAGGCCTGCCCCTTCGTCGTCGTCTCCGACATACTGAGAGAGACCGATACGACACGGCATGGGCATGTGTTGCTACCCTCGCTTGGCTGGGGCGAGAAGGACGGCACCGTCACCAATTCCGAGCGACGGATCTCCCGGCAGCGGCAATTTCTTTCCGTACCCGGTGAAGCCAGACCCGATTGGTGGCAAATGGCCGAAGTCGGTCGCCGCATGGGTTTTTCTGCAGCATTTTCCTTTCAGACTGCCGTAGACATCTTCGCCGAACATGCCGGGCTCTCCGGCTTTGAGAACAATGGCAATCGCGACTTCGACATCGGCGTGCACGAGGCGATCGGTGAAGAAGAGTATGACGCCTTGGTGCCGTTCCAGTGGCCGCAGGCGGCAGGATCAATACGCCAGACGACACGCTTCTTCGCCAAGGGCGGCTTCTACCACGCCGATCGCAAGGCCCGCTTCGTGGCCGTCGAAGCGCCGGCGAGTGATCGAACCAACAGCCAGTTTCCGTTGACACTGAATACCGGCCGCATTCGCGACCACTGGCATACGATGACCCGCACCGGCAAGAGCGCGCGCCTGTCGCAGCACATCGCCGAGCCCTTTGCCGAGATCCATCCCCGCGACGCCATGGAGATCGGCGTTGGCGATGCCGGCCTGGTCGAGATCGAAAGCCCGTATGGTGAGGTGATCGTTCGAGCCCTGGTGACGGAGAGGCAGGCACGCGGCAGCCTGTTCGTGCCGATGCACTGGAACGACAATTTTGCCGCAAGAGCACGCATCGATAGCGTCGTTGCGCCTGTCACCGACCCCATTTCCGGCCAGCCGGCTTCGAAAAATGTCGCCGTCCGCGCCCGCCCCTTCAAGCCAGCACATTATTGCTTTGCGGTCTCGGCGGCAAAACCGCGTCATCTGGATAGCGCCTACTGGGCGCTTGCCAAGACCGACGGCGGATGGCGCATCGAGCTTGCATTCAATGCGACGCCGGATGATTGGGTCGGCTGGTGTCGCACAACGTTTGACATACCCGACCGGCTGGAGCCGCTCGGCTACGCTGACCGGGCCTCCGGCGACCTACGCCTTGCCTTCTTCGACGGTGAGCGGCTGCTTGCAGCGCTGTTTGTCGCCAGCCAACCTGTCGCCGTCGCCCGAAACTGGGCGATTGCACAGCTATCCGCGTCGCATGGCAATCTGCGCAAACGCTTCGCTCTCGTCGCCGGCAGGCCCGGTGCCGATACCGTCGATGCGGGTGCAACGGTCTGCTCCTGCTTCAGCGTCGGCGTCAATCAGATCGTCATCGCCATCCGCGGTGGCTGCCACAGCGTCGAGGCAGTCGGCAAGGCCCTGAACGCCGGCACCAACTGCGGCTCCTGCCGCGCCGAGATCCGCGGGATCATCGATGGATGTCTCGCCGCTGCCGCCGAATAAATCACCCCAGAGCTACGTCTTGAGCCACCATCAATCATTCGTCGAAAACCCCTGTTTCGCCTGATTGACCGTAATGTTAGGTTTTTGGAAAGCAGCGTTATCATTTCGATTGCTTTTTGCACTCGTGGGGGATGAGGGCAGATGGAGGCAGCAGGCCAGAAAGTTCAGTTGAGTTATGGGGTCGAACCCGGAATTCGCTTTGCCCTGCTTCTTGACGGCAATGGCGGCTGCCGTGAAATCAGCAGTACAGGCTTGCGGAAGTGGAAGCCTGCAGACGGGATCCTTTGGGTTCATCTCGAGCGCGATCATGACGCGGCAGCGGCATGGGTAGCCGACAATGGCGGTTTCGATCCTCTCGTTGCTGACGCCTTGCTGGAGGATGAATCCCGCCCGCGCGTGGAGCCCGTCGACGACGGTTTGCTGATCATCCTGCGCGGGGTCTGCGCTTCGCCTCCCGAGGACGCGGAAGGAGCAGCGGCGGAACTGGATCTCGTGCCGCTTCACGCCTGGGTCGACGAAAACCGCGTTGTGACACTTCGTGACAGCGGGCATTACATCACAGCGCTTCGCGACATCCGGCTCGTGCTCGAAAAGGGCAAGGGTCCGAAGCGCACCGGCGAATTGCTCGCCCTTGTCAGCGACAAGCTCGTGAGAGACCTGGAACCGGTCCTTGACGGGATGGACGAGGAAGTGGACGAACTGGATGAGCTGATCTTCCATGGCGAAGCAGCCGAAGTTCGCGAGCGCCTGAAGCTGCTCCGCAGGCAAGCCGTGCAGCTTCGCCGCTATCTCGCGCCGCAGCGCGATGCGCTCAATCGTATCGAACATGACGATGCGCCCTGGCTTGCCGAACGCGACAAGCTGCGAATGCGTGAGGTCATCGACAAGCTGATGCGCTGCATCGAATATCTGGATGCGATCCGCGACCGGACAAGCATTCTGCACGACGACCTCTCGACCGTGATCAGCGAACGGATCGCACGCAATTCCAACCGGCTTGCAGCACTTGCCGCCCTCCTCCTGCCGCCAAGCGTCGTCGCCGGCCTTTTCGGCATGAATGTCGGCGGCATTCCAGGCGTCAACGACACCTGGGCTTTCATCATCATAGTCGCCCTTGTCGCTGTAACCTCCGCCGTTACCCTCTACATCATGAAGCGCATACACTGGCTTTGACGGCCGCGGAACCGCCGGGGCCGCAACAGCGTTCCCTATCAATTCCGCCCAGGAGATTGAGATGATGCGCCGCCAAGCATGCCTTCTTGCAATCCTCGCCGCACTCTGTGTCGCGGCTCCTGCTTCCGCGGATGAGAGCGGATTTCTGAAGCCGTTGAACGGCACTTGGATTGGGACCGGCAAGGTACTGCGCAAGATCGGAGGCTCGCCGATCAACGTCTCCTGCAAATTCACTATCAGCGCACCCGGATCTTCTATTGCGATGAAGGGCAATTGCCGCGGGCTTCTGGTCATCAACCGAGCAATTTCGGCGAACCTTACGGCGCGGGGAACCCGCTATTCGGGCACGTACACCGGCCCGTCCGGTGCGTCGTCGCAACTATCCGGGAGCAGACGGGGTGATGTGATCAGTCTGGCTGTGCGCTGGGCACGCTTGGTCAATGGCGACCGGAATGCCAATATGGCCATCCGCAAACAAGGCAGCAACCAACTGACAATCCAGACAATCGACAAGGACCTGTCATCAGGCAAATCTGTCGTTACCAGCGATATCAACCTGCGTCGCCAATGATGGTTAGGGCAAGCCGATGCTGTCAGGCCATTTTGAATGAACCGCCTAACTGACACCACTTCCATGATCGTCGTCGCCCGCGGCAAGCCCGCCGCGCCAAAAAATGCAGCCTTGCCTTTGCCCTATTTCATCCCTATATTATAAACTGTCGATCTTGCTTGATGATCTTTGTTTGCCCGGAAGCGTGGCGCGAATTTTCTTTCAATTTCGGTTTTGTAATACTGCGGAAATTCTTTTCCACAGAACGAAATTCTATGTCTAATTGAAAGGAATTCCCTATGACTTCAGGGACCGTAAAGTGGTTTAACAGTGCCAAGGGTTTTGGCTTCATTCAGCCTGAAGACGGCGCTACGGATGTGTTCGTTCACATTTCTGCTGTCGAGCGCGCTGGAATGAACTCTCTCGCCGAAGGTCAGAAGCTGAGCTACGAGCTGGTGCGCGATCGCAAGACCGGCAAAAGCTCTGCTGACAATCTGCGAGCAATCTAATTGTCATTCGTCATGCTGACCACGGATGTACTGGCAGCGATGAACTGAGTGACGGGGAAGGTCGGGTTAAAGCCCGGCCTTTTGTATTTCTGCGACCCACCGATAAGGGGATGCCATGAGCAGAATGACGTATTCGACTGGAGACTTGGTGGTCTTGAAAGCGGATCTCACTCGGCTGAAGGCAGCTCCGAGGATGTGTCGCATCATCAGTATGCTGCCTTCCGACACCGTCGAGGCCTACTACCAGGTTCGCTTCACGCACGAGAATTTCGAGCGGCGGATCGCAGCAACGGAAATCGAAACGCTCTGCGAAGATCCACATGCCGACGGAGAAGGATCTCCCTCTCAGCGATCGGAACCTTGGTTAAAGCCTCTCGCCAAGGGAGCCAAAAAGCAAGTCTCCCGATAGGCCGTAGCGCGGCGCGTTGAAAAGCGAAAAATGTTTCGCTGGCAGTTCTCGCAGCCAGCAATGATATTGATCAAGCATGGTGCGCATTCAATAAAGATATGACCCGAAAGGGTATATCCCAAGAGACAAAAATGCGTAGAGCCCGTACAAAACAGTTAAAGCTGTGCGTTAAAGATGATGCATGAGCCAGTCCACGATAGCACAGCTTGATAAGAACCACAGAGATATGGCTTGCTACCCCAGAGCGACCGAAGCCGGACTCAAAATCGTTAGTCTTCGGACATTCGTCCGTATTTGTCCTTACGCAAAAAGGAGCGATCATGTCAGCTACCAAAGAACAGTTTTTCAAGAAAACCGCATCTCTCGGCAGTGATAAAGCCACGATTACCGACAATGCAGCAAAGAGCATCGTTGCAGCAGAAAACATCGCCCGTGAGAAGAAAACCGAGGCCCTGCGAGCCCTTCGCCTGCAACAGGAAGCCACGGAAGAGCCCAAGGCCGCAAAGCCGGTAAAAGAAAAGAAAAAGACTGTCAAACGCGGCCGGGCATAGCATGGCCGCCTCACCAGGCGTGGCGCATACATTCGGACAACAAGTTTAGCGGACAGCTTGCGACATGGCTCTAGAAGCCAAGTCGTTCACGCCTTTCCATGTCCTTGACGTTGAGAATGGCGCAATAGGTCTTTGCTTCCTTCTCCGTCAGAACATTCAAGATCCAATGCGTGGGTTCTGCCGCCCTTCCCGTGAAAATATCATACACGGTCCAGGTACGATCGCATTCCCGGCGAATGGCATACCTGAATGTGAGCTTCGACATGGGCCACCGCGAAGGATAGCGGCGGAGCAATTTCCGTGTCGCATCAATCGCAAGTACTTTACCAGTCATTCGGTTGTCGGAAAAGATGGATTGCTCGGCGACCCTTTGCAACGTCGAAAAATACTTGCCGTTACGCTAGGCAGACGGCGGAAAAACGGAAATAAAATTCCCCACCACTTGAATTCAACGAATAATGGACTACTTACCTGTTAACAACATTGCTGGTGAGCGCTGAAATGACGCTCGCAATGTTCTAGTCGCTTTCTTCTTCTGACCACGGATGTACTGGCATTGGTGTGGAGGCGACGTCAGGAAGGTCGGCGCGGTTTCGCTCCGGCCTTTTTTGTTGCCGATGGCTCTAGGCGTCATCCGCAAAGGCTGCACTTCTCTAAAATCGAAAAGCCCCAGCTACCGCGATCTCATTGAGCATCGAAGTTCATGGGAGATTATAGTCGGCGACGCGGTCGGCGCATGCGATTGGCACGGAACTTCAGGCCGTTCGTGACGTTACAATATGAGAATACTGTACAGACCGATTGCAGCACGGTGGCTCAGCGCGTGAGCATAGGAGCGCGACGGGCGCTTATACGTCATGAGCTTGACTTTGAGTTTTCAATATGAGAACATAAAGTGAACATATGGAGATATCCATGAGCAAAGCAGAGCAAGTCATTGAACGTGCCATGACCTTTGTCGCGGTCTCGAAGGCCCTTCGGGAGCGGGAGCAGGAGCGGCTTGCCAATTGGAAACGCCGCGTCGACATCAGCCGACCGCTACCGCCCTTGCCGCGCGCTGTTCAGCTTTCATTGAAACTGGATAGCTGAGGCGGCGGAGGTGGTAACAGCACTCGGCCGGCTGTGGGCGCTCGCCTGCCGGCGGGCGCCCTGTTCTTTAAATCCCATCAAGCCTTGAAGAAGGCCAGCAGATCGGCATTGATCACATCTGCATGCGTCGTGGCCATGCCGTGCGGGAAGCCCTTATAGACCTTAAGCGTGCCGTTCTTCAGCAGCTTGATGGAGAGCAGGGCCGCATCTGCGATCGGAACGATCTGGTCGTCATCGCCATGCATGACGAGCGTCGGCACTTCGATCTTCTTCAGATCCTCGGTGAAATCGGTTTCCGAGAAGGCCTTGATGCAATCATAATGCGCCTTGGTGCCACCCATCATGCCCTGGCGCCACCAATTGTCGATGATGCCCTGCGACACCGCCGCACCGGGGCGGTTGAAGCCGTAGAACGGTCCCGACGGAATATCGCGGTAGAATTGGGCGCGATTGGCGGCAAGAGCAGTCCGAAAGCCGTCGAATACTTCCAGCGGCAGGCCGCCCGGATTCTTGTCGGACTTGACCATGACTGGCGGCACGGCACCGATCAGCACTGCTTTCGCAACCCGGCCGTGATGGCCATACTGGCCCACATAGCGGGCGACTTCACCGCCGCCGGTGGAATGGCCGACGTGGATGGCACCTTTCAGATCGAGATGCTCGGCAAGGGCGGCCACGTCAGCGGCGTAAGTATCCATCTCGTTGCCGGTCGCTGTCTGGCTGGAGCGGCCGTGGCCGCGGCGATCATGCGCGATGACGCGATAGCCTTGATTGAGGAAGAACAACATCTGGGCATCCCAGTCATCGGCGCTCAAGGGCCATCCGTGATGGAAAACGATCGGCTGCCCTGTTCCCCAATCCTTGTAGAAAATCTCGGTTCCGTCCTTGGTGGTGATCGTGCTGCTGCTCATTGTGTCCTTCCCTTTCGAAGATTGCTTTGTAGAGGCTTGCGCAGGTTGAGCGAAAGGCGTGATGGCGGCGGCGGCAAGGCCGAGCCCGGCTGTCATGACGCCCCGGCGGGTAGCTTGATGCATCGACTGGCTCATTTCAATCTCCACTAAAAATATATCGTGCGATTTATTATCGCGACATTCATATCTGTAGAGAACCGTTTCGCCCTTGTCCATATAAAAATTTATTTTGCGATTATTTATCGCGATATATAATTCCACCAACGAAGCCGAAGGCCTTGTTTCCGCCAAAACCACGCCTCTCAAAGCCGCCTGCCCCACAGACGACCGGGCATTCCAACATCATCCGCGTCGATTATTGCGCCGGCTTATCCGCGAAGTGCGAAAGCGCAAACTCGGCCACTCTCGCGACCGACCTCCTGGCATCGTCGAGCCAGAACGGAAAAATCTGCCATTGATGGATCATGCCGGGCCAGATCTCCAGGCTCACATTGCCGCCCGCCTGCTCCACCTTGTCCGCCAGACGCGTGCTGTCGTCGAGCAATGTTTCCCGCGAGCCAACTTGTATCAGCAGCGGCGGAAATCCGCCGAAATTGGCATAGAGCGGTGATATATCGGGATCGACCGCGGAGTGACCACGCGCGAAGGCGTCTCGGATGACCGTCAGCTCGGCCTTGCCCATGAACGGATCACTCGCAGCGTTGGTAACCAGCGACGCTCCCGTTGCCGCAAAATCGGTGACAGGGCTCATGGCAATCACGGCTGCGGGAAGCGCACCCCTCAGGCGAAGCTGGTTCAGGACGACCTCGATAGCCAGCGTCGCCCCCACGGACTCGCCGGCGATCACGATATTCCCGGCCTTGTATCCCGACATCAAAAGCCAGCGATAGGCAGCGATCGCATCGTCTGTCTGGGCCGAAAATCCATAGTCCGGTGCGAGACGATAATCGATGATCAGCACGTCGGCTGATGCCGCCTTGGCGAGCGAGGAAGCGATGTTGCGGTGCGTCCTGAGCGAGCCGCTGTAGAAGCCGCCTCCATGCAGATAGAGGATCGCCCGCCTGCCGATTGGATGATGGAGCCTTGCCGGCCACATGAGATCGGCATCGACGCCATTGGCGTCGACACGGCGAATTTGCACCCGCGTCGCATCCGGCGTCGCTGCCATCAATGTTTCGAAATCGGCGCGACGGCGTAGCAGGTCCTTGTCGGACATGGCGCCGTTTTCGCGTATGACACCGATCAACTTCTCGATCTGCTCGCTCGACGCCTTCGTCTGCGGCGGCAAATCAACCGCCTCTGCCGCAAATGCCGATGCGAACGGCACAAAGCCAAATACTGTCACAACAACCATCGTCATGGCAAAGAGGATTGTGCAGCGAAGTGACCGGAACTCGTTCATAAGATAAGCCTTTTCCCTCAAGGCCGAACAGGATGTCGCAACGCTACGGTCGCAGAAATGCGCTTTGAGTCAAGCAGAGCAGAGAACGAGATGGATTGATTGGCGGTTGATGGCCAAGCGGCGCGTGCTTGGCCATCAGCTGTAATGTACGCCCTTGTACATCACATAGCCGACCGGATGATGCGTGAAATGAAGAACAGGCAACACCGGATTGCTGTTATCGTCCGTGAGGTAAGCAGAAGCGATCGGGATATATTCGCCCTGCAGCTCGATCGGCTCGCCCGCCTTCAGGTCGGGAATCTCGTGATCCAGCCCCTCATCGTCGCCAAAGCGAACGGCGACGAAAACGGTCTGCCCATTGATATCCTCGTCGCCACCGTCGAACTTCAGCACTGCGCTGATTGTGACGGTAAAATGCTGATGGTTTGCCCCGTGGTGATTGTCCGGGGCCTCGAACACATGGGCTATGGTGCCCTGGACGCGCGCCAGCGGCGCGCCCAGCGAGTGCGAAAACCGGTGGTGGGGCAGGATCTTGGTCGCGCGATTGCTCATGATCACCTCGATGGGAATGCCGATCGGACCGGCGGTATGATCGACTGATTATCGATCTTCCATTGCAATGAGGTGACAGACGGGATGTGAGAAACCCCGGAAGCTCAATCGGCCTGTCGCGCCGCCGCCAAACGAGCCATGATCGCCTCACGCGCCGTCCGTGAGCCGGCAAGACGTGCCTTCGTCTTTGCCAAGACATCGGCGCTCGCCTCTTCCGGCAGACCGGAATGAAACGGCGGCTCAGGCGCATATTCCAGCGACAGCTGAATTGTTTCCGCCTCTTCTCGATCCCGCAAGGCTGCAACGATCGTCAGTCCGAAATCGATGCCGGCGGTAACGCCGCCCGCGGTGAAGATATTGCCATCCCGCACGACGCGCCCCGGCGTGGCGATGGCGCCGAAGCCCGCGAGAAAATCCTTGGCGTTCCAATGGGTCGTCGCCTTCTTGCCCTCTAGCAGACCCGCAGCGCCGAGCACCAGGGCGCCGGTGCATACCGATGTCACGAAGCGTGCTTGCTCCGCCTGCTTGCGGATGAAAGCCAGAACTGTTTCATCCTCCAGCAGCGCGTTGACACCGCTGCCGCCGGGCACACAGATGACGTCGAGCTGCGGGCAGTCGGCGAAAGTCGTCGTCGGCTGCAGTACCAGCTTCGTTGCCGAAATGACGGGCGATCGATCCTTCCAGACAAGATGAACCTCGGCATCGTCCATTGATGCGAATACCTCATAGGGCGCCGTCAGATCGAGTTGCTGGACGCCTGGGAAGGCGAGCAGGCCGAAGCGAATGGTCATGATACGTCTCCAGTGATTGACTTTGCCAATCTTATGCGAGAACAATTTGGCGCATTTGCCAATCAACCCTCATTTCTTGCCAATCATGCGCCGCATCGAGATACTCGCCTTTGAGAATGCCCAGCTGCTGGATATCACCGGTCCGCTGCAGGTTTTCACCAGCGCCAATGAAACCGCGTCCAACAATGGCCTGCCGCAGCCCTACGAGGCCGTCGCCGTCGCGGCCGGCACACAAACCAAGACCAGCGCGGGTCTTGTGCTGCTGACGGAGCCGCTCGGCGATACCAGTGGCTCGCTCGACACCTTGCTGATCGCCGGTGGCTGGGGCGTCAACAAGGCTTGTGAAGACATGGAGCTGGTCGAATGGATACGGCGGCGATCAGCCAGCGCCCGGCGAACCGCCTCCGTCTGCAGCGGCGCCTTTCTGCTTGCCGAAGCCAAACTTCTCGACGGGCGACGGGCGGCAACCCATTGGAACCGCATCGAGGAATTTTCGAAGCGCTTCCCTCGAGTGAGGCTCGAGCCAGATCCGATCTTCGTTCAAGACGGGCAGATCTGGAGCTCGGCCGGTGTCACCGCAGGTATCGATCTTGCCCTTGCGCTCGTCGAGGCGGACCTCGGGCGCAAGCTGGCGCTTTCGGTGGCGCGAGAACTCGTCGTCTTCCTGAAGCGACCGGGTGGCCAGGCACAATTCAGCTCGGCGCTGCGCCTGCAGCAAAGCGACGAACGCTTCGACCGTCTGCATGCCTGGATCATGGACAATCTGCGCGCTGACCTTTCCCTGCCTGCCCTTGCTGAGCAGGCGAATATGAGTGCGCGCAGTTTCTCGCGTCATTACGTGAAAGGCACGGGGCGCACACCGGCCAGAGCCGTGGAAGAGATTCGCATCGAAGCAGCGCGTCGCCTTCTCGAAGAAGGGTTAACAGTTCATCAAGCACGGACGCGCTGCGGTTTCGCATCGGAAGAGACCATGAGGCGCAATTTCATGCGGAAATTCGGGACGACTCCGCAGGCATTTCGCGATCATTTCGGCTAGGCAGCGGCCGGCCGATGATGAACGCAAAATCGCCATCAACCCGGCAATAGTCATCTGACGATCCCGCCGCAAACACCCATCACAGGTCAGGTGTCAAATGTCTCGCTTCGATGCCATCCTCCGAAAATCCACCGTCGTGGCAATGTCTCTCCTGTTGGCTGATGTCGCCCAGGCGCAGGCCGCCGACCTGCGAAGCCCGTGGGACACGCCAGTCTCCGTGCAAAAAAATGAACCATTCACGTGCCCCACGCCACCCAATCTGCCGACGTCTATCAAGGCGGCGGATTATTATAGCGACGCGGCACATTCCATCGTCGATCCCGTGCGCAAGAAAGCCTATGACGAGGCGACCGGCAGCCTGCGTGCGGCAATGCGAACCGTCAATGCCATGGCCGACCGCTATCGGGCCGGAGACGGTGAAGCCAGCGCGACCTGCGCCGCACATTTCCTCGACAGCTTTGCCACCAGCGGCGCGCTGACCGGCGCCACGGCGACGAACCAGGCAGTCTATGTGCAGGGTTGGGTGCTTGGCTCCTTCGCGGTCACCTGGCTCAAGATCCGCTTCGATACCAACATCCCGTCAGATCAACGCTCCCGGATAGCGGGATGGCTCGCCGACGTCGCATCGCACAACATCACCTACTACCAACAGCGAGACGATAAGAGCGACGGACGCAACAATCATCGCTACTGGGCCGGGTTTACCGCCACGGCTGCCGGCATTGCGGCAAATCGAAAGGATCTGTTCGATTGGGGCGTCGGCAGCTTCAAGATCGGCGCGAGCCAGATCCAGCCGAATGGAACCTTGCCGCTGGAAATGGTGCGGCGATCCAGAGCGCTCCACTATCATATTTTCGCCGCCGCTCCTCTCGTGACAATAGCGGAATTGGCCTCCGCCAATGGTATCGACTTCTACGCAGCCGATGACAATGCCTTGCCTCGTCTCGTTCGGGCGGTCGTTGCCGGGATTGACGACCCTTCCTCCTTTGCCGCTGCAGCCGGAGCTCAGCAAGTAAAAATGCACCTTCAGGCGGACGACATCGCCTGGGCAGTCCCCTTTGAACGCCGCTTTCCAGCCCCTGCGCTTGATGCGCTGCTGAAGAAGCTGCCATCACGCAGCATGCCTTATCTCGGCGGCCTGCCGCCGAACTAATGGCGATGATCGATCGGCACCGACCGTGTTTGACCTTTCCCTCGTCATGCGAGCCGCCTAAGGTCAGGCAAATCAGGAATGCACAAGGGGCCGCAGACGCAATGACAACACACCGCTTCGTTCCAAACACCTACCACAATGTCATCGGCTCGTTGCCGCCCGCCCTGCACATCGCCGATGGCGATACCGTCATTACCGAAACGCTCGATGCGGCCGGTTATGACAAGCACGATATCAATCGCATCTCAGGCCCCAATCCGATGAACGGCCCGATCTTCGTCGAAGGGGCGGAACCGGGCGATTCTCTCAAGGTCGAAATCCTGACCATGGTGCCGACACGCGATACGGGATTCACCCGCAGCGTCGTTGCCGGCAATGTCGTCGATCCGCGCGATGTGAGAGCCCTGCCGGAGAGCAAGAAGGTGATCTGGCAAATAGATCGTCAGGCCCTGACGACCAGGCTTGCAGAGCCGGTCGCCGGCCTTGAGGCACTCATGCTGCCACTCGCGCCGATGATCGGCTGCTTTGGGGTGGCGCCTTCGCTCGGCCAGGCGATCTCGACCGCCACCAGCGGCGAGTTCGGCGGCAACATGGACTATCGGCTGCTCGGACCGGGCACGACCGTCTGGTTCCCGGTATCGGCGCCGGGCGCCCTTTTCTTCCTTGGCGATTGCCATGCGGTGCAGGGAGACGGCGAGATCGTCGGCACGGGGATCGAGACCACCTTCGAGGTGACGGTGCGGCTGAGCGTGGAGAAGAGGAAGACCATAATCTGGCCGCGCGGCGAAACGGCCGACGACATCTTCACCATCGGCAATGCCCGGCCACTCGACCAGGCGCTACAGCACGCCACGAGCGAGATGCTGCGCTGGCTCGACTCTGATTATGGTCTCGACAAGACCGCTGCCAGCCACCTGCTCGGTCAGGTCGTGCGTTACGATGTCGGCAATGTCTTCGACCCGGCCTACACCATGGCCTGCCGCGTTTCGAAATCCTGGTTGAAGCGGCGCTAACCCTCAGCCCGCATCCTGCGCCTCGTCGCGCCGTTGGCGCGACACGTTGCTTTCCTGCCGTTCCCGCGCCATGCGGCTGACGGCGGCGCGCAATTGTGGATGCCGTGACATGAACAGGTTAAAATCGCGGCGCTCCAGCACGAAGAGCTGACAGAAATCGACGGCGACGACATCGGCGGTGCGGCGTGCGCCCGTCAACAAAGCCATTTCACCGAAGAAGGCACCCGCGCCAAGCGGGATCTCGTCCTCCTCGAGCTGCACTTCCACGGCGCCGGAGGCGATGAAGAACATGCTGTCGCCACGGTCACCGGTGCGAATGACACGGTCGCCCGGAGACGCTGATCGCGGCCGGAAGAGCAGCAGAAGCTCTTCATGCGCATTGTCATCCAGCTCGGCAAACATCGGAAAAGTTTCGATCAGCTGCTCGATCTCAAGATGATGCTGCTGATCCCGTTCTTCACGCTGCTTGCTGATAATGGTCAGCTCGCGGCGCAGCCCATCCTGCTTTGCCATGCCATATTTGTTGGCCAGCGATGGCCACCGGGCAAAGGTCCAATTCTCGATTTTCTCGACCGCGAAGAAGGCCAGCGGATTGAGTGTGATCGACAGGATCGCGCCTGCGAGAATGAGATCCTGCCCCTCACGGGATAACAGGCCGAGCGAAACACCAAGCCCGGCCAGGATGAAGGAAAATTCGCCGATCTGCGCCAGACCGGCCGCAACGGCAAATCCCATGCTCGCCGGATAGCGCAGCAGCAGCACCACGCCGAAAGCGATCAACGACTTGCCGAGCATGATGAGCGCGAGCACGCCCCCAACCATCAACGGTTCGCGCACCAGCACCGAGGGATCGAACAGCATGCCGACAGAGACGAAAAACAGCACGGAAAAAGCGTTCTGTAACGGCAGGGAATCGGCCGCCGCCCTATGGCTGAGATGCGATTCACTCATCACGAGCCCGGCAAAGAAAGCCCCGAGCGCGAAGGAAACGCCGAATATTTCCGCCGCCCCGAAGGCGATGCCAAGCGCGATCGCCAAAACCGACAGCGTGAAGAGCTCACGCGAGCCCGTTCGGGCAACGGATGTCAGCAGCCAGGGGACGATGCGCGGACCAATGAAGATCGCGACAAGAGCAAAGGCTGCCACCTTGACCAATGTCATGCCGATCGTCAGCCAGATCGAACCGGATGCCGCATGCTCGCCGGCATCCGTGTGGCCGCCCATGACACCGGCAAAGGCCGGCAGCAGCACAAGCGCCAGCACCATGACGAGATCTTCGACAATGAGCCAGCCGACGGCGACGCGGCCATTCGTCGAACTCACCAGATTGCGCTCCTCCAGCGCTTTCAGCAGCACGACCGTACTGGCGACGGCAAGGCTCAGTCCCAGCACTACGCCGGCACCGACGCCCCAGCCCCAGAGGGAGGCCAAGCCGATGCCCAACAGGGTGGCTATCAGGATCTGGCCGATGGCGCCTGGAATGGCGACACCGCGCACCGCGAGCAGATCAGCCGCCGAAAAATGCAAGCCAACCCCGAACATCAGCAGGATGACGCCGATCTCGGCCAATTGCGATGCGAGCGAAACATCGGCGACAAAGCCTGGCGTCGACGAGCCGATGATCACGCCTGCAACTAGATAGCCAACCAATGGCGGCAGGTGCAGCCTGTCGGCCAGATAGCCGAAAACAGCCGCAAATACGAATCCAGCGGCAATCAATGCGATCAATGCAACGTCGTGCGGCACGGCAGTCCTTCCCGTTTCACGGCGTTAAGCCCGTTTCTCTTTGTTTCTGGCTACCTAGCATCGCTTCTGCCGGGCCGTCTACGGGATCGTGCGAAAGCGAAGGAAACGTCGCCTCACTTTCGCAAGGCGACGCTGGTAAGCGCCTTTACTGATCGAGAACGATCTGCAGCTTTACATCGGTCGGCCGGGCTTCGACGGCGCGATCGAATGCCTTGATGGACTCTTCGAAAGCAAAGGTCTCCGAGATCAACGGCTTCAGATCGACGCGACCGGAGGCAATCAGCGCGATGGAGCGTTCATACTGGTGGGCATAGCGGAACACCGTCTCGATGCGGATTTCCTTGGTCGATGCCGTCGAAACATCGAAACCGACCGGATTGACCGGCAGGCCGACGGCAACGACGGCGCCACCCGGGCGCGGCAGCGCCATGAGAGTTTCCCAGGCCTTGGGCGAGCCCGAGCATTCAAAGACGACATCTGCACCCCAGCCATCCGTCAGGCGATTGATCTCCTCGACCAAGTTCTTCTCGCGAATATTGACCGGGATGACGCCCTGATATTGGGCGGCGATATCGAGCTTCGGCTGGGCAAGGTCGGCAACGACCGCCCGCGCGCAGCCACCGGCAAGCGCTGCGATCGCCACCATGATGCCGATCGGGCCGGCGCCGAGGACGACAGCCGTGTCGCCTGGGGTGATGCGCGCCTTGGTCGCCGCCTGCATGCCGACAGCAAAGGGCTCAATCATCGCCCCTTCTGCAAAGCTGACATTGTCAGGCAGCTTGAAGGTATAGTTGGCCGGATGAACGACGAAGGGCGTCAGCACACCATGGATCGGCGGCGTGGCCCAGAAGGTGACGGCGGGATCGACATTGTACAGGCCGAGGCGGCTGGCCTTGGAATTCGCATCGGGAATACCCGGCTCCATGCAGACACGATCGCCGACCTTCAGATGCGTGACACCCGCGCCGAGTTCGACCACCGTACCCGCGGCTTCATGCCCGAGCACCATCGGCTCGTTGACGATGAAGGGGCCAATCTTGCCGTGCGTGTAATAATGCACGTCGGAGCCGCAGACACCGACCGTATGGATCTTGATCTTCACCTCGCTCGGCCCGACCTCCTGCGGCAGATCGATATCGCGGATCGCCAGCTCATGCTGACGCTCCAACACCAGGGCACGCACCTTGCTCATCTCGTTCTTCCTCTTTTCAAAGCAACCAATAGTTCCGCCGCCGCGGAAACGAATGTTTCACCCGTTATATCGCCAGGGTGGGTACCGCAGAATAACCTTTGCACGGATGCAAGCTCACTCACTCAACGAATGTAGCAAAACAATCCAACACCTGAGATTATTAGAAAAATCTAATTATTTAACATCCTATTGCCAATATTGACTGGAGTTCCATTTCTTGCCTTTCTAATAATCGAGGAAAAAAGGGAGGGCTCATTATGGCAGTATACGATTGGAGCGGACACCGCGTCCGCCGGATGAAAGTGCTGCGCACCGCAAGCTTTGCGATGCTCTTGATCATCTTGATGGCCATACCGGCAATATTGCTGCACTATAATCTCATCCAATACCCACATTGAACGAACCTGCAATACAGACCGTCACGCCGCCTTCTTCACGCCAGCCTTCGGTTTGCGTGACACATTATCGCCAGCCTCGCGATCAAGCGGCAGGCAGTCCAGCACGGCGAGCAGCGCAATAATCCCGAGCAGGACAAAGGCGAGGCGAAACTCGATGGCGACGATGCCGCCCATGCCAAGCGGCGCGCTCACGGCCTGACCGATACGGATACCGATCGCGCCCACAGCGATACCCATACCCATCGTCAGCTGAAAAACAGTGCTGAACAGCGTATTGGCGCCCGTCATCTGTCGCGGCGGAATGTCGGCGAAGGCAATTGTGTTCAATGCCGTGAAATGCATCGAGCGGCACATGCCGCCGATGAACAGCACCGGCACGATGAACCAAAGTGGCGTATCGGGCGAAAACAAAGCGCAGGCGGCAATGAAGACGGCATTCAGGATGCCATTGACGATCAGCACCGACTTGAAGCCGAAGCGCCGCAGGATCGGCGTCGTTGCCGGCTTCATCGCCAGATTGCCGGCAAAGACCGCCAGTGTCAGCATGCCGGCATGAAAGGCGCTGAGCCCGAAGCCGACCTGAAACATGAGCGGTAGCAGGAACGGCACCGCGCCGATGGCGGTGCGAAACAGCGACCCACCGGAGATGGTGACTGCGAAGGTCGGCAGCTTCAATCCGGAGAGATCGATGAGCGGATGCTCTGTCCTTCGGAAATGAAAAACGGATAGGATCAGAAGGACCAGTCCGACCGCCACATAGGCTCCAGCTTCCAGCCAGACAGGATCGGGGCGACCGATCAATTCCAGTCCATACATCAGGCTTGCCAACCCAACGCCGCTGACGATGAACCCCATCCAGTCGAAGGGTGGCCGTGCCGTGCTCTTGGTTTCGGGAATGAGCATGAGCGAAAAAACGAATGCCAAAATACCGAGCGGCAGATTGAGGAAGAAAATCCAGCGCCAGCTCGCATGGTCGGTAATGAAGCCGCCGAGCGGTGGTCCCAGCACCGGCGCGACCAGCGCCGGCCAGGTGATAGTCGCAATTGCCGAAATCAACTTGTCCTTCGGAGTGTTGTTCAGGACGACGAGCCGGCCCACCGGCACCATCATCGCCCCGCCAATACCCTGCAGGATACGCATGGCGACAAACGAGCCGATGCCGTTGGCAAAGCCGCACAGGACCGAGGCGAGCGTAAAGATGACGACAGCCGTGGTGAACACCAGCCGCGCGCCGAAGCGATCGCTGATCCAGCCGCTGATCGGAATGAAGACCCCAAGCGTCAGAAGATAGGCGCTCATGCCGATATTGAGATCGACCGGACGGGCACCGAAGGACACCGCCATCTGTGGCAGCGCCGTCGCGATGACCGTGCCATCCAGATTTTCCATGAAAAAAGCACCGGCCACGAGCAAGGCGATCAACAGCGGCCGCGAGCTCGCCACTGTCTGCTTTTCCTCCCGTTGTCCGCGCGTGGACATGTCATTCATTCGTCAGCCACTCCGAATCCTCCCGGCACTTCACCGCATTTAAACGCTTCGGCAACGTTTACGATAGATCGAAATCGTCCCATCAATCGCTCTGCCGATCACGTTTCACCTATTGAAGGGGGCGCAATTTGATCGCTGTTCCACTCAGCCTCACGGTGCGGACAAGTGCGGAGCGTCGTGCGCCCAAGCATTGCATCGGTAAACGGAGTGGTCACAGCGGGCCAGTAGGCATTCACGCACAAGACATGGTAGGGTTTTTCGTCGAAACATGCCGCATGAAGAACGACAGGATCGATATCGGAACACTATGGAACAGCCTCAAACAAGCCGAGACATCAGCATGAAGCCTCTCAAGCAAGCATAGACTGATGATTATTCTCTCGATGGCGCAGCAATAGGAATGAGAGCCCCGCATAATGAAACAAAGCCTTGACGCAATGCCCACTCCGGCCACCCCGGAGTCGAAACTGATCGTAACGCAATCACCATTCGATGCCTTTGTGCGAAAATACGGTACGATCCCTCGGCGCGGCGTTTTCGGCTACTTCGTCCACGAGCTTGGTCGCCGCATCGTCGGTGGGCACTATCCGGTCGGCACGACATTGCCGAACGAGCCGGACCTCGTCGAACAATTCGGCATCAGCCGCACCGTCATCCGCGAGGCGATGAAATGCCTTGCCGGTAAGGGGCTGGTGGAAATCAAGACCCGTGTCGGCACACGCGTCAAGGAACGCTCCAACTGGCATCACCTCGATACCGATGTCATGGTCTGGTATTACGAGACCGGGCCTTCGGTGGAAATCATGCGCGCGATCAAGGATCTCCGGCTTGCACTGGAGCCGGAAGCAACGGCCCGCGCGGCTGCGCGCTGCACCGAGCAGGACATTGCCGCCATTCGCTCCGCTTACGAAGACATGGCTTCCAGCATCGGTGACATCAACACCAATGCCGATGCCGACCTGCGCTTTCATACCGCGATTTTCGCCGCCACCCACAACATGATCTATTCGCAGTTGATCGACCTGATCGCAGTCGGGATCTATGCCAATCGCACGCTTTCAGGTCTCGAGGATATCGCGGAGGGCCAGAAGCGCGCCCTGCCCTTTCACAAGGCCATTCTCGATGCGATCGCCGCGCGCGATTCCGAGGCGGCGCTTCAGGCCTCTCGGCGCCTGCTGGAATCCTGGCTTATGACCTACGACGACACCTGATCCGCTTGCCCCGACGCAGAACAGATACCGGCGCCCGAAGCAAGTGCCGGTATCGTTCCATCAATGCGTCATAGCATCCTGCGCATCCGTCTTGATTGCCGCCCGACGACCGGCGTCGTGAGCCACCGGAATGAGCCAGATGGTTGCGAAGGTCGTGACGGCGACAACGACGACTGCCCAGAAGCTCCAATGCAGAGCGGCGTCAAAAACACCCCTGATGGCCGGATCGCCGCCGAGATCGGAAAGCCCGGTTGGCTGGTTCAGAAGGTCGTGTAGCCTGGTAGCCAGTTCACCGCTGCCGTAATGCGCGATGCCGACATTCATGATCGCACCCAGCGCCGTGGCGCCAAGCGTATTGCCGAGGCTGCGCGAGAAGATGATCGACGCGGTCGCGCTGCCGCGCATCGACCACTCGACGCTCTCCTGCACCAGCACGACACTGGTGAGGCTGATGAGGCCCATGCCGAAGCCCATCAGAAACGAGCCGACGCCGGCGATGATCGGGCTGCTCTCCGGGGTGAGGAAGAGGAGAAAGAGAGCGCCGAACGGAAACATGAAGCTGCCGGCGCGCAATGTCCTGCGGATGCCGAACATGCGGAAGAACCGGCTGGCTAACATCACCGCCAGCGGCCAGCCGACGATCAGCATGGTCAGGGTGAAGCCGGCCTCAAGAGGCGACCGGCCGAGAACACCTTGAACATAGATCGGCAAAACCGTCGTCAGGCCGATCAAGGCCATGCCGGCAAGCAGGGTCGCGGCATTGCTGGTTGCGATCAATCGCTGGCTCCAGAGCGCGATCGAGATGATCGGCTCAGGCGCCCGCCTCTCCTGCCAGATGAACAGGATGCCGCTGACAATAAAGACGATCGCTAGGGGACCAAGAACGGCAAAGCCGGAATCGGTCTCCGTCAGAATGACCAGCAGCGAGACGATGGAGATCGAAAACAGGATCGTGCCAAGGTAATCGATCTTCGCTTCACGCGGCGTGATGCGCTCATGCAGGAAGAATATGAAGCCGGCGATGGAAAGGACGCCAACCGGCAGGTTGATCCAGAAGATCCACGCCCAGGAGAGATTATCGACGATGATGCCGCCGGCGAGCGGACCGATGACGGCCGACACCGCCCAGACGCTGGCAAGCGCGCCCTGCACCTTGGCGCGCTCTTCCAGCTTGTAGAGATCGCCGACCACCGTCATCGTCACGGGCTGGATGGCGCCGGCGCCCAGGCCCTGCAACAGCCTGAAAGCGATCAGCGATGCCATCGACCAGGCAAAGCCCGCAAGCGTCGAGCCGACGAGAAAGATCAGTATGCCGCCGATCAGCATGGGCTTGCGGCCGAAAATATCGGAAAGCTTGCCATAGATAACCGTCGTGGTGGACTGCGCCAGCAGAAAGGCCGAGAAGACCCAACTGTAATAGGTGAACCCGCCGAGCTGACCGACGATACGCGGCATGGCGGTCGCGACAATTGTCGCTTCGACGGCAACCATGAAGGTCGCAAGCATGATCGAGACGATGACCAACGGGCGTCTCGAGCGATCGACCGTGCTGGACATGGATTTCCTTTCTGACTGCTGCACCCGGCATCGAATACGCACAGACCGTCGACGCGGCATGGTTGAGCGTTTGATTTTTGGAATCGGCGCCGGAAGACGAGGCGACTGAGGGGATTTTGCCTAAATTGTTATGATAAGCATTGCATACTGATATGGGGCGGTGTCAACTGTTTAAACGCAACTGCAGATCGCGTGGATTGACTGAATCCATCGATTGCGATGTCCGCAAATAAGCTCTCCGCTAAATTTATTTCCGTTGATTTGTTTATTTTCTGAACTTATTGTCGGAAAAACAGATTAAAATCTGAGGCGGAACGTCGAATTGCTCACCTCTTCCCAGCAGCAGCTTCTGCGCGTGATCAGCCAATCAGGCCCTTTGAGCCGCACTGTTCTCGCAGCATCCATGGGTTTGAGCAAAGCTGCCATGAGCGGAATTGCCCGCGACCTGATCTCCCTTGGCGTCCTGCACGAGACGGAGACAATCTATGGCCAGGGCCGCCCGTCGATCCTGCTGGATCTGCACCCGGAGGGCGCCTTCTTCGTCGGTATTTCATTGCTCGAAGACCCCGCGCCGATGGTGCTCAGCGATTTCAACGGCAATATCGTCGCACGCCAGACCATGCCGCGATCGCGCGATCCGGAGGTTATCGCCGAATCGATAGCCGAGATGCTGCCGAGACTGCTGGCGGAGCGCGAGGATGCTCTCCACAAGCTTTACGGCATCGGCATTGCGCTCTCAGGCTTTGTTGACGAGAAACAGGCAAACTGCGTTCAATCAACATTGCTCGGCTGGAAGGACGTGCCGTTCGCGAGCATCGTCAGACAGAAGACTGGTGTCGACACTTTCATCGAGAACGATGCCAAGGCCGTCGCCGTCAGCGAAAAGCTGTTTGGCAGCACGCGCGATGTGCAGAACTTCAGCGTCGTCTCATTCGATGAAGGCATCGGCTGCGCGCATTTCATCGGCGGCAATCTCTATCGCGGCAATCACGGCGGTGCCGGCGAGATTGCCCATTGCACCATCGAACCCAATGGCTCGCCCTGCCGTTGCGGCAAGCGCGGCTGCCTCGACACAGTCGCCTCGATGAAGGCGATCAAGGAAATGGCGAAGGCCGAAGGTCTCGCCTGCAATTCTCTCGACGATCTGGAAGCCGAGGCTTCGCTCGGCAATGCAGCCGCCATCCGCATCCTGCATCGCGCCGGCAATGCGCTTGGCCTGGCAATTGCCCATCTGATCCAGTTCAACGATCCCGGCATGATCCTGATCACCCATGTCGAGGGCCGCTTCGACGGTCTCTTCGGCACCGTCATGCGCCAGGCGGCCGAGGCGAACGTATTGCCGCGCTATGCCGGCCAGACGCCGATCCGCACACAGCGCGTCGATGGCGATGTCTGGGCGCGCGGCGCCGCAAGCATTGCCGCCCATAATTTTCTGATTGGCCCCACCCCGAATTGAGGTTCCCATGCGCATTGCCGTCGGAGGCATTCACATCGAATGCAGCACCTATAATCCCGTCCTGAACGAGGAGAAGGATTTTCGCGTCCTTCGCGGCGAAGAACTGACAGCCGCGCCCTACTTCGCCTTCCTTCGGGATTATGACGGCGAATTCCTGCCGACCATCCATGCCAGGGCCATCGCCGGCGGTCCGGTCGCCCGTCATACATATGAAGCCTTCAAGGCGGAGTTCCTGGAGCGTCTGAAGCCATTGCTGCCGCTCGACGGGCTCTATCTTGCCATGCACGGCGCTATGTATGTCGAAGGCATGGAAGATGCCGAGGGCGACTGGATCAGCGCCGCACGCGCCCTTGTCGGCGACGATTGCATGGTTTCCGCCAGCTATGACCTGCACGGCAACGTCACCCAGCGCATCATCGATGGGCTCGACATGTATTCCACCTATCGGACCGCACCGCATATCGACGTCGAGGAGACCATGCGCCGCGCCGTCAAGATGCTGACGGAAAGCCTCAAGACCGGCGTGAAGCCGATCCTGCTCTGGGCGCCGATCCCCGTGGTGTTGCCGGGTGAGCGCACCAGCACGGTCGATGAACCGGCCAAAAGTCTCTACGACATGCTCCCCGGGATCGATGCCATCGACGGGGTCTGGGATGCCTCGCTGATGGTCGGCTATGTCTGGGCCGACGAGCCGCGCGCCACAGCCGCCGCCATCATGACCGGCACGGATCGTGCAGTTCTCGAACGGGAAGCGAAACGTCTCGCGCAGGCCTATTGGGATGTGCGCAAGGATTTCGTTTTCGGCTGCGAGACCGGCACCATCGAGGAATGCGTCGCCAAGGCGATCGTCAGCCCGACCGCGCCTGTGGTTCTGGCCGAATCCGGCGATAATCCCACAGGCGGCGGCGTCGGCGACCGAGCCGATGTGCTCGCTGAGCTTATCGCCAAGAATGCGAAAGGCGTCATCTTCGCCGGCATCGCCGACAAAGCAGCCACGGAAGCCTGCTACGCGGCCGGTATTGGCGCAACCCTCGATCTTTCGGTCGGCGCATCGCTCGATACGAAGGGAAGCAAGCCCGTGAAAGGCAGCTTCACCGTCAAATTCCTGCTCGAAGCCGCAGACCCGATCGAAGCGCAGGCGGTGGTCTCCATCGGCGGCATCGATCTTGTGCTATCGGCAAAGCGCCGCCCCTATCACAATCTTTCCGATTTCACGCGCCTTGGTCTCGATCCGCACAATGCAAAGATCATCGTCGTCAAGTCAGGCTATCTCTCGCCGGAACTGGCGCCGATCGCCAATCCGAACCTGATGGCGCTTTCGCCGGGGGTCGTCGACCAGTTCGTCGAACGCTTGCCACGTCTGCGCAAGACGAAGCCGACCTATCCCTTCGACAAGGACTTCGAGTTCACCCCCGAGACGGCGATCTCGGCGCGGGCCATCGGTCGCTGAACCCCAAGCCCGGCGCCAATACGCCGGGCAAAATCCATCCAGAATTGCACTCAGGCGACCCTATTTCGCAGGCCGCTTCGATGCATTGCGCACAAACATTGTGCATTGCAGAAATTGCACAAAAAAGAGCTTGACGGCAGGGTTGTGTTGAACTTTTATTGAACCAATTTGAAATTGGTTCACACCCTCGACATGGCGATCAGCAGCCTTCCGGAGAATTCGGTCTACGCCCTGGAAAAGCTCCGGGGCCTTTTGAATTCGGATGGACTGCCGGCGGACGGAAAACTTCCGACTGAGCGCGCCCTGTCGGAAACCTTCGGCATCAGCCGCCGCGCCATCCGGCGGGCGCTGGAGGTATTGGAAGCCGAGGGCCGTGTCTGGCGACGCCAGGGTTCTGGAACCTACGCAGGACAACGCCCGGACGGCTGGAGCGAGCATGTCAGTTCGCTGGTCGCCGGCACCGACCTCATGGAAGTCATGGAGGTGCGCCTGCGCATCGAGCCGCAATTGGCCCAGCTAGCGGCCATGCGCGCCAAGCCCGACGATATCGATCGCATGTATGAATTGACGAAAAAAATTACTGCCAGCGATGATGCCGACAGCCGCGAACTTTGGGATGGCGCGCTGCATCGGCTGATCGCCGAAAGTGCCGGCAACCAGTTCTTTCTGACCATCTTCGACGTCATCAACCATGTCCGCCAGGACGAGGCATGGCAAACCATTCGTGAATTGGCCCGCAGCATCAACAAGACGCGCCCGGTCTCCTATGCGCAGCATATGGCGATCATCGACGCAATTGCGGCGCGCAACCCGATGCGTGCGGCGGAAGCCATGCGCGAACATCTGCTGATGCTCCAGGAAAGCCTGATCCGCATCACCTCGCTCGATGCGCGACACCAGCAGGAACCGCTGACTGAAAAGGTGGGCTGAGCAAAGGCCTGCCCGCACCAGACCACGCCGGAGAGGAAACCGGCCGAAACTGCAAAAAACGAAAACTATAATCAGGAGAACAAGATGAAGACCGCCAAATTCCTGACATCGCTTGCCGCCGGTGCCTTGGTTGCATTGCCGGCTTTCGCTGTCGAACTCAAGATCGGCCTGCAGGATGACGCCGATGCGTTGGACCCGGCCCAATCGCGTACATTCGTTGGCCGCATCGTCTATACCGCCCTTTGCGACAAGCTGGTCGATGTCACCCCGGATCTGCAGTTCGTGCCGCAGCTCGCCACCTCGTGGAAGTGGTCGGCTGACGGCAAGCAGCTGATCATGAACTGCGCCAGGGCGTCAAGTTCCAGGACGAGACGCCGTTCAACGCGCAGGCGGTGGTCGATAATATCCAGCGCTACCAGACCTTGCCGGAATCGCGCCGCAAAAGCGAGCTCTCCTCCGTCGCCAAAGTCGAGGCATCGGGCGAATACCAAGTCACCTTCACCTTAAAGGCACCTGACGTCACGCTGCTCGCCCAGCTTTCCGACCGTTCCGGCATGATGGTCTCGCCGACGGCGGCGAAAGCCACCGGCGCGAAGTTCGGCGATCATCCCGTCTGCTCCGGGCCGTTCAAGTTCGTCGAACGCGTACAACAGGACCGCATCGTGCTTGAGAAGTTCCAGGATTACTGGAACAAGGACAATATCTTCATCGACAAGGTCACCTACCTGCCGATCCCCGACACGACGGTTCGCCTCGCGAATCTGCGCTCCGGCGATCTCGACATGATCGAGCGTGTGGCGGCATCCGATGTCGGTACGGTGAAGAGCGACCCCAATCTGGTCTATGCCGATGCGATCGGCACCGGCTGGCTCGGCGTCTACGCCAATGTCGGCAATGGTGCCCGCGCCGATAATCCGCTCGGCAAGGACAAGCGCCTGCGTCAGGCCTTCTCGCTGGCGATCGACCGCGAAGCCGCGATGCAGATCGTCTTTGACGGCACCGGTCTTGCCGGCAATCAGCCATTCGCACCCAACAGCCCGTGGTTCGACAAGGACGTGCCGGTTCCCGCCCGAGACGTCGACAAGGCCAAGGCCCTTATCAAGGAGGCGGGCTTCGACCGGATCCCCGTCGAGCTTGCAGTCGCGAATAATCCCGTCTCGATGCAGATGATGCAGATCATCCAGTCGATGGTCGCCGAAGCCGGTTTCGACGTGACGCTGAAAACCACGGAATTTGCGACGCTGCTCGACGCGCAGTCGAGCGGCAACTACCAGCTCAGCCGTTCAGACTGGTCCGGCCGCTCCGATCCTGATGGCAATCTCCAGCAATTCGTGACGACAGGCGCCGGCCTCAACGATTCCAAATACAGCAATGCTGAGGTCGACAAACTGCTGCTCGAGGCTCGCCAGTCGCAGGACAATGCCGTGCGCAAGCAGAAATACGATGCGGCCGAGGCCATCCTCGACAAGGACCTGCCGATCATTTTCCTCGGGCATCAGGCCTGGATCTGGGCCTACAACAAGAAGGTGTCCGGCTTCACTCCGTCCCCGGACGGGATGATCCGCCTTGTCGGCGTGAAGAAGAGCAACTGAGCAATCAACGCCATGCGGGCTCTTCCCGCATGGCTCTTCCGGCATTCGGCATCGCGGCGAGGATCTGCCCATGTATAGCTATATCGGAAAGAGGCTGCTCGTCGCGATACCGACGCTGCTGATCATTTCGATCTTCGTCTTCTCCCTGCAGAAGCTTCTGCCCGGCGATCCAGTGCTCGCCATGGCAGGCGAAGAACGCGATCCGCAGGTTCTCGAGCTGCTGCGCGAGAAGTATCGGCTCAATGACCCGGTCATCTATCAATATGGCTACTGGCTGCAGGGTGTCGCCAAGGGCGATCTTGGCGTTTCGCTGCGTACCAACCAACCGGTGCTGACGCTGGTCGCCGAAAAGCTGCCGGTCACCATCCAGCTTGCCGTCATGTCGATGATCTTCGCCTTCGTCATCGGCGTTCCCATGGGCATATTGGCGGCCGTGAAGAAGAACACCGTCATCGATTTCCTCGCCAATATCGTCGCGCTGTGCGGCCTCTCCGTGCCGAATTTCTGGCTCGGTATCATGCTGATCCTGCTGGTTTCGGTGAAGCTTCATTGGCTGCCCGCCTCAGGATATCAGCCCTTCTTCGAGGACCCCTGGCGTTCGATCCAGACCATGCTGATGCCCGCTTTCGTGCTCGGCAATGCACTGGCGGCAACGTTGATGCGTCATACCCGTTCGGCGATGCTGAGCGTGCTCAGTGCCGACTATATCCGTACGGCTCGCGCCAAGGGTCTGCCGGAGGCGGCCGTGGTCCTGCAGCACAGCTTCCGCAATGCCGTCCTGCCCATCGTCACCGTCAGCGCCCTGCTCTTCGGCGAGCTTCTGGCCGGCGCTGTCCTGACCGAGCAGATTTTCACCATCCCCGGCTTCGGCAAGCTGATCGTCGATGCCGTCTTCAACCGGGATTACGCAGTCGTCCAGGGCGTCGTGCTTTGCACGGCCATCGGTTTCATCCTCATGAACCTTATCGCCGACATTCTCTATGTCCTCCTCAATCCGCGCATGAGGGCTGCCCTATGAGCACGATCGTTCAGACGGCCGCGGCGGCCCCTTCGGCCAAGCGCGCTCCCAATCGGGCCTGGCGAAAGCTGAAGGCCAACAAGGGGGCCTTGATCGGGCTTGGCATCATCCTGTTCTTTACGGTGCTCGCCGCGTTCGCGCCGCTACTGCCCATCCCGGACCCGGTCGCAACCAGCTGGTCGGCGATCCGCAAGGCGCCATCGGCCGCCCATTGGCTAGGCACCGACGATCTCGGCCGGGATATTCTCTCCCGCATGATCTGGGGCGCAAGGGCATCCTTGATGGCCGGCATCTTCTCGGTCGCCATCGCCGTCGCCATCGGCGTGCCCTTCGGCCTCGTCTCCGGCTATTACGGCGGCTGGATCGACCAAATCATCTCGCGCATCACCGAAGCCTTTCTGGCCATGCCGTTCCTGATCACCGCGATTGCGCTTGCCGCCTTTCTCGGGCCAAGCCTCACCAATGCGATGATCGCCATCGGCCTTTCGGCAACGCCGGTCTTCGTGCGGCTGACGCGCGGTCAGGTGCTGGCGGTGAAGACGGAAGAATATGTCGAAGGCGCCCGATCGATCGGACTGCGCCATTTCAGCATCATTACCCGCTATATCCTGCCGAACGTCTTTGCCCCGATTCTCGTGCAGGCAACGCTCACCATCGCGACAGCCATCATCGCGGAAGCCAGCCTCTCCTTTCTCGGGCTCGGCCAGCAGCCACCGGCTCCCAGCTGGGGCTCGATGCTCAATGTCGCCAAGAACTATCTCGAACAGGCGCCCTGGATGGCTATGTGGCCGGGTGCCGCCATTTTCCTCGTCGTGATCGGCTTTAATCTCCTCGGCGACGGCCTGCGCGATGCGCTCGACCCGCGCGAAGCATGAATAAACTGAAAAGGTGCCCCCCAATGACCGCATTCACCACACGCCCTGAAATTCTCGGAACCTTCGGCGTCGTCACGTCGACGCACTGGATCGCCTCCGCCGTCGGCATGAGCATTCTCGAAAAGGGCGGCAACGCCTTCGACGCCGCCGTCGCGACCGGCTTCGTGCTGCAGATCGTCGAGCCGCATCTCTGTGGGCCAGGCGGCGATATGCCGGCCATCCTCTATTCGAAGAAAAAGGACAAAGTCGAGGTCATCTGCGCCCAGGCGCCGGCACCGGCCGGAGCGACGATCGAGCATTATACGAATGAAGGGCTGAAACTGATCCCCGGCGACGGCCTGCTCGCTACCGTCATCCCCGGCGCCTTCGACGGCTGGATGATGATGCTGCGCGATTACGGCAGGCTCACTGTCCGCGACGTTCTGGAACCGGCGATCCATTATGCCGAGAACGGCCACCCCATCCTGCCGCGCGTTTCTGCCACCATTGCGGGGCTTGCCGATTTCTATCGCGAGGAGTGGCCGACCTCCTATGAGACCTGGCTCCCCGGAGGCTCAGCCCCGGAACCCTGGTCCAACTTCAAGAATCCGGTGCTTGCCGAAACCTGGAAGCGTGTCGTCGCGGAAGCGGAAAGCAAGAGCGATCGCGAAGACCAGATCGAGGCGGCTCGCAACGCCTTTTATCGCGGTTTCGTCGCCGAGGCGATCGACAGCTATGTCAGCAAGGCCGAAGTGATGGATGCAAGCGGCGAGCGCCACAAGGGCGTGCTGACGGCCGACGATATGGCCAATTGGCACGCCACGATCGAAGAGCCGCAGACCTACGACTATCACGGCTGGACCGTCGCCAAGATCGGTCCGTGGGGCCAAGGGCCAGTCTTCCTGCAGGCCTTGTCGCTGCTCAAGGGCTTCGACATTGGCGGCATGGATCCGGCCGGCGCGGATTTCGTCCATACGGTGACGGAAGCGATGAAGCTCGCCTTTGCCGATCGAGAAGTCTATTACGGCGATCCGAATTTCACGGCCGTGCCGCTCGATACCCTGCTGTCGGATGCCTATGCCGGTGAGCGTCGCAAGCTCATTTCCCCTGAGGCCTCGCTTGCATTGCGCCCGGGCAGGCTGCCGGGCTTCGAGAGCCAGTACGATCTCACGATGAAGATGCTCGAAACTCCCGAAGCCAAGGGCGGCGCGGTCTATGAACCCACCATGTCGCATCTGACCGAAAAGCGCGGCGACACCGTGCATATCGACGTGATCGACCGCGAGGGCAACATGGTCTCCGTCACCCCCTCCGGCGGCTGGCTGCAATCCTCGCCGATCATCCCCGGCCTCGGCTTCTGCCTGAATTCGCGTGCGCAAATGTTCTGGCTGAAGCCGGGCCTGCCCTCCTCGCTGGCTCCGGGCAAACGGCGCGCACGACGCTGACGCCAACGCTTGCGCTGCACGAGGGCCGGCCGACGCTCGCCTTCGGCACGCCGGGCGGCGATCAGCAGGAACAGTGGCAGCTCTCCTTCTTCCTGCGCTATGTCCACCACGGACTGAATCTTCAGGAAGCGATCGACAAGCCGCTGTTCCACAGCACCCATTTCCCGAGCTCCTTCTATCCGCGCACCCGCGAGCCCGGCGGCCTGACGGCGGAGGCGAACTTCAGCACCGAAATGCTCGATGCCCTCCGCAAGAAGGGCCACCAGCTAACCGTCGCGCCGGAATGGACCGTGGGGCGACTTACCGCAGCGCGGCGAGATAGAGATGGCCTCTTGCGCGCTGCAGCAACACCGCGTTTGATGCAAGCCTACGCCATTGGGAGATAGAGCCGATGACTTGGTCGATCGTTGCCCGAGAGCCGGAAACTGGAAATCTCGCCATCGCCGTCGCCACGCGCTTCTTTGCCGTCGGCAGCATCGTGCCGCATATTCGCGGCGGCATAGGCGCTGTCGCGACACAGGCCTTCGCCAACCCGTTTTACGGCATCGATGGACTGGCGATGCTGGCCACCGGTCATGCTCCCGGCGAGATTGTTGAAACGCTGAGCGCCCGCGACGAGGGTCGCGAGCAACGGCAGTTCCACCTGATCGACGGCAAGGGCAACAATGCCGCCTTTACCGGTGCCAAGTGCGTCGACTGGGCAGGCCATCTGGTCGATGACAATGTCTCGGTTGCTGGCAATATGCTGGCGGGTCCGCAGGTGATTGCCGAGACGCTTGCAACCTTCAAGAAGACCGAGGGAAAGCCGCTGGCCGAGCGGCTGCTCGAAGCGATGCGCGCCGGCGGCGACAAGCGCGGCAAGCAATCGGCAGCGCTCGTGATTTACCGCGATCAGGACTATGCCTGGCTGAACATTCGCGTCGACGATAGCGCCGATCCGCTCACCGAACTCGAACGGCTCTATGCCGTCGCGCAAGAACGCTATCTCCATGTCGGCGAAACCATGCCGACACGGCAGAACCCGAGCGGCATGACCGACCGCCGCGAGATCGATGAGAAGATTGCTGCTCTCGACGCCGCAAGGATTGCCGAGGGTGGCCGTTCGGCCTCCTTCGCCACCGCACCGGCACCATCATGAACAGCGTCGATTGAAATCTGGCCAGCGCGTAAGATCATAAAAAGGGAACTCTATGCCGACCGTTACAACGCAACAGAACGATCCGAGTATGCAGCCCGTTCTTTCGGTCGCCAATCTGACGACCTCGTTCCTGGTCGACGGCGAATGGCGTCAGGTGGTCAGGAACATCTCCTTCGACGTCATGCCGGGAGAAACGGTTGCCATCGTAGGCGAAAGCGGCTCCGGCAAGAGCGTCACTTCGCTCTCTATCATGCGGCTACTCGCCAAGGGTAGTAGCCGTATCGAAGGTTCCGTCCGGCTCAATGGCCGCGACATCCTTTCTCTTCCGGAGGGCGAGATGCGCAAGGTCAGGGGCAAGGATATCGCCATGATCTTCCAGGAGCCGATGACTTCTCTCAATCCGATCTTCACCATCGGCCGGCAGATTTCCGAAGCGCTCACTTGCCATGGCGACATCTCCAAAGCAGAGGCCAGAGCGGAAACCATTCGCCTGCTGGAAAAGGTGCGCATCCCCAACGCATCCTCGCGCTTCGACGAATATCCGCATCAGTTTTCCGGCGGCATGCGCCAGCGCGTGATGATCGCCATGGCGCTTGCCTCACGCCCGAAACTCCTGATCGCCGACGAGCCAACAACAGCGCTCGACGTCACCATTCAGGGGCAGATCCTCGACCTCATCAAGGTGCTGCAGGAGGAGGAAGGCATGTCCGTTCTCTTCATCACCCACGACATGGGTGTCGTCGCCGAGATTTCCGACCGCACCATCGTCATGTATCGCGGCGAAGCGGTGGAAACAGGCAAGACCGATGACATCTTCCATCGCGGCCAGCATCCATATACTCGCGCCTTGCTGTCGGCCGTACCGCGGCTCGGCTCGATGAAGGATCAGGCCCAGCCTTTACGTTTTCCCGTCGTGGACGCGCAGACTGGCGAGCGCAGCGAACCCAAGGCACTTGCCGACACGGTCGACCATGGCAAGACGCCGGTTCTCGAGGTCAAGAATCTCGTCACCCGCTTCGAACTTCGCGGCGGCATGCTCGCCCGGCCCACAGGCGCCATTCATGCGGTCGAAAACGTCTCCTTCGATCTGGCTCAAGGAGAAACCCTGTCATTGGTGGGCGAATCCGGTTGCGGCAAGTCGACGACGGGACGCTCCATCATGCGCCTCATCAATCCCAAGTCCGGGGACGTCCGCCTCGACGGTTATGACGTGATGAAACTCGGCGCACCGGACTTACGCCGCATGCGCCGCAGCATCCAGATGATCTTTCAGGACCCCTTCGCCAGCCTCAATCCGCGCATGACCATCGGAGCGGCGGTCGCCGAGCCCTTCATCGAGCATCGCCTCGGCTCGCGTGCCGAGGCCCGCGAGAAAGCCGCCGACCTTTTGGAGCGTGTCGGCCTGAAGGCCGATATGATGAGCCGCTACCCGCATGAATTCTCGGGCGGCCAGCGCCAGCGCATCTGCATCGCCCGCGCGCTTGCCCTCGACCCGAAGGTGATCGTTGCCGACGAAAGTGTCTCGGCGCTCGATGTTTCGATCAAGGCGCAGGTCTGCAATCTGCTGATGGACCTGCAACAGAGCCTCAATCTCTCTTATCTCTTCATCTCGCATGACATGGCCGTGGTGGAGCGTGTCAGCCATCGCGTAGCGGTGATGTATCTCGGCGAGATCGTCGAAATCGGCCCCCGCGCCTCGGTGTTCGAGAACCCGCAGCATGCCTATACGAAGAAGCTCATGGCGGCGGTTCCGGTGCCGGATCCGTCGCGCCGCGGGATCAAGCGCAATCTGGCTGTCGATGAATTGAAGAGCCCGGTGCGGCCAGTGGGATATACGCCGCCGACGCGGCACTACCGGGAAGTCTCGACCGGCCATCTGGTCAGGATGGAAGAGGCCGCCTGAGACGGTTTCTGACCTTGACGTCCGTCAAATCCAGGCAAATATCTGCATCCTGTTTCCCGTCTCACTTGGAGTGAATGAAATGACCGACAGCGTGCTCGATATTCCGGTAAAGAGGATCGACGGCAGCGATACGACGCTTGCCGACTATCGAGGCAAGGTGATCATGGTCGTCAACGTCGCCTCCAAATGCGGGCTGACGGTGCAATACGAAGGGCTGGAAAAGCTTTACGAGGACAAGCGCGATGAAGGTCTCGTCATCGCCGGCTTTCCCGCCAATGATTTCAAGGGCCAGGAACCCGGTACGGACGAAGATATCCTGAGCTTCTGCACACTGACCTATGACGTGCAGTTCCCGATGTTTTCCAAGATTGCCGTCACGGGCGAAGAGCGGCATCCGCTCTATAATAGCCTCATCAACTCCGGCATCGAAACGACGGGCGACGGGCCGATGCGCGAGCGCCTGGCAAAGCACGGCCTCGAGACCGGGCAAGATGGCGGCATCGTCTGGAATTTCGAGAAATTCCTGATCGGCCGCGACGGCAAGGTCGCCGCCCGCTTTGCGCCTGACGTGACAGCCGATGATCCGCGTCTTCTGTCGGCTCTCGACAAGGAACTGGCCCGCTCATAGAGCGCTTCCAGACGGAAGACCTCCTGGAGTTACTTTAGAGTCGCTGCCCATCCTCGCCGAACAACGATGCGAGAGCCGGCTGGAAATAGACCGGCTGCTCGCTGTTTAGTGCGACCTCTTCATCGGCATCGATACGCACCGACACAGTTTCATTGCCAACCTGACCCCAGATCAGATTGTCTGAGCCCATCGGCTCGACGATCGTGAAGGTCGCCGGCAGGCTTGAGGCGCGATCGCTGGCCGCGTTGAACTGCATCTGCTCCGGCCGCACACCAAGCGTGGCCTTGCGGCCCTCGCCGGGCGTGCCGGAAAACTCATAGCCGTTGAGATCGATCGTCCGGCCATCTGCAAGCCGAAAGCCCGGCACGCCGTTACTGCTCGTGACTTGCCCCGACAAGAAGTTCATCGAGGGCGAGCCGACGAAGCCCGCAACGAAGCGATTGACGGGGCGCCGATAGATCTCCTTCGGCGAGGCAAACTGCTGGATGACGCCGCCACTCATGACCGCGATGCGGTCGGCCAGCGTCAGCGCCTCGATCTGGTCGTGCGTGACATAGATCATGGTCGAGCCGAGGCCGCTGTGCAGTCGTTTCAGCTCGACGCGCAGTTCGGTTCGAAGCTTGGCGTCGAGGTTGGAGAGCGGCTCGTCAAACAGGAAGACATCGACATCGCGCACCAGGGCCCGGCCGATTGCGACGCGCTGGCGTTGGCCGCCGGAGAGTTCGCCCGGCCGCCGCTTGCGCAAAGGATCTATCTGCAGGATCTGCACGGCACGATCGACGCGCTGGGCGATCTCCTCTTTCGCCATGCCGGCAATGCGCAGCCCGAAGGAGAGATTTCCTTCGACCGTCATCGTCGGATAGAGCGCATAGGATTGAAACACCATGCCGATGCCGCGATCTTTCGGCTCCTCCCAGGTGACGTTCTTGTCGCCGATCCAGATCTGGCCGTCGCTGATATCGGTGAGCCCGGCTATGGCGTTGAGCAAGGTAGACTTGCCGCAGCCCGATGGCCCAAGCAGGACGATGAATTCGCCCGAATTCACTTCGAGATTGAGCGATTTCAGCACATTGACAGCGCCGAAATTGATTGCAAGTTCGCGAATGGAAACATTGGCCATGAACTATCCCTTGACTGCGCCCGCGGTGATACCGCGCACGAACCAGCGACCCGAACCGAAATAGACGATCAACGGAATAAGGGCGGTCAGAATGGTTGCCGCCATGTTGACGTTGTAAAGCTTCTCGCCCTGGGTGGAGTTGACGATGTTGTTGAGCTGCACGGTCATGGGGAAGTTTTCCCTGCCGGCGAAGACGACGCCGAAGAGGAAGTCGTTCCAGATGCCGGTCACCTGCAGGATCCCCGCAACGACGAGGATGGGGATCGACATGGGGATCATCAGCCGGAAGAAGATCTGCCACAACCCCGCCCCATCGATGCGGGCAGCCTTGAACAGTTCCATCGGCAGGCTGGAATAGTAGTTGCGGAACAGCAGCGTCAGCACGGGCAGGCCGAAGACCGTATGGGTGATGATGATGCAGGGCAGCGTCGAATAGATGCCGATGTCACGATAGATCAGCACCAGCGGATAGATGAACACCTGATAGGGAATGAATGCCCCGAGCAGGAGGATGGCGAACAGCACATTTGCGCCCTTCACCCGCCAGAAGGACAGGGCATAGCCAGTCAACGACGAAATGAAGATTGACAGGATCATGCTCGGGATCAGGATCTTTACCGAATTCCAGAAGCCGACGCTGATACCGCCGCATTCAAGGCCGGTGCAGGCCGTGCTCCATGCCTGCACCCAGGCATCGGCAGACCACGCTTGCGGAAAGGCGAAGATATTGCCCTGCCGGATCTCCGGCATGGATTTGAACGAGGTGACGAGCATTACATAAAGCGGCAGCAGGAAGAACAGTGCCGCCATGACCAGAAAGGCATAGAGGCCGATGCGCCCGGGCGTCAGATGCTGCGGCTTGCGCCCGGTCGGACCCTGCATGGTCGCTGAGACGGAAGATGGTATCGTCATCAGTTGCCCCTCGGTTTTTCACGGAAATATTCGTAGTAGAGCCAGGGCGTCACCACGACGACGACGGTCGCGAACATGACGGTCGATGCCGCGGTCGCCAGCCCGATATTGCCGCGGCCGAACAGGTAATCCATGATGAATTTCCCGGGCACTTCGGTCGAAATCCCAGGCCCGCCGCCGGTTGTCGCCAGCACGAGTTCGTAGACCCTGACCACGGCGATCGCCAGAAGCACGCTGGCGGTGATGATGGTCGGCCTCAGGATCGGGATGACGATGTGGAGATAGACTCGCCAGCTCGGAATGCCGTCGATGCGCGTCGCCTTCCATAGTTCGCGGTCGACGCCGCGCAATCCCGCCAGCATGATCGCCATGACCAGGCCCGTCGATTGCCATATGCCGGCCAGCACGATGACGTAGAGCGCCAGATCGCTCTGTACGATCCAGTCGAAGCGGAACCAGGTGAAGCCGATGCTGTCGGCGACCTTCTGCAGGCCAAGCGTCGGATTCATGATCCACTGCCAGACGAGGCCCGTGACGATGAAGGACATGGCAAAGGGATAGAGGAAGATCGTCCGGAACGTGTTTTCGAAGCGAACCTTCTGGTCGAGAGCAACCGCCAGAAGAAAGCCGAGGATCAGACAGCCGGCGATGAAGAGAATGCCGAAAACCACGACATTCTGCAGCGATATCTGCCAGCGTGCGGTGTCAAACAGCCGCTCGTACTGCTTGGTTCCGACAAAGATATTGACCGGCAGCACCTTGCTGTCCGTGAAGGATATCCAGATGTTCCAGACGACAGTCACGACATAAGCCAACAGCACGATGACGAAGGCCGGGAACAGGGCGATATAGGGCGAAAAACGCATTTTCCTGCGGGTTGCGCCCGGCTTTACGACGGTCGCACCGACAACGGCAGCGCTTGTTTCAGGTGTGCTCATGGCGCTCCTCCTCAGCATTCATGAAAACCGGCGGCAGGCGAACCTGCCGCCGCATGGATGTCGGTTGAAGCTTACTTCGCCTGGTCGATGACCTTGGCGAACTGATCGGCGAACTGATCGGCCGTCATGCTGGGGGTCGTCCAATATTGGGCGATCAAGTCGCCCTCGGTCTGGACGATGTCCTGCGGCGTCAGCACGTCAGAGGTCAGGATCTGACGGGTCGGATCCTTGAGCGCGTTCAGGCCCTTCTGCGCGCAGGCATCGAGCTTCGACGTATCAACATCGAGACGAACCGGCACGGAGCCCTTCTTGGAATTGAAGGCGAGCTGACCTTCCTTGGACATGATGACCGTTGCCAGCAGCGTCTGGGCATCGACCGCCGTCTTGTCCTTCAGGACTGGGAAGACGAAGATGTCGCCACCCATCATGAAGTTGGATTCGCCCGGTCCGAGGATGCAGCCGAAATCCTTGTCGGCGACGAGGCCAGCATGGATGAATTCGCCCTTGGCCCAGTCACCCATGAACTGGATGCCGGCCTTGCCGTCGATCAGCATGCCGGTCGCGACGTTCCAGTCACGGTTCGGGCTGCCCGCATCCTGGTAGTTGCGCAGCTTGGCGAAGACTTCAGCGACATGCTTGAACTTGTCGGACTTGACGGCATTGGTATCGAGATCCTTCCAGACCTTGCCATAGAGGTCCTTGCCGCCTTCACCGAGAAGGATGGCGTTGAACATCAGCTGTAGCTGCCAGGGCTGGCCACCGACGGCGACCGGAGTCAGGCCTGCAGCCTTGATCTTGTCGAGCGCGGCAAACATTTCATCCCAGGTTTTCGGCTCTTCGGTCACGCCTGCCTTGGCGAAAACGGGCTTGGAGTAGAACAGCCAGTTCTGACCGTGGTCGTTGATCGGCGCGCCGTAGATATGGCCCTGAAACTGGATGGCCTGGTAGAAGGCTGGGGTCAGGACGGATTTCCAATCCTGTTCCTTGGCGAGATCGTCAAGCGGCCGCAGCAGGCCTTGCTGGGCGAGATCGTTCATCTGCGTACCGGTGTTGAACTGCATCGCCGTCGGCGGGTTGCCGCCGATGATGCGGTTGATGCCTATCGGTCTAGCCGTCGAGCCGGAGCCGGCGATCGCGGTATCCACCCAATCGCCGCCGGCAGCGTTGAAGGCCTTGGCCAGTTCCTTCACTGCGGCGGCTTCGCCACCGGACGTCCACCAATGCAGGACTTCGGCTTTCTTGCCTTCGGCCAGAGCGCCGGTCACGCTTGCCGCGACCAACGCCGTGGCGCCGACCAATGCCATCATCAATTTACGCATATGTTCCTCCTCCTTTGAAAACGTTCTCCAAACGCTTGTGCTCAGCGACCGTAGTCCCCCCGGACATCGACCGCCGAATTTTGTAATCCTCCAAAGCTATGCCGCCGGGCCTCCGTTCCCTGCGGCAAGTGGGCAATGCTTCCTCAGGCATTGCCCCTTCGTCAAGTCCACAGTCCAAAAGGACTGCATTTTCCTAAGCTATAGCGCAGCCTATACGAAACGTCCCTCATTAATTGTACGTTGTATCGGGTCCGGACGGCCGCAGCTACTATGGATTGCAACCACGCTGCGTGATTGAGACGAGCGCTCGAATGCCGTCATGACTTCCAGGGCATGGAAGGCAAGTTCGGACGATACCCGATGATGGCGCCCGGAGCGAAGGGAATCAACCATTTCCGCCGCGCCCAAACCGCGCAAGCCCAGATGACCGGGCACGCCTTCAATATAGGGATGGTCGACCGCAATCTCTTCCCAGGCCTCGCCGCCATCGCGGAATATCTCGACCTTGCCGCTAAAGTTGTTCGGGTCCGGGGTCACCATGGTTCCCTCGGAACCATAAAGCTCGATCTGGTTGTGCTTGTGCTTGATGACATCGAAGCTGGTGGCGATGGTCACCGTGGCACCACTGTGGAACTCCATCACGCCGGTCAGATGCGTCGGCACCAGCACCTTGATCGTTTCGCCGCGATGCGGATCGGTTTTCACCGTCCGCTCGATGCGGGTGATCTTTGCCGTTCCGAAGACTTCGCGCACCGGCCCGAGCAGGGCAATCAGGTTGGTGACATAATAGGGACCGACATCCAGCATCGGCCCGCCGCCGCGACCATAGAAGAAGGCGGGGTTGGGATGCCAATGCTCATGGCCGGGCAAAAGCAGCATGGCGGTAGCCGAGATCGTCTTGCCGATGCGGCCTTCGTCCAGAAGCCGCCGCGTCAGCTGATGGCCGCCGCCAAGGAAAGTGTCGGGAGCGCAGCCGAGCCGCAGGTCGCCTGCCCGTGCAAGCAACATCAGCTCCTCCGCTTCGGCCATTGAGATGCCGAGCGGCTTTTCCGAATAGACATGCTTGCCGGCAAGCAGCGCCTTCTTGCTGATGGCATAATGCGACACCGGCGTCGTCAGATTGATGATCAGGCCGATTTCCGGATCAGCCAGCATCGTGTCGAGCGCCACGGCCTCGATACCGAACTGCGCGGCCAGCTTTTGCGCCGAAGACTCATAGAGATCGTAGATCGACTTCACGCGGATGAAATCGAACATGTGCAGGGTTGCGACATAGGTGGCGCTGATATTGCCGGCGCCGACAATGCCGACTTTCATGGGTTCGTTGCTCATTGGGACAGCCTCTAGGAAATGGTGATATCGAGTTCGGCGGCGGCGGCGCGCAGATAGCTCATGCCACGCCGCATTTCCTCATCGAATTCCGGTGTCGCCTCGCGGAAATGCGTCCAGTGCGACGCACCCGGCGCATCCTCCAGCTCCAGCGTGATCGGGCCGGAATAGCCGATCGCCTGCAGCGCCGCGAAAATGGCCTTCCAGTCGATCTTACCGCGCCCCGGTCGCCAATGGGCGTTGGTGTGGCCCTCGTTGTCCGAGAAATGCGTGTTGTAGATGCGGTCGCCGAGCGCCAGCACGACGTAATGCGGCATGTCGCCGGCGGGAAAGAGGTGGCTGGGATCGAAATTCAGGCCCAGATTGGGGGCGCCGGTACGCTCGATCAAGCGCATCATGCCCTGGCCGGAGCTGACCCAGCGATAGGGATGCGGCTCGATCGCCACGCGCAGATCGGCAGATGCGGCAATCTCGCAGGCCTTGGCAAAACCGTCGACGACCAGATCGTATTCACCCGTCCAATCCCATTGCGGCTCGACCACGGCACCCCATTCCTGTGAAATCGGCCGTTGCAGGATCGGCTTGACGTCGGATTGAAAGGGATAGGGCGTCATGCTGGTAACGATAGGCGTGCCGATCTCGGCCGCCACATCCATTCCGCGCTTGTAGCCCTCGAGATCGACTGTCGAAACCGGAGCATTCGCGGCGCGGCTGAAGGGCAGATTGAAGAAGAAGTTGGTGAGCACCAGCCCCTCGCCATCGGCGATGTGCTTCAACTCGCGAATGGTCTCCGGCGTATAATAGGCCAGCATGTCGACCGACCATGCCGTCAGCTCGAAGCCTTTACAGCCGGTGCGGGCCAGTCGCCGCAATGGTGCGGCGTAAGGCGGGTTCCAATTGAACGTCCAGATTGGTGATCCGAAAAAAAGCGAGCCCTGGCTCACGTCATCCTCCCTTGGAATATAATTGCCCGCCTGCGGCAAGGCTTTCATCTTCTTGCCGATCGGAGCCTCTATCCCCTCCAAACAGCAATTCGTAACGTTACGAATGATAGATAATAACGCAGCTGTCAAGCCGCCGCTTACGCCACAAAACAGTCAGCTTACCGATGAAATACGAAAATCGTAACGTTACGAACGGCTTGCCAGGATACATGATCCCCGCTCAGTGCCGCAAAGATCAGACTGATAACTTCTGGCTATTGTGATCGACGAATTCGGCCTGGACGATTTCACGCAATTCGCCAGGATCGTCACCGGCGATTGCCCGGCTTAGAAAGGCCGCCAGTCGCTCACCGATCGCGTGGTTGGAGTAATAAAAAGTGCTGAGCGGCGGATTGAAGAAATCAGGGAGTGCCGTGCCGCCATAGGTGATCAAGGCGAAATTCTGTCCGGCTTGGCGCCCGATGTCGCGAAGACCGGCAAGGAAGCCAAGAGCAGCCTCTTCGCTCGCAACGAAAGCGGCCGTTGCATCCGGATTTCGCGCCGCCACGTGCCTCGCCATCTCGCGACCGCTATCGGGTGTTGCACCTGTGAAATGGATGAGATCATCTGCGACTTCGAGATGGCGTTCGGCAAAGGTTTTTCGCCAGCCCCGGACGAATTGCAGACCATAGGTGAACTGGTTGCTGGGCGCGATCAGCAGCGGCTTGCGATGACCGGCATCGAGAAGCAGGCGCGCGGCTTGCGCCCCTATCACCTCGTGATCGAGATCGATGCTCGGATGCAAGCTCAACAGTTCGGTACGGCCGAAGGTGACAAAAGGCATGCCGACCTCAAGCAGATACTTCACCCGATCATCCTGCGGTGTCGTATGCGTGATGATGATGCCGTCGACGGACCCCTCCTCGACGATATCGCGCACGGTCGCCAGCGGATCATCGGCCTGCAATTGCGGCACGATGGTCGTGCGGTAACCCCTAGCCTTCATATAGCGCGATGCGCCCTCGATCAGCGAGGCGACGACAATGTTCATCTCGCCTTCGCGGCCAAATGGCAGCACGATTCCAATCGCATGCGTCTTGCCGGTACGAAGATTGATGCCGCCGAGGTTCGGGCGATAGCCGAGTTCACCCGCAACACGCTTGACCAGCTCAATGGTTTCGCGATTGACCTCCGGTCCCTCTTTCAAGGCCCGGCTGACAGTTGTGACCGAGAGGCCGAGCGCCGTCGCAACGGTACGCAAGGTCACCCGCTGGCCCGCTTCGCGGCGCAAGCCACGTCCTACTGCCAATGCATGCACTTTCGCCAAATCGTTTCGCTCCGCCATGTCGACGCGAGAATGCCCGCAGCTGATTGGCGACGCAAGTGCGGTACGGCACTCCTTGACCAGGGAAAGGCGGGAACTCCTTGGCGGGCGCGCTCGCTAACAGAAAGCCGCCAGATGCAACTTTTTGTAATTGACTTTTATAAAAGCAATTTTAAAGTGCATAACATTGCAGCACCACTTTTGAAAGAATGGCTCATGGACAGATATACCAAAACTGTTTTGACAATCATCGCCGTCGCACTCGCGGCAATCGCTATCCAAAACACAATTACACCGGCGCAAGCCGTCGGTGGCGGCTGCGGTACGGAGACCTACCGGCCCTGCTACGTAAAGCTGGTGAACTAGCGCAACCCATCGCTCGCTGCCCGTGGAATACCCCGGGCAGCTTTTATCCCAGCCGATTATCAATCAGCGCTTTTTCGCGCAGCCTGAATGGCCGCACGGGCACCCGCGCGCAGTTGCGCCGTATCCGTGCCGGCGATCACCAGATCGAGGCCGAGCTTCAGATATTGCCCGGCGCGCTCGCCATCACCAGCGAAGGCGCAGATGACCTTGCCGTGGGCGCGGCAGCGTGCGAGCGCGGTGGCGAGTGCCTGATCAATCGCAGCGCTATCGGGCGCAAGCCGCGCGCCATTCGAAAGCGCGATGGAAAGATCGGACGGACCGACGAAGATGCCATCGATGCCGTCGACGGCAAGGATCTCGTCGATCGCATCCAGAGCCGTGCGGGTTTCGATCATCGCAATGGTAACGGTCAAGCTGTTGGCGCTTTGCAGATAATCTTCCGCCGGCAGGCCAAAATGATTGAGGGCGAGCGAAGGCCCCCAGCTGCGCTCGCCAAGCGGCGGATATTTCGTTGCCTTCACCAAGGCGCGGGCGTCGTCGGCAGAATTAATCATCGGCGCGATGATGCCCGAAGCGCCTGCGTCCAGGAGCCTCGACGCGGAGGCAAAATCGCCGACGGGGATGCGGGCAATGGCCGGCTTGCCGGTCAATCTGACATAGGCAATGCCGTTTGCAGCCGATGTCATGTCCCACATGCCATGCTGCATATCCAGCACGACGCTATCGAAATCTTCCTGGGCAAGGTGATTGACGAACATCGGGTCGGGCGTGCCAACCCAGCCGGAGATCATGCCGCCATTTTCGCGGCGCTTCAGGTGCCCGGCAAAGCCGTTAATGTCAGTCGTCATATTGAATTTCCTCACCTGATCGAGCGCAAGCTCTGTCTTTCGCGATCGCCATCAACGTTCAAATCATGGCCACCATTGCCATCGACAATACTCAATTCCCAGAGTCGGGCCACCCTAAAGTGACCATTTGGAGCACAGGCATCAAAAAAGCAGACGCTGCCACGATCGTCGTGACGACAACGCCAGCTTCATCTCGAATTTGGCAGATGAACATGACAAATATCCGGACATCTTCGCTACTTAGCGACCCGATCACACGCTGCGCAGATGAAAGGCCTCTGAAAAACGCAAGGCCACAAGGCTCAGCACTTCCATGACGATGAAAACCCCTTAAAACACTATCGACACCGCGCCCTGCGCGGATGGGCGCAAGGCAGATAGAGGACGTCGACGACATGCAGCAGCGAGATTTTTTCAAGCCCGGCCGTTCGGTCGCCATTTCGGACAAGGGCATGGCCGCAACCTCGCACCCCCTGGCAACGCTCGCCGCCGTCGACATCCTGCGCGCCGGTGGCAATGCCGTTGATGCCGCGGTTGCCGCAGTCGCGCTACAATCGGTCATCGATCCCCATATGACCGGCATTGGCGGCGACTGCTTTGCCCTTTACAGCGCCGGTGGCGGCATGCCTATTGCGCTCAACGGCTCCGGCCGTGCCCCGCAAAAGGCCAAACTCGATTATTTCCTCGAACAGGGCTTCACTGCCATCCCCGACGACAGCGCGCACGCCGTCACTATTCCCGGCGCGATCGATGCCTGGTGCCGACTGATCGGCTCCTATGGCCGGCTCGGCATGGACCGCGTCCTGGCTCCGGCCATCGCTGCCGCCGAGGAGGGTTATTGCATCACGCCCCGCGTCGAGCTCGACTGGCACCGCTATAGCGACCGCGTTGCCAAATACCCGGGGGCGGCCGCTTATTTCCTGCCGAATGGCCGAGCACCAAGAACCGGCGAACGCATCACCAATCCCGCTCTCGCCGCGACGCTGAAAGCCGTGGCCAAAAACGGCCGTGACGCCTTTTATCGCGGTCCGGTGGCCGAAGAGATCACCATGCTGCTCAAATCACTGGGCGGCCTGCATGAGGAAAGCGATTTCGCCGACTTCAGGGCATTCGAGACCAAGCCGATCTCGGGCAAATTTCGCGGCCATAATCTTGTGGAATGCCCACCAAACGGCCAGGGTCTGGCGGCTCTGCTGATCACCCGCATCCTCGACGGCTTCGATCTTCGCGACCCCAAATTGTCTGAAGCCGATCGCATCCACCTGCATGCCGAAGCGACCAAGGCCGGCTATGCCATGCGCGATCAGCTGATCTGCGATCCGGACCATGTGACCTTCGACATCGACGCCCTGCTGTCGGATCGCTCGATCGAGGCCATGCGGGCAAAGATCAGTCTTGAGCGCGCCGCTGACATAAGTATCTGGGATGGGCCGGAGCATCGCGACACGGTCTATGTCTCGGTCGTCGATCGCGACGGCAATGCCATTTCGCTGATCAACTCCGTCTTTATGGCCTTCGGCAGCGGCATCTATGCGCCGCGCTCGGGCGTGCTCCTGCAGAACCGCGGCGCCGGCTTCGTTGTCAAGCAGGGTCATCCCAACGCCATCGGCCCCGGCAAGCTTCCCTTCCATACGATCATCCCGGCCATGCTGATGGAGAACGGCAAGGTGCGCATGAGCTTCGGCGTCATGGGCGGGCAATATCAGGCAGCCGGCCATGCCCATATGCTGACGCAAATCCTCGACCGCGATCTCGATCCGCAACAGGCAAGCGACCAGCCGCGAAGCTTCTCTTTCGGCGGCAAGCTGTCGCTCGAGCCGACGATATCGAAAGAAACGAAGCGAAATCTCGAACGCCGCGGCCATATCGTCGAATGGGCGGATGAGCCGATCGGTGGCGCGCAGGCGATCATGATCGACCACGAACGCGGCATCCTGCTCGGCGGTTCCGACCACCGCAAGGATGGGATTGCGCTGGGTTATTGAGAGCAGAGATTGACGGGATTTCACTAGGCGCCTACATTATGACCATACTAGTCATATAGGTGACCCGTGAGAGAAATTCAGTTGAAGGACGTGAAGGCAACACTTTCCGCCGTTGTCGATGATGCTCTCGATGGCAATGGCGCTGTCATCACTCGCCATGGACAGCGCGCAGCTGTCATCATTTCCTATGACGAGTATCAAAAGCTGAAGCAGGTTCCGTCCTTTGGCTGGTTGCTCACCAACGCCCCATTGGAAGACGACGATCTGCCCGCACGCAAGCCGGGCCGATCGCTGCGCGACGCCGACATCTGATGTATCTCCTTGATACGAATATCATTTCGGCAACATCGCCGTTGCGGGCGCAAGATCTATTGTCACAGGCGGTTCGGGCGTGGATCTCGGCGCACGCCGATCAATTTTTTCTGTCCGCCGTCACCGTTGCTGAAATAGAAGCCGGCATCGCGAAGGCCCAACGCACAGGCGCCAGCAAGAAAGCCAGTCTGCTTGGTGAATGGCTCGAACTTACTCTTCATCTCTATGGTGAACGTATCCTGACGCTCGATACGGCGACCGCGCGCATTGCCGGCCGCCTGTTCGATCAAGCAGTCGGGCGCGGTGGAGACCCTGGGTTCGAAGATGCAGCCATTGCCGCAGCGGCGCTGCGGCACGACTACACGGTTCTCACCCGGAACCTGAGGCACTTCCAGCTAATGGACGTCCGATCACTCGATCCGTTTGCCAATCCGCCGGAACTATAAGGCTCTCAGATAATCCCCCCGCTGCCGCCAACTGAGGCCGGGCGTTCGCCGGCAACCTTCTGGCGATAGCCGCTTGCCCGATAAGTCGCGACCGGATCGATGGCACCACCGGCGCGGCGGCGGGCTTCGGCCAGGATCGGCTCGACATCGGCGCGATAGGCGCGCTTCAGCGTTTCCGAGGCCATCAGCGCATCATTGGCGTCCTGATATTCGGCCAGCGCCTTGCGGTCGACGATGAGCGCCTGAGCATAGGCACGCCGGATCTCGTTGGCGCTGGAAATCAGGCTTTCGATCGGGTCGGTAACATTGTGCGACTGGTCGATCATATGCGCCGGATTGAAATCGTTGACGCCGCGCCGTTCGGCATCGACCAACTCGTTGAAGACGAGAAACAGGCGGTAGGGCTCGATGGCGCCGGCGTCGAGATCGTCGTCGCCATATTTGGAATCGTTGAAGTGGAAGCCGCCGAGCTTGCCGAACTGGATGAGGCGGGCGACAATCATTTCGATATTGGTGTTCGGCGCGTGATGGCCGAGATCGACGAGGCAGTGAGCTTTCGGGCCTAGTGTCTGCGCGATCAGGTAATTGGTGCCCCAATCCTGCACGATCGTCGAATAGAATGCCGGCTCGTACATCTTGTGCTCGGAAAACAGCCGCCAGTCGTCAGGCAGCGCCTTGTAGATATCAGCCATGGCGGCGAGGTAGCGCTCGAACGCCTTGGTGAAATTGCTTTGGCCGGGGAAGTTGGAGCCGTCGCCGATCCACACCGTCAGCGCCTTGGAGCCGAGCGCCTTACCGATCTCGATACACTCGATATTGTGCTCCACGGCCTGTGCGCGGGTTGCCGCGTCGACGTGGCTCAGCGAACCGAATTTGTAGGAATGCGCCTGGCCGGCCGCATCGGAAAACGTGTTGGAATTCATGGCATCGAAGCCGAGGCCAAGCGCCTCCCCCTTGGCCTTCAACTCCTTCACGTCTGCCTTGTCCCAAGGGATATGCAGCGAGACTTTCGGCGTCGCTCGCGTCAACTGCTGAATGACGGCGCAATCGTCGAGCTTGTCGAAAATGCCGCGCGGCTCGCCGGTGCCGGGGAAGCGGGCAAAGCGCGTGCCACCGGTGCCGACACCCCAGGACGGGACGGCAACAAAAAATTCGGAGACCTTCTTCGTGATGGCTTCGATATCGACGCCACGGCGGGAAAGCGTGGCGCCAAGCGCCTCATAGTCGGATTTCAGCGCGGCGGCGCGCTTGTCGTTTTCGGCGGCGACCAGATCGGTCGCAATTCTAAACTCGGCCATTCTTTCCTCCCAAATACGTCATTCGAAATCTTATAGTACGATCACCTGCAAGCCATGACCCGCCCTCGCCCTTCGAAGGCCTGCGGGCCGCCTCAGGGTGAGGGCTGACCTTCCCATCAGTTGGCGCAATCGCTACCCCACCCTCATGGTGAGGTGCGCTGCCGCGAGAGCGGAGCGATGGCGGCAAAGCCTCGAACCACGAGGGTGGCCCTGAGGCTGCCACTTCCCCATCCGTTACCGCGTAAAGCTTTGCGCGTTGCCGGCATCGACGTTGATGATATTGCCCGTCGACTTGGCGGAGAGGTCCGAAGCCAGGAAATAGATCGCCTCGGCAATGTCCTCGGGGAAGACGTTGAGCTTCAGCATCGAGCGCTTGCGGTAATGCTCTTCCAGCTCGTCCACCTCGATCTTCGAGGAGGCGGCCCTCTGCTCGCGCCACTCGCCGTTCCAGATCTTCGAGCCACGCAGGACGGCATCCGGATTGACCGTATTCACGCGGATGCCGGCTTCAGCGCCTTCCAGCGCCAGGCAGCGGGCGAGATGGATTTCGGCGGCCTTGGCCGTGCAATAGGCCGCAGCATTCGGCGATGAAGCAAGGCCGTTCTTCGAGGCGACGAAGACAACGTTGCCGCCGAGGTTCTGACGACGGAACAGGCGGAAGGCTTCGCGCGAGACGAGGAAATAGCCGGTCGCAAGAATGTCGATATTGCGGTTCCACATCGAAAGTTCGGTGGTCTCGATCGGCGCCGACGAGGCGATGCCGGCGTTGGACACCAGAATATCGATGCCGCCGAATTCGACACAGGCCTCGGCGAAGGTGGAGATGACGGCGTCTTCCTTGGTGACGTCAAGCTTGACGCTGCGCACCGCATCGGCACCGAATTTCTTACTGAAATCCTCATGCGTGCCCTTGAGCGCCGTTTCGTCGATATCCGCCAGCACTACGCAGGCACCCTCGCCCACCAGGCGCGCCGCCGTGGCGCGACCGATACCGCCGGCGCCGCCGGTGACGAAGGCGACCTTGCCTGCAAGGCTCTTCGGCTTCGGCATACGCTGCAGCTTTGCCTCTTCCAGCAGCCAATATTCGATATCGAAGGCTTCCTGCTCCGGCAGGCCCTGATATTCGGACACGGTGGACGCGCCGCGCATGACATTGATGGCATTGACGTAGAATTCGCCGGCGATGCGGGCGGTCGCCTTGTCACGGGCAAAGGACAGCAGGCCAACGCCCGGCACCAAGAAGATCACCGGGTTCGGGTCGCGCATGGCAGGCGAATTGTCGTGCTTGCAATCATTATAGTAACGCGCGTAGTCGGCGCGATAGTCTTCCAACGCTTTGTCGAGGCCAGCGATAACGCCATCGACATCGGGCTTTGCCGGATCGAAATCGACAATCAGCGGGCGGATCTTGGTGCGCAGAAAATGGTCCGGGCAGCTGGTGCCGAGTGCGCCGAGCGGACGAAGATTGTTCGAATTTACGAACTCCAGAACTGCATCCTGATCGTCGAAATCGCCGAGTTTGCGCTCTGCCTTGCCGATGCGGCCGCGGATCTCGGGCATCAGCCGCGCTGCGATCGCACGGCGCTCCGCCTGTGACAGGCTCTGAACGGCGGCACCACCGAAGATGGTCTTGCCTTCGGTCTTGGCGGCAAACCATTCAATCGCCTTGTTGATGATGGCAAGCGTCAGCTCGTAGCAGGCCTTGGCATCATTGTCCCAGGTGAACAGGCCATGGCTTTCGAGCACGACGCCCTTGGCATTCGGATGCGCCTTGACGAAGGCTTCGAGATCGAGGCCGAGCTGGAAGCCGGGGCGGCGCCAGGGCAGCCAGCCGATGTCGTCGCCGAAGATCTCCCGCGTCAGTTCGCGCGAATTCTTCGAGGCGGCAATGGCGATGATGGCATCAGGGTGCATGTGGTCGACATGGGTGAACGGCACGAAGCCATGCAGCGGCGTGTCGATCGAGGCAGCGCGGGCATTCAGATTGAAGGTACAATGCGGCAGGAAGCCAACCATGCGGTCTTCGTCGGCGACGCCCTGGTAGATGCTCTTCAGGCTGTCGAGCTTATCCTGGTAGAGCGTGGCGAAGCCGTCGAGCTTGATGGTGCCGACATCGCCGCCGGAACCCTTGACCCACAAAATCTTGACCTTCCCTCCGGTCAGCGGATCGGTTTCCATGACCTTGGCCGACGTATTGCCGCCACCGTAGTTGGTGATACGCTTGTCGGCACCCAGCAGATTCGACCGGTAAAGCAGTTTGCCCGGCTCATCGAGGCCAGCAGCATATGCATCATCCCAACGGTTCTTCAGAAGCTGAACGTCAGCCGCCATGTCATCCTCCCTTGAAAATCAAGTCTTGCGGACGGATCGGATCATGAGTGGAACCGCCCTTTGTGAGCAGGGTATCGCTCACGTATACTCACCTTGTCAATCGAAAACGATCATATTTGACAATGTTGCGATGCAATATGAAAGTTTATGATCGTTTATGATTGACACCTTGTCATATTTACGAAATAACCGCCACCAAGGAGGAACCGATGCACGAACGTGAACGCCACCGCATTATTCTGAGCGCCGTACAGGAAAAGCCTGTCGTGACGATTCAGGATATTTCCGAGCTGACGGAGGCTTCGGAGGCGACGATACGCCGTGACATCGCAGCCCTACATGTGCAGGGAAAGATCCGGCGCGTGCGCGGTGGGGCGGAGTCGATCCACCCCCCACAGCTCGGCAATCTCGTCGGCCGACCGTTCCGCGTCTCAGAATCCGTCAATATCAACAAGAAACGCGCAATTGCGCGCAAGGCGGCGGAACTCTGCAGCCCCGGCGATGCCATCATCATCAATGGCGGCACGACGACGTTCCAGCTCGTCCATTACATCTCGGCCTTCCGGCTGCAGGTCATGACCAATTCCTTCGCGATCGCCGAGCATCTGGTCAAGCATTCGAAAAATACGGTGACGGTGCCGGGCGGCGCGATCTATCGCGAGCAGAGCCTGATCCTTTCGCCCTTCGACAACGATACGACCCGCAATTTCTATGCGCGCCGCATGTTCCTCGGCGCGCAGGGTGTCGGCCCGCTCGGCATCATGGAAGCGGATGGACTGCTGATCCAGAGCGAGCAGAAGCTGATGCGGCAGGCGGACGAACTCGTCCTGATGGTCGACTCCAGCAAGTTCCGTCAGCGCTCGAGCCTGATCCTTTGCCCGCTCGAACAGGTGACGACGATCATCACAGATGACGGCATTTCGGCAGACACGGTGCGGATGATCGAGGGAGCCGGCGTGTCGCTGATTATCGCAAATGTTTCGGCTGAGGCCGAGGAGGAAGATTCCCCGTCGGTCGCATAAGGGACGCGGCTCAGATGGGGTGAGCAGAGCCTATCAACTTGGGAGGAAGAGACATGAATATAGCAAAGAAATTGGCGATCGGCGTCGCGCTCGCCGCGACACTGATGGCCGGGACCGCCAGTGCCAAAGACATCAAGATTGGCCTCGTGGTGAAGTCACTGGGCAACGGCTTCTTCGAAGCCGCCAACAAGGGCGCGCAGGAAGCCGCCAAGGATCTCGGCGGCGTGCAGGTGATCTACACCGGCCCGACCTCGACGACGGCCGAAGGCCAGATCGAAGTGATCAACTCGCTGATCGCGCAGGGTGTCGATGCCATCGCCATTTCCGCCAACGATCCCGATGCAGTCGTCCCCGCACTCAAGAAGGCGACCCAGCGCGGCATCAAGGTCATCTCCTGGGATTCCGGCGTTGCAAAGGCTGGCCGCATCCTGCAGCTGAACCCCTCCTCCAACGAGCTGATCGGCAAGATGTGCCTGACGCTCGCCAAGGATCATCTCGACGGCGGCAAGGGCGATTTCGCCATCCTGTCGGCCACCACCACCTCGACCAACCAGAACATCTGGATCGGCGAGATGAAGAAGCAGCTTAAGGACTTCCCAGGCCTCAATCTGGTCACGACAGTCTATGGCGACGACCTTTCGGACAAGAGCTATCGCGAGGCACAGGGCCTCCTGACCTCACATCCGGAAGTCAAGGTCATCGTCGCTCCGACCACCGTCGGCGTGCTCGCCGCTTCGCAGGCCGTCAAGGATGCCGGCAAGATCGGCAAGGTCTACGTGACAGGCCTCGGACTGCCGTCTGAAATGGCCGGCGCCATCAAGTCCGGCGCGACGAAGGAATTCGCGATCTGGAACCCGATCGACCTCGGCTATTCCGCAACGCAGATCGCCTATCGCCTCGTGAAGGGTGAGACCGACGGCAAGCCGGGCAGCGAGATCAATGCCGGCCGCATGGGCAAGATCAAGGTTGGCGAAAACGGCGAAGCCGCCATGGCCGATCCCTTCGTCTACAACGCCACGAATATCGATCAGTTCTCCAAGGTTTTCTGATCGAAAATCGTATCCACAGCTCTCCGGCGGCGTCAGCCGCCGGACCTGGTTTCATTGATCCGGTATATTGCTGATGACCACTGTCCTTCAACGACCCGTCACGAACGCAGCAGCCGCAAGTGACACGGCCATTCTGGAAATGCGCGGCATTTCGCAGATCTTTCCCGGCGTCAAGGCGCTGGATGGCGTCAGCATTTCTCTCTACCCTGGCAAGGTCACCGCTCTCATCGGTGAAAATGGCGCCGGCAAATCGACGCTGGTCAAGATTCTCACAGGCATCTACCGCCCGAACGAAGGCGAGATCCTGATCGACGGCAAGCCGACGACCTTTGCCAATGCGCAGGCCGCCATCGATGCTGGCGTTACCGCCATTCATCAGGAGACCGTGCTCTTCGACGAGTTGACGGTTGCCGAGAACATCTTCCTCGGGCACGCGCCGCGCACGTCCTGGCGCACTATCGACTGGAAGACGATGAACAGCCGCTCGAGGGAGCTGCTGGAATCGCTGGAAAGCGCCATCGATCCCTCGACCCGGCTGAAAGACCTTTCCATCGCGCAGCGCCATCTCGTCGCGATCGCCCGTGCGCTGTCGATCGATGCCCGCATCGTCATCATGGACGAGCCCACCGCCGCCCTCTCACGCAAGGAGATCGACGATCTCTTCCGCATCGTCGAGGGCTTGAAGGCCAAGGGCAAAGCTATCCTGTTCATCAGCCATAAGTTCGACGAGCTTTATGAGATCGCCGACAATTTCGCCGTCTTCCGTGACGGCCGCGCCGTCGGCCAGGGCAAGCTCAAGGAAACGCCGCAGGACGAGATCGTCCGCATGATGGTCGGTCGCGATGTCGGCAACGCATTTCCCAAGGTTGCCGTAGTGCTCGGAGAAACTGTTCTCGAAGTCGACAAATACTGTCATCGCACGGAGTTCCGCGATATCTCCTTCAAGCTCAGGCGCGGCGAGATTCTCGGTGTTTACGGCCTGATCGGGGCTGGGCGTTCGGAGCTTTGCCAATCACTCTTCGGCATCACTAGTCCAATTTCCGGGCGCCTGATGCTTGATGGTCGTGAAATCCAGGTACGCTCGCCGCAGGACGCCATTCGCGCCGGCATAGTCTACGTGCCGGAAGAGCGCGGCCGTCATGGCCTGGCACTGCCGATGCCGATCTATCAGAACATGTCGCTGCCCTCGCTCGGCCGCACCTCGCGCAAGGGTTTCCTGAAGGCGGCCAATGAATTCGCGCTGGCACGCAAATATGCCGAACGTCTCGATCTTCGCGCCGCCGCCCTTTCCGTACCGGTCGGCACGCTCTCGGGCGGCAACCAGCAGAAGGTGGTCATCGGCAAATGGCTGGCAACGCAGCCGAAGATCATCATCCTCGACGAGCCCACCAAGGGCATCGACATCGGCTCGAAAGCTGCCGTCCACGGCTTCATCAGCGAGCTGGCGGCGGAAGGCCTCAGCATCATCATGATCTCCTCAGAGCTGCCGGAGATCATCGGCATGGCGGACCGCGTGCTTGTGATGAAAGAGGGGCTTTCGGCCGGTCTGTTCGACCGTGAGGAACTGACACCGGAAACGCTGGTGCGTGCCGCCACAGGAAATGCATAGGGAGAGCCGGATGCCACGCATCCTCAAAAGACGAGAAACATTGCTCTTCGTCATCATCGTCGTGATGATCGCGGGCTTTGCAACGCGTGCCGCCGGCTTTGCCGAGCCCGGCAATCTCGCCAATATCTTCAACGACACCTCGATCCTCATCATCCTCGCCTTGGCGCAGATGACCGTGATCCTGACAAAGTCAATCGATCTTTCGGTCGCAGCCAATCTCGCCTTCACCGGCATGGCCGTGGCTATGCTGAACGCCGCCTATCCCGACCTGCCGCTGATCGTTCTCGTCTTGACGGCGATCGCCATGGGCGCGGTGCTCGGCGCCATCAACGGCTATCTCGTCTGGGCGTTGGAAATCCCGCCGATTGTCGTCACTCTCGGCACGCTCACCATTTACCGCGGCATGGCTTTCGTGCTCTCCGGCGGCGCCTGGGTCAATGCGCATCAGTTCACCCCGAATTTCCTCAGCGTGCCCCGCACGCCGCTGCTTGGCCTGCCGGTGCTCGCCTGGATCGGCATCGCCATCGTGCTGATCATGTATTTCGTGCTGCGCTACACGCGGTTCGCCGCTCCACCTATGCCAGCGGCGGCAATCCGGTCGCGGCCGTCTATGCCGGCATCGATGTCGGCTGGACGCGCTTCCTCGCCTTCGTCCTCTCGGGCGCGCTTGCCGGCCTCAGCGGCTATCTCTGGGTATCGCGCTATGCCGTCGCCTATGTCGATATCGCCAACGGCTTCGAACTGGATAGTGTTGCGGCCTGCGTCATCGGCGGCATTTCGATTGCCGGCGGCGTCGGCTCGGTGGCGGGCGCCGTGCTCGGGGCACTCTTCCTCGGCGTTATCAAGAACGCCCTTCCGGTCATCGGCATCTCACCGTTCACGCAGATGGCGATCTCGGGCACCGTCATCATCCTTGCCGTCGTCTTCAATGCCCGGCGCGAGCGCAACCGCGGCCGCATCATTCTCAGGGATCAGGCGGCGAAGGACACCGCCAGCCATGGAGCAAGCGCATGAGCACCGTTTCGCAAGCACCGACGGAAAAGCGCGCCATTCCCGACCGTTTGGGAACACCTTTCAAGCGCATCCTCGCAAGCTGGGAGACGCTGCTGCTTGGCGTCGCAGTCGCGATCTTCATCTTCAATTCGCTGGCCTCGCCCTATTTCCTCGATCCCTTCAATCTCTCCGATGCCACCTTCAATTTCACCGAAAAGGCGATGATCGCCTTTGCCATGGCGCTGCTGGTCATCGCTGGTGAAATCGACCTCTCGGTCGCAGCCATCATCGCGCTCGCCTCGACAGCGATGGGCGCTGCGGCGCAGGTCGGCGTCGACATCGTCGGCCTCGTTGCGATCGGCCTTGGGGTCGGGCTGCTCTGCGGCCTCTTCAACGGCTTCCTCGTCTCCGGCATGAAGCTGCCGTCGATCGTCGTCACCATCGGCACGATGAGCCTCTTTCGCGGCATCTCCTACATCGTGCTCGGCGATCAGGCCTACGGCAATTATCCGGATAGTTTTGCCTATTTCGGCCAGGGCTATGTCTTCTGGGTCTTCTCCTTCGAATTCGTTCTCTTCATCGTGCTGGCGATCGTCTTCGCGATCCTGCTGCATGCGACGAATTTCGGCCGGCAGGTCTATACGATCGGCAATAATGACTTCGCCGCGCGCTTCTCCGGCATTCCTGTGGAGCGGGTCAAATTCATCCTGTTTCTCCTGACCGGCCTGATGAGCGGCATTGCCGCCGTCTGCCTGACCTCGCGGCTCGGCTCCACCCGTCCGTCGATCGCACTCGGCTGGGAACTCGAAGTGGTGACCATGGTGGTGCTTGGCGGCGTCTCGATCCTCGGTGGTTCAGGCACGATCGGCGGCGTGGTCATCGCCGCCTTCGTCATGGGCCTCGTCACCTTCGGCCTCGGCCTGCTCAATGTTCCCGGCATCGTCATGTCGATCTTCATCGGCCTCCTCCTCATCATCACCATCGCCCTGCCGATCGTCGCAAGGCGCATCAGGACCATGAGTTCCAAATGACCCCAACCCTCGAGCGCCACGCCTTCAAGATGAAGCTCAATCCCGGCATGGAGGCGGAATACCGGAAACGCCACGACGAGATCTGGCCCGATCTGGTGGACCTGCTGCATGAGGCCGGCGCCAGCGACTATTCCATCCATCTCGACCGCGAGACGAATACGCTCTTCGGCGTTCTGACGCGCCCGAGGGATCATAGACTGGCGAGCCTGCCAGACCATCCCGTCATGAAGAGATGGTGGGCGCACATGTCAGACATCATGGCCACCAATCCCGACAATTCGCCGGTGCAGAGCGATCTCGTCACGGTCTTCCATCTGCCATGACCGCCGTATCAGCCTATCGCCGCATTGCCGTCATTGACATCGGCAAGACCAACGCCAAGGTCGTGGTACTCGATGCCGAAACCGGTGGCGAAATCGCCGTCGTCAAGACGAGCAATGGCGTGCTGAAGACCAGCCCCTATCCACACTACGATGTCGACAGGCTTTGGGATTTCATCCTCGGCGCTCTGAAGGGCTTTGCAACAGCACCCGGCTTCGACGCCATATCGATCACCACGCATGGCGCTTCGGCGGTGCTGCTCGATGCAGACGGGCACCTTGCCCTGCCGGTGCTCGATTACGAGCATCTCTATCCGCAAGCCATACAGGATGCCTATAGGCAGTTGCGCCCGGCCTTTGCCGAAACCTTTTCACCACGGCTATCCGGCGGGCTGAATGTCGGCGCGCAGATCCACTATCAGAAGAGCACCTTTCCCGAAGAATTCACCCGCGTCGCGGCGATCCTGACCTATCCGCAATATTGGGCCTTGCGCCTGACCGGCGTCGCCGCCAACGAGGTGACTTCGCTCGGCTGCCACACGGATCTCTGGAATCCGACCACCGGAACCTATTCCTCTCTCGTGGACACTCTAGGCATTCGCACTCTGATGGCGCCGGTTCGCTCCGCTTTCGATACGCTCGGGCCGGTGCTGCCGGCGCTTTCCGCCAATATCGGGCTTGCGGCGCCGGTCCCGGTCTATTGCGGCATCCATGATTCCAATGCCTCGCTGCTGCCGCATCTGGTCGAGAATGAAGCGCCCTTCGCCGTTGTGTCGACGGGAACATGGGTGATCAACTTCGCTGTCGGCGGCGATCTCTTGCATCTAGATCCGCAACGCGATGCCCTTGCCAATGTCGATGCCTACGGCCGCGCCGTGCCTTCCTCCCGCTTCATGGGTGGCCGCGAATTCGAGATCCTGGCCGCCCAAATCAGCACCGCAACTCCGGAGGCAATCGAGGCCGCGCTTCAAGCCACGATCGAGAAGGGCATCATGCTGTTGCCCAACGTCGTAGAGGGCTCCGGCCCCTTCCCAGGCAAAAAAATGCGCTGGATCGGCGATGCCTCGGCGACGGGTGCCGAGCGTCTCGCCGCCGTGAACCTCTATCTTGCCTTGATGACGGAAGCCTGCCTCGGCCTGATCGGCGCCAAGGGACCGATCTTCGTCGAAGGGCCCTTTGCGCTCAATCGCCCCTATCTCGTGGTATTGTCCGCATTGATGAATACCGACGTCATCGCTCTGGCGGGCTCGACGGGAACCAGCCAGGGCGCCGCCCTGCTGACCGGCATCCGCCCGCCGATTGCTGCAGGGAATAAGCCGGTCCGTTCCGAGCTGGCCGGATTGATTCGCTATCGGCAGGCATGGCGCGATGGAGTGTAGGGGTGAGCTTCGGCTGCCGTTTCGAGATTTTGCGAGTAGCAAGCCCGGTTCGCAACCCATGCCTGTAATATTATAGCAACCATCCCTCGACGAAAAATCGCGAAAAATCGTCAAAATTGTCTTCGCGACGGTTATTTTCTTGCGGAATCGTCGCAATATTCCTACAGAAAATACCCTTATGAACGCTTTCGAGGTCAAAAATGTCCGAAAGCGGGTCATCGGCTTCGATGTCAGTTCTGTCTTCTTTAGGAGAAGCGCCTTACGGCAGTTTGCGCGTCGAGACAGGCGATTGGGCGGGTTCAAAGGGCGCTGCCGCGCCCATCCAAGGAGAGATAATATGAGTCTGAAGACATTGACGGCCGCGACCTTCGTCGCTTCGCTGGCCTTTGCACCTCTCGCGCATGCCGACATCACGATCGGCCTTATCGCACCGCTGACCGGTCCGGTCGCCGCCTATGGCGAGCAGGTCAAGAACGGCGCGCAGACCGCCATCGAGGAAATCAACAAGAGCGGCGGCGTTCTCGGCCAGAAGCTGGTTCTGAAGCTCGGCGACGATGCCGGCGATCCGAAGCAGGGCGTATCGGTAGCCAACGGCTTCGTTGGTGACAGCATCCGCTACGTCGTCGGCCCGGTCACCTCGGGCGTTGCCATTCCGGTTTCCGACGCGCTTGCCGAAAACGGCATCCTGATGGTCACGCCAACGGCGACCGCTCCGGACCTGACCAATCGCGGCCTGACGAATGTCTTCCGCACCTGCGGCCGTGACGACCAGCAGGCTGTCGTTGCCGGCGAATACGTGGTGAAGAACTTCAAGGACAAGAAGATCGCCATCCTCAACGACAAGGGCGCCTACGGCAAGGGCCTGGCGGACGCCTTCAAGGCAGCCCTCAACAAGGGCGGCGTGACCGAAGTCCTCAACGACTCCCTGACCCCGGGCGAAAAGGACTACAGCTCGCTGACGGCAAAGCTGAAGCAGGCCGGAGCCGAAGTGATTTATTTCGGTGGCTACCACCCGGAAGCAGGTCTGCTGGCTCGCCAGCTGCATGACATCTCCGTCAAGGCTCAGATCATCGGCGGCGACGGCCTGTCCAACACCGAATACTGGGCAATCGCCAACGACGCCGCTGCCGGCACGATCTTCACCAATGCCGCAGACGCACTGAAGAACCCGGCTTCGCAGAGCGCCGTTGCAGCCCTGAAGGCCCGCAACATTCCGGCCGAAGCCTTCACGCTCAACGCCTATGCCGCCGTTCAGGTCCTCAAGGCCGGCATCGAAAAGGCTGGCAAGGCGGATGACGCCGAAGCCGTCGGCGCTGCGCTGAAGAAGGGCGAGCCTGTCGATACCGCAATCGGCAAGGTCACCTACGGCGAAACCGGCGACCTCACCTCGCAAAGCTTCTCGCTCTACAAGTGGGAAGGCGGCAAGATCGTTTCGGCCGAATAAGCCGCAGCGTCTAACGCGCTTTAGAAAATTCAGCCGGGCCAGATAATGGCCCGGCTTTTTTGTGCCTGATCGGTGTCAATTGCTTTCGCCTAGCAAACGGTATGGAACCGCTCGACGCAGGTGGACAAAACCTCCTCGCCCGGCCGCTTCCACCAATTATTCTGAGAGAAGATTTCCACTTCCTGCAGACCGAAGAAGCCTGCCTTCTCGATCTCGGCACGGATGGCTTTCAAATCGATGACGCCATCGCCCATCATGCCGCGATCAAGCAGCAGATCGGTGGTCGGGACCAGCCAGTCGCAGATGTGATGCGCGAGAATTCGACCGCCGGCGCCGGCGCGCGCGATCTGCTCATAGAGCTTCGGGTCCCACCAGACATGATAGACGTCGATGGCAACGCCGATGCCGTCACCAAGCAGGTCACAGATGTCGAGCGCCTGTTCCAGCGTGTTCACGCAGGCGCGGTCGGCAGCATACATCGGGTGCAGCGGCTCGATCGCCAGCGGAATGCCGGCGCTGCGGGCATACGGCAATATCGCCGCGATACCGTCGGCCACCATCTCGCGGGCATGCAGGATATCTCTCGATCCTTCAGGCAAACCACCAACGACGAGCACGAGGCAATCCGCATTGAGCGCCGCCGCCTCATCGATCGCGCGCTTATTGTCGTCGATCGCGGTCGCCGTGCCTTCAACGCTTGCGGCAGGAAACATGCCGCCGCGGCAAAGGCCGGTGACCTTGAGCTTGTTATCGGCGACGATTTTTGCGGCTTCCGAAAGCCCGATCTTGTGCACCTGATCGCGCCATGGCGCGATCGCGACGATATCCTGCTTCAAGCAGGCTTCCACCGCCTGGCGCATGTCAAATTGCTGGCGCACCGTCGCCAGATTGATGGATAGACCTTCTACGGCCATTATGATGATCCTCCCCGATCCCTCGTCCGTTAATCGATGCCGACCGTGGCAAGGATCGTCTTCATCCGGCGCACCGCCAGGTCCGGGTCACGCAGGACGCGGGCTGCATCGGAAAGCCGGAAGAGCTCCGAGAGATGCTGGATCGAACGCGTGCTCTGCTGGCCGCCAAGCATCTGGAAGTGATCCTGAAAGCCGTTGAGATAGGCTAGGAAAACGACGCCGGTCTTGTAGAAGCGCGTCGGCGCCTTGAAGATATGGCGTGACAGCGGAACGGTTGGCGCCAGGATCTGATGGAAGGCATCGAGATCGTTCTGGGCAAGCTTCGCCAGGGCGGCGCTTGCTGCCGGTGCAATGGCATCGAAGATGCCGAGCAGTGCGTGCGAATAACCCTGCTCATCGCCGGCGATCAGTTCTGCATAGTTGAAGTCATCGCCCGTATACATCTTCACGGCCGGATCGAGCCGGCGGCGCATGATAATTTCCTTCTCGGCCGAGAGCAGCGAAATCTTCACGCCATCGACCTTGGCAGCGTTCTGGTTGATGATCGCGACGGCTGTGTCCATCGCCCGCTGATCGTCAGCCGATCCCCAATACCCCGCCAAAGCCGGATCGAACATCGAGCCGAGCCAGTGGATCATGACAGGCTCCTTCACCTGTCCGAGGATACGGTCATAGACGCGGATATAATCGTCCGGGCTCTTGGCTGCTGCGGCAAGCGCACGGCTCGCCATCAGGATGATCCGGCCGCCCTGCCCTTCCACATAAGCAATCTGCTCTTCATAGGCACGGATGACATCATCGATGGTCACATCTGGCCCGGGTTGCAGATGATCGGTGCCGGCGCCATAGGCGATCAGCGAATCCGACCTGTTGCGGGCAGCCGATTGCGCATGGGCGATCAATTCCTTCGCGCCGGCCCAGTCCAGCCCCATGCCGCGCTGCGCTGTGTCCATGGCCTCCGCCACGCCGAGACCGAGATCCCAGAGATATTCGCGGAAGGCGATGGTGCGCTCCCAGTCGATATTGCGATCGAGCCAGGGATCGTTATCTGCCAGCGGGTCGACGACAATATGAGCGGCGGCATACGCCACGCGATTGAACTTGTGGCCGCCGGCCGGCTTTTCCGGAGCGCTCAGAGGCGCATTGCTGATCGTGAAGTCGGCAAGCGTGCCACCGACGGTTGGCAGGCGAAGGCTTCTTGTCATGATCCTATCTCCCTATCACTGGCTCAGCTTCGGCACATCGACCCAGCGGCGTTCTTGCCAGCTCTGTTGGGCAAGTTCTGCAAGCTGCACGCCCTTGGCGCCCTCGCGCAGGCTGAACTTCCATGGTGCATCCTCGGCGACATGGCGCAGGAAGCCCTCCCACTGCACCTTGAAGCCATTGTCGAACGCCTGCGTGTCCGGAACCTCGTCCCACGTCTCGAAGAAGTTGATCGGCTGCGGCTGGTCCGGGTTCCATACCGGCTTCGGCGTGTTCACCCGATGCTGCGTCCAGCAGCGCATCAGCCCGCAGACCGCCGACCCGTGCGTGCCGTCGACCTGGAAGGTGACGAGATCGTCACGACGGACGCGAACCGCCCAGGAGGAATTGATATGGGCGATGATGCCGCCCTCGAGCTCGAACGTGGCATAGGCCGCATCGTCGGCATCGGCGGCATAGGTCTTGCCGCTCTCATCGACACGGCTTGGAATATGGGTGGCGCCAAGGCAGCTCACCGACCTGACCTCGCCGAACAGATTGTCGAGCACATAGCGCCAATGCGGCAGCATATCGAGGATCATGCCGCCACCGTCGGCCTTGCGGTAGTTCCACGACGGACGCTGCGCCTGCACGCCCCAATCACCCTCGAACACCCAGTAGCCGAACTCGCCGCGCACCGACAGGATTTTTCCGAAGAAGCCGCTGTCGCGCAGCATGGCGATCTTGCGCAGGCCCGGCAGGAACAGCTTGTCCTGCACGACGCCATTCTTGACGCCGCGTCGTTCGGCGGACGCTGCCACTGACAGCGCTTCTTCCAGCGTCTCTGAGATCGGCTTTTCACAATAGACATGCTTGCCGGCGGCAATCGCCTTCTCCAGCAACTCGACACGCATCTGCGTCGAGCCGGCATCGAAGAAGATCGCATTGGAGGGATCGGCCAGAGCGGCATCGAGATCGGTCGTCGTCTTCGCCAGGCCGTGCTTGCGGGCAATCGCCTCGATCTTCTCGGCATTGCGGCCGACAAGCACCGGCTCTGGCATCAGCCTGTCGCCATTCGACAAAAGCACCCCGCCCTGCTCGCGGATCGCCAGGATGGAGCGCAGCAGGTGCTGATTGTAGCCCATGCGTCCGGTGATGCCGTGCATGATGATCCCGATTGGCCTTGTCGCCATAAGCCATTCCTCCCGTAAATAACCATATAGTTACATAACTGACA
>NZ_MPVZ02000011.1:0-1179 GCF_001999485.2 Rhizobium sp. P44RR-XXIV | reverse complement strand
CTCGATCTTCGCCGCCCTGTTCAAGGGCAAGACTCCCGAGGAGGCACAAGCGGCACTGCAACGGCTGCTGAAGAAGGTCGAGAACCACCTTTTCGAGCTGAACGGCCGCAGCGCCCAGGCCACCCTCAGCATCGGCGTCGCCGCCTCGACGAGAAGACCGCCAAGGCCCAGGACGTGATGAACCGCGCGCATCGCTGCGCCGACGAGGCGGCACGCAAGGGCGGTTCGCAGATCAAGCAGTACAACCCGGCGGAAGAACTCGCCGCCGCCGCCCAGCGCGGCGACGTCATCGCGATCCTCCAGCAGGCGCTGGAGACCAACAGCTTCCGCCTGCTGTTCCAGCCAGTCATCAGCCTGCGAGGCGACAGCCACGAGAACTACGAGGTGCTCCTGCGCCTGCTCAATCCGCAGGGCCAGGAAGTGCCGCCGGCGGAGTTCCTGCATGCCGCCAAGGAAGCCGGACTGGCGGAGAAGATCGACCGCTGGGTGATCCTCAACTCGATCAAGCTGCTCGCCGAGCATCGCGCCAAGGGGCACCAGACCAAGCTGTTCGTCCACCTGTCCAGCGCCAGCCTGCAAGACCCCGGCCTGCTGCCCTGGCTCGGAGTGGCGCTGAAGGCCGCGCGCCTGCCGCCGGAGTCGCTGGTATTCCAGATCAGCGAAGCCGACGCCACCAGCTACCTGAAGCAGGCCAAGCTACTGACCCAGGGCCTGGCCACCCTGCATTGCCAGGCGGCGATCAGCCAGTTCGGCTGCTCGCTGAACCCGTTCAACGCGCTGAAGCACCTGACCGTGCAGTTCATCAAGATCGATGGCTCCTTCGTCCAGGACCTCAACCAGGTGGAAAACCAGGAGGTCCTCAAAGGTCTGATCGCCGAACTGCACGAACAGCAGAAGCTCAGCATCGTGCCCTTCGTCGAAAGCGCCAGCGTGCTCGCCACCCTGTGGCAGGCCGGCGCCACCTATATTCAGGGCTACTACCTGCAGGGACCGAGCCAGGCGATGGACTACGACTTCTCCTCGGGAGAAGAATGAAGAACGGGCGCCCAGGGCGCCCGTTGCTTTTTCCGCTCTACCGACCTGGTTCGCGGCTGCCAGGCTAACAAGAGGCAGCCACCGGCCTCAGGCCCGCCCTTCGCGGTCGCGGTAGCCCGAGCAGATAGAGGATCCCGTCCAGCC
>NZ_MPVZ02000012.1:0-1187 GCF_001999485.2 Rhizobium sp. P44RR-XXIV | reverse complement strand
CTCACAAGCGCGCTCAGCAACTACTTCTCATAGACTCAACCAAGGAAGCAGAGTATGCCGGCCCTATCTCCGTTTGGGACAATGAGACTCCTCTGGACGAGGATGAGGTGGAGCTGCCGTACTACGACCAAGTGGAACTGGCCGCGCGACGGCCGGATAGCTGTACAGGAAATACCTGGGCGCAAGCTCCGATTCTCGCTCCCCGCGCTCCGCGAGGCCGGCGTCAATCCGAAAAAGGCGATATGCGCAAAGATCAGGGGCAACAGCATGGAGCCACTGATCATGGACCGCTCGACCATCGGCATCGATCAATCAGCCACGGACGTTATCGACGGTGAGATTTACGCCCTGGAGCACGAAGGCATGCTGCGGGTGAAGTACCTGTATCGGTTGCCGGGCGGCGGCCTGCGCTTGCGCAGCTTCAACCGAGCCGAGCATGACGACGAGGAGTATTCGCCGAAGGAGATGCAGTCCCAAGGCATTAGCATCATCGGCTGGGTGTTTTGGTGGTCGACGCTGCGCTCGCGTGGAGCCTTCAAGCGGTAACCAGCTCATCTGGCAGGGAGGGGATTTAGCTATGGGGATCATGGGGGAGTGAACTAACAAGACCGTTGAGCTCGCCGATAGCTAAATACATTTTTACATTTGAATTACCAAATGGATGGCAAATGGACATGAAGCTCATGCTCATTGATGACTTGCCTGGGGAACGGGCCTTGCAGAGGGGCGCAAGATGAAGATAGACGAGGCGCTTGGTCTCATCAGTAAGCTAAGCAAAGAAGAGGAGGCTGACTGCTATCTGTACATCGGCGGCATTAAGCGCTCCGGCTATGAGCGCTTCTCTGAAGAGGCTAGGCGGCGCAAGCACAAAAGGGCGTACCTCTTTCTTTCAACATACGGAGGAGAGCCTGCTACTGCCTATCGGATCGCCAGAGGACTCCGGCACTACTATGAGCATCTGACGGTTGTCGTTCCTGCATATTGCAAAAGCGCTGGCACATTGCTTGCCATTGGGGCTGACCATTTGATCATCTCTGACAAAGGCGAGCTGGGCCCGCTGGACATGCAGCTCAAAAAGCCAGATGAACTGTTCGATATGTCCTCCGGTCTAGAGATCACGCAGGCGATGGCTTTCCTTCGGGCGCAGTCGGCAGAGATCCTGAAGAGCAACCTTGTCGATCTGAACG
>NZ_MPVZ02000013.1:0-1253 GCF_001999485.2 Rhizobium sp. P44RR-XXIV | reverse complement strand
CAGCACGGCATTAACATCATGGAATTCTGCAAGGCGTTCAACGCCAAGACCCAAGGACCAAGAGCCGGGTCTGCCGACTCCTGTGATCATCACTGTTTACAGCGACCGTAGCTTCACCTTCGAAACCAAGAGCACCCCGGCTGCCGTCCTGCTGAAAAAAGCAGCTGGCATCACCAGCGGCTCCGCTCGTCCGAACTCCCAGAAAGTCGGCACCGTTACCCGTGCCCAACTGGAAGAGATCGCCAAGACCAAGCAGGCTGACCTGACGCTGCTGATCTGGACGCTGCTGTACGTACCATCGCTGGCTCCGCGCGCAGCATGGGCCTGAACGTGGAGGGTGTGTAATGGCTAAGCTGACCAAGCGCCAGAAGGCGATTGCCGAGAAAGTAGTTGCCGGCAAGCAGTACAGCTTCGAAGAGGCCGCCAAGCTGCTGGCCGAGCTGTCCACCATCAAGTTCAAGGAGTCCGTGGACGTTGCCGTGAACCTCGGCGTCGATCCGCGTAAGTCCGACCAGGTCGTTCGTGGTGCCACCGTTCTGCCGAACGGTACCGGCAAGAGCGTCCGCGTTGCCGTCTTCACCCAGGGACCGGCTGCCGAGGCCGCTCTGGCGGCCGGTGCCGACAAGGTGGGTATGGACGAGCTGGCTGCCGAAATGAAAGGCGGCGACCTGAACGACGTCGTCGTCATCGCCTCCCCGGATGCCATGCGTGTCGTCGGTCAGCTGGGCCAGATCCTCGGCCCGCGTGGTCTGATGCCGAACCCGAAAGTCGGCACCGTGACTCCGGACGTCGCTACCGCCGTGAAGAATGCCAAGGCTGGTCAGGTGCGTTTCCGTACCGACAAGAACGGCATCATCCACAGCTCCGTTGGTAAGGTCGATTTTGAACCGGCCAAGCTGCAGCAGAACGTTGAAGCGCTGCTGGCGACCTGAAGCGTCTGAAGCCGTCCTCGTCGTAAGGCGTGTACGTCAAGCGTGTGACCCTGAGCACCACCATGGGTCCGGGCCTGCAGATCGACCTGGCTTCCCTGGAAGCCTAAGTGAAATCGTGCAGCGGGTTCTGCCCGCTGCACAGGTATTGGGGTCCCTGCCTGGCGGGGGCTATCCAAGACCGTAGGTGGCGCAAGCCTTAAACCACAAGCCTACGCAGATGGTGCTCCCGATTCGGTTACCGAATCAGACACCAAAACGACGTCCGGCCCCGGTTGGACGAAACGGTAACATCCAGGAGTAAACCCGTGGCAATTAAACTCG
>NZ_MPVZ02000014.1:0-1337 GCF_001999485.2 Rhizobium sp. P44RR-XXIV | reverse complement strand
CAGTAGCGACGCTTGAAGTCGACCAGGCCGCTGATGATCTCCTCTCCCCTGTCCTTGAGATCCTGCGCCGAACAGGTAAGCGTTCCGGGAGCATCGACGGTTGGGGGAATGAAGAGAATGCGGGCGATTATGGCGTCGGTACTCCCAAATGGGTCGCTCGGGGTGGTGATCGAATTACCCTCGCAGTCGTAGACCTCGCCGGGCGCCGGCTGGTAGCGGTAGCAGAAGCCGGCTTGGCCGGTTTTGGCGATTGCGGGTACCAGAGTGGCGCCGGCCTTGAACTCTTCGCAAAATGCGGACTTGGCCAGCGCTTTGAAGGCAAACTCGTTGGGATCGTCCGCACGTCGACGGAAACCCACCTTGGACAGTTGCTGGTCCAGGAACATCATGGCGAAGCGGCCGTTTTCCTGGTTGCCTGCCTGGCCTTGCTGGAACAGGTAGTTGCGCTTGTTGTCCAGGTAGATCTGGGTAATCCCGAGAATCAGGAAGCTGCTGATGGCGAGGGCTACCAGCAGTTCGATCATGGACAGGCCCGATTGCCGTCGGGAGCGGTTGTTCATGCTCATGGCTCGACCCTGAGGGTGTAGTAGCAGAGGGAGGTGTCGGCGCTGCTGTCGGCGGCGCTTGACGCAGGCGCCTTGCTTGCCGCGCCAGGCCAGGCGGATTTCCAGCATCGAGCCCTTGCCGTCGCAGTCGCCCGGCTTCGAGCTGCGGCAGATGTAGTAGTCGCTCTTCAGCAGGTCTCCAGCGCCTGGCAGTTCGTTCTTCGCCTGTTCCGCCCAGCATCCCAGGCGGTCTTTGACCGCGTCGGGCAATGGCGTGCAGGAGGACGGCGCGGTGGGGAACGCCGACCCCTTGGCCTTGAAGAAATCGGATTGCGTGGCCATCTGGTCCTTGACGTCGTACAGCGCCTTCGGGCTCGCCCGCATGCTTTCCAGCAGGTTGCTGCCGAGCATGGCTGCCTTGTTGCGCTCGACCGAGTCGGCGGTGTACTGGATGGTCTTGCCCTGCATGGCCGATCATGCCCCAGCACGCCGATGCTGATCAGCAGCAGGGCGACCAGCACTTCGATCATGCTGAAGCCGGATTGGTGCAGCGACCTGTGTCGCGATTTCAATAGCATGACTGGGGCGCCTTGGAGGAAGGTTCGAGTTGGATCCGGCCGGCCTGGCTGATGCTCAGCACGCGGCCCCCGTCGGTCTTGCCGTTCTGGCAGATGGCGAAGGTTCGTTCCGTTGGCGGTACGAGGGTACCGTTGGCCGTGAAGGTCAGATGTTCCACGGCGCTCTTTTTCCTTCGCTGTCAGCGTGGCGGCACGGAAGCCGTCGTGTTTGCGC
>NZ_MPVZ02000015.1:0-1530 GCF_001999485.2 Rhizobium sp. P44RR-XXIV | reverse complement strand
CGCGAGGACCGCACCTTGGAATCAGCACAATGGATCGCCTTGTTCAAGCAAGCCTTTTGCTCAATGGACAAGAAACTTGAGCAGGTTCTGCAGCTAAACAGCTGCCGTGAGCATTGGATACAGGCTGAAATCAGCCTGCACGCCTGGTTCGAAGAAAACATTGAAATATGGACCGATCTACCAATAGGCGGAGGCCGAAAAGCTGATCTTTATGCCCAAGATGAAAGCGGCGCCGACATCATGGTCGCTGAGGTCAAGTGCCTGAGCGACGCATCGCAAGCTAAGTGTTTAGAAGGGGATTGGTCCGTACGAACCGATATCGAAAGGCTTAGCTCCTTTAACACCTCAACCCGTTTATTTGTATCCGCTCCATAAACCCCACCTGCCCATAGCCTGCTGATCATTGGATGCTGAGCTCCCGTTTTCACTGGAGCTCACCACCATGATGCGTCCCGACGCCAAGGTGCAGAAGGTCTACCTCTATCCCAAGCCCGTCGACTTTCGCAAATCCATCAACGGCCTGGCCGCCCTGGTTGAACTGGACATCAAGGTGGAAGTGTTCAACCCGGTGCTGTTCGTGTTCCTCAATCGCACCCGTAGCCAGGTCAAGATCCTCTATTGGGAGCGCAATGGCTTCTGCCTGTGGCTCAAGCGCCTGGAAGCCGAGCGTTTCAAGACCAAGCCCGATGCTGGCGACGAGGCCATCGAACTGACTGTCGATGAGTTGAACTGGCTGCTCGACGGCATCGACCTGTGGCGTAACCGGCCGCACCGGGTACTGACGCCGCGCTTCGTGGCCTGAGCCGGTATAATCCGCGCCATGAAATCTGGCGCCGACAACCTTCCCGACGATCCCATCCTGCTCAAGGCGTTGGTTCTGCAATTACAGGAACAGGTCGCCCTGCTGCGCCACAAACTGTTCTCACCCAAATCCGAGCGCAGCCCCGAAGACGCCGACTCGCCGCAACTGGCCATGTTCAACGAGGCCGAAGAGCTGATCGAAGAGCCGGCCGCCGCGCCAAGCGAAGCCGAAGAGGTTGTTGCCCCGGTGAAGCGCCGCGGCAAGCGCAAGCCGCTGCCGGCCAATCTGCCGCGCGGTGGAGATCATCCACGAACTGCCTGAGCACGAGCGCACCTGTGCCTGCGGCGCCTGTAAGCAGGTGATCGGCGAAGAGACCAGCGAGCAGTTGGAGATCATCCCGATGCAGGTACGGGTGATCCGCCATATCCGCAAAACCTATGCCTGCAAGGCCTGCGAAGCCGCCCCGGTCACCGCTGACAAACCGGCGCAATTGATCGAGAAAAGCATGGCCAGTCCTAGCGTGCTGGCCATGCTGCTGACCACCAAGTACGCCGACGGCATCCCGCTGTACCGCTTCGAGAAGATGCTCGACCGCCATGGCATCGACATCCCGCGCCAGACCCTGGCGCGCTGGGTGATCCAGTGCGGCGTGCAGCTACAACCGCTGCTCAACCTGTTGCGCGACCAGTTGCTCGGCTACCCGGTACTGCACTGCGACGAAACCCGCC
>NZ_MPVZ02000016.1:0-1584 GCF_001999485.2 Rhizobium sp. P44RR-XXIV | reverse complement strand
AACGCATTTGCTGGTATGCGCCCCTTATGACGCTGCCGGCCAAGGATTGACTTGATGGATACGCAACAACTGACCCAAGGCCTGCGGCAGGCTTTTTTCGCGGAAAGCCACCGCATCGTCTTCTGGTACGACCCTGAGCAGAGTTTTGTGAGCGAGTTGGGGCAGCTCGATCTGCCCGATGTTCAGGTGCTGAACATGCAGGGCGAGTCCACCTTCGGCATCAAACTCAAGCTGGAGCTTGAGGATACCGAGGGCAAGTACCTACTGTACTTCCCCTGTGCCGAGCCGGATGCCAATGATGATTGGCTGCTGGATATCAAGTTGTACTCGCGCAGTTTTTATGCGGACAAGGTCTCTCTGATCTTCAACGACCTGGGCCTGCAACAGCAGAGTTTGCGCGAGCACCTTGCTGCTCGTGAGCGCTTCCTCTGCAACAAGAATCGCTTGGCCAGCCTGAAACGATTGATCCAGCCAAGCGACACTGAACAGGCGTTGGATCTGGCCATGATAGCCGTGGTTTTGGGGGCCAACGCCTGTGACATCATGGCGCTACTCTGCACCATGGCAGGGGTAATGGTAAGTGATGACCTAGGCCTGGAGCAGAATCCGCCGGTTATCGATGAGCTGTACAAATTCGGCCTAATGCCGGCGCTGCTCCAGGCACTGCGAGATGAGGTTGGCTACCCGGCCAGTGTTGAGGAAATCAATGGCGAAAAGCCGTTCAGCTTCGGACATTTCCTGATTCGTCTGCTGGCCACCGGCTTCTGCGAAAGTATCGGCGACATCCCAAGCTGGGCTTCTGCGATTGCCATCCCGTCTGCCAATGCTCGGGCGACTTCTCGGGCGCTGCTTTCGCGTTGGAGGGATAGCTCGCGTTACTACAAGGCTTACGATGAAATATCCAGCTGGGTCGCCGAGGCTCTGCATATCGGGCAGAAGATCGGTGAGATTCCGTTGGAAACGCTGGCCAATGTAGCCACCTTCGAGGCCGTGGAGCGCAGATCATCGTCGATCTAAGTAAGGCCATCCCGGAGTCGGATCCGCGAGACCTAAGCCTGTTCTCGAAGATCATCTCCGAGCGCTTGGATAACTACTGGGCCTCGCGTCACAAGACGACGAGATCCGCCGCAGTACCGCCTGCTTTACTCCGCACTGTCAGCGGCAATTGATCTGTTCAGCCTGCGTCAGCAGTATGCCGCTGGGTTCCACTTTGCCAGTACCGAAGCAATCTACAAGGCCTATGAAAGCGAGCTGTATCGCTTTGACAGGGCTTACCGCCACTATTTGCGGCTTCCCAGCGCGCTCATGTAGAGCTGCTGAAGAAGCTCGATGAAGCTGTCGAGCAATGTTACGCCTACTGGTACCTCGACCAACTGGGCCGAAGCTGGGGCGACAAGGTAGAGGCCGAGCAACGGCTGGAGCACTGGAAGATCGCCGGAGTGCCCAACCAGCAGAACTTCTTCGATCATTGGGTGCTGCCACAATTTGGGAAGAATCGCAGTAAACGCCTGGTGGTGATCATCAGCGACGCCTTCCGTTACGAGGCTGCGGTTGAATTGCGTGACCGCATCAATGAGAAACGCT
>NZ_MPVZ02000017.1:0-2500 GCF_001999485.2 Rhizobium sp. P44RR-XXIV | reverse complement strand
GTCCGTCGTGAAAAGGGCAACAACCCAGACCGCCAGCTAAGGTCCCAAAGTTGTGGTTAAGTGGTAAACGATGTGGGAAGGCTTAGACAGCTAGGAGGTTGGCTTAGAAGCAGCCATCCTTTAAAGAAAGCGTAATAGCTCACTAGTCGAGTCGGCCTGCGCGGAAGATGTAACGGGGCTCAAACCACACACCGAAGCTGCGGGTGTCACGTAAGTGACGCGGTAGAGGAGCGTTCTGTAAGCCTGTGAAGGTGAGTTGAGAAGCTTGCTGGAGGTATCAGAAGTGCGAATGCTGACATGAGTAACGACAATGGGTGTGAAAAACATCCACGCCGAAAGACCAAGGGTTCCTGCGCAACGTTAATCGACGCAGGGTTAGTCGGTTCCTAAGGCGAGGCTGAAAAGCGTAGTCGATGGGAAACAGGTTAATATTCCTGTACTTCTGGTTACTGCGATGGAGGGACGGAGAAGGCTAGGCCAGCTTGGCGTTGGTTGTCCAAGTTTAAGGTGGTAGGCTGAAATCTTAGGTAAATCCGGGGTTTCAAGGCCGAGAGCTGATGACGAGTCGTCTTTTAGATGACGAAGTGGTTGATGCCATGCTTCCAAGAAAAGCTTCTAAGCTTCAGGTAACCAGGAACCGTACCCCAAACCGACACAGGTGGTCGGGTAGAGTATACCAAGGCGCTTGAGAGAACTCGGGTGAAGGAACTAGGCAAAATGGCACCGTAACTTCGGGAGAAGGTGCGCCGGCTAGGGTGAAGGATTTACTCCGTAAGCTCTGGCTGGTCGAAGATACCAGGCCGCTGCGACTGTTTATTAAAAACACAGCACTCTGCAAACACGAAAGTGGACGTATAGGGTGTGACGCCTGCCCGGTGCCGGAAGGTTAATTGATGGGGTTAGCGCAAGCGAAGCTCTTGATCGAAGCCCCAGTAAACGGCGGCCGTAACTATAACGGTCCTAAGGTAGCGAAATTCCTTGTCGGGTAAGTTCCGACCTGCACGAATGGCGTAACGATGGCGGCGCTGTCTCCACCCGAGACTCAGTGAAATTGAAATCGCTGTGAAGATGCAGTGTATCCGCGGCTAGACGGAAAGACCCCGTGAACCTTTACTGTAGCTTTGCACTGGACTTTGAGCCTGCTTGTGTAGGATAGGTGGGAGGCTTTGAAGCGTGGACGCCAGTTCGCGTGGAGCCATCCTTGAAATACCACCCTGGCATGCTTGAGGTTCTAACTCTGGTCCGTAATCCGGATCGAGGACAGTGTATGGTGGGCAGTTTGACTGGGGCGGTCTCCTCCTAAAGAGTAACGGAGGAGTACGAAGGTGCGCTCAGACCGGTCGGAAATCGGTCGCAGAGTATAAAGGCAAAAGCGCGCTTGACTGCGAGACAGACACGTCGAGCAGGTACGAAAGTAGGTCTTAGTGATCCGGTGGTTCTGTATGGAAGGGCCATCGCTCAACGGATAAAAGGTACTCCGGGGATAACAGGCTGATACCGCCCAAGAGTTCATATCGACGGGGTTGTTTGGCACCTCGATGTCGGCTCATCACATCCTGGGGCTGAAGCCGGTCCCAAGGGTATGGCTGTTCGCCATTTAAAGTGGTACGCGAGCTGGGTTTAGAACGTCGTGAGACAGTTCGGTCCCTATCTGCCGTGGACGTTTGAGATTTGAGAGGGGCTGCTCCTAGTACGAGAGGACCGGAGTGGACGAACCTCTGGTGTTCCGGTTGTCACGCCAGTGGCATTGCCGGGTAGCTATGTTCGGAAAAGATAACCGCTGAAAGCATCTAAGCGGGAAACTTGCCTCAAGATGAGATCTCACTGGGAACTTGATTCCCCTGAAGGGCCGTCGAAGACTACCACGTTGATAGGCCTGGGTGTGTAAGCGTTGTGAGGCGTTGAGCTAACCAGTACTAATTGCCCGTGAGGCTTGACCATATAACACCCAAACAATCTGACGATTGTGTGTTGTAAGGTGAAGTCGACGAACCGAAAGTTCGCATGAACCGCAAAACACCTTGAAATCACATACCTGAATCCGGATAGACGTAAGCCCAAGCGAACGGATATCCAACCGAATTGCTTGACGATCATAGAGCGTTGGAACCACCTGATCCCTTCCCGAACTCAGAAGTGAAACGACGCATCGCCGATGGTAGTGTGGGGTCTCCCCATGTGAGAGTAGGTCATCGTCAAGCTCCTATCCCGAAACCCCTGGTCAGCGATGACCGGGGGTTTTGCTTTTGCGCGCGGAAAAAGGCGTGCTTCCTCGCTACTCTCCCCGACGGCGGATGCCGCCGTCGACTGTCACAATTGCCCCGGAATCTACCCATCCTGCATGAAACGGATGGACGGCCATCTCCCCCTGGCGGCACGAAAATACGCCCCAGAGGGCCTCCCCGGCCCCTTCGTGAAAGGCTGGAACCCCTGTGTTTCCTGGCTTCACGGGGAAAGACGGAGCTTCTTCCAAGGCTTGCGGAAAAATGTCGGAAGGCTG
>NZ_MPVZ02000018.1:0-40269 GCF_001999485.2 Rhizobium sp. P44RR-XXIV | reverse complement strand
GCGGCGAGCTGCCGCGCGCGCGGCGGCCTGCTCGATGCCCTGCACCGCGTCGGCAGGATGGGGCGGGCCAGCAGGGCGGCCGCCTGGTCGTTGGTCGGTGGGGTCATGTTCGCCTCCTGGTCTGCGACGGCCGCTTGCTGCTGGGTCAGCGCCGGCAGGGCCATCAACTGGTCGGGCGCGTAGTTGTTCAGCTCGTCCAGGCTGCGAACCTGGTGGGGTTCACCGTCCTGGTCGTGGAACGCAAAGATGCGCTGGCCGTCGCTCCACCTGGCTTCGGCGTCGATGATCGACACGATCTGTTCGCCGTGCTGCTGGAGCTGCTGCGCGAGGTGGAGCTGTTCGGCCATGTTGGCGAACTCTTGCGCCAAGCCCTTGCGCTCCAGGTAGGCGTTGTCGGTGTCGGTGTGGCTCGGGTCGATGCCGAACACCGGCGACAGCCGGTCATGCGCGACCGCGTAGAACTGCTCGGGATCGGTGCCGGTGATGCTGCCCACGGTTTCGAGGCCACGGCTGCGCAAGGCGTCTTCCAGGGTGTCGCCCTGGAATGCCTGGTAGTGGCTGAAAGACACGTCCGGGTTGTCCAGGACTTCGGCAATGTCCACGGCCAGGGCCTGGGCCACGGCTTCGTCCTGGGCCTGGCTCTGCTGCTGGTCTTGCTCCTGAACCTGCTTCTGCTCGAAGGCCAGCACGTAGTCGTGAATCTTCTCGGCATCGGCGGCCGCGCGGAACACCTCCAGCGGCTCGTCTTGCAGCGCCTTGATCCACGAACCCACATAGGCGGCGTGCTGGCCCGGATCGTGGCCGATGCCCAGCTCGTCGCCGACGATCATGGAAGCGATCTCGGCGCGCAGCTCTTCCTTGGCGTACCCCTCGCTCCCGAACGGGTGCGCCAGGTCGCGGTCAAGGCGCGAAGCGTGGCCCGTCCAGTGGGTTTTATGCCGATATCGGCATAAAACCACTGGAGCGGCGCAAAATCACGCCTTGATCGTGACCTTAGCGGGCGGTTCGGGAGCGAGACCTACGCAATGGAGGAGCTTATTGCCGAAATCTCAGCCGCGTTCGTCTGCGCCGATCTTGGCATTGAGCATGATCCGCGAGACAACACCGCGACTTACGTTGAAAACTGGCTCAAGGTGCTGAAGCAGGATTCACGTGCAGTCATCACTGCCGCCGCGAAGGCTCAGGCAGTCGCTGACTATCTCCGACAGTTCAGCTCTTCTACAGGGAAGGGGCCCTAGCAAAACTGTCGGGCCTCATGCGCATCGACCCAAAACTTTACAACTGTAAAGTCGGGCATCCTTGATGGGTTAACTTCTTGTTAACGAAAAACGCCTTGAAGAATCGGAGTCAGTCTGGCATCCCTGACGGAAATGATCTCGTAAAGTGATCAGAACCGTCACGAGGATTGCATGTTGCAGCCAGCTTCTCAGAGCGTCAGAGACACTGCGTCGAAGATCGAGGTCTACACCTCGAAACTCTCTGCGGAGCTGAACGATATGCGTGAAGCTGTCTATCCACCCTCTGCGCAGAAAACATTTGGCCGGACATTCTCAACCCTTGACCTAGTGAGGCTACTCAAGGTTCCGGAAAGTACTCTTCGCCAGTTGACGCTGGAAGGGAAGGGGCCTTTGCCCGAGCGCGCAGAAAACAATAGGCGAACGTACACGATAGAGCAGGTCAAGGAACTGAGGCGATTCCTGGCCGAACTTCGTCCTGACGAAGCTGGCGAGCTGCTTCCGCATCGTCGCAAAGGGGAAAAGCTTCAGGTAATTGCTACGGCGAATTTCAAAGGTGGTAGTTCCAAGACAACCACTTCTATCCATCTCGCACATTTTTTAGGGCTTCAGGGTTATCGGGTCTTGTGTCTGGATCTTGATCCGCAAGCATCGATGACTGCGCTATTTGGTATTCAGCCCGAGTTCGATCTCGGCGAGAACCAGACAGCCTATGCAGCCATTCGATATGACAATGAGAGGCGGCCGCTCGCTGAAGTGATCCGGCCAACCTATTTCCCAGGTGTCGATCTAGTTCCTGGCAATCTGGAGCTAATGGACTTTGAGTTTGATACCCCGTCCTATCTGACCTCGAAAACCAGAGATGACCTGGGTTTGTTTTTCGAGCGGCTAAGCAGTGCCCTGGCCCGCGTCGATGATCGATACGATATCGTTATCATCGACACCCCACCGTCCCTTGGATACTCGACACTCGCTGCTCTTTATGCAGCCACGTCCTTAATCATTACCGTTCACCCGGCGATGCTCGACGTTGCATCGTGCAATCAGTTCCTGATCATGATCTCCGATCTATCGGAGGTGCTGGGGCAGTTTGGAGCTAAATTTGAGCATGACTTTTTCCGCTTCCTGCTCACGCGCGTGAACCCGAATGACGGGCCGCAGAAGTACATGTCCGGAGTCATGCGCCGATTGTTTGGTGATGATGTACTCGTGGCGGAGGCGCTCGAATCGACGGCAATCGCCGGTGCAGCGGTAGCGAAGAAGACCCTATACGAGCTTGAGTCGGGTGAGGTCGGTCGTGAGGCGTTGAAGCGCGCAATTGAGAGCGCTGACCGAGTTAACTCCGAGATCCTCGACCTCGTTCACAAAGTTTGGGGACGTAGCACATGAAGAAAAGCATCCTTCAGCGAATGGCGGCCGCCGAAACCCGGACGGAATCTCCTGTGTCCTCGGACGCGTCGACAAGCCCTCGCTGGCGCGGCGGCACTCTTCACCTGTCATTTCCAATGTGGGTCGGGCACTGACACAGCTCACAGAAGATAGTGTCATTTCACTCGATCCTGACCGTATCGACCGCTCCCCCTATAGAGATCGCTTTGGCAACGACGAGGACGCGGCCAAAGAGCTCGAGGCGCTTAAGATTTCAATCGCAAGTGAAGGCCAAAAAATTCCGGTTCTTGTTCGGCCGCATCCGACGAAAGCGGATCATTACCAGCTTGCATACGGTTACCGTCGATGGGCAGCGATCAAGGCCATAATGGCAGAATCGGACCGCCCGGAGACCATAAAGATTCGAGCCTATGTTCGAGAACTTTCCGATCGGCAGTTGATTGAAGAGCAATCGCTCGAGAATGGTGTTCGGGAAAACCTGACCTGGATTGAGCAGGCAATGTGGGCCGTACAGCTGAAAAGTGCTGGCCTTTCCCATCGCGCCATGTGCCCAATCTTGGGAGCTTCAGAAGCGGCAATATCGCATCTTTTTCGAGTGACGGAGGCGGTACCCGAAGACATCATTCTTGCGATCGGAAGAGCAAAGGGAGTTGGTCGACCGAAATGGACCGCATTTGCCGAGTTGCTGAAAGATCCGAGCAGCGCAGCACGTGTTCGTAAAATAATCGACACGGTCGAGTTTCGAGGCGCTGACAGCTCCAGCCGTATTGCCCAAGCGATACGTGCTGCAAGTTCGGCGGCCGACAAAGTGACTACGGAGCCAGCTGAAGAGATTGTTGACTTCGCCGTGGGTGACCGAGTTTTTGGCCGCATGAAGAGTAATTCGGCTGGAACTACGGTCTCAATCCCGAAGCAGGAACGCACTTTCGCGCGCTGGCTCGCGGACCGAATGCCTGATCTTCTAAGCGAATACAACAATCGTTCAGATCCAACTCACAAAGAGGTGTGATCGAGACACTCATTAATTGGTCAAGAGGAGAGACCGCGACAAAAGAAAAAGGCCCCCAAAACGTTTCCGTCATGGAAGCCTCTCTCAATTCCTAGCAAGATCGAGAATCGCATTTCCATGAATCCCAGTCAAGAGTCTTTGGCATCGTTTTGGTGAGCGGATTTCTTTTGCCTGAAGAAAGGTGAAGGAATATGCAGACGGGAAATGTGACGACGCCCTTTGGGCGGCGGCCGGCTGTGCTTGCTCTTGTAAAGAGGCAGCTCCAGACGTCCGAGACGAAACCAAGCCGCCAGGTCGAAAAATGGAAAGTGTTTCGCGACGCTTGTGAGGCCCGTGAACGCCTTGGCCTCCAGGACAGGGCGCTGACTGTGCTGGACGCATTGCTGACGTTTTATCCAGAGAGCGAGCTCAACTGCGATAGTGGATTGGTGGTCTTTCCATCCAATGCTCAGCTGTCTGTCAGAGCGCACGGCATAACCGGAACGACCTTGCGGCGGCATTTGGCTGCCTTGGTCGAAGCCGGGCTCATCCAGCGCAAGGATAGTCCGAACGGCAAGCGCTACGCTCACCGTGACAAGGGTGGCGATATCGAGCAGGCTTTTGGATTCGATCTTTCTCCACTTTTGGCTCGTGCTGCGGAACTTGCAGGTCTGGCACAGGAAGTCGCTGCCGAGCGCCTGCAGTTCAGACGAGCCAAAGAAGCGCTGACTATCTGCCGGCGTGATGTACGCAAGCTAATTTCCGCCGCGATGGAGGAGGGGGCCGACGGCGACTGGGAAGCCATCGAAGACATGTATGTCGGCATTGTCAGCCGACTCCCCCGCAATCCTGACCGTCGCCAGGTGGAGGCAATCCTCGACGAGATGCAGCTTTTGCGCACCGAAGTCCTCAACCTTCTGGAAAATCAGTTAGATTCTAAAAATATGGACGGCAATGCTGTTCAAAATGGCTGTCACATACAGAATTCAAAACCCGAATCCATCTATGAACTTGAACCTAGCTCTGGAAAAGAGCAGGGCGGAGCCGTCGAGCTGGAAGTAGCACCCAAAGCGGTTGCCCAGCCGTTGGCAAAGCCGGAACAGATGAAGGCGTTCCCGCTGTCGATGGTCCTGAAAGCCTGCCCGCAGATTTTGGATTACGGGCCCGGGGGGACGATCTCCCATTGGCGGGAGCTGATGGGGGCCGCGGTGGTGGTTCGATCAATGCTTGGTGTTAGCCCGTCGGCTTATGAGGAAGCGTGTGAGGTGATGGGGCCGGAGAACGCGGCGGTTGCTATGGCTGCAATCCTGGAGAGGGCAGGGCATATCAATTCGGCAGGTGGATATCTCCGCGATCTCACGCGTCGAGCGAGGGCAGGGGAGTTCGGGCTCGGACCAATGCTGATGTCGTTGATGCGCGCCAATACGAACGGAGGCCGGAAAGCCGGGTGAGGGGCTGTGCTGACGCACTAGGGGTCGGTTCCGGTATGGGGCGAAATGACACCCTAAGCGCCCGTCAAGCGGCGAGCGCGTTAAGGATCGGGCATTCCGGCACGTCTTCGCCAGAGCATTGCGAGATCATTGTCACGAGCACCGCTTCAATGCGCTGGAGGTCGGCAATCTTGGCGCGAACCTCGGCTAGATGCGGTTCGGTCCGGCGCTGCACCTCCGCGCAGGTCTGGCTTCTGCAATCGACAAGATGAAGCAGGCCGCGGACCTCGTCGATGCCAAAGCCGAGTTCGCGCGCCCTGAGGATGAAGCGCAGGCGGCGGACGTCGGTTTCGTCATAGATGCGATAACCGCTGGCGCTGCGCGGCGGGTCGGGTAGCAGGCCGATCTTCTCGTAATAGCGGATGGTCTCCAGATGGCAGCCGGTCGCACGGGCCAATTGGTGGCGCTGCAGTCCCTTGGCGGAAAGAAGAGAATTCATGGTGAAAATACCTCTTGAGTCTGTACTGGCTACAGAGCCTATCCTGTTTTCAGTCAGAAATCGAGGATGGTTTGCGATGAACGAAATTGGTAGCAAGACATTGAATTCTTCGAAGGCGGCCGCCGAACCGGATCGGCGCGAGGGCGGGCTCGCGGCGATAAGCGTTATCGGCGCTTTTCTGGCATCGGCCTGTTGCATCGTCCCGCTGCTCCTGGTGACACTCGGTGTATCGGGCGCATGGATCGGCAACCTGACGATGCTCGAACCCTATAAGCCCTATATCGCGGCGGCGACACTCGTGCCGCTCGGGTTTGGCTTCTGGCAGGTCTATTTCAAGCCCAAAGCCGCGTGCGAGCCGGGTTCCTACTGCGCCCGTCCGCGCTCCGCCATCATCACCAAGACCGCGCTTTGGATCGCAACGATCCTCATCGTGCTCGCCAGCACCATCGGCTGGTGGGCGCCGCTGTTCTATTGAAACGAGGAGATAACCACGTGAAATACCTGTCGAAACATCTGGTCGCCGCGGCTGCGCTTGGCTTGAGCGGTACTATTATGCTGCCACTTGCCCTTCCCGCGTCCGCACAATCCGCGTCGGAAACGGTTACCGTCAAGGAGCTGACGCAGACCTTCGCAATCGAGAACATGTATTGTGCCCTTTGTCCGGTCACCGTGCGCAAGGCCATGGAAGGCGTTGCGGGCGTGAAGTCGGTCAAGGTGGATTTCGAGGCCAAGACGGCGACGGTTGCCTATGACCCGTCGACCGCGACGGTCGCGGCCATTGCCGCTGCTTCCACCAATGTTGGCTATCCTGCCAAGGCGATCGGGAGTTGAGTCCGTGCCTGACCGGTCCATGCTTGGCGTCGGAGTGGTTGGCGTCTTGATCGCGGCGCTGTGCTGTCTGGTGCCGATCCTGCTGGTGGCGGCAGGTTTGATCGGCGTGGGAGCGCTGACAACAGCGGTCTACGGTCTGGTGCCAATTCTCATCCTCATCATTGCCGCAGCCGGTTACCTGCTGTGGCGACATCGTTCACACATCGATACCAGGAAACATTAGGAGATTTTCATGTCTGACTGCTGTGCGCCCCAAAAAGGCAATGGCCGCTACGATCTTGCGGTGATCGGTGCCGGTTCGGCCGGGTTCTCGGCCGCAATCACGGCCTCTGAGCAGGGGGCGAATGTCGCCCTGATCGGCCACGGCACGATCGGCGGCACCTGTGTCAATGTCGGCTGCGTACCGTCGAAGACGATGATCCGCGCTGCCGAGGCGCTGCATGGTGCACGCGCCGCGCATCGCTTTCCCGGTCTTGCCGGGGAAGCCAACGTCGCTGACTGGGGCCGTTTGGTCGCCGCCAAGGACGACCTGGTGACCACGCTCAGGCAGAAGAAATATGTCGACCTTCTGCCACAATACAACGGCGTCGCCTATCTGGAAGGGAAAGCGCGCCTGAATGGTCAGGGCGCTCTGATTGTGAACGGCGATCCGATCATGGCTGGCAAAATCATCATTGCTACCGGATCAGCGCCGGCCCTGCCGGACATTCCCGGCATTGGGGATGTGCCTTACCTCACCAGCACGACCGCGCTCGAGCTTTCCGAGCTGCCGCGTTCGCTGCTGGTGATCGGCGGTGGCTATATCGGCTGTGAACTGGCGCAGATGTTCGCCCGTGCCGGGGCGGAAGTGACACTTGTAACCCGCCGCCGCCTGTTGCCGGAAGCCGAGCCGGAAATCTCCGCAGCATTGACCGGTTATCTTCGCGACGAGGGCATTACCGTCCTAACCGGCCTCTCCTATCGCCGGATCGCGCGCACGGACCGCGGTGTCGAACTGACGGTCGCCATCGACGGAGCGGACGAAGTGATCGCGGCCGAGCAGGTGCTTTTGACCACTGGGCGGTCCCCGAACACCGGCGGTCTTGGCCTTGCCGAGGCGGGAGTTAAGCTATGCGGTAATGGCGGCGTCTTGGTTGATGAGCGGATGCGCACCTCAAAGCCTGGCGTCTATGCGGCAGGTGATGTCACCGGTCGCGACCAGTTCGTCTATATGGCAGCCTATGGCGCCAAGCTCGCTGCCCAAAACGCACTGAACGGTGACAGCCTTGTCTATGACAATGCGGCCATGCCGTGGGTGACGTTCACCGATCCGCAGGTCGCGGGCGTCGGCCTGACCGAACAGGCGGCTCGCGACGCCGGCTTCGAGACCAAGACTTCGATCGTATCTCTTGACCAGGTGCCGAGGGCGCTGGCCGCGCGCGACACGCGCGGGCTCATCAAACTGGTTGCCGACGCCAAAAGCGACCGATTGCTTGGTGGACAGATCCTCGCGCCCGAGGGCGCCGACAGCATCCAGACGGTGGTGTTGGCCATCAAGCACGGCATGACGGCGAAGGCGCTCGGCGAGACAATCTTCCCTTATCTCACCACGGTCGAAGGGTTGAAACTGGCGGCGCAGGGCTTCGGCAAGGACGTGGCGAAGCTGTCATGCTGCGCCGGATAGGAGGCTTCGATGGAACCTTCGAACGGATACGGCCTTGCGGGATTGCTCGCGGCTAAGATCGTCTGCTGCGGCGCGATTGTACTGGCAGCAACAGGCGCGATCAGCTTTGCCGGCCTTGCCAGTTGGCTGGTCGGCGGCGGCTACTTCTGGCTGGCAGCGGCCGTCTTGGCCATTGTCGGAATCTACTTGTGGCGGCACCGCGCGCGGGCAAATGGCAAGACCGACGGCAAAGGCCCCGTCGGTCAACCGATATACGGTCGGCGCAAGTAGTTCTGCTCAAAAGCGTCGCCGGATGTCATGTTGAGAAGGGTATTATTGCAGGCAGGGCGTTGCAAACCTTGCTGTGGGGGTTAGGTTTTTTGTCAGGGGGAAAAGTAGTCTTTTAGGAGAGGAGAATTGCATGAGCGATAACAAAAGCTTCGATCTGATCGTGATCGGAGGTGGGACGGGTGGAAATGGTGTCGCCCGGATGGCCGCTGACGCTGGCTGGAAGGTCGCCAGCATCGACGCCCTTCCTTTCGGCGGCACCTGTGCATTGCGAGGCTGCGATCCCAAAAAGATGCTGATCGCCGTGACTGAGGGCATTGACTGGGCCCGCAACTTGAGCGGCAAGGGGCTGGAAGCACAGACATCCGTCGACTGGGCGGACATGATCGCCTTCAAGCGCACGTTCACCGACGCGATGCCTGGTCGCATCGAGGGCGGGCTGGAGAAAGCCGGTATCACCGTGTTGCATGGCGAGGCACGCTTCACCGGGCGAGACAAGATCGAGGTGAATGGCGAGATCTTGTCGTCCCGGAACTTTCATATCGCCACCGGCGCTCGGCCAATGACGCTGAATATCCCCGGCGAGGAGTTGCTGGCGACTAGCACCGACTTTCTCGAGCTGCCCGAACGGCCGGACCGGGTCGTGTTCGTCGGCGGCGGATTCATTGCGATGGAATTTGCCCATATCTCCAAACGCGCAGGGGCGCGGGAAGTCACGGTTCTGGAGATGATGGAGCGACCGCTGGGCAATTTCGACCCCGACCTGGTCGGTATCCTTTCCGAGGCGACCGCCGATCTGGGGATTGACCTGCGGACCGAGGCCAAGGTTCTGAAGATCGAGAAAGACGGGTCGGATTTCACCGTTACCTATAAGACGCCGGAAGGAAAGCAGACGATCAATTGTGATCTGGTGGTTCATGCCACCGGGCGCGTGCCCAACATCGAGCATCTCAACCTGGAGGCCGCGGGCGTGGAATACGGCCGCAAAGGCATCAAGGTCAGCCCCTACATGCGGACCACAAATTCCGCCATTTTTGCAGCCGGCGACTGTGCCGACAGTGGGCCTAATCTGACCCCGGTTTCGGCCAACGAAGGCCGGATTGCAGGCAAGAACTGCTCGCAGGAAAGGATGAGCGCGCGGTCAGTTATCCGCCGATCCCAAGCGTTGTCTTCACGCTGCCGCAGCTTTCCTCGGTCGGCCTGTCCGAAGCCGCAGCACGCGACAAGGGGCTGGCCTTTGACACGCATTTCGAAAAGACCGCCGGCTGGTACTCGTCGCTGCGGGTCGGGGCGCGCTACAGTGCCTACAAGGTTCTGGTCGAGAACGGGACCGGCCATATTCTTGGTGCACATCTGATCGGCCCCGGAGCGGAGGAACAAATCAATCTCTTTGCCATGGCTATGGGCGCAGGGCTGACCGCGAACAGGATCAAGGGCATCATCTTCGCCTATCCCAGCTATGCGTCGGACATCAGTTCGATGGTGTAGCTGATGCGGCAAGGCTGGCATTTCGATTGCGGGCGTCTCTGAAAACGCTCGACGCGACGGGGAGCAGAGTTTGGGAGGCGCCCCACCGGCAGACACACGATCGTTTCGAACGGCCAACGGCCTTACCATCGAGGACAGCATGAGCAAAGGAATGTCCCCCAGTCAGCGATTCCCGACGGTCGAGCGTCTTAGTCCTGCCCGTTCAGCAGGATTACGCCCATGACCAAGCGCCGGGTCTGTGATTCCGAGGCACCCTACGGCGATCCGGGCATGCATCTCGGCCGCCTCGCACTCGGTCTCTCCGACAGCGCCGCTGCGTCGACCGACGCGCGTGCGGTGATCCGCGATATCGGACGGTTGCTGTCCGCGGCAACGCTTCGCGTCGATCGCATCTTTGTGAGCGCGCAGCCGCTGCATCCGGCCTTCCGTGCCCGGACCTATCTCTGGCTTGCCGACGACGACAGAGTTCGTGTCATCGATTGGCCGCATGGTCTGAAGAACCGACCGGGCTATCTCGCTTCCCCGGATCATCATGTGCACACGACGCGCACGGAGCTCCGCGTTCCTCGCCTGCAGGACGTCCGAGCGTTTCGGTGCGACCTCTACGGCGAACTTAGGGCTGACGGCTTTACCGACTATCTTATCGTTCCGCTGCGCTTCGGTGATGGCACGATCAATACTCTCTCCATCGCGACACGCCGGCGGAACGGCTTTCCGGAGGTGGCTTTGGAGGGTTTTCGGCGGCTGGTCGGTCTTCTGACCGTGATACTGGAGCGCCTGGTCGCGCTCGAAAACATCGATATTACCCTGAGGACCTATCTCGGCGGGGCATCCGGCACCCGGCGGAGCGTCGGGCGACCCGGCGCCGTAACGATCCGGCGATAGAAGCAACTCGCCCGGCCGGTATGGCAACATCCGCCGTCTCCGCCAGCGCGCACCTTGAGCCACACCGCGTCCTGATCACAATCGATGCGCAGTTCCTCGACCTGCTGGACTTGCCCACTCGTCGCGCCCTTATGCCAAAGACACTTGCGGGACCGGCTCCAGTACCAGGCCTGACCGGTCTCGATCGTCTTTTCCAGCGCCTCCGCATTCATCCACGCCAGCATTAGCACCACACCGTTCGCCGCATCCGTGGCGACTGCAGGAATGAGCCCATCCGCGTTGAATTGCGGCGTCAGAATGGAGTTTTCTTCGATCGTTTCCGCGAGGTCCGCGGCCGGCGTGGTCATGGGCAAGGGCGTATCTCCGAGTGTACGGGGTATTTCGCGATTGGAGTGTGCCGGCTCAAAGGATGGTTGGTGGTTGGCGGCTGCCGGGCCGTGCTTTGGGCTCGTCACATGTGCATGTCGGGGAGGCATCTTCCCGACGAGATGAAGCCCGGCGCCAGCGCATGAGGGCATAGCCGGCGGCTCCAGCCAGGAGTGTCAGCACACCCCCTATCACGAGACCTTGCCCGCTGAACCAGCCCAAAACGCCGCCCACCGCCGAGCCGATGACTACCGGTCCAAGGCAGCAAAGCGCGACTAAAGGCGCGATGATGATCGCGGTCACGATGCCGGCGGTCGGTTTGTCGTCCAAGGCGCTCTCCGTTCTGATCGCAGATCCATAGCATCGCTGCGGCGCGGTCCATTAATCACAAGCACGACCGCGTCGGGTATCCCGATGACGCGATCGCTGCCAAAGAGATTCGTTACACCCTGTACTCGGTACAGGGTCAAGACAAAATCTTGATCGCTTGGCCACGTAGGCACTGCGGAAACAGAGATTGGTAGCGCCACGGTTCATGATGCTTGAAAACCCCAGCTACGGTCTTCAGACGACAGCGACTGCTCAACGGGTTCCACTTTCCAACGCCCTCACAGAAGCGTGATCGCAAATCGTTGAAATCCCCCTTGAGTCTGTAGTGACTACAAGGCGTAGGCTACTTCGCAAATCGCTGTTCAACGATGCAGAAAGTGAGCAATTATGGAGGCATCATCAGGTCTCAAAGGATCCCGAACGTCGGCGACCGCCGCCATCCACGTGACATCGGTACACCAGCGGGGCGGACGCCAGCAACTGCTCGCCGCCGGCGGCATTCTCGGGGCGATCGCCGTCTCGAGTTGCTGCGTCATCCCGTTTGCCCTGTTCACCGTGGGCATCGGCGGAGCCTGGATCAGCAACCTCACCGCCCTCGAACCGTATCAACCGATTTTTGCCGCCATGACGTTCGGTATCCTCGGCTACGGGTTCTATCTCGTCTATCGCGAGCCAAAGGTCGCCTGCGCTGAGGGCTCCTATTGCGCCCAGCCCAAGTCGGGACGGATCGCCAAAGCCGGCCTCTGGGTTGCCACCGTCCTCGTCATCGTCGGACTAGGGTTCCCGAGACTTGCGCCCCTGTTCCTCTAAGCCAAAGGAGAATGATCCCATGATCCGCCCTGTCGCAGTTGCCGTTCTCCTCGCTCTGCTTTCCCCGCTCGCCGCCGTGGCCGGCGAGAAGACTGTTATACTGAACGTTGACAACGCCACCTGCGCGCTCTGCGCCCCCATCGTCAAAACGGCCCTCTCTCGTGTCTCGGGTGTCACAGCGGTCCAGGTAAAGGAAGCCGACGCAATGTCGGGTGCTGTCGCCACGGTCTCTTTCGATGACGCAGTCACCGGCGTACCGACCCTCATTGCTGCGACGACCAACGCCGGCTATCCGTCGCATGTGGCGCAATAGCCGCCGGCTGATTGGCGGCGGCGGGCGGAGAGCGGTATCACCTCTCTTCGCTGCTCCACATCGGCACGCTGCTGCCTCAAAGGGTGAACGGCGCCGTCGAAAATATCCACCCGGCGGGTGCGAAGTTGCAGGTGTGTAGGAGACTGCAGCTATGGCCGCGAACACCATCGAGCAAAGTACCTTTTGGAAACGGCACCTGGACAAATTCGGGGCCGCCGGATCGGTCTTCGCGGCGCTCTGCTGCCTCGGTACCCCGGTACTCCTTTCGATTGTATCGGCCGTCGGGCTTGGCTTCATCAAAAGAGATGCGATCCTGTTCCCATTGTTAGCAGCGTTTCTGGCCGTCACCCTACTCGGGCTATATCTTGGAACACGCAGCCATCATCAACCGTGGGCTCTCATCATCGGGGGGCTCAGTACGCTGGCGATAGCGGTCGTGTTTCTCGGTCTCATGCCAAGCCTTGTCCTGGCCTACGTCGGCATCTCTGGTTTGATCGCCGCCAGTTTTCTCAATGTCTGGCTCAGAGTACGCCAGCTAAGGAGCCGGTAACACCGAAACAATCAGTTCGCTTTTGGCGAACGGGAGACGATGTAGGCGTATCTCTGGTCATGGAGCCGGCGTTGCCCGGCGATCAACCGGCGTTCCGGTTCTCGCTCGATGTCATCGGGACCTTTATCGGGCTCAACGATTTGGCTCGCGAGCGACGATAGCGTTGCGGTTACGTTGCACGATATCGGAGACGGTGTTCTTGCTGAGCCCAAGTTCGCGACCAATGAGCCGATAGCTGCGGCCTTCAGCAACGAGCGCCAGAACTCGCGGAGCCAGACGGTCCGACTTCGGGCGCTGCCCCCGCTGTCGACCGAGTTTCTTGCCGCGCGCTTTGGCAACGGCCAAGCCCGATTTGACCCGTTCGCTGATAAGATCGCGTTCGAATTCAGCGATACCGGAGAGGAAAGTCGCCAGCATACGGCCATGAGGAGATGACAGATCGAAGGTCATGCCGTTCATGGCGATGACTGAGACCTTCCAGCTTTCCAGCTCGCGCAACGTGTTGAGGAGATCGATCGTCGAGCGTCCCCAGCGGGAGAGTTCTGTGACCAGGATGGCGTCGATATGTCTGGCCTGAGCGAGCGCCATGATCTTCTTGCGCTCGGCCCGGTCCAGCTTCACGCCCGAGCCCGTCTCTTTATATATGCCGGCAATTTTATATCCGGCACGTCCGGCGAAGGCGGTCAGATCTCGCTCCTGTCGTTCGCAGGACTGATCAGCCGTCGAAACCCGGCAATAGATGGCCACGCGCTGTCCCAATTGAACCCTCGTGGTTTTGTGGCTCGCAAAGCCTTGATTTGCATGGGGCGATTGTTGTCCAAAACAGACTGTACTTCAACAGGGACAACGCGCGCATGCCAAGACGACATATTCTCGCCGAGCGACAGCGCTCGGCGTTGCTCGACCTGCCGACGGACGAGTTATCACTGCTGAAGCATTACACATTGGGCGACGACGATCTGGCAAACATTCAGGAACGCCGCAGACCAGAAAACAGGCTGGGTTTCGCCCTGCAGCTTTGTGCACTACGCTATCCAGGGCGCGCGCTGGCTCCGGGCGAAATGATTCCGCATGAAGTCCTTTCCTTCATCGGAGCTCAGCTCGGCGTTCCGGCCGATGCGCTTCTCACCTATGCCGCCCGGCGTCAGACCCGCCAGCAACATATGGAGGCGTTGCGCGAGATCTACGGCTACAAGACATTCACGGGGCGCGGGGCCCGTGATCTGCGGGATTGGCTTTTCGATCAGGCTGAAGATGCCAGGTCGAACGAAGATCTGGCGCGGCGCTTCGTCGCGCAATGCAGGAAAATGGTGACCATCCTGCCGGCGGCGTCAACGATCGAGCGTCTGTGCGCCGATGCCCTTGTTGCCGCCGAGCGATGCATTGAGACACGGATAGCGGAAAGGCTCGACTTTAGTGTGCGCGAGCAACTGGACGGGCTTCTGACCGAAATGGTTGACGGAAACATCAGCCGTTTCATCTGGCTTCGCCAGTTCGAAGTCGGCAGCAATTCCGCATCAGCGAACCGCTTGCTTGATCGGCTGGAGTTCCTGCGCGGTCTGGAAGTCGATCCCCAGATCCTCCTAGGCGTACCGCCACACCGCATCGCGCGCCTGCGTCGGCAGGGCGAGCGTTACTTCACGGATGGCCTGCGCGACATCAGTTCGGATCGGCGGTGGGCGATCCTCGCCGTTTGCGTCGTCGAATGGGAAGCCGCGATCGCCGATGCCATCATCGAAACCCACGACCGCATCGTTGGGAAAACTTGGCGAGAGGCGAAACGGCTACATGACGAGCGGATTGCCGGTTCCAAGGCCGCAGTCACCGATACGCTTCGCGCTTTCACGGCATTGGGAGCCTCTTTGCTGGAAGCTCGCGACGATGGTGTTCCGTTGGACAATGTGTTGGCACGGTCGGCCGAATGGCATCAGCTTGAACAGCTGGTTGCCGTAGGGACGCAATTCACCAGTACATTGGCAGACGAGCCGTTGGCTCACGTCGGACAAGGGTATCATCGTTTTCGCCGATATGCGCCGCGGATGTTGCGATGCCTGAAGCTCAAGGCTGCGTCGGTGGCGGAGCCATTGATTGCAGCCGCGAAAGCCATCGGCGAAACACGTGCGCCGACATCAACAGGTATATCATTCCTGCGGCCGAATTCGAAATGGCATCGCCATCTCCGAGCGCAAGACCGAGGCGATGGTCGTTTATGGGAGGTCGCGGTGCTGTTTCATCTTCGCGATGCTTTCCGGTCTGGAGACATATGGCTGGATCATTCCCGCCGCTACGGCGATCTCAAGCAGGTGCTTGTTCCGATGACCTCGGCGCAGGCGAATGCCAGGATGGCTGTTCCTCTCGATCCTCAAGCTTGGCTGGCTGACCGCAAGGGTCGCCTTGCGGATGGTCTGAAGCGGCTGGCACGTGCCGCTCGCGACGGGACCATCCCCCATGGTAGCATTGAAGATGGAACGTTGCGGATCGACCGGTTGACCGCAGACGTTCCCGAAAGCGCAGAGGAACTGGTCCTCGATCTTTATCGTCGAATGCCGCCTGTGCGGATCACTGACATCTTGCTGGAAGTTGACGCGGCGGTCGGATTCTCGGACGCCTTTTCCCATCTCAGAACCGGAGCGCCATGCAGCGATCGGGTCGGCTTGCTGAACGTTCTGCTCGCCGAAGGGCTGAACCTAGGCCTTCGAAAAATGGCGGAAGCCTCGAACACGCATGATTACTGGCAGCTCTCGCGCCTTGCCCGCTGGCATGTCGAAAGCGAGGGCATGAACCAGGCGCTGGCGATGGTCGTGGCCGCGCAGGGCAAGCTGCCGATGTCCCGGTTCTGGGGCATGGGAAAAACCGCATCAAGCGATGGTCAGTTTTTCCCTTCGGCACGACAGGGCGAGGCCATGAACATGATCAACGCCAAGTACGGCAGTGAGCCTGGGCTCAAGGCTTATACCCACGTCAATGACCAGTTCGCGCCGTTCGCCTCACAGACTATTCCCGCAACCGTCAGTGAAGCTACGTACATCCTCGATGGCCTGCTGATGAATGAAGTCGGCCGGCAGGTCGGCGAGCAATACGCCGATACGGCGGGGTTTACCGATCATTTGTTCGGGACCAGTGCCATGCTCGGCTACCGGCTCGTCTTGCGCATCCGCGACTTACCGTCGAAACGGCTTTATGTCTTCGATCCCGCGGGGACACCCAAAGATTTACGCAAGCTGGTGGGCGGCAAAATCCGCGAAGAACTGATTGTGTCAAACTGGCCTGATCTCTTCCGCTGTGCTGCCACGATGGCCGCCGGAAAGATCAGACCGAGCCAGTTGCTCCGGAAACTCGCATCCTATCCCCGACAGAACGATCTTGCGGCCGCGCTTCGGGAAGTCGGCCGCGTCGAGCGCACTCTCTTTATCATCGAGTGGATCCTCGATACCGATATGCAGCGCCGCGCCCAGATTGGCCTCAACAAGGGCGAAGCCCACCATGCCCTCAAGAGTGCCCTGCGCATCGGCCGTCAAGGTGAAATCCGTGATCGAACCACTGAGGGGCAGCATTACCGGATCGCCGGGCTGAATCTGCTGACGGCGATCATCATCTACTGGAATACCGTCCACCTTGGCCACGCCGTCGCCGAACGGCGAAACGAAGGCCTCGATGTGCCACCCGAACTTTTAGCCCACATCTCTCCTCTGGGCTGGGCGCATATCCTGCTGACCGGCGAATATCTTTGGCCCACGGAGGCAAACGCTTAGGGTGTCATTCCGCCCCCAGCCGGAACCGACCCCTAAGACAGAAGCGGGGCCGCCGGAGGTCCACAATACTTCCGAGAAGTAGCTGTCGATCCTGACGCCAGTGGAGGTAGTCGGGGGTCCAAAGCGAGAGGTCGGCTCCGAAGAGCAGGCAGCTACGTGAAGGGCAGGGACCAACCCTGGTCATTGACCGGGGCTGGTCGTCCTATGTCCTTCGCTCAAGGTCTCACCAAAGAGCAGGAATATAAGGGTTTGTTGATGCAGAAGTATCGGAAAGTGCCCTGGAAGCGGAACCTGAAGCAGGTGCCGGCGGCTATCCTCCAAAAAATTCAAAACCTCCCGACCGACGCATTTGTCGTGAGGTGCGTCAAGACACTCCGTGCAGCCGATGTTGCCGACGTATATGCCCATCTTTCGCCCCCTGGTGAAATGGATGAGGCGAGTGAGGTTATGCCCGCGACGGATATGGGACGTTTCTCATCACGGAATAGCGATGGCTGGACTGAAAAACGCGAAGACCTCCCGAAGATCACGAAGACCTTTTATTGGGAGTCGCCCAATTTTGGTGACGCGTCGCGATACGGAACTCACGCTCATTACCGCGATCGTGAAGTCTACCAGACGGAGTACCACGAGCCGCGTTTCTACAAGATCGAAACGCGCTTGATGAAAATGGCGGCTGGATCGGCCGGCGGCGGCATCTACCAGATGACGGTCAATCAGCCTCTCTTGCGAACCCAATCTGGCTTTGAAAATGAGCTTCTGTTTATGCTCAACCTGCTGCAGGAGAATTGCGGCGAGGTCGATGTTTTCAGCGAAAGCGCGTCAACTGACGATATCATTGCAACGCTTTCGCTGGATTGGGACGTCTTTCCGCCTGGCAAAAACGATGACATCGTGGGGCGGCTAACGTCTGGACGCCAGCTTTCGTCGAGCAAAGCCGGGATTGTTGCCGACCGGGTCAAACTGTTCGCACTTCTGAAACCGCAAGCCTACCTCAAAGGGAGAGGGGCTTTCGGCAACTACATCGGTGCCCGATACGCTGATGACCTCGTCGTGTTCGAAAATATGGACTACGGCAACGCCTTGTATGTCCTCTATGATGACTGGGCAGACGTGTCCAAACGATCGCGTCTGGATCTCATCCGGGGCACCGATGCCAACTTCGACCGGCTAGTCCATACCATCGGTTGGGAGAAGGCGTTCGGGAAGATCATGGCGCGGGAAAAGAAGAAGCGCGGCCTCGTCTGAGGCCGCACCGCTTGGAGGGATCAGCCTACGGGCAGGAGGGATTAGAGAATGCGCGAATTGCGAAAGATCATGCTCACCGCTCTGGACGAGGCTATCGAATGCTGAACACCGACACCCGCCAAGCCAATTGGCGACGGGCTAATCCCGCAAAATACGACGCCCACCTAGCCGTTCAACGCGCCTTGAACTCGGGCAAGATAGCAAAACTGCCCTGCGAGGTCTGCGGCGACGAGACGGTAGACGCCCATCATGATCAATATGATGAACCTCTGAAGGTACGCTGGCTATGCCGGCGACATCACACCAGGCTGCACCACTACGGCGAGGACATGTTCCCGATCCGAGAGAGTCGATAAGGGGCGCAGCGCGCAGCCCTATCGTTCAGCCGGCGCCTCTTGCAGCAGTGCTTCCAGCCGCTCAATCTCCTGATCAGTCATTTCGTTAGTCGCCATCGCGACCCTCAACCTGCGAATTTCCCCGCATTCCGGGCACGCCTTCTGGCCGGTCCATTCCCGCTCGCCATCAAAACCACAGGCACCGCATTTAAACCGCGCCATCTGCCGACCTCATTGCCCTGCGGTTACGGTAATCGAACACGCCTGCGGCTTCCCCGACGAGGCGACGGCCTTGCGGCAGGCGGTGATCGCAGCACTATTAGCGTCAATCAGCCGATCGGCCGCCGAGACACGCTCCCATGATGCCGGACTGCCGAACCGCATCAATTCCATACCAGAATTCCAGGCATCCTCGCCCATGACGACACTTGCCACACGCGGCGCCGCCGAGAACGGCAAAACAGCCGGCCCAAACAACGTGAACAGAATGCCGAGTGCCACGCCGGAAAGGCCAACACCTATCAACCACCGATCCTGTCGGCCACGCTCGCGGGCACCCTCGACTTGGGCGGAGAGGTTTCGGCTGATGCGCTCGAGATCGGAGGCACGGTTCTCGAGCTTCTGCGCGGCCGATCGCACGAGACCCTCGCCGCTGCGCTCGAGGACGCGGGCATAGTGCTCGGCACCCTGGCGGAGAATCGGCACCTGCTGGATCGCCTGCAGGTGCTCGCCGACGACGGTGAGCTGCTGCGTCATGCGGCCCAGCTCGGCGCTATAATCGACGGTCGCTCCCTGCCGCTCCAGCTGATCGAAGGCAGACTCGACGCCTTTGCGGATCGTCGTCATCTCTCGGCCGAGATCGGCGGCCAGGTCCTCGACGGTATCGCGCAAGGCCTCAAACGCGGCCGCCGGATCGCCGGCATCATCCTCGCCGTGGAACGCTTCTGGCTCCATGTCCTCGGGATGGTGATTGCGATCATCGTCGGTCATGCCGTCTCGTCCTTCTATCGTTCAAGCCCCATGCTCTGGCTCCGACCCTGGGTGAGGTGCTGCTCCATTTGCTGGGTGAGGGTCTGTCCCTGGCCGATATGGCTGATGCCCATTTCTGACGCACGGCCACTCAATGTCTTTGCAAGCTTCGGATCGTCATCCAACCCTTTACTCATGCCATGCATTTCGGTCTCGACCTTACCCCGCGCCTCATCATTGTTCCAACCTCGCAGATCCTTGTGTTCGGCACGAAGCTCGTTCCAGCGCTCTATGAAGCGATCGGCCCGCACATTCGGATCAGACTGCAGGACGCGTTCCCGGTCCATGCCGGCGACGAGTTGGCCGACACGCTCACGGCCGGAAAGCTGGGTCATGGCCTCTGCCGTCTGAGGATCGTACTGCATGGCCGAGCGGACCAGCGCATGCGATCCCGGCCGTACCTGGTCCATATCGGCCGCCGCTGTACGATAAGCCTGCTTCTGGGCATCGAGGACAGGCAAATCCTGGCTATGCTGACGATCGACGGAACTATAGGCCTGCGCATAGCGATCGACGGCCTGCTCAAAGCCCGACATGGGCCGAACCCGCTCCGCCAGCCTGTCTCGCTCGCCTCGATCCTCCTGGCGCCGCTCGCCGCCCCGCGCCGGCCGCTCGGTCTGTGTAGCGCCACGGCCGGATTTCAGCTTCAGGCCGTCGAACATGCCGCGCCGAGGGGCACGCTCCATGCGCTCAGGATCGGCCTGCGAGGGGGTACGCTCCTCGTAAGCAGAACGCTCGCTGTCTGACCGATCCTGAACAGCCCCCGCTGTCGAGCCAGCAAGGGAGGGCGCCTCGTGCCCCCTGATTGCGGCATCACCAAGATCGATCTCGCTGCGGACGCCGATCGCCTCGGCAATACCGCGCCGCTCGGCAAAGTCCCTGGCATAATCCAGCGTCGTTTCCTTGGCTCCGGAACGCGACAACCGGCTTTCAAGCTGATCATAAGCAAGCTCGCCGGCATCCTGCACTCGCCATCCGTTGCGATGGGTCTCGGTTCCATCCGGCAAGGTGACGGGAACCGACCCCTCATGACGAAGGCCGATCGTCGCGCCGATCTCCGGCGACGCCTCGGCCATCGCCCGCCCCAGATCGACGCCCCATGTCGTCGAGCGCTCGCCGTTGGCATTCTCCAGCGTCACGAAATAGCTGTCGCGATTGCCGGCCTTGTGCTCGTAGGGCGCAACCCCGTGCGCCACCAATTGGCCCGCCTTCCTATCCGCTAACTCATCTTGGGCGGCATAGAGCTGCGCCCCATCACGATGGCGGGTCATGGCGACATAGGTCAGATGCCGATCCATCGTGCCCGACGCCAGCACAAAGGCCCGATCAACGGTCGCGCCCTGGTTCTTATGGATCGTGGTGGCATAGCCATGATCAATGGCCTGGTAACTGTTCACCGGTACAGTGACGAGATCGGGTTTATCCGCCGTTCTCCCGTCGAGCTGCACTTGTATTGCGTCGCGCTCGACGGAGAGCACTTTTCCCAGCATGCCGTTCTTGACGCCAAGATCCCGATCGTTTTCCAGAAACACGATCCGGTCGCCTTCGGCAAAATCGCGCTTTCCGTCATTGGTCTGATAGGTCAGCGCCCGAGGCCTTTCCTCGCCCCTGCCATCTCCGATCGAAAGCTCCTCACCGCCAGCACCACCAGGCGCGACTTGGGCCAGTTCACCGCGATCCTGAAGTCCCGAACGGATCGCGTCATTGATGGCGCGAACATCGACACGGCGATGCGCCATGGCGACACGACTACCCTCCGGACGATCCTCGCGATCGGCTAGATAATCGCGCACGATCTCTGCCCGCGCTACGTCACCGTCGGCAGCAAAATGAATGTCGCCATGATCCCGATAGGCAGCCAGGCCATCGGCGGTCTTGTGGGTGGCAAACGACACCGAAGCCTCACGCTGCCAGCCCTCATGCTGCCGGCGGATTTCGGAAAGTTCGGCATGGCCGATCCGCTCGGCAATGGCCCTGAACGGTGCGCCGGCACCAATCGCTTGCAGCTGCTCATGATCCCCGACCAGAACGATTTTCGCACCACGCTTCTCGGCTTCACCAATGAAGCCGGCGAGCTGCCGACTGCCTACCATGCCGGCCTCATCGATGACAAAAACATCGCCGCGGCCGAGCGTCCCACGGTCGCGTTCCCAACCCCGTGACCAGGACGCCAGCGTCCGGCTCTCGATCCCGGAACTCTCCTCCAGACCCTCGGCCGCCTTGCCGGAAAGCGCGGCACCATGAACCCGATACCCCTGCGCTTCCCACGCCTCACGCGCCGCCGCAAGCATGGTGGATTTGCCAGCCCCGGCAAACCCGACGACGGCCGATATGCGCTCCGGACCCGTCACATGCTCGATCGCCTGGCGCTGCTCATCCGACAGTCGCGCGCCCCCATCACCGGACACTTTCTGAATGGCCGCATCCTGGCGCCCGATCGCAGCAACGACATGCCGGCGATCGACACCGTGACTGCGATCATCCGCCATCCGCTCGGCCGATCGCGCAATGCCGGATTCAAGATTGACCATCTCGCGGGTCGAGTATTTCGCAAGCTCGATCTCGCCCGTTTGCGGATCGACCCGCTCCGGCTGAAGCTCCGCCAATGCCGGCGACGCCATCACCGAAGCAAACGCATTCTGGAACGTCTGGGCATCGTCATTGATATAGCGATGAAGGGTACGAGCAACGTCGCGCCGATCGAACACGCTCTTCTCCTGGGAGATGATCGTCAGAACCTGCTCCGGCTTCTCGCGGATCAGCTCGGCATTCTTCTGAGCCGCCTCGGCATCCAGCCGTGCTCGCTCGACACCCATTCCCTGCCGCTGCATCTGAGTGGCGTGAACCCCGACATGCTCGGTCGGCGAAAGTTCTAGCCCACGCTCCTGATGCGAGCGATGATCGATCCGGATATCCAGCCCCTCGCGCTGAAGCTGGCTGTTTGCGATGCTTTCCCACGACTGCCGGATGTCGCGAAGCTGCATGTCCGTCGTCGCCATCCCGTTCGATAACAGGCGGGCATTCTTGTGCTCAAGATAGGTCTTTTCCCCAAGACCGCCCTCGCCCACCTGCCGCGTCGTCATCAAAACGTGGGCATGATAATTCCGAACGTCGCCTTTCTCGTGCGGCGCATGGATCGCAAAATCCACCGCAGCGCCATACCGATTGGCCAGATCCTGGGCAAAGGTCCGCGTCGCCTCGATCCGCCCTTCGGCCGATAGCTCATGCGGAAGCCCAACCTCGAACTCACGGGCGACGCGGGCGTCCTTCCGCTTCTCGGCAAACTCGGCCGCATTCCACAAAGCCGAGCGATCCAGCGCCCATACCGCCGAACTGCCTTCGGGGAGCACAATCTCCGTGTGCTGCACGCCCTCTTTGCGAGTGAAGTCATGCACCAGCCCGTCGCGCTCATTCGTTAGCTTTACGGCGGAGCGATAAGCGGCTGACGCAACAGCGCTACGGCCGGATGACCGCGATATCGGCTTTGCGCTGAGATGATAGATCGCCAAACAGCATCCTCCGAATACCAAGGAGGATAACAAGCACTGACTTGCGCAGCAAGTCGTAAGTGCGCCCTTATGATCCTGTTCGCTACGCTCTCGAAATCATCGGTATCACGCTGCGGCTAACCTCAGCGCATCACACGAAACGCATAAAATGGCTGATCGATTGGCAGTTTTCTGGCCATAGAGGGTATCTTTACCGTGATCATCGAGCCTGTTTCCCCTATAGTGATCAGCAATCGGAACGAAAGGCGGCGGTAAATTGACTGAACGCACGTATGCGAAATCCGCGATCACTAAGCTCAAGCAAGCTTCTTCGCGTCGGCCACCCTGGCAACTGGCGATGATCGGAAACACGGATGAGCCTGTTACCCTTTCGGCGGAAACCATCGGCGCTCTGACACGGATCTTCGATCTCGTGCCGGCGCTGGGTGCCGTAACGATCAAGACGGAACATGGCGATCTTTCGGTGAGCCGTGATTTTCCGAGTGGATCTATGGAGACGGTCGATGCCCTGATCGCCTCTGTGTTCGAGAACGAAGCCGACCTTACTGGCATCGTTTTCCCGGCGACAAGCACGCGGCCCGAACATATGGCCACGGCTGGTAATCCGCACTTTCTGCAAAGCGGAAGAGAGATCGCGGCGATTACCGCATCTCATGAGGCCGGGGAGATTAGCAGCGAAGAAGCGCTTCGCAGGATCAAGGACGTTTATTCAAAGGAGTAGAAATTTGGCGCGCAAAACAATTGAACAGCGGCTGGCGGAACTGGATGCTCAGCGGTCGGCCCTGAAAGCCAGATTGGGAAAACAGGAACGGGCCAACGATACGCGGCGCAAGGTTCTGCTCGGTGCCCTGGTCCTGCATCGTCTCGAAAATGCAAACGATCCGGAATTTACAAAGCGCCTCGCAGACTGGCTGCGCCGTGAGCTGCCCGGCTTCCTCACCCGCGATGGTGACAAGGCACTGTTTGCCGATCTACTTAGCGCAGAGAAACCGATGACGGAGGGCACGCCGGAGCAGTCGGCATGAGGGTGGTCAGCGCATTTTCCACCATGTTCCGCACCGCCGCCAGAAACCCCGGATGGGCTGTCGGCGCGTTTCTCTTCCACGCACTTTCGAAAGGCGGCCTGCGCTTCGCCGTCCTCTATATCGCGATCATCCTGGTTACCGGCATCTGGGGCGGCTCGTCTATGGCGGACGCGGGTTTTGCTCAAGGGACATGGGGATGGGCCGCGTTCAATATCGGCTTCCTCGTCTTCATGGTGATCCTGTTTCTGCTGATGGTGACGCCGAGCGTGCTTCTCCATTTCGGCAATGTCCAAGCCGACACCCACGGCTCGGCGCGCTTCGCCACCGACAAGGAAGTTGCTCCCCTCACCCGCTCCGGAACCGGCCTTCTGATCGGCCGCGACCCGAAATCAAAATCCCTCATGCGCTATGACGGGCCGGCCCATCTTTTGACGATGGCGCCGACGCGAACAGGCAAAGGTGTGGGAACGATCATCCCGAATTTGCTGACCGCTGATCGCTCGGTGATCTGCATCGACCCCAAGGGCGAAAATGCGAAAATCGCCGGCCGTGCCCGCCAGAATTTTGGCCCGGTCCATGTCCTCGATCCCTTCGGCATCACCGGCAAACCGTCGGCCGCGTTCAATCCCATCGACACGCTCGACGTGGACGGCCTCGATGTCGCTGAGGACGCCAGCACATTGGCTGATGCCCTCGTCTTCGACGAGCCTGGTATGTCGGGTGAGGCCCACTGGAATGAGGAAGCCAAGGCGCTGATTTCGGGACTGCTGCTGACCATCGCAGCCGTCGAGCCGGCCGGCCGCCGGCACCTCGGCACGCTGCGCGAATATCTCACCCTTGCCCCCGAGAACTTTGCCACCCTGCTGAAACAGATGCAGGCGACCGATGCGGCGGCCGGTCTGATCGCCCGCGCTGCAAATCGTCACCTCGGCAAGTCCGATCGCGAGGCGGCCGGCGTGCTGTCGGCGGCGCAGCGTCACACGCATTTTCTCGATAGTCCGCGTATGACGGCGGTGCTCGGCCGATCGGATTTCCGCTTTTCCGATCTCAAGCGCCGCAACATCTCCGTCTTCCTCGTCCTGCCGCCCATCGGCTCTCGACATATTCACGCTGGCTGCGCCTGCTCGTCACGCAAAGCCTGCTCGACATGGCACGCGATCCGGCCAAACAGGCAACCCCTGTCCTCTATCTGCTGGATGAGTTTGCCGCCCTCGGCCACCTGGCGCCGGTCGAACGCGCGATGGGACTAATGGCCGGCTATGGCGTCCAGCTCTGGCCGATCCTGCAGGATGTCCACCAGCTGCGGGCGACCTATGGGCAGAAGGCCGGAACTTTCCTCTCCAATGCCGGCGTCCTTCAGGTCTTCGGGGTCAACGATCACGACAGTGCCCGCCTGGTCTCCGATCTGCTCGGACAGGAAACCGTCGTCTTCCAGACGATGGCCCGCGCTATCGATTCCGACGAGACCGGCATATCCTACAGTCAACAGCATGTCGGCCGGCCGCTGCTGACGCCCGACGAAGTACGCAACATGCCACAAAATCTCGAACTGCTGTTTCTCGCGGGCCAACGGCCGATCGCCGCCGGCAAGCTCGCCTATTATGCCGACCCCGAGTTTAGAGGAGCGTTCGAGCCAGCATGACCGACGATCACGATAACAAATTTCAATGGCCCGATCCTGCTGACAAGGCCTATGCTATCGAGCAAGCCAAGCGGCTCCGCGACCAGGCGGCAAAAGGTGGGCTACGGTTCGAAGCCTATTTGCCGCCGTCGCTCGCGGCATGGCTGCTCGATAGGATCGAACAGGGCCACTTTATCGATCCATCCGAAGCGGCGTTCGTCCTCCTGGGCGAAGCCCATGAGCTTGAACCACACATCGATCTGCGTGACGAGTTGATGAGGCGCGGGATACAGGCGGCGATCGATGATCCTCGACCTGGTATTTCAGGAGAAGAGATGAAAGAGCGGCGGCGCAATAAGGTCTTCCACGAGCCAGCTCAATGGAAAAAACGGTCCCGGAGCTGACGCACCGGGGCATGTCTCTGGCCGCTCCTCCGGCTCTCTTCGGCGCAATGTGTGAGCGCGTTCGCCTACGGAGCGGGGCGGCTACCGCCGCCCTCCCCAAGATGCGGCACCGTAATTTTCCCATAGGTTGCCTCATCCATGATACCGAGGCGGCGCTGTGCGTCTGCCATTTCGGCAATCTGGCGGGCAAGACGGCTAGACTTCATCGTCGGCATTCTGGATCTCCCTCAACAACTTGCCCGACCAGCTAGTTTATGCGGCAACCCTGCCCCAATATAGCAATATCCTGCGTCGGTAGCTCTCGGCCGGCACGCTCTCTCCAAAAGGGCCGTAGGGCCGGCCGAGAGCGGGTCAATATGCTCGACAGCGCGTCACGCGATGGCCTGCAGACCCTTGTTACGCACAACGGTCAACAAGCGCAGCGCCGGACCACTCGGCCGCTTCACACCACGTTCCCAATCGGAAACCAGCCCTTTGCTAACATTGAGGTAACGAGCAAACACTGGCTGGGAGATGCTTTCGCGCTCGCGGATTGAGCGGATTTCGTCCGGAGTCAGGGAGGCCACGGTTGTCAGGCAGCCTTCATCAAATTCGCGCATCGTCTTTTTGTCGATCGCTCCGGATTCGTAGAAACCTTCCATCATCTCGTGGACGGCTGCCAATGCCTCACTTTTGTAGGTCTTACTCATCGCACTTCACCTCTGACATACGCCCCGCAGCGATTTCCGCGTCTATCTGCTCATCTGAAAATCCTAGAATCAGCTTCGCGGCCTTTTTCAGATAAGCCTCATCCGCATCATCAAGATTGGCCATGTCGCTCTTGGCAAAGCCAAATGCAAAAACAGCCCTCTGCTGCGTCCGGAAGAAAACCAACGTCCGGAATCCACCAGACTTTCCCGCACCAGGCCGAGCAAGCCTCTGTTTGATGAGACCAGAACCCAGATCGGCATCAATCTGACCGCGTTCGGCGCGCGCAATAGCCTCACAAAGCATGGCGTCGGAGATTTTCTCCTTTCGGGCAAATTTCTGGAACCAACCGTTTTTGAAAACTCTCACGCCGGTTCCTTATCCACAAATATATAACGCTGAGCGTTACCCTTCAAGAGATTCATTCCGCCCCTCTCTTGAGAGCTTCAATTGCTCGCTCAATCGTTTCTGCCAGCGTGATCTCATGATGATCCGCATAGTTGTAGATCGCTTCGATAGTCTCTGCGCGAAGGCGCGTCGCGAATTGCTCTGTACGTCCCGTTTTCCGGCGCGTTCTACGCATCGCCCGAATGGTGGGAGCAGCTTCGGAACTGGCAGCCTTCGGTGTTTCTCTAAATCCTGCGGCTCTAGTCGCGGCCTTAACTGCATTATTATCGACTGGCGGCGCTGGCGTGTTGTCCAGACCTCCAAAATCGAGGGTCGCACGCTTCTTATCTTCGGTGCTCATGCTCCCTCTCCTCTCAAAGCGTTGATAACAGCCTGGGCAAATTCGCGGCTATTTTCCTTGGCACTCTGCAATCCCGACACGTCGGACGCTTCCAGATCACGAAGTATTCCGCCGAGGGAGAAAAGTGCCCGGTAAGCGGCGCGGTCGATCAGAGTTGCAGGTAGGACCGGTATTGCCGCGTCGGAAAATTGTCGATCGATGTCGCGAGCGGTTCGCTCGCGAATAGCTGGCGGAACACGTGTAAAGAACACCCTGTAAGGAATATCGCGGTTGGCGACCTTCCTCATCTGGTGAACCAGCTTTACGGATTTAGCGGCCTCCGATGCATCAAGCACAGAGCTTTGGAGCGGGATTAAAACGAGATCCGAGCGGGCAATCGCAAAACCAATTCGGTCAGTTGCCGTGCCTTCCAGGTCGACGATAACAAAATCAGCATTTGCCCGGGCCTCCTCGATCGTATCGATTATGGTCTCAGCGGAATCATCAATCATAAGCCGCACGGTGTCCGGCGTGCCTTTCAGGCGGGCCCAGGCTTCGAGCGGACGGTTCGGATCGGCGTCGATCAAGACCACTTTGCGGCCAGCCGCTGCGAACTCGCCAGCAAGCACAACAGCAGATGTCGTTTTGCCGACTCCGCCTTTGCTCGACACGAATGAAAGGACTGGCATGGCGTATCTCCAAATCTGCTAATTAGCTGAAAGCTAGCAGATTTGTGTTTATAAACAATTTACATGCAGCTTACTATCAGCCAACAAAAAGCTATCAGCTTGTAAGCTGCTAAATTATTTTCACGGCCAGTTTTCCCTCTTCACCTTTTCAAAAGCCATAGGACATTCGACGCAGGTGCGAAGCTGCGTTGTCCCATGCTACAAGTGCCAAGCCGGCCCGCAATAAGCGCGGGCCGGAACCGTCGCAGGACCTCGCAAGAGGTCCGAACAGCGACGTCCGCTTATTCTTTTCTATTATTTATAGAACCAGTTAGGGATTCAGTCTGTCTGGCGGACTCACGTAGATTGATTGCCTTTCCAAGGCGAGCAAGCGCCTGGCCCAAGGGGTTATCGCCAACATCGAACAGAGTTCGGGCTTCAATATCAAGCGATATCCGATGCGCCTCGATGTCAGCGACGCGTTCTGCTTCGGCCTGAACATGATCGTCTGGAAGCGGAGGGGCCACCCCCCAACGTCCGAGGAGCTGCCGCGCACGATCGGGCAGGGACATGCGATAGGCGTTGCTGGTTTGCTGCACCTGGGGGCCACGCCCCTCGTTGCCTGTCGTCTGATAGCGCCGCAGCCAATCGAGGAAGCCATGGGCACGCAGGTTCTTCAACGCCCGCACGATCGCGTCACGCGAGCGCCTGAGCTTCAGCATGAGCGTGTCGATCGACGGTTCCAGCCGACCGGTACGGAAATCAACGAGATTGGCGAACAGCTCCAGCAGCTCGATCGCCACGCCTCCTAAGGGTCCATTGCGAGCACCTGGTTGACGGCCTGCCAGTTCATAACGTCGTGCCGCCAGCACAATCGTACGCACGTCCTGTCGGTTCGTCCGTCGCCAGAATACGCCCTCGCATCGTCCGCGCGCACAGCTTTGCCGCCGAACGGGCGTGCGTTCCCGCTCGGCTGGTGCCCTTTCGAGCACAGCCCCAATCTGTTCAAACATGGTCCTTTCCGCCTCCTTTTTTCAGGCGGGCACGACTGTGGACAGCAGACAAAGATTCATCGTTCCGACAAGAGACACCTCTTGCAGGTTCTTGAACACTCGACTATCTTGAGACCTAGATTGTGTGGCCTCAAAAGCCGATGTCGTAACTGACCGAAAACCCCTAGCCGTTACCAGCGGCGAGGGGTTTTTTCGTTATGCCCTCATTTCATTTTCAACGAACGCCTTTAAAGCTAATTCAAACACTTGAGCGCGCGACGCTAGCCCGCGTTCTGACTTGATCCGATCAAGACAGTCCACCAGATCGGTCGGAAGATCGGTACTTACGTACACTCGCCCTGCCTCGCGCAAACGCTGGCGGTGGGCGGCCACTTTTTCTCTGACTGGTTTCGCTGTGCTCATCGTTACAGGAAACTGTGATTCGCACTGATTCTGCAAGGTGCAAATTTGTAGCTGTACCTTTCATAGCGCATCCACGCAGAACGCGAGGACTGTGATTTGCTGATTATAAACTGTTTATAATCAGCTAGCTTTTTATGAGCAATAAATAGTAGTTGTTGCCGGCACGGTTCTGGGCCTTGGCGGACTGATCGCGCTCTGCATTATACGGAGGCGGAGCTGACACGGATATTGCGAGGATGACCACCATGAACCTGCCGGCCGGCCGGAGAACCCATACTGATCCGACGCAAGTGCGCACCTTCGATGACGCTGACGGATACTGGCGCGAGGTGGAGGCTCGGCGCCATTATAGCATCCCTCATAGCGACGGCTCCTTCTTCTCGGACGGGTCCGGCTAGTCGAACGGTCCGGAAGCGGACGCGCATTATGAAATAATCGAGCGTGCCCGCGAGGCGACGCTGCGTCTCGAACAAATCATGTTGACCCTCGATGCAGCCCGCAACACCGCGACGAACTCGGATTACATCCCGTTCGCCGCTGATATCGAAGCTGATATCCGCCTGACGCAGCGAGCCATGCGGGAGATCGATGATGAGGGTGTCTCCGGACAAACGCTCAAAGGATGGCTGGATGCTTTCAGCCATCTCGCCGCTAAATATATCAACCGGGCCGTGCCTTGTGCGGCATCTTCTTGGAGAATGCGGCGGTTGAAGGAGGCAAGGAATTCGGCAAGACGGTTGTCAAGGTGGGCGGGATCGCCGCCTCGCTGTATTTCGCTGGGATCGATTTTCATGGCATCGCCGTTGCGATCGGTGCGTTCCTAACGCTCAAGCAGAGCGCCCATTGAAGCCGCGCGCTAGCACCAGCTCAACCGCTGGAGGCCTATTAAGTCCATGAGGCTACGTTCGTGAACCATTTCAGAGAGCTTTAAAAACTCTTCAAAGAAAAATATCTAATTGATATTAAACCAAAATATCCGCTAATCCTCTCAAAGTGCTCACCAACTGTCTCTAGAGATAAAAGATGTCTCTCTCTATTTTTTTCGCACAAACCGAAAAATCAAATTGAGATTCAGGTGAGCGAAATGCAGGAAATTATGAATGTGACGAAAACTCTTTCTGGAGCCCCGCTGGAGATATTGCTGGCTTTGATCGTACTGGCCGCCTTGGGGCTCTGTGGTCATTTCTACATTAATACACGCTAAGGGCATTTTGCAGGTGACGGGAAACACATGATTTCCGCTCACCGTGATCGCGGGGCAAACTGGCCACGCAATAGGGCCATTTTTTGCGCGACAAACCCTGTCGGAATGTTAGGCTGTGCGGCAACACCTGATTTGAGGTTTGTCGCACATGTTGATCGGTTACATGCGGGTATCGAGTAGTGACGAGCGCCAGTCGGTTGCCTTGCAGCGCGATGCCCTGCTCGCGGCCGGGGTCGATGAGCGCCATCTCCATCAGGATCGCGCTTCCGGAGCGCGTGATGACCGGCCGGGTCTGAAGGCATGCCTCGGCGAATTGCGCGAAGGCGATGTCCTGGTCGTCTGGAAGATAGATCGGTTAGGCCGGTCACTCTCCCACTTGATCCGCATCGTCGAGGATTTGAAGGAACGTGGTGTCGCCTTCCGGCGTCACGACACGAAAGTGATGAATCTGTCCGACATTTGAGAACGCATGAAGAACTCACGCCGGTTTGACGGTGTGTGCGACTGATTTTTCAGCTTTGAGGGCTTCGTAGAGCGCGGTCTTGCCGATTTTCACGCGCGCGGCGGCTTCGCGAACATTGAGGCCGGCAGCCAGATGCTGGCGGGCCTTAGCGAGCTTCTCCGGCGTGACGACAGCTTGCCGGCCTCCGCGCCGACCCCTTTCCTCTGCTGCCTGTAGTCCGGCGCGGGTTCTTTCCCGGATGAGATCGCGTTCAAACTGGGCCAGCGCCCCAAACAGATGGAAGACCAGGCGACCGCCGGGTGTCGTGGTGTCGATGTTCTCGGTGATAGATCGAAAACCTACGCCCCTGGATTCCAGCTCGGTGACGATCTCGATCAGGTGATTCATGATCGGCCTAGGCGATCGAGCTTCCAGACCGTAAGCGTGTCGCCGTCTCGAGCATAGCGCACGGCTTCGGCGAGCCCCGGCCGATCGGTTTTCACACCCGATGCCTTGTCTTCGAACAGCTTCTCGCAGCCCGCCTTGCGCAGCGCATCGAGTTGAAGCGCCGTATCCTGGTCGCCGGTGGATACCCTTGCGTAGCCGATCGAGGTCATGACGTGTGATTTGTCCGCTTTCCCATTGAATTCGGACGATGTCCGGTTTGCCGTCGAATGGCAAGATTTACGGACGAAATCTGTGGAAGCCGCGAAACGACCGTTTGCCGGACAGGTATTTTCCATTTCGGTGGAGCGTCCGCGATGAAAGGGAGGGTGATGAATGGCTCGAAGAGCATTGCTGAGCGAAACATGGTGGAGCCAGGCAACAGCGCTCCCGGAGGACGAAAGAGAGATCGCCAAACATTACACGCTGGACCAGTCGGATCTCGATCTGATCATGCGGCAGAACCGTGCGGCGAACCGCCTGGGTCTGGCCTGCGTTCTGGCGATGTTGCGATTTCCAGGCCGACCGCTCGCGGATGGTGTGATCCTGCCTTCCGGTGTCTTGCGGTTCCTGGCGCGGCAGATCGGCGCCGATCATCGCGAGATCGATCGATATTTCGAACGTCCGCAGACGCGGCCGCGAGCACCTCGCCCTGCTGTTCGAGAAAATGAAGACGCGCCCATTTGCGCCTTCGGACGTGAGGGCACTGACCGGCTGGCTGACGCCCGCGGCGCAATCCCTGCGCCGCGCCGATGTTTTGGCGGATATAGTTGTGGAAGAATTGCGACGTCGGCGAATTCTCCTGCCGGCGCGCGGAGCGCTCGAAGCCATCATCCACGTTGCAATCCGGCGCGGCATCCGCATCGCACACCGGGCCCTGGCTGGGGGGCTTTCGGACGGCCACAAGCGTGACCTCGACAACAAACTTCTCGACCCACGTGCGGGGACGAATGTGACCATCCTTGCGTGGGCGAGAACACCGGCATTGTCGCCTACTGCCATCAATCTCGACAGGATAGCCGAACGCGTCCAGTTTCTTCGGTCACTGAATCTGCCAATGGAACTGATGGAGCGCATCCCGGCCAAGATTTTTGACGAACTCGCCGCAGAAGGGATGCGGATGAGCGCTCAGCATTTGCGTGACCTCAACCCCGACCGCCGGCACGCCGTGCTGGCTGCAACGGTCCTGCATCTTTCCCGCCGTCTGACCGATTGCGCAATCGACGTGTTCAAGAAGCTAATCGGCGCCATGACGCGGAGAGCCGACAATCAGGCGACCGCCCGCATCACCCATTTGGTCCGGGAGGTTCAGAAGCCGCTGAAGGACGTTTCGAAAGTTTGCCATGCGATCATAGAGGCCAGGCAGAAGGGCGAGGATATCGGCAGGTCGCTCGAAACGGTCATTCAATGGCCGACCTTCGCGACCAGTGTCCAGGCGGTCGACACGCTGATTGCCCCCGACAGCATCGACGGGAAAATCGAAATGCTCCAGCGCTATCCGACAATCCGGAAAATGGCGCCGGAATTCCTGTCGACGTTCGTGTTTCGTGGCCACGCCGTGGCGGCGAATCTCCTGCGCGCGCTATCCATGGTCGCCGATCTGTACCGCAAAGGGAAAAAAGCGATACCCGACAGAGCAGCCATATCCTTTGCACCGAAAGGCTGGATGCCGCTCATCCTGCAGGATGGCAAGATCGATCGCAGGGCCTATGAACTCTGCCTGTTCAGCGAATTGAAACGCCGCCTCGATGCCGGCGATGTCTGGGTGGAGGGCGCGAAGCGCTTCCAGTCCTTCGAGAGCTTCCTCATTCCCGCGCCGACATTCGAGTTGATGCGCGAGGAAGGTCCGCTTCCGGTTGCAGTCGATACCGATGTAGAAACCTATCTGAAGCAACAGCGCCAGACCTTGAATGACGGGCTGAGCGAGCTTTCCCGTCTGGCAGAAGCCGGTGAGCTCGACGATGTCGAATTGACCGGTGCGGGTTTCAGCATCACGCCGCACAAGGCCATGTTCCCGGACATCGCGAAGTCGCTGAAACCGAAGGTGGAAAACCGGCTGCCTGCCGTCCGCATCACCGACCTGTTGCTTGAGGTGGACGCCCGCACGGGATTCTCGAATGCGTTCACCCATCTGCGCACCGGGCGCACGGCCGACAACAAGCTTGCCCTGCTTACCGCCGTTCTGGCGGACGGCATCAATCTCGGACTCACCAGAATGGCGGATGTTTCCCGTGGGCTGACGATGCGCCAGCTCGCCTGGGCGCACGACTGGCATATCCGGGAGGAGGGTTACACCGGCGCGCATGCCATTCTTGTCAATGCCCAGAGGCAATTGCCTCTCGCGAATTTGTGGGGCGACGGAACCACCTCATCCTCGGACGGGCAGTATTTTCCGGCGGGAGGGCACGCCGAGGCGATCGGCGACCTCAACGCCCGCTATGGCCCCAATCCCGGCGCCAAGTTCTATCGCTTCACCTCCGACCAGTATGGGGCGTTCCACATCATCGCGATGAACGCCAATGCGAGCGAGGCCATCTACGTCCTCGACGGTCTGCTCTATCACGGCAGCGATCTCGCTATCGAAACCCACTATGTCGACACCGGCGGAGTCAGCGACATGAGTTTCGCTCTTTGCCATCTTGTCGGTTTCCAGCTCGTGCCCCGGTTGCGCGGCCTTAAGGATCGCCGGCTCTATCTCTTCCCAGGCGACGCGCCTCCCCAAAACCTCGCCCCGCTCTTCGGCGAACCCATCAACGTCGAGCGGATCAGGGCAAACTGGAATGACATCCTGCGTCTCGTCACAACGATCCGTTCCGGTCAGGTTCGGCCTTCGACCTTGTTGGCGAAACTGTCCGCATTCCCGCGCCAAAACGGACTGGCGCTCGCGTTGCGCGACATTGGACGCATCAATCGATCCATCTTCCTGCCGCAATGGTGGCAGAACCCTGAAATGCGCAGGAACGCCACCGCAGGCCTCAACAAGAGCGAGGCCCAGAACATTCTGGCCAGGGCTCTGTTCTTCAATCGTCTCGGAGAACTGCGGGACAGAACCTTCGAGAGCCAGTTCTACAGGGCGTCCGGGCTGAACCTGCTCATCAACGCGGTCGTTTACTGGAACACGCTCTATCTCGAACCGACTTTCGCCGAACTCAATCGCGAAGGCATTGCAACGCCGAGCGACGTGATCAAGCACATCACGCCGCTCGGATGGCAGCATATTAGCCTCACCGGCGACTACATCTGGACCCCAACCGACAGTCTCGACCTCAGGCCGCTTCGGCGAGAGACGTCGATGCTGGCCGCGTGATCACTATATGTTCTCAAATGTCGGACAGATTCACCACTTTCGTGTCGTGACGCCCTTGACAGCATCGCCATTTCTGACGATGCTGGCCAAGTCCCGATTTACTCCAGGAAGAAGGCCATGAGATACCCCGGCGGCAAGGGCGGTGCCGGCGTCTACCAGACGATCATCAACAACATCCCGCCTCACGACACGTACATCGAAACGCACCTGGGCGGCGGCAACATCCTGGAGCGCAAGCGGCCCGCTGCCCGCAGCGTCGGCATCGACGTTGATCCCGAGGTGATCGAGGTCTGGCAGCAGCTCGACGTGCCCGGCCTGGAGCTGCACCACGGCGACGCCGTGGCCTGGCTGGAGTCCCACCAGTTCACCGGCTCCGAGTTCGTCTACGCCGATCCGCCCTACGTGATGGACAGCCGGCGCGGCGGCAAGCTATACCGCCACGAATACGACGACAAGGGTGCGGTCAGCGTCAAAGTGCGCGGTGAAGCGCCGATCGTCTATCTGACGGGTCAAACGTTCTATCAGCCCAAGAGCGCACCCGACACGCAGGTCGTCAACGCTTCCAAGACGGACGCTGCCAAGGTGATCAGCTTCCGCCTGAGCAACAGCAAGTGATCCCGGTGCTGCCGGCGTGACGAGCGTCGGCAGCGTCCGTCCCCGCGGCCTATTCATCAGGCCAACACCAACCTAGGAGTGCATCATGTCCAAGCCCCTCAGCATCGGCGCTTTCGCCGCCGTGCAATACCTGCCGCATATCGAAACCTTCCTGGCCACCGGCGACGGTGACTTCGACGGCCCGATCTGGGCCAAGGCCACCAGTGAAATCAAGTTCGTCGACGGCCGCGCGAGCTTCACGATGGTTCATGAATTCATGAGCCGCGACGGCAGCCGCATCTCGACGGTCGACACCGCCACAGGCATCCAGGTGCCGGGCATCGACGAGGTCTCGCTCACCGTCATGCACAAGGTGGTCGATTCCACCGGCAAGTTCGAAGGCCTGCGCGGCACCTTCCCGAGCTTCGGACTGCACAACTTTGCCACCGGCAAGGGCGTGCAGCGCTTCGGCGGCGAACTGAGCTGAAGTCAGCGCTAAGCAGCAGGTGCACCCGCTGATCGTGGGTGCGCCGGACGACCTCTCAAGGCGGCGCCGCCGGCACAGACCGACGGCGCCGCTTCTTCAAGGAGCACAGACGTGACACCCGAAGTTGAGGCAGCACTGCCGCGCCGCCTTCTGCTGCGGAATCATGCGCGCGCATTCGACCGCAGTCAGACTGGTGCCGTGGGCCATGATGCCGGCATAGACCATCAGCAGCTCGTCGGTAGAGCGCGGCTCACGTCCGAGCATGATCCAGCTAAAGCGCACCTGGGCGTCAACGGCCAGAATCACTTCCGGCAATTGAACCTCACCGATGCGGTGATCCAAAGCCGCGCGCAGCTTGGTCACTTCTGGGTCTTCGTCCTCTGCGGGCAATGGCGACAAATGGAGTTCATCATCCACGCGCAGTACGCCACTGCGGGCTGCAGCGGCCACCGCATCGACACCGGCAGTTACTCTGGCCAGCAAAGGCTTCAAGAAAGTGGCAGCCTTGCTGGGTAACGATAGACGGGCATAGTGTTTCTTGGACTCTGCCTGCCAACGCTCGTCCGTGAAGAACAAGCGCGCACGACCCCGAAAGCTCAGGCTGTGCTCAATCCAGACCGAGCCATTGCGCACCGCGCGGCGCAGGGCAAACAGGGTGGCCACCTCCAACGCCTGAAACGCCCGTTCCCGGTCTGGGCTGGAGATCGAAACCTGCCAGATCATTCCCAGACTTGGTGCCACCACTTCAACTGGCAGCTTTCTGGATCCTTTGAGATATAAAGCTTGCAGCTTGGCAAGGTACTCGATGGCAGGATGCTCGCCGGTGGCCTGCCAGGGCAGCTTTGCAATGGCGACGAGCAACGACCGCACGGGGCGAATTCCATCAATCAATCCCTCGCGGACCAGGGAGGCCCTGCTCGGTGGTTTGCGTTTCTGGGTTTCGGTGATCAAGGCTTCAAGACGGGCACGCAACTCAGCATCTGGCACCGCACCTTGCGCGCTCAAGGCAACAAGTTCGCCGAGCAGCGTTTTGTACATTGCGGCCCAATTGACGGTAGCGGGGACATCGGCGGCAGCCTGACGCCACAGATCGGCGATCCGGCGCTGCACCATAAGGATCAACTGGTCTGTGGTGGTGAACAGGCAATACCGAAGAAAGCATGCGACCTCCACGGTGCGCGCTGGCTCTTTGATCTTGGCTCCGGCTGAGGGCGGCCTGGAGACAAGTCGGCGCGCGTAGCGGCGCAAGATGAGATCGGGGATGTCTGCCAGGTGCTTATGAACGTCCAGCGTGTAAAGCAGGTCGATGCGCTCCAGTACCTCGCTGATTTGGCGGGTTGAGTGTTTCGCCGGTGCAGCCCATAGCCAACTCTGCTGGGTTTGTCCATCTGGGCGCAGCTCTGAAACTGAGGCTCGCCAGCGATCAAGTGTTGCTGGATCAACGCTGGCGGCGATGGCGGTGCCTGTTTCAACTTCAAGCTGGGCAAGTGCCGCCGCAATCAGTGTCCGAATTGCCCGCTCGTGCACGATCACCAGCTTGTTCTTGTACAGCCATTGACGCGCCCGCACGAGTAGCTGATCGCGGTCGGCGCAGCGCGCCACTTCGTCGCGCAGTTCACGTACCAGTGAGCGGCGCTGGTGCTCGCTCATCCACTGGAATCCAAGGACCGTGCAGGCTACTTGTTGGTGATCGAATAGCGTGCGCCCGCGTTCATACATGGCTCTCAGCGAGGCGACTTCTGGTGCTGCAATGCCAAGCTCGTTGCCAAGGTGGCGCCACAAGGCTACTGGAATTACCCGAAAGGCACCGAGCAAACGCCCACTCATGCGCAGGAAACCAATATGGAGCGCCAGACCAAGCTTGTGGGAATCACCTCGGCGTGCATTGATTGCGTCGCGCTCGGCACCATCGAAGGTGAAAAATGCCTTCATCTCGAAGTCGCTGATATCGCGGGGGAGCCCACGCATCCCCAAAAACGTTGTGTGCCAACCCTGCATCGTGAACCTCAAAAGTGGGAGGCCACCATACCCGTTTACAAAGCGAACAGGAAAGTCAATGAAATCAACGGTCTACCCAGACCACCCCCGCGCCAGTGCTAGCTTTGCGTACCGTCACTTATTGCACTGAAAACGAGGAGACCCCGAGCGAGGCGAAAAAAAACCGCCTCGGGGTGTCCGAGGCGGCAAGTCTGCATGCGGTTCAGGGAGGAAGAAACCGCGCCGGCGATCAGGGAGGAAAACCGCGCGGCCTGATGTGCAGCTCGGCCACTTTAGCCGGATTTTTCGACTTATCCGATGCGAGCGGCCCGCCGTGGGCGCTGCTCGATCTGCTGTTGCTTTTTCTCGACGTGCTTCTGCTCCTGGTGCTGCTGCTCGTCGCGCTGCACCTGGCTGATGGCCGCGCCGATCTGCCGCTTCACGCCCTCGATGCCCAGCTCGCTCTTGTGCGCCAAGTCGTTGAAGTCGGTGTGCTGCTTCATCGTGGACAGCGCCGCGATCTGCGCGCCGCTCAACATCGACGCCTTGAGCTTGGCCGCCTCGTCGCCGGCCAGCTCGACCTTGCCGGCGGCGGCGTCGGCAATGGCGTGCTCGGCGCGCAGGTGGGTCTTGAAGCTGTCGGGCGTGATGGCGGGCAAGTCGCGCGGGTAGGTGTTCTCGGCCGGCGCGAAGATCGGGAAGATCGCCTTGCCGCCCACGGCCTGGGCGGCCGCCTCGGCCTTCTCCGGCCGGGGTTGTTGCCGTGGGTCATGACCAGGTGCCGGTCGTCGTCGCCGGCGATGATGACCGGCTTGTCCGGGAACTTGGCGTGCAGCGCCTTCGCCACGGCCTCAAGGTTGCCGCTGTCGAAGGCGGCGACCGTGGCGTGGCCCACGGCCTCGGCCACCTGGGCCGCCGTGGCGTAGCCCTCCGAGATCACCAGCGCCGGCGCGGCCGCCAGGGCGTCCATGCCGCCGACCGGGTGGAAGCATCCTTCCTTCTTCGAGTCCTTGGCGAACCGCTTAGTGCCGTCCTCCTGGATGTATTGCATCGTCCATTGCTTGCCCTCTGCGTCGAAGGCCGGGATGTAGGTCTTCTGGCCTTCGCGGTCGGTCATCACGCCGGCCTGCGCCTGGATGCCTTTGGCTTGCAGGTAGGGCGTCGGCTGCTCGATGGGCACGAGGTCGGCCATCTGCCGACCGACGCGCTGCGCGGTGGCCTCCTGGGCCTTGTCCTGCTCGACGGCTCGCTGTGCCAGCTTCTCGGCCGCCTCGGCCTGGAGCTTGGCCTTCTCCTGGTCGCTCAAGGCGTAGCCCTTGCTCTTCCAGGTAATGTCCGTGCCGGTCTTGTTGTTGATGATCCGCCCGGCCGGTGCCCGTCCAGGTGGCCCACGTAGAAGCCATCGAGCGCGCCCTTCTTGCCGCCCTCGACCGGCACGCGGTGCCGCTTGCCATCCATGATCGGGTGATCGCCCTGGGCGTTGCTGCCGGTGAACAGGCCGGCGCTGCGCATGGCCTCGGCGAACTCTTCCCTTGGCGTCATCGCTGGCCCTTGCTGGGCCTGCACGTTCTCGGGCTTCCAGCGTTCGAGCTTCGCCGCGTTCGCGCGCGGGCCGACATACCAGGACTTCGCGGCCTTGTCCCAAAGCGCGCCGGCGCTTGGCCGCGTTGCGCTGCTCGTAGGGCACGGCCAGGTACTGGCGGGCCTGCTGGGCCTGCTGCGCGGGCTTCTGCGCCTCGCCCTGGGCTTCGGGTGCCGGCTGGGCCGAACGCGGCTCTACGGCCGCTGTAGCGGCTCCCTGCGCCCATTTGGCGAAGGGAGCGGCATCGGTGCCCGGCGGCACGTACCAGGACTGTTGCTGCCGATCCCAACGCGCCCCGAGGCTCTTGGCCTCGTCCTTCTCCTTGTACGGCACGTTGATGTACTGCCGTTCGGGCTTCTCGGCCTGCGGCTGCGCCTGCTGCCGCTCGCGTTCCTGGCGCTCCAGCTCGCCGCGCGGCGCTGCGCGTCGCTGTCGTTGAGCATGGCCGACGCTCGGCGGTCTTGCGTGCCTCTTTAGCGGCTGAAATGTCCTCTTCGGTCGCGTTGGGGTCGCGCCGTACACGCTCTTCCTGCACGCGGGCCAGCTTGGCGGCGCGCTCGTGCTGGTTGTCGTGCCCAGCGCATCGACCAGGTGCAGGCGCTCGGCCAGAGCCTCGGCCTGGCCCTCGGTGCGGGTGCCGGCGACGAAGGCAAAGGCGTCCTCGCCGAACTGCGCATCGGCCTTGCGCGCGTAGACCTGGAACGCCTGCCGGCTCGATGCCGGCCTGGGCGGCATCGACCGGTCTGGCCGTCCTGCTCGGCCACGCCG
>NZ_MPVZ02000019.1:0-44909 GCF_001999485.2 Rhizobium sp. P44RR-XXIV | reverse complement strand
CCTCCGCTTGGAAGGGAATCATGAAATTCACCAAAATCAAACACCCAACGATTCACGTTTTGTGAACGATGCTCTAGAATGGTGCATGCGCTTAGCGTAGGATTTCGCCCCCTCCCGCAAACCCGCATAGACGTGATACAAGCATCTCACAGACGAGAGCCGGCGGTACCGATTGTTCATGCCGGGAGCCGAGGATGCCGTTTCAGCTCGATTGATAGCTTGGATTTCCTGCAAGTTTATCGATGATCGGGCAATCCGGCCGCTCGTCGCCATGGCAGTTCGCGACAAGGTGTTGCAAGGCGCCGCGCAGTCCAACCAGCTCGGCAATCTTCCTGTCGATCTCCACCAATTTGGCCTGTGCAATCGCCTTGACTTCCGCACTTTCACGGGACTTGTCATTGTAGAGTGACAACAGTTGGCGGCACTCGTCTACCGAAAACCCAAGACTGCGGCCACGCTGCAAAAATCGCAGCCCGTGGAGGTCCTTGACGGAGTAGTCACGGTAGCCGTTTTCCGCCCGTCCTGGCTTCAACAATCCGATATCCTCGTAGTAGCGAATGGTCTTGGCCGGCAGGCCGGACCGTAACGACGCATCACCAATATTCATTGAAAACCTCCTTGAGCTTACAGTTTCAGACTGCGCAGCCGGAGCGCATTTCCTATGACGGACACCGAGGAAAGGCTCATGGCGGCAGCCGCGATCATGGGCGACAGCAGTGTTCCGAAAATCGGGTAAAGGACCCCGGCAGCAATCGGCACGCCCAGCACGTTGTAGATGAACGCAAAGAACAGGTTCTGCTTGATGTTGCGAATGGTCGCCTGGGCGAGGGTCCTTGCCCTGACGATGCCATTCAGATCGCCTTTCACCAGCGTGATACCGGCACTTTCCACCGCGACGTCTGCCCCTGTGCCCATGGCGATACCGACCTCGGCCGCCGCAAGTGCAGGGGCGTCGTTCACACCGTCGCCCGCCATGGCGACCTTGGCGCCGCCTGCGTGCAACTGGTCGATGAGGGCTTTCTTGTCTTCCGGCAGAACGCCAGCGCGGACTTCATTGATGCCGAGCCTGGAGGCAACCGCCTTTGCGGTCAGTTCGTTGTCGCCGGTCGCCATGATGATCCGCAAGCCGCTTTCGCGCAGCGCGAGAATAGCCTCCTTGGTGGTGGCTTTGATCGGATCGGCCACAGCGACGATCCCACCGAGCTTGCCGTCGATTGCGACGTACATGGCGGTCTTGCCTTCGTTACGCAGAGCGTCCGCCTGCTTGGCAAGTATTCCCACGTCGACCTCCAGGTCGACCATCATTGCCTGATTACCCAGCGCGATGCGCCTGCCATCGACCAATCCGCTCACGCCCTTTCCGGTGATTGCCTGAAAGTCAGTGGTCGCAAGAAGGGTTGCGCCGCGCTCCTTTGCTCCTTCAACGATGGCTTCGGCGAGCGGATGCTCAGATCCCTGTTCCAAACTCGCGGCAAGCACGAGCAGGTCTGCCTCGGTTGTGCCTTCAGCGGTCAGGATATCAGTGAGCTTGGGCCGCCCTTCCGTAAGGGTCCCGGTCTTGTCGACGATGAGGGTATCGACTTTGGCGAAACGCTCCAGCGCCTGGGCATCTTTGATCAACACGCCGGCCTGGGCGCCACGCCCGGTCGCCGTCATGATCGACATGGGTGTGGCAAGCCCAAGGGCACAGGGACAAGCGATGATCAGCACAGAGACCGCCGAAACGATTGCATAGATCATGCTGGGTTCAGGGCCTACGATCGCCCACGTGGCAAACGCTGCACCTGCGACCAGGACCACGGCTGGCACAAAATAGAATGACACTCGATCGGCAAGGCCTTGGATCGGCGCACGAGAGCGTTGGGCCTTGGCGACCATCTCGACGATCTTCGAGAGCATGGTGTCGGCGCCAATCCGCTCGGCACGCATGATGAAGGTTCCATTCCTATTGATGGTTCCGCCAGTGACCTGGGCACTCTCAGTGACCTCAACCGGCAGGGGTTCGCCGGTGATCATGGATTCGTCGACGGAGGAGCGGCCCTCGGTGACGATCCCATCGACCGGGATGCTGTTGCCCGGGCGGACCCTCAGCAGGTCTCCGGCCAGCACCTGGTCGAGAGTGATGTCTTGCTCGGACCCGTCCTTTCCGATGCGCCTCGCTGTTTTGGGAGCAAGGTCGAGTAAGGCGCGTATTGCCGACCCGGTGCGCTCGCGTGCCCGAAGCTCAAGCACCTGTCCAAGGAAAATCAAGGCAACGATGACGGCAGCAGCCTCGAAATACACCGGGACACTGCCGCCGTGGTCACGGAACGTATGGGGAAAAATACTAGGGAATAGGGTCGCGACGAGGCTGTAACCATAGGCGGCGCCGACGCCGAGCGAGACCAGCGTCCACATGTTCGGCGAGCGGTTGATGACCGACTCGTAGCCGCGATGGAAGAACGGCGTTGCGGCCCAAAGCACCACTGGGGTGGCCAGAGCCAGTTCGAGCCAGGTGGCCAGCGGCTCGCCAATCCATTCCCGGAAAGGCAGCCCAATCATCGGCCCCATGGTGATAAAGAGCAAGGGTACGGACAGTATGGCGCTGATCCACAACCGCCGCGTAAAATCCACCAACTCGGGGCTTGGGCCCTCATCTCCGGTCGGCACACCCATGGGCTCAAGGGCCATGCCACAGATCGGGCATGAACCCGGCTTGTCGCGAATGATCTGCGGGTGCATCGGGCAGGTAAACTGGGTTCCCGGTTTCATCGGCTCGGCAACGGACTTATCGCCGAGATACTTGGCCGGTTCTGCCGCGAATTTGGCCTTGCAGCCATCTGAACAGAAGTAAAAGCCCTTGCTCTCGTGACGAGTGAAGTGGGTGGAGGTAGCGCGGTCAACGCTCATTCCACAGACGGGATCGATCGCTGTCAGGTAGTCCTGCGGTGCCTTGACAAACTTGTCATGGCAGGATGCGCTGCAAAAATGATACGTTTGGCCACCGTGCTCGACAACTGGCCCGGCTGCTTTGGGATCCACGGTCATGCCGCATACGGGGTCGCGAACCACCGCGCCTGCGGCTTGAGGATTGGCAGCACAACAGGAGCCGGCTGTGCCGTGTTTGTGATCGTGGGTCGCCATTGGCAATACCTTTCATGTCAATCCAAAAGAGTACCGGTTCCCGTGACTGGAAGGTCAAGCGATTTCTTCAAAATAGACATGCTGTGGCGATGGACGAAAATCGTAGCAATGAGTACCGATTTTCCTTGACCTTCCCCTCGCTGGAAGGAGCACGCTGTCGTAACCCCTCCTTGAAGAGGTTTGTTCCAGCTTGAAAGGTAAACCCATGAAACAGTCCCTCCTGCTCGCAAGCGCCATCCTGCTATTTGCCGCCCCGATCGCTAACGCCGAGGAAGGCAGTTTTCCGGAGGTTTGCAAAAGCGACATGGCGATGGATATGAGCGACGAACATTCCAAGATGATGACCGGTATGATGACCGAGGAGCATCAGAAGGCTGGAATGATGGGCATGATGCAGATGGATAAGGACATGATGCAGGGGATGATGCACAAGGATCCCGATGTGGCCTTCGTCTGCGGAATGATCGCTCACCACATGGGCGCCATCGACATGAGTAAAGTAGAGCTAAAATACGGTAAGAATGCCTGGGCCAAGGAAATGGCGCAGAAGGTTATCGACGCGCAGACCAGGGAAATCGCGGATATGACCGAATGGCTTAAAACCAACGCTAAGTGAAACGGTTCACATCAACCGTCTTATCGCCGATAGCCGGGTCTGTTGGCCCGGGCCTCTCGCCCCAAGCGAAAGACTTAACATGCCCAGAGTTCCCACTGCGTCGGAAGCCAATTCGTCGCTTGCGGCACGACTGAACCGCAAATGCTTCTGCGTTACCCTCGACCGGACATCACTTTCGGGAGCGCTGTCCCTGGAGGCCGGCGCGCCTGGGTTCTCCGAGACTTTCATGGCGTCTCGGCCGCATCTGTTTTCGAATGTTCCGGTCTTCCTCGCTGCATCGGCGCTTGACGAGATGCAGGCTATTGTCATGGCCGTCGAGGCGACAGCCAAGCTGCCGGGTTACCGCGAAACCGTTCTCTGCTGGGCTCCCGAAATCGCTCGGCGGGATTTTGGTCCCATTGGCGCGATGATGGGCTATGATTTTCATCTGGACGATCACGGTCCGAAGCTCATCGAGGTCAACACCAACGCCGGTGGTGCCTTTCTCAATGCCGTTCTCGCCAAGGCCCAGAAAGCGTGCTGCACCGAAGTCGATCGAACGGCAGTCGGTGCCAGATTCGATGATTTCGAAACCAGCGTCGTTGCGATGTTGGAAAATGAATGGCGCCTCCAGCGGGAAGCCGGTTCGCCACGACGGATCGCAATCATCGATGATAGGCCGGAGGAGCAGTATCTCTATCCCGAATTTGTTCTTGCTCGGAATGTTTTGCTAAAACATGGGTTTGAAGCGATTGTCGGGGATGCCAGCGCGCTGGCATATAAGGACGGCAGGCTTCGGCTCGACGGACAGGAGATTGACCTCGTCTACAACCGACTAGTCGATTTCGCACTCGAACGCCCGGAACATGCTGCGTTGAGGGCGGCCTATCAGGATGGCGCCGTGGTGGTCACGCCCAATCCGCACAATCACGCTCTTCTATCCAACAAGCGCAATATGACGCTGCTGTCCGATCCGGTGAGGCTAGAATCATTTGGCCTTTCTCCGGAGATGCGCTCGCGGCTGGCCAGCGTGCCGCTGACCACGCTGGTTACGCGCGATAATTCGGAAGCCCTTTGGCAGTCCCGAAAAGACAGGTTCTTCAAGCCGCTCTCAGGCCACGGCAGCAAAGCAGTTTATCGTGGGGACAAAGTGACAAAGGGAGTGTGGGCCGAGATCGCCCGTGGCGGCTATGTCGCCCAGGCCTTTGCCTCACCTGGACAGCGCATGATCGAGATCGACGGTACACCCACGCCGCGCAAGATGGACGTGCGGCTTTATACCTACGACGGCCAAGTGTTGCTCGCGGCCGCCCGTCTTTATCAAGGCCAGACTACAAATTTCCGGACACCCGGCGGCGGTTTTTCCCCGATACTGGCCGTCTAGAAACGTGGTTCGGTACTGCGTCGTGGCAGCCTGGATCGATCAAGCGTGAGAATGGCCAGGAACTTTATGAACCTGACATCACTTTCGCACCATAGGTCTAAATTAGGAGGTCCCCATGAGCTACCTGCGCTTCACTGCGATGGTGATTGTCTCAACCGTCATCATGTTTGGGCTGATGTACCTGAACACATTCGCGTCGGATCATGTCTTCTTTAGCCAGACTCGCGCCTGGATGGCATTGCTCATGGGCGCAGTCATGGCGGCGATCATGCTTATGTTTATGTGGAACATGTACGCGAACAGGAACATCAATTTTGCCATCCTGGCCATGAGTGCCGGGGTTTTTGCGATTTCACTCTGGCTGGTTCGCAGCCAGGCAACGGTAGACGACCTCTCGTATATGAAAGCTATGATCCCCCACCATTCGATTGCGATTATGACCAGTGATCGAGCCCACATCCGCGATCCACGTGTCCGTAAACTTGCGGACGGCATCATCGCGGCCCAGGTCAAGGAAATCGGCGAAATGGAAGCACTAATCAAGGATCTGGAAGAACATCCCGTATCTTCGAATGTGCCGGAAATGGCTCCTACGGTCTCTCCCGAGTGATTCTCTGCAACCTGCCTGCAGGGCAGCTCACAATGGCCTCAGTGACGAAATGAGAGGCGAAAAGCTGGAAGATTCATTCGTGGACACCTTCTGCCGGATTCTCCGACATTTGATTTCCTATTTTTCAGGAACTCCCACGGTGATCGTGCATCTCTGATCCTTACCAACCTTGGCTGCGGCCTCCCTGCATGCCGCCACCTCGGCCTTGTTCGCTTCGACGAGCTGATCGGCCGACAATACCCGGTACCAGCTCTCCGGACTGTCGAACGCCATCAGGTCCATGCCAGCGCGCCAGGGCGACTTCGCCATGACAAAGCTGGCAACGCGCGGCGCGGTGGAGAACGGCAACAGGCTCGGCAGAAAGAGGGTCGCGAGTATGCCGACAACGCCACCGGTCAACCCGAAAACCCAAAGCCACTGGTTTTGCCTTCGCCGCCCGCGGGCGCTTGCCATCTGCCCTGCCAGCTCGCGCACTACCCGCTGCAAATCCCGGCTCTCGTTCTGAAACTGCTGCGCGGCCGTCCTCACCAGGCTCTCACCGCTGCGCTCGATCGCGCGGGCATGATGCTCCGGACTGTTTTTCAGGAGAGGGGATTTTTCGACAGCGTGTAAACGCTCCGCGACTTGGGCAAGACTTTGGACGAGCTGTGCGAGATCGGCACTGTAGTCGATCGGCTGCTGAAGTTTCTCCTGGCCGTCCAGCGCCGCTTCGACACCCTTACGGATCGTCGTCATTTCGCGAACGAGATCGCCGGCAAGATCATCGACCGTCTGGCGCAGCGCCTCGAACGCCTGCGCCGGATCGTTACCCTCGTCATCCTGGTTGTCGATAATACCCCGCTCGAATAGCTCTCTATCATCATCCGTCATGCCTGCTCCTATCGTTCAAGCCCTTGGCTGCGCCCGCGGGAAAGCTGCTGTTCCATTGCGCGAGCGACGTTCTGCTCCTGTCTGACATGGCTGATGCCGATTTCCTTGGACCGGCTGCGGACGATGGATTCCACCTGTGGATCCCGCTCGATCACATCGGCGATCTTGCGCATTTGTCCCTCGACCTTGCCGCGCGCTTCGTCATGTTGCCAGCCGTGAAGGTTCTGGCGCTCGGCCTGCAGCTTCTGCCATGTGTTGATGAGCCGATCGGCCCTGACGTTCGGATCAGCCTGCAAAGCCCGCTCCCGATCCATGCCTGCCACAAGCTGGCCGACGCGCTCCCGGCCGGAAAGCTGGTGCATGGCCTGTTCGGTCTGTGGGTCGTTCCGCATGGCAGACACCATCAGATTAGGCGATCCTGGCCGCTGCTGATCGAGCTGTTGACCGGCCTTCTGCAATTCCGATTTCTGACCCTCCAGCACCGGCAAGCCTTCGCGGTCCATTTTTGCAGCCGCACTCCATGCACGAGCGAAACGATCAACCAACTGCTCGAATCCGGACATTGGCCGCAAGCGGTCCGATTGGCGCTCCTGATCCTGTTTTTCTGGTGCGGGCGATATCCGCAGGCTTCCGCCCTTCGACCGCTGTTGCGAAGGCGACAGAGAACTGCGCTCTCCCATGCCGAACTTCAGTCCGTCGAACATGCCGGGCCGCCGCGTCTCGGATTTCTGCTGTGGTTTTTGGCTTTTCTCGACCCGGCCCTGCGTTTCGGATTTTTCACCATTCGCGCTGCGCCCGAGTTTCAGGCCATTGAAGGCGCTACGGCGCTGTCGCTGCGGCCTGTCGTCACCACGATCGGAGCCATTATCCTCGCGTCCGCGAACAGGCCCGGCCTGCAATCGAAGTCGCTCATCATGAACGCCTGTCTCGACAGCATCCCGGTCCTGTTGCTCCCGTGCGGGATGGGCCGCAGGGAAGCGTTGATCCTGCCGCTGCATTGCAGCACGATCAACCTCGATCTCGCTGCGGATGCCGATTTTCTCTGCGATGCCCCGCCGCCCGGCGAAGTCCCTGGTGTAGTCGAGTGTGGTTTCCTTGACGCCGGAACGGCTAAGCCTGTCTTCCAGCGCCTTGAAGGCCAGTTCGTCGGCGCCATGCACTTTCCAGGAATTGCGCTCGGCCGTTTTACCGTCCGGAAGCTGCACGGTCTCCGATCCGGCATGCTCAAGCCCAATCGTTGCGCCTATTTTGGGTGCTGCGTCCTTCATCGCCCGTTCGAGATCTACGCCCCAGGTTGTGTGCTTCTGGCCATTGTCGTTTTCCAGCGTCACAAAATAGCTGTCACGGTTTTTCGGATCGTTCTCATAGGGCGCCTTGCCGTGCTCGACCAAGCGGCCTGCCTTGCGATCGGTAAACTCCTCCTGGCTCGCATAGAGCTGCACGCCGTCGCGGTGACGCGTCATGGCGACATAGGTCAGATGCCGGTCCATGGTCTGCGACACCATCACGTAAGCACGATCGACGGTGGCCCCTTGGGTCTTGTGAATGGTCGTCGCATAGCCATGGTCAAAGGACTGGTAACTTTTGGTGGGTATGGTGACGATGCGGTCATTGTTCTGACCGCGACCAGCACCACCGTCGAGCTGAACTTGTATTGCGCCCAGTTCGACGGTCTGCACTGTTCCCAGCATGCCGTTCTTGACGCCAAGATCCCGGTCGTTTTCCAGAAACACCAGGCGGTCGCCGGGCGCAAAGTCGCGACTGCCATCATTGGTCTGGAACGTCAGCTCGCGTCCAAGGGAAGACTGTTCACGATCGGACACGTTGTCCTCGCCGGGTCCGTGACCCCGTGCCAACTGACCGCTGTCCTGCAGGGCCGATCGGATATCGGCATTGATGGCGCGAACGTCAGCGCGGCGATGCGCCATGGCGACACGGGTGCCGTCCGGACGCTGCTCGCGATCGGCAAGATAATCCCGAACTATCTCGCCGCGCGACGCCTCGCCGGTCTCGCTGAACCGAATATCGCCATTCTGTCGATAAGCGGCCAAGCCCTCGGCGGTTTTATGGGTAGCAAACGACACCGACGCCTCGCGCTGCCAGTCCACCCGCTGGCGGCGGATTTCGGAAAGCTCGGCATGGCCGATCTGCTCGGCGATGGCGCGAAACGGTGCCCCTGCCCCGATCGCCTGCAACTGCTCGTGATCGCCAACGAGAACAATTTTCGCGCCGGACTTTTCGGCTTCCCCGACGAACCGGGCAAGCTGACGGCTTCCGACCATGCCCGCCTCGTCGATGACGAAGACATCACCGCGGCCGAGCGCACCACGATCATTCTGCCAACCCATTTCCCACGACGCCAATGTGCGAGACGCGATACCGGAAGACTCCTCCAAACCTTCTGCTGCTTTCCCTGATAAAGCGGCCCCATGAACGCGATAACCCTGCGCCTCCCAAGCCTCGCGCGCCGCAGCCAGCATTGTGGATTTACCGGCGCCGGCATAACCCACGACAGCGGCAATCCGCTCCGGCCCGGTGATATGTTCGATCGCCGCCCGCTGCTCATCGGACAGACGCGCCGCGTTAATGCGCCGATCGCGCTCACCGCCATCCAGCTCGCCCCGCTCCACCTTGCTCGCCGTGTCGCTGGAAACGCCCGAACGTATCGCAGCATCCTGACGCCCGATCGCTCGTTCGACATGCCGGCGATCGACACCATGACTTTGCGCCTGATGCAGCCGCTCGGCGGAATTTGCCATGCCGGATTCGAGATCGACCATCTCGCGCGTCGAATAGCGCGCAAGCTCGATCTCGCCTGTCGTCGCATCCGAGCGTTCTGCCTGAAGCTCGACCATCGCCGGCGAAGACATGACGGTGGCGAACGCATTCTGGAATGCCTGCGCATCGTCGTTGATGTAGCGATGCAAGGTGCGCGCAACATCGTGCCGATCGAACACGCTCTTTTCGCCGGTGATGATTGTCAAAACCTGTTCCGGCTTTTCCCGGATCAGATCGGCGTTTCGTTTGGCCGCATCCTCATCCAGCCGTGCCCGCGAGACGTCGAGCCCTCGCCGCTCCATCTGTGTCGCGTGAACGCCGGCATGTTCCGTCGGCTCAATCTCAAGTCCGCGCTCGGCGTGGCTGCGATGATCGACGCGAATATCCAGACCTGCACGGGCCAGATGCGCATTGGTCATCTGCTCGAACGATTGACGGATATCGCGAAGCTGCATTTGTGATGTCGGAAGATCGTTCGACAAAAGCCATTTGTTCTCGCGCTCGATGTAGGTCTTGTCGGCAAGCCCCTCACCCGTCACCTGCCGCGTCGTCATCATGATATGCGCATGGTGATTGCGAACGTCGCTGGCCGAATGCGGCTGATGCACCGCGAAATCCACTGCGGCCCCGTGCCGGTTTGCCAGTTCCTGGGCGAACTCTCGTGTTAGCGAAATTCTCTGATCGGCTGTCAGCTCATGGGGAAGCGCCACCTCGAATTCGCGGGCGACGCGAGCGTCCTTGCGGTTCTCGGCTTTCTCCGCCGCATTCCACAATGCCGATCGATCCCGCGCCCATTCGGCATCCACGCCCATGGTGCCGGCACCCGGCTCGGGAAGCACGATCTCCGCATGCTCCACGCCCTGCTTGGCGCGAAAATCGTGCGTCAGGCCATCGCGCTCATTGGTCAGCTTTTCCGCAGCACGATAGGCAGCGGAAGCAACCGCGCTGCGGCCGCCGCTCCTTGCAATCGGCTTCATGCTGCAATGGTAAATCGCCAAATGCGGTTTGCCTTCCCCGATATGCAGATCGGCGACTTGAGTTGCGCAGCAACTCGTAAGTGCGCCCTTGTAACCTCAATCGCTCCGCTCCTTCGGCCACGGTATGGCGCTCGCGGCCAGCCAAAACGAAGCAATCTCCTCTGTGGATTTTGCCAATGTGAAGCGGATATTTCAAGTCAAGATAACTCTCGATTGCACATTTTCTCTTGAGGCACTCGCGCAATCGGATATTCTAGAGGGCAAATCGGGGGATGATCGATGCGGAAAATGGTTCATGACGAGGCTGGAGATCGGGCCGGAACGCTGGCGCTGATCATCGACGGCGACAACGCAACGCCGAAGATCGTCACGGGATTGCTTGCCGAAATCGCCAACTACGGCACGGCCAGTGTGAAGCGTGTCTATGGAGACTGGACCAAGCCGAACCTCAACGGCTGGAAGGAATGCCTGCTCGAACATTCCATCCAGCCGGTGCAACAGTTCGCCTACACGACGGGCAAGAATGCCACCGATGGCGCGATGATCATCGACGCCATGGACCTGCTTTACACCGGCCGCTTCGACGGCTTCTGCATCGTCTCCAGCGACAGTGATTTCGCGCGCCTCGCTGCCCGCATCCGCGAACAGGGAGTAACGGTCTACGGGTTCGGGGAGCGCAAGACCCCTCGCCCATTCATCACGGCCTGCGACAAGTTCGTCTATTTCGACGTCCTGAATGCACCGGGTGAGGAAGCGGCGGCAACGCCGGCAGCACAGGAAGCGGCAAAAGCCACCGCGAAGAAAAACGCCACCGACAAGGTGCTGCTAGCGCTTCTACGCACGGCGGTCGCCGCCGTCTCCGATGAAACCGGCTGGGCCAATCTCGGTGCGGTCGGCAGTCACGTTGCAAAGCAATCGCCCGAATTCGATTCCAGAAATTACGGCTTTGCACGTCTCAGCGAACTCGTCGAGGCGACGGGGAAATTTGAAATCGATCGCTCGGGCAAGGCGCAGAAAGGCGTCCTCATTCATATGAAATCGGTCCCCGCCGCGATCAAAAAATGAAAGGGAATGCAGGATGGCACGAAAGAGCATCGAGGAACGGTTGGCGCAGATCGAAGCGCAGCGGAAAACCCTGAAAGCCCGATTGGGAAAACAGGAGCGTTCGGAAGACACCAGGCGCAAGGTTCTGCTCGGGGCACTCGTCCTGCGTCGTCTTGAGACCAGTGGCGATGGCGAGTTTTCCAAACGTCTCGGTGAATGGCTGAAGCGTGAACTGCCGGGCTTCCTGACGCGGGATGCCGACAAGGAATTGTTTGCCGATATCCTGAAACCCGAACCCGTGAGCACGAATGGAGGAAGCACCGGGGAGTCTACCTCATGAACCGGGCGACACTGGCATGGGCGGCGTTCAAGAACATGATGCGGGCAGCTGCCCGCGATCCATTCTGGGCGCTCGTAGCATTGATCTCCGCCCCGTTCCGTTTCGCAAAAGCCTTCGCGATGGCGGCCGTCTTCTTCATGGTCGTCCTGCTGATCGTGGTCGTCGCACGGGAATATCTTCTCAGCCTTGTTGGCAGCGTCAAAGGCGATGCGCTCTGGTATCTTACAGACGCCATCGTCACACTCTTCATTTTATATTTTGTCTTCCGCGCCATCACCGAACCGCTGATCGTCCATTTTGGTGACATGAGCGACGATACACATGGCTCGGCTCGCTTCGCAACGAACAAGGAAGTGGCTCCCCTCATCAAGGCGCAATCCGGACTGCTGATCGGTCGCGATGGGAAGACCGGAAAGCTACTGCGGTATGACGGTCCCGCCCATCTGCTTACCATGGCGCCGACCAGAACCGGCAAGGGTGTCGGCACCATCATCCCCAATCTGCTGACCGCAGATCGCTCGGTGATCTGCATCGATCCCAAGGGCGAGAATGCGACGATCGCCGGCCGCGCCCGCGAACGCTTCGGCCGGGTCCATGTCCTCGATCCCTTCGGCGTCACCGGCAAGCCCTCGGCCGCATTCAATCCGCTCGACCAGATCGACCCCGAAGGCATCGATGTCGCGGAAGACGCAAGCACGCTTGCGGATGCGCTCGTGTTCGATGAACCCGGCATGGCGGGTGAGGCCCACTGGAACGAGGAAGCCAAGGCGCTGATATCCGGGATCATCCTTCATATCGTCATCAGCGAGACCAGGGACCGCAGAAACCTTGCCACGCTGCGCGACAATCTCACCTTGGCTCCCGATGCCTTTGCAGCTCTCCTGAAGGATATGCAGGCATCAGCCGGGACAGCCGGCGCCGGTGGACTGGTGGCCCGCGCCGCAAACCGCCATCTCGGTAAATCCGACCGGGAAGCTGCCGGCGTTCTGTCCGCTGCACAGCGCCACACCCACTTCCTCGACAGCCCGCGTATGACCGCGGTTCTTGCACGATCGGATTTGCGGTTTGCCGATCTCAAGCATCGCAACGAAACTGTGTTCCTCGTTCTGCCGCCGGATCGGCTGTCGGCCTATTCGCGATGGCTGCGCCTGCTCGTCGCCCAAAGCCTCACCGACATGGCCCGCGACCCCAGGAAGCCAGCCGTACCGATCCTCTATCTGCTCGATGAGTTTGCAAGCCTCGGCCACCTCGCCCCTGTCGAACGCGCCATGGGCCTGATGGCCGGCTATGGCGTCCAGCTCTGGCCGATCCTGCAGGATATCCACCAGCTGCGCGCCACATACGAGAAACGGGCCGGAACCTTCCTCTCCAATGCCGGCGTCCTCCAGGTCTTCGGCGTCAACGATCATGAAAGCGCCCGCCTGATCTCCGATCTTCTGGGCCAAGAAACCGTCGTCTTCCAGACGATGGGACGCAATCTCGATTCCGAGGATCTGGGGATTTCGCTCAGCCAGCAGCATACGGCGCGCGCCCTCATGACGCCGGACGAGGTGCGCAATCTGCCGAAGGAGGTGGAATTGTTGTTCTTGGCCGGGCAACGGCCGATCGTCGCCGCCAAGCTCGCATATTATGCGGACCCCGAGTTCAAGGGAGCGTTCGATCCTGCATGAGTAAAGATGATTTGAAAGAAGCCGAGGCCTTGGGAAGAGATTTAATGTGGATCCTTGGCCTGATCATGCATAGCGGGCCGGAAGATCGCCAGCGGATTGCTCTTGCCTACAACCAAGCCCAGGAACTGGTCGCAAGCATCCCAAAGGACAATGGCGATGCCCGGCCTCGCATTGTCGCCTGCTTCGAACGTTCCGATACCTATAAAGCTGAAGACGACGTCGCCTGTGCCGGCTGGCTGCTGACGGGTATGCAGGAGCGGGTCAACGAACGTGACCTTCCCGATTGGCGAAAACTGCGCAAGATCATAAACAATACCGTGAAAATGCTGACCCCGCCAAAGCCCACAGTTCACTGAGACAAAGTAAAAAGCGGTCCCGGCGCATATCGCCGGGGCAATATCACTGGCGGCCCTCCGGCTCTCTACAGCGCGACGTGGGAGCGCGTTCGCCTCCGGGCCGGAGCGACTGCGTCGCCTAACGCCCGCCAGTCGTCATTCATTTCGCAATGCAGGTTTTTTCAAGCGGATACCAGGACCATCGCCATTTTCGGGAATGAATATTATTCCGGCATCCTCCAATACGACGCGGAGTTCATCGATTGTTGACTGCTTGAGGTCTTTGCCCGTTTCAAAACGGACAATCGTGTTGGTAGACATTTTTGCCAGTTCAGCGAGTTCGGCGATCTTTAAGCCAAGAGCGGCACGCGCCATTCGACATTGAACTGGTAACATTTAAAATCGCCTACCGTAGGCGAATTTTATTGATCCGCCGTGTTTTCCTATTAGAATATACACGTCTTGCATCATTGCAGACGGCCGAGCAAGGCGTTGCAACCGCCCTGCTCGGCCTAACCACAACCCTAGCTATCAGGAGCTTGGATCATGGCTGATTCTGAGAATAGCAGAACTTTGCCCTCAATTACGCGTCGCGGTTTCCTGTCAGGTGCGGTGACAGCCCTGCCAGCCATAGCTGCGTTTCCTGCTCTCGGCGCGCCTTTCAGCGATATGGCTGGCGATCGTACCAACGACCCGACGTTGTTACTCTGGCGCAAATGGGTGACGGCCCATGAAAGCTATGTGAAGACCCACCACCTGCAGTGGGACCTTGGAACAAAAATATGCGGCATGACCCAAGAAATAGAAATCCATCTTCCGTCTCAAGACGCGCCGCTCTATGCCTCTACTGCCGAGGAAATTGACGACTATCTCGGAAGGCCGGAGATGGGAGAAGCCTGCGCGGCGGCCCAGGCCCGGTTGGCAGCCCTGCATACCGAATGGTACAGAGCAGCCGAACGCATAGGCTATACCTCCGCCGTTGAAGCGGAAAAGCAGTCGTGCGCTCTCCGCACGAAACTGTCCGAAGCGCTCTGGAACACGCCCGCGCAGTCGGTCACCGGTGCTGCCGCAAAACTGCATTCCTTCATCGAAATGAAAACTCCTGTGGCCGCCTGGCGAAAGGGCCTGCATCCAGCGCTGCGCCGCTTTGAAGAACCCTCCTGGCCAGAACTCCGTTCGATCCTTTCCGATCTCACGCAAATTGCGGGGCAGGATCATGGTTGAGTCCAGGAGTATTGGAATTTCTTCATCAATCACACGCCGAAACCTGTTGTCAGTCGCTGTAACGTCTCTGACGGTACCGCCCCCCCACTCCTCTGACATAGCTGTCTCTGGCTTCGATGGAGCCAATGATGACCCGGCAGTATTGCTTTGGCGAGAATGGGATGCAGCCCACAAACGCCGGTATGAACTTTGCGTTCGCCAGCAGAAGCTCGAAACCAAGCTGCTGGCAATGGTTGGCAGCTTCCCGCAGGTGGAAATTCGAATTCCCGGAAAAGATGAAACTATCTCCGTGACTACAGTTGCGGAGATAAATCACATGATGTCTGGATCCGAAATGAGCGGGTCCAGGAAGCAGGCCAAAGCCAATTTGTTGGCCCGACGTAGAGCATGGAAGACTGCCGATGCGCAGATTGGATATACGCTTGCCTACAAGGCCGAAACGGAAATGGTGAACACGGAATCGAAATTGGCGAAGGCTTTATGGTGCACACCCGCTCAATCGATTGCCGGCGTCATCGCCAAATTGCACTCCGTTATCGAGATGCAGGATCCAGGCGGTAGTCTGAAGGAGCCACCATGGCCGGAACTACGCTCGGTTCTGGCCGATCTTCTCACGATGAAAGCCAACGCTTCTTCGATTTGAACCGGCCCCGGCGCTAAAGCGTCGGGGCTTTTCACTAGCGACTCTCTATCAACTTGGCAGCGCGTTCCCTCCGGACCATGACGCGACCGGGTCGCTCCTATCATTAAAATTGATCGCCATTAGGATTCCGAGCTTCGATAGCTAAAATGATATCATTATTGATAGCTAGCAGATAGCAATCATGAATGATATCAATCACGATTGCATTCAGAAAGCGTTCATGATTGCATGCTAGCATTCTCCGACGTTACCGAGGAGTATTTCGATGCCCGTGATATGCGCAGCCAACCCAAAAGGCGGAGCTGGAAAATCGACAACCATTCTTTCGATTGCCTCCACCCTTGCCCAGCAAGGGGGCTCTGTGGTGATCATCGACGCAGACCCAAATAAGCCGATCACGGACTGGCGATCCGGAGAAAGCAAGCTTCCGATCAAGGTTGTCAGTGATGCTACGGAAGCGAACATTCGAGACTTGATCAACACTGCGGCTGCCGAAGCACAGTTTGTATTTGTTGATCTTGAGGGGACTGCTAGCCGCCTTGCATCACGGGCAATCATTCGGGCAGACCTTACGCTTATCCCACTCGGAGGAAGCGCACTGGATGCGAAGCAAGCTGCCCGAGCCGTCGGACTAGTTCGGGAGAGTGAGGAGGACATCGGGCGCCGGTTGAATTTCACGCTGGCGTTCAACAGAACCAGCCCTCCGCCGTTTACCCGGCGTATTGAGCGAGAAATATCGGATCAGATGCGATCGAATGATCTTCCCGTGCTGAATACTCATCTCTACAGGCGCGAGGCCTACAACGCGATGTTTATGGAGCGCTTGAGTCTATTCGAATTGGACCCGCAGAAGGTGAATGGCCTTGATGCAGCCGTTGAGAATGCGATCCAGCTCACGGCAGAAATCCTAGAACTGTTGCGATCGAGTTCGACGGAGAGGGCGGCCTGATGACAAACGATCTCGGATTCGGGAAAACCAACAAGTTGGATTTATCGGGCTTTTCCCCTCGGCAGGAGGAGAAGTCTAATACAATGAAAGAACAGGAAGCAGCCGATCGTGCAGCTGACCGGGCGGGCTTCCAAAGCAGAGAACCGGTCCAACGCATAAAGCGCGTGCGGAAAGCGAGCGAGCCACTGGATCAAGCCTTTGTTCGTGCGCCGATCGACGTCATCAACCGTTTTAAGCAGTATTGCAATGAAACGGGCTTCTCCTACGGCGAGGCACTAGACGAGCTGATGCGGAAATCCGGAGTTTAATTCTCGGGCGGCCATTTCTGGGCGCCATGCAGGACGCGGATCAGCTCGACATCGTCGGAAACCAGATAGACGACAATATAAGGCGTTCCCGACACGACCAGTTCCCTCGTTTCCGGCATTCGACCGATGCGGCCGGAGCGCGGGAAATCACGCAACCGCTCGATCTGCCTCTCGATGTCATCCCATATATCGAGGGCTGCCGATGGGTTTTCCAGAGCTATATGGTCAACAATCCTGTCGAGATCGGCAGCATAGGAATCACGTCTAACGATCCGCATATACTCAGTGACCTTGCGCGCCGATACGACGCTGTAAGTCAGCCCGCTTCAATTTCGCCTTTTCCGCCCACTCATCCTCGGAAATTGCACGATTCGAGCCATCCTCAATCCCTTCCATAGCCTTTTGCACCTGCCCCCGGAACCAGGCATCATGTTCGCCGGCCTCATGCAGTTGGCGCTGACGGTCCGCAGTATCAGGTCGTTTTCGCTCGATTGCTGCCGGGTCATGTTCGGTCATGTCAATTTCGAACCTTGCAAGTCCAAGCTCGTCGCGAACATAGGCAGCGGCCGTGTTCAGATTCCGCCAGATGCGCATCCTGCGGGACCTTTGAGCGGCCACGGCTCTCTCATTCATCCCATACTTTACAAGGACAGCGAAACCGCCGGGCTGCCCCAGAACGACGGCCCCATTCAGGGCGTGCGCTATCGCGAGGTTTTTGACGGCTTTGCCGTCAAGAGTTTCCAGCTGCATCGCAAATCCTTCAGATAATCCTACTGCATTTATCAGATATTTGCACAGTGCCACTGTTCTGGCAACGCCGTTGCCGCCCCTCTTTATTCAAAAGCCATACAACACTAACCGCAAAAGTAGTTTTTTGCGGATTTTGGTTCTGTTGGTGCCGCACCGGCCCGCAATTTTCGCGGGCCGGAACCGTCGCAGGGCTGCGTGAGCAGCCCGGATAGCGACGTCCGCTTATCTTTCCCTATCTTTAATAGAACTAGATGGGGATTCAGTCTGTCTGGCGGACTCACGTAAACTGATTGATCGACCAAGTCGTGCGAGCGCCTGTCCCAAAGGATTATCGCCAACGTCGAACAACGCCAATTCGTTCATGGGAAGGGTCTTGCGGTGTGCGTCGATTTCGGCAGCCCGCAATTCAATGGCGTGGGTATGATCATCTGGTGGGGGAGGGGCCATGCCCATTCGGCCGAGAAGTCGCAAGGCTCGCGCTGGCAGTGACAGGCGATAGGCATTGCTGGTCTGCTGGACCTGCGGACCACGTCCCTGGTTGCCGGTCGGGATATAACGGCGGAGCCAGTCGAGGAACCCGTGCTGGCGCAATGCCTTCAGCGCCCGCACGATCGCATCCCGCGATCGTCTGAGATAGCGCATCAGGGTCTCGATCGACGGATCGAGCCGTCCCGTGCGAAAGTTCACGAGATTGGCAAACAGTTCCAGCAATTCGATCGCCACGCTGCCCAGGGGACCGTTGCGAGATCCCGGCTGTCGCCCGGCCAGTTCATACCGCCGTGCCGCCAGCACGATCTTGCGAACGTCCTGGCTATTGGTGCGCCGCCAGAATACCGCTTCGCATTTTCCGGCCGCACGGGATTGTTTGCGAACGGGCGTACGTTCGCGCTCGACCGGTGCTCCTACGAGCACGGTCCCAAATTGTTCAAACATAAGTCTTCAGCCTCCGTTTCACGGGAGGGCATGCCCTGTGGACAGCAGACAAAGATTCATCGTTCCGACAAGACCTAGGTCTTGCAGGTTCTCACGCTCTCGACTATGTTGGGATTTGAAAATATGTGGCCCAACAAGCCGACGTCTTAACTGACCAAAACCCCTAGCCGTTACCAGCGGCGAGGGGTTTTTCGTTATGCCCTCATTTCTTTTTCAACAAACAACCTCAAAACTTCTTCGAACAGCTGCGCACGGGATGCCATCCCGCGCTCTGTCTTGATTTTATCAAGACAGTCCACCAGATCGACGGGCAGATCGGTGCTCACATAAATACGCCCAGCGGCCTTCAACCGTTCTCGGTGTGCGGCGACCTTTTCTCTGACTGGCGTAATCGTGCGACTCATGTGTTACATGAAACCTGAAAGCGACCGATTCTGCAACCTGACAAATTTCATCAGTTTTTAACGGAAAATTAACCAAATCTTCCCCGGTCACCGACCGTGGGGTGGATGGGGAGCCCGAGGGGCGGGGCCAGGGCGCCCCTCGTCTGGTTTCGGGCGGGTCGATCCCGGCCGGAAGCAGCCCGCGGCCATAACGGTGTTCCGTGGACATTTCTGCAATAATACCCGCTAGGCCCAATCGGCCCGAAGCTGCGACTTCGGCCAATGCGATACGGGAACAGGAACTGCTCCAAATCGTACGCTTAGCCCCATGAACATTAATGGGGCACGGATATACGGTAGCCCTGCGGAAAAGGGCGAAATGACACGCTAACGCCGTCACGACAAACCCGGCACCTTTCCGCGCCGGGTGCAGAACCTCCAAACAGAAACCGGGCCTCACGGCCCGACCTCAAATCCTGCCGACGGAACAAGACCTGTTCCCGATGACACGTTAAGCCCTCATTCGGCGGCAATCGCCATCGGTGCGGTGTCGTTCTCGCCATCCTCAACGGATGCGCGCAGCGGAATGGGAAGCCATGTCTTCCCCTGCAATGCCGTCTCGGCCAATGCCACGGCCTCGGCCTTTCGCGCCTTGCCAATAGACTTGATCGCATCAGCGGAGCAACCGGCCTCCGTCATCACCTCGGTAAGCTGCGCCTTCGATAGCCGAGACAGGAACGCCGCTTCCGGCGTCCAGTGCTGGGCCATGTCGAGCTTGAGGGCTGCTGCTACATCATCGGCGTGGTTCAGCCGGTCGCGGCTGTGATCGTGCTTGGCGTTGACAGCATTGAGGTTCGCCGCCGTGACCACGGCCAACAGATCGGTGAGCCGGTCCATCGGCTGTTCCAAAAGCCATTCCCAGAGATCGCCCGGATTGCCGGGGATATGATCGGCCCATCGCTCCTTGATGTCAGTCCATTCGACAAGGGTGCGGCATGCTTCCGGCTCCTTGATCGACGGGGCGAGGTCTCTGGCTTGCCCGCTGATCTCGACAGCCGACTGAACGCGCCAGAAGCTCGGCCCATCGTAAAACACCTTGGCGACCAACGGGTGAAGGATAGCGGCAAGGGCGATCTCCGGGCGGTTGACCAGTTCGATGCGCAGCGCGGCGGTGCGGATCGCCGTCAGTTCCTCGATCAGGACTGCGGAATATCCGGTTTCCGGTTCCACCTGCGCCGCTGCGGGCAGGGCGGTGGTGTCGCCGGTTCCTTGCCCGCACTCGCCATCCTGCTGGCTGGCGAGTGCGGCCCGGTCCTCGGCCTTCACAAAACCCTCGGCGATCTGCAGGGTGCCATTATGCGCTACGGTGACGATGCACCCGGCCCGCGCCAGTTCTGCGGGATCGTAGGATTTGGCGGCGTCCCTGATGGCGTCAATCTTCTGCTCGATCTCGTAAAGCCGTGCCTCGTCGGCGTCGATTTGCGGATCACCCTCGGCATAGGCTTCTATCTTGGCGGAAAGCTCATCGAAGGTTTCACCGAGGCTGGCAAGCTCGGCCTGTTCATCCGGGGTCAGTTCCCGTGCTTGCGGATAGATGCGACCATAGCCGCCATTGTAAACGCTTGACGGATCAAGGCTGATCTCGATCCACTTCCACCCCTGAATGTTGAGGGGTTCCGCCGCCTGTTCCAGCTTCTCCGTTGCCAGCTTTACCAGCAACGCCCGGTCGGTCAGGAACGTTGTGCCGTCCTCGTCAAACAGATCACGGACGATCCCGCCGCCTGCGGCCTCGTAAGCCTCGATGCCGACAAAGCGGGCTAGCCGGTCACGGCTTGGCACATGCTCGCGGGTGAGGATCGATCGCAGGTTCTGCGGCTGACGGCTCCAGTGGTCGCGCTCGAACCAGACACTTTCCTGCTCGGCGTGATCGTCGCTGAGCGCCAAGGCCTTCGCCTGCTCGATGGTCAGTTCGTCCTCGCGCATGGCGTCCAAAATCCTCGGGGAGAGATTGGCGAGTTTCAGGCGATGGCGCACGGTGGCAACGGATTGCCCAAAACGGGCGGCGATGGTTTCCGGTGTCATGCCGTCCCCGGCAAGCTGACGATAGCCCAAAATCTCATCGACGACGTGCATGGATTCACGCTGGGTGTTTTCGGCCAGCGAGATTTCCGCATCGCTTTCGGCATCAAGAACCTTGCAGGGGATTTCCACCAGCTCGTTGTAAATGCCCTCCTTGACCAGCAGGCGTAGCGCCGCAAGACGGCGGGCTCCGGCGACGACCTCGAACCTGTCGCCCTTCTTCGACTTCCTGACGGTGAGGTTCTGGATGAGGCCATGCGCCTCGATGCTGTCGGCCAGTTCCGACACGCCAGCGGTAGAATTGACGCGCCGGACATTGGCAGCACTCGGCACGAGCTTGGACAACGGGATATGGCGGATGTTGGTGGAGACGGCGGGAACGATCTGTTCAACAACGGATTTTGCGGCGTCTGTGGACATAGCGATAGCGTTCATGGGTCTGTTCCTCATGATGGGTGTTGGTGTTGTGATCATGTCTGCGGCGGCGGGGATCAGGCGTAGCCCGTCCAGTTGAGCGGTCGTCCGTCCCAGAGAAAGGCGGTGCGCACATTGTCGATGCGAACGGATTTCGAGCGACCGTTGACACGGCGGCGCAATGCCTCGCCGGTGAAGCCGTCGAGCTTTGGAACCACCTTGCCGGTCATCCACGGCTCGTTGCCCGTGTCGGCCGATATCTGGCTGACTTTGCGGACCTCGACCATCTGCGCGCCGATGATCTTGGTCACCTGATAGAAATCGATATTGGTCTGGTCGTAGCCCCACGAGGCATAGAGTACGTGACCGACCTCGAAACCATGCGGCTTCTTGCGCTCGGCCCGACGTTCGCCCTGCCACTCAGCCCAGCGCCGCCGCCCCTCGAAATGCTCCCGGATTTTGCGTTCTCGGGCGGCATCGTTGGAGAAGCTGTGATGCCAGTCGGGTTTTGTGGCCTTGCCGTGGAAGGCCATGGCGGCGGGCCGGTCCTTGGTGCTGCGAAAGATATAGACAACGCCGTCGCTGGCCTTGTCGGCGACTTTGAGGGACCCCTTGGGGATGTAGAAATCACGGGTGAAGGGAGCAAAGCGCATCATGCGAATTCCTCCAGTTCGTATTTGTCCACACTGGCGCTGACGGACAGACGGGCGCATGTGCCGCCGCAAATGCCGTCCTCGAACGCTGGAAAATAGCGATCATAGGCCTTGTCGAAATCGACCGGCATACCAGTCAGCCGCTCTCGCTCGGCTGCAAAACTCAAAAACCATTCCTCGAAAGTCGGTTCACACATTCCCTTGTCCTTCCTTTTCCCTTTGGACTGCGAAGCAGGACCTCGTCCTGCTTCCCGGGGCCGCGCGAGCGGTGGGATGGAGGGGGAAAATAGTCTTCGCGGGGAACCGGCTGCACGGAACGCAGTGGAGGAAGCTGGGCGGAAGGCTATTTTGGGGGCGAGAAGGTCAACGCCCTCGGTTCCCCCATCAGACAAAGCAATGTTGCGCCAGCGGCGCGTCTATCCCGGCGACATGGCGCCGATCGCGCGAAGGATCGTCACGCGGATGCGCGGAAACCCGGTAGGGGTTCCGTGGAGCCGGCATGCCGGCGGAATAGAGCCTGGTCACGAAGGGGACGCGCCCTAACCAGGACAATTTCCGTCAAAGGCCCGGAATTGGAGGCGTCGGTTCAGGCTCGGGCGAAATGATACTTGATGTGCAATCGAGGTGCAGATCTGCACATTGCTCTTACCAAATAAATCGTGCCAAGCTCTTACCAAATAAATCGTGCCAAATTTTTCTATTCAGCAGAAAAGGGCCAACTTTGGCAGAAGCAGATTTTGATGATGTACGAGATAACGACCCCGACCTTCTCGAAAACACGGCCTTGCCAAAACCATTTATTTCACGCCTACGAAACGCATTCTATACCCGTCTTTCGGACTTCGACGAAATGACTGACATTCAGATGCTGCGTGAGCCGGGTATTAACTGGCGTCTTATCAAAGCCGTAAGGGCTGAGCGGGCTGGCGTCGATCCAAATTAACGGCACATTTCAGAGACTCGCAGCAAAAGGCGCCGGCATTACGGGGTCCAGATCTAGGTTGGCTAGGGAAGCTGGCAAGCCTTGGCAGCGCGTGCTGTGGATTGACGCTGCTGTAGCCCCTCTATTCCGGTCTCCACTGTATCATTCAATTGGTGCCGCTAGTATCTTCGCCAGGTTTTGGAGGTAGTGCGATGTCGGACAATATAATCAAGCAGATCCCCGACACTACCGCTGAAGTTGGCAACGATCCTCCAGACAATAGGAATATTGAAATTACCGATGACCGCCTCCTTGCTCGGTTTGATGGCGACACTCGCTTTCAAATTGCGCGTAAGGGTTGGTCAACCGAACAGAGCGCAGCGTTCTGTAGGATGGCACGTCTAGTTCACGCTACAGGGCTCGATTGGTACCATACCAGCATCCCGCAGATACGTTTTGGTCGACGATCACCTCAGAATATGCGGGCAGAAGGCACCCTCGGCACTGTTCAGTTGAGAAAAGGCTCCGGGTTTCTCGAGTTCAGCCATCAGCACGATAGGCTGGATTTGGCAGGCACTTACGAGTTTGACGGGGAATCTGTGGAGCGGTTCGCGCTATCCATCAAGAGCGCCGAAGATGGAATCCGAAATTGGCTCCCACCTGTACCGCCGCGCCAAGGCTTTTGGCCCGACGAAACGACAATTGATGACACGGAATCACAGGCCGACCGAATCAGACAATATGTGCTGGACCGTTATATTGAGCCTGGCCGCAAGCGGAAGGAGGTCAGCGTAACTGTCGTTGTTGGTCAGCTCAATAATGAAATGGCTCTCAATATGGCTTGGCCAAACATCTGCCAGGCATTGGAGGGGCGCAAGTTTTTGGAAATGGCGCGCGTTCCGTCACCAATTGCTGAAGGGCCCAAGCAGAGCACAACCAGAAAGCTTACATTTGCTCTATCAGAAGGAGCCAAACGTTTGGTCCAATTGAAACCGGAACCCACAAACCTCATTCTCTATGGTCCACCAGGAACAGGAAAGACCTATCGAACCGCACTCGAAGCGGTCAGGCTCTGCGACCCGCAGGCAGATTATCCTGGCACCACCGAGGGTCGGGCAGCGCTGATGGAGCAATATCGCAAACTCGAAGCGGAAAAACGGATAGCGTTCGTTACCTTCCACCAGAACTATGATTACGAAAACTTTGTTGAGGGCTTGAGACCCGAAACTGGCGAAGCCAGCGAGAACGACGGCGCTACAGCAGGCTTCCGACTTGTGCCCCGCCCCGGAATTTTCCGCGAAATATGCGCGCTGGCAGATCAGGCGAGAACGCGGACGGTCCCTCCGGCTGGCGCTGCCGGCTACGATTTTTCAGGACGTCGCTTCTGGAAAATGGGCCAGGGCACAATCGGAAGTGAGGATGATGTCTACGATTCCGCGATTGCCAATAACTACATCGCGCTTGGCTGGGGTGGGTCTATCGATTGGGGTCCTGAGCAATTTTCGTCTTTTGAGGCGATTAAGGCAGAATGGCTCGCGCAAAATCCCGAGGAGCAAACCCCTAGCAATTGGACACAGACCTGGCCGTTCCGCTCCGAAATGAAGGTAGGCGACATTGTCATCGTGCCCTACGGTAACACTGCGTTTCGCGCCATTGCCGAGGTGACAGGTGATTATCAGTTCGAGTCTTCGGCGGAGGGTTATTACGCACACCGCCGTCAGGTGCGCTGGCTGCTAACGCTTGATGACCCCCTGCCTCTAGACACGATTGTAGACGGCAATTTCACAATGCGGACCCTCTATTCATTGCCCGGAAAACGAGTCAACTTCCCCGCCTTGGGGCGGTTGATTGCCACTAATGACGACAACGATCCGCCGCTTGCCGAGCAGGGCTCTCCTGACCAGTTCGTACTTATCATTGACGAAATAAACCGCGCTAACATCTCCAAGGTATTTGGCGAACTCATCACATTAATCGAGCCTGATAAACGGCTGGGAATGCCGAACCAGATAACTCTCACGCTACCGTATTCGAAGAAAAAGGATTTTGGTGTCCCGGCTAACCTCCACATAATTGGCACGATGAACACAGCAGACCGTTCGATTGCCCTGCTCGACACAGCACTTAGGCGGCGGTTTACGTTCCGGGAGATGGCGCCGGACCCGCAGTCTTTAACGGAGGCGGGCACACGTACTGGGATCGATTTGATCGGCATCCTCACCGCCATTAATGAGCGGATCGAGTATCTGATTGATCGAGAACACCGCATCGGTCACGCCTTTTTCATCGGCTGCAGCACATCAGATGAGGTCCATGCCGCGATGCGCGATAAGGTGATCCCGCTATTGCAGGAATATTTTTTTGAAGATTGGAGTAGAATTGCTGCTGTTCTTGGCCGGGGGTTTATCGGTTATCGAACCTTAAAATGCCCATTGGGCGAAGGTGATGACCGCAAGAGCTGGTTCGTCCGCTGGGCGAAGCAGGCGAACGGGAACAACGGTTTTCCTGCCGATGCATTCACTTTACTCCTCAAAACGCGCTCTACGGATCTGGAAGCAGAAAGCAGTGCATGACCTCTCTAACTGTCCATGAATGGGGTCGCGTCCCCGTCTACAATGATGGCGGGGCCACGCCCGAGGGGCGGTTTTCGCGCCGACAAGCAAATGCCCTGCTGGCAGCGGCTAAGATGCACCCTTTGAGTGGCAATGAGGGTACGGCAATACTTGTCGATCATCATCGGCATTTGACGGCACGGCAAATGGTGGGCGTCATCGCGGCCTCAGGATGTAGCCTAGAAATCCTGCCAAAGATTGACCCTGAAGACGTCCAGACAGACGGCGCGATCCGAAATCGGTTGGTACGGATGCTCGATGTTGCGCTCGGCCTTAACCTCGGCGATGGGCAGACGGCGGCTATGGCCAGGCAAAATGAGACGTTGCTCGACATCCTGATCCGCTTGTTTGCTGACCGGCTTCTCGCCGAGGCCCGGCGCGGGCTGCCGCGAGCTTATCTGGCAGAACAGGAGGATCTTGCCGCGCTGCGGGGGCGGCTCAATGTGGTTCGCCAGTTTACTCACAACGCAGTACGGCCGGACCGGCTCGCGTGCCGATTTGATACTCTGCTCGCCGATACGCCGCTGCTGCGCATCATGAAGGCCTGTGTACTATTCCTGCGCCGACATGCACGCGCCGCCGAGACAATCAGACGCCTTGATGAACTGCGCTTCCTGCTGGCTGACGTTGGCGATAACAGCCCCAGTTCACTGCCGTGGAAGCAGGTCCGGATTGATCGAACCAATCGCCGCTGGGAAACGCTGTATGGCCTTGCCCGTCTGTTTTTGAAGCGCGACTGGCAGGCGACCCACCATGACGCAAGCGCTGGGTATGGAATCACCCTCTTATTTCCAATGAACAAGCTATTTGAGGCATATATCGCGGCGCTGGCGAAACGTGCGCTGCGGGGCAGCGATTCAGTGGTCATCGCGCAAGGTGGGCTTCTCAATTGCCTGATCGAAGAGGGCGAGGGCGGCAAAGAGAGGTTCCAGACCAAGCCTGACATTCTGATCAAACATGGGTCTAATATCCGGATGGTCATCGACACCAAGTGGAAACGCATTGGGAGCGATCCTGGGGATTCGAAGCGCGGTGTTAGTCAGGCTGATATATACCAGATGATGGCTTATGCCCGGTTGTACCGCACCACTGAAGTGCTGCTGCTCTATCCGCACTATGATGCCCTCGGTGCGACAGATTTAAACGCGGCTTATAGCATGCTAGGAGGAAATGAGAGGTTGCGGGTTGTGAGCGTCGATCTTGTTTCTGGCGAGGCTGCGATTGTACAGCGACTCGTGGAGCTTGCGTGCAATCCGCGCGTGCCGGCCTAGCCGTTTGCGTTTCCTGCTCCAAAAGGCACACCTTGAGCGCTTGTCCGTAAAACGACGGTTTGGCGGACGTCGAGATTGTTGTCCGCGTTTCAGGTTCACGATGGGGAATGGAAGAAGTCCACCATCTGCAGCAATACGGACAAACCGGTAGCCGGAATACTCGACCACGGACAGGAACTTCCATTAAGTTGATGAAATCCGACGCATTCGCCTATCGTGTCGTTTCGCCTTCTACCGGACCCGACCCCTAGCAGGCGGTGTCTGCATCGACTTGACTCTCCCTCGCAGAACAGCATAGAAAGTATTTGCGTCGCGAATGTGTTCCCATCTACTTTCTAGTGGGAGCGGGCAGGAGGCTATGATTGAGGGAGAGACAATGCTGAAATGGGGCGTCGAACGTCGCCTTGAGTTCATCGAGTTTCGCCTTTTTTGGGAGGGGGGCGTCAACCGATCGGACATCATCAACATGTTTGACGTGTCCGTGCCGCAAGCCTCGAAAGACCTAACGCTCTATCAAGAACATGCGCCGCAAAACGCGGTCTACGACAAGAGCGCCAAGCGCTACGTCGCAAGCGAAACGTTCGCACCGCGTTTTCTCACACCCGATCCGAGCAGCTATCTATCTCGGCTTCGATCAGTGGCCGAAGGCTTGGTCGATCTTTCGGACTCCTGGATCACGCAGGTTCCGGACACTGATACTGCCCTCACGCCGCGCAGAGACATCGACCCAGATGTTCTTCGGGCGGTGTTGAGTGCTGTTCGTGATCGCAAGTCCGTCGATGTCCTCTATCAGTCGATGAGCAAGGAAAGGCCCGATCCGGCTTGGCGACGGATCACCCCCCATGCCTTTGGCTATGACGGTTTGCGTTGGCATGCGCGTGCGTATTGTCACGTGACCGACAGGTTCAAGGACTTCCTGTTGCCGCGGATTTTGGGCATCGGTGAGATGGGCGAGGGCGGCCCCGATCCGTTCGACGACGTTCTGTGGCAGGAGCGTTTCGGCGTGGAAATTGGGCCTCATCCCGATCTGACTACGAGCCAGAAGGCGGTAGTCGCCAAGGATTTCAGCATGGAGCGTGGCTCGGCCGTCCTGACGGTGCGGTATGCCATGCTATTCTATGTCCTGAAGCGGCTGGTGTTGCTTGACGACGCCTCGAAGCGCCCGGCGCGCAGTCAACACATCGTCGTGATCAACTGGAACGAGACCGAAGCTGCGCTGCGAAAAGCCGAGTACGCGGCATGAAAAAGGTCATAGAGCCGGCGAGGGATTGGCGTGGCTAAGCTTGAAGAGATCAGGAACGGCGCGTCCGTGCGCGGTATCGCGTCATTGCAAGTGGCGCAGGTTTTGTCAGTCAACTGGATCGGCGATCAGGCGATCAACGTCGTCTACCGGGCTCTGGACGGTGCCGTCGCCGAAACCGTACTTTATCGAGACGACGAACATCGCCTCCATGTCGAGGTGAACGGCCAACCCTGGTCATTCGACGGCGACGGCGCTCTGCTTCGCCTTGTTACCGAGGCGAACCGGATCAAGCTCGCTTACTATTTCGACCCTTATCTGGCGATCCACACCAGCTTGGTCGATCCGTTACCTCACCAGATTTCGGCCGTTTACGGCGAGATGCTGCCACGTCAGCCGCTACGCTTCTTGCTCGCTGACGATCCTGGCGCCGGCAAGACGATCATGGCTGGCCTCTTGATCAAGGAGTTGATCGCCCGAAGCGACTTAGAACGCTGCCTCGTCGTGGCTCCGGGCAGCTTGGTCGAGCAATGGCAGGATGAACTTGGCCAGAAGTTCAATCTTGAGTTCGACATACTGACCCGCGACATGATCGAGACGTCTCGATCGGGAAATCCCTTCGAGGATCGCCATCGGCTCATTGTGCGCCTCGATGTCCTAGCTCGCAACGAAGAGCTGCAGAACAAGCTGGCGAGCGCACGGGAATGGGATCTGATCATCTGCGATGAAGCGCATCGCATGTCTGCGACTTACTTCGGCGGGGACGTCAAATATACGAAGCGCTATCAGGTGGGGCAGAAGCTTGGTGAAGCCTGCCGTCACTTGCTGCTGATGTCGGCCACGCCGCACAACGGCAAGGAGGAGGACTTCCAGCTTTTCATGGCGCTCCTCGATGGCGATCGCTTCGAGGGTCGTTTCCGCGACGGCGTGCATTACGCCGATACCGCCGACATGATGCGTCGCCTTACCAAGGAGGAGTTGCTTCGCTTCGATGGGCGGCCGTTGTTCCCCGAACGCCGCGCCTACACCGTCAAGTATCAGCTCTCCGAGCTTGAAGCGGCGCTCTACACGGCAGTTACCGACTATGTTCGCACAGAGATGAACCGTGTGCAGCGATTCGCGGAAGGAGATGGCAAAAAGCGTAACAATGTCGGATTCGCGCTGCAGATCCTGCAGCGTCGTCTCGCCTCCTCGCCGGCAGCGATCTACCAGTCTTTGAAGCGGCGCCGCGAGCGGTTGGAGAACGAGTTGGGCGAAACCCGTTTAGCGAGCGCAGGCCACAGGGTTGGCTTTGCCGCGCCGGACGTCAACGCAGACGCCCTCCGAAACATCGACGAGTACGGCCAAGAGGAAATCGATGACCTTGAGGAGTTGATCGCTACCGGCGCCACGACCGCCGAAACGGTCGAGCAGCTCGCCTTGGAAGTGGACACACTCAAGGGCCTTGAGGCAATGGCGCTAGGCGTCCTGCGCTCCGGCCTCGACGCCAAGTGGTCACAGCTCAACAGCATTTTGGACGATGATCTGATGGTCGATGCCGACGGCAATCGGCGTAAATTGATCATTTTCACAGAGCCGAAGGATACGCTGCACTATCTCCTCGACAAGGTTCGAGCTCGGATCGGCAACACCGAAGCAGTGGACGTGATTCATGGCGGCGTGTCGCGGGAAGAACGGCGCAATGTCATCGAACGGTTCATGCAGGATCGCGATATGCTGGTGCTGATCGCCAATGACGCAGCCGGCGAAGGTGTGAACCTTCAGCGAGGCCATCTAATGGTCAACTACGACCTGCCGTGGAACCCGAACAAGATCGAACAACGGTTTGGGCGAATCCATCGAATCGGTCAGACCGAGGTGTGCCATCTGTGGAATATCGTTGCAGCGGACACGCGGGAAGGTGAGGTCTACGCGCGATTACTCGAGAAGCTTGAGGCCGCGCGCGAGGCGTTGGGGGGCCGCGTCTACGACGTTCTCGGAGAGCTTTTCGAAGGCACCGCGCTGAGGGATCTTCTGTTTCAGGCGATTCAGTATGGCGAGCAGGAGGATGTGAAAGCGCGCCTCTTCCGCCAAGTCGATGGTGCCGTCGATCAAGATCATTTGCTGGAGCTGCTGCAACGGCGCGCGCTCACCAACGACACGATGCCCGAGGCGAAAGTGCAGGAGCTACGCTTGGAGATGGAGCGCGCCGAGGCGCAGCGCCTTCAGCCGCACCATGTCCAAAGCTTCTTCGTAGAGGCTTTTCAGCATCTTGGTGGCCGCATGAAACGGCGTGAGGAAGGGCGTTGGGAAATCACCCATGTGCCCGTTCGCATCCGAGAGCGTGATCGTCAGATTGGCACGGGCACTCCGATCCAAAAAAAGTATGAGCGGATTTGCTTTGAAAAAAGCCAGATCAACCAGCAGCCCGTCGCGACCTTCGTTTGTCCAGGACATCCGTTGCTAGAGGCCGTGATCAGCATCGTCCGCGAGCAATACGAGCAGATTATGCGCCAAGGGGCGATTTTGGTCGACGATTTGGATACCGGCACGGCGCTGTCGGCCGTGTTCCTGCTCGAACACAGCATCCAAGATGGCAGGACAAACAGTGCCGGCAAGCCGCATGTCATATCCGAAAGGCTTCAGTTCGCATCGATCGACAAGGCGGGGCGCGCCGTAAACGCGGGTATCGCGCCACATCTCAACCTGCGGCCCGCAATGCCTGCCGAAATCGCAAGCGTTCGCCCATTCTTGGACGAGGATTGGCTGACGACGGAGCTTGAAAAGACGGCCGTCCAATTCGCGACCGTGGAGCTGGCGCAGGCGCACATCGCGGAGGTCCGCGCCCGACGTCTTCCCGAGATCGAAAAGGTCGAGAATGAAGTCCGAGCGCGCCTAAAGAAGGAGATCAACTACTGGGATTCGCGTGCCTTCGAGCTTAAGGAGGAGGAGAAGGCCGGCAAAAAAACGCGCCTCAGCTGGCAGAATGCCCAGCGCCGTGCCGAGGATCTGGCCGAGCGCCAAAAACGTCGCATGGGGCAGTTGGAGCAGGAACGTTTCATCTCATCTCAACCGCCTCGAGTACGTGGCGGGATGGTCGTGATCCCACGCGGTCTGTTGGACGCTCAAGCTTCGTTTGGTCCTGGCTCGCTCGAAGGGACACCTCAGGGTTTCGCAATCGATCCGATTGCCCGGCGCGCGATCGAATTGGCTGCTATGGAGGCAGTGATGGCGACAGAGCAGACCCTTGGGAACGTCCCGACCGACGTATCGGCGCAGAAGGTAGGCTATGACATCGCGTCCTACGATCCCGCGACGAAACATCTGCGCTTCATTGAGGTCAAGGGCCGTGTTCACGGAGCTGATAGCGTGATGATCACCCGACAAGAGGTCATCACCTCGTTGCATGAACCAGACAAATATATTCTCGCTATCGTGCAGGTCGAGAACGGAAGTGCGCAGGCACCGCGCTATCTACATGGACCTTTATCAGACCATGAGCCTTCGTTTGAAACGACGGCGATACAGTTTAACCTAGCAAAGCTGCTCGCCCGATCAGGAATGCCCGCATGAGTGAAAATAATTTGACCCAGGAGCGGCGCGCCCATTCCGTCGTGTATTCCTTTTTCAGTCGGTGGGAGGAACCGCTTCGATCGGAAAATGTCCGCGTCTTCTTTAGGAAGCGGTTTCCGTCAAAGCTGCCTAACCGGGTTTATTTCTATATCGGCGCTCCAGTCAAATCGATAATTGGAAGCGCCAGCGTAAGCGATATAAAGCGCCTACACGTCCAGGAAGCTCTCGATTTATCGAGCCTTGGCTGCATAACAAAAGCCGAGCTGGCTAATTATTTGGGAGAAAGGGAGTCAGTTGGAGCGATTTACTTAGACGATTTTGAATTCTTTCCCCGTCCAGTCGGATTACTCCAAATTGAAAACGTAATATCCTTCTCACCGCCGCAGAACTTTCAGAATCTGGACGCCGAAGAAGAACAAATGCTTAAGGAGTTGGCACGTTGATGAAGAAGAAGCTTATCGAGGTTGCCGTTCCGCTCGAAGCCATAAATTTGGCTTCCGCACGCGAGAAGTCGATCCGGCATGGCCATCCTTCATCACTTCATCTTTGGTGGGCAAGGCGTCCGCTGGCAACGTGCCGTGCCATTTTGTTCGCACAGTTGGTAGACGATCCATCAAGCAGGCCCGATGAGTTCCCGATGCCCGAGGAACAGGACGCTGAGCGGCGCCGGCTCTTCTCGATCATCGAGGATCTCGTCAAATGGGAAAACTCTACCAATTCTGAGGTGCTGAGCCGAGCAAGAAACGAGATACTTCGGTCGTGCGACGGCGTTTTGCCCTCTGTCTATGATCCATTTTCGGGCGGAGGCTCTATTCCGCTAGAGGCTCAGCGGCTTGGCTTGCCGACCTTCGGTTCAGATTTGAATCCCGTCGCCGTTACTATCGGCAAGGCGATGATAGAAATCCCGCAAAAATTTAGGGATTGTGAGCCCGTCCATCCCGGGATTCAGAACCTTAATCACTACCGCGACGCTAGTGGGATCGCCGAGGATGTTAGGTTCTACGGTGACTTGATGATCGCCGAGGCGGTAAAGCGTGTCGGCCATTTTTACCCGTCCATTGGACTCCCGAAAAGCTATGGCGGGGGCAAGGGAACAGTGATTGCATGGATCTGGGCTCGCACGGTGCCGAGCCCAGATCCAGCGTTCGGCAACTCACCAGTGCCAATCGCATCGAGCTTTCAGCTCAGCGCAAACGCCGGAAAGGAAGCCTGGATCGAGTGCATCGCGGACCGTTCGAGTAAGGCTGTGAGCTTCCAGGTTCACATGGGCGGAACCTCGGCTGAACTTGAAAAGGCCAAAACCGGCACAAAAGTTGGGCGCGCGAATTTCCGGTGTGTTCTCTCCGATGCGGCGATCGACACAGCCTATATCCGAAAGGCCGCGCTCCGTGGCGATCTGGGCGCGCAACTGATGGCCGTTGTCGTCGAAGGTCCAAGGGGAAGGGTGTATCTAGCACCGACGCCAGAGCACGAGAAGATAGCGTCTGAGGCAAACCCATCTTGGAAACCAAATGGACGCGTCCCCGCCCCGTCGCATGATGTCGATCGGCTGCCAATGTACGGGATGCCGACTTGGGGCGATGCGTTTTCGGACCGTCAGTTGCTGATTCTGACCACACTAAGCGAACTAGTTCACGAGGTCCGCCTTGTCGTGAGAAAGGACGCAGCGACTGCTGGGCTCTCGACCAATAGCGAGGGGCTGGCATCCGGTGGCGTTGGTGCCGATGCATATGCTGATGCGATAAGCGTCTATCTCGCATTTCTCGTTGGGCAGCTCGCCAATCACAGCTCGACTGTCTGTGGTTGGAATAGCCCCAATGAACAGATGCGCTCGACTTTTGCACGACAGGCTATCCCGATGACGTGGGATTACGCAGAGGTAAATCCATTTAGCTCGTCTAGTGGAAGCCTTAAAAGCTTATTTGATAGGATGGTGAAGGGTTTCGAGACTCTCGGAAGCGTTTCTGGTCAAAGTAGTATCACCAACAGTGACGCTCAGACCGTCCTATACCCAGACAACGTAGTCATATCTACAGACCCTCCATACTACGATAATATCTCATACTCGGATGTATCTGATTTCTTTTTCGCTTGGATGAAGCCTGCGTTGAAGGAGGTGTTTCCGGACTTATTTGGGATGCTCGCCACTCCCAAAGCGGAGGAGCTTGTCGCATCCACGGACCGACATGGCGGTAAAGACGCAGCCGAGCAGTTTTTCTTGAATGGCATGTCTGCCGCTATTCAAAACATGGCTGACAATTGTAATCCGGATTTCCCAACGACAATTTACTATGCCTTCAAGCAAAGCGAAATTGCGAACGAGGGTGTTAGTTCTTCCGGATGGGCAACCTTTATCCAAGCGATTATTGGTGCTGGATTCTCCGTTGTGGGCACGTGGCCGGTCCGAACGGAAAAACCGGGACGAATGGTCGCGGTCGGCACCAACGCGCTCGCAAATTCGGTTGTACTCGTCTGTAGAAAGAGGACGGACGATGCCGAAGTCGTTACGCGGGCCGAGTTTCTGCGTGCCTTGAAACGTGAGCTACCGCCTGCTATCCGCGACCTCCAAGCCGCGAACATCGCTCCTGCAGACATGCCTCAATCGGCGATTGGTCCTGGGATGGGTGTGTTTTCTCGCTTCAGCGCCGTGTTAGAATCGGACGATAGTCCCATGTCGGTGAAAGCGGCGTTGCAGCTAATCAACAAGGAACTCGACGAATACCTTGGCGGAATACAGGGAGAGTTCGATCCTGACACTCGCTTCGCAATAACATGGTTTGAACAGAATGGTGTCAAAGCCGGTGATTATGGGACGGCTAATAGTATTGCCCAAGCTCGTGGCATTTCTGTCGATAGCGTCAAACATGCCGGTATCGTTGAAAGCTCTGCGGGGAAGGTGAGAATAATCGGCCGTGACGAGCTGGATCTATCTTGGGATTCGGATATTGACAGTCATCTTACGGTCTGGGAATGCTGCCAACATCTAATCCGCGCGCTTGAGACGGACGGTGAGCAGGCTGCAGCATTGCTCATGAAAAAGCTTGGCTCCGAAATGGCGGATACAGTCAAGGATTTGGCATATTGTCTGTACGGCATCTGCGAAAAGCGGTCAGATTCTAAGGAAGCCACTTCTTACAATGGGCTGATCGCTGTCTGGACGGAGCTGACTCGGCAGGCGGCAGCGATACACGACGTGGGTGGGGATCGTCAGACCCGGTTGGCACTCTGAAGGGACGACGGAAATGGCCAAAAGTACGCGCCAATATGTGTTTGAAGGCATGGAGTTGCTGCCGGACGCGTTGGTCCCATTTGTAGAGAAGAGGCTCGAAAACTCGGTTCGGGGGCACTGGCAGATCGAGGTCATCCAACGCGTCCAGGGCTTGAAGCCCAATTCCGCAGGTGAGGTGGCATGGGACCAACAAGGTCTTTTGAAAACGATGATGGCCTTCTGGAAGGAGGCTTTCGGAACAATGTTGGGCCACCCTGAGCGATCCTATGTTTCCGAACTGTTGGATGTACGAAACAAGCTCTCACACAACGAGCCATTCACGTACGACGACGCCGAGCGCGCTCTGGATTCAATGCGTAGGTTGATGGAATCTATCAGCGCGGGCGAGGTTGCCGATCAGCTTGGCAAAATGCGCGACACGATTCTGCGAACTAAGTTCTCCGAGCTTCAGCGGAACGAGGAGCGGCGGAAGACGCAGCGACTTGAGATTTCCGTCGAGACGGTCGCCGGACTTCTACCGTGGCGCGAGGTCGTCGAGCCACATCAGGACGTCGCTACCGGCGAGTTTCAGCAGGCTGAATTTGCGGCAGATCTAGGCAAGGTCCACGCCGGCAGTGCGCCTGCCGAGTACCGAGATCCACAACAGTTTTTCAGCCGCACATACCTAACCGAAGGTCTCAGCACCCTCTTGGTCGGCGCGGCAAAGCGGCTTTCGGGAGGAGGCGGCGATCCTGTCGTTGAACTGCAAACGAACTTCGGCGGTGGCAAAACCCACTCGATGCTGGCGTTGTACCACATGGCCGGCGGAACACCTGCACAAGATCTGTCGGGCCTCGATCAGCTCCTAGAGAAGAACGGTCTGACCGTTCCCTCTCATATCAATCGGGCGGTTCTCGTTGGAACGTCGCGCGGCCCTCAGGATGTGCTAAACGCCACAGGGGATCGGAAAATCCGAACGACCTGGGGCGAATTGGCGTGGCAGCTCGGCGGCGAAGAAGGCTTCGACATGATCGCGGAGAACGATGCAAAAGGCATTGCGCCGGGATCTAACGTCCTCGAAACCATCTTTAGAAAATACGCTCCCTGCCTGATCCTAATCGATGAGTGGGTCGCATACTTGCGACAAATCTACCGCGTGGAAGGGCTTCACTCCGGTTCCTTTGACGCAAACCTTTCGTTCGTCCAGTCGTTGACCGAGGCGGTGAAGGCGAGCCCTGGGACTCTGCTGGTAGCATCGCTGCCCGCATCGCAGATCGAAGTCGGGGGCGAAGGTGGGCAAGAGGCGCTTGCTCGCCTGAAACAGACGTTCAGCCGCGTTGAATCCTCTTGGAGGCCCGCCTCGCAGGAGGAAAGCTACGAGATTGTTCGTCGCCGTCTCTTCAAGGAAATCCCGGGCGACAGATTCCATCACCGGGACAACACGCTGAAGCAATTTGCTAAGTTATACCGGGAGAACTCGAACGACTTCCCACAGGGCTGTGCCGACGAGAATTATCGTCGCAAGCTTGAAAAGGCTTACCCGATTCATCCTGAACTCTTCGACCAGCTCTATACAAGCTGGGGATCGCTGGAGAAGTTTCAGCGAACGCGTGGTGTGCTTCGTCTCATGGCGCAGGTCATCCACGAGCTTTGGATGAATGCCGATCCATCAGTGATGATCATGCCGGGAAGTGTATCGGTCAGTTCGCCTCGTGTGGAGCCTGAGCTTCTACACTATCTCGACGTCAGTTGGCAGTCGATCATCGCAGCCGATGTCGATGGCACCGCCGCCACTCCCTACAAGGTCGATCAGGGGGCACCCAATCTCAATCGGTACTCCGCCACTCGGCGAATTGCCCGAGCCATATTCATGGGCACCGCTCCAACCCATGCGCAACAGAATACCGGCATGGACGACAAGCAGATTAATCTCGGCGTCGTACAGCCCGGAGAAAAGCCAGCAATCTTCGGCGATGCCCTCAGGCGCCTGACGAACCAGGCTAAGTTCATGCACTCCGATCTGGGCCGATATTGGTACTCGATGTCGGCGAGCCTCAATCGAATCGCGGCCGACAAGGCAGGTCAGTTCGACGAGAGGTTGGTCTTGATGGAGATTGATCGCGAGCTGGCAAAATATATCAACGCGATCGCCGACCGTGGTCATTTCGAGGCGGTGCAGGTGGCACCGACCTCCTCTGCCGAGGTGCCTGACGAAGCGGGCGGGGTGCGTGCCGTCGTACTTGGCATAGCCCATCCTCATAACGGACGAGATGGTTCTGAAGCCCTAATCGAAGCAAAGGAGATGTTTCTTCAGCGTGGCAGCACGCCGCGCGTGTATCGCAACATGCTGATCTTCATCGCTGCGGAAGCCCGTCAGCTTGACAACCTTAAAGACGCTGTTCGGTCGGCTCTAGCATGGGGCGAGATCGTTAAGGAAAAGGACCGGCTCAATCTCACTCAGAGTGATGACGCATTAGCTCGCGCCAAGCTTGTAGAAGCCCATGAGACGATGAAAACGCGCCTACGAGAGGCATGGTGCTACCTCCATTACCCTGTTCAAGAAAGCGCACAGGCTGAGGTTGAATGGATCTCGGGCAAGGTGCCAGCGCAGGACGGCCTTCTGGCGCGCGCCAGTAAGAAGTTGGTGGGCGAGGAGGGCCTTCTTGCTGAACTCGGCCCGACGCGTCTTGATCGCGATCTCCAGAAGTATATCTGGAACGGCAAGTCGCACCTCTCTCTCAAGGACCTTTGGGAGTATCTGAACCGCTACACCTACCTGCCACGCGTTAAAAACCAGACCGTTCTGGTCAAGGCGATACAGGCTGCCGTCGGCGGTATGCTGCCAGGCCCCTTCGCTTATGCCGAGCGGTGGGAAGAAAAGTCCGACACCTACCTAGGCCTCGCGATTGAGCGGGCGGTTAACGCCGCAGTGGTCATCGATGGCGAAAGCGTCATCATCAAGCCAGAAGTCGCCGAGGCGCATCGGTCGAAACAGAAACAGGTCGAGACGCCTCCTGATGGTGGTCCTGGTGATGAGCCTTCGCCTACGCCGCAGCCGGAAGGTACTTCTGACGGACCTTTGGCTGAGAAGAAGCCCACGCGCTTCCTCGGTACAGTGATGATCTCGTCAGAGCGCCCAGCCCGAGAGATTCACCAGATTGTCGAAGCGATCGTTGAACAGCTTACGACCATCGCCGGCAGCGAGGTCACGCTCAAACTCGAGATCGATGCCGAAGTGCCTTCCGGTATGGATAAAGGGAAGGTCCGCACCCTCATCGAGAATGCCAATACATTGGGATTCATCGAGAAAGATATTCGGTAGGCAAATCCTCCCACGCGTTGGGGGAGGAGTGAAATTTAGGCAACATGGAAGCCGGCTGCATGCCAGCATTCATGTTGCCTCTTGGGATCGTATGCGGGAGGGGGCGAAATCCTACGCTAACGCTCTGGCCATCGATATTCGCCGGTGAGATTGATGTGCTCCCATCCCAGCGGCGAAACATGGCCCAAAAGATCGGACGATAACAGCTTTCCACCGCTTTTCTGGTGCGACAACTTCGACCAATTTCATAATGTTCCAGAAGACGGTAATCGCGGCGAGCAATTTGGCAATCCGGTAATGCTGGTCTTCGGCGGAACGGTCGCGAATTTTGCCACCGGCATCTTAAATTCTGGGCACTGACCTCGTCCTGACGGAGATGGTTGCCGGTTGTGCCGACGCTGTGACCGTCAAGGCCCTTAGGTAGGCTAATCCCGAACGGGCAGGATAAAATCTGCCACCTTCCACCATGTCTGCAAAACGACCGATTGTGGGACATCGCCGCTTTAAGGGCAAAAGTGCTTCAAGGATCGGCGCATCCACGTCCAAAAAATATGTCCAGCATTCTATTGACCAATAATCGGTAATGTATCAGAATCTGGACATGCTCATCGGTTACGCACGCGTCTCAACCACAGATCAGAACCTGGACCTCCAGCGCGATGCGCTTCAACGCGCCGGCTGCCAGAAGATTTTCGAGGAAAAGAAATCCGGCAGAGCCGGCACCAAGCGGCAGGAGTTCGATGCCGCTCTTGCCTACCTGCGCGCTGAAGACGTCCTGGTCGTGTGGAAACTCGACCGGCTAGGCCGCTCACTGGTCGAGATGATGCGCACTATTGACGGCCTGCAAAAGGGCGGCATCAAGTTTCAAAGCCTGACCGAGCACTTCGATAGCGAGACTGCCCATGGCCGTTTCGCTCTCCAGATGCACGGCGCCATGGCGGAATACTTCCTCGATCTCAATCGCGAACGCACCATGGAAGGCCTGAAAGCTGCCTTGGCGCGCGGGAAGAAAGGTGGGCGGCCGCGCAAGCTGTCTGAAACCGACCTTGAAGTTGGAAAAGCCATGCTGGCAGCCGGCACTATACCCGTTGCGCAGATCGCCAAACGGCTGGGCCTCAGCCGGGCCGGATTCTACAACTACTTTCCGCAAGCCCGTGCAACAGCCTTAGTCAAGGAGGAACGCTGATGCCGATCCGTAAAACTCTCCCATATCTCGATAAAGCCGGATGCAACGATGCTGAAAACTGACACCCGCCAAGCGAATTGGCGTCGTGCCAATCCAGGCAAATATGATGCACACCTTGCCGTGCAGAGAGCGGTGAAGGCTGGAGCGTTGGAAAAGCAAACGTGTGAGGTCTGCGGGGTCGAAACAGTCGATGCCCATCATGATCAATACGACGAACCTCTACGGGTCAGGTGGTTATGCCGACGACATCACACGAGGCTCCACCACTATGGAGAAGACATGTTTCCAATCACGAATTATCCTGCACCGCTTGAAGATTACAACGAGACCAAGCTCGCTCCAAAGAATAACTGACAACTGCGCGAGGTAGAAAATGACGACAGAAGCGATGCAACCGATCTGGAATCCTGCGACCGGTATCACCGATCTGGAATCTGGTCCTCGCGACCTAAGTGCTTCGGAGATTCCGGGGATTAAAGCGGTCTGGACTGAACAGCGAATGCGCTTGAAAGGCACCTCTCAACTATCTGATTTTACTGAGAAACTCAGTCGAGAGTGGGCTATCGAGACCGGCGTCATAGAAAACTTATATGAAATTGAGCGCGGCGTCACCCAAACCCTCATTGAGCGGGGGTTTCAGGCCGAACTTTTAAGCCATGGTTCTACCAACAAGCCGCGAGAATACGTTATTCAGTTATTGCGCGATCAGAAAGAGGCTCTGGACGGCGTCTTCGACTTTGTAAAAAGCGATCGGAGCCTGTCCACGTCATATATAAAAGAACTTCATGCAGCACTGCTTCGCAGTCAGGACACCACCGAAGGGATTGATGCCCAAGGACATCACGTCGAGATAGATTTGATTAAGGGCACGTGGAAAACCAAGGCCAATTACCCGGTACGAGACGGGGTGACTTACATGTATTGTCCGCCTGAGCACGTTCAATCTGAGATGGATAGGTTGATATCTCTCCATGCACAACACGTATCAGCGGGCGTGCCTACTGAAGTGCAGGCTTCATGGCTTCATCACAGATTCACTCAGATTCACCCCTTCCAGGATGGCAATGGGCGTGTAGCACGCGCAATAGCTTCGCTTGTGCTCGTGAAGGATGGTCTCTTTCCGCTGGTTGTGACCAGAGACGACAAGCCAAATTACTTGGATACACTCGAAGCGGCCGACAATGGTAATTTGAAGCCCCTCATCAGTCTAACCGCAAAGCTGCAGATTACTCAATTCCGGAAAGCAACGGCTATTTCTGAAGCGATTCTGGCTGAGGACGACGTTCAGGCGGCCCTTGGAGGTCTGATAAAAGCCGCAGGTAAAATTGCTGCGGACAAGATCAGTGCATTCAAAGGGGTCTTTGAACTTGCTCATCGGCTCGAGGACGATCTGGAACAACGCCTGAAGGCTCTTGCACCCACAATCCTTACCGCCCTTCAAAAGGTTGCGAACAATTCCAGCGCGTTCGTAACTCGCTCCAACGAAGAGACAAGTCACTACTTTCGATCGCAAGTGATCGAAAATGCCAAAAATCACCTCGATTACTATGCTGATACCGCCGATTTCAGATCTTGGGTTGCTCTGAACCTTCGTTGGTCGCGCCGGGGACAACTGGTTTTTGCAATTCATGGCATCGGCAGACCATTCAACGGGTCCTTAATCTGCGCACCTTTTTTTGAATTCAAGGATACTGATGAGGACGGCCAAATCAGGACCGCTCTTGTGCCTGTAGCGGAAGAAGGTTTTGTATTTTTCTACAATGAAGACCCGGAACGCCTGGCTTCCCGTTTTGCACCTTGGCGCGAGGGCGTCTTGAAAATCGTCTTGAAAGAGCTATCCCAAAATCTGTAGATCAGGTGATAAAGGACATTATCACATATAGGATGGCCTGCAATCCAGCTCAGACTTCAGAAAGTGACCATGCCAATAAAGTGTGCTGCGATCCAGACCGCGCATGATAGTATGAGTTAGAGCGTTGGCCTTCTGGCCGCAATAGACGGCGTTCCCGCCGAGTAATGGTTCGCGCCGCGAGCTTTCGGCCCATGAGGGCCATATCATGACAAATATTCCGATTGCGCATTTTGAGGCGGCGAGTACGCTTGCCGTGGTGGTATCGTCTAACGAACCACTGCTTTTCCTGTCCGAAGACCAGAAAGTCATCGCGGCGAGCGCATCGTTTTGCCAGGCCTTCGAGATCGACCCGGCAACCATTTCCGGAAAGCTTCTTCGCGAACTTGGCAATGGTGAATGGGCGATGCCCAAGCTTGCGTCACTGCTGAAGGCGACCGCTTCAGGAACTGTGCAGATCGACGCTTACGAGATCGACCTCAAGCGGCCGGACCACAAGACACACAATTTGGTCCTCAACGCTCGCACGCTCAACGATGGCGACAAGGATCGCATTCGTCTGCTGTTGGCGGTGACCGATGTAACCCATGTGCGCGCCGAGGCTCGACTCAAGGATGATCTTGTTCGTGATAAAGAGATACTTCTGCAGGAGGTCCAGCATCGGGTGGCAAACAGCCTCCAGATCATTGCGAGCGTTCTGATGCAGAGCGCACGTCGCGTTCAATCCGAGGAAGCACGCGGGCATCTCCACAACGCTCACCACAGGGTGATGTCGATTGCAGCCTTGCAGCGCCAACTCTCGACATCCAAAGGCGGAAGCGTCGAACTGCGTGCCTATTTCACGCAACTTTGCCAGAGCCTTGGCGCGTCGATGATCGAGGACTCGAACCGTCTCTCGATTTCGGTGACGGTCGATGACAGCGCTGTCGAGGCAGACATTTCTGTCAGTCTGGGGCTTATCGTGACCGAGCTTGTGATCAACGCGCTCAAGCACGCCTTCCCCGATGAACGAACAGGCAAGATCGTGATCGACTACAGCTCGAAGGGCAAGGACTGGACGCTTTCGGTCACTGACGACGGCATTGGCATGCCTTCGGGGAGCGATGCGCCCAAGGCGGGCCTTGGAACCGGCATCGTGGAAGCGCTGACCAAGAATCTGCAAGGGCAAATCCAGTTGAGCGATGCGGACCCGGGAACCGCCGTGACAATAAGCCATCGGGAAAGCGCCCGTCTCCAAGCTGACCTTACAGAGGCTGCGTAGGAACCTAATTCCATCCGAAGCACTATATGCCGAAATTGGCTTCCCAGCCCTACACAACCCGAGTCGTCAATGAATAACGGTAAAAAAGTAGTCCTCGTCGTCGAAGACAACACAATGATACGGATGGGTGCCGTCGATTTGGTGCTTTCTGCGGGTTACGACGCGTTAGAAGCCCGCGACGCTGATGAGGCAATACGCATTCTTGAGGCGCGAGATGACATCGATCTGGTGTTCACCGATGTTCAGATGCCCGGCACGATGGACGGCATTAAGCTATCCCATTACATCCGCGAACGATGGCCACCCGTGAAGCTGCTTGTTGCTTCCGGCAATGCAATTCTCGAAGAAAGCAGTCTGCCAACCGGGAGCAGATTCTTCCCAAAACCCTACGATGACCACGCCATCGTAGACGCCATGACCAGCCTACTTGCGTAATCATCGGGACTGATCAACAGGCCAAATCGCCCCGTCGATGGCCAAGCGGTACTCGGTGAAACACATGCGGCCGGATGCGGTCGTGGTGTCGATCTGCGCGCCCTTTCCGGTGATCAAGCTACTTTCCCCTGATTTTCTGGCCCATGTCTTTCCACTTGGGTGGGAGCACATCAACCTCACAGGGGAATATGGTTGGCCGAAGCCATAGCGCAGCTATGCTGCAGCTTCTCGTAACCGCTCCGTTTACGCCATTCCTAAATCACATGAAGTAACGTCCCACCTGCGGCCAAGAGCAAGACGACGATCCACGGCTGAGTCTTCCAGATGGTGAGCAGAAGAAACCCCGATAACGCCAATGCAAAATCCCGTGGTGACAGAACCGCGCTCGTCCAAACCGGATCGTAGAGGGCTGCAGCAAGAATGCCGACAACGGCTGCGTTCGCGCCGCGCATGGCGGCCTGAGCGGTCGGTCGCAATCGCAACGCATCCCAATAAGGAAGCATTCCGTATACCAGTAGGACACCCGGCAAGAAGATCGCAATGAGTGCGATAAATGCGCCCGCAACGCCGTTGGGTGCAGACTCCATGACCGTGCCGAGATAAGCAGAAAAGGTGAATAGCGGCCCAGGTACTGCTTGCGCCAGACCGTAGCCGGTCAGGAAGGACTCGTTCGTGACCCAACCTGGCTCTACCACCTGTGATTGCAACAATGGGAGCACGACATGTCCGCCGCCAAACACTAAAGCGCCAGAGCGGTAGAAAGCGTCAAACACCGCCACCGCCTGATGGCCGGTTGTCATGACCAGCAGCGGTGGGATCAGGAAAAGCGCCACAAAAAGAATGAGGGCGATCGCCCCGCCGCGACGCGACACCGGAAAGCGGAGATGGCCCGTTGGCTTGGATAGTTCACCACGGCAGAACCAGAGTCCGGCCACGGCTCCTAGCGCGATCGCACCGATCTGGCCGAACGCACCGCCGATGAAAATCACAATGGCAATCCCCGCCAAGGCAATCCCGGCGCGTTCCCGATCTGGTGTGAGGTTCTTCGCCATGCCCCAGACCGCTTGCGCAACCACGGCGACGGCGACCAGCTTCAAGCCATGCAAAACACCTTCCGCAGCGCGTCCCGTAAAAGCCGTTGCGGCGAGCGAAAAGGCAACCAGGATTGCGGCCGACGGCATCGTAAAGGCGAGCCAGGCAGCGAATCCGCCGAGCAACCCATTACCACGCAGGACGCCTAGCGAGAATCCGACTTGGCTCGAAGCTGGTCCGGGCAGGAACTGGCAGAGGGCGACAAGATCAGCATACCCCTCCTCGTCGATCCACTTGCGGCGCACCACCAACTCATGGCGGAAGTATCCGAGATGTGCGATTGGCCCACCAAAGGACGTCAGACCGAGTTTGAGGAATACGCGAAAGACTTCAAGAGCCGATCCGGCAGTCGGTTGCGCGATACGCGCCGAATTATCGTGCTCGGTCATCACGACCTCCCGACGATGCCAAGGTTATCAGCGATGCTCTATCATCTCGCCGATTAGTTCGCGGACCTTTCCGCGTGCCATCTCCAGTGCCACCCGTCCAAACGGTGTCGCTCGATAGATGTGCCGGACGGAGCGGCCCGCACGTTGCTTCTCGGAAACGAGATAGCCCTTCTTCTCCATCGAACGCAGCATCGGATAGAGCGTTCCAGCACTGAGCTTGTAGCCATGATGGGCCAGTTCTTCGATCATCCACTGACCGTAGACCTCTCCCTCGGCCGCATGATGCAAAACGTGAAGGCGAATGAGCCCGTTCAGCAAGTCTTGATGTTCCATACGCCCACATAATCCCAAGATATCCATCTTATCGAGAATCGTTATCGATATTCGATAATATGAATTGCCCGTGTTGGGTCAATGACCGGGTTCAGCTTTCTAGAGCGTCGTACGATTAACATGGCGCATATCCTGCTGCGTTGAAGAAGTTCCAGCATTCGGTTCGATTGAAGAG
>NZ_MPVZ02000020.1:0-124220 GCF_001999485.2 Rhizobium sp. P44RR-XXIV | reverse complement strand
CCCCAATAGCGCCGTAGGGTTTTCCGGAGCCTCGTGGGAAACGGGTCATTTTCCCTTCGATGTGACTTCTTCGAAATCATGTCGGGCCACCGCCCGTGCCGATCGGCCATCCTCTATGCCAGCACCTGGCCCCGGTCTAAGCGGAGCGCAGCGAGCGGGGGCAGTCGGTCCCGGCTCTCCCTTCGGGTCGCTATGCTGAGCCTCCTGCGGCTGCCCTCCTTCCCGCTCCCGCGCGACGAGAATTCCCGAAATCCCGCCCTCACGGGCGGCGCTATGCTGATTTCTCCGATACTCTTCATTGTTTCCGGCTTGCGCCGGGCTCGTTTCACGTCGCGCCGATGTGGTGAGCGGCAACTTCCCGAACCTTCAGAATGCGGTCGATAAGGCCCCATTCCAATGCCTCTTCCGCCGTCATGAATCGGTCGCGATCCATCGCGCACTCGAATTCTTCGTAGGTGCGGCCGCAATGCTCGGCGTAGAGCCGTGTCATGCGATGCTTGGTCTTCCGCATTTCCTCGGCATGGATCAGCATGTCCGAAGCCTGTCCTTGGAAACCACCCAACGGCTGGTGAATATGGATGCTGGCATTGGGAAGCGCAGTGCGTTCGCCCGGCTGGCCGGACATCAAGAGGAACGAGCCCATCGAGCGGGCGGTTCCCATGCAGAGCGTATGCACCGGGGCGTGAATATAACGCATCGTATCATACATCGCGAGGCCGCTGGTCACGACGCCGCCTGGTGAATTGATATAGAGATTGATCGGCCTTTTTGGATTTTCTGCTTCCAGAAAAAGCAACTGTGCGCAGACAAGGGCCGAGACCGTGTCGTTGACCTCCCCATTGAGGAAGATGATCCTCTCACGAAGCAGGCGGGAATAGATGTCGAAAGACCGCTCTCCCCTGCTGGATTGTTCGACGACCATAGGGACGAGTTGCATCGCTTCGCGCATAGGCGAACTCCAATCATTCGAGATTTTTAGGGAAGGCTTGCCGCGTCAGGCGGCGAGCATGAGGGGCGGGCTGTTACCGTTGGCGACTGTCTTCGTCAGCCGCTCGAAGGTTGTGCCGGTCAGCTCGTGGACGATCCGGAGGCTGGTTCCGCCCGAGCTGTTCGGCGCGATCGTGAAGGTGACGGTGCTTTCGAGATGGGGTGGGCGGTCGTCGCGCATTTTGTAGCGGATTTCCTTGCCGGGCGTTTCGGAGAGCGACTGCGGATTGGCAAGCGCCTCACTCGGTAACCACCTCTCCCGGAATTCTGCGATACTGATCGCCCGCCAGACCTTATCCGGCGACGCGTCCAGTTCGTATCTTTGCTCGAAAGCGCTTTCCTGCATCGTCGGCTGCATCTCGGTCTTAACGTCCTTCATTGATCCATGTCCTTCAGCAAGAGCTTGAGAGCATCGATTCGCGCGGGCCAGTAAGCGCGGTATTTCGCCAACCACTGTGCGATAAGGGCCAGCCCGTCCGGATCTACTTCATAGTTCACGAAGCGGCCCTCCTTTTGCTCGCGCACCAGCTTTGCCGCTCGCAATACGGCGAGATGCTGGGACATCGCCGGCTGGCTGATATCCATGCCCTGGCGCAGGGTGCTGGCATTCATGCTGCCGTTGGCCAGCTTTTCGAATATCGTGCGGCGGGTGGGATCCGCCAGAGCGCGGAAAATATCGTGTTCGATCATGAAAATACATAAGCACACACTTATGCGATTCGCAAGCCTACCTGAAACCGGACCGAAATTTTGTGGTGGCCGGATTGCCTCGAGTTCCGAGCGCCCTGTTTGCGGTGCTGATCATGGCGGGGCCGGTCGTCTCACGTCGCGCCGGCGCGATCGGCGGGCAAAGTCTGCGCGCAGCGCTGTCCATGTCGTTTCCAGCTGCAGCGCAGCCGCGGCCGGAGCGCGCCGCAGGCGAGCGTAGCAGGCGGAGGAAACCCGCGCTCCCATATAGCGCCGTAGGGTTTTCCAGAGCCTCGTGGGAAACGACCGCCGTGGACCACGGCCTGTGTCTCAAAGAATGTTCGCACTGTTCGGGCCATCCGCTCGGTGCGAGCGGAGCGCGCTCTATGCCGATGGCACGGAGCCGGCCTGCGCCCGTCTCCGCCGATCCCGGTGACGATCGCTTGTCCATCGGGCGCCCCGCACCCGATCATGAGGCCCGTGCCGGGCCGGGTCTGTTTGTACTCGCCCCATGACATCGCCGGCCGTCCGGATCAAGGGGCAGGCGCGGCAAAGCCGCTTGTCGCGCCGGGAAAAAAAACGGCTTTCCACCTGCGGCGAAACCTTCCGTTTTTTGCCCGCCACGACCCCTTGACCCACCCGACCGCCGCCGCGGGGCGGGCTTTCGCCCTCCCCCCTCTGTCCGGGGGAATGTCAGAGGCCATTCCCCCGGACAGACCGGGGAGGCTTCGCCCGAAAGGGGCTTTCCCTTCGGGAAACGACAAATCTAGGAGACAGACAATGACCGATACCCAAGCCGCAACCGAGACCTTTTTCGTGCCCCTAAACAAGCTGGATGCCGACCCCAAGAATGTTCGCAAGACCTACGGCAAGGAAGGGATCGCGGAAATGGCCGCAACCATCCGCGCCGATGGCTACCGGATTTTGCAGAACATCGTCGTTCGCAAGGGCGAAAAGCGGGGTCGCTTCTTCGTGACAGCAGGCGGTCGCCGGCTCGCCGCTCTCAACCTCTTGGCCGAGGCCGGCGAAATCGCCAAGGATTACCCTATCGAATGCAAGGAACGAAGCGGTTCCGATGCGACCGAAATCAGCCTGATCGAAAACACCAGCCGTGAGGCCATGCACCCGGTTGATGAATACGAGGCGTTCCGCGTCCTGGCCGACGGCGGAAAGGCGGTCGAGGATATTGCCGCCCGCTTTGGCACGACCGAAACCATGGTTCGTAAGCGTCTGGCGCTCGCGCGCGTCTCGCCTGTCTTGCTCAACCTTTACCGCAATGAGGAAATGAGCTTCCAGCAGCTTTCCGCCTTCACCGTATCCGACGACCACGCAAAGCAAGTGGAGGTCTGGAACAGCCTGCCGTCGTGGAACCGCGATGGCCGGTCGATCAAGTCCGCGTTGCAGTCGGAGGCCATGAAAGCCAACGACAAGCGCATCAGGTTCATCGGCGGGATCGACGTTTACGAAACCGCAGGGGGAGCGGTCAAACGCGACCTCTTCGATGAACAGAACAGCGGCTACGCTCTTGATGTCGCCCTTGTCGAAAGGCTTGTGGTGGAGAAGCTTGAAGCAGAGGCGGAAAAGCTTCGTGCCGATGGCTGGAAATGGGTGGAATGCGTCTACGAATTTCCGCAGGAAGCGCATTACATGTCGCGGGTCTATCCCAAGGACGTCCCGATGACCGATGAGCAGCAGGCCGAGCTGGACCGGCTTGAGGGAGAATATGCCGAGCTTGCGGAATTGATCGAGGCAGGCGTTGCCGACGACGAGGCCGAAATCCGCGCCGATGCCATTCGGGCCAAAATGGCGGAGCTTGCGGACACCGGCGAAGTCTACGACCCTGATGACCTCGCAAAGGCCGGTTGCTATGTCCTGATGGACTATCACGGGAGGCTTTCGGTTGAGCACGGACTGATCCACCCCGACGAGGAGCAGGACGAGTCGGCGGACGGTACCGATGAGAGCAGCGAACCCGTTCCTCCACGGTCCGAGCCGCAGCCGGAACCGTCCTTCTCGCTTTCGGCCGCGCTCGTTCAGGAATTGACGGCACAGAAGACCGCCGCAATCCGCGCCGAGCTTGCGCATAATCCTGAGGTCGCGCTTGCCGCCGTGATTCATGCGATGCTCGCGAGCTTGTTCCATCCTTATGGCAGCACAGACGAAACGTGCCTTGAGGTGAAGCTTACAAGCGAGAAGCTCGAAACCAGCATCAAGAACCCGGCGACTTGCAAGGGCATCGTGACGATGGACGATCTCAGGGAGAATTACGGCCACACCATTCCCGGCAATCCCCACGATCTTTGGGAATGGTGCCTGGAGCAGCCGAGCGCAACGCTTCTCGATTTGCTAGCCTATGCTGCGGCAAAGTCGGTCAACGCGCTGCAACTCGGTCATTATGAGCGCAGGAAACAGCGTGTTCACGCCGACCGGCTGGCGCAGGCGCTCAAGATCGACATGACCCAATGGTTCGAACGACCGCCGAGAATTATTTCGGGCGCGTCAGCAAAAGCGGGATCGAACAGGCTTTGACCGAAGCCAAGGGCGCGGATTTCGCGGCGGGCGTGTCGGGCATGAAGAAGGCGGAGGCAGCTGCCTATGCCCAGCGGCAGATCGCCGGAACCGGATGGTTGCCCGCCCTTCTCAAGATCGCGCCGACTGCCGACCGGGCGACCGAGCAGGGCGTTGAAGATCAGCTGGACCGCGACGATTGCCCGTTCGATCTGGACGACCAGCCGGAAACCGAGAACGACCAATTCCCCGAAGCAGCCAAGTAATCGGTTGCCGCAGGTCGCGCCAGTCTCCGGCGCGGCCTGTTCCCTTCACTGAATTCTCCACGAAACCAGCCGCGATGAGACGCCGGGCACTGTTCCGGCGAATGGCGAAATGCGCCCTGCGGCCCTGCCCGTCTCAGGTGATCCCATGAACTCCCCTCGCCTCAAGTCCATCGTCAAGCTGTTCGAAAGCTGCCGCTACAGCCATGACCTCTACGCCGTCTTCGGCGACTGGTGCGAATGTGCCGCCATCTCGATGAGCAACGCGGTCGATCTCGCAAACTTCGAAAAACGCGAAGCCCGCTATCTCGAAATTAACCGGAAATACGATGCCCGAACGATGGGTGATTTCTCGAAGATCATGGGCGAAGTGGTCATGGCGCTGGAGGAAAAGCCGCAGGATATTTTGGGCGCGACATTCCATGCGCTCGAATTGCACAACAAGGCGCGCGGGCAATTCTTCACCCCCTATCCGATCTGCCACATGATGGCTCGCATGGTTGCCGGAAGCGCTGCGGATATGCAGAAGGCAATTGCGGAACGCGGTTTCATGATCGCACAGGAACCCGCAGTCGGAAGCGGAGCGATGATCATCGCGCTTGCCGAAGCAATTCTTGAGGCAGGATTCAACTATCAGCAGCTTCTCCACGTCACCGCCGTGGACATCGACGCTCGCGCGGTCCACATGGCCTACATCCAGTTTTCGCTTCTTCATATCCCGGCGACCGTGATTGTGGGCGATAGCCTGGCAATGCGGTTCCGGGAGGACTGGCACACGATGGCGCATGTCATGGGACGCTGGTCGGCAAAGCTCGCGGGGGCAAGGGAAAGTGCCAGCGCGGGGGCAATGGCTCTTCCGCCCGCCATCCCGCACAGGGCGGCGCCTGTCGCTGCCAGGTCGTCCGCGCCCAAGCAGGAGCCATCGGCAACCGTTATCGAGAGGAATGGCCAACTGCGCCTGTTCTAACGAGCCTGGTATCGGGCAGAACTTTCGACCGGTTCGACCGGCCGTTGATCCATGTGCAGGCGTCCGGCGATGCCTCGCGTCTTGCCGCACTTCTCCCTTCGACGCGCTGTCATCGACATCGGGGATGTTGCAGCCCGGTGTCGGGCGGCAACCTGCCGCCGCCAGAATTTTCCCCGCCGCCGGGCGGCTCCTCGCGGATCAAAATTCAGTCGCCCGCAGGTCCTCCACATGCGCTACGGCCGTCCGGTGCAGCCCTCCTTTCCGGTCAGCTCTCTCACCCCGCGATGACAGCTTATCGAAAGGAGAAAATATCATGCGCCAACTCGCCAAATTCCTCAGCGCCACCGGCCGCCGTCTTCGAGCTCTCGGCAAGGTGATCAGTCACTTTTTCCGCAAGGGAAAGCTCGGCCTTAAGCTCGCGGTCAAGATTCCGTACTTCGTTGAGATCGAGGCTTCGTTCGAAACTGACTGGGACCGGCGCAAATGATGCGTCAGGGGCCGCTGCGGCGGCCCTCCTTTTAGTCGCTCGAAACTCACAGGCGACCGAGGTCAGCTTTGCGAGTGCTGAAGCCCTGTTCTTGGCGAATATCCGCGAGCACGCTTTTGTTTCAGCAGGTCGAGGAACAACAGAACCGCTTCCTCTTCCCGTTCGAAAACATGCTCTTTCTCCTGCCCGCGCCTACCGATCCTTCCCCATCGCCGGATCAGGCAAGCCTCTCCGAACATCGTCTGCTCGATCTCCATGGCATAGTACCTGGCCATGTTTTTGGCTGGGTCCGTTCGTTCGACATAGAGCTGGTAGGGTTGCGAAATCATGCCGGGATGATCGTCACACAGCGCTGCCGCGTCCAACGACATATGTGAATCCTACAGGTCCGACCGATTCATTTTCGTGAAGAATGGCGTTCGGGCGAGGCGCCGATGGCGCGCGGCTCTAGTCGCGCTGCGACCGGAGCCCGCATGCGGTCTCTGCCCAGTTGGGTCACGATCCTCTCGCAGCAAGAAGCATGCCTCTGCCAAGTGTCATTGTCCGGAGAAAGCTGGAGCCTCCCGTGGCCATCGGTGATGGCAAGCGGTCGCGCCCCTTCGGGACGCGGTTCTATCTCTCTCTGACGTCCCATTTTGCACCCGCCGTTCCGGCGTCAAGGACATCGCGGCCCCTCCAATTTTCCCTGCGCCGCGAGCAGCACAGAGAAAATCGGTTTCTCTATTCGGCCGTTGATTTCAAGCACATTTTTCTGGGCGCAGCTTCTCCAATGTCCACATAGCTTGGCGATTTCGACCGCAGGCCCTTGCTTCTCTTCGAGATCGGCACAGTGGCCCTCTCATGATGGATTTAGGAACAAGATGGAACTATCTCCTTTCGCGTCCTGGCATCCAGTTGGGTGCCGGCACTACCGATTTTCCGTTCTCATCTTATCCTTCGTCCTGCGGACGATTTCACTCCGCGCTACGCGGAATTCCGATTTCTTGCGTTGACGCTCTCAAGCGGTGATTCAAATTGTTGTAACGCGTTCCTCTTTGGTCCAGCGAAAGTCGGTCTGGTCCTGCCACATGCGGTGCATGATCACAGCCAGGCGCCGAGCGATGGCGACAAAGGCTTTGTTGACGCCTCTGCTTTTTGCGATCCGCATGCCCCATGCTCTCAGCCATGACCATTTCTGACCTCTAGTTAGAAGCGTAACGGCCGCTTCGTACAGAAGCGTTCGCACCATGGTATCGCCACTGCACGATACCTTGCCGACCCGGCTTTTCTCTCCCGATTGATGAGATGCTGGCGTCAGCCCGACGAACGCACCGACGGCTTTTGAGTTCTGAAAGCGAGCAGGGACATCGATGGCGCTGCGATAGGCGAGCGCGACGACAGCTCCCACGCCCGGCACCGTCATAAGCCTGCGGCAAATCCCATCGTTCTTCGCAATTGCCAGAAGCCGGCGATGAAGAATGTTGAATTGCGAGCGGATCTCGCGCCTGGCCGCCAGCAGCGGCCCCACAATGGCGAGCAGCTCTTCGTCATTATCTATCAGTTCGCGTATTCTCTGCTCGAAGTTCAACGTGCTTACGATGCCGACCTTGAGGCCAAAATTTCGGAGAATTCCCCTCAAGTCATGATCTGGCACGACGGCAGGAGATGGCCGACCGGTTGCTCGCCGAACCCGAACTCCTGCTGAAGCAAGCTTGGCAATGAACGGTCCACCTTCGATAAGCGTGATATTGCCAAGGCGCTGCATCGCACTGTCGACGATCCCACAGATTTCGCGAACATTCGCGCCCGCCTGATGGCGTCCGACGATCTAGTTCTGCTGAAGCCTCAGCAGGTGGATCGGCAGACCGGCAAGGTGGCGGAGCCGGCGATCTTCACCACGCGCGAGATCCTGCGCACCGAATACGACATGGCGCAGTCGGCGGAAGCCCTGTCGCAGCGCAAAGGCTTCGGCATCGGCGAGGGCAAGATTGCGGCGGCGGTTCGGGCCGTCGAAAAGGCCGATCCGGAAAAGCCCTTCACGCTCGACAGTGAATAGGTCGACGCGGTCCGTCATGTTACTGGGGACAACGCCGTTGCCGCCGTCGTCGGTCTTGCCGGGGCAGGCAAGTCGACGCTCCTCGCTGCCGCGCGGGTCGCCTTGGAAAGCGAAAATCATCGTGTCTTCGGGGCGGCTCTCGCCGGCAAGGCGGCCGAGGGTCTGGAGGACAGTTCCGGCATCCGGTCGCGGACACTCGCCTCGTGGGAGCTCGCCTGGGCGAACGGCCGCGACCTGCTTGGTCGCGGTGACGTCTTCGTTGTCGATGAGGCCGGCATGGTCTCTTCACAGCAGATGGCCCGCGTCCTTAAGACAGCCGAGGACGCAGGCGCGAAGGTGGTTCTGGTTGGCGATGCGATGCAGCTTCAGCCGATCCAGGCCGGTGCGGCCTTCCGGGCGATTGCAGAACGGATCGGTTCTGCCGAACTGGCCGGTGTGCGCCGCCAGCGCGAAGACTGGGCGCGTGAGGCTTCTCGTCTCTTCGCCCGTGGCAAGGTCGAAGAAGCGCTGGATGCTTATGCACGTGGGGGACGGATTTTTGAGGCAGAGAGCCGGGCTGACATCGTCGAGCGCATCGTCACCGACTGGGCCGATGCACGCCGTGATCTCATCCGGAACATTGCCGATAGCGAACAGCCGGTCCGGTTGCGCGGTGACGAGTTGCTTGTCCTCGCCCATACCAATGACGACGTGAAGCGGCTCAATGAGGCGCTGCGTCAGGTCATGAGAGATGACGGCGCACTGACGGCTGCCCGCGAATTTCAGACGGAGCGTGGCGTGCGAGAGTTCGCCGCCGGCGACAGGATCATCTTCCTCGAAAACGCCCGCTTCCTCGAGCCGCGCGCAAGGCGTCTCGGCCCTCAATATGTCAAGAACGGGATGCTCGGAACGGTCGTTTCGACCGGCGACAAACGCGGCGATCCTCTGCTTTCGGTCCGTCTCGACAATGGCCGCGACGTCGTCATCAGCGAGCACAGCTATCGCAACATCGATCACGGCTATGCCGCGACCATCCATAAATCTCAAGGTGCAACCGTCGACCGGACCTTCGTTCTCGCTACCGGCATGATGGACCAGCACCTGACCTATGTGTCGATGACTCGTCATCGGGATCGGGCCGATCTTTATGCTGCCCGTGAGGACTTCGAGCCGAAACCCGAATGGGGTGGAAAATCCCGGGTCGATCATGCCGCCGGCGTTATCGGCGAGCTGGTCGAGACCGGGATGGCAAAGTTCCGGCCCCATGATGAGGATGCCGACGAAAGTCCCTATGCCGATGTGAAGACGGATGACGGAACTGTGCATCGGCTCTGGGGCGTCAGTCTGCCGAGGGCGCTGGAAGAGGGCGGCGTCTCGGAAGGCGATACGGTGGGCCTGCGCAAGGACGGCGTCGAACGGGTCACGGTCACTGTGCCTGTCATCGACGAGAAAACGGGGAACAAGAGTTTCGAGGAACGGACGGTCGATCGGAATGTCTGGACTGCGGAACTGAAGGAAACGGCCGACGCCCGTCGGGAACGGATCGAGCGCGAGAGCCGCGGCCGGAATTGTTCAAGCAGATGGTCGAACGTCTCGGCCGGTCGGGCGCGAAGACCACGACGCTGGATTTCGAGAGCGAAGAAGGCTACCGGGCGCATGCCCGCGACTTTGCAAGGCGGCGCGGTATCGACCTCGCTCGCCGGGGTCGTGGCCGGGATGGAAGAGGGCGTTTCTGGGCGGCTGGCGTGGCTTGCCGAGAAGCGCGAGCAGGTGGCGAGGCTTTGGGAGAGGGCGAGCGTGGCGCTTGGCTTCGCAATCGAGCGCGAACGGCGCGCTTCCTACAACGAGGCACAGAACGAAACCGTCAGGAGAAGTCCCGACTGGCGGGAAATATCTGATCCCGCCCACCACCACGTTTGCCCGCAGCGTCGATGAGGATGCACGGCGGGCGCAGATTGCCTCGGAGCGGTGGAAGGAGCGGAATGCAATCCTTCGGCTGGTCCTGCAAAAGATCTATCGCGATCCCGATGTCGCGCTTGCCCGACTGAATGCTCTCGCCTCCGATGCACGGATCGAGCCGCGCCGGCTCGTCGAGGATTTGGAGACCAAGCCGAAGCGTCTGGGCCGCCTGCGGGGATCGGATCTTTTGGTCGATGGGCGTGCCGACCGCACCGAGCACGATACAGCAATGGCCGCGTTGTCGGAGTTGCTGCCGCTGGCCCGTGCCCATGCGACAGAGTTCCGCCGACAGGCCGAACGGTTCGGCATCCGTGAGGAACAACGCCGCGCGCACATGTCCATGTCGGTTCCCGCCCTCTCGAAACCGGCAATGGCGTGCCTTGTCGAAATCGAAGCCGTGCGGGACCGCGGCGGGCAGGACGCTTACAAGACGGCTTTTGCCTATGCGGTCGAGGACCGTTTGCTGGTCCAGGAGGCGAAGGCGGTCAATGAGGCGCTAACGGCGCGATTTGGATGGTCCGCCTTCACGGAGAAGGCGGATGCCATTGCCGAGCGCAGCATGGTCGAGCGCATGCCGGAGGATCTTACTCCGGAGCGTCGCGAGAAACTGACGCGCCTGTTTGCCGTCGTGCGCCGCTTTGCCGAGGAACAGCATCTTGTCGAACGGAAGGATCGCTCGAAGATCGTGGCCGGTGCGAGCGTCGAGCCGGGGAGGGAGACGATATCCGTGTTGCCGATGCTCGCAGCCGTGACCGAGTTCAAAACGTCTGTCGAGGACGAAGCGCGGGAGAGGGCGCGTGCTGTCGCCCACTACGGCCACAATCGGACGGCTCTTATCGATACGGCAGCGCGTCTCTGGCGCGACCCCGCCGGCGCCGTCGACAAGATCGAGGCTCTGGTCCTGAAAGGCATCGCGGGCGATCGGATCGCGGCAGCCGTCGCCAACGATCCATCAGTTTATGGTGCGTTGCGCGGCTCCGATCGTATCGTGGACAGATTGCTGGCCGTCGGGCGCGAGCGAAAGGACGCGCTTCAGGCCGTTCCGGAGGCCGCAAGCCGCATCCGGTCGCTGGGTGCCTCCTATGCTACTGCTCTCGACACCGAGATCCGGGCGATTACAGGGGAGCGCGAACGCATGAGCGTCTCTATTCCGGGACTGTCAGCTTCCGCCGAAGACGCATTGCGAGAACTCTCAGCGGCGATGAAGAAAAAGGGTGCCAAACTTGAAGTGGCGGGCGGCTCGCTCGATCCCGCGATCCGCCGGGAATTCGTCGCGGTCAGTCGGGCGCTCGACGATCGCTTCGGTCGAAACGCCATTCTGCGCGGTGAGAAGGATGTCATCAACCGCGTATCGCCTTCGCAACGCGCCGCGTTCGGGGCGATGCATGACCGGCTGAAAATCCTGCAGCAGACTGTGCGCATGCAGGCAAGCCAGGAAATCGTGGCGGAGCGGCAGCGGCGGGTCCTCGACCGCGCTCGCGGCGTTATTCGCTGAGAAAAATAAACTTGAAAGGAGATGAACATGGCTGAGCAGGAAATTTCTTACGACGCGATCCTCCGCACCGAGATCGCCATTGAATTACTCAATCAGGCGCGCGCCATCGTCACGGCCCGCGTCTACCAGCTCGAAGGGACGGACCCTGACGCGGCGGAAGTGTTGCGGGTCCGTCGCCGCGATCTCATCGCCACCCAGCAAGGCATCAGCGTTGCCGATCAGGAAACCGTCGAGGATCTGATCGCGCTCTGGGGGCCGCGCGTCAAGGACGAAGTCCGGTTCTGGGCGGAGTTCTGATCATGGCGGATGATCGGGAATCCGGGCCGCTCTCGCTGGAGAGAAACGAGAGCATTTTCCGCAACGACATTCTGCCCGACTATCTGCCTGATGGAATCGGCCGGGCAGGGCGGCCCCGCCTTATCTTGCTCGGCGGCCAGCCGGGCGCCGGCAAAACCGCGGTGCTGATTGCCAGCCACGCCGAGCTCGATCGATCCGGTACGACGATCCGCATCGTTGGCGACGATCTGCGCTCCTATCATCCGCAATTCCTCGCCATCCAGCGGCACGATCCAGAAACGGCATCGCAGTTCACCCAGGCTGACGCCGGCCGCTGGACGGAAAAGCTCTTGGCCGCCGCCACGGGGCGCAACGTCAACATCGTCTTCGAGACGACGATGCGCACGCCGGAAAATGTCGCCCGCGTCATCAGCATGGCTCGCGCGGCCGGCTATGACGTCGAGGCCCGTGCCGTCGCCGTCAATCCGCGACTGAGCTGGCAGGGGAACCACTATCGCTTCGAGGAGATGCTGCGCGTAGGCGATGCGGCGCGCATTCCGCCGCAGCACGTTCATGATGCCGCAGTCACCGGGTTACGCGTCAGCCTCGAGAAGATCGAGAGCGAAAGCCTGGTCGACCGGGTCCAGCTTAGGACGCGCGGTGGGACGATCCTTTACGACAACGAGCGGCGTGAGGGCGTGTGGTCGCAGCCGCCCCAGGCTCGGGTCGCACTCGAACGCGAGCAATCGCGGCCGATGACACGCGGTGAACTTCAGCGTTTCTCCGACGACTGGAACCACGTTCTCGGCCGCATGGAGGAACGGCGGGCGCCGGACGATCGCACCGGCGCGGTCAGGGCGCGCGCCATTGAAGACGTGAGCCACCTGCTCGCCCAGCGTCGCGATGCTCACGGCGAAAACGGGCAACGGCGCGGCCGGTCGATCCTTCAAAGCCGCGCCGATGCGCTCGGCTTGTTCGTCGAGCTGTATGACAACGCGCTGCGGGATGCCGAACGTCGGCCGATCGGCAATATCGAAGCCCACGGCAGTCGTCGACTATCGCAGAGCTACATGGCGCTGAAACTGGTTGAAGCCGCCCGGAACCTCGGTCTCTTTCCGGAGAACGGAACCATCGTGTCGACACGGGCAATGGTCCAGGACAAGCGCGGCGCCCGAGAGTTCCCGGCGGCGCATCGAATGCCAGCCGGTCTCGCGGTTGAAACGCCGGATGGATCTCGCCGCCGGCTGACGGAAATTTTTGATGTCGCCCTGAACCGGGCCGCCATCGACCGTGACATCTTTGGCCGAACCGATCGTATGTCGCGTCTGGCCAACGTCGTCGACTCCTGGCTCGAGACCGCCGGGATGCGCAAGACGCTCGCTCGCGCCGCCAACGCTGTCGCTTCCGGCAAAATGCCCGCGGACGCCGCCATGTCCGATGTCGTAGAGCCGGGATACGCGGTGGCAATTGCCCAGGCGCGGGGGCGACTCGAGTGCAACATGGCGATCGCTGAGCGTACCGCGATGTCCACGATCATCGTGGACGAAAGGGGAGAGCCGGTCCGCATGCTGCGGGACGACCTTCGGCTACGAACGGCCGATCTGGAAAACCGGGCACGAGCCAAAACCATGATGGAGGCTGTCCTGACCGAAACGGCCCAGCATAGTCGCCTCGACGCCGAAGGGCGCCGTGCCGCCGGCGAGCTTGTTCGTGGTATTGCCGACAACGAACGTAATCTTGGAGGGGGCCACGTCCGGGAGCGCAGTACGGCTCGATCTGATGTCCTGGTTCCAGCACGGGATTTGCCCGATCTCTCCGAGAGCGAGATCACGGATCGGCTACGCAGATCTGCCCGCCTTGCGGACAAGCGCGCGGCGATCGACAATCTGTCGAGGCTGGTGTTCGGCAACAGCCAGGCGGTTTCGGGCTCTGTCGAGCGGATCACCAGTGCGCAGAGCGGCGCGGTCGCCGGCGATGATGTGCGCGAGGGCCGCCTTGGTGAAATGGCGGGAGAGGCAAGGAAATGGCTAAGAGGATCGAGCCCGGCACGCCAGACAGCGGAGGCCCACGCTCCGCAGCTCGCGGCGGCCCTGGCCGATTATGGGATGGCGGTCGATTTCGAGCGGCATCAGATCAACCTGCGCCACCGCGAGGAGCAGGCCCGATACAAGGTCGAGGTCCCCAGGCCGTCGAAAGAACTCTCTGCCTTGCTGTCGGGGACCGACCAGGCGCAAGTAAGTCGTTTGAATGCGGATCCAGTCCTCCGTCGTGAGTTCGAGAAGCTCACCCTGGCGATGACCAAACGGCTTTCTTCGGAGGATCGAGTTAACCTGAAAGAGGGAAATCTCACGAGGTTAGCGTCGTCTCTCAGGATAACGCCGGAGCAGGCTGCTTCACTCAAGCATGTTCAGAACCGCGCCGACGCGTTGCAGGACAAGTCACTTAGACAGGCACGTAACATCGTGAGCACACCCCAGCTCGGGATACGGCGTTGATTCCGCCCAACCCCGACTATTGACAGGGCACGCGGCCTGTCAGCATCCGCCGGTGCGCCGCGCTCGCCGACCGAGGACATCGAACAGCTCGCCGCTGGCTGCATGCCATTCGAGGCGCCCGGATTGATCGTTCGTGGCCCGGGATAGGGATACCTGCAGCAAGGACCGGATCCCGAAGAATGTTAGTGGATCCTCAGCCTCCACGCGAAGGTGCAGGCCGCAAACGTTCGGCTTGATGATCGCCCTGCCGTCGCCAAAGTTCAGAACTTGGTCGGGGCCATCGATCTCGACCTACAGAGCGCAATCACTTAGAGATCCGCAGAGCGTCTTTGCGATCCGGTCGGGATCTGCGACCCAGGCAACCGTTTCGGAAATGTATTTGGCCATGAGAACTTCCAATTCATTTGGTCAGGCGAATTGCAACGCCGGCGCAAAGGCACGCGCGATGGAAACGCTGGCCGGTGATAAAGCGGCCCGTCCACCTGGAGTTTGGCGCGCATGACACCGAGAACGCGGTGCGAAACTTCGAAGGCGCCGCAGCAGACCGGGTGACGGCCATACCCGTCGGAACGCCCGAGTTCATCGAGTTCGGCGCCGGCTTTTTGATAAACGCGGCGCATGTGCGGTTCGTAGTTCGAGATCATCGTGTTGATGCCATTGGCAAGCGCCGCCTCGCACAAGGCAAGAAGCAGCAGGCAAAAGGCGCTGTCCGCCCGCATGCCAGGAAAGTCTCGATCGATCGCATCCTCATCGATGCACATCCGCTGCATCGAAAGGCCGAGAATTTCGGCTATTTCATCGTTCGTTTTACCAAGAGCCGACCAGTAAAGGCACTCCTTCTCGCGCCGGCCTAGCTGCGGAACTGGATCATGTTCGCCGTGAAGTTCGAACACCGCTTTTCTATGGATCAGAAACGAAAGATCGAGCCACTCGTCGCTATACGTCTCTACCAGTTTGCTCCACTCGCCGGCGGACTTCCTGGAATTCAGGGAGAAGAGAGCGCGTCGCTTCTTGTCGACAATGGGAATGGAATATCCGTTGGCTCCAACACCATGTTCCTGGGCGTCGAGCAGAAAGTCATGGGCCGCCTGTGGAACCTCGACCTCGCGCCAATCGAAAGGCATTTGCCGGATGAGACCTTCGCGGACGATCGGATCGACTTTCACGTATCCCCGCAGCAGGTATCGAGCAATCCAGGCATCGCGATAGGTCGTGCGAACATACGGAGTGTCGACCACGTCTGCGACGGTCAAAGCCAGATGGTAGGTGGCGAAGTCGATCCCGTACGCCGCTTCGAGTATTCGCAATGCATCATCAACCTTTAGCGCATTTTGTACTTCTCGAACCAGGTTTTGAAATCCGCTCCTTATTCGCAGTTTCCCCATTTAAGCTCCGGCAGACTTCGCTGTAAAACATTGACGTAGCAACGAAGGGCCTTCCGGCTCAATTGACGTTACATTCATGCATATCAATAGGCCAATTCGAGGTGCGGATTAGCATGGTTGGGTTTATACTAAAACAAACGACTCGGTACGTCGTATAAGGAGCGACCTGTTTTTGCACTGTGGACCCCACGCCGATATTGCTCCCGACCTACGTTCGCTGTGGTCTTCCGTAAAAGTAGGTGAGCAAATTCGGTGCTGAGCCTCAATCAAAAATTTCGACTGAGGTTTTTCCGTCTTGGAATGCTATGACGCACGGACTTCTCATCATGCGAATATTTTTAAAATCTGCATCGACGTTGAACTAGGTAGTGTAGCTTCAAGCCTGTTTTGGTTGACCTCGTGAAGTCTTTCAAACTCGATGAGGATGTGGAAAATTTGCTAGATCAAGTTGAATGTCTTCCGCAAAGAGCTAGCCCTTCGCCATGGTCAAAAAATATTTTTGACCATGCGGTCACCTGTCGCCGTGGCGATCGGCTTGATACTTTGAAAACCTCATCAACGCTGTGCTGATAAGAAGCTTCTTGACGTTGGCGTCTGTGCTTGCAAGGATGTCCTAGATATCATTCGTGCGGGCCCTCGCTTTGCCGATCTGCTTCAACAGATGCAGCTGCAGATTGGTGGCTTGCTGGACCTTCGCGCCTGGCGCGATCGCCGTGGTGACCGACCTACTTGATGCGTTCGGCGGGCTCCGATAGGCGGCGGCATTGAACAGCATAGGCTTGACGAGGGTTTCCTTGTCGTTTCCTTGCGGACGTTGTCGACCTGCTTGTGGGTGTGATTGCCCAGCGCGGTCATGTCGACCACGGCGGCGTCGGGCAATGCGATGACGCCCTTGCGCTCGATCTGGATCGACCAGAGCTGTTCTTTCTGGCCACGCATCGTTACACCCGGCGCGACCGCGGCGTCGATCTTGGCCTTATCGCATCCGCCGTCAGGAGATGTTGCGGCGTCCGGATACCGGCTTCCTGATCATCGATCCGACCGTTCACATCTTGCGCGCCTCGTATGTCAGACCGTCGACAAAACTCTGCACGCTGGTCCTCAGCAAGTGGCATGACGAACAGCAGAACCTTGGTGACTATACGCAGACGTTGCAAAGAACGATTGATGAGGGACGTTCCGCACTCCAGATGCTGAGGAAACCGGGCATTCCCGCCAGATTGCCCTCCGGGATGGAGAGCGGACAAACCGGGACGCCCCATGGCGTTTGACTGCGGCGGCGGGCGCTGTGGTCAAGCCGCAAAATTCGACATAAACTGAACGCCGACCGCATTGATCCGCCGCCACCTCACCCTGCACAGAAAGCTGCGTCCGTCGGAAATGCGCAGCACAAAGACCTCAGGAACAGCGATCGCGTTTTCAACCGCCAGTCGTGCGCCAGTCGCCGAAATATCCTTTACCAAGCAATCTAGAGTCGAAGTGCCAAGTCCAAGCACAATCGACGCTCCGAGGAAAGCCCTTGATCGCAAAGCTTGGCGCTTTATCATTTCCATGCTCGACATCCTTTCACCCCGGAGATGGCGAAAATGTCGCCGTATCATTGATGAATTTCAGATAGATCAGGCCGCTGTAAGTCTTCTCACTGAAACGACGGGGTTATCTTTATCGAGATGAAATTGGCGAAGTAATTCTGTCAGAATGGCCGCCTCTTGGGCGAGGCCGTGGCTGGCGGCAGTCTGCTCCTCGACCATTGCAGCATTTTGCTGAGTTCCTTGGTCCATGGCATTTACTGCCTTGTTGATCTCCTGTAACCCCGACGATTGCTCTCGAGCAGATGTCACGATCGCGTCTACGTGGCTGCTGATTTTCTGGACATCGCTGACGATGACCTGCAGTGCCTGACCCGTCTCGTTCACCAAGCTAACACCGTTTCGGACTTGCTCGCCCGATGTGGTGATCAGGGCCTTGATTTCCTTCGCTGCGTTCGCGGACCTTTGGGCAAGTTCGCGGACTTCCTGAGCGACAACTGCAAATCCCTTTCCTGCCTCGCCGGCTCGGGCGGCTTCTACGCCTGCATTAAGAGCCAACAGGTTGGTTTGAAAGGCGATCTCGTCGATAACGCCAATTATGTTGGAAATTTCACCGGAAGATTTCTTAATTCCCTCCATAGCTCCGACTGCCTTTGAAACGATACCACCGGAATTCTCAGCGCCTTCACGGGCACGCGTCACTAAGTGGCCTACCTCTTCTGCACGTCGCGCACTATCCCTCACTGTAGTGGTAATTTCCTCAAGAGCGGCCGCCGTCTCTTCGACCGAAGCTGCTTGCTGCTCAGTACGGCGAGCCAAATTGTCAGCAGAGGCTCGAATTTCAGTTGCCCCGCTATCGATCGCCATCGCGTTGCGACCAACAGTTGCAAGCGTATCGTTTAGTTTCGCGATAGAAGTATTGAAGTCGACGCGTAAACGGTCCAGATCTCCTGGAAAAGGGGTAATGATGCTTGATACTAGGTCCCCGTCGGCGAGACGTCCGAGACCACCTGCCAAAGATTGTACGGCGATAGAAACCTGTTCAGTCTCATGCATCTTAAGTTCTTCGCGAACTCGCCGTTCCTGCTCTGTAGTCATCTTGGTGTCGTCGGCTTCTCGTGAGAGGCGCGCACGTTCGATCATATTATCTCGGAAGACGGCAACGGCCGCGGCCATTTGACCGATTTCGTCCTTCCTGTCCTTTCCTAGGATTTCAGAAGATACGTCTCCACCCGCCAATTTCCTCATGGCCAAGATAATCTGGCCGAGTGGCTTTCTGACAAAAAGGCGAATTGCGGTGTAGAGCGCGAGCATGAGGACTCCAACAACTACGGCTCCGCCAATGCCTAAAAGCCTTGTTAGATCCCAAACGGCACCAGTGATGGCGCTATGAGGTATATCAACAACCAGTGTCCAAGTTGCGTCTGTTCCTGGTATGGGAAAGCTATAGAAGAGGCGATCATAGTCTTCCGGCATAGAGTTATCATGGATATCGGTTATTGTGTTTACAGCACTTGATTTGGATTCCCTCGCTGAGAGATTGACATTATTTTCGTCGTAGCTGGCCAGAGTCATTTTTGCATTTGGTGCCACAAGCCATGTATTAGATTGAGATAGAAGAAGCACCCGACCTCCACCAAAAGGCCGAAGAGCTTGTAATTTCTCATTTAGCGTGGACAGCGAAATATCAATTCCAGCTATTCCAATCAATCGACCTTCAATAGAAACAGGATAAGTCAAGGATGTCATGATTGTATTGGTGCTTGTATCATTGAAAGGTGCAGTAATCGCTCCTCTGCCTGTCTTAGCTGATAGCGTCCACCATTCCGCCGAGTAGTCATTTTTGAATGTCATTTGCTCAATGCCGCCGCCGGCGTTTTTGAACCAAGAAACCACGAAAATGCCGTTCTCGTTTAAAAGCGCAGTCGGATCCTTGGACGGAATGAACTTGTCCGGCCCTTCACAGAACCAGGAGGTGAAAGCAAGATCGTTCATCTCAACATTTGCTTTTAGCAAATCTGTGATTGTTCTTCTGTCGAAAGACTGGCTATGTAGTCCGCGCGCCAGGACACCGGACATTGATCTTGTCGCGCTCGTAAGCTCTCCGATGCTACCGGCCACCTGATTTGCAATTGCCTTGGCCTCAGTTTCCGCCTGCTGCATGACAAGAGCTCGGACCGAATCTCTAACGTTAACAATCGCGTAAAGGTTCGACGCGACCAGTAGAAATAGGATCGCCAATGCTGCCGAAAGCATTAGTTTCGTAGAGATTGATTTGATCTGTACCATCGCAAAACCTGTACCAGAACTAAAACCACTTGAAAGATTTCAAGGAAGGTTTGAAATTGTATTTTGCCGTCATAGCAAAATCGCAAGGTCGATGAGCACTGGAGATAGCGCTCGGCAATTGCGATTTTCTTGGCTTAAAGTTAATTTATTCTTGTTTTTGCGCGGTCTAGGTCATGAGATCTATGAATGATTCGAAAAGTTTAGAATCAATTTGATTGCTATCTTTGGTTGCAGTGCTCAGTTAGGCCACTTAACACGTGATCCTGATTCTCGATATGGCTGGATGGCATTCTTCGGCAGAGGTGATCCTGTAGGAAAACATCACTTTGATGTTCGCGCCGCTGCGCTACCCCCGAAACAGATCCTGCAGAAATGTCGGCAGTTCATGATTGACCCTTTGGCTGTCAAACCAGCTCTTCACATTCTATGACGGCATTCTTGACGACTGCTGCGAGCTTGAAGCGAGCTCATCGATTAACCGCGGAAAATCGCCCCAATCGTAGTGCGCGATTGGCCATATCCATTCTGATCGACGCCGGTTGATATGAAAGTTGCAATGAGCTGAAGGCTAATTTAGGACTCGTTCACCTGATCGCCCCATCGGCATTGCTCTCCATCGAAACCCTCAATTATCTGAGCTTTTAACCCTGCCACTTAGCGACAAGCGGACCCGTCGCCCAATCAGCCAGACGACTATGATAATCAATGGAATTAAGGTTGGGAAAGCACTTTTAATCCAGTGTCCAGAAGGATAAATTTCAACTATTCCTTCGAAAAAAGTCTTTAATATGCCCAGGGCGTAGTAACTTATGGCGATGATTGAAAACCCTTCGACTGCCTGTTGTAGTCGAGTTTGAATAGCAACACGGCGCTCCATAGATTCCAGCAGTTGGGCATTTTGCTGCTCTAGCTCGACCTGAACGGATGTCCGCAGCAACTCACTGGCTCTTGCAATCCGCATCGCCGTATTTTCCACTCGCTTGTCCGCCTGCTCACAAGATCGAATGGCTGGACGGAACCGGCGATCGATGAAAACCCCAATGCGTTGATGCCCCTCAATGCGCTCTTCGCGAAGTTCTTCAAGGCGCCTGAACACCAATTCCGCGTAGGCCGCGGTGGCGCTGAACCTCTCGCGAGTAGTGATCGACAAATGTAGCAGGCTGGCGGACAATTTTGCCAAGTCCGCAAGAAGGATGTCCTGCTTGCGATCAGGCAAGCCCAGTAGATCCATTATGTCGCGGAGGCCGTTCTCGTACTCGACACATTGCAAGAATGCAGATTGAGAAAGCGGCAGTGAAAGCAAAGCCATCATTCTGTAGTTCTCGATCTCTAGCAATCGCCGGACCATCCGACCCGTTCGATATGCATTCAATCGGCGATTTAGCAGGATCATCCGGGTCGATCCGTTGTCCCCCATCCGGAAGGTCGACCAAACCTCGGCATCCCCTCCTCCGACAGAGGACGCCACCATGTCTTCACTGTCCACCAACTGTTGAGCTGCCGGGTTATTGTCGAAAGGGCAGACGAACACTTCGACGGCGGCGATGCGTTGACCGGGCATAAGATCGGTCAATTCTCGCCAGAGCGGGTCTGGCGTTGGATGCGTATCGGGATTTCCATCCCATGCCACGACGTGCGTTGCAGAGACGAATTCCGTGTGCATTTCCCACTTTATCTTCCCGTTCGGCGTCATCGCGATGCCGCTCTTGCCGTCACGTGTTCGGTTAGCATCCAGAGCGAGAATTTTTTCTGGAATCTGAATCGACGAGGCTTTTACATAAAATGCCTCGTGCCATACAAAGGCTGGTGCCTCAAAGTACAACGACGGGCGAGAATGAAGTTCGTTGTGCAGCTGACGGCGTAGTGGGTGGTCCAGCTGCATGGATGTGCCGTTCGTGTCTTGTGTCGGCAGAGATGTCATGGGAAAAGCCCGCGCGTTTTCTTGGCGCGCATAACTTTCTCAACCCCGATCGCCAGTGCTGCGCTGCGATGGGAGATGTTGTCGGCTTTTGCCCTCCGCAGCACCTGCTGATATGAATGTTGAAGTGTCTTATAAAGCCGGTCCATCACTTCAGCTTCCGTCCAAAAGAACTGCTGAAGACCTTGAACCCATTCAAAGTAAGACACTATCACGCCGCCTGCGTTGCATAGGATATCTGGAATGACGAAAATCTCGTCGCGTCGTTGCTCCAGAATATGATCGGCCTCCGGTGTCGTCGGCCCATTAGCACCTTCGGCCAGAATCCTGCATCGAAGACTCCCCGCATTATCAGCGGTGATGACGCGCTCCATCGCGGCTGGCACCAGAATATCGCACGTCTGCACAAGAAGATCCTGGGGATCGATCATCGACTCGTTTGAAAATCCTCGTAGGACCCGAAACTCGCGAACGTGTCGTTCGAGGGCCTCGATATCGAAGCCGCGTGTATCAAAATAGGCTGCAGTATGGTCGCTCACGCCGATAATCTTGACGCCCTGGCTGGCGAGGGTTGAGGCCGCAACCGACCCCACATTGCCAAACCCCTGCACAATTGCAGTGGCACCTGACGCGGAGAGACCAATGTTCTCCATTGCGCGCGCAACCAGATATGCGACGCCGCGGCCTGTTGCCTCACGACGTCCAAGGGTTCCACCGGTTTCGACCGGCTTGCCTGTCACGATTTCACTTACAGTCTTGCCCTGATACGAGGAATACGTATCCATGAACCATGCCATGACCTGTTCGTTCGTCCCCATATCCGGTGCCATGACATCCGTATGAGGGCCAACAAAGGGTATCATTTCCTGCATATAGCGGCGTGACAAAGCTTCGAGTTCGCGCGAGGACAATGAATTGGGGTCGACAGAAACACCGCCCTTAGCCCCACCATAGGGAAGCCCTGCAAGAGCGCATTTCCAGCTCATCCATATCGCAAGTGCTGCTACCTCACCGATATCGACACTCGCTGCGAACCGTGTTCCGCCCTTCGTTGGTCCTAGGGTAAGATGATGCTGAACCCTATACCCTTGAAACACAGCAGTCGTGCCGTCGTCCCGATGGATAGGGCAGGAGACAACCAAGGCACGCTTGGGCATAAAGATTCTTGGGCGATCGTCAGAAGGAATGGCCAGATGATCGGCCACTGTTTGAAACTGCTGGGCAGCCATTTCAAAAACTTCGCCACTATAGGTGGTAGAACTTTGCATGATTATTGTCCAGAATTACGAAAGTTGCGCGGTTGCGTTTGCGATGCGTCTGCACGCGTCCTGAAGCTCTGCAAGCGACGTTGCGTAGGAAATCCGAAAATACGGCGCTAGGCCGAACGCCGTTCCGGGAACGACTGCAACTCCAACATTCCTTAGGAGATAATTTGCGAAATCACTGTCGCTCGCAATGATTTGTCCATCAGGCGCTCGTCTTCCAATAAGGCCTGCAACGCTGGAGAAGGTGTAGAACGCCCCCTCCGGAACGCGGCAGGTTATGCCTTGGATTTCGTTCAATGCGTTGACGACGAAATCCCGCCGTTGCTGGAAAGATCGTTTTCTCTCGGTCAGAATTTCCTGCGGGCCAGTCAATGCCTCCACAGCAGCGGCTTGGCTGACTGATGACGGGCAAGACGTTGACTGGCTTTGGACAACTGCCATCGATTTAATTAGTTCTGCCGGACCGCCAGCGTAGCCAATTCGCCATCCGGTCATCGCATAGGCTTTGGACACGCCATTGATGGTCAAAGTTCGGTCCCGAAGCCGTGGTTCGATAGCGACCGGCGTGACGAAGTTGAAGTCGTCATAAACAATATGCTCGTACATATCGTCGACCATCAGCCAGACCTGGGGATGGCCAAGAAGCACGTCAAGAATCGGGCGATATTGGCTTTCCGAATAAGCCGCCCCAGAGGGATTGGAAGGTGAATTTAACATAAGCCAACGCGTTTTGGGTGTGATCGCGGCTTCCAAATCCTCGGCAGACAAACGAAAACCATTTTTTTCGCTGCAGGGGACCAGCACCGGCCTGCCGCCGGCAATCAGCACGATGTCGGCGTAGCTCACCCAAAATGGTGTAGGGATAACGACTTCATCTCCAGGGTTCAAAGTCGCCATCATTGCGTTGTAGATGACCTGTTTGGCGCCGGCCGAAACGGTGATTTCACTCTGGTCGAATTCCAAAGCATTTTCTTTGCTAAACTTGTGGCGGATAGCCGCCTTGAGCTCTGCCGTGCCATCGAGAGCGGTATATTTGGTTTGGCCGGCGGCAATCGCCCGGATCGCCGCCTCCTTGATGTTGTCAGGGGTATCGAAATCGGGCTCGCCTGCACCAAGAATAATGACATCGCGTCCTTGGCGTTTTAGCTCATTTGCAAGTCCGGTGATTTTCAGGATTTCCGAAACACCGATTTGTGCCAATCGTTCTGCCGGCCTCGGTACGGGAATAATGGCTGCGTTATCCATTGCCGCCTCTCACTCGACGTCGAACTTTACACCCTGCGCAAGTGGCAAGGTGCGACCGTAATTGATCGTGTTGGTGGCTCGGCGCATATAGGCCTTCCAGGAGTCCGATCCGGATTCGCGACCGCCGCCGGTCTCTTTCTCTCCACCGAACGCACCACCGATTTCCGCTCCCGACGGACCAATGTTGACATTGGCAATTCCGCAATCGGAACCCCTCGCCGAAATGAACAGTTCCGCCTCACGGACGTCGTTTGTGAAGATCGATGACGAGAGGCCCTGGGGTACGGCATTGTGCAATGCAAGGACTTCATTGAAATCGTAATACTTCATGACGTATAGAATTGGGGCGAAGGTTTCGTCCTCAACAGGTCCTTCCTGCTGTGGCATCTCGACCAAAGCTGGTTGAACATAGTATGCGTCGGCATTGCCGACATCTTGCCGTTCGCCACCTGTTACGGCTCCTCCAGCGGACTTCGCTGCATTGAGGGCCGATTGCATTGCGTCGAACGCCCCCTTGTCGATTAGCGGGCCGACGAGATTGCCGTCCAATGGATTGCCAACCGGGACGGACGTGAAAGCCTTCTTGAGACGTTCAACTAGGCTATCGTACACGTCCTCGTGCACAAACAGACGTCGAAGACTTGTGCAACGCTGTCCCGCAGTTCCCATCGCTGCAAATGCAACGCCGCGCAATGTCAGATCAAGATCGGCCGTGGGTGTAACGATGGCAGCATTGTTGCCACCCAGTTCGAGGATGGCGCGGGCGAAGCGTTGAGCAAGCTTGGGACCGACCGTGCGTCCCATTGCCGTAGATCCCGTGGCTGAGACGAGCGGCACCTTGTGGTCGGTGACGAGAATTTCGCCGACTTCCCGGTTGCCGAAAAGAATTTGCGACAAGCCTTCCGGTGCCTCGCTGCCTCCCACGTTGAAGCGTTCCAACGCACGATTGAAGATCGCCTCGGTTGCCAACGCGGTTAACATCGTTTTTTCCGACGGTTTCCAAACGACGCTGTTCCCGCAGACGATAGCGAGAGCCGCATTCCATGCCCATACCGCGACTGGAAAGTTGAAGGCGCTGATGATGCCGATAACGCCAAGCGGATGCCACGTCTCCATCATACGATGCTCGGCTCTTTCGGTCGCAATAGTCAGGCCATACAATTGACGGGAAAGACCGACTGCGAAATCGCAGATATCGATCATCTCCTGGACCTCGCCCAGACCTTCTGAGGTGATCTTGCCGACCTCTATCGAAACCAGGCGGCCGAGAGCGCTTTTGTTTGCTCGTAGCTCGTCGCCGAGTAGACGGATCAGTTCGCCTCGTCTTGGCGCAGGGACGTTTCTCCACGCGAGAAAGGCTTCATGTGCCCTGTTCACCCGGTTGGATGCGTCCGCGACCGTAATCTTCCTGACGTTGCCAAGCGTCTCGCCCGTAATAGGCGAACGAGTGCGAATTTCACCGGCTGCGTAAGCATCTGGCGCAACCCCAAGCTCCGTAAGAAGTTGCTCGGTTTCCGTTTTCAGAGATAAAATCGAACCGACTCTTGGCTGATGGTCGAGACCCGTGGACATATGCGTTCCTTCCGTTCTTTTCAGATTGCGACTAAGTTGTTGTTCATATTGCACGCGATGATGCACCGCTGGTCAGGCATATCTTTCAATACGCGCAGCAGAGCCTGAACCGGGTGCTGGGGCTTTGTTTTCGTGATACGCTCGGTCTGGCAGCGGCATGAGAAACCGGTCATCAACGGGATATCTCCGCTACCGTCGCCCAGTTTGCGTGCCCAACTCATTTGGAACAATTCGTCAGACATCCCCGCATGCTCGATCTCATGCCCGAACATTCCGGCCATGCCGCAGCACCCGGTCGCAATGGTTTGGGCCGTCATGCCAAACGTTTTGAGCACACTGGTCCAAAGGCTGGAGGTGGCAGGCTTGGAAGTCTTTTCCATGCAGTGAAGAAAAAGCGCGTAGCGCGAATTCGGACCATCGATCACCTTAGGGGCAATCGCCCCTGACCGGATTTCCTGATGAAGAAATTCCTCGATCGACAGTACGGATCGATCCAGAGCGACGTCTGGACGGAATGCCTTGTATTCGTGATCCTGCATCAGGGTCGTGACAGGCTCGATGCCGACAACCGGAACGCCCGTCTTGATCAATTGGCTCTGGTGTGCAACCGCAGCACGGGCAATCTTTTCAAAGACGTCGAGCTTGCCAAGAACATGCGCGGCTTTTCCGTTCGACTTTGGAGCTGCGCGCCAGACCGTATATCCTAGTTGACCAAGCAGGTCCACGGTTGCGTCCACGACCTTCCCATCGAAGGTGCTCGTGAATGTGTCCTCCAATAGGATAACCGTTCGGGCTTTGTCGTCGGCAGACAAGGCGGTTAGGCGCGTGAGGTCTCGCGGGCCTAGTGGTTTCGAGTGACTGGCAGGACGAATTCGTGGCAGATCGATAAGACCGATTAGCCTATCCGCGCCGATACTTGAAAATATTGACTGTGCGGCATTGGCCACGAATGGTAGCCGCCTGGCAATTTGAAACGCGCTTTCGCTGTGTGCAACGATGATGTGGCGAAGCGGACGTCTTCGATCCGCATAGTAGCGATGAAGGAATGTCGACTTCATCGCGGGTATATCGACCTTGATCGGACACTGGCTCGAACAGGCCTTGCATGAAAGGCACGTCGAAAAGCTGGCATGCAGCGCCTGTTCAATCGCTGGTAGATCGGTATTGGATTCGCCGTGCCGTTTAATCGATTCCAGGCGAGCCCATTCTCGAAGCAAAGCCGCCCTGCCCTTCGGCGACTGACTGCGATCACGTGTCACCTTATAGGAAGGACACATCGGATCGGCCTTGTCCCAGTTGAAGCAGGCTCCATTGCCGTTGCAGGCAACCGCGCGGTCATAGGTTTTTGCGAGATCGCTAGCAATCGATCGGTCGATTTGGCCACGTAGTGGCACGTTGTCGATCTTGTCGATTGTCTCTCCATCCGGAGCGCAAGCTTGCCGGGATTGAACAGGTTCAGGGGATCGAATGCACCCTTGATTTTGCAAAGCTCGCGATAAAGGACTGGACCAAAGAAGAACGGGGAATACTCACCCCGAAAACCGCGTCCGTGTTCGCCCCAGAGCAATCCGCCATATTTTTTTGCAAGTTTCGCGACTTCATCGCTTATCGGGCGGATCAGAGCGGCATCACCCTTATCCCGCATGTTCAGCGCGGGGCGAACATGCAGGCAGCCCACATCGGCATGGCCATACATACCGTACGTCACCCCATGAGCATCAAGGATTTCGCGGAACTCTCTGACAAAGCCTGGCAGCCTTTCCGGAGGTACTGCTGCGTCTTCTACGAACGCCGTTCCCTGTTTGGTCGGCGAAAGGCGGCCCAGCAAGCCTACCGACTTTTCCCGAAGGGACCATAGCTCCGATATAAGATGAGGGTCAGTGACGATCGTCCAGTCGATGAATTCGTTCTGCCCACCGTTGAGCAGATCGACGAGCCGATCCAATTGCGCAGACAGCTGCATCTCGTCATCGGCAAGGAACTCAACGAAATTCAGGCCCCCAACTTTTACCGAAGAGCCTTTTCCCAAAACACTCTCGATTGAATTCCACACCGGATCTTGTTGAGCAAGAGAGAGAACTTTGTCGTCGATAATCTCCACGGCGGACGGATTGGCTTTAAGAAGATGTTGCACATCTTCAAGAGCGGTCTGGAAATGTTCATATCGGATCGGAACCAGCGCGCGCAAAGCTGGGCGCTTAAGGATCTTGAGCGTGATCGACGTGGTAATCGCGAGCGTGCCCTCTGACCCTGCCAGCAGGTACGACAAACGAATCCTGTTGTCCGCACCTACAATATTCTTCAGGTTGTAGCCGGTGAGGCCGCGGTTCATTTGAGGAAATGTCTTATCGATTTCAGCGGCATTCTGCGCAACGACGCGCAGCACTTCGCAATATGCATGCCCAATCAGATTTTCCTGCTTGGCAATTTCTGTCGCCTCCGCGAAATCAAGCGTCTTGATGGTCGATACCGAGCCATCTGAGAGGACGACCTGCATGGATTCGATGTAGTCGGACGTCTTACCAAAAATTCTGGATCCTTTTCCGGACGCGTCTGTCGCAACCATTCCACCAATTGTGGCTCGCGAGGCGGTGGAAACGGTGGGAGGAAAGAAATAGCCGTGTGGCTCGAGAAACTGGTTCAGCTGGCTGAGCACGACACCGGGTTGAACGGTGACGGAACCAGCAGAAATATCGAGCTCTTCGATCTGGTTCATATGCCGAGACGTATCAATAAGTACGCCCGTGTTTAGGGACTGTCCGTTCGTACCTGTTCCACCGCCACGGGCGGTAACCGTAATCTTCAAGGCATGCGCCTGCTTAACGACCGTCGAAATGTCATGTGCATTCTTTGGAAAGATGACCGCTGCGGGGCGAACCTGATAGATACTGTTGTCGGTCGAAAACACTGTGCGGGACCCGGCGTCGCCTGCCACATCGCCGGAAAACTCGGAACGCGAGAGAGAGGATAGAAGCTGTTCGATGGGCATGCTGTTACCGGTTCTCTCGCGCTCCCGCATATGTGTGATCCTTATGACGCCGACCGATGAGCCAACTCGGGATGCCCGAGAGCTTCAAAAGTCTGGTCGAGAGAACGCTGCTCGGCATGTGCATAGAGGTCGAGTTCATCCTGAACTGCCGATCCAAGGGCATTTTCAAAGGCCGAGCGGTTGGAGCGTTCCGAGTAGTTCTGCTGTGCATCTGTCCCGAGATTGGACTGAAAGATTCCCGCAGCGCTTACGGGCAGAAAATCTTCGTACACGATGGGATCGAAACGCACGTACCCTGCGTCTACCAACTCTCCGACGGTCGCCGGTAGCTGAAACCGCGAGGCGGCATACAGGCCTTTTTCAGTTGCGGAATAGCGGAAGAACGCAAGTTTTTCTTTCCTGAGTTCATCCCAGTCGTCTGGGAATTTTCCAAAGGTCTCGATGAGTTTGCTATCGTAATCGCCGGAATTTCCGCCACTGGAACCGACCTGTACGTCGTTGCGAACTGAGGCCAGCAAGTCGTCATAGAGCCTGCGCCCTTTGGCTGTCAGTGCAACGCCTCTCTGCTCGATCTCGCCGAAACGCGCTGTGTGAGTTCCCAGCTCGTTATCCGCCGCGAAATCCTCAAATTTTATGGTCTCCTCAAGGGCTTTGAAGCTGGTCTGGCGCAGCAGGATGGCGCATTTCCTCTTGGGCGGTCCCTCTATCACCGCCTTGGGAGAAATGCCTCGCGTGGGCATTCCTGCCTGAACGGCGTCGATGTCCAACGTTCGCGGCGTCAGGTGATTAATGTGAGGACCTTTAAAGCTGACGACGTCTGCGACCAGTCGGTGGGCATCATGCAGCCGGCTGTATATGTCGCGTGTCACCGTTGCGTCGCCATGCCAACGAAATGTCTCCAACACTTCTTCCACGAAGTTATTGGCGTCGCTATGAAAAAGCCCACCCTCTTTCTCGGCTTTGGAAACCAGTGCAAGTGCATGATCAGAGAATATCTTTCGGCGCGACAAGATCACGTCCGCTTGCTCGCGCAAGGCTTCGTCCTCGATGAGCTCAAGACGGAGTAGAGACGTAAAGACACGGAAGGGGTTGCGTCGCAGAGACTCGTCGTTCACTGGCCGGAATGCGGTCGAATGAACTGGAATGCCAGCCACCGACAAGTCGTAGTAGCCAACGGGATACATTCCCATAACGGCGAACACCCGACGAATATTGAAAAGTTCCCTTGGCGTCCCCAGACGGATCGCCCCATGGCGCTCTACGCTCAGGCGATCCAGTTCATCATTGCGCGTCAGCGCAGAAAGAAGAGCCGGCTCCTGCATCAGGGTCTCGCGATTTACCTCCTCCACAAGCTCCATTAGTGTTCCGTATTGCGGCACCTCGGCTCGATACATCTCTGACATCGCATGGGAGAAGCGATATCTAATCTCATCTTCAGGAACAAAATTATGCGACATTGTGGCCTCCTTGATCTGGATCGTTTCTATGCGCCGAGATCATCACATCGGAGATTAGTCGCGCTGTGCAGCTTGGAATTCAATCAAGCGATTGTTTAGATCTCATTCGAAAGTCGAATGACCAACGATCAGCGGTCAGACGCTGTCTGGGCCAGTATCCATTTCTTGAACGCTAGCAATGGTGGATGGGATGCCCGGTCGGATGGCCAAACAAGATAATAAGATTCGGTACTTTTCATTTGCACATCGAGTGCAAGTACGAGCGTTCCTTGGGCGAGCTCTTCTTCGATCAGGAATTTCGGCAACAAGGCAACGCCAACGCCGGCGATTGCCGCCTGGGCCGCGGTGGCAAATTGATCAAAAAGCATGCCATGAACGCTGTCAGGCTTCACTCCGTTCTGAACCATCCATCTTTCCCAGGCATCCGGGCGACTGGCGAGATGCAGAAGGGGAGCGTTTTTGAGATCAGACGGTTCTTCGAACTTGTATTGATTGAGGAGCCGTGGGCTGCAAGCCGGAACCACAATTTCGTAGCGAAGCATGACTAGCTCGCCACCGGGCCACTCTGCCCGCCCAAAATGGATGGCTGCATCCGCCGGTTCCAGCCTAAAATCGAATGTGCTGATTTTGGTTACGAGATTGACTGTAATGCCGGGATTGTTTGCCAGAAAATCTGGTATCCTCGGAGCCAACCAACGTGTGCCGAATGTGGGCAGAATAGCAAGGTTCAGTGTGCCGCCATAGGGGTTGGCTCTAAGATTGAGAGATGCGTTGCTGATCTTGCGGAGTGCGTCACGGATCTCACGGGCATAAGCCTCTCCGCCAATCGTCAGTCGGATCGTTTGCTTCTCCCGATGGAAAAGATCAACGCCGAGCTGTTCCTCAAGAGCAAGTATCTGGCGGCTGACCGCACTCTGAGTGAGATTGAGCTCTCTAGCGGCCGCGGTTACGCTTCCCGTTCGGGCAGCCGCTTCGAAGGCAGACAGCAGGGACAAAGAAGGAAGAAAGCGACGCGGTACCTGCAAACCGCCCTCCCTACAGTCTAACATCAGTAAAATGTGCAACCTGGGCACCGAGTTCGTAATATGCCTCTTTCAGAGCACGGAATGCCTGCGCTTTTGGTTCGGTCGTTGGCAAAGGCAGTTCATCATCGCTCATTTTGCCCGAAATGTAAGACGCAAGCACGCGGCCAAAAGTGGTTCCAGGTGCGATCCCCCGCCCATTGTATCCGCTAAATCCGATCACGTTTTCATCAAACTTGTGGAACCGAGGGACGGCATCCGATGTCATGCCAATGTGTCCGAACCAGGCGGACTCAAAATCCACCTCACCTAACTGAGGAAAGACTTTCTTTAAGGAGCGCCTGGCCCAAGCTTCATGAACAGAGTGGCCCGTATTTCGAAGCGCGCCAACACTTCCAAATATCAGGCGGCCGCTTTGGTCCATGCGAAAAGACGAAAGGATTTCCTTGGTATCCCAGCACCCTTCCCGATTGGGGAGGATCGTCTTGCGCAGGTTGTCCGAAAGCGGGGCAGTGGCAAAATTGAAATAGGGTAGATGGACTTGCTCGGCTCGGACAATTTTCCACGGACCTGTGGAGTAAGCATCTGTCGCAACGACCACCCATTTGGCCACGACTGATCCTTTTTTGGTTTTTACCAACCAACCGTCGCCCTGTCTCTGTGCTTCGATCACCGGGCTGTTGTGAAAGATCCTTGCGCCTGCGTTCATCGCTGCTTGCGCAAGGCCCCTGACATAGGCAAGTGGCTGAAGTGTTCCCGCTCGCGGGTCAAACAATGAGCCCGAATATGCACTTGAGCCAGTGCGCCGCGCTGTTTCCTCGGCATCGAGAATTCCAAGCGGCGCACCGCGCGAAACCCATTGTCTTTGCCGTTCTTGAATCTCCTGCACGCCGCCCTGACCAACAGCAAGATGCAGTGTTCCGTTTTTTTCCAGCTCGCACTGAATGTCATGGGCTTCGATGATGCTGCGAACGAGAGAGGGTGCCTCAGACAGAAGCTTGAGACATCTTTCCCCATACACAGGCCCAAGGACGCTAGGAATGTCATCCGGCATAACCCACATTCCACCGTTGATCAGGCCGACGTTTCTGCCAGATCCTCCAAAACCCAGGTCGAATGATTCCAGCACGACCGCGGAGATTCCTAACTGCGCAAGGTGAAGCGAAGTGGAAAGTCCCGTGAAACCTCCACCGACGATGACCACATCCGATTGAACCAAGTCGTTCAGTTCAGATGTGACTGGTGCGGGCGGAGCTGTCTTTTCCCAGAGGCCATGTGTTGTCGCGTTGCTGCTCATAAGGACCTCCGAAGTAAATTTACTACAGCTTCACGCTACCTGATCGCCTTGAAGTCCAAAAACCACGTTTCCTCCAGACATCATTCCATTCCAGAATGATCGAGATTTTGCCCAACTAATTCGAAGCTACAATGTAAGTCGCCGCAGCAGTCAAATTTCGATGCAAATTTGGTTTTGAAAGGCAGGCCACCTCACCGCATGCGGTCTCTGCATTGGTTGATTTCAGCGTAAAATGTGCAGAAAGCAGCCGTCTTTCAATTGAATTCGATACGTGCGTTCCAATCAAGTATATGTAAAAATTACATATTATCCTTGACGTTCCCCTTAGCCATATTTTTTGTTCAGAAGGTCTTCACATAAAACCTTTTAGGTGTAAGGTATTGTCATAAGACCTTTAAAAAGGCTGAAACATGGCCGTAGGCGAGGGAGGAAATCTTGCTAGTCAATAATACCCAGCACAGAATTCAGCAGCACATCATACCCTTTGGAAATCACTTCACTTGGGCGCGTGTTACTACAGCGACACAAGAGCGCCCTGAATTGCCCCCTGTTATTATCCTTCATGGGGGACCTGGTCTCTCGCACGACTACTGCCTTCCCATGGTCGATCTGTGTCGGGATGGTCGTGCGGTGATTCATTACGATCAAATCGGAGGTGGTCGGAGCACTCATGTCGGGAATGCACCTGCGGAGTTCTGGACAGTTGATCTGTTCGTGGAGGAACTCAAAAATCTCGTCGACTACTTCGATCTCCGGCAGGGATTTCACATTCTCGGCCAATCCTGGGGTGGTATGCTCAGTCCGGAATACGTTCTGCGCCATCCTGATGGCGTCCTGAGCATGACGTTATCGAACGCTCCGGCGTCCATGCCGCTGTGGACACAGGGAACGGCTGCCCTTCTCTCCAATTTACCCGCAGAGATCCAAACGCTCGTCCATTTTCACGAGGCAGCCGGCACGACCGACTCCGCTGAATATCAGGCCGCGGTCGAAACATTTTATCATCGGCATCTTTGCCGTATCCAGCCGATGCCCCAAGTCCTACAGGACAGTTTCGAGCGGTTGGCGGCTGATCCCACGGTTTACCACACAATGGTTGGCCCGAGTGAATTCTCAGCCGTTGGAACCCTGAAGAATTGGTCGGTCGTTGACCGGTTGCACCATATATCGGTGCCGTCGCTGGTGCTCGCCGGCGAGTTCGACGAAGCCACTCCGATGGCGTGGGAACCGTTTGCCTCCCTTCTGCGAGACGTCGAAACGCACGTCTTCGGCGGTGCCAGTCACACACCGCACCTTGAAACCCCGGCCGAATATTTTGCCGTGGTGAGCAAGTTTCTAGGCAAGCATGATCCGCAACACAATTAATTAAAACAGGGGAACTACGAGAATGCAACAAGCACAAACACCTGTCGCTTCAGCAAACACACTGGAATCGCTAGGCTATCACCAAGAACTCCAGCGCACGATGTCACTGACAGATGTGGTGGTTTACGGCCTCATCTATATGGTCCCAATGGCGCCTATTGCCGTCTTCGGGCTGATTTCCAATTTTTCGTTGGGCATGACCGCGCTGGTCTATTTGGTTGCAGCGGTGGCCATGGTTTTCAGCGCGCTCTGCTATAAAGAGATGGCAAAACGTTACCCAGTTGCGGGATCGGTCTATTCCTACGTCCGTTTCGGGATAAACGGTTACTTCGGTTACTTGGCGGGCTGGGCCATTCTGCTCGACTATCTCCTTCTACCCGCTCTTTTGTCCGTTTTTGCGGCAAGCGCCATGACGGGGCTCTGGCCGGTCATCCCGATGTGGGTCTGGGTCGCGGTATTCGTTTTGCTGGCCGCTGCCGTCAATCTGGGTGGCATCACGCTCACAGCGACGGTGAACAAGATCTTCTTGGCGATCCAACTGGTCGTGATCGCTGTCTTTGTCGTTGCTGTCGGGATCGATCTGGCCAACGGGCATGTGGTGCTTTCCCTTACGCCGTTATTCAATAGCGCCACCTTCTCCTGGACCATCGTATTCGGGGCTATCCCCATCGCGGCGCTCAGCTTCGTCGGCTTCGATGCCATCTCGACCCTCAACGAAGAAGCAAAGGGCGGAGGCGAAACAGTTTCGCGTGCGACGATGATCGTGCTCGTGGCCGTGACCATTCTGTTCATTCTCCAGGTCTATCTCGCATCGCTCTACGTTCCGCTGGGAACGACATTTGCAGAAGGCGATGCCACCAACAACGCCTTCTACAATATCGCAGGCCAGGCAGGTGGTGATTGGCTGCGTATTGTAGTTACGCTGACATCGGCGCTGATCGCGATCTTCGCCAACTCCATCGCCTCGCTTGCGACCTCTTCGCGTCTGATTTTCAGCATGGCGCGCGACCGGCAGTTGCCGGGCTTGTTCGCATCCGTCAGCAAGCTGAAAAACGTTCCACGGAATGCAACTCTGTTGATCACCGGATTGTCCTTGATCATCGGCATCTTCGGTGCGGAAAATCAGGGATTGCTGACGACGCTTGTAACGTTCGGCGCTCTGACGGCCTATATCCTCTTGAACCTCGCCGTCCTTTTCCGTTTTGGTATCATCGATCGCAGCACTAAAGTTTTCCTTCACTGGATATCGCCGATCGCCGGCACGGTCATCCTCGCGTACGCGTTGTGGCATGCTGATGTGCATGCTCAGATCGTCGGATCAATTTGGATGGCGGTTGGTGTGGCCATCGCTCTCGTCCTACGCTTTGCTGGACGTCTCGAAGCGACGGGACAGACAGCGGTCTAATACATGAGCGGGCGACCAGTCTCCAAGAGACAGCGGAAGCTTTCTTGCCATCGGTACGAGAATGTACCGATGGCGCAGGTATAGTGGTGCATCACCGGCAGCGCATATTTTTCCACTACCGGCGTCCCGAAGATTTGACGCCGCCGGAACCTATCAGGTTGCAGTCGCAACGACGCGACGGTAAACCGGGCGACGATATCCGAGCGAAGGCTGGTTTACTGCATGAGTCACGCGGAAAATAGCGAAGAAATCCTGGCCGTTTTGGACGCGATCGGTGGTGGTGTAACCATAACGACTGCGCGCCGAGAACTTGCCGACCGCATCATAGCTGCGATCGCAGTTGGTGCCTATTCGCCGGGCGAGCAGCTTCCATCAGAGCGAGAGCTTGCTGAGCGGCAGGGCGTCAGCCGCGTTACTGTCCGGGGCGCAATCGAGATCGTTCGGGAAAAGGGACTGCTGAGCTCCCGGCGTGGTCGCGGTGGAGGAACATTCGTTACCGACATCAATGTCGACCAGGTCGCACCGGGGACCACGCGCCGTGTCTTAGAAGATGAAGTTCCGAGGCTTAAAGCCTTCATGGACTTTCGCTGTCTTATCGCCGGACTTGAAGCAAGGACTGCAGCTGAGCGACGGACACCTCGGCAAGCCGAGAAACTGATATGCATTCTGGCTGATTTTTGCGCTACCGATGATACATCGGAGGCGCGCAAGATCGACGTCGAACTTCATAAGTTGATCACCGTCATGGCGGCAAATGAACAACTTGCAGCCGTCACTGCCCAACTTCATGCACGGGCAACAATGGGGTTTGGCGCCGAACCCTATCCACCGCAGTACCTGCAGCGGGCTCGTTTGGAACACTCCGATCTTGTTCATGGTATCGTTGAGCAAGATTTGGAGGGTGCATATCAAGCTGCATATAGGCACTTCTCCTTGACACTAACGATCGCACAAGATGCCTTTGAACAATCCTTGGCGTCGATTGCTTGACTGGGTTGCCGTCACAATCGGTGACTATGGCGTTCGATTCCCTTCATTATAAAAGAGTGGTGGAAGATTCGCGCTCAGGACAAGTTGGATGCGAAGGGCTTTTTCGAACCGACTTCCCTGTTTTAGCCGAAGTGTCTACGCTCAAGTTCCTTCGCGGTAAAAGGGCGAGTATAATTTCTCTCTAAACGAATTCTAGTTGGTCAATCACTATGGAAACATTGGAAAACAATCTCGAGAATTGCCCGGTCCGCGATGTGCTGCACCGTGTTTCTGATCGATGGAGTATGCTCGTACTCTTATATCTCGAGCAGGGAACATTGCGGTTTTCCGAACTGCGGAACAGAATTCCGGATATTTCTCAGCGAATGCTGTCGCAGACAGTCCGGCGATTGGAGTTGGACGGTCTCGTCAAACGCACGGTTTATCCCGTCGTACCACAGCGTGTTGAATATGAGCTGACGCCACTCGGACGTTCGCTGCTCGTGCCGGTCAACCTCATGAAGGACTGGGCTGAAGCCAATCATGATGCCATACGGCAATCGAGGGCTACCGGACGCCCCAGCGCGCTGTAAGCCCGACGATAAGCGAACTCTATAAGTAGTTCACTTCAGACTGGCCAGAAATTTAAGAATAATGGCGTTCACTTCCGCAGGGCGTTCGTTCTGTATCCAATGCCCCGCCCCCTCGAGGAAGACCGCGGCCGGCCCGCCAGAGTCTCGCGCCATTGCGTCGGCGCGAGCGCGGTTGCCGGGAAAATTCACAACTGTGTCGCGGGTTCCGCCAATGTAGGCGGCTGGCACTGGCAGCTTCATACCCATCCACGGTGCCGTCAATTCCCAGTCGTAAGTGGCGACGTAGGTCTGAAGTTCCTGCTTGCTCATAAAGCTCAGCGGGCCTGGAGGCGTCGGCAGAGTATCGGTTGACGTGCCGTCCTTCGGGACGATCATCAACAACGGCTTTTGGGTGACGTAGTCACCGGAATTGGCAAAGAACAGACGCGTTAGGCTCTTGCCAACATCTGCCTCGAGATCGTTCTCGGCCACGTCAGGCTTTTGGAAATAGTTCATGTAGAAACCGGCTGGCAGCCGCTCGGCCAGCAGTTCGATGTTGCTGCGCAGGCCACGGGGTGCATAGGGCATCGACAGGCCGACGACGCCTCGGATACGATCCGGCCGCATCAATGCCGTATGGTATGCAGCAGTAGTGCCTGCGTCATGTCCCACGACAACAGCCTTTTCGATACTCAATGCGTCCATCACGCCGATGACATCGCCGACCGTGTGCGCAACCGTGTAGTCGTCCACGTTTGCCGGCGCATCGGTTTGACCATGGCCGCGCATGTCTAGTGCGATCGCCCGAAAGCCGGCGGCGGCGACAGCCGGCATCTGATGGCGCCACGAAAACCAAAGCTCGGGAAAGCCATGCAGAAAGACTACCGCAGGCCCCTCGCCCATCTCCGTGTAGTGCAGCTGGATTCGGTTCGTCGTTATGAAGCCATGGCGGACACCCCGCAGTTCAACCGTGTTCGTGCGATTGGTCGCCGGGGTCGAGTTTGCCTCTTTAGCCAGTCCTGCACCGTATACTAACGAATAGGCAGTGAACTGCCCCCACTTTCGACCGGACACTCAGCATAAGCAGGAAGGCTCAAGCACAGGCTTGAGGATATGTGTGGACGCCTCCGGGTGCGCAAGAAGAATCTTTGTTTGACGGCGTCGAAGTTTGGTGCGGACATGTGTTCGGCTTCTTTTGCGACGAAGCACCGCCGCCAGCCAGTATGGATTACGCGAGCTCGATCCACTTCAGGCTTACGTGCTGTCAGCACTTATCCTCAATCTGGTTCTCCGAGCCCCGTTCAAACTCTTCGGCCATGCAATCCTTAGACCTTCATTGCTGCGCGGGAATTCGTCAGGCTGGCTGCATGTAAGACCCTCCGTGCTTTAGAATTGCCCAGGCGACGCGAGCCATCTTGTTCGCTAGCGCTACGATCGCGAGCATCGGTGGCTTTCTGTGGAGGATGCTGGCAAGCCAAGCGCTTGGCTTGATCTTCCCACGCCTTACCCAAGAAACGACGGCACTGGCCCCCATGATCAGCAGACGTCTGAGCGTCCGTTCGCCCATCTTGGATATTCGTCCGAACCGCTGCTTTCCTCCGGTGGATCGCTCGAGCGGGGTTAAGCCAACCCATGCCGCGAAGTCACGTCCCTTCCGGAAAGTCGCCGGATCGGGAGCCAGGGCCGCGATTGCTGCCGCTGTCACAGGTCCGATCCCTGGCACAGAAGTCAATCGACGCGCATCAAGGTCGTCACGCGCCCGCTTTTGGATTTCCCTGTCGAACTCTGTTAGCTGAGCTTCACACGATGAGAGATGCTGCCATAGTGAACGCAGGATGCCTTGAGCTGCGGGCGGCAGATTATCATCACTCTCGATGACCTCCTGCATCTTTGCAGAAGCGGCGGCACCCTGAGAGAAGATGTAACCAAATTCCGCCAAATGGCTTCGTATCGCATTCAGAAGCTGGGTCTTCTGGCGTACCACCAGATCTCGTGCGCGAAAGACAATACTCGCGGCCTGCGATGCCTCACTCTTCACATGAACGAAGCGCATGTCCGGCCGCTGCGCCGCCTCCGCGATGGCCTCGGCGTCAGCAGCATCGTTCTTCTGCCTCTTCACAAACGGCTTGACGTAATCCGGAGGTATCAGAAGCACTTCATGCCCCAGCTCTTGCAGCTGCCGCCCCCAATAATGCGCGGTGCCGCAAGCCTCCATCGCTACCCGGCAGTGGGGAAGTGACATCAGCAGCGTGATGAGTTGAGCTCGCCGGACCTGTCGGCGGAAAACGACATGTCCGTCTGCAGCTACGGCATGCAGTTGGAAAACATGCTTGGCGACATCCAAGCCGATGAGAACGATCTGGGTCATTGGGTCAACCTCCTGGTGCTGGACATCCTCGATACTGCCACAAGGTGGCGAAGGAGGCGTCCACTCCATCAGGCTTATGTCTAACGAGTTTCGACAGGTTGATCTGATGATCGGTGACGTCCGGCGGCGACGCTGGACAACGGAACGCAAACTGCAGATCATCGAGGAAAGCTATGCCGCCGGGGAAACCGTTTCCTCCGCGGCGCGGCGGCATGGAGTTGCGCCAAATCTTCTGTATCGCTGGCGCAGGCTCCTGAGCGAGGGAGGTGCGGTGGCCGTGGATTCTGACGAGCCAGTGATCGGCAATTCCGAGGTGAAGAAGCTGGAAGATCGAGTGCGCGAGCTTGAGCGTATCCTCGGGCGCAAGACGTTGGAGAACGAGATTCTCCGCGAAGCTCTTTCCAAAGCCCACTCAAAAAAACCGATATCGCGGCCGATCTTGTTGCCGAAGGACGGTTCCCGATGAAGACCGTGGCTGACGTCCTTGGCGTATCGCGGTCCAATCTGGCGGAGCGCCTTAAAGGCAAGTGCAAGCCGCGTGGATCATACCTCAAAGCGGACGATGACAAGCTGCTGCCCGCCATTCGTAAACTCGTGGATGCTCGGCCGACCTATGGCTATCGGCGGATCGCTGCCCTTCTCAACAGGCAGCGGCGAGCCGCCGATCTGCCCGTCGTCAATCGCAAGCGAGTTCATCGCATTATGGCCAATCACGCTATGATCCTTGAGACACACACGGCGGCGCGAATAGGCCGTGTCCACGACGGCAAGGTCATGGTGATGCTGTCTAACCTGCGCTGGTGCTCGGATGGCCTTGAGTTCACCTGCTGGAATGGCGAGGTGGTCCGCCTCGCGTTCATCATCGATGCGTTTGACCGGGAAATTATCTCATGGGCAGCCGTCGCTAATGCCGGGATATCAGGTTCCGACATTCGAGACATGATGTTGGAGGCCGTCGAAAAGCGCTTCGGCGCAACCAGCGCCCCCCATGCAATAGAACATCTATCTGATAACGGCAGTGCATACACCGCGCGCGAGACCAGGCTGTTTGCCCAAGCCCTCAACCTGATCCCATGCTTCACGCCCGTTGCCAGCCCACAATCGAACGGCATGTCTGAAGCCTTCGTCAAAAGTAAGCGGCAAGCTGACCCTGTTCAGCGCGCGTAATTCCAGGGCATGAGTGCATCGAGATCGCTGCTTGACCAGCCATTGGCGATGCGCTCGAGGGTCTGGGTGAGCCAGGCTTGCGGATCGACATTGTTCATCTTGGCTGTCTGAAGAAGTGTCGCGATTGTCGCCCAGGTCCTCCCACCGCCATCGCTGCCAGCGAAGAGACTGTTCTTTCTCGTAATCGTCTGGGGCCTGATGGCGCGCTCAACGATGTTGCTGTCCAGCTCGATACGGCCGTCGGTCAGGAAGCGCTCGAAGATTGCGCGACGTGAGGTGGCATATCGGATTGCCTCAGCGAGCTTGGATTTGCCGGAGATCCGCGGCAGGGTCTTCTGCCAAAGGCCGAAGAGCTCATTGACGACGGCTGCAGATGTCTGCTGACGCGCCGCCACACGGACATCAGGGCTTTGACCGCGGGCTGTTTCTTCGACCTGCCAGAGCTTTGCCATCAGCTCCACCGTCTCGGTGGCGATCTTGGAGGTGTCCGATGCGTGGAGTTCGTAGAACTTGCGTCTGCTGTGGGACCAGCAGCCGGCAAGCATCACGCCGTCATTGCCGCCGTCAGATCGGGCAAGCTTGTTGTAGGCACCATACCCATCAACCTGAAGAATGCCGCGATAGCCGCTCAGATGCCGGGCGACGCGATCGCCAGCTCGGCTATCTTCGAAGCGATAGGCGACCATCGGTGGGCCATTGCCACCGAAGGGTCTGTCATCCCTGGCATAGGCCCACAGCCAGGCCGTCTTTGCCGACCCGGATCCCGGTGCGAGCGTTGGCAACGTCGTTTCGTCGGCGAAGATGCGCTCGGCCTTTTTGATTTCGGCGAGGATGTACTCGGCGAGGATATCGAGCTCGAAGCCAAGTTTGCCCATCCATTGGGCCATCAGCTTGCGATCGAGCTCGACCTTATCGCGGGCGTAAATCGCCTCCTGCCGATAGAGCGGCAGGCCATCGGCATACTTCGAGACCGCGATCTGGGCGAGAAGCGCTTCCGTCGGAATGCCTCCCTCGATGATGTGCGCAGGTGCGGCGGCCTGAATGACGCCGTCTTCGTTTTTGAAGGCATACTTCGGCCGCCGGGTGACGATGACGCGGAACTTCGCCGGCACGACGTCTAGCCGCTCAGAGACGTCTTCTCCGATCAGCACCTTCTGTTTGCCCGCATGCTCGGGCAGTTCATCCGGCTCGATCACCACTTCGATGCGTTCCAGATGTGGTGCAAAGCCCTTGCGCGGTCGCGGCGGACGTTTGCCATCGGGATGGGCAGCGCTCTTGTTTACCTGGGCTCGAATTGCAGCGATGCCGGTCTCGATCTCTTCGAAGACGAATGAATTAAAAGGCCCTGTCGTCTTTTGGCATACAGGCGGATATCATGCACTTTTCGATCCTCGCTACGCGAAGCGTATCTGGTCGTCGATTGACCGCCTCTCCGGCATCGCGTTGTGATGTCACGGAAATTTTGACCGAATGTCGAGGAAGCGCTGCGTCGGCAGTTCGGCGCAGTGTTCTTTCGTAACATGTAGACAACACATTAACATTTCTGAACCAATGAAATATTATTATTAACTTTTTCTGATGTAACGTTCGCGTTAGACTCTCGTCATCCAACGTCGATGTCCCACGCCGGGGCCTCGAGCTTAGCGATGAAGGAGAGGACATGCCCCATCTGAGTCATAGACAGTGGGTGCCGGAGGCATGCGAAACGCATATCCAGCGAATCGCGGCGAACGTTTCGGCAGAAACCCGCGACGTCGCGGCCCGTATCGAAGCTCTGGTTGCTAGGAACCTTGAGATTCACGATGCCGACTGCTTTAATCTAAATCCCGCGACAAACGTTCTCAACCCTGTTGCCGAAGCCGTCTTGAGCCGCGGTCTCGGTAACCGCCCGTCGCTCGGCTATCCCGGCGACAAGTATGAAATGGGCCTGGAGGCCATTGAGGAAATCGAGGTCATAGCGGCCGAACTCGCGGCAGAAATTTTCGAGGCAAAATACGCCGAAATGCGCGTGGCGTCGGGCGCAATGGCGAACCTATACGCTTTCATGGCAATGGCGAAACCAGGAGACGCCATCATTGCGCCTCCGGCAACAATCGGCGGACATGTCACGCACCACGCTCCCGGTTGCGCTGGCATGTACGGCTTGTCGATCCATGCGATGCCGGTCGATCCTGAAGGCTATACCGTTAACATTCCTGCCCTTGCCGCCTTGGCGGAAAGAGTGAGGCCGAAGATCATTACAATCGGCGGCAGCCTAAATTTGTTTCCGCACCCGGTTGCCGAAATTCGCAAGATTGCTGATGCCGTCGGCGCCTATGTGCTTTTCGATGCTGCACATCAATGCGGGATCATAGCCGGCAAATCCTGGGCCAATCCCTTGGAACAGGGGGCGCATCTGATCACTATGAGCACCTACAAGAGCCTGGGCGGCCCGGCCGGAGGGCTGATCGTAACCAATGATGCGGCGCTTGCCGAAAAGCTTGACCGTGTGGCTTTTCCGGGAATGACGGCAAACTTCGACGCGGCGAAGGCGGCCGCGTTGGCGATCACTCTGCTTGATTGGCGCGATCACGGGATCGCCTACTCAAGGGCCATGGTGGACCTCGCCCAGGCTCTTGCAATCGCCATGCAGGCAGAAGGACTGCCGGTCTTCGGAACTGGCAAGGGGATCACCGAGAGCCATCAGTTCGCTTTGGAGGCGGTCGGGTTCGGCGGCGGGCAGGCCGCGGCGAAGAAGCTGCGAAAAGCCGGGTTTCTCACATGCGGAATCGGGTTGCCCATTCCCGAAATCGACGGCGACAAGAATGGGCTACGCTTCGGCACGCCTGAACTCGTGCGACGCGGCGTCACTCCTTCCGACGCGCCGAAACTCGCTGCGCTAATTGCCGAGGGCCTGCGCGCCAACGATCCGGAGACGGTCGCGCCCCGGACGGCAGCATTTCGCCGAACATTTGATGAGTTCCATTACATCAATCATTAGTCACAGACCTCCCATGACCTCAAACGGCATTCCGGTTGAGGTCATTTGCTTTTTGTCGGCAAGCCGCGATGAACGCTTTGAGTGCTGGGCTGCGGCCCTGACCTTTCCGGTAGGCGAGGGAGATTTTGCGGCGAATTTCCGGCTGCAACGGTCTGACTTGGACGTCTCGAAGGTCAAGGCTCGCGCGCAGCCCCGGCAGGATCGAGATCCCGGCGTGGCTTCTAATCAAGGCGATGCTGACCTCAAACCCTTTGCAGCGTGCCGTGATTTGGGGATCAAAGCCTGCGCCTTGGCACGCTTCGGTGAGCATTCGCGTGTAGTTCGATGATGCAGTGTCGATGATCCACCGTTCGCCGGTCAAGTCGGGGAGCGTGACATGATCGCGGCCGGCGAGACGATGGCCCTTTCCCATCATTACGTGGAAAACGTCCTCAATAAGCGGAATCGTTTCCATGTTCGAGTCGAGTGCGCCGGGCAGTATGTTGAGATCATCAATAATCGCGACGTCCGTTTGCCAGGTTCGCAAAGCGGCCACGCTTTCCTCCGGTTCCATCTCATCGAACTGGATGGCGAGAAGCGGGTGATCCTCGGCCAATTGCTGGATCGTCGGTGGGATGAGCACCGCGGCCACCGAAGGAAAGGCCGCAACCCGAAGATCACCTGCCACCAGGTTTTCCAGTTCCGCGATATCGGCTTTTGCGCCTTCCAATTCTGCGAAGATTCGTTCTGCCCGATCGACCAGAATTTGACCTGCAACGGTGAGCGCGACACCGCGACCACGCTTCTCGATCAAGGGCGCGCCGACCTCCTGCTCCAGCAAGGTCATCTGCTGCGAAATCGCCGACGGAGAGACAAGCAGGGCCTCGGAGACGGCAGCCATGGTCTTGCGTATGGAAAGTTCGCGAAGGGCGCGTAGCCGTCCAAGGTCCATCAGTTTCTCCCCAGAAAACATTAGCGTAACTTACGAACATAAAAAATACAATTAACTTTTTTTGACTGAAATATTTCGCTACCGTCCTCTCAACAGCGGGACACCAGTGCAGGCATTCGGCGCTGGAATCAAAGCGCCGTCCGTGTTCCGCCCGCAAAACACAGGCTGCCTGACACCGGCAACCGCCATTCGAAATTTGAAAAGAGGGACGCGAAATGACCACTCAGGCACACGAATACTTCAATACCCGGCTCGCCGAGCGTGACCCGCTGATCTTCAACGCTCTGGAGGGCGAGCGGAAGCGCCAGCAGGGCCAGATCGAGTTGATCGCCTCCGAAAACTCGGTCAGTGCCGCGACCCTGGATGCCCTGGGCTCGGTTATTACCAACAAGACGGTCGAAGGTTATCCGGGCAATCGTTTCCATGGCGGCGCCGACTACGCAGATATCGTCGAACAGGCCGCCATCGACCGCGCCAAGAAACTCTTTGGTGTTTCCTACGCCAACGTGCAGCCCCACTCGGGCACGCAGGCTAACCAGGCTGTCTTCTTTGCCCTGTTGCAGCCCGGTGATCTGGTTCTCAGCCTCGACCTCGCTGCCGGCGGTCACCTCAGCCATGGCGCCAAGCCGAACCAGTCGGGCCGGTGGTTTTCGGTCGTCTCCTACGGTGTTGACCGGGAAACCGGACTGATCGACTACGATATCGTCGAAAAGCTTGCGCTCGAGCACAAACCAAAACTGATCATCTCCGGCGGTTCGTCCTATCCGCGCGAGTATGACTTCGGCCGCATGCGTAAGATCGCCGACGCCGTCGGCGCTGTCTACCTCGTTGACATGGCGCACTTCGCCGGCCTTGTTGCCGCCGGCGTTCACACAAATCCGGTTCCCTACGCCGACATCGTGACGTGCACGACGACGAAGACTTTGCGTGGTGCCCGCGGCGGTCTGGTCCTCACCAACCGGGAGGACTTTGTAAAGAAGTTCCAGTCGGCGGTCTTCCCCGGCGTTCAGGGCAGCGCACATCTTGCGACCATTGCCGGCAAGGCAGTTTGCCTGGGTGAGGCTCTGACCGATGAATTCAAGACCTACGGTGCGAATGTCAAGGCGAATGCCAAGCTACTCGCTGAGATTCTGATGAAACGCGGCGTCGGCATCGTCAGTGGCGGTACTGATACCCATCTCGTGCTCGTCGATGTCTCGTCGAAGGGTCTGCTCGGTCAGCAGGCGCAGGACCTGCTCTATTCCGTTGATATCACGTCGAATAAGAACCCCATCCCGTTCGACAGCGCCAAGCCGTCTGAATGGAAGGGCATCCGCCTCGGCTCGTCTGCCGGTACGACACGCGGCTTCGGCGCAGCCGAATTCGAGAAGATCGCCAACCTTATCGCCGATGTTTTCGATGCCGAGAACCTGACCCCGGAAGATCGTGCCTCGGAGCATAAACGGGTTCGCGCAGAAGTAGCCGATCTCTGCTCGGCGTTCCCTGTCTATCCCTAATTTTTCACCCGGCCGGAGCCTCGGGCTCTGGCCATCGGCTTGGATACGGACATGACGATTCATCTTCCCGACGACCCTGCGCGAAGCGACGTGCTCGCCGCTCATCCGACCCTTTGGGTCAATGCCGCCTATCGACCCGGTGCCATCGGGGACGATGCGCTGCCCATCCGACCGGAAATGGTCGATGAGGCCCAAGCAAACTGGAAACGGCTCGCTCCACTTCTGGAAACCTGCTTTCCCGAGTTGAAGGCCACAGGCGGGGCAATCCGCTCCGATCTCGTGGAACTGAAAGCGCTGCGTGACGCGCTTGGTTATGCCGCGCCCGAATTCGGAAAAGTGTTCGTCAAGGCCGACAGCGCGCTCCCTGTCGCGGGCTCCATCAAGGCGCGGGGTGGTGTCTATGAGGTCTTTCTGTTTGCCGAGCAGCTTGCCAGGAACGAGGGACTCCTGAATTCCGGCGATGATATTCGCTGCCTCGCTGAAGCGGACGCAAAAGCCTTTTTCTCTCGCTATACAATCGCCGTTGGCAGCACGGGCAATCTCGGTCTTAGCGTCGGAATTGCTGCTCGAGCACTTGGCTTCAAGGCAACCGTCCACATGTCGTCGGATGCGAAAGCCTGGAAGGTCGAGCGGCTGAAGAAGCTCGGCGTCGAAGTCGTCCAGCACGAAGCCGACTACACGATCGCCGTTGAAAACGCGCGTCTCGTCGCAGAAAGCGACCCGATGATCTACTTCGTCGATGACGAACAATCCCGGCATTTGTTTCTCGGGTATTCGGTCGCCGCCTATGAACTGGCCGACCAACTCAAGGCGCTCGATATCGCCGTTGATGCGGAACATCCGCTGTTTCTCTATCTGCCCTGTGGTATCGGCGGTGCGCCGGGTGGCGCCACCTACGGCGCCAAAAAGGTATTCGGTGACCACGTCCACTGCTTCTTCGTGGAGCCCGTGCAGTCGCCTTGCGCGCTCGTCCACTTGATGAGCGGCTCGCAGGAGCTGGTCTCTGTCTATGACGTCGGCCTCACCAACAAGACAGAGGCAGACGGCATGGCCGTCGCGCGCATGTCGGCCTTTGTCGCCACCGTCATGCGGAACATGCTCGCCGGCGTCTTCACGGTTGCGGATGAGGATCTTCTCCGTTGGCTGCTGCTTGCGCACGAAACGCAGGATATTCGCCTTGAGCCTTCTGCAACCGCGAGCCTGTCTGGCCCGCAGTTCGTGGTGAAGCATCCGCAGGGCCGCGCATTCTGCGAGCACCAGGGCATTCAGAGCTACCTCTCCCAAGCCACGCACATTGCCTGGACCACGGGAGGCTCCTTCGTGCCGCAGAAGCAGTTCGATGCGTTCCTGAAACAGGCCGCGGCGCTTTAGATCGGGAGTGGGTAAGATGTCGGACACGAAGAATTCAACCCAATCGACGACGGTCCGCGCAACACCGGGTTTCAACGCAGACAGGATCGATGGCAAGGCCTTCGCAGCGAATCTGCTGCAACGCATCAAACAGGATGTCGCGGACCTGCGCGCGACGACTGGCGAAGTTCCGGGGCTTGCGGTGGTGCTTGTCGGAGAAGACCCCGCGAGTGCCGTCTATGTCACCTCAAAGCGTCGCGAAACGATCGCAGCCGGCATGAACTCCTTCGAGCACCGACTTCCCGAGGAGACGACGCAGGAGGAGCTTTTGGCATTGATCCGTCGGCTCAACGTTGATCCGACCGTGCATGGCATTCTCGTTCAACTTCCGCTTCCCGGTCAGCTCAATGCCGATGCGGTGATTGATGCCATTGATCCCGCCAAGGATGTAGATGGCTTTCACGTCGCTAATGCCGGCCGCCTCGCAGTCGGCCAACAGGCGCTCGTGCCTTGCACGCCGTTGGGGTGTGTCATGTTGCTGAAGGATCGCCTCGGTGACCTCTCCGGCTTGCACGCTGTGGTGGTTGGTCGCTCCAACATCGTCGGCAAGCCGATGGCCCAGCTTCTCCTTCAGGAGGACTGCACCGTCACGATCGCGCACCGCCATTCGCGCGATGTCGCGTCGATCACGCGGCTCGCCGACATTCTCGTCGTTGCGGTTGGGCGTCCGGAAATGGTGAAGGGCGATTGGATCAAGCCAGGGGCCACGGTCATCGACGTCGGTATCAACCGTATCAGCCGGGACGGCAAGACCCGTCTCGTCGGCGACGTCGATTTTGCCCAGGCAGGCCATGCGAAGGCCATAACGCCGGTTCCCGGCGGTGTTGGTCCGATGACGATCGGTTGCCTGCTCGAAAACACGCTCGAAGCGTTCCGCCGCGCGCAAGCGCCGACGCTCCTCAAATCCATGAAGAAGGTATCCTGATGTCAAATTTCGCACTCCGTGTCGCGTGCACGCCAACCACCCGAGGGGTAGTCGCAGCGGTCTCGGGCTTCCTCGCTGATGAGGGCTGCAACATCACCGACAGCGCACAATTCGACGATGCCCACACGGGTCGCTTCTTCATGCGCACCAGCTTCCGCTCGGAAGAAGGTCGTACGCTTGAGGACCTCCGTGCCGGCTTTGCGCCGATCGCGGGGAAGTTCGAGATGGAGGCGACGTTCTTCGACGAGGCCTCAAAACGCAAGCTGATGATCATGGTCTCGCGCTTCGGCCACTGTCTGAATGATCTTCTCTACCGCTGGCGGATCGGCGCGTTGCCGGTGGAAATCGTCGGTGTGATCTCGAACCACCTCGATTACCAGAAGCTCGTTGTCAACCACGACATTCCTTTCCACTACATCAAGGTGACAAAGGAGAACAAACGGGCTGCCGAGGCCGAACAGATGCGCATCGTCGAGGATGCCGGTGCGGACCTCATCGTGCTGGCGCGCTACATGCAGGTCCTGTCCGATGAAATGTGCCGGACCTATTCGGGCCGTATCATCAATATCCACCACTCCTTCCTGCCGTCGTTCAAGGGAGCGAACCCCTACAAACAGGCCTTCGAGCGTGGGGTGAAGCTGATTGGCGCCACGTCGCATTATGTCACGGCGGATCTCGACGAGGGGCCGATCATCGAGCAGGACATCGTCCGGATCACCCATGCACAGAGTGCTGAGGACTATGTGAGCCTCGGCCGCGATGTCGAGGCGCAGGTTCTCTCGCGCGCTATCCACGCACATATGCACGGCCGCGTCTTCATCAACGGAAACAAGACTGTCGTTTTCCCGGCGTCCCCGGGCTCCTACGCCAGCGAGCGGATGGGTTGAGGCCCACGACTCCTCGACGAAGGCACGAAGAAGAAGGTGCACATCCGGCCTCATGGTCGGACGAAAGCAACCCAAATCAATAACTTTGACACCGCCCGAGGGCGTCATCATCAACTGAAAGGGAACAGCAATGAACAGCTTGAAATCGATTATCGCCGCACTTGCAGTGGGCGTTGCCGTCGCCGCATCTGCACCCGCATATGCCGAAAACTCCCAGACGCTCGAAGCCGTGAAGAAGGCCGGCGCGTTGAAGTGCGGCGCCAATGGCCAGCTTGCCGGATTCAGCACCGTCGACTCGACCGGCAAGTGGGCCGGTATGGATGTGGATTTCTGCCGCGCCGTCGCGGCGGCAATCTTCGGCGACGCCAGCAAAGCTGAGCTCGTCCCAATGACCTCCCAGCAGCGCTTCCCGGCAATCCAGTCTGGCGAAATCCAGCTTCTCACGCATACGGTGACGGCGACCCTGACCCGCGAAGCGTCGGTCGGCCTGCTGTTCGCAAAGCCGATCTTCTATGACGGCCAGGCCTTCATCGTGAAGAAGTCGCTGGGCGTTGCGAGCGCCAGGGAACTTGACGGTGCGTCCGTCTGCGTCAAACCGGGTACCGTCACCGAACAAAACATCGCGGACTTCGCCCGCGCCAATAAAATCAAACTCGAACCGGTCGTCATCGAGCAACAGCAGCAGGTCGTCGAGGCGTTCCTCAACGATCGTTGCGTTGCCTTCACCGACGATTCGACCGCGCTTGCGTCCGTTCGCTCGGAGCAGGCCAATCCTGATGATTTCGTCATACTGCCCGAAGTTCTTTCCAAGGAGCCGCTGAGCCCGGCCGTCCGTGCTGACGATTCCCGCTGGTACATGATCGTCGCCTGGGTTCGCGAGGGGCTGGTCGCCGCGGAGGAACTGGGCGTTACACAGGCCAACGTCGACGATATGAAGCAGTCGCAGGATCCGGCGATCCAGCGTCTCCTCGGCAAAAGCGGCGATCTCGGCTCGCTTCTCGGTCTTCCCAACGACTGGATGTACAACGCCATCAAGGCCGTCGGCAACTACGGCGAAATCTACGAGCGCAATGTCGGCACGTCCTCGCCCCTGAAGCAGGAGCGCGGCATCAACGAACAGTGGAAGAAGGGCGGCCTGCTCTACGCCAATCCGCTTATCTGATTTGTCGAGGCGAGGGGCCGTGCTGGAGCATTAGCCCCTCGCCATCGACCGAATCGACGGGCGTAAGATCGAAGACATGGATCCGACCGGGTGCGAGAACACCGGCGGCCATGCGTTTCGCACCCAGTGTCAGGTAAGGGCTGATTTCATGGCTATGCACGAAATGCAAAACCCGCCCGTTGTGGCGATTTCCGAGACTGGGAGCCTATGGTGGAACCGTCGGTTCCGCGCGTGGATTCCCCAGGCTCTGCTGATCCTGCTGGTTGGTGCAGTGGTCTGGTTTTTCGCCTACAACGCATCCCTCAATATCAGCCGGCAAAAACTGAGCTTCGGTCTCGACTTCCTTTCGCGCGAGGCAGGGTTTGGCATTGGCGAAACCTTCATCGACTATAGCTCCCAGTCGAGTTTTGCCCGCGCCTTTCTCACAGGCCTGGTCAACACGATCGTCGTTTCAGCCTATGCACTTGTGCTCGCCACGGTGATCGGATTCGCCGTCGGTATTGGGTCGCTCTCAACGAATCAAGCTTTTCGGCGCGTGTGCCTGACCTACGTCGCGCTCTTCCGCAACGTCCCGCTCCTCCTTCAACTTTATCTTTGGTACTCAATTGCAACAGGACTCCTGCCAACGCCGGCGGAAGCATGGGGAGCTTTTGGCGTCCAAATCAGCCGCGTCGGCGTATTCCTACCAATGTTGCACCTCCAGCCGACGGCGCTTTCGACCGTTGCGGGCCTGGTGGCGGCGATAGCGGTCGGCTTTGCGGTCTGGCGCTACGTCTTTGACAGACGGGCGGGTGTTGTTGCGTTCCTGGCAATTCTTGCTGCCGCCATGCTTGCCGGCACGATCGCACTGGTCGGGGCTGGCGGTGCATTCTTCGAGCTACCAGTTTGGCAAAAGTTCCGCTTCAACGGCGGTATCAAGTTCTCGCCAGAGTTCTCGGCCCTCCTCGTCGGACTTTCGATCTACTCCGGCAGCTTCATAGCGGAGATCGTGCGCACGGGTATTCTTGCCGTGAAGAAGGGGCAGAAGGAAGCGGCACAGGCACTAGGCCTCTCACCTGGACAGACGATGCGCTACATCGTCATTCCCCAGGCTTCTCGCGTGATTATCCCGCCGCTGACGAGCCAATACCTGAACCTAGTCAAGAACAGCTCGCTCGGGGTTGCGATCGGTTATCCGGACCTGGTCTCGATCGGCAACACCACGCTCAACATCACCGGCCGCGCTATCGAGTGCGTGACCATCATGATGGCCGTATATCTCTCGCTTAGTCTGGCGATCTCGGCCGCGATGAATGTCTACAACAAAAAGATGGCTTTGCGGACACGATGAGGTCGATGATGGCTATGAAACGACACACTTCCTGGCGGAACCGTCTGACAACTGCGCTGGTGATCGCGGTCCTCGCGGTCGTCCTCTTTCCCTTGTTCCGCTGGGCTATCCTCGATGCGGTCTGGGGTGCGCAGCCGGCCGATGCGTGCAATGGCGTTGGCGCCTGCTGGCCGGTCATTGCGGAAAAAGCCAGCTTGATTATCTTCGGGCGCTATCCCGCTTCAGAACTCTGGCGTCCGGCCCTGGCATCGGCCCTTTTGCTGGGAACCACTGTCGCCACCGCTCTGCCGCGCCTTTGGGGAAAAGGTTTGCTGGCCGCCTGGATCTATTCCCCCGTCTTGTTCTTCGTATTGATGGGCGGCGGGATCGCAGGACTGTCCCCCGTGCCTTGGACGCAATGGGGCGGATTGCCGATCACCATAATGCTCTCCGTCTTCGGGATAGGATTTGCGTTCCCGATCGGCATTCTGCTCGCCTGTGCAAGGCTGTCGTCGAAACCGGTCATCCGCTGGTTCGCAACAACCTACATCGAGGTCGTCCGCGGCGTGCCGCTGATCACGATCCTCTTCATGGCGACGTTCATCCTTCCGCTGCTGCTGCCGGCGAGCTGGAATATCAACGCCATGATCCGCGCCCAGGTCGCCATTATCCTGTTCACGGCGGCATATCTGGCTGAGGTCGTCCGCGCCGGTTTACAGACGGTTCCGAAAGGGCAGTTTGAAGCTTCCGAAGCGCTCGGCATCTCTCGGCTAGATGCCTACACGCGGATCGTGCTTCCGCAGGCGCTGACGACGGTTATTGCTCCGACGATCAATACCTTCATCAGCGTGCTCAAGGATACCTCGCTCGTGGCAATCGTTTCGATCAGCGAACTTCTGATGACCGCAAGGCAGGCCTTGGCCGACCCAGTATGGCGAACGCACTTCATCGAGGTCTACGTGTTCATAGCGGTGATCTACTTCGTCTTCTGCTTCGCCATGGGCAAATGGAGCAAGAGGTTAGAACACGCCTACATCTTCTCGAAGGGCAGGGAATAGCCACTTCAAACCAGGGTTCAGCATTCCTACGAGGAAATTGCAATGCAAAATTCAGCGATTGAATTGAAGAATGTCGACAAGTTTTACGGCGACTTTCACGTCCTAAAAAATGTCAGCTTGACGGTAGGGCTAGGTGAAAAGCTGGTCGTCTGCGGCCCCTCCGGCTCCGGCAAATCGACGATGATCCGGTGCATCAACCATCTGGAATCCCATCAGGCCGGATCCATCAACGTCCTCGGAGTGGAACTGAATGACGATGTTCGAAATATCGCAGAAATCCGCAAATCCGTCGGCATGGTGTTCCAGCAGTTTAACCTGTTCCCCCATCTCACGGTATTGGAAAACTGCACGCTGGCGCAAAAGCTGGTGAGTGGCAAGAAGCAGGACGAAGCGGAGACTGTCGCGATGGAACTCTTGCGGCGTGTCCGGATCGCCGATCAGGCAAAGAAATATCCCGGCCAGCTTTCCGGCGGCCAGCAGCAGCGCGTAGCAATCGCTCGCAGCCTGTCAATGCGCCCGAAAATCATGTTGTTCGATGAACCTACCTCAGCACTCGATCCGGAAATGGTGAAGGAGGTGCTGGATGTCATGGGTGAACTGGCCATTGATGGCATGACCATGGTCTGCGTCACACACGAGATGGGCTTCGCCCGATCCGTCGCCGACCGGGTAATTTTTATGGATCACGGCACGATCGTCGAGCAGAACACGCCGCAGCAGTTCTTTGACAATCCCAAAGAGCCGCGGCTGCGGGATTTCCTTTCGCAGGTGCTTCATTGATTGGGACCGCCGGGGCAAGCGGGTCGACGGTTCATATCCTTCTTCAAGCGCTGCAACTCGTTAACCGCCCCATTCGATCTGCGAAGAGATCGGCTAAATGATTGATAATGTGACATTATCGCGCATTTTGGCGGTGACGAGACCTACCTCCCCTCCCGGTGGTCCGACAAACGATGGCACATCGGCCTTGAAGACCGGGAGCCGCACTTCGAGCCTGATGAAGATTATTGAGGTTCAGACCAGAGGCGGTAAGACGCCTCTGGTCTTCGCCTTTTCATGTGAGCCGTTCCAGCCGGATCGACCGGCCGGAGCGGCTATAAAAGGTGGGCTGCGCCGCCCCTCTCAATCTCACCCCATGAAAGAAGGGCGAGCCCCTCCTTCAAACTTCCTCCCATGGTGAACGGGGACGGTTCCCTCCTCCCTTTCCCCAAACCCCAATCCCTCTCCCGTGGATGTGATACGGGGCTGCCTCTCACTGGCCCTGGCACCATCCGTGTCTCGCACCATCCCATGACCGGGCGAGGCCTTCCTCGATCAAAACATCGCCCAGCGAGTTGCTCGCGCGAGACACGGTTCGAAGTTTACGGCCATACTTGTCTTCGTCACGGAGCCCGGCCGCCAGCGAGAATTTTCCAGCGTTGAGCAACGACAGCAGACGGGATTTTGCCGCCTCACCTTTTCTCCGTTCCGCCTCACAACGGGGCGGGCTAAGCTCAGGCGTATCGATATCGGCAATGCGGATTTTCGTCCCGTTGAACCAGAAGGTGTCGCCATCGACGACGCAGTTCGTCCGATGGCTGTCGCCGCATAGCACGAACGACGCCGATAGCGCATCCTGTGCAGGCGCTGTGACGAAAGCAGCAGCGTTGTCGAGATGACCATTGCGATCAAGATACAGCCAGCCGGCGACGCCGATCACCGCGGCCCAGACAATCGTGGTCGATAAGCCTTTGCCGCGACCGGGACGGTGACGACGTGACGTCGACCGCGGCGCATTGATGCCAGGACGATCGTTCGCGAACTTCCGATTTTTCCTGAACGGTATGACGTTCTTTTGCGCCAAGCTCTTTCCCCTCTCCGCCGGCAGACGCTACAGTCGCTTTGGTTTCATCGGCGTTTACCGCAGGCGTCTAATTCGAAGCTTCCTTCTCCTTCCCGCCAACGGAATGAAACCGGTTTGTGCCGACGCAGGCTTTCATATCATCGCGCCGAAACCAGATGGCGCGGCCGCATCGGAGCGGCGCGTTGCCGGCCGTGAACACGATCTGCTCGTCCGCGCGCATGTGCAGGACTTCGTGCGGCTGGATCAGCGGTCGAGCCGCGAGCTGCTTCGAGCGTGTTCGCGACGATCCCCTTGCCTGGGAACTACGGCTGACCTGGTCGATCTCGACCGTGGTCATGCCGCAGCGTTTCGATATGTAATCGGCGGTCTCGGGATCGTTGATCGCGGCAAACGAAATCCAGCTGGCACTCTCGAACCACTTGCTTGCCGCGTCGCGGCCGCCATAGGTTTCGCGCATCTGGCCGATCGACTGATAGATCATCGTCAGTGTGATTCCATATTTGCGCCCGGCGTCGCGCGCAGTCTCGAGGATCCGCATGTAACCGAGGCGGGCGACCTCATCGAGAAGAAACAGCGCGCGCCCTTCAAGCTTTTCGTCGCGATTGTAGATTGCGTTGAGAAGCGAGCCGATGACGACGCGCGCAAGACCGCAATGGGTCTCCAACGTCTTGAGGTCGATGTTGATGAAGACGTCGGTATTTCCTGCGGCGATGTCGCTGGTCGAGAATTTCCGTCCGGACACCAGCGCGGCATAATTCGGATAGGAAAGCCAATGCGTTTCCTTGACCGCATTGGCATAGACGCCGCTAAATGTTTCCGGCGTCATGTTGACGAAGGCAGCGACATTTTCCTTGACGAAATCCGAGCCCGAATTGTCGTAGATGTCCTGCAGGCGCTTGCGCAAGGTCGGTTCCGGCTCCGACAGGTTCATGCGCACCTGCCGAAGCGTCTGGTCCTTCTCGTGCGTGTGACCGGACAGGCAGACATCGGCGATGAGCGCCGTGAGCAACTGCAGGGCTGACGCGCGAAAGAAGTCGTCACGAACACCGCGCGCGCCGCCGCTGTCGCTCATGATCCACGATGCGACAGAGGCGATATCCTCCTCCTTGGTTCCACCGTAACCACCGACCCAGTCGAGCACGTTGAAGCCGACGTCCTGCTTCCGTGGATCGAGGACGAATACGTCCCTTCCCGCTCCGCCGCGATGCGCGGAGACCATCGGTGCGACCTCGTTCGACGGATCGAGCACGATCAGCGTGCCGCCCCATTTGAGGGCCGTCGGGATGGTCACCGACGTCGTCTTGAAACCACCGGACCCCGCAAAGACGATCCCGTGCGACGAGCCGAATGAGCCATCGAAGCACAGCAACGGCGACTTGCCGCCGGCGCCCCAGGTCTCCGCGCTATCGGCTCGAAACGCTTGAGCCGCGACGCTGTCCTTGTCGACCCGATAGCGCTCGCCGATGACGATGCCGCCGGAATCGGGAAACAGCTTCGCCGCCTCTGTCGGCTTCATCCAGTCGGCTTCGCCGTGGAGCGCTCGCTTGCCCTGAATGCGTTTCGGTTCGGCCCTTGCGAACGCCGCATTGCCGATGAACGCAACGCGGAGCGCGAAGCAGATACATATGGACACTGCGCCCACTCCGATCGATGTTGCTGGATCGAGATAGGCCAAGACCGTCTTGCCGGTTGGCAGCGTCTTCGTGAAAGCGGCAAGGCGTATGGTTTCGCGGGAAGCTGCGATCAGGATCGTCCCGCTGCATCCCGCAACGACGCCCCAGCCTGCCTGCTTGATGCTGATCGCGCCGGCACTCGCGAACAAGAGCACGATACCGATCGCCGCGCTCGCGACATAGGGCAGCGCGATGCCCGCCCGCCCCCATGCCAGCCGTGCGGCGTCGGTCTTGCCGAAGCCGGAGAGCCACTGTTCGATCCCGGTCATTCCGATGACGACCAGGATCATCAACGCCGCTGGCCCGACGACGAGCGCAATTTTATTCACCGTCATTGCCGAAGGCCTCCGCGCCGATTGCGGTGAGCCTGGACCGCTCACCTTCGTCGCCTTTAAGGCGGCGGGCGACATCGATCAGCGCGCCCAGCAACAGCGCGCGCTTCTCGTAGCGCAGCCCGGCCTTGACGATCAGGCCGCCGAGCTCGATCTTTTCCCGCGTTTCCTTCTTGCGGGCGTCGGATGTCATCGTCCTCGCCATACGCTCAAGCCTCGCCAGCGCTGCCCGCGCCCGCGCCAGAGGAGTCTGCCGGCGTCGACGTTGCGCCGCTGCTATCGCCGGCACCCTTTTTCCCTCCGTTCGTAGCGCCCTTCCCTCCCCCTTGGCCTCCGCGAAACCGCTTCACCACTTCCTCGAAAGCGGCCTGCAGCTCTGCCTCGTCGACCTCGATCTCGCCAAGGCCTGCCTTGAGCGCGATGCGGCCGATCCGCTCGGCTTCCCTTGTTTCGGCGAGCTTGAGCTGTTCCTGCAGCTTGGCGATTTCGTCGCGGATTTTCGAGGATGGCTTTTTCATTCCGTCTGTCTCCCTGGGTGAGAAAGCTTGTCTTTCGAACCCAGTTTTTCGGAACAGAGTGCGGAACGCACTACTGTGAATCCTACAATCGCCAAGGGCGATGCTTTGGTGAATGATCCCGGCCGTTCCGAAGGAGCGGCTTCCAAGGGCGCAATTATACGTCGCTGACGCGACGCCCTTGCTTGAGGCCTGGTCAGGCCTCCCGCTCCCGACGAACCCATTGATTTCGTTTGCAACCGGGAAAGAACTCCGCCGTGGCCGTCCCCCATTTCTCCGTCAGCGTCGTCGCCCGCGGCTCCGGCCGCAGCGCTGTCCTGTCGGCGGCCTACCGGCACTGCGCGAAAATGGAATACGAGCGGGAAGCTCGAACGATCGACTACACCCGCAAGCTGGGGCTGTTGCACGAAGAGTTTGTGATTCCGGCAGACTCGCCCGAATGGGTGCGCAGCATGATTGCCGATCGCTCAGTCGCGGGCGCATCCGAAGCCTTCTGGAACAAGGTGGAGGCATTCGAGAAGCGATCCGATGCGCAGCTCGCCAAGGATGTCACCATTGCCCTGCCGCTCGAGCTGACATCCGAGCAGAATATCGCTCTCATGCGCGACTTTGTGGAGAGACACATCACGGCGAAGGGGATGGTCGCCGACTGGGTCTATCACGACGCCCCTGGCAATCCGCATGTCCACCTCATGACGACATTGCGGCCGCTCACCGAAGATGGGTTCGGTTCGAAGAAGGTCGCTGTGCTCGGTCGGGACGGCAAACCGATCCGCAATGATGCAGGCAAGATCGTCTATGATCTATGGGCCGGCAGCACTGAGGACTTCAACGCTTTCCGCGACGGCTGGTTTGCCTGCCAGAACAAACATCTGGCGCTCGCCGGCCTCGATATTCGCATCGATGGCCGCTCCTTCGAAAAGCAGGGCATCGACCTCGAGCCGACCATTCACCTCGGTGTTGGCACCAAAGCCATCGAGCGCAAAGCAGAGCAATCTGACCGCACGCGGGAGACCTCGGCTCCCAAACTCGAGCGTATCGAAATTCAAGAAGCGCGCCGCAGCGAGAATGCGCGGCGCATCCAGCGCCGTCCTGAAATCGTGCTTGAGCTGATCACCCGCGAGAAGAGCGTCTTCGACGAGCGCGATGTAGCGAAGGTCCTGTATCGCTATATCGACGATGCCGCGTTGTTCCAAAGTCTGATGGTCCGGATTCTGCAAAGTCCGGAAGCGCTCAGGCTCGAGCGCGAGCGAATGAATCTTGCGACCGGCGTCCGTGAGCCGGCGAAATACACCACGCGCGAGATGATCCGGCTCGAAGCCGAGATGGCCAACCGCGCGATCTGGCTCTCCGGTCGCGCCTCGCATGGGGTCCGTGAGACGGTGCTGCAGCGACCTTTGCGCGCCATTCCCGTCTGTCGGATGAGCAGCGAACGGCGATTGAACATGTCGCCGGGGCCGCTCGGATCGCCGCCGTCATCGGACGCGCCGGCGCGGGCAAGACGACGATGATGAAGGCTGCGCGCGAGGCATGGGAAGCGGCCGGCTATCGTGTCGTCGGCGCCGCTTTGGCGGGCAAAGCGGCCGAGGGATTGGAGAGGGAAGCAGGCATCCAATCGCGCACGCTATCGTCGTGGGAGCTTCGCTGGAACCAGGGGCGCAATCAGCTCGACCACAAGACTGTTATTGTGCTGGACGAGGCGGGCATGGTGTCGTCACGGCAGATGGCGCTGCTCGTCGAAACCGTGACCAAGGCCGGCGCCAAACTCGTCCTTGTCGGCGATCCGGAACAGCTTCAGCCGATCGAGGCCGGTGCTGCGTTCCGTGCGATCGCCGATCGCATCGGCTATGCCGAACTCGAGACAATTTATCGCCAGCGTCAGCAATGGATGCGCGATGCCTCGCTCGATCTCGCTCGCGGCAATGTCCACAGGGCTGTCGATGCCTACGCGGCGCATGGTCGAATGATTGGTTTGAGACTGAAGGACGAGGCGGTCAAAAACCTTATCGCAGCTTGGGATCACGACTACGACCCTTCGAAGAGTAGCCTGATCCTCGCGCACCTCCGCCGTGATGTGCGAATGCTCAACGATATGGCCCGCACCAAGCTGGTCGAACGCGGCGTCGTCGGCGAAGGATTTACCTTCAAGACGGAGGACGGACACCGTAACTTTGCGCCCGGAGATCAGATTGTTTTCCTCAAGAACGAAGGTTCGCTTGGCGTCAAGAACGGCATGCTCGGTAAGGTCGTCGATGCTGCTCAGAACCGAATCGTCGCAAAGATTGGCGAAGGCGAGCATCGCCGCCAGGTCACGATCGAGCAGCGCTTCTACAACAATCTCGATCATGGCTATGCGACGACGATCCACAAGAGCCAGGGCGCGACAGTCGACCGGGTGAAGGTGCTTGCTTCACTGTCGCTCGACCGGCATCTCACCTACGTCGCGATGACCCGCCATCGTGAAGATCTCGCCGTCTACTACGGCAGTCGCTCCTTCGCGAAGGCGGGCGGCCTCATCCAGATCCTGTCACGCCGAAATGCCAAGGAAACGACCCTCGATTACGAGCAGGCGTCGTTCTATCGCCAGGCGCTGCGCTTCGCGGAAGCCCGGGGCCTTCATCTCGTCAACGTCGCCCGCACGATCGCACATGATCGCCTCCAGTGGGCCGTCCGTCAGAATCAAAAACTCGCCGACCTCGGCGCCCGTCTTGCCGCCATCGGCGCGGTGCTCGGACTGGTTCGCGGCAACAATAAGCAATCCCCCTCACATTCGATAAAGGAGGCCAAGCCCATGGTGTCAGGCATCACCACCTTCCCGAAATCGTTCGAGCAGGCAGTCGAGGACAAGCTCGCCGCCGATCCCGGCCTCAAGAAGCAATGGGAGGACGTCTCGACCCGCTTCCATCTCGTCTACGCGCAGCCGGAAGCCGCCTTCAAGGCAATCAATGTCGACGCCATGCTCAAGGACCCGTCGGTCGCGAAGTCCACCCTCTCAAGAATCGCCGGCGAGCCTGAAAGCTTCGGCGCGCTCAAGGGAAAGGCCGGTCTTCTCGCCCGCCGCGCCGACAGACAGGACCGGGAAAAAGCCATCGCCAATGTGCCGGCGCTCGCTCGCAACCTGGAACGCTATCTTCGTGAGCGGGCCGAGACCGAATTGAAACATGAGACGGAGGAGCGCGCGGTCCGGCTCAAGGTGTCCGTCGACATCCCGGCGCTCTCGCCCGCGGCGAAACAAACACTCGAACGCGTGCGCGATGCCATCGATCGCAACGATCTCCCGGCCGGGCTCGAATATGCGCTGGCCGACAAGATGGTGAAGGCCGAACTTGAGGGTTTCGCCAAGGCTGTGTCCGAGCGCTTCGGCGAACGGACCTTCCTGCCTCTCGCCGCGAAAGACGCCAGCGGCAAGACCTTCGAGACCGTCACGGCGGGTATGACGGCCGGCCAGAAGGCCGAAGTCCAGACCGCCTGGAACTCCATGCGGACCGTCCAGCAGCTTGCTGCTCATGAGCGAACGACCGAAGCGCTCAAGCAGGCCGAGACGCTGCGTCAAACCAAGAGCCAAGGGCTCTCTCTGAAATGACGGCGGGAGCAGGAACGCGCCGGGCGATGACCGCGCAACAGCGACGAGCGGCCGGGATCATTTTGATGGCCGCATTGGCGGCCATCCTTTCGATCGGCACCGCCCTCATCGGTGGCTACCGCATCAATCTGACACCGAGCGAGCCACTCGGCCTATGGCGAATTCTACCACTCTATCGCCCCGTTGCTGTCAACGACCTGGTGTTCATTTGCCCACCGGAAACTGCGGAAATGGGGGTGGCACGAGCGCGTGGCTATCTCCGTTCCGGTTCCTGCCCGGGCGGTGTTGCACCGCTCATCAAGACGGTGATCGCGGTCGCAGGACAGCATGTCGAAATCGGCGCCAGAGTGACTGTGGACAGGCGGGTGGTTTCCTCTTCCAGTCTCGCACCACGAGACGGAAAGGGCCGGCCATTGGCGCCGTCTCCGAGTGGCATCGTACCGCCAGGATATATCTTCCTGCATTCGTCATTCCCAGGCTCCTACGACTCCCGCTACTACGGGCCGGTGCCTGCGTCGGGCGTTCTCGGTCTGGCGCAGGAGGTCCTCAACTATGCGCCGTGAGTACATTCGATCGGCGTTACTGATATCCGCTTCGATGGCGATCGGCGTGGTGGGGTGGAGCGGATACGTGGCTCTACTGCCCGTCGCGTTGGCGTTTCCTGTTCTTTGGTCGATCGCGCGAACGAGAATGATTGCGGCGCTCGTGTCGGCCGGATACTTCCTGGCCGCGTCGCGGGGTCTGCCACAGGGCGTTGCTACCTTCTATTCGTCGGATATCTGGCCGGGCTTTTTGCTTTGGCTATGTGCGTCCCTGAGCTTTGTCGCCGTGCATACCGTCCTGTGGACCGGGACCGCCGGCATTCGTTCGTTCCGCTATCTCCTTGCGGCCGTCATCATGGCCATCCCGCCGTTCGGCATCACGGGATGGGCGCATCCCGTCACGGCCGCGGGGGTACTGTTTCCGGGATGGGGATGGTGGGGACTGGGGCTTATGACAGCTGGCCTTGCGGGCCTCGTAACCCGCATTTGGCCAGCTGTCGCCATCGCCTTGACGGGCTTTTGGCTGTGGTCCGCCGCAATCTGGACCGACCCGAAGCTACCGGAAGCCTGGCACGGCGTCGATCTGGAGTTGGGCGTTTCGCTTGGCCGCGACACCGGTCTTCAACGCCAGCGTGACATGATCGCAACGGTGCGCCGCGCAGCCGGCAATGGCGCCCGCTTCGTCGTGTTGCCGGAAAGTGCGCTCGGCTTCTGGACGCCGACCGTGGAGCGTCTATGGACGGGCGCACTTGCCGATGGCGACGCCACTGTCATCGCCGGCGCTGTCGTAATCGACGCCGACGGCTACGATAATGTCCTCGTTGCGATCGACAGGAATGGCAGCCGCATCCTCTACAGCGAACGCATGCCGGTTCCCGGCTCGATGTGGCAGCCATGGCGATCCTGGTTTGGGGAGAGCGGCGGCGCCCGGGCGGACTTCTTCGCGAATCCGATTGCCTCCATCGTCGCCAGCCAGGCCGCACCACTGATCTGCTACGAGCAACTGATCGTTTGGCCGGTCCTGCAGTCGATGCTGCACGATCCGGACGCCATCCTCGCCATCGGAAACGGGTGGTGGACCGAAGGCACGTCGATCGTCGCCATACAGCGCGCCGCCACCACCGCCTGGGCAAAACTCTTCGCAAAGCCGCTCGTCATTGCCTTCAACACCTGAAAGGAGACACTATGCTGGACGCAGCCCTGATCAAAGAATGCGCCGACCCTTCCCTAAAACCCGCGATCGTCGAGCAGTTCGTGGCATCAGCAGGGTCGACTGATTCCCTCGCCGTCACCGTCAAATCCGGTGGCCGTTTGATCCTCGTGCCAAAAGCTGCCTCGGCTGACGAGGCGATGGCGATCGTGCGGCAATATGCTGGTCAGGCGGTGGTCCGCGTCGGGCTGACCCAGTTTCCCGCCGGCGTTGGCATCAAGGAAGCGAGTGATCTCAAACCGGACCTCGTCGATGCCTGCCAGAACCTCCGCAAAGGCACGGCGATGTTCGCCAAGGTGCTCCGGATCGTCGCGAAATGGTATGGCAACCCCACGAGCAAAGACGTCTTTCCGCAGATATTCGAAGATGCCATCTACGCATGGAAGACCGGCGAGTTCGAAGGCGTAAGCGTGTTTCAGGCGGAGGATCCCGGAACACCGGTTGAAGTGCCGCAGGAAACTAAGGGGACTCCCGTCGAGGAAGAGAGCGCCGAACCGAAACCAGGAGAAGATGCGTCCGAGACGGTGCAGGAGGTCGGGCGCGCGGGGATACGGATCGATCTGTCTCGGATTGGAGGTCAGCCATAGCATTGAATTAGGTTCGCTTCGGGCTGAGGTTCCCAAAGTGAAGCGCATGAAATTAGTGCATTTCGAGCGCACGAAATTAGTGTTAGATCAATGCTTGAAATTAGTGTAGTTCCAATGCGCAAAATTAGTGTTCTTCAAAGGCGCCAAATTAGTGCAACAACAATGCACGGAAGTAGTGGCCCACACGGTAGCCGGAGGCCAACATGGCGAAGCCCCACGAACTGCTTGCGACATCCCTAGCTGAGCTGAGGGGTGTGACGCAGAACGGCACCCGGTCGGTGGTGAAATCCGAGGAACTAAGCCGTGTTCACCGGGAACGGCTCCAGGACAATGGCTTCCTTGAGGAAATCATGAGGGGCTGGCTGGCGGTGAACTCGCGACCATCCGCCAACAACAGGATCGATGCCGCCTGGAGCACGGTCTATTGGGAGTTTGTTGCCAGATATCTGGATGACCGCTTCGCCGATGAATGGCGGCTCTCCGCAGAGGCATCCGTGGCTTTGTGGTCCGAAAACCATTCCATTCCTGCGCAGGTTATAGTCCGAAGTCCGAAGGCCAACAATCAGCTCGTGAACCTGCCGTGCAACACGTCGCTCTATCTGCTGCGCTCAAAGGAAAACGAGCCGGCCGAGACAAGAGAACGATTGAGATTGATGCCGATGGAGGAGGCGATCTGCAACCTCTCGCCGGAGACGTGGAAAACGTCGGCGACCGATGTCATCGCCGTCATCGGCTCGATCCGCGGCACAAACACGTTGCTGAAATACCTGTTGGACGGCGGCCGGAGCCACGTCGGCGGTCGCATCGCGGGAGCCCTGCGCCACCTGGGAAGAGCGCGCGACGCAGATACGATCATGAAGACGCTGGAGTCGGCCGGCTATACCCCGCACGAAGACAACCCGTTCGATCCGACGGTTGACCTGATCACGCTGGATGCTCGACGAGTTCAGGCGCCGGCGGCCACCCGGATCAAGAACCTCTGGGCGAAAATGGGAAAAGACGCCCTCGATCACATCGGATTCGAGCAGGTACGGATCAACGATCGCGCCGGATATATCGCCGACATCGATGAGCGTTATGTGGCTGACGCGCTGAATTCGCTTTCGATCGAGGGATACGAAGTTTCCGAAGAGCTGATTCAGCGGGTGCAGGATGGCAATTGGGAGCCGGACGCGGACGCCCGGGATCACGAAACGAAGAATGCGCTCGCCGCCAAGGGATACCGACTGGCCTTCGAGGAAGTTCGCGAGGATATCGGGAAGATCCTCGATGGCGCGCCCACGGGTGAACTGCTCGAGGCACGGCACCAGGACTGGTTTCGTGCCATGTTCAGCCCCTCGGTGACCGCGGGCATCATCAAGGCGCATCAACTGGCTGGCTATCGGTCGCACAATGTCTATCTGCGGGGATCGTCGCATGTCCCCTTGCCGCCGCACGCAATCGCTGACGCCATGGATGCGCTATTCGAGAGCATTTCTGAGGAATCCGATCCGCGCGTGAAAGCAATCCTCGCGCCGTTTCTCTTCACCTACATCCATCCATTCCCGGACGGGAACGGTAGGACAGCGCGCTTCATCATGAACGCGCTACTGGCCGAAAGCGGAGCACCTTGGACCGTGATACCGGTGACACGACGCGATGAGTACATGAACGCCCTTGAGGAGGCGAGCCAGCACGAGAACATCGTGCCGCTCACGACCTTTGTGTCCGAACTCGTCAAGGCCCCACCGCCATCCACGGGAGCCTGGGTCGGGGGGAAAGGCAATTAGAGCAGGTCCGTTCGGGTCATCATACCTGGCGGCTCCTTGCGAGCGGCCTCAAGGCCGGCCAAAGCACCGGACGAGGAGCCCACGCGCGAGTCTTCTCATCTCGTCACGAGCTCGGCAGGTTCGACACCCAGTGCTTCTGCGATTTGTCCAAGGACGGTGACGGTCGCGGACATTTCGGCACGCTCGATTGCTCCGACATGGCGGACGCTGAGGCCGGTACGGTGGGCCACTTCCTCCTGCGTCAATTTTTTGCCATGACGGATTCGACGCATATTGGTCGCCATGACCTCCTTGAGATCCATGACGCGAGCGGAACCTGAATCGGAACTATTGTTCCAGGAACTATAGTTCCGATTCGTCTCGGCGCATGATATTGCTCGTCCAGGCCGTCACAAGTTACCTTGGGATATAGGGTATATGAACTTCTGAAAGACAGGCCGTGCAGTTATGGCCTATGCGGTACAATGCTCACCAGGATTTGGCTTTCGAGCGGCAAATGAAGAAATTAAGGGGAAGCGGATGAAGGACGTGAACTCATCCGAGACGAACGACGAAACAAAACCGATGGGATCCTGTTTCCGTTCAATGGAAAAATCAGAGCTTGAGGCGCTTGCTATATCTGCAATCCTGGAGCATCGCCGGCTTATCGTCGCCGACGAAGCCGTTTATGAGGAATGGACCCGCGCGGCCGCCGACCCCTCGGTTTCGAGCGCCGTGCTCGAAAGCTTGCAGCATGAATATGCCGCGCGCCAAAAGAAATCCGAAGCCCAGCAGGAGGAGCTTTCGGAAATCATCGACGCGCTCGGCTACATCCCCGACGTTCCGTCGGATAGCGATGAATGACGCTCAAACCAACCCGTGATCTTTGGCGATTGCGACGAGATGCGGAACGGTTGCCGCGTCGAGCTTTTCGCGCGCTTTATCGAGGTAGTGCTGCACTGTACGCGCGTTGATCCCCGTCAACATGGCGGTTTCCGGTGCACTCTTGCCCTTCGCTGCCCACATGAGGCACATCGCTTCCCTTGGCGAGAGGAGCCGTTTCGGAGCGATGATCGTCGTCGAAGCGATAATCTTCAGGCGGTAATGGATCGCAAGGACCGTCCGGACAGCTTTCTGAGCGTCCAGCAGTTTGGCTTTCTCGACTTTCTTCTCCGACGAGGCAAAGGTCAGCATCATCGTCGACCCGAAACTCCCTTCGACCGGAATCGTCAGCCCACTGCGAATGCCATGCTCGATCGCCTGGTCGCGAAACCGTCTGAGCTCCGAGGCGCCACGAGCCGGCCAATCATCGGCCGTCCAGGAGAACATCTCCATGCGACGCTTGGCTTCCGTGATGACGGGGTCGATGCGCGAATACTGGCTGCCAAGATAGATATCCTGCCATTCCTCCGGATAGGAGTTGAATGTGCGGATTTCCAGGCCCTCGGTCTGAAGAAACGCAAAACGTTCGAAGCCATGGGAGTTTGCGAAGCTTTTCAGGGCGCCCTTGATCATGCGTTCATCGTGCGCAGCTTCCGTCATATCGATTAAAGAGCGAAGGTCTCCGTCCACGGACTGTCTCCTCTTGCGCAGCTGCGAGCCTCCCACCCGTCGCGCCTTCCACGCGCCGCGAGTTACATGGTGCCACCGTTCGGCCAGCCGGAGCCATACGGAACATCGGACCGTGGCTGCGAATTCCGTGTCCCCATTCGTTGCCGATGAAAACGCAGCTGCCTTCTATACGAAGCATATCCACGATCGTCGCAGCTGATAGGTCTACTCACCTTTACCGGGTATTCAAGCCCCCACGACTTAAAAGATGATAATTTGAGGAGAGATTTTAGCGCGAGCTGATTTTCGGGAGCTGCTGACGGGACGGCTCCGCACGACGAAAAGACCGGAATCGCAGCGTTCAAAATGCGTTAGCGCCCGCTGTAAGCTGACGGAAAGATGATATCCTGGTCTACCAGAACGTTGAACTTGTAGCCGGGACGGATGCGAACCGTCGGCTGAACGTTCAGGTTCTTCGAGATAGTCTGCTCCGCGACCCGACCGAAAGATTCGGCAAAATTCCGCCGTGCTGCATCGGAAGCCGTGTCCTGCGTCGCAAGCGTCGAACTCTCAGGCATCGACATATCGATCCCGGTCCCAATAATAGCCACCAGCGCTGCAGAACCGAAAGTCCTCCAAAGATGGCGGTCGACCTTGTCCTGGAAGCCGCCATATCCTTCGGCGTCCGTGCCAGCCATGCCGCCGATCTGCAGGGTCGACCCATTCGGGAAAATAAGGTCCGTCCAGACGACGAGAACACGTTCCTGCCCGAAAGACACCTTGGAATCGTAGCGACCGAAGAGCTTTGCGCCTTGTGGGACGAGAAGGCGATAGCCGCTTGCGCTGTCGTAGACATTCTGACTGACCTGGGCGGTGATCCGCCCTGGCAGATCGGAATTGAGGCCGGTGATCAAGGTGGCGGGAATGACCGACCCGCGCTTCAGTTCATAGGGCGACATCTGCGGTACGACCTGGTTTGGCAGGTAGCCGAGGTCCTTGATGTCCTGATTGAAGAAATCCTCCTTCGATGTCTGCCCGTTCTGGTCGACGTTTTGTCCTATCAGGCCGGATTTCATGGCGGCGGCATAAAGGTCCGAGGCACTGTTCACGGCTGCATTTGTCGGCCGGCGGCCGGTGTCATTGGTGGAGGTCGCCTTCTCGACATCTCCGATGTCTACCTTTAGCGGCGAATCCAGCGCCGTAGCGCGAGCCTGGAGGCGAGCCATACGCTGGCGCTGCGCTTCCCGGATATACTGTTCGTCCTGCTCCCGCTTCAGCCGAGCCTTCCACTCCTCCTCGGATTCGAGCGTCGAGCGTCTCTCCTGTCGGTCATTCGGCCGGCGTTCAACGACGGTTTCCTGTTTCTCGACCTTCTGCTCAACGACAGGGGTCGGTTGAAACACTTCCTGCTTCTCCGGCTCGCCGATGATGCCGTCGGGGACACCCCGTTTGAGCTGGTCGCCGAAGTTGGTCGCAGGGGTGTTGGAAGCCCCCTCGATGTCGCCGCGATGGAAGGACAGCCCCCGCAGCGACAGGCCGATCACGACGACGCCAACGAAGAGCGCGACGACGATGATGGCGATGATGATCGGCAGGCGGTTGAGCCGGCGCATGCCATTCTGATCGTCGGCCTGGGCTGGCGCGCCAAGTTGGAGCGACTGGACCATATTCCCCTCCGTCAGTTGCGCTGCATGATCGAAAGCGGACTGGCCGGCGTGGCGCCGGCCGCCGTTGGCGTATAGGCGCGGCCAAGAGCGATGGAAGGCGTCGAAACGCGCGCAAAAACCTGCCCATCGAAGCCCTCGACGGCAAAAGCAAGTTCGACCGGCTTGACGTCTTTGGCGACTTTGCCGTCGGTGACGACGGTATATCCCCACCCCTTCAATGCCGCTTCGAGGGCGGTCGCGAATTCCGACTGCTCCTTTTCCATCTGATCGCCATCGCAGCGCTGGCCGGGCCGATTTGCTCGGCGAGACGACTTGCCAGGTCACCGGCGATCGCGCTTGCCGCGGGTCCGGTGACGGTGACCGGGGTTGAGCTGGTGGTCATTGCGTCGTCGGCCGTTTGGCAACCGGAGAGAAGTGCGGCCGCGATGAAGAGTGCGAGGAGCTTGCGCATGGTTCAGCCTCGCCGCCGGATGGTGATCTTCTGCTGCCGCCAGCCGACCCCCGAAACGAGGATCGCCTTGTCGATCGCATAGTCGACGGTCATCATGTCGTTCTTCATCCGGTAATTGACGATACGGTTCTGACCGCCGGAGACGACGAAGAGCACCGGCGCATCCTGACCTGAGATCGACATCGGGAACTGGATGTAGGTCTTCACTCCATCCGAATAGACCCGCTTCGGCTTCCAGGGAGCGCTGCCGCTCACCGAGTAGGAGAAGTTCAGCTTGTCCGGGGCAGTGCCGGGAATGCCGCCCGTTTCGAGACGGGCGTTGATATCGGCGAGTTTGGTGGACGCGTCCTCGGGGTACTCGAAACCAACGCGCGCCATGTACTGGCTGGGATGGGACTTGAGCTGGATATGATAGGTTCGCCGTGACGTCGTCACGACCATCGAGGTGAGAAGACCTGGCTCCGACGGTTTGACAATCAGATGGATGGCCTGCCCGCCTGTCGCCCCCGAGGTGGCCGGCTCCACTTTCCACCGCACCGTATCGCCGACGAGCACGTCGCGAACGATCTCACCGCCCTGAAGCTCGATGTCGCAGACCTGCAGCGGCGAGCAGACGACGGACGGCTGGGTCTCGCCGAACAGAAAAATCACTTTGCCGTCCGGTCCCGTTGTGACCAGGCCCGGTGTGCCGCGCCATTTCCGGGAGATATTCGTGCCCTTGACCTCGTTGCTCGTCATGCTTTGCGCCTGCGCGCTCACCACAAAGGCGAGTCCGGCCATGCAGCCGGCGGCTGCGATCAATCCTGTCTTTTGCATTGAGAAATCCCTGCCCTTAAAGCTGTGCCGTCCAGTCGAAATCCCGGACATAGAGGCCGATCGGATTGAGGCGGATCGTCGCCTCATCCTGCGGCGCGGTGAGCGTCACCGTTGCGATCCCGCGGAAACGGCGTGTGCCGGTTTCCTTGCCCTTGCGGTCTCGCTCGTATTCCGTCCAGTCGATCTGATAGGTCTGGTTCGAAAGCGCCACGATGTTGTTGACCTCGATGGCAACTGTCGAAGACTTCGCCTTCTCGAATGGAGAATTGCCTCGAAACCAGGCGTTGACCTTCTCCGTCGACGGATCGGACGTGCGAAGAAGAGCGTATGTGCGGTCGATATATTGCTTCTGCACCACGGCATCCGGCGTGATCGAGCGAAAGCTTGTCACGAAGTTGCCGAGTGTGGCGCGAACCACGCGGACATCGGCGTATTCGATCTGCTCCGGGAAGCCTGCCGTGACCGCCGTCCCCAGCTTGTCGACCTCAACGATATAAGGCACGAGCTTGACCTGCGTGCTTAGGTACATCGCGTAGCTGAAGCCGATGACGGCCATCGCCAGGCCGAGAATGCCGACGATCCGCCATGCGGAAGCAGCCTTCACATATGTGCCGTAGCGCTCGTTCCATTCCTGGCGGGCGGCAAGATACGGATTATCAGGGGCGCGGTTCGCTGCCATTTATTCTTCCCTTGTCTCGATTATGGTTTGTCGTTGCGTTCGGGAGGAGGCTTCGGGCCGCTGTGACCGCTGCGCTGTTCATCGAGCTTGGCGTTGGCTAGTCCGAGGATGGACCCCGCATAGGCACCGGGAGAGCCGATTGCCTTTTCCTTGGCGGCCGCGCCCGCTGCTTGCGCGCCGGAACTGAAGCTTGCGCCTATCCCCCGCAGGGCAGCACCAGCGACGGATGAACCGCCAGCTCGTGCGGCTTGGGCCGCCGCAAAACCCGCGCCGGCAGCGCCGGCTGCCAAGAATCCAGCGCCCGCGGCGAAGGACGCCGCCTGCCCGCCGTGGCGGATTGTCTCCATACCGCCGGTGACGGACGCACCCTGGACGACACCTTGGATGATGTTCGGCACGTACATGGCGATGATGAAGACCACGACGGAAATACCGGCGATGGCCAGGGTGGTGACAAACTGGTCGGAGGATGCGGTCGGGGCATTGGCCAGACCCAAGAGGACCTGTGACCCGATCTTTGCAATCATCACCAGCGCCATCAGTTTCATTCCGACGCCGAAGGCGTACACAAGATAGCGAACAGCAAAGTCTTTGGTGAAGGAAGAACCGCCCAGGCCGAGCATGATCATGCCGGCGAGCAGGCCGACATACATCTCCACCATCACCGACACGAAAATCGCGGCGACGAGCGAGAAGCATATGACCACGACGCCCATGGCGAGAACGGCGGCGATCGCGAGGGCGTTATCCTCGAACACACCGAACTGCGCCTGTTGCGACATTTGCGAGGCGACGCGGATGCCGGCATCGAACACTTCGGCGGGCGAAGCTGAACCGCCGCCGGCGCCAATTTGGAAAAGACTGTCGACCACCGCCCGCGCAAAGCTCGGACCTTGGGTCAGAACGAACGCGAAGAATCCGACGAACATGATCCGCCGAACCAGTTCGGCGAACCAGCTGTCCAGCGAGGCTGACTGGATCGCCAGCCAGACGGCCGCAATGCCGATCTCGATCGTTGCGAGGATCCAGAAAAGGGATTTCGCCGCATCCATGATAGTGGTCTCCCAGCCCTTCGCGGCGGAGGAGACCTGGTTTTCCAGTTCCGTGAGGACCTGCCCCTCCTGCGCAAATGCGGGAGCATAGGCGAGGAAGAACAGACCAGTTATCAGGAGTGAACGTGTGACAGCGGGCTTCACCATCTTGGGCGCATCTCCTGACCATCCTTGACCGGCGGCAACTCTTTGTCGGAGCCGAAGAATTTTTCCCGGACAGCACGCTGTTCATCGGTGAGCGCGGCTTTACCTGCGTCACCGGACTTAACGATCAGAACGGTCGCAGCCGACGATGCGGCGGCGACGGCGAGCAATATGGCAACCAGGACAGGGCGGCTCACCAACGCGGCTCCATTTTCTGGCCTTCCGGAACGCTCTTGACCTCGGCGTTGAAGAACTTTTCCCGCCGCGCCTGCGCCAGGTCCTTGTCGGTCTGTTCGGTCTGCAGCCAGGTTCCCATCATCGTCATCTGTTGCGAGACGAGACCGCGAAGCTTCTGCATCTGGGCAACCTGCTGAGCGGCGATCTCGTGGCCGACCTGCAAAGCTTTCATCTGCCCGTCCGCCGTTTCGGACATCGACCGCAGCGAGGACATCGTATCTTCCTCGCTATCGAACTGGTCGGCCGTGAGGCTCGCAGCCTTCAGCGAGCTGGCGATCGTGTCACGGTTGGTGTCCGACCAGGATTGGTAGGTCGAGGAGAACGTCGCGTTATCAGGCAGGTTGGTTTTGAGATCGGCGTAGCTCTGAAAGCGCTGCTGAAGAACGTCGTCAGCGTTGCCCATCGAAAATGAGATACTCTGACCCTGGTCGACGATACTGCGCAGCTGGTTGAGATCGCCTTCGACCTGCCCCCAGATATGATCAGGAAGCTGCGCAGTGTTTTGCAGCATGTTCTCGTAGATCTTGAGCTGGTTCTGGATCTGCTCAGCAAGCTGGCTGATCTGCGTCAGTTGGTTGTCGACCTGGATGCCGGAGCTTTTCATGAGGTCCACGAGTTGCGCATTGTTGGCGAGCTGCGTCCATTCCGTCGCAGCGCCGGTGGCCGTACCGGCTTGCACCGAACCTGCGCTTACGATCGTGATGGCGGTGGCCGCCAAGCAGGCGATCCATTTATTTGAGTAGCGATGCGGCATCGTAAACTCCTCTCGATTCAAGCCAATGGATCGGCCAGTCGTGGCCATGTGCGGATTTCAATGCGCAAATGCGCTTGAGGTCTTCCTTCCCGGAAGCTCCTACGAAGCTCAGCGCAACGGGTCCGAGCGACATGTCGAAGAGACGACGGCCTTCCGGCGTGGCGACGTAGTATTCGCGCTTCGGGATCGCTGTTGAGACGATCTCAATCTGGCGCTCGTTGAAACCGATACGCTCATAAAATTCCCGCGTCCCCGGCTCTCGAGCGGCACCATTCGGAAGGCAAATCTTGGTGGGGCAGGATTCCTTCAGCACGTCGATAATCCCTGACCGTTCGGCGTCGGAGATTGATTGGGTCGCCAGAACGACTGCGCAATTCGCCTTGCGCAACACCTTGAGCCATTCCCTGATCTTGCTGCGGAAAACTGGGTGGCCAAGCATCAGCCACGCCTCGTCGAGGACGATCAGGCTTGGCGACCCATCCAAACGCTTCTCGATCCGCCGGAACAGGTAGGTCAGCACTGGCACGAGATTGCGCTCGCCCATGTTCATCAGTTGCTCGATCTCGAAGGTCTGGAAGGCGCCGAGCGTCAGGCCGTCTTCTTCGGCATCGAGAAGCTGGCCCATAGGCCCGTCGACGGTGTAGTGATGCAGCGCGTCCTTGATTTCGCGCAGCTGCACGCCGCTGACGAAATCCGACAGTGAGCGACCGGATGCGCTCGCCATTAGTCCGATTTGCCGAGAGATGGCGTTGCGATGATCAGGGGTGATCGTCACGCCCTGCAGACCGACCAGCATCTCGATCCACTCTGTCGCCCAAGCCCGGTCGGCGTCACTTTTGAGATCAGAGAGCGGGCAGAAGGCCAACGCCCTCCCCTCTTCCGCATTCTCGCCGCCGATCTCATAGTGATCACCACCGGCAGCAAGAGTTAGGGGAAGAAGTGAACTGCCTTTGTCAAAGGCGAAGATCTGCGCATGTTCGTACCGCCGAAACTGTGCGGCGATCAGAGCAAGCAGCGTCGATTTGCCCGAACCAGTCGGCCCGAAGATAAGGCAATGACCCACGTCATCGACGTGCAGGTTCAAGCGAAACGCTGTCGAACCGGTCGCAACCTGCATCAGGGGCGGGGAGTTCGCCGGGTAAAAGGGGCATGGCGCGACCGGGTTTCCGGCCCAGACCGAATTCAACGGAATCAAGTCGGCGAGATTGCTGGTGTTGATCAGCGGCTCGCGGATGTTGCAATACCAGTTGCCCGGCAAGCTGCCGAGGTAGGCGTCGGTGGCGTTCAGCGTTTCGATCCGTGCCCCAAAGCCTTCCGCCTGGATCAGCCGGCGGATCGCTTCGGCCTTCTCCTGGAGTGCTTCGCGATCGCTGTCGAAGAGCACGACGACCGGCGTGTAGTAGCCGTAGGCAACCAGCTGCGACGAGGCCTGCGCGATGGCATCCTCAGTCTCGGCCACCATGGTCATCGCGTCCTGGTCGACGGATCGACTTTGTGTCTGGAATATCTGGTCGAAGAACGGCCGGACCTTCTGTTGCCATTTCTTTCGCGTGCGCTCGAGCTTTTGACGAGCTTCCTCGGCATCAAGGAAGATGAAGCGCGATGACCAGCGATAGGTCAGCGGCATGAGATCCAGGCTGTTCAGGATACCAGGCCAGCTTTCGGCGGGCAGGCCGTCGATCGCAACGACGCCAAGGAAACGGTTTTCGACTTTTGGCGTCAGTCCATGCTCAAGCTCAGCCGTGGCGATCCAGTCGAGATACATGGGAACATCGGGAAGCCTGATCGGATGGCTCTCGCCTGTGATGCAGAAGCGGGCGAACTGGAGCAACTCGTCATATCGGGCAATTCGCTCCCCTCCCCTTTCGACCGTTTCGCGGGTTTCCATTCGCCGGATCGAAAGTGTGTTGGCGAAATACTGCTCAAGCTCTCGCACCGCGTTCTTGAACACAAAGAGAACCGTGTCCGCGTAGGACTTCTTCCGGCTTTCCTCATCCGAATAGATGTATTTGCTGAGAGCAGTCTTCTTGGACTCGAGCGGCCGGTAGGTCAGGATCAGCGCATGCTTGCTCTCGAAATGTCCCTGCTCGCGCGCGAAATGTGCGCGCCGTTCGGCATCGATCGCGCGGGTCACCGGGTCGGGGAAATGGCAACGATCTTCTGTGGGATAGTCGACCGTCGGAATGCGGATAGCTTCGACCTGGATCATCCAGCCGCTTCCAAGCCGCGAGAGAATGGCGTTGATCTGCCTCGACAGCTCGTTGCGTTCGAGGTCGGTCGCACTTTCAGAATCCGGACCGGCGAAATACCAGCCGGCCATCAGGCTTCCGTCCTTCAAGAGGAGAACACCATTGTCGACGAGGCCGGCATAGGGAACGAGATCCGCAAAGGATGGACCGGTCACCCGGAAGCGATTGAGAGCTACCATGGCGGTCTCCTCAATAGCGACGCCAAGGCGAAGTGGTTGCCTTGTAGTAGGGCTTGTAGGAAATGTGCCTGATATAGACCTGTCGCATGAGCGGGTCCGACTTCGCCATCATCCTGAGAAGTCCGACGATTACGATCCACACGGCGATCCCGAAGAGCGCCGAATAAGCGGTCAGGACCACGAAGATCAGGATGACGGCGGCAAGACCGGTGATCAGCACCAGCTCCCGGTCGGCGCCCATCAGCAGGTTCGGGCGCGAAAGCGCGCGGTGGATGCGGTTGCGCTGCAGGCCGGAAAGGGAGTTAGCCATGAGTTCGCTCCCCTCCTCCGGTCGAGTCGTTCGTGTTGAGCTGCTCGCTCGTCAGTCCTATCGAGGCGCCGGTTGCGCCGAACAGGCCGACGATGTTGGTGGCGCCGAGCAGGATGCCGGCGACGAGAACGACATAGACAAGCCTTCGGGCGAAATCGTTGAGCTCGCCGCCGAAGATTAGCATGCCGCCCGCGATAGCCACGGCCGCAAGCGCAATTGCGCCCGCGACCGGGCCGGTGATCGACTCCTGGATTTGCTGCAACGGTCCTTCCCAGGGGAGGCTGCCGCCGGAGCTCGCGAGCGCCGCGCGACGGAGGCTAATACGATCGGCGCTGCAAGGATTGCTATGGCGATCAGTGCGTTCTTACGCGACATGGCGCGCCTCCTGTTCTTCCGTGAGTTGATCGGATTCGATCTCGTATTGACCATTGACGAATCGCTCGACCTGGATGACGTCGCGCACGCGCCGTCCGTGCGGCGTCCGCTCAATGGACACGATGAGATCAACCGCTTCGCCGATCACCTCGTGCATTGGCTGTTGGCTCGCCTCGGCCGTCAGTTGTTCAAGGCGACGGAGCGCCGACATGGCAGTGTTCGAGTGAATGGTCGCCACTCCACCGGGATGGCCAGTGTTCCAAGCCTTGAGCAGGGTCAGGGCCGCGCCGTCGCGGACCTCGCCAACCACAATCCTGTCGGGACGCAGTCGCATAGTGCTCTTCAAGAGCCGCGCCATGTCGATCGTGTCGCTGGTATGGAGAAGAACTGCGTTCTCGGCAGTGCATTGAATTTCCGCGGTATCCTCAAGAATGACGAGACGATCCTCCGGCGCAGATTTGACGATCTCGTCGATCACCGCATTCGCAAGCGTCGTCTTGCCCGAGCCCGTTCCCCCGGAAATGACGATGTTTAGCCTCGCGGAGATCGCGCTGCGAATCGTCGACGCCTGGTATTCGGTCATGACGCCGGTACGGACATAATCTTCGAGCGGAATGAGGCGTGACGCGCGGCGCCGAATGGTAAAGGCAGGCTTGGCGACGATTGGGGGCAACAGACCCTCAAAGCGGTGGCCGCCAATTGGCAGCTCGCCGGAGATGATTGGCTGTTCCGTGTCGACCTCTGACTGAAGCGCGTGCGCCACTGTGCCAATGACCATCTCCGCGGCAGCGGATGACATCTCGCCAGCAGGCGCAACGCCGTGACCGAGGCGTTCGATGAACAGTTTTCCGTCCGGATTGAGCATGATCTCGACGACATTTGCGTCGTCCAGGGCAACACAAAGCTGATCGCCGAGCGCCTCCTGAAGTTTGCGGACGAGCCGAGGGTGAGAGCGAAGCTGGTTCACGGATTTCTCCTTACGCTGCCTGGCTGAGAGGGGTGAGATCAGAACGGTAATTGGAAGGACGGAGCCTGAGGAACGTGTCCGCATTGGCTGGCAACGTGCCCGCCACGGCCATCGTCACGCCGATCTTCTTGGGCTCGCCCAAACGCTGCAGCGGCCATCCGACGCGAGCAAGGATCCGCTCGAATCGAAGATCGGTCACCGTGACAATCTCGGTGTAGCCATTCGCCATGCAACATTCGATGATGCCGGCGAACATGGTCAGCGTGGCCTCATGGATGGAACCGTCGCCCCTTCCCTCCGCGAGGGCCGTGTCGACGCAGAAACGAGAACTCTCGATCATCGCGGCGTGACCGTTAAGTTGACCGTCGGGGAGAAGCGACGGGAAAACGTTCGCCACCATTGTCGGACCAAGCGTAGGAAGGAGCCGCGCGCACCCCACCAGTTGGCCGGTCTCAGCGTTGGCGAGAACATAGGTCGGCCGAAGCGCGTCGAAACCATCCGACTCGCACCCAGCCGATACTTCGACTTCCCAACCCAGGCGATCGGAAAAGACCCGCGCACGAAGCTGGTGGTGGATGTGAAGGAGATGCGCCTCTTGGATTGTCCTGGGTGTTGAGAGGGCGAGAACCTGCATGAATTTCTCCGACGTTGTTGGTCGACGGGGAAATCAGCACAAATCTGGATGGGCGGGCAGTTGTAGGATCCTACAAGTCGCACTCACACGAGTCGGCCAGGACAAGCGATAAAGAGCGATCGAGGGCGGTCTTGTCCCCCCATATAAAAGCGGGGGCATTGTAGGATTCACAGTAAAACAAAGCATGAACGCGGCAGGCCATGCCGCTTGCTAAATACATGAAAACGCAAGAAAAAGAATCTGTAAACGTGCAACCCGTCGATTTCGCCTTAACCCTTTGTTAACCTTAAATCTCTTGCGGCTATGTGAGAATCGGGAGATAGTTGCGAAAATTATGGCTATGGGGCCATTTTTTCGAAAGTTTAGCCTCCCAGGAAATAGTTTGCAAAATGAACCAGCCGCAGCCCAACAGGTTTGACGTTGAGATCGCCCAGCAAGGGGCGAAGATCTCAAGCGCGTTGCATATGCTGCGCAGCCAGCAGTATCCTCCGGACGCTCGGAAGGGACTACGCAAGTTTCAGCTTGGCGAAGTCGCCGAATTCATGGGCGTTACCCAGAGCCATCTCCGGCAAATCCATTCCGAAGGGAAGGGTCCAGAGATCGAATCGGTCAGCGGCCGACGCTACTATACGGCGGATCAGATGCTGGAACTTCGCGAGTATCTCGAAGCAAACAAAAAATCCGACAAGCGCTATTACGTTCCTCAGCGTCGTGAAGGGGAACCGATGCAGGTCGTTTCGGTCGTGAACTTCAAGGGCGGAAGCGGCAAGACGACGACAGCGGCGCATCTGGCGCAATACCTAGCCCTCACCGGTCACCGTGTCCTCGCCGTCGATCTCGATCCTCAGGCGTCACTTACGTCGTTGTTCGGCATTCAGCCCGAACTCGATGACACCGCGTCTCTATACGAAGCGCTTCGTTTCGATGATGAGCGCAAGCCAATCTCAGAGGTGATCCAGCCGACGAACATTCCTGGACTAGACGTTGTCCCGGCAAATCTCGTGCTGCAGGAGTTTGAGTACGATGTGCCACTGTCCATTTCCTCGCGGAAAGGTGACGAGGGCCGGTTGTTTCACATGCGCATCGTCAATGCGCTGAAGGAAGTGGATGACAGGTACGATGTTGTTGTCATCGACTGCCCCCCGCAACTCGGCTATCTAACGATCACCGCGCTGATGGCCTCCACCGGCATCCTGATTACCATCCACCCGCAAATGCTGGACATCATGTCGATGAGCCAGTTCCTGCAGATGCTGGGCGGCATCATGACCCCCGTTGCAGAGGCTGGTGCAGAAATCCGTGTGGAATGGTTCCGTTACCTCGTAACTCGCTTTGAGCCGACCGATATTCCGCAAGCACAGATGGTCGGCTTTATGCAGTCGATGTTTGCACAGCAGATGCTGCGAAATCACGTGCTTAAGTCGACGGCGATATCGGATGCATCGATACGAAAGCAGACGTTGTATGAGGTTGAGCGCGGTGATTTCGTTCGCTCAACCTATGACCGCGCTATGGAGAGCCTGAACGCGGCCAACGGCGAGGTCGTGGATCTCATTCACAGCGCATGGGGGAGGAAATGATCAACTTGTCAGCCGTTTTTTTCCCGCTTTTCACTAGCCGAGCCAATGCCTTATCGCAGTTGATGGCGAATATAGAGGCCGATTATGTCGCGTGAAAACCCGTTCGCAAAACTGGATCTTTCCTCGCTGAACGAGAAAACGCCAACGAAGCCTGGCTACGGCATGACGGGCGCTGCAAAGACAGTCGTCCGGTCCATTGAGGACCTAGCGGAGAATACGAAGAAGCTCATGGAGGGCGAGGTGATCGTGGATTTGGATCCGCGACTCCTCGACGTCTCGTTCATAGCCGATCGACTTTCAGACGACGGCGAGGAATTTCAGGAGCTCAAGCAAGCGATCAAAGAATCTGGGCAAACGACACCTATTCTGGTTCGACCCAGTTCGTCAGACGGACAACGCTACATGGTCGTCTTCGGCCATCGTCGCCTCAAGGTCGCTCGAGAACTCGGAATACCGGTCAAGGCCGTCGTCAAGAAGCTGGACGACATCACCTCTGCGATTGCGCAAGGACAGGAAAACTCCGCCCGCTTAAATCTCTCGTTTATTGAGCGTGCTTATTTCGCACAGAACCTGATCGCGTCCGGGATGACGAAGGACGTGGTCAGATCTTCGCTGGCGATTGATGAGGCAATGCTCTCCAAAATGCTAGGCGTGGTCGATGTGGTCCCTGCCCCGGTCATCCAGGCTCTCGGTGCGTCCAAGAAGATCGGCCGCGACAAGTGGCTGAGCTTGCGCCAGCTGCTGCTGACCCCTGCCCTTCTGAAGATCGCCACGGGCTATGTGGAAACGGCCGAGTTTCTGAAGCTTGAGGAAGAGGCGAGGTTCGATAACCTGCACGGGTATCTGGCTCGGTACAAGAACAAGTCAGCGGCCAAGAATCCGAAAGGCCCGAGGTCGGCGAAAGAATGGACGTCGATTGACAGTTCTCTGAGTCTCACAATGAATGCCAGGTCAAAGAAGGTCGCGATCGAGCTTTCGAATGCGGAAGCCAAACCCTTCAGCGATTGGCTTTCTAGTCGCATGGATCGTTTGTACGACGAATACAGACAGTCCAAACCTGAACGCAACGGAGATTAGACCGCAAAAGAAAAAGGCCCCCAAACGGCAAACCGCGGAAGCCTCTCTCGTTATCCTTAGCAAGATCGAGAATCGCATTTCCCGGAATCACAGTCAAGAGTCTTTGGCACCGATTTGGTGAGCGGATTTCTTTTGCCTGAAGAAAGGTGAGAGAGAAATGCATACGGGACATGTGACGACGCCTTTTGGGCGGCGGCCGATGACGCTTGCCTTGGTGAAGGGCCAGCTTGAGGTCGCCGAGTTAAAACCCACTGCACGCGTTGAAAAGTGGAAAGTGTTTCGCGACGTCTGCGAGGCACGAGAACGCTTCGGCCTCCAGGACAGAGCGCTTGCCGTTCTCGACGCGCTGTTGACGTTTCATCCTGAGACGGAGCTCGATGCGGAGCAGGGCCTTGTCGTTTTTCCTTCGAACGGCCAGCTATCGGTGCGCGCGCACGGGATCACCGGAACCACGCTACGGCGACACTTGGCGGCGCTCGTAGAGGCTGGGCTCATCCAGCGCCGTGACAGCCCCAACGGAAAGCGCTACGCGCATCGCAACCGCGACGGTGAGATCGAACAAGCATATGGCTTCGATCTCGCGCCGCTGGTGGCGCGCGCGGCAGAGTTTGCAGCAGCTGCGCAGGACATCGCAGCTGAACGAATTCGCTTTCGCCGCGCGAAGGAAGCATTGACCATTTGCCGGCGAGACGTTCGGAAATTGATTACAGCAGCGATTGAGGAGGGAGTGTCGGGCGACTGGCTTGCCGTGGAAGGCATGTGCGCAGGCATTCTTGGGCGTCTGCCGCGGTATCCTTCCCGGGCGCAGGTAGAAGCTACGCTCGATGAAATGGAGCTTCTCAGGGGAGAAGTCCTCAACATCCTGGAAATTCATGTTAAAACTGAAAATACAGATGGCAATGGTGTTCAAAATGGATGCCACATACAGAATTCAAAAACCGAATCCATGTATGAACTTGAACCTAGCTCTGGAAAAGAGCAGGGCGAAGTGGGGCGGCTAGAACCACAAACGGTGAGCGGGCGGCGGGCCCAGGCGAAACGGGAGCCCATCAAGTCGTTCCCGCTGGGCATGGTCCTGCGAGCTTGCCCCCAGATCGTCGACTACGGGCCGGGTGGTGGCATATCGCACTGGCGCGAGCTCATGGCAGCCGCGGTGCTGGTCCGGTCGATGCTCGGTGTCAGCCCGTCAGCCTATCAGGATGCTTGCGATGCCATGGGGCCTGAGAATGCAGCCGTGGCGATAGCGTGCATTCTCGAGCGATCGAATTTTATCAACTCAGCCGGCGGGTATCTGAGGGATCTGACGAGACGCTCGGAACGCGGCGAGTTTTCGCTGGGGCCGATGTTGATGGCTTTGATGAGGTCCGCGGGCGACGGCCGGCTGCTTGCTGGGTGATACGGCTGGGGTAGCGTGACGAGTTCGTTTGTTCCTTACTTGTCAGCCGGTTTTTTTCGCCGTTTCTCAATTGAAAACAGGGCCTTATTGAAGTTGAACGCAATTTTTCAATCGTGGAGAAGGATCGTCCCGATTGCTTTGAAAGGTTATCGCGAATGGACGACGAGTTGAGAATCTATTGCCTGAGGCTCTTCGAGGCTTGCCTGGCGCAGATCCGGAGCGGTCAACTTGGTCCGAGCGTTCTTACGTCGAGAGAATTTGAGCAGACGCTGGTCGTTCTCTGCGAAAAGCTGAGGACTAGGTCGCCGAGTTCCGAGAGTGTGGAATCGGCCGGCCAATACATTCACATGATCGTGCGCGCGGGCGTCGAGGAAGCCGAGGGTGGATTGGCACACCTCAGAAACTGGCTGCGAGGATCCACCGACATCATTATCTGTGACCCGTACCTCCTGAAATTTTCGCCGTCTGATCTGTACAAGGATGTTTCTGAATACGCTGATGAACTGGCGAAACTCCTTCCGGCGTCAGCGAAACGCGTGGACCTGTACACAAACAGCTATGCAAACGCGGTTCGTCCAGTGGTCTTGAGCGCATTGAAGCAGGGTCGAAACGTGCGTCACTTTAGCTCGGACAAGCTGCACGATCGGTTTGTTATCAAGGACGGATCCCACGGAAAAATGATCGGAACATCATTTGGAGGTTTCGGCAGGAAGTTTTTCGGGATGCTTGATCTTGAATCCGGCGATGTTGCCACCATCCGACAAGAGCTTCACAATTTGTGCCCAATACCTGTACTGAATGGACATCGGCGCTGAAGGCTGCCGCTGGCTCTTAGGAAGCCGTTCAAAGCGATGCGGAAGTGGATAGCTTTGTCGGCTTGCTGGGAGGATGAAAATCGAGCGTAGAGAGGGTGCCAAAGATGTCATTCAAAAAGGCGTCGTATGATTCCAGGTGACGCCGCATAAATTCATCGATGGCGATATAGCCGTTTGCTGGTGAATAAGTGACGGAATGATCCAAGGCCTGGATGGTGCCGTCAGGGAAAGTTGCGACAGCGTGCTTTCGAAATTCGTTTAAGCCGAGCGGGACGTCGGCGTCCATCGATCTGGATCTTCTCGTATCGGAAACCCGCTCTGGAATGCTTTTGGGCACAACAATCGGAAGTGACACAGTCGACGTCAGTCCATCATGCGACACTCGCCACCCTGAAGCAGGGGAGGCAACGACCAACCGATGGACGGTTTCATCGCGGTATGCCCGCAGAGCCAGGATCCAATCTCGGTGCGCTTTCACGACCTCAAGCATCGGCGCAACCTTGCCCTCGTCTACCATCTTGACCAGGGTCGTGATCGAGTGCGCCGATACACCGGAAATCGATCTCGACGCAAAAACGCTCGCAAAGTCGAGCCCGGATCTGAGTGCTCCGAGAAAAGCACCGAGTTCGTGAACATATTCGCCCTTCGAAATTGAAAGGGAGACCGAAAATGCCCCCTTGCTTGGTTTCGTATTCGGCGCATGTTTCAGGGCTGCACGCTGGGAAGCCTTGAGATCGTTCGCCAAGTGCCGCCTGACATTCACCAGATGGTACGCTGCTGCTTCGCGTTTGCGCACGGAAAACATGACTTGGGTCTCGTAATACTCTTTGTCGGCAAGTTTCGGAAAAAACGGCTTGAAGCCATCCGTAGGGCATGCGTCCAGCGCCTCAAAGACCTTGTTCAGTGAAGCGGTGAAGGCCGGGTGGCTCTTAGAACTTTTAGGCATGGCTTTGCTTTTCAGTTACAAGGTGTGCACGCGTTCACGTGATTGGGGTGTCCTCGAAAGTCGTTCCCTTGATGGCTGCCCGCACGGCGTCGGGAGTGCACCGGGGTCCGGATCGAATTCCAACGAGTTCAATTCCGCACCAAGGGTCTAAGACCGGCGATCCGGAAACCCCGATTTGCACGGGCCAAGCTTCGCTTCGGACATCGCTGATGGCGTTATTGATGCCGCCTTCATGACGTTTGATCAGCAAGCGGATCTCCTCTTCGTAGCTGTATGTCTGAGGCAGATAGAAAGCGCAAATCCGCGATAGTGTCCAAGGGATGTATGTCATACCGATTTTCGCCAGCTCGTCATTGATACGTCGAAATGCGGTTTTGCTGTGCTGATAACTCATGGCGCGCACGTCGCATGCTGGTTCAGGGGTAAGGGACAGCTGAAGGCAGGCGCCTTTTCCCTCATTTGCGAACCCTTTCCAAAGGTCGAGCTCGTTTTGGTTTCCTGGCTTGGTCAGCGACAGAAAGAAGAGGTTGTCCGTCAAATCCTCGAACACGGCTCGGCAATTGTCATCTACGGCAAGATAACCGTCGAGATGATGATCGATTGCAAAGGTCTTGAATTCATCCTGATGCAGGTAATTGGAGACGGGTCTGAGCAGGATCTGCGAGGATGCAGCAATTGCCTTCAACGCGTGCAATGGCGCGTAATGCTCGAGCAGCACCGGGCCAGCCTCGCGAGGGAAGTCGACGCCAAGCACGGCCTCGGCGAGTGCGCCGCTATTGGACGTGAATTCTGTAACCCGCTTCCCATCATCCGAAACTACAAGCTTGCGCTCGCGAAAGACGTCACTCGGCATTGCGTTGCCAAGCTCAGCGGAGAAAACCTGTTCGATCTTGTCGAAAAGTTCGAGGTGACTAGTCATAAGTGATCCGATTGGCATCGCTGTGGCTTTTAGCTTCCGATTTCAATCGAAGCGCTAAGCGAGAAATTCGGCACCGAAATATCCCCTTACGATTTCACTCCGGAGTAGGGGAGGGCTCACCTAAAGCCCTGATGCCTTGGTCAGATTCACGCGGAAGCGATCCCGCCGCCGCTGATATCTGCGGGTCATCTCTGCCGACGCATGACCGAGCTGTTTCTGGACGTAACGCTCGTCGACTTCAGCGGAAGAGGCCAAGCCCGCGCGAAGGGAATGGCCTGAAAACTTGAAGGCGCGTTCAAGTTCGCTGAGATCCCCTCGAACGCCTGCGGCCATCGCGGACCTTTTCACAAGCCGAGCGACTTCCTTGTCGTTCAGCCGCTCTGACCCGACTGCCTTCCCTTGCCCTGTCACACGGCGAAACAGAGGGCCATGAGCCAGCTTGGCGAACTTGATCCAGGTCTCGATTGCGGCGACCGGGCAGGTCGTATCGGCCGAGCCGCGACCGACCTCGACTTCTCGCCATCCGGTTTTGCCGCGCAGCGTAATAAGCATGCCCTTGTCGAGGATCTCGATCCAACCGCGACCGTCCTCAGTCTGGTCGGCCTTCAGGTCGAGGCCGACGATCTCGGAGCGCCGAAGGCCGCCAGCAAAGCCGATGAGCAACATTGCCCGATCGCGCAGGCCGCGCAGGGAGCCGCGATCGAGCGTCTCGACCATGGCTATGATATCCTCAGCCATGACCGCTTCCTTTTGGACAGGTGGCTTGGCGTGGCTGTTGCGTATGCCGGCCATTACGGTTGCGATATGCCTGTCTTTGCGATCGAGCGAGAGACCGCGCTGGGCATAGTTCCAACTGAGGGAGGAGAGGCGTCGCTCAATGGTCGAGACAGAGTTGGCCTTGGTGCTTCGGTCAACCGTGCCGGAAGCACAGGCTGTGATGTATAGCCCGACGGTTTGTGGATTCGGAGGGAGCGGAGCAAGATTGGACCGCCGGCACCAAGCAGCAAAATGCTTCCAGTCGGAGGCATAAGCCTTGCGCGTATTTGCGGAACTGGCCGCTTCAACATAACCCCGGGCGCGATCAGCAAGGCTTGCAAGATGGGCGGGCGTCTGATCCTGAGCAGCGAGGGAGGGGAGGGGACTTTCACCTGACACCTCTGGCGCGGAAACATCGCCGCCCGAGGCTGTGCTGAGAGACGGCGCTGAGGTCTCCTCGACGTCAATTTCGGTGTTCTGCTCGATGATTTGGGCCATTCTCTATATAAAGAGCAAGACGTCCGATAATGCAACATTATCGGACATAATATTATGCCGACATGCTGTGCGTTTTAAATCAATTATCTGGCCTAAACCGCACAGTCCGGTTATGATCCCTGCATGGATTTTCCGACGCCCGCACTATCGACCCCTCATGTTTGGTTGCCCAGCCTGCCCGGTTGGGCGCTGGCCCGCCGTCGGGAAACGGATGAAGCAAGCGCTGCCTTTGCTGCCGGTATCGCTCTGAAATCAATAGATGATTTGATCCGAGCAGACCTGCCATGGCTCGGCTGCTGGCGCGACCGCCTCGCCCTGAAATCGGCTGAGGTTGCGGCAAAAATGGTTGGTCGCGCTGAGGAAGAAAGTGCCATTCGCGATGCGGTATTGCTCACTGGTGCAGGTGACGATCCAGGTCCTGCCGGAAAGATATTTCTCGCCACACGATTGCTTGTGCGCCGTTCCGGCCCGATTGGGTCACTTGTCGTGAAGGAACTTGCCGATCTTTTGCAGCTTCGATGGGATGACGCCCTTGCTTCGATCCCGGATGAGGTCGATTTCGCGATCCAGTCCGCACGCGCGCCGCCTTTCGTCGCGGCGGATCTGATAGCAACAATTTGCACCGCCCGTGCCGATGCGGAAGTTCTGGCGTTGGGTCTCGCCGATATGGTGTTGGCGCAAAAACTGAAATGGCCCAAACCTGTGCCGCTGCTGCTGCCCGAGCGTTTTGGGCCTGCATTCCGCACGATCGGCGGTAGAGGACGTGTGCGGCCGGGCGAGCCTGCTTATTCGAGGGCGATCTGCCTGGCAGTGGTCGCGGGCGTGGAGGCGGCGTTACGTTCGGGTACCGACATTGATCGCCGCGCGGCACGGTTGATAGCTGCAGCGCCGAAGGTGCGGACCAAGGGGGCCAATGCGGTTATTCAAAAGCTCCTCAGCGAGGACGCTGTTTCGGCATCTGCGCCGGGTAGTCATCTGTCACGCTGGGCAGCCACTCGTCTGTTCGATCGATTGGAGAGTTTTGACGCGGTCCACGAGCTATCAGGTCGTCCGTCATTCCGAATATTTGGGTTGTGACAATGAGCAAGTCTCCAGCAGCCAAATCCGTAAGGCGACCATCACGAAATCGGCAGCAAGACGTCCTGTATGATCGCGAGTTGGAGGATCTGCCGCCTGAGCTGCGCTGGCGGGAGTGGATGCTGCGGGTTGAAGCGGTTATTTTTGCCTCAACTGAGCCGGTGAGCCGTGAGTTTCTTGCGCGGGTGGTTGGTTCAGACTGCAGCATCGACCTGGTGATTGACGATCTTGTCGAGGAGTTGCAGGACCGTCCCTACGAGCTGGTGTCGGTGGCTGGCGGATGGCAGCACCGCACCCGACCGCGGTTCGCCGAGACTATCCGCGTCTCGACCGCCCCGACACAGTCCATAGCGGCGTCGCTTTCTGAAACCGAGGCGATGGTCGTGACTGCCATCGGATACTTTCAACCCGCCACCCGGGCAGAGCTGTCGGAGATTTTTGGCAGAGAGATTAGCCGTGACACGATCGCCGGGCTGCGGGATGCCGGCTTTATCGTTTCGGGGCCTAGGAGCCCGACACCCGGTGCGCCGTATACATATGTAACAACAAAACTGTTTTTGTCCGTATTCGGATTTGAAACTCTTCGTGATCTTCCAAATATCGAGGCACTGGAGGATGCAGGGCTTCTGAGCAGGCGAACTGTGGCAAAGGCTGGTAATGATGCAAAAGCCGATATTGGCTACGGTGACGATGACGATTAACAAGCCGGCTGTAGATACTTAATTCTCCGCTGCACTTAACTTGATACTGAGAGCATCCGTTCGGAGCTGAGCTGTCATGGGTGACGTGGTGTCGGTAACACACTGTTGTGTTGTTAAGCTGTCCAGATGACTGTGACATGTAGGCAATTGGTCGGTTGCGGCTTGCCGCCGGTTATCCCTAGTCTACGGGCAAACCCGTCCACAACATTCTGATCGCCACGTTGTTTCGTGACGCAGCTTGATCGGCGCCGTCAGTATTAATACAGAGTTCCACCGCCATCAACCGACCGATAGTCGAATAAAGAGATCTCACATACGCGACGCCGCAAGCTGCGCAATCTTGACGGTCGCGTCGTAACCGACGCCATTGGACATGATGGTGATGCTGTCTTTGCCCTTGAACGTGTACACCGAGTAAAAATTCATAGGATTTTCGGTGATCTTCAACCCCCAGGCACTATCTCCTAACGCAGGAATCTCCACGAGTTCCCCCGGCTTGTTTTCGGCCTTCATGATTTCGATACCCTGATCGAAATAAGCCCGCTCCGCTCCAGCGGGGATACCAAGGCTTTCGCCCTTGAAATACATGACCTTTACATAAGTACCCGATCTGCTGCCCTCCCAGGAACAAAGACCGTTGTTCGTTTCCCGGACACGTGCCGGAGCGCCAACGAACTGCTCCATATCGGCCGCAGGCACCTTCAGGCAAGCCGGCTCGTTGGGATTGACCGACACTCCTGGTGCTTTTGCTCCGTCCGCCGCTATGGCCGTGGTGGCTATGCTCAAACCCAATAATGCTAGTCCGGCATGTTTGCGCATAGCTCATCTTTCGGCTTCAACTTTAACTTGAATGGCGGATATTTACTCGCGATGGCTAATTTTTAGGCTATTCTATCAAGTTATTTATAATTCATAAACAGATTGACCCTAGATTTAACGGGTGCGCCCATGATTGTCCAATCCTCGGCGAGTTGAGGATGGGGATCCTCAGCGAAGCATCATTCTGCCAGACAGCCCCGAACAGTTGCCGAATTATCCAGAGACGTGCGTCTCTATTGCCTGGTTGAGGATGTAATGACTATCCGTGTGAAACTGCTTGCCTGCATCTCGGTGCTCACCGCTACAATTATGATGATTGCTGCCTTTTCCTTCTACGCGATGGAAGAAGAAGCGAAAATTGCTGACTCCATCGTGGTTGATCGCGTCGAACCGATGGAACATTTGAAAATCATCGGTGATCGCTATGCGGTCAACATTGTCGATACCGTTCACAAGACCCGTTCCGGGGTCCTGTCGCCGATGCAGGGGACAGCGAATGTTCAGTCCGCACTGACTGATGTGAACGATCATTGGAAGGCGTACACAGGTACCACCCTGACAAGTGAAGAAAAGGAGCTTGCCGATCACTTCGAAGAAGCGCGCCGGAAGGCAGACGTCCACGTCCAAAAGCTTCTCGGTATCCTCACGTCGAAAGATGCTTCTGCGCTCGCCAGCTTCGCAGACAAAGAACTTTATCCGGCAATCGATCCTCTGGGTGGAGATATAGCCAAGCTAGTCGAGGTACAGATCCGTGTTGCCAAGGAAAAGCTGGCGGAAGGCAATGCCCTGAAGTCTATGCTGACAACCTTGATGATAGCGCTGATAGCAATGGCTGCCGCCGTTTCCGCCTTTTCGATCTGGACTGTCATTGCCGGCGTTATCCGTCCTGTAAACGCCATTACTGGCGCGATGGACGCCCTAGCAAAGGGCAATCTCGACGTCACCATTTATGGCGAAGGACGCTCTGACGAAATTGGTACCATGGCGTCCACGGTCGGTGTTTTCCGCGATAACGCACGTGATAGGGTTCGGCTTGAACAGGAAGCCGCAGCCAACCGTTCGCTTTCCGAGCAGGAGCGTGCTGACCGTGAACGCCTGCAGGCACAGGAGGCGTCGGAAGTTCGCTTTGCAGTCGATAGCATCGGCAGTGCGCTAGGCCGTCTCTCTGAAGGCAAGTTGAACTACAGGATTACCGAAACCTTTGCAGACCGGCTTGATCAGGTCCGTCTCGACTTCAATGATGCCGTCGCAAAGCTCGAAGACGCCATGCGGCGCGTCGGCCAGAATGCCCAGGCAATTGCAGCCGGGTCCAATCAGATCCGTGCGGCGGCCGACGATCTCTCGAAGCGGACGGAACAACAGGCAGCATCGGTCGAGCAAACAGCAGCGGCACTGGAGCAGATCACGACGACGGTCACCGACTCAAGCAGGCGTGCCGAAGAGGCCGGCAACATGGTCCAGCAGACGCGCCAATCGGCGGAGCACTCAGGTGCGGTGGTCAGCAGAGCTGTCACCGCGATGCACGAGATCGAGACTTCGTCGAATGAGATTTCCAACATCATCGGTGTCATCGACGAGATCGCCTTCCAGACCAATCTACTTGCACTGAATGCCGGCGTAGAAGCCGCCAGGGCGGGCGAGGCGGGCAAAGGCTTTGCCGTCGTTGCACAGGAAGTGCGCGAACTCGCGCAGCGTTCTGCAAAAGCTGCAAAAGAGATCAAGGCGCTGATTGGCAAATCGGGAGTACAGGTCAAGAATGGCGTCGAACTGGTGACGGAAACCGGCAAAGCTCTGGAACAGATCGTCGCGCAAGTTCAGGGTGTCAGCACCAATGTCACGGCGATTGTCGAAGGCGCTAAGGAGCAGGCGACGGGACTGCGGGAAATCAACACTGCCGTCAACACCATGGACCAGGGCACTCAGCAGAATGCCGCCATGGTCGAGGAATCGACGGCGGCAAGCCATTCGCTGGCCAGGGAAGCGGAGGCACTATTCCAACTGATCGCCAGTTTCGAGATTGGTTCAACCCATGCAGCCACCGGTCCTCGCAGAGAAATGGATAGAGCGTCTGCGCCGTCTCCGGCAAGACGTCTGATGGCACGCGTTTCTAACGCCGTGCGTGGCAACACCGCTGCGAAGGTCGATAGCTGGGAAGAGTTTTAAAAATCTGAACTGATACCTGTATCCCCACTCTATTGACGCAGCTTCCGCCTAATCTTGTCGAAACGGTTAGGCGGAAGGCTTCAAGCTCGACGTCTACATCTCGTTCGCGCGCGAGTACGTCGCCAAAATTCCTGACAATGTTCAGCCGTTGATTTCAAAAAGATCATCTGGAATATCTTCGTGAATTCCAGAAAATTGCCGAGATCGATTCCATCGCCCGTTTCAAAGATGCTCCCGAGGCACAGGCTTTGAAGTGAATTTTCAACATTGGCAACGGACGATCGCGGTTGCATCTCTCCTGCACAACGGCGACGTCACCGAAACCCGTCTCATTTGCTGAGCGGTTGCAAGGAAGTGCGAAAGATCGACAAATGGTCGGCTACCGCCAACCGCCGACCGCCCCGGTTGACGGGCGAGCGCATCCGTGAGCAGTCGGATTAGGACATTATTGCCACCATCTTTCGCGATTGGCGATCCGAGAGCCCGACCAACCCCATGAACATGCCGCCTGACTGTGCCGTCTTCGTATGGGTGGCATACAAGTTGCTCGTAGCATCGTGCACGAAATGACGCGGACAAACCAGTCAACAACTTTCGCTGATGGACGCCGGTCAATTGAGGGATGTCCATTAACCGCCGGACGAGCAGATTGTCGATCGGGGATCCGGCAATGAAACCGCTGCCAAAGATTTCATGGATGCATTGGTCAAGCTTTATCACCGCCGGGCATAGGTAGATGGTCGAGGCACGACGGAAGTCGTGACCACACCGGGCACAATAGTGGTGCGGTTTGAGTTCGCTCTGATCAAAGGCTGCCACGGGCTGATTGCAGGAGGTGCATCGATCTCGCAACCTGTTGCTATGCTTTTCGCAGGTAAGTCGTGTTGCCAGCCGCCACTCTCGCCGAAAGTATGGGTGCGCATCAGTAGCCAGGCATCGCGGGCAGAATTGTAGCCATGTCGACCCCTGCCGTCGGTGAAGGTTTCGGAGGGGTAAAAAAAGCTGCCTTGTTTGATTGTCCGGCAGTGTCATAGCGGTTAGCTGTTCAGGTGTGATATCCGCATACGTCTGCAGCTGTTTTGCCAAGGTGATGGAAAGCTTTAGATCAAGCCTGGCGGACCACATTCCAGGTGTGAGCCCCAGTACTCGGGCGAAAGAGCGCCCTGGTACACCGTTGGCATAGGCAAGCCTGTGTAGCCAGCTCGACAATAGCTCGTCTGGCTGTGGCATGAAAGTGATGGGCCACCGTGTGGAAATTGTATCCAGGTAGCGCTCTTGGATGTCGATGAGTGGTGCGTCGATTTCTATGCGGGTCATATCAAACACCTGCGCAACGCCGCATTGCGCCGATGCGAAATGGGGGTGTAGCCAAGCTCATCGATACCGGTTTTGGTAATGCGTTCCGCTCCAGAACGAAGCGCCCCCACGGCAGCTTTGGTCACAACGGAGACAATCTCTCCGATCAAACCTTCCGATAGGCTGAAAATTCGTTGAGCCAATGTTTCATCCGATAGATCGGAGGCCTTCGCGAGAGGCAAAGCCGCTTCGAGGCTGTCGAGGAGGGTCAGGTAGCTTTCGTCATATTGCCACCTCGGGATTGCAACGAGGTCAAAGCGAGTTGCCATCTCGCTAGTCGCGTTGACAAAATCGTAGATGGCGACTTCGCCGATGAGGACAGGCGAGATATCATACTGCCGGCCGATCCGGCGGAGAAAGGCAAACACCCCTTCGACGTCGCGGGACCGTCCCCGTAGAGCATTGTGGAACTCGTCAAATATCAACACCCTGGGTTTGATGCTCTCCAGCAGGTGATCCAACTGCTCCGCCTTCCGGCTAACATTCCATATATCGCCACCAGGCGCATGAAACGCCTGAAGAATACTGCCATAGAAATGGCCAAGTCCTGCTCCTTCACGTGTCTGAACAATCCAAACTCGTTGTTCGGCGATGCCCGAAGGTGCTCCACCGCGAACCGCTCCGCGATCATGGTCTTCCCATTTGCATAGGGGCCTATGAGCATTAGCCCTTGGGTCCGCAGTGACACAGGTCGGGCCAGCAAGTCAGCCAGTCGTTGTTGGGTGTCCTTCGCGATTTGATGGCCAATCCACCTCGGCGCCCGCATATAGGCTACGCGTTCGTCATCTCCGAGGTCGAGAATGGGACGTACGTGGTCAAATAAATGATCAGACATGCCGCTCACCAGTCTTCCACCGGCAGACGATTCTTCTGTCTCTTGGGGTGAGCCCGGTTGGCCGGTGCTTCGCCTGGAGCGATTGAGGCGTAGGGCTTTTTAGCTGCCGTGGCATGCGCTCTACGAACCGCGTCCCGACGCTCCCGTTTGGAGAGCTTGGCAGCATCAGCGATGGCAGATATCTCACGGCGTAGAGCCACTTTTTCTATGCTTGAGCGCCGGTTGATAGCGCGCAATTGAGCGCGTTCCGCATCATGCTCCCACAAGGTCACCGGTTCAATGCGGCCATCGCGGCGTCCGACGGGTCGAAACGATCGGGTATCTGGATCACGAACATAGATATGGCTGATATCACGGGGATCGTATCGAACCTCAAGCTTACCGAGCCGGTCGCGTTCTGGAACGAAAGACCCGAGCCAGGAGCAATAGTAATGCAATGCGAACATGCTCAATCCCTGTGGTGAAAGTTGTCGGCCAGCGCTGGGCAGGAATGACAGAAGTACTCGTTGCGGCTCGTCCTCGTGTTCGGGCGACCCCCCGCTACCGCGTAGCCATTCTGCGGCCGGCACTTTCAGCGTTTTGGAATTCTCCTGTCTATTATGATCAAGGATTGCCAACGCCAGGCAGCGTTCCAATTCAGAGAAGCTCAGGCAAGCGCGCTGATGTGACGGATATTCGTCGCGATCGGCCACAGAACTTCCTGACGAACCGGGATATGTGGACAGCACCCCATTGAGCTTGCCCAAAAGCCGCTCGACAACGCCGCCTTGATGAACTCTACCGCGGTCGCGATGGCGAATACGAATCCCGTAGTCGTCGCAACCATGCTGAAAAGCATTTCCCTTGAATTCCTTGGCCGAGTCGGTGAGCAGAAGCTTCGGACGGCCGAACATTGGCCATGCATGGTGTATCGACCGAGCGGTAAGCCATTCGTCTTTCCGGCAGATCGCGTGTGCCAGACAAAGCGCAACAGACAAGACAGAGGGCTTTTCTAGGGTAAGGCAGAAGCCAAGAATGGCGCGGGTCGCAACATCGATGACGATCGTCAGATACGGTCGACCGATGAATACGCCGCCGTTGTTGACCACCTCCACGAAATTTATGTCGGTCGGAGTATGGTCGATCTGGCAGACATCAAGCGGGTGCGGTGCGTGGATATAACCCGGCCGCGGCTTGAGCCGCATGAGATGCTTAGGATTGGCCGACCGTTTTTTGGCGATCTCTTCCACGGAGAATAATGACGGGATTCGCCGGGAAATCGTGACGTAGGAAGGGATAACGACGCCGGCTTCCTGACATCGGGCGCGGGTCTCGGCAACAACCGGCGCAAGAGGCGGCGCTTCAAGTGTCATCCACTGCTCGCGCAATGTTGTTTGGATGATCTCCTCTGCCTTCTCCGATAGCCGCTTGCGCCGCTCGGAAGGCAGCCGAGGCAATAATGCTGTTATCGTTCGCTCAACCCGATACCGGGCAAGGAGATTATAGATTTGTCGGGATGTTAGCTGAAGTTCAGCCGCTGCCCTGGCAATCGCGTCTTTCTTGGCTCGTCCAGCATCCAAGACACGATCGAGTTCGCGGGCGGTTCTCCGCGCCTTCAACCAGTCTTCCTCGGAAGGAAAAGGGCCGGCTCCACGATTTTGAAGTGGCTTTGGCATGCGCTGCCCCGTCGAAGTCGTTAGCGAAAATCTGGGCTATTTTTGCGCGCTAACTCTAACAAACGTATGACGTTTTGCCGTTTGAAATTCCAAAGTAAAAGCGACAATGGTGAAGGCCTGACCGGCTTCCGGCGTCTCACGCCAGATGCCGGCAATGCAGAAGATCGGCTCGTCCTTCTTCGTGAACAGCCATTTGTCCTTGCGCTTCTTTTTCGGGTCCTTTGAGTCCGTGAACTCGTAGAACCCGTCGGCGATGATCAAGCAGCGGTTGGAATTGAACTCCCGGCCATCCGACCGGAAATTATACACCGGACGCTTGTTCGGCCCCGGCCAGCTCCAGCGCCGCTGCACCAACTCGACCTCGTCACGGGCACCGTCGATTGACCTGGCGATAGGGCCGACGTCGGTGATCTTGATGTCCTCACGTGCTTCAAGATTGGGCGCGCCTTCACCGAAACGGATCTTGATCTTGAGGTCGGCGAAGTCCTCGACAATGGAGGCGACATCCACCATCAGCCGATAATCGTTGCACATGTATCCTCCGCTTCGGTTCGGATTGTTTCAATGCTGTGTTCCTGCTATGTTCTGCATACTATGAGCGCGAAGGTTTTCCAGTCCGACGCCCCGCTCGACGAGCGCCGCGTCATCATAAGACGCCATGACGGCGAAGTGGAGATGGTGGAACTGCCATGGGGGCTTCGTCCTCGCGATGGCGGTCCGCGCGCAGTGAATGTTGTTCGTTCGGAAGGCCGGACTTTTCCGACCCACCGATGCCTGGTGCCTGCTTCCGAGTTTTGCCATCGGAACTTCAGTTTCTCGCTCGCCGACGGCGACTGGTTCTATTTCGCGGGGATCTGGCGGCCCGCGGCCACGGATTGGCCTGAGGCCTACGCCATCCTGACGATTGAGGCAAACGCGGATATCGCGCCGCTCCACGACCGGCAGATGGCGGTCCTCTCCCGCGATCAGCGGATGGCTTGGCTCGACGCACTTGTGCCTGAGGACGAAATCCTGCGGCCCCCGCCGGCGGGGACATTTCGGGTCAGGCGCCATTCAACCCCTCCTGTTCAGACAATGCTCGCCGTCTAAAGCGCCAGCCGCAGCTGCGGTTCCGCGACAGGTACTCGCCGTTCCAGCGAAGACAGCGACACGCCAAGCAGACGTATCCCTTTTCGCGTCGGGAAGAGGGGCGCGAGAAGCAGGCCCACCACGTCCTCGAGATCGCCGATTGCCGGTAGTGCTGATGGAACTGTCTTGCTGCGGGTGATCTGGCTGAAGTCGGCATATTTGACCTTGAGGGTCACGGTCTTGGCGCCAATTTCATTGGCCTCGCAGTAGCTCCAAACCTTTTCGATCAGCGGCTGCAGTCCCTCGCGCGCCGGTTCGAAGGAATGGATGTCCTCAGCGAACGTGTCTTCAGCGCCGACCGATTTCCGCACCCGGTCCGGCTTGACCTGGCGATTGTCGATGCCGCGGGCGATCCCGTAGAAATACGGTCCCGACTTCCCGAAATGTTGCGTCAGAAAATCGAGCGTCTGCTCCTTGAGATCAGCGCCGGTCTCGATCCCAAGCCGATGGATCTTCTCAGTGGTCGCCGGCCCGACACCGTGGAATTTCTTGACGTGAAGCTTTTCGACGAAGGCGGGGCCGTTCTTCGGGGTGATGACGGCCTGGCCGTTCGGCTTGTTGAGGTCACTGGCCATCTTGGCCAGGAACTTGTTGTAGGAGATTCCCGCCGACGCGTTGAGCCCCGTCGCCGCCTTGATCCTCGCGCGGATTTCCGCGGCGATCTCCGTAGCGATTTCCATACGTTTGAGATTGTGCGTGACATCGAGATAGGCTTCGTCGAGCGAGAGTGGCTCGATCAGCGGCGTATACTCGGCGAAAATCGCGCGGATCTGCAGCGAGACGGCCTTGTAGACGTCGAATCGGGGCCTGACGAAGACCAGATCCGGGCATTTCCGCTGGGCGGTCACGGACGGCATGGCCGAATGAACGCCGAATTTTCGCGCTTCGTAGCTGGCGGCCGCCACCACACCGCGGGCGGCAGGACTACCGACGGCAACCGGCAATCCTCGCAGTTCGGGATTGTCGCGCTGCTCGACCGACGCGTAGAAGGCATCCATGTCGACATGGACGATCTTGCGCGGTCGATCGCTGCCTTCATCGTTCATCATGATCTGACTCTGCCATGCGGTTCATGACCCAGACATGGGACGTGCGCGCCGCATTTGTCGCCCTACGGCGCCAGCGAGCAATCCTGTGGGAAAATTCCCTTTTCTGCCATCGATTTGAATCCGTTCGCGGAATCACCGGATTCGCCTGGCCGCTCAACTTTCGCGGGCCGAGCGCACATTGACTCGTTTTCACTTTGAGAACAAATAAAGAACATAATCCTGTTTCTCAAGTCAAAACGGGTTGCCTTCAGAAGGAGATCATGACTTCAGCAGTCGCCTCAAAAGCAGTTCTCAACGAGTTGCGCGAGAAGATCGCTAACTTGGAAGGCTCCGGTCTGTGCCATCGAAGCGTTTTGCCGTTCGGAGTGGGCGAGATCGATGCGCAGCTACCGGGAGGTGGATTAGCTTATGGCGCGCTGCATGAGGTGGCTGGCGGCGGAAACGGGGCGATCGACGGGGCGGCCGCTGCACTCTTCGTCGGCGGCATCGCCGCTCGCACCACTGGCAAGGTGGTCTGGTGCCTGACGCGCTTTGACCTCTTCTTCCCGGCGTTCGCCCAGATCGGCCTTCACCCCGACCGTGTCATCTTCGTCGAGGGCGACAGGGAAGAGACGGTGCTCGCAAGCTTCGAAGAGGCTTTGCGCTACGGCGGCCTCGGCGCTGTCGTCGCCGAGCTAGTGCGCCTCCCGATGACGGCATCGCGCCGCCTGCAGCTTGCAGCGGAGAAGTCAGGGACATTGGGTTTGGTCGTCCGCCGATGGAGGCGGCCGACCGAGGCCTCCGACTTTGGCATGCCGACGGCTGCGGCGACCCGTTGGCGCATCTCGGTGCTGCCATCCGAACCGCTTGCCGTTCCCGGGATCGGGCGGGCGCGATGGCTGGCAGAGCTGATGCGGGTCAGGGCCGGCGAGGGAGGTGAATTCATCATCGGAGCATGTGATGGCCAGGGTCGTATCTGTCTTTCTTCCGACGCTGCCGACCGACCGGATCAGGCGGGCCGATCCCGCGCTTTGCGTTGAAACGCCCCTGGTGGTGATCGCCAGGAGCGGTTCGAAGCGTTGGATTGCGGCGGCCGATCAGGCGGCGACAAAACTCGGCCTTCGCGTCGGCATGGCGGCGGCGAAGGCGCAGGCGCTGGTGCAGCGCCTGATCATGATCGATGCGGATCCGGCGGCGGACCTTCAAGCGCTGGAGCGGCTCACGCTCTGGGCCTTGTCGCAATATTCGCCCGTCGTTGCCATGGATTCTCCCGATGGCATCGTCATGGACACGGAAGGTGCCGACCATCTTCAGGGCGGCGAGGAACTGATGCTGTCGGGTCTCGTCAATCGCTTGCGCGGTCGAGGTCTCGCCGCCCGTGCGGCGATCGCCGACACATGGGGTGCCGCGCATGCGCTCGCCCGGACCAGCAGCCGGGAGACGGTCATCGTCGCGCGCGGCGAGACCGACAAGGCCGTGAACCGGTTGCCTCTCGTCGCTGCGGCTGTCGCCCGAGACCGTAGCAAGCTCTCGGACCCTCGGCTTCGCCACCGTCGGCGATCTCGCCGGCACCCCACGGGCGCCGCTGACCCTGCGCTTCGGCCCCGAGCTCGGACGGCGTCTCGACCAGATGTTCGGACGTGTCGCCGAACCCATTGATCCGATCCGCCCGGCGGAACTTGTCGAGGTCCAAAAATCCTTCGCCGAACCGATCGGAGCACCGGAGACGATCGAGAAATACGTCACCCGCCTCGTGCGCCAGCTCTGTCAGGAGCTCGAAAAGCGTGGCCTGGGCGTCCGCCGTGCCGACCTCATCATCCACCGCGTCGATAACACGATGCAGGCGCTTCGGGCTGGCACGGCCAAACCCGTCCGCGACATTGCCTGGCTGACAAAACTGTTCCGCGATCGCATCGAAAGGATCGAGCCCGGTTTCGGCATCGAGAAGCTCAGCCTGGCCGCGATCATCGCCGAACCGCTGATCGAAGCACAGTCGGCCTCACCGCTTGTTGATGAGCAGATCACCGACGTGACGCCGCTCATTGATGTCCTCGGCAATCGCGGTGGCCAGCGGATTTTCCGTGTCGCGCCGGTCGCAAGCGATGTCCCGGAACGCTGCGTCAGCGCATCGCCCCCACGGCCGAAGAGGACGGCGCCACGTGGCCGATGCATTGGCTGAGGCCGCCCCGGCTTCTGGCGCGTTCCGAACTGATCGAAGTGATTGCCCTGCTCCCGGATCATCCGCCGGTCTCATTTATCTGGCGCGGCAAGCGGCGCCGGGTGAAGCGTGCCGACGGTCCCGAGCGGATCTTTGGCGAATGGTGGAAACGCAGTGCCGAATGGATCGCGGTGCGCGATTACTTCGTCGTCGAGGATGACGCCGGCGAGCGCTTCTGGATTTTTCGATCCGGTGATGGCGTCGATGCGGAAACCGGATCGCACAAATGGTTCCTGCATGGAGTGTTTGCGTGATGCGCTACGCCGAGCTTCAGGTCACCACGCATTTCTCGTTCCTCCGCGGCGCGAGCTCGGCCGAGGAACTGTTTGCGACCGCAAAACGCATGGGCATCGAAGCGCTTGGCGTCGTCGACCGCAACAGCCTCGCCGGCATCGTCCGGGCGCTCGAGGCCTCGCGCACCACGGGCCTGCGGCTCGTCGTCGGCTGCCGCCTCGATTTGTCCGACGGCATGTCGATCCTCGTCTATCCGACCGACCGCGCCGCCTATTCCCGGCTGACGCGGCTGCTGACCTTGGGCAAGGGCCGGGGAGGCAAAGCAAAGTGCATCCTGCATCTCGATGACGTGGCGCTCTATGCCGACGGACTGATCGGCGTCCTGGTGCCGGACATGCCGGATGACGCCTGCGCTGTGCAGCTCAGGAAAATGGCCGGCGTCTTCGGTGACCGCGCCTATGTCTCGCTCTGCCTGCGTCGGCGCCCGAATGATCAGTTGCGGCTACACCAGCTCTCGAACCTTGCGGTGAAGCACGGGGTGAAGACGGTCGTCACCAATGATGTGCTGTTTCATGAACCCGGCCGCCGGCAGCTGCAGGATGTCGTCACCTGCATTCGGACCAGGAAGACGATCGATGATGTCGGCTTCGAGCGCGAGCGGCACGCCGATCGTTATCTGAAGCCGCCGGAAGAAATGGCTCGTCTCTTTCCCCGGTACCCGGAAGCGCTGGCGCGCACGGAGGAGATTGTTGACCGGTGCAGGTTCTCGCTCGAAGAGTTGGTTTATCAATACCCGGAGGAGGCGCTGATCCCGGGCATGACCGCCCAAGAGTCGCTCGAGCACTGCACCTGGGAGGGCGTCAAGACACGTTATCCCGAGGGCCTGCCTGACCATGTCGAGAAGACCATTCGGCATGAACTCGCTCTGATCGAGACGATGCGCTACGCGCCTTATTTCCTGACCGTCTTCTCGATCGTCCGGTATGCCCGATCGCAGGGCATTCTCTGCCAGGGCAGGGGGTCGGCCGCCAATTCCGCCGTCTGCTATGTGCTCGGCGTCACCTCGATCGACCCCGACACCAATGATCTCCTGTTTGAGCGGTTTGTCTCCCAGGAGCGCGACGAGCCGCCCGATATCGATGTCGATTTCGAGCACGAACGGCGCGAGGAGGTCATCCAGTGGATCTACAAGACCTATGGCCATGACAAGGCCGCGCTCTGCTCGACCGTCACGCGCTATCGCGCCAAGGGCGCTATTCGCGATGTCGGCAAGGCGCTCGGTTTGCCGGAGGATCTGATCAAGGCGCTATCATCAGGCATCTGGTCCTGGTCGGAGGAGGTGAGCGAGCGGCACGTGCGCGACCTCGGTCTCAATCCGGAGGACAGACGTCTCGCCTTGGCCTTGCGACTTGCCCAGCAGTTGATGGGCGCACCGCGCCATCTGGGTCAGCATCCCGGCGGCTTCGTGCTCACCCATGACCGGCTCGACGACCTGGTGCCGATAGAGCCGGCGACCATGGCCGACCGGCAGGTGATCGAATGGGACAAGGACGACATCGAGGCGCTGAAATTCATGAAAGTCGATGTGCTGGCCCTCGGCATGCTGACCTGCATGGCCAAGGCGTTTGCCCTGATCCGCGAGGACAAACATGAGCATCTCGACCTTGCGACGATCCCGCAGGAGGATCCGGCGACCTACGCGATGATCCGCAAGGCGGATACGCTCGGCACCTTCCAAATCGAAAGCCGCGCCCAGATGTCCATGCTGCCACGCATGAAGCCGAGGACCTTCTACGATCTCGTCATCCAGGTGGCGATCGTCCGCCCCGGGCCGATCCAGGGCGACATGGTGCATCCATATCTGCGCCGGCGCGAGGGCAAGGAGAAGGTCGAGTACCCGACACCCGAACTGGAGGCGGTCCTCCACAAGACACTGGGAGTGCCCCTGTTTCAGGAGTCGGCAATGAAGGTGGCGATGGTCTGTGCGGGGTTCACGGGCGGCGAGGCCGACCAACTGCGGAAATCCATGGCGACCTTCAAGTTCACGGGTGGCGTTTCGCGCTTCAAGGACAAGCTCGTCTCCGGAATGGTCCGGAACGGCTATACGCCAGAATTCGCCGAGAAGACATTCAGCCAGCTCGAAGGCTTCGGCTCCTACGGCTTTCCTGAAAGCCACGCCGCCTCTTTCGCGCTGATCGCCTACGCCTCCAACTATGTGAAATGCCATTTTCCGGACGTCTTCTGTGCGGCGCTTCTGAATTCGCAGCCGATGGGCTTTTATGCCCCTGCGCAGATCGTCGCCGATGCCAGGAAGCACGGCGTCGAGGTCCGTCCCGTCTGCATCAACCGCTCGCGCTGGGACTGCACGCTGGAGCAGATCGAAGGCACCGACCGGCATGCGGTGCGGCTCGGCATGCGTCTGGTGCGCGGGTTGGCGACCGCCGACGCGGCGCGGATCGCCACCGCGCGCGCCGACGAGCCCTTCGCATCCGTCGACGACATGTGGCGTCGATCCGGCGTTCCGGTCGCCTCACTCTTAGAGCTTGCCGAAGCCGATTCCTTCCTGCCGTCTCTCTGTCTCGAGCGACGCGATGCGCTCTGGGCAATCAAGGCGCTCCGCGACGAGCCGCTGCCTCTGTTTACCGCCGCGGCGGAACGGGAGGCGCGGGCGATCGCTGAGCAGCAGGAGCCGGAAGTCGAGTTGCGGCAGATGACTGAGGGCCACAATGTCGTTGAGGATTACGGTCATACCGGCCTGACACTCCGGCAGCACCCCTTGAGTTTACTGCGGGGCGACCTCGCCAAGCGTCAGATCGTAACCTGTGCCGAAGCGATGACGGCGCGTGACGGGCAATGGCTGATGGCCGCCGGCCTGGTGTTGGTGCGTCAGCGACCAGGCTCTGCGAAGGGCGTGATGTTCATCACTATCGAGGACGAGTCCGGTGTGGCCAACGTCGTCGTCTGGCCAAAGCTCTTCGAGCGGTCGCGCAGGGTGGTGCTCGGCGCCAGCATGATGGCGATCAATGGCAGGATCCAGCGGGAAGGGGAGGTGGTGCACCTGGTCGCCCAGCAACTCTTCGATCTCTCGACCGACCTGTCGAGCCTTGCCGAGCGCGACGGCTCATTCCGGCCGCCGACGGGCCGGGGTGACGAGTTCGCCCATGGCTCTCCGGGAAGTCCGGATTCGCGCGAGCGGCCGGTTCCCGGTGTGCGGGCGCGGGATATGTTCGTGCCGGATCTTCATATCAATACGCTGAAGGTCAAAAGCCGGAATTTTCAGTGATCCGGAGGCGGCGACGGAGTTTGCCCGTCTTTCCCTGCAATTGTTATGTAATGCTGCCCCGCAGTGAAGCCGGCGTCAACTGATTTCAAACCGAAGCAAAGCTTCCGTCGTTTCACCTATCGGAATTGTAAACAGTCTCGTTCAGTACCTCGTCGCGTGCAGAACGAGTGCGAGCGCCGAAACTACCAGGCATCCACCAGTTGGGTTCGTTGCCGAGCAGCAACTGGAAAAAGCCTGCGGCATAATCCGAATCTTCGCGGGCATTCTCCCGGAATGACCACCAGCTTCGTAGATCATCGACGATCTGGCTGACATGAACATCTCTGTGAAATTCCTGACCCATCGTGGCAGCATAGACCGTCAGACAAAACGTCGTCGCGACATATCCTTCTGGCCAGAACGCTTCCGGTGATATCGGATCAACGTTGGCAGGAGGGCGCGTCGCCTTTACGGGCATGTCCGCGACCAACTCGCGCAGTACGAGAGACGGCACAAACTCAAAAAATTCACGTCGTTCCGTGCTCTCCTTCGGCTTCTGACGATCGATACTATCAAGCCAGCGAACAAAGGCTCCCGCGAGCTTGACGTCATCGATCGAGAAGGCGCAAGCCATTGTTTCGCCGCAGAACACCGCGTGTGCATGAAACGCTTCCTTGAACCAACGAAATTGCCTGACCGCTATCCTTAGCGGCTTGTTAGTCCGGGGTAGATTGTGCACCGATCGCGACAAATCAAACATGGCTGGCGCACCGTTCAAAAAGCGCGGCCAACGCGGACGCATCGCGTTTCTGATAAGAATCCATGATCTTCTCTCGAAGGGCGACCGCTATGTCCGTTGCGGCGAAGATCATCGCTTCTCTATCAGCATCATCCTGTTCCGCTGATAGTGAAAGCATCCCGGCGAAAACCGCGACGACAATTAGCTCCGGGCGTGTCACGAGTGATCGGTTGTCTATTTGATCAATTGTGATTGAGCCTTCATCCGCAAGGAGCACCGTTAATTGTGCTGCAAGGTGGTAGACGTCATGGGACGCAGCCATTCGGCCAAAGGCCCTTAGAGCCGCGCTTTGATTGATAAGCGTTCTTCTAGCGCCGAGACGGCCCAATACAATCTTCGTTGTCTCATAGAAAGCGATCGAAAACTCGTATTGCGGCCGCGCAGAAGCAATAACATCGCTGAAGCTTTTGATTTCTGCTGAATCGTCGACCACTGAATGCGCTAACTTGCACGCGATTTGATCAACGTTGCGCGCGAACACTTCGATCTCGCCAAGAGCGGAAAGGGCGATCTCCGATGCCGGTGCCGGGAGTCGCCGTGGGGCTGTCTCCTTTACTGTGTCACGCCCCTTTCTGAGCGTATAACGCAGCGATCGGAGTACATCTTTCAAACGCGTCGTCGTTTGTGGAGCGAAATCGGGCGACATACCAACCTACCTCAGTGCACCTGTCAGAGCCGCTACATCATACTGCAATTGACGCCTCGGTGTAGCCTTAATGAATGCATGAGTCGCATCGTAATTGGCCACGCCAGCCTGGCTTCCCAAGCCGGTGGCGTTCAACGCGGAGGACGCTTGGCCGAGTTCGACTGCATCCTGAGGCGACAATCCTTTTGCCAGGCCGCTCGCGAACCCGCCATTGAAGCAGTCACCGCACCCGCATGTGCACTTCACATCGACTTGAAATGCCGGCGAGTGAAACTCTAGGCCCGATTCGTCATGGTAGTAGGCGCCCTCTGCTCCCAACGTCAGAATCACACATTTCGCCCCTCTGCCAAGCAGGAAATCCGCAAGATCTTTGTTGTGGGTCAACCCCGAAAGCGCCTGAGCTTCTTCTTCAGAGGGAAGAAAGTAGTCCGTGTAGGGCAGAAGAGCTTCGACTTTGGGGAGATCGGCGGATGTCGAAGCGAAGACGTCGAGCGTCGTAATGACGCCGCGCCGACGCGCTTCAGCCATGATTTCTGCAGTACGACCACAGTCATCCATCCGGTTCATCAGACCGACACCGCCGACATGCAGGATTTTAGTGTCAAGAACGCGATCAATTTCGGAATCCGACACGAAGAATGCATCGGTGGCACCGCGCTTGTGGAGTGCCGGCCGCTGGCCGTTCGGTCGAGTCGTCACGATTGAGCAGGACGTTGAGTAGCCCTCGTAGCGTCGCATCATCGTGGTGTCTACGTCGAACGACTGGAGCTTCATCCGGACCCAATCGCCCATGTCATCATAACCAACTCCGCCGACCGCCTGCACTTTAAGGCCGTATTTGGCGGCCACAATGGCGGCGGAACCTGCCGCGCCGGATACGGCCAGGGTAAAGTCTTCCACGAACAGAGTCTGCCCAGCCGGCGGGATTTCCGTAACCGGTCGGCAAAGAGCGTCGAAAGTGTAAAAGCCGACACAACTGAAATCAAAGGTCGCCGACATCACTGAGCTCCGATCCTGTTGCCGTCACCGTCGAAATAGTAGAGCCGACCAGGATCAAATCCGATCGATACGCTGGAATCAATCTTCGCGCGGAAATCTCGGCCGGCTTTGATTTCGAAGGTCTTCTCTGGAGTACGGACCGACAGGTAAGTGATATCGCCGGTCGGCTCTACGCCGTAGACCGTGCCTTGGAGATTCTCGCCGCCGACCACGCAATCCTCCGGCCGAAAACCGAGCGTGACCTGACCGGACAGCTCGGCAGGGCAGGCGACCTTCACGCCAGGAGCCGAGAAGACTCCACCTTGCGCCACCCCCGATACCAAATTCATCGGGGGCGATCCGATGAATCCCGCGACGAAGGTATTCGCCGGATTCGAATAGATCTCATCGGGGGTTCCGATCTGCTGGATTATCCCTTTGTTCATGATGACGATCCGATCAGCAAGCGTCATTGCCTCGATCTGGTCGTGTGTCACATAAACCGTGGTTACCTTCAGGTCGCGCTGCATGTGCTTGATCTGGACGCGCATGCTGGCGCGCAGCTTTGCATCGAGGTTCGAAAGCGGCTCGTCCATGAGGAAGACTTGCGGCTGACGAACAATGGCACGGGCGAGCGCAGCGCGCTGTCTCTGGCCACCGGAAAGCGCGCCAGGCTTGCGTTCTAGGAAAGGTCCGAGCTCGACCATGTCGGCGGCGCGACGAACGAGGCTGTCATGTTTGTCCCTGGGGATGCGCCTCATTCTCAGAGGAAACCGAATGTTCTCGTAGATCGACATGTTCGGGTACAAGGCATAGCCCTGAAAGACCATGGCAACGTCGCGATCTCGTGCATCGACTTCGTTCATGACGTTGCCGCCGATGCGGATCTCACCCCCTGTCGGTTGTTCCAGACCAGCAATCATGCGCATGGTCGTGGTTTTGCCGCAGCCGGATGGTCCCAAAAGGACAAGAAACTCCTCATCGGCGATATCGAGGGTTACGTCTTGGACACCAAAGAAGGAGCCAAAGCTCTTCACGACGTTCTTGAGTTCAATCGAGGCCATGGAATTATCCTTTCACAGCGCCCATCGTGAGTCCGCGCGAGAGATGCTTCTGGATCAGGACGACGAGGATCAGGATCGGAGCGAATGCGAGGAACGAGACGAGTGCGATAGCGTTGTAGATCACCCCGTCTGAGCCGCCGGTGAAATTGGCGAGAGCGACGGACATCGTATAGGCCTTCGAGGTCGATGCGATGAGGAGGGTGAAGAGGAATTCGTTAATTGCGAAGATGGCGGCGATCACCGCTGCCGTTATTATGCCAGGAAGGCACGCCGGGATCATTATTTCCCAAAGAATGGTTAGATCCCCCGCGCCGTCAGTGCGGGCAGCGTCTTCCAGTTCCTTTGGAATATCCAGCATGTAGCTGCGAATAATCCATGTGACGAGGCTCAGATTGATGGCCGCGTAAATGAGCATCAGCGCCCAGACGGAATCCAGCAGACCCATATTCTTGAAGAGGAAGAAGATCGGCACTGCGACAATGGCCGGCGCCATCATCCGCGTCGACAGGATATAAAAACCGATGTCCTCCCGACCGCGGAACTCATAGCGAGCCAAAGCGAAGGCTGCGGGGATCGCCAGAATCAGGTCAATAACGACAGAGCCCGCGACCGCAACAACCGAATTTCGCAGATAAGAAGCTATGGGCCAGTCGCTGACGAGCAGGCGCCAGGCGTCCAAGCTCCAGGTGGGCCAGTAAATGGGCCTTGGTACAATGATTTCCGTTCTTGGCCTGAAGCCGATCGTCAGGAACCAGATGATTGGTACGAGACAAACGAGCGCCCATGCGACAAGTATGATGTAGCGAAGAATAAGGCTTTCACCGCCGCTTTTTCGAATGCTAGCCATCTCATGATTTCCCAGATTTGAATGCGCGCTTAACGACAGTTTGAGCGATTACGATCGTGAAGATCAGCATCAGCACAGATGCCGCGGAGGCGTATCCGAAATTGAACATCCTGAAGCCTTGGCGATAGATGAAGTAGCTCATCGTCTCCGTCGCGCCGCCTGGTGTGCCTTGGGTCATGATGTAGACGTTTGTGAACATCGTTGTGATGTCGATGCCGCGCAACGTTACGGCGACGACGATGATAGGCCTCATCATCGGCAGTGAGATGTTCCAAAAAATTGCACCCCAGCTGGCCCCGTCCAATCGAGCCGCTTCCTCGATTTCCTCGTCCTGCCCCTGAAGAGCGCCGACGAAGATGATGAAAAGAAAGGGCGTCCACTGCCACACGTCCGCGACGATCAGTGTAAGTCTGGCGAGCCAGACGGACGCAAGCCAGTCGACATTGTTGGAAACCAATCCAATCGACATGAGGATGTCGGAGATTACCCGGCCGTCGTTAAACGCCAGCTTCCAGATGAATGCCACCGCCGAGGGCATAAAGAGCATCGGCATCAGGAAAACGATGCGCCAGCCGCGGACAAGGGGGTCGCGGTAACAGAAGAAAGCTACGGTCATCGCGATCACGGACTGCAGGGTCAGGGAGATCCCGCCTATGATGGCGGTATTTCCCAACGCCGCCCAAAATTCGCGATCTTGGATGATCCTCGTGTAGTTGCCGAGCCCAACCCAAGACCAGTTCACGAACTTGACGACAAAGAGGCTTTGGTACATCGCGAACAGACCTGGATACAGGGTGATCGCGAGCAGGTAGGCTACAGCAGGTCCAACCAAGAGGTACGGGAAGACCTTCCGCGCCGTAGCCGAGCGGGGGCGAGGTCTTGCGGGTACCTTTACGGTGGAGGCGGCAAACGCCGCCTCCGTTTCAAGTCTTTGAGTCGAATGGGTCATGATCTTAGAAAGGCAGCGCCTTGCCTTTGCCTACATAGAGTCCTGGCTCCGCGTCCGCGTAAGCGATGGGAGCGTTTCCACCGGAGAAGCCATTCTTCTCCAAGATACTCTTCCAGGCCTTTTGCCCGTTCTCGAGGGCTTCCTTGGATGAAATCTGACCGGTGACCGCCCGGTTGATTTCATTGCCGAGCGCCTGCTCCATTTCGAACATCCCAGGAATACGGGGCGCGCACCATGCGTGCTCCAGGCTGTCCGCCCAGACCTTCATGGGTTGGCTGACCGCCCGGAGACGTTCGTTTGCGAGAACCGAGCGGTAGCCTGGGGCAACGCCGTTCGCATTCGCTTCGTTCATCGCCATGATAGACGAAGTCGTGAGGAAGGCGAGCATAAGGAACGCGCCCTCGGGGTTTTGCGACGTGGCTGCAACGCAGGAAGTCGACCCGGCAATGTTCGGCGGGGCGAATACACCCCCCGAGATTCGCGGTTCGTAGATCGTCACGAAATCGTCGACGATCTTCGACTGATCAGGCCGCATGGCTTGCGTGCCGCTGTCCTGCCAACTGATGTTTGCTGCGACCTGGCCACCAAGCCAAGCGGCGCGGTTTTCACCCCACCCTGCACCGGAAACACCTTCGATGGCATTTTTCTGAAGAGCCATGATGATATCCATGGCCTTCATTCCGGCATCACTGGTGAGTTGCGGATTCCATTGGCTGTCGAACAGTGAAAGGCCGGCTTGTGCCGCGATATGTTCCCAGGTGTAAGTTGCCCAGAAACCACGGGCTGCCATCAAGCCGACGCCGGCTACGCCGCCACCGAGCTTGTTGGCCTCACCAGTGATACGAATGAGTTCTTCATAAGTCGGCACCGATTGAGCTCGATCAATCGGTCCGCCGAGAATCTTCTCCATGATCGACTTGCGCAGATGCACCATCTGGACGTCGCAGTCGAACGGGATACCGACGAGCTTACCGCCGACATAGCCGTAGTTCAGACGATAAGTGTCATAGAAATCGTCGAGCGGCAGCTTCCACTTTTCCGCATACTCGCTGAGATCGGCAAGGAAGCCAGGGCCTGCAAAGTCGCCGAGCCAGGGCGAGAAGAACTGCAAGGCATCGAAGGACGCGTTGCCGGATATGAATTCCGAAACCGCCTTGTCATAGAAGCTGTCGTCGGGGATTGGAACAAGTTCGACCTTGATGCCCGACAGCTGTTCAAAGGGTTTAAGTCCCTCGGCCGCAGACTCTTGGTCAGCGGCGCCCACGGCAAATCGGACTGTCTTTCCGGTCTGCTCCGAGCGAATCTTTTCCCAGTCTACCGTGCGAATCCAGTCCTTCGCCGGATCCCACAGCGGATCATCAGACATTTTGTAGAGCTTGCGGTAGTCCTCGCGGACATAGTCTTTAACGGAAATTTTGTCCAAAACGGATTGGACATCAGGTAGACCCGATTGCGCAAACGCGGGCAGCTTGAGCGCTGAGGCTGCGCCTGCGGCGAGCCCGAAAGCTGCGGTATGTCTCAGAAATCCGCGGCGCGATACGCCCGAACTTAAAACTGTCATGTTGTACTCCTCCCAGTCCGAATAAATCAGTTGAATGCCAATGGAGGCAAGTAGGTTTGGCGCGGCCTCCACTCCGCTCCATTAGCCCTTGCCCTGCCGGAAGGCGAGAACAATTGCTACTAAAAAATACATTGTGTTCATATTTGGCGACTGTCAACCATTTTTTTGGCTGATGTTTCTCGCGAACGTAGAACATCGTCTACATTTAAAATACCTTTGTGCACTGCAGCGCTCGTCCGGAGAGCGATTGAAGCCGATCTATCCAGTGCGTGATAAATCTTGTACAGGACAACAAACTCACAACTCGGCGCGTGGCGGTCCGTCGTGGAAAAGGTTGGATCCGGCATCGCGCTATCCGCACCAAGTTCATAGATCCGGAAGGAAGCTAAATGCAGACCACGTCTCCACTTGCCATCGTCCAAAGCGAGTCTGAAAGGCTGCGGGCGCGAGTGGCGTGGCTCTATCATATTGAGAATTACACGCAGAACGACATTGCTGCTCAGCTGGGCATCAACCGCGTCATGGTCGTCAGGCTTCTTGCGGAAGCTCGTCGCCGCAACGAGGTCCGGGTCACGATATCTTCGGCGCTTTCTGATATGATCGCTCTTGAAAGAGAGCTGGAGACTACCTTTGGAATAAAGCAGGTGATTGTCGCGCCCTTCGCTGATGCTGAGGGTGATCCGACGAAGGTGATTGCGGCGGCAGCCGGAACGCTAATCACGGGCATGATGCATTCCGGCATGATCGTCGGCGTGGGTTGGGGGCGCACTCTGTACAACACATTGCCATTTATTGCCGGCGCCGCTCTTGATGACTTCCGCGTCGTCTCCCTGCTCGGCGGCATTTCTGCTGCCCGTCGCTTCAATCCCGCTGAGTTTGCCTGGCAGTTCGCAGAGCTGTTTAAGGGCGAGGGCTTCCTCGTTACGGCGCCAGCTGTGGTTGACAGCCCAGAGACAAAGCATGCGTTGCTGGAAAGGTGCGGCCTTGCCGCCATCTTTGAGATGGCGGATAAGCTCGACGTCGCGCTTCTCTCGGTCGGGGGCATTTCTGCTCTGACCACAAGTTATCGAACCGGATATCTCAGTGAAGCGGATCGCCGCTCTTTGATAGACGCCGGTGCGGTCGGAGACGTTCTGTACAACTTCATTGACAAAGACGGGAATGTCATTGACCACGAGGTCAACGCTCGGGTTATCTCAGTGAATCTCGAGCGACTGCGGCGCACCCCTGAGCGTATCCTGATCTCGGGAGGACCGGAAAAGCTGGAGGCGCTTCGCGCGTCTCTCATTACGATCAAGCCGACCACTTTTGTGACCGACGAACAGACCGCCGGCGCGTTACTCGGTTCAACGGCTGACGCGCCTAGCGCTACACGCTAGTTTTGGTCGGTGCATTAATAACTGGCCCAGCCCCGCGCCTTTCGTCCGGCCCCTTACGCCGCGCGGCGGCGTAGGCACCCTGGCATTGCCTTATTTCTCAAGCCAAATGGCGACCATGGGGCGACCAGCTTTTGCTGGCGACTAAGCCCTCTATCAATAGTCTGCGTAATGTTTAATCCGGCGATAAATGTTCGCCGGACGCGATAAAAACGCGCAAATTCATGGGAACACCGGATCAAAACAGAACATACATGTTGACTGAATAACAAATGTACATTACCAATCATCCCGGATGAATTTGGGAGGAATGGAATGCCCATCAACGTTGCGCCAACCGGGCTCGCACGTGACCTCGTGCGTCGTGAGACCGAGGGAAAGCCTATTCGTATTGGTCTAATCGGCAGTGGGGAAATGGGCACAGATATTGTGACCCGAGTTGCCCATATGCCCGGGATTGAAATCGGGGCAATTTGCGATCTCAACGTCGCCCGTGCTCGCGAAGCCGTCGATATCGCCTATCGGTCTGATGGCCATCATCGCGAAGCGGGCACGGCGGATCAGCTTAATTCTGTGATTGAGGGCGGGAAGATCGCCATCACGGCCGATTCCAGCAATATCCTCAATAGCGGACTGATTGATGTTGTGATCGATGCCACTGGCGTTCCGGCCGTGGGCGCGGAAATCGGCCTGGCGGCCATGGAGCATGGCAAGCACCTCGTGATGATGAACGTCGAGGCGGACGTCACGATTGGCGCATATCTCAAAAGCGAGGCCGAGCGGCTTGGAGTTACCTACTCTCTAGGCGCGGGAGACGAGCCGTCCTCCTGCATTGAATTGATCGAGTTCGTTTCAGCGATGGGTCACCCAATCGTCGCAGCGGGCAAAGGCAAAAACAACCCGTTAAATATCGACGCTGTCCCGGATCAGTACGCCGAGGAAGCGGCACGCCGAAACATGAATGTACGCATGCTGGTGGAATTCGTGGACGGTTCGAAAACGATGGTGGAAATGGCCGCCATTGCAAACGCAACAGGTCTTGTGCCGGATAAGCCAGGCATGCACGGGCCGGCCGCCACGCTCGACCAGCTGTCATCAGTACTTGTGCCGGAAAAAGACGGCGGTGTGCTGACGAGATCAGGGGTCGTCGATTATTCGATCGGAAAGGGCGTTGCCCCCGGCGTGTTCGTTGTTGCCGACATGTCCCATCCGCGAATCTCGGAGCGGATGGAAGATCTGAAGATGGGGAAGGGGCCTTACTTCACCTTTCACCGGCCGTATCATTTGACGTCATTGGAAGTACCGCTCACCTGTGCCCGTGTCGTTCTTTACGGGAAGCCGGACATGGTCCCTCTGTCTACCCCTGTAGCGGAGGTATGTGCGGTGGCCAAGAAGGACCTCAAGCCTGGCGACAAGCTCGATGCAATCGGCGAGTACTGCTACCGCGCGTGGATCATGACTGCGCCTGAAGCTCGAAGCGCCTCTGCAATTCCCTGCGGCATGCTGCAAGGAGGCAAGGTCACTGCGCCGATTAAGAAGGGCGAGTTGATTACCTACAGCAATGCATCGGTCGCGGAAGGCTCTCGTCTTGCCGCCTTGCGCGCCCGGCAGGACGCTCTTGTTTACGGCAGGGAGGCATAAATGGCGAATTCAGCAAGAGCAATGAAGAGCGCCGAGGCCAGCAATCTTCCCTTTATATACCGACAATATACGCGCGAGCAGTTGCTGGACGCTCTTCGGAAGATGCACCTCATACGGCAGTTCGAAGAAGGCGCTGAGGAAAGCTACACACGCGGCCTCATCCATGGGACGATGCATCTGTCGATCGGCCAGGAAGCAAGCGCCATGGGCGTTTGCCTCCCGCTGACGCAACAGGATCAGATCACCTCGACCCATCGCGGCCACGGGCACTGCATCGCCAAGGGCGCTGATGTCAAACGCATGTTTGCTGAGTTCTTCGGCAAAACGACCGGCTATTGCGCCGGCCGCGGCGGTTCCATGCATATTGCAGATGTCACGACCGGCAATCTGGGGGCGAACGGAATCGTCGGGGGTGGCTTGCCCATTGCTGTTGGCGCCGCTCTGACATCCAAGCGGCTCAAGACCGGAAAAGTGGTCGTGTGCTTCTTTGGTGACGGCGCCAACAACGAAGGCGCTTTCCACGAAGCCTTGAACATGGCTGCCGTTTGGAAGCTGCCCGTTATCTTCGTCTGCGAAAACAACGGCTACGGGATGTCGACCTCGACCGCGCGCTCGACGGCCGTTGCCAACATCGCCGATCGGGCCGGCGCTTACAGCATGCCGGGCGTCATCGTCGACGGCAACGTGCTCTCCGAGGTGGCCGAAGCCACTCACAATGCCGTGGAACGTGCGAAGCGCGGCGAGGGGCCATCCCTCATCGAATGCAAGACCTATCGTTATCGCGGCCACTCCAAGAGCGACCGAAACCGCTACCGCACGAAAGACGAAATCGATGACTGGATGAGCAATCGAGATCCTATCGTCCGGTTTGAAGCCCAGCTCCGGGAGTTCGGTGTCGCAAATGATGCAGAGCTGGCGGCAATCCGTCAATCCGTTCGCGATGAGATCGCGGCAGGTATCGAATTCGCAAAGGCAAGCCCGGCGCCTAACGTCGCTGAGTTGGCTGAAAATGTTTATACGGAGCAGGCATAAATGGACACCGGTGTTCGAGAACTCAGCTACTCCCAAGCCATCCAAGAAGCCATGGCGATCGCGATGGAGGCGGATGAGCGCGTCATTCTGATGGGCGAAGATATCGGCGTTTACGGTGGCGCGTTTCAGGTAACCGGCGATCTCATCGACAGGTTCGGCCCTGATCGGGTGATGGACACCCCGATTTCCGAGCTAGGCGGCGCGGGAGTCGCGGTTGGTGCCGCGATGACCGGATTGAGACCGATTTTCGAGTTTCAGTTCTCTGATTTCGCGGCGCTGGCAATGGAGCAAATCGTCAATCAGGCTGCAAAGATGCGCTATATGCTTGGTGGCGAAGTGTCAGTGCCGGTTGTTATGCGATTTCCGGCCGGTTCTGGCACCGGGGCGGCCGCCCAGCATAGCCAAAGCCTGGAGGCGTGGTTGGGACATGTGCCCGGCTTGAAAGTCATTCAGCCCGCGACACCACACGACGTTAAAGGCATGCTGCTGGCCGCTGTCGCCGATCCCGACCCGGTCATGATCTTCGAGCACAAGCTCCTGTACAAGATGAAGGGACCAGTTCCTGAAGGTCACTACACGGTCCCTCTCGACAAGGCGGAAATACGTCGACAGGGCAAAGATCTAAGCATCGTCGCGACATCAATCATGGTTCATAAAGCACTCGATGCAGCTGCTCAGCTGGCTGACGAAGGCATTGATGTCGAAGTGATCGATCTTCGTTCGGTACGGCCGATCGACAGGGCGACCGTAATTGCAAGCGTGAAGAAGACGACTAGGCTTCTTTGTGTCTATGAGGGCGTCAAGACGCTCGGCGTCGGAGCAGAAATAAGCGCCATGATCGCCGAAAGCGACGCGTTCGATTATCTGGATGCACCGATCGTCCGGCTTGGCGGCTCCGAAACGCCGATACCGTACAATCCGGAGCTCGAAAAGGCTGCTGTTCCGCAAGTCCCAGACATTTTCAATGCCGCGCGGGATCTCGCGAGAGGAGCGCGATAGTATGGCAACGGAAATCATCCTCCCGAAGGTCGACATGGATATGGCGACCGGCAAGATTTCGAAGTGGTTTTTCAAGGAAGGTGACCGCGTCGGTAAGGGCGATGTCCTGTTCGAGATCGAAACCGACAAGGCGGCGATGGAAATAGATTCCCCCGCTGCGGGCATTCTCCGAAACGTCACCGGTGAAGAAGGCGTCGATATCGCCGTGGGGTCGGCCGTCGCTTGGGTTTACGAGGAGGGCGAGGAATATCAGGCCGCCACTCAGCCCACTGCTCCGTCCCCTCCCGCAACGGCGGAGGATTCCGACGCGACCGCCGCCCACCCAATCAGCACTCATAACCATAATACATCAGCGGATGCCGGAAGCCCACTCAGAGCTACCCCCTTGGCGCGGCGTCTGGCGCGGGAAGGCGGCATCGATTTGGGATGCGTGGCTGGGACCGGCCCGCACGGAAGGATCGTGAGCGCTGATGTTTCGAAGGCTCGCATCGCCGAGGCGACCGTCGCTCAGTCCGCGCCTGCCGGCGCTGAAAATATTGGCCAACAAGTTTCTTCTGACAGCACTTTGAAGCTGTTCGCCGAAGGCACGTTCGATCTGCAGGCTCATACACCCATGCGAAGGACGATCGCTCGGCGATTGCTGGAAGCGAAGACGACCGTTCCGCATTTCTACCTCTCGGTTGATTGCCATATCGATGCCCTTCTCAAGCTGCGGGCCGAGCTAAACGCTTCGGCGCCAGTGACGGATGGCACGCCAAACTATAAGTTGTCGGTCAATGACATGGTCATCAAGGCTTACGCGCTGGCTCTGGGATCAACGCCGGACGCGAACGTGTCCTGGACGGAAGAGAACCTCCTGCGCCATCATGCCGTTGATGTTGGAGTTGCCGTTTCCGTGGCAGGCGGGCTGATAACGCCGATCATCCGAAGCGCGGAATCCAAGACGCTTTCGACGATTTCCAACGAGATGAAGGACTTGGCTGCACGCGCCAGGTCAGGGAAATTGAAGCCGACCGAGTACCAAGGCGGCACAGGCGCGATATCGAACCTCGGCATGTTCGGTGTGAGGGAATTCGCAGCAATCATCAATCCTCCCCATTCAACGATCCTGGCTGTTGGCTCTGGAGAGAAAAGGCCCGTCGTCAATGCTCAGGGTGATTTGTCGAGCGCGACCGTAATGACCGTGACGTTGTCAACGGATCATCGTGCGGTGGATGGCGCCCTTGGGGCAGAGCTGATTGGAAAATTCCGAACGCTCATCGAAAACCCGATGAGCATGTTGATCTAGTTTCCTCCCAGCCTCGGGGGATCTTGCCACGACGCGAACACGTCGCGACGGATCCCCCATCTTTTCAAGGAAAACAGATGTCCTACGACGTCATCATCATCGGCTCCGGCCCCGGCGGCTATGTCGCCGCCATCCGCGCCAGCCAGCTCGGTCTCAAGACGGCTATCGTCGAGCGCGAGCATATGGGCGGCATCTGCCTCAACTGGGGCTGCATCCCCACCAAAGCGCTGCTGCGTTCGGCCGAGGTGCTCGACCATGCCAATCACTTCAAGGATTTCGGCCTGGTTCTCGAAGGCACGGTCAAGCCGGATGCCGAGGCCGTCGTCGGCCGCTCGCGCGCCGTCTCAGCCCGTCTCAATGCCGGCGTCGGTTTCCTGATGAAGAAGAACAAGATCGACATCATCTGGGGTGAGGCAAAAATCACCAAGCCCGGCGAGATCGTCGTCGGCAAGTCGTCGAAGCCCGTCGTCGAACCGCAGCATCCGCTGCCGAAAAACGTCAAGGGCGAGGGCACCTATACCGCCAAGCACATCATCATCGCGACCGGCGCCCGTCCGCGTGCGCTGCCCGGCATCGAGCCTGATGGCAAGCTGATCTGGACCTATTTCGAGGCGCTGAAGCCGGATGCGCTGCCGAAGTCGCTGATCGTCATGGGTTCCGGCGCGATCGGCATCGAATTTGCAAGCTTCTATCGTTCGATGGGCGTCGACGTCACGGTGGTGGAAGTCATGCCGACCATCATGCCGGTCGAGGATGCCGAAATCACCGCCATCGCCCGCAAGCAGCTGGAAAAGCGCGGCCTCAAGATCTTCACCAGCGCCAAGGTGACCAAGGTCGAAAAGGGTGCGGACAGCATCACCGCGCATGTCGAGACGTCAGACGGAAAGGTCCAGCAGATCACCGCTGACCGGATGATTTCGGCCGTCGGCGTTCAGGGCAATATCGAAAACCTCGGCTTGGAGGCGCTCGGCGTCAAGACCGACCGCGGCTGCGTCGTCGCCGATGGTTACGGCAAGACCAATGTCGCCGGCATCTATGCGATCGGGGATGTTGCCGGCCCGCCGATGCTGGCCCACAAGGCCGAGCATGAGGGAGTCGTCTGTGTCGAGAAGATCGCCGGTCTGCCGAACGTTCATCCCACCGACAAGGGCAAGGTCCCGGGCTGCACCTATTGCAATCCGCAGGTCGCCTCCGTCGGTCTCACCGAAGCCAAGGCCAAGGAGCTGGGCCGCGATATCCGCGTCGGCCGCTTCTCCTTCGCGGCCAACGGCAAGGCGATCGCGCTCGGCGAAGACCAGGGCATGGTCAAGGTGATTTTCGACAAGAAGACCGGCGAGCTACTCGGCGCCCACATGGTCGGCGCCGAAGTCACCGAGCTCATCCAGGGCTTCGTGGTCGCGATGAACCTCGAAACAACCGAGGAAGAGTTGATGCACACGATCTTCCCGCATCCAACGGTATCCGAGACGATGAAGGAAGCGGTGCTCGATGCTTATGGTCGTGTGCTGAACGCGTAAGTCACCGTACGAGATTTAGCTTCATCGTTTAGCGCAACAAATAAGCGGCTTTCTAGCAAGGCCGCGGGAGGGAGATTTCGGATGGCAAGGATAACCCTGAGACAGTTGCTGGATCATGCAGCGGAGGTAGGCTACGGCGTTCCCGCCTTTAATATCAATAATATGGAACAGGCGCTCGCCATCATGGAGGCAGCGGATGCGGCTGATGCTCCAGTCATCATCCAGGCATCACGCGGCGCGCGCGCTTATGCTCATGACATCATGCTCAAGCACATGATGGACGCGGTCGTCGAAATCTCTATCCGCACATCCCCACCTGCGTGCATCTCGACCACGGCAACGATCCGGCGAGCTGCATGACGGCGATCCAGGCGGGCTTCACCTCGGTCATGATGGATGGTTCGCTCAAAGCAGATGCGAAGACGCCGGCCGACTGGGACTACAATGTCGGCGTGACCAAGCGAGTGACCGAGATGGCACATCTAGGCGGCATTTCGGTCGAAGGTGAGCTTGGTGTGCTTGGCTCTCTCGAGAGCGGTATGGGCGAGGCGGAGGACGGGCACGGCGCGGAAGGCAAGCTGTCGCACGACCAGTTGCTGACAGATCCGGACGAGGCAGTGAAATTCGTGCGCGAAACACGGGTCGATGCACTGGCGATCGCAATGGGAACCTCGCACGGTGCCTACAAGTTCACGCGCAAGCCCGACGGTTCGGTGCTGGCAATGAATGTCATCGAAGAGATTCACCGAAAGCTGCCGAACACGCATCTCGTGATGCACGGGTCGTCGTCGGTTCCATTCGAGCTGCAGGAAATCATCAACAAATATGGCGGCCAGATGAAGCCCACCTGGGGCGTGCCGGTCGAAGAGATTCAGCGCGGCATCAGGAATGGCGTGCGCAAGGTCAACATCGACACAGATGGCCGGATGGCCATGACCGGGCAGATCCGCAGGGTCCTGCAAGAACATCCGGGCGAATTCGATCCGCGCAAATATCTGAAGCCGGCAATGACTGCGCTCACCACGCTTTGCAAGGAACGCTTCGAACAGTTCGGTACCGCCGGCATGGCGGCGCGCATTACGCCGTTTCCCGTTTCGGTGATGGCAAAGCGCTATGCATCCGGGTCGCTCGATCCAGTTTTCTCTTAACTCCGAACACGCGCGCCGCTAGAACACCTGTCTTTACAAGCTAAAAAGAGTTTCATCGTCGTGGCTTTTTCTGCTGTTAAAACGCGATCTAGCGAACATTTTCACGGACTGAAAGTAATTTGTAAAACTGAAAGGTAAACTTAAGTTGTTCGTGCCAGAGTGTCTCGGCTTGGAGAGCAAATGCTTTGGGAGGCGAAATGGACAGGATACTCGCGCGGTTCAGGATTCAGACGAAGGTCCTGATACTGGTTTTTCCGCTGTTAATTACAATCGCCGCGGTCGGCATCACGGGACTTTATGCGACAAGAGTGCTTGAAGCGCGACTGAACGTCTCGAATGACGTAGTCCGGCTGCTCTCAGGGTTCAAAGGTGTTTATGCCGATATTACGGCGTTTCTTCGCGAGCCCAATGAAGCGACATTCACGCGAGCCTCCAGCATAACCGCGGCGCAGATCAGCGAAATCGACCGTGCGATTGAAGGAATTCCGGACGCCCAGGATGCTGCTGAATTACGGAAGGCCCAGGAGACTACACGAGCAATCCTCTCTTACATAAACGAGATATGGAGGATTCGACAGGACCGGTCGCGGCTGACAGATAACATTTCCCGACAACTCGACGCGCTGAATTCCCTGCAGCTGGAACTGGGCAAACACGCATTCAAGATCGTCGCACAAGCTAATCAGCTGGATAATAAACGAAAATCGAGGCTTTCCGAGACGCTGACCCTCCAATTGATTCTGAACGATTGCGAAAATCTCGCAATCCAACTGCGGTCGATGGAGGGCTGGTCTTTTCGTCCGGAAGGAACAGCTGTGCGAGCGGCCTTCGAAGATTTCGCACGTAAACTGTCAAAATCTGATCGTCTTCTCAATTCATTTGGTGTCCCAGGCGGATCCAGTATAGCCGACCGGATGTTGGCGTTCCTTAAGACAAGCGAGATTCAGGAAACGAGGAGCCAGCCTGAGGAGTCGGCCATCGCAAACGACCTGGCTGGTTTATCGAAAACATTGAAGGCGGAGAGCGTGGCAGCCGTCGATCAGGCCACTGCCGATCTGATTGGTCGGAACGGGGGGTCACTCGACGCCGACAAGGTGACGAAAAAGCTCCGGTCAATCGTGAGCAACAGCAGCGACGTAAAAATCACCTTTGCCAGGATTCTGGGCGAACCGACTGAGGATAACGTGAAGGCAGTGGAGCGAGCTCTGTTCGTTTATACGGGTGAGGTAAGCTTGCTGAAGGAGTTAGTCCCGATCGATCCCTACTTCGGCGAGATCCCCGATACGGTGAAGGCGATCGCCGATGATTTGCGTGAGAGCGCCGCCGGACTGGAAGCCAATCGAGCTGGTTCCGAGGAGCAGTACCGATCCGCAACTGACAAGATCAACGAGATCTGGGAACTAATGGACGCGTTCGCGGACAGTCAACGGCAAATGGCATCGACCGAACGGTCGCTGGCGAACTCAGTCTCGCTAACATCGATGGCTTTTGGATTTTTCGTCGCGATGGCATCAGGTACCGCACTCGTCATCACGCTGAAGCGGCCGATCGCCTCGATTACTGACATTATGCGCCGCTTGGCCGGCGGTTCGTTGGATATCGTTATTGAAGGTGACCAACGAAAAGATGAAATTGGTGAAATGGCGCGTGCACTTGCAGTGTTCAAAGAGAACGCAGCTCAGAAGATTGCCATACAAGCGCATACGGAAGATCTTCATCGAATGGCAGAGTCGGAGCGGGAGACAAACGAACGCGAACGAGCTCTGACCCAGAAAAACATCGAGCTAGCGGTGACGTCACTTGCTAGCGGCCTTAAAAATCTCGCGAACAAAGACCTGCGGAAAACTATCGATGTCTCGTTTGCTGGGGATTTGGATACGCTCAGACGAGACTTCAACAGCACTATCAGCGGTCTGAGCTCGACCATGCTGGACGTCAGGGCGACGTCAGCCGAAATTCACATCAATGGCCGGCTACTTGCAGAAGCCTCCGAAGAACTCTCTCGCAGAAATGAACAGCAAGCAGGCTCGATCGAACAAACTGCCGCAGCGATCGAAGAGATCACCATAACTGTCGGAGAAGCGTCAAAGCGTGCAGCAAGTGCCGCTGACATCGTACAGCGGGTCAAGGTGGAAGCAGATGGCTCACTGGCTATCGTCGGGAATGCCATCGGTGCAATGTCACGTATCAAGGAGGCATCCGATCGCATAACGAGCATCGTCACCGTCATCGATGGCATCGCATTCCAGACAAATCTTCTGGCGTTAAATGCCGGAGTTGAAGCTGCCCGCGCTGGAGAAGCAGGAAAGGGGTTTGCTGTCGTCGCGCATGAAGTCAGAGAACTTGCTCAACGTGCCGCTTTGGCGGCAAAAGAAATCGGAACGCTTATTCACCATTCCACCAGCGAGGTGGACGCCGGTGTGGATTTTGTCGAGCAAACTGCCCACGCCCTGGACGATATCGTGCTGAAGATTGGTGACGTTTCGCGTGATGTCGGCCAATTGGCACTTTCGAGCCAAAGCCAGGCAAAGAGCCTCAGCGAAGTCAACGACGCCGTGAGCACGATGGAAAGAGTGACGCAACTCAACGCTGCAATGGCCGAGGAGGCCGGCGCAGCCACTCGCCGGCTTGCGGAGCAAGTCGACGACCTCGTCGAGCTCGTCGATTCCTTTGCGCTAAATGCAACACAAACAGTTCACACCGAAAAGGCTGCCTAGGCCGGGATTGACCCAAACTCGCTGCGCTCCCCCAAAACCTAACAGCATCAGATAAGGATAGTTGACCTGTTGAAACTCGATGAAAATAAGAAATTCTCAGCCTTTCTTTTTGATATGGACGGGACCCTTCTGACTTCTATAGCCGCTGCCGAGCGAGTTTGGGGTGCGTGGGCGCAACGCCAGGGCCTGGATCCAGTTGCGTTCTTGCCAACAATGCATGGGCAAAGAGCGATCGACACTATTCGTCGGCTGGAACTCCCCGGGTTGGACCCGGAGACTGAAGCGGCAAACATCACCAAAGCCGAGATCGAGGATGTTGACGGGGTCGTTGCGATCGCGGGAGCCGCAGAGTTCTTAGCTGCGCTTCCTGATGATCGTTGGGCGATTGTCACATCTGCTTCAAAACAGCTCGCGCAAAGGCGACTTGAAGCAGCCGGGTTAGCCATACCTCGCGTTATCGTGACCGGGGAAGATGTCGCCATAGGTAAACCAGACCCCCAATGTTTTCTTTTAGGAGCAAAGCGGCTCGGGGTCTCGCCTTCCAATTGTCTTGTTTTCGAGGATGTTGAGGCTGGTGTCAAAGCGGGACGCGCGGCGGGTGCCGACGTGATGCTTGTTACGGCAGTCGGTCACGGGCTCGATTTGCCGGACATCCCAACCATGGATAATTACACCAACATCGTTCCCGTTGTCTCGGCGGAAGGCCTACTGTCGATCAATTCTATATGCCAGCCACAGTTTGGCACTTCCGCGAGGCGATCCGTTAAAACAGTTCCATAAATCTGCTTATGCGACATGTTATATCATAACATGCTTGATGCGGAAGAAGATATCGAATTCCCGGCCTCCTCCCGAGGCACCTTGGCTGCCGTCGTACAGGTCCCGGCGGCAGCCACTTTTCTCGGGGCATCGCCATCTCGACTTCCACCGAGACTTCGATGCTGGCGCCCCGTACCACACCTGCCGCCGACCGCGGCGCAACCGAACGCGATTTTTGTCATGAAGGAATGGATACTTTCGCCGCTTGAAAAGACCTGCCTCCGATGGATTTCTCGCGGCAGGACCGTCGCCGAAATCGCTTTGCTCGAGGGCAAGAGCGTCGCCGACATCGAGCGCTGCCTGCAAAGTGCGCTGGTCGCGTTGGACGCAAAATCGATTGCGGAGGCACTTCAGAAAACGACCCTTTCCGATTGACCGGAAAGCTTGGCACCGCTTATGGCCATTGATCGTATATCTAAGTGGCCGCATCCCTGAGCCACCGCCCGTACCGGCCGGCCGCGCTCTATGCCGAGGGCACGGAGCCGGCCCGCGCCCGTCTCCGCCGATCCCGGTGACGATCGCTTGTCCAGCGGCTGCTCGGGCATCCGGTATCGAGGCCTGTTCCGGGCCGCATGTTTATTTCCGCCCCATGACATCGCCGGCCAGGCCGGTCAAGTGGCCCGTGAAGCTGGAAGATCTTCCGCGCCAGTCCGCAAGCGGACCCGAGAAGATCCCCCACCTTCCGCGCCACGCCACTTGACAGTCCCGCCCGCCGCCGTGGGGCGGGCTTTCGCCCTCCCCCCTCTGTCCGGGGGAATGTCAGAGGCCATTCCCCCGGAAAGACCGGGGAGGCTTCGCCCGAAAGGGGCTTTCTCTTCGGGAAACGCGAAAATCAGGAGACAGAATATGAGCATCTACACCCAGACCGCCCGTTTCGACACCGGCCGCGCCCTGACCGAAACCGAAATGCGCCGTCTCGCGCCGTCGATCTTTGCCGTGACCGCCCATGAGAGCCGGTCCGAGCGCTTCAAACCCATCCCGACCATCGAGGTGCTGCGCGGCCTTATGAACGAAGGCTTCATGCCGGTTGGTGCCAAGCAGTCGAGCAGCCGCACCGAAGGCAAGGCAGATTTCACCAAGCACCTCATCCGCCTGCGCCGCATCGATGACGGCAAGGTCTACAATGTCGGGGACACCGTTTGCGAAATCTTGCTCAAGAATGCCAATGACGGGACGAGCGCCTACGAACTTATGGCGGGGCTTTTCCGCGTCCGTTGCCTCAATTCTCTGGTGACGCAGACCGGCACCATCGACGCCATCAAGGTTCGCCATTCCGGCGATGTGCAGCACAAGGTCATCGAAGGCACCTATCGTGTTCTCGGCGAGGCCGAACGCACCCTTGCCGCCCCGCAGGATTGGTCGACCTTTCGGCTGAACCATGAGGAAGCCGACATTCTCGCGGACGCCGCCCATGTCCTGCGCTTCGGAGACAACGAGGGTGAGGCGACCACGCCGATCAAAGCACAACAGTTGCTCGTTCCCCGCCGCCACGACGACCGTGCCAATGATCTTTGGACAGTCTGGAATGTGGTTCAGGAAAATGCCATCAAGGGCGGGTTGCGCGGCGTTGGCCGCGACGATCTCGGCAGGCCGCGCCGTGTGAAGTCCCGCGCCGTCAACGGCATCGATCAGGATATCAAGCTCAACAAGGCTCTGTGGATCCTCGGCGAAAGGATGGCGGCTCTGAAGGCGTGAGCAGGCGAGCATATGCGCCGCTGAGGCGGCGCATCCACCTCTCCTCGCCCGCATTCGGATAGTCTACCCAAGTGAAGGAACCGTGACCTACTACGGAGGCCGATCAGCCCAGCGCGCGTGCCTGTCCCTTCCCGCGTTGAGCGGTGCGGTCCAGGACGAGGGATGCCCCAGAGGCCCCATCCCTCGCGCTCCCTTCCCACCCGTGAAATTCAGGATTTCGAGGACAAATCGTCCTGATCGCCGGCCTTGTCGAGCTGGTCGCGTATATAGGCTTCGATATAGTCGAACACCTCGACTGCGCCGGCATCTGTCTCGATCAGATCGATCGGGCGACGGCCGCCGAGATGCGCGCTCTCTCTGCGCGCCCATTTCAGGACTTCGCCTTCGGTGCGCAGCACCGGGCGGGCCATCTCCAGCATCCTCGCGAGGTGATGCGGTTTCGCATACCATGAGTGCGGTTTGACGCTGGCCCGCCGACGCCCGGGGACGACATCCGGCAATTGCGACGTCCGCAGCTCATCATCGGAGATGTGCCGCCTGACCCAATGGGCCAGCTTCGCCAGCGACACGTTCGCCTCGCGTTCGAGATCCCCGCCCGCACCAACTTTGCGCGTCGGGATCACCAAGCCGCGGACGATGTGCGGGCAACGCGCCTGCAACATCTCCAGCGCCGGCACAAGGTCGGTATCGTTGGTGACGAGCACCACCTGGTCGATGTCGCCGCTCAGGGCGTCATCGTAGAGATGAAGCGCCAGATTCACATCCGATTGCTTCTCCTCGAGCTTCCACACCTGGATCTTGTCGCAATCGCGTGGCCAGCGCTTCGGATCGTCGGCTGGAACAATATGCTGGTTGGCCTTGTAGAGCGAATAATTCCCCATCACGAAAGAGAGCCGACCACCGCAATGCGTCGTCAGCGCATTGTGATACTGGGCCTGCGAAGACACCGAGTCCTCGCCCTTGGCGGCGCTTTCGATGATCTTGGCGGTGAAATACTTGATCGCGCAGTCCGGATGCAGCGTCATCGTTGCAGGATTGGCGTCTGGCGCTGGCCGGTAGAGGATCGACGGCAGAATTTGCGTTTCGAACAAGGTCAGGACGTCGAGCCATTTGAAGGCGGTCTTGCGAAGGCAACCATAATAGAGATTGTAGCCGTCGATGTAGACTCTTGTTCGTAACGCTGGCACTCCTTGCTCCCAAGACATAAAAAAACCGGCTTGCGCCGGCTTTTTCCCCCAACCGCCCGGAGCGCATGTCTCTCAGGATGCTGGGTTAGTTGTTAGCTCTCAACATAGTGTCGAGTGTCCCTCTAGTCAACCGATATTGACGGCCACCCACGCGCTGAAACCCGCGATTTCGCCGTGATTTCATCTAAAATAGGCATTCTTCGGCAAATCTGCAACGGAATGACACGGCCCTCCGCGGGCACTGAATCAGGAGAACGCCACCGTCCGTTCCGGTGGCCGCGCTCTATGCCGAGGGCACGGAGCCGGCCTGCGCCCGTCACCGCCGATCCCGGTGACGATCGCTTGTCCAGTCGGGTGCCGCGCACCCGATCATGAGGCCCGTACCGGGCCGGGTCTGTTTGTTCTCGCCCCATGACATCGCCGGCCGCCCGGATCAAGGGGCAGGCGCGGCAAAGCCGCTTGTCGCGCCGGGAAAAAAACGGCTTTCCACCTGCGGCGAACCTTCCGTTTTTTGCCCGCCACGACCCCTTGACCCGCCCGACCGCCGCCGTGGGGCGGGCTTTCGCCCTCCCCCCTCTGTCCGGGGGAATGTCAGAGGCCATTCCCCCGGAAAGACCGGGGAGGCTTCGCCCGAAAGGGGCTTTCTCTTCGGGAAACGACAAATCTAGGAGACAGACAATGACCGAACTCGCAAACTTCATCCGCTTCAACGAAGACGGCACCATCAGCGGCAACATCGCCTCCATCGCTTACGACATCGACATCACCGGCGAACCCTTCAGCAGCACCAACAAGGATGCTCCGGTCTTCCGCATCTCCGCGAAGTCCCCACGCGGACGGCGTGTTGAACTCGGCGGCATCTGGAAGAAGAAGAACCAGAATGGCGGCGATTACTTCAGCCTCTCGGTCAGCACAGGTCACGGCAGGCTCAATGCCAATCTCGGCCGCTATCCCGGTCAGGACGACGAGGACTTGATGGCCGTCATTCCGTGGGATTGATCGCGCGATCGACAGTACCGGCTGCCCGAAGGGGACGTTCCCCTTCGGCGCAGCACCATTGAGGCGGCAGCGCCTGTGACCGCCGGCGCCCGCATCGAGCGGGCGCGCTGGGCGTACGAGAGGAGCCCTGAACCCCTCCCCTCGTGCTTCCCTGCCCGCCCGAAAGAAATAGTGCTGATAGCAGCCATCTTGATGTTCTGCCGAATTGAACTTTCCCCGATGAAAAAGCCCGTTTTCCAGCCGCAGCGCCGTGGGGACGGCGCGGCCGCGGCCGCAGCGAGCCGCAG